>NZ_CM177103.1:2567500-2981994 GCF_058216635.1 Enterococcus sp. AAFC-DPL-5146 | reverse complement strand
ATAGTGACCTCCTTAGTTTAAAAGCGTAGCGGGCTTGTTCAGTTCTGTTAGAAAAATAGGAAAAATTGGCGTCATATTCAATTTTTGTCTTTTTTCCTAAGAACTAGTCCATGAAGCTAGATAAAATTTTTCTATATAAAATAGCAGAACAAATATAAATAGATACGCAAATAGAATTTTAGCATTTTTTCTGAACTTTTTCCACAGGCAAATGTGAATTGTGGAAAAAAAATTCACAGAAGAGTATAAACTTATCCACAAAGTAGAATTAAACCGTGGATTTCTTCAGGTATTTTTATTTATCCACAAGCGATTCTGTAAAACAAAAGTAATAAACAATGGTTTTTTTCAAAGTTATGCACAACAAAAAAACAAGATGTGCATAACTTTTTAACAACCTGTTTTTTTGTGCAAAAGTGTGGAGAAAACGAAAAATGAAATGTGTTCACTAAAAAAACTATCCACAAGTTATCCCAAATCTATTTCATTTTGTGGATAACTTATTTAAGCTAGAAGAAAAATTAATTACTGAAAATTTATTGACAAATCTACCTATTACTAGTTATACTATCAAAGTATGTCTATATATTGATGGATAGTTACAATTTCAGGAGGTGGAACAAGAGATGAAAAGAACGTACCAACCAAACAAACGCAAACGTCAAAAAGTTCACGGATTCCGTAAACGTATGAGCACAAAAAATGGTCGCAACGTATTAGCGAGCAGACGTCGTAAAGGCAGAAAAGTTATTTCAGCATAATTTATGTTGACTTTAAATAACGAATCAAGTTTAAACTAAGAACCCTTTATTATCTTCACAATGTATGTGTGGAAATAATAAAGGGTTCTTTTGTTGTGAATCACTACGACTGGCTTCGCCAGAGTAGATGATGAACAATACTTGGTGAACGTAGTGAGAGAAGTTTCCTTACCAGTGAATCACCAAACGCTCAAGCCTAAAAAGCAAATAAAAGTAAAGTAACAGTCATACAATATTCCAGATTACTAATCTAATATAGCTATACGTCTTCCCAACATCATTCTTCAAAAGCTAAACCTCAAACAAAATAATTCAGATGAAAAACTAAAATGAACCCAAAATACCTTCAAAATCTCTCACTTCCACGAAATAAAGTGAAAAAAACCCAAAAAAATGCTAATATATGGAATTAGAGTCATGATGACTAAAATCTCTGGAGATTTTCCCTGAAATTTGGAAAAAAATGACTGAAATATGCTATTATTGTAGAGTGAGTAAAAAAGAAAGATAGAAAGAAACAAAGGGATGCAGATGAAGAAATCCTATAGAGTAAAAAAAGAAAAAGAATTTCAAACAGTATTTCAGCATAAACAATCTTGTGCGAACCGCAGATTTGTCGTTTATGTATTAGAAAAATCAGAACAAAAGCATTTTCGGGTAGGAATTTCCGTAGGGAAAAAAATCGGGAATGCAGTTGTTAGAAATGCTGTAAAACGTAAGATTCGTACCTCGATCTATCAATTAAAAGAATCAATTGATCCAACTTGTGATTTTATTATCATCGCAAGGCCAGGTGTCGACAGATTGACATCTGAAGAAATTCATAGCAACATCATGCATGTCTTAAAACTTGCAAAAATTTTGAAATAAGAGAGGAACAGTTTTGTGAAGAAGTATAAACGCTTATTATTGATGGCAGGTTTAGTGACACTTGTGTTTGTGTTGTCTGCCTGTGGAACAGCTCCGATTAACGCAAACAGTACAGGAATTTGGGATCGTTACATTGTCTATTATTTTGCCGAAGCAATCAAATTTTTATCTGTTTCAGCAAATACAGGTATCGGGATCATCCTATTTACATTAGTGATTCGGGTTATTTTATTACCATTGATGCATTTCCAAACGAAAAGCATGCGTAAAACCCAAGAATTGCAACCGAAACTAAAAGCATTACAAAAACAATATTCATCAAAAGATCCGGAAACACAACGTTTATTCCGTGAAGAACAACAAAAATTATATGCTGAAAATAATGTAAATCCTTATGCAGGATGTTTACCATTGTTGATACAAATGCCGATTATGATGGCGTTATACCAATCAATTTCGAGGGTACCCGAATTGAAGCAAGGCAGTTTCATGTGGTTGAATTTAGGTCAACCTGATCCATATCTGATTTTACCTATTTTAGCTGCGATTTTTACATTTGCAAGTACGTATTTAACAAGTATGAGTCAAATAGAATCAAATGCTTCATTAAAAATAATGAACTATGTAATGCCTGTCATGATTTTTGTAATGGGTATGAATTTAGCTAGTGGATTATCTCTTTACTGGGTAGTTTCTAATGCTTTCCAAGTAGGACAAACATTATTACTTAATAATCCATTTAAAATCCGCAAAGAGCGGGCAGAAGCAGAACGACAAGTGAAAGAACGCGAACGAGCATTGAAGAAAGCAATGAATCCTAAGAAAAAAAATAAGAAAAAATAAAAGGAGGTTTTCCAGATGCCGGTTTATGAGGGAAACACAATTGAAGAAGCAACAACTAAGGGCTTACACGCACTGAATTTGTCAAAAGAAGAGGTAGAGATTAGCGTAATCACAGATGCTAAGAAAGGTTTCTTGGGTTTTGGTAAAAAACTCGCTCAAGTATCAATCGAACCAACCGTCAGTGAACAAATCGCAGAAGCAATTGAAGAGACAGTTGAAGATATCATTGTGACAGATGAGGAAGTCAAAGTAGAAACAGCAGTTGAAGAATTGCTAGCTGCTAAAACATCAGATTCTGATTCCTCTGAGCCAAAAGTCTTGGAAGATCTTGAAGATGAAGAAGCAATCACTGAATTAGGACTGTATTTAACGACGATTTCAAAAGAGTTGAACGCACCTGCTTTGGTTCGTTTAGAACGTAAAGATGGGTTATTGGTTTTTCATCTAGATACTGATAAGCAAGGAATCTTGATTGGTAAACATGGGAAAGTCTTAAATGCTCTTCAATATTTAGCACAAGTCTTTGTTCATCGTGTTGCAGTGAATAAATTATCAGTTGTTGTAAATGTGGGTGATTATCGTGAAAAACGCCAAGCAATCTTACAACGTTTAGCAGAAAGAACAGCTGAAAAAGTCAAACAAACAGGGCGACCAGTTTTTCTAGAACCAATGCCTGCGTTTGAAAGAAAACAAATTCATTCCACATTAAGCAAAGATGAGTCTATAAAAACACATTCAGAAGGTGATGAACCTTATCGCTATTTGGTTGTTGAACTTGCGAAAAAACAGTATTAATTTAAATAAATGCCCCTTTAAAAGTAATTTTTTAAAGGGGCATTTTTTAGTTGAAATCCAGTTGTTCAGCTTAAAAATATATTGACAAACATTATCAAACAAAGTATATTTTATTACGAAATCATTCTTATCAACGTACAAAATACGATGATAAAGTAGTTGGAGCGTTCGTGCTTCTTTCAGCCTGGTTCTTTTAGAATCAGGTTTATTTATTTTGTAATAAAGAGCTATAATAAATGTTTTTGCTTCACTATATATTAATTAACCAATATTCGTTTGAGTAAATTGAACGACCGTTCCATAAGCAAAAATTTCTACGACCCATTTACCTTGATATTCCACATATTTTTCTTCAAAATGACAATTAATGACAGCATCTGCTTCATATTCAAAAGCAATCACTTTTAACTGGCGATAGACACCACTAAATACATCATTTGGATTGACTTCTGGTGAAAATAAGTCTGTCTCAATACGGTCTGTTGCAAAGACAATATCTCGGACGATATATTTTTTATTAACATTTCCAGTAGATAATGTGATTCCGCTTAAACGATTTTCCAAATCTTGCTCGTTAAATGTATCTTTTTTTGAATGTGTCATTTTAGGAACCCCTCTCGTTTTATTAGGTTTATTTTAATAATAAAAGTGAATAAATGCAAAGCTAACGAATGGTTTTAATAAACAAATAATGTTGCGAAAAAAGAGAAAATATGCTATTCTATGTCAAGAAATTAATAGGAATTGATGCAGTGAAAGTGCTAGATCCAACCTGAAAAAAACAGGGGTGGAGTGGGCGCTTTTTTTGTAGCTAAAATTTGATTTATACATAGTAAAAAAATATATGAGTTGTTTAACGTAGTTATTATTACGCAAAAAACGGCTCAATTCATTAAGGAAAGGAAATCAATCATGCAACAAATAACGTTAGAATTCGATACAATCGCCGCAATTTCAACACCTCCTGGCGAAGGAGCAATCAGTATTGTCCGTTTAAGTGGAGATGAAGCGATTAACATCGCAAATAAAGTATACCGATCCGGCAGTAAACAATTGTTAGATGTACCTACTCACACTATTCACTACGGTCATATCATTGATCCTAAAGATGACAGTTTACTAGATGAAGTAATGGTGTCTGTAATGCGGGCACCGAAAACATTTACCAGAGAAGATGTTGTTGAAATCAATTGTCACGGCGGAATAGTGGTTGTTAATCAGTTATTACAGTTGTTGCTAAGAGAAGGCGCACGTTTAGCTGAACCTGGTGAATTTACGAAAAGAGCCTTTTTAAATGGACGTATGGATTTATCTCAAGCGGAAGCCGTAATGGATTTAATACGGGCAAAAACCGATCGAGCGATGCATGTTGCTTTAGATCAATTAGATGGTAATTTATCTTCTTTGATCCGCTCATTAAGACAAGAGATCTTAGAAACCTTAGCTCAAGTTGAAGTAAATATTGATTATCCTGAATATGACGATGTAGAAGAATTAACGACCAAATTATTGTTGGAAAAAGCTGGGTTTGTCAAAGCTCAGATTGAAGGCTTATTGACAACTGCCAAACAAGGTAAAATCTTGCGTGAAGGACTAAGTACAGCAATTATCGGACGACCTAATGTTGGAAAATCAAGCTTGCTGAATCATTTATTAAGAGAAGAAAAAGCTATCGTAACTGATATTGCTGGAACCACCCGTGATGTGATCGAGGAATACGTCAATGTCCGTGGTGTACCGCTGAAATTAATTGATACTGCCGGAATTCGAGAAACAGAAGATATAGTTGAACGTATTGGTGTAGAACGCAGCCGCAAAGCATTAGCCGAATCAGATTTGATATTGTTAGTCCTTAATCAAAACGACGAGTTAACAGAAGAAGATCGTCAATTGTTAGCTGCAACAGAAGGATTAAAACGTGTAATTTTACTGAATAAAATGGACCTACCGTCCCAACTTAATCAAACAGAACTAAAAAAACTTGTAAATGATGAAGAGATTTTACCTGTATCTGTGTTATCCAATACAGGCATGGAACAATTAGAATTAAAAATTGCTGATCTGTTTTTCGGTGGACAAACAGGAGAAAAAGATGCAACCTATGTATCCAATACCCGCCATATCGCTTTACTTGATCAGGCAGCCATAGCTTTAGATGAAGTGATCCGTGGAATCGAAGCAGGAATGCCTGTGGACTTAGTTCAAATGGATATGACCCGCTGCTGGGACTTTTTAGGTGAAATCGTTGGTGACAGCGTCCAAGACGAACTGATTACCCAATTATTCAGTCAATTTTGTTTAGGAAAATAGAGAGGAAGAGTCGATGAATCAATTTAAAGCAGAATCTTATGACGTAATCGTAGTTGGAGCAGGACACGCAGGATCAGAAGCCGCCTTAGCATCCGCTCGCATGGGCAGCAAAACACTGCTTCTAACAATCAATTTAGATATGGTAGCATTTATGCCATGTAACCCATCTGTGGGAGGCCCTGCTAAAGGAGTCGTTGTCAGAGAAATTGATGCCTTAGGCGGAGAAATGGGTCACAATATAGACAAAACATACATCCAAATGCGGATGCTAAACACAGGAAAAGGTCCGGCCGTTCGCGCTTTGCGCGCCCAAGCGGACAAACATGCGTATGCTACTGAAATGAAGCATACCATTGAACGAACGGATAACTTATCCTTACGCCAAGGAATCGTTGAACGACTAATCGTAGAAGATGGTATCTGCCAAGGTGTTGTAACAACAACAGGCGCAAAATACCAAAGTAAAGCGGTAATCATTACAGCTGGAACAGCACTCCGTGGTGAAATTATTATTGGTGAACTAAAATACTCTTCTGGTCCCAACAATTCTTTACCATCAATAGGTTTAGCGGATCATTTGAAAGAATTAGGATTGGAAATGGATCGTTTTAAAACAGGGACACCGCCACGTGTAAAATCCAGCACAATCGACTATTCTGTTACAGAAGAACAACCAGGTGATAAAGAACCCAATCACTTTAGTTTCAGTACGCCAGATGGTGCATACAATTTAGACCAACGCTCTTGCTGGTTAACTTACACAAATGAAGGGACACATGAAATCATTCAAGATAATTTACATCGTGCACCGATGTTCACAGGAATTGTTGAAGGAGTGGGTGCTCGTTATTGTCCATCAATCGAAGATAAGATCGTCCGTTTTTCTGACAAACCTCGTCATCAATTATTTTTAGAGCCAGAAGGATTGAACACGGAAGAAGTTTACGTTCAAGGACTTTCTACATCACTACCAGAAGATGTACAAACAGACATTTTACATTCAATTGCTGGACTAGAAAAAGCTGAAATGATGCGAACAGGTTATGCAATCGAATACGATGTAGTCGTGCCTCATCAATTACGTCCAACATTAGAAACAAAAATCATCGAAAACCTATTTACAGCAGGACAAACAAACGGTACAAGTGGTTATGAAGAAGCAGCAGGACAAGGCCTGATTGCAGGAATTAATGCAGCTTTAAAAGTTCAAGATAAAGAACCTTTCGTAATGAAACGCAGCGACGGTTATATTGGAGTTATGATTGATGATTTGGTAACTAAAGGAACTAACGAACCTTACCGTTTACTAACATCAAGAGCTGAATATCGTTTAATTTTACGCCATGATAATGCAGATTTGCGTTTAACAGAAAAAGGCCATGAGATTGGTTTAGTAAAAGAAGAACAATACACAGCCTACCTTGAAAAGAAAAAAGCAGTAGAAGCAGAAATTGCTCGTCTAAGTTCAATCAGAGTGAAGCCTACAGCAGATGTACAAGCATTCTTAGAGGCAAAAGGTTCTGTTCCGTTGAAAGATGGAGTTTTAGCTAGCGACTTCTTAAAACGCCCAGAAATGAGCTATCATGAAGTGACTCAATTTATTCCGGCATCAGAAGTAGAGCTAGAGGATAAAGTCATTGAACAAGTGGAAATCCAATTGAAGTATGAAGGCTATATCAAAAAAGCGTTGGAAAAAGTCGATAAACTAAAACGAATGGAAGCAAAACGTATTCCAGAAAATATTGATTATGAAGCAATTAATGGTCTTGCGACAGAAGCTAAGCAAAAATTGCAAAAAATCCAACCAGAAACAATTGCCCAAGCAAGTCGAATCAGTGGGGTTAATCCAGCTGATGTATCGATTTTGATGGTTTATATCGAACAAGGAAGGATAGCGAAGGTACAGCCTTAATCCGTTGGTACTAAAGGATTTATGGTAATGACTGAACCCCTATACTATTAGTTGACCTCGGTTTTGACTCCGTCGGCTATGCTTTCATGTAAGAAGAGAGCATATCAACAGTTTCTTCTTGCCGATTCTGGGATACTTGAATGTAAATTGTTTTAGAGGAAGAATGTCCTAGTCGTTCTTGTACATCTTTTATTTGAACACCTGCTTCAAATAAAAACGTTGCGTGTGTTTTTCTAAAGCCGTGAACCTTGATAATTTTCATATCTGGGAATTTCTTAGCTATTTTATCCATTACATGGTTAGGGTAGCCTTTGTATAGAAATTCCCTTTTTTTTGTTGGCTTTAATAGTACTAATTACTGGTACATCATCCATATTATCTATCCGAATACTCCGAGATAGATTTTTTTGATTACAGACCTCTTCCATTTCTTTAAAATAGCTATAGTATTATTATCAATAGTGATTACTCGATTAGATTTATCAGTTTTAGTGGGATTCAAATGCAAAGAGCCATCTGATAATTCAATAAGTAGCTTACTTAAAAGAGATAGTCTTTGCTTCGAAATCTATATCCTTCCAAGTTAGCCCAAGTATTTCACCCTTTCTAGTGCCAGTGTAGGAAGCCAGTCTAAAAAATGCAATTGCTCGTTCATCTTTCAATTCTTCTAAGCAATCGAAAAATTGTTGAAGTTCTGTCTTAGAGTAAACTTCATCAACTGGTTTATTAGCTTTGCTTTTTGTCTTAGGGGTGATCGTGCGTTCCATTGGATTGTCTTTAATGACACCAATTAATACACCGTACTTAAATACTTGGAAAGTGTAACTTTTTATTTTCTGGAAAGCTTTGTACTGCTTTGCCCATTCAGAAAGTATCTTTTGGCAAATGATCGGCGTAATCTTATTTAGGTTCATCTTACCAAAATATGGTAGAATTTGATTTTTAAAGTAATTTCTAATACGTTGTTCTGTCGTATTTCGAATGTTTTCTTTATGCTGACTCATCCATAGGTCGTAAAGATCTTGATAGTTTTTTACAGCGTTCCGGTTACTAATACCATTAGTCTCAACTTCTAATTGTAATCGTGCAAAAATCCAAAACTGCTTCTCTTCTGGTGTCGAAGTTTCTTCGTGTAGTTCTTATTTCTTTACCAGTTATAGGGTCTTTTCCTAAAAAAGGTACCTGCAATTGTTTCATATATATCTGAAAAGAAACAGTGTTAGACAACAACGAAGGACATTTTTAAGAAAAAAATAAAAAAGCCAGAAAAGCTTTCTCTAGCTTTTTCTGGCGGGTTGTTATGAAAGAATGTTTTTTACGAAAGGAATTATCTGTTTGAAAATAATTGCTCGAATTTTTTTTAATTGTGGTTCAGTGATATTTTCTTTTTTTCTTTTATTGAACATTTTCAACATAAATTCATATTGTTTTTCGGGATTATAGATACCATTAACATCGGAGAATACGCCTTCATCTAAAAAGTACTTTAGAAGTTTCTTGCTGAAATAGTTTGAAGTCAGAGTGATAAATTCACCATTCTTCACTGCCGCTTGTAGTTTGAAGAGGTCTTCAAATATAGTAGTTTTCTCATTCAAATCATCTCGTTCAAATTTTTTAATACACTGGCTTCCAATCGGTACTAATTCATTTCCATTCTCTTTATTCGTAATAGTAAAGAGATATCTTAGGTTTTCTTTGCCACATAAACATGAAGTCTCAAGCTCCTCATCCTCATCCCAAGCGGTGATATCCCATTCTAAAACGGCACTATCCCAATCGTTAGCTTCGGAATTATCCATGACTTTCTTTAGAAGTCTTTCTGCATATGTACTTAGGTTTGAATTTTGTTCTTTCATATCTGTTCTCCTTTTTTGTTTATTATAGGTAAAGGATACTATATTAATAGGAATAAATCGATTACAAAAGTGTTTCTTATATGACAATTTCATTAATAAATTTGTAGATGATTATTAATATTTTAAAAAAATTTATAAGGAGAGACACTGTAAATGAAAATAAATAAAGTAAAAAGTATTTTGATGCTTTTCATCTCAATGCTCCAGTTATTTGGTTGTGGAAACAGTAATAAAGTTTTTTACGGTTATTGGTCTGGAAAAGAAGAGGGGCTTCCTGTTACTTTATGATATTAAGATTACTAAAGATAATATATTAGACGTAGGAGCAGACAATAAGATTTTTAAATACAATTATGTGATGAGGACGGATACCAATGAACCTACCATGGGAGTAACAAAAGAAGAGTTAGCTAAAGAAATACCAGAATTGAAGCAAACAACAGGTGAAAGCTTCCTTCTTCATAGGATTTCTGAAAGCAAAGACAAATTAATTATGATCACAGCTTTAGACGGTAGTTCCTCCACAGTTACACTTTATAAAATAACAAAAAAGGAAAGCCCAATAGGAGAGGTTGAAAAGAATAGTAAAAACTGGTTATTTTTGTTAATTGGTTTAGTGGTAGCAGTATACGTGCTAAAACGACGTAAGTCAGAGGGAAAAGTATGAAGAGATATTTATTAGTTCTTTTACTAGTATTTTTAGCAGCTTGTGAAAGTCGCAATGAGGGCACTAGTACGGTTTCAACAAGTGCGGTCGAGAGTAAACAGATTATTAATCCGGAGACAAAGACAGACAATCAGATAGCAACTATCATACCAGAAGAGTTACTAGGAGATTGGAAGGTAAATAATAAAGGATTTGGACTAGAAGTGTTAGATGGAAAGGCTGTCTTTTATATAGGGGGTTCTAAAGTAGTCTCAAAGGATTATTATATGGATGAAGATAATCCGGTGTTGATATATATCCGTTTTTTCTTTGAATATGTAGGAGTAAAATACGACCAAATTTCTATTGGAAAAACGGGCTATAGTGAGTACTTTAACAAGAGTGAAGGAATTGACGATGTTTTCTAAAGAAGATCAGACGGCAAGCTACAACGTTAGGAGAGTATCCGGGGAAGGTGATGAACCTATCTCTGGACAAATAATAGATGAAAGAATTGATTCATTCATTGCAACTTATACAGTTATACCTCCGGATTGGTATTTTGAAAAAGAAGATAGGGGAATCACAGTACATGCTACGTCATATATAGCTACAGACGAGCAGAGGGCGTCAAATCTTACAGGTATTAGTAACACTGTTACAGAACAAGTTGGAGCTAATTTACCATTGTGTCTATTGGAGTCGGGACAAACAGACTACTCAGTTATATTGATAGATGGACGAACAATTCGGTATAATGAGGTATACGGAATTGTGATAACGGTTCATAATTAATATTCGATCAATTAGAGTAAAGAGAAGTAGAATTTTCTACTTCTCTTTTTGCGAATAAACATTCCGTTTTCAAGTCTAAAATCTATTGACTTTTCATTTTAAAAGTGCAATATCTTGTTTTACCGAAAAAGTCAATAGGTTGTGTAAGCTAATAACAAGCGTTTAAACATACGTTATCAAATCCCGGTCGATATTCCAGGTAAAACAGCTTAAAATGGATTTTAGAGCTGTTTTATGACGATGGATTTGTGGATTAACAGTTCGTGTGATATGATATCCTGAGAAAATAAAAAAACAATGAATCTGCAAATTCATTGTTAGGGTATCAGTTCTATACGGGCAAGCATAGGACTTAATAATTAATATCATATGTTGATAATACTACCATATCGGTGAAAAAAACAAAAGAGAGAACCTAGGTTCGAAAATTATTTTTCTATATATAATGTAGTTCCTGATACCTGCTTATTTTCTTAATAATTGGATTAAATCCATATTGAAGAAAAGAGGAGCTAAATGACAAAATTTATAGAAACCCGGAGTTATAATTCACTTCAAGACCCGGGCAGTTCAGCAACGAGAGCGCAAGTTTTAAGTATACTTGGAACGGATGAAATATCTAATTCAGTTAAAGATGAAATCGATTTCATTGGAAAAGAGTGTAATGTAGAAGGCTCAAAAGAAGTAATACAACTTTTTAAACAGATAAAAAATAAAAAGTATGATGAAGATATTTCAACTAAAAATGTTAGATTAATAGGGTTTAATGATAAACAACAAATAGTTCTTGGATTTACTGATATAGACAATCCAGAAGAGATTGCTTATACAGCAACGGGGATATACTCTTTTAGTAGTGCATTCCTAGATGATTTATTTTGCTTGGATAAATTTTCAGGATATTGTTTAGGTACTGATCAAAAAGACTTATTAATTGATAATATAAAATATCTTCTTGAAAATTCAAAGGAAATTAAAAATCAGTATAGGTTTATTGAAGGTAAGGAAGATGGAGAAGTATACTTGCGAGCTCTTACATCTTCAAAATATAGAAATTACGATAATAATATAGTAATATATTTATCATTAAACGCTATGCATCAATATTCAAAGAGAATGAAAAACCCTGTGTATATCGACCGAGCTTTTATCACGGATTCAAGTTTGGTTATGAGCGTTAAACTAAAAAATACGATACCATTAGGGAAAAAATATCAAGTGGAAATTGGCATAAATGTTTCAAATAGTGAAATTCGTGAAGGTGTAGTTCTATTTGAATTAGTTTATACTATTATAGACAGAAAAGGAATTAAATCTACGGCAATAGGAGATAGTGTACTTAAAGTAAAACATAATTTAAATGCTGGTACAGTCAAAAACCGTATGAAAGTTTTTAATAATTTGGAAAAATTGTCAAAAGACTTGATAAGTGGAATTGATGAAGCAAGACTTGCTAAGAAATTAGATGCAGATCAGTTGAGTGTTATTTTTGATAAACTAGCCGGAGCCAGAACCAAAGGATTAGGTATGAATGCTAAACAAGAACTGAATAAGATGTCTAAAGAAGTCTCAGAGAATACCTATTCACTTTTAGAATTATTTAATAAACTAGAGAACATCGATGCTACTGTTGATGATATGACTTACATTCAAAGAAAGTTTTCAGAATTTGTAACCAAAGGTTTTAGATAAATTTATGTTACTAAATACCCTAATTGCCCGAAGGATGTTTAGTAACATAACGTCAAAGAAGTATTGGTATGTATTATATTGCCAATGCTTCTTTATTTAATTTAAAGGAGTCGTTGAATATTGAAAGAGTTTTCTTATAAAATAAAAAAAATAATTTCTGATGGGAGTATAGATTCAGAACATTATCTTGCTATATTTTACTGTTTCATTATAGTGTTACCTATGATTATTACATCTATTGAAGTTCTAATGTTAAAACAGTCTTCAATTGTTTTTTTTAAAATGTTAGAATTTTTTTGTTTTGCTATTGTTAGTGGTCTTTTTTTCAAGTGTTATGCAAAAAAGATGATTTCCTATTTCAAAAATAAACGTTTTATGTTGGGGTTTCTATCTCTATCAATTGTAACTGCATTTTTGTTACTTATGCTTGCGTGGCTGTCGGTATTTTTTGGTAATCTAAGTAACTTAATTAGTGTGTATTTACTGTCGGAGTCTCAATCTCTTTTCTTAGATTTAGAAAAAAATATTATTAATTCAATAGACTCTGTGAGTATACTTAGTCAGAATATGATAATTTTCAGTCAAATAATCGGTATTTCTCTTTTGTTAAACATGATGGTGCCGAAATCATTGCAAAAAGTGGATGTTCCACTTATGAAAAAGTTTTTAAGATTATTGATTAAAAGTTCTATTTTATTTATTTTTAGTTTAGCAGTCGTTATTTTTTTAAACACTAATAAAGATAATTTTGCTGTAGTGAGTATAGTTTACGCTGGGATAATTTGGGTAGCTGATCCTAAAAATTTTATTGCTATTTTTTCTAATGCAAAAATCTTTGAGAACAAAACTATCTCGGATGAAGCAACTAGATTATATAAAATCTTTAGATATTTTTTAATAGGTTTATATGCAATATGGGCGGCTTCAGTATATATATTCCAAGCGAATAAAGTAACTGCATTCTTCATTATGATTTTTATATTTATATTTGTATCTGTTATTGTTCAGATAGCTTTACAATTCAAAGGAGAAGATATATTTTCAAAATTATTAAAAGATAAGGAAAGTGAAGCGAAGGTTGAAGAAGATTCTGAATAAACTATATTTTATTTCACGGCTAGTAGAAAAAGAGCATCAAAATTATTAAAAATTCGATGCTCTTCAGATTCTCAGCGGGTGTTTTTTGACTCCGTCTTATTGATTTTAGTTGCACTTAGATGACTATTTAAACTAGCCATTTCTTAATTTTTATTGCCATATAACTTGCTTTGAACTCTATTGATATTAGGTATTGAGACTACATCGAACAAGGGAAGATAGCAAAGGTACAGCGTTAGAATACTTATGTACCAATGGTTACAAGCTGTTCAATATAAACCAAATCAATTTTGAATAAGGTATTGAATAGGGTTTTTAAAAAGCCATGTACTCGCTCTATTACATGATTTGGATAAGCTTTATAAAGATATTATTTTTCTTGATATAAAACATAGTTGCTAAATACCATGTTGTTCTCGAAATGTTCATCTCTAATACCTAGAGATAACTTTTCTTGGATGATGTGGTTTTTCTATACTCTGAGGATAATAGAAAGTCTTATGATTGATTTGGATAATTGATTTAACTCGTCTAATGAGATTAAACCTGTTCCAATTTCCAACTATTCTGAATTGATAAAGGACTTTATAGCCATTTATCTCAAAGAGAGTGGTGATTGTGATTATTGTTTTTTATAAAATATAAGAAAAAATTGATTTTTTATATACATTAAAATATAATTAGTTTTATGAGTTTATGAATAGTTTTTTAATGTTTAAGAGGGGGATTGTATATAATGAAATGGAAATTTTTGGCAATTCTGATTATTTTTATATTTATAGTGGGAGGATATATGTATCAAAAAAGAAGAATATCTTCTCAAAATTATGTAGCGAATTCAATTCCACCTATGTTGGTTATTGGAGATGTTGTTTCAAAAGATGATTTAGATTTTACAATAAAGATTACTTCTAGTGAAGTAGATGAAATTGCAGTGAATTCGTTAGTAAAAATTGATCTTGAAAAAACATCGTTTGACCAGTCAGGAGAAAAAGCTGCCAAGAAAAAATTACTCAGTTTTGTGAAAAATATAGAGCCAAAATCTCATATTGAAATATTGGTAAGTCCCAATGAAATAGTATCAGACCGCAAAGTAGCAGTAAACTCATTATCAAATATAAAAATTGGAGGTAAATGGGTCAAATGAAAAAAGGCTAAAATTAAAAGTATTAGGATTGTTGTTTAGTGGTATTTTATTATCTAGTAGCACAGTGACTTATACATAGGAAGTTTTCTACAGAGAAGATAACACTACAAAATAAAGCAAATACGTTAATTAATAAATCTATGACTGAAATCTGTAAATAGTTAAAATAGAGGCTGAAAGAATATTTTTCTTTCGGTTTTTTTGTTTCATGTGAAACATTTAAATAAAACAGTCAACCATTTCATCTTCAAACATAGCATTAATAATAGGCGGTATCAGACTCTAATGCATAGTCATTAGAGTCTTTTTTTACATCAATCATCAAACAAACATGAAAGGTTTTCGGGAGAATATCAACAGTATTAAGAGGAATTTTTACAGTAAAATCAACTCATAAAGAAAAATTAAAAAGAAAGGAGCAAAAAATGCGTACAATAAAAACAATCGACGATTTTTGGGAAGTAATCGATGAAATAAGAATAGAAAAGCAATTAAACTGGTCTGAATTAGTCGGTGGGAAGGCTAAACTAGCAGCTAGTAAAAAGTGGAATCCTCCACTAACGTATATTCTTCAAATACAAAAAAAGTTAGATGTAGACATCATGAACACGTTCGCGTATCAGTTGCTTGAATCAGATATTCTCCTAAATAAAGACCCAGAAACGCCAAAGAAAATGGCTTTGATTCATAAGTGGATTCAACAAGATGATTGGATGGAGAACGAAGAAACGGTTCAAAAAGTTCAAGAAATAGCTAGGACGATTATTTAAGAAATGCTTTTAGTAACGGGCATTTTAAGAATAACTAGATAAAATAAGTTCAATAGTAAAGGAGTTTAAACAATGAATGATTTAGAAAAAATAATTAAATGGATGACTGATCGCAAAGGAAAGATCACTTACTCAATGAATGCACGTCTAGGTCCCAATAGTTATGACTGTTCTAGTGCTGTGTATTTATCTTTAATTAGTGGCGGATTTTTGCCAAATGGCACCATGGGTAATACAGATACACTTTTTGCTCATCTTGAAAAAGCTGGATGGGATCAGGTGAAAGCTGATGCATCCGGTAGCTATCCAGCTAAAAAAGGAGATATTTTTATTTGGGGAAACCGTGGTTCTTCTGGTGGTGCAGCAGGACACACTGGAATTTTTATTGATAATCAAGATACTATTATTCACTGTAATTATGGTTACAACGGTATCACAATAAATAATCATGACACGATCTGGGAGTTAAATAGCTGCCCGCCTATTACTATTTATCGCTATGACAAAAATGAAAGTAATCCGCAAAAACCACAACCAACTAAACCAAAACCCGTGCCTCAAGAACAACAGTCTGGATTGATTCCTTTGAAAGGGACCTTTTATCCAGATAGACAATTGGCGGTCAGTAAGGACACGAATCCAGATGATAAAATCAGTCCAGCACTCGATTATTATTTATCTGGAATGAGTATTAATTACGATCACTATATTCATAGTAACGGCTATGTCTGGATCAGTTACATGAATTATGATGGCAAACGACGCTATGTCGCAGTAGGTCCAGATGATGGTCAGACGGATACAACGTGGGGAAAAGGTTTCTTTAATTAACATATTGCAGAGTTGAAAAAGTGTGATATGGAAAGTAATCTGTTAAATCATGTATATAGAAAACTAAAAGAAATTCAGACTTTCACCAAACAATCGTAAAAAATAAACCAATCTTTCACCACAAAATAGTCACAATTTCAGGTTATTATATATTCATACCAAACAAACAACCCTAACAAAACACTTTTTCATTTTTTAACTCCTTTTCCCGCTCTTCCCCAAAGAGTGGGTCTTTTTTTGTAGTTTTCTATAATCCTTCATCTCAGCTTTTTCACGTTTACGTTTAGCTATAAGCACTTATTCATCAGTATAAAAACAAAATAGTACAATTTTGATATTTATATAAATATATTTGTGTTTTTATGTAAAAAATGTTAATATTCCTTATGCGAAACGGACAAAAAGGGACGAAAAATTGTCTTTTGGTCTGTTTAATTAAATGTGATTTATTGAGCAAATAGTATTTTCATAGAAAAGAGGAGAGAGATGATGAAAAAAAAGATAACAACTTTATTTATGCTGGTCTGTCTGATAGCGCCTGTTTTTTTAGGTCCGATGAATGCTTATAGTGTATCAGCAGATGCATTAGTAGAGGTGAAAAAGTCAGTTGAAACAGAATCTGAACGTTCATCGACAAGTCAGGAACAATTTACAGATTTTGCAACAACGGATGTTTCTGAAGAAACAACTAGTGAGAGTGAAATTACCATCGTTGAGTCAGTTCAGGAGAACCAATTAAATCTTTCATGGGTTTCAGCAGATGGAACAGAAACTCACCATTTGAACGAAACGTCTAAACAAGATTATTGGAAAGGAACTTTACGTGTAAAAGGAAATAACTCTGAAAATGAGTTACGCTATATTATTGATATGGGTAGTAATTTCAATGGAACACTTTCTAGTAAAAATCCATCCCTTCAAATTCGTAATCTTCCGCAAAAAGGTCAATGGGAAATCATTAGTTATGAGGCACAAACGAAGTACCAAGAAGAGATTGATGTAGTAATCGAAAAACAAGCATTGAAAGACGAAATGGATCAAAACAATGTTATTTTATTTGATTCCATTCATTTAATATATGCAGGAAATAAAGAAGAGGCACAAAAATTAGCCTTATCAGTAACATTTCCTACAGATCATCAAGTTGCAGTAGAGACACCAGAAGACAACAACCAACTTGTAGAAGCACCCATTGCAAATAGTGAAGAAGCAAGTGTTAAAAACAAGAGTCAAATGATAGCTAATCTGTCTATCTCAGAAGTTTATTCTAATGTTACACCGCTTGCAGGTGAATATTTTGATATGACAGTACGGGTAAACAGTGGCAGTATCGGAGAGTCTGAGGACTCTATAAAGAATACTCAGATTGTGGTCACATTACCCGATAGTGTTGATATTATTTCATTACCTACAAGTAATAACTACAGAGTAAAGACCGAAAAAATTGGGTTAGAAACACAAGTAACCATCGACTATTTAAAAGAGTTGCCAGTCGGTAGAATGCTAGATGTGCCATTTGGGTTACGTTTTAAAAAAGGAATTAGTTTACCCGAGACGACACTGAATGGTTTACTCAAAGTTACTGCAAGTAATGCCAAGGGGAAAGAAAAACGATTAGAAGTCATTCAACCGAAAATCAATGATCAAACCAATCATTTGATTGCTGAAAAAGCTCCTGATACAGAGCCGATCGAAGTTCATACATCGAAAATAAAAATCATTCCTGAAAACGACATCGGCGGAGTGAATATAAAAAATGGCAAGTTGCATATTGAATTTCCAGCGGATATTGAGTTATATAGTGTAACGTATCAAGGAAAAAATTATCCTGTTAGTGGACCTACAAATGGTGTATACACTGTCGATATTTTAGTGGGTGATATTCATGTAGCCGATGCTACAACAGCAGTCGAGCTGACCTATGAGTACCCATACTCTACCACAGGGGCTTCTAAAACCCATGAAATCAAAGCGACTTTGACAGGGGAAAGATTGGATGGAACACTCGTAAACGATGAAGCGATTTTGCCAGAAACAGTTCCAGCAATTGAAAATTTATCTGGTTATCCTGGAATCAAATTTTTTACAAAAACAGCTCCAGAAAAACTTCTTAAAGAAAAAGATCAAACCTTGGCCTATACGTTGACGTTTGCGCCAAGGTTAGACATGCGGGATGTTTACTTGGTGGATGATCCTATTAGAAATACCAGCGAACCAGATTTCTTTGAAGGATTCCGTTATCAAACATTTTCTTGGTCTGCCCAAAAGAGTAAAAACCCTGCAATCACAGGGTTGGTTAGTACAGAATTATTATATCAAACGAAAAATAATCGCAATTGGCAGTCAATGGGGACAACAAGTCTGGCTAATACAGTGCAAGTATCTAGTCTAGGTTTAGCCGAAGGAGATTATGTCACGACAGTTAAATATATCTTTACTTATCAAGGGTCAAAAAAAATACCGAAAGATGCTGGTAAAGTTTCAATCTCAGCGATTGGTAAAACGATGGATGGCGTCAAAAACCCTGATCTTTCCTTAAAAGATGGTTTGACCAACACGTTGCATATTTATGGAGATCGCAAACATGCAAATGCTCCTGAAAGTTCGTATGAAGCTTTTGTAAAGGGCGGTTATGAAGCAAATCAGGATGATACTAATAATACGCAAAAGGCAACAACGATTTTTACTGGTGAAGGGGCGTATCCAGGCTATTCTAATTGGGAACAGCCATTTTCTCCAAAAATCAATGATATTGGTTCTACATTTGTCTATCAAATAAATGTAAATAATGTTTATGGTTCGGGTGCATTGAAAGATGCGATTTTGTATATTACAATACCTATCACCATTAATATTGAAAACGTTGAGTTAGTGAAACCTCAAAGTGATCCTAACGCACAAATTGAGGTTAAACAAGTTGATGACAATACACAATTAGTGGCCATTCGTTATAATAATGATTGGCGAAATAATGAAGGATATAATGATAATCATGCCGTAAAAATTACCGCTAATGGTTCTGAAAAAGTCAGAAAAATAGAAGAGTTTAACAATTACTTGGTATCTGGAGATAAAAAACAAAATTATGATGGCGGAGCTGATTGGGTTTCAGGTGTTCCAGGCGTTGGTGGCGTTGTAGCGGCCATGTCTAAGTATCGTCAAGTTCATTTCAATCGTTCAGTAGGCTTAGATAGTAAAAAGGAAATCTCTAAAGATGGTGTCACTTTCTCTCGTGTTACCAACCTTTTAAATCAAGGTGGAGGAACTGATGTAACGTATCGTTTAACAGTACCAAACAATGGTGCTATCAAAATCAATGAACTACATATCATTGATAATCTCCCAAGTAAAAGTGATACGATGACAATTTCAGACAGTGGTCGTCATTCTACAATTGGAGGACAATTAAAAGCAATTGCTTTGGCAGATGGTTCTGCTTTAGGTGGGAATTATGAGCTTTATTATTCAACGAATACGACTGCTGAAAATAATTTAACAGAGTTACAAAAATTAACAAATGATCAGTCTACATGGCAAGTTTGGGATGGACAGACGCCATTAGACCAATCTGCGACAGCAATTAAAATCATAAAAAAAGATGGCTTAGATAGTCAACAAACTGCTTCTTTTAACCTTTCTTATCATATTCCTGAGATTGAAAGTGAGTTAGAGACGATTTGGAATAGCTTTGCTGTAGGAGGCAGCTATACAGATGGCGCCACCAATGCAACTTTAGAAGTTGGCGAACCAGTTAAATCTGGCGTTTATCTAGGAAAAGAAGAGCCGACTAAAAAAATAGCAGGTGTTTTATGGTCAGATGAAGATGCTAATGGACTAAGAGAAGAGTCAGAAGCACGAATTTCCAACGCTGAAGTTAATCTCTATGATTGGAATAATGATTTAGTTAGCACAACAAAAACAAAAGCAGATGGTTCATATGAATTTAATCATCTCTATAATAAAAAATATCGTGTAACAATAAAACGTATCAATTCAACTTTGAATTTAACAACCTATCAGACAGGCTCTGATCAAACAATCGACAATGATTTTCTAGAACTAGATACAGACAAACAGTTTGGGGAAACCTATGTTGATTTACCTACTGAATCACATCCATTGAACATTGATGGCGGCTATACAGAACCAACAACTATTGATGGATATATCTGGCATGACAGTGACCGTGATGGATTGCAATCTGCAGGTGAACGTCCTATAAGTAATGTTAAAGTCTCTCTTTATCGCATGGATCACACAAGACAGGAAGTTTTGGTTAAAACAGTAGAAACGGGAGCGAATGGAAAATATTACTTTAACGGTTCTCAAATCCAACCAGGAAACTACCAGATACATGCAGAAATTCCTGACGAATATGCTGCGACCATTAAGGGAGAAGTAACTGAAAAACAAAATTCAAGATTTAATAACAACGGAAAAACAGATGCAATCGAAGTAAAAAAAGGAGTGAACACCGATTGGGATTTAGGTTTAGTTTTTGATTTGCCGACATATACCAGTATCGAAGGTAAGAAAGTTTGGAAAGGTGATCAAAATCAAAAAAATCAACGACCTCAATCAATTAATGTTCAAGTGTTTCAAGATGGGGAGGTTTACGGTAAGACATTTACAGTTAAAAACAATCAGACAGATGAATGGGTATTTTCTTTAGATGGTCTACCAGAGTATCAACCAAAAAGTAATCAAAAATATGTTTATACAATAAAAGAAGTTGATGTGCCGAAGAACTATACCAGCGAAGTGGACAATGCCGCATTTACAATTACAAATACGTATATTGGTGATGCTACTGACCCGGAGAAAAAACCTAATCCTGTTAAGCCAGAAGAGTCAACAAGCGGAAAAGAAAGCGGCAGTACAAGTTCTAGTGAGGAGCTAAACAGCGGTGGTATTGACAACACAAGTGGGAGTTATGGAAATACTAAAGGAACGAATGGAAAAAATAATAGCAGCTATTCAAATCAATCCAAGTTTCCAAGAACAGGTGAAAAAACGGAACAATATATTTTCATGGGGATCATGATGATTGCAGGAACCCTAGGATTTTCTTTAATGAGTAGAAATCGATATAGAAAATTTTAATAAACTTGAGAGATATCTCAAAGAAAAAGTCTAACTTTTAATAGAAAATCGTAAAAAATAAACCAATCTTTCACCACAAAATAGTCACAATTTCAGGTTATTATATATTCATACCAAACAAACAACCCTAACAAAACACTTTTTCATTTTTTAACTCCTTTTCCCGCTCTTTCCCCAAAAGAGCGGGTCTTTTTGTTGTTTAGTTATTCTATAATAGTAGAAAATTCATCAACGGTGTAGCGAATAGAGTCGTAACCATTGTTCAAAGCTTTACCAATTGGTAATAACATGATTGGAATCCAATGATCAGGAACATTTAGAAGTTCATGAATCTTAGAGAAGACAGCTCCTCTCATGGGAACTGTACCATAACCATGAGCACGAATAATGTGTATTAAATGCATTGCAAATAAACCAGAGTCTAGAGCCGCACCAAATTCTTGCTTATCGTTTGGGTGTAAAGTGAAAAAATCTTTGACCGTCTTAATTTGTTTTGATGCTATTTCATCATCGAAAATATTTTGCTCAACCATGCGCTTAGTGATTTCTTCGATATGATTGTATTGAGTTGTGTCAGCATATAAGATAAATACCGCTGAGGCTTCTTTGATTGCTGGCTGATCAAAGGCTAACTTGGACAATTTCTCCTGAATGTTTTTATTTTTTACTGCAATGACTTTCCAGGGTTGTAAATTATTGCTAGATGGAGCAGATGATGCTTCTTCGAGTATTTCATTGATTTCTTTATTTGTCATTTCAAATTGTTTATCAAAGTTTCTGATTGATTTTCGACTAATTAAAAACTGCGTTATTCCCGTCATTGGGAGTACCAACTTTCTCTTTATTTTTCACTTGATCAAGTGTTATAGTAATTCTATTATTTATAATCGGTAGAAACAAGTACGCACATTTTTGTGTTTGTAAAAAGGAGTGGAGTCAAATGCAAGAAAAAAAATCAGCCTGTGGTGTAACAAAATCATTATCAATCATTGGAAAAAAGTGGAGAATTGAAATTCTTTGGCAACTTTCGTACCATTCAGTTCTTAGATATAACGCACTAAAACGGGAACTTGAGGGAATAACCAATACAACTTTAAATCGAGCTTTGGAAGACTTACAAAAATATAGATTGATTTATCGAAAAGAATTTGATGTCACTCCGCCTCATGTGGAGTATTCTTTGACTGAAGAAGGTAAGGAACTGATTCCAGCATTAGAAATCATTAACAATTGGGGACATGAAATGGTGGAAAAAGGAATTGGAAGGGATGAGGAAACAAAAATAAAATAGCTGAAATTTATCATTACTACTATCGTTATCAAGAAGCGTCAAAAAGCATTTCTCTTATATCATGAGCAGTGCTTTTTTGTTTCTCAATTAAGGATTATTACAAAATAAAAAATTGATGTTCATTTTTCGAATGAATCCTTTTTACATCAGCAGTAAAATAAAAATATAGAATATTGGAAGAGATGATGAATAACGAAGGGAAGTAGAGCAATTTAGACAGGCATCATACAGAGATATCACTAAACATAATCACAACGAAAAAGTTTTAAGCTACTATTTACTTAAATCAAAGCCTATGAAAAAACAGGAATCGATGGTATTTTTATACCAGAGTTGAAAAAAAGAAATTGCAATTGAAGTAATAGTATCAATTCACTGGATACTAAATATCAAAAAAGATGATTTTACAGAAAATCTAACTAAGTGAAGAGGAAAAAAATGAGGTCACTTATAGTCCAAATTACTGATGGATTCAGCTAAATAGTATAAACAAAATTATTTAAAATAAAGTAGAAAGGATGCTTCCAATGATTAGCGAAAAAGAAAAAAAGCATTATTATAAAGCTTTACTAGCAAAAGATCCCACGTATGACGGTATTTTCTTTGTAGGTATCAAATCAACAGGCATTTTCTGCCATGCAACCTGCCCAGCCAGAAAACCAAAATATGAAAATTGTACCTTTTACGAAACCGCAGAAGAAGCTCTCTTATCTGGCTATCGACCTTGTAAAAGATGCAAACCATTATCTTTTCCAAGAGAAATCCCCCCTTTAGTTCAGCAGATGGTGGAATTAGTAGAAGCAAATCCAGAAAAGCGTTGGAAAGATCGAGATTTTGCTGAATTAGGGATTCACTCAATGACTGCCAGAAGACAATTTAAAAAAGTCTATGGCATGACCTTTGTTCAATATGCGCGTTCAAGAAGGATGGGAATGGCTTTGAAATCAATCAAAAATGGTGAAAAACGAATCGATACGCAATTAGATGCAGGGTATGATTCTTCCAGTGGATTCTACGATGCTTTTTCAAAAATCATGGGTAGAAATCCAAAACAATCCCAAGAGATCAAAATCTTATCTGCCGATTGGATTGATACGATTCTTGGCCCAATGATGAGTATTGCGGACGACGAGTATTTATATTTACTGGAATTTGTTGATCGTCGTGGCTTGGAAAGAGAAGTAGAGCGGCTGCGGAATCGTTTGAATGCGTCGATTGTTCCAGGAAAAACAAAGATCAATGAGCAGATCAAAGAAGAATTGGGGCTTTATTTCGAGAAAAAGTTAGATGAATTTCAAACACCTTATATGTGTATAGGCTCTGATTTTCAAAAAAGTGTTTGGCAGGAACTAACGCAAATTGAACGAGGTCAAACATCGTCATATAAAGAATTAGCAACAACAATTGGAAATCCCAATGGCATGCGAGCAGTAGGTAACGCAAACGGAGCTAATCAACTAGCGATCATTATTCCTTGTCATCGTGTAATTCAGACAGATGGCAGTTTAGGTGGTTATGGTGGCGGTGTGGAACGTAAGAAATGGTTGTTGAAACATGAGAGAGAATATTAGATGTAGTTGTTTGAATAGCAATATAAAAAATAATGAAGTTCACCTTTAACTCAGGAGACTATCATTGTTTTTTTTGCTTTCCTTTTAAATAAAACATGTTATTTTAATATAAGTCAAAAAATGACAAAATAACTACTATTTTGATTGAAAGGTTCTTTAAAGTTATGTTAGTGTAAAGAAGTAGTTAGGTTAACCTATCAAAAAATTAAAGAAAGAGTGGTTAGTAATTTGAAGAAAGTGTTATTAAATCTATTGTTCGTATGTATGGGAAGTGCAACATTATTTGCTGCAGGTACGCAAGCTTTTGCTGAAAATGTAACTATCACAGAAGAAAATAACCATGTCATGGGAAACAATTTAAAAAAGGAAGAAGCTTTTAAAAGAAATCAATCAGTTGTATTACCTTATGCACCAAAAGTACTTCCAAGAGCTGATTTTATCGATATTTCTTCTTGGAGTGGTGAAATATCTGTAGAATCTTATAAAAAAATGAAGGCACAAGGTGTTAAAGGTGTAGTAGTAAAATTAACTGAGTTCACAACCTATACAAACCCTTTAGCTAAGGTTCAAATTGAAAATGCGAAGAAGGCTGGTTTAACAGTTTCTGCCTTTCACTATTCTTGGTTTGTAGATAAACAAAAAGCAGTTGATGAAGCGAATTACTTTGCGGATTTTGCTGAAGAACTTGGCTTAAGCCCTGATACAGTAATGGTTAATGATGCAGAAGAAGGGGAAATGATCCCGGCAGATGTGACAATCACATCAATGGCTTTCAAAAACCAATTGAACAAACGTGGATTTAACAATGTGATTCATTATAGTATGGCAAGCTGGTTTACAGAAAATTACCTAGAATTCGATGTCTTGGGTAAAGAAAATAGCTGGGTCGCAGAATGGCCAAAAACACCATCAAGTGAAAATTTATTGTACTCAGATACAGCTGGATGGCAATGGAGTTCACAAGTAGAATTTGAAGGTGTACCAGGAGTATATGATGCAAGTGTTGATTATCTTGGTCGCTTTATTTCTACACCTGAATTTAAATTGGGAACTGATTTGAAACCTATCCAGTATTACCAAGGTGAAGAGGTAGCCTATCAAGGAAAAAAGTATACGGTGATTCAAACACATAAGAATTACGGTGATCCTTGCAGTGTTCCTGGAATTGCGAATGCATTGTTTGCAGTGAAGGGTTAGTTGGAATTGAAGAGTGGATAATGGTCCTGAAGAAAAATAGCCTACTCATAATAAAAAAATTATATAATACTAGAATACAATTTTTTCGTAACAAAGTAGTAAGAACCCATAAAACTACGAATATAGTTTTATGGGTTCTTACTACTTTTATGACCGCTTTGTGATTGTTAATCTCTATTTTCAAAATAGATTAACATTTTCTCTGGACTATTATCTATGCTCTAATAAGGTGCCTCTTTTTAAATGCGGCAAATAAATTATTTTTAACTTCTCTCCTTTTTTTATAGAGTATTTAGAGTAGAATCTTAATCTAATTTCTTGTCCTGATTTGGATTTCACGGTCACAATTTTTGGAAATGCTCTATTACTTTGCGTAGCAGAATTTTCTGCAATGCCATCAATTAATTGATAGTTATTATTGATAACATTGGGTAGATCCATTATTTCTGGAAATACATACCCTACAAACATAGTTAACATAATAATTATAAATAAACTTTTAAAGACGATGTCAAATTTTTTTTCATTTTTTTTCATGAACTCTTGCTTAGATGGGGCTGCATTTTCATATTTTATAAAATTTTCATTTCGAATAATTTTGATTCCTCCATAGATGCTAACCCCTATGCTTAGAAGAACCAGAATATAAATTATAGTAAGATACGGTTTATTCATTAAAATTCTCCTTAGTAAATCTATACAATACAATCTATTTCGTCAATATCTATATCATTGTCTTCCGAATTACTCAAATACATTTCCTTAAATTTATCATACCCCATATTTGCTAATTCAGAAAGTAGAAATGCCAATCCAAATTCTTCAATAAGTGACACAGACAAACCTTTAAATATAACTTTGGCACTCATCTTGCCAGCAGTTCCGTTGGCTAATTTAGTCATTCCGGATTTGTATACCGCAGTAAAACTATTTCTTCCTGAGTTTATTCCAGGAATTTTAACCTCGGGGAATGGTATGGCGCCTATAATACCACCTATAAATGAGCTAACTCCTGTATTCATGCCAATTTCTCCCCAAGTGCGGTCTACTTTCCCAGTTGCTTTTTCCAAACCTTGCCCAACTAAAGTAGACGTCCCTGAGCCGATGGCAGAGCTCCAGCTATTGGGCCAACATACAGGGTAGAAACACCTCCAGCAGCTCCTACGTAAGTTTCTATAGAAGACATTTCCCAGTTTCCAGTCACAACTCCAGAAACTACATCACTTACACCTTGCGAAACTACTCCGACCACTGCTCCAACTCCTGCAGCAATTGCATCATCTAACCCAAACCACAATCCACTTTTGTCTGTTTTGTTTGTAGGGGTATTCATGGAGTATGAGTAAGGATTTATACTTTCCGGCATCGTTAAGATACCTAAAACTGGATCCCAAGATACAAAACGCCCTTGCTTCTGATCATAATATCTCGCCTGCGCATAATTCATCCCACTGATCTCATCATGTTGATACCCAGTAAAGCCAAAAGGTTGACTGGTAGGCATACTGAATAAAGATTGTCCAAATTCATCAAACCCATATTCTTCAATAGTCTGCCCGGTATTTGTTAACTGGCGTAACGGACTACCTAAATCATCTAACAAAAAGTACTCTTCTTCATTCTTTGCCAGCAATTCATTATCCCATAAAGACAGTTCTTTGTCTTCATTTACCTGACGTGCCAATAAATTATTATATGGTTTTGTCAAATCTAAAATATACTGAATCTGCTTCTTTCCCATCAACACTTAGTTTTTTTACCTTCGGGTTAATGCTTACACCATAGGAGGGCTGACGTGTAAGTTTGTTGTATCATTTTCTTCACTATTACCAAAGCTGATGCATCCTTGTAAACTGAGGATGAACCCTCCTAATAGTAAAAAAGTGAATATTTTTTTCATAGTTCCCTCCTTATGCTAGATTGTAGCTCATAGTAGGTATGTTAGAAAACTTGTATGATCGTAGGTTGCAACGGTGAGGAGCCACTTTAATTAGTTCTTTGCGGTATTCAAGCAAAAAAAGTGTAAATATCTCATTATCGATAAGTACACTTTTTCACTCTATCTTTTAATTTGTTACAGTAAACTCGCCATTATTTTTTAAATCATCGAAGTAATAAAAATATAGCTGATCTTTCCCTATTTTGAAAGGAATGATTTCAGTGGGTTTTTGATTATTTACTTTCATTTTTTTCACATCTTTTTTAGCTGTTAATGACCAAATGAAATTAGGATACTTTTCTACACTTTTTATAGCGTAAGGGTCATTATTTATAGGTAAAAACATTTCTTGTTCTTCAATAATACTTTTATTTTTGTACAACGTATTATTAATAAAATCATATGATGGACTATAGGCTAGAGGATTTGAATAATTTTTCTTGCCCTCCGTTATTTTTAATCTAAATCGCATAACCACAAAAATTTCTTCCCCGCCAGGTTGAATGATAGTACCATAAAAGTTACAGCTTTTAGTATCTTCAATAATTTTTATAGTTTGTTTTAGTGTAAAATCAGCTTTTTTTCCATCCGCAAAATTGTTATGTTTGATTGCTTCGCTGATCGTTGAATAATAATTATTGATATAGTCGTCTTCATTAAAATCTGAATCTCGTTCAGTGATGCCTTCTACTTTGGTTGTATTATTATCCTCATCACCAAAGCTAATACACCCTTGCAAACTGAGGATACATCCACCTAATAATAGAAAAGCAAGTATTTTTTTCATAGTTCCCTCCTTATGCTAAATTACAGCTCATAGCAGATGCAAACTGAGGATTTTTGCCAAACATATCTCCTAATTTAAGAAGTAGTTGTGAAAGAGCTGCTCCAGCTGGTCCAATTAAGAAATCATCAAGAACTCCTATACCAGTTGCATCATTTGCGACAAGATAAGCAATAAGTGCTGTAAGAGCAACTGCGCTAATAGCCATGAATGGTACTTTGGCGTATTCAAATAATTCTTTCCATGTTTTTGAGCTAATAGATTTAATCCATTTATCTGTCATTTTTCCTTTGCTCATACCAGTTGTACCCGTTCCAGTCCAACCATTTTTATCAAAACCAAAATCAGCTACATTTAAGTTCCCATTTGATGATTTAGTTCCTGCACCGAGAGTAATAGATGGGACTTTGCTGATAGTAATATTCCTATGAAGATCAGAGGTATTTCCTTGTTTATCTGTGAAAGAGGCTTTCTGTTCTTGCGAAGCCTTAATAGAAGAAAGACCACTCGAATCTGCAGAAATACTGGTTTTGTTAGACCAACCTATTTTTCCCCAAGGAGTAGGAATAGATATATTAATAGGGATATTTATTCCTATTCCAGCAGTGTCAGTACTTTTTCCTGTAGCTTTGTCAATAGATGTTTTAGCAGAAGTTACGATTATGCTTCCGCCCTTAGTCCCACTAGTGACGTGCTTAGTTCCATCTGGATAGACTACTTCTGTAGTTACACTCTCACCTTTAATATTATTATTCCAAAAATCTGAAATTCCTTTTCCAATATCGCCTAATGAAGGAAAATATCCATCCTTATCCACCAAATCTAAAGGACTGTTCCAAACGTATGTGTATGGATTTAACGTCATAGGGGAAGTCAATACTCCTTTAATACCATCTTCACTTAAAAACCTACCTTGATTTTGATCATAATATCTCGCTTGCGCATAATTCATTCCACTAACTTCATCTTGTTGATACCCAGTAAAACCAAAAGGTTGGTTAGTTGGCGTATTGAATAGACTCTGTCCAAATTCATCATAGCTATACTCTTCAAGAGACTGTCCAGTATTCGCTAACTGACGTAACGGACTGCCTAAATCATCTAACAAGAAGTACTCTTCTTCATTCTTTGCCAATAAGTCATTATCCCATAAATACTGTTCTTTGTCTTCATTCACTTTTCGCCCCAAAAGATTGTTATAGGGCTTCGTTAAATCTAAAATATACTGAATCTGCTTCAATGGTTCATTTGATTTTTCAATCGTTTGCCCCGTACGATTTCGTAGACCATTGTATTGATACGTTGCTTTGTCACCTGAGGCAGTAGTCACTTGTGTCATCATGTTTGTCGCATCGAAGGTAAAGGCTTTAGCGACTTGATTATTGATTAATTCTTCCACAAGATTTCCACGTTGGTCGTAGTTAAATTGTTTGGTTTCTTGTGGTGTATCTTGCTTGATTAGCTGATTCAAGGAATTATACTGGTAATTCGTTGTTTGATTTCCTTCATGCTTACTTATTCGATTACCAAATGCATCATAGGTATATTGACGTAAAACTTCTTGGTCTTTTGAGACATGTGTCAAACGTTGTAAGGCATCATATTGATACTGGTAGTGTCCGCTGTCTTCGGTCAAGCCTTGACGTTGTTTCTCGATGGCTTGTTTATTCCCAGCTTTATCATACTGATACTGGTACTTTTCCAGAATTTCTTGCTCTTTTTGATGGATCAAGGCACTTAGTTGATAAGCAGGCGTGTATTCATAGTGTGTGGTCACTTGATTTGGTAAAGATTTTTCAATCAAGCGTCCTTGGGTATCGTAGTGATAACGATAGACCTGATCGCCAGTGTGTAGCTCGGTTAGTTTATTTGATGGATTGTAAACATATTGTACTTCCTTGCCATCTGGATAAACTAATTTTGTTCGATTGCTTTGACCATCCCAACCATATTTGGTGATTTGTTGATCGGGCGTTTGAACTTCTTCCACACGGCCTAAAGCATCTAATGTCATTTGAGTGGTGCCTAACCAGTCTTTTACAGCTTCCAATTTACGCAATGGATTATACTGCATCAAGACTTCTTTGCCATCTGAATACTGGATTTTCTGAACTTGTCCTGTTTGGTTATAGTTTAAATTTGTTTGATAACCATCTTTATCAGTTTTATTAATTAATTGATTGTTTTCATCATAAACGTAGTGTTCTTGATTCCCTAATGCATCCGTGACAGTAGTCACGTTTCCTAGTAAATCGTATTGATATTGTGTCACACGGTTTTGTTCGGACACTTTTTCCAGCTCGGCATCGATTAATCCGTATTGTTGAATGGTAGTTAGATTGCCTACAGTATCATAATCATAGTGAGTTTCATTGCCTAAAGCATCTTTGACCAGAGTAAGATTTCCTGTTGAAGAATAATCGTATTCTGTAATGGCTCCCGCTTCCTCTTGATACAAAACAATTCGATCAGCAGCGTCATAAGAAAATTTCCGAGTATTTCCTAATGGGTTGGTAATAGCTGTTACACGATCTAAGGTATCGTACGTATAGGTGATTTTACTTTCTTCGCCTGCCCATTTTTCAATGACATTGTCATTCAAGTCATAGACATATCGTTCTGTTTCACCGGCAGGGTAAGTGACTTGCTTCAAGTTTCCACCAGGATAATACTCATAAGATGTGACCCCGCCGTTTGCGTCCGTAACAGCTTCCAATTGTCCAAGTGACGTATAAGAAAGGGTGATTTCATTGTCTAAGGCATCTGTCTGGCGGACTAATTGCCCTAACAAGTCGTATTCAAAGATAGTTGTATGATTTAAAGCATCGGTAATCGTTGCGACTTTTCCTAGTTTATTATAGGTATATCTGGTAATTGCGCCATCTGCTTCAACCATCTTTGTCCGTCGGTTTAAGGCATCATACGCAAACGTTGTTTCTTCTCCTTTTGGAGAACGAATACTTGTCACATTTTGATTTTCATCATAGTCATAGTGAACGTTGTGTCCTTTAGCGTTGACAACTTGACTTAGTTGGTTGTACTGATTGTATAAATAGGCCGTTTCTGCGCCATTTGGTTCTTTAATTTTGGAGATATTCCACATCAAGTCATAATCCATCTCAGTAACTTGACCAGATTGATTGGTAATAGACGAAACTTTCCCTAATTCATTATATTCTTGCGTGATTGTTGTCCCATCGAAGTCTTTAACCGTAGTCACCTTGTTGATTTCATTATACGTATATTCTCGTGTATTGCCTTCATCATTCGTGACTTTCGTTAAATTACCTTTTATATCGTACTCAAATTTCGTTACGGCTCCCGTTGGATTGGTTGTTTCAATCACTTGGTTTTGGTTATCGTATACATAATGAGTAGTTCCTTGGTTGGGGTATTGGATACTTGATAGGTTGCCACGCTCATCATAGTGAAAGACCATTTGACTACCATCAGGTTGTTTCACACGTATTGGACGATTTTGATCATCATAAGTCATTTCGGATGAGTAGTTTAATGGATTCTCCACTTTTAATAAGTTGCCATTTTCATAGGTAAAGGTATATTCAGCGCCATTTGGTTGTTTCATATAAATGGGGTGATTCTGCTCATCATATCTCATCGTCATAACTTCCCCTAATGGATTCGTTACGTTGATCAGGTTTCCTTGTTCATCATAGCTGTATTGTGTTTTGTTTCCTTTTCTATCCGTGACAGAAGTAGGTTTATTCTGTTCATTGTAGGTAGTGATTTCTTCACCGTTCGGATAAACAACTTTTGTATTTCGATAGTGTTTGTCTCGGTAGTAGGTAACTTTTAATCCATTTTGTTCAGTTACGACAATGTTTTTCGCTTCGTCATCGTATTCATATGTCATCACTCCGCCATCTGGGAAAGTTTGTTTCGTGATTCGTGATAGATAGTCGTATTCATTTTTGACTAAATCAATGCTTCTTGGATTTGTCGTTGTCGTTAATTTGCCATTTTCATATCCGTAACTTACGATCATTTTATTTGGTAGTTTTACTTCGGTCAAGCACTTATCTTCATATGAGAAGGTCACTTTTCGTTTAGCTTGATCTTTGATGCTTGTGAGTAATCCAGCTTCATCATAACGAAAACGAATGGAACCACTTGAACTTTCTACTTTTTTCAATTGTTGATCTGAATTATAGGATAGACGAACTTCTTGTCTAGATTCTGTTAATGTTTTGAACAATTGCCCACGTGTGTTGAATTGGTAACGAATTTGAGATTCTGTTACTAATTGATAGCCATTTTCTTCTTTTGTCACAATATGGCTAGGGAAAAGGGCAGAGTGGTAGTTGTTTTCTTTTGTTAATTCATAGAAAACAACATGACCATCTTCCATCATGATTTTTAGCTGATTCTCTTCTTCTATCACACAGACTTCAAACGAGTGAACCCAATTCTTTCCTAAAGAGCCTTTATACTCATCCATGGCATTATAGGTACGTTTGAAACTTAGAGGAGTGTCACCGTGAATCAGTAAGTCTTCTTTATCTGCACTAAAGTTTCCGGTTGTTAAGTTAACAGGATCTTTACTATACATTGCACTAACAACAGCTAACCCCTTGGACATTTCCATCACTTGTTTCAACGTTTTATCTACTTTTGACATAGACATGCCATTTTTTAAGCGCATTTTAGACAGTGATTTTTTAAATGCATCCACACTTTGACTGGTAAAGCCTCCTTGGATAAAGGATTGGTATTCTTTAAATAGATTCGCTAGTTCGTTTGATGCACTTGTGAGTTCAGAGACATTGCTTGCAGCAGCTTTATCCAGTGCGGGTAAGTCATTTTGAAGCTTTTCCACATCTCGTTGAAGTTTTTGTAGTAATTCTTGAAATTTATCTTTCTCTAATCGAAAGCCGCTAGTCGCTCCTGACAAACGACCACTTTTAGCTTCTGAAGGAACCTGAGATTCTAACGATCGGACACTGGATACTTTTGATTCCATTTCTTGACTAAATTGTTCTGCCGCTTTGAAGAGTGTTTCATATTGTGTTTTTAATTCGACGATAGCCGATAAGAGAAACACGCGATCTTTTCCTACACCCATTTTTTTCCTCCTTTTTATCTCTTATTATTAAGAAATTGCTTTATCCATACTATTAGAAATGTTGCGATCTTGTTCTTCATAGGTATCCACAGCACTTAGTAAAGCTTGACACATTTCTTTGAAGAATCCTTCTGATGCGCTAATAATTTGTTCTTCTGTTTTGAATTGTTGTTTGATTTCTGTTACAAATGCACCTTCTGATTCATTGAGTAAAGAAGATAATTTTGATACCTGACTCTTAGCAGAAGATAAACAAGAGTTGATTTGATTTTCTATATTGTTGATCTCACTTCGTGCTTGACCGTAGTTTATATCTATTTTTCCCATTGTTTTTCCTCCTTAATAATTAGCAACTAGTATCTACGTTTACGATGACTGTTTCATAGTCTTTAATTACATTTTCCGTTTGGTTGAATAGCTCTGTTAGTCTAGAAATGACATCTGAATTGACACCGTCCATCAAACCTTGAACTTTTGGAGATAATTTTTCAGTGTTTAAAGAGCCTGAACTTAGTTGTTTTGTCAGTTCAATTACTTTTTTATAAGAATCTATGATCTCTTGGTGACTTCTTTTTAACTCTGATGTGGTTTGTTCAAATTCATGATTGATTACTGCTATTTTCCCACTCATATTCTCTCTCCTTTACTTAAATACTGGCTATTTGTGCCATGATATTAGATAAAATGTCTTGTTGTGTATCTTGATAGGTGCTTAGCTGTTTTATTTGATCTTCAATGCCTTCAGCCACTTTTTTTGCTTTTTTTATGTTCTTATCCATCGCTTCAATACCTTTTGGTAACTCAGAAGCTTGTTTTTCTGCGATAACCCCTTCGAATACTTTGGAGACTCTCACTTGGGATACAATTTGACTCGATAAAGCAGAACTTTTTTTCTGCTCTATCTGAGAAATGGCTTGATCAAACTCACTTTGTTTGGATCGAAAGCTAGAGATAAGGCTATCAGCCTTAGAAATTTTTCCTCTAACCTTTTCTGCTTTTATTTGAAGCTCTTGGCGTCTTCTATTTTTTTCCGCTTGTTCAGCCGCTTTTCTTGCTTGCTCCCGTGCTTTTTCTTTGCTATCGTCCATGTTTATCCTCCTTTTTTATAGTGATAAGGATACTTTGATTTTTTCCGCAAAATCATTTTCAATAAAGTAACCTTCTGTATCATCTGGTGTTGGATCTCTGTAACCGATATTTGAAGCTTTTAATTGACCTTGATCGCCAACTTTTCCAAGTACAAGACCTTTATCCACTTTTTTGAGTAATTTACTTACTTCGTCATATCCACTTACGGCGTTGAATAGTGATCCATAGAGCAGGTAAATGCCCATCTGAGAACCAGTTTGTAAGATTTTAGTAAATTGTTTTTCTACATCAGCGTTCATATCAGTTAAGAAATAAGAAATATTCGGAATAACGATGACTAGTGGTTTGATGGTAGTCAGATACTCTTTGAGATTTCTTACTTCGCCATCTTCCTTCATATCATCAAAATCATCTTCTCTGTCTTCAATCAGTTCAATAATTTCCTGACAGATAGGTAAGAAGTCCTCTTTATTGGAGCTATAACGTTTTGCACCAGATCCAAGGTTCATGAAATTTTCTTCCTGATCATCTAAAATGACATACTCATATTTACCAGTCATGCTAAGAAATTGTTGAATACTACTTAGGCTACTAATGATGCGTTCATATTTAGGGGCAAAGACGGCTAATTGTTGATAAGCGTCTAATGATTTGGCTACAGGTTCAACTGTGTCATAATTTAAGCCCATTGGTAACAATCCATCTAATACTAGTTGTTGTGCCTGTTTCATTTGTCTAAATTCTTCAAAGTATAATACATCCGGTACCATAGGAATCGGCTCAGGTCTTTCACCAGTCCAATGCTCATCCATCTCATTCACTTCTTCTTGAATCGCCTCAATAATCTGCAACGTATCTTCACCATCCGCTGGTAACGCTGCTTGGAACAACTCAGGTTCGTCCAACTTAATCAACCCACGACCAGGTAAATCATCAATCGTCAACGTCGTCCGTCCAACAATCGCTCTTGGTTCTGAATCATCAATCATCTTCAACACGACTTGTGTCTTGATATTACTTGAAAGAATAGCTTTCAATGAGTTTTGACGTCCTGCAGAAAGAAGTAAATGAACCCCAATCCCAGCTCCTTCACGAGCTACTTGGGTAATGACTTTTTCAAGAATATCATTGAATTTTGCATCTTTTAATCCTTCAAAACCATCTAATAGAATAAAGATGATTGGTTCTTCTTTCCCACTAGCACGTTCATACATGTCTAAACTAGCAACAGAATATTCACTAAGCAATTTCTTTCGACGTTTCAATTCATCATTAATCCGTCTTGCAAATTTCTCAACTTTTTCTTCTTCATCAATACTCATAGTATCCGCCACATGAGGCAGTTTTTTCAACGGAAGTAACCCATTCGTCCCAAAGTCCAATAGATAAACATTCAACCGCTCAGGACTATGCACACGTGCCAAATCCATCACAACCGTCTGCATAAATGTACTTTTCCCATACCCCGGACTACTAAACACCAACATATGACCTTCTTGTGTCATATTCAAACGCAAGGTATTTTGCGCCTGCATACTCGGCACATCCACTACACCAAGAACTGGCTCTAACGGTTGTTTCTCCGTTAACCATTCTTCTTTAAAATTCACAGGATGCAGAGTAGAAGAGGCAATTCGCTCTTCCAACGGTGGCAACCAAGGTCTCGGTAGTGGCGTGATATTCTCACGTTCTGCCACCTCATGAATCCCATCAATAATGGCATCCAGTTCTGTGGGAATCTGTTTCACATCATCCGCATTTTCCAAGCCACTTAAATCTTCACTAAGGATTTCATACTGACCAAGGTCGTTAACCAAATAAATCGTATGATCCTCAATCTGTTGGTCATCTTTCTCTGGCTGATAATCCGCGCCACTCCAAGCACTTTGGAACAATTCATAAATCTCATTATTCCCCACTTGCAAGTAGGCACGACCTGCTTGAGTGATTTCCGCTGCATCTGGTGTTTTTAACATTTCCATCGAATCGGCTTTATCCGCCACTTTCAAGGCTAATTTAAATTTCGAGTTACTCCAGATTTGATCATTCACCACACCACTTGGTTTTTGCGTGGCTAGAATCAAGTGAATCCCTAACGAACGTCCAATACGAGCCGTTGAAACGAGTTCTTTCATAAACTCAGGCTGTTCAGATTTCAATTCCGCAAACTCATCACTAATTAAGAAGAGGTGAGGCATTGGTTCTTCTACATCGCCATTTTTATATAATTTCTGATACTGATTAATATGATTCACGTTATTCTCCGAGAAAAGGCGCTGACGGCGTTTTAGCTCGGCATTGATGGAAATCAAGGCGCGCATACTTTGAGCGCCATCTAGGTTGGTAATACTCCCTAATAAGTGAGGGAGATTACGGAACAAGTTGGCCATTCCGCCACCTTTGTAGTCAATCAGTAGGAAGGCTACGTCATACGGGTGGAAATTCACAGCTAAACTTAGAATATAACTTTGTACGATTTCAGATTTACCAGAACCTGTTGTCCCAGCGACTAATCCATGAGGACCGTGGGCTTTTTCGTGTAAGTTCAAATAGACAATATCGTCTTTTCCACGTAAACCTAATGGCACAGCTAAGGTTTTATGAGGGGAATGTTCTGCCCAACGTTGGGTCACATTAAATTCCTCAAATTTTTCGATGCCGTACATTTCTAAGAAGGTCACAGCTTCTGGGATGCTAGATTTTAGATTTTGTAAGTGATTCAATGGTGCTAATAAACGAGGCAGTTCCTCTTTACTAAAATCAGTAGGGAAGTGATCCAATTGGAAGGTAGTGTTTTTCAATTTCCCTTCTTCCAACAAGAGAACCCCAGTATTCCGGTCACGAATATCAATAACGGTTTTGATATTATCGGATAAACTACTCATCACATCTTCCACGAAAATCACGCTACAGCCTAATTCACTTGGATCTTCGTTGAAGAATTCCATAATGACGTGATCCAAAATCAACTTCTCATCGGTAATCATCACCACATAGTGAGGGGAGAAGATCGTACTATCTCGGCTATTACGGTTTTCTTCCAGAGAATTCTTGCGATTTTTCAAGATTTGATTCAAACTGTTCAACACCTGATCCCGGCTTCGTTGGTTATACACAAACCCACGGACATTCACATCCTGCATCGTTGCATGAGGTAACCAACGCATCCATTCCCACAGGTTTTTTTCAGCTTCTGGGAAAATCGAGATAAATTGTAAATCATGGTAACTATGGAAAACGGATAATTGGTTTACCAATAAATGAAGCTGTTCCAAAACCAAGTTTCTTGGGCCAATATACCCAACAGGTCCATTCACCAAATTGGCAACGATAGGCATATCTTCTAACTCTAAACTCTTCGTATAAAGTTCATACCCGCTTTTTTCTAAATCGTCCGTTTCTTTGCCGCGCTCTTTGTTAGAGTAGTTGATCTCACTTGACGATTGAAGTGTCCCTAAGCCTAAACGGTAGAAGAGAAAGTCAAAGTGTAACGGCGTTTTTTCATAAATTCTTGGGCTGTAGGTTTTCGTCATATCCAATAATTCTGAAACCGTTGGATAATGATACAGCTGTCCTTGTTTTTGTTCTTGGTTCAATTGGTGTAATTCCACCGATTTATCCACTAAATATTTTTTATAACTGACTTCACGGTCAATTAAGCTTTGTTTGTGTTCTTTTTTCGTTTTAAAATAATTTGTAATAGAGAAGATAATCGTAATCAAAGTCGTCGCCGCACTGGCTAGAACGAATAAGCCATTAGGTCTGAAAAAGGCCATAGCCACCGTTACCATCAGCATGACGATAGGTGGTAAAATCGTTTTGATCAGTTGATCTTGTTGCTTATTGTTTGGCTCACTTGGGGCATTGATCGTTATTTTTTCCTCAGGTTCACGGTAAATGATCCGTGGTGAACGATGGAAATCTGGGTAATCTTCATACACATCGTAACGAGAAGTATAAATCTCACACAAATCTGATTTCACAATGGTGCCTTCTGTCGCATGAATTTCATGAGTAAAGACTTTCAATGTATGATGTAGAAAAGACAGTTCGTCTCCTTTACCAAGTACATAGTCAGTGCCGTTAAACAGCTGATTATTGATCATCAGCTCACCAGAAAGAAGGGTTAAGATCCATTGATCCTCTTGTTTTTTCAAAATTGCAGAAAGAGGTTGTGCCAAATGGTCATTTGCCAATTCAAGGGTTGCGCCTTTATCTGTGCTTAAAATCAATTCTTTTTTATCTAATAGGTCAAACACGTGCAGTTTTGTCACAGGAGCTAAAATGACCGTTATTTCTTGGTCATCGGATAATGGCAAGGTGAGGGGAGAGCCAAGGGATAAGACATGATCTTGATCTTGGTGGGTGATGATCCACTCGTCTTGTTTTTCGATAGTTAACGCATCTGCTTCTGTCAGTAAAGGTAAGTGCAGAGAGGCTTGATTATCTGAGCTGATTTGTTGTGTTTTTTCTTCATCAAGAATTAATTGATACCGATAGCCTTGAAGGGAGAGGATGGCTTGTGTCTTGGTCATCTAATTTCCCTCCTGAGCTGTCGATCCTTGTGTCTTTTCAGCTTCTTCAGCAGCATTTACACTTTCGTCACGTTTTTCTTTGTATTTTTTATAGTCGGCTTCTAGCTTACCAATAGTTTCTTCTTTTTCAGTTCCAGACATTTTCGTATCTTTTCTGACTTGTTCAATTTTTTGAGTGATTCCGTATAAAATCAAATCAGACTCTTCTAAGTTTTTCGCTACATCTAGCGCTTCGTCCAGATTTCCACGGCCGTTTTCGATCCAGTAATCCAGATAATTTTCGTTAGAACGTAGGGTTACGTTGTTTAAAATGGCTTTTTTCTGTTGTTCTTGTAAGGCTTCTCCTTGAATGAAACTATAGGCCAATTCGTATTTTTGTGTAAAAGGAATTTTGGCTGTTTTGACTGGTTCTAACGTTGTGATCACGGCTTCGTAGTCATTTTTCAAGAAAGCTGTATCGGTATTTTGCATCCGATCTAAGAATGGTAAACGGAAAAATAGCAAATAAACGAGAGGGATCACTAAAACAACAGATAGCACAGTCATCCAGATTGATAGTTGCTTCATCACTTGGAATTTGGTTTTGCTGACTTTTTTTGTTGTTTTGGCGGCATGTTCCACTGTTTGATCGTACATTTGAACAAGGTATTGTCTGATTTCTTCAAAGCTTTCTGTTTTCAGGATCGTTTGAATGAATTCAGAGCCCTTTTTGATTTCTAGTTGACCTTCATAGAGTTTGGTAAAATCATCTTTCTTTTCAAATAAAGCGATGATCAAACTTTTGTATTGTCTTAATAATAAGTCGTTGTTTGTGACTTTTGGCGGCATTTTTCCTTCTAATCCGCGGTAAGCGATTTTCGGCTGTAAGTTATAATCAAACAGCAAATTTTCTGGATGGATGAAAAAAGTTAGTGGTAAGTCTAATAGCTGTTCAACAGAAGCCATATTTGCCATGGCACGTAGTTTGTCTTCTTTTGACCCAGCTTTTAATTCGCTGAAAGTGATCCGTTCTTTTGGTAATTCGTAGGTAAAGGTCACTGCATCTTCTTCCCAATGGATACTTGTCTCCATCAATAGTGGGTGAGTGACTTTCAGCAAAGCTAAATCCTTCTCTTCATTCACTTGAACTTCTGATTTTCTTAAGGCAAGCTCCCATTTTTCAATGGTTTTTTTAAATTCATACGTATGTTTTTCAATGATTACTTCTACAACTGTTTCCTTTATTGTTTCCATTTTTTACTCCCCCAACACTTCAATGATATCTCCGTTAGTAATCGGAAAATCTTTTAATTTTTTCTCTTCATCTAAAAGAAGTCCTTTATTCAACACTTTGATTTGGTATTTTTTGACGTCTTGTCCTTTTCCGAATATTTGATTTAATTCTCGAATAAATCGGTAAACGGTAATGTTATTTGGGATTCTTAAATCCACCATTTTTTCTTTATTTTTCTGATACATCAACGTTACGTTGATGTGTTCTGTATTATCCGCCATGATTTTGTCCTCTTTTTCTATTGTGATACAAAAGTAGTGTAACAACAGTCACTAGCGCTAGTCCTAAAATTAATGGGAGTAGCGAAGGAGGAGAAGAAACTGTTGGTACAGGTTCTTCTCTTTTTACTGCTGCTTGGCTCTTTTCATTTCCTGCAAATAGCTTAGTAGTATCAAACTCTTTTACTTTGGTTGTTTTAGCTAGAAAGAGTTTAGACAAGTCTTCTTGTTTTTGATGTTCTTCCACTTTTTTTGCATTGGTGATTTTTTGGATCATTTCTTCTTCAAACAAGCGGTCTTCTGCAACAAAGCTTTTGGTTTTGCCATCGTCGACTTGTTCTTTGTTTAATCGATCTGTTTGTAACTCTAAGTTGTTATCCAGCAAGGTTTCGTTTGCATTGGCTGTATCAGAAAAAGAAAAGACGCTTATTCCTAGTAAACATAAGAACATTAACTTTTTCATTTCACTGCCACTTCCTTCGTTTTCCGTCTAGGTTTCCAAATAAAGATGTTAAACACAATCAATGCTGCGATCGCTAAAAGATATAAAATAATATGAACAATGTTTAACGCATTATTTGCCAAAATATCTGCTAAGTTGTTTTCGCCAATCGACAATGGATTGATGGAACGAATAATGTCCACCATCGGATTATTACCTTTGGTTTTTCCAATGGCGTTGGTGACAAACACATAACTGATAAATAAGAAGAGACTTAAGGCAAATCCAGCGATATGGAATTGTTTCAATGCATAGTGATTTAGTAATGAGAAAATCAGCATAAACAGCACAATCATCATGCCCCAAACGATTTGGGACTCTTTTACAATGGCTAATTCGCTGATACTTAACATAGCTAAAATCAAACCAATACCAATGGCACTCATACTAATAAGCATTGTTTCCAGCATATTGTCTTTGAGCCATAATTTTTCCCGTTTGAATTTGTTTTTTACTTTTCTGACAACAGGTTGAGTGGCAAATAGGTAAGCGACAAACAAACTTAAGGTATACATAATCAAAATCCACGTAAATGGTTCATTGATTTCGGTTGTTTTGATCGTTGCTTCTGATTTTCCGTTGACAGGATTTGCAATAAATTGCAGCAAAGTATTGTTCGGCACGCCGTCTTTGTGGGCATTGTTTAATACTTTGATAAACGCTGAAACGAAATCATTGTTGTTAGCTAATTCTTTGTTTAGATTGTCCATGATGACATCGGCGTTAGTAGATAAGTCTTCACCGTTTTTCTGAGCAGTTTGGACTTCTTTATCGAATGAAGTGAAGACTGATTTAACATTTTCAGCTTCTTTCACATTCATATCAGATGCTTCTTTGAGCATTTCCGCTTGTTTCTTAACGGATTCCAGCATTTTATCAACCGCTGATATCTCTGTATCTGTGGCACTATTGTCAGAAGAGACTTTCATTTCTGAAGCTGTGATTTCAGACATATTTTTTTGCCAGTCTGCGATTTGAGTTAAGTGATTTTGGACATTTTCATTTAAGTTTACAGTGTTTCCTTGAATGTCTTTCAGTTTCTCTTCGATTCTGCCAGATTGACGATCGATATCGTCTGCTTGGCGTCTTAGAGATACAAGCTTGTCATGTTGATCTTTATAATGACCTGCAGTAAATGTTCCGTTTAGAACTTGCTTGAACATTTCAGTCATGTTCATATCTAGTAAGTTGTTGAAAACATCAAACGGATACTTATTAAAGTTTCTAGTTTCTTCCAACACGTTATTGTATAGTTCTTGTACTTTTCCAACTTCTTCTGAATAGTATCTTTTGGTTTTTTGGTAATTTCTATTTAGAAATAGAGTTGTGTCTACTGCCTGATTCCATTCAGCTACATAAAGAGTTGCGGTACGTGAATCTGGTTGATTTGGAACGGGTTGAACTTGTTTTGTTTCAGGATGAGTGGTTTGTTGCGTTGATTCAGGTTCGCTCTCATCTGATTGTTCGATGCTCTCAGAAGTAGTGGTACTTTCTGATACTGCGTTCTCACTGCTTTCTTGTTCATTAGTGAGTGATTTAAAAACTGGGTTAGTAGTGACAGTAGTTGTTGGAACAACTAATTCTTTGTCTGGTTCTACTTCTTTTTTCAATAGAACATCAAAAGAAGGGGCTGTTGTAGAGTATTCATCATACGTATCAGAAAAACTATAATAGATCGTTGTTCTGTCACTTTTTCGTTCGATATCATATTCTTGATTGCCCACAGGAGAGAATCCGTCTCTATCGAAGCTAATATTAATGATCCCTAAGTTATTGAGTTCCTCTATATTAGAGATACTGAATTTTCCTCCATTAAAATTGTTCGTTGCTATTTGGAAGCTTTTTCGATTGTTGTATCTTGTTGTATCTAGAATCTCTTTTTTAGCATCTTGCAGCTTAGTATAAGCTTCTTTGAGATCAGTATAATAAGAACTATTTTCTTTAATAAATTCTGGATCAGTATCCCAAACTAGCGGATCAATCTTTTTAGCATTATCATCATTTTGCTCGTTATTTTCTTCGATTTTTTCATTAGCTCTTTCAATTTTTTCATTTACTCGATCTACCTGAGCTTGAATTTGCTCCGTTTTGCGACTGATGCTCTTAAGCGGCTCATTGTCGTTGTAAGGAGCACCTGCATATTGAAAAATTTCGTTCATTTCATCGATTTCTTCAGTATCGATTTTATAAGGTAAACTATTTAAACGACCTTGTATCCGTGACAGGTATTCATCATTGAAGGTGCCAAGGTTATTTAAGGACGATGTATAGTTCATTTTCTTTAAAACAGTACCAAATGTTACTTTAGATGCTTCATCTGGATCATTTATTCTAAATTGTTTAAAGAATTCTTTACTGTAGGTATCAAAATACCGTTCTTTGATTTCTTCTAATTCATTTACCTGTTTTTCAACATCTGCTTTAGAAGCAAGTAATTGTTCATTTAATTCATTCATCTGCTCGATGTAGCGTCCGTCACCATCTTTAGAAGCCACAAACTCTTCTTGTAATGATTGATTCAGACTTTCTAATGTGCTGTATAATTTACTAGTTTCTGAACTTAGCACACTGCTATCCATTGATGTTAAATCTTTTACAAAATCTTCATACGTCATTTTTCCGTCTGCACGTTGTTTTAATAGCTGTTCTAGTAAAGAAGAAAAATCTTGGTGACTACTAACAAGTGACTCAGGATTTTTGATGAATTCCATTAAGGTATTCGTGAGTAAATCATTTGCTTGTAAAGCACTTTGTGATTGTGAAGTGATACCTGGTAAATAATCTTTAAAATTAATCGTCGGCTGATAAAGAATATTCTGGAATTCGCCAACTGAAGCGGTTTGATTCGTATAGACTTTTTCGATATTTTTTTGAGCGGTATATAAATTGTCAATAATACTGACAACATACAAATCTACCAGCTGTTGATTTAAATCATTCACGATTTTTCGTCCAACGCTTCTAGATTCGTTTTCTAATGTAGCATTACCGTTTGCATTGATTTTATAGTTAACTTGCACTTTTTCTGGTGCTTCGCTGTCTAGTTCTAAAAGTTTACTTGAAAAATTGCTTGGAATCGTTACGAGTAAGTTATAAGTACCGGTTTTTAAACCATTTTCGGCGATGCCTCGACTAACTGTAAACCAGTTATATGTTGCATCTTTTTCGATTTTCTTTACATAATCTGCGCCGAGGTTATAGTCTATGTTATTTTTATTAATCCCGTTATCTTCATTTACCAACGCAATATTTAAGCGCATATCTTGCTCTTCTTTTGCTTTATTTGCAGAGATATCGGTGAAATCTCGATTCATAAATATAAGCATAACAAGTAATATTACAACCATCCAAACAGACTTCAACATATAATATAGTTTTTTACTGTTCATTTATCATTCTCCTAAATAAAAGAGGAACAGCGAGGAGCAAGTGCCCTCCCTATTCCTCAGTTATGTGTTTCTTATAAACCTCTTCCGATTGCTGAAGAGATATTTTGGTCTGTTTCTTCCATAATATTGGCAACTTCGTTTAATTGTTGGTTGATTTGTTCTAATAATTCAGCAAACTCAGATACTTTTGGTTTTAAAGCATTGAATTGATCGTCAAAGCTATCAAAACCGCTACCTTCCCAGTTGCCTCTGATTGTGTCTTGTTCAGATTGTAATTTCTGTAAAATGTCTTGTACTTGTTGTGAACCGTCCATATATTTTGTTGCGGAAGTTCTTAGTTCTTGTGGGGATAATTTAATTCTATCGCCTGCCATTTTTTCATTCCTCCAATTTTTTATTTAGAAGACATTAATAATGCCTGCCAGATATATAAAAGTTACCATAAAAAAAGAACGGAAAAGCACTTAAAGTAAAAAGTTGCGTGTTTTAAGTAAAAAATAGCGTGTTAAATAAAATTATAACTTACCTTAAAGAATGCTCTTTTTCTTCTTTTGGTATTTATTGAGAACTATAAGTATGAAAAATAAAAAATGCAAATTTTTGTAGTAATCAGAAGTCACTGAAACAGAAAAAAACAGCTAGCTAGCGTTTCCTTGTTCTGAGAAACGCAGCATAGCTCTCCTTTAATTCATCTTTAAATTTTCTGCTCATGGGCAAGGATATGCCATTCTCTTGCTGTACACTCTCTTCAAATCGTTTTACAAAGACTTCATTTTTTGTAATTTCAATAATATAGTTTAAGTTGACTATGTAGCTGCCATGTATTCTAGTGAATAAATCCTTGTTCAACTTATCCATAATTTCTGCCATCGTCATATAAGTTTTGTAGACTTTTTCAGTTGTATGAATGTATGCGACACGGCCGCTTTTTCCAATATATACAATTTCATTCATTGGTAATATAATCAATTTTCGATTAAAAGAAAATTCAAAATAGGCGTGTATGGCATTAAAGTAATTTTTGGCTCTATCCATTGTTTTTAACAGGCAGTCATGAGAAACTGGTCTCAGTAAGTAATCAAACGCTTGAACTTGAAAAACATTTGGCATGTGTTGATTGTCATCAGATATAAAAATAATAAGTGCTTCTAAATCAAATGTACGTATTTTCTTAGCTAATTCAATGCCGTCCAATTCAGACAATTCAATAGAGATGAAATATATATTATAATTTGTGTCTATTTCATTGAGGTGTCGTAATAATTTTTCACCGTTGCTGAAGAGATCAAATTCATAGGTTTGAGAATTTAAAGAGTATTCAATTTTTCCCATTTCTCGCTGGTTATTATCACACAAGGCAATCTTCAATCGCTCATCTCCCTTGAGTTTAAGATTAAATGTATGGCAATATGTATTATATCAATATCACTAATTATTATAATAGCATACTTTTTAGCAGATATTGTCAAAAAAATATATATAATTTCTATAATCATAATATTATTAATTGAATAGTTATCAGGAAAACCGTTTTATAATTTATACGCAAATGTTATTCTTAGGTAGACTAAGGAAACGTAGTAGGAGGGAATCTGATGGAAGAAAATATAAATTATAATCAATATAATCAGCCGATTGGCCATCCAGTAAAGGACTGGTCTGTCAGAAACCACCCAGTAAAAATGATATTGGAAGGAACCTATTGCTGTTTAGAAAAAGTAGATCCAAACAAGCACCTTGAAGACTTATATCAAGTCTATGGACCTGAAAGTAACCCTAGAAATTGGACCTATATACCAATGGTTTCATTCAAAAATAAAGCAGAATTTTCTACATACTTAGAGGTAAATAGTCAATTACAAGATCCATTTCATTATGCGATTATTGACAAAGATACTGGCAAGGCACTTGGTACGTTAGCACTTATGAGAATAGATAGAGAGCATGGGTCTATAGAAGTCGGGTATGTTATCTACTCTGATCAGTTGAAAAAGACTCGAGTTGCTACAGAAGCGCAGTATCTTTTAGCCTGTTATGCGCTAGATGAGTTAGGTTATCGTCGTTATGAATGGAAGTGTGATTCGTTAAATGCCCCTTCTAGAAACGCAGCATTGCGCTTAGGGTTTACTTTTGAAGGGATTTTCCGTAATGCAGTAGTGTATAAAAATAGAAATCGAGACACGGCATGGTTTTCTATTCTTGACAGTGAGTGGCCAACAATAAAATCACGAATATATTCATGGTTAGCTGAATCGAATTTTACGGCTGATGGGGAACAAAAAAAACACCTGAATGAGTTTTAAACATAATGATAGGAAGGAAGTAAATAAAATGATAAAGTCAGAAATTCAGTTAGCAGAACTTGCTAAGCCAAGGGTTTTTAATGATGTTGCACCAACTTTTTTAACAGATGAAACGATGAGTGAAAGAAAGCAAAAAGTGTTGGAAAATATGAAGTCAGAAGAATATGATAGCCTAGTAATCTACGCAGACAAAGAGCATGGAGGAAATTTTGAGTATTTAACAGGTTTTATTCCGCGTTTTGAAGAAGGACTTCTAGTTTTAGATGTCACAGGGGAGTGTACATTGATTCTTGGAAATGAAAATTTAAAGATGGCGAAAGTTTCTCGAATTGAAAACCAATTGATTCATTCTCCACTATTTTCTTTACCTAATCAGCCCATGGATAATGAAGCAAGATTAGAACGTATTTTTGAAAAGATTGGTTTGTCTGAAAAGGGTAAAATCGGTGTGGTAGGTTGGAAAATGTTTACTACAACTGAATCGGATAATGAAGCCTACTTTGATCTTCCTTATTTTATTATTCAGGCTCTTTTAGCGAGTAAAGGTAAACAAACTGTAATCAAAAATGCAGCTCATCTGTTTATTAGGGGAGACAAAGGCGTACGCACGGTGAATAATGCCAATGAAATCGCTCATTATGAATATGGAGCAAATCTATCTTCTAATTGTATGTTGAAAGCACTGGATACTGTTGAACTTGGTGTAACGGAAGCGGTATTAGGAAATGAGTTAACTGCAGAAGGACAAACGAATACAGTTGTCACGATTGCAGCAACTGGGCAGCGTTTTGAATATGCAAATGTTTATCCTACACATAAGAAAGTAAAGCTAGGTGATCCATTATCTTTAACGACAGCATTTAAAGGTGGGTTATCCAGCAGAACTGGTTTTGTTATAGAAAATGCGGCACAACTTCCAAAAGGGCAGCAAGATTACCTAGAACGAGTAGCAAAACCTTATTATAAAGCGGTTGTGACTTGGCTGGAAACGATAAAAATTGGTATGAAAGGAAAAGAGTTGTATCAAACAATAGAAAAGGTTTTCCCTAAAGAGAAGTATCATTGGCATTTAAATCCGGGACATTTGGTTTCAGATGAAGAATGGATGTCTTCACCAATTTACGCTGAATCTGAGGAAACGCTGAAAAGCGGCATGATCTTACAGATTGATATCATTCCTTCAATAGCGGGCTATACTGGTGTAAGTGCGGAAGAATGTGTAGCTTTAGCCGATGTCACGTTACAAGAAGAAATCAAAGAGAAGTACCCAGAGCTATGGTACCGAATTACTGCTAGAAGAACTTATATCAGAGAAGTACTTAATATTGAATTAAGTGAAGAGGTTATTCCTTTATCAAATACAGTGGGCTATCTACGGCCATTTTATTTGGCGAAAGACCAAGCTTTTCGTCGCGTTAAGTAGAATAAATAAAGAGCAAATCTTTAAAATGAAGATTTGCTCTTTATTTTATTTTTAAAACGCATTGTTACACGTGAAACATTTACGATATTTCTTGTACGATGATGTTATTTTTCAGCATCTCAACGTTTTCAATGGACACGTAACCTACAGCTTGTTCAAGAGCATTACTCATCCCACATGCCATACCGTAACGGAGTGTTTCCTCAATTGAAAGGTCTTGATCTAAAGCAAATGCAACACCGCCAACCGTGGCATCTCCGGAACCAGTTGGGTTAATAACGTCAATTTCCGGGATGATAACATCAAAAATCTGCTCCTTATATTTTACGACTGCACCATCGCCTCCACAGGAAACTAAAATAAAGGGAATTTCCTTCAATATGGGATGATTTAAATGATCCATAACTTCTTTCTTGTTGGTAATAGGAGTATTCAGTAGTTCCCCGAATTCATGGATATTCGGTTTGATAAAATAAGGTTTTATGGTTGCATTTAGCACATGTTGCAGCTGTTTTCCTGAAATATCGGTTAAAATTTTTACACCTGAGCCTAGGTTATTGTTTAAATGCTGTAAATAGTCATGGTATAAGTGTTCATTTTTAGTATTGGCAGACCCGCATAAAGCGATGATGGGGGCTTTTTTCTGGTTGAGAGAATAGTCAATAATCGTGTCTGCTATTTTTTCTGCCGTTTCAGCTGTTATTTCTGGTCCAAGCTCAACGATCTCGGTTTGTTTTTTTTCTTGATCCATCACTGTGACCGCATTTCTTGACTCTCCAGTAGTTGAAAGAAAAAATGTATTAAAGGGTTCTTGCTCAAGAGCTGTTCGAATAAATGCACCGTTCATTCCGGCTAAAACACCTATCGCTGTAACCTCTCCACCTAGAATTGCCGCTGTTCTTCCTGCATTGATTCCTTTTCCCCCAACAGCTTTGACAGGATTACTACAACGGTTCATTTCACCTATAGTAAAGGTTTCTGTAAAATAAATCGAATCCATGGATGGGTTAAGTGTGACTGTTAAAATCATTGTCATTTCCTCCTTCAGGTACCTAGTTAACTGGGTTTGTGAAAGAGCAGACGATACCCAGTCAACTTTTTTTGTTTAACAATTTGCCATAAGATTGATAGAAATTAAAGGTTTGTTCATCGATTTTATCATCAGTGATGAGGTAGTCTAAGTCGGATAGTTTATAAAATGTATAGACATCACTAACGTTGAATTTTGTACTATCTGCGACAACAACTTTTTTCTTGGCATTTTTAAAAGCTGCTCGTTGAACACCACCTTCTAAATAGTTGGAAGTAGTCACATTGTTATTGTAGATGCCATTCGTTGCAGCAAAAGCAATATCAATATTGATGGTTTCAAATGTTTGTTCCGCATGTTCACCGATGAATTCTTCTGTAATTGGTGTAAAATCCCCTCCAGTTAATAAAATGCGATAGTCAGTGTGTTCAATAACATAATTGAAGGCCAATAAACTATTGGTAACGATCATCAGATTTTGTTTTTTGATAAAAGGTAAGGCATATAAAATGGTTGTTCCTGCACCAACAAAAACAACTTGATGATCCTGAATCAAAGAATTCATGATTTTTCCGATATATTCTTTTTCCTCAATATGTAGATTGATTTTTTCGTGGGTGGCTAGTTCTTTGTCTTTTCGATTGATTTTTTGTGCACCGCCATATAAACGAACCAATTGATTTGAATCACTTAATTCATTGATATCACGGCGAATCGTCATCTCAGAGACATGTAGCTCTGCAGCAATATCGGATACAGTCATAAAAGTACTTTTTTCCAGTAATTCTAAAATATGCGCATGGCGCTCTCTTTTTAGCATAATAGGTTCCCCTTTTTGTTCGAAAATGTTTATCTATTACATTTTAAACGTAAAACGAACAAAAAACAATCGAAAGAAAGCGTTGACAAACCATTTCACAAGTTGTATTCTTTTTGTATAAACAAAGTTTAACATATTTTTACAAAGTTGAACACAAAAAGTTTAAATATGTGTATTATCTAGCTTTATATTTTTATGTCAGGTCCGGATGAGACCACTAGGCTTTTATATTCAGGAGGGAAGAGATGGAGACAAAAGAAATGTTTCAACGAGAATTAATTGATTTACAAGTAGCTGTTCAAGATGAAGAAGAATTATTTGAGCTTATCGCAAAGCGGCTACAGCAAGCTGGGTACGTAAACAATGAATACTTAGAAGGAATTAGATCAAGGGAAAAAATCTTTCCAACAGGGCTGATCACAGAGTATCTCAATATTGCATTGCCTCATTCAGACACAGAATATATTGAAAGGCCTTTCATTTATGTTGCAAGAACAACAAAACCAATCAAGGTCAAACAAATGGGTGACAATCAAGAGATGGAGGTGAAGGATTTATTTTTCTTAGGGATTAAAGAACCTGAGAAACAGGTTGGTTTACTACAAGAGTTGATGATTTTATTTCAAAATGAAGGATTTGTCTCTGAGTTAAAGACGATCACAGAAAGTGAAGAGGTTTTCAATTTATTTATGAAACAATGGGAGGAAGTTAAAAATGGCTAGAAAATTGATTGTAGCATGTGGCAGCGGTGTCGCAACAAGTACCACGGTAGCAGAAAAAATCAAAAGTAGATTTGATGCAGATACAATTGATTACCCAGTAGAAGCGGTGGATTATAAATCCATTTTACAGGAATTACCTAATGCAAGTATTTATGTTTATATTGCTAAGCCTGACGATGAAGTGTTGAAAGAAGCGGAAAAATTAGGTGTCTCTGTTTATGCAGGTGTACCGTTTTTGACAGGTATGGGTGTTGATGACATTTATGAAGGAATCGTCAACGATACGAAAAAATAAAAAAAGCGTTCAGATTGTGACGAACCTGAACGCTGATAGATATCGAGAAACTTTCAATATCTTAGATAGTTAATACAAATTAATCATACCAAAAAATTAAAAGGATAGGTAGGTACAAGTGATGGGAATTTTTCAATCTGTGATTGACTATATATTAAATCTTGGTTCAGCAATTTTCGTTCCCTTGATTATTCTGATTATTGGGCTGATAGCGCGCATGCCGTTGAAAAAAGCTTTTATGTCGGCAATTACTTTGGGTGTGGCTTTTACTGGGATGAGTATGGTAATCGGTTTTATGTCTGATGCTGTAAGCCCAGCCTCTGAAGCGATGGCAAAAAATACTGGTATTCGATTGCCTGCGCTTGATTTAGGATGGACTGGTGCGGCCAGTATTACATGGTCTTGGTCTTATGCATTCGTTTTTTTCGCAGTTGTTTTAGGGGTTAACTTTATTATGTTACTACTGAACTTGACGAAAACCTTGAATGTTGATATGTGGAATGTTTGGGGTAAAGCGTTGACAGCTTATTTGGTCTATTTCATCAGTGGATCGTTGGTGGCTGGGTTTATTGCAGCCGTCGTTCAAGTTGTGTTGGAGTTGAAAATGGGGGATATGTTTCAACGGCATATTCAGGATTTAACAGGAATTCCATTAGTAACAGTAACACATTTAATGAATATTTCTGCTGTATTGATGTTACCGGTCAATATTGTGATGGATAAAATCCCTGTCTTCAATAAAAAAGCGGATACTTCAGCTTTAAAAGCAAAAATTGGGATTTTTTCTGAAAATAGCGTCATGGGTTTTATTATAGGTGTCTTACTTGGTTTTGGCGCAGCGTATGGTGTTTCTGGTTCGTTAAACTTAGGGATTCAAGTCGCTACAGCAATGGCTTTGTTTCCAATGATTAGCAAAATGTTTATGCAGTCCCTGTCACCATTAGCTGATGCGATGTCAGAGATGATGAAAAAACGATTCAAAGATCGTGAAGTTTATATTGGTTTAGATTGGCCGATTTTAGCTGGACGCTCTGAAATTTGGGTAACGGCAATCATTTTAGTACCAGTCTTCATTGGTTACGCTATGATTTTACCAGGCAATCAAGTTTTGCCATTAGCAGGAATCATCAACTATTCTATCGCTGTTGGCGGATTACTTTTAACTGGTGGTAATTTATATCGAATGATCACACTAGGAATTATTTATACACCACTTTATTTATATGGCGCAACGTATCTTGCACCAGTATTGACTGGTCTAGCGAAAAAAACAGGTGCAGTAGATCTAAAAGGTGGAAGTATCACTTGGTCATCAATCGAAGGGCCGGAATTTAAAATTTTATTTGCTGAAGCAGCGAATTTGAATATATTGGCAATTGTAGGGTTTATCATTTTTGTTGCAATGTTTGTGTGGTTATACAAATATATGGCCAAAGAACCAGTCCCAAGTGAACGATATAAAGAATTGAATAGCTAACTAAACTGAATGGTTAAAAAGAAAGGATGGAATGATATGAGTCAAAAAGGAAAATGGACAGCATTGTTAATTTTAGATATCATCCTTTTTTTGTTGGCACTATCGATAAATATTGTACCTATATATTTTCTAGTTATTCTCCTTTCTTTTTTTATCTATAGAAACGGAAATGCAGTCCTTTTTAAAGAATACGATGAAAGAAAAAAACAAAAATACGAAGAATATGAAATTATAGAAAATGCTGCAAAAGAGGCGGTTCATAACGGTAGCTTATTAAAAAAGAAGAAGGAGTTGTAATAAATCATGGCAGATGGAAGAATTTTATTTGAACGAGAAAGAGAAGACATGGCGAAAATTGTACAGTTGATTTTTGAACGTAAAAATACAAACGTTGCAGGTGGGAATTTTTCCTTTAAAACAACGGATAAAAACGGCAAAGAATATATCATCATGACCCCTACGATGATGTCTCAGGCTTATCTGGGGCATGTTTCACCATCACAAATTTTAGTCGTAGAACCTCACACGAGAAAAGTGGTTGCTGGTGAAGGGGGACTAACAAGAGAAATTAATATGCACGAAGCAGTGTATGATGCGAATCCAGAAATCAAAGCAGTTCTTCATGCTCATGCGCCAAATAGCATGTTCTGGGCAACTAGCGGTTTGGATATGCCTAACTTGACTGAGGCAACACAGAAAGTGGAATATATAGAAGTATTAGAATTTGAACCGAATTGTTCAGAAGAACTGGCAGAAATCGTAAGTAATCATATTAAGACCATGGCGAGAAAAACTCTACCTCACGAATTCTTACTAGATAGTCATGGTGTACTGATTACTACGGGTGGGGAAACTGGAATGGAGGCTATTCACTCAGCTTTATCAATTCTTGACACAGTAGAATGGAATGCTGAAATTGCCTATAAACAAACAATTTTTCAAAAACTTGGTATTTTAGATGGTTACTATTCTAAAGGAGTAAAGATAGGAACAATCGATGATTTGATGAGACATGAGCCGATCTATAATCAAATCGTAAAAATGACTGCGGGTGATTAAAGAGAGTAAAGCGGTGATTTAGTTCATAATAAAAGAGTCTTATTCAAGTTCAACTTGAATAAGACTCTTTTATGTTAATTGATCTAATCATTTCAAAAAGTCGGTTATATTCTGATTACTAAAAGTTCTATTCGAGACGAATTAACTTATTTTTGTACGAATGTATAATCTAACATCTTACCATCTTTATCGATGTAAGCTAAAGCTAACCATGCATTTCCAGAAGTAACTGGTCTGGTAACTGCAAAAACACCTGAAATAGTTAGTGGGTAGTAAGTATTAACTTCTACAAAATTTTTGAATTTTCTATCACCAAAAAAGTCAAACTCACCAATAACTAATCTAGAACCTTTTGGTTTTTTAGATAAATTAGTAATTACTAAATCAACAGCTTCAGGTCCCATGTTATCACGGACACCAGCATACTGAGCTCCATAAAAGTACTCAGAAACGCCACTAGGAACCTCGTCTTGAACTTGTACATATTCAGCAGCATCTGCGCTGTTTAAACCAGAAAATGCAACAATACCAACGAACATTGTAGCTAAAAAACTTTTTAAAATTAATTTTTTCATATTAAATATCTCTCTCCTTTTTTAATGTAACTATTATTGATAACCCTTGTCTCAAATAGCAATTCTTTAAATAGTAACAAATAAAACAATTGTTAAAAAAGTAATATTTTCTAATTTCTTAGAAAACTAACAACAACCCTTGATTACTTATTTTACTCTTTTTGTAAATTCATAGATACAAATAAAGTATACCGTTATAATTTATTATATACAAGTTGTTTTTATATAAAAAATAGATTGTCAACCGTTTTTACTACACATATCTAATAAATGTTGGTGGAAATCAGTATAATATAAGCACATTAAGGATGAGCAAAAACATAGCTAAAAACGTTGCATGTTGTTCAGATTTGCGTTAAAGTAAGAAAAGAGAACTGTGAAACATTTTCTGTTTCACGCAAGGAAGGAAACATATGACACCAGAAGAATTTAAACAGTTATTAAGCCAAAAAGAAATCCATTTATCAGAGCATCAGATGAAGCAATTTGCTCGCTATTTTGAGTTGCTTGTTGAGTGGAATGATAAAATGAATCTCACAGCGATTACGGAAGAAAAAGATGTGTATCTAAAACACTTTTACGATTCTATATCGTTAGCCTTTTTTGAAGACTTTTCAACCAGCAAATCAATTTGTGATGTTGGTGCTGGAGCAGGATTTCCAAGTATTCCTTTAAAAATTGTTTTTCCAACATTAGAAGTAACGATCGTCGATTCATTAAATAAACGAATTACATTTTTGAATGAATTAGTTAGTGAGCTAGATTTGACAGATGTTTCTTTGTACCATGATCGTGCAGAAACATTTGGACAAAAAGAAGCATTTCGTGCGGCTTTTGATTACGTAACTGCTCGTGCAGTTGCCCGCTTAAATGTCCTAAGTGAGTTGTGCTTACCTTTAGTGAAGAAAGACGGTTTTTTCTTAGCCTTAAAAGCTGCTAAAAGTGAGGAAGAAATTACCGAAGCTAAACCTGCAATTGCGACTTTAGGTGGTAAATTTCAAAAAGAAGTTTCATTTGAATTGCCAATTACAAACGATGAGCGCCATATCGTTGTAATCCAAAAGAAAAAAGAGACACCTAAAAAATATCCAAGAAAACCTGGTTTGCCAAACAAACAACCAATCAAATAAGATGGAGGGACACAAATGGCACGAATAATTTCTGTAGCGAATCAAAAAGGCGGCGTTGGTAAGACAACGACCACTGTGAATCTAGGTGCTTGTCTTGCCTATTATGGTAAGAAAGTGTTGCTGATCGATATTGATGCTCAAGGAAACGCAACAAGTGGTATCGGCGTCCGTAAACCAGATGTTGCAACGGATGTCTACGATGTATTAGTGAATGAAGAGCCAATCAAAAATGTTATTCAAGAAACTTCAAGAGAAAATTTGGACATTGTTCCAGCAACGATTCAACTTGCTGGTGCCGAAATTGAATTGACTTCAATGATGGCTAGAGAATCTCGGTTAAAAGCGGCTATAGAAGAAGTTAGTGATATCTACGATTTTATTTTGATCGACTGTCCGCCATCGTTAGGACATTTAACCATTAATGCCTTTACAGCTAGCGACTCTATTTTGATTCCTGTACAATGTGAATACTATGCATTAGAAGGGTTAAGCCAGCTGTTAAATACGATCCGTTTGGTTCAAAAACACTTTAATCCTGATTTACGCATTGAAGGAGTGTTATTGACGATGTATGATGCACGTACAAATTTAGGTGCAGAAGTCGTTGAAGAAGTTCGTAAGTATTTCCGTGAAAAGGTGTATGATACGATTATTCCAAGAAATGTTCGATTGTCAGAAGCACCAAGTCATGGCTTATCAATTATTGATTATGATCCTCGTTCACGTGGTGCCGAAGTGTACCAAGCACTAGCAAAGGAAGTGTTGGATAATGAGTAAAGGAAAAGGTTTAGGTAGAGGTATTGATGCATTGTTTCAAGAGTTTGCTAATTTGGAAGATGTAGATGTTCAAAAAGAAGAAGTACTTGAAATTCCTTTAAACGAACTTCGTCCAAATCCTTATCAGCCAAGAAAAACATTTGATGAAGCCTCCTTGCAAGAATTAGCAAATTCAATCCAGCAATCAGGTGTATTTCAACCAATTATTGTTAGAAAATCAGCGGTTAAGGGCTACGAGATCATTGCTGGGGAACGCCGTTTTCGTGCATCAAAATTAGCAGATAAAGAAACTGTTCCGGCAATTGTCCGTGAATTTGATGAAGAAACCATGATGCAAGTTGCTGTTTTAGAAAATTTGCAGCGTGAAGATCTAAATCCACTTGAAGAAGCGGAAGCTTATGATATGTTGATGAAAAATCTTAAATTAACACAAGTTGAAGTAGCTGAGCGTCTAGGAAAAAGCCGTCCATATATTGCGAACTACTTGCGTCTGTTAACATTGCCTACGCAAGTTAAAGAGATGGTTCAAGGTGAAACGTTATCAATGGGACAAGCTAGAACATTGCTCGGTTTAAAAAACAAAGACTTGATTCTGACCTTGGCAAAACGAGTGGTAAAAGAAAACTTAACGGTTCGACAATTAGAACAAATCGTTAACGATTTAAATGAAAACCAAGGTAAGAAAGCACCGAAAAAGGAAAAGAAAAATAGCAAAGAAAAACCCTACTATATCCGTGAAAGCGAAGATCGTTTGATGGATAAATTTGGTACAACTGTTGCTATTCAAGAAAAAGAAGGTAAAGGCAAAATTGAAATTGAATACCTTTCACAATCAGATTTAGCTAGAATCTTAGATATTTTAGAGATTCACTTTGACGAAGCGTGAGGGATTGGATAAATAGTTGAATAAAAGAGTGTGAAGAAAAACTAATAAATAGTTTTTCTTCACACTCTTTTTTATACGGAAATTTTGATTGTTACGACTAATAAACGCAATGGCTTATAGGACTATGTACTAAAAATAGATAGTTCAGTAATGTAAATATTTATAAAAAATAACAAAAGAGAAAATAAAAATAATTTTTCTTATTCTTATATAAAATAAGAAAAATTTTAAATTGTTTAAATCAAACTACAGGAATACCGTTAAATAGGTAGGTAATTAAATACTTATTGAATCAAGTATACAATAAATATTTTGAACATGTCAATGAGGAATAAAAAAATAACAATATATTTAATAAATGTGTATTATGAGCAATAAAAAAGGGAAAATCATGTGTTCAACAATATACCCTTGCTGGACAGCTCTACTAAAGTGTAAAAGGCAGGATAAATTTTGTTGGCCTTTGAGTTTCCCTTAATAAAGAATAACTCGTAGGAACTTTACTTATTTTAATACGCCGTCAAATAGACCGTCAAATAAATCACTGTAAAGCATCGATTTTATCAGTAAAGAAGACAGAAAAGCAAAATGCCTCTTTTATAGTTATATATAAATGATGATTCATTTATTTTATTAAAATTCACTTTTTTTAGAATTCTTTTTTGCTCCCTTTTTTTATTAGACCGTCATTTAACCGTCACCAGACAAACTAAAATGTATACACAATAGTATTTGAATCATCTTTTTTCTTATTCTATATAAGAATAGGAAATTCCTACTAGTCTAGAAATACAGTTTGTATATAGTACAAGATTTGAAATCTGTGCGATGTATATTTGTCCGAGGAATTTTAACAAACACGAATGGTTGGCATTACTTAGTACACATTAAAAGGGGGATTTTCCAGTTATGAGGAAAAAAATTATTATATTGACCGACACATTAAGTGCAAACGGACTGTTGCAAAATAGTTTGTTGAATATGGATTATGAAATCATGGTTTCAAAGGATATATTAACTCACCCTAGAGATAAAGAGTTTTATTTCCTACAAAACTTTGATCTTATTATTTATCAACAGTCTATGTATAGTGGGTTAAAAGAGTCGTTTCTAGATAACCTAGCGTTACTGAACAAGCCAATTGTTGTTTTAACGTTTGAATCAGAACAAGTCAATGAGTCTAAGTATATGAATAATACTAATGTAATTTTTGTTCGTTATCCGATATCGGTCACTGATTTGGCTAGTAAGTTGGCAAGTATCTTTGAGGAGATTGCAAGTCGTACAGATAAAAATAAACAAGAGAGAGCAGTAAATTCTGTAGAAAATGAAGATTACTCTCAAAATAGAGCGACATTTTCAAATGGAGTGAAAGTGAAAAAGCAGTACTCTTTTCAATTAAAAGACCGTACACTGATTATTGATAATTGGTTGATTCCGTTGACTAAAAAAGAGCATCAGGTGTTAGAACATTTTATCAAGTCGGAGCAAAGAGTCTTTTCCAGTCAGGCGTTATGTGAAGCCATTTGGACAAATGCTACGAAAAAAAATAAACAGGCTTTGTTGAGTAATCTTATTAATCGTATCAAACAAAAAATTATGGATAAAACCTCGATTTTTGAGCCATTTATTTTAAATAAAAAAGGTATAGGTTACTATCTGAATCAAGAGTTTGTGGAGCTAGATGAACAATGGGATGAAGGAATAAGAGAACTACTGGTAGGCAGTGTGTAAATAAAGAAGGATAGCATAAGAAGGGAAGCGGGAAATTTGGCGATATTTAACAAAAAAAGTAAAAAAAAAAAGAAATACGATGATGAATATGAAGAGTACTACGATGAGTTTGATGAATACGACGAATATGAAGAGTACGATGAGGATGAATATGAAGAAGAACCGTATAATCCTCCTAAAAAAAATCGACCAGAGACTTCAACTAAAAGAGAGCGTTCGGAAACTATTATGAGAAGACAAGAGCAAGAAATACAACAGGAACAAGCATCTGTGATTGAACATTTGACTAATGAAAACCAACAATTTCAAAAAGAATTACAACGACAAAAAACAATGGCAGAGCGATTAAAAGCAGAAGTTGAGAATAAACAGCAAGAAATCGATCAATTAACGATGCGTCTGACAAGTTCATCCAAGTCTAAAGAAAAAATCCACTCACTTGAAGAACAAAAAAGGCAATCAGAAGATTTAAGAATACAATTAGAAGAACAATTATTAGAAGAACGAAATAGAAGTAGAGAGAACGAAAAACAATTACGCCAACAAGACGTAATGAAAAATCAAATTGCAGAAGTCTTGATGGAAGCGAAAGAAAAAGCCCAACAAATCATTGAACGCGCCACTATTGAAGCAGATCGAACCGTTGAAGCGGCAAGACATGAGACGAAAAAAGCAGTTTCTGAAGCGTCAATCGAATTGAAAATGATTAATCAAGAAGCAGCGAATTACCATACTAGAATACTTCGTCTACAAAGTGAAACAAGTGTACTTATGGAAGATTTGTTAGGTAAGGCTAGCCGTTTAGCTGACCAATCACTAGATTAAAGAAAGGGGATTAAGAAGTGGTTTATCAAAATATTATGGTTGACATTTATCAAGCCGCTGCACCAGCAGTAGGTGAGCGTCTTTTTGACGACGATATGCTACGGGATATTTATTATATTTGTGAAGAGATTTTTCAAGAAAGAAATAAACGAATCCCCTATCCTCAAAAAGATGTAGAAGAATATTTTGAAGAATTTCATACCATAATCTCTTTTTTTAAACATGTAGAGATTACTTTAGATTTTGTGGATCTCGACTGGTCTGCCGTGCTTGATGAGCTGATTCATACATTTCCTCAAATAGCCTGGATAGGCGGTTCTAAGGAAAAAGAGGATAAACGTGTAGTTTACTACATTGATTTTGTTCCTATTGCCTATAGAGAGACAGGTTTTCCCTTCATGGTGAATTTACTGGAGTCGTTGAATCAGCAATTATTTGATGATGGTAATGATGTACTGGAAACATTTGTGGGTGAAATTGAAAGATTAGTAACGAAGTTTATTAAACCACTTCAGGATAATAATACTATCCCAATAGAAGAACCAGAAGTTTTAGATTACAACGACAATGATGATGCGAATTACTTACTGAAAATCGAAGAAGCTGTTAGTAGAGAAAGATATGCTAAAGAAAGAATGCGGCTTGCCAATAAAAAATTAGAAGTTGTAATTGATCAAATGGAACGACAAAACCTTTCTAGAGCCATGAAAGAGTTAAGTCAATCAAGTAATGATGAAAATGAAAATTGGGATCGTATATTGAAAATTGATTTGAGAGAATACTCTCAGTTGTTGCAAAAAGCCAAGTTTTTGGAACAATCTTGGCTAATGAATAAAGAGTTAGTTACAAAATCTGAAAAGATGACGATTTCGGACAATCAATTAACTTATGAAAGAGAACAAGTAAGAAGTTTTAAAGATTCAGTCTCCACTAATGAAATTTATCTGATTTTAGACGAGTGTAAGTTAATTGAATCGAGAGTAAAAATTAAAAAAAAATCTTGGTTTCACCAACCTCATGTTCGGATCATGAAAATGGATTATGACAGCATATTAAATAAAGCGGCCTATTTTGATTTGATACAGGGAGAAAATTACTTGCTAGAACAAATCGTATTGAATGAGGAATCAATCATTGATGCTTAAATTGCTTATTGTTTATGAGCCTAGTGATTATTTTAAAAAATAGCGAGGATTGGAAATAGTCGGTTTTTCCAGTCCATTACTACATAGAAAGCTCGTTTCTAACAGTAATACCTATTACTAAAGTAGTAATAGGTGAGCGGAGATTTTAAGTCGGTTAGCTTAGGCATACTCTTTACAATTTTCTAAAGCTGTTATTCATAAAATTTTCGTAATAAGGGTGTGTCGCTTAAAAAATGTACATATGATTTTATTTATGTAGGGAGTTTAAAATGCAATGACTAATAAATGGAAAATAACACGTTGGACTGTTGTGATAATCATTTTTTTCATGGCATCTAGTATTATTCAAGTTGAAGTTGGGTATGCTATTTCAGTAAAGCCGATTTTACCAAAGAACCAACACGATTCAAAAGCAACTTACTATGATCTTAGAATGATACCTGGCCAAGAACAAGATTTGATACTTGAGCTAGAAAATACTTCCGATAAGGAAGAAAAAGTTACGCTGCAAATCAATGATGCTACGACAAATGAGGTAGGTGAAATAGATTACTCTGATCGATCAAAGAGCATTCCAAGAGACAAAAGTTTGAAGCTTTCTTTCAAGGATATTGCAACAACTGAGTCAAAAATAATGATTCCTCCTAAACAAAAAATCACGACTGCAGTTCATTTAAAAATGCCAGATGATTCATTTAACGGAATGGTCTTAGGAGGCATTAAAGTTGTTTCCTCTGAGAGAAATAATGAATTAATAGAATCAGACAATAACGAAAAGCAAAAGACCTATATCGTAGCTGTAAAATTAACAGAGACAGATACACCTATTGAAGCAGAATTAGATTTATTGGGAATTTTTTCTTCAAAAGAATCAGATAAAAGTGTTATAAAAGCAATGATTCAAAATAAACAAGCTACCAATTTAGAAGATATTGAGTACACAGCTAAAACATACGAAAAAAATTCAGATAAGATAGTTAATCAAACTAAAGTAACAGGTTGTCGCATGGCTCCTAATTCAAGTTTTTCATTCATTATTGCAGAAGAAAAACAAAAATTTAAAACGGGAAAGTATCAAGTCCATCTGACTGCTAAGTCCAAAGAAACTAAGCAAGAATGGAAATGGACGAAAGAAATTGATATTACTAAAGATGATGAAGAGAAAAAAATAAACAAACTTATCATTGGATCAGATAAAGAAGATATATTATTTTATACGGTTATTAGTGTAATTACGTTAGTATTGCTTCTTTTGGCTTTATTATTTTTACTGATCTTGAGAAAACGTAAGGAGAAGCAATATGAAGAAGCCTTGCTATATAGAAGGAAGACACGGGAAATAAACAATAAAGACTATAGAAAAATCAGAACACCAAAAGTAAACAAAAGGAATAAAGTCAGAGAAAAAAATTTAAATTCTAGACGTTCAAGAAAAAAAGGACGAACAAATAATTGAGAGCTATTAGATAATGGCATAGAGATATAAAAAGTATTGTTGTTGTTCAGACTAGAGAGTTATTAAACTAAGAGAAATAAATTTGTAGCACACCAATTTTAGGAGTTGGAGGACATGAAGGAAACAGAACATAGCCCCAAAAAACAGGAAAAAAAAATTATAAAAAAATACATTCTTCACCAAAAAGTTAATCCGAGGCTTTTAGGAGTAGAACTTTTTAATAGCTATTTAATTACCCCCCATGAAGCATACCTGTCTTGTAAATTGATATTTAAAAAAGATATTCAATCATTAATGGAGCTTGAACAAGTTGCAAAAAGAGTACGAGAGATTTGGGCTAAAAAAAATGATGAACTGCTTATAAAAAAAATCAATGTCTTCGCATCACCTGCGTATATTGTTTTAACATTTACGATCGGTTTTTTTGACCAGGAACAAGTCAAATATCTTCGGGTATTAAAAGAGTGTACGAAAGAAATCCTTGAAACGTATGACCAGTTTGTCAAACAAGAACAAGATGCACAGCTCAAAAGAAAAGAAGAAGAAATACATGGCATTATAGAAAAATGCAGTCAGTTAACTCAAAAAATTGAGGGATTAGAAAATAGACTTATAAAAAATGAATCGATTGTTTTAGGTTCTGGTGAGTTGCTAAAAAATGAGTTAACGAAGGTCAGCCAAACAATCAAAAAACAGATGAATCAAGCTGAAAACAAAATGAAAGAGAGTCAAAAAAATTCAGAAAACAAAGAACAAACAGACAGACAATTAACACATAAAAATGCCGAATCTTTAAATAAAGCTGAAGCCAAAGAGGAAAGTCCATTGGCTCAAAAATATATTCTTGAGCCATCAAAACAATTACCGACAACCTTAGAAATAAAAAATAAAGAACCAATTAGAGCAATACAAAAAGATAAAATAAAAATTGATGAACCTGAAAAAAAAACGTTTAAAAAGCCTATTCCTAAGATCGAATTAGAAATTTTGAAGTGTTTCACAGGTAGCGGAGAACTAAGTAAGAAACGAATGATACCTAAAAAACAATTTTTGACTTTAAAAGCAAAAGTGGAATTTATAGATTATTTATGGATGTTGTTAGAGTTAGAAGGAAAAGATGAAATCATCATTGCTGGGAAGTTAAGCTGTCGTGAGCTCATCAAAGACTTAGGCCCGTTCATGGAAACTGTAGAAATCGTAGTATTAGGATCTACAATTTTCAATTACTGGGTGTATTGCTCAGAGGAATTGTTGGTTAAATTGGAAGGCTATGCAGCATTGAAAAACCTTCTAAGTAATTATTTAAAGTTAACCAACGATTCAATTAGCACAATTCTAATAAATGAATCATGATGAATGAGTCTGAGGCGTTTGGTAAAAAGGGGTGGTATACAAGGAACTAAAACAGTTTCAGATGTATAAAACCTCTTTCCTTTTATTGTAATAGTATTTTTTATTTGTTGGTATAACAAATAAAATTGTATAAGGCTCTCAAATATTTTTGATTTTTTCTTAATTTTTGAAACAAAATAAAAATAAAATTAATGCATACTGGATTAATAAAACTGGAAATTGATATTAAATAATAAAAAAATAATTAAAAATGAAATAAAGCTTATTTAAATGTTGGTTTTTCATATAATAAAATAACAAATAAATTGGTGGATGAGAGTAGTTTTTATTTTATTTAAGAAGCGTAAAATTAAACTTTAGAAAGGATTCTACTTATGGCAAGAAGAGGAGAAAATATTTATAAAAGAAAAGATGGTCGCTGGGAAGGCCGATACATAAAAGGTAGACAGAAAAATGGAAAAATTCATTATGGATATATCTACGGATACAAGTATTCAGAGGTAAAGCAGCAGCTTATTTTAATGAAATATCAAAATCAAGTAAGCAACAGTAAGAATCTTCTTCCATACGAAGGACAAGTGTTAGATTGGACAAATTATTGGTTAGAGACTTTCGTTCAACCTAAGGTAAAGAGCAGTACATATGCCAGCTATAAAAATAAAATGGAGGTTCATGTATTATCTAAAATAGGATCAATCAAGTTACAAAAGTTAAAACCAGCAGATATTGATTCTTTGTTCAAAGAAATGGATAAAACACTTAAAGCAAGCTCGATTCGGTCCATTTTTTCAGTGTTGAAGAACTGTTTGAGTAAGGCGCTATCCCTACATCTATTGACAGAAAACCCTTGTACAGGTATAGAACTCCCGAAAACGAAAAGAAAAACCGTTCAGGCGCTGTCGGTTAAAGACCAAGCTAAGTTGGTGAAAGAAATTAACACCAGCCAAAAATTTTTTTCTATTATGCTTGCGTTACAGACTGGGCTTCGAATTGGAGAAATTTGTGGATTGAAATGGGAAGATATCGATTTCGAAAATAATACGCTGGGTGTCAATCGAACGTTGTTGAGAATACAGACTGAAGATGCATTTGGAAGAAAAACTGCGATTGTTGAAGTAACCCCTAAAAGCAATAACTCACAACGAAAAATACCAATTGTTGATTCCTTAAAGAAGCAATTATTGGAGCTAAAAAAAACATCAACCAGTGACTATGTTATTTCGAATAAGTATAAAGCGTTGGAACCAAGAACAATTGCCTATCGCTTTCAAATTATTCGTAAAAAAATTGGCTTAGAAAAATTTTCTTTCCATTCGTTAAGACATACGTTTGCTACACGTTGTTTAGAAGCAGGAGGGAATATAGCAACAATCAGTTCTCTCTTAGGGCATTCATCAACAAAAATGACACTTGATTGTTATACAAATTCATTTTTTACAGAAGAACGTAAACTAGTAGAAAAGCTTGAATTCATATAAAGGGTAAGTAGATTATGTCTGCTTCATAGCTTAGAATACGATGAAGCAGTATAACAACATTATAGCTTTATGATTGGGTGATATCAGAAGAATAAATAGTGTACAACAATTGATCAAGATCAGCTATATCTACTTTTTCGTTGTAATTAGCGATAAAGAAAAAATATTTTCCACGTTTGCTTAGGTGGGAACAGTCGACATTGCTAATAATCAGGTCGTAAAGCTTATTGGGTTCTAATGGTTCTGCTTGTGCAAAAGTTCTTAATTCTACGTGCTTGATCCACCAATTCGTAAATTTTGTTTTGCATAGTAAATCCCCTTCAATGAACACGCCAACACTGAGTTTAGTTTTGATACATTCCTCATAAAAACTGATTGCATGAGCGTATTTTGTCATTAAAATAGTATCATGAGAATTGTTTACGAAAAGTACTGGGTATTTTTGTTTTAAGAAATTAGTGAACGTACCAATCATTTCAGAATATTTAGCTTTTTCAACATCTGTATAATTTGGATTCCAAAAATAGTCAATATGTCCATTGAATAGTAAATGATGATAACCAATAGTATTTAGGTAATAATGAAAAGTGAGACTGTTTGCCTCATTCAAATAGTTACCAGGATAACATGTCTCCAAAAAACTCAAAAATTCATTATTTAACGTTCCAACAAAAAGATTGCTTTGTCTTTCGATTAAGTTGAGTTCTTTTAAGCTATGAGAATCAGCAGGGATAATTTCTTTACCCAACATAAACAAAAGCAATAAGATAGTCTCGTTAGGAAGCATCTTAAAGGAATAATAAACTAAAAAAGATCCAAGTACGTTATTGATTTTTCTAAATAGGTGTGTATTTTTTAGCGCATGTATAAATCTTTTTTGACTATTGATATCTGTTTTATTACTAAAAAAAGGGGATTGTCGGCTATAGTCTTGTATGCTTTTTTGAGCGTGTCTTCTTTTTAGAAGGCTTAAGTAGATAATTAATTTTTTTTGAGATAAAACCGAAATTGAGCTGCCTAAAATTAGCTGAATGTTATTAACTGTTTCGTAAACCCTAGGATCAATATTTGGTGTTTTTAGTTGGTGGTTAGGATCCGTCGTCAAATAAAGAGACACATAAAAAAAACGAACCTGTAATTCAGAACCCAGTAGACAGCCGTTTTGAATCGACAGGTCAAATTCTTTTAACAAGCTATTCAATTCGTTGATTTTTCTGAAATAGGTGGAATGACTGATCCCAATTTTTTCGCATAAACGAGTAGCATCGATAGTACCACAAAGCAATAATTCTTCTAAGATTCTATATTTTGGTGCATAAATGATTAGTTCATTATAAAGAGTATGAAGAGAATAATTTGGTGTTGTATGATACTCTATCGTACGCTTGTTTACCACAATGGAAAAGCGGTTATCTGCTTGTTTGGCTAAGGTTATTAAACTATCAATCAGTTTAGATAAAAAATATTCTCCTATGTCTAAATGATGTAAGAGTTCTTTTTTTGTTGCAATGCCACCAACATTACTCATATATATCAATAAGTCCATTTGATAAACTTCAAATTTTTCTAGTAAGTCAAATTTTCTCACAGTAAAACTCCTTTAAATATCAGTGGAAGGGACTATTATTTAGCTAAGAAGTCAAGAAAAAGCTCGTCCTCTGATTTTTTTATTATTATCCAATATAAATATGGAAAATACAATCCTATTTTAAAAAGGAGCAGTGTAAATTCCTATATTGATTTATTGGGATTTATTATTAATTTAAAAATGAGTAGAGCAAAAATAGCTTTTGCTTGATTGGCAAAAAAATGGTATTGTATCCTTGTATGTTTATGTCTCAAGTCATAAATATCGACTACTATTTTAGAAAGGATTTGTCTATAATGTATGATCTTGGTGATATTGTAGAAATGAAAAAACCCCATGCTTGTCAGGCAAATCGTTGGGAAATCATCCGAATGGGTGCCGATATTAAAATAAAATGTACGAACTGCGGTCATATTGTTATGATGACACGCCGTGATTTTGAGAAAAAGATGAAAAAAATTTTGGAAAAAAAACTGATAAAGGATAGTGAATAATCAATGGCATTAACAGCTGGAATCGTAGGTTTACCTAACGTAGGGAAATCTACCCTTTTTAACGCAATTACAAAAGCAGGAGCAGAGGCGGCAAACTATCCGTTTGCAACGATTGATCCTAATGTAGGAATGGTTGAAGTACCCGATGAGCGCTTGTTGCGTTTAACAGAGTTAGTGAAACCTAAAAAAACAGTACCAACTACTTTTGAATTTACAGATATTGCTGGAATTGTAAAAGGAGCAAGTAAAGGTGAAGGGCTAGGAAACCAATTTTTAAGTCATATTCGCCAAGTAGATGCGATTTGTCATGTGGTACGTTGTTTTGATGATGATAATATTACCCACGTTGAAGGCCGTGTGGATCCATTAGCGGATATTGATACCATCAATTTAGAGTTAGTATTAGCTGATTTAGACTCTATTACGAAACGCTATGCTCGTGTAGCTAAAATAGCTAAGACGAAAGATAAAGATGCAGTAGCTGAATTAGCTGTTCTAGATAAGCTTAAACCAGTTTTAGAGGAAGGGCTATCTGCAAGAACAATTGAATTTAGTGAAGATGAGCAAAAAATCGTAAAAAGCTTGTTCCTATTAACAGCAAAACCGATTTTATATGTCGCAAATGTCTCAGAAGATGAAGTGTCTGATTCAGATAATAACCCTTATGTTCAGCAAGTCCGTGATTTTGCTGCAAATGAACAAGCAGAAGTGATTGTTGTTTGTGCAAGAGCAGAAGAAGAGATTGCTGAATTAGATGATGAAGATAAGGCTGAGTTTTTAGAAGCTTTAGGAATCGAAGAATCTGGTTTAGATCAATTAATTCGTGCTGCCTATGACTTATTAGGATTAGCTACGTACTTTACTGCTGGTGAACAAGAAGTTCGGGCGTGGACTTTCCGTAAAGGAATCAAAGCCCCTCAAGCAGCTGGAATTATCCATACTGATTTTGAACGGGGATTTATTCGAGCAGAGACTGTTTCGTTTGATGATCTGAATACGTATGGCAACATGCAGGCAGCTAAAGAAGCTGGAAAAGTTCGTTTAGAAGGAAAAGAATATATTGTTCAAGACGGCGATGTTATGCTTTTCCGTTTCAATGTATAGGAAAAATTCGCTAAAAACTGTTTTTCTCTCTAAAAAATATGGTAGAATACTTTTTAGGTAAAGACTGCCCCATTGCCACGGGCGAGGAGGACGCAAAACATGGAATCAGAAACACTTCGAGATATCGTTTCAGAAAATCGTGAACTTGAACAAAAGTTAACCAAAAGAAACGAACAATACATTTTTGACTTAAAAAAATCACTAGTTGCTGCTAATCTTTCAGAAGAAGCACAGACGCTTGCGTTACACGAAATTCTACCATATTTAGTAGAAGGTCAAAAAAGCGGAAAAACTGCACGTCAACTCTTTGGAACAGTTGCTGAACGTACGGAGTTTATATTAAATAAACCAGAAGAACGTCCAGAATCAACACCAACTTTGATGTGGTTGGATAATACATTGTTGTTATTTGGTGTAATGACGATTATGTTTTCAATTATGATGATGTGGTCGAAAGGGAAATCACAACCATTAGGATTGCTGACATTGGTATTAGCATCAATGGCTGGAGGGTATGTATTTTATCTAATGTACAAGTATGTATATCAATATGACCGTCCAGGCGTGGATAAATCCCAACGTCCAGGTTGGTTCAAAACGGGTTTAATCTTAGTCGGAGCAATGCTCTTATGGCTTGCCGTTTTTACAGGATCAGCAATGTTACCGCCGATTATTAATCCTGTTTTAGATCCGATTATTGTGATCATTATTGGGGGAGCAGCGTTAGGTATTCGTTATCTACTAAAGAAAAAATACAATATGCGTAGCAGTTTGGCTCGTTAACTTCAATATGAAAGTTCTAAATAGTTAGATGAATAGATTTAAACAAACCGATTTTTGGTTTTGTTTAAATCTTTTTTTCTTTTTATCAGTATGAAGGGGTCGTGTTTGAAAGAAATGCTCTAGCAAGATACCATAGGAATAGTAGGAATGAAAGTTTCAACTAATTTTTCATTATGAAGAGGTGGATTAATGAAGGTATGGACTAATCGATATAGTCGATTACTGATACTTCTAAGTTTTTTTATAATAAGCGTGTTGTCGTTATATGTTGTCTATTTTGAAAATAGTCATATTCTGATTGGCGATGATTATCATTTTCATCAAAATAGAATTGAAGGATTAGCGTTGTCTTTGAAACAAGGAATACTGCTACCGAAAATCAGTTATTTTTTTATCGGTGGTTATGGGTATGCATCCAGTTTATTCTATCCAGATTTTTATTTGTATCCTCCGGCAGTTTTACGTGCGGCTGGTTTTTCTTTGGCAACTAGCTTTATTTTTTTTGCTATCGGAATAAACCTAGGTACATTTATTTTAACTTATCTGTCAGGTAGATATATGAAGTTATCGAAACTCAAAAGTTATTTATTTTCATTACTATATACATTATCTATTTATCGATTACAAGATTTTTTTAATCGGCAAGCAATTGGAGAACTTTTGGCAATGAGTTTCTTTCCGTTGGTATTGGCAAGTTTATATTTGTTAAAAAATGGTCAGGAGAAGAAATGGTTCCTGTTGACCGTGGCTATGACAGGAATTGGATTAGCTCATTTTATTTCTTTAGAAATCATTAGTATTTTTATAGGGATGTATATAATTTTAAACTTGAAACGATTTTTAAAAAAAGAGGTGATGATTGCGATACTGAAGGCCGCAGGAATAACGATGTTATTGCTAGCCTTTTATTTGATACCTGTTTTTGAGCAGATGAGTCATGTCACGTTTCAAGTAACTTCAAATCCATTGACATTTATTTCTGACCGAAGCTATTCTTTAGGCAGTTTACTGACCAATAGTTTTAAAAATAGTGTTTTTCATGCATCTTCAGCGAACATAGGGATTATTTTATTACTGGGTTTAATTGCCTATGCAGCAACTCTTTTTAAACGAAAAGCATCTAATCGTGATTTGATTCTTCTTGCCGTCTTTTTTATGTTTATAACGACGAATCTGTTTCCATGGCAATTATTAAATCAAACACCAATAAATACGATTCAATTTCCTTGGCGTTTTTTATCGATTGTAACCATGCTATTGTCTTATCTGATCGCAAATGATGATTTAGGATTATTTAAAAAATTTCCAAGTAGCCCGATAATTTTAATGATTATTATCTTATTAGGTGTTGCATTATATGAGAAGGAAAGCGTTGATACTGAAGGGGAAAGAGACGTACCTTATCAGACATATAATCAAACAAATAGTTATTATATTGGTGCTGGACATGAATATTTACCAAAAGAAGTTAACTATGAGACGATCAAAAAGAATAAAAAGCGAAAAGTGGTTTATAATAAAGATGAAATAGACGTTTCAAATATTGAAATGACATTTGACTCGGTGGCATTTAACTATCATACAAAAAATACACAAAAATCAACGGTGACCATTCCGTTTATCTATTATTATGGCTATCAGGCTGAAATAGCCAGTGATGGAAAAGAACAAATGATGCCGACGTCGTTAAATAAACAAAATGGACTAGTGGATATTCAGTTATCTGGTAAAGGAAGTGTATTGATTTCATACCATTCGACTTTGGCTCAAAAAATGTCATTAGGAATATCCGTTCTGACTCTTTTGATATGCATAATATGGAAAGCTGAACTTTTGTTTTCGGCAAGGTTTAAATAGAAGAACTAACCCCAGTTATCCTTTTAAAAAGATAACAATAGTATGAGAAAATACTCATGTTTTGTAAAACCAGCAGAAAATTTCTGTAAACAAGGAAATGCGGTTGACTTCTATTTTAATATCTGTTATTTTCTTATATAAAATTAAATAGAGGAGTGGTCTGGAAAATGTCTAACTGGGAAACAAAATTCGCGAAAAAAGGTCTTACATTTGATGATGTTTTATTAATCCCTGCAGAAAGTCACGTGTTGCCAAATGAAGTGGATATGAGTGTGCAATTGGCAAAAAATATTAAATTGAATATTCCTCTAATCAGTGCAAGTATGGATACGGTCACAGATAGTAAAATGGCAATTTCGATGGCGCGCCAAGGCGGTTTAGGTGTTATTCATAAAAATATGAGTATTCCTCAACAAGCAGACGAGGTTCGTAAAGTAAAACGTTCTGAAAGTGGCGTAATTATTGATCCATTTTTCTTAACACCTACGAATTTAGTTGCAGATGCTGAAAATCTGATGAGTAAATATCGTATTAGTGGAGTACCAATCGTAGAAACGATGGACAATCGTAAATTAGTTGGGATCATTACAAACCGTGACATGCGTTTTGTAACAGATTATCAAATGAAAATCGAAGAAGTAATGACGAAAGACAACTTAGTAACAGCCCCAGTTGGCACTTCTCTAAAAGATGCTGAAAAGATTTTACAAAAACATAAAATCGAAAAATTACCAATCGTTGACGAGAACAACCGTTTAAGCGGTCTGATTACAATCAAAGATATTGAAAAAGTAATTGAATTTCCAAATGCAGCGAAAGATGAACATGGTCGTTTGTTAGTTGCTGCTGCTGTTGGTGTTACAAGTGATACATTCGAACGTGCGGAAGCGTTGCTAGAAGCAGGGGTAGATGCGATCATTATTGATACAGCCCATGGTCATAGTGCCGGTGTCATTCGTAAAATCAAAGAAATTCGTGATACATTCCCAGAAGCAACTCTTATTGCCGGGAATATTGCTACTGCTGAAGGGGCGAAAGCTCTTTATGATGTAGGGGTAGATGTAGTGAAAGTCGGAATCGGACCTGGTTCAATTTGTACGACACGTGTCGTTGCTGGTGTTGGAGTACCTCAATTAACAGCAATTTATGATGCGGCATCTGTTGCACGTAAATATGGTAAGGCAATCATTGCTGATGGTGGAATCAAGTATTCTGGAGATATCGTAAAAGCGTTGGCAGCTGGCGGACATGCAGTTATGTTAGGTAGCATGTTGGCAGGAACAGATGAATCACCTGGTGAGTTTGAAATTTATCAAGGTCGTCGTTTTAAAACATATCGTGGGATGGGCTCATTAGGAGCAATGGAAAAAGGGTCAAGTGATCGTTACTTCCAAGGTGGCGTTAATGAAGCCAATAAATTAGTTCCAGAAGGTATTGAAGGCCGTGTTGCTTATAAAGGTAGTGTATCAGATATTGTTTTCCAAATGATTGGCGGTTTGAAATCAGGTATGGGTTATGTTGGAGCAGCAAACCTAAAACAATTACGTGAAGAAGCACAATTTATACAAATGAGTGGGAATGGGTTAAAAGAATCTCATCCTCATGATGTACAAATTACAAAAGAAGCACCTAATTATTCTGTAGAACAATAACTGAAAAAACGCCTATGTCCAAATGCTGGCATAGGCGTTTTTTTCAGTTATTGCACTGGACGTTCATCTTTAGAACCATAGTACATATGGAGTGGTTTGGCTTTATTTCCTAATAATTCTTTAGAAGGTAAAATCTCATAACCTTCTCCACGTAGATGGTCAATCACAGTTGCCACAGCATCCACTGTTTCAGGATGGATATCATGCATCAAAATGATGGTATCATTGTAGGCTGTGTCATGAATACGTTTAATGATTGCTCCCGCATTATGGCTTTGCCAATCTTGAGAATCTACAGACCATTGGATGATCGGTTTACCGATGATTTTTGCTACTTCTGGATTTACAGCACCATAGGGTGGTCTAAAATCAGTTGGAATTTTTCCTATAGCATGATAGATTGCTTTGTCTGTTTCTTGAACTTCATCTTTAACTCTTTGTGCATCGACACCTGTCAATTGAGGATGTGAATAAGAATGACTTGCTACTTCATGGCCTTCTTCTGCAACTCGTTTGACAAGAGCTTCATGCTTTGCAACATTTTGTCCTAACATGAAGAATGTCGCTTTGACATCTTTTTCTTTTAGAATATCCAAAAGCCGTGGTGTTGTTTCAGGGTTTGGACCGTCATCAAAAGTTAGTGAAATATACTTTTGATTTGGATCTAAAGGTTTTGTCACTGCATCTTGGATAGAGTTTGGATCAACAAATTCTGTGTTGATGTAGTTGGCAATTTCTTTATAAGGTAACGTAAATTCTTTTTTATTAGTCGGATTTTCAGGTAACGATAAACTGATTTTATCAGAATGATACGTAAAAGCAGTTCCATCGAATGAAATCTTTGGCATGTTGAGAACACCGTCAATGATAGCATTACCATCGGGACTTTCATCAAGTAATTTTTGCTGAATAGTTTGTTGAACAGCTAAGAGATTAGCTTCACTTATAAAAATATCTTGCAATGTCAGTGGTTGTTTCGTTGCTTGATTGACATAGGCAATGTTTTCACTTGAATCAGTTTTTTCAGACCAATCCTCTTTTTTTAAATCCCAAGTATACGTATCAACGGTTGGTTGATAGCCTATCACTTTTTCAGTGGTTTTGATTTTTTTTATATGTCCAACTATTTTAATGGCCGTTTCTTTCGGCTGATTTTTTTGAGCTGTTTCTATTAAAGAAGTTAATTCAGTTTTTACTGCTGGTAATTGAGGGATATCGTCAGTGTTGACAGGTTCATAAATCAGTGTTTGGATAGTACCGCTTGTTTTTTCTTGTTCAGTACTTTCGAGTCCGTCTTGTTTTTGAGTTTCTCGAATTTTTTTTAATAGTGAAGCTTCCTTTTGTTTATAATTGCTGTCATCTTCAACTTTATTTATTTCTTTTGGCTTATGCTGCATCGCGTAGGTTGCGTAAACACCACCGCAGACTAAGATAAAAGAGATCCCAAGAATAGATGCAAGAACTATCTTTTTTGAAAAGGTATGATTATTTCTTTCACGTCGACTATGTCGAGTACCACGTGGCTGATTTTTTCTGTCCATAACGTTTAATCCCTCTAATTTTATAGATTTAGTTGTTTTCGCTCATTTTAATGTATCATGCTTGTTTTATACTTTCAACAGTCATGGGGGGAAATTAGTGATTCTTTTTATTTATTTAATTAATTTCAAATTACCCATATAAGGAACTAATACTTCAGGAATCGTTACTGAGCCATCTTCGTTTTGGTAATTTTCCAAAATAGCAGCAACAGTCCGACCGACAGCTAAACCAGAGCCGTTTAAAGTATGAGCATATTGAACTTTGTCGTTTTCATCACGGTAGCGGATCATAGCACGACGGGCTTGGAAATCTTCACAGTTTGAACAAGAACTGATTTCTCTATAGGCGTTTTGGGCTGGGATCCAGACTTCTAAGTCATAGGTTTTAGCAGCAGAGAAGCCCATATCACCTGTAGCAAGCGACATCACACGATAAGGTAGATTCAATTTTTGTAAAATATCTTCCGCATTAGCTGTCATTTTTTCTAATTCTTCATAAGAATGCTCCGCATCACTGAATTTTACCATTTCAACTTTATTGAATTGATGCAGACGGATCAAGCCTCGTGTATCACGACCAGCACTTCCAGCTTCAGAGCGGAAAGATGGGCTAAGAGCTGTGAAATAGATAGGTAAATCTTTACTATCTAAAATTTCATTATTATAGTAGTTTGTTAAAGGAACTTCAGCTGTTGGAATCAACGTCATATCTGTACCCTCTAATTGGAAAACATCTTCTTTAAACTTAGGAAATTGTCCTGTACCAAACATAGAATTACTGTTTACGATATAAGGCGTCATCATTTCAGTATATCCATGATCATAGACGTGCATATCTAGCATAAAATTGTATAATGCCCGTTCTAGTCTAGCACCAAGACCTTTATAGTAAACAAAACGACTTCCTGATACTTTTGCTCCTCGTTCAAAATCAAGAATATCTAAATTTTCTGCTACATCCCAATGAGGTTTTGGTTCAAAAGCAAAACTTCTAGGTTCACTCCAACGACGTACTTCAACATTATCCTCTTCATCTGCTCCTACAGGTACAGAGTCATGAGGGAGATTTGGTAATGTTGTAGAAATTTCTTGAAGTTTGGCATCAATATCTTCGATTTCAGTATCCAAAGCTTTGATATTGCCGCCAACTTCTTTCATTTCATTGATTTTTGCGGATGCATCTTCTTTGTTACGTTTTAATTGTGCGATTTCTGCAGACACATCGTTACGATACTTTTTCAGTTCTTCTGATTTCACTAATAAATTACGTCGGCTTTCATCTAAGCGTAAAAACTCGACTAGAACCTCTTCTTTAACACCACGGGTTTTCAGTTTTGCTTGAACATCATTAAAATTTTGACGAATCATTTTTACATCTAACATAATTACTCCTCCTTGTTTTAAAAGCTAAAAGAGCTCTTTCAGCCTTGAATCTAGATAATATTGTAGCAAAATAAAAAAGTCACTCCGTCCCCAGAAAAAAATTCTTGGGACGAAATGACTTGAATTTCGCGGTACCACCCAAGTTCAGCTATAATGCTGCCCTTGTAAATGCAGGTAACGGTTGCTGCCGGTTCAACTTATTTCGTCAAACGCATCTAAAAGAGACGGACTTCTTTATAGTAGAATATTTGCTCTCACCACCGCAAACTCTCTTTGATTCAGAACTATAAATACTTTTTCTCTTTGCTTGTCACTAGAATACAAAATTTTCATTTGAATGTCAACCTCAGTCAATCAATTTCGTTTTAAAGGTAAGTGAATGATAAAAGATGTCCAATGATTATCAGAAGTTGCATAGATATATCCACCATGTAGAGCTACAATGCTCTGCGCAATAGCTAAACCTAAACCAGTTCCTCCTGTTTCTTGTGAGCGTGATTCTTCTACACGATAGAAACGATCGAACAATTGATCTAAAGATTTTTTTGGAATTGGAGGACCATCATTTCTCACAGCAATGACAGCTTCAGTACCAACTTTTTCCACGTCAATAACAATATTCTTACCGCCTTTACCATATTTCAGTGCGTTGGATAATAAATTATTGAAGACACGTACTAGTTTTTCCGTATCACCATCCATTTTTATTGATTCAGGATTAGCGTTTACCTGAATCTTCATATTATTTTTATCGGCTTCTAACTCAAAATCCGCGGCAAGTTGCTCAACTAATTGAGCCATATCAAAGTTAATCGTATTAATAGGGACAGAGGGTTGTCTGACTTTTGTATATTCAAAAAGATCGTCTACTAGTAGTTTCATTTGTTTGGCTTTCACATAAGCAGTGTGGGTGTATTTTAATAAGTCTTCTTCATTATTAAACTGACGATCTTCAATCAAACCTAAATACCCTATAATAGAAGTTAAAGGTGTTCTGATGTCGTGACTAACATTTGTAATTAGTTCATCTTTTGATTTTTCGATTTTACGTTCATCCTCAATAGCTGCTACGGTGCTATCAACTAAACCATTAATACTAGTAACAACTTTTGCTAAGTCGCCGCTTAATTCAAAAGGAATACGATGATCATAGTTACCGTCAGCGATATAATGTAGCTCGCTGATAATGTGACGCAACTGCATTTGCCGATAACGACGAATGAGGCGCCAATACAGTACACCGACATCAACCACAAAAAAGATAGGGATGATGAATTTCCCCCAACTCCAAAATAAATCAGTTTTCAACTCTTCAGCGAAAGCCCCTTTAGTTGCCCAGATAAGCCCTTGTAATGTTTGGCTGCCGCTGAGAATAACCGTAATTGAGACATTTAATAGAAGCAAGAGGATAATCGTGACGATTCCTTCAGCGAGTAGTTCGCTGATTTCTTTTGATGTTAAGGTAATCCGTTTTTGCTTTTCTATTTTCTTTTGTCTAACGAGCATCGATTTTATATCCCACTCCCCAAACTGTTTGAATGACTTTTTCTCCACCAGTTGCCTCTTCAATCTTATCTCTCAAGTGACTGACATGAACCATAACTGTTTTTGCAGAAACAATACTTTCTTGTTGCCACACACGTTCGAAAATTTCGTCTGCACTGAAAACTCGATTTGGATGACTAGCTAGTAAGTACAAAATACCAAATTCTAACGCAGTTAACTGAATTTCTTTTCCATCAACCGTTTTGACTTCATGAGAATCTTTATTGATGATCAATGATCCAATTTCAAGTACATCAGGCTCGTCTGCTTTAAGCTGCATTTGACTACGTCTCAAAATAGACTTAACACGAGCCATGACTTCTAAAGGATTGAAAGGTTTGGTCACATAATCATCTGCACCAGCCACTAGACCTTTGATTTTATCCATATCTGTAGTTTTAGCAGTAAGCATAATGATTGGGATTTGGGATTCTTTTCGTAACTCTTTGACTACTTGCATCCCATCCATAATAGGCATCATAATATCTAAGATGAGTAAATCAATATCTGAAATCGTTCGAATCTTGGATAAAGCTTCCTTTCCATCGTAAGCTTTGACTACCTCGTAGCCTTCGTTGTGAATATAAATACTCAGTAGTTCAACGATTTCTTTATCATCATCAGCAACTAAAATTTTCATATCATTCATTTCCTCCATATACTAATAGTAGAATTCTTCTTTTCTATTCTAACAAATATTCGGAAAAATTGACAAAACCAAAGCGAAGTTACGGGAAATTTAGAATATGTTACCAAAATTTAAGAATTGACACTAAAAAGCAAGTTTTCCTCCTTAAAAACGAACAATAAAGAACAAAAGTAATAAAACAATCGGTAACGAAAAAAACTTTAAAAAAAGTGCAAATTTTAGTTGACCAAAGCACTGAAACTTGGTATATTATATCTTGTCGCAAGGCACTGATGAAAAACGCCAAACGACAAAAATAGAATAACAATTCGAGTTTTAAAAAAACTTGAAAAATCAGGAAGAAAGTTGTTGACAAATAACAAACAACCTGATAAACTAATGAAGTTGTCAAGAAAGACTCGACAACAACAAGCAGAAAAAAACTTTGAAACTTTTGAAAAAAAGTGTTGACATCAAATCGTTGATTTGATATGATATAAAAGTTGCTGCGAGGTAACAAAGTAGGCCTTTGAAAACTGAACAAAGTAAGACGAACCAAATGTGTAGGTTGTTTTTACAACGGTAAAAACAAACAACAATTTTTAACAAAAGCGAAGCAATATGCTAGCAACCAAATGAGCTTAACAATCTTCGGATTGTGTTCAACTTTTATTATGAGAGTTTGATCCTGGCTCAGGACGAACGCTGGCGGCGTGCCTAATACATGCAAGTCGAACGCTTCTTTTCTACCGAGTGCTTGCACTCATTTGAAAAGAGGAGTGGCGGACGGGTGAGTAACACGTGGGTAACCTACCCATCAGAGGGGGATAACACTTGGAAACAGGTGCTAATACCGCATAATAGTCGACACCGCATGGTGTTGATTTGAAAGACGCTTTCGGGTGTCACTGATGGATGGACCCGCGGTGCATTAGCTAGTTGGTGAGGTAACGGCTCACCAAGGCCATGATGCATAGCCGACCTGAGAGGGTGATCGGCCACACTGGGACTGAGACACGGCCCAGACTCCTACGGGAGGCAGCAGTAGGGAATCTTCGGCAATGGACGAAAGTCTGACCGAGCAACGCCGCGTGAGTGAAGAAGGTTTTCGGATCGTAAAACTCTGTTGTTAGAGAAGAACAAGTAGGAGAGTAACTGCTCTTACCTTGACGGTATCTAACCAGAAAGCCACGGCTAACTACGTGCCAGCAGCCGCGGTAATACGTAGGTGGCAAGCGTTGTCCGGATTTATTGGGCGTAAAGCGAGCGCAGGCGGTTTCTTAAGTCTGATGTGAAAGCCCCCGGCTCAACCGGGGAGGGTCATTGGAAACTGGGAGACTTGAGTGCAGAAGAGGAGAGTGGAATTCCATGTGTAGCGGTGAAATGCGTAGATATATGGAGGAACACCAGTGGCGAAGGCGACTCTCTGGTCTGTAACTGACGCTGAGGCTCGAAAGCGTGGGGAGCAAACAGGATTAGATACCCTGGTAGTCCACGCCGTAAACGATGAGTGCTAAGTGTTGGAGGGTTTCCGCCCTTCAGTGCTGCAGCTAACGCATTAAGCACTCCGCCTGGGGAGTACGACCGCAAGGTTGAAACTCAAAGGAATTGACGGGGGCCCGCACAAGCGGTGGAGCATGTGGTTTAATTCGAAGCAACGCGAAGAACCTTACCAGGTCTTGACATCCTTTGACCACTCTAGAGATAGAGCTTTCCCTTCGGGGACAAAGTGACAGGTGGTGCATGGTTGTCGTCAGCTCGTGTCGTGAGATGTTGGGTTAAGTCCCGCAACGAGCGCAACCCTTATTGTTAGTTGCCATCATTCAGTTGGGCACTCTAGCGAGACTGCCGGTGACAAACCGGAGGAAGGTGGGGATGACGTCAAATCATCATGCCCCTTATGACCTGGGCTACACACGTGCTACAATGGGAAGTACAACGAGTCGCTAGGCCGCGAGGTCATGCAAATCTCTTAAAGCTTCTCTCAGTTCGGATTGTAGGCTGCAACTCGCCTACATGAAGCCGGAATCGCTAGTAATCGCGGATCAGCACGCCGCGGTGAATACGTTCCCGGGCCTTGTACACACCGCCCGTCACACCACGAAAGTTTGTAACACCCGAAGTCGGTGAGGTAACCCTTGTGGAGCCAGCCGCCTAAGGTGGGATAGATGATTGGGGTGAAGTCGTAACAAGGTAGCCGTATCGGAAGGTGCGGCTGGATCACCTCCTTTCTAAGGAATATTACGGAAACTTACACATTCGTCGATACTTTGTTCAGTTTTGAGAGGTTTACTCTTATAAATAGAGAATAACCGTTGGTTATTTTTCTTATTATATGTTTCTCTCAAACGAATTGTTCATTGAAAACTGGATATTGAAGTAAAAAAGTAATCAAAACAAACCGAGAACACCGCGTTGAATGAGTTTTTTAATTAAAATTGTTCGAAGCTTATTTTATTGGTGACGCCTCTATCGCTAGAGAAACGAACCAAACAAAACCGATCGTAAGATCGTAAGGTTAAGTGAATAAGGGCGCACGGTGGATGCCTTGGCATTAGGAGCCGATGAAGGACGGGACTAACACCGATATGCTTTGGGGAGCTGTAAGTGAGCTATGATCCAGAGATTTCCGAATGGGGAAACCCAGCATCTTTTATAGGATGTTACTTTCCAGTGAATACATAGCTGGTTAGAGGTAGACGCAGAGAACTGAAACATCTAAGTACCTGCAGGAAGAGAAAGAAAATTCGATTCCCTGAGTAGCGGCGAGCGAAACGGGAAGAGCCCAAACCAACAAGCTTGCTTGTTGGGGTTGTAGGACTCCGTTGTGGTAGTCTGTCAAGATAGTCGAAGGACTTGGAAAGGTCCGCTAAAGAGGGTAATAGCCCCGTAGACGAAATGTTGGCAACACCTAGGAGGATCCTGAGTACGGCGGAACACGAGAAATTCCGTCGGAATCCGCGGGGACCATCCCGCAAGGCTAAATACTCCCTAATGACCGATAGTGAACCAGTACCGTGAGGGAAAGGTGAAAAGCACCCCGGAAGGGGAGTGAAATAGATCCTGAAACCGTGTGCCTACAACAAGTCAAAGCCCGTTAATGGGTGATGGCGTGCCTTTTGTAGAATGAACCGGCGAGTTACGATTGCATGCGAGGTTAAGTTGAAGAGACGGAGCCGCAGCGAAAGCGAGTCTGAATAGGGCGAATGAGTATGTAGTCGTAGACCCGAAACCATGTGATCTACCCATGGCCAGGTTGAAGGTGTGGTAAAACGCACTGGAGGACCGAACCCACGTACGTTGAAAAGTGCGGGGATGAGCTGTGGGTAGCGGAGAAATTCCAAACGAACTTGGAGATAGCTGGTTCTCTCCGAAATAGCTTTAGGGCTAGCCTCGGAATTAAGAATGATGGAGGTAGAGCACTGTTTGGACTAGGGGCCCATCTCGGGTTACCGAATTCAGATAAACTCCGAATGCCATTCATTTATATCCGGGAGTCAGACTGCGAGTGATAAGATCCGTAGTCGAAAGGGAAACAGCCCAGACCACCAGCTAAGGTCCCAAAATAACTATTAAGTGGAAAAGGATGTGGGGTTGCACAGACAACTAGGATGTTGGCTCAGAAGCAGCCACCATTTAAAGAGTGCGTAATAGCTCACTAGTCGAGTGACCCTGCGCCGAAAATGTACCGGGGCTAAATAGTTTACCGAAGCTGTGGATTACACCTCTGGTGTAATGGTAGGAGAGCGTTCTAAGGGCGTTGAAGGTCGATCGTGAGGACGGCTGGAGCGCTTAGAAGTGAGAATGCCGGTATGAGTAGCGAAAGACGGGTGAGAATCCCGTCCACCGTATGACTAAGGTTTCCTGGGGAAGGCTCGTCCGCCCAGGGTTAGTCGGGACCTAAGCCGAGGCCGATAGGCGTAGGCGATGGACAACAGGTTGATATTCCTGTACCAGTTGTTTTTGTTTGAGCAATGGAGGGACGCAGGAGGCTAAGGAATGCATGCGACTGGAAGTGCATGTCCAAGCAGTAAGTCTTGAGTAGAGTCAAATGCTTTACTCTGTACGGACAAGCTGTGATGGGGAGGGAAATAATAGTACCGAAGTTCCTGATGTCACACTGTCAAGAAAAGCTTCTAGTGAGAAAACAACTGCCCGTACCGTAAACCGACACAGGTAGTCGAGGAGAGTATCCTAAGGTGAGCGAGCGAACTCTCGTTAAGGAACTCGGCAAAATGACCCCGTAACTTCGGGAGAAGGGGTGCTGACTTCGGTCAGCCGCAGTGAATAGGCCCAAGCGACTGTTTATCAAAAACACAGGTCTCTGCAAAATCGAAAGATGACGTATAGGGGCTGACGCCTGCCCGGTGCTGGAAGGTTAAGAGGATGGGTTAGCTTCGGCGAAGCTCAGAATTGAAGCCCCAGTAAACGGCGGCCGTAACTATAACGGTCCTAAGGTAGCGAAATTCCTTGTCGGGTAAGTTCCGACCCGCACGAAAGGCGTAACGATTTGGGCACTGTCTCAACGAGAGACTCGGTGAAATTTTAGTACCTGTGAAGATGCAGGTTACCCGCGACAGGACGGAAAGACCCCATGGAGCTTTACTGTAGCTTGATATTGAGTGTTTGTACCACATGTACAGGATAGGTAGGAGCCGATGAACCCGGAACGCTAGTTTCGGTGGAGGCGCTGGTGGGATACTACCCTTGTGTTATGAACCCTCTAACCCGCACCGCTTATCGCGGTGGGAGACAGTGTCAGGTGGGCAGTTTGACTGGGGCGGTCGCCTCCTAAAAGGTAACGGAGGCGCCCAAAGGTTCCCTCAGAATGGTTGGAAATCATTCGCAGAGTGTAAAGGCAGAAGGGAGCTTGACTGCGAGACTTACAAGTCGAGCAGGGACGAAAGTCGGGCTTAGTGATCCGGTGGTTCCGCATGGAAGGGCCATCGCTCAACGGATAAAAGCTACCCTGGGGATAACAGGCTTATCTCCCCCAAGAGTCCACATCGACGGGGAGGTTTGGCACCTCGATGTCGGCTCGTCGCATCCTGGGGCTGTAGTCGGTCCCAAGGGTTGGGCTGTTCGCCCATTAAAGCGGCACGCGAGCTGGGTTCAGAACGTCGTGAGACAGTTCGGTCCCTATCCGTCGCGGGCGTTGGAAATTTGAGAGGAGCTGTCCTTAGTACGAGAGGACCGGGATGGACTTACCGCTGGTGTACCAGTTGTTCTGCCAAGGGCATTGCTGGGTAGCTATGTAGGGAAGGGATAAACGCTGAAAGCATCTAAGTGTGAAGCCCACCTCAAGATGAGATTTCCCATTTCTTTAAGAAAGTAAGACCCCTGAGAGATGATCAGGTAGATAGGTTGGAAGTGGAAGTGCAGTGATGTACGGAGCGGACCAATACTAATCGGTCGAGGACTTAACCAAAGAAACGAAATAAAAAAGTTTTTCGGAAGCTTTGATTACTACTTCAATCCAGTTTTGAGTGAATAATCACTCAACTTAATAGTAACAACACCCAGTGTGGTGGCGATAGCGAGAAGGATACACCTGTTCCCATGCCGAACACAGAAGTTAAGCTTCTTAGCGCCGATTGTAGTGAAGGGTTTCCCTTTGTGAGAGTAGGACGTCGCCACGCTAAAGTGTTGTCTTGGAGGTTTAGCTCAGCTGGGAGAGCACCTGCCTTACAAGCAGGGGGTCGGCGGTTCGATCCCGTCAACCTCCATTTTTTGAGCCGTTAGCTCAGTTGGTAGAGCATCTGACTTTTAATCAGAGGGTCGCAGGTTCGAGCCCTGCACGGCTCATAGAAATATTTTGCGGGTGTGGCGGAATTGGCAGACGCACTAGATTTAGGATCTAGCGCCTTACGGCGTGGGGGTTCAAGTCCCTTCACCCGCATTTTTAGTCTCGTTTCATAACTAGGCAAATACGCCGGCTTAGCTCAGTTGGTAGAGCATCTGATTTGTAATCAGAGGGTCGAGGGTTCAAATCCTTTAGCCGGCATCCAAATTGCGGAAATAGCTCAGTGGTAGAGCACCACCTTGCCAAGGTGGGGGTCGCGGGTTCGAACCCCGTTTTCCGCTTAGCTTGTTCTTTTCGCCGGGGTGGCGGAACTGGCAGACGCACAGGACTTAAAATCCTGCGGTGAGTGATCACCGTACCGGTTCGATTCCGGTCCTCGGCATTAGTAATGTAGCACCCATAGCTCAACTGGATAGAGTGTTTGACTACGAATCAAAAGGTTAGGGGTTCGACTCCCTTTGGGTGCATAGTTAAAATGTTTGACTGCGGATTAGAAGGTTCAAAGAACTTGATTCCTTTTAAGCGTTTAGTCTTTTTTTATTATTATAGCTACGGGAAGTAGCTCAGCTTGGTAGAGCACTTGGTTTGGGACCAAGGGGTCGCAGGTTCGAATCCTGTCTTCCCGATTTTTAGAACAGAGTAATTACTCTGTTCTTTTTTGTTTAATCGTTAATGATAAACATTAGATATCCAAACATATTTATCTTTTCTTATCAAATTGGGCATTCTTCTTTATTAAACACTTGAAATTATGTATAATTAAGGTCAGTATTAGTCAAGGGAAAAGGATGAGTGTGATGAGTAATCAAAATACTTCAGATTTAATAGAAGCGTATTTAAAGAAGATTCTTGAAGAAAGCAGTAAGATTGAAATTCGTAGAGCGGAAATGGCTCACTTATTCAATTGTGTTCCTTCCCAGATTAATTATGTAATCAACACGCGTTTTACAATTCAACGTGGGTACTCTGTTGAAAGTAAACGTGGTGGTGGCGGCTATATCAGAATCGCAAAGGTACAAATTTCTGATAGTGACCAGTTGTTAAAACAAATCGCCCAATTTACAGGGAATGAACTCTCAGAAAAAGATGCACTGATCTTTGTACAGAAGTTGTATGAAGAAGACGTAATCACGAAAAGAGAAGGAAATATTATGTTGTCTGTACTTGGAAAACAAGTATTGGGCAAAGCAGGATCTGATGAAGATTATTTACGTGCTCAATTGATGCATTCATTTTTAGAACGTTTGAGTTACGAGGAGGAATGATAGTATGGACGAATTATTTACAGAAAGTGCCAAGGCGGTTTTAGCTATTGCACAAGAAGAAGCAAAATATTTTAGGCATCAATCCGTGGGCTCAGAACATTTATTGTTAGCTTTGGTGTTGGAGCCAAACGGAATTGCTGGGAAAGCTTTGCGCCAGTTAAGCGCAGATAAAAATGATATCCGTGAAGAGATTGAACATTTAACTGGATATGGAACGGTTAAAGGATATCCTAAAGGTGCATATTTACCTTATTCTCCTCGTGCAAAACAAGTTTTTGCTTATGCTGGTGATGAAGCTAAACGCTTAGGAGCACCTAATATAGGAACAGAACACATTTTACTGGGATTATTAAGAGATGAAGATATACTAGCTTCCCGTATTTTATTGAATTTAGGTTTAAGTCTATCAAAGATGCGTCAATTAGTAATGAAGAAAATAGGAGTTACTGATCCACAAATGAGCGGTAACGTTGGGCGTCGTCGCAATAACCAAGCTCAAAAATCAGCTCCTAAAGGAACACCAACGTTAGATTCTTTAGCACGTGATTTAACAAAATTAGCACGTGAAAACGATTTGGATCCTGTCGTTGGACGTTCACAAGAAGTTAGACGTTTAATCCAAATATTAAGCCGCAGAACTAAAAATAATCCTGTTTTGGTCGGAGAACCTGGTGTTGGTAAAACAGCAATCGCAGAAGGTTTAGCTCAAAAAATCGTCAATGGTGAAGTACCTGAGGATATGTTGGAAAAACGTTTGATGATGCTAGACATGGGTGCCTTAGTTGCTGGCACGAAATATCGTGGTGAGTTTGAAGATCGTTTGAAAAAAGTGATTGATGAAATTTATCAAGATGGACAAGTGATTTTATTTATCGATGAATTGCATACTTTAATCGGTGCGGGCGGTGCAGAAGGTGCGATTGATGCATCTAATATTTTGAAGCCAGCTCTTGCTCGTGGTGAACTGCAAACGATCGGTGCAACAACACTAGATGAGTACCAAAAATATATTGAAAAAGATTCTGCTTTAGAACGTCGTTTTGCTCGAGTGCAAGTTGATGAACCGACGCCTGAAGAAGCAGAGGAAATTTTAAAAGGTCTGCGTTCCCGTTATGAAGAACATCATGGGGTAGAAATTACTGACGATGCCTTACATGCAGCAGTTCATTTATCGGTACGTTATATTAATTCTCGTCAATTACCTGATAAAGCTATTGACTTGATGGATGAGTCGGCTGCAAAAGTTCGTTTAGATTTAGCCGATGAACCTTCTGAAATCAATAATTTGCGTTTGGAAATTGCTCGTTTGATTCAAGAAAAAGAAGAAGCAATCCAGACTCAATCTTTTGAAAGTGCAGCAAGGTTACGCCAAAAAGAGAAAAAATTGGCTCGAAAACTAGAAAATATTCTAATGTTGGAAGAAAAAGAAGCATCGGGCTATGGAAATCGTGTTACTGAGCAAGATGTCGCAAATGTTGTTTCACAATGGACAGGTGTTCCTTTACAACAGTTAGAGAAAAAAGAAAGTGAACGTTTACTGGAATTAGAAAGTATCTTACACCACAGGGTTGTTGGACAAGATGAAGCTGTTCAAGCTGTTTCACGTGCAATTCGACGCGCCCGTAGTGGGTTAAAAGATCCAAACAGACCAATTGGTTCATTTATGTTCTTAGGCCCAACAGGTGTTGGTAAAACGGAGCTTGCGAAAGCTTTAGCTGAAACAATGTTTGGCAGTGAAGATTCTCTTGTCCGAGTGGATATGTCAGAATTTATGGAAAAATACAGCACTAGCCGTTTGATTGGTTCGCCCCCAGGTTATGTTGGGTATGAAGAAGGCGGACAATTAACTGAAAAAATCCGTCAAAAACCATATTCTGTTATCTTGTTAGATGAAGTAGAAAAAGCACATCCAGATGTATTTAATATTTTATTACAAGTATTAGATGATGGTCATTTAACTGATTCTAAAGGACGTAAAGTTGATTTTAGAAATACGATTTTGATTATGACTTCAAATATTGGTGCAACAGCGATTCGTGAAGAAAAAAATGTCGGGTTCAATGTGAAAGATTTGACGAAAGATTACGATGCGATGCAAAAACGGATTCTGGAAGAATTAAAAAAAGCTTTCCGTCCTGAATTTTTAAATCGTGTCGATGAAACAGTAGTCTTCCGCTCGCTAGATCAAGCTGAAATTCACGAGATTGTGAAAATCATGAGTAAATCAATTGTTCAACGTTTGAGAGAACAAGATGTCAATGTGAAAATCACAGCAGCTGCAATTGAAGTAATCGGCAAAGTTGGTTTTGATCCTGAATATGGTGCAAGACCGATTCGAAGAGCACTACAAAAAGAAGTGGAAGATCGTTTAAGTGAAGCGCTACTTTCTGGTCAGATTCATTTAGGCGATAAAGTGACAGTTGGGGCAAGCAAAGGGAAGATAACCTTGAATGTTAAATCACCTAAACAAGAACCAGTCTTACAATCCGTTTGATTATAACTATCGAAATACCGAAGCAGTGTTAAATCACCTGCTTCGGTATTTTTAATTTTAGGGAAAATAAAAAAGAATAGAGGAGCTGATTTGTGAAAAAAGTTCGTTAAAATAAAGAGAGGCTATTGGAAAGTTTGTGAACCTGTGCTACTATAAAACAGTCGTTAGAAGGCTACAAAAATAAAAAAAAGTGCCAAATAATTTTAGTTGAATGAGCGATTTAAGCTACTTAGCTTTATGAACTAGCATCTCGGAAAAAAAGACAAAATTTGCCTGTGACTAAAAGTGTCATATTTCAACTTTTACTATCATTTAGTCGATGCTAAGCTTGTGTATTCAGTTTTAAAATTATCTAGATTCAAGGGATGGACAACCTGTTCAGCCTTTAAGGGAGGATACAAAATGATTGAACTTATTGCAACTGCTGAGTCCGTCGAACAAGCAGAGGCGTTGTTAGCAGTAGGGGTGGACACTTTATATATTGGAGAAGAAATGTTTGGGTTACGCTTGCCAATATCGTTTTCTCGTGAGGAACAGCGAATGATTACTGAAAAGGCTCATGAAGCTGGTAAAAAAGTCACTGTTGCACTAAACGGGATTATGCATCCAGAAAAGATGAAGCAAGTTCCGGAATATTTAACGTTTTTAAAGGAGATTAACGTAGATCAAGTAACGGTTGGCGATCCAGGTGTTGTGTTTGTAATGCAGCGGGATAATATTGATATTCCTTACATCTATGATGGTGAAACGCTAGTGACTAGCTCCCGTCAAATTAATTTCTGGGCGAAACGTGGATCGGTTGGAGCCGTGTTAGCACGTGAGGTTCCCTTTGAAGAAATGAAAGCCATGAAAGATAATTTGATGGTTCCAGCAGAAATACTTGTATATGGCGCCACATGTATTCATCAATCAAAACGACCTTTACTGCAAAACTACTATAATTTTACAAAAAGTGATGAGTCAGTCAGTAAAGAACGTGGTTTATTTATATCTGAACCGAAAAAAGAAGAAACACACTATTCTATTTATGAAGATAGCCACGGTACACATATTTTTGCGGACAATGATGTAAATTTAATCGGTGAACTTGGCAAACTACATGAACATAATTACACAAAGTGGAAACTCGATGGAATCTATGCACCAGGTCAAAATTTTGTAGAAGTAGCTAAATTATTCGTAGATGCAAAAGAACAAATCAAAGCGGGTCTTTGGTCGAGTGAGCATGCTCAAAAATCAATCGAACAAATCGAAGCATTACATCCAGAAAATCGTGGATTAGATATTGGATTTTTTGATTTAGATCCAGATGAGATAAAATAAGGAGAAAAAACATATGACAAACGAACGAACATTGAAGCGTCCTGAGGTCTTAGCACCAGCAGGGACGCTAGAAAAACTAAAAACAGCCATTCATTATGGTGCAGATGCCGTTTATATTGGCGGGAATGCTTACGGATTACGCAGTCGCGCAGGAAACTTTACAAAAGAAGATATGATCGAAGGGGTAGAGTTCGCTAAAGAACATGGTGCAAAAGTCTATGTGGCGGCAAATATGGTCACTCATGAAGGAAATCAAGAAGGAGCAGGAGAATTTTTTAGAGAAATACGAGATGTTGGTATTTCTGCAGTAATCGTCTCTGATCCAGCTTTGATTGAAATTTGTGCATCGGAAGCACCAGGTTTACCGATCCATTTGTCGACACAAGCCTCAGCTACAAATTATGAAACACTGGAATTTTGGAAAAACGAAGGGTTGGAGCGTGTTGTTCTAGCTCGTGAAGTATCAATGGACGAAGTGGCAGAAATTCGAAAAAATACAGATGTGGAGATTGAAGCGTTTATCCACGGAGCAATGTGTATTTCATATTCTGGTAGATGTACGTTGTCTAATCACATGTCAATGCGTGATGCGAACCGCGGTGGCTGTTCTCAATCTTGCCGCTGGAAATATGAGTTATACGATATGCCGTTTGGTGGTCAGCGGACAAACTTAACTGATAAAGGTGAAGTAGAAGAAGAGTTTTCAATGAGTGCCGTTGATATGGCCATGATCCAGCATATTCCTGAATTGATCCAAAATGGAGTGGACAGCTTTAAAATCGAAGGACGGATGAAATCTATCCATTACGTTTCAACTGTGGCTAATGTATATAAAAAAGCTGTTGATACGTATATGGAAGATCCGGAAAACTATGAATGCAAACAAGAATGGATTGACGAACTTTGGAAAGTGGCTCAAAGAGAGCTTTCAACTGGTTTTTATTATCATGTACCAACAGATGAAGAGCAATTATTTGGAGAACGCCGCAAGATTCCTCAATATAAATTTATTGGAGAAGTTATGGCTTATGATCCTGAAACAAAAGTTGCAACCATACGTCAAAGAAACCATTTCAGCGTAGGTGATGAGATTGAATTTTACGGACCTGGGTTCAATCACTTCCATCAAAGGGTAGAAATTATGTATAATGAAGATGGTGAATCGATTGACCGTGCACCAAATCCAATGATGATTTTAACAATGCCGGTTGAAAATCCAGTAGCAATTGGAGATATGATTCGTAAGAAAAAATAAATAAAGTGATTGAGGGATCGGCTGTTACGGCTTATCCCTTTCATTGCAGGAAAGGCAAGTGAAACTATGTCAAAACAATATGATTACATCGTGATTGGCGGAGGAAGTGGCGGTATCGCTTCAGCAAATCGTGCTGGTATGCATGGTGCCAAAGTTTTACTGATTGAAGCTTCTGACATTGGTGGAACCTGTGTTAATGTTGGTTGTGTACCAAAAAAAGTCATGTGGCAAGCAAGTTCCATGATGGAAATGATGAAACGAGACACAGAAGGCTACGGATTTGATGTGGAGTTAAAGGCATTTAATTTTAAAGAACTTGTTCAAAATCGTGAAGCTTATATCAATAATTTACATGCTGCTTATCATCGTGGGTTAGACAGTAATAATGTTGAAGTGTTATCTGAGTATGCAACGTTTATTGATGATCATACGGTCAAGGCTGGGGAAGAAACATATACTGCACCGCACATTTTGATTGCAACAGGCGGACGACCTGTAAAATTGGATATTCCTGGTGGGGAGTATGCGATTGATTCTAATGGCTTTTTTGCATTAGAAGAGTTGCCTAAGCGCGTGGTTTTTGTAGGAGCTGGCTATATAGCAGCAGAACTTGCTGGAACGGTCAACGGGCTGGGGTCTGAAACACACTGGGCTTTTAGAAATGAACGTCCTCTACGTGATTTTGATGAACTGTTATCTGAAAAAGTCGTTGAGCACTATCGTAAAGATGGGATGCATATTTATCCTCATTGTACTCCTCGTTCGATTGAAAAACTTGAATCAGGAGCGTTAGAAATTACGTTTGAAAATGGAACTAAAATTACTGCAGACTGTGTTATTTATGGAACGGGTCGTCGACCGAATACTGATTCACTAGGGTTAGAGAATACTCAAGTTGAGTTGGGCGATCACGGTATTGTGAAAGTAGATAAGTTTCAAAACACTACACAATCAGGTATCTATGCTGTAGGAGATGTCATTGGAAAAATTGATTTAACACCTGTTGCGATTGCGGCAGGAAGAAGATTATCAGAACGCCTATTTAATGGGAAAGTCAATGAGCATTTAGATTACGAGACGATACCAACGGTGGTCTTTACACATCCTCCGATTGCTACAGTTGGTTTAACAGAAAAGGAAGCAGTCGAAAAATATGGTGATGAAAATATCAAAATCTACCAATCTACTTTTACACCAATGTATTTTGCATTAGGTGAATATCGTCAAAAATGCGATATGAAGTTGGTTTGTGTAGGTGAGGAAGAAAAAATTGTTGGGTTACATGGAATAGGTCTTGGCGTAGATGAAATGCTCCAAGGTTTTGCAGTAGCTATTAAAATGGGGGCTACGAAGAAAGATTTCGATAATACAGTTGCCATTCATCCGACAGGTTCAGAAGAATTTGTGACGATGAGATAAAAAACAAGGATAAAACGGTTAACGTTTTATCCTTGTTTTTAGTTTGTTCGTGCAAGAATTGCTTGTGTGATCGTCAATAACTCACTTTTAGCACCGGTAGATGTTTCAGGTAACTTACTAATTCCTTTTAATGCTTGTTGCGTATACGTTTTTGCAAGTTTTTGAGCTTTAGCAACTCCGTTAAACGAATGGACGAGTTCGTAGATTTTATTTGTTTCAGCTTCAGTTAATGATGCTCCTTTTTCTAGATAAGGAACCAAGGTTTCCCGTCCTTCTTCTAAGGCATATAAAAGTGGTAGTGAATAAATTCCCTGACGAACATCTTCCAATACGGGCTTGCCAATTTGTTCTGGACTTTGGGTATAGTCTAAAACGTCATCGATAATTTGAAAGGCAATTCCAATACTTTCACCGATTTTTCCACAATTTTTAGCAAATCGTTCTGTTGTCCCGCTCTCGTATGCACCGACAAAGCAACTTAGTGAAAAAAGTTCGGCAGTTTTACCAGAAATGTTCTCTAGGTATTGATCGATGGTCATCTCAAGATTGTAGCGATTGTCCATTTGACCTAATTCGCCACTTAATATTTTTTCCATACTTCTAGAGTTTAACTGGATACTTTTTAAAGAAGAAGAGTAGTCCGCTAAAAGTTTGAAACAGCTAACAAATAGATAATCCCCAGCATAAACTGCGGTACTATTGCCGAATTGAGAACGAATAGTGGGTAAATTTCTTCTAATGTCTGCATCGTCTACAATATCATCGTGTATCAATGTTGCTGTGTGCAATAACTCAATAGCCGCAGCTAAGGCGATAGCTTTTTTTGCTTCTTTCTTCTCACCAAATTGCGAAAATAAAAGTTGATAGGCTGGACGCAATAATTTGCCTCCAGAATGGATCATAGACATGACCGCATGTTCTACTTCTTTATTTTTTAGGTTAACACTGTTTTCCATCAGCTTTAATGTGCTGTTTAATTCTTTTGCAAGTTCAGGATATTTTTTCCACATTGGATGAATGTTCATAAAATGACTCCTTTGGTTGTACTGGATCAGACTATAATATTACTGGAAATATTGACTCCATTTATGTTTTGTTGTCGATTCATAATTTAATTGAAATTGCCGTAAGGTTTGAACATGACGCAATAGATAATTGGCTGCAATTCCTATAGCGATACCAGATAATAGACCAATAATCGAAAGGAACGGCAGATAGAGCATAGGAGCCCATGATTGGGCAAAGAAGCAAGTGGTTAATAGTTGTCCAACATTATGCAAGAAGCCTCCAGCTGCGCTAATACCGATAATACTGACACGTTTAGGTCCTAGCTGCATGATAATAAGCATTCCTAAATAACTGAGTAAAGCACCACTGGCACTATAAAAGAATGTAGAGATTGTTCCGCCTAGTAAAGTCGTCAGAATTAGACGCATACAAACTAGAAAGAAACTATCTCTTTTTCGCATTGTAAAAATGGCAATGATCGTAATTAAGTTAGCTAGACCCAGTTTTGCGCCAGGAGCAAAAGCAAAGGGGTAAGGAATCATATTTTCAATCAATCCAATAATTATACCTTGGGCAACTAGCATGGAAATATAGATGTTTTTTTGTAATTTGCTCATAATATACTGACATTGTTTAATAAATCAAACTGCCATCTTCACTCCCGTCAGAAGCCTCAACTGTGATGAATAGATTGTGGGGTAGGCAAGCAATCGGTGTTTCTCCCGCTTTAGATATCCAACCACGTTGTACGCAGATTTGATCTCCGCAATTTGATTCCACCATACGAATTTTATCTCCACTTACCTCGATCAAATTATAATCACCATCAGAATCCTCATATTTATATGTATAAGTGGGTCCATCTTCTTTTAAATCAAAGACTTTGATTACTTCACCATCCACTTTTAATACGGCTTGTTTTGTTGCGTCAGCTGGTGCTGTATTTTGTATGCCAAAAACAACAAGGGGCAAGAAAGAACTGAGGGCTAAAAGTAAAATAATTACAATATCCCAAGGGCGCAAATAACTTTTTTGAATAAATTCTTTAAAATTCACTTCTTTCCTCTCCTTTGTAGTTTTTAGTTTTGACTCATCTATCATAATGAGAAAAGAAAGTTCTAGGAGTAAACCTAGAACTCTCTTAGATTTTTACTATAAAAGGACTAATTATTTACTGCCGTATCTGGATTTAGGTGTTCCGTACCACCATTTACCTAGTTTACGTTGTAACCAAGGGATAACCCAACGGTCTAAACCAAGTGCACGCCCAGAACCATTCATTAAAGCGAAGGCTACAAAGATAAACCAGATGTTTACCCAATAGAACATACCTGATAGACAGAAAGCAACAGTTAAACCGATTGTAGCAGCACTGCTTAACCATGTGAATAATCCAGCGATCAAGGCTAAAGCAATCAAGACTTCAACGATTGTCATGAATTTTTGCATGAATAAAGCAACGTCTTGGTTTGGCATCATGAATTTCATCACACTTTCAAACCATTTAGGCATATGATCGAAAACTTGCATTGGTTCTTCACCGTATGCATAGCTTAAACCAAAGTGAGCAGCTTTAGTTGCTGTATCAGCTGCCGCGTCTGCTCCGGCACCGCTTGCTGCAGTTGTTGTTTCAGCAGCTGCAGATGCACCTGTTGTAACTTGTTCTTGCAACCAAGGGAATGGGAAGACAACTTTATCAGTAAACCATGAACCTTCGCCAAACCAAGTGCTTGGTTTTAAGTAATCACCGTTTCCAACAATTTTCTTCATTGATTCTACTAACCAAACTGTTCCGTAGAATACACGTAGTGGTACGCTCCATAAAACGTTGCCGTAACGAGAAGAATGTCCTCGTGTTACATTACGGTCATCTTTAATATGGAAGAATTCATGCATAATATATTGGAACATATAATAACCAGAACGGATATCAAAGAAATATTTCAAGTTAACGATGTGCTTCATAATGATTGCTAAGAAGCCGCTAAGGTGAATTTTATCAAATAGGTTTGCTACGCCCCATTTAGAGCCGACAGAAACCATGAATCCTTGATAATTTCCTTTGAACTTATGTTTTTCAGTCCCTTTAATATCAGCAACAATATTAGCTGCTGCTGTGTGACCCGTTTGTTCAGCTGCTTGAACGATTTGAGGTGTTGGTGTTTCAGGAAACTCTTCATAATAGACCAAGTCACCAACGATATAAATGTTTTTGTCTTCGTATCCTTTGGCTTGCATAAATTCATTTGCAATCAAACGATTACCACGAGCTGATTCCAAACCGAAGTCAGCAGCGTCAGAAGTCGCTTTAACACCAGCAGTCCAAATCAATGTGTGGGTTGCAACAGAAGAACCATCTTTTAATTTGATGTGATCTGCAGCCACTTCAACGATTGGTGCGTTAAGTAATAATTTAACATTTTTCTTCTCTAAATAACGTTCAGCTTTGGCTGCATCATTACGAGATAACATGTTTAAGATTGTCGGCATTGCTTCAACGACCATTAATGTAAATTCATTAGGATCAAGTTTGAAGTCTTTTGCAAGACGATCTTTCCAGTCGATTAGTTCGCCGACCATTTCGATACCAGTAAATCCTGAACCGCAGACAACAAATGTTAGCATCGCTTTACGAACTTCTGGATCTGGTTCGATTGCTGCTTTTTCAACTGTTTCCAAAATATGTTCGCGAATTTTCAGAGCATTTTCAAAAGACCATAGAGTAAATCCATGTTCTTTTACGCCTGGAGTACCAAAATCATTTGGCTCGCCACCCATACCGATAATCAATTGGTCAAATTCATAAGAACCTAACTTTGTTTGAACGACTTTTTTGTCTTTATCAATACCAGTTACAGTGTCTGTTACAAGATTAACATTCTTTTTACGTGAGAATAAACGTTGTAAGTCATATTGAATCGCAGAAGGTTCAACGCGTCCTCCAGCTACTTCGTGCAACTCAGTCATCATGGTGTGGTAAGAATGACGATCAATTAGAGTAATCTCAACGTCAGAATCTTTTTTTAATTTTTTGGCTAAAAATTTAGTTGCTGAAACTCCAGCATAACCAGCTCCCACAACGACAATTTTTTGCTTTGTCATTGATAATCCGCTCCTTAAAAAAATGAAATATAAAATGATAATAAATACACAATCGAATTCATTATAAAGCCATTTTTTGTTTTTGTCTAATAACAATTCATAAATAGAGGGAATAATTTTTTTTTATTAAAAAAGCGTGAAAAATGGGTAAAATTTTGTCTTTCTTTTATAAATGTGTTTGACATAATCAAAATTTTCTATAGAATGTAAAATATATCACAAACTTATTTTGTGGAATGTTAAAGAAAAGGAAAAGGTGACTAAAATGAAAATGAACAAATTTGTAAAAGGCTTCACAGCTATCGCACTTTCATCTCTTTTATTAGCAGCATGTGGATCAGATCAAAAGAAAGAGACAGCAAAATCATCTGACTCAAACACTGCAACATCAAAAACAGCTGAATCTTCTAAAGCAACAGAAAAAGAAGCTGGTGCAGATTTACAAGACGGCACGTATAAATTAGAAGAAAAAAATGAATCTAATGGTTACCGTGCAACATTTGAAATGACTGTTAAAGATGGTAAAATTACTGAATCTAAATATGACAATATCAATGCTGAAGGCAAATCAAAAGCTGATGATAAAGACTACAACAAAAACATGAAAGCAAAATCTGGTGTAGGTCCAGCTGAATACATTAAAGACTTAAATGACTCTTTTGTTAAAGCACAAAGCGCTGATGGTGTTGAAGTTGTAACTGGTGCGACTCACTCTAGTGAATCATTCCAAAACTATGCACAACAATTAATCCAAGCTGCTCAAGCTGGGGATACAAAAACAATCGAAATCGACAATGGTGCTGACCTTAAAGATGGTACGTATTCATTGAAAGAAAAAAATAACTCAAATGGCTACCACACAGACTTTTCAATTGTCGTTAAAGATGGAAAAGTAACTGAATCTAACTACGATAACGTGAATGATGAAGGCAAGTCTAAAAAAGATGACGCTGACTACAACAAAAACATGAAAGACAAAGCTGGCGTTGGCCCTGCTGAATACATCAAAACGTTAAATGAAGAATTAGTAAAAACAATGAGTGAAGAAGGCAAATCAGCTGCAGACGTAGAAGTCGTAACAGGTGCAACTCACAGCTCTCATTCATTTATGATGTACGCTGAACAATTAATCAATGCCGCTGAAAAAGGCGACACTAACGAAATCGTTGTAGATAACATCGTAATGAAAAAATAATTTTTTACACAAGTGAACCAAAAAATATATGTGGCAGAATTCAGGTACTACTCTGAATTCTGCTTTTATTTTTATCAAAATACATAAATAGCAGATAGAAAATCCTTCCCATTCACGAAAAAAAGCGCTACTATGAATAGGATAATTTTTCTATTTAGAAAGAGGGATACGATGAAAAACAGAAAATCACTAATAATAGTAATGGCGGCACTAATTTTAGTTATTCTAGCCGGATGTAACGGAAAAAATAAAGAGTCAAAAATTAATAAAGAACCTTATTCAGATCAGCAATCATTATTAGGGACATATGTACGAGTAAGAATTTATGATGATGGTAAAAAAGATGTATTGAAAAAAGCTTTTGATCGAGTAAAAGAATTAGGTGATAAAATCACTGTAAACGAAAAAGGATCAGAAATAGATGAAATCAATGAACAAGCTGGGATCAAACCAGTCAAAGTTTCTGACGACATTTATCCGCTGTTAAAAAGAGCATATGAATATAGTGAAGATTCTTCTGGCGGATTTGATATGGCCATCGGTCCAGTCACACAACTTTGGCATATTGGTTTTGATGATGCCCGTAAACCTTCACAAGAAGAAATTGATCAGGCGTTAAAATTAGTTGATTATAAAAAAGTAAAATTAAATGATAAAGATCAGTCTGTTTATCTTGAAGAAAAAGGCATGCAGCTTGATTTAGGTGCCATTGCTAAAGGATTTATTACGGATGAAGTGGTGAAAGTCTTAAAAGATAACGGTGTAACGACGGCAATCGTTGATTTAGGTGGAAATGTTTATGTGCTAGGGCATAGTCCTCGAGGCAAGGATATGGATTGGAATGTTGGTATCCAAGATCCCAATAAAGCGCGTAATACGGTAATTGGAACCATTCAAGAAAGTAATAAAACGTTAGTTACTTCTGGTATCTACGAGCGCTTTTTAGAAGTAGACGGCAAAAGCTATCATCATTTATTTGATCCAAAAACGGGGTATCCATTTGATAATGATATTGCTGGAGTGACAATAATTACAAACGAATCTATTGATGGTGACGGATTATCAACAGCTGTATTTTCTATGGGAGTAAAAAAAGGGTTGGAATATGCGGAAAGCTTGAAAAATGTTGATGTGATTTTTGTTACAAAAGAGGATAAAGTATACGTAAGTAAAGATATTGAAAAGAGTTTTGAATTAGGAAAAGATTCAGGTTATACAATGGGTGAGCGTAAAGACTTGAAGTAAGGAGAATAAATATGTCGTTGAATGTGTTTTTGCAAGTTGTGGAAATTCGGACGAAGTTAGCTAGTCTATTTCCTTTTGCTATTGGGGTGTTGTTCTCTATTGCTTATTTTCACGAGTTTCAGTTAGGTTATACATCACTGTTTTTTATTGGAATGGTTGTTTTTGATATGGCAACGACCGCAATCAATAATTATATGGATTTCAAAAAAGCAAAATCTCAAGTATATAAGTACGAAGAGAACATTATTGGCAGCTCGGGAATTTCCCCAGGGCTTGTCAGGAATATGATTTTTGGAATGATTGCTTTTTCTGCGATGATTGGTGTTATTTTGACAATTCAGACAGGTTGGTTGTTTTTGGTTATGGGAGGTGTATGTTGTTTTATAGGCATCTTTTATACCTTTGGTCCGATACCTTTATCAAGAATGCCTTTAGGGGAAGTATTCAGCGGCTTTACAATGGGGCTTGGGATTTTTGCTATGACGATTTATTTGAATGTCCAAGAGAATCGTCCGTTTTATTTGCTGCTTGACTGGAGTAAGGGAACCTTTGCTTTGACGGGGAGTTTGTGGGCGGTATTAGCGGTCGTTTGGGCCGCTTTGCCGATGGTGTTTACCATTGCCAATATTATGTTAGCAAATAATTTGAGAGATTTAGATACAGATATTGAAAATCATCGCTATACGTTAGTTTACTATATTGGTCGAAAACAGGGTGTTGTTTTATTTCAACTACTGATGCTAGCTTGTTACCTAGTCGTTTTGATTGGATTGCCATTTGGCGTGTATCGTTGGCCGATTTTGGTTGTATTTTTATCTTTGCCGACTGTTTGGAAAAATCTTCAGTTATTTAAAGAAGAATTACCTCATCCTAAAAGTTTTAGCTATTCAATCAAAAATTTGGTGGCATTTAACAGCAGTTACCTGTTTGGGTTATTACTAACAATTATTTTAGAGAAGCTATAAATAAATAGAGGGAAGCAGAACCGTTACCAGGTTTTGCTTCCTTCTTACACTTTACCGATTTTTTTTACTTTTAATAAACAGAAATAAGATAGCTAGTAAAATGATGGCAATTCCAGCGATTGAAAGATAAACGGTTTTTTGTTCTCCTGTGTTTAATAATGAGATTTTTCTGTTTTCTTCATTCTTAATAGGAGAGGACATCGCTAGGGTAACTTTTTGTTTTGTTCCGTTCTCCTTAATTAACACTGTGGAAATTCCAGTTGAAGGATTTCCAATTAGTGGGGATTCTTCCGCAAAGCTTGGAACTGGAAGAGTGAGAGATAAGGCAACCAAACAAAAAACTATTTTTTTCATAAATCTTCTCCTTTTGTAACATTCGTATTATTTTGCAATGTAAATGTAACATATCGGAAATATATAACAAACAAGTGAAAGGGAAAGCTTTATGTTCTTAATAAATTCTTAATGTTTGATGTTTTGCTCAACTAAACCGCAGGATATATGCTACTTAGACTGATTTCACCAGAAGAGAGCACTTTTTCGGTCTTATTTGGAAGTCGTACAACCAATTCTCCGTGATCATTAATTGTTGTAGCAATCCCTTCATACTCGATGCCTGCTTGCGTAAATGACACACTTCTCCCTAGTACAAATGATTTTTGACGGTATTCTTCTAAAAAATCTTGTTCAGGTAGTTGATTCAGTATTTTATAAAATTCATTCCAAATGGATGCAATCAAGTCATTTCGTGTAATGCTTGGTGGGCTTTTTGGAAATAGTGAAGTTGCTTTTTCTCTAAGTTCTTCTGGAAATTCATTTTGTTTCAAAGAAAAATTGATTCCCATCCCAATAATAACGTTTGAAATTTGACCAGATTCAACATCACTCATGGCTTCTGATAAAATGCCGCAGACTTTTTTTCCATTAATGTAAATATCATTAACCCATTTGATCTGTGCATTTACATGGGTTAGTTTGTCCATTGCACGAGTGATTGCTACAGCCATGATTAGCGTATACTGGGCCATTTCTTCAAAAATTTGATTGGGTCTTAGCAGCATACTCATGTAAATGCCACCACCCGCTTTTGAGAAGAAGGGCCGACCGAATCGGCCTTTTGGTGCTTCTTGAATATCTGCTACGATTAATGTGTTAGTTGGTTTACCATTGATGGCGGCTAACTTTGCATCTTTCATGGTAGATTCTGAAGAATTTAGCACGTGGATTGAAAGTTCAGGTGTTACTGAATCTAAAGCCAAACGTATTCCTTCGGCAGATAAAACATCGGACTGTTCATAGCAATAACCTTTGTTGCGGCTACTGGAAATCATATGTCCTTCTTTTTTTAATTCGTTGATTGCTTTCCAGATAGCTGTTCGTGAAAGGGAAAGTTGTTGCGCCATATCTTCTCCGGAAATAAATGCGGGTGCTTGTTTCATTAATAGGGTCAATACCTGGCTCTTTGTAGACATAGACTTCGCTCCTTTATAATACTGCCATTGTATCTGATGAAGAAGAGGGCGGTCAACCGCAATACGCCTGAATGAGGAGAAAAAAATCCATCTTTGGATGTATGATTTCTCTTGAAAAGCTTGCTATAGTTAAGTGGTAGAAAGATTTGTACCATTAAAAGTAATGGGGAATTCATAGAGATGGAGTGGAGAAAAATGGAAAAACAACAATATGTTTGTGATAAATGTGGACATACACATTATGTTTCAGATCAGTTTCAAGCAACAGGTGGAAACTTTGCCAAAATATTTGATGTGCAAAACAAAAAATTTATCACCGTTAGCTGCGAAAGATGTGGATTTACAGAATTATATCGTGGTCAAACATCAGATGGTTGGAATGTTTTAGACTTTTTGATAGGTGGATAAGTTGCTTAATAAAGAAAGGAATCAGATTGCTTCGCGCAGTTGGGTTCTTTTTTTATTTGGTCCCACTATTTTTATTTAGCCTAGTTTGATTATGGGTAAATATAAAAGTTGTATATAAAAGATATAATTTTTTTAAATTTAACTCTTTCATGCTAGAATTTACTAGAGAAACAAATAACAAAAGACGAGGAGAGAAAATATGATTTCAAAAAAATTAATTACATTCGGAACATTAGCAGCAACTGTATTAGTATTAGGTGCATGTAACAGTGACAATAAAACTTCTAAAAATAGTTCGTCTGACAGCAAAACTGAAACATCAATGAGTTCAAGTGTGGATGCAGTAAGTGGTGCTTCAATCAGTGATAAACCAGAAGTAATCGAAAAAGCTTTAGGCAAAGATGGCAACTGGATCGTTGCAGCTACTGCAGACCTTACGTTTGATAAAGATGTGACTGTTGCAGGTGAGTTCCATGACAAAGGTGAAAAATCAGGAGATATTTATAGAAAATTAGCTTTGTATGCACAAGATTCAGATAAAAAAGTTACAGCTGAGTATACAGTAACCGTTCCTCAATTGATCGTTGAAACAGAAAACTTCAACATTGTTAACGGAACAATCAAAGGAGACATCTTAGTTAAAGCAAATGGTTTTGTTTTAAACGGAACAAAAGTTGAAGGTAAAGTAACTTTTGAAAAAGAAGAATATAAAACATCAGCAACCTTAGATAAAGAGGATGCGACAGTAACTGGAGAAGTAACTGTTAAGTAAATTATGATAAGTGAAAAAAAGGATGCTCAATCATTGTAGAGTGTCCTTTTTTCTGAACCTGAAAAGTCTATAGAAACCCTTGACTTTTACTATAGTAGGAAGTACAATGTATAGATGCAAAAACTATCTGAAAAATGACAAAGCAGGAGCGAAATATTGTCCGTTCCGGTTTTTAATAGGGAAACAAAAGTAGAGACGCACGAGAAATTTTCAAGAGCACATTCTATTTTTGGTTTTTTTTTGCCTAAAAACTGCAAAAAATGCACAATATTACAAATATTTAATATTTGTAATATTAATGAAATGTTTTCGGTTAGTGTTTTGATAGACTTTTAATTAGAGGAGTGAAGAGCTTGGCTGGACACGTAGTAAAATACGGAAAACACCGCGAACGTAGAAGTTTCGCCCGGATCAGTGAAGTGTTGGAATTACCCAACTTGATCGAAATTCAAACAGACTCTTATCAATGGTTTTTAGATGAAGGATTAAGAGAAATGTTTGAAGACATTTTACCGATTGATGATTTTCAAGGCAATTTATCCTTGGAATTTGTGGATTATGAATTAAAAGAACCTAAGTATACTGTAGAAGAAGCGCGTTCACATGACGCAAACTACTCTGCACCTTTACACGTTACTCTACGATTGACAAACCGTGAATCTGGAGAAATCAAATCACAAGAAGTCTTCTTCGGTGATTTCCCTCTAATGACAGAAATGGGAACATTCATCATCAATGGAGCAGAACGTGTTATCGTTTCTCAATTGGTTCGTTCACCAGGTGTTTATTTCCACGGAAAAGTAGATAAAAATGGTAAAGAAGGCTTTGGTTCAACAGTGATTCCTAACCGTGGCGCATGGTTAGAGATGGAAACTGATGCTAAAGACATCTCTTACGTACGTATTGACCGTACTCGTAAAATTCCTTTAACTGTTTTAGTTCGTGCCTTAGGTTTTGGCTCTGACGATACAATTTTTGAAATTTTCGGCGAAACATTAAGTTTACGTAATACAATCGAAAAAGACTTACACAAAAATGCTAGCGATTCTCGTACAGAAGAAGGCTTGAAAGATATTTATGAGCGTCTTCGACCTGGTGAGCCGAAAACAGCAGACAGTTCTCGTAACTTGTTGAATGCTCGTTTCTTCGATCCAAAACGTTACGATCTAGCAAATGTTGGTCGTTACAAAGTCAACAAAAAATTAGATTTAAAAACACGTCTATTGAACCTAACTTTAGGAGAAACATTGATCGATTCTGAAACAGGAGAAATCCTTGTTGAAAAAGGAACAGTGTTAACTCATCAAGTAATGGAAACATTAGGTGAACATATTGACAACGGCTTAAACAGCGTGACTTATTACCCTAGCGAAGATGGCGTGGTAACTGAACCAATGACGGTTCAAGTAATCAAAGTTCTTTCTCCAAAAGATCCAGAACGCATCGTTAACGTAATTGGTAATGGTTATCCTGATACAAGTGTGAAAACGGTTCGCCCAGCAGATATCGTAGCTTCAATGAGTTATTTCTTTAACTTACAAGAAGATATCGGTAACGTGGATGATATCGATCACTTAGGAAACCGTCGTATTCGTTCAGTTGGTGAATTATTGCAAAACCAATTCCGTATTGGTTTAGCTCGTATGGAACGTGTAGTTCGTGAAAGAATGTCTATCCAAGATACTGAAACGTTGACACCACAACAATTGATCAATATTCGTCCAGTAGTAGCAAGTATCAAAGAATTCTTTGGTTCTTCTCAATTGTCACAATTCATGGACCAAACAAATCCTCTAGGTGAGTTGACTCACAAACGTCGTCTATCTGCCTTAGGACCTGGTGGTTTGACTCGTGACCGTGCCGGTTATGAAGTTCGAGATGTTCACTATTCCCACTATGGCCGTATGTGTCCGATTGAAACACCTGAGGGACCAAATATCGGATTGATCAATAGCTTGTCAAGTTATGCAAAGGTCAACAAATTTGGATTTATCGAAACACCTTACCGTCGTGTAGATCGTGCAACTGGTAAAGTAACCGATCAAGTGGATTACTTAACTGCTGACACGGAAGATCACTATATCGTAGCGCAAGCAAACTCACGCTTAAATGAAGATGGAACTTTTGCTGAAGAATTAGTAATGGCTCGTCTGCAAAGTGAAAACCTTGAAGTAACGATCGATAGAGTCGATTACATGGACGTTTCACCTAAACAAGTAGTTGCCGTTGCGACAGCATGTATTCCTTTCTTGGAAAACGATGACTCCAACCGTGCCTTGATGGGTGCCAACATGCAACGTCAAGCAGTGCCTTTGATCCAACCTCGTTCACCACTTGTGGGAACTGGTATGGAATACAAATCAGCACATGACTCAGGTGCCGCTCTTTTATGTAAACATGATGGTGTTGTTGAATACGTGGATGCATCAGAAGTACGCGTTCGCCGTGACAATGGCGCATTAGATAAATATATGGTAACAAAATTCCGTCGTTCAAATTCAGGAACAAGCTACAACCAACGTCCAATCGTTCTTTTAGGCGAAAAAGTTGAAAAAGGCGATACATTAGCTGATGGACCTTCTATGGAAGAAGGCGAAATGGCTTTAGGACAAAACGTTCTTGTTGGGTTCATGACTTGGGAAGGGTATAACTACGAGGATGCGATCATCATGAGCCGCCGTTTGGTGAAAGATGATGTCTATACTTCTATTCATATTGAAGAATACGAATCAGAAGCTCGTGATACAAAATTAGGCCCTGAAGAAATCACTCGTGAAATTCCAAACGTTGGGGAAGATGCATTAAAAGACCTTGACGAAATGGGAATTATCCGTATCGGTGCTGAAGTTAAAGATGGTGACCTATTAGTAGGTAAAGTAACGCCTAAAGGGGTAACTGAGTTATCTGCTGAAGAACGTTTACTACATGCAATCTTTGGTGAAAAAGCTCGTGAAGTTCGTGATACATCTCTACGTGTGCCTCATGGTGGCGGCGGAATTGTTCATGATGTGAAAATCTTTACTCGTGAAGCTGGAGACGAATTATCTCCAGGTGTGAACATGTTAGTTCGTGTGTATATCGTTCAAAAACGTAAAATCAATGAAGGGGATAAAATGGCCGGTCGTCACGGTAATAAAGGGGTTGTATCCCGTATTATGCCGGAAGAAGATATGCCGTTCCTTCCAGATGGAACACCAATCGATATCATGTTGAACCCATTAGGGGTACCATCACGTATGAATATCGGACAAGTACTAGAATTGCACTTGGGTATGGCTGCTCGTCAGTTAGGTATCCACATTGCAACACCAGTATTCGATGGTGCAAACGATGAAGATGTATGGGAAACAGTTCGTGAAGCGGGTATGGCTCGTGATGCGAAAACTGTTCTTTACGACGGACGTACAGGTGAACCATTTGATAACCGTATTTCTGTTGGTGTGATGTACATGATCAAACTTGCCCACATGGTTGATGATAAATTGCATGCCCGTTCTATTGGACCATACTCACTTGTTACCCAACAACCACTTGGAGGTAAAGCTCAATTTGGTGGACAACGTTTTGGGGAAATGGAAGTATGGGCACTGGAAGCATACGGTGCAGCTTACACATTACAAGAAATTTTAACGTACAAATCTGATGACGTTGTTGGTCGTGTGAAAACATACGAAGCCATCGTCAAAGGTGAACCAATTCCAAAACCAGGCGTTCCAGAATCATTCCGCGTGTTGGTAAAAGAATTACAATCACTAGGATTAGATATGCGCGTCTTGGACATCGAAGAACAAGAAATCGAATTACGTGATATGGATGACGATGATGATGACTTGATCACAGTTGATGCCCTAACAAAATTTGCCGAACAACAATCAGCGAAACAATTAGAAAAAGAAGCAGCTGAAGCTAAAGAAGCTGCCGATGCAGTTCTTGAACAAGAAATAGAAACTGCTGAAGATACAAAAGACTAATTGTTAAAAGTCTTATTAAAATTGTCAAGTTAGTTATGTTTTGTTTTCTCTTTACGGAGAGGTAACGAACATAGTTGTTGGAAGAAAAAGTACAGTATTTTTTCTTCCAGCTCTAACTTTTCCTATCAAGAAATGGAGGGAATCCCTTTTGATCGATGTAAATAAATTCGAAAGTATGCAAATAGGTTTGGCTTCTCCAGAAAAGATCAGAAGCTGGTCTTACGGTGAAGTAAAGAAACCCGAAACGATTAACTATCGTACGTTAAAACCAGAACGTGAAGGTTTGTTCTGTGAACGCATTTTCGGCCCAACAAAAGACTGGGAATGTGCCTGCGGTAAATATAAACGTATCCGTTATAAAGGAATCGTTTGTGACCGTTGTGGTGTAGAAGTCACTCGTTCTAAAGTTCGTCGTGAACGTATGGGACACATCGAGTTGGCAGCACCCGTTTCACATATCTGGTATTTCAAAGGTATTCCATCTCGTATGGGTCTTGTCTTGGACATGAGTCCTCGTGCCTTAGAAGAAATCATTTACTTTGCATCTTATGTAGTAATTGATGCCGGAGATACTTCTCTAGAGAAAAAACAATTATTAACAGAGCGCGAATACCGTGACAAACGTGATCAATATGGTCAAGGTTTCACGGCAGCAATGGGTGCAGAAGCTGTTAAACAATTATTGGATAACGTTGATTTAGATGGTGAAGTAGCTGGGTTAAAAGAAGATTTAAAATCAGCTCAAGGTCAAAAAAGAACACGTGCAATCCGTCGTTTGGATATTTTAGAAGCATTCCGTGCTTCTGGAAACTTACCAAGCTGGATGGTTATGGATGTTATTCCAGTTATCCCGCCAGATTTACGCCCAATGGTTCAATTAGAGGGTGGACGTTTTGCGACAAGTGATTTGAATGACTTATACCGTCGTGTAATCAACCGTAACAATCGTCTAAAACGTTTATTAGACTTAAATGCACCAAGTATCATCGTACAAAATGAAAAACGTATGCTGCAAGAAGCTGTGGATGCGTTGATCGATAATGGTCGTCGTGGCCGTCCGGTAACTGGACCAGGTAACCGTCCGTTGAAATCTCTTTCTCATATGTTGAAAGGGAAACAAGGTCGTTTCCGTCAAAACTTACTGGGTAAACGTGTGGATTACTCTGGTCGTTCAGTTATCGTCGTAGGACCTAACTTGAAGATGTACCAATGTGGTTTGCCAAAAGAAATGGCGATTGAACTATTTAAACCATTTGTTATGCGTGAACTAGTTCAACGTGAAATCGCAACAAACATCAAAAACGCAAAACGTAAAATCGAACGCGGAGAAGATGAAGTTTGGGATATTTTAGAAGAAGTTATTCAAGAACATCCAGTATTGCTTAACCGAGCACCTACACTGCACAGACTTGGTATCCAAGCCTTTGAACCAGTATTAGTTGAAGGTCGTGCAATTCGTCTTCACCCACTAGTTTGTGAAGCCTACAATGCCGATTTTGATGGAGACCAAATGGCCGTTCACGTACCATTGAACGAAGAAGCGCAAGCAGAAGCGCGTATGCTGATGTTAGCGGCTCAAAACATTTTGAATCCAAAAGATGGTAAACCAGTTGTAACACCTTCTCAAGATATGGTCTTAGGTAACTACTACCTAACAATGGAAGAAGACGAGCGTGAAGGGGAAGGTATGATCTTCCGCGACATGAACGAAGCTGTGTTAGCATGGCGCAATGGATATGTCCATTTACACTCACGTATTGGGGTTCAAACAACATTACTTGGCGACAAACCGTTTACGGATTGGCAAAAAGAACGTATTTTGATCACAACTGTAGGTAAGATTATCTTTAATGAAATCATGCCTGTAGAATTCCCTTACTTGAATGAACCAACTGACTACAACTTAACCGTGCAAACGCCTGATAAGTACTTTGTAGAGGCTGGTACAGACATTCCTGCTCACATTAAAGAACAAGAATTAGTTTTACCATTCAAGAAGAAAAACTTAGGAAATATCATCGCTGAAGTATTCAAGAGATTCCATATCACTGAAACTTCTAAGATGCTTGATAGAATGAAAGATTTAGGTTATAAACATTCTACTCATGCTGGTATGACTGTTGGTATCGCTGATATCATGGTATTGCATGAGAAACAAGAAATCATTGATGATGCCCATAAACAAGTAGAAAATATTACAAAACAATTCCGTCGTGGTCTGATTACAGATGACGAACGTTATGAACGTGTTATTGCTGTTTGGAATGCTGCTAAAGATGACATTCAACAAAAACTGATCGAAAGTATGGATGCTAAAAATCCAATCTTCATGATGTCAGATTCCGGTGCCCGTGGTAACATCTCCAACTTTACTCAGCTTGCTGGTATGCGTGGACTTATGGCCGCACCGAATGGCCGTATCATGGAATTACCGATCATTTCTAACTTCCGTGAAGGACTTTCTGTCTTGGAGATGTTTATCTCTACCCATGGAGCTCGTAAAGGGATGACCGATACAGCCTTGAAGACAGCCGATTCAGGTTACTTGACTCGTCGTTTAGTTGACGTTGCCCAAGATGTAATCATCCGTGAAGACGATTGTGGAACTGACCGTGGTTTAGTGATCCAATCGATTCGTGAAGGCAATGAAATCATTGAACCTTTAGAAGAACGTCTACTTGGTCGTTATACACGTAAATCAGTAATCCATCCTGAAACTGGTAAAGTAATCATTGGTGAAGATCAATTGATTTCTGAAGATCTTGCTAGAGAAATCGTGGATGCTGGTATTGAAACAGTGACGATTCGTTCCGTATTTACATGTAACACCAAACATGGTGTATGTAAGCACTGTTATGGTCGTAACTTAGCAACTGGTTCTGGTGTTGAAGTTGGTGAAGCAGTTGGTACAATTGCCGCTCAATCAATCGGAGAGCCTGGTACTCAGTTGACAATGCGTACGTTCCATACAGGTGGGGTTGCCGGAGATGATATTACTCAAGGTCTACCTCGTGTCCAAGAAATCTTTGAAGCACGTAATCCGAAAGGACAAGCAGTCATCACAGAAGTTACCGGTGAAGTAATCGATATTTCTGAAGATCCTGCAACACGTCAAAAAGAAGTAACGATCAAAGGGAAAACTGATACACGTACGTATACAGTACCTTATACTGCTCGTATGAAAGTTGCTGAAGGTGATACAATCCGTCGTGGTGAGCCATTGACAGAAGGTTCAATTGATCCTAAGCAATTGTTGCAAGTTCGCGATGTTTTATCTGTTGAAAACTACCTATTACGTGAAGTACAACGTGTTTACCGTATGCAAGGGGTGGAAATCGGGGATAAACATATCGAGGTAATGGTTCGTCAAATGCTTCGCAAAGTTCGTGTTATGGATCCAGGTGACACTGAAATCTTGCCAGGTACATTACTAGATATCGCTGAATTTAAAGATCGTAACTATGACACATTAGTAGCTGGCGGCGTTCCTGCAACAAGCCGTCCAGTCTTACTAGGAATCACAAAAGCATCATTAGAAACAAACAGTTTCTTATCTGCTGCGTCATTCCAAGAAACGACTCGTGTGTTAACAGATGCTGCAATCCGCGGCAAAAAAGACCCATTACTTGGTTTGAAAGAAAATGTTATCATCGGTAAGATTATTCCAGCTGGTACTGGTATGGCTCGTTACCGTAACATGGAACCAAAAGAAGTTGGCGTAGCTAGCGAAAATGTCTACAGTATCTCTGATATTGAAGCACAAATGGCTGCTGAAGATGCTTTGAATGAGTTGAATAAATAGTTAAATAGAAAAAGGCTTGAAATCAATTGATTTCAAGCCTTTTTTAATTAGTGAAGCTCTGATGCAGCATCTTGATCTAAAACGATCGTTACATTAGGGTGTGTTTGTAATAAAGAAGCAGGAACTTCATTTGTGATTGGACCGAAGAATGCACGTTTGATGATAGAAGCTTTTCTCTTGCCTGTAGCAAAAAGCACAATTTCTTTGGCTTGCATCACACTTTTTGGTCCCATCGTCACATAAAAGTCTGGGCATTCATTTTCATCTCCACCGACTTCACTTAGTAAGATGTCTTTCATATTTTCGGTAGCATCTGCTCCCACGTAAGAGGTTAAATCTTCAAATTTAGTTGTTCCTGGCAGATTCCCACAATAATGTCCATCTGCTCCGATACCTAATAAAATCAAGTCTAATCCGCCATCTTGTTCAATTCTTTTGTCTTGAGTTTTGTAGTTATTTTCGTCTAAAGGATGGATTTGGCTTTCAGGAATTTCAGCTGGTTTAAAGAAGAGATTATTGAGATTTGTCATGGTTACACCATACCCTTTTTTCTGTTTGAACGGGATCTCATCGAAGTTGTAATAGTGCACATTATCAAGATAGGTCTTGTTTCTTGTGTCAGTAACTAAATATTCATACATTTTAACAGGTGTTGAACCAGCAGTTATCGCTAAGTTCACTCGTTTTTGTTGGTACATTTTACCTAGTAGAATGTTTGCTGCGACTCGGCTCATTTTTTCATAGTTTTCTTCAATGATGATTTTCATTTTTTGAACAGCTCCTTCTTTTTGTTTAACTTATCATATGGGAACCATCCCAGGTCAATACCTTTTTTTACAGGCAAATCAATATCATTATTTTTTTATTCAGCTTATGATAAAGGAAAAGAAGAGGTGAAGTGAGAATGGAACATCAATATGAAAAGGCAATTTTTGCTGGCGGCTGTTTTTGGTGTATGGTCAAACCTTTTGATACTCAGCCAGGGATCATTTCGGTTGTGGCTGGCTATACGGGAGGGCACGTTGAAAATCCAACATATGAACAAGTTACGACTGGTTTGACGGGACATACAGAAGCTGTTGAAATTACCTATGACCCTACCATTATCCCGTATGAAAAACTAGTGGAAACTTACTGGCAACAAACAGATCCAACTGATGCTCTAGGTCAATTTGCTGATCGGGGCGATTCCTATCGTCCAGTCATTTTTTATGCCAATGAGACTCAAAAAGAAATCGCAGAAAAATCGAAAGCTGCATTACAAGCAAGTGGGCGTTTTACGCAACCAATCGTGACCAAAATAGAGCCAGCTCAAACCTTTTATCCTGCAGAAGACTATCATCAAGAGTATTATAAAAAACATAGCATACACTATAACTTATATAAAGAAGGCTCTGGACGTGCTGGATTTATTCGGAAAAATTGGAAAGATAAATAACATATAAAACGAGACAGAAGCTGATGTTACTTTTGTCTTGTTATTTATTTACATAAAAACACAAAAATTAATCCGATACTTAAAAATGGTACAAATGGAAGTTGCCGCATTTTTTTCTTTAAAATATATCGGGAAACTAAAAGAAAAAGCAAGCCACTACTGCTAGCAATGAACAATAAAAAGATAAGAGATTCACTCCCTAAAAGCGCTCCCCATACGGTTAGTAGCAAAATATCTCCACCTCCAATGGAATCAGGCAAGATATAGTTTAAAGCATGTAAGCTAAAGAAAATAATAATGCTTGTGAAAAGATAAATAGGCAAAGCTAAATAAATGTGCACTATGCATAGTAAAATAGAGAATGGATAGAAAATTTTAGGCTCAACGATTAAATAGAAAATGTCTGTTAAAGATAACGTAACTGCTGTAAATAAAAAGCAAAGAGAATACAGCGAGTAAACAGACTTAAAAGCTACAAAAGAACAAAGCAACCCACAAACCATCTCACTGTAAAAATAAACTGATGATAATTTATACTTACAATAACGGCAACGGAAACGTAGAAAAATAATAGAAATAATCGGAATCAATTCAAGAACTGATAACTTAGTCTGGCAATAAGAACAATGAGAAGCAGGATATAAGATAGATTTTCCGATAGGAATTCGTTCGGCTATTAGACAAAGAAACGAACCAATAACACTACCAAAAATAAAATAAATGATCGACATAAAAATCTCCTTTCATAAATAAATACGCAATTAAACACTTTTTTTAACTAGACAATTCTTTTTTTATTAGGAATAATAAAAGTGAGAAATGAGGCGAGAATATGGAAAAAATAGCAATTGGTGTGGATATTGGCACAACGCAGACAAAGGCTGTCGCTTTTAGTGAGGATGGAAAGGTTCAGACATCGGCATACGTTCGTTATTCACTCATTCAGGAAACAGAAGGTATGGCAGAACAAGATGTGGAGCAGATTTTTCAAGCAGTGGTTACGTGTATTAAGCAAGTAGTAAGTGCAGTACAGCCGCATGAAATTTCGCTTATATCTTTTTCTACGGCGATGCATGGATTGATTGTAATGGATAAAAATAATCAACCACTGACTCGGGTTATCACTTGGGCGGATAATCGTGCAGAAAAATATGCAGAAGAGCTAAAGGATACAATCTTAGGAAAAACGATGTATCAAAATACAGGATTACCGATGCATCCTATGACCCCTTTTCATAAAATTCGTTGGCTGAAAGAAGAATTTCTGGAAATTTATGAGCAAGCAGAGAAATTCATTGGCATGAAAGAGTATGTTTTTTATCGATTATTCGGCCAATATATCACAGATATCAGCACAGCTTCTGGGACTGGATTTTTAAATATTCATGATCTTATTTGGGATCAGCAGGCTTTATCAGAGATGGGAATCACAACTGAGCAGTTGCCATTGTTGGTTAGACCGACTCACCAATTAACAGATTTAGGTGCTGAATGGCTAGAGCACTTGGGCTTGTCAGCAAAAACAATTTTTGTGTTGGGAGGGGCAGATGGACCATTATCTAATCTAGGATTAGGTGCAATGGCAAAAGGAACGGCTACATTGACTGTTGGAACAAGTGGAGCATTACGTTATATTGTTGATCGGCCTTGTACTCATTCACAAGCGGAGACCTTTTGTTGTGTTCTAGATGAAAACCATTGGGTTATTGGGGGCGCGACAAGTAATGGAGCCGGAATTTTCGATTGGGCTTGCGAAAATTTATTGAAAGAAGTTCAAAATGAAGCACGTATAGCTGGGAAAAATCCTTATAATGAGGTAATGGAGCTAGTAAAAGGGATGCCAGCTGGAGCTAAGGGACTGATGTTTCATCCGTATTTGCTTGGAGAGCGTGCGCCATTGTGGAATGCGGAAGCTACGGGTAGTTTCGTGGGCTTAAAAAGAAATCATGATGATAAATTAATGATGCGTGCTGTGATTGAAGGAATTTGTTTGAATTTGAAGCGTATTCTAACAGAATTAGAAGAGTTAGGCGGAGCTGTGAAAGAAATTCGAGCGACAGGTGGTTTTGCGGATTCAGAGGTTTTTAAAAAAGTGATGGCGGATGTTTTTGGGTATAAACTTTCATTAACTGAAAATATTGAAGCTTCAGCATTGGGGGCTGTCTTATTAGGCTGGCAAAGTTTAGGTATAATTTCAGATTTAAAAACAGCTTGTGAACAAGTTAAAATTTATGAAATAGTAGAACCTAATGGTGAGAACTATGAAGTTTATCAACAGATTTATCCACTATTTATAACAACCCAGCAGCAATTATCGACCAGTTATCACCAATTAGCGAAATTAAGAGCAGATTTAGAATAACTTTTTTGACAAATAAGGCTGAACTTGCTTTACTAGTAGTAAGAGAACGGAGGAAAGGAAATGAAGAAGTTATGGATCATCTCTTTGCTTTTAGCGGGAATTTTTCTGACGAGTTGCGGATCTAAAGGGATTTCTGCAGAGGATGCTGGGACATTGTTCGTTGATCGTTTAGTTTATCAAAAAGAAGAGAGTAAGTTTGCTAAAGAATTTCGTGATGGTGAACAAGTTGGTAAAGAACTGGATGAAAATAGTAAAATGTTCGAAGAAAATTTCGCCAAAGGATTATCCTCTACCGGAGCAAAGGTTCCAGAGAAACAGTCAGATCAGTTAACAAACGAACTTTTACAGCAAGCAAGAGAAAAAACAACCTATAAAATTGTTCAAATAGATGAAACAAAAACTGGTGCCACAATCACTTATTATGTGACTGGATTGGATCTGGTGAGTGCGATGCAAGAGATGACAAGGCAGTTAGTAAAAGAGACATTAGCTGATCCTGAAATAGCCAAGGATGAGCAAAAAACATTGGATGCAACTTTTTCTATTTTAGAAGAGCGGGTCAAATCAATTAAAATTAAAACGGATCCAGTTGAACTGAAACTAAAATTAGAAAAAGAAAAAGGAAAGTGGTTTGTACCAGATAATCAAAAAAAAGCTGTATCTAATTTATTTATGGCGTTCATTTCTGGTTCAAAAGATATAGATACGATGAATAAAGAATTGCAAGAAGCATTAAACGAAGTTGCAAAAGAGATTATCGATTCATTGGACACGATACCAATACCTAATAATAGCTAACAATCCAGTTTGTAATAATTATTAAATGAGAAATGTTTTAAAAATGGAAATTTTAGTGTACTTTTTTGTTGTTTCGTACTACAATAAAGTGTAGATAAAAATTTAGGAGGATGATGTATAATGAAATTTGAACAAACTAAAGAAGTATTAAACCAACTAGTTGCGGACCTAAGCCAGTTTTCAGTGGTAATCCACCAAACTCACTGGTATATGCGTGGACCAGAATTCTTGACATTACACCCTAAAATGGACGAATATATGGACCAAATCAATGATCAATTAGACGTTATTTCTGAACGTTTAATTACCTTAGATGGTGCACCTTACTCAACATTACAAGAATTTGCTGACCATACTGGTATTGAAGATGAAATTGGCACATACGAACGTACAATTCCTGAACGTATGGAAAAATTAGTCGAAGGCTACCGCTATTTAGCAGACCTGTATCAAAAAGGAATTGAAGTATCCGGTGAAGAAGGCGATGATTCTACACAAGATATCTTTATTGCAAACAAAACAGATATTGAGAAAAATATCTGGATGTTGCAAGCAAAACTAGGTAAAGCACCTGGTATTGATGCAGATTCACGTACAAAAACTCGTTAATCAACGGAATTGAAAAGCTTATGAAAGATAGTTTACTATCTTTCATAAGCTTTTTTAGTTTTCTTCGCTATCAAGTTTCAGCTTGCTGCGATCAATTGCTGCTTTCACTTGATTGAATCCAGTTCCGCCATATGAGTGTCGACGTTCGATTGCTGTTTTTGATGCTAGGGTTTGGTAGATATCTGATTCAATCAGTGGTGTTATAGCTTGGTATTCTTTTAATGGAATATCTTGTAAATAAATCCCTTGTTTCGTACATTGTAATACTAATTTTCCGACAACTTCATGCGCTTGTCTGAAGGGCATTCCTTTATTTGCCAAGTAGTCGGCTAGCTCCGTTGCGTTTGAAAAATCTTTTTCTGTCGATTTTTCCATGATTTCTTGATTTAGTTTCATTGTTTCAACCATGCCTGCCATGATCTCTAAACTAGTTAAAATCGTATGAGACGTATCAAACATGCCCTCTTTGTCTTCTTGCAGGTCTTTGTTATAAGCTAACGGCAAACCTTTTAAAACTGTTAAGAGGCTAAATAAATTGCCATATACGCGACCAGACTTCCCACGAATCAATTCTGCCATATCTGGGTTCTTTTTCTGAGGCATGATCGAGCTGCCTGTAGAAAAAGTATCCGTCAATTCAATAAATTGAAATTCGTGGCTACACCATAAGATGATTTCCTCGCAAAAACGAGAAAGATGCATCATTAAAATAGAACTATTGCTAAGGAATTCTAGGATGAAATCTCGATCACTCACACCGTCTAGACTATTTTCATAGATTGAAGAAAAACCTAGCAATTCAGCTGAATAGGCACGATCTATCGGGAAAGTAGTGCCGGCAAGAGCAGCACAACCCAAGGGCGAAATGTCGATTCGTTTCAAACTTTCTGAAAAACGTTCTTGATCTCGTGACAGCATGCCGTAATAAGCCATCATATGGTGAGCAAAGGAAATAGGTTGCGCGTGTTGTAAGTGAGTGTAGCCGGGCATAATGGTCTCAATATTTTCTTCAGCTTTTTGAACTAAAACTTGGCGAAATAAGTGGATCTTCCCGATGACTTCTTGAACGATTTCTTTTAAGTAGAGATGCATGTCTGTAGCGACTTGATCATTTCTGCTACGGCCTGTATGCAATTTTCCAGCAACTGGACCAATTTCATCATGAAGATGTTTTTCAATGTTTAGGTGGATATCCTCGTTTTCTATACTGAATTCAAGCTCACCAGCGGTTAACTTTTCCTGGATGGTATTGAGCCCAATAGTGATCTGCTCAGCTTCTTTTTTTGTTAAAATTCCAGTTTTAGCTAACATTTTTACATGTGCTAAACTCCCAGTAATATCTTGTTTGGCTAATTTTTGGTCAAAAGGAATCGAAGCACCAAAGGCATCTATCCATGCTTCGCTTTTTCCTTCAAAACGTCCGCCCCATAATTTTTCCATTACGTACACCTCATTTATGTATTATTATTCACTATGATAAGAAAGAGGTCATCTACTTCCCGATGTAGATAACCTGTTTACTCATTAATTGTTTATGGAAGATAGCGTAGCTGACAGGGATTAATTTTTTAGTAAAAATTCTTGCTCTCCGTCGTAACGAGCTTAGCTATCAGATGAACACCTATCGATTCCTTTCAATCCGCGGCTCGAAAGGAAGTTCTCCTAGGATAGGTCGATTTGAATGGCTGAATTGGATAATCTTATTTACAACAAAAGTGAAAGTTATCTCGCTTTAAAATTTAACCTAGATAAAAATAAAATCATTCCTAATTATTTTTTATTTATTGCAGCTTGAACTTCTGCATTGACTTTGGTAGGGAGTCCCCAGAGTTTGATAAAACCAACGGCAGCATCTTGATCAAAAGTATCGGCAGATGTGTAAGTCGCTAAGTTTTCGTTATATAGACTATTCTCTGATTTACGTCCCTCAACAATGGCATGACCTTTAAAAAGTTTTACCCGAACCACACCGTTTACATATTTTTGCGTAGATTTTAAGAAAGCAATCAATGCGTCAGTTAACGGATTGAACCATAAGCCATCATAAATAATTTTTGATAATTGATTTTCGATGATTGGTTTGAAGTGTGCTACTTCTCGAACGAAAGTTAAATCCTCTAGTTCTTTATGAGCGGTCATCAACGTGATTGCTGCTGGACATTCATAAACTTCCCTTGACTTGATCCCCACTAAACGGTTTTCTACATGATCGATTCGACCAATACCGTGTTTACCAGCTAAATCATTCAAATCCAAAATTAAATCAGATAGCAGCATTTCTTTGCCGTCGATAGCTGTAGGTACACCTTCGACGAAAGTCAACTCAATAATATCTGCTTCATCAGGCGCGTTTTCTAAGCTAGCTGTTAATTCATAAGCACCTTCTGGCGGAGTTGCCCAAGGATCTTCTAAAATTCCGCACTCATTGGCACGTCCCCAAAGATTTTGGTCGACAGAATAAGGGTTATCTAAATCGGCAGGGACTGGTACGCCTTTTTCTTTTGCATAATTGATTTCTTCCTCACGTGACCATTTCCATTCACGAACGGGAGCAATGACATCGAGTTCGGGTGCAAGGGCATTGATCGCTACTTCAAAACGCACTTGATCATTCCCTTTTCCTGTACATCCGTGGGCAATTGTCGTTGCTCCTGTTTCGTGGGCTAGTTCAACTAATTTTTTAGCAATCAGCGGACGTGATAAAGCGGACACTAATGGATAAGATTGTTCATAGAACGTGTGACCCTGTAAAGCAATTAAGGCAAATTCTTGAGCAAATTCCTCTTTAGCATCAATGGTATATGAAGCAGAGGCCCCAACTTCTAATGCTTTATTCTTGATGAAATCTAAATCTTTCTTTTCACCGACATCTAAACAACAAGCGATCACATCATATCCTTCGTCAACTAACCATTTAACAGCAACGGAGGTATCTAATCCTCCAGAGTAGGCTAAAACAACTTTTTCTTTCATCAGTAACACTCCTTATTTTCTAAATTGTCTTTTTGATTGTTCTCATCATATCACCTGAAAATGCAAAAATCAACATTTTTTATAAATAAATATACATAAAAATAAATATTTTAGGAATAATATGCATTTTATCTTTTAGAAGTAACGTAATATACATTACGCATATTTTCGATTTTTCCATTTTGAATTAGAATGTATTTTTTTGAATCGTAAAAAAGGAAGAAGAAAAATAGAGGAAAACATCAGAAATCCATTGACTTTACTAGCGATAGAAGGTATCATGTTAAATGGTATTGTTTGCCCCACAATGAGCCCCGGAAACTCAAGTGAATGTCAAACATCGAATAGAAAATTGGAGGAAAGAATCGTGCGTACAACATATATGGCCAAATCTGGCGAAGTAGAACGTAAATGGTATGTAGTAGATGCAACAGATATCCCAATGGGACGTCTATCAACTGTAGTTGCTTCTATCTTACGTGGAAAAAATAAACCAACATTCACACCACATGTGGATACTGGAGATTTCGTAATTGTAATTAATGCTGACAAAATTAAATTAACTGGTAACAAAGCTTCTGACAAAATTTACTACCGTCACAGCCAATACCCAGGTGGGTTGAAATCTGTTACTGCTGGTGAATTACGCGATAAAAATTCTCGTCGTTTAATCGAAACTTCTGTAAAAGGTATGCTTCCTAAAAACACTTTAGGCCGTAAACAATTTACTAAGTTGAATGTATACGGTGGAGCTGAGCATCCACACGCTGCACAACAACCAGAAGTATTAGATATCACTAACCTAATTTAAGGAGGGAAATTCATTGGCACAAGTACAATATATCGGCACTGGCCGTCGTAAAAATGCAGTTGCCCGCGTACGTTTAGTACCTGGTACTGGTAAAATTACTGTAAATAAAAAAGACGTTGAAGAATATATTCCACACGCTGACTTGCGTGAAGTTATCAACCAACCATTTGGTGTAACTGAAACTAAAGGCGCTTATGATGTAATGGTAAACGTTAATGGTGGAGGCTACTCTGGTCAATCAGGTGCGATCCGTCACGGAATCGCTCGTGCATTATTAGAAGTAGATCCTGATTTCCGTGCTGCTTTAAAACGCGCTGGACTTCTTACTCGTGATGCCCGTATGGTAGAACGTAAAAAACCAGGTCTTAAGAAAGCTCGTAAAGCTTCACAATTCTCAAAACGTTAATCTTTGTTATATCAAGGATTTCAAGACACTTTCCATTTTTTGGAAGGTGTCTTTTTTTGATTTGGTAACGAGTTGTTCGTCTCTCGTTACCAATTAATATTGGTTCGTCTTTCTATATTCTTCTAAACGTTTGATTGTTTCAATTTTTGGTTTGTTCATTTGCATGTTCATAAACGTCTCGAATCATGTTAGAAGTTTCTGCATGACCGACAAGAGATTTAATAATTAAATCGTCGAGTCCTTGATTTAGTAAATCTGAAATAAAAGTATGTCTTAAACCATGAGGGATGATATGAGGAAGCCCATCTTTTTTCTCCTGCTGATTTAACTTATTATTGAGTCAATCTGTATGAAGTGGCTGTTTTATATCGCCTTTTTGATTCACATAGGTAAATAGAAATTGTTGGGATGTTTGTTTAATACCTAGGCACTTCAATTCGATTGATTGTTTTTGTTTCAACTCTTTTAACAAATTCACAATGGTATCATTGATTGGAACATCTCGGAACCGGTAGCCGTTTTTCATACCCTCTACACGCTCATATCTGCCAGTTTCTTTGTTTTTAACAAACTTATGGGATAAAGAGGTTCGTTGTTTCTGAAAGTCAATGTCAGCCCAAACAAGAGGATAAATTTTATCTTTTGTTGCTCCTAGATAATAAGTTAGAGCAAGAAGGACATAGTTTTGAAATCCATGTTCTTTTTTCATTAATTGCAAAGATTCTTGAACGGTTTCTATAGAGTAATATTTTTTTCGCCTTTTCTGTTCCTTAATTTTTAGTGAAAAAAGGAGAGCATAATATTTTTACTGCTAATTTTGAGGAGATTGGATTAACAATAGATAATTCAACAATTATATACTATGGAATTAATGAAGAGAAGCTAGAGGAAGTTGTTAAAATTTATAGATACAGCGAAGTAAATGATCTTTATAAGGTTGGATCAGTACCAAAGAATTGTTTGGAAATGTTCAGTGAAGAAGTTCAGAAGGAAATACAAAATTTAAAGAAATAGAATCGTTCTAGCGGTAAAACCCAATAAAAGAAGTCAACAACACAAAACGCTGTTAACTTCTTTTGTTGGGAATATAGTTTTGTCAGTGCCTCGAGGAACTAACAAAATAGCAATATCTTAGCTAGTTCTCGGAACATTTTAGCATAACATGCCCACCGTTTGCAGAAATAAATGAGCTAGTCGTTGTAAAAATACAATTCTCGCTCCTCGGAATCTAACAAAATAGCAAAGGATTTTTTCAATTTTGACTTTAGGTCTGTTTTTTTAAAATAAATGATTTTCTTGCTAAACGTACTATCAACCTGTATAGATAGTTGTGTCTAATTCAACAGATAAGCTATATGAAATTGAAGAGCTAAAGCTAAATAAATTGTCTAAATGGCTTTCTAAAACAGAGCATCTATTTTTCTGTGTCAGGTAGTTTACATTCATAAGAGTTGTTAAATGTTTGTAAATCAAATTACTTAAAAAACTATTTTTTAGCCGTTAAATCAAAACGAGAATACATTAACTTGCTGAGGAAAATAAATAAAGTACCTATAATTGTGATGAAGGCTAATTTGGAAAATAACTGGAAGCTGTTGGTATAGCCATAAATGCCAAGTAGAAATGAGCCAACGATGGGACCCATAGTATTGCCGAATTTAGTTAATTCAGCCAGACCAAAATAGAAACCTTTATTTTCTTCAGGAGCCAATTGATCTACTAGAAAATCAAAACGTGCACCAAGTAATAGTTCGCCGAAACTATAAAAGACAACCATAACAACTATCATTGCTAGATGGTAGGAATAAATCATGATCAATAAACTAAAAGCTAATAAAAGATTGCTAAAAATTAATACAGTGAAAGAAGCGATTTTTTTTGTCATTTTTAAAACAAAGTATTGTAATAATACGATAAGAGCAGCGTTAGTAGAAATAATTAAAGAATATGTTTTAACTCCATTGCTGAAAATTGGACTATTTGCAAAAAATTGAGCAATTGTAGAGTTGAACTGTGCATAAGCAAAATAAGAAAAAGTAATTCCAAGCATTAATAATAGGTAAGGTGTCAGTTGTTTTATGTTAACTTTTTTGTGTGCAGAAGTGTTTATTGTACGCTGTTCATTTTTTTGTTCGCCATTAAAAATGATTCGGTTCGTTAGCCCAAAGAGGATATAAATTCCTCCTAAAAATAGATATGAAATTAAACTTTTTTTAACATTAAAAATAAGACTTAGTAACGGACCTATTACCCCGCCTAAATTAATTGCCGCGTAACGAAGATTATAAACAAGCAGCCTTTTAGATTCATTTGTATAAAATGACAATGTTTTTTTTGCGGTAGGTTCAAAAAGGCTATAGCATAGTCCGTTAATTGCGTTCAGGAATAGGAACATGTAAAATGAATGTGCATAGTTAAAAGAAATAAATATGATTCCCCAAAATATGGGGGTCCAAGTTAAAATATGCTTGACGGCTAATTTATCAGAGATATAACCGCATATAAAGCTAAAACACACATTAATCAGCGGGTTTATTCCAATAATATAGCCAGTTTGTAATGGAGAAAAGTGTAGTTCATTTGTTAAGTAGATTGCTAAAAAGGGTGTACTCATAAACATTGCCATTCTTGTAAATAAAGTTCCTAATAATATAGTAGTGGTCTCTTTATTAAGTTTTGTATTTGTCATATAGAACCTCTTTTCTTTTTATTAAGTTTATTTTAGCAAGGAATTATAGAACTCAATTGTAATGTGCCGTATAAGGAACAAAAGGTGGGTGAGAAATGATAAAAGAAAATTTTGGTAAAACAATTGGTTTCATTAGAAAAAGTAAAAATATTACTCAACAGGAGCTATCAAAAGGGATTCTAAGCAGGTCTAATTTATCAAGATTTGAAAATGGTAATTACGAACCTAGCTTTTTTAAAGTAAACGCACTACTAGAAAGACTTCAAGTAAGTTTGGAAGAAGTTAATTATATTCATAATGGTTATAGACTTGTTGAAGAAATGGCATTGCATAAAAGGTTAGTAGCAGCAGAAATTAATCAAGATTTACAGATTATTAGGCAAATTGATTCAATTGTAAAAGTTCATTTAAAAGCCGGTCAAAAAGAATTCGAAACAATCTATTTTTTGACACAAATGTTATTGGCTAAAAATAATTTTCAAACAGAATTAACATTAGCAAGCTTAGCTGATATTATAAGACCTCGCCTGTTTAATGCAGACAACTGGTTTTTAGATGAATTCAGATTACTAAATAATTTTATTTTTCTGTTTACAATAGACGAAGCATTATTTTTTACTGAGCGGGCAATACAAGAATTTACTAAATATGAAAATATTCAAATCGAAAATAATTTAAAAGTACACATTTTAATGAACATGGGTACATTGCTTTTACAAAATAAAGAGTTGAAAAAATCAGCGAATTATTTTTTAAGAGCAAAACGGATTGCAAAAAAAGAAAACAAAATGAATCAGTTAATGATAATAGATTGTCACTTATTTTGTATTGAGATAGCAGAAAACAAGGATGATAAATTAACTAGAGAACGACTCGATATGAGATTAAATTTATTCTTAGAAATGGGCTATAGTGATCAAAAAAAATATTTTCTGTCTCTGTTAACAGAAATTTTCGAACAGTGAATTAGTAGCGTTGAAGATTGAAAATATTTTAACTATCTCAGTGTAGTTTAATGCTTCTTTGTCTTGTTTAAGTTTTTTATTCGAACACATCAATAGATAAGTTGTTTTTTCTACATATAGAGATTGATGATTTTTTCTAAGTAGTTCAAAAAGTTTTTCACCTACTAGAATAGATTCTTGATAATTTGATAGTTGGTGAAGCAAAAATTGATAAATATATAGACTATCAATTGATTTCAACATTTCTGATTCTGAATAATTACTGATAATTTTTTTGTAAAGTGATTGAACTTTAACGAAATTTTTTTCTAAAGCATTGATATTTTTTAATATTAGATTACAAAGACATATATGTGACAAGGTATTTAAATGAGTAAAGATGGGAGCAAAATTTGCGAATTCTAACGAATAAGAAAAAAAATATTCAGCTTCTTTAAATTTTTTTTCATGAAAATAGTAGATAATTCCCTCAGTAAAATAAAGTTCTTGATAAAATGAATCTGATTGTGAGTAAGTCAATTTTTTTTTTAGCTTGATAATTTTACATTTAGCTGACTCATATTTTTCAAAATAGATATCTTTGTTAATTTCATTGAAAAAATTAATTTCTTTATTTATATCTTGCATTATTTCTTCAAAGTTAATAGAAAGTTTTTTTGAAATCTCAGACAACATAAGAGCGTTAGGGGTTTTACTATTATTTTCTATATTACAAATAGTACTTTGAGAACAAATTCCATAAGCTAAATCTGCTTGAGATAAACTTTTCTCAAGCCTTTTTCGTTTTATTATTATTCCTAAATTCATATCTATACCTCCAATATCTCTGTGTGTATATTATAAAATTTTTAATCTCCTCTTAACAATCACTATAGTAATTATGCTGAAATATAATTAATAGTCATAATTCCAGTTAAGAGGTGATAATAATGGCAAAAAATAAATTTTCGAGGCAAATAATGATGCCTGAAATTGGAACGAAAGGACAATTCAAACTAAAGAACTCTAAAGTTTTAGTTGTTGGTGTTGGCGGTTTAGGAAGTATTGTTAGTCAATATTTAGTGAGATCAGGTATAGGAAAAATTGGCATATTAGATTTTGATAAGATTGAGCCTAGCAATTTGCACAGACAAATTTTATACGATGAGAAACATATGGATAAAAGTAAGGTGGAAATTGCTGAAAAAAAATTAATGGAATCTTGTGAATCCTGTGAGGTAGAAAGTTATGCTTTTAATATTAACGAAAAGGATGATTTCTATGAGTTTTCTTATTATGATGTAATTGTTGATTGCACAGATAACATTGTCGCTCGAAAAAAAATTGATGAATTAAGTAGAAAATATGGAAAAAAAGTAATTTTTGGAGCCGTTCAAAATTTTGAAGGAATAATTACTATTTTTGATGGTAGTACGAACAATTCATATTTGAACTTTTTGGGTAGTGATAAGGTGGATGATGAAAGTAAAGATAAAGGAATATTAGGCCCGATTCCTGGGATAATAGGTTCCTATCAAGCTTTAGAAGTATTGAAAGAATTGATAGGTATCAAAAGTGATTTACATGAAAATCTGCTTTTATTTGATGGATATGAGAACACCTGGACCAAAATAAAGAGAGTACGACAAGAAGAGAAAGGAAAAAAATGTTAGATAAAATTAATGCAGTTTTTATATTTCAATCATTATTACAAGAAATTTATAGTCATTGTGATAGAAAACTAGCGAGTCAATGGGTAGAGAATGAAACACATGAGAATCAAGCTTTTGGCTTATTAGGTGGATATATCGAAGAGCATCAAGTTCATATTGAGAATTTCATTATTTTGAAAGAAAATTTTAGAACCAATAAAAAATATCAGTTGCAATTTACTAGTTTGATTAATCAATTTGCAACTGGTGGAGGTTTAGCAATAGAAAAGAGAGGTTGGATTAGTTCACCTAAAGAAACGTTGCAGGCGATACTAACATTTGAAGAAGCTTCTATGTCCTTTTTAGGAGGATATCATCTGCATCATGAAGGTTCATGGAAAAATGGTCCATCAAAACAGAACTGTTCTGAACTGGATAAAAAATTAGGTGAAGGTACGGGTGAATTGATGTTTATCGTCAGTATTCTTGATGAAGGTAGAGCATTTAAATGCTTTTACGAAGGTGATGTTGAAGGAGAAATCAAAGTGATTGTAAAGGAGGATAAGATTAGTGATTAAAGTTGCTTATCAAACAGGTATAAAAAAAATTACACAGACTAAGTCAGATGAAATTGAAAAAGATGAGATGAGGACAGTAAAGGATATTATTTTAAAATTTGTTTTTTCGAAATATGATAATCTTCAAAAATTATTTATTAATGAAGCTGGAGAATTACTTGACTATAAATTTTCAGTAATTGTGAATAATGAAATAGAAACAATTGATTATGAAGTGAGTGACGGGGATGAAATCATTTTATTAACACCAATTACAGGAGGGTAAATATGAAAATCGATTTGAGAAGTGACACATGTACTTTGCCTACTCAAGAGATGAGAAATGCAATATATCACGCAGATGTAGGGGATCAAGCTTATGGTGAAGATCAGATAACTTTAGAACTTGAACGCTATTGCGCTAATTTGTTTGGAAAGGAAGCAGCGTTATTCATGCCTTCGGGAACAATGAGTGATCAAGTGGCAATTAAAACATGGACGACATCAGGTGAAGAGGTTATTTTAGATGAAAGTTATCATGTCAATTATTTTCAAACGGGCTCTGCTACAAGCTTAGCTAATGTTTGTTTAAGTACAGTACCTACAGAAGATGGTTTACTGACTCCTGAAAATATTGAAGAGCAGATGAGAAAAAGAATGAAAGGAGCTCATTTTCCAGATGTGGGCTTAATCTTAATTGAAAATACAATCAACTATCATTCGGGAAAAATTTATCCTTTTGAACTTATTGAGCGTGTTTATTCATATTCTCAAGCCAAAAAAATTCCACTCCATATTGATGGTGAGCGAATTTTGAATGCTTGTGTTGCCTTGAATATTGATCCGGCCAAGTTTGGTTCTGTTTGTGATAGTTTATCTTGTTCATTTTCAAAAGGCTTAGGTGGCCCTTTTGGCTCTATACTGATGGGGAGTAAGGAATTTATTCAAAAAGCTGAAAGATATAGAAGATGGTACGGAGGATTTATGCATCAAACTGGATTTATGGCAGCTGCCGCATTGTATGCAATCAAAAATAATATTAGTAGATTAGAAAATGATCATATAAATGCTAAAATTTTTTGTGAAGAGCTGAAGGAAAACGACTATGTTGAAGTTTTAGTTCCAGAAACGAATATTGTTATGATTGATATTTCAAAGTTAGAATTAGAAAATTCAAAAATATTTGTGGATAAGTGTATTGATCATGGTGTTTACACGTATCCGTGGAGTAAAAATACTGTAAGAGCGATTGTTCATTTAGATATAAGCGAAGAGGATATTATGACGGCAGCTACAGTCATCAATTCGGTAGCCAACTTTTTTGGAAAGAAAGGACAAGGTAAACCATGAAGCGATTTTTTTTAGTGGGCATACCTCCCAATTTAATAAAAGAACTGATTGAAACGATTAGTAAATATAATTATGAGCTTATAGTGGTAGATTCACAGGATCAATTTGAAAAATCTGCCCAGTTTTTTAATAAAAATATCCGATTTATACCGTGTGACATCTCAGACTATAAAGAGTTATTAATGTTATTTAAAAAAGAAAATGAAAATAAAAAAATAGATATTATTTATTCTTTCAGAGAGACAGCATTAATTCATACAGCGAAAATAGCTCATCAGTTTGGACTTGTTAGCAATTCTGTAGAAGCTGTTACTAATTGTGTAGATAAAGATAAAACTAGGAAGATTTTAAGTGAAAAGGGAATAGATGATGTTCAATTTAGAGTTTGTCATAATTTGTTGGAGATTCAGCATTTTTTTCAACAGGTTGAAAATGGAATTGTAATCAAACCATTAAACTTAAGGGGAAGCATCGGGGTAGAAAAAATAAATACAATTGAAGAAATTGAAGCTGCATATCAAGAGTATCAGAAAATTACGGGTAGTTCTACTGTGTTGGTTGAAGAACTTCTTCAAGGTGAGGAAGTTTGTATAGAATTTATCGTAATGGAAGATGATATTTATTTAGTTGATGTGGAAGAAAAACACCTTTATCAAAATACAACTATTGAAAGCGGACACACAATTCCCCATGTTAAAACAGATAAAATATTTGGCAGATGTTATGAATGGTTAAAAGATATTGTACGAGCTTTAGATATTAGATTTGGACCTATAGTCTTGGAAATGTATATAAATGATCAGTCTGTTCACTTAGTCGAACTGCATACTAGATATGGTGGAGACCATGTTTTACCTATGGCAGAAATGGTTTACCAAACTAATTTTGTAGAACCAATCATTCGTTATCTAAGCAGTTTACCTCATGGAATGAAGACAGAACTGCCGATAAGAAGAAATGCTGGGATAAGATATTTTGATTTGCCTCATGGAAAAGTAGTTAGTATTGAGGGATTGGATAAAGCTTTAAGAGCAGATGGCTTAGTATCTATGGAGCTAGATTTAAGAGTTGGAGACACAGTGCCTGTTCTAAAGAGTAGTCTGGATCGTAAAGGATGGATCCTTTGTTGCGCTGAAACAAGAATTAAATTAGAAGAAACGTTAGATCAAATTTTTTCAATGATTACTATCAAAATTATAAGAGACTAGGTGATAAAATGAAGACCATTATCCTTATTAATATTGTAAACCCCAGTAGAGTTTCACACTTTGAAACATTAGCCAAATATGACCATCATGTAACGTTAATCATGAAAAAACCAACTTGGGAAGCTAAGTATTTTGACAAGGTAATAGATATAGATACGGAAAACATCAGAGATGTATTAAGTGCCGTTAATCGTTTGTCAGAAGAAATGGATATTACAGGTGTTGCGACATTTGTTGAGCATGCTGTACCTCTTGCTTCGCAAATTGCTGAATATTTAATGTTACCTTTTATCCCTCTCGAAGTAGCGATAGTATCTAGAAACAAATATTTAATGCGAAAAAAGTTCATGACCTATAAACTGAACTCATCAAAATTTGACCTAGCAAATACAATTGAAAAAGCAAAAAAAGTTTGTAATGAAATAGGTTATCCTGTAGTGGTTAAACCGTTGATAGGTGGTGGTAGTTTATCTGTTATGAGGATTAATTCAGAGGAAGAACTTGTTGCTAATTTTCATCATTTAAAATCAAAAAGTTTTAAAGAGTTTGAATACGATCCTCTATTTGAGATGACTACTAAAGAATTTGGTGACAGTATGTTGATAGAGGAGTATTTAGAGGGCGCAGAAGTTAGTGTTGAATCGCTGGTAGTTAATGGACAAACACATATTTTAGGAATTCATGATAAGAATATTCCAATGAATGGACCATACTTTGAGGAAAGATATTTTACCACACCTACAAGACATAGCAAAGAAATTGAAGAAAAAATAAAAATTAGTACAAAGATGGCGAATACGGCATTAGGTATTAATATGGGGGCTACGCACTCTGAATTTAGAATCACAGAAAAAGGTGAAGTGTTTATTCTAGAGGTAGGATCAAGAATTGGAGGAGGACCTGTTTACCAATCTATTTTAATCTCTACGGGTATTGATATGGTAAAGCTGATAGTAGAACAAAGTATCGGTAAAGAAATAGGAATAGAACAGTTAACGCCAACGGTATCTAATAAGGTAGGATTTCAACACTTTTTTCCTGTTGAGGAAGGAAGAATAAATAATATTGTTGGAAAAGAAAAATATGTTTTAAATAAAGATATAGTTGAATTTCTTATGTACGTGAAAGAAGGAGACGAAGTAAAATTACCTCCCGATTCAATTGCTTTAGGTCATGTGACAATAACAGGAACCTCTTTTTCAGAAATTGATCAAAAAATTTCGGAGATAGAGCAAAACATGGAGATAACGATAGTTTAATTGGAAAATATGGAGTTGATTTTTTGTTTAAATTTAAACATGTTTATAAAACTATTAATGGTGTAAGTCTTTTGGATAATATTGATTTTACTATCGAATCAGGAGAAATTGCGGTTATTCTTGGTTCTAGTGGAGTTGGAAAAACAACTTTTTTGCGGTGTATTAATTTGCTCGATATTCCAGATAGTGGAGAAATGGAAATTGATGAACAAGCTCTTGATTTTCAACATTATCAAAAAAAGGAACTTCTAAAAATGAGAAGGAAGACGGCTACTGTTTTTCAAGAGTATCATCTATTTAAAAATTTAACCGTTTTAGAAAATATTATTGAAGGGCTAATCTTTGTCAAAAAAATGAAAAATAAAGAAGCTCAGAATATTGGACTTGGTTTGTTAAAAAAAATTGAAATGGTAGAGTTTAAAGATTATTATCCTAAGCAATTATCTGGTGGACAACAACAAAGAGTTGCGATTTTAAGAGCAGTTGCGTTAAAGCCAAGTATACTTTTACTTGACGAACCGACATCCGCATTGGATTCTATGAACATTGATGTTATAAAAAAGACTATTCAAGAATGTTCTAGTTTTGGGATGAGTATTTTGATCGTAACACATGATGAGAACTTTGCGGATGAAATTGCTCATAGTATCTATTATTTGACAGCTGAGGGATTAATTCGTAGAAACTCAAAAAAAATTAAGGTAGCTAGCTGTGGTACAAAGTATGCAAAAATTAAATGAATTAGTAGAAATTATTAAAGTAGTACCTTTTACACTCAGTCTTTATCTAATAATTGTATTCATTTCCTGTATTTTAGGATTGATTAGTACCTGTGTTTTAGTTAAAGATAGATCAGTTATTAAAAAAATTTTAGTTGTATTTATTTCCTTTGAAAAAGGGACCCCACTTATTGTTCAGTTATTTCTTTTATATTTTGGAATTCCTAAAATGATGGATATTTTTAATTTAAATATCCATCATTTGAATCCTGTAATTTATGCAGTTTTAGCTTTGAGTCTTAATCTTTCAGCATTCATGAGTGAAATATTCAAAAGTGGCTATTTGGGTATTGAAAGAGAGCAAATTGAAGCAGGAAAAAGTATAGGTTACAGTAATCAATACCTGTTTTTACGAATTATATTTCCACAAGGCTTTAAGCTTGTTATGCTTAATATAAACAATCTACTCATTGATGAATTTAAGGCTTTATCATTAGTATTTTCCATTGGTGTTGTGGAAATAATGGGGAGAGGCAGCCAAATAATAGATCAACAATTAGGCGTAAATAAACTTAGTGTGTATTTAATTGTAGCAAGTCTGTATTTAGTTTTATCAATCGGAATTAGAGCAGTACTAAGGACAGTTGAAAAGAAATTAACTTAATAACTATCTTATAGATTTGAACGTTATATAGAAATGAGGTGAACGATTGTTTAATGTCGATGTTATACTACATTCTATACAAGAACTGTTAAAAGAGCTACCAACAACACTATCCCTATTCTTCATTTCTGTTTTAGTAAGTCTATTTTTAGGAATGTTTTTAACGTTATTGAAGTTACGATCAAATAAGTTTATAAGAACAAGCATTAACTTTTCTATTATCATTATTCGTGGTATTCCCATGGTTGTTCAACTTTATATTCTATTTAATGTAGTACCATTATTGGTAGCAGAGTATTTTAATAGTTTAGGAACAATTTCTCCATTTGTAATTGCTTTGATTAGCTTATCTTTAAATTATTCAGTCTATGCATCAGACATTTTTAGTACAGCTTTAAAATCAGTCGATAAGGGCCAGATAGATGCTTGCGTATCAGTAGGTCATAGTATGTTGATAGCTTTAAAGAGAATTGTTTTCCCGCAAGCATTGGTTATAGCTATTCCCAATTTGTGTAATGCTTGTATTAGTTTATTAAAGGATACATCTTTAGTGTATATGGTTATGGTCGTTGACTTAATGGGAAGAGCGAAGATAATAGGCAATCAATCTTTAAACTATTTTGAGGTGTATATTATTGTGGCGGTGATTTATTGGGTAATGAACATTGTTGTTGAAATTTTATTTAGTTTGATGCTTAAAAATATAAAATTAGGAGGCATGCAATGAAAAGAAAAGTAGCTTTAGTTATGAGTCTATTATTAATAGTTGTCTTAGTTTCTTGTAGAAATCAAGAATCCAAAGATACAGATGTAACGACTGTCTATGTCGCCTTAGATAATAACATAGCCCCATTTACATTTACTGATAAGAATGGACAACCAGATGGATTGGATTATCGAATTTTAAGGGAAATAGATGAAAGGCTTAGTGACTATCGATTTGTATATGAAATGGTCGATTACGATATTGCAGCAACAGGTTTAGAACAAGGAAAATACGATATTGAAGCCGGAAATAAATATTATACAGAAGAAAGAAATAAAAAATTCCTTTTTTCAGAGCCATATTATTATGTTGGAGTGACATTAGCAGTAAAAGAAACAAGTAGTATTAAAAATATTAGCGATATGAATGGCAAATCTTTACAACCATTACCTAATTCAGATGGTTTAAGGAAAATTTATGAAGATTACTCTCGAAATAATCCAAATATAAAAATAAAAAGTAAAGAAAGTAGCTCATTTATCGGAATGTCAGATTGTTTGAACGGTTTAATTATGAATCGTTGGGATGGAGTTATCGATGACTATTCACGTATTAGTGCAGTAGTTGAAAAAGATGAAAAGTTGAAAAATCAAATCTTAATAATAGATAAACCTATAAAAGTGGAGCCATCACTATTTATTTTGAATAAAAAAAATCAAAAGCTAAGACAAGAAGTAAATAAAGCTATTGAGAGTATGCGAAAAACTGGTGAGTTAGATGAACTAGCTTTAGAATATTGCAATATAAAAAGTATAGAAAAATACGGAAATGAAAAGTAATATCAGACTGCAGACAAAGTCCAATATTTGGATGAAGTCTACAGTCTTTTCTTTTATAATAGAATTATGAAAACGAATCCAAGGAGGGAAACAAATTTAGGTTAATGTCGTTTTATGAATAAGATATAAATCTTGCTTTAAAAGTAAAAATTAAATGGAATAATTGTTTTTCCAACGAATGAAAATCCAACGTATATCATATTAAATGATGAAAAATATTCAGAAGAAGTGCTAGTGATTATTAGGATGTGTCTGAAAAGTAACTCTATTATACTTAATGAAGTGAAACAAGTTAAAGATATAACTCTAGAGCATTTCCAGATTCCAGTACTATCTAGAGAAAATCAGAAATGGAAAAATTGTTTATTATGATTGCCCTCACTATCTTCATAACCATGAAGCAAAGGAAGTTTCAGAGGAAATTAAAATATTTTTTAGCGGAGATATAATAGATGGAAAATAAATACAAAAAATAATTAGTCAAAAGGTAGTCAAAAAGCAGTTCTGGTGGTGGTACTGATTCTATTTTAGTAACGGAGATTGAAGATTCTTCGTATCTCGTTACTTGATGGAAGATGAAATAACGTAGTTGTTACTTCCTCTGATACTATTTTATTCACCGAAAACAATAGTAGTCCAAATGGTCTTATAGGTGAAAGGTTACTCCTTTTTGAAGGCAGAAAATTAATTGGTTTTAAAATAACACCGCAGTATAATTTAGGGATGTTTTTTGATATAGGACGTTTTAGAGAAAACTATAATATTAATTCGGAATTGAATATACCTAGAGAGAATATTCCTATAGAAATTAATAATCATTTTGAGTAACACAAAAATCAATATAAATAACTCGTTATAAGAGAGAAAACTAAAAAGAAGCTTCAGAGAACAAAATGGCAATTTCGAGAGTATTATAAAATAGGTAGTATTCTAAGACGCACAGAATTGTTGTATAGTTACGAATTTTGGTTACTAATACAATATGGGACGGAGATTTCGCAAGAAATTGAGTACCATTCAATTGTAACATTTCAAGACACTTTCCAAATTTTGGAAAGTGTCTTTTTTTGCTATGGGAACTAATCTCTCTTTGGGTGTCTAAAAGTAATTTTAAAAGAGTTATCACAAAGAACGTTCCCTCGCCAAAGCTATCTTTTTCAGAAATAGATAAAAAAGCTTTTTCGTATTTAGGTTGGTTAATTTTAACACTACGAGACATTAAAAGACTTGAAACGATATCTAATTCTTTTGCTAGGTAGTTTGACAGTATAAAACGACCTACTCTGCCATTACCATCATAAAAAGGATGAACATACTCAAACATATAATGAGAGATAATGATTTTTAAAATCATTGGAAATTCTTCTTCAGGAAGATTAATAAAATCTAGCATAGTTGCTAACTGTGTTTCAATATTTTCTGGATATTCACCAAAATGAACAGCACCACTGATACTGCTAACTTGAACAGAATCTGTTCTAAATAAATTATTATGACTTAGTTGGTTATCAAGTTCAACTTCAGGAGAGACTAAATCATCATAGATTGAGCGAATATCTGTAGGGGTTTTAATGATTTTACTTTCACCAATAGCTATCTCAGAATAAAGCCTACTAAGACCGGAAAAACGATAGCTTTTATCTTTTTCTTTAATCGCTTTATCTAGCTCTTTACGAGTACTTTTAATGCCTTCATATTCATTGGTTGGTTGCATTTCTTCTATTAGCAAATAGTTCAAAAAATCGTCTACTTATTGGTTGGATAGTTGACCTAAAAGAACAGAAAGTTGAGTTGATTGTTTATGGCACTCACTTACTAAGTACGTTATTCTAGGGACATTGTTAATGAATAAGTTGTACTCAGTTCCTGATATTTTAAAACCTGTTGTCTATCCATTGGACTAATTAGAAATCCAGTTTTCATTGCTGAGTAAGAATCAAATCGTTTATGATATTCTGTTTCTGGTTTTACTAATATGAATTTCAACTTGAAAATTTCATTATAAGACATGAAACATTTCAGGCTGTAAAACAGGTCTTAAAAAGCTCGTAAAACTTCCCAATTCTCAAAATGTTAATCTTTGGTATATCAAGGATTTTAAGCCGCTATTTCCTTGTGGGAAAGTGGCTTTTTTTATAATAGATAGAATATTTAAAAAGAACACATTAAATAAATTATCTTATTTTATTTACTCTTTTCGAAGGAAAAAAAAGAATCTGGGAGTTTTTCAACAGAATATAGCCAGTTTCTTCTCACCAAAAATAGATAAACTAGGAGTACCTAATAAGTACTAGTCTAGTTTAGAGATCTCGATACCAATTATTAGGAAAAAAAGTAGAAAGAGGGAATAGTGAAATGTCAATTACAAAAGAACAAGCTGTTAGTTGGGCAAATGGAAAAATTGGTCAAAAAATCGATTATGATGGTGTATATGGAGCTCAGTGCATGGATCTAGTGGTAGCATTCTGTATGGAACATTTTGGCTGGCATCCAACTGGTAATGCTAGAGATTTGGTAACACAAGGATTACCTGCTGGATTTAAACGATACCAAAACACAGCTGATTTTCTACCGTTACCTGGAGATATTTTTATCTGGGCACACGATCAATATGGTCATACAGGAATTATCACAAGTGCGACGATGACAAGTTATACTTCAGTAGAACAAAATGGCCAGGCACCATTTGATGGATCAGGTCCAGCTAGAGCATTTACGAGAAGCTATACAAATTTTTGGGGAGTTATTCGTCCGCCATATATAGATAGTAAACCACAAGGGCCGTATATCGCTTATGAAAAATATGTAACAATCACTAAAAAAGGTTATTCACTATGGAGTAGTTTTAGCTGGAACAAAAAAGACACAACGGATAATCTATTTAATCAGACATTACTAGCTAAAGGGTATTATAACCATTCGAACGGGGCGAGATATTACTCGTTGTACACGGATGCAGGGGAGTGGAAAGGGTATTTAAATGCCGAAGCAGCAATTGTCGCAAAAGAAACGGTAATGACGGAGATTCAAGAATATAGAATGCTCCATAAAGATCAAAAGTATACGATTGATACATTACCGTGGGGAGAAAAGGGCTTTGTTAAACTTGGAAATACAATTGATTATCTTGGAAAAATTGTGAGAATAACACAACAAGTAGGCGCCTATTATTATACTCCAGAGTTAAAAGGTTGGGTTGATAATAAAGCTTTTGACACGGTTGAAAAAGTGAACCAAGCATTGACGATTAAAAATGGTGGATATCAAATTAATCCTCTCCCGTGGTATTCAGGAGTTCAAGTGTTAGGCAACACTAAAGATCACATTGGAAAAAAAGTGACAGCAACAGGGAAAAAAGACGGTTACTATTATATAGCTAATCTTGGTTGGATTGACCAACGAGCATTCTGAGTGGCGGTATTTTAATTAAGAGGAGGAAAACATTATGGCAAAAGAAACGAAAATGATAGAAATTCAAGAATATAAGATGCTTCATAAAGATCAAAAATATACAATTGATACACTTCCGTGGGGAGTAACAGGTTTTGTTAAGATTGGTAATACAGCAGATCACGCTGGAAAAGTTGTAACGTTGACTAAAAAATCAGGTGCCTATTATTACACCCCAGAATTAAAAGGTTGGGTTGATAATAAAGCTTTTGACACGGTTGAAAAAGTGAACCAAGCATTGACAATCAAAAATGGTGGATATCAAATCAATTCTCTCCCATGGTACGCAGGAGTTCAAGTATTAGGGAATACCAAAGATCACATTGGAAAAAAAGTGACAGCAACAGGAAAGAAAGACGGTTACTACTATATAGCTAATTTTGGGTGGATTGATCATCGAGCGTTTTAAGTGTTAGTTGAAGAACATTTTTTCTGGTGTTCTTTACTTACATTGATATGGAAAGGAGAGAAGACATGGCTAATGAAGGGATGAAAGTAGCACAAAAAGGTGTTGCTTTAGTAAAAGAATTTGAAGGCCTGTATTTAAAAGCATATCAAGATCCTATTGGTATTTGGACTATTGGTTATGGTCATACAAAAGGGGTTTATCCAGGAATGGTGATTACAGAAGCTCAAGCTAATACATTTTTAGCTGAGGATATGTTAAGTCACTCTTCGGGAATCTTTAAATATGTTACCGCTCAGTTGAATCAAAATCAATTTGATGCGTTAGCGAGTTTTCATTTTAATTTAGGTTCAGAAATTCTTAGAGGATCAGATTTACTTATATATCTTAATAACAAACAGTGGCAAAATGCGGCTAATGAAATGAAATTATACAAACATGCAGGAGGACAAGTTTTACCAGGACTAGAACGTCGAAGAAATGCCGAAGCAAGTCTGTTTATGGAAGCCATCAGTAAACCGCAAGGACCATATATTGCTTATGAAAAATATGTAACAATCACTAAAAAAGGTTATTCACTATGGAGTAGTTTTAGCTGGAACAAAAAAGACACAACGGATAATCTATTTAATCAGACATTACTAGCTAAAGGGTATTATAACCATTCGAACGGGGCGAGATATTACTCGTTGTACACGGATGCAGGGGAGTGGAAAGGGTATTTAAATGCCGAAGCAGCAATTGTCGCAAAAGAAACGGTAATGACGGAGATTCAAGAATATAGAATGCTCCATAAAGATCAAAAGTATACGATTGATACATTACCGTGGGGAGAAAAGGGCTTTATTAAAATAGGGAATACAATTGATTATCTTGGAAAAGTTGTGAGAATAACACAACAAGTAGGCGCCTATTATTATACTCCAGAGTTAAAAGGTTGGGTTGATAATAAAGCTTTTGACACGGTTGAAAAAGTGAACCAAGCATTGACGATTAAAAATGGTGGATATCAAATTAATCCTCTCCCGTGGTATTCAGGGGTTCAAGTGTTAGGCAACACCAAAGATCACATTGGAAAAAAAGTGACAGCAACAGGAAAAAAAGGCGGTTACTATTATATAGCTAATCTTGGTTGGATTGACCAACGAGCATTCTAGACAATGCTGTAAGAAGCAGTCTTCTAAATACTACTGGTAAGCGGGATTAGAAGACGCTTTTAGAAAAAAATATGTAAAATACAATCGACTTTAGCCGATTGTACCTTCTGTTTTCTTATGTGATAACAAAGATTGAATGGTTAGAATTTACTGTCTAATTTTACTCAATCAGAGACTCTTTTGGTTTATCTTCATAAAACTCCTCTAAAATCGCCCGAACCTCATCCGTAGATTTCGTCCCCATCAATTTAACTCGCAAATCACTAGCTCCAGGGAATCCCTTAACATAAATCTTAAAGAAACGATGTAAACCAACAATCGAGCGTGGTACCATTTCAGCATAATGATCTTGTAAATCAAGTTGCATCTCCAATAATCCAAGTAACTCTTTTGGAGAATGCTTTCTAGGTTCTTTCTCAAACGCATAAGGATTTTTAAAAATCCCTCGACCAATCATAACTCCATCTACACCGTATTGTTCCGCAAGTTCCAGACCTTTTTGCCGATCGGAAATATCGCCATTGATCGTGATTAGTGTTTGCGGTGCAACACGATCACGAATTTCCATAATTTGAGGAATCAAATCCCAATGGGCGTCAACTTTACTCATTTCATTTCGCGTCCGTAAGTGAACCGAAAGATTGGCAATATCTTGTTTCAATAAGTGCGTGATCCAGTCTTCCATTTCAGCGATTTCTGCATATCCAATCCGTGTTTTAACACTAACCGGCAAACCACCAGCTTTAGCCGCTTCGATCAATTCAGCGGCCACTTCTGGTCGTAAAATAAGACCGCTCCCTTTTCCTCGACCTGCTACATTGGGGACGGGACAACCCATATTGATATCCACGCCTTTGAAGCCCATTTCCGCTAATCCAATACTCATTTCTCTGAAGAATTCAGGTTTGTCACCCCAAATATGAGCGACTACTGGCTGTTCATCTTCGGTAAAAACTAAACGCCCTCGAACGCTCTCGATGCCATCTGGATGACAATAACTATCTGAATTCGTAAATTCAGTAAAAAAAACATCAGGTGCGCCTGCTTCTTTTATGACATGGCGAAAGACCACATCCGTTACATCTTCCATTGGTGCTAATACAAAAAAAGGCTTTGGTAATTCTGCCCAAAAATTAGTTGTCATTATATAATCTCCACTCTATTGCTCGCTATTAGTTTCGTAAAAAGCATAATCATTATACTAAGAATGCAGGAAAGAATCAAAGGGAAGATTTTACTGTTGGATATGTTCTCTAAGAACAATTCGTTTTACTTATTTTTAGTAAGCGTTATAATAGATTTATAAATTCTACAACAAAAAAATGTAAGGGAGTTTTTAGAATGGCAACTATTAGTATTTTTGGTAAAGGAAATATGGGAAGCGCAATTGGCAGTAACTTTGTAGACGCAGGCAATGAAGTGACGTATATAACAAAAGATAGTACAGTAAGTCAATTAGGAGATATTGTGGTCTTGGCTGTGCCGTATCCAGCAGTTTCTTCTATTTTAAATTCATACAAGAACTTATTATCCGGAAAAATCGTGATCGATATTACCAATCCTGTTGATTTTAATACGTTTGATAACTTGGTTGTCCCAGCAGATAGCTCCGCAGCAGCTGAAATCGCCAAAGAATTGCCTGACGCGATTGTTATTAAAGCATTTAATACAACTTTCGCTGCTACTCTGGCAAGTAAAAAAGTAGCGGGTGAGCATCAAACGACTATTTTACTTGCCTCAGATGATTCAAAAGCAAAAGAACAATTAATAAATGTGTTAGATGGTAGTGGTTTAGGAGTTATAGATGCAGGTTCATTAAAACGTGCACGTGAACTTGAAGCAATGGGCTTTTTACAAATTACGTTAGCATCTGCTGAAAAAATCGGTTGGACTGGTGGCTTTGGTATTTTTAAATAATACAGAATAAAAATAAGGCCTGATAGCATTGCTTCTGTCAGGCCTTATTTTTAGTTAGTGTTCCAAGGGGGGCTTATTTTTAAACAGTTGTAGCAAGATCCAATAGGTCATAATTAAAAATAATCCAATCCAACTTAAAAACAATCCATTTTTCTCATTCGTTTTTGGCAGTAGTTTTTGCGCAGTGTCTACAAAAATAGGGGATTCTCTATAAACCTCGACAGTCACTTCACTTACGATATCTTCAGCACTCGCTGCATTAGGATAGTAAAACAAACCAGTAATGAATAGCAGAAAGAATAGAACAGTAGTTTTATTTTTTTCTTTTGTAAAAGACATAGCCGGCTCCTCCTAAAACCACTAAAGTAGCGACTACAGCAAAGATGATCCAGATTCGATTATTACTTGAAAGAACTTCTAAACCTTCATTAATATCACCTGAATCGGATCGTGAAATAGTGAAGTCGCTTTCCCAAACTGCATCAATATCCTTCGATTTTCCAACGATTTTTAAGACATAATCACCTGCTTTTAATTTAGAATTAACAAGAGATAATTCAGGAGAAAAGAGACTATTTGGTGCTATCTCAATACCAGACATACTATCTTTGAAAAGAATATCCGCTGATTTTCCTTTTTTATAGATTTCAAATGATAAATTTAGCTCTCTGATAATGTTTGACACTGGATTTTGAAAGGTCATATTTATTGCTTTTCCAGAGGGAGTTTTTGCTAAAGTCATACCTTTATAGTTTAGATGGATATCTTTATTGTCTTTGTTCACTCGTATCTTTACTGGAATATTATAGGCAAAGACATTATTTAATCCAGCTGCAGGTTGTTTTCCTTGTTCTTTTTCATGTATGTTGATGGCGCCTAAAATTATACCGTCAAAATTTTCTGTTTGAGATTTTAGCAGTATCTTTACTTGTTGGGTACTATTCGCTTCAACAATAATTTCTTTTTGTTCTACAGAAGCAATTTGCGAAAACTTATAGTGTTGGCTTTCGTCATATTTGTGATCAATATCGTAGCTAATTGCGCCATCTTTAGTTGTCATTCCATCTAAGAGGGCTAATTCCATTGTTTTGTCTTCATCAGACTCATTTGTGATCAGTAGTTCGATTGTTTGGTTAATTATTGATGATGTTCCTATATTAAAATAATCTTCGGTATTGTCTAACTGGTTGTCTGGAATGACTGGTTTGACATAGTAAGAGGTCCCAGCTGCTGAAACAATATTGGGGATTAATAATAAGAAAAATGAGAGCAACAGAAAGGAAGTAGGAAAAAAGACTTTTGTTTTCATTGCTTAAAACTCCTTTAGAAAAATTTTAAATAGGTATATTTGATTTTAGAGCTCGGAGCAAAACGAAAGAATAGTTTTGCTCCAAGCTCTTGTCTTTAGATTATACTTTAGGTGTTAATGTCCAAGTAATATTCGCGCCATATACTCCAGTTTGTAATAAACTGCTTTGACCGATTGCCAACTGTGGATTAAGTGTTACTGTTTTTCTTTCAGTGTTGCCTTCTTGGTAGCCGACTGTAAGAATTTGATGCTCATCACTATCATTCATTGTTACTTTATCAGTTGGTGATACCGTTTTATCTTCTGTAGAGGGTTCTAAAACAACAGCAAGTTTATTTAGTAAAAATCCTTTGTTTCCAAAAGGTCCATCTGTTAATTTAGATTTAACTGTCCATTCGTCTTTTGAACCTGAGCCTGTTCGTGTATCAATCACACTGATAGTTGCTTTTCCAACTTCTTTTTCTTTTAAAGTAGATAGATTGTCTTTTGTATTTAATTTTTCAAAGATGATGCTAGCTTCTGTATTTGCACTTTCGCTAAATTTCATTGTGCCTGCTGTAGTAAGATTTTCAACTTCTACAATAGCGTTACTTTTTACTGAGCCTTCTGCGTCTTCTTCTGTTTTAATTGGAGGCATCACGATTAATTCATTTTCTGGATTAAACGTAAATTCTAAAGGTAGTTCACCTGTGTAGGGTTCATGTTCAACGGTAATAGTGATATCTTTACCTTCTGCATCTTTACCGTTTCTAGAATAGGTGAATCGTTCATTATTTAGTTCTGTCAATTCTAAAGTTGCTGCATAGTTGCTACCTACAGAGATATGAGTTCTTTCTTTATTATCACGAATCACATCGTAATAACCAAAGTCGCCTCTAGTTTTACCTGTTGTATCGAAGAATTCATATCTGCCTGATTTTTTATCGTAACGAGCTAATCCTAAATAGCCTCTATTGTAATCAGAAACATCCTTGCCATCTGCATCAAGTGCTTTTGTTCCTTGCCAGAAAGTAGAAGCAAGAATATCAATACCTGGTTGATCTTTGATAATTGTACCTGTTTCTTTAGATAAGACAGGGGGTTGTGAGGTGAAGTTTAACTCACCTGAATAAGGAACATGTTCTACAAATACGAAACCATTTGATCCATCTTTTTGTACACCTTGTCTGCGATAAGTAAACATATCTTTATCTAATCTCACCATATCAACAACAACTCGGTAACCTAGCTCAGAGAGTAAAATTCTTTTTTTACCGTCTGGTGTAATGAAGAAGACACCTTTGTCTCCTCTAGATACATTGGTTTGTTTGTCGAAGAATTCATAGCGATTGGTTGTAGCATCATATTTTGCTCTACCAATAAAACCACTATTTTGACTTGTTACGTCATTTCCTTGTGCGTCATAGACAAATGTTCCTTCCCAATTTGTTGAGCCTATCACTTGGTTGGGCTCAAATTCTGCCGCAAATGCTTTTGCTCCGTTTGTCACAGCTATTAACATGAATAATAGTGTAAATAATGCGTAAACATAGGTATCCTTAAACGTTTTTCTTTTAATCATTTGTAAAACCTCCATTTTTTTATGTGTATAACTAGTGCTTTCACTACTTAATCTTACTTCAAGTTAGTAAACGGAGAATAAACAAAAAATAAACAAAATATAAATTTTTTTGTAGTAGCAGTTTTTTAGGACAAAAAACCACTCGAGTCACGTTATTTACTCGAGTGGTTCATATTATATTAGTCTGAAATGTGCATCTTCTTTTTGGCTGTTATTGAACGACTGTCCATTCATTAATAGTCTTCCCATTGGCATCAATCAGTTCAAGCCAACTATTTGTTCCGCCAAAATACAAAAATAAACCAACTTCATTCACACTTTTTAAAATGATATCTTCAGTTGTAACATTATTTTTTACCTTGTCTTTATGATCTTGTCGAATTCTTTCTCCCATTTTTGCAGAAAATCCTAGAGAACCATCTTTGTTGAGAGGGGGATTGGCCATCATTGTAGCGCCAGATTTTAGAAGCATTTCATTTCGTTTATGCCAAAGAGCGGTTGCTTTGCTTTCTCTTGTATCAATAAAAAACTCAATCTGACTGACTTCTTTAGTCCATTTATGACGAGCTTTAGCAGGTTTTGCTTTGGCTTTTTTAGGTTCTTCGTGGTGTTTTAAATAATAGCCAAAATTTTCAAGGACCAATAATACTTGATCTTTGTAGTCAGTAACTGTTTTTTCGTAATTCGCAGGAATATTTGATTCTTCTTGAGGCTTATTTACAAGTTTTATCCCGCTTTTTGTCGCATCAGCAATAAAAAGTTGTTCAAGATATTCTAGCTCAACATCCCATGGAGGAGTGACTGTGATTGCTTTGTTAAAATCGATATCTTGATAAGAAGAACTTAGTTCTGCTTTTTCAATTGCGACAATGTTGTTGTTCTTCAATAGAAAATAGATAGAGGGTTTTTCTAATGTAACTTTTCGATCGTCAGTATTAACTATGTTTATGGTACCTTGAGTGTTGTTAAATTGAATCGTTGTTTTGCTTTCAGTAATAAGTACCTCTAGTTTGATTTCCATGTAAGGCTCCTTTTGAAAAATAATTTTCTTTTTATATGTAGACTATGCTTGAAATACTCCACTTGAATTTTATCATTAAATTAGAAATAAGTCCTGTAGTGAAGCTGAAAATGAAAATTATTAGTTGCTCTATGAACATACAAGAGAGCAGGTAGAAAAAAGGATAGTTGTCTATTATAAAAAAAGTTGAGCATTATCTGTTGACTTTTCTCTCGAATGGCAGTAAGATTTAAATGTAACTTAAATTGTTACTAAGAGTTGGAGTGATAGACATGGCCATGTCAACGAAATTAAGCGTTGCGATTCATATTCTCAGTTTGATTGAAATCGGGCCTCCCGATCGTGTCAATTCTGAATTGATTGCATCTAGTGTAAATACAAATCCTGTTGTCGTCAGAAGATTAATGAGTAAGCTGAAAAAAGCTGGACTCATTCATACAAGTAGGGGCGCAACACAAACATATTTGCTGAAAAAAGCAGAAGATATTTCCCTTTATGATATTTACGAAGCTGTTGAATTAGATCATGAAGTATTCAATATTCATCAAAATCCTAATCCAAACTGTTTAGTAGGAGCAAACATTCAAACGGTTTTAGAAGAACAATATGTAAAAGTTCAACAAAGTATGGAATCAGAATTAAAAGAGATTGCTTTATCTGATGTGATTCATCAAATCAAGCAACAAGAGGCCTGAAAGAGTCTCTTCTCTTTTTAAATTTAAATGTAACAAAAAAAGTTTCATTAAATAGGAAGGAAGATTAAATATGAAAGTAGCAATTTTAGGAGCAAACGGAAAAGCAGGTTCAGCAATTTTGAAAGAAGCAAAAAAACGAGGTTTTGAGGTTACAGCGATTGTGCGTGACGCAGCAAAAATCACTGATGGAACACCAGTTATTGAAAAAGATGTATATGGTTTAACGACAGATGATGTGAAAGATTTTGACGTTTTGGTCAGTGCATTAGGTTTTTGGGGCGATGTTAGTGAGTTTACTGGTTCAACACAACACTTAATCGATATTTTGACAAATCAAAAAACACGTTTGTTAGTTGTCGGCGGAGCTGGAAGTTTATTTGTTAATCCAGAGCATACGCTACGTTTGAGTGAAACACCAGAGTTTCCAGAAGCATTTCAACCATTAGCAACTGCAATGGGTAAAGGGTTAGACTTATTAGAAGCCTCTAAAAATGTTAACTGGACATATATCAGCCCAGCAGCAGAATTTGACGCTGAAGGTCCAGCTACAGGTAAGTATGTTGCGGCTGGTGAAGAATTGGAAACAGATAAAGATGGTAAGAGCTATATTTCATATGCTGACTATGCAATCGCAATGGTAGATGAAATTCAAAATGGTGCGCATCTGAACCAACGTTTTAGTGTTCATCAATAGAAGGATAATAAAAAAAGAATTTCCCGTTAAACAGGGAAATTCTTTTTTTATGGGTTCCTTAGCCGAAACACTTAGAACAAGGAGTTAAGCCCCTACTTTGGGCCTCTTCTAATGTTGCTGGAGTGTAAGTGCCATTCCCACATTTACGGTTGTGATATTTGTCTCCAGTCCGAGTAACTAAAACCGTTTCTCCAGTTCCCTGTGTATTTGGAGCTGGGGTTTGAGCTGGCGCAGCTGCTTGTGCTTGCTGTTGTTCAGCCGCAATTTTTTGAGCTTCTTGTTCGGCTTTTTTCTGAGCTTCAGCGACTCTTTTGGCTTCTTCTTTTTGAGTAGTGAGAGTTTGTTTAACTTTATTTGCTCGATTGGTTAAATCTGTATTGTTATTTGGAAGTTCTTTGATTTTAGCGATTGCTAAATTGTAATGCTCATCTGTCGGTTCTTGTTCTGCTTTTTCCACCGCTTCACGGGCAGTTGCAAGTTGTTTTTCGGCTTTCTCTTTTTCCGTGATTTTTTGTTGAAGGGTGTTTAACCTTCTTAATAAAGATTCTTTATTTAAAGTTGCTTTGGCTACTAAGGCATTAGCAGAATCTATATGTTCTTTTGTTTGCTTTGTTTCTGCCAGTTCGAGAGCTTCATAAATAGGTACGTTTTCTTTTACGATTGCTAGACGATTAGTTAAATCCTCTTGTTCTTTAGTCAGAGAAGTGACACGAGTTGCAGCTTCATCATAATTTTTTTGCGTAGGCTTTTTTTCGGCTAAAACTAAGGCAGTTTCCGCTTTTTTTATTGATTCTTGTTCTTGTTTTTCTTCATTTAAAAAAGCAACAAAGGCTTTTGATGGTCGAAGCTCGATTGTTTTTGCTTTATCATTGTCACCAATTGAAGCGACAAAAGTTAGTTTTTTCGTTTGGTCATCTTTCAAGGTTACTTCATAAGAAAATAAACCTTTTTTAGTTTTAATTTTTTCTCCATCTAGAGTGATCTGACTTTGATCATTTGTTTTTCCTGTGATTATTACTGTTCCTTCAGCATTTGTTTCTACTGATTCTTCAGTTAATTCTATTTGCGGCATTGTGGGCAGTAAAGAGGTAGCTCCAATCATCACGATAAAACTAATTCCAGTTAAAAGTAATGCTTTCTTCTTCGGTTGTTTTTTAATGAATGCTTTTACTGAAAAAATGCCTCCAACAATTACCCCTAAAAAACCAACCAACATAATAAAAGTTCCCATAAATCTCTTTCTCCTCCTTAGTTGTCTCGAATTATTGTCTTTCTAAAATACTTACTCTTAAAATGAAAAAATTTAGTATCAGCTTCTAAAATTAGACAATATACGAATATACAAATTGTATCATATTATTATTAAAATGATAATTAATCTATCTTTTAAATAATAATACGAGTGAGTCATTTAAAGGTTATAAAAAAATTTCATGTGATAAAATGAAATAAGAATCGTTTACGTATCTTATTAGAGAAGAGGAGAAAAATGAAAGCAGAGATCATTGCAGTTGGTACAGAGTTGTTATTAGGTCAAGTCGTAAATACAAATGCAACATTTTTATCAGAAGAGTTAGCAAACTTAGGAATCGAGGTGTATTATCATACCGTAGTGGGAGATAACCCACAGCGTTTGGAACAATTATTAGTTGAAGCGCAACGTCGCAGTGACTTAATCGTTTTATGTGGCGGTCTAGGACCGACAGAAGATGATTTAACGAAAGATACAGTTGCGGCGCATATCCATCGTTCTTTAGTACAAGATGAACAAGCACTGGCTCGACTTCATGAATTTTTTGCATTTTCAAAAAGTAAAATGACGGAAAATAATTTGAGGCAGACTCTGATGATTGACGGAGGCATTGCAGTTCAAAATCCGACAGGACTGGCTGTTGGAACACTGATTACTGAAGATGAAACGACCTATTTATTATTGCCAGGGCCACCTAGTGAATTAAAGCCAATGTTTCAGCAAAATGTTCGACCATTGTTAGAGGAACTATTTCCACAAGAAGAGCAGCTGATTTCTAGAGTTCTTAGATTTTATGGCATTGGTGAATCACAGTTAGTAACAGAATTAAAAGTGTTGATCGATGATCAGACAAATCCAACGATAGCACCTTACGCCAAACCAAATGAAGTGACATTGCGTTTAACAGCTAAAGTCACCGATAAAGCAGAAGGTGAGCAGCTATTAGATTATTTAGAAGCCCAAGTTATGGCAAAAGTAGGGGAATATTTCTATGGGTATGGGGATGAGAACAGTCTAGTAAAAGTAACGGTAGATGCATTGAAAAAGTACGGAAAAACTGTCTCAGCAGCGGAAAGTCTAACAGTAGGTCTTTTCCAAAGTACATTGGGAGATATCTCTGGTGTGTCAGAAGTATTTAAAGGAGGTTTTGTCACATATTCTCTTGAAACCAAAGAACAATTTTTAGCAATTGATCGCAAGTTACTAGAAAAAGAAGGAACGGTCAGTGAAGCATGTGCAATCGCTATGGCTGAACAAACAAGAAAGCTGACAGATGCTGATTTTGCTGTATCATTTACAGGTGTTGCAGGCCCTAATGAATTAGAAGGACAACCAGCAGGGACTGTTTGGATTGGACTGGCAGAAAAAGGACAACCAACGACAGCGGTTCTCCAACATTTTAATCGTGATCGAAAGTCTATTCGTCAAAGTGCCGTGATGAAAGGGTTAGACTTGATTCGAAGAGCAGTAAATAAGAAAAAATAAAAAAGGCGAATGTTTGTTCGTTTTTCTCTTGCTTTTTTTAAATAAACCAGTTATGATATATTTATTGAAAAGGAATTTAAATCGTTTATATATAAGGAGGATTATCGATTGGCAGATGATCGTAAAGTGGCCTTAGATGCCGCACTAAAAAAAATCGAAAAAAACTTTGGTAAAGGTTCAGTAATGAAATTAGGGGAAAAGATCGACCAACAGATCTCAACTATTCCTAGTGGTTCTCTTGCATTAGATGTTGCATTAGGTGTAGGTGGTTATCCTCGTGGACGAATCGTTGAAGTTTATGGACCAGAGAGTTCAGGTAAAACAACGGTAGCCTTACATGCAATCGCTTCTGTACAGAAACAAGGTGGAACAGCAGCCTTTATCGATGCTGAACATGCCTTAGATCCTCAGTATGCCCAAGCATTAGGTGTAAATATTGATGAATTACTTCTCTCACAACCAGATACGGGTGAGCAAGGATTAGAAATCGCGGATGCGTTAGTTTCAAGTGGAGCTATCGATATCGTTGTTATTGACTCTGTTGCAGCCCTAGTACCTCGTGCAGAAATTGATGGAGAAATGGGCGCTAGTCACGTTGGACTGCAGGCACGTTTGATGTCACAGGCTTTACGTAAGCTTTCAGGTTCTATCAATAAGACGAAGACAATCGCGATTTTCATTAACCAAATTCGTGAAAAAGTTGGTGTTATGTTTGGTAACCCTGAAACAACACCTGGTGGACGTGCCTTGAAGTTCTATGCCACTGTTCGTTTAGAAGTAAGACGTGCAGAACAATTGAAGCAAGGAACAGATATTATCGGTAACCGCACTAAGATTAAAGTGGTTAAAAATAAAGTCGCACCACCATTTAAAGTAGCTGAAGTAGATATTATGTACGGTCAAGGAATCTCTCAAGAGGGAGAATTACTTGATATGGCTGTTGAAAAAGATATCGTTGACAAGAGCGGTGCTTGGTACAGCTATAAAGAAGAGCGAATTGGTCAAGGTCGTGAAAATGTCAAAGTTTATATGACTGAACATCCAGAAATGGTGGAAGAGGTTTCTAAACGTGTTCGTGATGCTTTTGGTATCGGTGATGGAACAACGACTGCTATTGAAGTAGAAGAAGGACAAGAAGAACTACCTCTTGACGAAGAATAATATACTTTATAAAACAAACCAATAAGCGTTTTTAAAAGCTTTTTATTGGTTTGTTTTTTTTGCGGCAGTAAATATTTTATGCAACAGAGCTCTTTCGTCTAGAAAGGGCTTTTTTGAGTTGACACACTGGGATACAAACATTAGAATAAAGTTGTATGTAAATACACTTATGCAAGTAGGCATATTGATAATTGATTATAGTTTATCAGAAAACTACATGAATATTGAAAATTTGAAGATAGTCCGGAGGTGGAAACAATGGGTTTAGAAATTCTCCTCGCTATCATCGGTGTAATTGTCGGTCTTGGTTTAGGGTTAGTCGTTGCAAAATCACGTCATGAAAAGGCTATAGATGGTGCAAAGTCGTCTGCAGAAGGTATAATTGGACTTGCCAATAAAGAAGCGGAAACTCTGAAAAAAGCAGCTTTATTAGAAGCTATGGAAGAGAACCAGAAGTATCGATCAGAAATTGAAAGTGAGTTGAAAGAAAGCAAAGTAGAACTTAAATCTCAAGAAAATCGTTTATTACAAAGAGAACAAACGTTAGATCGTAAAGATGATTCTCTTGAAAAACGTGAAAACTCACTGGAAGAAAAAGAAGAGAAACTTGGTGCTAGACAGCAATTAATTGATGAGCGAGAAAAAGATGTAGAAGAACTAGTTGAAAAGCAACACCAAGAAATAGAACGTATTGCTTCACTATCTAAAGATGAAGCAAAAGATATCATCATGAAATCAACAGAAGAAGAATTAAGTCATGAGTTGACAGTGATGGTCAAAGAATCTGAACAACGTGCCAAAGAAGAATCAGATCGTAAAGCCAAAAACTTACTTTCTCTAGCGATTCAACGATGTGCAGCGGATTCAGTCTCTGAAACAACTGTTTCTGTTGTTAGTTTACCAAACGATGAGATGAAAGGAAGAATCATCGGCCGTGAAGGACGTAACATTCGTACATTAGAGACCTTAACAGGAATCGACTTGATTATTGATGATACGCCGGAAGCTGTTGTACTTTCTGGTTTTGATCCAATTCGTAGAGAAATCGCTCGTATGACTCTTGAAAAATTGATTCAAGATGGTCGGATTCATCCAGCCCGTATTGAAGAAATGGTTGAAAAATCTCGTAAAGAAATGGATGAACGTATTCGTGAATACGGAGAACAAGCAGCCTTTGAAGTGGGGGCGCACACTTTACATCCAGATTTGATTAAGATTTTAGGTCGTTTACGTTTCCGTACAAGTTATGGACAAAACGTGTTGAATCACTCAATCGAAGTTGCTAAGTTAACTGGAGTATTGGCTGCAGAGATTGGTGAAGATGTTCAATTAGCGAAACGCGCTGGATTATTACATGATATCGGTAAAGCATTGGATCATGAAATTGAAGGCTCTCACGTAGAGATTGGTGCTGAATTAGCTACTAAATACAAAGAAAATTCAACAGTTATCAATGCGATTGCATCCCATCATGGTGACGTAGAAGCAACTTCTGTTATTTCTGTATTGGTTGCTGCGGCAGATGCTTTATCAGCTGCTAGACCAGGTGCTCGTAGCGAATCGATGGAAAATTATATTCGACGTTTAGAAAACTTAGAAAATATTTCTAATGGATTCGAGGGTGTTGAGTCTAGTTTTGCGGTACAAGCTGGACGTGAAGTCCGTGTAATGGTTAAACCAGATGAAATCACAGACTTAGAAGCTGTTCGTTTAGTTAGAGATATTCGTAAGAAGATCGAAGACGACTTGGATTACCCTGGTCACATCAAAGTGACGGTTATCCGAGAAACACGCGCAGTAGATTACGCGAAATAGCAAAATATAACTTAGAAAGAAGCAATGTCTTAAGGCACATTGCTTCTTTTTTTGTTTTTTCATATAATTAGAAAAAATTCAGAATATTTTTACTAAAATCAACCTAGTGTTTTAATTACGACAAACCAGCAAATTTGATATATTTATTATAGCTTTTATTAAAATTGGGGGTTTTTTATATGAAATTAAAGAAAAGTGCCTTACTAGGCTTGATTACTTTATCAAGTATTGCCTTAGTTGCTTGTGGCGGGAACGCTAAAAATGCTAGCGACGGTTCAGGTAGTGATGGGAAAGTTTTTAGATTCATTGAAAGACAAGAAATGCCGACTGCTGACCCTTCAGTAGCAACAGATGAAGTAAGTTTTATTGCTTTGAATAATGTCTATGAAGGAATTTATCGTCTAGATAAAGAGAATAAACCTCAGCCAGCAGGAGCGGCCGAAAAAGCTGAAGTCAGTGAAGATGGTCTAACATACAAAATTAAATTAAGAGAAGATGCAAAATGGACAGATGATAAACCAGTAACATCTGCGGATTTTGTTTACGGTTGGCAAAGGACAGTTGATCCAAAGACAGGATCAGAGTATGCTTACATGTTTAACTCTGTAAAAAATGCTGAAAAAATTTCTAAAGGTGAAATGAAAAAAGAAGACCTTGGAATCAAAGCTATTGGTGAGTATGAATTAGAAATTACTTTAGAAAAAGCAACACCATATTTTGATTACTTGTTAGCCTTCCCATCGTTCTTACCACAAAGACAAGATATTGCTGAAAAATACGGCAAAGACTATACAACAGCTAGTGATAAAGCAGTCTACAACGGACCATTCACTTTAACTGATTTTGATGGTCCAGGAACAGATACAAGTTGGTCTTACACAAAAAATGATAAATACTGGGATAAAGATACAGTAAAATTAGATAAAGTAGCAATCGATGTTGTAAAAGAAGCTCCAACATCATTAAACTTATTCCAAGATGGTCAAGCAGATGAAGTGCCATTGTCTGGTGAATTAGCGCAACAAATGAAAAATGAACCAAACTATATTACTTTAAAAGGAGCCTCAACATTCTATCTTGAACCAAACCAAAGAGAAGAAACATCGCCTTACCGTAATGTAAATCTACGAAAAGCATTATCTTATGCAATTGATCGTAAGGCGTTAGTTGAGCAAATTTTAGCAAATGGTTCAACAGTTCCAACAGGCTTAGTTCCCGTTGGTCTAGCAACTGATCCGAAAACAAACGAAGACTTTACAAAAGAACTTGGTGATGAAGTTGCATATAATGTAGATAAGGCCAAAGAATCATGGAAAAAAGCCAAAGACGAATTAGGTATTTCTACACTATCAGTAGATTTATTGATTGATGATACAGACAATGCGAAGAAAATGGCTGAGTATCTACAAGGAACGTTATCTGATACTTTGGATGGGCTAAAAGTATCTGTTAGCCCTGTACCATTCTCTGTTCGTTTGGATCGTTCAAACAAAGGGGACTTCCAAATTGCAGTTACAGCTTGGGGTGCTGATTATGCTGATCCAAGTAGTTTCTTAGATTTATTTACAACAGGTAACTCTTATAATAGAGGACACTATTCGAACCCTGAATATGATAAATTAGTAAATAATGCTGCAACTACGAATGCAAATGATCCAGAAGCACGTTGGCAAGATATGTTGGATGCAGAAAAAGTATTGATGGGTGACATGGGTGTTATTCCATTGTATCAAAAATCTGAAGCACATCTTCGTTCTGACAAAGTCAAAGATGTTGTGTATCACCCAACAGGCGCAAAATATGACTTCAAATGGACTTATATTGAAGATTAAAACAGTTTATAAAACTCTTCTTGTAATTATGCAAGAAGAGTTTTTTTTGTATAAATAGTTATTATTCCTACATTACTTAAAGTTGGAGTAAACGTGTTCTACTTATTGTATGACAAATGTCATATAGATCGGTGACAAACGCTTCTAATATAATCTCCTAACATTAGGTATGATAAGTCCATAAGTAAAGGGGAGAAAAAAATGATCAAAGTAAATAATCTAACGAAAACAATCAATAAAAAAACAATCTTAAAGCAAGTTTCATTAACTGTTAGTAAAGGAGAAATAATTGCTTTAGTTGGTCCAAATGGCGCAGGGAAAACGACCTTGATCAATTGTTTAACAGGTTTGATTCATTCAACAAGTGGTGAAATCAAGCTTTTTGGGAAAAATCCAATGAATAAAAAAAATAAACTCAATATGGGTGTAATGCTCCAAGAGAGTACAACGTTAGAAAATGTTAAAGTCAAAGAGCTATTTACTCTATTTCGTAGCTTCTATCCGCAACCACTGTCGTTAAAAGAATTATTAAAACTGACTGGTTTAAATGAACATCAAAATACCTACACAACTAAATTATCCGGCGGGCAAAAACGCCGTTTAACATTTGGCTTAGCGATTATCGGCAACCCAGACTTGATTTTCTTAGATGAACCGACAACAGGTATGGATGTGACTAGCCGTAAAATTTTCTGGAACAAAATCAATACACTAAGAGAACAAGGCAAAACAATTATTTTAACTACACATTATTTAGAAGAAATCGAAAAAGTAGCCAGTCGAATTTTACTAATGAAACAAGGAGAGATCGTTCATGATGGGACATTGAAGAGCATTCAGTCAGAAATGTTGCAAAACAAACTGAGTTTTCAGCTATTAGATCAAACAACTTACGAAAAATTGGCTGCATTACCTTATGTGTCATCAGTCGAAAAAGAGGCAGACCAAGTAATTCTTTATACCGAAAATAGTGATGAAACACTTTTAGAATTAATCGCAGAAAATATCAAATACGCCAATTTATTGATTGTGCCAGGAAACTTAGAAATGGTCTTCAACACATTGGTAGAGGAGGAAAACAAATGAACGCATTAATTATACAAACCAAAACGGACTTGAACCGTTCGTTATTTAGAAGTAAACCATTTATCTTTTTTTCATTAGGAATGCCCGTCGGATTTTATCTACTTTTTACTAAAGTCTTTAATATGGGGGTTCCAGAAGAACACATGGGTATTTTTTATAAAGATAGTATGATCCAAATGGCGACATATAGTGTAATGATCAGTTCATTATTTTCTTTCTCTATGACGTTAATTGAAGATCGCAAGCAAGGGCTGAAGCAGTTTCTACGTTTATCCCCACTTCCGGAAAGCATTTATTATACCAGCAAGATTTTGACTCAATTTTTAATCAATATTTTATTACTGATTGTCATTTTTCTAGTAGGTCATTTTGTAAACGGAGTAGAAATGACGACAAGCGCTTGGTTGACTAGCGGATTATGGATTTTGTATGGCTGTTTACCGATTACAGCGTTAGCTACGATCATCAGTTTAGTGAAAGATCCTAATACTGCAAGTGTACTGAACAATATGGTTTTGATGCCATTAGCGATCGTCAGTGGGTTATGGTGGCCGATCGACATGTTTCCAGAAGTAGTTAAAAAAATTGCTGAAGGTTTACCGACATTTTATGCAGCACAAGGAGCAAAACAATTAGCAGATGGTCAATTGCCGGATATAAAAGGAATTTTGATCATTTTCGTTTATTTCATTGTCCTTATGGTATTATCAATATATCTGAATGGGCGCAAAGAAGAAGTAAGACGTTAGGGGAAAGTTATGATTGGAAAATTTAGGTTGTATCCGAAAGAAGATGGATTTGTCGCATTTATTTGGCTGATTTTTATATTGATTCCGATTATTGCGATGTTTCCGTATGATAATTTTGATAAACAACTGGCATTAGTTGTGTTGGGGATTTTTGTTGTGACATATCGAAATTGTTTATTTAATGGGAAGTGGTTTCCGTTTTGGATGGGTTTGATGTATGTGATATCACTGTTTTATACAGTGTACTTTGGCTATATTTATTTATTTATCTATCCAGCGTGGATGATTGGTTTTATACCGATGAAGAAAAATACATTTCGCTATTATTATGTTGCCTTATTGTGCATGCTTACACCAGTTCCGTTTGCATTGAATCAGTTACCAAATTATATGACAGATGAGTTTAGAATCACGATTTTCGTGTATGGATTTTTTATCTGTGCGGCTCCTTTTGCGGGGCGTTCGATTCGTAAACAAGCACAACTACGTAAGCAGATGTATCAATCAACGCAACGAATGGAATATGTTATTAAACAAGAAGAACGCTATCGAATTGCTAGAGATTTGCATGATACATTAGGGCAATCGTTATCAATCATGACCATTAAAGCGGAACTTGCTGGTAAGCTTATAGATAAAGATTCTAAACTAGCCAAAAAAGAAATGCTAGAAGTTGCTGACACATCAAGAGGTACCTTAAAAACTGTGCGGGAAATTGTTTCAAGTATGCGTTATGTTTTGATTGTTGAAGAAATGATTACGATTGAAAAAAATCTACGAACAGCGAAAATTATTTTGTCCACGGAAGGAGAGGAATTAACAGAGGGGATTCCAACCGATATTCAAAATACAGTGAGTTATTGCTTAAGAGAATGTATCACAAACGTAATTCGTCACAGTAAAGCCAGTCAGTGTAAAATCTGTATTGAAAAAGAGGCAACGGAATACATTTTTATGGTTGAAGATGATGGTCGTGGGATGAGACAATCAATGCATGGGAATGGGCTAACTGGACTAAGTGAGCGAGTTGAAAGTATTGATGGAGAGCTGAAATTTACTCAGAAGAATGGAACGAAGGTTGTATTTACAGTACCTGTGAATAAAAAAGAGGAGATAATCAATGATTAAATTAATTATTGCAGAAGACCAAGGATTATTGTCGTCTGCCCTAGCAACAATTTTAAGTTTAGAAGAAGATTTAGATGTTGTAGGGATTGCTAAAAATGGTGTAGAAGCATCAGAACTGATTAAAGCCCACCAACCTGATGTTTGTTTGACAGATATCGAGATGCCATTGAAAACTGGTTTGGATTTAGCCGAAGAGTTAAAAGGGCAAGTACAAAAAGTTATTATCTTGACGACATTCGCCAAAGAAGGATACTTTGAACGTGCGGTCAAAGCAGATGTAGCTGGCTATCTTTTAAAAGATACACCGACAGATGAATTGATTGGAAATATCCGTGCTGTTATGCAAGGCAAAAAGTTTTATTCACCTGAACTTGTGACAGGGCTATTTTCACAACAAGAAAATCCGTTGACTGAGAGGGAACAAGAAGTATTGCTAGCAGTTGGTGAAGGCTTGTCTTCTAAGGAGATTGCTGGGAAATTATTTTTGACTAGTGGAACGGTGCGAAATTATATGTCTGAGATTTTGAATAAGTTAGATGCAAAAAATCGGATTGAAGCAGTGGGTATTGCAAAGGAAAAAGGGTGGATATAGGTGATGAAACACTAATTAAGCGATAAGAAGTGTTCTACGTTCGGAACAAGGTTATTTATCCAATTTCAAACTATTAAAAGAACTTTCCTTATTAATTAATTTTTTTATAAATATGATTTAATTGAATATTCTCGTGTTTTTTATCATTTATTATATAAAAAGCACATTTTTATATAAGGAGCTTAATCATGAAAAAAACCATTACCAGCTTATTTATTTTGGCAATCACACTATTTTTGCTGCCTTTATCAAGCGAAGCAGCCCAGATCAACTTTTACGATATTGACAATCTTAGTCCACAAGAACAAGCTGCGATTATTAAGGAAAAGCCTTCAGTAAGTGAAAAGTATGGACAGTATAATCTTATTTACCAAAAAGCATCAGCTGCTGCAAATTCTGATAATAGTTCTAATTTAGGATTATTGATTGGACCAAAGAATGACGGGAGTACTTCAAAAACAAGTAATCAGTCTAAATTGCCAAAAGCAGGAGAGTTTGAGCATTCTAACTTGTTGTTATGTGGAAGTGGGTTTATAGTTGCTAGTTTGTTTATTTTTTATAAACGGAGAAAGTATAGTAAACTATTGCTTATCATTATTATTCCAGCGGCTATAAGTAGTTCATCCATGATGGCTTTAGCGGCAGGAGAACCATTGCTTCTTGAAGAAAATATTTCAATATCTAAGGGTGAAACAAAGATTATTGAACCAACTCTAATCGAAGGATATGAATACATAGGGTACTATCCAAGTTCTGAAGTGATACCGCCAACAATCGAATCAACAGTCACTGTACGTTATATAGATGAAAATAGTGAAGAGATTCATGAAGTCAAAACAATCCACGGAACTATTGGCGAAGTTTATGACGTGTCTTCTGAACAATTTAAGTTACCTATAGCGAATTACACCTTGAACGAAAACAAATTGCCAAATAATTCAGTAGGGACATTTAAAGAAGACGCTCAGACAGTTACTTATGAATACAAGAAAGAGCCTGTTGTTGAAAAAGGAAAGGTAACGATTTATTACTTGGATAAGACAGGGGGAGAAATCCAGCCTGCAGATACCTTAAGTGGTGAATTAGGTCAGGGATTTCATGTAGAGAAAAAAGAAATCACGAATTTTTTGTTTGAACATGCAGAAGGTGAACTTGAGGGAGTATTTTCAACAGATGAGACGGTCATCAAATTATATTATACAGATGAAGTGAAAATAAATATTCATTATATTGACAAAAATACGAAAGCCCCACTTGCCTTAAACTCGCTTCAATATTATGCAGAGTACTTACGACCTGATGTGAGTGATATTGATGATTACTATTACACAAGTTCATACAATGGGAAGACCTATATACCAGGTAGTGTTGTAGCGCCGGATGAACTAGTTGTAAAAGTTGGAACGGTGTACACTTTGCCGAAAGAAATCAAATTTTTAATAACGAAACCAGATGGACAAACGATGAATACATTTAATTTTCCGAAGATTATTAAAATCCCAGATGTAGGATCGATTACAGCTATTGATAGTTATTCAAACTATTTATATTTTAATGAAAAACCAGAGTACATCCCAGAAAATTATACTGGGGCGGCAGATCAACTGGAGATCGATGTGACGTATGAATTAACATCTACAACACTTTACATTCCTGACTGGTAAGATTAAAAAAAACAAGTAAGAGACAAGTGTTGTTTCTTGCTTGTTTTTTGAATTTCATGACTAATACTGGAGTCAAAAGCAACTGTTACGATTACTATTTTTGCTAATAAAATCACTTCTCTTTCGAAATAGATTTTAAATAGGAATCCCTTTTTTATTGTTTCGATTTGTAACTTTTCTCGTAACTAAAAATAAACCAAAAACAAACTGACCTAGTGTCTGTCTTTGTTTTTGGTTTATTTTTGACTATTTAGCTGGAGGTAACGAAAAACTAGCTACAAAATAACCGTCCATTTGGTCGAACATATATGAAGTTTCTCGGTATTGTTTTAGTTGCTTAATAAAAATAGGAATCCCTTTTCCTTGATGGCCTTTTTTTGTCGTAAAATGATTTTCAAAAATACGTTCTAGTGAAGCTGAATTATTTGAAGCATTCTTAACTTCTATTAAAAGGAAACCATTCCGTTTTTCAATTGTTAGCTGAATCAGTGGTTTTTCAACGTCAAGTGAGGCGTCAACTGCATTATCTAGAAGAATAGATAAACAGCGAATAAAATCGATTAAATGGATGGTGATATCAGTATAAGAGATCGTTTGATTAATCGAAATTTGGATGGGAATTTGTTTTTTTGAACAATCTTCAAAAAAATTAATCAATATTCCTTGCACAGGAGGAATATTGATAGTAGAAATCTGGGTATAATAATCCGTTTCAGTAAATGGAGCAGAATATTCAATAATTGAATCTAAGTAATGCCTTGCCTGATCATCCTGATTGTGATCAAGCTGGTTTTTTAAACTTAAAAGAATGTTTCGATAGTCATGTCTAAATTCGTTAGCCAAATTGATATTTTCCGAGTCTTGTATGCTTTTTTTTGAAAGAAGAGAAAACTGCTGTTGTTGTAGATACGATCGGCCAATGAGAGAAGCAACATAAGAATAAGCAGCTGAAAGAACTAATAAAAGACCGGTAAGGTAAAAAAAACGACTAGTTTCAAGTCTCTTTGAATCAGTGACTCTAAGTATGACTAGTGAGCAGAAAAGAATTAAGCTTGCGATAGACTGAATCATATATTTTTTTTGAATATGTGACATAGCTTCATAAATTTGATACTTAGCATTTATTTTCTTTGTAATGAGTAAAAAGATGAATAGAAACAACTGTTGAAAAAAAAGAGCAGGTGGTTGGAGATTTTCAAACTGAGCTGATGCAATGAACTTATAGATCCATAAGAAATGGATAAGATCCCAAGTAATCAACCAAGAAAGGATCATCAATGTTATTTCTATCAAAAAATAAAAGGAAATCAATATCCAATTTTTTAAGAAGTGATACATAAAGATCATTTGAATAATCATAAATAGAGCGAATAAAAAAGGGATCAAATCTCGAGTAGGATTCGTTAGCATAAGGGGCGCGAAAGCCATTAGGGTGACAAGGTAGCTGGTTAAGAAAATAGTTTGCCGTAAATTGAAAAATTTTTTATAACCTAAAAGCAAACAAACCTGCAGATGGTTCAGTGCAAATAAGATTATGAATGATAGTATAGGCATAGACTCTCTCTCCTTATTTTTAGATAGCTTTTGTCAATTTATCAATGACCCGTCTACCAACTTCTAGCTCACTTCCGCCATCAAACGTAACAATACCATCTGCACGACTCAAAGAAACGACATGATTTAAATTAATAATTGAAGACTTTAAGCCAAGATAAAAATAAGGAGAAAGGATCATCTTCTTTAATTTATTGATGCTCCCTTCAACGACTAGCTCAGAATCAATGGTTTTGACAAGAAGTGTATTTCGGATTTTCGTCAATGACTTTACATAGACAATGTCGCTATATTTTATAAGAACAATTTCACCATATTTTTTAAAGGATACATAATCATCATTATCTTGGGTTCGTTTGATGAGCTCTTTTTTTATTCCTTCAAATAGATTTTCCAAAATACGTGGATCAGTAGCGATCCCTTTAATTATATATGATTTGGCATTAATTTGCAGGTTGAGAATCTCAATCCCTTTATCTTCTAAGTTTGTTAGAAAGATAATGAAACTATCACTGTTTTGTTCTCTTATTTTTGTTGCAATTTCAATTCCTGAAAAAGATAGTTGTAGGTCAATATCAATCAAGAAAATATCATTATCGTGAATGGTTAACTTATTTAGTTGGGAAAAGAATGATTCTGGTTCTTCTATCACATGGATTTTTAAAGAAAAAAAATCTGAAAAGGATGAAAAGGATAAGATCGATTCTTGAAGTTTGGTCCTATAGAAAACATCATCTTCAATGATGTAAACATAAATTTGTTCGAGCATTTAGCATCCCTCCGTTTAGACAAGTATACAATTTATAGAAAATAAAAAAAAGAAAATAGACATAGAAAAGATATGTAATCGCTTCAATGTCCATCTGGTTATTTTTATTTTTTTTATACTTAGGTAGTGGATTCAGCTGATATACTTCTTTCTTTTTCTCAGAATTAGCCCTTCTAAGAAAAGAAAATAAGTATTTTTATTTCAAAAATTATTAAAAATTCACTGTTTTTCTAATTTTAATACAAATTTATGAAAAAGTCTATACGATTTTTGTGATAAAAAAACGAAAGTTCTCTAATTTATATCGATTTTTATGGGTAATTAACGAAATTCAGCCAAACAAAATATGTTTCTTTCATCTATACCCGTCATTTTTATCGTCAAATTTGAAAGGAGAGTGACCATGCCTAAAAAGGGAGAAAATATTTATAAACGTAAAGATGGTCGTTGGGAAGGCAGATATCAAAAGAAGAGAAATGAACAAGGTAAATGGATCTATGGGTCCGTTTATGGAAAAAAATACGGAGAGGTTAAACAAGAACTTGAACGAATCAAAGCATCCTATACGTTTCCTGTTCAGTCGAGCTCGTTGTTTAAAGGATCTGTAGAAGAATGGCTGACTTACTGGTTAGATCATTTGTTAGTGCGCTATATTAAACAATCAACGTATGCCTCTTACCAAACAAAACTAAAAAAACATATTTTACCTTGTATAGGAAAGAAAAAACTAGTTCAGCTTCAGAAAAAGGATATCACAGAGTTAGTCTTTCTTTTACTAGAGAAGGAGCTGAGTGAAACCACCATTCATAATGTGTTGACCATCTTCAAAAGCGCAATGAAAAAAGCCTATGAGGAAAACCTGATTTTAGAAAATCCTTGTGTAGGACTCTCACTTCCAGCCATTAGAAAAAAAGAAATTGCCGTTCTTTCTATCGAACAACAACAGGCTTTAGTCCAAGCGGCATTACAAGATCGATACTGTTCACCAGTAATCATTGCGTTATATACAGGGCTTCGCATTGGTGAGATCAGTGGTTTAACTTGGGCGGATATCAATTTGGATAGCCGTGTGATTCAAGTTGTTCGAACCGTTCAACGTGTGTCTGTTTCGGGAAATTCGAGCAAAACAAAAATTATTTTTGATCTACCAAAATCACAAAGTTCCGTCAGAAAAATTCCGATTGCCGATAACTTATTTACGTATCTCTCTAGAAAAAAAGAAGAAGCAACCAGTTCTTTTGTTGTGAATCACAAACAGTCATTTGCTGAACCACGACTGATCAATTATCGATTTAAAAAAACGATACAAGTAGCCCAAATAGAGTCTATCCATTTTCATGTCTTACGTCATACTTTTGCCACTAGATGTATTGAAAAAGGGATTGATATCGCAACGGTTAGTAGTTTATTAGGACATCAATCCATCAAATTAACGTTGGATACGTATGCCAGTTCTCTCTGGAAAACAAGGGAACAGGCCATAGCGCTGATCGATGAACAACTTGATTTAAACATATAAAAATGTCCTTTGATTAGTAAGTATCCCCCGTCAAAAAAAACGTCAATTAAACTAAAAAAGCAGTTTTAACAGGATATTCATCGATTTCTTCTTAGAAGGGCTAATTCTGAGAAAAAAACAGAAAGAGAAAAAGAATTATTTTCAAAGAAAGTATAACAAAAAAAGAACCAACATGAAAGGAAGAGCTAGTTTATGAAAAATATTGGACTATATTCTAAGGGAAGTTCGCCTTCTCAATACATAGAAGAACTAAAAGAAAAGAAATGTACCATCATACCTATAACCACAGAAACAAAAGTAACGCAGCAATCAAATATAGATGGGATCATTCTTGATTATACAGAGAGCTCTAGTGAAGAGTCCTTGGGAGAAATTTGTGGTCTGCTTTTCAATTTTCAACAGAGTGAAGTGCCACTGGTTTTTATTTTGCTAAAAGAAAGTACGAAAGTAGAACGGATGATTCTGTTACGTCTTGGTGCGACATTAGTTTTTGATAGAGGAACGGAACCAGATGAATTTTCTATAGTTTTTACGAATTTATTGCTAAAAGAACCAGCTTTACCTATTGCTGATGTAGAACAAGGAATTGAATTGGACAAGCGTAAACTAACGGTTCAACTGGAAGGGAGTACAGAAGTTTTTTTAACCCCTTTAGAATATAAATTACTGGATTTTCTGAAGCAAAAACAAGCGCAAGGTGCGACATATGAAGAAATCTATCAAGCATTGTGGGGAGATGATATGGGAGAAAAACGTTATCGTGTGGCCAACATAGTCTTCCATGTCCGCCATAAGATAGAGCGTGACAGCTTAAGACCAAAGTATTTAAAAACGATTCGATCAGTTGGCTATGCTTTTTATGGATAGGAAAAATGCATTTGAAACTGGGTAGGAAATGTTTATTCAGCGATATCCTCAACATACAGGTTTGTTTCAAGTATGAGTGTAGAACATTTACTTAAAGGAGGTGTTGCGACAAAAGCTTGGATATAGATAGTAGTAAAAATAAAAAAGAAAGGAGAATAAAAGTGGAAAAGCAAAGAAAGAAAAAATTATGGAGTATAGGGGCTGTAGCAATCTTAGTTGTCGCTACGATAATCGTTTTATCTACGAATTCTTCTCCAATACTAGCTAACCCAGAGAAGAATTCGTCAACAGCAAATGAAGATCGCACAAAAAATGTACCTAGGTCAAAAGAAAGACAAGGCGAATCAGACGAAAACAAGTCTGCAACAAGACGGCTCAACCCAATAGAAAATGAGAATGGGGTAAAAGCGACTGCGAAAGTTCTAACTTTAGCAAAAGATGCCGCTTTTCCTGACTTGGCGACAACTGATGGTCAAAGCCAACTATTTTCTGAAATGACACTTCCTGATCCCGAATCTGGTGCGTCGTATGAATATGTGACTGCCGAAGGTTCACCTGTAAGTCCTGAAAGTGGGAATGCTGGTTTTCAAATGATTTACGTGAGAATCACTGAAAATGCTGATTCATCTAGTATCATTGTACCGATTCCAGTAACCATAACAAACTCTGGAACCACATTGTTAGAAACAAATGGCGTTGCTATACAGGTAGATGATACAGATGGAAAAATCCTTTTATACTCAAAAGATACGCAAGATAAGACAGAAACAGAGCTAAAACAGTTGGTACAAACGAAAGGAAACGCTCGAGCGTGGTATCTGGAAACAGGAAACGCAATTTCCGTAAATGTTCTTAGTACAACGATTGATGAAAAAACAGTGGGTGCGTACACTGCTACTTTTGAAGTGACAATAGGAGCAGGTGCTGAGGAACAAAAAGCAACAACATCAATCCCTGTCATGGTTTTTGGAGTTGACCTGAAAGCGCCCTATTATGCAACGGTTGTTCAAAACAGTGTTTTGAATATAGGAACGGATGCCACGAACCTATTTGGAAAATATCCAACATTAACAGCAGTATCAGATAGTGCGACATATGAATGGGTTGCTGATGAAACGGGAAAAGCGACAGTCCCAGCCAATCGTTTTAATTCCAGCAAATCAGGTTTTCAGATGGGCTATATTAAGATGACAGATAAAGAAAATGGCGCGATTTCAACAGTTATTCCAATTCCCGTTACGGTAACAAATGCTACCGAACGAACGGTCCTTGTAAGTTCAAAGGCAGGTTTGCGTTTGAATGTACCATTTCTACCCTTGAGTAAAATCAAAGGGAAAGCTGGAGCGCAACTGCTCAGTCAATTAACAGAGAGTTTATCTCCGAAAGCGTGGAGTCTAACTACGGGAGACCCACTAAAAGCAGCAGTCACAAGTAGTGAATTGACCGCAGTCGATCAAAAGGGGCAAGTCACTGTGACGGTTACTTCTGGAACAGAGTCATTATCTTATAATCTGGACGTTAGCGTTTTTCCTGATGGTGTATTTGAAGGAGATACGGAAGGCTGGCAAGAAATTCCGTTAAATTCTTCAATAGGGCAACTGATCAACCCCACTAACAGGTCTAGAGTAGGGTTTCCGGGAAGAGGTGTACCAGCCATTCTTGGTACAACAACGGGATATAGGCTTCTGGACAAAGATGGTAATTCGTTTTATATAGGGAATGGGATAGCTGATATCCCAGGCATTGTTAGAAATAACAATATATATGTTCCTTTGTATGGATCACAATGGTCTGGAGCAACTGCACTTAATGGTAGTGATCCTAAGAATAATAATACATTTAAAGAACAATATTATTTACGAAAAGGGAATACACTTAGACAGATTCTAGTGGATACTGATAAGAAAATTATGTATGTCTACAATATATCTTTGCAGCCTGATCTTAGTTTTGGCATCCGTCTAGATATGTATAATCTTGGAGATAAACCAGAAAAATTTACCATGTTACAGTCTATGGGTACGAGTTATGACCGCGATAGACTTAGGGCATCAATATATTCAACAGGGGGTAGTCGTGGTTTTTATGTAGCGTTGGACAAAAAACCGGACCCAAACTATACAGTTTGGTTTAGATTGAAAGACTCCGAAGGGAAATGGTTAACTCAATCTACGAAGTATTATGCTGGCACAAGACAGGCTATAGGTTATGATAGTGGGCTCAACTATTTTAATAATAATAATACTGGATTTGAAACCAAAAACTATATTGCAGGGTATGAATATGTTGGTCCATTCGTGGGCCCCACTGGTTATCAAATAGGAACAACAAACGGTTTGTCTATTAGTCCAGGGCAAGCTTTAAAAACAGGATTTGATTTATTTTATGGTAGTGAAGAATTGTCAGCTATGAAAATGCAAGCAACACCCAATGTCTTTAATAGCTATCCAGAACATACAGAAAATTTTGAGACGGATTATACCTTGAGTGATATACCAGCAGTCAGTGGTGGAGGAACGATTTATACAACCTATCCTGACAAAAGCGAAGGAAAAATTCCTTTTACGTCAAATGCTGCTAAAAAGATTACTGGTCATCTGACAATCCCAAGAACGTTATTACCAGAAAAACTGAATGAAGAACCAGGTACAATCAAAAGTTATGATACAAACTTAAAAGCAACCTATGAAACAGCGGGCGCAATGAAAGGTATATCATCATCAGACTATAAAGTGAAGGTCAATATCTACAACTTAGGTGCGCAACCCATACGACAGGTCATTAGTGCAGGGAGTGTTTGGGATAAAACAGCCAGTTCGTTGATTAAGGATCCAGTCATATTGCCAGGACATACAGCTAAGTTTGAGTATCTAAATCCAGATTATCCGATTTATACAGGTGATCCGGGGACAGTATTCGTCTATGTCCTCATGACGGATGCTGATGATCCTTCTCAAAAAGCGATTATTAAAGTTCCAGTGGTAATCGTAAAAGGTACGGTGCCGACGAACGGGCTTTTAATATCTGCTTACGACATTTCCCTTACAACTACTGAAGCCACTGAAATTGCTAATTTACCAATCGAACAACAGAATGAGGTTTTTTTGAAAAAATCAGAAGCTATGGCCTGGGATGTTGAGACAGGGTCACAAGAAGGTGTGGAACTGTCAGTTTTGTCTACGAACTTCCCGAAACAACCGCAGTTTGGGACACGTTATTTTGCCGTTATTCAAGCGAAAAAAGGAACGACAATAGTCAAAGCGAGTTTTTCTATCAATATTTTTGGTGTGGTAGCAGCAAAATTTATAGATACAAATGGCAATGAGCTTCATGATGACGTTATTCTTGTTAAGGAACTAGGATCAACAGTAGATTTGACCAAAGAATCTGAAATAACCGATGTCTTAGCGCAGTTAAAGAAAGAGAATCATGAATTGGTGAAAAAACCAGATAATGAAGTTGTGGTGACGCTCGCTTCAGATAACCCAGAAAATATCGTTACGTATCAATTTGATGGAGCTTTGACAATTATTTCAGCGCCAGATGTACTGGATTTCGAGACACAAAAAGCCACAATTAATGCGGTGAAGTTCACTGATCCTAAAGTGACTGGAAAACCATTGGTTGTATCAGATACTCGAACAGAAAAAGAGGAATGGACGCTAAAAGCGAAAGTTGATCAGCCATTAACCAGTTTAGCGAATAAAGAAGTCATTATTCCTGATGCCATCAAGTATAACTATCAGGGAGAAGACTGGACACTGGGCGAAGACACGGTCGTTATTGTTAATCATAAAAATACTGGTTCTGGTATTTACGATGTCACCAAAGAACGTTGGTCTAAAGGGGAAGGATTCTTACTTGATTTAAGACCTGGAGCTGTTAAAGCACTTGGAAAATACCAAGCGAAAATTACAATCACGCTGGAAAATACGAAGTAGAAGAAAGGAGAATCGCATGAGAAAACAACAGTATTTAGTCAAAACCATCCTTTCTTCTTTCCTTATCCTTGCTTTTCTAGTAGTTATTGTGAAACCTGTATCAGCACAAGATGGTGGTGAGGTTCAAGTAAAAGGAGAAATCACTCTGTTTGATGATTCATCTTCATCAAGTAGCAGTGACTCAAACTCGTCCTCATCAGAACCTAGAGATTCAAGTGCGTCTTCTAATTTACCTAACACATCTGGAAAACCTAGAGGTCGATTACCTTCAACAGGTGAGTTAGTTAAATACAGTGTGCTAATTAGCGGGTTCTTGTTGATCGTGTTGATACTTGTGTTTTATTGGCTTAAACACAGAAAAAACAATGAAAGGGGCAATGAGTAAATGAAGAACATTCATTGGCTTCCTGCAAAATTGTTTATTGCTGTTTGCCTAACAGGAGTGATGATTCCTGTTCAATCTCAAGCGCAAGATCAAGAGAATACAGGTGAGATAGGGATTTCTTTTAAGGGCTTAAAAGATCCAGGTTTTGGCATCTTAGACCCTGAAAACCCAAAAGAAGAATTAGTCAGCAAGGAAGAATACGGAAAAACAGGCGGTGCCTTACGGTTTGATTTTGTTCCAAATATTAATTTCAGTACGAACAAAATAATCAAAGGGGACACTAGTTACTCAGTTAATTCGTTATCCTTTGAAGGAATGAATGAACCTCGTGAAAATTTTATTCAAATTTCTGACTACAGAGAAACACAAACGGGTTGGAGTGTACAAGTCCGCCAAGAAACCCAATTTACAAAGCAAGATAATGAGAAACATCAACTTGATGGTGCAGTATTCTCTTTCGATAAAACATGGATCAATACAGTAAACGGAGTTCCAAAGTATCCAACCGTTTCAAAAGAAGTGATTCATTTGAACAATCTAGGGGAAACGTACACCTTGGCGAAAGCGGAAAAGGGAACAGGCGGAGGGACATGGAGTATTGTATTTGGATCATCAGCAGAAAATTCAATGGATGATTCTACCACGCTTGCCCCCCGATTAGATGAAAATGGGAAGCCAATCACGGATGCTTCTAAAAAACAGCCTGTTTATTTAAATAATGCAGTTCGGTTATCTATTCCTGGTGGAACCAAAAAAGAAACAGGAACTTACACAACGGTGCTGACTTGGATTATTTCCGAGTTACCATAAATAAATCACATACATTAATAGGAGGAAACAAAAATGAAATTCACACACAAATTATGCGGAGCAGTTTTATTAGCAACACTAGGAGTAGCGGTAGCGGTTCCTGGAATCACAAAGGCAGATGAAACAACGGTTAAAGGTGATATGGATATCCAATTCACTCGTAACACAGAAGATGACAATGATACAACAAGACCAAGTCTGACTGATTCAGATGGTTCAAAAGACACAGAAATTGAGTCAGGTACGATTACACGTCCATTAAAACCAGCTATTTTCGGTATTCAAGATGTGACACCACTAAGCTTTGGTGAAAATGCCGTTGTTACTGATGGTAACGACCGTACATTCTGGGCTAAAAACTATAAAGAAGAAAATGGCGTTATGGCTAATAACGTATTAATTAAAGATGTTCGTAGTACATTGAACCACAATTACACGCTAACAGCTCAAATCACAAAACCAATGACAACAACAGTTAAAGAAGGAGAAGTGTCTGAAGATCGTACACTTTCAGGAGCTACTTTATTGTATAGAAACATTGGCCGTAAAACAAATGTCGCAGAAGAAATTGCTTTACCAACAAGTGCGGTTAAAACACAAGCAGAAGTAACAGAAGCAGCTGCTGAAACAATCGTTGACAATACTGGCGCAAACAAAGACCAAGGTCAAGGTCAAACATATGTCCACTTTGGTAAATTAACTGCTACAGGTGAAGAATCATCTGAAAAATCAGTGAAATTAACAGTTGGAAAAGATCAAACAATCTTTGAAGGCGATTATAAAGGCGAAGTAACATGGGTATTAACTGCTGCTAAGTAATTAGTTGTAAAAAAATTACTGTGTTATATGACAGTAAAAAGAATGGTTGCCGGTTGATTTTGACCGGCGCCCTATTTTATAGAAGAATGTCACGAGAAAGGAACCAATTATGAAATTATTTATTAAACAAAGTCTATTTATATTTCTATACATAAGCTGTCTATTTTTAAGTATCCCTCATCCTACATATGCCGCAGAAGAAGAGGGTTTAGGAATCGGCTATAGCTACAAAATCATCAAACCCGAAAACCAAATAGGGAATGTAGGCTACTTTGATTTACGAATGAATATGGGACAAAAACAAACCGTTGAAATTGAGTTATATAACATGACAGATAAAGAGCTTACGGTTGATCTGTCCGTTCACAGTGCCAAAACCAATAGTAATGGTGTAATTGAGTACGGACCAACAAAGATCGAAAAAGATCCTTCTTTAAAATATGATTTAGAAGACATTGCTAAAGTGCCAGAAAAAATCACACTTCCACCAAAAGGAACGGAAAAAGTTCCTGTAGAAATTACTATGCCAAACGAAAAATATGATGGCTATATTTCTGGAGGAATCTACTTACAGAAAGCCCAAACGGATGAAGAAAAAAAAGCAGATGAAACCACAAAAGGTGTTGTAAATAAATACGCCTTTATTGCTGGAATGTTGCTGAGTGAAACAGATACCCAAGTACAGCCAGACTTAGAATTTAATAAAATAGAGACCGGTTTAACCAATTACCGCAATGCCTTTATGGTCAATTTCTCTAATATTACCCCAACTTATGTGGAGGGCATGACGGTTGACGCGCAAATCTTTAAAGACGGGTCAGATGAAGTCTTGTATGAATCCAAAAAAGAGAATTACCGGATGGCGCCTAATTCTGCAATGACGTTTCCTGTGAACCTAAATGGTGAATTATTTGCCGCGGGTGATTACGTTGGGCATATCGTTATTACAGCTGGTGATAAAAAATGGGAATGGAGAGAAAAATTTAAAGTCACTCGAGAAGAGGCAGACAAGTACAATGCTGAGGATGTTTCTCTGATTCAAGATCGAGGTATCAATTGGAAAGTGATTGCACTGATTGTTGGCGGTATTCTTCTTATTTTACTAGCAATCTATTTAATCATTCGAACCGTATCAAAAAAGAAACAACAAAAGAAAAAAAGAAACAAGAAAAAGAAACGCTAACGAGAGGAAGGAGATAAAAAAATGACAGTATTGGATTGGTTATTTGTGGGGTGTTGTTCAGCCTTCCTACTTACCTTTTTTATCGGTCTTTTTTCTTTCCTACTCTTTTTTATAACGCATAAGGATTTGAAAGTACTAAATCAAAAACGACCAAAAAAGAAACAAAAAAAGAAACGTTGGGCTCGTGCTCGTCGGGTATTAATTAAAAGGAAAAAAAATCAAATTAAACGAGGAACATTTTTGATTATTTTAAGTGTGTTATTTGCTAGTAGCGGACTTTATGCCCGTTACTATCAACAAACCAATTTATCTTCAGTGGACAGTAATATTATTGTTCAAAGTTATTTTGTGACAGATGAAGTGAATAAAACCTTGGTCAGCCTTCAAAATGGGGGAGACGTGGAAAAATCAAAAGAGAAATTAATGGAATTAAGCTCATTATTGGCTTCTTATGGTAGTTCTACCCCATCAAACGGGTTATCAAAAGAAGGGCAGCAGATATTAAATCGTTATTATGTTCAGTTACGTGAATATGGAACAAATGCCTATTCCCTTACGACAGAACAGTTAAGCAATCAAGAAACTGTTACCGCCTATGTAGCAGACTTAAAACGCATCAAACAAACACAAACAAAAGTCTTTAAACAATTCAGTGTAAATGAAGCTGCGTTAAAGCAAAAAAAATAAAGTAGTCAAAGGGGTTTTATCATGAGTGTTAAAAGAAGTGGTCATTCTCACTCACACCCTAAACAAACAAGAACCAAAGGGGACACAAATAAATCGGATGTTTCTAGAATACGACTAAGTCATCAAAAAAAGAAGCATCCCACACACATAAAAAAGAAGACAAAACGGATTCTTAAGGGGAAACAAATCCGCAATAAACAAAGGCGATTGGCTCAGATAAAACGAAGGCTAGTTGAATTTGGGATTAGTTTGGCTGTATTAGGAATCTTTTTGTATCTATTGTCTTTTTTTACTTTTTCTTTTACCAAAGTAGAAGGCTATTCAATGGTACCGACACTGAACAATGGGGAGTGGGTATTCGTCAATAAATTAGCTAAACCAAAGCGATTTAAGCTAATTGTACATAGAGATTCAACCAATAAAGAAACATCGGTAAGACGAGTAATTGGACTGCCGGGCGAGGCTATTCGCTTTAAAGACGATATCTTATACGTCAATGATCGAGAGGTTTATGAACGATTTATAGCAACAGAAGTCCAGCGAGTGAAAAGTAGTAAGGCTCTATATACAGCAGATTGGATGCCTGATTCAGAGGTGATTCCTAAGGGGAAGTATCTGGTGTTAGGGGATAACCGCCCTTATGCTGCGGATAGTCGAGCGTATGGTTATATAGATGAGAAAGATATTATAGGGATTGTAGAAATGAGGGTTTTCCCCCTCCATTTAATACAACAATTTTAGATTGTACCAAAAGAAAGGATGGTTGGTATCAAAAAGAAGAAACAATGGAAAGGCAGTCAAAAGAAAATAAAACAGTTAAAACCGTATTGTCTTAAAATAATCAGCCTCTTGTTGGTTTTACTTCTAAGTGTTTGTTTTTTGTTGAATGTAAAAGCCCATATGGTAAGCGGTGAGTCAATGATGCCGACATTACAAAACAACGATCGATTATTTATCATAAAAGACAAAGAACCCACACGTTATTCAGTTATTACTTTCCAACCTAGGGAAGTCAAAAGTGAGTCTTATGTAAAACGAGTAATCGGACTGCCTAGTGATCGTATTTGGCTGGATAAAAACACACTCTATTTGAATGGACAAATGGCTGAGACAAATCCAACACCAGCTAATGAAACAAATCTTTCAGGTGTTGATCTGCCCGACGGAACACTTAAGGTTCGAGTAACTTGGGAAGTAGCTGCTCAATTAGAAGGTCTTTCAACGATTCCTAACAATCAATTTTTTGTGTTAGGAGACAATAGAAGAAATTCTACGGACAGTCGGGAATTAGGACTGATAAATAGAAATAAAATCGAAGGAGTCGTGACATTTAGGTATTATCCATTGGATCGGCTTGGTTTAATTAAGTAAAGAAAAGCGAGGACAACGATGAAACAAAAGAAACCATTTTTTAAAAGAAATAGTGTAGCGATAGCACTTAGTTTTCTCATACCAGTCGTAATCATGGCAGTGAGTTATTACCAATTAGGGATTTATCCCACCAGTGATCGGACGATTTTAGCAAGCGATGCCTTTGGTCAATTGGTTAATTTTTATGCAGGTTTTAATAATTTACTGCATGGTGAACAGTCCTTTTTCTACACATGGACAGGATCTCTAGGGGTAAATTTTGTCTCATTAATGAGTTATTACGTGAATAGTTTGTTTAGTTTTATCGTTTTTTTCTTTGATAACATACATATGCCTGATGCTATGTATCTGATTTTGTTAACTAAAATTGGTGCGATGGGTGTGACATTTTGGATATTTGCTCAAAATACTTTCCGCTTACCTCAATGGTTAAAAGTGGCCTTAAGTGTAAGCTATGCGTTAATGAGTTTTACAGTGGCCTATTCGATTATGTTGATGTGGATGGATGCGATGATTTATCTTCCGTTAGTTTTGTTAGGGATTCATCGCGTGATGGATAAACAAAAACCGATTCTATTATTTGTGTCTTACTTTTTATTATTTGTCACAAACTACTACATGGCATTTATGGTGGGATTTTTTAGTTTCCTATACTTCATTCTACGTACATTGACAGATTGGAAACAAAATAAAGGGGCAATCCTTCCTTACCTGATGACGTCGATACTTGCTGGTGGCGCATCAATGATAATTATTCTTCCATCAGTGATTGACCTAAGAACAAATGGGGAAAAAATGGATACCATCAACTATTTCTTTACCAAAGATCTAGGACCGTGGGATTTTATCGTCAAAAGTATGGTAGGTACTTACGATACTTCTAAATTCGGTAGCGCGCCATTTGTTTATATTGGGCTATTGCCATTGTTATTTTTCATTTTCTATTTTGTGACGAAAAAAATCCCCTTAAAAAATAAATTACTCTATGGTGGGTTGCTTTTATTTATGGTAACCAGTTCTTATATTCAGCCATTAAATTTATTCTGGCAAGGACTCCATTCACCAAATATGTTTTTATTCCGTTACAGCTTTTTATATTCAACGTTAGTGTTGATTTTAGCCGGATATGGACTAGAGAAATTTGAGAAAAAAGATCTTAATTTACTAGGGAATATTGGGTTATCGGTTATTGGTGTCTTTATTGTGGCGGCGATTTTTTCCAATAAAAAAAGATACAGCTACATTACCCAAGAATCGTTGATTGTCACGGTCATTGTATTGATTGTTTACTTGTTCCTTTTCCTATTAAAAGAAAAAGAGTGGAAACTAACCTGGCTGATCCCAACTCTTCTGGTTGCTTGTGTGTGTGGAGAAATGTATGTTAATACACGCCAAATTATGATGGGAATCAACCGAGAGTGGGGTTATATTAGTCGGTCAAAATATACTAATGCTTACAAAGATATCGACCCATTAGTGAAAAAAACAAAAGCAGAAAACAATGCCTTTTATCGGTTAGAAAATATAGATGCCGTCAGTCGGACGGATAGTTTCAACTATAATTATTCCGGGATTACAATGTTTTCTTCCGTTAGGAATCGTCATTCTTCCAAATATTTAGATCGTTTAGGCTACCGTTCTCCCGGCACGAATTTAACCATTCAATATCGAAATAACACGATTTTAATGGACGACTTACTAGGTGTGAAATACAATATTGCCAAAAATGATCCTAAAAAATATGGATTTAAAAAAATTGCCTCAAAAGGGAAGTATAGCTTATACGAAAATGAGCATGCGTTACCTTTGGGCATGCTTACAGATGAAGGCATTTATCGAACCAAAAACAACGGCAATCAAACGGCCTTGATCCAATACCTTTCAGAACGCCAAACGCCTCTTTTTCAATTTACCGGATTAACTGAAGTCTCACGTGACAATATGTATATCCGAGAAGAAGGCGACTTCACTTATTTCTCAGAAGAAACGAATACAAGTGAAGAAAAAAGTATCACTTGGGAAGTCAGTGTCCCAGAAAAAGCCCAAGCCTACCTAACTTTAGATGCCAGAGCTGCCCAAGGAGGAGAAGATGGGATTGTTGAAGTAACGACTTCAGGAAGTAAAGTAACAGGGATTCTATCTTCGACGGGTTCTTATTATAACCTTGGCTACTATGATAAAGAAGAAAAGATAACAGTCACAGCGAAATTCAAGGAAACATCTGTGGTAAAAGTGATTCGCCCTTCAGTAGTCTTCTTAAAAACAGATGCGTTAGATCAAGCTATCACTGGGATTAAGCAAAAAGAAGTAACTTTTGAGGTTAAAGGAAATCATGTACAAGCGGACATTTCTACAGACAAAGAACAAGTAGTATTTACAACCATTCCTTATGATGCTGGTTGGCAGGCACGTGTTGACGGAAAACCAGCCAAAATTGAGGCTGTGGAGGATGCGTTGATTACTGTGAAAGTACCCAAAGGCAAGCACACGATCCAACTGACGTATTATCCAAAAGGAATGAAACTAGGCATTGGGTTATTTATCAGCTGTGTTCTTCTGTTTGGATTATATGCCTATTGGTCTCGGAAAAATAATCAAAAGAGAAAGCAAGAGGAACGAGCGCAATGAGAAAAAGAAAGACAATTTATGTATTCTTACTAACTTTATTGTTTTTTTTGAGTGGCTGCAAGCAATCACTGGATCAAAAAAAGCAAGAGTTGGAAGATAAAGGTGTAACTTATGAGTTACAGCTGCCTTCTGGTTGGAATGCCGATAAAAAAGCAAACGACGAATACGGACTTCAAACTGCTTTTAGTGCAGAAGATACAAAAAGTAACTCCTATCTCTTTATTATCACCACACCAGTGAAAAAAGTAGATCAAAAAGGATTTGGAGAACAAACCAGAGAAAAGCTAAAAGGTCGATACAACTACAAAAAAGCAAAAGATATTTATATGAAGGAACTAAAAATAGGCAACAACCCCGCCTATAAATATACCTTAAACACTACATATAATGAAAAAAGTGTTTGGGCACATTTTTATTATATCTGGACAGAACATGGTTTTATCCAACTAACTTTTTATTCTGCGGATGATAATTCTTATAAGAAACGCTCAGAAATAATTGATACTTCAGTAGAAACTTTTAAAGAAGTTTCTTACGACGAAGAAAGGTCTAAAAAAGAAGAAGAAGCCCAACAGAAAGAAGAAGGGGACGTTATTACCGCAGAGAACAAAGACTTAAAAATGGAAATCACAGCTGTAAGACAACTAACAGGTGCCAACCAAAAGAAACTCTTAGCCATTCGTTATACTTTTACGAATTTACAAGCTGCTCCAACACAACCTTCTATTTGGAAAGGCCTTGTGACAGCTAAACAAAATGATCAAATGCTCTCTTTAGGTGCGTTACCAGAAGATACTTCATTACTAGATGTTAAAGACTTAACGGCTGTTCAAACAAAAGAAGTCAAGCAAGGAGAGTCCGTTGAAAGTGTTGTTCTTTATGAACTTTTTGATCAGGGCAACGTAGAACTAAGCTTCTCACAAGAAGCTTTTCCTGGAAAAGAACCAACACGGGTGGTGATTCCTAAATGAGTAAGCAAAAGATATATGTAGGAGTCACATTTTTTATTTTTATTTTCATTATAGCTGGGTGTGCCAAGTCATCTCGATATGCGAACTTTTCCAAAGAAGATCAAGCCTTAAGTTGGAGTGGGAAACAAACACGTTCTTTTGGAGACTGGGATGATTCTCAGTTAAAAACAGAAGAAGAAGCGTTTAAATTAATAAAAGAGAAGTATAAATTAGGTATACCAGTATATTATCAAGAAACCAAGCATCTTCTGGTGAAAAAAATTCCATCAAAAGATGTCCAACAAAAGCAAACCACTTATTCGATTTTTGCCAGAAACAAAGAACTAGAATTTCGCACCCTTTACACATTTTATAAAGAACAAGAACTACAAATTATTGCAGAAGTGACACTTAACTACGCATATTCAGCCGACCAAAAGGAAGCGTACTTAAAATCTCAACTAGTGAACATAAAAATTGCCCCCGTCAAAGGAATTTTACCGAATAATAATGTAAATGAACTAATCCAGCAAATCGGAACAAACATGAAACTACCTGAGGATAAAATCAAGTCAGGGATAGACGGGTATGAAAAAAGAATAAAAGAAGGAAATGAAACTATTACAGACGATTATTTACCAGTTGTTTCCAATGCTAGTGGTCTAAGAAAAAAACAAGAATTTTTGAAAGAAATCGCTGTTGTTTATGATTCAGATGGGACATTCAGAGAACTGTATGCGGAAATTTCTGATCAGAAATAACTTTATTTTGAAACTGTATGTAAAAGAATGAACTACTATAGATGGATCAAATAATTTGTATAAAGTAAGAGAATAGTGCAAGTTTAGTGGAAAAGATGTTTTATCTTGAGACCTGGAATCAACTATATTCACTTTTATAATTCCTGTCTGGATAATCTTTAGAAGTCTTGTTTAGCAGTTCGAAATGATAATATACAAAAATAGATATGATATTGGGGGAAGGGAACCATCGTTTTTTTAGGTAAACGATGCAAAGAAGCTAAGAAATTAACTAGGTACAAAGATATTTTTTATACATTTTAACTTATAACCAGATATCTGATTCACTTTATAAAATAATTTAATCGACTGATATTTTTTCTTAAATCAATTATGATTTAAGAAAAAATATCAGTTACTTCTTTATTTAGTGATTGAGCAATATTCAAAGCTAACGAGTTAGAAGGTTTGTATTTTCCTTTCTCTATACTTTTAATTGTTTGAATAGAAACATTGACTTTATCTGCAAGCTCTTCTTGGCTAATGTCGTTATTACTTCTAGTTTCTTGTAGATTATTTTTATTTTTGGGTGTTTTCTTCATGTGACAATCTCCTTCTTATTATTAATGCTAGGATAGATACTTATTAAATCGGTTGGGGTACTTCCAATATGCAGCAAGACAATCATATTGCAAACGCTACTTTAATTTGTACTATTATTATAAGCAAATATCCTTTAATGATAATAGTAACAGATATTCTTATTGTTATAAAGATATTATTTAAAGAACTTTTATAAAAACATAAAGTAATGTTTTTAACAAATTATTTCGTGTTGGTGTATTATTTGAAGTTAAAAACTTTTTTCACTTGAAAAGAGATTATAATTCACTTGAATCGTTCTATTTTTGTTTAAATGTAATTCTATAAAAAATTCTCCAAGAGTATTATTCATGAATCCTTTCCTTCCAAACCAAAAACCTCTATAATAACAATAGAAATCAAAAGAGAAGAGGAAGTTTTTTGCGTATATTATTTATAGGGGATGTCGTCGGTTCTTTAGGTCGAGATACTATCAGCACATATTTACCAAAACTAAAGAAAAAATACCGGCCCCAAGTAACGATTCTAAATGGCGAGAATGCAGCAGCAGGTAGAGGAATCACTGGGAAGATTTATAAGAAGTTTTTACAAGACGGTGTGGATGTTGTCACTTTAGGTAATCATACATGGGATAATAAAGATATCTTTGAATTTATCGATGATGCAAAAAAAATGATTCGTCCAGCCAATTTTCCACAAGGAACACCTGGACAAGGCATGGTGTTTGTGAAAGTTAATCAACTTGAATTAGCTGTAATTAATATGCAAGCACGTGTTTTTATGGCAGATATCGACGACCCTTTTCGTAAAGCAGAAGAGTTAGTTACTGAAGCCCGTAAACGGACGCCATTGGTTTTTGTTGATTTCCATGGCGAGACTACTAGTGAAAAACAAGCGATGGGCTGGTTTTTAGATGGGAAAGTCAGTGCAGTGGTTGGCACTCATACCCATGTGCAGACAAATGATGCGCGGATTTTACCGGAAGGTACAGCCTTTTTAAGCGATGTTGGTATGACAGGACCTTATGATGGTATTTTAGGAATGAAGCGTGGACCAATCATTGAGAAATTCAGAACAGCATTACCGAAGCGCTTTGAAGTAGTTGAGGAAGGGCGCAGTTTGCTATCTGCTTGTGTCATTGATATAGATGATCAGACAGGAAGAGCAAAAAAAATCGAACCAATCCAGATTAGTGAAGATCGTCCATTTGAAGAATAATAAAGAGAGATAAAAGCAAAGCTCCAAGAAAGAAGAGGAGCTGCTTTTATCTCTTTATTTTCATTTAAAGCTAGGTAACAAATTGAGCGTTTGCGAACAAGAGAATAGTAAAGTGTTCTATAATAAGGAAAAGAATCTGAGGGTAGCAAATAAAACAGCAGATTAGAAGGAGGCATTTATGCGAAATTCTTTTATGGGAAAAAAAGAACGGATGAAATTTGAACTGTTTAAGTCAATTGTTTTCTCTAAAAATGGGTTGAGCTTCAATGAGTTGCTGCAAAAATATGATTTTACGAAAAGTACCCTCAGCAGATATATTAATGATTTGTCGAAAGAAGTAGAAGAAACCTTCGATGAAAAAGTCCATTTAGTACAAAATAATCAAACGGGTACCTATCAAATTAAAACATCGGAATCTTATAGTATCGGCTATTTAATTGACTATATCCATTTATTTTACGTTGAAAAAAGTGGTGTTTTTTTCATTTTAGATCGGCTATTGAGAAATCATTATGCATCGATTGAAGCGATGGCTCTTGATTTGCATATGAGTAGTTCATCGGTCTACAAACAGTTGCGAGTTTTAAAAGAGATGCTGGTTCCTTTTGGAGGGAAGATTTCGTTTGAACAACTTTCCAGTCCTTTGACAGGAAATGAGATAGGGATTCGATTGTTTAGCTTTTATTCATATTGGTCCGTTTTCAAGTCAACGGAATATGAACATAAAAACTATCCTGAATCTTGGTGGAAAATCAAAGAGCTGGAGGGATATTTTGACCATACGGCTTCTTTATCAGAATCACAACGGGCAAAATTACGGTTTATCCAGCTGATTACATTCAAAAGAGTGCTCTGGCAAAAAAATTATATCGAACTATCCGAAGAATTTATGGCAGATATTGCCTATTTTGATACCAAAGACACAGAATTGCTGCCTTTTCTGAAACATCGACTCTCCGATGAGTTGTATAAGAAAGAACGGGCTTTATTATTGTATGCAACTAGAGGACTAATCTACAATTTAGATTCGAAGGAAACAAAAAAGAAAATCGTTCAAGATTATCAACAGTCAACACTAGAAATTGCAACGTATACAACCAAATTGATGGCAGAAGTTCAGCAAGAATTTGACATAGAATATACGGAAGAAGGATATGTCGATTTTTATTTTTATTTGATTATTTTATTGATTTATATCAAGCACATCAATATTGATATCTCTGGCTACTATAAAAATGGACTCTCATTTCACTCAATAATTGATTATAATGGAGAAAATGTGGAAATTTTTCAAAAAATTACTAGCCTAATTCAGCAACAGGAATTTTATTCTAAAATAAATAAGAAATCATTGAAAGGCGTTATGTCAATTTTGTCATTGACAATCTATTCGGGTATTTACTTAAGCAAAAAAGTAGGGAGTATGTCAATTTGTGTTATTTTCAATAATAATTTGATTTTGGCAGAGGGAATAAAGAAGGTTATTTTAGATGTTTATAATCATGACAGAATCCTATTCACTAATGATGTATCGTCAGCAGATCTAGTTATTTCAGACTCTTATGAAGCAGTAAATCCGCAAACAGAACATTTCTATCTTGATGAGCAGTTGAATCCAGAACAATGGGGGAAAATGATTGATACAATCAATAAAATTTTTTATAAAACGATTTTTAGTGACATAGAAGGTAATTAGTTGAAATGAGTAAACTATCTGTTTTTTCTCTGAAATATATCGGATTTCAATTTTTTATAAGGCTGAAACAAAACAATTAACTGTTTTGTTTCAGCCTTATTTTACTTGGGAACAGTAGGTTTTGATAATAAAGAACTGTTGTTTTTTAATTATGAAACAGATTGTTTCATAATTATATAAATTTTTTCTGAAAAAAAATGTATTATTTCATTGTAATAAAAAAACGCTTGTTACTATTTTTACATAATGAAATAAGCAGATAGGAGAATCGATGAAAAAGAACATGTTTAGTTTATTCGTTTTATTTTTCTGTCTTTTGCATATGGTTGGTTCAACGGAGGACGTTTTTGCAGAGACCTCTTCTCCTCCTGTAGGATATCCGCTTGGGGTGTCAACAAAAACAAATTTAACAGCTGGTGCTACTCTTTATTTTAATACCGATCAGTTACAGGAGAAACAAATTGTTGGCCAGTTTCTAGCGAAAAATATTACATCTAATGGTTCTTCCGGATTAGCCAAAGGCAGTTTTCAAAATTATCAAAAATCATCACGCCAATGGGAGTTGGAACAAATTGATCCAGCTGTCGTATCTGAGACAATCACAGGCAGTGATATCATTCGATTGTATGCCAATGAAACAAGTTTTAAATATATTGATGATGAAGATTTACATTATTACATAGGTAAGTTACCGACTGAACAACAAATGACGGAGGCCTTACAATATTATCCTGGATTGCGTGAAAATTTTTCTAGACGAATCTACAATGATTCTCTGAACTCGTTTCCCACATTTGTGGACAATGGTATTTCTGATTTTTCTCAAATAACGAACAACATTCAGGCTGTCAGTGATTATTATGCAGGGTTGATCGATACAGATCAAGCCATCATCTGTAATTCAGCAGTTCAAACGGCAGAGATAAATACAGAGAAAAAAGTTGTGAATCCTAATGATTGGGGTGGACAATCATCCATTCAGATCAACATTGCTTTAAAAAAAGGTGAGACATCTCAAGCCGTTGCTATTGTTGATATTGATGGTAGAATCGATCACTTTAAAAATGCCCAAGATATTTCCATTAATTATACCAACTATGATCCAGATACTATGTTGCCTCCATATGTGATTATTAATTATAAACATTTTCCATCGTTTAACTTTAGTGGCAGTACATTTTTTCATGCGACGGCTTACCCGAATTTACCTGGGGATGAAGAGTACCAGTTTGAAGGGAATAATGGTGTTTTTTTTGAAGGAAAATACGCAGATAAAGCGATACCTTTAATAAAATCAGACAGCCACACTATTGCTGAAGAGTTAAAGGAGAAGACATATAAAACAGCTACGCATCTTGTTCATAACTTTAATGATGAGGAAGAAGAAATCAAATTTAGAAGTAATGCATCACTATTTATCGGAACAGTCTTAGCACCACGAGCATCTGTAATTTTGGATGATACACAAGGGCGGGTGTTAGGAAGTGTGATTTCTGGCCACGATATTCACACCAATATGCCAATTAGCACTGAAGAAAGTACTGGTATGTTTGACTATGATGATTTTCCAGGAGTAGGGGACATCATCAATGGTGAAGAGCTTGAAGCACCCATCAAATCAGGAGAGGAATTTGAGTATAAAGGACCTGAAAAAAGACAGCTATATAGTATTTCACAAAAAATACCAGCCTATTCTCAACGTTTTCCAGTCCAGACATTAAAAATGACCGATAAGTTGGCAGATTCATTAGAAATTTCTACAACAGATGTATCCATTAAGGATGAAGCGGGGATTGATGTAGTAAATCGTTTTACCATTGTTAAAAATGAAGAGAATGAATTGAAAATCGAAGCGAAAGCAGAAAGTTTAGCTGATGAATCATTTTATGGAAAAACCTACACGATGGAACTAAATGGCAGTCTAAAACTAAATCAAGAAGAGTTGGCTGATCCACAAGTTAATCAAATCGCGATTCCAAATACAGTTATTACTACTATGAATGAGGAATCTAAGACAAGCAATGAAGCCTTACTTAAAGCCGATTTGCTTCAAGGAAAATCTGTTAATGTAAAATATTTGAATGAAGATGGACAAGAGATTGCACCAACTGAAATTTTGGAAGGAAAAATCAACATGCCTTATCAGGCAAAGGCCAAAGAAATTTCTGGTTATACCTTGATAAAAACACCAGAAAATGAGTCTGGACTATTCTCGAATGAAGAACAAACAGTTCTCTATAACTATCAAGGACACTTGGATTTTTCTGCGGTACCAACGGAAATTAGTTTTGGTACACACGCCTTATCAGAGAAAGATGAAGAGTACAAGATGGAGTCAAAAGATAAAGATCTTGTAGTGAAAGATACAAGAATGTTAGGTTCAAATTGGCAGTTAAGAGCAACCCTAAGTAAATCTTTGACTGGAAATAAAACGCAGCACATATTACCAGAGTCGTTATTTTATGTAAAAGATGGTCAGTCATTTCCTATATATACTGACTCTTCAACGGTCATCCAATCGGCAGTGACAACAACTCATGATGAGTATAACGTTACTAATCACTGGACAACCTCTAATGATGGATTGAAAGTAGCTGTGAAGTCAGGAGAAGCGCTAGCCGATCAATACTCTGGAGAAATCCGTTGGGAATTATACGATGTTGTGTCCAATGATTGAAAGGTCTTCAACAATGAAAAATAAAAATAGAAAATGGATTCAATTGCTATTACTGTGCGCTTACTTTTTATCTCTAACTGAAATGGTAGAAAGCCAAGCAGCAGAAGATAGTAAAGCGACTGTCGGTTTTTACGAAGTTGATAAAAAACAGGAGCAGGAAAACAGATCCTTACCACAGACAGGCGACAATCAGCAAAGTAAAGAATTACGAATAAGTGGAATATCCATTCTGTTATTTCTAACTGGAATGATATCATATAGAACTTTAAAGAATGAGGAGAGAAAGTAAATGAAAACAAACAAAATTTTAGTAGGATTTTTACTAGTATCAATGATTTTAAGCGGAAGTATCGTTGTGAATGCAGAGGAAGTAGAACAACCAACCTCAAAAAGTGACATTGGTTTTACAGCACCTACAGAAGGCGCATTGACACTATTGAATGTTGCCGATTTTGACTTCGGTTCTAACCCGATTTCAGCTAAAGATGAAGTCTATAAAAATAAAGTAGAAACAACAACAACTGTTCAAGATATTCGCGGAACAGAAGCTGGTTGGACGGTTCAAGTTGCTGAAAACGGACAACTTAAAGCTGATAAAAAAGAGTTGCAAAATGCTCAAATCACATTGAAAACACCGACGATTTCAGAAAAATCAACTGGGACAGCGAACGCTAAAACAGACGTCGTGTTAAACACAGATGGTTCAGCAACAACAATATTAGATGCAGCTGCAGGGCTTGGTAATGGTGTGACAATTGAAAATTTTGGAAAAGATGCAGCTGTTTTAGAAGTGCCAGGTGAAACAGTCAAAGTAGCTAAACAATACGAAACAACGTTGACATGGACGTTATTAGATCAACCAGAAAACAATTAACATAAATTAGTGAGAGGAACAGGACTAAAGCAGTTTTGTTCCCCTCCATGTACATACATAGAAATAAAAAAATGGAGGAATTTACATGTTAAAACGAACACTTAAAGTTTTGTTGCCATTGGCGGTTTTTGCATTCGGATGTATGGTAGGAACACTGAATGTCAAGGCACAAGATGCAGGTTATGAAGTAAAAGCAATTCCTTCAACGAAGCAAGTCGATGAAACCAAAACATACTTTGATTTACGACTTAACCCAAAAGAAAGTCATACCATAAAAGTTAGAATCACCAATCGGTCTGAGCAAGAACAAATAATCCATACCCAAGTCAAAACAGCTACAACCAATACCAATGGGGTCGTTGAATATAACAATAGTGATCAAAATCAGTCAATTGATTTACCTTATAATTTAAGTAAATTGGTCAAAACAAACACAAAAAAAATCACCTTAGCACCTCACGAATCAACAGATGTGGACTATACAATCACAATGCCGGAAAAAGATTTTTCAGGAATTTTGTCAGGCGGGCTCGTTTTTACTAGTGAAAATACAGAAAAACCTAAAAAAACAACCGCTGATGTAGCGATTAAAAATCAATTTGGCTATGTAATTGCACTAGTCCTTCACGGGAATAAAGAAGTAGAGCCCAATCTAGAATTATCAAAAGTTAGTTTAGGACAAGTCAATAATAGAAATGTGGTTTTTACCCACCTAGCGAATCCTAATGCAGCCTATTTAAATCGAATGAATGTACAGGTGAAAATCACAAAGAAAAATTCGGATAAAATCCTTTATGAAACAAGTAAAAGTGAACTGCAAATGGCACCAAATTCAGTTTTTAACTACCCAGTAAGTTTACAAGAAACAGAATTTAAGCCAGGTAAATATCTACTAGCTGTCCATGCAGAATCAAAAGGGAAAACTTGGGATTTTGAAAAAGAATTTGAGATCAAAGAAAAAGAAGCCAAAACATTGAATGACCGAGCGTATATTCATCGAAATAACAATAAATACTTGCTTTATATAATCATCTTCTTTGTCTTATTGCTATTGATTATTTTATTTATGATCTATAGAAAAAGACAACAAAAAATCAAAGCATTAGAAGAACAAATCGAAGAACTAAAGAAACATTAATATACTAGGTAAGAGAGAAAAATAAAAGAGAGGTTGAGACAGAAGGGTTAGCTCCCGTAAAGACAATAAGTATATCAAACAAATAGAGTGGATTCGCCCATACCTAAAAAAGACCTTCTAGTGTAGTTACTCTTTAAACACTACTTCACAAAACAATGTTAAAGAGTAAATTAAACCATGTGCTCAATATAAGCTTGTGGAACCATATCTACAAGCTTTTTTATTGTTAAATTATTTAATATGATTGCCCGTAATAAAGAACAATAATATAAAAGTTAGTAATCTTGCCCACAAAAAAACTGTAGCTATAAAAGTTACAGTTTTTTACTATCTTTTTATATTATTTCAAATCATTCTATTTCTTAAGATAATTATATATTTGAATTAATTTTAACTTCTGTAATAAGAACGCCGTTTTCTTTTTCACTTTCCATTACCTCAAGTATCTGCTTATCAAATGTCACATTATTTTCTTCCAGATTAATTTGAAAGAAATCACTATATTTCTCTCTCAATAAATCTGATAAGTAATTACTTATTCCACAATTAATTAATGCTATTTTACCCGCATCGCTAGTTCCATATTTTAATTTAAGATATAATTTTTCTTCAAGAAGTTCAAGTTGATACAGAACCTCTATATATTTAATTATCTCATTATCAATAAAATCAAATTCTTCTTTAAGTCTAACAATCGCTAGATTTACTCTTTCTGAATTGCTTTTATTAGCTATTATTGTCCATAATTCTCGAAATCCACCGCGTTTTTCATCTCCCCATCTACCAACATAGGTTAGCTCATCATTTTCAAGAGTTTCCCAATAAGCCAGCATCTGTAAAACCATATCAGATGTTTTCATGCCTAACATTCTCCAGTTTAATATCATTTTGTAGAAATTTCTGGCTTTAACGTCTTGCAGACGTCTTATGTTGCTATTAGAATTTATTTCTTCATTCATTCTTTTGAAGAAAATATAATGTAAACGATCAAAAACAATGTCTAAGTCTGTTGCTAGATTAGATAAATCGTTTATTTCGGCAGTTATTTCTTCTTCATGAGCAACTATATCGAATATATTTATGTTGTTTTGAAAGCAAAGTTTACCAAAAAATGTAGTAACTTTTCTTGCACTAGGTATATCAACGATGCTATTATCACTTATATTTTCAATGAACTCATTCGCATTAGTGATTTCTTCAGCATCAGAAATGGAATTTTCAAGTAAAGGATTCTCATTTATGTCATCAAAATCAGCAACAACAGAGCATTTTGTCTTTCTTATAAATCCTTTGGGAGTAAAATCTTTAAAGCAATACTGTCCTTTTAATACATGGACTTCTGGAAGTAGATAATCTAAATTACCGCTCTCGTCATCAAAAATTTCACTAAAACGACAAATTCTACCAATAAGATTTTTGAATGATGAAGGGTTCATATAGCCTCTACCCTTGAATGGGTCTAGAATAAACATTTTTGTAGCAGGTATATTAACACCTTCAAGTAAAGTTGAATTAGCTATAAGAAATTTTAATTCTGGATTATTTATATATAAATCCTCAATGAAAAATCTAACTGATTCTGGTACAGCTCCATGGTGATATATAACACCATGTTCTAAAAATCGTGCTAAATTATATTCTGGATGAATAAATTTTTTTAAATCACTAACGGCTTTCTTTATAATTGGAGATTCAATAATATTTTGGTTTTGACTTAGCTCTTCCGCAAATTTCTCCAAGTCTTTTGGTTTGTTTAAATAGATGATATTTTTTTTATCGGCTTTTGCTAATATAAGCTCGCTATCTGTTTGATAGTAATTATTGGTTTTAATCGGAATAAAATCATTCATATATTGATCGTATAATTCTTCTTTACCTTCACGTATATCATGAAAATAGAACAACTCAGATTTCACAAATTCTGTTACAATATGCGAAACAAAATCAATATTAGTATATTTTACTTTTAAATTATCCAAAGATCTCATGAAAGGTGTCAAAAAATTACAAATTAGATTATTATTTTTGGAAAAACACAAAATAATCACACTAGCTAAAAGAATGCTGCGTTTACTGTCCTTTTGAGATTTTTCTAATAAATTATGAGCTTCATCAATGATTAACATGTCAAAAGATAATTCTTTATGAAGCTGCAACAGTCTTAGTAGTCTTTCTTGAGTAAGCACAGCAATAACTCTATCCTCAGATTCGGAATACATTTCCGGCTGAGTTATTATTTTTTTATTACCAATTACTTTCATTATTCGTCTTTTAGTTTGAGCTAATAATGATTTACTGGGAGTAACAATACAGATATTATAATTTTCGTTTTTTTGAATCATATCAATTATAAGTTCTGTTTTTCCATATGATGTTGGAGCAATAATCACTTTGGACCTCTGCTGATTTTCATAAGTAAAGTCAATAAGATTTTTCTGCTCTTTAGTGCGATATACATTGTTTATTTGGTATTTAATGTTTTGTATATCATTTATTTCGGTCTGCAAATTCCCATACTTATCTCCGTATCCTAGGAAAGAATAAATATATTTCGATATAGGAATCAATCCGTTGTTTTGACTTATTTCATATAATGGCTTGTAGTCTCTCGTTTTTTTACTATAAAGAAGTATTAGCCTATATCCCAAATCGTTAATCTCTTTATTTTGAAATTTAATAAATGCCATTGATAAAGCTAAAATAGTTTTCAACTGACTCTCATTTAATTCGTCAGAAAGAAGTAGATGACTATAGGTTTTAGGGAATTCTGTATTCTTTAGCCTACTTAACGTTATCTTTTTCAACAAGTACCACCAACCTCTTCTAAGTATTCAGTTACTTTCTTGTAAGTGTTCTTTTGTATGGCAATTAGTTTGACTTTGGAAAATTTTTTAGAATTGATAACTCTATCTTTTTTTCTTAAAATTGTATCTTCACGAAACTTTTCATTAATATCATGAAAAGCTATTCCTCCAAGAATGACACAAGATTTAGTACTACTTGTACTGCCCAGTCCAATTATAGATTTTACAACCTCTTTTTCATCACTTTCATTCATAGAAATTGAAACATCATTAAAAGCATTCAGCCAAATAGTCTGATTGTCTTCATTGAGTCGAGTATTTAAATCCCTTTCAGCCGTCGTTATCCGTTCAGTTATTTTCTCGTCAACTGTTTGTGGCTTTTTATTGCTAACACTTCCAGCTTTAGATTCAGTTATCCACACACTTTTATCATTCTTATCAAACAAAATAATATCAAAGCCTTTTTTTGCTGACCCTGCTTCTTCTTTGTTGAAAAAAGGAGAGGCTACTTCAAAATTATTATAGTATTCTCTAATGACTATATTTAGTAAAATTTCCCCTATAAACCCTTTCTGCTTATTTTCTTCAGCTGGGTATCGTTTTAGAAGTTGCGAAATTGTTGTTGATATTGAGTGAATCGGAAAGGTTGAATCTCTGTGAGCTTCACCATGACATAAAGCTACTAATTCGTCCTTTATCTTTAGTTTAAGTTCGTTAGTTAATGACTCAATATAGAAAATAGAATGATTATCCATAATTTTCTCAGTGATGCCATTCATTTTTTGTCCTCCTAAAAATATATACTTTAGTAACATTATACCATCTATATTGAAATAAATATTTATTTTAAAAAAATACTTTATTTAACTATCTCATTGTACGATTATATAGATAAAAGTGAAAATGGAGGTAAAAAATGAAACAATCAAACAAAGTGAAGATAGGCTATATTCGAGTATCATCTTTAGGCGACCGTCAACGCCTAAGTGTCGAAATCAAGACGGAAGCTTTTTCGAACTATGATGTATTATTTAGAGAGACAAAGCAGAAGTAATGACGGCCGCCCAGAATTATTAGGTTAGCGAAGGAGCTGACTAACCAAGGTAAACAAGTTTCTCTATACATTTACAAACTAGACCGTCTAACATGAAGTATGAGCAAGCTAGGGTTATTACTCATAAAGACAAAAATTAAAATAATATGGCGTACGCCCACTAACTAGAAAAGGTTTTCAGATATTGAAAGCCTCTTTTTTGTATCACATGATAGCTATGAACCCATCATAAAGAACAATAATATAAAAACTAATAATCTTGCCCACACATAAGACTGTAACCATAATACGTTGCAGGTCTTTTTGTATGTCTTTTATTTCTAACTTTCTCTTCCTCCTCTTACAATATAAATTTAATAACAAATACTAATACATTGGAGGTTTTCAAATGCAAAAGCTAAAAAGAAAGACTAAACAGCAAGAATTAGAACAACTAGATATTATCAGGATTGGATATGCCCGAGTTTCGTCAATTGACGACAGGCAAAAACTTGGACTATCTGTTCAGACAGAGGCATTGAAGGATTGCGACGTTCTATTCAAAGAGAAAAAATCAGGAAATGACGATACCCGCCCGCAGTTAGATAAGTCAATTAAACTTGCCAAACAATTAGCTAGTGATAGCAAACAAGTAACATTTTGTGTTTATAAAATGGATAGGCTAAGCCGTAAGCGTTTAACTCCGAGAAGTAGAGAAGTAAGTTGCTTGTATGCTCCCACCGTTTATTCGGATTCCTTGAGGCTAGGATATAACTCGCAGAGTTATGTCCCAGCCTCTTTTTGTTTTAAATACTATTTCCAATTTTTAGCGTATGTTATACAATAAACTGCAAAAGATGTTTTTAATAGAGGGATGAATGATGAAAATGAAAAAAGAATACTTAAGAGCTGTGGCTGTTGGTTCGTTATATGTTATTGCTCCTTTGATTTTAGGAATATTAATCAGTTTTTGGATCAAAACGTCCATTTTTATACCTATGGCTGTTATCTATGCAAGCATGCTTTTGTTTTTAGTGCCATCAGATAGCTTGTTTCATAGTGTTGTGGATTACAAGGCTAAAAGCATCAACCCAACCTATAGACCTTCCACCTCAAAATTAACCGGTGGAAGTACAAAAGAACTAATCCATTTTATCTTGGTAGTCATTTCATTGGTCCTGTGTCTGCTGGGATTGTATTTAAGCTATCTATAAAAAGGAGAGTTCACTGGTTTCTTTCCTGTAAACTGTTGATTCTACTAGATTTATGTTAAAATAAGTAGACTTACTTTCTAAAAAAATCTTATCCAAAACGAAGGTGTGAAATCATGGAGCCATCCATTACAGATAAAGGAATCAATGAAGAGTTAACAAAATTATTAGCTTTGATTGGAGAAGATGATTTAATCAAACGCTATAAAGAACTAGAAGAAAAAGTTCAAAATAATGAGAAACTTACGGAGCTTGTAGAACAAATCAAAGCCGCTCAAAAAGATGCAGTTCAATTTGCTCATTATGACAAACCAGAAGCAGAAAAAGCAGCAATCAAACGAGCGGACGAGCTGACCAAAGAATTTGATGAGCATCCCTTAGTTGTAGCGTATAGAGAGCAACTGATGGAAGCCAACGACCTCTTACAGCACGTCACAGACATGATTCAATATAGAATTAACGAAGAATTAGAGAAGGAAGGGTAACAATGCCGCAAAAAACTAAAAATACACCAATGATGGAACAATACTTAGCAATCAAAGACCAATATCAAGACGCTTTTTTATTTTATCGATTAGGCGACTTTTATGAAATGTTTTATGAAGATGCAGTGAATGCGTCACAATTATTGGAATTAACATTAACTAGTCGAAACCGAAATGCCGACGATCCAATTCCAATGTGCGGCATTCCTCATCATGCTGCTCAAGGATATATCGATACATTGATCGAAAAAGGCTATAAAGTAGCTATTTGCGAACAAGTGGAAGATCCAAAAACTACCAAAGGAATGGTCAAACGAGAAGTTGTACAGTTGATTACCCCAGGAACTGTAATGACTAGTAAAGGGCTAGATGCTAAAGATAACAACTATTTAACCGCCATTGTGGAAGAAAATGGGATGTTCGGTTTGGCTTATGTGGACTTAAGCACAGGAGAATTAAAAACAGCTGTCTTAGGTGATGAAGACGGTGTGATTAATGAAGCATCAGCACTTCAAACGAAAGAAATCGTCTTAGGCAGTCCGCTATCAGAAACATTGCAGCAAACACTGAAAGATCGTTTAAATATTATTTTTTCCCAACAGAATCAAGCAGAAGAAAATGCGGAATTCAGCTTTTTAACAAGTGAATTAACGCATCCGTTGGAAGTAGATGTAACAGGAAAATTGCTAACCTATTTAACAACGACCCAAAAACGCAGTTTAGCTCATATTCAAAAAGCGGTGGAATATCAACCAGATCATTTCTTAAAAATGGATCACTATTCTAAATTCAATTTAGAACTGACTCAATCGATTCGAACTGGCTTGAAAAAAGGTACGTTGTTATGGTTATTAGACGAAACTAAAACCGCGATGGGCGGCCGTTTATTAAAGCAATGGCTAGATCGTCCCTTGATTCAGGAAAAACAAATTCAAACCCGTCAAGAAATGGTTCAATCTTTATTGAATGCATACTTTGAACGCGTGGATTTACAAACTACATTGACGAAAGTCTATGATTTAGAACGTTTGGCTGGTCGTGTAGCCTTTGGAAATGTAAACGGACGTGACTTGATCCAACTAAAAACATCGCTAGAACAAGTGCCTCTTGTTCGGGAGCTAATTGTCGGTATCAACCAAGGCGAATGGAATGATCTATTACTAGATTTAAATCCAGCTGAAGATATTGTTGAATTGATCAATCAAGCAATCAATGAAGAAGCACCACTTGCGATCACTGAAGGTAATATCATTAAAGACAATTACAACGAAAAATTAGATGAATACCGCGATGCAATGCGCCACGGTAAACAATGGCTAGCTGAATTAGAAGCGAAAGAACGCCAAGAAACAGGCATAAAAACGCTAAAAGTCGGCTTTAATCGTGTATTTGGGTACTACATTGAAGTAACGAAATCCAATCTGGCGAACTTAGAAGAAGGAAAATATGAAAGAAAGCAAACCTTAGCCAACGCAGAACGCTTCATTACACCTGAGCTAAAAGAAATGGAAACCTTAATTTTAGAAGCAGAAGAAAAATCAGTAGATTTAGAATATCAATTATTCCTAGAAGTTCGAGAACAAGTTAAAACCAATATTGAACGTCTACAAAAATTGGCGAAAACCATCAGTGCAGTCGACGTACTACAAGCTTTTGCTACAGTGAGTGAAAGATACCAGTATGTTCGCCCGACACTAAAAAGCAATAGCAAAGAACTACATATTGTCGAAGGTCGTCATCCAGTTGTAGAGAAAGTCTTAGGACATCAAGAATACATTCCAAATAGTGTCCATATGAGTAAAGACAATATCATTCTATTGATTACAGGACCAAATATGTCTGGTAAAAGTACCTACATGCGCCAATTAGCTTTGACCGTTGTAATGGCTCAAATCGGTTGTTTTGTTCCAGCTGAATCGGCTGATTTACCGATTTTTGACCAAATTTTCACTAGAATCGGAGCGTCAGATGATTTGATTGCCGGTCAAAGTACCTTTATGGTGGAGATGATGGAAGCCAATCAAGCCTTGCGTCATGCTACACCAAATAGCTTAATTCTCTTCGATGAATTAGGTCGAGGAACAGCAACCTATGATGGAATGGCTTTAGCACAAGCAATCATTGAGTACATTCATAGAGAAGTCAAAGCGAAAACATTGTTTTCTACCCATTACCATGAATTGACCGTCTTAGATGAGACCTTGACTGGATTGAAAAATGTTCACGTTGGTGCGGTAGAAAAAAATGGCGAAGTGGTCTTCTTGCATAAAATGATGGATGGGCCGGCTGATAAAAGTTATGGTATCCATGTCGCCAAAATTGCAGGTTTGCCAAGTACGTTATTAGAGCGTGCCGCAACGATTCTTTCAGCATTAGAATCAGAAGAACAACCGCTTAAAACTGTTGAATACAAAGATGAGATCAAAGAAGATACTGGACAGCTATCGCTATTTAAAGAAGTGTCTACAGATGAATTAGGTGTGATCGATACCCTAAAGAAAATAAATTTATTAGAAATTACACCAATGGATGCATTAAACAAATTGCATGAGTTACAAAAAAGAATCTAATACGTAGGGAAAAAACTGAGCAAGGAAAGGATCCGACAGATGGGGAAAATACAAGAGTTATCAGAACAACTTGCCAATCAGATCGCTGCTGGTGAAGTAGTAGAACGTCCTGCATCAGTTGTTAAAGAACTAGTAGAAAATGCGATCGATGCCGGCAGTACTCAAATCGATATTTTTATTGAAGAAGCAGGACTAAAAACAATCCAAGTCATCGATAATGGTGAAGGAATTGCAAAAGAAGACATTCTTAGTGCTTTTAAACGCCATGCAACGAGTAAGATTCATACAAGAGACGATTTATTCCGCATTCGCAGCTTAGGGTTCCGTGGCGAAGCCCTGCCCAGTATCGCCTCCGTTTCTGAAATCATCGTAGAAACAGCTGTTTCGGAAGAAGAAGAAGGCAGTTACGTACAGATGAAAGGCGGTAAGGTAGAAGAACATCGCCCTGCCCCTTTAAGAAAAGGAACGAAAATAACCGTTTCCAATCTATTTTTCAATACGCCCGCTCGTTTAAAATATGTTAAAACGATTCAAACAGAGTTAGCTAATGTAGGAGATATCGTTAACCGTTTGGCCTTAAGTCATCCTAATGTTGCTTTTCGCTTAGTTCATGACGGGAATAAAATGATGAATACCACAGGCAATGGGGATTTGAAACAAACAATTGCCGGTATCTATGGGATTGGCACAGCGAAGAAAATGCTGAAAATTGAAGCGGAAGATTTAGATTTTAAATTAACAGGCTATGTCTCATTACCCGAAGTAACTAGAGCAAGCCGAAATTACTTATCAACAATCATCAATGGACGTTACATCAAAAATTTCGCCTTAAATAAAGCAGTCGTAGATGGCTATGGATCCAAATTAATGGTAGGACGTTTCCCGCTTGCTGTATTAGAAATTGAGATGGATCCATTATTGGTTGATGTCAATGTCCATCCAACAAAGCAAGAAGTACGTTTAAGTAAAGAAAAAGAATTGATGGTTTTGATTACTGAAGCGATTCGTGCCGTTTTAAGCCATGAACAGCTAATTCCAAATGCAGCAGATAATCTTGGCTTTAAAAAGAAAATTGAACAACAACCTAAAGTCGAACAGATGGAAATTCCTTTAACGCAACAAGAGGAAACGTCTAAACCTGTTCGTAAACCAGGAAGTTTGGGATATGATCCAGCTAGTGGGAACTTTTTTGTCAAAGAAAACACCGCAGGATTTTCAACCCAAAAACCTGCATATGAACAAAAGAAAACAGAAGAAAACTCAACCAAACAAGATATTGATAAAGAAGCCTTGATGGCACATGCTTTTAGTTCACCTTACGAAGAAAAACCCGTTGCAGTTGACGCAAATCCAGCTGAATCTCCAGAAGAGCCCAAAGAGTCAGCGGAAGTCCAAAAACGGGAAGAAGCTAAAGCAATAGATGAACAAGTTTATGAAGAAGAATTAAGCCATCATCCTGAATTTGATTTTTCAGCGACAAGCTCCCAAAGAGAGTTAGACAAAGCACTGAACAAATTATCAGATGAACGGCCGAAAGAACGTTTTCCAGAACTAGAGTATTTTGGTCAGATGCATGGAACCTATCTTTTTGCTCAAAGTAAAAATGGTTTGTACATCATCGATCAGCACGCGGCTCAAGAACGAATCAAATATGAATACTTTAGAGAGAAAATTGGCGAAGTAACCGATGATCTACAAGAATTACTTGTACCAATCGTGATCGATTATCCAAATAGCGATGCACTGAAAATCAAAGAACAAAAAGAAACATTGGCAAAAGTCGGCATTCACTTAGAAGATTTTGGGCAAAATAGTTTCATTATCCGTTCTCATCCAACATGGTATCCAGCAGGAGAAGAAGAGAGTATCATCCGTGAAATGATTGATATGTTTTTGACTACAGGATCAGTCAGTGTGAAAAAATTCCGCGAAGCCACAGCGATTATGATGAGCTGTAAACGTTCAATCAAAGCCAACCATTATTTAAATGAACAACAAGCTAGGGTTTTATTGAAGGATCTGGAAACTTGTGAAAATCCCTTTAATTGCCCGCATGGACGCCCTGTGCTGATTCACTTTACAAATTCAGACATGGAAAAAATGTTTAAACGAATTCAAGATCCACATTAAAAAATGTATGAGGAAGAAGGTTTTGTATAAATGGCAGTGATTTTAGCTTCTCAATCTCCTCGCAGACGTGAGTTGTTAGGGAGGATCGTTTCTGATTTTGACGTTGTTCCAGCCGATATCAACGAAGAAGTCAAAAGCTATTTTACCCCGATGGATTATGTATTAACTATGGCTGCACAAAAAGCTGCGCATATTGCAAAACAGTATCCAAATGACTTAGTTATCGGTTGCGATACAATCGTGACAATCGATAATAAAATTTTAGGGAAACCAACTTCCAGAGACGATGCCTTTCGTATGTTGCGTCAGTTGAGTGGACGTACACACAAAGTATATACAAGTGTTGTCCTAATGAAAAATGACCAGGAATCTTCAGCGACAGTTCCGGCAACCGTGGAATTTTACGACCTGTCAGATGAAGAAATCAATCGTTATTTAGATACAAATGAGTATAAAGATAAGGCAGGAGCCTACGGTATTCAAGAACAAGGTGCCTTATTAGTCAAAAATATTCAAGGGGATTACTATTCAATCATGGGACTACCGATTGCTACCTTGTATCGTATGTTGCCAACTTTTCAGTAATGATTGAACGATGAAAGAAGGAAAAAAATTAATGAAATGTTCTCAAACAAGAGCTGTTCAAACTCATATGATTACCTATCCTCACTTAAATTTTCATAAAACCTTGTTTGGCGGCCAACTGATGGCTTGGCTGGATGAAACGGCTGGACTTTCAGCTGTTCGCGTGTCAAGAGCGGCAATCGTGACAGCATCTGTTGACCATTTAGATTTTCTCGCACCTTTAAAAGCGAATCATGCGGTTTGCATAGATGCCTATGTATCGGGTGTTGGTAAGCGCTCAATGGAGATATTCGCTAAAGTAATCGGTGAAGATTTATTTACTGGAGAACGTTATCTGGCGGGAACTTGTTTTATGACATTTGTAGTGCCAAAAGGTGCTAGTTTGCCGGATACGATTGAACCTGAGACGAAAGAAGAACAATTTATCTGTCAAGGCTATGAAGCAAGGAAACAATTTAGACAAGAGAAACTACAAGACAGTATCAATCTTGCTAAGCATATCGACCTAGATATTCCTTGGAATTAATAACCTAGTGAAACACTTATTTTCTAAACAGAAAGTGAGTGTTTTTTTCTCAATGATGCTATGATAAGACTAACTAAAACGTGAGGGTGTGATTTGTCATGGAAAAACCATCAAAAGAAGAGTTGAAAGAAAAGCTATCCGATATCGAATATGCCGTAACTCAGGAAAATGCAACAGAACGACCTTTTACTGGCAAATATGACGATTTTTACCAAGAGGGAATCTATGTAGATGTTGTAAGTGGCGAACCACTTTTTAGCTCAAAAGATAAATATGATGCAGGTTGCGGTTGGCCGGCGTTTTCTAAACCAATTGAAAAACGTGGAGTTAAAGAAAAAGCTGATTTTTCTTTAGGGATGCACAGAGTAGAGGTTCGCAGTAAAGAAGCCGATTCTCATTTAGGACATGTATTTACAGACGGACCGCAAGATCAAGGTGGGTTACGTTATTGTATTAATGCGGCAGCTTTACGTTTTATTCCAGTAAATGAGTTGGAAAAAGAAGGATACGAAGAATATAAATCTTTATTTGAATAAAAATTTTGGCCTATCTGAGCAGTAATAAATGCTTGGATAGGCTTTTTTAGTACGGTTCTAAAGTAAATGACTCTGTTGTTAAAAAAATGGTTGCTATTTGTCTTTAATTTTAGTAATATAAGAACATTCAGAAAGATTAGAATTTGAAGAGAATACTATTTATTATTGAGGAGAAAAAAATGAAAAAGACGAAGATAACAAAATTAGCAAGTGTCATGATGCTGTCAACGCTGATGTTAGCAGCTTGTGGAGGAGGAAGCAATACTGATTCCACAGATAACAGTACGAAAGGGAAAAAAGCGAGTGGGGAACAGCTTTTTAAATTAGTCGTACAACAAGAAATGCCTACAGCAGATTTATCATTAGGAACAAATACTATCAGCTTTTCAGCCTTTAATAATATTTATGAAGGTTTGTACCGATTAGATGCAAAAAGCAAGCCTCATGCTGCTGGAGCAGCAGAGATGGCGAAGAAAAGTGAGGATGGGTTAACTTATACATTCAAGCTAAGAGAAGACGCAAAATGGTCGAATGGTGATCCCGTAGTAGCCGCAGATTATGTCTATGGTTGGCAACGTACCGCAGATCCTAAGACTGCCGCCGAATATGCCTATATGTTTGAATTGGTAAAAAATGGAGCAGATGTTTCTGCTGGGAAAAAAGGTTTGGATGAACTAGGCATCAAAGCAATTAGTGATTATGAACTAGAAGTAACGCTAGAGCAAGAAACACCATACTTTGATTACTTGTTGGCCTTTCCGTCATTTTTCCCTCAAAATAAAAAAATAGTAGAGGAAAAAGGCAAAGACTATGCATCAAACAGTGAATCTTCTGTCTACAATGGTCCATTTACATTGACTGATTTTGACGGTGCAGGAACGGATACTGAGTGGTCTTATACAAAAAATGATCAGTACTGGGATAAAGAAACGGTCAAATTAGATAAAATCGAAGTAAAAGTAGTAAAAGAAGCACCAACTTCATTAAATCTTTTCCAAGATGGACAAGCAGATGACGTGATTTTAAGTGGAGAACTAGCAAAACAAATGGCAGATGATCCAGAATTAGTTATCGAAAAAGATGCACGCACGTCTTATCTTGAATTCAATCAAAGAGATGCAAAATCTCCGTACCATAATGCTAATTTAAGAAAAGCTATTTCATATTCAATTGACCGTGATGCAGTTGTTGACCGAATTCTAGGGGATGGTTCAGTTGCATCGACAGGATTGGTACCAGAAGGAATGTCTTATTCTCCAAAAGACAACAAAGATTTTGCAGATGAAAACAAAGATATGTTGAAATATGATAAAGAAAAAGCCAAAAAATATTGGGAAAAAGCCAAAAAAGAATTAGGAATCAGCACATTCAAATTAGATATTGTCGGAGATGACACAGATTCTACGAAAAAAATATTAGAGTATATCCAAGGTGCCGTGAAAGAAAACTTAGATGGTGTTGATGTCACTGTGACAAACGTACCATTTACTGTCCGTTTAGATCGTGGTAAGAATGGTGACTTTGAAGTGATTATGGGTGGTTGGGGTGCTGACTATGCAGATCCAAGCAGCTTCACTGACTTATTCTTAACAGGCGGCTCTTATAACAGAGGTCGTTATTCAAATGAAAAATACGATGAATTAGTCAAAGCTTCAGGTAGTAAAGATGCTTCAGATCCAGAAAAACGCTGGGATGATATGGTGGAAGCTGAGAAATTATTGATGGACGATATGGGAATTGCCCCTGTTTATCAAAAAGCAGAAGCGCATATGCGTAGTAAAAAAGTCAAAGGTGTTGTAGCTCACGGAGCTGGCGCAAGATATGACTATAAATGGACGTATATTTCTGAATAAAAAATAGAGTCAGTACGAATTTAACCATAATTCGTACTGACTTTCTTTTTATCAATAATCTGCTCTTTTTCAAGCTACTGATTTTTAGCAATCTATGCTAAAATAGAAACGTATGTGCGTGCAAAACGCAAGAAATAGTCAAGACAAGAGTTATAGTTGTCCTAGCTATATGTAGAAAGGTGAAATTATGTACGAGTATATCATTGGTAAAGTTACCTTTATCAGTCCTTATTATATTGTAGTAGAAACAAATGGCCTAGGCTATCAGGTTTCTGTAGGTAATCCTTACCGTTATTCTGGAAAAACAGATCAACAAATCAAAATTTATGTTCATCAAGTTATTCGTGAAGATGCTCATTCACTATATGGATTTAGCGATTTAGATGAAAAACAACTCTTCTTAAAACTCATCAGTGTTTCAGGAATCGGGCCAAAAAGTGGACTAGCAATCATGGCTTCAGAAGATCACGGTGGGTTGATCAATGCGATTGAAAGCGAAGATGCTGCTTATTTAACCAAGTTTCCTGGTGTAGGTAAAAAAACCGCACAACAAATGATTCTAGATCTAAAAGGAAAATTAGGTGAGTTGGAAACTTCTGATGCCGCTGTTGAAGCAATGGCTAAAACACCGAATATCCAATCAGCAAATCAATCCCTAACAGAAGCATTAGAAGCATTAAGTGCGTTAGGCTACAGCGAAAAAGAAATCAAGCGAATTACACCGAAACTAGAAGAATTAGGTGCACAAGCAACCGATGAGTATCTACGTAACGCATTGAAATTCATGATGAAACGCTAAGGAGGAATAGCTATGACAGAAGATGAAAGACTACTTTCCGCTGAAACAAGCGAAGGTGAAGAATCACTGGAAAAGTCACTGCGTCCCCAATTTCTTGAACAATATATCGGTCAAGACAAAGTAAAACAAGAATTAACGATCTACATCGAAGCAGCCCGAAATCGTGAAGAAGCACTAGATCATACACTTTTATACGGCCCGCCAGGACTGGGTAAAACAACAATGGCGATGGTGATTGCAAATGAGATGCATGTCAATATTAGAACTACAAGTGGTCCTGCAATTGAAAGAGCGGGAGATTTAGTTGCGATTTTAAATGAATTGGAACCAGGGGATGTCTTATTTATTGACGAAATCCATCGTCTGCCTCGTGTAGTCGAAGAAATGCTATATTCTGCTATGGAAGATTTTTATGTGGATATTATGGTAGGTCAAGGTACGACTGCTCATCCAGTCCATTTTCCCTTACCACCTTTTACATTGATCGGTGCCACAACCAGAGCGGGGATGTTATCAGCACCGCTTCGCGATCGTTTTGGGATTATTTCTCATATGGAATATTATGAAACCCAAGATTTAAAAGAGATCGTTCTACGTTCTGCTGATATTTTTCAAACAGAAATCGTTGAAGAAGGGGCATTTGAAATAGCTCGTCGTTCCCGTGGGACCCCTCGGATTGCTAACCGCTTATTAAAACGTGTACGTGACTTTGCACAAGTTCAGTCAAATGGTACAATCGATCGCAGCATTGCAGATCAAGCGTTGACATTATTACAAGTGGATCATCAAGGCTTAGATTATGTGGATCAAAAATTATTGAAAACAATGATCGAATTATATGGCGGTGGCCCTGTTGGTTTAAGCACCTTAGCTGTGAATATCAGTGAGGAAACAGAAACGGTAGAAGATATGTATGAACCTTATTTGATCCAAAAGGGATTTATCAAACGAACACCAAGAGGTCGGATTGCGACAGCTTTAGCCTATGAACACTTTGGCTATGAATCTTATTATCAAGAATAAAGCAACAAAATAGGTCAGAAATGAAATGAGGTACGTAGACATGATTACAATCAACGATATAGCGAAAATAGCAGGTGTTGCCAAAAGTACTGTGTCTCGTTATTTAAATGGCGGATCAATAAGTAGTGGGACTGCAAGTAAGATTGAAGCTGTTATCAAAGAACATAATTATGTTCCTAGTACCTTTGCTCAAAGTTTGAAAGCGAAAAACAGTCGTTTAATCGGATGTATTATTCCCCGCTTAGATTCAAGAGCAGCAATCGCAACATTGGAAGGGATTGATAAGCAAGTTCAGGCACATGATTATCAATTGCTAATTGCTAATACGAATCAAAGTACGGAAGAAGAAGTTCGTAGAATTTATGCTTTTGCTAAAGAAAAAGTTTCAGGAATCATTTTAATGGCTACTGAAATTACAGACAAACATATCCAAGCAGTAAAAGAAGTAGGAATTCCAACGATTTTTGTTGGTCAAGAGCATGAAGAGGTATATTCTGTTGTTCATGATGATTACCGAGCTGGTTTTGAATTTACACAACAATTACTAGCACTTGGACATCGTAAAATCACTTATTTTAGTGTTGCTGAAAATGACCGCGCAGTAGGTGTGTTACGAAAAAAAGGGGTATTAGATGCCATTAAACAAGAAACTTCAAGTTCTGTTGAAGTGATAGAAACAACCTTTAGTATGGTAGATGCAATAGATATTGGCATGAGTCAATTAGAAACTAATCATAGCAGCTTATGGATTGCTGCAACGGATAATATTGCAGTTGGTCTGCTAAAAGCAGCTCATACAATGAAAATAGCTGTTCCAGAAAAACTATCTTTAGCCGGATTTGGCGGCTATGATATCAGTGATTATGTTTATCCATCATTGAGTACTGTCCATTTTCGATATGTTGAAGCAGGGGAAAAAAGTTTTCATTATTTAGATCAGCTAATCAAAGGAGAAGAGATTCCTAGAAAAACAGTGATTGATTTTGATGTTTATCACAGAGATAGTTTGGCTGATTTGACGACAGAATAATAGAAAAAGGATGAAATAAGACTATTTTTAGTGTTAGCTCATCCTTTTAATTATTTCCTGAAAACCAGTAAGTAGAAAAAATGATTGACAATTATATGAAAGGGCTTTATTATTGAAAATATAAAACCGGTTCCAAAAATATTTTTTTGATCGTTTAAAGAACCGGTTCCGTAAGGAGGAGGGAAACCAATGAATTACAAAAAAATTGCTGTAGAAATCTTACAAGCACTTGGCGGAAAAGAAAATATTGAAGCTGCAACACATTGTGCAACCAGGCTTCGAGTTGTTTTAAAAGACGACCAATTAAAACAACAAAGTCAACTAGAGTCAATCGAAGAAATCAAAGGCACTTTTGATAATGCGGGACAATTTCAAATTATTTTAGGTAGTGGAACCGTCAATGAAGTATATGCAGAGTTTGCGAAGTTAACTGGACTACAAGAAATGTCTACAAAAGAACTAAAAGAAGTAGGCTCAAAAAAATTAAATCCAATTCAACGTGGTGTGAAAATGTTGTCTGATATCTTTATTCCAATTATTCCGGCAATTGTTGCCTGCGGATTGATGATGGGATTAAACAATATTTTTACAGCGGAGGACCTATTCTTTAAAGGACAGTCACTGATTATGGCGTATCCTCAATTTGAAGGGGTAGCGGCAATGATTAACACCTTTTCAAATGCAGCTTACGTCTTCTTACCTGTGTTGATTGGCTTTTCTGCAGCTGGAAAATTTGGTGGTAATCCTTATCTTGGTGCAACGCTGGGGATGATTATGGTGCATCCAGACTTGATGAATGCCTACAATATCGGCAAAGAAGTAGCTGATTCATGGAATTTATTTGGTTTTCATATTGAAAAAATCGGGTATCAAGGAACTGTCCTTCCTATTCTGGTTGCAGCCTATCTTTTAGCTAAAATAGAAAAAGCCTTGCGAAAAGTTATTCCTTCTGTTTTAGACAATTTATTAACGCCATTATTGACTCTTTTTATTACAGCTTTTTTAACGTTTGTTATAGTAGGTCCTGTGACAAGAGAGGCAGGAAATCTAGTCACAGATGGATTGATTTGGTTATATGAAAATACAGGATTTATTGGTGGTGGAATCATAGGTTTGTTTTATGCACCTTTAGTTATTACAGGCATGCATCATAGTTTTATTGCGGTAGAAACGCAATTGTTAGCAGATGTCACCAATACAGGTGGAACGTTTATATTTCCAATTGCTTCTATGTCTAACGTTGCGCAAGGAGCTGCTTGTTTAGCCGTATTATTTATTACGAAAAATGAAAAAATCAAAAGCTTGGCAACTGCGTCTTCAATTTCTGCCTATTTAGGTATTACTGAGCCTGCAATGTTTGGTGTGAACTTAAAGTTACGTTATCCATTTTATGCCGCAATGATTGGTTCATGTGTGGGTTCAGCCTTTATCACAGCTTTTCGTGTGAAAGCAGTGGCACTTGGTGCAGCTGGACTTCCCGGAATTATTGCAATCACGCCATCCTCCATTTTAGTATTTGTGATGGGCTTACTTCTTACAACAGTAGTAACCTTCGGAGCGACATTCATGTTAATTAAAACAGGAAAAGGTTCGGACGAATTAGCGAATGAGGGAAGTCAAACATTTAATCTATTTAAAAAGAAAGCAGTTGTTTAGAAATGAAAAATCCGGACATTAATTCAGAATGGACTAGGGAGAAAAGATATAAACGATATGAAGCCTATTCTCAAAAAGAGATAGATGTACTTGAAAAACAAGTTTCTGATAGTAAATTCCGCCAAGTTTTTCATATTCAACCAAAATCAGGATTATTAAATGATCCCAATGGTTTTTGTTATTTTGAAGGGGCCTATCATCTGTTTTATCAATGGTTTCCTATGGGACCTGTTCACGGTGTGAAATATTGGTATCATCTTATGTCAAAAGATTTAGTAGATTGGCAAGAAGTTGGTGTAGCATTAAGTCCAGACACGGAATATGACAGCCATGGTGTTTTTTCAGGAAGCGGTCTAGTTGTTGGTGATGAATTATTTTTAATGTATACAGGAAATGTTCGGACTGAAAAATGGGAACGAATTCCGTATCAATTACTTGCTAGAATGGATAAAAATGGAAGAATTAACAAACATACTCAACCTCTGATTAGAGGAAGCTTGGAAGGATATACAGATCATTTTAGAGATCCAAAACTTTGGGAACAAGCAGGGAAATATTATGCAATAATTGGAGTGCAGCGACAAAATGAGACAGGAGCTTGTTTGTTATTTCAATCTGATGAGGCACTAAATTGGTCAAAAATAGGAGAAATTCAAACCAACTTGCTGAATTTTGGTTATATGTGGGAATGCCCAGATTATTTTGAATTAGCTGAACAGGGAATTTTGCTGTTTTCTCCGCAAGGATTGGAACCAATAGAAGATCACTATCAAAATATTTACCAGACAGGTTATATCGTAGGGCCCCCTCTTGATTTGGCGACTGGAAAGTTTAACCATGGAATGTTTCAAGAATTAGATGCTGGATTTGATTTTTATGCAACACAAACAACACTCACTCCAGATGGTCGTCGGATTTTATTTGCTTGGATGGGATTACCAGAAATCACGTATCCTAGTGATCGAGACAATTGGGCGCATTGTTTGACGATTCCTCGAGAACTTCAATTGGTGAGAGGTCGTTTATACCAACAACCAATCAAAGAGTTGGAGCAGCTAAGAAAAGAAAATATCCAGATCAACGCAAACATTTCTGAAACCAAACAATTACCAGAACTATCAGGAACTACCTATGAACTTCAAGCAGAACTCTCTTCTACAGCAGAACAGTTTGGTTTGTTACTGAGGGGGAATAAAAGCAAGGGGACAAAAATTTACGTCGATCAAATCAAACGTAAACTAATCTTAGATCGTACGGATAGTGGAATACCCTTTGCAAAAACGTACGGAACAACCAGACAAGTCTCATATAACAAATCGACAATCAATCTGCATATATTTGTGGATACATCATCTGTAGAAATCTTCGTTAATGATGGAGAAATAACCTTTACTTCGAGAATTTTTACAGAAGATTTTCAAGATGAAATTTCTATAATTAGTGAAGGTGGAACGACGCAAGCTGTCATTAATAAGTGGAGTATTTAAACATGCTGGAATCACTTGGTTATAAAATCAAGTGATTCCAGCATGTTTAAATTTATAAAAGAGATTATTTGTCTAGTTCGTGTTAATTGAATCCATTTTTTCTTATTATGTATAATATACAGAAAAAATCCAGATTAGATACAAATAGAATCCATGAAACTCTGCTAAAGTAAGTGTATCAAATAACCAGTGGAGGAAAAATAGTGAAAAATAAAAAGATTAAAATAGGATCAGCAATAATTGTAGCAGCGATAATAGCAGGAGGATTATATTTTGTATTAACCAAAGACGACAAACAAATAGATGCTGAAGATACTGCTCCTGTGGTATCAAAAACAGTGATGGATGTGATGAAGAGTTCCCAAAAAGGCTCTGATGCTATGTTGGCTGGAACGGTTTTGCCAAACTCTAAGAGCAAAATAACTTTAGATGCAAACAGAGGGATTGTCACAGAAGTTCATGTAAATGAAGGAGATACCGTAACGAAAGGACAAGAATTATTTACTTATTACAGTGTAGATAATGAGACAGAATTAAAAGATGCACAACTTGGAGTGACGAATCAAGCTAACGCTGTAGCACAAAAAAGAGAAGCAGCAAATCTAAAATGGAATGAATACAATAAAAAGAAAGCGAATGCGAAAAAAGATGAGACCTCAGAAGAAGATCTTAATACTGCTTATATGGAAGCGTCAAATGCAGAAGCAGAAGTTGCCAGTGCTCAAATAGAAGTAGACAAAGCCCAGTTATTAGTGGATAAAGCAGCGGAAAAAAACTCGCAGAACACAGTAAAAGCACAATTTGATGGCGTAATCAAATCAATTGATAAAGATCAAATGAACAAACCAGCCGCTGAAAAAAGTGAAACTCCTTTTATGGAAGTGATTGATGCATCTATTCAATATGTAGAAGGAAAAGTAGATGAGTTTAATAAAGATAAATTTACTGTGGATCAACAAGTACAAATCTTTGATAGAAATGATAATAAACAAGTCTGGACAGGGAAAATCACAAAAATCGGTAGTTTGACAACAGACGATGGTGGTGATCAAAAAGATGACGAAAACCAAAACACCTCTAAATATCCATTTAAAGTCGTTGTTGATAAATCAGAAACACCACCATCTATTGGTAAACATGTATATATTAAAGTCATCCCTAAAGAACCAGAACCAGGTAAGATTAACTTGCCTAGTGGCTATCTTATGAAAGAAGAGAACAGCACATTTGTATGGAAAGCAACAAATAATAAATTAACAAAAACAAAAGTAGAAGTAGGCGAAGAAAACAAAGAAAACGGTACTGTAGAAATTAAATCAGGTATCAAACAAGAAGATGCTATCGTTTATCCTGCCTCTAATTTACAAGAAGGGATGGAGGTTGAACAAGATGCTCAACCTAAGTGATATTCGTAAGTCTTATTGGCAAGGCTCAGAAGAAGTAGAAATTCTTAAAGGAATCAACCTTTCCATTTCAAAAGGTGAGTATGTTTCCATTATGGGACCATCAGGTTCAGGTAAGTCTACATTGATGAATATTATAGGATGTCTAGATAAACCATCGAAGGGGATCTATCGTTTAAATGATCGAAATGTAGGTGAAATGAAAGACTATCAACTAGCAGATTTAAGAAATGAAACAATTGGTTTTGTTTTTCAGAATTTTAATTTAATGCCAAAATTAACGGCATTGCAAAACGTTGAATTACCACTTATTTATTCAAAAGTTGATCGAGCTACACGTCGTGAAAGAGCTTTAGAAGCCCTGAGAAAAGTTGGATTAGAAAATAGAGTATCCTTTAAACCATCTGAGTTATCTGGTGGGCAAAAGCAAAGGGTAGCTGTCGCGAGAGCCTTAGTCACAAATGCTGATTTTCTTTTGGCAGATGAACCCACAGGTGCTCTAGATACACAAAATAGTGAACAAATAATGGATTTATTTTCTGAATTAAATAATGAAGGAAAAACGATTATTATTATTACCCATGAACAAGAGGTTGCAGACTTTACGAAAAGAAAGATCATTCTTAGAGACGGTCATATAACGAAAGATGAGGTGGAGGAAAAAGTCTATGCTTGAAAATATTATGTTGTCCTTACAATCCATTTGGGCCCACAAACTCCGCTCTATTTTGACCATGCTAGGTGTGATTATTGGTATTGCAGCGATTATTGCGATTTTTAGTATTATTGAAGGAAACACAGCGAACATGAAAAAGCAATTTGTCGGTGGTAACAACAATACAATGGATGTCGAGTATGGTAAAAAAAGCCAATTTAATGGATCAGGATTTAGTGAAAACTCAAAAGAAAAGAAACCTACTTACCTTCCAATACTGACACAAGATCAAATGAATGAAATCAAAAATCAAACAGGTATTAAAAATGTAGCTATTGTTTATGAAAAAGACTCAAAAATTTATCAAGGACAAAAAAGTGAAAGCACCTCAATAATGGCAACAACAACAAATTATTTTGAAATGGACAAAAAAACAGTTGTTGAAGGCCGATTATTCACAGAAGCTGATTATACAGGAAGTCAGCAATCTATTGTAATGAATAAAAAAGCGTATGATACTAATTTTCCCAAAGGTGGAGGGATTGGAAAATACGTAGAAATCAATGGTTATCCTTTCCAAGTAATTGGTGTATATGAAGACGAAAAAAATGAAGATGACATGATGAGTTTTGGTGAAAAGAGTAAGGCTATTGTTCCGATTACTCAATGGGATAAAGTAACAAACGAACTAAATCCCGAGCCTAAAGTGATGATCCAAACAAAAACAACGGATCAGCTAAAAACGAAAGCACCAGAAGTTGCTAGGTTGTTAAATAATATTATACCAGCATCTGATTATGAATTTGGTATTCGAAATTCTGAAAACATCGAAAAACAATTAGAACAATTCAATCGGTCAAACTTTTTACTTCTAGCGGGAATTGCCAGTATTTCTTTAGTTGTTGGAGGAATTGGCGTTATGAACATTATGCTTGTTTCTGTGACAGAACGAACGAGAGAGATTGGTGTGAAAAAAGCATTGGGGGCTAGAAGGAAAATCATCTTGGAACAATTTTTAGTGGAATCAGTTACGTTGACAATTTTTGGTGGATTATTAGGGATTGTTTTAGGTATAATAATTGGTAAGACAGTAACATCAATTATGCATTATCCATTTGTTGTTTCATTGCTTTCTGTTGTAGGAAGTATTGCTTTTTGTTCAATCATTGGGATTGTATTTGGACTAATGCCAGCTGTTAAAGCATCGAAGTTAGATCCTATAGAAGCTCTTAGATACGAATAGTATATAGAAAAAAATTATGAACTATAGTTGACGGGGAGTGTATACTGTTCAACTATAGTTTCTCTGTGTGTTATAGAAAGGGGAGGTTAGAATGAAAACAAAAATATTAGTAGTTGAAGATGATACAATGACTAACCAAGTGATTACTGACTTTTTAGAAGAAAAAGGCTATCTGCTTTTTTCGGCTTTAGATGGTGAAGAAGCGTGGCAAATAATTGAAAAAGAAGAATTGGATCTAATCCTTTTAGATATTATGTTACCGACAATCAGTGGGTTGGAATTGTTAGAAAAAATTCGGAAAACATCTGATGTGCCAATTATTATGTTAACTGCAATCGATCAAGAACATACTCAGCTGATTAGCTTTAAACAAAAAGTCGATGATTATGTAATAAAACCATTTTCACCTACGATATTAGTTAAAAGAGTCCAAGCAGTGTTAAGAAGATCAGAGCAAGTACCAAAAACAGATAAAAACGAAATTCATCATGGAAATGTTCGAATAAATTTTGATTCAGCTATGATATTTTCCCAAGGTGAACGAGTTCCTTTAACAAAAATAGAGTACCGAATTGTTGAAAACTTAGCTAAAAATAAAGGACGTGTAGTAACCCGAGAACAATTGATTGAAACTATATGGGGATATGAGTTTACAGCGAATGATCGAGTGATTGACAGCCATATGAAAAATATTAGGAAAAAAATCCCAGAATTGAAAATTGAAACAATCAAGGGAATAGGATACATGTTAGAGGCAGAAAAATGAAGACAAGAACAAAAACATTTCTTTTTACGTCAGCAGTTATTAGTATAGGCATTACATTTAGCTTTAGTTTGCTGTATTATTTTATACCGATTGTCTATGAAAGTGATAAAAAGGATAACGCAATTAAAAGTACAAACGAGGTTATTAAAAAGATAGAAAATAAGCCAATTGAAAAAATTCAAGAAATAATAAACAATGAGGAAATGACTCAAGGTGCTACAACTTGGACTATAGAAAGCTCAAATAACCAGATTGTTTATCCATTTTATACTGATGAAAGCATTGAAGACCTTAGTGAGAATGCTATGGTTGTTATGACTACGATGGTAGACTCTATTGTGCCTATACTATCAACAACAATTAAAGACTCAGAAGGAAATAAATATAAAATTAAAGTTAATATGTTCTCAGCTCCAATTAGAGAAATAAAAGCAACTTTACTAAAAATTTATCCATATATTCTTGGTTTAAGCTTTTTAATTGGGGGAGTTGGGGCCTATATTTATTCCTATTGGGCAACAAGAAGAGTGCATAGAATAAGCAATCGAACAAAAAGCATGGTTGCTTTAGAAGAGCCAACAGATTATGTGGTTAAAGGAAAAGATGAAATTAGTGAACTGGAAAGTAACATTCAATTCCTATACCTCTCGCTACTGAAAAACATCCAGTCATTGAACCTTGAGTTGGAAAAAAGTAATGCTATTGAACACTCGAAATCAGAATTCATGCGGATTGCTTCTCATGAGCTGAAAACGCCAATTACTGCAATGTTAGGAATTATTGAAGGGATGATTTTGAATGTCGGTCGTTTTAAAGATCGAGATTATTATTTGAAAGTATGCAAAGAAATATTAGAATCACAAAGTCAATTAGTTCAAGATGTTTTGTTTATTTCTAAACTAGAAAGTGTAGAAAAATTTGGAACATCAAATGAAGTATTTTCACTGACTGATTTACTTAATGAAACACTTTCTTTATTCGAACTGATGTCAGTTCAAAAAGAATTGACGTTTGAAGTGCAACTAGAAGATATAATGATCGATTGCAATATGGAGGAAATAAAACGTGTCATCATGAATCTTCTGAGCAATGCCTTAAAATATACGAAAAAACAAGGGATTATCACCATTACCCTAAATTCGACAGATTTAGTCATTGAAAATCAATGCACACCACTGGAAAAAGAAGAAATTGATAAAATATTTTTACCATTTTACCGCCCAGATTATGCTCGTGCAAGAAAAGATGGTGGGACAGGCTTGGGTTTATATATTGTTTCTGAATTATTATTGAAAAATGATATCCCATTCACCTTTGAAGCGATGGAAAATAAAACTGGTATGAGGTTTACATTAACATTAGCCTCTAAAGTCAGATCAATTGTATAATACAGATGAAATCCATATACTATGCAAATAGAATCTACATTCCTCTGATAAACTGATTTTAGTAAGATATTTAGGAGGAATTTAGGAATGAAGAAAAGAACGATCAGCTTTTTAATGTTATCAGCTATACTAATGGTTACATTATCTGCTTGCGGTGGTAAGACAGATAACGATGCAGGGAATAAAGGTGAATTAAAAGGGAAGAAGATGGATAAAAAACAATCAGATGTTGTAAGTGAACGTACTGAAGAAATCGATGGACAAAAATTCACCATCAAGACATTTGCAGACGGAACAGAAGTGACCCTTCCAGAAGGCGTTGACATGGATGATGTGGACGTTCAGGGGTTCGATTAAAAAGAGGTAGTTATATTAAGATAAACAAATAAAATAAAAAAAGTACAGCTTTGGCTGTACTTTTTTTATTTTTTTATGTAATTTTTTTATTTTTTTTAGTAAAAAAAAGACTTTATTTTATTGAGTTAATGATATAGACTGGTTGCATGTTACTTCAGAAGTATAAAGTATTTAATCTAAAAGGGAAATTAAGTTTGATGTAGGAGGGAAATTATGAAAAAGGTATTATTATTGGCAGGGTTAGTAGTTATTTTTGGATTAGTGAGTTTTTCAAAAGAAGGATATGGTATGCCAGCACTTGAAAAATTGCAAAGCTACACACAACCAGATGGAACTAAAATAAAAGCGATACAACATGGAGATGAATTTTTTCACTATGTTTCAGGAGAAGACGGAAGTGTCTATGAGAAACGGGAAGATAATTATTGGTACTATAAGACAAGTGACAATAATCCCAAAACAAGAACTAGCGTTGCAAAAGTAGGAATTGATCCAAAGCCTAAAGATGTAGTAAGAGAATCTGATTTAGTTCAAAAGGAAATAGGAAAAAAAGAAAGAAATAGATTCAATCAGGAACAAGTTAAAAGAAGTGGAACGAAATGGAATAAAGATCAAAATGTATTAGTTGTATTGGTTGAGTTTAATGATGTTTCATTAATCACTTCAGAAGAAGAGTGGTATCAAAAAATCTTTTCAACTGAAGGGAATACAGTGAAAAATTTCTTCTTAGAACAAACAAATCAACGAATTAATGTAACTCCAGCTAAAGATACGGATTTTGTGAAAAATGGCATTTTAAAAGTAGCGTTAGATCAAGAACATCCAGGTACTGGCTATGGAGTTGAGAGCTTTGATAGTTTTGATATTGCAAGGAAAGTGATCCATCAGCTTAAAGAAAAAGTTGATTTTTCTGAATATGATACAAATGGGAATAAGAGGATTGAATTAAATGAGTTGCATATTATGTTTGTTCTAGCTGGTTATGAACAAAGTTTGGGTAGCTATGGAAAATCTGTATGGGGACATAAAGGTTATCATAGTCATTTAACAGAAGCAAATAGTTTAAAATTTACTGATTTTACAATGTTTGGAGAAAAAATGAATGATTGGGGGACAGATAAACAGACTACAATAGGGGTTATGTGTCATGAATTTGGACATGATTTAGAATTGCCAGATTTGTATAATATAGAAAAAAAAAGTGGTGCTGGACTGGGGATAACGAGTTTGATGTCTATAGGTGCCACGGGAGCTATTAGTACGTCAGTACCCGAAGGTAGTACTCCAGTTGGATTAGATGCGTACTCTAAAATTAGTTTAGGTGTTCCCTATGAAGAAGTAGATCCTTCCCAATTTTATGAAAAGAAAGTGAAAGCTATTGCTGATTTTTCAGATCCAACAATTATTAAAATACAAAGCCAAAACCCAAATGAATATTTTTTAATTGAAAATAGACAACTATCAGGATTTGATCTTGGTATGAAGGCCTTCACTAGGAAGATAAAAGGTGGTATTGGAATCTATCGTGTAAACAGTAATTATACCTCAGGCAATATTAATAATGAACACCAGCTAGTTACCGTTTTGGAAGCCGATGAGAATGTAATTGGGTATTCTAAATATAAAAGAAATGAGTATACAGGTAGTGACCCATTTTATTATCTGGGAGAAGCTACTTCAGGTTTCAATGAGTGGCAATCAACACAAGTTAGTACATCAACAGTTCCATCAACACAGTTAGCTGATGGTCGTTATTTAGATACAGAGATAGAAATATTGACAGGTCCGGCTGATGTAATGGATGTTAGAATTGGGAAAAATATTTCTGTTACGGATATAAAAATTGATTCACAAAATGTACTGTTATCACAAGGAGAAATCCGACAATTAGAGGCTAAAATCTCTCCTGAAAATGCTACAAATAAGAAAGTTAAGTGGAGTAGTTCAGATGAAACAGTCGTAACAGTTACTGAAAAAGGGATAGTTAAGGGGATTAAATCAGGAAAAGCAACAATAACTGTGACTAGTGAAGATGGTGGGAAAACTGCAATATGTAACATTACAGTTGATCAAAAAACTAGTTATGGTACTGCTCCTTGGACATGGGATGAAAGTTCACAAACACTTACTTTTGGAGAAGGGAATTTCCCGTCAACTTCTGAAAAAGAGGGAATATATGAAACTATCCAACAAAAAGCTTTAAATAAACAGGCAATAAAACATATAAAATTTACAGGAAAAGTCAAATTAAATAAACAATCAAGCTATCTTTTTGCTAATCTTTATCGGTTAAAATCTATTGAAAATATACACTTACTTGATACCTCTGAAGTTGTCAATATGTCACGAATGTTCTTTTCTTCAGATGAATTAACATCGTTGGATTTATCTAATTGGGACACATCGCGTGTGGTTGATATGTCCAATATGTTTCATGGACTATCATATCTCACGTCATTAAATGTATCGAACTGGAATACCTCTAATGTAAACGATATGAGCAACATGTTTTCTCACGCATATAGATTGAAATCCTTAGAACTATCTGATTGGGATACCTCTAAGGTACAAAATATGTTCTTTATGTTTGGGAGTACTACTAGTATAAGCTCCTTAGATTTATCCAATTTCGATACGTCTAGTGTAACTAATATGTCTGGGATGTTCTATTGCTCATCTGTAAAAGCTCTTGATATCTCTAATTTCAACACCTCTAATATAAAAGATATGCAAGGCATGTTCCAAAGCGCAAATAAGATAGAGCAAATTAAACTTGGGGAGAGAACAATACTTAAATCAAACTGTTCTTTATTAAATGGTGAATGGACATCTGAAGATAAAGCGGTTGTTTATAGAGATACTCAAGAATTAATCGTTCAATACGATGGCTCTCATTCTGGAATTTACAATAAAACTAAATAAGCAATGTTAGACAGGCACTCAAATAAAACGCTCAGGAAATATTTTCCAGGAGCGTTTTATTTGTAGTTTCGAACAAAAATATCAATTTTTAACTTTTTTTCTTGCTATATTTATATTTTCCCCCATTTTTTTGGTATGATGTACCTAACTAAAAAAAGCGAGGAAAAAATTATGAGTGAATCACAAATCACCAAAAAAGCTATTTCATCTGCATTAATCGAATTATGCGGTCGAAAATTATACAGTAAAATCAGTGTCCAAGATATCACCAAAGAAGTTGGACTAAATCGTCAAACATTCTATTACCATTTTACAGATAAAAATGATTTACTACGCTGGATTTATACTCACGATGCACTGATCTATCTAGACTCACCAGACGTAAGCATTGATAACTGGGAAGAGCAAGCCCTAAAAATGCTAAAAGCAATCCAGTCAAAAAGCGATTTCTACTATAATACAGTCAGTTCAGACTCAGATGTTTTGAGAATATGTTTTTCAGAGATCACCAATAAACTGTTCATCAATTTATTCAATCAAGTCGACAAGGAAAACCAGTTATTACCGGAAGACAAGCTATTTTATGCCCGATTTTTCTCTTATGGTTGCAGTGGTGTTTTGATTGATTGGATTTTAGACAGTTATAAAGAATCACCTTTAGAAATTGCAACGCAGTTGTTCCGTTTAGCCAAAGACACGGAATTTTTCTCCTATCGGTTATATGCGCAGGAAAATGAATTATTATGACAAAGTGTCTAAAGTGTCTAAAAAGAAGACGGAATGGAAAGGCTATCACAAGACTTTTGTGAGGAATCATTGTACGCTAGGTTCAATAAAATGAATCGGAGGGATTCTCATGAAAAAAAGTCACATTGGATTAGCTGCAGTAGGTGCGTTAGGTGCAGCCTATCTTGCTAAAAAAGCATCCGCTGAAAAGAAACTAGAAAAAGTCGCTGAAGTAGAAGAAGAAATCAACAGCCGTTATTATGGAGACAAACAGGTTTATTTGATTGGCGGCGGGATTGCTACAATGGCAGCAGCAGCTTACTTGATTCGCGATGCGAACTTTAATGGAAAGAACATCCATGTGATCGAAGGCATGAAAATTCTAGGCGGTAGTAATGACGGCATTGGTACGGACGAAAAAGGTTTCGTCGCTCGAGGTGGTAGGATGCTAAACGAAGAAACCTATGAAAACTTCTGGGAACTTTTTGATAGTATCCCGTCATTAGTTTGGCCCAATCATAGTGTGACAGAAGAAATTCTAAATTTCGACCACTTACATCCAACTCATGCTCAAGCACGTTTAGTAACAAAAAATCAAGAGATAGTTAATTCACATACAATGGGACTTGATAATGAAGATCGCCTAGCTATGTCAAAACTATTAGCAGCCCCTGAAGAAAATCTAGACGGAATCACCATTGATGAATGGTTTGGTCCTCATTTCTTTGAAACGAATTTTTGGTACATGTGGCAAACGACCTTTGCATTCCAAAAATGGAGCAGTGTTTTTGAATTGCGTCGTTATATGAATCGAATGATTTTAGAATTTTCACGAATTGATACTTTAGAAGGCGTAACACGTACTGCGCTGAATCAATATGACAGTGTGATCTTACCGTTAAAAACATTTTTAGAAAAACACGGTGTTGATTTTACGTTGAACGAAGATGTGATTGATTTAGAATTTAAACCAGGAGCTGAGATAACCGTTACAGCTTTGAAATTAAGTAATGGAGAAACCATTGAATTGTCGGATGAAGATATAGTGATGATGACTAATGGAACGATGACTGACAGTACTACAGAAGGTGATTGGAGTAATCCAGCACCAGCTGTCACAGAAGAATCACGCTCTGCTCGACTTTGGCGGAATATTGCTAAAAAGAAAGATGGATTAGGTAATCCAGAACCTTTCTTTGGTAACGAGAAGGAAACGAACTGGGAAAGTTTTACTGTCACATGCCGTGGAGACAAGTTATTAAAACGAATCGAAGAATTTTCAGGAAATATACCTGGATCAGGTGCGTTGATGACTTTGAAAGATTCAAGTTGGCTGATGAGTACCGTTGTTGCTGCTCAACCGCATTTTAAAAATCAAGATCCTGATACAACGATTTTCTGGGGTTATGGTATTTATACAGATAAAGTCGGAGATTATGTGAAAAAACCGATGCGTGATTGTACGGGAGAAGAAATTTTATATGAATGGATTTGTCAAATGGGTTGGCAAACCGATTGGGAAGACATAAAAAAAGATGTTGTTAACGTCATTCCTGTTTATATGCCTTACATTGATGCGCAGTTTCAACCACGTAAAATGACTGACCGTCCCCAAGTTGTCCCTGAAAATAGCACGAATTTTGCCATGGTCAGTCAATTTGTAGAAATACCTAAAGATATGGTTTTTACAGAAGAGTACTCTGTACGTGCCGCTAGAATGGCTGTTTATCAATTGTTTGATATTAATAAAGAAATTGCTCCTGTGACACCTTATAACCGTGATCCAAAAGTTTTAGCAAAAGCTGCTCAAACTATGTTTAGGTAAGAATTGATTTCATAGGAAGTAAAAGTTTATGGAAAACCAAGGTCTTCGAAAATTTCTTGTATAATACTGAGTAAAAACGTTCAGAGGGAAATAGAGTGCTGACAAAAAGGGTATAGCTTTGAACCTGATAATTAAAAAAAGTGATTGATGTATGACTATTTGAGTTGTATGTTAGTCACTTGTTTTTTTTTACATTTAATTTCACAAAAAAATATTAGAATATTTATTTGTGAGTAATCTCACTAAAAGAAAGTTAAATCAACGTTTATAACTTTTTTATCTTTTTTTGATACAAAAAATACTGAAAATGAGTAAAAAAAAACTAGATAATCTTGCATAATAATCCTTGTCAATAAAAAATATTTCAATTTCTATCGAAAAAAAAGTAAAAAAAGAGATAAAAAAGAGAGGATAAGAGATATATTTATGAAATGGGGTTGTTTTGGGGAAAACAATTGAAAAGTTACTTGTTTTAGGAGGTCAAAATGAGAGTATTTTTAGATGAAACTTATGATAGAAAATTAAAAGTTTTAAGCTACATAGATAATAAAGAAAATATTGTCAGTATAAAAGAAATATCTGAGAGTATAGATCTTTCTGAAAAGACGGTTTTACAAATTGTTCGACAATTCGAGCAAGAATTTTCTTTTTCATCGGAGCAATTTCAAATTATTTATGCAAATAAAACAATTAAAGGAATATTTGCAGAAAATTTAGACTTAATGACAATTGCATCAGGATATTTAAAAGAATCAATTTTATATAAAATTATTTACAATATTTTTTTGTACGAGAAAGTAGATGTGAAAAAATTTTGTGAACAAGAATTTATAAGCCCTTCTACATTTTCAAGATACCGACAAAAGTTATCCTCAGTATTAAAAAAATTTGATTTAAAATTATCTCGAAATAACAAAATTTATGGAGATGAATTAAAAGTAAGAAACTTCTTTTTTCTATTTTTTTCTCAAGTATCAAATGAATGGGAATTTAAACTTCAAGAATATAGAGAAATTGAAGCGTATATGTATAAATATGTCGAAAATTGGTCACTACTTAATGAAGTAAAGCAGAGAAAAATCTGTTTGTTAGTTTATATGAGTAATATTCGCTCTTCTCGAAAGCATAATTGCGATAACGGAATCCTAGTGGAGTTAGCTAAAAACTCAAAATTCGAGTACAAAGAAGTTTTACTTGATTATTTTCGCTCAAAAAAAAATCGATCATTGGACCAAGTTTGGCAAGAACTAAGCTTTATCCAACTCTTTATGTATAAAGAAGATATGATTACAGAAAAAATTCAATACGATCAATACCTTACTTTTTTTAATGAGAAAAACTTTTCTTTCATTGAGGCAAGTGATTTATTGACAGAAAAAATTATAGATACATTTTTTCCAAATTTTAGCAACGATCCTTTCAAACTATCTCTTAGAATTAGACAAGAAATAGACAAAATGCATTTGGTTTTATCTACTTGCTATATTGATGTGAATATTTTCAAATACGTTTACGACCCAGAAAACTTCTATTATAAAGATGAAGCAGAACTGAAAACAATAGAACAAGTCAAAACGATTGTTGAAGAATTACTGCTATCTACTATTTATAAAGAAAGGTGGGTGGAAATAAAAAAACATATAAATAAATCTACATTTATTGAATATGTGTATTTGATAGTATATATGTTATTAAATGAAATTCAAGAATATACCTATCCTACTGTTAAAGTGATGGTTCAAAATTCTAAAATATTTGAAGAAACAATCATTATCAATAAAATATCTTTGATGTTTGCTGCACAAATAGAATTGGTTTCAGATTTACGTGATAAACCTGATATATTACTTACCGATGTTCCACTACCAGAGGTAACAGAACAGACAAAAGTAGTGTTTGTAAATTCTTTCTCTGATCTTTGTGATTTTAACAAGGCTATCAATGGCGTGAAAAAAGAAGTTCTAAAAAAATACAATAAGCGAACCGTTGTACCTAAGGAAATTAACATTATTTGAAGAATAGTTGTTTTTAAAAAGCAGCACTATCTAGCTTAGAATTCACAAAGGCAAATAAAGATCGCCAAGAACTTCGATCAAAAGCATTGTCAAAATAGAAAAATATATTATTATCAATATCTCCTTCATAACAATCTGAAATGACAATATCCGCTTCAGTGATATCCTCCGTATAACGGATAACTTCTTTACCAAAAATATTTAACAGCCCGTTTTTAATTTCATCAACAGCATAAAAATTTTTAGAATATTGACAATAAATAGTCAAAGGCTGGGTTTTCTTAGAGCTGTCTACAATATAAAAGAGTGAGTTTGTCATATAATTCACTAAACCAGGGGATAGCTCCATGTTAATACTTGCTTCATTCTTGAAAAACGAACGGACAAGAGTATTCAACTCATTTTCCATTTTATAAAAAGTATTGTTTTCAACATCAAGTAATGATATATGTTTGTCGTACTCTGACACAGATTCATAATCGATACCGATAAATTTTACGTAAATAAGTGTAATCATTAATTGGTAGAAAAAAAAGTGATAATCTTCTTCTGATACTAATAAATCATATTTTTCTTTCAATAATCTAAGCAAATTTTTACTACTGACAGCTAACGCTAAATTAGATTCTAGGAATAATTTAGCAGTTTTTTGTTTAGTTTCTCTTGTATCAATATCAGCAATAAAAAATCTAGCCAAGAAACCAAAGTAAGCCTCTTCCATAGCGATTTCACTAGAAGATAAGGTGTTTTTCAAATCTACAGTAAAAGTTGTAGGATTTATTTTATTTAAAATCACCAAATAAGCAAAAAAATCTTCATCAATCGATATTTTTTCATTTAGATATTGGATTCGCCAATAGGTAATATTTTGAAAATAACGAAGTCGAGTATTTTGAGATGGTGACAAATTAACATTAATTGGAACAGGTAAACTTTTAAAATATTGAGGGGATCGTTTGAATGGCCAAAACAATCCTTTAAGGATATCCCAATAAGCGAAAAATAAAAAAAAGCGAATATCAGATTCTGCGCCATAAATATTTGTTTTTTTAGAACGATCACCAAATGCAGTTTTTATATTGAAAGTTTTTAGAAGATTATTCAAAGATTTTAAATTTTTATATGTATATGACGGACTTAAATTGACGTTTTGCGCAAGAGATTCTAATGAACCAAAATTTTTATCAGCTGCTGCAGAAAAAATAGTAAATTCAGGAGATACAGTAATATAGTAGAATCTTAAAAAATCAATTACATAGGCAAAACTCATTGATTCCGGAATAGAAATAAACAACAAGGATTTTGATTGATTAATTATGATGACTTCCTCCGGAAATGCAAGCGCTAAGTCTTCATTTATCTGTTGAATATATCGATAAAGAGTACTTTTAGAATCACCACAATGAGTAATAATTTCTTGAATACTGATGCCATTTTTACTAAAAAGTATTTTTTTGAATAAATCAAATTTATTCGCTTCATTTTTTTTCATAAACTTTTTATTCATATTATTAATGTACTCCTTTTTTAAACTAAATAACAAACGGATATGTACAAATTCACCTAATAGAAATATAACACGAAACTAAGTAAAAGTTAAAAAAAATAAGCTATCCAGTTATTTTTTAAAGTATTTTTCAATATGTTCTGAAAAATAAGGAGATTTAGAAAATGAAAACAACATAATAAAATATATAATTGATTATACATCTAATTTAAACATCTAATTGGAAATCAATTCTAAAAGGAGTGAAATCTAAAAACATACCACTTAATTGGTAAACAGAGGAAAGAATAAACAGTTCGGTAATAATTCACTTTAGAAGTGAGTATGTTGTTGATAATTAAATAGCTCTTTCTTACGGAGCATGTATCGGTAGCATAAAAACATAAGTAAGAAAGGATAAGAGAAAATGAAAAGATTAAAAAAAATACTATTTTTCGTTGGGGTAACATTTTTTTGTACACCAGTAATTGCTAAAGCAGATGAAACATTCGAAAACCCATCGGGGATTCCTTTGACCGATGTTTTTAGTATACCAACTGGCTCAGATACTGTGATTAAAGATGGTGAGGTACTGTTAGTACAATCTGATTATGAAAATCAAACTGGAGCAATTTTTTCAACTGAGGACACTAAGCTGGATTTAAGACGGAACTTCTATTCTGAAATGTATATCTATATGGGGGGGCAAGCTGAAGGAGTGGCATTTGTGATGCATAATGATCCTGAAAAAGTCACAAATTATAGTGGACTTCCATTCAAAGGGATGGGGATTTATGGAGACAAATTCATTAATGAAAATGGTACCTGGAAACTTGACCCCAATGGGATACAGCTAAAGAAGAGTTTCGCAATAGAGATGGATATTAAATGGTCAGATGATTATGATCAAAACCTGGATTGGAACCTTAATAGGGGACATATGGCGTATACGTTCCCAGGTAAAACGTCTACCTATTCTAATAGCGACGCTAAGAATCCCGCAGGACCTGTAGTTAGAAGTATAAATCATTCTGAGGTCCAATACTCAAAGAAGCATGATCCCGGATCTTGGTATTTTGGGGATTTTAAGTGGCGTCTATTAAAGGTGAAATGGAAAGCGTGGGATGCATCAAACAATGGAGCATTAACCTATCAATTTGGGGACTTACCTCCGGTTACGGCGGTTGTAAACAGAGATACATTTGACACAGATAGTGTGTATTGGGGATTTACTGCTGCCACTGGAGAGAGAACGTCACCTGGGTTTTATAATACCCTTGACGCATCAGCTATTTTCAAGACGGTACCTGGATTGGTGTACTATGATGATCGTTTAGAAATTTTAAACAAAAATGGTGATGTTGTAGAAAGTACGAAACAAAATTCTGAGGTAACCGTCCACTATAAAGGAAAGTATTCAGGTGGTAAACAAAATTTATTGAATCCAACATATAAGTTTACATTATCACCAAAGCAAAAATACCAGACAGGTACCTTTTATTTAAACAATCAACCGGTTACTCCTACAATTAGTGGGAATGATATAAGTATACCGTTGGCAAAAGATTTAAGCTTACTTGACAGTGAAATTGATATAAAGTTTAACGTAAAAGATAGCGGTATAACTGCGGATACTGAGTTACCAATAAATATGAATTTGAATGCATATAATTTTATTTCTGATGCATTAGCCTCATACAAAATAAAGTATACAACAGACAGTACAGCACCAACCGGAACTGGAAAATTAACATTTGTAGATAAAGGTGACACTGATACATTGGAGAAAGCACTGGATTATAAGAGCTTCTTAACAAGCTATCAGGACAACGTCACTCCAAAAGATAAAATTAAGGTTTCTTTGAAAAAAGGCCAAGACTTCGCTACTATTGTAGGTTCTTTAGGATCTAGTAGTTTTGAAGTGATACTGACTGATGAAGCCGGAAATTTCCAAACTGTCACAGTGCCTTTATTTATCCAAAATAGTCAGGTCGCTAAAAGCAGTGAATACTTGATGTATGGAGAAGATTTTAGTGTAACCGCGAAGGAGTATCCTAAAACAGAAGCAGCTCTTCTCGCCATGATTAGAGAAAAAGCAGGTTTAAAACTTTGGTCCTATACAGAACAAGCCGTAACCTCTATGGACAATGCGTTAGCGGATGTAACGTTACAGACATTGCCTAGTCCAGTTGCTCCTGGAGTGTACGAAGTGACCGCTTCTTATGGTCAAAGTACAAAAAAAGTAGAGAAAAAAATTAAAATTACAATTATTCAAAGCTTCGCTACAATTAATGTCAATCATTTAATTGATGATGGAATGGGAATGGAAGTGCCAGGGGTTACCAATCCGGCAAGTGTTGAAGGTGAAATTGGACAAGCCTATTCGATACCTAAGTTTGATAGCCCAGACTATCTGTTAAGTAGAGTAGAACTTGATGATGTGGAGCAAAAACCATTGAAAAATCCTGTTACAGGAAACTTTGGAGATGTCGAAGAAGTAACCTTCTATTATCAAATTAAACCGAAACTGTCAGCAAGTTTAGCCATCTCTAAACCGAGTATTTTAGAAGGGGAAACAGTAACTTTCACTTCTCAAATTAAAAATACTGCTGAATATCCATCAGTATTGAATAATGTTATCTATACGACAACTAATGCTTTTCCAGAGAACGTAAACGTGAGTTTAAGTAGCGTTAAAGTAAATGATCAACCGATTGCAGCAGGGAAAGCTAGTATTGGTCCAGATAGAAAGCTGACAATTGAATTAGGGAATTTAACTCCGATGAAAAACTATAAAGTGACCTACGATGTTGAATCTGAGAAGACGACCCCCTCTTTAGATTCAGAGTTGAAAGTAGAACAAGCATACACGCTTAAAGGAGAAAGTACTGGTGGTGCTGAGGTGACTGCGAATTCTGGCGCATTGCAATCATTCACAATCAAACCTATAAAATCTAAGTATACTGTTGTTTATTATGAAGAAGTAGAGGATGAACCGGAAGTATATCTTGATGATGAAGATATAGAAGGTACATCAGGCGAGAAAACGATTGTTTATCCTAGGGAAATACCAGGGTATAGGTTGACTAAGGTAGTTATTGAGCATGACCAGACGATTCTTGCCGAAGATTTACCTGAGTCAAAAGGAGTAGAGATTGAGTTTGGTAAAGACCATCTAATTGAGTATTATTATGTAGGCTTATTAGAACTCCAATCAGCTCCAGCTAGGTATGATTTTGGTGTAGTAACAAGCACGTTACAGAAAACTAAATATCAGTCGAAATCAATTGATGGTTCATTAGTTGTCTCTGATGCAAGATCAAATAAACAACCGTGGACACTTAAAGCTAAAGTAACAACACCACTTCATCATATAGATCAAGAAAAACTCGTTTTACCAGAAGCAATTAAGTATAAAGATATGGATGACGTTGTAGTTTTGAATGATAGCAGTAGTACAATCGTTCAGCATAAAAACACGACAAAAGAGTATGATGTTACTAAGGAAAAATGGTCTAAAGGAGAAGGCTTCTTCATTGAGTTTTCAGAAGGATCATTAAAATCGCTTGGAAAGTATAAAGCAGAGATAGAAATTACACTAGAAGATGCAAAATAAAGAGTAGTAGAAGAACTAGGAACAAAGAGTACTATTTCGAGAAATAGAATTTTATAACAATTGGGATAAGATTCCTTCAATGGTGGTTTAACAGATCAGAGATCACCATTGAAGGATAATCTCTGGTAGTTAATTGTATTATAAAAAAATTATATTTATTATGATATGAATAGAAACTTTGATTTTTTTTATTATAAAAAACAATACAGGTAAAACGATAAATGCGATGTATAAAAGGGGAATTTCAATGTTTGCGGAAAAAAACGTAAGATTCGAAAATAAAAATGAGATATAAAATATATAATTATGGATGTGGTAAAAGTATAAAAATGAAAATAATTAATTTTAAAAGAGAGAGGATAAGTAAGGTATGTACAACATAGGAATAATATCAGCGAATGAGCACACAAATAATACATATGTACAGCGACTAAAAAAAACTACTTATCAAGTATATACATTAACAAAAGATGAGGTAGTAACTATGGCACCTCAGATGGATGCTTTAATAATTGAAGAAACTTCAGCCCTTAGCTTAAAGAGTACCTGTGAAATAATCTTAGAGCTTAGAAAAAATGTTAAAGGACTGATTTGGGTATTATCTGAGAATCTGTCTAAGACAAGTAAATTGATTTACCTCCAATTAGGTGCTGATGGTGTAGCTGACAAAGAAGAAGAGCAAGAAGAATTCATTTTACAACTTTCAAATGTATTGAAGAGAGTAAAAGAAGAGAATATGCCTATGAGTAATCAAAAATCTATTTTTGATCAGAAGGTTACAGAGAGTTCTTTAGAATTGATTCCCAATAATTTGAGCGTTCTTTTAGAAGGAGAGTCAGAAATAAACTTAACAAAATTAGAATTTCAGACAATTTCATTCTTAGTCAAGCATATTGGTCAAGCTGTTACATATGAAGAAATTTATCAAAATGTATGGAAGGATGATTTTAATAATTGTGAAGAAGGCAATAAACAGTATCGTGTAAGTAATCTGATTTTCCATTTGCGTAAAAAATTGGAAACAGATACTACTAAGCCAAAGTATATCAAAACCATTCGTTCAAAAGGGTATATGCTTTCTATGTAATAGGGGTATATTCACAATGAATAAATTAAAGTGGTATGGATAATGGTGAACAAGTAACATTCACTTCTCAAATCAAGAATATCGTAGATGGTTCAGCAGTATTGTATAAAACGTATGTACGACACTAAAGTATTTCCAGAGAACGTGATTCTAAGCAGTGTTAAGTTAAATGGACAACCGATTAGCTAGTATTGGTTCAGATAGAAATCTGATAATTGAATTAGGGAATTTAAATCTAATAAAGGACTATAAAGTTGTCTAAGAGTTTTCACTAAAATATCTTGGGAAGAATAAAGCAGAGATAAGAATTACGTTAGAAAGTGCAAAATAAATAAGAGGAGGGAAATGATGAAAAAGAAGGGTTGGATGATTCAAAGTGCACTATCGTTTGTTTTAATTGGGGCATTTTTGATAGTAAATAATGAAAAAATAAATGCTGTTGATGGGGGGGAAGCCCCTACGCAAGGTCAGATTGTCTTGTTTGATGATTCGTCAGAAGAACCAAAAACGTCTGAAACAACACAAATTTCAGAAAGTGATGAAGAACCAAAAACATCAGTTGGTTCAAATGATAAACCTGTACCCACTCCAACAAAACCCACAGGACGGTTTCCTTCGACTGGTGAACTAGTTAAAGCCGGATTATCTGTTGGCGGTGTTGCTCTTATTGTTGCAGTATTTGTTTTCTTATTTTTGAAAAATAAAAAAACAGCACAAGACAATGATGGGAAAGGGGAATAAATAATGAAAAAATATTATGGGTTACCCGTTGGTCTATTTCTTGTAATTGTAGCACTAAATACTTCAAGTGTGTCATATGCGGAAGAAGATCGTACTGCTGGTGATATGGATATATCCTTTAAAACCGTTGATCCGAAATACCGAGTAATAGATCCGGAAAATCCCGATAACGAGTTGCCTGTTGAAGAAGGAACTTATGGGAAGACTGATGGTCCATTGCGTATTGATTATGTACCTCATCTTGATTTTAACAGCAATAAGATTGCTGCTAAAGATATTAGTTATGCTGCTGACGCACACTTGTTCAAAGGTCAAATCACTCCTCGTGGGAGCTTTATCCAAGTCTCAGATTACCGTGGTAACGGTAATGGCTGGACACTACAAGTTCGTCAAGAAACACAATTTAAAAATCAGAATAAAGAGAACAGCCAATTAAATGGTGCTGCTATCTCTTTAGATAAATCTTGGATTAATACCTCTAAAGGTATGGGCCAAGCCCCGGATATTTCAAAAGAAGTGATTCATTTGAATAATATCGGTGAAACATACACATTGGCAAAAGCACAAAAAGGAACGGGAGCAGGAACCTGGAGCATCGTATTTGGTGCATCGCCTGACAATCAAGTTGAGCAAAATTCGACTCTGACACCTCGATTAGACAAAGAAGGTAAACCAGTAACAAATCCTTCAATGGATAATCAAGCCGTTTACATGAATGATGCGGTTAGCCTAACTATCCCAGGAGTTACTAAAAAAGACTCAGGGACATACTCAACGGTGTTAACTTGGATTATTTCCGAGTTGCCATAAATAAAAACATATTCTTAGGAGGAAACACAAATGAAATTAACACACAAATTATGCGGCGCTGTATTATTAGCAGCTGTAGGAGTAGCGGTAGCTGTACCAGGAATCACAAAGGCTGATGCAGAAGCAGATCGTACATTAGCAGGAGACATGGATATCCAATTCACACGTAATACTGCTGATGATACAAATACTACACGTGATGTGATCACTGACCCAAGTGGTTCACAAGATACTGATATTGTGTCAGGTACAATTACTAGACCTCTTCGACCAGTAACATTTGGTGTTCAAGATGTAACGCCTTTAAGTTTTGGTGAAAATTCTATTCTTACTGATGGCTCTGCTCGTACATTCTGGGCTAAAAACTATGAAGAACCAGCTGGTGTTATGGCTAATAACGTTGTTATTAAAGATACTCGTGTTACAGCAAACCATGGATATACTTTAACTGCTCAAATTACAGAACCTTTGAAAGCAACATATAAAGAAGGGAATACTACACTAGAAAGTAAACTTACTGGTTCAGAATTAAAGTACACAAATATCGGTGTTAAATCAAACGTAGCTGATAAAATTGCTTTATCTTCTAGTAAAGTTAAACTGGAAGCAACAGTATCAGAGGATAAAGCAGCAATTGTTGTAGATAACTCTAAAAAAGAGGGTGACTCTGAAGCAGAAAAACTAACAGGTCAAGGTCAATCATACATTCACTTTGGTAAATTAACAGCAACTGGTATCGGAGCGTCAGATAAATCAGTGCAATTAACAATTAAAAATGAACATACACTTTTTGATGCTGAATACACAGGTCAAGTTACTTGGGTTATGACTGCAGCAAAATAGTTCTAATTTTTTTTAAAAGGCAACATTGAAATAGAAATAATGGTTTACCGACCCTCGTTTGTGGGTCGGTACCTTGTTTCTTTAAACAAATGAATGAAATGGAAAGGAAACAACGATGATAAAACAATTTAAACAAGCAATTCTTTTTCTATTATACATAACCTGTTTCTTACTGATTGTTCCAGAAACAACATATGCAGCAGAAACATCAGGTATCGGATATAACTATAAAGTAATTAAGCCCGAAAATCAGTTAGGAAATGTTGGTTATTTTGATTTACGCATGAATCCAAGTCAAAATCAAACAGTTGAAATTGAGTTGTTAAATACGACAGATAAAGAACTTACTGTTGAATTAGCAGTCAATAGTGCAAAAACGAACAGTAATGGGGTAATCGAGTATGGGCCATCAAAGATTGAAAATGATCCATCATTGAAATACAATATCAAGGATATTGTAAAAGTTACTGAGCAAGTAAGTCTTGCTCCTAAAGAAACTAAAAAGGTTCCAGTAGAGATTACCATGCCATCCGAAAAATATGATGGATATATAGCCGGTGGGATTTACTTACAAAAAGTTGCAACAAAGGAAGAAAAGAAAGCAGACAAGAAAGCGAAGGGGGTAGTAAACAAATACGCCTATATTATCGGAATGCTCTTAAGCGAATCAGATACAAAACTCCAGCCAGACCTAGTTTTCAATAAAATTTCTGCTGGTTTAACGAATTATCGGAATGCCTTTATAGTTAACTTTTCAAATATTGAAGCTGATTATGTTGAAGAAATGACTATTGACGCTCAAATCGTTAAAAAAGGATCAGATGAAGTTTTATACGACTCGAAAAAAGAAAACTATCGAATGGCTCCTAATTCAGGTATTGAGTTTCCAGTGAATTTGAATGGAGAAAAGATTGTAGCTGGTGATTATACAGGGCATATTGTAGTGACATCAGGAGATAAAAAATGGGAGTGGAAAGAAGATTTCACGGTTACCCAAGACGATGCGGATAAATATAATGCACAAGATGTTTCTCTTGTTCAAGATAGAGGAATCAATTGGAAACTGATTTCAATGATTGTTGGCGGAGTTTTGGTTACATTACTTATTATCTATTTTGGAGTTCGCACAGTTTCTAAGAAAAAGAAAAAATTAAGAAATAAGAAAAAGAATGCCAAAAAACAGAAAAAATAACAATCATAGAGGAGACAAAACATGACTGTTTTAGATTGGCTGTTTGTTGGTGGAGTATCTATTGCACTGCTAGGTTTAGTGATAGGGTTGTTTTTCTTCATTTTATTTTTTATCACAAAGAAGCAATATAATAGTCTAAAACAAAAGCGGCCAAAAAATAAACAAAAAAAGAAACGTTGGATACGAATGCGTCGTCAGTTGGAGAAAAAGAAGGTTACTTATGTAAAACGAGGCATTTTCTTGTTGGTTTTGTCAGCTCTTTCCATTAGCGGTGGAATGTATGCTCGTTATTATCAAATGACGAATTTATCTTCAGCAGACAGCAATATAATTGTTCAAAGTTATTTCCTTACAGATGAAGTAGAAAAAAGTTTGATTAGTCTTCAAAATGGAGCGGATTTAAGGAAGACAAGAGAAAAATTGTTGGAATTATCTTCATTATTAGCTTCATATGGAAGTTCAACACCAGAAAACGGATTATCCAAAGAGGGGCAACAGATAATGACCCGTTACTATGTCCAACTACGTGACTATGGTATAAATATATATTCATTGACGGAAGAACAACTTAGTGATGAAAATAAACTTACGAATTATATTGAGGATTTGAAACGTATCAAACAGACGCAAAAAAAATTATTTAAACAATTCAGTGTGAATGAAGCTGCATTAAAACAGAAAAAATAAGTAGAATAAGAGGGGTTTGTATATGAGTGTAAAAAAAAGGAACACTATGCACTCACGTCCCGAAAAGTTAGTTAATAGAAGCAAAAAAAAAGAAGTTGACAGTCAAGTATCAGATTCTAAGGGAAACAAAAAGGGTAACTTGAAAAAAAAACAAGTGTCAAAATCTCAAAAAAATTTGACTGCTAATCATAGAAAAAAAAGACCTACTAAACGAATTCCTAAGAAAAAACCTATTTACCGAAAAAAACATTGGCGAGTTCGTATCAAACGAACATTACTAGAGTTTGGGGTTAGTTTGGTTATATTAGGAATTCTTTTGTATGTCTTATCTTTCTTTATATTTTCTATAACTAAAATTGAAGGGTATTCCATGGCTCCAACATTGAATAATGGTGAGTGGTTTTTTGTCAATAAACTTGCTAAACCTAGGCGCTTCAAATTGGTGCTATATAGAGATAGTGAAAGTCAAGAAACATCTATTCGACGGGTGGTTGGTTTACCAGGGGAAAATATCTATTATAAGGATGACCAGCTGTATATTAACAATAGAGATGTCTATGAACGCTTTTTGGAGAAAGAAGTAAAACGTGCAAAAAGTAGTAAAACCATCTATACAGAAGATTGGTATCCAGAATTTGAAAATATCCCACAAAAAAAATACATAGTTTTAGGAGATAATCGACCTTATGCTACAGATAGTAGAGAGTACAGTTTCATTGATGAAAAAGAAATTGTTGGCGTAGTTGAAATGAGAATATTTCCTATCCATCAAATTCAACAATTTTAAATCTATCCATTCAGAGGAAGTAAATGATGTCAAAAATAAAACAATATATACAAAAATGGTTTGACGTTTGCTCAAGCAACGCTCAAAAAAGAAAATTAGGCAAAAAAACGAAAAAAAGATTCTCCATTGCATTTAGAGAAGTAGGTTTTGTTTTAATTCTGTTAGTAGGAGTATTTTTTCTGATAAAGATTAAAACACATATGGTTAGTGGTGAGTCAATGTTGCCAACTTTACAAACGGGTGATCGATTATTTGTAGCTAAGGATGAAGTACCTAATCGATATTCTTTGATTACTTTTCAGCCTAGAGATCAAAAACAGGAGTCTTACGTTAAGAGAGTAATGGGATTACCTGGTGATCGTATTTGGTTAGATAAAAATACTCTTTATCTGAATTATCAAATGGCTCCATCTAATCCGACTCCGCAAAATGATTGGAATCTTTCGGGAGTTGATTTACCAGATGGTACTTTAAAGGTTCGGGTGACTTGGGAAGTGGCAGCAAAGCTTGAAGGACTATCCTCTATTCCGGATAATCAGTTTTTTGTATTGGGAGATAATAGATCCAATTCCACAGATAGTCGTCAATTAGGTTTAGTTGATTTGAAAAAAATAGAAGGTGTTGTTAAGTTTCGGTACTATCCATTCAATAGGCTAGGACCAATTGATTAAAAATGATATAAGGATGTGCGTATATATAATGCAGTGGAAATTATTTATTAAGAAAAATATTTTGGCAATTAGTTTCAGCTTTTTGATTCCTGTCGTTATTATGGCAATTAGCTATTTTCGTTTGGGGATCTATCCTACAAGTGACCGAACGGTTTTGGCTAGTGATGGTTTCGGTCAATTGGTCAATTTTTATTCAGGATTCAACAATGTGTTACACGGAAAACAATCTTTTTTTTACACTTGGACAGGTTCGTTAGGGCTGAATTTTGTTTCATTGATGAGCTATTATGTGAATAGTATTTATAGTTTTTTGGTTTTTTTCTTTGATAATATACATATGCCAGATGCTATGTACCTGATCCTATTAACAAAAATAGGATCTACAGGTGTGACATTTTGGATTTATGCACATAATACATATCGGTTGCCACAATGGCTGAAGCTTACTTTAAGTGTTTGTTATTCCTTAATGGGCTTTACTGTAGCGTATTCAATTATGCTAATGTGGATGGATGCTTTGATTTATCTACCGTTAGTTTTATTGGGAATTCAGCGAGTGATGGATAATAAAAGCCCTGGGCTATTGTTTGTGAGCTACTTTTTATTATTTGTGTCGAACTATTACATGGCATTTATGGTGGGGGTGTTTAGCTTCTTATTCTTTGTTGTTCGTTTATTGACGGATTGGAAAAGATATAAGAGAACGATTCTTCCATATTTGATTACTTCCTTGTTGGCAGGTGGAGCTTCAATGGTGATCATCCTTCCATCAGTCGTTGATTTAATGACGAATGGTGAGCAGTTAGATGCAATCAGTCAACTTTTTACATGGAATACAGGACCTTGGGACTTTATTGTAAAAAGCATGCCCGGCACCTATGATACGTCAAAATATGGAAGCGCACCGTTTGTTTATGTTGGGTTATTACCATTAATATTTGCCATATTCTATTTTGTTAGTAAGAAAGTTTCTTTGAAGAATAAATTATTATATGGTGCCTTACTTCTGTTTATGGTTGCGAGTGTTTATATTCAACCTTTAAATTTATTTTGGCAAGGTCTTCATTCACCGAACATGTTTTTATTCCGTTTCAGCTTTCTTTATTCAGTATTAGTCCTTATTCTAGCAGGTTTTGGTTTAGAGAAATTTGAAAAAAAAGATATGAACATTCTAGTCAATATCGTTCTAACAATGATAAGTATTTTTGTAGTAATTGTTATTATATCAAACAAAAAAAGATATGGTTACATTACACAAGAATCCTTGATAATAACGGTCGTTCTTCTATTAGTTTATCTGTTATTTTTCATGGCGAAAGAAAAGTGGTCTTCATTTAATTGGGTAATACCAATTCTTTTTATCAGTATTGTATGTGGAGAAGTATTTTTTAGTACGAGCCAAACAATAGCGGGAATCAATAAAGAGTGGGGGTATGTCTACCGGGATAAGTACACAAAATCATATGAGGATATTGAAAAATTAGTAAGTGAATCGAAATCTAGAAATGATTTTTTCTACCGAATGGAAAATTTAGATGGAATTAGTCGAACAGATAGTTTCAATCATGATTATTCTGGAGTCACAATGTTTTCATCTGTTCGTAATCGCCACTCTTCTCAATATTTGAATCGTCTAGGCTTTCGTTCTCCGGGTACCAATTTGACTATCATGTACAATAATAACACTATTTTTATGGATGATTTGCTTGGTATTAAATATAATTTAGCAAAAAATGATCCGAAAAAATTTGGTTTTGAAAAAGTTGCAGAACAAGGAGCGTATGCACTTTACGAAAATAAATATGCATTGCCTTTAGGGATGCTGACAGACAAAGGGATATATGATAAAGAAAACAATGAGAATCAAACGGCATTGATTCAACAACTATCTGAGATGAAAGAACCTGTTTTTCAGTTTACGGGACTAAAAGAAGTGTCCCGAGAAAACATGTACATTCGAGAAGAAGGAGATGTGACATTTTTTTCCGAGAAGAGTAATAATGGAAAACCACAGAGTATCACTTGGGAAGTTAATGTACCAGCAAATGCACAAGCGTATTTAAATTTAGATATAGGTGCTTCAGTAAATGATATGGGTCAGGCAAATGCTGAAGTAAGTGTTGGCGACCATAAAAGTAAAAGTGGTTTGTCTTCCACAGGATCTTATTTTAATCTTGGTTACTATAAAGAAGAGAAAAAAATAAAGGTAACTGCCTCTTTCACCGGGCAACCTACGATTCGATTAATTCGTCCTACTGTACTTGTTTTAAAAACAGATACACTAAGTCAGGCTATTCAAGCAATCAATAAAAAAGCTGTTCATTTTGACGTAAAAGGAAACAAGGCGCAAGCCGATGTGTCAGTAGATAAAGAACAAGTCATTTTCACTACCATTCCTTATGATCAAGGATGGCAAGTAAACATTGATGGGAAACCAGCTAAAATAGATCCTGTTCAGGATGCATTAGTCGCTGTGAAAATACCTAAAGGAAAACATAACGTTCAATTGATCTATTATCCAAAAGGAATGAAGCTTGGCGGTATATTATTCATTATTTGTGTATTGCTATTTTGTGCATATATTTATTATTGCAAAAAAATCGGGAATACAGATAAAGAGGAGAGAATTAAATGAGACAGACTAAAAAAATTGCTCTATTTTTTACAGCCTTAACGATTATTTTAACAGGTTGTACAAGCCAACTAGATGATAAAAAACAAAATTTTGAGAGTCATGGTGTATCTTATGAAATGCAGTTACCTTCTAAATGGAAAGACGATGTAGACGGGAAACTAAATTATGGACTGCAGACAGATTTTAGTGCGGAAGATACTAAAAGTAATTCTTATCTGTTTATTACAAGCACTCCTGTAGCTGAGGTGGGACAAAAAGGTTTTGGAGAAGCGACAAGAGAGAAATTAAAAGAACGTTATCATTATAAAGAAGCTAAAGATATCTATATGAAAGAGTTTAAAGTTGGAACCTATCCAGCCTATAAGTATACGCTGAATACAAAGTTTGAGGAGAAAGTTGTCTGGGCGCATTTCTATTACATCTGGACGGAACACGGTTTTGTTCAAATGACATTTTATTCAGCAGATGACAATTCATATAAGAAACGATCTTTAAAAATCGATGCAGCAGTTGATACACTTAAAGAAGTGAAATTTGATGAAGTAAAATCTCAAAAAAAACATGAAGAGCAGAAGAAAGAAGAAGGCGACGTAGTTACTATTGAGAATAAAGATATCAAAATGGAAACAACGGCTGTCAGACAAGTGACTGGGGAAAATAATCAGAAACTATTAGCTATTCGCTACACATTTACAAATTTAAACAAAGAATCTATTCAGCCTTCTATCTGGAACGATTTGGTAACAGCGAAACAAAACGAAAAAGAGTTACCAATTGGAAAATTGCCAGAAGACACATCTTTTTTAGATGTTTTGGACTTAGTTAAAACACAATCCGAAACTGTTCCAAAAGGTGATAGTGTGGAAAGTGTTGTTCTCTATGAGATTTCAGACAACAGTACAGTTGAATTAAGTTACTCCAAAGAAGCATTCCCAGATCGTAAACCAACAAGGGTGGTGGTTCCAGAATGACAAATAATAAACGGATTTTGGTTATTGTTTTTTGCAGCATTTTCCTTACGCTAGCAGGATGTAGTAAAGCTAGCCGTTATAGTCATTTTTCAGAGGAAGATAAATCACTAAGTTGGGAAAATGAGCGTAAGAGGTCATTTGGTGATTCTGACTACTCAAGTTTAAAGACAGAGGAGGAAGCTTTCAGTTTATTAAAAGAAAAATATCACTTAAGTATTCCTGCCTATTATGAAGAAACAAAGAAACTGTTTGATAAAGTGATTCCGTCTGAAACAGTTAAGGCTGGTGAAACAAAGTATTCAGTTTTTGCTAAAGATAAAGAATTGGAATTTCAAACACATTATACATTCTATAAAGAAAAAGAACTACAAGTTATTGCAGAACTCAAATTGAATTATGCTTATTCGATCGACCAAGAGCGAATGTATTTAAAATCCCAAATAATTAATGTGAAAATCGCTCCAGTAGGTGGGAAGTTACCTAATGATAATTTAAGCGAGTTAATAACAGAAATAGGTAAGAACATGAAATTACCCAATAAAGCAGTTATGGAAGGCTTGGCAGGGTATGAAAAAAAAGTGAGAGAAACGAAAGAACCTATAACAGATGATTATTTAACGATTATTTCAAATACAGCTGGATTGAAAAAAAGTGAAGGCTTTTTAAAAGAAATCGCTGCGGTCTATGATCCGGATGGAACAGTTAGAGAGCTTTATGGAGAAATTTCTGATCAGATATATTAATCATATAAAAATTAAAGTTTAACATCAGAAGGGAAAGAAGTACTCAGCTATGTGTATAGGATTATGTGGAAGTTCTTCATATTCATACAAATGAGTGGGTACTTCTTCAGTTTTATCTAGTTATAAATCTACATATTAGTTTTTAGTCGAGTGACACAAAAAAGGAGATAGAAAATGACAATTATTTTATATGGGGTGATGTGCGTATTTTTATTCGCCGGAGGATGGATACTCTGGAATGAATCTAAAAAAGCAACATCTGTTAAACAGAAGGAGTTCTTACAGGTGCTTTTTGTTTTAGTTTGTGTTGGTTTTCTTACGAGGTATGCAAATTTAGGGCAGTTACCTGGATTACAAATTGATGAGGCAATGTCTGGTTATGATACATGGGCTCTTGCAAATTATGGACATGATAGTGCGTTAAATTCTTGGCCCATTTATTTAATTGGGTATGGCACAGGTCCATCTGCACTTTATTCTTATTTGTCTTTACCATTTGTTAAATTATTTGGATTGAACTTGATTAGTACAAGACTAGCTATGGTATGTCTTTCTTCAATTACTTTGCTTGTTGTATTGTGGACGCTACTTCATATGAAGTTGTCTCGGCGTTTTGTACTGTCGATTTTTTTCCTATTGATTATTAATCCTTGGCATGTGATGATTAGCCGATTTGGTTTAGATGCCAATGTTGCCCCTCATCTGCTACTTATAGCGTTTTGTTTGCTTCAATTAGGTATACAGACAAGTGGGAAAAAACAAAATTTTTTCTATGGAGGAGCGATATTCTTAATAGGTCTAACTGCCTATGCTTATATAGCTACTTGGTATTTTCTGCCGATTTTCTTATTATTTTTACTTTTTTATTTCTGGAAAAATCAGTTAATGAGCCTTCATCAAGGGATAGGGTTAGTCCTTATATTGATAGTGACAATTTTACCGATCCTTTTCTTTGCTTATCTACAGTATTTTGGTAAAGAGTCTGTCACTATTCTTGGTATTACTTTTACAAAGTTATTAGGTAGTCAGAATGAAGGGCAAACTATTTTATATAGTGATAATATTGTGGCTGCTTTTGTTGATAATTTAAAGAGAATTCATGGATTCTTACTTTCTGGAAGAGATGGTTTGATTTTTAGTTCATTGCCTAATTATGGAATGTTTTACAATTTAGCGGGGGTATTATTATTTAGTATAGGCATTGTAAAGGTTGTAAAGGATAACTGTCATTTAAGTAAAATAACTTTAGCTTGGTTAATTGCTCCGATACCACTGATTTTAATCGTTGTTCCAGTTGTTCATCATTGGAATGTATTTATTTTTCCGGTTGTTCTTGTTATGGGATATGGTTTAGAAGCTTTATGGTCGTTGGATAAGAAACCTATTATAGGTTCAGTTGTTGTTTGTTTTAGTTTATTATTTGTTTCTTTTCTATTTAGTTATAATGTATTTCACCGAAATGAGCTGCAAGATAGTAAGTATATGGCTCCTCAAACATTGAATGACGTTATTCAGTTTGGAAAAGAAAAACAACTTAATACTGTTTATGTAGATCGAACTAGTTTGCCACAGATTTATGAGTTGGCGTTTATTTTCTTCCGATTTTACGATCCAGTATCTCCAGTGGAATATCAAGCGAGTAGAGATACTCCTTTTGAACGAACGACAAATATGACTTCTGATCATTACTCTCAATATGTGTTCATGGGAGAGCAGAATTTTGTAGAAGATGATAAGGGACAGGTAGCGTATCTTTATCATAGAGGAGTGGACATAAGCAAAAACTCAGAGAAGCTTAAAGAATTTAGTGTATATCAAAATAAAGACTATATTCTTTTTTATAAATAATCTGAAATTTCTTTGGTGAGGTAGTTAAGTAAAGGTTGAGTGAGAAATGAAAAGAATAACAATTATAATACCATTTTTGAATGAAGAAGAAGTACTGGAATCGCTTTATCATAGATTAGATATAATGAGTCAGATGTGTGTTGACTATACATTTGAATTTTTATTTGTGAATGATGGGAGCAAGGATCAAAGTATACCTATTATATTAAAACTAAGAGAACTAGACGGAAGAATCACATTGTTGGACTTATCTAGAAATTATGGCAAAGAAATAGCAATGTTGGCAGGGTTTGATTACGCACAAGGGGACGCAGCTGTTGTAATTGATGCAGATTTACAGCAACCGCCAGAATTGATTAAAGAAATGATTCATTGGTGGGAACAAGGATATTCCGATGTTTATGCGATTCGTAAAGAACGAAAAGGAGAATCATTTCTAAAAAAAATGATGTCTTCAGTTTATTATAAAATTCTTCAAAAAACGAGTAAAACAACTGTATATCCTCATGCGGGGGACTTTCGATTGCTAGATCGAAAAGCGATAAATGCTTTGAAAGAGCTCCGAGAACATGAACGATATACTAAAGGATTATATGGTTGGATTGGCTTTAAGAAAAAAGCATTGTTTTATGATGCCGATGAGCGGGCCGGTGGAGCAACGAAATGGCAATATTCGTCATTGATTAACCTAGCAATGAATGGTATTACATCATACACAACACTGCCTTTAAGAATTTCAGCTATGATTGGAGTTACAGTCTCTGTTGTTGCGTTTATCTACATGATGATTGTGTTGATCCAGACATTGTTATTGGGAGCTAACGTTTCGGGCTATCCTTCTTTGATGATTGGTATTCTTTTTTTGGGAGGTTTACAATTAATTTCTTTAGGCATTATTGGAGAATATTTGGGGCGTGTTTTTAATGAGACTAAGAAGCGTCCACTATATTTTGTAGAAGAATATTATCAAAAATTGCCTAATGATGAGGGAGAAGTTAAGGAATGAGTAGGCATATAGGTGTTGATTTATTAAGAATTGTTTCTATGTTCATGGTTGTTATTTTGCATATACTTGGAATTGGGGGGATATTGGAAAATACTCCATCAGGTAGTTTTCATTACTTTTTCTTTTGGAGCATAGAAACACTTTGTTTTGTTGGTGTGAACTGTTTCGCATTGATTTCTGGATATTTCATGATTCAGGCAAAATGGCGTGTTGAAAAATTTCTATATCTGTGGTTTCAAGTGTTTTTTTATTCAGTTTTACTAAGTATTGTTGCCCAATTTATTCTAGGAAGTGGAGAAACGTTCTCTTTGCCTATTAATATGTTTTTCCCACTTTTGACTAAGAGCTACTGGTTTTTTACAGCTTATGCAGGACTATTTTTATTTGTTCCTATACTGAATAAAGGGCTTCAACAATTGAAGAAAGAAGAATTCAGATATGGTGTTGTCATTATTTTTCTATTGGGAACGTTGTCTGTTTTTTCAAAGTCTGATCCTTTTAATATGTATAAAGGCTATAGTATGATTTGGTTGATATTTATGTATATTATAGGAGCATACTTAAAGCTCCATGTAGATGTCAACACAATACAAGTGAAAAAAATATGGCTAAGCTACTGGGGAGTAAATGGATTATCTCTGTGTTTAATAATTTTCACTGCCATTATTCCTTTTCATGAAGGAATAATGGAAAGAAATTGGTTTATTGATTATGTCTCTCCTTTGATACTAAGTAGTTCAATTTTTCTATTTGTGATATTCTTAAAACTGAATATCACAAATAAGGAAACAATAAATATTGTTTCCAAAGTTGCACCATTTTCATTTGGAGTTTATCTAATTCATACGCATCCTATTATTTTTTATTTTATATTAAAAAATTCTTTTGTAGATTTGGTTGATATGAATATTTGGATAGCTGTGATAAAAATTTTCGCATATGGTATCTTGATTTACGTTTCATGTACGCTAATTGATTATGTGAGGACTGTTTTATTTAAACTATTTAAAATAGATGTTTTAGCTATGTTTTTAGGAACTAAAATTCAAGGATTGATAGGTTTGTAATGTTCTTTTATTATGACATATTGCAAATGATAGAACATAAAATAAAAAATCCCCTAAATCTCAGACCAAAGATGGATGTTTCTCTTGAGAAAAAACTTTACAATAGAAAAGTAGAGAAATAACAACGAGAGAGATCTATTAGATAAGAGTAAAAAAGATTGGGGAAATGAATCATGAAACGTTTATATAAGACAGTTGTTTTTGAAATGAGTTTATATTATGGGGCGTTGTCTATTGTATTACCTTTGATATATGCAGTCACCTATCATATATCGTTTATATCTGTTTTTAGCGTGGAATGGTTCGCAGTGACGTTGTTCATGTATCCGATTGTACTGATTTTATCAACGATTCGATATAGTTATCAACGAATAAAAAAACCTAGTCGTTTTATAAATGATTTGAGAAAAATATAGCATCACAACGCCTATAAATAGTGTTGTGATGCTATATTTTATTTGTACGTTCATTTGCAGCCGAATGCTCTATAATCAGAAATGGAGATTAAAAAGCCAATTATTATTTTCTTTTTCTAGAGGTTAGAGCAAGAGTAGTATTAAACATTGATGACACATCTACCACTTTACTTGTATCTAAATAATTAGCTCCTTTAATTATCTCTAACTTTGTTAATAAAAGGAATAAATTTCGTGATACAGGTGTTAGTTCAATTGGTTCTGTAAATGCAATTTTTATACCTTCTAACTCAGGTAAGCTTTCAATTTTATTATTTATATAGTTATCATTTTGCGTGTCGAGAAATTTTCTGACTTTAAATGTCTTATTGTCATTAAAAATAATTTTCTACCGATTAAAACAAAAAACCAACAAAATTCTGTTAAAAAACAGAATTCCGTTGGTTTTTATAAGAAACTAGTAAAGAAATAACTACTCATCAATACTATAACGTTAACTGTTCCATTTGGAATGCTTCAGTCATAGCTTTTGTCGCTTTTTTGATTGGTGTCACTGACTCCAATTCTCCTTGAACGGCAATTCGGGTGGTGGCATACATATCACCACAAGTGATCAACGTAATCATTTTTTTGCCTGGTACATCATCGATCAACTCCACACGAGAAGGATCGATTTTTTCTACATAATTAATTTTGTATGTATAAACATTATCTAGATCTGTTGTATAAATCAATTCACCAGGTTTTGAATATTCCAATGGTGAAAACAAAGAAATCATATCTTGTACACGATGGCTAGCTAGTGCATAATTGCCTTTGCCCATCTCTTGATCGGGTTTCATCGTTCCTGCTCCTGTTAGTAAAACAACGTTATCCAATCCTCTGAAAATTGGTAAATTGATTTTTACATCAGGGAGTGCGACAGCTCCGATTACAGGTAAGTTTTTATTTTCAAGCTGTGCTTTAAGTACAGCCTCTGTGCTTAGAGATTCAACTGCAGCAAAGTCAAAAGTCGTGTCTTTTTTATTATTTTCCTTGATTTCGTCTGGTGTTAGATTTTTAATAGCGTAAGTTTTGCCATTTTGTTGGATCAGAATATTTCTGATTTGTGTGTTGAAAACAAGTGCTAAACCGACAATCAGTAATAGGAATAAGAATATATTGATTAGCCAATTTCGTTTTCTATTTTTCTTTTTAGGGCGTGTGTTTCTGGATGCCATATTCTCCCTCCTTTTTATCTAAGTGTATCATAAATCAAATTGAAACCCTAGTTCTAAATATTATTTTTTTCTAAAAAATGTTTCGCAAAAGGATCCTTAAAAAGATGATGATGGAGAGGTTTTTGGAGGTAATATATCCTATTTAACAATGAAATGAGTCTTTTTTATCTCTTTGTAACTGAATCTTAAAATAAAAGACACAAGCTTTTCTTTATGAAATATTGTAGAATATAAATAGAAGACTATTGTGGGGGTGATGAAACAAATGTTAGATTTAATTTATGTACATATTGATATGACGAGTAATGCGATTTTATCTAAAGGAATTACACATACAGACTTTACTCGTTCCATTGTTCATCACCCAAAGAACTTACTTTTACTGAACCCTTCAGCAGAAGAAGGAGAATATGACATGCATAGCGGATTAAAAGTTATTCGCGGAGAAGAGCAGGTAAATCAATATTTTTCGACGGTTGATCGTCAAAAGACGAATGAAGAAATTAAATGGATTGATTTTTCAGATATTGCGATGCTTAAAGAATTGACACCGTTAGAAATTTCAGAGCTTCTTTATTTTGGTCATATGAAAACGAGTCTGCATTCACCGTTCTTTTATAAATTACAAAATGATTTTGTCTTCTTTGAGTTTGTTGATCGTATGACGCGGGTTTATTATCGTTATATCGATGAATTTTATCGAATTTTGGCAGATAAGATTACGCGAGTGATTTTGGAAAAAGTCAACGATCGTAAAACGTTCTTCAAACGAGGGATTTCTGTTGAAAAACTAGATGTAGAATTACTGAAAGAAATGAAGCCGATTTTACAAGAAGGTGTTGTTTTTTGTTTCGATCAGATGGATATTAAAGGTAAAGAGTATCATATTCCTATTCATGTAGTAGAGGATTCTTTATGGAAGACGAAAAACTTTGCTTATCGAAATGAGCCAGTGATTGCTATATTGATTTACAATACAGCCAAACGTTCATGGCGTTTGATGCAGGAAGATGATTTCGGATTAGTAGATTTTCCGAGACAGGCTTAATAGAATAGAAGAAAACAAGCAAGAAAAAGTGTACGACTTTTTTCTTGCTTGTTTTTTTCTTTAAATATTTTTCTGTAAACGTAAGCGTTTTGCGATTTTCTCAATGAGAAAAAGAGCGGGTAATTGTGAAGTGAGTTCGATGGTTTTATCATCATTATCACTAGTTTTGTAGATAGTTTCCCGATTGATTGTGTATGGGATATTCAAATCAGACATTCTACTAATGGTGGAGCTGTCACTATTAGTGATAGAAATAATCGGGCATTTTTTAGTGTTTAAACGTTTGATGTAATGAATGATTTCTTTGGTTTCACCTGTGACTGATAAAGCAATTACACAGGTCCGTGCCAATATATCGTCTGGAAACCACTCGATTGGATAATTGGATGGATCTTCGATACGTAGTGCAGTTTGAGATAAATTCGTAAAGTATAGTGATCCATAAGCTGCAATGGGTTCAGAAGAGCCTGAGCCAAGAAAAAGAACAAGTCCTTTGTCAGCTAGTAAGTCTACCGCTTGTTGGATTTTATTATCAAGAAAGGGTTCGTTAACACGTTCTAGAAAATGTATGTGCTGGGTTTCATCTACGTCTGAAATTTGTGCTTGATTGATGGATTCATAATATAATTGAAGCTTTACTTTAAATTCGGAAAAGCCATTGCATTCAAATTTATGACAAAAACGTAGAATACTAGCAGTGCTGGTATGTGTTTCGTCGGCTAAATCTCTGATTCGCATGTAGGTAACAGTTTTTAAATTATTAGCGATATAGTGATAAATTTCGTATTCTAAAGGATTTAAATCAGGGATATAATCTAAAAAAAGCATAGCGTCCTCCTTGTGGTTACAAGCTGTAACAATATTGTGAGAAATGACAAAAAACGACACTTATCACAATGGAATGAAAGCGTATAACAAAACATTATAATCAATGCTATACTCCAATTATAGATTGTGAAAGCGCAATCTGCAAGATACTTAGGTGTTCTTTATCAGCAAATTTAGAATAAATATGGAGGAGAGAGATAATGAGAGTAGAATTTCCGAAAACATTCTTTTGGGGGGCGGCGTCCAGTGCAACACAAGCGGAAGGGCGACAAGTAGGAGACGGAAAAGGGGAAAATATTTGGGACTATTCGTCGAAGAAGTATAATCATCGCTTTTATGATGGTGTTACGACTGAAAGAACCTCTCTTTTTTATCAAGATTATCAAGAAGATATAAAAAAAATGCAGGATATTTCATTTAACTCATTTCGCACCTCGATATCATGGTCTAGGTTAATACCTCAGGGAACGGGTGAAGTGAATCCGGAAGCTGTGAGATTTTATAATAAGATGATTGATGAATTGCTGGTAAGAGGTGTGGAGCCGTTTATAAATCTGTATCATTTTGATATGCCGATGGTGCTTCAAGAAAAAGGTGGATTTGAGAATAAAGAAGTAGTTGAAGCTTATAAGCAATATGCAAAGACCTGTTTTGAATTATTTGGTGATCGAGTGAAGTACTGGTTTACATTTAATGAACCAATGATTCCAGCAGAAGCGGGGTATCTTCATGATCGTCATTATCCTTATGTTGTGGATTTTAAACGAGCTGCAACAGTTTTACACAATATAATTTTGGCGCATTGTGAAGCAGTTAAAGTATATCGTGAAATGAATTTGCCGGGGAAAATCGGAATTATTATGGATGTGATTCCTGTGTATCCTCGTAGCCAAAATCCAGCCGATTTGTATGCCGCTGAAATGGCAGATTTATTTTATACCAAGAGTGTCAATGATGCGATTTTAAAGGGACACTATCCAGAACGTTTAAGAGAAGTTTTAGAGGAATATAATCAGCTTCCGAAAGTGAGCAAAGGGGAGTTAGATCTAATTGCATCTACGAATATAGATATATTAGGGATTAATTATTATCGTCCACGTAGGGTGAAAGCAAAAGAATGTCTGCCGAATCCCCAGGGAGTTTTTTCACCAGAGTGGTTCTTCGATGAGTATATTATGCCGGGTAGACGGATGAATACGTCCCGTGGTATCGAGATTTATCCGAAAGGGCTCTATGATATTGCTAAAAAAATTCAAGATGAGTATGGAAATATTGATTGGTTTGTTTCCGAAAATGGAATTGGGATTGAAGGTGAGGAGGCTTTTATTAAACAAGGTGTGGTGCAAGATGAATACCGCATTGATTTTTTGAAGGAGCATTTAGTGTATTTAAATCAAGCGATGGATGAAGGCAGTAATTGCCTAGGCTATCATATGTGGACTTTTGTGGACTGTTGGTCTTGGGGGAATGCATATAAGAATCGTTATGGTTTTTATCGTCTGGATTTGGAAACTGGGGAGAAAAAAGTGAAAAAATCGGGTCTATGGTTTAAAGAAATGGTCGAACATAACGGGTTTGATTAAAGAAAGGAAAGCTGATTTTTATGATGAAAACTCTGGATAATTTGGCGATGAAACTGTTGCCGATTGCGAACGCAATTGGTAATCAGCGGCACTTACAAGCAATTAGAAATGGACTGATTTCAATTCTTCCATTAACGATTGTCGGCTCATTTTTTACGATTTTACTTAATTTACCGATTCCTGGATATTCGGAAATGATTGCACCTTATTTGGCGGCATTAGATGTTCCTTTTCGCTTTACTGTAGGATTGATGTCTTTATATGCGGCTTTTACCATTGGATCCTTTTTAGGTAATACGTATAAATTAGATAAAATCACTAGCGGCTTCCTTTCGATGCTAGCGACACTTTTGATGGTCGTGCCAGTCAATCTTCAAGAAGGTGTGGATATTGCTGGAAATGCTGTTGCAGGCGGTCGTTATATTCCGATTACATCGTTAGGTTCCCAAGGATTATTTGGAGCGATTGTGGCAGCGCTGATTTCTGTTGAGATTTATCGTTTTACAAAAGAGAAAAATTTGGAAATTAAAATGCCGGAAGGAGTTCCACCGGTAGTAGGTGAATCATTTGCAGCGTTGTTGCCGACGTTATTGGTGATTTTAGTTTTCTGGATTCCTCGTCATTTTTTTAATTTTAATTTAAATGAGTTACTAAGTATAGCTATCTCGCCTTTAAAGGTATTTTTAACAGGGAACAATCTTTTTGGGGGGATTATTACACAATTTATGATTAGCTTGTTCTGGACATTGGGGATTCATGGACATGCCGTTCTTGGTCCAATTATTCGTCCATTTTGGGATCAGGCAATTTTAGAAAATGCAGAATTGTTTCAAAATGGGACGAGCGCTTTTCAATTGCCAAATATTTTTACGGAGCAGTTTTATCAATGGTATGCACAAATGGGCGGAACGGGAGCAACATTAGCACTTGTCTGTTTATTCTTATTTTCTAAATCGAAGTATTTGAAACAATTAGGGAAGTTATCGATTTTGCCAGGTATTTTCAACATCAATGAACCAGTGATTTTTGGTGCACCGATTGTTATGAATCCATTGCTTGCAATCCCTTTTATCACTGTTCCCATCGTTAATACGATTTTGGTTTATATTGTTACAGCGTTAGGATGGATGCCCAAAATGATGGTTAAACCGCCGTTTTCTATTCCAGCGCCTTTAGGAGCATTGATTACGTCTAATTGGAATTGGGTGGCATTTGTGATGGTTTTTGTTTGTTTTGCGGTATCCTTGGCGATCTATTATCCGTTCTTTAAAATGTTTGAAAAAATCCAAGTGGAACAAGAGGCTGGAAATGAAGAGGATACTGCTGTTGTTGAAGCCAAATAAGGAGTTGAAAAGATGATTTATATCATGAGTGGATGTCTCATATTTGGTACGCATTATTTATTGAAAGAAAATCAGCTGCTTATTCAAAGAAGGTTGTGGCAATTGATTTTAGGAGCTATTCTTTTTATTGGTGTAGCGGCTATGGTCAGTACTTGGATAGGATCATTGATTCCAGTTGTTGTTGTGACATTGATTTGCGCTACAATGCTGCAAATCAAGTATACTTATCAAATCAATTCTAGATGAATAATGTAAAATAGAAAAAAGACGAGGAGATTAGATCAGCTCGTCTTTTTTGCGTCAGCTTCATTTTCTTTATCTTTTAATGCATCTTCGATTTCTTTATGCAAGAAGTAAGAGATCACTGTTCGAATCACTACTAAAATAGCTAATTTTAAAATATCTTGAAAGGTGGGTTTAATGATTGATTCAATGATATCAGCGGCAATGAGTATTTCTAAACTAAGTAGAATGTAACTGCCGAGAAAGCTTTTAATAAAATTATTTTGGCGTGCCATGACGATTCGATTTCGATCGTTACGTTCACTTTTTAGAAAATCAATTCCGGCCATAATAACGCCCCAAATTAAAACAACGATTGAAAAAATATTTAATGCCAAAATAAACAAATCAAAAAAAGGGATTAAATTATCCATGATCATTTGTGCTAAATCGTGCATAGTGTTTGCCTCCTTTTGTTTGTAATTCTAGTATAGCAGTTCCTATTTGTTATTTCCAATGGATCGTATGATAGTAATACGTATAAGTTGAAAATAGAGAGAGTCCATGTATACTTAGACTAGCATAATAATTGACAGGAAGTTTAAGTTTGGGAGAGACGTTCATGTATCTATTAATTATTGTTTTATTTGTTTATTTTATTCGGGAGCAGTTTGAATACAACAAGGTCAGTCGCTGGAGTTACGCGATTATGCCTCTTTTTGCGCTGGCGTCATTGAGTTTGACATTCAAATTAACAGCTACAGCGGTTTGGCAGCTTCTACTTATTGTAGCGGTGAGTTTAGTCATTAGTTTTTATCAAGCAAAGTATACTCAGGTACGAGTAGAACAAGAAAAACAGTTTTATTTTACTGATCAAGCTGGGAATGAAGTACCAATTTATAGAAAAATTGTGACAGCAAAAGGTGGAATTGTTTACTTGTGTGGATGGCTATTGATTTTAATTGCTCAATTTTTAAATGAATGGTTGTTTGAACATGTTCCTCTTGATGGAAATGAAATTTTTAGTGAGGTTGTTAACGAAGTTTTGCGGGATTTACTGTCTTCTATCCGATTCGGAGATAGTGATACTGGGTGGTCTTTATGGGCTTTGATTGGTTTTTCAAGTTTAGGTTATACGTATTTTTTGTCGAAAAAATCGGATGCTTTTCGAGAGGTTGTTTTCAAGAAAGTTAGAAAAAATGAAGTGATTGAGTCTAATTCGATAAATAGAAAATAAAAAGGAGGCAAAAGCAGTTTTGTAAGATGTGCTTTTGCCTCCTTTTTTGTTAATTCATTTTTTTTGCAGAAACTAACAACATCATCGGTCTGCGTAATTCATTTCTCATTTCAGCACTTGCTTCCAACATTTCTGTAGCAGGCATTGGTTCAACCAAACGGGTGATTTGAAAGCCATTTGTTAAGAGTCCGTTTAAATAGGTAGTTAAAGTTTTATGGTATTTCATCACTGTTTCTCCTAAGAACATCGTTTCACGTATGCTTTCGTCAAAATAACGATCTACAGGCCAATAGATAGGTTCACCATTTTGATCGTAAATCCAGTCTTCTGTTCCTTGAGCGGTAAAAATTGGATGCTCTGTTGAAAAAATAAAATCGCCGCCAGTATTTAAACAGTGGTTGACCTTTTTTGCGATAGAATCAAAAGAAGGTACGTAATGAAAGGCTAATGAACTAATCACAATATCAAATGTTTCGTTTAAGCCATCAATTTCGTCCATACTCATTAAATGATAACTGATTTTGGAAGAATCGGTCATTTCTTTCGCTTTTTCAATCATGCGCTCAGATAAATCAATTCCTACAACCTTTTCAGCTCCATTTTCCACTGCGTACCGACAATGCCAGCCGTAACCGCAACCTAGATCTAAAACTGTTTTTCCAGTAAAATCAGGAAGTAGTTTTTTTAATTCATGCCATTCACCAGCCCCTTCTAGTCCTTTTTTAGAGCGATCCATCTGGCTGTATGCTTCAAAAAAATTGGGGTTGTCATATTCATTCTTCATTCAATCGTCTCCTTTTAGCACGGATGCTTTTTGTCTATTTTATTTTATTGTATCAGATTGTTAGAGTAATACATGTAAAAGAAACTTAAAAAGTATGTCCGCAATTCTTCAGTATCTGGACTGCTTTGTCCTTTTCGCTATTTTTGATTAACAGGTAATCAGTATTATATGTAGATAAAGTAAAGATGGAGATCTGATTTTCTGCTAATGGATTGGCTAATTGGGTTAAAATACCAACTAGTGAGAAGTCCAGTTCTCCTACGATTTGGATGATGAACCAGTCGTTATCAATCGAAAGTGCTTGTTCTATCGGCAGTGTGTTTTCTGGAGCAATGATTGAGCACTCGTCTTCTGTATAGGTGATACTTTTAAAAGCTTTGATTTCGTGAAATCCAGTAGGGATTTTGGTATGAGCTGGGAATTTCATGATTGAATAATTCATTGTATCTAATAATTTCAGTTGCATTATTTTTCCTCCATTTTCTTTTAAATAGGAATTTGTAGAATGATTTGAGAATCATAAACGGGCGAAAGAGTACTTCCTGTGTCTTTAAAAGCAGCTTATTTACTGAAAAAGCAACTATTGAACCATCTTTAAATGCGGAAATAATCGATCATTTTGCATCTTTTAAGTTAAAGCACTAGCTATTTTGAAACTCGTGAAGATATCGAGGGCTTCACATGATTTCCATGTCTATTATAACTTTTTTATGAGCACTTGTGGGCTTGGTTATAATGGAAATAATTCGTTTAAAAAAGAAAATAGTCAGACAGCGAAACTTAAAGTGGTTTGCTGTTTGACTATTTTTTTATTTGATTTGCCGTTTGTCGTTTTTCAACAACGTGCTGACTTTCTTTATATGTTCAACAGGAATCATCCGGATTTGTTGATTATCTTCTTGCAAGCGCAACATGATTGAGTCAGTAATACTCTTAGAAACAATCCATCCAGAAGCTGTTTCAAATTTTTGAGAAGTTGGTACTTCTTTTAATTGTAAAACAACTAAACTTTTTTGAGCAGAAGCGACTTGTAATTTCTTAAGAATTTCTTCACGTTCTTTATTTTTACTCTTCTTATCTTTAGAGTCTTCTAAAAAGGCCGAAAAGAAACTTTGGGAAGATTGGCTGATCAATTTTGAAATGCTTTTCATTGTTGATTTATGGTTATTGTCCATTCTTCTACCCCCTTCATAAATTTACTGCTACTATCAGACTCTGAATAATCAGATACTACCATTCTACCTAAAAAAGACAAAAATTTCAAGAAAATATGTTCGGTTTAATTTTAATAAATAATTACTCAGACTTGCTTTTTTCGTTAGATTCAGTAATATTAAGAAGTACGATTACCTATTTATTTATGTGATTCGTTTTTGAAAGTGTAATTAATCCAATGTGCTTTCAATTTAATAGAGGGAGATACTGATGAAACAAAAACCAAAACAAAACCAAAAACCAAAAGTTTACATCATAGCATTACTTGTTGTAACGGCATTTGCAGGAGCTGTCTTAGCTAAAATTGCTCCTATGGAAGAAGGGCATGGCTTTTCATCTTTATTCCATGATGAAGCGGCGGATAAAGTAAGTACGATTGAGACAAGTGAGAAAGAAAAAAAGCCGGAAAAAGTCAAAGAACTTACTTATACTGAACAAGTCAACGAAGATTTAAGGCAAGGGAAATTTACTAACCGAATGCCAATGGATTTGTTGTTACAAACGGATGATAAATGGAAAGCAATCTCTTATGGTATGGGAAACCCTGAGGGGGATACCATAGAAATTAATGGCTGTGCGATTCTTTCTTTAGCGATGGTCGCTTCTTTCTTAGATAATAAGCCATCTACACCACAAGATATTTTAAACTGGTCAAAAAATGATTATTTCATGGAAGGCGAAGGGACAGCTTGGTCTGCGTTTTCTGATTTTGCTATGGTCAAAGGATACCAATTTGAAGATCTTGAAACGAATATCACAGCAGTGGAAGAACAGTTAAAACAAAATCATCCGGTGATTATTTCAGTAAAACCAGGCTTGTTTACAAAAACAGGTCACATCATGGTGCTTAGTGGGACAAATAATGGAAAGTTCTGGGTGAATGATCCCAATGACTCTGAAGAAAAGGGGCATTCGAAAAAAGAATTTACAGCGGATGAATTAATGAATGAAGCGCTGAATTTTTGGGCAATATACAAGTAAACATCATGATTGCTTTCTTTGTTCTCACTTTAATAAATGTTCAAAAACCATTGACATGGGATGGTTCCCACATTATACAATTGAAGTATAAAAAGGAATTGGAGTGAACAAGATGAAAATTATTATCGAAAAAGACTTTGAAGCGATGAGCGAAACTACCAAGAATATTTTATTAGGGCATATGAGCCAAGATAAACGTGTTAATTTATCTATTACAGCAGGAAATACACCTGTTGGAGTTTATAAAAAAATGGTAGAAATCGTAAAAGATTCTCCAAACTATGAGAATGTCCATTACTATAATTTTGATGAAATTCCTGTAACTAATCAAGCAGAAGGTGTTACTATCACAGATTTGCGAAAATTATATTTCACTCCCGCAAATATCAATGAAGAAAATATCCATCCATTAACTGTAGAAAATTATGCAGAACAAGATAAGCGTTTGGCTATGGATGGCGGATTGGATGCGATGTTGATTGGTTTAGGTGGAGATGGACATTTCTGTGGGAATATGCCAACAACGACTAGTTTCGAAAATTTAACATATAAAATAAAGGTTTCTGGAAAAGAACCTTGGTTTGTACCAGAGATGATGGAAAAAGATTTGGAGTTTGTCACAATGGGACCGGTTAGCGTGATGCGGGTGAAACATTTGATTCTGATCGTCAACGGTAAGAAAAAAGCTGAAATAGTGAAAAATGTACTACAAGGACCTGTGACAGAAGAATTCCCAGCCTCTGTTTTGCAATTACATCCTAATCTTACGGTTATTCTAGATGATGAAGCAGCTAGTGAGTTAGATAAATAAGCGAGCAAAAAAGATTGAGACAGTAAGTTGTCTCGGTCTTTTTTTACTAGTTTACAAACGTACGTTCTCGTGTTATTCTTGGATAAAAGACAAAAGAATGGAGAAATATATGGAGAAAGTACGGTGTGATTGGGCAATCGGGAATGAATTGGAAGAGAAATACCATGATGAAGAGTGGGGAACAGCTGAACATGATGATCGAAAGCTGTTTGAAATGTTGATTTTGGAAAGTATGCAGGCTGGTTTAAGTTGGTCAACGATTCTCAAAAAAAGAGAAACATTAACCAGTGCTTACGATCAATTTGATTATGTAAAAATCGCTAAGTATACACAAGAAAAGATTGATGACTTATTAGAAGATCCTGGCATCATTAGAAATAAACTGAAAATTAATGCAACAATCAATAATGCGCAGGTATTTATGGAAATCCAAAAAGAATACGGCAGCTTCAATGAATTTATTTGGTCATATGTCGACCATAAACCAATTCAAAATCGTTGGAAAGATATCAAAGAAGTTCCGGCATCAACCGAGTTATCTGATAGAATTAGCAAAGATTTGAAGAAAAAAGGCTTTAAATTTTTAGGAACAACTACGGTTTATGCATTTATGCAGGCAACAGGCATTGTGGACGATCACCTGCGTCGTTGTTTTAAATGTAAAAAATAAGTGAAAATAGGAGTTTGATCCCAAATTAAAATCAGTTTTTCTGTTATATTTTAACTCCGAATACATGATAACGTTTGAAATAAAAAACCAGCTTAACCCCCAATTTTGGTTAAGCTGGTTTTTTTTTAGAAAGAAATTTAGTGCCCTTCAAAATGATCTTCATAAACTAACATCAATTTATCAAAACTTTTCACGTCAGGAATCAGAGGAATGACAATGATGGGAATGTTATTGATATAGATCTCAGGAATATTAGTGATAATGCAATCATATTCAGAGGCTTCTTTTTCCAAATCTTCCAAAGATGTAACATGCAATGGGGTACAAGAGAAGCGTCCTCGTAAATAATAAGTGATTCGTTCAGAAAGCATGTTCATATAGTCTAGACCAGAGTTGAACAAGAGACAAGCTTTCATTGTGGGAGTTGAATCTTCCAAACGATCCAGTAAATTTGGCCAATTCGTAAATAGGATAGAGATGGATTCGTAAACCATATAGTCTTTGTACGGACTTGAATAGAAAATAGCCTGCAAAGAATGAATGAGTTCCATCGGAAAATGACCATATAGATTTTTGATTCCTGAAAAAAATTCTTTATTTTTATCATGTAGAATAAAAGTACGACCATTGATTTGACATTCTAGATTGTAGAGACTCATAAAAACATTTTCAAAATTATTGCATTTACAAGTCATCCTTTTTTCTATTTCTTCTAGAAGCGTTTGGATTTTTTGATATTTTAACAAGGCTTGACGATCAACTTCTATTATTTTATGTAAGGTATCGATGGAGTCGATATATTGATCGCTAAAAAATAAATAGAAAATGGTATTTAAGTTATCCGCTGATAAGGGTAACTGAAACTGACTATAAAATTCATCACAAGCATATGTATCATTAATAATTGGAAACACTTTTTCTGGAACATCATAAAGTTGATTTTCACTATTATATTTTAATAAATGGATAACAGTATAAGTGTAAAAACGTAAACGATTTAGTAAAGAAAAATCTAAATTGTTTGATTCGCTATTAGGTGTCGCTTGTTTGACGATTTGAAAACCGACTTGATCTAAAATCATTAGCTGAGCATTAGTTAAGAGACTTTCAGCTACGCCGTACTTCTCATAGAAATAATGTTGCATAAAATTACAAATACTATGTGGATCACCGACAAGTTGCATCTTCTTTAGATTAATGGTAAATCCTTCTATTTGAAGATGTTGATTCACCCGCAGAACGATTCGTTTGATCGTAGAGACGCTAGTATAAAGATCATCGGCTAAATCAATAATGGTAGAAAAATTATGTAAGAATATTTTTTCAATTAATTGAAACTCAACGCTATTTTTTAAGAATTTTTGATAAATACTTGTTTTACAGAAACCAAAATTTGTTGCTAAACGAATACCGTATTTTTTTGAAGATTCGATTGTCGCTGGAGTAAGTAAAGCTTCCAACTCAATAATATCTGATTTCAGTGTTTTTACAGGAACATTTAAAGATTCAGAGGCTGCTGCAAAAGTGACCCATTCGTTATCGGCTAAAATCTCCATTAACTCTAATTGGCGTTTAGATCGAGAAGAGAGTATATCTTTCATTATATCAACACTTTCTTTTTTTTATATTTTTTATATTTGTTCAGCCTGTAATGAAATAAATTTCAGGCCGGTTTATATTTTAACTTGAAACAGGTTGTTTTGTCTATACAACAACGAATAATAACGATTGTCTTTTTAAAATAATTAGAAATATATAGTTCAGTTTTTTCTTTTTAAAAGAAAAACATGACCTTTTAAAGTTATTTTTTGATATAACATTTGTAATAAATAGCAAGTTTTGTTTGAAATTTATTTATATTTTATTATTAGAATTGAATTCAACCAACTCTTCCTTTTTTGTGACCATAAATGACCCTTTTTTTTATTGAATAGCGTTTAAACTAGGGTTAAGCCAGTTGAAGGCGAAATAATGAGTGGAGGAAAATTATGAATAAGAAGTTATTAGGATTAGCATTGATGTCATCAATTATACTAGGTGGAGCGGGTCTGTTAAATGCAAATGAAGCAGATGCTCATGGATATGTAGAAAAACCAGCAGCGCGTGGTTACCAAGGATCATTAGATAAAAATACAATTGGATGGGGACCAGCTCTAGAAAAATATGGAATGGTTATTACCAACCCTCAATCTTTAGAAGCGCCTAAGGGATTCCCACAAGCAGGTCCAGCAGATGGACGTATTGCTTCAGCGAATGGCGGACTAGGTCAAATTTCTGACTTTGTATTAGATAGCACTGGTTTCAATCGTTGGAAAAAACAAGATATTAAAACTGGGATGAATTCATTCTCTTGGCATTATACAGCTCCTCACAGTACATCTAAATGGCACTACTATATTACTAAAAATGGTTGGAATCCAGAACAACCATTAGCAAGAAAAGATCTACAATTAATTGGTGAAGTGAAACATGATGGTTCAGCTGCATCAAATAATAAAACGCACCAAGTGAATATTCCTGCGGACCATTCTGGTTACCATGTTATCTTAGCAGTTTGGGATGTTGCAGATACTCCAAATGCATTTTACAATGTAATTGATGTGAATATAACAGGGAATGGCGAAACTACACCTCCTGTTGAAGTAGCACCAGCAACACCAACAAATGTAAAAACAGCAGATGTAACAACATCTACACTTAAATTAACTTGGGATAACGTTGCAAATGCAAAAGAATACAATGTTTACCGTGATGGCAAGAAAGTTGCGACAGTTGGCGGTACTCAATTTAACGATGCGAACTTAGCTGAAAAAACAACTTACTCTTATCAAGTTGAAGCAGTTGGAACAAATGGTAAAATCTCTGAAAAGAGTGCAGCAGTAAAAGCAACAACACAATCATCATCAACAGAAGATAACCAAAAACCAACAGCTCCAACAAACGTTCACTCAATGGGAACAACAGAAACATCTGTAGATTTAATGTGGTCAAAATCAACACACTTCTTAGGTGTTAAAAACTATGAAGTATACCGTGATGGTAAAAAAGTTGCAACAACAGAAAAAACAAGCTTTAAAGATAATGGATTAAAAGCAAATACAACTTATAAATATACAGTAAAAGCAATTAGTGTTGGCGGCAATGTTTCAGAATCAAGCGCTGTATTTACTGTGAAAACAAAAGAAAAAGAAGTTGAAGTAGAACCTGGTAAAACTACATGGGATAGCAATAAAGTTTATACAGAAGGCAATAAAGTTATCTTTAACGATTTAGAGTATCAAGCAAAATGGTGGAGCAAAGGCGATCGTCCAGATAAATCAGATGCTTGGAAACTTCTTTCTGACAAAGTAATGGGCTGGGAAACAAATAAAGCTTATAGCGGCGGAGATAAAGTAACTTACAAAGGTAAAACATACAAAGCAAAATGGTGGACTCAAGGCGACAAACCAGATACTTCATCTGTTTGGGTACTTGCGTAAATAATAATTAATACCTGTATGACATAGTAATAACCGAACATAATAATTACGACATAGTATTAAAAGAAGCGTTGGACAATGATTTGTCCAATGCTTCTTTATTTACAAATAATATAGGGAATAGAATAAAAAAACAAAGAGAAACGAACGGTTTTCTCTTTGTTTTTATTTTAAGTGAGATCTTTAGTTTATTGTGCTTCGATAAACATGAGCTTCATAGTTTGAAAGAGTCATATGTTGTTGGAAAGGTTTCATCTCTGAAGTTGTTATGACTTCTTCCCAGTTTGAATCATTTAAAGAATCTGGGAAAGTGATTGATGTTTGTTTCTGATCTAGCTGAACGAGGATCAACCATTGTTCTGTTTCGGTTGTCCGTGTATAACAAAAAATGGTTGGATGTTCTGGTAATAGTAATTTGAATTCGCCGTGGATAAGGGCGTTTGTCTGTTTTCTTAACTGAATCAATGTTTGGTAGTGGTGAAATATACTGTTATTTTCAACATCTTTTTGTGCGGCGTTGATTCTTCGATAATTGTCGTTGACTTTCAGCCAAGGCTCCGTTGTTGAAAAGCCTCCGTGTAGAGAATCTTCCCATTGGAACGGTGTGCGGCTGTGATCTCTGGACCAGTTAACCGCAATTGCTAAAGCCTCTTTCGTCATTTTTCCTTGTGTCAGCAATGTTTGATAAAAATGGATCGTATCAGCAGCGTTTATTTCTTCAATTGAGCTAAAAGGATAGTTGGTCATACCGACTTCTTGCCCTTGGTAAATAAAGGGTGTCCCTTTTAATAGAAGTAGAACGGTAGCTAACGCTTTAGCTGCTTCAGGTGAATCATCTCCATAAACGGATACGCTGCGTGGGGTATCGTGATTTTCTAAATATAAAGCATTCCAACCGTCCTCAGCTAGGCTTGTTTGCCATTGGTTTAAGGAGTGTTTCAAATGCGGGATGGAGCCTTTTTGATGCCCAGTCTCACCGATTCGTTTACAGTGTTCTAATTCGAAAATCATATTGAAATATCCGTTGTTGCCTGTCCATTCAACCGCTTCGTGATGGGGTACGCCACTGGCTTCGCCGACAGTCATGATATTATATTCGTTAAAAATAGCATTTAACTCTTTTAAATAGGTGTCGATGCCAGTGACATTCATAAAGGGAGCCCATTGATTATCTGTAATCTTAAAATCCCAAGGTTCTTTTTGGATATGGCTGATAGCATCAATTCGGAAACCGTCAATACCGAGATCTAACCACCAACGGATCATTTGATAAATTTCTTGGCGAACACGAGGGTTTTTCCAATTAAGATCAGGTTGTTCTTTTGCGAAAACATGAAAGTAAGCCTGTTTTGTTGGTTCGTGGTAAGTCCAAACAGAACCGCCGAAAAAGGATTGCCAATCATTTGGTAGGTGATCTTTTGTAGAGTCAGCCCAATGATAATAGTCGCGGTAAGGATTGTCTAGCGATTTTTTTGATTCTAAAAACCAAGGGTGTTGATCGCTGGTGTGGTTGATAACCAGATCCATGATGATTTTTAAATCTAGCTCATGAGCTTCTGTAAGTAATGCTTTAAAGTCGTCCATTGTACCGAAATCTTCATGAATGGCTTGGTAATCTGAGATGTCATAACCATTATCAATGTTAGGTGAAGCGTAGATTGGATTAATCCAAATGAAATCAATCCCTAGCTCCTTTAAATAAGGGAGTTTTTGACGGATTCCATTTAGATCGCCGATACCGTCGTGATTACTATCTTTAAAACTACGAGGGTAAATTTGATAACCTACGGCATTTTTCCACCAACTGTTTTTTTCTATGTTGTTAGTTTTTTTAATTTCTATTGCGGCGTTGGGCATGTTGTGTTCCTCCGAGTTTTAAAAGTGGTAACAAACTTGTTTTTAGCTCCAAAAGTTAATTTGTGAATTCGGATAGTTTGACCACAAAAGCTTCGTAAGGTTCTAGTATTCTCTCGGCAAGTTTGTTGTAATTTTTTTCTGTATTGGCAATAATCGTTTCGGATGCAGTTTTATCTAAAGAAAATAATTGTTCTTGGTCTGAAAAATTACAAACAATTAGCCAACTTTCACCTTGGTGATGTCGGTAATAGGCAAAAACTTCGGCTGCTGTATTTTCCACTAATTCAAAGTTACCCCAAACGATTAAGGGGTGATTTTTGCGAAGTTCAATCAGTTTTTGATACGTATAAAAGACTGAGTTTTTGTCTGCTAAAGCATTGGCGACGTTGATTTCTTGGTAGTTTTTATTAACTGTTAACCAAGGTGTGTCGGTTGTGAAACCCGCGTTTTTAGTGTCATTCCATTGCATCGGGGTGCGAGCGTTGTCTCGGCCTTTGACGTTGATAGCAGCTAGGATATCTGTTTTTTTGTATCCTTTTTTAATTCGATCGGCATACATATTTTTGCTTTCAATATCCTCAACTTCTAAGATGTCATGAATGACGCGATTGGTCATGCCGATTTCTTCTCCTTGATAAATATAGGGAGTTCCCTTTAGCATGTGTAGTAAAATTGCTAGCATTTTGGCGCTTTGTTCACGATAAATGGTGTCATTTCCCCATCTAGAAACGATGCGTGGAAGGTCATGGTTATTCCAGAAAAGTGAGTTCCACCCTTGGTTGCCAAGTTCTGTCTGCCATTTTGAAAAGACTTTTTTTAGTTCTGGTATTTGCAATGGTCTTAAGTCCCATTTGCTTTTTCCGGGTTCTTCGTCTAAAGCGACATGTTCAAATTGAAAAACCATTGAAAGTTCATTTCTTTTGGGATCGGAATATAATTTTGCGATTTCGGGTGTAGCTCCCCAAGTTTCTCCAACCGTCAACAAGTCTTTCCCGCCGAAAGTATTAGCGTTCATTTCTTGTAAGTAGTCATGAAGTTTTGGGCCGTTCCCAGTAACTTTCTGATCTGGGATTTTTCCTACTAAATCGATAACGTCCATTCGGAAACCACCGATGCCTTTATCAATCCAAAAGTTCATCATATTGTAGATGGCATTTCGAACAGCAGGATTTTCCCAATTTAGATCGGGTTGTTTTTTGCTAAATAAATGTAGATAATACTCTCCGCTAGGTTCATCTAGCTGCCAAGCTGAACCCAGAAAGGTGGATTCTAAGTCATTTGGAGCTTCACCGTGGATACCTTTGCGCCAAACGTAGTAATCACGGTAAGGATTCGTTTTAGAGGAGCGAGATTCGATAAACCAAGGGTGTTCGTCACTAGTATGATTGACCACTAGATCCATAATGATTTTTATATTTCGTTTTTGCGCTTCTTGAATCAGTTTATCCATATCTGCCATAGTCCCAAATTCCGTCATGATTTGTTCGTAGTCGCTGATATCGTAGCCGTTGTCATCGTTTGGAGAACGATAGACAGGGCTAAGCCAAATAGCGCTAATACCTAGTTTTTTTAAATAATCTAAGCGTTGAATAATGCCGACTAAATCGCCCATACCGTCACCGTTGCTATCTTGAAAGCTCCGTGGATAAACTTGATACACGACGGCTTCCTGCCACCAATGAGTGTTTGTTTCGGGTTGTGTCATTGTTTTCAATCCTTTCTATTGTTTCTAATGATGCGGCAAAACCGTAAGGTGCAAGCTCAATTGCTCTTTCATCTAGTGATTGTGTTTGAGTGGAGAGTAAAATCTTTTCTTTTTCGATATAGACTGGTAGTTGGCCAGTGTTGAAAATGCTTCGGAGCATTTTTCCTTCGTGTTCATAAGCGAAATCAATGATACCTGTTTGTTCATCAATTTCATACCAACGCAATTTTCCTTCTGACAAAAGAGGCTGGTGTTCTTTTCTGAATGCTATTAAAGTTTTGATGAACTGGTACATGTCTTGGTCTTGTTCATCGGTTTCCCATACCATGCATTTGCGGCAATCTGGATCACCTTCTCCATCCATAGCGTATTCATCTCCATAATAGAGACAAGGAACGCCTTTTTGTAAATAGGTGAATGCTAAGACTTGTTTCATGAGCTCTTTATTGTTTTTGGCAATCGTTAATAAGCGGGGTGTATCATGAGAATCTAGAACATTGAACATGATTTGATTCGTTTGTTCACGGTAGAGCATCAATTGATGATTTAGTTCGGAAACTAGTTTGCTTAAAGGGATCGTTTGGTAAACAAAGTAAGAAAGAATTGCATCCGTAAAGGCGTAATTCATTACTCCGTGAAATTCGTCTCCGTGTAGCCAACGTTGGGAAGAGTGCCAGATTTCTCCGAGAAGGTAAATGTCTGGTTTAGCTTCTGTACAAACGTCGTGGAATTTTCGCCAAAAACGATGATCCACTTCGTTAGCTACGTCTAAACGCCATGCGTCGATATCGAATTCATCGATCCAATAGCGAGCGATTTCTAGTAAATAGTCCTGTACCTCTTTGTTGCCTGTGTTTAATTTGGGCATATGAGGGGTGAAGGCGAACGTATCGTAAGTGATGTCATCGGAAAATTCAAAATTAGTAGTCGGTGTATAGGTGACTGGAAACTTATGAATATGAAACCATTTTGCATAAGGTGAATCCGCCCCGTTTTTAACAACATCCTGCCATTGAGGTGAAAAATCCCCCATATGATTGAAGACGGCATCCAGCATGACACGAATACCTCTTTTATGACATTCATCCACTAATTTTTTGAAAAGTTTTTTGTCGCCGAAAGCTGAATCAATTTCAAAATAATCGATCGTATCATATTTATGATTGCTGGAAGCTTGGAAAATCGGACAAAAGTAAATACCATTGATTCCCAGATCAACAAGGTGGTCTAAGTGGTCTAAAACCCCTTGTAAATCACCGCCAAAAAAGTCGTCCCGTCCTGGATGCTCTTTGCTCCCCCAGGCTAAAGTGTCTTTAGGATCATTTGTAGGGTCGCCATTTGCAAAACGTTCAGGAAAAATTTGATACCAAACAGTTTCTTTCACCCATTGAGGAGCTTTGAAACGATCTGCTTCATGGAAATAAGGGAGTTTAAAATAATTATTCGCCATTTTTAAAGTGGCATCTTGATAAGGGAAGAAACCATGATCACCGTAAAATAACTGAGTTCCATCCATTCCTTCCACTTTGAATGCGTAACTTAGACGTCTGTGAGGTGCGGATGTTTCTATTGTCCAGTAATCATGAGTGATGGTGGAAAGGTATTTTTCCATCGGAATTGTTGATTTGAACCATTCGTTATGTTCAAGTTGATAAGGATCGCCGTTGATTAATGCGACGCTCTTTATATCGCCTCTGCCTGTTCGTAACCGAATATGCATTTTGTCAGCTGTGTATAAATAAGCGAATTCGCTTTCTGGTTGGTGATGGATTGCTGCAGTGTTCATCTGATTTTTCCCTCCTGTGATTGTTTTTAGTCTTCGTTTCTAAAGCCACCCATATTATGACACATAAGAAAAACGTTTTCAATATATTTTTCGCAAACGATTGCATTTCGTTTTATTACAGGAACTATTTCTTCTTAGAATAAAAAGAATAGAGAGGGAAAGCTTAGTCCAGCTCGTTTTTTAATTTTAAATGCTAATTAATTAAGGTTTTTCTCTGATCTAATAAATTGATATTTCCTATTTTGTATTATGTTTATAAATTTTTTTCATCATTCGTTTATATTTAACTTGACATTTTACGCAAACGATTGCACAATGTAAGAGAAAAGAACAGTAAAAAATTCCTAGGAGGAACAAAAGATGAAAAGAAACATGAAAAAGCTTTTGACGTTAGGGGTAACAATGGCATTGACGGGATTTGTACTTGCGGCTTGTGGCGGAGGATCTTCAGATGAAAAAACTTCTGGCCAAAATGAAAACGCTTCTATAAAGTTGTGGGTAGATGTAGCGTTTGTTGATACGTACAAACCGTTAGTGGAACAATTTGAAAAAGAACACAAAGATTGGAAAGTAACGATAAAACCAAGTGAATCAGCAACGGCTCAAGAAAATCTGAAAAAAGACCCAAGTGCGGCGGCGGATGTATTCATGATGCCTCATGATCAATTAGGGCAAATGGTTGATGCTGGGATTATTTATGCTAATACAAAATATAAAGATAGTGTAAACGAAAATAGTACCGAGAGTGCAGTAGAAGCTGCAACTTACGATGGGAAACTTTATGGTTACCCATATGGCGTGGAATCGCAAATTTTGTACTATAACAAAGAGAAATTAACTGAAAATGATGTGAAAAGTTGGGAAACATTAACGGCAAAAGGGAAGCTAGGTGCAAACTTTGGTGAAGCAGGTGCTAACTATATTTTCACACCATTATTCATGTCAAATGGTGACGAGTTATATGGAGAGAATGGCGAAGACATCAAAGGGACGAATTTTAACAACGAAAAAGGCGTTCAAGTCTTGAAGTGGATTCGCTCGCAAAAGGAAAATCCTGGTGTGATTCAATCAAATGCTGATGCGCTTTCTAATTTAGGCAATGGTAAAATCGATGCTTTCTTATCTGGTCCATGGTCTAAATTAGATGTAGAGAAAGCTTTAGGGAATAATTTTGCCGTTGCTTCATATCCTACAGTTGATTTAGGTAATGGTTCGGTGCAGCAAAAAGCATTCTTGGGTGTGAAATTATTTGGTGTTAATGCATCGACTAAAAGCCCGGTTGCAGCAATGGCTTTAGCTGATTTTTTAACAAATAAAGAAAATCAATTGACTGTTTTTGAGAAGAACGGCACAGTTCCTGCAAATAAAGAAGCTCAAGCCGATGAGAAAGTTAAATCCGACAAGGTAGCAGAAGCTGTAATGACCATGAGTGACCCGGATCATTCTGTTGTAATGCCAAAACTTCCAGCGATGGTTTCTTTCTGGGGACCAGCTGATGCGGTCATCAATGATACGTATAATGGAAAAATTTCCGAAGATCAATATTTACCTAAATTAGATAAATTAGTTCAAGATACCAGTAAATCAGAGAAATAATTCTTCGCCAATCAGGGTGAGTTTGAGGCTGGAACAAAACTCCATGAGCTTTGTCTCAGCTTCTTTTCTTATTTAAAGAACAGGAAGTGAAACGTTATGAAGGGAAAAGCAAAGGCGGAGGGTCAAATTTCATTTAGAGAGTTATTCAAAAAAGGAGATATACCAACGAAATTTTCTTATCTATTTATGGGTTCAGCCAATTTGGTGAATGGCCAAATTGTTAAAGGATTATCGTTTTTACTGTTACAGATTGGTTTTATAGCATGGCTAGTTATTAATGGTTTTCATGCATTATCAATGTTGCAAACGTTGGGAACGAAATCTCAAGGTTGGGTTATGGATGAGGCGTTGGGAATTGAGGTGCAACAACCTGGGGATAATTCGATGCTGTTATTATTGTTTGGGATTGCTGCAATTATTCTGATTTTACTTTTTATTTTTCTGTATATCGTAAATTTAAGAAGTGCTCGTAAAATTTATGTGTTGAAACAAATGGGGCATTCTTTGCCAACATTAAAAGAGGATTTAAATAGTTTGTTGAATGATAAATTTTATATTACTTTGATGAGTATTCCTTTATTGGGTGTGCTGGCATTTACGATTTTACCGCTTCTTTACATGATTTCTATTGCATTTACTAGTTATGATCACAACCATTTACCACCGAAAAATTTATTTCATTGGGTTGGGTTTGCTAATTTTGGCAATGTGTTGACAGGAGACATTGCTGGGACGTTTTTCCCAGTCCTAACTTGGACGTTGATTTGGGCAGTTTTGGCGACAGCGACGACCTTTTTCTTTGGGATTTTGTTAGCTTTGCTAATCAATGCTAAAGGAGTAAAAGGGAAAAAAGTTTGGCGGACGATCTTCGTTATTACGATGGCGGTTCCACAGTTTGTTAGTTTATTACTGATGGCAAATTTATTTAACGGTTCTGGACCGGTCAATGCTCTTTTGCAAAATTGGGGGCTGATTGATCAGCCGATTCCTTTTTTAACTGATGGATTAATGGCGAAAGTCACGGTTATTTTCGTGAATATGTGGGTTGGGATTCCAGTGACGATGTTAGTAGCGACTGGGATTATTACGAATTTACCAACGGACCAAATAGAAGCCGCTGAAATCGATGGGGCAAATAAATTTCAGATTTTTAGGAATATTACCTTTCCTCAGATTTTGTTTGTCATGGCACCTAGTTTGATTCAGCAGTTTATTGGGAATATCAATAATTTCAATGTGATTTTCTTGCTAACAGGTGGACAACCGGCAAATAGTAATTATCATTCTGCTGGTGAAACAGATCTTTTGGTTACATGGTTATATAAGTTGACGGTGAATGCGGCTGATTATAACTTAGCCTCGGTCATTGGGATTATTATTTTTGTTCTTTCGGCAGTCTTCTCGTTATTTGCTTATACGCGAAGTAGTTCGTTTAAAACGGAAGGAGCGTAAAGAGACCTATGAAATCGAAAAAAAGAAAAACGTTGATTATTCATTATCTGCTATTGACGGTTTTGTCAATTGTGTGGATATTCCCGATTGTCTGGATTGTTTTAACGAGTTTTAGAAGTGAAGGTGGAGCTTTTGTAACGTACTTTATCCCTAAACAGTTCACGTTTGAAAACTATAAAATGTTATTAACTAGCAGTACCTATCCTTTTGTTCAGTGGTTTTTAAATACGTTGTTTGTGGCGGTTTGCAGTTGTATTTTGTCGACTTTGATTACCATTGCGATGGCGTATTCATTGAGTCGTTTGCGTTTTAGAGCAAGGAAACCATTTTTGAAATTAGCGTTAGTGTTGAATATGTTTCCTGGGTTTATGAGTATGATTGCTGTGTATTATATTTTGAAGGCGATGAATTTAACAGGTAGTTTGTTGGCATTGATTTTGGTTTATTCATCTGGGGCAGCGTTAGGTTTTTATATTGCAAAAGGCTTTTTTGATACGATTCCGATGGCGTTAGATGAATCAGCGATGATTGATGGTGCGAGTAAGTTTGAGATATTTACGAAGATTACTTTACCTTTAAGTAAGCCAATCATTGTTTATACAGCGTTGATGGCATTTATGGCGCCGTGGATGGATTTTATTTTTGCGAAAATTATTTTAGGAGATAATGTTAATAAGTATACTGTGGCAATTGGGTTGTTTACAATGCAGACGAAAGATAAAATCGATCAGTACTTTATGGCATTTACAGCGGGGTGTGTGCTGATTGCAGTTCCGATTACGTTGCTGTTTATCTTTATGCAAAAATATTATGTAGAAGGAATTACTAGTGGTTCTGTAAAGGGATAAAGAAGGTGAAAAAAGCATTTCCGTTGAGGAGATGCTTTTTATTTTCGTCTCTGCGTGTAAGAAGAAGTGTTTCCTTCGATGACATGGCTGATTTCGATAGCTAGTTTTTCTCTTGAAATAGGATCGTAGCCTTGGACAAATTTTCTTGCTCCGGGAATTTTTTTAAGTAATCGAATCATATTGCCACCGATGATGGAGGTATAGCGTTTTTTATCCATGACTAAACTAGGGTAGAAAATGATGCTTTGTCTAGCTTGTTCTTTTATCAGTTCTTCAGCTTGAAGTTTGGCATCCATATATTTTCTTAAAAAGAATGGTGCGCTGTTGGCGGATAAGAATACAAAGTTAGCTGGGTGTTCTTGTTTATTTAAATAAGCTAATATAAGCTGGACGGGTTCGTAAATAAAGCGTTCATAAGTAATGTTTTTAGAAGGGGTTTCCTTAAGGATGCCAATCGCATCAATCACCCACTCAGCATTGGTGACAGCGGGGTGCCAAAGATCGTCTGTTAATATATCGGAAGAAAGCCACTGGACTTTTTGTGCCCATGAAGTTGTTAGGTTAGTTGGTTTGCCGCTTCGGGAAATACTTGTTACATTATGGCCTCGACTGACCAACTCTTCAGCAAGTTTTTGTCCGATAAAGCCGCTTCCGCCAAAAATAGTGATATTCATATGCTGCTCCTGCTTTCTAAAAGTATGTTGTTAGAGTCAGTTTATCATTGTTTTTCAGAAGGGGACAAAGAAAATGTACGCTGGAGAGTCGAATTGCTCTCTAGCGCACCCTGATTTTTTTATTGAAGCGTTGCGGAAACACCGAAATGATCGCTAATCATAGGCGTGCTTTTTCCGTCAAATACGATTTTATAACGGATAGCTGACAATTCTTGTGAGGTAAAAATGTAATCGATTCTCAATTTCTCTTGATTTTCTCCCCAGCCGTCGATGGCTTTTTCTACTGTGTGTTCACCAATTGTTTTTTCGGCAGTTAAAAAGCTGTCTTGTAGGTGTAAAGAACTGTTTGAAACAAGGTCGTAGCCAGTTCGTTTAGTTGAAGCAGGATTGTTAAAATCTCCCATGATTACTAAAGGAGAGACGCAGTTTTGTAAGGCGTTCTCGGTTTGTTTCCATTCGTAATCAAAACCATCTTGATCTGCCCACCAAGAGTAATGGCAGCTTAAAGCAGTGATTGCTTTTTCTCCTAGTTTTGTTTGACCAATCAATAAGACTCTTCTGCGATAGTCAGTAGGATCTTTTTCAGTGGATATGACAACAGTTGTAGGTTCAATCGGCTGTTTTGATAGTAATGCGACGCCTTCTTGGTAAGTAGAATAAGCGATATGATTATAAGCCCAACTCCAATGGTAGTGATAGCCTTGTTCTTTCAAGTACTGAACTAAGAGGTAGGCGAAATTGTCTTCGTGAACAGGTAGTTGTTCTTCTGTTGGGTGGAAATCGTTGGTAATAGTGACTGGCAAGCTGTCAATGCGTTGGTTAACTTCTTGTAAAGCAATCAACAGGTAGTCTTCTTTAATGATTTGAGTTGCTAGTTGATGTAATTTTTCTAAAGGATGATTTTCTAACCAGCTGTGTGTGTTTAATGTTAATACGTTCATGGGAGTTCCTCCTGATGATAGAAAACAAGGTTTAGGATAAAATGTTTTGAGGTTTATCCTAAACCCGTTTGAAGTTGAAATGGGTTTAGATTTCTAAACGTCCGATGACGGTTTTAGGGTTTTGTTCACCGGTTTTATCTAAGTGGAAAGCATTGATTTTTACGCCATTTGTAAAGACTACAATCATTGTTGTTTGTTTACCTGCGGCTTTGATTTTATCTAGATCAGCCTTGGCGATTGTTTCACCTGCCGTTACTTTTTGTCCTTCAGTAACAAGAATCGTAAAGGCGGGTTCTTTCATTTCGATGGTATCAAGTCCCATATGGATAAGGACTTCGATTCCTTCGTCTGTTTGAATCCCTAATGCGTGTTTTGATGGGAAAATGCTACTAATAACACCATCGATTGGCGCGTAAATCATTTCGGTCGAAGGGATAACCGCGAAACCATCACCCATCATTTTTTGTGAAAAAACGGGATCATCTACTTGTTCGATGGCAATGACTTCACCTTTAGCGACGGGAAGGATTTTTTTTGTGATGTCTAGAAAATCTGTTGTATCTGTCGTTGTTGAATCAGGTTGGTGAGCTTGTTGTGGTGTCGGAATACGAACATTGGAATCCAACAAATCTTGAATATCTGATTTTAAAATATCGGCTTTAGGTCCGTAAACTGCTTGAACACCGTTATCTTTAACGATCAATCCCATAGCTCCCGCTTTTTTCCAAGCCTCTTCTGTTCCAACTTTAGTTTTATCCGTAACGCTCACTCGCAAGCGTGTCATACAGGCATCTACGTCAACGATGTTTTCTTTTCCGCCTAATAAATGAATAATTTCAATGATTTGGGTGTCGATTCCGTCAGTTGTTTGATTACTTATTGGTGTTGCATCTGCTTGAATATCATTATTATCATAGTTTCCATTTCTACCAGGTGTGGCAAAATTGAATTTTTTAATCATGAAGTTGGCGATAAAATAAGTGAATACACCGAATAGGATGGTACAAAGAAGGAAATTCAGTAAATCACTGCCTAAACCAGCTTTTATTGCTAACGGCGTTCGAGTCAAAAGCTCGATATTTCCGAAAGAATGAACACGTAAGTTGACAATGTCGGCCATTGCAAAAGCTGCTCCTTGGATCAGTGCGTAAACAACGTATAATGGAACGGCTGCAAACATAAACATAAATTCCAACGGTTCGGTAACACCTGTTAAAAATACAGCTAAAGCAGCGGAGAGATACATTGATTTATAACTTGCACGTTTGTCTGGATCAACATTACGGTACATTGCTAGAGTCATTCCCATCAAAATACCGGAAGCACCAATCATTTGTCCAACTTTAAAACGAGCGGGAGTCCAATTGGATAATACATGATTATATTGCGAAGTATCGCCAATACCTTTTAGGTTTACTAAATCAGTTGCCCAAGCTAACCACAAGGGATCTTGTCCGAAAACTTGAGTTCCTGCTTGTGCGCCAGACAAAATTTCATAAGTACCGCCAAGCTGTGTATAGTTGATAGGAATCGTTAACATATGATGTAGCCCGAATGGCAATAGTAAGCGTTCGAGAGTTCCATATAAAAACGGCGCTAGAATCGGAGCAGTATCCTGAGATTGAGCAATCCATAAACCAAAATTGTTAATTCCAGCTTGGATGTAAGGCCAAATAATTGCTAGAATAATAGATACGATCGTTGACCAAAGAATGACTACGAATGGCACGAAACGTTTTCCGTTAAAAAAGGAAAGTGCATCAGGTAGTTTGCGATAGTTATAGTATTTGTTGAAGGCCATTGCCCCGACAAAACCAGCAATAATCCCAACGAAAACCCCCATATTTAAAGCAGGAGCTTCTAAAACGCTGGTGAAAAATCCTTTGACCATAATTTTTGTGCCGAACAAAGTGTGTGTGAAGGCTTTATCATCTGCTAACATATCACTAGTTACGCCAAAAATTGAACCAGTGATTCGGTTGATTAAAATAAAAGAAAGTCCAGCGGCGAATGCACCGCCAGCTCGTTCTTTTGCCCAGCTGCCACCGATTGCTAGTGCAAATAAAATGTGTAAGTTGCCAATGACACCCCAGCCGATATTTTCAATAACGCCGCCAGTTGTAGTGAGTGCTGTCCAATCAGGATTGATTAAAGGAATTGTTTTTCCGATACTGATCATTAAACCTGCAGCAGGCATTACAGCGATTACAACCATCAAAGCTTTACCGAACTTTTGCCAAAACTCAAAACTTAAGATTTTTTTCATTCATTTTCTCTCCTTTGCAATAGTTGCGCAATCGTTTTCGTTGTTTGTAGTATAGAGCAGAATTTTATTTTTGTAAACCCTTAATTGAATTCGATTCTTTTTCTTTACTTATAAAATGATGGTATCATGATATGTATAGAATATTCAAATGATAAGGGAAGAGAAATAAATAAATAATTGACAATGCAATCGGTTGCGTTTATTATGGTGCTAAGAAGCAGAACATTTACAGGAGGAGAGAAAATGAATCATTTATTTGAAATAGACCCATGGAAAATCTCTACGCATCAACTAGAACGGAACCAACGACGTTTACAAGAGTCACTAACATCAATGGGGAATGGCTACATGGGAATGAGAGGGAACTTTGAAGAACAATATACGGGAGACCATCATCAAGGAACTTACTTAGCTGGTATTTGGTATCCAGATAAGACGAGAGTCGGGTGGTGGAAAAATGGCTATCCAGATTATTTTGGTAAAGTTATCAATGCTTTGAACTTTATCGCTATGGATATTTTTGTGAATGGGGAACCTGTTGATTTAGGTATCCAAGAGCCAAAAGATTTCTATTTGGAATTAGATATGCACAATGGTCTATTGACTCGAACATTCATCCTTGAAGGTGCGAATACAAGTGTAAAATTTAAGTTCGAGCGTTTCTTAAGTATTGTTCAGCAAGAACTAGCTGTCATTCGCGTAACAGCAGAAGTTCTGAAAGGGACTGCTGATATCCAAATCGTCTCAAAAGTAGATGGAGATGTTCGCAATGAAGACAGTAACTACGATGAAATGTTTTGGGAAGCGCAACAATCAGGTTTTGAAGGAACAGTCGGCTTTTTGACCACCCGTACGATTCCTAATCCTTTTGGCATTGAACAGTTTAGTGTGACAGGTGCAATGAAGCATTTAACAGATGCTAAAATAGGTATAGCTGAGACTGCATCATTGAAAGTGCAACAAGAATTTCAGGTGAATCTTGCAGAAGGTGAAGCTGTCAGTATAGAAAAACAAGTCATTGTTTTGACTAGTCGTGATGTGCCAGAAGCTGAGCAACAAGAAATAGCGGTTCAATTATTAAAAGAAAACACGAAGAATTTTGATGAATTATTAAAAGAACAAAATGAAGCATGGGAGAAACGTTGGGCTCTTGCTGATGTGGTGATTGAAGGAGACGATGCGGCGCAACAAGGTATTCGTTTTAATTTATTCCAATTATTTACAACCTATTACGGGGAAGATGAACGGTTAAATATTGGGCCAAAAGGGTTTACTGGTGAAAAATATGGCGGTGCCACGTATTGGGATACCGAAGCCTATGCTGTGCCTCTTTATTTAGCTTTAGCCAAACCAGAAGTGACGAAAAACTTATTGAAATATCGTTACAATCAATTGGAACAGGCAAAACACAATGCTCGTCAACAAGGTTTAGCTGGAGCGTTATATCCAATGGTGACATTTACTGGAATTGAATGTCATAATGAATGGGAAATCACCTTTGAAGAAATCCATCGAAATGGTGCAATCGCCTACGCTATTTATAATTATGTGAATTATACAGGTGACAGGGAGTATTTAAAAAATGAAGGTCTACAAGTCTTAGCGGAAATCGCACGTTTCTGGGCGGATCGGGTTCACTTCTCTAAACGTAAACAAAAATACATGATTCATGGTGTCACAGGTCCGAATGAATATGAGAACAATATCAATAATAACTGGTACACAAATACCATTGCCACATGGGTGTTGCAATATACATTAGATAATTATACTAAGTATCAAGCTGAAACGCGTGTAGTTATTTCAGTGGAAGAACAAGCGAAATGGCAAGAAATTATTGAAAATATGTATTATCCATTTGATGAAGAGTTAGGTGTTTTTGTACAGCATGATACCTTTTTAGATAAAGATCTAATGCCGAGAACGGCACTTTCATCTAAAGATTTACCGTTGAATCAACATTGGTCTTGGGATCGGATTTTACGTTCGTGCTTTATTAAACAGGCGGATGTTTTACAAGGTATTTATTTCTTTAACGAACGTTATACACGAGAAGAAAAAGAACGAAACTTTTTATTCTATGAGCCGATGACCGTTCATGAATCTTCTTTATCACCTAGTGTCCATGCGGTTTTAGCGGCAGAGCTTGGGATGGAAGACAAAGCGGTGGAGATGTATCAGCGAACAGCTCGTCTAGATTTAGATAATTATAACAATGATACAGAAGATGGATTGCATATTACGTCGATGACGGGCAGCTGGCTTGCAATCGTACAAGGATTTGCACAAATGAAAACCGCTAATGAACAGTTAAGCTTTGCACCGTTTTTACCTAGCACTTGGACAAGTTATGCTTTTCATGTGAATTACCGTGGGCGTTTGTTATATATCACAGTAGATCAAAAAAATGTCCGATTACAACTTGTTTCAGGAGCTGAATTGTCTCTTGCGTTATATGGAGAAAAAATGGTTTTAGTGGATGAACTAGTTTTTGGAATGGAAAAGGTGGAAAAAGATGTTTAAAGGTGTCTTGTTTGATTTAGATGGTGTGTTGACGGATACGGCTGAATACCACTATCAAGCGTGGAAACGTCTGGGGAAAGAAATCGGGATTACGATTGATCGTACATTCAATGAAGAGTTAAAAGGAGTCAGCCGGGAAGACTCTCTGAAATTGTTGTTGACTCATGGCGGACGATCTGGAGAATTTACCCCAGAAGAATTTGCTGAACTGGCACAGCGGAAGAATGAATACTATGTAGAAATGATCCAGCAAGTTAGTCCTGCTGATGTGTATACAGGGATTTTGAATCTGTTAGAAAGTTTAAAAAGCCAAGGAATCAAAATATCTTTAGCTTCGGCTAGTAAAAATGGCCCGTTTCTATTAGAAAAAATGGCGTTGATGAAGTACTTTGACGGTATTGCAGATCCAGTAAAAGTAGCGAAAGGAAAACCAGATCCGGCAATTTTTCAATTAGCTGCTGAAGAAGTTGGATTGACAGCTGCAGAATGTATTGGAATCGAAGATGCAAAAGCGGGGATTCAGGCGATTATTGCCAGTGGTGCCCTGCCAATCGGTGTTGGACGTCCAGAAGATTTAGGAACGGATATCAGACTTGTTTCTTCTACAGAAGAATTGACAATAGATTTTTTAACAACTGTGTGGCAAGAAGTAAGGTAGAATTTCGTTGATTATTAATCTTCCGTTTTAGGGATAAAGCTATTAAGTTGGTTCTGAATGGAAATGTTAATAGCAACTAGGCATAGTCTGTGGTATTATTTTCTACGATGGAATTATTTGAACCTGTAAGTATAAATAACTGTGAAAGGAGTGGAATAGATGACGATTACTGTTAAAGATGTTGCTAAAAAAGCTGGTGTTGCTACCTCTACTGTATCCAGAGTGATTAATGATCATTCTAGCATTTCAGATGCTACGAAGAAAAAAGTCTATAAAGTAATGGAAGAAATGGGGTATGTTCCAAATATCGCTGCACGTAATCTTGGCAAGCGTTCCTCAGGTGCTGTAGGCGTGATTTTACCGCCTTTAGATTCTCGTGAGCGGATGGGCAATCCATTTTATTTAGAAATCATTGAATCAATCAACGATGAAGCTCGTAAACACGATATGACAACAGCAATCGCTACAGCACAGTCTTTTGAGACCTTGCTAGAAAATGTTCAACTTATGCATCGCCAAAAACAAGTTGATGGATTTATTCTCCTTTATTCAGATAAAGAGGATCCAGTAATCGAGTATTTATTTGAAAACCACGTTCCTTTCTCGTTGATCGGTCAGCCTTATGTAAACGAAGATAAAGTTATTTATGTGGATAATGACAATCAATTATTAGGAAAACATGCAACAGATTTTTTGATTGAAAATGGGCATAAAAATATTTTGTTCATTACTAATACAACCCATGAAAATGTCTATTATGAGCGATATTTTGGCTACCAAAAAGCGATGATGTTAGCAGGTTTAGCGGTGTTACCCTCAGTAGATATGGAAACGCCAGAAGATTATGTAGCATTTGAAGAGCTTTTAAAAGAAACTAAAGCAACTGCCGCTGTAGTAATTGACGATATTTTTGCGATGCGAATGATTCAATTAGCACAAATGTATGGTTATCGTGTGCCAGATGATTTTTCTGTAATCAGTTTTAATAATTCGATTTATGCGACGTTAGTGCATCCTTACCTTACAAGCATTGATATCGATATTGCTGAATTAGGTAAAATGGGTATGCAAAAACTGATAGAATCGCTACAGGAAAAAGAAGCGACAGGGGTTCGTTTAGTGATTCCTCATAAGTTGATTAAGCGTGAGACGGTTCTTTCTTTGAAGAGATAAATGCTAGGAGGCTGGGACAGAAGTGTTTAACTCCGAGAAATAAGAAGGGATTCACGAAAATGGCATTTCAAATTTTTGTAAATGTCAACTTATTTCCGAAGCTTTCAAATCTTAGTGTTTTAGCACTTGGAACTTGATGTGATCGAAACGAAGTGTAGTAGTTGCTTTTGTTCCCACCGTTTATTCGGATTCCTTGAGGCTAGGATATAACTCCAAGAGTTATGTCCTAGCCTCTTTTTTTTGCAATAAACTCAAAAAACCAGAGACAAATGCCTCTGGCTAGAATAAATATTTTCCACGATTAAATAGATTATTTTACGTTTACATCAATAGCTTGGAAGAATGAATTGATTGTATCATTGATATCCCAAACCGCATAAACAACATGATATCCGCTTCTGTCAGAAGGGATGTTTACTTTTTGTGTTTCATCTACTTTAGGAGTAAAACCTTCTCCTGCTGGAAAGTCCTCGCCAATTGGTTGACCAATGACTTTAATAAGATCCATGTTTTTCAAAGTTAACGGTTCGTTTTGATTCCAACCTTGTTTTGTCATGTAGTATCTATATCTGTTTGTTTTGTGAATGGCAGTGTGATGCCAATTGAAATTATTTTCACCGGTGTTGATAGAAGTTTTGACCCATCTGTTTGATGTTTGTTCATTTAATGGTGAATAAACGTCTAATCCAGCAGAGGCCAATTTACCATTTAATTTTCCGGCATCTAAATCAGCAGTGGGTGCTTCGATTCCTTGAGGTGTAGAGATAATTTCTGGATGTGATGAAATTTCTCCTGGTCCCCAACCGAAACCATTTGCTTTTGCATTTACTACTCTGCTGGCAGGTTGGTTCACATATCCGTGAGCAGATACCTCGTTACTACCACTAAACATTGTTAATCCTGTAACTCCTAAAGCGAATAAACATAACGTTAAAGATTTCTTTTTCAAAATATTCTCTCCTCTACAATTTGATGGAATAATTATTTACAAGTTGATCATATCACTGAGGGATAACTTTACCAATCATTATGTACGTTATTTAATATTCGGTTGGAAAAAGGAATAAAATAACAATGGTGAAAATGTGAGAAATCTATTGCTAGTTCTATTTGTATTTTCCAGACTTAGTATAAAACAACGGATTATTTTAGTTTATGAACATGTACAAAGGGGTTTTAAATAAAAACTAAATAGTCGAACTAGATTACAAAAAGAATATAATAATATGGTGTTTAGTGAGTAGGTTTGTATAATTGGATTATATAATAAAAATAAAATGGTGAGTACAGAAAGAATATTAATATAAATATTAAATAAATTAGCGGAAATGATCGGGGGAAATAGGTCGAATGGACTTTTCAAAAGTGGAGGAACTCTTTATGGAATGAAGCTAGAATAGAAATCGTTCACTTAAAGAGTGCGAGGTAAACGGGATCTTTATTTTTTCAGCACTTGCTTATTTGTATTTAACTAAATAAAATCAACAAATTTTTTCTGTTGACAAACTGATTATTCTAACTTAATATAAAGAAGAAATATAGTGACTACAAAAATAGTCGTTTTGGTGGTGTAAATAAAAAAAGTGGCAAAAGACAAAGGAGATGGAGATCGTGGAAGTAAAAACATTTGATATAGAAGGAATGACTTGTGCTTCATGTGCACAAACGGTAGAAAAGGCAACGACCAAGCTTACTGGCGTTTCAAAAGCAACAGTCAATTTAGCTACAGAAAAACTAAACATCGAGTACGATGAAAAGAAATTATCAGAAAAAGACATTCAAAAAGCCGTGGCAGATGCAGGGTATGAAGCGTTAAGCAATGTTCAACAACGAACGTTTGATATAGAAGGAATGACCTGTGCTTCATGTGCCCAAGCAGTTGAAAAAACAACAAGTAAACTAAATGGTGTAGCAAAAGCATCCGTCAATTTAGCAACAGAAAAAATGGTTGTTGATTTTGATCCATCTGTTTTAAATAGTTCTGATATCACTAAAGCTGTTTTTGATGCTGGTTATGGTGCAGTTGAGCAGGTAGATTCAGCAGATACGGTAGACAAAGATCGAGAAAAGAAACAAAAACATATCAAAGATATGTGGCAACGTTTCTGGATCTCTGCTGTATTCACAGTTCCTTTATTATATGTAGCGATGGGCCATATGATTGGGCTGCCTTTACCGGCATTTATAGATCCGATGATGCATCCAGAAACCTTTGCGATGCTCCAGTTGATTTTGACGATACCAGTGTTGTACTTAGGTAGAAGCTTCTTCATAGTCGGATTTAAAGCATTAGTCAAAGGTCATCCCAATATGGACTCCTTAGTTGCGTTAGGAACAAGTGCCGCAGTTGCCTATAGTTTATATGGTACGGCGATGATTTTTGCTGGTGACACGCAATTTACAATGGCGTTGTATTATGAATCTGCAGGTGTGATTTTAACCTTGATTACTTTAGGGAAATATTTTGAAGCTGTTTCAAAGGGGAAAACTTCAGAAGCAATCAAAAAATTGATGGGCTTGGCACCAAAAAATGCAAGAGTTCTCCGTAACGATCAAGAAATGGAAATTCCTGTTGATAGTGTTCAGCTAGACGATACAATCATTGTTCGCCCAGGAGAAAAAATTCCGGTTGATGGTGTTGTACTTGAAGGTTCATCTGCAATTGATGAATCCATGTTAACTGGTGAAAGTATGCCTGTTGAGAAAAAAGTTGGAGATAATGTGATTGGCGCAAGTATCAATAAAAACGGTAGTTTCCGTTTTAAAGCGACAAAAGTCGGCAAAGATACAGCCTTATCTCAAATCATCAAATTAGTTGAAGATGCTCAAGGATCAAAGGCTCCTATCGCTAAAATGGCGGATAAGATTTCTGGTGTATTTGTACCAATCGTAATGGTTTTATCTGTACTAGCAGATTTTGCTTGGTATTTCTTAGGACAAGAATCATGGGTGTTCGCTTTAACAATCACTATTTCAGTTTTAGTCATCGCTTGTCCGTGTGCATTAGGTTTAGCAACGCCAACAGCCATTATGGTAGGAACAGGTAAAGGTGCTGAAAATGGCGTATTAATAAAAAGTGGAGATGCACTGGAAACAACCCATAAAATCCAAACAATCGTTTTTGATAAAACAGGAACAATTACAGAAGGCAAACCGAAAGTTACCGATATTGTCACAGCGAATAACATGACACAAGATGAGTTGTTACGTTTAGCGGCATCAGCTGAAAAAGGTTCTGAACATCCGTTAGGAGAAGCCATCGTTAATGGGGCGGAAGAAAAAAAATTAGTATTTGCCTCAACAGAAGCTTTTGAAGCTATTCCAGGTCACGGAATCGAAGGAACGATTGAAGGTAGTCGTTTATTATTAGGAAATAAAAAATTGATGGATGATCGAGGAATCACTTTAGGCAATTTAGGTGAAATATCGGATCAATTAGCAGAACAAGGAAAAACACCTATGTATATCGCTAAAGACGGCGATATTGCAGGAATCATAGCAGTAGCGGATACCATCAAACCAAACAGTATTCCAGCAATCAAAAAACTGCACCAGATGGGTATCGAAGTTGCTATGATTACAGGTGATAACAAACGAACTGCACAAGCAATCGCAAAACAAGTAGGAATCGATCGTGTCTTAAGCGAAGTATTACCAGAAGATAAAGCCAATGAAGTGATGAAGCTACAAAAAGAAGGTAAGAAAGTTGCGATGGTTGGTGACGGAATCAATGATGCACCAGCATTAGCCCAAGCAGATATTGGGATCGCAATCGGTTCAGGGACAGATGTTGCCATGGAATCAGCGGATATTGTATTGATGAGAAGTGACTTGATGGATGTGCCGACAGCGGTAGAATTAAGTAAAGCAACGATCAAAAATATCAAAGAAAATCTATTTTGGGCATTCGCTTATAATACATTAGGCATCCCAGTTGCGATGGGTGTGTTGTACCTATTTGGAGGTCCATTATTAAATCCTATGATTGCAGGAGCTGCGATGAGTTTTAGTTCAGTGTCTGTATTGTTGAATGCTTTGAGATTGAAAGGGTTTAAGCCTTCAGTGTTGAAGAAATAAATGAGATAAACTAACATATTATCAAGAAAAAAGACTACTTTCTTAGTGAATATTGAAGAAAGTAGTCTTTTTTTGTTTTTATTCGATAACTGTCAGAATTTCATTCGTTTTTTGACGTTTTTTTAGTGGTATTTCTTTTGTCCGATAACCTAATCCAAGCATATAAGAAACACCGAATTCACTAGTGTCTAACAATCTTTTTCTACTTAAATAAGATTCCACCTCAACTCGATTAAACCCTTCAATCGGACAACTATCAATTTCTAATAACGCTGCGGTAGTCATCATATTCGCTAATGCGATATACGTTTGTTTAGACGCCCAATCGAACAATGAACGCTCGGTGTTTAGGTCAAAATCTTTTGTTTGAAACTGTTTGAACATTTGAGTTTGCGGCGCGTCTGGTGAAAAAGGGAGACCAAATACGTCTTCTACCATATGCTTAACATGTGGGCTATCCGATACAACATTTTTGCGTGCCAAAGCAATGATAAAATGACTAGCTCCATTCAAACTATTAACAGCTCCCCAAGAAAATTCTTTTAACTCTTCTTTTACTTGAGTATTTTCTATTAGTAGAAACGACCAAGGCTCATATCCAAATGAGCTTGGGGATAGACGAGCTGCTTCTAAAATTGTTTCCCAATCTTCTGTTGCGATTTTTTTATTTGGATCAAAAGCTTTTGTCGCATGACGGTGTTCAAAAGCTGTTAGAATTTCTTTTCGTTTTTCTTCCTTTGTTCTATTCAAGTCATCTTCCTGCCTTTACATTATAGTTTATTGCATGAAGCAATATGTGACTTTAGTGTAAGGGAAGCAACGAGTATTGTAAATCGGGGAATTTTTTTATACCATCTTTTAAAGGATTATTGACTCTTTAATTGACGTGTATTAAATGAATTGCCCCAATGGTACATTGATTCAATAACAGGAGTCAATGTTCGACCGTAATCAGTCACTGAATAGCTGACAGCTATAGGTTTTTCCTGTAAAACTGTTCGACTGATTAGTCCATCTGCTTCCAAATCTTTTAATTGTAACGACAACATTCTTTTAGTAATTCCAGGTACAAAGCGCTGTAATTCACTGTAACGATAAGCACCTTCAAAAATCAAATGGTACAGCAACACGCTTTTCCATTTACCTGAAATTAGTTGTAAGGTTGACTCTACAGAACAGCCATCTAAACAATTATGTATTTTTCGATTTGTCATTTTATCACATCCTAGTGTTTATTTTATTAAAAATGCCAGTGATGAATGATGTATTATAGCATAACCATATTTCGGGATGAAATGAATTGTCTTGAAAAATACTCAACGATTTGAGAAATCATCCTTTTCAACAATACAAGCAGAAAGTTTTTTATGTATTGTCCAAACATCGTGTCCTAAATTACTCATAATCGTAAATTTAGGAGTAATTTTTTGTTTTGTGCATCAAAAATTTAAATTTTCTAAACTTTTTCAAAGCATCATTATTGGAATTGAAATAGAATTAAGAGCTGTGTTACTATATAAAAGATACGAAATGAGCGTATGAAATAAAAGAAAAGGAAGTGACAAGCAGATGAATACATACAAATTAATATTAATCATGCTCCCGCCGCTTCCCGGAGTTAGATGTTTTTTTTCACCCCTTTAATATAAGTAACTAGGAGGAATTATTTTGAAAAAAAACATCGAAACACGTGGACCATCTTTAGCATTAATAATCGTTTTAGTGGGATTTCCACAAATTAGTGAAACGATTTTTACACCATCATTACCTGACATTGCCAGTGATTTTCAATCACCAATGGCAACGGTTCAGTTAACGTTGAGTATTTATTTTTTGGCTTTTGCACTAGGCGTTTTTTTATGGGGCTGGTTGTCTGACTTTATCGGTAGGCGTAAAGCTATGCTTTATGGCTTGTTGTTTTATGGGCTTGGCAGTTTTCTGTGTTTCCAGTCATCAACAATCGAAGTATTATTATTGGCTAGGTTTATTCAAGCCTTCGGTGCTAGTACAGGCTCAGTTGTAACACAAACAATATTGCGGGAAAGTTATTCAGGCAATCAACGCCACGCATTATTTGCACAAGTGTCAGCAGCCCTTGCATTTACTCCCGCAATTGGACCTTTAATTGGCGGTATTGTTGATCAATATTGGGGATTTAAAGCTGTTTTTCTTGTATTAGTATTGATGAGTGTCATGATTTTTTGCTACGCTTTTTTACGCTTGCCAGAGACCTTTCAAGTAAGTAAACGAGTGCCAGTGAAATTATTACCAATCATTCAGAGACTTGTAACGAATCCAAAGGTTTTGACCTATGGCTTTTTGATTGGAGCTATCAATGGCGTTTTATTCAGTTATTACGCAGAAGCCCCATTTATTTTTATAGAAGAATTTCATTTATCAACAGCGACCTATGGTTTTTTAGGAATGGGTGTGGCTGGTGCCTCAATTTTAGGTTCCCTATTATCTAAGCGGCTGCTAGCAATCTATCAGCCAGAAAAAATTATTCTTATCGGAATTAAAACGATGTTGTGTGGAGCAATTTTCTTGTTTTTAGCCAGTGCGGCAACTTTTCTTCCTTCATCAGCTCAGTTTTTGCTGATGCTAGTTGGGATTTTTATCCTCCTAACAGGTACAGGAACGGCGTTGCCTAATTGTCTTAGCTTGGCTTTGTCAGATTTCCAAGATGTGATTGGAACTGCAGGAGCAATTTTTAGCTTAGGGTATTACTTGCTAGTCAGTATGTTTACATTTGGAATGAGTAAGCTTCATAATGGAACATTGTTAATAATGCCACTTTATTTTCTTGTGATAGGTGTCGTAATGTTACTCTTAACACGAACTTATCTACTGAAAAAAGGATAAATAATATAAAAAACATCTGCGCAAAATGCGTGGATGTTTTTTTGAGTAAACGGAGTGAGGTAGTGAGATAAGTAAGTCTTTTCTAGGGAATAGATGATACGTAGCCCTTTTTTGCTATAAGTTATGTTAGAGTTAATGTTAGAAAGTAATGAAGTGGGGAGCGAGCAGATTGAGGGAGATTTTATTACAAGCGATTGGGTTTTGTTTCATCATATTTTTAGGCTATTTGATGAAGCGGATCGGTTTATTAAGTAAAGCAGATGGTAGTATGTTGTCGGTGATTATTGTAAATATTACATTGCCAGCCACAGTCATTGTCAGTTTAGCCAGTGTTGATGTTTCAGGAACATTGTTTTTCTTGTTGATAATGGGGATTGTATTGAATACTTTGGTGATTTTGATTGGTAGCCGAGTGAGTAAAAAACGCCCTGTTTTGGAACAGAAATTTCAAATGTACTCAATGTCAGGATACAATATCGGCAACTTTAGTTTGCCTTTTATACAAGGATTTTATCCATTAGCGGTACCATTTTTGCTGATGTTTGATATTGGTAATAGCGTGATGTTGACAGGTGGAAGTACATTGCTGATTGATAAAATGGTGGGGACCAAAGAAGAAACCACGCTGAAAAAAATTGTATTATCTTTGTTTAAATCAGCTCCTTTTACAGCCTACATGATTATGTTGTCGCTACGGATTGTTCATATTGGATTGCCTTTAGAGTTATTAGGCGTGTTAGAAATGATCGCCAAAGCAAATGGTTTTTTATCGATGTTTATGATCGGGTTGTATTTTGAATTGAAACTACCTAAAAAAGCCTTACGTTTAGTTAAAGAAGTGTTATTTTGGCGCTATTTATGCGGAGCATTCTTTGCGTGTCTATTTGCTTTTGTGATTCCTCTAGACCCATTGTTAAGAATCGTTTTAGTTGTATTGAGTTTGGCACCGATGCCGACATTTTCAGTAATCAACAGTGTAAAAGCAGGTATGCCGGAAGAAACGGTTGGTTTTACTTCTTCTGCAAGTATTTTGATTAGTCTGGTATTGATGACGCTAGTGATGATCTTGATGGGATAATAAAAAAGAGAGTAAGACATAACTCTGCGAGTCATAGCTCAGTCTCTTGGAATTCGGATAAAGGTGGAATCAGAAGCAACTATTTTGGAAATAGTTGCTGTTCCAACCTCTGTTTACTATTCACGAATTAGACGTTCAGCGATTTGATAATCTCCGTCATAAGGTGTGTCCACTTCGCCAACTTTTTGATACAAGTCCGCTCCTTTACCAGCTAAAACAACGGCATCTTCCTTTTTGCTAATTGCTAGAGCTTCTTTGATAGCATCGCCACGGTCAATAATGATTTCAACTGGGATGTTTGTTGTAATATGAGTTTTGATTTCTTCACAGATTGTTACTGGATTTTCATCAGCTGGATCATCTGTTGTTAAAATAGCAACATCGGCCAGTTCAGATAAAACTGTACCAAAATCTTTCCGTCTAGAAATAGCTTTGTTTCCAGTGCTGCCGATAACCACAAGTATACGGCCGGTAGGATGTTCTTCTTTGACAAAAGTCAGAAGATTCTTTAAACTATCATAATTGTGTGCATAATCGACATAAATTTTTGCGCCGTTTTTATTAGTCAATAATTCCATCCTGCCAGGGACAGTGGTTTCTTTGATACCTTGTTGACAATCACTTCGTACAGCACCCACTAAGGCGCTTGCTAGAACAGCACTTAAGGCATTCCCTTTGTTGAAATCTCCACCTAATCGTAGTTGATAGTCTCCGGTAATGGCTAGTGTGTCATTTTTTGCTGAGATAGAGAAAGCGAGAGAATCTTCAGCATTGGTCTGGTAGATATAGTCTGCATCTGATGCTTGTTGATCGCCATAAACGATATAAGGCGTTTCCTGCAACTCAGCAGTTTCTTTTAATAGTTGGAAATAATCTGAGTCACGATTTAAAATCATCGTTTTTGAATGCTTGATCAGTTGACGTTTACAGTAGAAGTAATCATCAAAGGTTGGATGCTCAATCGGACTGATATGGTCAGGTGTAATATTCAAGAAAATACCGACATCAAAAAATAAACCATATACGCGATTGGTTTTATACGCTTGTGAGGATACTTCCATAATAAAATGCGTCATATCATTGTTGACAGCTTCAGCCATCATTCGATAAAGATCAAGGGATTCTGGCGTAGTCAAATGAGATTTAAAAAAGGTTTGACCATCTAAAGTAGAATTCATGGTAGATAACATCGCTGTTTTTTTATTTGTTGTGTGATCTAAAATAAATTTAGTAAAATATGCAGCCGTTGTCTTTCCTTTGGTACCAGTAAAACCAATTAATTTCAATTTGTTTTGAGGATAGTCATAAAAAGCCATGCTTAACACAGCCATTGCTTTTTTTATATCTGTGACAATGATACCTAGTGGTGCGGATACGTCATCGTAAGGCTGTTCTGCCACGTATACGTCAAGGCCAGAGTGGATGGCCTTGTCTAAATACTCTGCTTTGAAATTCATTCCTTTACAGAAAAAAAGGGTGTTACGATTTACTGTGCGGGAATCATAGGAAATAGCATCAAATGTTTTATTGTTAAACGAGCTAGGTATGGTCAAAGACCAACCTTCAGCAGAAATAAATTCTTTTAATAGATGTTCTTTAAGTAAACATTCACGGATTTTTTCTAAAGAAATAGTCATCATTACGCCTCCAAGCGGTATCTGAAATCTGAATGTAAGATTTTGGGAATAAAAAGCTTTTAGAAATTCATCATACAATTTAAACGGTAAAACTTCAAGGCGCTTGCTGGCAGTTGGAAAAAAATCAGTAACATAAGTCTTTATTTTTTTCATAAAAGGCTAATTAAATAACGACTATATAAAAAGCATATTTTTTAAAAATATAAAAATAATTACAATATACGATTTAGGAAATATACCTTAATGTCTAACTATGAAGTAAAAATAAATACTTAGGAACGGAGTATTTATTTGGTATTCATATATTAAAAAAATCATGTTCGCTTTTTTTTTGTAAAATCAATGAGGAAAATATAAATAAGTTAATTTATTAAAGAAAGTCGTTGCATATACTTGATTTAACAATTAAAATAAAGGAAGCATGTTTGAAGAAAGTTGGAGGAGTTAAATGATAAATCAACCAAATCCTGCTGATCAACCAATCTTAACCAATCAAGAGAAAATGGTTAAAGGATCAGCTTGGATGACAGCTAGTAATATAATTTCTCGTTTGTTGGGTGCGGTATATATTATCCCGTGGTATGCATGGATGGGAACACACGCCAATGAAGCAAATAGTTTATCTTCAATGGGATATACGGTGTATGCTCTCTTTTTATTAATATCAACAGCAGGTATTCCTGCCGCTATTGCAAAGCAGACGTCTTATTACAATTCGTTAAATGAATACAAGATTAGCCGACAGCTTTTTTATAAAGCTCTTCAATTGATGGCTATCTTAGGCGGGATTTTTGCGATCGTTATGTATCTAGCATCACCACTTCTGGCGAAATGGTCAGGAGGCGGGGAAGAGCTGATTCCTACGATGCGTTCACTAAGTTTAGCTGTATTGATTTTTCCATGTATGAGTGTTGTTCGAGGATATTTCCAAGGAAACCAAGACATGATGCCGTATGCCTTGTCACAAATCGTTGAACAAGTTGCGCGTGTTTTTTACATGTTATTGACAGCATTTATCATCATGAAAGTCATTGATGGCGATTACGTTAGTGCGGTAACACAATCGACTCTTGCGGCATTTATTGGAATGCTGGCTAGTTTAGTTGTATTGATTTTCTATATTCGTAAACAAAAACCAATGTTTGATTATCTTGCAGCACACAGTGCCAATGAGCATGAAGCATCCACAAAAGAGCTATTGACAGAGACGTTAAAAGAAGCGATTCCCTTTATCATTGTTGGTTCAGGTGTAACGGTATTTAAATTAGTGGATCAGTTCACGTTTTCTAATTTTATGAATACATTTACAACCTATTCTGGTAGTCAATTGAGAACATTATTTGCGATTTTTAATGCTAATCCAGACAAATTAACGATGGTCGTGATTGCTTTGGCAACATCGATTTCAGCTACTGGGTTGCCGTTGATTACTGAGGCAATTACCTTAAAAAATTATCGTGACTTATCTAAATTAATCAGTAACAATTTACAGCTATTTATGTTTGTCATGCTACCAGCGACCTTTGGTATGATCGTCTTGGCAAAACCACTATATACGATGTTTTATGCACCAGATGCATTAGGTGTATCGGTCTTGATCCAAGCTTGTTTTGCAGGTTTGTTTATGGGACTATATATGTTGTCGTCAACAATGTTGATGGGAATGTACGAAAATGAAGCTGCAATTAAATATTTTGGGTTAGGTTTAGCAGTAAAATTGATTGTTCAATACCCAAGTGTTCGTCTTTTTGAAGTTTATGGACCTTTGATTGCTACCATGATTGGTTTTACCTTATCGTGTGTATTGATTATGAGAAAAATCAAAAAAGTTAGCCGATTTAATTTTGGCTTGACGTTACGCCGTGGTTTATTGATTTTCTTAATCACTCTTGTAATGATGATTGCATCTTTGTTAATGAGACAATTTTTGTATCTTTTCTTAGATCCAACGCGTAAATTCCAATCATTCTTAATAATTATGATTGTTGCTGCGTTTGGCGGAGCGGTTTATGGATATATTACTATCAAACTTCGTTTAGCAGATCAATTACTAGGCGCAAGCGTCGGTAAGATTCGCCGTAAATTGAAAATAAAATAGACTTAATAAAATGGCGGGACGTAATGTTCCGCTATTTTATTAGAGAAAAAATTAAGGAGAGCCTATGAGATTAGATAAATTTCTTGCAGAAACTGGTGTTGGCAGCCGTAAAGAAGCTAAACAATTTCTGAAAAAAAGTTTAGTATCTGTAAATAACAGGATTGTAAAAGATGGTAAAACTCAGATTAATGAAGCCGAAGATGTTATTACCTTTATGGGAGAACAATTAAGCTATCAAAAATTTTACTATTATATGCTTCATAAACCTCAAGGAGTCATTTCTGCGACAGAAGATAAACGAGATCAAACAGTGATTGATCTATTGAAGGATGAAGACTTTAGAGAAGATCTATTTCCTGTTGGTAGACTTGATAAAGATACCGAAGGCTTGTTACTTTTGACTAATGATGGACAACTAGCTCATCAATTGTTATCACCCAAAAAACATGTAGATAAAGAGTATTTCGCAAAAATTCAGGGACTTGTTACACAAGAGGATGTTCGTCATTTTGCTGCAGGCTTTGCGTTAACTAATGGCGAGCAGGTAAAACCTAGTAAATTAATGATTAAATCAGTAGATGAAGGAAACGAAATATCAGAGATTCAGCTGATTATCCAAGAAGGTAAATTCCATCAAGTGAAGAGGATGTTTGAAGCCGTGGATAAAAAAGTTGTTTATTTAAAACGTTTACGTATGGGAGGTTTATGGTTGGATGATGAACTAGCTTTAGGAGAATATCGAGCCTTGGCAGAAAACGAACTTGAAAACTTAAAAAACAATAAATAAATTAAGAGAAAATGTAATAGAAACAGCTGTTATCAAGTAGTTGATTCGGTTACATTTTTTTTGACTAAAAGCTATTACAAAGATATACTTTTTTTGACTAGCGAGTCAATGATGAGGAGGAACAAGATGAATGCCATTGAACTTAAGGGATTGACTAAATTATATAAAAAGCAACCAGCAATTAATCAAGTAGATTTATCTGTTGAAAAGGGTGAAATCTATGGTTTTATCGGACCGAATGGTGCAGGTAAATCAACAACTATCAAAGCGATGCTGAATTTCATTTATCCAGATCAAGGAACGGCTACCTTACTTGGTTTAGACAGTGTTAAAGAAGCTAAAGAAATTCGTAAACGAACTGGGTATGTATCTAGTGATGTACGTTTTTATCCCAATATGACTACTTTGGACGTATTAAAATATGTAGCTGATTTTCATCAATTAAGTAATAGCAGAAAGCAAATTGACTATTTTATTGAGCTGTTTGATATCGACATTCAGAAAAAAATGTCAGAGCTGTCATTGGGAAATAAAAAGAAAATCGCTATCACAGCAGGACTATTACCAACTCCAGAATTATTGATTTTAGATGAACCGACCAACGGGTTAGATCCGTTGATGCAGCATCGTTTATTTGAAGAGTTAGAAAAGCATAATAAAAATGGCATGACGATTTTCTTATCTAGTCATGATTTAAACGAAGTTCAACAGCATGCACATCGGGCAGCGTTTATTCGCCAAGGTGAAATTATTACGGTTCAAGAGGTTTCAAAAGAAAAATCATTAGGAAAAGTGATAACATTGATTGGTGATGAAATCCCATTATCTGTGTTTGAGAAACTCGGTGCGGCGATTTTGAAGCATCAAGGAAATGAAACCCGTTTATTGTACGAAGGAGATTTACGTGCAGTTTTGCCTTTATTAGATGATGCCTCGATTCAAGATTTTACGATTACTAATCCAGAATTAGAAGATCAATTCATGGCGTTATATGAAGGAGGGACAGGCAAATGATTACGGCAAAAATAGAAGGGAAATCGTTAGTTAAAAGCTTATTTATTTGGTTAGCTATTTTTATCGTTGTGGTTTTTGGATTTAGTGCTGTTTATCCACAAATGCATGACTCAGCTATGAAAGACGTTATGGATGCTTCTTTAAAAGGACTCTCTCCGGCGTTACTAAAAACATTTAATCTTAGTGCCAGCGGACAAACGAGTTTTTTAGTTTCTACCGGCTTTTTCGCGTATTATTTTCAGTATATGTTTTTGGCCGCATCTATTTATGCGATGATGCTAGGGACTCAAGCTTTGATTAAAGAAGAAACCGATGGAACGATTGAGTTTTTATATGCTCAGCCAGTGACACGTGTGGGAATCGTCAGTGGAAAATTGATTGCAAATATCGGTATATTGGCTATTTTCTGGTTATTGTCGTTTGCTGCATCTATTGGAGCTACTCTGGTGTTTAAACAATCAAGTGATTCAGCAAGCAAAATTATTTCAGGACTCAGTAAAATCTATTGGCAAGAAGCTGTGATCTTGTTCTTTTTCTTAGCATTAGGCTTTTTGTTTTCGACACTTTTAACATCTAGTAAACAGAGTACAGGGATTTCGTTAGGGATAGTGTTTGGTTTTTACTTGATTGGTATTTTTTCTGATTTAAATAGTTCATTTAGTTGGGCTAAAAATCTTTCTCCAATTCATCTAGGTATTCCTAGTAATCTATTAGAAAAAGGGCTTTCTGTAGGGAATATAGCAGCGTTAGTCGCCTGTGGGATTGTGTTTTTAGTAGGTTCTTATATGCTCTATCAACGCAAAGACCTAAAAGTCTAGCAAAGGAAGCATTTCATTTTATAGGCGTTCTAGCCATATTTTTAATAAAAAACAGAGGGAAAATGACGCTCATCTTTCCTCTGTTTTTTTGACTAAATTCTCAAAGTATTTCATATATTGCGGTAACTGGTTACTAATTTCAGTCGGTAAAACGACATAACAAGTTTTACTAAGCTCCTCTCCAATCAAACTATGAAGATAAACGGCTGCCAAAAGAGCCCCTTTTTTATCTTGAAATTGAGCCAGAAAACCAGTGATTATGCCAGCTAATGTATCACCCATCCCGCCAGTTGCCATGGCTGGGGTTCCTAGTGGATTTTGATAGTGTTCATCTGATGTATAAATTTCGCTTCGATGACTTTTTAAAACAATTGATGTCCCTAGTTTTTTTTGAACTAATTGATTATTTTCAATCGTTTGATCGACGATGTTTAATCCGCTTAATCGTTGCCATTCCATTTGATGAGGTGTGAAAATGATCTGTTCTGGATAATTCAATGAGTAGTTCTTTTCAGCAAATAGTGTAATCGCCGATCCATCGATTACAAGCCATTGAGAAGATTTTTGCTGTATTAGTACTTCTTCTAACAGATTCTGACTCTGTTTACTTAGTCCAAGACCTGGACCGATTAAAATGACATCGGCGTTAGTTAATAAATCCGTTATTTCTTGTTTCAGTTCCCAATTAAGTACCATCGCTTCTGGCAGACGTGCATGAAGGGAAGTGTGATTTTTTTCTGCTGTAATGACTGAAACTAAACCAGCCCCTGATTTTACTGCAGCTTCTGCACTCATAATAATGGCTCCGCCATACGTTTCATTTCCGCCAATCAATACTGTTCGTCCAAAGGTTCCTTTGTGAGAATTTTGTGGTCTGGGATGAATCACATCTGTCAAATTTTTTTGTGATAATTCTTTCATCCGAATCTTCTCCTTTAATGATTTACTTTCAGTATAAATCTGTTTGAGAGTAAGAGCAAAATATTACGGAAAAAACTGTTCCTGCCTTTTTCTTTTAAGCAAGTTAGTGGTATGATGGGGAGGTAGAGAATAATGAATTGGAGTGACTAAAAAATGACAATTGATTGGCAAAAAGAAGTAGACGCACGTAAAGATGCGCTATTAGAAGATTTACAAAATTTATTACGTATCAACAGTGAGCGTGATGATTCAAAAGTAACACCAGAAGCACCATTTGGACCAGGACCTGTTGCGGGTTTAAAGCATATGTTGGCTTATGGTGAACGTGATGGATTTGTTGTTAAGAATGTTGATAATTATGCTGGACATATCGAATATGGCGAAGGAGATGAAACCTTAGGGATTTTCGGTCATATGGATGTGGTACCTGCTGGTGACGGTTGGGATACCGATCCTTATGAACCAGTAATCAAAGACGGTAAAATCTTTGCCCGCGGTTCAAGTGATGACAAAGGCCCAAGTATGGCGGCTTATTATGCATTAAGAATCATCAAAGACTTAGGTGTTCCATTATCTAAAAAAGTTCGTTTTGTTGTCGGTAGTGACGAAGAAAGCGGCTGGGGCGATATGGATTATTACTTCAAACATGAAGAAAAACCTGATTTTGGTTTCTCTCCTGATGCAGAATTTCCAATCATCAATGGTGAAAAAGGAAATGTATCACTATATGCTCGTTTTGGCGGCTCAAGTGAAGGCGAATACGTTTTAGAAAGCTTCAATGCAGGTTTACGTGAAAATATGGTTCCAGGTACAGCAACAGCTGTGATCACTGTTCCAACTGCTAAAATTGCTGAAAAAATGCAAGGGGCATTTAGCGTTTTTGTGGATGAAGAACCAATTTCTGGTGAGTTAGAAGTAGATGGTACAACAGTGACAATAAAAGTGATTGGTAAAGGCGCACATGGTGCTAGCCCACAATCTGGAATCAATGCAGCGACATTCTTAGCCGTGTTCTTAAATAGCTATGGATTTGCTGGTGCAGCCAAAGGATTTATTCAAGTGGCAGCAACATTAGTTCACGAAGATTTCTATGGTGAAAAATTAGGCGTAGCCTTTGAAGATGTTAAAATGGGCAAATTAACAATGAATGCTGGTTTATTCGTCTTCAAGAAAGATGCCGAAGAAGGCAACTTTATGAGCTTGAATTTCCGTTACCCTAAAGGCACAACAGCCGCAGATTTAGAAACAGGCGTAAAATCTACAGCAGGTGCAATCGGTGCAGAAATCGTTCAAGGTGGACGCAACCAAGAACCACATTATGTTCCAGCGGATGATCCATTGGTTGAAACATTATTACAAGTTTACGAAGATCATACTGGTCAAAAAGGCCACGAACAAATCATTGGCGGTGGAACATATGGCCGTTTACTAAAACGTGGTGTGGCTTATGGCGCAATGTTCCCGGGCTATACAGATACAATGCATCAAGCCAATGAATTTATGGCATTGGATGATTTATTCCGTGCGACAGCTATTTATGCGGATGCGATTTATCGTCTAGCGAAGTAGTAAAAATCTAAGATCATCTGAATAGCCTTCATCATCATTTTTCAGATAATCTTTGTAAATGAAAATGGACAGAAATTTGAGTAAGTCTAAACAAAATTGATTAGATCAAAAAAGGTGAGATGTCGCTATCAAGAATAGTGATAATCCACCTTTTTTTGATATAAGGAACGGAGTGTTTCGGTGAATAGGGGTTACATGGGGGACGTTGAGAGAGAGAAAAGCTTTAATCACATCAAAACTATAGGGCAATGCACATTTATATGTAATAAGAAAGCGCTTGCTTGTTGTTTTTTATATGGAGAAATCAATGTATCATTAGTAATGATATCTTGACTTGCATATGTTGAGATAATTGAAATAAGAAACTTTTCTGATAAAAAAATCGCATGAAAAAATAATGATTTCCTGTATCTCCCCATTAAATAGTTAAAAGAAAGAAGGATGTGTAAGGTCAATGAAAAAAAAATCCAGATTTTGGGTGTCTTCCTTATAGGAATAATTGCCATAGGTTATTTTCATTTGAATAATACAAGTATCGAAGCTGAGAATGAACCTCAGCAACAGACACAAGTACATAGAAGCACAGGAACAAGTAGAGCAACATTTGAAGGGGAAACTAGGCAAGTTTCTACCGGAGAGGAAATGAGAGATGCTGTAAACGATGATAAGGTGTCACAAATCGAAATGCTAAATAATATAACCATGGGTTTCACTGTTAGACCTGAAGCCATAAGTAGAGATCTGGTCATTAGAGGGAATGGTTTTACTTTACAAATGACAGGCCATACTTGGGAGGTAAGATATGGGAAGCACACCTTTAGATTGGAGAATATGAAAGTAGGTTATAATCTTGAATCGGCAATGTTTGAGTATGCTGCTTATCCTTCTTATCTTGCTAAAAGTTATATGGAAATGGAAAATGTAAGTGAGGCAGCAAATAATAAGGGGGTCATCACGAATTTAGGTTCTTCACATGTTGTTTTTACTGGTGGAAAGAATGAATTTAAGGCTACCATAGCTAAACCCTACTTATTTGCACAGACGAGTATGACACTTAAAGGTGGTGCGGAAGTTTATATAGAGCAGCCTGACAGTACAATAATAAAAAAAGTTACAGGTACTAACGCAACGTCATACGATTTGAACATCACAGAAAATTCAAAGATGATTATCAATACAAAACAAAGTGCTACACCTAAATCACCTCTAACAGGGCTGAGATATATCGACGTAAAAACTAATTCCTCTTTAGAAGTCAATGCTTTAGCATCAGATACGTCAACCTCTGTGCCTGTTGTAGACTTTGATATCAATCCTATCAACTACAGTGGTTTATATGTGAGTGGAGACAGCGAAATATCTATTTCTGGAACAGGTAGTCGTACGGGGATCAATCTTCCAGGAGAAACATATGGTACAGCCGTTAGTGCTACGAATAAGTCAAAGCTGAATATGAAAACAAAACTGGGGTCTAATGTTGTTGTAGGTAATGGAAAGGATACAACAATTCAGGCGACTGGAGGAAGTCAAATAGAGTTTGAGGGAGCAGGAGAAAAAGTAATAGATGTTACTGCAGTGTCACCTCAAATTAATGTTTCACAGAATAGTAGAATCAATGTCCAACATAATACCAACACGGCAGGATCAAGTATCAACTTGTCTGGAAAGGGGACTTTATCTACACATAAAACGGCAATTAATGTAACCGATTCTAGTGAGTTGAATATGCAACGTAATGGAGGGGGCGCTGGATCAAATATTTATTTAGAAGGCACTCTTCCAACAATGAATGTCAAAACTGGGAGTAAGACTACTTTAAAAAATTCAGGTATAAGTTCCTTATGGATGAAAGGAAGTAATACCCAGTTTACTGTATCTGAAAGTGAATTTAATCAGGAAAGTACCTCACAAACTGGAGGAATGGCAGCTGGTGGAATTCACATGGTTGGAAATGCGCCAAATATGATGGTAGAAAAGAATAGTTCTGTGAAGTTGAATGGATTAACCTCTCCAACCATTCAACTGGATGGAACGGGTGCTAAATTATCAGTCACTGGCGGATCAAAAATGAACAGTAAAGTTGGCGATACAGATAGCATCCGCTTGCTTGGGAATCAGCCGCAGTTAACTGTTTCTGGGGTGGGAACATCGTTTGTGTCTGAAAGCAATCGTCAAAGATTCGTAGATGGAGCGGGTACGATTTATTTAGGAAATCCTGATGCTGAGAGACTGTCTACAGGTGCAGCTATTACGGTGGAGGATCAGGCGGAAGTAAACTTGATATCTAATTTATCAAGTGCAATGGTTATGCAGTCAAGCTATGGCGTATTTAATCTATCCTCTAGTGCTAAGATAAACCTTACGTCTGGACCTACGGATGGCTATGTTGCCAATGCAAATGCAACCTTAAGATTTATGAGAAGTGGTTATGGAAGTAGTCAAAATGGCCATTATCTATTTAATATTGATAATGCGGAAATGAACATTGAAAAAAGTGGGGGAAGTGCTGCTGGGGTTAGATTGTTTGGTCATGGAAACCAAGTGAATGTAAAAAATAATGGGAAGTTCACAATAAATAATCCTGGAAATGGCACTCCTAATGATGGTGGAGACGCGGTAGGAAATCAAGGGATTCACTATACGAAGTCTCCTGATGCAACTGGAGATAGAAATGAATTTAATGTAACTGGACAAGGTTCAGAAGTAAGGATTGCTGCTAATTCAGGTCCAGCAATTGATATGCATGATCAACCAGGTTTAATTACTGCTTCGGATGGCGGCTATTTTGAAGCTAGAGGGAAGACCGCTACGACAAATACAGGGATTTTTAGAACATCAGATCGATTAGAGGTTGTATTTGATAAACCATTATTCATGGACTTTACGAATACCCGAGGGAATGGTGGGAACATTTTCACGGTGAATAGTAGCTCAACATTAAAGGCTACTAAGAGTGACTTATCTTTATGGAAGAAAGGAACTGGCGTAGAGCAAGATCCGGACTTGAATTTTATTGATTTAAATTATGCGTTCAAAGGCTCTAACTTTGACACGCTTGGTGCGACGAATAGACCAGGTGAGTTCAATACCAATACAATTGGCACACAAGGATTAACGAATTATACTCGATTAAGCAGTAATAACGCTCGCTGGGCTGTGGCAGATGTCCTTCGAGTACCTACCACTGCAGATAAAAAAATTCATGGTCGATTGAGTGTACCAGTAGGACTTAATCGGACACGGCCAGCGTGGGATAATGAAGTAGAAGCTACTGTAGAAGTACAGAGGGCCAACGGAGAAAAAGAAATTTATGAAAAAGTGAAATCAGTAGGGGATAGCAAAGCGAAACCTGGTATTAGTATTTATGGCGAGAAACCTCAAGGGGGACTTTTTGAGATTGATACAGGGAAATACTTTGAAGTTGGAGATAAAGTCACTATTACAAAAGTAAACTTAACAAGTGGGGAATTAACGCCAGGATTTGATAATCAAATTTTGACAAAAACAGTCGAACCATTCCAAATCATTCCTCCAAAGCCTGTTACAGTCGAAAGTGATGCGATTAACAATCAAGCAACAAGTATCAAAGGTCATGTGGAAGATAGAACGGTAGAAATTACAGCTACGTTAAATGGACAACCTCTGGATACATCTAATGTAGTTGTTGATAATAGGGGGAACTTTGAACTGTCTCTTGAAGATATGACGTTAAAAAAAGGAGATGAAATTCAACTCTTTGCAAGAGACCATGAAGGTTCAGCGTTAAAAGCAGGAGTAGTGAATCCACCGATAACGAACAATGATACAGGGAATAGTAATCCTAGCCAAAAATTGAATTTTCATGATACATCATTTGAAGCGGCGCCCACAATTAATGTGAGTGAGCTTATGCCGTTAAGCATTCTATTCCAAGATGAAAATGGCCGGGCGATTCATAAGAGTTTGACAATGTTCAAAACACCAAATGAGTCTGTTGATTTAACGAAGGAAGAACAGATTACACGCACGATTCAGACATTAAAAAAACAAGAATACAATCTATTAAAAAAACCAAAACCAGAAGTAATCATAATGAATGAGGCAAAGACGGTCATTTATCAATTTATGGGGCCAACAGAAGAACTAATTTCGGACAAAGAACCACAAACAGATGAATTTACGATTCGGGCCGTTTCCGACTTCAAATTTCCAAATGTGCCAATCGGGACAACGCGAGCAACCAAATTAGATAAAGTAACACCAGAACCATCTGAAGGTGCAAAAGGCTATAGTTCAGGAATTGAAGTGGCAGATATGTCCGGAACTGCCAAGGGGTGGAATGTGAAAGTAGCCATGACAACACCCTTGCAAACAACCGAGGGGAAAGAATTAAAAGGCTGGGAATTGCATATTCCAACTGAAAAAGTAAAATCTGATGGAGTAGAAACAAAAGAAGCGATTGGACATGCTGTGACTGTGACTAAAGAAGGCGCAACAGGATCTGTCTTTAGTGCGGCTCAAGGCAAAGGAAAAGGTCGATTTATAAACTTATTTGAATCATATACCGAAGACGCAACAACAGAAGAAGGACTTACTCGTAAAAAAGGTGTTCAACTGACAGTCCCAAATGGTGCGTATAAAGGTACCTATCAAGGGAAGCTGACTTGGACGCTACAGAATGTGCCGAATTAAGCGACTCAATAGTGAATGAATAAAAATGTAATGAGCTATTTTTGAGCGAAAAATTAAAACCTGACCGATAGTTGTCAGGTTTTTTTGTATACCTAAAAAATAAGTAGTTAAAAGCATATACTATTTTTATTAATACTTACGCACAGCTTAATGTAATTTAAATTTAATTCGAAAGCGCTTACCTGTTGTTTTATATATTTAGAATCCGCTGTAGAATTAGTAAGGGTATCGCAGGGAATAGAGTTAGCGAGAGGGTTAAATTCCTGCTATCAGTAAAAATAATTTCTTTTTCCAACAATTAATTTAATAAATGATTCTCTATTTTCAACTAAATAATTAATCTCTACAAAAGGAAGTGTCATGAATTGAAACATAAAAATAAACTAGTTATCTTTGGGATGTTACTTATAGGAATAATCAGTATAGGTAATTTTTATTTAGATAGTACAGCAATCAAAGCTGAGGACGAAATAGAACAAGTCGATCAAGTACATAGAGCAACATTTGAGGGTAAGCTCGTTCAAGTATCCAGTGGAGTGCAATTAAAAAATGCTGTATATGATCCAACTGTCACACAGATAGAATTAAAGAGTAATGTGAGGATGACCTATGATACTTATGCTATAAATCGGGATTTAGTTATCAGAGGCAATGGATATACACTTGAGTCAGTTTCACAAGGTTTCTAGGTGTATTCCGGAAATTTTACTTTTAGATTGGAAAATATTGTTTTAAGTGGTACAAGTTTTGAATATGCACTACTCAATTATGAGTCCATGTATCCAGGGCCAATAAGCACTGTTGAAATGGAGAATGTCAGTGAAGGACCAAACAACCAATCGCCAATCACCAATTTACAACAGTCAAATCTAGTTTTTACTGGTGGGAAAAATATCTTTAATAGTGAACTCTCTAAAAATGCTAACTTCGTTTTATTTAGACAAGTTAAGATGAGTGTTCAAGGTGGCGCGCAAGTTATCATGAATCGGAAGGATATGAAGGTAATCAGTGGTTTTAAGGAAGAACCTTTTCAGTTAACGATGATTGAAAATTCGAAATTGATTATTAAGACGACGAAATTTGAATCAATAAATCCGCAAACAAATATAGTGATAAGAAATGCATCCGAGATTAACATAGCTGGAGGCTCTACTCTTGACATAAGTGCGGAAAATAGTGAGGTGACAGCATCAATCCCTATTATTGATTTTTATAGTAATCAACATATCCAACCACCCACTATTTTTAAAGTAAGCGAAGAGAGTGAAGTGTCAATTAATGGTTCTGGATTACGTACGGGAATTTCTATGGCTACTTATATAGGAGCAGAACTTGATGTTACAAATGCCAAATTAAACATTGCAACAGAAAATGGAAACGGGATTTATATGGGGCGTCCTATGAACACAAGGCCAACAGGATCAAAAATAACGGTTCAAAATGGTGGGCAGATAGCGCTAAAAGGTTCTGGAAAACCTGTATTAGAGTTTCAAATAGATGCACCACAAATTAACATTTCAAAAAATAGTAGATTAGATATTCAACACGAAACACAGCGACTTGAATCTAGTGTTTATATGAAGGGACAAAATCCTAAAATGCTGGTCTCTGATAACAGTCAGGTCAATTTAGTGGCTTCTGGAAATGGCATTCAATTAGCTGGAGATGGGGCGTTGATGAAAGTAGAGGGTGGATCAAAAGTAGTTGCTAAAGTCGAACAAGGAGATAGCATTCAATTGGAAGGGGGAAACCCTAGCCTAGAGGTTTCTGGAAAGGAAACGTTAATCAAAGGAGAAAGTAATCGGCTGGTTCAAAGTGATGGAAGAGCAACTATTTATTTAGGATATCGAGATGCTGATACGTACAGTCAAGGTGCACGTATAATGATTTCTGATGAAGCGCAAGTAGATCTTGTCGCAAATAAATCTAGTGGAATGGTGATGCAGTCAACATATGGTGTCTTTGATTTAACGGCTGGAGCTAAATTGACTATTAAATCTGGTGAAACATACGGTGATAGTTCAAGTGCAGCGGCACCATTGAGATTTATGAGAAGTGGACAACCTTCTTTGTGGAATGGACATTATACCTTTAATATTGACAATGCAGAATTGACTATTGAAAAAACAGGTGGGAATGCGGCCGCATTAAGATTATTGGGCTTTGGAAATCAAGTGAACGTCAAGAATAATGGAAAATTTGTAGTAAACAATCCAGGAAATGGGGCAGCAAATAACGGTGGAAGTGGTGATGGAAACCAAGGCGTTCATTACACTGCAGTTAAAGATATAGGTCCTGGAGATGTCAATAAATTTAGTGTTGAAGGCAAAGGATCAGAAGTAAGGATTAATGCTGATTCTGGACCTGCGATTGATATGGAAGAGCAAAAGGGATCGATCATCGCTAGAAATGATGGCTATTTCGAAGCAAGAGGTCAAACCGCTAGTAGTAATGTAGGAATCTTTAGAACAACGAGTCGATTAGATGTTCTGTTTGATAAACCATTCTTTATGGATTTCAGTAATACTCGACCTGGCGGTGGAAATATTTTGCAAGCAGACAATACATCAACGTTAACGGCCACTGAAAGTGATTTGTCTCTGTGGAAAAAAGGGACTTCGCTAGAACAAGATCCCGATTTGAATTTCCGTGATTTAGATTATGGCTTTAAGGGAGAAAATTTCAAAGAACTTGCTGCAACAAATAGACCAGGCGATTTTAACATAACGACAATCGGAACGGGAGGGTTAACAAACTATACTCGTTTAAGTAGTAATAATGCGCGTTGGGCTGTGGCAGATATGCTTAGAGTACCGACGACTGCAGATAAAAAAATTCATGGACGAGTAAGTCTACCCGTTGGATTGAGTCGAACGCGTCCAGCATGGGATGACGAAGCAGAAGTTACTGTAGAAGTTCAAAGAGTAAATGGGGAAAAAGAAGTTTATGAAAACGTGAAGACGGTAGGAGATACGAAGGAAAAACCTGGTATTCGTATTTATGGAGAAGAACCTCAAGGAGGACTTTTTGAAATTGATACAGGGAAATACTTTGAAGTTGGAGATAAAGTTACTATTACAAAAGTAAACTTAACAAGTGGGGAATTAACAGCAGGATTCGATAATCAAATTTTGACAAAGACAGTCGAGCCGTTCCAAATCATTCCACCAAAGCCTGTTAAAGTTGAGAGTAAGATAATTTATAATCTGGCTAAAAGTATTAAAGGGCATGTAGAAGATCCTACAGCAGAAATCACTGCAACGCTTAATGGTCAAATGATGGACACATCGAATTTAGTTGTTAATGGAACAGGTGATTTTGAACTATTGCTTGAAAATGTGACATTAAAAGAAGGAGATAAGATTCAATTCTTTGCAAGAGACCATGAAGGTTCAGCAGTAAAAGCAGGAATTGTCAATCCTCCAACAACGAACAACGACATTGGGAATATCAATCCTAGCCAAAAAATGGTTTTTCATGATACCTCTTTTGAAGCAGCACCGACAATAACCGTTACAGAGCTGTTACCCTTAACCATTTTATTCCAAGATGAAAATGGGCAGAAGATTCATGATGAGTTGATACTATACAAGATACCCAATCAATCTGTTGATTTAGAAAAGGAACAACAGATTATATCAACAATTGAAACAGTAAAAAAACAAGGCTATAGTATACTGAAAAAACCAGAAATAGCAGTGATTGAAATGAATGAACAAAAGACGGTCATATATCAATTTATGGGCCCAACAGAAGAACTAATTTCAGACAAAGAACCGCAGACAGATGAATTTACGATTCGAGCCGTTTCCGACTTTAAATTTCCACATGCGCCGATCGGTACAACACGAGCAACCAAATTGGATAAAGTAACGCCTGAACCATCAGAAGGTGCAAAAGGCTATAGCTCAGGAATTGAAGTGGTGGATATGTCTGGAACAGGTAAAGGCTGGAGTGTGAGTGTAGCCATGACAACACCCTTGCAAACACCTGAGGGGAAAGAATTAAAAGGCTGGGAATTGTATATTCCAACTGAAAAAGTAAAATCTGGTGGAGCAGAAACCCAAGAAGCAGTCGGACATACGGTGACCGTGACTAAAGAAGGCGCAACAGGATCTGTCTTTAATGCAACTCAAGGCAAAGGGAAAGGCCGATTTACAGACATATTTGAATCCTATACAGAAGAAGCGACAACAGAAGAAGGACTCACGCGTAAAAAAGGCGTCCAACTGACTGTCCCAAATGGTGCGTATAAAGGTGCGTATCAAGGGAAATTGACTTGGACGCTGCAAAATGTGCCAAATTAAACAATATGATAAAACATTTTTAGATTAAAACCTGACAGACAGTTGTCAGGTTTTTTCCTATATAATAGAATCAAGTCGTTAGAAACAAATGGCGTAATAAAGTATACTTATAAACGTACCTAAAATTAGCCAATGACTTTCCTATAGTAAAAATAGTATGTAAACAAGAAAAAATGAGGTGAACAAATGATTAATTTTAAAGACGTATCAAAAAAATACAACGACCAGTTAGTACTAGAAAATTTCAATATTTCAATTGAAGACGGTGAGTTTTTTGTATTAGTTGGACCGAGCGGGAGCGGGAAAACGACAACATTAAAAATGATCAATCGTCTAATTGAACCCACCGATGGAGATATCTACTTTAACAATCAAAGATTGATCGACTACAACGTAAAAGAACTACGATTAACAATTGGCTACGTCCTTCAACAAATCGCTCTTTTCCCAAATCTAACCGTTGCTGAAAACATTGAATTGATTCCCGAAATGAAACATTGGGATAAAACGAAAAGACGGGAAAGAACAAAAGAATTATTAAGAAAAGTCAGCTTACCACCAGAAGAGTATTTACATCGAAAACCAGCTGAATTGTCTGGCGGCGAACAACAACGCATAGGGATTTTAAGAGCGATTGCAGCTAAACCAGACATAATCTTAATGGATGAACCCTTTAGTGCCTTAGATCCAATTTCTAGAGGACAGTTGCAACTATTAATCAAAGAGCTTCATAAAGAACTAGCTAGTACAATCGTTTTTGTAACGCATGATATGAATGAAGCGTTGTTTTTAGGAGATAGAATTTGTGTAATGAAAGATGGGAAAATCGTTCAAACAGACACACCAGAGAAAATCCGAAGTAATCCGGTTAATAACTTCGTAGCACAATTTTTCCAACAAGATCATTCTAATCTGGAAAACTACTGTGCACAAGAGTTGTTAAAATTGGGATTTGTGGAAGATAATCAAGTAGATAGTGGAACAAAAGTGACCTTAGACACGACACTGTCGGCGATAGTTCGTCAACTTGTAAATGGGGAAACGGTTGTGCTTATAGACGACAACGGTCCAATTGGTGAAATTACCGATCGAACGATTTTACGCTTTTTAGAGTCAAAGATAGAAAAAGGTGATCAATAATATGGGAAAACTAATAGAAACATTCATAGCACGAAAAGAAGACTTCGTTCAAGCTGTAGTAGAGCATGTTCAACTATCTTTACTGTCATTACTGATTGCGATTCTTTTAGCTATTCCGTTAGCAATTTTATTGACTAATTATAAAAAAGCGGCTGAATTCGTCTTACAAATCACTGGGGTTTTCCAAACGATTCCTTCCTTGGCACTCCTAGGTTTATTGATTCCAATCATCGGTATTGGTAGTCCGCCAGCAATTGTCGCCTTAGTAATCTATGCACTATTTCCGATTTTGCAAAATACTTATACTGGTTTGACGGAAATTGATCCTTCTTTAGAGGAAGCCGCTATTGCATTTGGTATGAATAAACGAGAGAGACTAATCAAATTTGAAGTACAGTTAGCTTTGCCTTATATCATTTCGGGTATTCGTACGGCTACCGTTATGATTATCGGAACAGCAACGCTTGCAGCCTTGATTGGGGCAGGTGGTTTAGGGACGTTTATTCTATTAGGGATCGATCGAAACAATGTTTATCTCATTTTGATTGGTGCCATTTCCTCAGCTGTTTTGGCAGTTTTGTTTAACTTTTGTATCCATTTATTGGAAAAAGCCACAGTTAAAAGGATTGCAGTCGCGTTTACAGTGTTGCTAGCTTTGTTGGTAGGATCATTTGTTTACACTCATCAAGAAGCAGAGCAAAAAGAAATCACTGTAGCAGGGAAATTAGGTGCAGAGCCAGATATCTTGATTAACATGTACAAAGAATTAATTGAAGCAAATAGTGATGTCCACGTCAATCTAAAATCAAACTTTGGAAAAACGAGCTTTCTCTATAACGCATTAAAATCTGGAGAAATCGATATATATCCAGAATTTACCGGAACAGTCTTAGAAACATTTTTGAAAGACAATAAGAATACATCGAAAGATCCAAGAGAAGTATATGAATACGCACGTGACCAAATCAAAAAACAAGAAAATATGGATTATCTAGAACCAATGCGTTACCAAAACACCTATGCGGTTGCAGTAAAACGATCATTTGCGGAAGAGAATGGATTGAAAACAATCGAAGATTTGAAAAAAGTCGAAAATCAGTTGAAAGCTGGTTTCACTTTAGAGTTTATCGACCGTGATGATGGTTATAAAGGATTACAAAAACTGTATAATCTTAATTTAGATGTGAAGTCAATGGAACCATCTTTACGTTATCAAGCAATCAATAATGGTGATGTCAATGTGGTAGATGCTTATTCGACGGATAGTGAATTGAAGCAATACGATTTGGTTATTTTAAAGGATAATAAACAATTATTTCCACCTTATCAAGGGGCACCACTGTTGAAAGCTGAGACTCTTGAAAAATATCCAGAATTAAAAGAATTGTTGCAGCCATTAGTTGGCAAAATCACCGAAGAAGAGATGAGTGAGATGAATTACCAAGTCAATGTAGAGCAAAAAGATCCAGCGGCGGTTGCGCATGATTATTTGACGAAACAAGGGATGCTAGAGAAACAGTAGTATTTTCTTAAAAGACATTGAATCATTTATTTTGATGTGATACGTTTAATATTATTAGGTAAAAGGAGAGCTTAACTGAAAAAAAGGGGGATATCGGTATGTACGAAGAAAATATGGATCAAAAGCTAAACTGTATTCAACAAAAATCATTTTGGGGATACTATAACAGTTTGAATAGGAAATGGCGCACGATTTTGTTGCCAGTGCTGGCGATAGTGCTGGATCTAATTATGACATTATTTGGCTCACTATTCCCGAAAAGCAGTTTTCTTCTAGTTCAGGTACTTGTAGTGATAGTAGTAGAAACCTTTGTCATTTACATGGAGTACCGTTTTTATACAGATGTCTTTATTACAAAAGTGAAAAAATATAACGGAACATTATTTTTTATAAAAGCTGTCGGATTAATGACGATGTTGTGGTTATCAATGATCGTTTCTATTATTGGTAAAGGCGAGCTGCTTTCATGGGCAATCGGTGGAGTGATTTTTAGTCTGATCATGATAGGAATCATGTTGCCAAGTATGAACGAGTTTGCAAAGAAATATGCTGTTTTAGGATTAGAGTAAAAATAAAACAAAGTGCACAAGGTGAATGATCATCTTGTTGTACTTTGTTTTTTATTTATATTGGTAACCATTGAAATGGTGATCTGTTTGCTTTTTTTAGTGAAATCATGTTTTTTCCAAAAATCAATTCAAGATGATCTAGTAGTTCATTTTCGCTAAGAACCGAAGTCAGGTGCCTTTGTTTTTCTTACTATTAAAAATAGTTCCAGACACCCAGCTTGTTTAGTTTGGAAGGATCTTGGCAATCAACGGTAGAATAGATAATAATCGTTTAAATTACTCCAGCGGACAAAATAGTCACTATTTTTCTTTCTTGTTCAGATAGTTTTAGTCCCAAGGAAATCTTCTCCTCTATAGTATTCGTTGTAAGAAAGACATCATAAACAAGAAGGTAATCATTATTCATTATGATTACAAAAAAAGCCAGTGCGGATACACGGACTCTTTAGTTGAGTTTTGACTAAAGCTCGATAGATTATTACGTTGTCACTATCCTTACTTTAGCGTGGAAGATAGTGGTCTTTTTTTACCCAAAAATCAAAGTGATAAAGATTTTAATCACTTCAACTCATCTTCTTGCAAAGTGCCTTTTTATTTTGTCTAGCTGAACGAGATTCGTTTGGCTAGCTTTTTTGTTTTATTTTATATCATAACATTAACAATAATAAGTATTAGCACTGGGATCACAACATTGAATAAATAGGCTTTATAACTATCTAAAATGAAGATAATCACTATGTTTGATAACAGGATAACAGCAAGTAAAAACAAAATAAACCATGTAAAAGCGCCATGTGTGTAAGCAAAAAAAGAGCTTTGTATTAAATTAAACAAAAGAATGAATATTATAACAACATTTACTGAAAGAGCTAAGTATTTTATATACGTTATAGGATGCTTCATCTCTTTTTGATCAGGGGTGTTTTCTGATACTAAAGACGCTAACTGAATATTATAGAAGCTACAAATTTGATTTAATGTTTTAATGTCTGGAATGGTTTTTCCATTTTCCCATTTAGAAATAGTTTGCCTTGTTACGAACAATTGCTGTGCTAATTCTTCTTGTGTGTAGTTATTTTCCATTCTCAATGATTTAAGTTTGTAACCTAAAGATTCCATGTTATTCCTCCTGTGTAAATATAAATGTACATAAATTAATTTTAACATAATTCACATTATAAATTAATTATATTTTACAGTAAATGTTAAGAATAAAATACTGGAAATCAAGTATAAATCTCTTTTATTAAGTATTTAAGGATGTAAACTACAACTTGCATGTTGGATATATGCGTATACACAGTTTTATTTCGTCATGTAAATTAACAAGTTCTTTATAAAAGCCTCTAACTGATAGTAAGCTAAGTTTGTACCAGAAATGGTAATAAAAAATAATGGAGGAAGAAGTATGAAGAAAACTATTTTATTTTTAGGCATTTTAGCAATGAGTGTTGTCGGTGGTTTTTCTGTACAAGCGAGTGAGGATCAGGAAGCTTTATTTGGTGGAGGAATGGAAGCGCGTAATGATGTAGCGCCAGACGATGTTATACCGAAAGCAAGATATGCTGCTGGAGGAGGAGACTTTGCTTGTGGTGTTAACGGATTTAAAGTGTGGGCAAGATATGATCATTCTAGAAGAACACATAGTGCAACAGCTAAAAATGGTTGGGGTGGCTCTGTTCGAGATAAACAAAGTGCAGGCAGACGTGCTTATGCAACAGCAAATGCAACATTGAGTGGAAATACAGGTTGGTGGAATGTCTACTAGTCAACTAAGTATAAATGAAGAGAGTGTTTAAACTAACACTCTCTTTTTACCCTATCAGAAAGGTCGAATACATATGATTAAAAAAATCAATTTTATCTTATCATCAATCATTTTTCTTTTAGTATTATTCTCTTCCACCAGTATTTTAAATGGTCTTGATATCAACAAAGCACTCTATGAAAATACCCAAGAGCTTCATATTATCTATTCTCCACAAACCGATTATAAAAAGTTAGTTAATGACATTTATAGTGAATCTGTTAAAAATAAAATAAATATTTCGCAATACAATTTTTCTGATAAAGACACACTAAATATTCTCTCAACAAATCCTAAAGTAAATCCATTCTTCGATTTGAAAGAGGGGGCATTTCCAAAAAAATCTGAGACTTCCTATGTTACAAATTATTCGGATGAAGATGAAAATAATATCGGTCTTATAAATTTACCAAGTGATTACTTCAAAATAAAGCTTTATTCATTTGAGCAAGTCAAAAATAGTGGCTTGGGTAATGTTTTCTATATTCAAGGGAATGGGGATAAGCAAGATATTATAACGACTTTCCAAAAATATGGAACTATAAAAATATCTGCCCCAACGATATCCGATACTTTTACGATAAACGCCTATCAAAATATTGTTCTACTGTATTTGATTATATTTTTCTTTGTGTGTATTCTTTCGATGGCATTTTCTCAAAGAAAAGTTATTTCTTTAAAGAAAATTTTAGGTTATTCTGCTAAACAAATTGTACTGCAATCAATGAAATTAACCTATTCTATCTTATACGGACTAATCATATCTTTGCTGATATTTATATTTTTATCTAAACATATCAATCTAAATTTACTATGGTCAATACTACTGTGTCTTTCCATTTACCTATTTTCATTGGTTATCTATCTTTCAATGCAGCTATATTTATATCACTTTATACGGGAAATGAACAATATGAAAGGTGCTGCTCCAAGCAAGGTAGTAACGATTATTCTGGGGATATTGTTATGTATAGCTTTATTTTTATTTCTAGGAAAATCCCAAAGAATCCAAAGTGAAATCGAAAAATATAGTAGCATAAGTCAATCCAACAAAGTTTGGTCAAGAACTAAGAATTTATATAAGACCAACATAACCAATCAATTGGATCGAGACAACAATATAGAAGAGAAAACATATTTAAAAAACGCTCAAAAATTTTATGAACGAATCTCAACTAAATACAAAACGTTTATTATTGCTCCCTATAACTATACAGTAATCTATAATTCTAAGGGGGTCTCCAGGATGGTTGGGCAAGACAGAATATCGGATAAAGAAGAATTTATTACTTCACCAGGTGGTGCAGATATAACGATTGATAGGAATTATTTAAAGGTCAATCCGATAAAATTTGTCACAGATGCTGAAAAAGAACGGATAAATTCTGATGCTAATACACTATCCATCCTTGTTCCAAAGAAATACAAAAAATATGAATCAGAAATAAAGAAGAATTATTTAGCAGACGTAAAATTTAGATTGACAGAAGATCCGCCAAATGCTGATATTTCTTTGGATCAACTAAAAATTCAAGTGTTATATGTTGAAAACAAACAAAAGTATTTTACATATAATGTGTTCTACGGTACTGAGGCAGAAAAGAATAATATTGAGGATCCTATAGCAATAGTAGTCAATCCTAAATTAATGGACGGGCTATTTTGGGGAAATATTTTAACCATGAATGGAGGATTGTTTATTGATTTTGGTGATATAGCTGGAAAGGAACCTTTTGATCTTATAAAAAAAGATGTGAGAGGATCAGGGCTTAACGGGATTGTAAACTTTACGATATCTGTCTTTAAAGAACGTGGAGAAAATGTTGCTAGAAATGAAGTTATATTGTTCAATTTAAGTATTCAGTACGGTATTTTGCTTGTTTTACTATTGACGTTGAATATTCAAATTTCTTTAGTGATTTACAAAATAAATTCAAAAAAACTCTTCGTAAAAAAAATACTAGGTTACTCAGCACTAAACCAGAGTATAGATGTTGTATTTTTCCCAATACTTATAGAAATGACTACTGTATCAGTTTTTTATATAGTCTATCCTAAAAATTCTTTTGGTTTTTTCCCATTGCTATTTATTTTAATACTTAACCTAACAATTTATGGATGTATTCATTTTAAAAATAAATCCGTTACTCTGAAGGAGGATTTTTATGATATTTGAGGCTACAGATTTGTCAATTGAGATAGACAAGAAGAAAATAATTAACAATTTTACGCTATCGGTTAAAGCGGGAGATTTTGTTTTGATAACAGGAAAAAGTGGCACTGGAAAGACTACACTGATTAACAACCTAAGTTTATTAGAAAATAAATTTACAGGAAGTTTAAAATACAATCATTCCGTTGTTAAGAAAAAAAATATTCAAAAGATTAGAAAGAATGTTATCAGCTACATGTTCCAAAATTATGGCTTGTTAGAAAATATGACGGTGTTAGAGAATCTTAAGCTGGCGATTAAATACAATAAGTCTTTTAAGAAAACGGATTTAACAACCCTTTTAGAGAAATTTTCATTATCGGAATCAATCCTAGCTAAAAAAGTATTTTTATTAAGCGGTGGCGAGCAACAAAGAATCGCTCTTATTCGTTCATTATTAAAACCTTTTGAGATTATTTTTGCCGATGAGCCTACAGGTAATCTCGATGACGAAAATGCCATGTTTATAGTAGAATATTTTCAATATTTAGTTACTGAAAAAAATAAAGCTGTTGTGATGGTTACACATGATAAAAAACTCTTAGAGTATGCTACAACTGTGATAGATTTAGATGATAACAACGGGAATTAACATTGACATAGCTCGAAAAAAAACCTAAATCCTTATAATGTTGAAAACTATATTACCAGAAAAAGTGTAGAACAAAGTCAAGTGATTGTTCTACACTTTTTCGACGTTTTCCCTCACTTTTCTCATAATAAAGTAATTTTTACCAAAAAGAAATGCAAATTTCTCAGACTTTCGCTATAATAAAGAAAACAACTAAAAACAGGAAGTGTTGACATGAAAAAAGTAGATCGGCAGCTGTTGATCAAACAATTGATCACAGAAAATGAAATAGAAACCCAAGACGACCTGATTGCACTTCTTGAACAATCCGGCGTCAAAGCAACGCAAGCAACTGTCTCAAGAGACGTTCGTGAGATGAGCATCGTTAAAACCCACGGATCAGATGGTCGAGTGAAGTATGCCTTATTCTCTCAACAACAAGCATCCAGCAGCGAAGAAAAACTAAAAGAATCTGTTAAAGATTCAGTGATTCGCATGGAACGTGTCCAGTTTATGGTAATTGTTCATACTGATATGGGCGCAGCAGATGTTGTGACGAATTTTTTAGATGAAGTCAGCTATGAAGAAATTGCAGGAACTGTAGCAGGAGTAGACACAATCATTATCATTGCTCGTTCAGAAGATGACGCGATAGCCGTTGTTGAACGATTTGAAGCGATGATGGCTTAAACATAACCAATCAAAAAATGAAGGGAGATTTGGTTACATGGATTTGAAAGCGTTACAAAACGGGTCGGATATAAGAGGAATAGCAGTAGATCATGAAGAAAAAACAGCGAACCTAACGCCAGAGCAAGTCGGGAAAATCGCGGTAGGAATGGTTCATTGGCTTCGTGATGAAAAAAATTTAGCTGAAAAACATCAATCGGGAAAATTAAAAATTGGCATCGGTCATGATAGCCGTATTTCAGCGGATCGCTTGAAACAAGCATTGATTGATAGTTTTATGGAACAAAACGTAGAAGTCCTAGATTTTGGCTTAGCCACTACACCAGCAATGTTTATGGCAACTCAGTTTTCTCAATATGATTGCGATGCAGCGATTATGATAACAGCGAGCCATTTACCATATTATTTTAATGGATTAAAATTATTTACTAAATCTGGTGGTGCAGAAAAAGCGGATATTGCTTATATCTTAGAACACGCTGACGAACCTGCACTTTTAGCAAAAGGCTCAGCAACAAAAACAACGATTTTAGATGATTATTCCGCTGATTTAACGGATAAGATTCGTAAAGGAATGAAAACAACAGAAGAAAAACCTCTAGCAGGTTTTCATATTATAGTGGATGCAGGCAATGGGGCAGGTGGTTTCTTTGCTGAAAAGGTCTTAGCAAGACTGGGAGCTGATATCACAGGCTCTCAATTTTTAGAACCAGACGGGATGTTTCCAAACCATATACCAAATCCAGATAATAAAGAAGCAATGAAAAGTATTCAACAAGCTGTATTGAAAAACGAAGCTGATTTAGGTGTGATTTTTGATACCGATGTCGATCGATCGGCAGTAGTAGATGCATCTGGCGAAGTAATCAATCGAAACAATTTAATTGCTGTTTTAGCTACGATTGTGTTAGAAGAGTTTCCAGGCAGTAGCATTGTTACAAATTCACCAACTTCAAGTCATCTGAAAGAGTTTATTGAATCCAAAGGTGGCAAACAAGTTCGCTATATTTCCGGCTATCGTAATGTCATCAATAAAATGATTGAATTAAATAAAGAAGGAATCGATACTCAATTAGCGATTGAAACCAGTGGACATGCGGCCTTTAAAGAAAACTACTTTTTAGATGATGGTGCCTACGTTATTGCTAAAATATTGATGTTGCTGCCACGCTTAAAAAATGAAGGCTCAACAATTGGAGAGTTGATTAGTTCATTAAAACAACCCGCTGAAACCCAAGAACTACGTTTTGAAATTTTGGCAAGTAATGTTCGTGAATATGGTGAACAAGTGATTCTGGAGCTAAGTAGTTTTGTTGCGAGTCAACGAGGTATGAAGGTTGATCCTGAAAATCATGAAGGAATTCGAGTGTATGTTTATGATGAATATGGGAGTGGTTGGTTCTTACTTCGAATGAGTTTACATGAGCCATTATTAGTTTTACAAGTTGAAAATGATGATGGTGGGATGAATCAAAAAATTTTAAAAGAACTATCGGGCTTTTTTGAAAAGTATTTGCAATTAGGCTTAAGTACGCTACAAGCAATAATAAATCAATAAAAAATAGAATAAAGAAGAGGATAAGACCATTGATTTGATGGTTTTATCCTCTTCTTTATTTAAATTACATAAAATAAAATTCATAATTATATGTTTTTAATGTAAAAAATATATAAAATATAGCTCAAATATTTATTTATATGATATATTAAATATGTGATATGTTTTTGTTACAAAAAATAATAAAGGGGTTTTTAAAAGGATGAAAAAAATTAAAAAAGGTTTAATGATGGTTATGATGGGACTGTGCTTGTCTTTAATGTCTACTGTTAGTGGATATGCAGTGCCAGCAGATATGGAAATAGGTGGATACAAACAACCTTCCGGGCAACAATTTGAAGCGCAAATTGTTGGTGATGAGTATTTAAATTATGTTATAGCTAATAGGACTGGAGATCTGATTAGTATAGGAGAAGATGATTATTGGTATTATAGTCAGCTAAACAAACAGACAAAAACAACTGAACCATCTCAAAGCAAATACTTGATTGATGAGCGTCCAGCCAATTCTTTGACAGTAAATGATATTGATAAATTGAATAAAAATGAGTCACTTAAACAAGAATCAAGAACGACAAAAGCTGCTACTAAATGGAATAAAAATCAAAATCTACTAGTTGTTTTAATAGAATTTAATGATATGGAATTGAAATACTCAGATGCAGAGTGGGAAAATAGAATTTTTTCTCAAACAAGTAAAAGTTTGGTTACTTATTATAAAGAAGCAACGAATGACAAAATAAATATTGTGCCAGCAAAAGAAACGTATGGTAAGCAAGATGGAATTGTTCGGATCAAATTAGATCAAGATCATCCTAAGGTCTTTAACAACTTTAGTAAGGTTTTGCCGAGCTTGAAGGATGCTTTAGAAGGTATTCAAGATTTAGTGGATATATCTGAATATGATACAAATAAAAATGGCAGGATTGAGCCGAATGAACTTCATATTATGAGTGTTTTTGCCGGATATGAAGCATCAAGTGCTAATATTAATCCAAGTGTTTGGGGGCATAAGTGGTCTTTTGGAGGTCAAGAAATAGGATATCCAATTGTGGATGGGATAAAATTGAATCATTATACTGCATTTGGTGAGCGGATGGGGCGAAAAAATGTTGATCATGAGTATCAATCTGAATTAGGAATCATAGCACATGAATTTGGTCATGATTTAGGATTACCTGACCTTTATAACTCTGAAACGAAGATAATTGAACATGATGGGAAATATGTTAGTGTTTCTGATGGTGATGGACTTGGTAGATATAGTTTAATGGCAAATGGATCATGGGCATATCTAGAAGGTGAATCAAGTGGAGCTACACCGACGCATTTAGATGCCTATTGTAAAGTTGCTTTAGGTATTGTTGAACCGACAATTGTGGATAAAACTGTAAATATAAATGTTAATCATATCAGTCAAGCTGATTTTAATTTAGTACGTGTAAACACAGCAAATCCGAAAGAATATTTTTTAATCGAAAACCGCCAATTAACTGGGTATGACGCAGCTTTGAAAACTGTAATTTATAGTTTAGAACATGGGGATAAGCCAATTGTAGCATCTGGAGGAGTTGCGATTTACCATGTAAATGAAGCATACAGGAAGAATAATTCTCCTAGCGAACAACTGGTCACGTTGAAAGAAGCAAATGAAGGGATTTTAGGACATTCACAGTTAAGTACGGCTCGTTATTATTCTACAAATAATTACGACGGCTTCTATTACAAAGGGATGGGTGGACATGGCGAACAACAGCAGACAGCTTTGACTAAAGAATCAGTACCTTCTACAGCACTTTCTGATGGAAGTTATTCAGCGTTTGATATTCTGGTGAATTCAGAAGCTAGTCCAACGATGAATGTAACAATTAAAGGAAAAGACGCCGAAGTCACAGGTGTAAGCGTCGAGCCAAAAAAAGTGGCTATGAAAACAGGGACTACAAAACAACTAGATGCTAAAGTCATCCCTGAAAATGCAGTAAATAAAGCAATAAGCTGGAGCAGTTCGAACGAGGCGATTGCAACAATTTCAAGTTCAGGCGTAGTTACAGCTAAAAAAGCAGGAACAGTCATAGTTACAGTAACGACAGACGAAGGTGGAAAAACAGATACAAGTACAATTACAATAACTGATCCAGATGTCCCGGTTGTTGATGTAAGTGTTACTCCATCAAGCAAAGAGCTAGTGATAGGTGCAACAAAGCAATTGACAGCTACAATAAATCCAGATAATGCAACAAATAAAAAAGTAGACTGGAGCAGTTCCGATAAAAATATAGCAACTGTGTCATCTACTGGTTTAGTTACCGCAAAAGCAGTTGGAACTGCAGTAATAAAAGTAACGACAGAAGACGGTAGAAAAACAGCGTCAACAACTATTACTGTTAAAAATACTAATACTGGCGGTAGCTTTGATGAAGCAATAGAAATGGATGTAAATGAACTGTATGATGTTACAATCAACGAAACTAAAGAAAAATACTATGCTTTTAAACCGAGTAGTACAGGTGAGTACAGTTTTATCAGTGAAGGAACGTTAGACTGGTCAGGGTATTTATATGACGAAACAAAAAAAAGAATAGGTTACAATGATGATGGTAATGGAAACCTCCAGTTTAAAATTAATACTAAGTTGGAAGCAGGAAAAACCTACTATCTAGAAGTATATAATCGAGGCATATCTGGGGAAAATAAAATCCGAGTTTATCCAGTAGTACGTGCAACTGAGCTTATCTTAACAACGACGGTGACAAGTTTGAAAGAAGGCGAAAAAAGTCAATTAACAGGGACGATTGCACCAGAAAATACGACTGAAAATGAAAAAATAAACTGGAGTAGTAATGATACTAGAGTCGCTACTGTCAGCGACACAGGAGAAATTGAAGCAAAAAATTATGGAACCGTAACAATAACAGCAAGAAGTAATTATTCAGGTGTACGCAAAAGCACCAAAATCCAAGTGACTTCAGATAAAGAGGGCAGTAGTTTTGATAAAACACTACCACTGGAACCAAATAAAATAACTGAAGTGACATTATCAGAAGTGAGAGAAAAATATTATACTTTTACACCAAGTAGTGATGGTGAATACAGTTTCGTTAGTGAAGGGAAACTTGATTGGTCAGCGGAATTATACGATAACACAAAAAATCAACTAAGTGCGAATCGTGGTGGTAATGGAAATAACCAGTTTAATATTATTACTAAGTTAGAAGCAGGAAAAACATACTATCTAAAAGTACACAATCGAGGTATATTTGGAGAAAATAAAATCCGAGTTTATCCAGTAGTGCGTGCGACAGAGCTTACTTTAACTCCGACAGTGATAAGCCTGAAAGAAGGAGAAAAGAAACAGCTGACAGGAACACTGACACCTAAGAATACGACAGAAAATAAAGAATTGATCTGGAGCAGTAACGACAACAGAGTAGCTACTGTCAGTGAGGCTGGAGAAATTGAAGCAAAAAATTATGGAACCGTGACAATAACAGCAAAAGGTCGTTATTATGGATTAAGTAAAAGCGTGACAATCAAAGTGACATCTGACAAAGTTGGAAGCAGCTTCGATAAATCAATAGCGCTGGATTTGAATAAAGTAACTGATGTATCCCTGCCGGAAACTAAAGAAAAATACTACGCTTTTAAACCAAGTATTGAAGGGAACTATAGCTTTGTCAGCGAAGGGACATTAGACTGGTCAGGGTATTTATATGACGAAACAAAAAATCAAATAGGCTATAATGATGATAGCAATGGAAATCGTCAGTTCAAAATTAATGCTAAGTTAGAAACAGGAAAAACGTACTATCTAAAAGTATATAACCGAGGTGTATTTGGAGAAAATAAAATCCGAGTGACATTGAATAAATGATTCATTTTCCAGACGTGTATTAAAAATTTAAATAATTTGAGTATTGCTTCTCTTTATCAATTGATTCATTGGTTATCCATGTAAACATGTTCAATAATAAGTTAAAGGGAATAGGATCAAAAATGACTGGTTTTTTACTGGATGGCATATCATGCTGCTGTCCAATAACAACCAGTCTTTTTTTATTTTAAAGTGACCATAAAGCAGGTTCAGCCTTTGCTACAATGATTTCTCCAGTAAATGGATGGTTTAAATGTAACTCATAAGCATGAAGCATTAGCCGGCCATTAGGTCTTGGATGATACAATGGATCACCGATGATTGGATGACCAATACTTTCAAGATGTACTCGAATTTGATGCGTTCGTCCAGTTTCCAGAACACAGTAAATGGCTGTCTGGTTCATTTCTTTTATATAAGAAACCACTTCAACATGGGTAACAGCTGCATCTCCACGACGCTCATCAATCACTCGTTTTCGTCGATCATGTCGGTCACGGCCGATTTTTTTACGAATGATTAAAGATGCTTTTAGATTACCTGAAATCATAGCTTGATATCGACGATAAATTTGTTTGCCTTCCAATAACCGACCAAGAATTGGCAGTACAAAAGGATTTTTAGCAAATAAAATTGCCCCGCTGGTTTCTTTATCCAAGCGATGAACAACATAAGGTACTTGGTTTTTAGGAGCTAAGTAAGCAGCTAAATGATTAAGTAGCGTATTATTTTCATTAGGTTGATTGGGATGAGTTTTCATACCGATCGGTTTATTCAAAATAATCAAGTGTTCGTCTTCAAATAATACATCGATTATCGAGTCATTTCCTAAAAGGATCTCAGGTGTGGGGTAATCTTCGGGTTCAAAAAGCAAAGTAATAACATCACCACTTTTTACAGGGAAATGGAATAAAGCAGATTCGCCATTAATCGAAACGTTTTTTCGAGTTCGTAAAAAGTGCCTTACTTTACGAGGAACTAACCATTCTTGTTCCAGCAGTTCTCGGACTGTTTGCTCTTTAAAATTCTTGGGTAACTGGATGGATAATTCCATTTTTTTTCCGCCTTTTCGATAGAGTACTATCTTAGTTTAACAAATTGGACGAGAGAAATGAAGGGAGAGTTTTCGGAGTGGTTACCAAGCGTTACAAAGCATATCCTATAGTACATTTTGTACTGTTCAACGTTGGATGATGTGATCTTTGTGGTTTATTAATATTTGTTTTATCTAGTCCTTTGATGATTCATAAGCAAAGAAACTTCGCTCACGGTGTTCGCTAAATGCTGTTTGTCATCTACTCTGGCAAAGCTAATCGCAGTGATTTACAAGTAAGGAAACTTCGCTCACGGTGTTCGCCAAGTGCTGTTCATCATCTACTCTGGCAAAGCCAGTCGCAGTGATTTGCAAGTAAGGAAACTTCGCTCACGGTGTTCGCCAAGTACTGTTCATCATCTACTCTGACAAAGCCAATCGCAGTGATTTGCAAGTAAGGGAACTTCGCTCACAATGTTCGCCAAGTACTGTTCATCATCTACTCTGGCAAAGCCAATCGTAGTGATTCACAGCAAATAACCCGTCCTTTGGGGAAGGACGGGAAAGGAGTTAAAAATGAAAAAGTGTTTTGTTAGGGTTGTTTGTTGGTATGCTTACATAGTACAAAGCAAATATGAATTTTTTGTGTATTAATTTCTTCAAAACTGTAACGCTTTTCTAAAGTAATGTTTAAATTTCATGTAATCATTTTATTGATTAGTTATTTTTCATTGTATTGATTAATCGTTTTGTCCAATTAAAATCTGTTTTTGTGATCGTATCGTCGCCAAATTGTTTACCGTCTCGATCAATCGCATAAACAAACATCCCACCTTTTTGCCCATCTTTTGGATTCCATTTAGCATAAGCATAGGCACGGCTTGTTTCATAAGGTTCTACGGTGTCGTTCCAGCGATTGTGGTCTTGTTCTTCTGGGAATGAGACTCCAGGTAGAAACTGCTGTGGTGTAATGGCATTTTTATACGTGTTCCATGTGTTATCTAAAGAAGAAGCGGAACGACCGTAAGCTTGGATAAATAGATAGTCGATATAGGGTGCAACTTTTTTGAATAAAGAATGGTTATCTTTATTTGTATCATAAATCAATAATTTTCCTGTGTTGGAATTAGGACCTAATTTTTTAGACAAAGCTGTAAATGTACCGGCAGCCATCTCTTCTTGTTTAGCTGTTAAACTAGATTCCATATCAACATCCAGTCCATCTAAATTCCACGGTGTAAGGTAGGTATCAATTAATTTTTGGGCATATTGTTCATATTCAGCTATTGTGGGAGTAGCTCCTGCGTGTGGAACATTCCAAATTTCTCGGATATCAATCGTCCGAATAACACGAGTCCCTCTAGCATGTAAGGTAGGAACGTAAGTATCTTTCAATGTATCCCAAAATTTCTGTTGATTTGTTCCGGGATTTACATAATGAAAAACAGAAACGATATCCACACCTTCAGGAATATCTGTCATAGCTGTGACGTTTTGATCAGGTAATGTGGAATTTGCATCATGAGGCATAGTAACATCCCGCCATGTGCGATAATAGGCCATCATGATTGGTTCTTTTTTAGTGGTTTGTGTTGCATGAGATTGATTAGGCTCTAAGCCAAGGCTTAATAAAAAGAAAATTGGAATAAGTAAAAATAGTAACTTCTTAGACATAAAAACACTCCTCTTTGTTTTTTTGTTAAACGCTTACATTTCGAAAAAAGTGTAGCATAAAATAATCTAGAATAGCAATTAAGTAAGCTTTAATCAGTTGCAATAGGTAGAAATTTCATATTCTGTAGTATTACTTGAAAATTTTCTCAGAACAAAAAGAGACCCACTCTTTAGGGAAGCGTGGGAAAAAGGAGTTAAAAAATGAAAAAGTGTTTTGTTAGGGTTTGTTGGTATGTTTATATAATACAAACTAAATATGAATTTTTTTTGCCTTAATTTATCCGAAAGTGTAATCTTTTTCTAAAACAGACATTAAAATTAGTTATATCTGATATATATTTAAAGAAAACGATACAATATAAATATATATTAAATATGATTTTCCACTAATCTGATGTATAATTGCTGTATTATCTACTACTATTTTATAAATAGGAGAAACTTCCAAGGAGGCACCATGAAAAAAAGTATAATAGTACTTGTTGTCAGTAGCTTATTGTTTATGAATGTATCCCCATTAGTCAGTTACGCAGAAAACAAAATGATTCAAAAATCGGAAGATCCATCTATTGATAATAATACTTCGGATCAATCGATCCCGACTGAAGAAGATTACAATAAGATCGAGGGAGAATTTGAAAGCAATTCAAATGAATCCATCGGACAAGAGGAATTTTTAGATTCTCAAACAAATGTATCGGAATTGATTTCAGAAGAGACAAAAGAAGAGAACGAGCAGCAAAAACTGCAGACTGAAAAAGAGTCTGACTTAACTTTTGATTCAACACAAATGACAGATTCCAACAACAAATTAACAGACACTTCAGAAAAAAACGAAACCTTTGCAGATGTGGTCACTATTCCAGATTTGAATTTACGAAAGCTGATCAATACAAGACTAAAACATATTTCTGATTGGGAGAGCTACACACCTACAAAACAAGAATTAGCATCAATAAATGGACATTTTCGCTTAGATTTTAATACAACGAAGCAAACACAATTTACAAGTTTAGAAGGAGTTCAATATCTTACTGGGATTTCAGAATTGTACGCATATTATGTTACTTTTATGAATTTAGATGATTTGAATTTAATTAGTATGTTGAAGCAATTAACTTATATCTCGATGGGAGATACTAATATTGATAATATGGCTTTTGCTGCATCGTTACCTAATTTAACAGGGATGGTTCTGCCTAGGAATAATATCAGTGATGTGCGTGCTAGTTTGGACTATTACAATTCACCTAAAAGAAGGCAATACAATTTCCTTAACCAATCAATCACTAAAACAATTACTTTGGAGAGTGGACAAAGTGTAGTAGATCCTTTGGCAATTATTGGAATCAATGGGAATCCAGTTTTAATCAACTATCAAAATTCTACTAATCGCTTTAAATTTGAAAATGGTAAATTTATCGGCAATAATTTAGTTCCCGGGCAAACCTATATAATAAAATATTACTTTATAGATACCAGTATTAATCATGTAGGGGCATTAAATGGATTTGCAACAATCAATGTCCGAATACCGTTGCTCCAAGCTGCAGATGTAACGGTAAGATACGAAGACCCTGAAGGCAAAGAACTAGCCCCAACTAAGATATTAAGTGGGAATCTCGGAGAGACGTACACGAGTGAACAAATAGAAATTCCTGACTATACTTTTAAAGAAGTTCGAGGAGCAACAAGTGGAAAATTCACGTCAGAAGCTCAAACGGTAACGTATATCTATACAAAAACGCCAGTTAAAGGAGCAGACGTAACAGTAAGATACGAAGACCCTGAAGGCAAAGAACTAGCCCCAACTGAGATATTAAGTGGGAATCTCGAAGAGACGTACACGAGTGAACAAATAGAAATTCCTGACTATACTTTTAAAGAAGTTAGAGGAGCAGCAAGTGGAAAATTCACGTCAGAAGCTCAAACGGTAACGTATATCTATACGAAAAAGCCAGTTAAAGGAGCAGACGTAACAGTAAGATACGAAGACCCTGAAGGCAAAGAACTAGCCCCAACTGAGATATTAAGTGGGAATCTCGAAGAGACGTACACGAGTGAACAAATAGAAATTCCTGACTATACTTTTAAAGAAGTTCGAGGAGCAACAAGTGGAAAATTCACGTCAGAAGCTCAAACGGTAACGTATATCTATACGAAAAAGCCAGTTAAAGGAGCAGACGTAACAGTAAGATACGAAGACCCAGAAGGCAAAGAATTAGCCCCAACTAAGATATTAAGTGGGAATCTCGAAGAGACGTACACGAGTGAACAAATAGAAATTCCTGACTATACTTTTAAAGAAGTTAGAGGAGCAGCAAGTGGGAAATTCACGTCAGAAGCTCAAACGGTAACGTATATCTATACAAAAACGCCAGTTAAAGGAGCAGATGTAACAGTAAGATACGAAGACCCAGAAGGCAAAAAATTAGCCCCAACTAAGATATTAAGTGGGAATCTCGAAGAGACGTACACGAGTGAACAAATAGAAATTCCTGACTATACTTTTAAAGAAGTTCGAGGAGCAGCAAGTGGGAAATTCACGTCAGAAGCTCAAACGGTAACGTATATCTATACCAAAATACCAATTAAAGGAGCAGACGTAACAGTAAGATACGAAGACCCAGAAGGCAAAGAATTAGCCCCAACTAAGATATTAAGTGGGAATATTGGAGACCCATATACAAGTGAGCAGTTAGCTATTGAGGGGTATGTTTTCAAAAATGTTGAAGGAAATTCAACTGGAAATTTCACTGCTGAGGCTCAAGAAATAACCTATGTATATACAAAACAAACAGTTAACGGTAATCATGGTAAGTTAAGTGATACTTTAGATAAAAAGCATCAAACTCAAAATATTCAACCAAATCTGAATAACTCCAGTACAATAAGTTCCACCTATCAAAAAACTTTTCCTAAAACTGGAGAAAAACAAGGTTTAGGAAAACAATTGTCTGTTTTGGGTGGTATCATCATCATTCTATTGACTGGTTTATTCATTTGGAATAAACGAAAATCTTCCAAATAATAAATAATAAAGATAGTGGAGAACTAACGGCCACTATCTTTATTTATATCGCCATAGATACATTGTCCAACTATAGTTAATAAAACAAAATAGTATTCAAATATTGCGATTTCCCATTTTCTTGACAGATTCTTAAGCTTTTCTACATAAAATCAAAAGAAAAGCATGATAAAATAGATAAAGCAAAATCTATGTGCCTGATTCAGGCTAAAGCCGTATGAATAGAGACGATAATCTATGTTAAAATGGCTTAGAAACTTTTACATAAGAGGGAGTACTATGGATACTAAAACTATTATAGAAAAATTAAAAGCTGCTTTTAAAAGCTTTTGGACTTGGGTTAAACCATACTTGATTCGTTTTCATCACTGGAGAAAGCGAATTTGGAAGAAATATCAAATCAATAAAATCATTTTACTTTTTGGCTTAGTTGTCGTTTTAGTAGCCAGTATCTATTTATTTACACTGGCTAAATCGGCGAATGTAGGAGCACTCAAAAAAGGGCTGGAGGAATCCACCGTTATCTATGACAAAGATGGAAAAGAAGCAGGGAAGCTGTTTGGGCAAAAAGGAACAGTCGTCACCATTGATCAAATTTCTCCATATGTCAAAGATGCATTAATTTCAACTGAGGATCGAAACTTTGAGACTCATCATGGTTACGATATCAAAGGACTTTTACGGGCAGTTGTTGGGAAGTTAAGTCTTGGCATGATTGGTGGAGGCGGCGGAGGTAGTACGATTACGCAGCAACTAGCAAAAAATGCTTACCTCACGCAAGAACAAACGATGACGCGTAAAGCAAGAGAGCTATTTTTAGCAATCGAAATCGAGAAAAAATATGATAAACAACAGATTTTAGAAATGTATCTGAACAATTCTTATTTCGGTAACGGAGTTTGGGGGATTGAAGATGCATCTCATAAATATTTTGGCGTTAGCGCTAGTGAATTATCAGTTGGCCAAGCAGCCACTTTAGTAGGTATGCTGAAAGGACCGGGTATCTATAATCCTCTAGATTATATAGAAAATGCAGTTAATCGACGTAATACGGTTTTACAGTTAATGGTAGATAATGGTAAATTATCTCAAGGGGAAGCCGATGCTCAAGCTGGTGTAGATATGGACAGCATGTTGGTTGATAATTACTCAGATAAGAATTCAGATTATAGATATCCCTATTATTTTGATGCGGTTATTGATGAAGCCGTCAATAAATATGGCTTAAAAGAAGAAGATCTATTGAATAAGGGCTACAAAATCTATACAGCATTAGATCAAAATTATCAAGAGACGATGCAACAAACCTATGCTAATGATGCGCTGTTTCCGCCTAATGCAGAAGATGGTGCAATGGTTCAAAGTGGTTCAGTTGCCCTTGATCCGAAAACTGGCGGTGTACAAGGTGTTGTGGGAGGACGAGGCGAGCATGTTTATCGTGGCTTTAACTTTGCGACACAAACAAAACGTTCACCAGGATCGTCATTAAAACCAATCTCAGTTTATACACCGGCCTTAGAATCTGGTATGAAACCAAATAATATTTTAGAAGATAAACCGCAAAGTTATTATCCAGCAGAAAACTATAGCCGAACGAATGCAGGGGAAGTACCGATGTATCAGGCATTGGGAGAAAGTTTGAATTTACCGGCTATTTGGACCTTGCATAAAATTGGTTTGGATAAAGGATTTGAAAAAACGCAGAAATTCGGTATTCCTTTAGCCAGTGAAGATAAATATTATGGACTGGCTTTAGGAGGATTGAAAACGGGTGTTTCTCCAATGACCATGGCTAATGCTTATAGCCCATTTGCCACAGGTGGCTCTCAGTCAGAAGCACATTTGATCACAAAAATTGTTGATTCAACAGGTGCTGTGATTGAAGATAATACCAACGCTAAAAAGAAACAGATCATTACTAAAGATGTAGCCGATCAAATGACCAGTATGCTTTTAGGTGTTTTTAGTTCTGGAACGGGAATGAATGCTGATCCAGCTGGTTATGTGATGGCCGGAAAAACAGGAACAACCGAAACTAACTTTGACACAGATAAAACTAACGATCAATGGGTAGTAGGATATACACCAGATGTAGTTATTGCAACTTGGTTAGGATTCGAACAAACAAGTTCGAGCCATTATTTACAAGGAAGCAGTGCTACTCATGCTTCGACAGTCTTTAGCAATCAAGCGCAAGGAATCATGGCTAACACTCCCCAAACGCCATTTACTGTAGCGGATGCTTATGCTACTGGAGGCGAAGTCCAAGCGGCTAGTGAAGTGTCTTCAGGAAATAATGAAGAATGGAAAGACAGTGTGAAAGATATCGGTGGTCAAGTCAAAGAAGGCGCTAAAGACATTGGCGGTAAGATTAAAGAGGGAGCTGCAGATATTGGCGGCAAAATCAAAGAAGGTTGGGACAACACCAAGAATGGATTGAAAGATATTTTTGGCGGTTTAACTGGAGAATAATCGGTTTGAAAACAAATCAAAGAATGGTACAATCAAAGAGAAGAATTTTTAGAAATGAGGGAGATTGAATGAGCAATATTTATGATACAGCCAATCAAGTAGAACGTGAGATCCGTGAATTAGCTGAATTTAAAGCCATGGAGCAAGCATATGATGAAGTAAAGGCAGACGAAGAAGCGTACAAATTATTTAAAGAATTCCAAGCTTTCCAACAAGGATTACAAGAAAAACAAATGCGTGGTGAAGAATTTTCAGATGAAGACGCTGAAAAAGCACAAGCATTGGCAACTGAAGTTCAAAAAGCAGAAGTGATCAATCAGCTGATGCAAAAAGAGCAAGCATTTAGCTTGATTGTGAATGATTTAAATCGTATTATCATGACACCAATTCGTGATCTATATAACGATTAGGAAATAAGCTTAAGGATAGGACAAAAGAAACTCTTCTTTTGAAGGGGGGGCTTTTGTCTTATCTTTTTTTGGTTATATGAGAAATTTTACGTCGAAAAAAAGATATATTTTTTGTATTTATCTCTAAATAATCATTAATTGGTGTGATAAAGGAGTTTTTTCTTCTTTCAAATTTTCATAAAAAGTCGCAGATTCTTTCAAAAAATATCCCAAAACTCGTTACTTTAATGATATAGTAATATTAAACGAAAAAAGAATTGGGGAACAAAAAGTATGATTGGTATTTATGATTACACAGTGATTCTAACCTATGGAAATGCAATTTTTTCTATAGTTGGTATGTATTTAGCGCTTACTCAACACATTGTCGAAGCCATTTTTTGTTTGGTTCTCTCTGGTATTTGTGACATGTTTGATGGTTTTGTTGCAAATCTTAAAGACCGCACTAAAAGCGAGATGAACTACGGCATTCAGATTGATTCATTGGCTGATTTAATCAGTTTTGGTGTTTTTCCAACTGTTTTAGGTTATGCATCTGGAATGACGCAAGGAATTTATTTGCCATTATTTGTATTTTATATTTTAGCTGCATTGATTCGCTTGGCTCATTACAATGTGACTGAGATGGAACGAAAAGAACAATCTGTCGGCTGTCGTGAGTATTATGAAGGTTTACCTGTAACTAGTAGCGCAGCGTTGATACCATTGTTGTTTTTTATTGCAGGACGTTTACATATTGAGATAGCTTTGGTCTATCCAGCGGCATTATTGATTATTGGTTTTTTGTTTATTTCAAAGGTGAAAATTAAAAAAGTCGATCCTCGAAAATTGATCTTTGGAGCATTTCTAGGAGCCGTTTTAGCTTTTATTATTCGTTAGATTTTTCAAAGGGGTAAATATATGGAGAAGCGATTCAAAACAAAATCAATCACTGAAAACGATAGTTGGTCATTACATTTTTTATACAAAAATCCTATCGGACGTCTCTTTTTAAAAGGCATGATTCAACCGCCAATCACAAAAGTCGTTGGAGCCTATTTAAATAGCTCATTTTCAAAAGGAATGATTAATCAATTCATTAAAAAGAATGATCTACAGATGGAAGAGTATGAAGCGACAACCTACACTTCATTCAATCATTTTTTTATGCGGGAGATAAAAAAAGAAGTGCGCCCACTGCCACAAGCACAAACATCTTTAGCAGCGCCTTGTGATGGGAAAGTTACGGTGTATCCGATAAATGAACAGAGTTGTTTTAAAGTCAAACGATCGGAATATGCTCTTTCAGAGTTACTTGATAGTACAGAACTTGCTGAACAGTGGCAAGGTGGCTGTGCTGTCATTTTTCGTTTAACACCAGATGATTATCACCATTATTATTTTATTGATGAAGGAACTATTCTTGCACATCAAAAGATAGCTGGGATTTTTCACACGGTGCAACCAATAGCCATTCACAATGAACCAGTATTTTCCAGAAATGCACGAGAAGTGACAATTATTGATACAAAGAATTTCGGAAAAATCGTTCAAATTGAAGTCGGTGCTTTAATGGTTGGCAAAATCCAGAATCTGAAAAATTCAGGAGAGTGTCAGCGGTTTGAAAAAAAAGGCTGGTTTGAATTTGGCGGTTCAACAGTGATTTTATTATTCCAAAAAAATCAAGTGATGATTGATCCAGAAATTTGGTTGAATACAGAAAACAATCAAGAAACAATTGTAAAATTTGGACAAGTTGTTGGTGAAAAATTGGAGGAGAATCATGAATAAGCTAGCATTTTTGATAATTGCTGTTTTGTTTCTTTTGGGAAATTTTTACATCGGTAAAAAATTTCTCTTTCTCTTAGACCAAGTTACATCATTTAATTATTCGTTTATTTTATGGGTAATCATCGGTTTGTTTGCTATGGCATCTATGTTGACGCTAGTATTATTCGATACAAATGTAAGTAGTTTTGTGGGGAAAATAGGTAGTTATTGGTTCTCTTTTTGGTTAGTATCTTTGGTTATTTTTGGGTTAACGGATGCCGTACTCAAAGTGACAGAAAAAATTACGATCCTTCAGTCAAAAACAGAGCTAGTTATTTGGTTAAGTTCAACTGTATTGATTGTTGTTTTATTTCTCTATGGTACATGGCAAGCACAGCAAATCAAAACGACGAAATATCAAGTAACGCTAAATAAAGCTGGAAATAACGGACAGAAAAAAATAAAAGCTGTATTGATCAGTGATGTTCATCTTGGTTATGTGAACGATGTGAAGAAGCTGAAAAAGATTGTGACTAAAATCAATCAAGTGAATCCAGATATAGTTTTTATTTCAGGTGATTTATTTGATGGTAATTATAATGCGTTGCAAGATCCAGAAGAAATCAAAAGACAATTCCGGCGACTGTCTTCTACTTACGGGACGTACATGTGCTGGGGAAATCATGATGCTGGAGAAACTTTTGAGAAGATGAAAGAACTTGTTGAATCAGGGGATATCACTTTGTTGGAAGATGAAATGACGGTAGTGGCCGAAGAGCTTCTAGTTGTAGGAAGAAAAGATAGTCGGCCGATTGGTTCACAAGATGGTGACAGAAAAAGCATTCAAGAGCAATTTAATAAAGTGGGCAATCAACTTCCAAAAATCATTTTGGATCATCAACCGTCAAATATAGATGAATATAAGCAGGCAAATGAGCTGATTCTTTCTGGACATACTCATAAAGGACAGATTTTTCCTTTTAGTTTAGTAACAAAGGCGTATTTCACAGTTGACTACGGCTACTATAGGAAGGATAAAAACGCTCCTCAAGTAATTGTTTCTTCTGGTGTTTGCACATGGGGACCGCCGATGCGTATCGGAACGCAAAGTGAAATCGTACAGATCGATCTGACAATAAAATAAGTATAATAAAGAGGCTAGGATGAGATGGAGAACATTGAATTTTGGCCTTTGTATTTTTATATTCTCAAAAAAAGTGAAAAACGAACAAATTTTCGTATATTATTACTGACCAATTCCTCATAAAATGATATGATTGAGTAAGAGAATTAGGACAAGAGGAGGATCTAATGAAAGTATTGCATACGGCAGATTTACATCTGGATCGGTCTTTTGAAGGCCTAAAAAATATTCCGAAACAAATCGTTGATAAACTTCAGCTGGCTAACCAGCAAGTGGTCAAATCGATTGTTGATATAGCGATAAGAAATCAGGTGGATGTAGTTATCTTTGCAGGGGATACCTTCCATCAAAGTCGAACGTCAATTAGGACTCAGGCATATTTTATTGAAGAAATGAAACGTTTGGAACAGGCAAAAATTTCTGTAATCATGACATTTGGTAATCATGATTATTATGTATCAGAGCGATACTGGTTTGATTTTCCAAAGAATCTATTTCTTTTTCGCAGTGAACAAGTTGAGACCCATTATTTTATGACAAAGAATCAAGAAAAAGTAGCAGTCTCAGGGTTTAGTTACGAGCATTCGTGGATCAACGAGAATAAACTACCTGCTTTTCCTTTGAAAGATCCAACAGCAGATATTCATATCGGTATCTATCATGGAGATACGACGAACAATGGTCAGCAGAATTATGCACCGTTTTCATTTAGCGAAATGAAAACAAAGGGCTATGATTATTGGGCGTTAGGTCATATTCATCAACCGCAAGTAATGAGTGCAGATCCATTGATAGTCTATCCGGGAACTCCGCAAGGTCATACAAAAAAAGAGCGGACAGTTCAAGGTGTAGCAATCGTTTCGGTAGAATCAGGACATGCAACTGTCCATTTTGAACCTGTGGCGCAAATCACTTGGCAAGTGGACAAGTATTCATTGAGCCAAGCTAAAAATTTGAAGGAAGCATTAATCATTCTTACAGATCTTCTTTTAAATGACGCAAAAAACGAACAACAGGTTCTTTTAAAAGAAATAAAATTGACAAACACAGCACAATTGGGAGAAGAGTTTCAGGTAGCTTACGAAAATGGAGAATTACTTCAATACCTCCAAACAACGTTATTACAGCAAACGCATCAAAGGTTATTTTTATTTCAAGTTGAAGTGCTAAATGAGGATGTTGACAAAAAAGTAATGATTGCAGCCACTCCAGAGTTGTTAAAACAACTAGAGAAAAACTACTTACAGCAGGATATATTCTCAAATACACTACAAGAGCTAGTACAGAATCCGTTATTTTCTTCTGTTGTCCAAGTCAACGAAGACTGGCGTGAACGCAGTGTTGAACAAGCAGATCAAAAAATCAAGGAAGATTTTGTTATTCAGGAGGATCAACCATGAAACTCATTGCGATAGAACTTGTTGGATTTGGCAAATGGCAACAGCATAAAATTGAGTTTCTACCTAAGAATCAATTATTATTTGGGTCAAATGAAGCGGGCAAATCAACGATTTATCAATTTATTCAAGCAATGCTTTTTGGATTTCCCGCAAAAGGCAAAAGAAAAAAAGATTATCAACCGAAAAACGGTGCAGCTTATGGTGGACGCTTATGGTTTACACATCCGATTCATGGAGAAGTTCAAGTGGAGCGGTTCAAGGGACAAAATAAAGGACAAGCAAAAGTCTATTTTAATGAGCAAATAGGTGATGAGGCAACGCTTGAAAAGATGATTTATCCGTTGACTAAAGAGTTGTTTCAAGCTGTTTTTACTTTTCAGCAAGAACAGCTTAGCCAATTGGAAAAATTAAGTGAAGAAGAATTGCAAACCTCTATGCTTTCTTTAGGTTTATCTGGAAGTCAGCAATTATTACTCAGCAGAGAAGACTATTTTAAGACCGCTCAGACGATTTATAAAGGTAAAGGGAGTCAGCCGCCGTTAAATCAGAAATTGAATGCTTATCATAGCCTACAGCAACGTATTAATGACAAAGAACAACAAGAGCGTCCTTTCCAACAATTAATTACTGAATTAGCAGATACTGAAGGACAAATTGCAGAAAAGCAGCAAACGATCCAAGAAATGAAGCAGCATTTAGCTTTGGTAGAAAAACAAGTAATGAATTTACCTTTGTATGAAGAGTTGCAGATGATTGATGAGTCAACACAAGCAACTGTGTTGGGGCGGGAAGAACAAGAATCACTGCTTTCAATCTATCAACAACATCGTTTTTTGAATGAAGAATTGACTCGTCTAAATCAAAGTATTGCAACACAAAGTGAGACGGTGGATCAAAGTGATGATTATCAGTTTTATTTAGAGGAAGAAGAACCTATTCAGCAATTGCTTAATCAGCGATATGATATTGACAAATTATTATCTGAAATCAACTGGATGACACAATCCTTACAGCAAAATCAGCAAGAGATGCTTCCGTTAGAAAAACAATGGGGATGGAATTCAGAACAGCCTCCGCAATTAACTTTTGAAGAACATACTGTCAATGAGATGAGAGAAGAGATTGTTGGCCGGACAGTGAAACTACAGAATGCTAAGACAGACTTGCAGTTACTAGAAGAAGAAATTGCGACTCGTGAACAAAATTTAAGTACATTTGAAACCGTCAATAAAGAGATGTTTCGAAAAAATCATCAACAAAAAAACAAGTCAATTAATCCATTCTTTTGCGGAACTGCATTGATTCTTTTGCTACTTAGCTTCTTTTTACCAATACCGATTCGATACCTGTCGTTCATTTTGAGTGGAGGATTTCTTGTTGCAGGATTATTACCGCTTTTTTATCAACCGAAAGACATCTATAAGAATGAAAAGCGTCAATGGCAAGAAAAGTTATCTCAATTAGATTATTTGAACGATCAATTATTGAAAATAAAAGCTGATATCCAAATGATACAGAGTGAAGAACAAAAAATGTCTCGCTTTATTGCTGAAAAAGTTAAAGAAAACCATCTAGGTCGAATGGATCAAGTGGAATTTTGGTTGACTCACCGCACAGATATTACTCGATATTTGATTTTGATCAATACCAATCAGGAGCTTGAACATCAGTTAAGGGAAGATCAAAAACGTGTATCAGATTTAGCTAAACAGACAGAGCGTTATACAGCAAAGTTACCAATTGCTGGAACCTCCTTAGGAGAAAGAATCCGTGTGATTAGCGGTTTTGCTGATAGGATGGAAAAAGTTCGTTTTGCACAAGAATACCAAGCGGATGCATACACACGCCAGACGATTCGTGAAGTAAAAGAAAAGCAACAACAAGTGATCGACCAAGCACGTCCAATGTTACATCGATTCCAAATAGCTTCTATAAATGAGATTCCAAATAAAATTCAAAGCTATCAAGAAGCCAACGCAAATCATAAACGTAAACAAGAATTACAGGGGATGTTAGTAGGATTATACCCAGAGTCCATTGAGCCAAAACAATTGCAGTCAACAGAGATTCAGTTATCGCAATCGCTTAAAGAAATGGAAGACAACATTCAACAATTGCAGAAAAAAGAGCAAAAACTACTTTATCAACGACAACAGATGTTGGCTGATGGTACTCTAGATGAACTTTATCAGGAACAAGCCATGCTTAAGACTGAAATTGAAGAGCTTGCTTTAGAATGGTCGAGTCAGCAATTAGCTGGTCAGTTATTGATGGATCTGTTAACCGAATTGTCGGAACAACAATTGCCTAATTTATTGAAAAAAGCAACGGATTATTTCCAGCTCTTAACGCAAAAAGGGTATCGCTCAATTCAGTTACAAGAAGAGCAACTAGTGGTCATTCGTGAAGATCAGCAACGATTTATGCTCCATGAATTGTCAACAGGAACAAGAGATCAAGTAATCATGGCTGTTCGATTTGCTTTTCTTTATTTGCAAGAACAACGTAGTTTGTGTCCAATTATGATTGATGATGGCTGGCTGCATTATGATAGCAAGAGAAAAGAACAGCTAGCGCAATTATTTGCCGTTTTTTCTCAACAACAGCAAGTCATTTGTTTTTCTTCTGACAAAGAAATGGTAAGCTATTATAAAGAGTTAAACCAACCAATTATAGAATTAGAAGGAGCGTAAGTATGAAAAAAATCCGTGAATTAACTGTAGACGAAACCTTTGAGCTATATCTTTTAATCAAGAATGCTGATGTGCGTATGGCCAAAAACGGTAAAAAATTTATTGCATTTACTTTCCAAGACACGTCAGGGACGATCGATGGGAAGTACTGGGATGCTTCGGAGGAAGAGATTGGTCGTTTTACAGCAGGAAATGTAATTCTTTTAAATGGGAAAAGAGAATTGTATCAAGGGAATCCTCAAGTTAAGATTATCCATATGCGTGTTGCACGCACTGATGAGCCGAATGAGCCAGCTCTATATATGGAAAGGGCGCCATTAAAACGAGAAGACATGGTTGAAGAAATCAATCAAACTGTTTTTGAAATAACTAATGCCCATTGGCAACGAATTGTTCGTTATTTATTGACACAATACCAGAAAGAATTTTTTGATTTTCCAGCTGCGAAAAGAAACCACCATGCATTTGCAAATGGATTAGCCTATCACACCGTTTCTATGCTCAGGTTAGGGAAAGTAATCTGTAAAGAGTACAACGAATTGAACGCGGCACTCCTTTATTCTGGGATTATTTTACATGATTTAGGTAAGGTAAAAGAGCTTTCTGGGGCGATGGCAACTGAATATACATTAGCAGGAAATTTGATTGGTCATCTGGTTTTGATAGATGAAGAAATCACGAAAGCTTGTATTGCGTTGAAAATTGATGAAAATGATGAAGATGTGATTGTTTTACGTCATATGGTTTTAGCTCATCATGGATTGTTAGAGTATGGCTCACCTGTTCGACCAAGAATTATGGAAGCAGAAGTTCTACATCAAATCGATAATATTGATGCTTCGATCCAAATGATGCTAAGTTCAGTTCGACAAACAGAACCAGGGGAATATACGGATCGAATCTTTGGTTTAGATAATCGTAGTTTCTATGTTCCAAAAGATATTTAAATGAGCTAGGAGAAGAAATGAACCAATCGGTGATAACATTATGGGGACGATTCAAAAAAGAATACTCAATTTCACATGACAATTATGAAGCATGGTCTTTTGGCCATTCACCAGAAATGGCAGATGAGTTGCTTGCACATGTGCTTGGAGGAGAGAAGACTGGGACCTCTTCTCTTAAAATTTTATATGAACTAGGATTGGAAACGGAAAATCTTCCGGAAGTTGGGGAGTATAGTGTGCTATTAGATGGAAATAATCAGGCTCAGGCAATCGTTTGTACAAAAGTAGTAGATATACTTCCTTATTCAAGAATATCAGAAGTACATGCTTATCTTGAAGGAGAAGGAGATCGGACACTTGCGTATTGGCGCAGTGTACACCGCCCCTTTTTTGAAAAAGAATTAGAAGATTATCAATTAACCTTTTCAGAAGATATGTTAGTTGTATATGAACTTTTTGAACTTGTTTTCCAAAAATAGAACAAACAAAAAAAGAGATGGCATCATCTCTTTTTTTGTTTGTGTATTATTTAGAAGATTCTTCAGTTTTGCTTGATGATTCTTCTGTCTTACTTGAAGAGTCTTTAGATTCTTTTTTGTCTTTCTTAGAAGAGTCTTCAGATTTTTCAGAGTCTTTTGTTTGGATTAAACCAGCCATTAATTCTTTGAAGGTGTCGTCTTTCATTTTAACGTTAGCTTCAGATAATTCATCAGAAATTACTTTTTGTGTGAACGCTTGGTCAGCTAATTTATCTGTTTCAGCAATTTTTTTCAACTCTTTTTTGTAAGGAGCCATGTCATTGCCTTTTTCTTTGTTTTTAACCATTTTTACAATAAAGTAAGATGATTGGTAACCAGTAGCGTCAGTTGCTTGAATTGGTTCAGAAACTTCACCGTCTTTTAATTTGAAAGCTGCTTCTTTTACTTGAGCTGCAACAGTTTGAGTTTGAGAATCAAATTTCACTTTGCCGCCATCTTTTTTAGTCGCTGCATCAGTTGATTTTTCTTTAGCGATTTTTTCAAAGTCACCGCCATCAGTTAATTGTTTTTTGATGTCTTTTGCTTCATCTTCAGTCGCAACTTGGATGAGTTGTGCTTCTACTTCTGGATGGAATGATGCCCAAGCAGTTTTTAAATCAGCATCAGTAACTTTCACGTGTGCTTTTAGACCAGCTTCATAAGCTAGATTTTTTTTGATTTGTTCTTTATAACTTTTTTCAGTAAGACCCGCTTGTTTTAATTGTTCTTCAAAGTTAGCACCTTGATCTGTAATGCTTTTCTTTGATTCATCATATTTAGCTTGAACGTCTTTGTTTGAGACATCTTTACCATATTTTTTATCAAATACTTTTGAAATAATCATTTGTTGAACAACTTGTTGACCAGTTTGGCTTGATTTCACTTGATTATAGAAATCATCAACAGTGATTGCTCCGCCTTTCATTGTTGCGATGTCTTGTGAACCGCCTGAACAAGCAGCTAATGCAAAAATACTGAATACGCCTGCTGCAGCTAAGATTAATTTTTTCTTCATTCTGTTAGCACTCCTAAGTTTGTTTTATTTTTTATTATGTAGAAATTAATTCTCACGGTTATAACTATACCACACTATGTTTCATAAAAGAAATAGCGAAGTCATACTTTCAATAAATTTTCGAATTTAGGACACAATTTCATCGATAAAAATGACTGATTTTACGAAATTTAGTCTAAAGTGAATAATTGAAATGCTTCATTTATTCAGCTATTAGCTGAATAAGTGAGGGGAAAAGTCTTTTTAATAAAGAAATAATCGATTTCACATCTTTTTTTTAGATTTTAGGGAAATGAACGAGGATGAAATAAATAAATTTACTTCATCCTCAAAGGCGTTTAGTCAATTTCTGGCATCTCGGGTAATTCAGACTGGATTTTTTCAACTTGTTCTTGGATTTGATCTAGTCTAGGCTCTGCTTGGAACATAAAGTTTTCAACATCTCGGGTCACTCCATCGATAAATGGATCAATATAGATTTCTGCTGCTTCTTGTAAAGCTGCGGCAGATTCTTTAAATTGATCTAACTTCTCGGAAAAGTCTTCTTTTAAATCAGACCAATCATCTATTTCATCTATAAATTTTTGGCGTGTTGCTTTACCACTTCTTGGAGCGAAAAGAAGGCCACTCGCAGCACCGACAACTGCACCAAATAAAATTCCTTTAGAAAATTTTCCCATTATTTTTCCACCTGCTTCGCAATTTTTTCTGCTATTTCTTGCATTTCTTCAGAAGAATAAGTCTCTTGATTGTTTCCAAAGTGAATAGAGAAGTCATCTGATTTTCCATAACGGGGAATCAAATGAATATGAGAGTGAAAGACGGATTGATAGGCTAGTTCTTTATTATTATTGATAATATTCAATCCTTGCATCTCTGGAAAAGCTTGTTCCAAGCCCCGTGCTACTTTTGGGACACGGGCAAAGACTTCACCAGCCAACGCTGGCTCATAGTCAAAGATGTCTGTTACATGTTCTTTTGGAACGAGTAAAGTATGTCCCTTGGTCACTTGGGTAATATCTAAAAATGCATAAACTTTATCATCTTCATACACTTTATAACTAGGAATTTCTCGATTGATAATTTTACAAAAAATACAATCTGTCATGTTGTCCCTTCTTTCTTTTTACTCTTTCTTTTACTTTACCATACCTTGAATTTTATTTGGGAGAAAAAGTTCATGAAACCTTCAAAAAGTTCGTGTTATAATAGATTAAAGATAAAAATTAGTTGGAGGGAACAACATGAGTTTAGTAATTGAACACTTAACAGGCGGTTATGGTCATATTCCTGTTTTAAAAGATATTAATTTTGAAGTGAAATCTGGTGAAATGGTTGGCTTGATTGGGTTAAATGGTGCTGGTAAGAGTACGACAATCAAAAATGTGATTGGTTTGTTAACACCACAAAAGGGCAAAATTTCTATTGATGGAGAGACATTGAAGCAACAACCAGAAAACTATCGCAAAAAAATCGGCTATATTCCGGAGACCCCTTCTTTGTATGAAGAATTAACATTACGGGAACATATTGAAATCACGGCAATGGCTTACGATATTCCCATTGAAGAAGCTTTTAAACGAGCAGATTCTTTATTAAAAACGTTCCGATTAGAAAATAAATTAGACTGGTTTCCTGCTAATTTTTCAAAAGGGATGAAGCAAAAAGTAATGGTTTTATGTGCATTTTTGATTGAACCAAGTTTGTATATTATTGATGAACCCTTTTTAGGACTAGATCCTTTGGCTATTCATGCGTTATTGGAGTTAATGGATGAGATGCGTAATCAAGGGGCTGCGATCTTGATGTCTACTCATATTTTGGCAACTGCTGAACGATATTGTGATCGATTTGTAGTCTTACATGATGGCGAAGTTCGAGCTGTTGGATCAATGGAGGAACTGCGGAAAGAGTTTAATTTACCTGGATCTTCATTAGATGATATTTATATCGCACTAACAAAAGAAGAAAAGGTGGGGTAGTATGTCTGGATTTTTTGGCATTCGTTTAACACGCCACTTGAAAAAAATGATGAAGTATATGCGTTATGTATTTAACGATCATTTTATTTTAGTTTGTGTCTTTTTACTGGGGGGACTAGGTTTTTACTATTCTCAAGTGTTGAAGACTTTACCAGTGAATTTTGTTTGGGGTCGGCCGATTGTGTTGATTTTTTGGCTAGCTTTACTTCAGATCGGACGTATTGCTACGTTAGCACAAGAGGCGGATAAAGTATTTATTTTACCGAAAGAGCCTGAGATGAATGGGTATTTGAACCGGGCTATTCGTTATTCTTTTTGGTTGCCGTTTGTTGCGCTATTCTTGATGGGTGGTATGTCAATGCCCCTTGTAGTCGTTTCGACTGGTTGGGCATTTTCAACATTTTTCTATTTTATTGTTATGCTAGGGATTTTAAAGGCTAGCCATTTACGCTTGCAGAAATATGAGCTATATCAAATTTCTTCAAATGAGCGTCGTTTCTGGTTTGCTCTTTGGCTCATGTCTAGTTTGTTGATTATTGCGCTTAGTTTATATGCCTTGCCACTGATAGGAGTTTTAGGTGCAGTGGTACAAGTGGTATTTTTCTATCTGATATTAAAGAAAAAAGAACAAGTTGTGTCTTTAGACTGGGAAACAATGATTCAAAAAGAAAAAAATCGAATGCATCGTATTTATCAGTTTATTCATTTATTTACAGATGTGCCGGAAATTTCTAGTAGCGTAAAACGTCGGAAATTTCTTGATCCACTGTTAAGTAAAATCAAAAAAACAAGTCAAAATACGTATTTATATCTCTATGCACGCAGCTTTTTAAGAGGATCGGAATACAGTGGATTGTTTATTCGTTTAGTTTTGGTTGGCGGAGTAATATTATTTTTCTTGAAAGAATTTTGGATTTCAATGGGTGTATCTGTGCTGTTTGTTTATTTGATAGGGTTTCAATTGATCCCAATCTATACGCAGTTTGATTATATGGTAATGACGCATTTGTATCCTGTATCAAATGGGCAGAAAAAGCAAGCTGTGAGTAAGTTAGTGACGGTGTTACTATTTGTTGCAGCAATGTTGTTTAGTATTTTTGTGTTGATTGCGCTGCCTGACAGCAAAGAAGGTTTGCTGATTGTAGGTGCATTGATCGTTGAAGTGTTCGTATTCGCTAAGTTTTATGTTCCTTATCGTTTGAAAAAAATGGAGGCTTAATGATGCATATTTTATGGAATGATCAAATCGTGAAACGCGAAGAAGTAAAAATCGATATTGAAGATCGCGGCTATCAATATGGTGATGGATTATATGAAGTTGTTCGTGTGTATAATAGTCACTTGTATATGCTGGAAGAACATTTAAATCGTTTATGGAGCGGTGCTGAAAAAATCAGAATGACCTTGCCTTTTTCAAAAGAAGAACTAACAGTTAATTTAAAAAAATTAGTTGAAATGGAAGGAATCAAAGAAGGTAAGTTGTATTTTCAAGTGACACGTGGAATTGATTCGCCAAGAAATCACGTTTTACCTGATCCTAAAAAGGTTAAAGGAGTTTTAACCGCTAATATCATTTCTTATGAACGTCCTGTGAAAAAAATGGAAACTGGGATTACAGTTTCTGTTGTACCTGATACCCGTTGGTTACACTGTGATATCAAGTCACTAAGTTTGTTAGGCAATGTGATGTCATTAGATGATGCTCGTCGTAAAGGCTTTGATGATGCAGTACTCGTACGAGATGACAAAGTGACAGAAGCTTCGGCTGCAAATTTTTGGGTAGTGAAAGATGGGACGATTTATACTCATCCAGATGGGAATTTGATTTTATCAGGAATCACAAAAATGAAAATTTTAGAATTAGCTAGAGAGTTGAATATTCCGGTAATAGAAGAAGCTGTTTATGAAGAAGAACTGTTTACAGCAGACGAATGTTTTGTTTCAGGATCGTTGACTGAAATCGTGCCTGTTGTAAAAGTGAATGATCATATCGTTGGAACGGGTGAACCTGGGAAAATCACGAAACAACTAATAAATGCGTATATTGCTGCCGTTGATACAGCGTGTGGAATTTCAGAAAGTTAGTCTAACTGTTAGAAGCGCAATAGAGATGCTTGACGAAGTACGATATGGAAGCTAAAATGATAAGTACTGTAAATGATGTAGTTACTTAGCATAACGAGCTAGTTTCTCGGAAAAAAGATGAATCATTCCGGTGATAAAAAGCATCACAAAAATGATTCTCTATTTTTCAGACGAGACAGAACGAGCCCGTTCCGCTTTTATTTAAATTGTGTTAAGAATAGGAGATAATTTCCATGGCATTTCAGTTGGATAAGGAATGGCGCTTGCAGCCAATAAAAGGCGCAACTGGCCAAACTTTCATGGGTATACGTGCGACTGAAAGAGTATTTATTAAAAGAAATACTTCGCCTCTTTTAGCCGCTTTGTCTAAAGAAGGAATTGCCCCTAAGTTGGTTTGGACCAAACGAACAGTAACTGGAGACATTTTAACTGCACAAGAATGGTTGGATGGTCAGGTTTTGAAAGGCCAAGAAATTGGTCAAAGAAATGACGTGGTGGACGTGCTTTACCATTTGCACCATTCGCATATGTTGAAAAAAATGTTGGAAAAAATCGGCGGACAAATCCAGACTCCTGGGATGATGCTTCAAACATATGGTGAAAAATTGCCAGCGGAACTTCAAAAGAATACGTATCTTGAGAGAGTGTACCTTTATTTGCAAGAAAATATACCAAACTATTCTGTTCATAATTATATGGTGGTTCATGGAGACGTTAACCACCGAAATTGGATCGTGTCCAATAATTATTTGTATTTAGTTGATTGGGATTCAGTGATGATTGCTGACCCAGCACTGGATTTAGGAATGTTGTTAGGACACTATGTTCCCCGAGAAAGCTGGAATAAATGGCTATTGTCATATGGTATGCGTCCAAGTGAAGAGGCACTGACTCGAATTAAGTGGTATGCTTTATTTAATTTCCTACAAGAAATACTCCGTCACTATCAATCAGGTGAAATACGGGAAATGAATACAGAAATTTTGAAACTGAAACAAGCTTTTGGGTATTAAAGAGGCTGAAAAAAGCAGTTGTTTTTTTCTAGCCGTTCATTTGAATAATAGAGGGCAGCACAAAACAGCAGTGTTTTGTACTACCCTCTTAAAATTTGCTATAGAGGAAGGGAACATAGAATATGCGAATGAGAAAAAGACATGGAGCGGCTGAACTTTTGGCTAGTCATCCTGAATTGGTTGTAGATGAGCCTGCCAAGTGGCAAGGTCGTTGGGCAGAACGTTTTGGAAATAATCATCCTATCCATATTGAAATAGGTTCTGGTAAGGGACAATTTGTGGTAGGAATGGCAAAAGCGAATCCAGGAATCAATTATATTGGAATCGATATGCAGTTGAGTGTCCTTTCGATTGCTTTAGAAAAAGCCTTGGTAGAAGATTTGCCTAATTTACAATTGCTTCATGTGAATGGTGAAGAGTTAACGGAATATTTTGCTGAAAATGAAATAGACCAAATTTACTTGAACTTTTCTGACCCTTGGCCAAAAACACGGCATGAAAAACGTCGTTTAACATATAAAACATTTTTAGCAACAGATGAAAAAATTCTAAAATCCAATGGAGAAATTCATTTTAAAACAGATAATCGCGGCTTGTTTGAATATTCATTAAGCAGCTTTTCAAAATACGGTATGATCCTTGAACAAGTTTGGTTAGATCTTCATGCCAGTAGCTATGAGGGAAATATCATGACAGAGTATGAAGCGAAATTCTCTGCTAAAGGTCAGCCGATTTATCGTGTAGAGGCAAGGTTTCAAGCTGAAAAATAGAAAAAAGCGTTAGATTTTTTTATAAAAATCTACGCTTTTTTGTTTGGCTATTTTAATCGGTTTACATCGATTACTGTACCAGTATATGCATCAGCAATGAATTCATATTGCACCATAATACCATCTTCTAAACGTGAAATGCCACCGTTGTAGGTTTTTGAATGAACGGCAAATTTACGTAATGGTTTTTTCTCAAATTCAATCCATGAGCCTTCAATAGGTCCTTCTTTTAGAAATGCATCTTTAACGTTTTCTAAAACTAGATCAGCATCTAATGTACGTTTCTTATGAAACCATAGTGTTGATGCAATTCCACTTATGATGCCGATACTCACACCAATTGCCAAGCCACCTTTAAAATAGCTTAATTCATTTTCTTCATTCATGGGGAATAACCTCCGAGTATTTTTCAAATGTTTGCTAAAAACCTTCAGCGTTATCTCTATTCTAACACAATGTATGAAAATATCGAAAAACAAAAAACGTGGGCAATTGAAAAAATTTGCGTTATAATGAAAATGAAATCATATGAAAGGAGTATCTGCCGTTTTTGTTAGAATATAATGTTATTTTTTAGCAAAAAAGAAAGGTTATCCCTGAATAAGAAACTAAGTTGATTTAACTTTGTTTAGCAGGATAGCTGGCAGATAATACAACGATGGAAGAAAAAACATTTCAACGCATCAAAGAACTAACAGAATTACAAGGGACAAGCGGATTTGAAGATGATATTCGTGCGTATATGAAAAAAAATATGGCACCATTAGTAGACGAGATTCAATATGATGGTTTAGGTGGTATATTTGGCTTGAAGAGAGCTAAAGAACTAGATGCACCTCGTGTTATGGTTGCTGCTCATATGGATGAAGTTGGTTTTATGCTAACTCAGATCAAAGATAATGGACTGTTTCAAGTGGTACCTTTGGGCGGATGGAATCCGTACGTGGTATCTGCTCAACGTTTTACCTTAAAAACAAGTAAAGGGAATTATCCATGTATCTCTTCATCTGTTCCACCTCATTTATTACGTGGCACAAGCGGTCAAAAACAATTAGAAGTGACAGATATTCTTTTTGATGCTGGTTTTGAATCGAAAGAAGAAGCGGAAAGCTTTGGTGTTCGTCCAGGTGATTCGATTGTTCCACAAACAGAAACGATTAAAACGGCGAATGGCAAAAATATCATTAGTAAATCTTGGGATAACCGTTATGGTTGTACATTAGTTTTAGAAGCCTTGGAAGAGTTACAAAATGAACAACTAGGCCATACGTTGATTGCTGGAGCAAATGTTCAAGAAGAAGTTGGTTTACGTGGTTCTAAACCTTCTGTGCATAAATTCAATCCTGATTTATTCTTTGCAGTTGATTGTTCAGCGGCAGATGATATTCAAACGAAAAAAGGTACTTACGGTCATCTTGGCGAAGGAACATTGCTACGTATTTACGATCCAGGTATGATTACATTGCCTCGTGTACGTGAGTACTTATTAGACACCGCAGCAACTCATAACATTCCTTACCAATACTTCGTATCTAAAGGCGGAACTGATGCTGGCGCTGCTCATACAACAAATAACGGTGTACCAAGTACAGTAATTGGTGTTTGCGGACGTTATATCCATACACATCAAACAATGTTCAATATCAAAGACTTTGAAGCAGCCCGAGAAATGTTGATCCAAGTCTTAAAAGGTTTAGATAAAACAACGGTTAATACGATTATTTATGGAAAGTAGGGGGTAATTTATGATTATTCCAACATCCTATGAAGAGTTGGCAAGTTATGTATCCGAAGGCAAAAGTGTTTTCTTTTTCACTGCTGATTGGTGCGGCGATTGTCGTTTTATTAAACCAGTGATGCCTGAAATAGAAGCGGATTTTCCAGAATACCGATTTATTGAAGTGGATCGGGATAAATTTATGGAACTTGCATCTGAGTGGAACATTTTCGGTATACCAAGTTTTATTGTTACAGATCAAGGGAAAGAATTAGGTCGTTTAGTTAACAAAGCCCGTAAAACAAAAGAAGAAATCACAACTTTTTTAAAAAGTATTTAGTTTCATCAAGAGTTAAAATAAATCAATCGGGAGATGAGTACTGTGCTAACACAAACATATAAAAATATTTTAGTTGGTGTCGACGGCAGTGATCAAGGAAATTTAGCGTATCAACAAGCAGTGGAAGTAGCCAGAAGAAATAACGGTCGTGTGATTGTAGCTCACGTTATAGAAAATAGAGTCTACACAATGATGGGTTACTCTTCTTTGAATGATGGTTTGTTGGATCAAGAAACAGAAAGTGCTAAAGAAATATTAGCTGATTGTAGCGAGTATGCCAAAAAGGTTGATTTTACTCAAGTCGAAACAGTGTTGACTTATGGTGTGGCAAAAGAAGTGATGTGTAAAGAGTTGCCTGAAAAATACAATGTTGATCTAATCATGGTGGGTCAATCTGGTTTAAATGCAGTTGAACGCTTAATGGTTGGCAGCGTTAGTAGCTATATCATCCGTCATGCACCTTGTGACGTACTAATCGTTCATCCTGAGAACAAGTAAATATGTTGACTAGATAAAATAGGTGAAATAAGACGTTGACCGTTTTGTTTCACCTATTTTTCATAGTTACAGTAGTTAGAGGAAAAAATACCATGCAGTAAATCTATTTTTTTGTTAAGATAGGACAGGAGATATTTGTTTAGGATTTTGGAAAAAAGATAAGATGGAGGGAGTTAAAAAATGATTTTTGCTTATAATAAGGAACATGTCGGTGATGTTTTAATGATTATCGTGGCTGATGATAAAGGACAAGAAAATCGAGTACAACGCAACGGAAATATAGCACAAATAAGTGTAGCAGAAGACGGACAAGTTGTTGCTTGGAATATTTTTGATGCATCAACAGTTTTAGGAAAGATCGAAGGCTGTGGCCAAGTAGAATTAACAAAAGAACAATTGAATAAAGTGAATCAAGAAATTGCTAAAGCTGGTTTTTCTGAATCGTTAGCTGAAGATAACGAACCAAAAATCGTTGTTGGTTTTGTAAAATCTTGTAAAAAACATCCTGATTCAGATCATTTATCAATTACTCAAACGGAAGTGGATAATGGCCAAGTCTTACAAATCGTTTGTGGTGCGCCTAATATTAAAGCTGGACAAAAAGTCGTTGTGGCTAAACCTGGTGCGATGATGCCGGATGGTTTGATGATCTGGCCAGGTGTTTTACGTGGTGTGGAAAGTTTTGGAATGATTTGTTCTGCAGGAGAATTACGCTTGCCAGATGCACCAGCGAAAAAAGGAATTTTAGAGTTGCCTTTTGATGCGGTTGTAGGAGAAGCATTTCCTGTTGGTAAATAGAATAAAAAAGGTTGTGAAAAGTATATTCTCATTTTCACAACCTTTTATTTGTGTCATTAGTCACCATTATATTTAGCGAAACTTGGAGCATTTGAACGAATCTCATTTTGCTCCTCTTCTTCCAAAGCTGTAAATAATGTGCTGTCATTTAAAAAGGTATTCCACTCAGCGTACATCATAGCATTTAAAGAACCAATAGAAGGATGATCCAATACCTTTGAATTTACCCCTTCATCTGTGACAAAGTTTCCATTATCATCATATTTAGCTTTTTTTAATTCTTCTAAATCGTGTTTTTCCCCAAATAGCTTATCCCATTCTTCACGTAATTTATGAGTCATGTAAAGTCTTATTTATTCTTATTCTACATTATCACTGGATTTTTATTGCTTAAATAAAGGTGTTAAGATGCATAAGATCAAAGAGAATAATTTTGAGAAAACAAAAACTAAGTTACTGATTTCCTAAATAGTTTAGGAAAGAGCAACCTAGTTTTTTATCATTTCAAAATAAAATGAGATATTTTAGTTTATGGATTTTGCGAATTATTTGAGTTAGATGCGTTTTGTTTAATTGCTGACTGATCGATTGTTAAATCAACATCTACACTTTTTTCTTTTCCATCACGATAGAAGGTAACTTTCATTTTGTCGCCAACTTTTTTCTTGTAAAGCGCACTTTGTAATTCAGTTACAGAGTTGATTTCTTTATCATCGATTTTAGTGATAACATCATATCTTTCAAGTCCCGCTTTGTCAGCTGGAGTAGCTGTTTGAACACTACGAATAAGAACGCCCATTTGAACAGTATCAGGAAGGTTCAAGATTTCTTTTCTTTGTTGCGTTGAGACATTTGTTAATTCTTCCATTGTAATTCCGAGAGCTGGACGAGTAACTTTACCTTCTTTTTCCAATTGATTGATGATATTTACAACATCATTACTTGGAATGGCAAAGCCCATACCTTCAACACTTACTTGGCTTTGAGATTGAAGGATTTTAACAGAATTGATTCCGATAACTTGACCTTCAATGTTCACTAAAGGACCACCAGAGTTCCCTGGGTTGATCGCTGCATCTGTTTGGATTGCATTGATATTGATTGTTTGACCGTTATTTTCATTTTCGATATTTCTATTTAATGAAGAAATAATCCCTTGTGTTACAGAATTGGCATAAGCTGAACCTAATGGAGAACCTATAGCTAGAGCTGGCTCACCGATTTTTAGATTATCAGAATTACCAAATTCAGCAATTGAATCCACTTTGTCAGATGAAATTTTGATTACGGCCAAGTCTGTATAAGAATCTGTACCTACTAATTCACCTTTGACTTTTGTACCATCATGTAAAACAACTTCTAATCCTTTTGCTTGATCTACCACGTGATTATTGGTTACAACATACGCTGTTTTACCGTCTTTCTTATAAATAACGCCGCTTCCTTCGCTGGCAGCTTGTAAATCACTGCCATCAGTTTTAGAGTCATTAGATTCTTCACCGTCATTTCCACCGAACAATCCGCCAAAGCCGCTAGGGTCATTATTTTGACTAGGACTTTGTAAATTGATAATTGAAACAACAGAATCTTTCACTTTGTCTACAGCTTTAGTGACATCGCTAGTAACATCTAAATTAACATTCGTTACTTTTGTATCACCTTTGTTGTTTTTTACAGAATTCGTCGTTATTGGTGTATTAGACGAAGAGGAATTTTGACCCATGATAACATAAGCGCCACCAAAAGCTAAAGCTCCACCTAACAATCCTCCAACTAGACCAATCCCAAATTTTTTGAATAAACCATTTTTATTATTATCTGAATCAGGTGTAACATCTTTTCTTTGCATACAAGCAACCTCCTAATTAATTATCATTATTTATTATATTAAGTATAGTCTTTCAAGACAACTTTAGTCTACCCAAGAGCTTTGAATTTTTTATGAACAAGTTAGGGAGAAAAACAGATATAAATAATGAAAAAATGATCTCATCGGAATACTTATACACAATAAAGTGTGAAAAACTTTTGAAAAATAGAGGAAAACCCCTGTGAAATAGTTATCCACAAAATGTGGATAATGTGGACAAATAAACGGGAATATGTGTTTGTATCTCAAAATACTATGAAATAAAGGATATTGAGGCATAGATCTGTGGATAAGTCTGTGCATATGTGCATAACTTTGTGGGAAAGTATGTGGAAGAGTCAAAACATTCATGATAAAATTGTTAACAACTGGAAGAATAGAATAGGAAGAGACGTGAAATTGATGAAAATAAAAATCATTACTGTGGGTAAGTTGAAAGAGAAATATTTGGTTCAAGGAATAAATGAATATATGAAACGCCTGAAAAGTTATGCAAAAGTGGAAATTATTGAAGTAGCAGATGAAAAAGCACCTGAGAATTTAAGTGAATTAGAGATGGTTCAGGTTAAAGGAAAAGAAGGTGAGCGAATCTTAGCGAAAATTTCGGATCAAGATCATGTCTTTGTTTTGGCGATTAATGGGAAACAATTTAGTAGTGAGGAATTTTCGAAAGAGATTGAGCAATTGGGAATCAACGGTAAGAGTCAGTTGGCTTTTGTGATTGGTGGATCGTTAGGATTGAGTGAAGAGGTGTTGAAGAGAAGCCAGCAGCAGATGTCATTTGGGAAGTTGACTTATCCACATCAGCTTATGCGGTTGGTATTGGTGGAGCAGATTTATCGTGGGTTTCGGATTATGCGGGGGGAACCGTATCATAAGTAGGGAGATTTTTTTATTAATGCTAATAAAAATGGTTGAAAAAGACTAGATAGTTCATATTAGTTCTATCAGTCTTTGCTTTCTTTTCTAAAATGAATTTGTCTAGTTATCAAAAAAACAGCAGGATCTAACATCATTTTGAAAATTAATAAAAGCGGTCAATTTTTTTATGAGTCATATGGTTTTAGATATTGGAACTGCTATAGGCGCGGCATTTGACATCGATTTAGTTTTGAGCAATCACAGCTATTCACCATTAAATGCCTCAGCTAATTCACTGTAATTTATTAAGAAAGCCTTAAGAAAAGTATTGGAGAAATAATTTTATTTCATTTGTGTTACAATAATTACATTAAGAATACGAAAACATTACTTTTATGGAGGCGGTTTGGAAATGAAAAAAACGTTTATACTGTTAGGGATAGGTTTTTTATTGGCAAGTGGTGTTGCTTATACAACTTCTGGAGTGTATGCAGAGTCTGAAGAAATTAGTGAAGACACTGTTGAAAAAGCTGAAAGTAGTATTAATGAGGATGTACAAGTTGGGGAAACTACAGATGCTGTAACAGTTAAGGCTACTGAAGAAAAATTGAAACTGTGGGATGTTTTCTATGATAGTGCAAATATGGAAATTGTTGGGAAGACGGTTCCTTATGCAATGATAGCAGCAAAATCGTTAGATAATCCTGACCTAGCTGTAGGAATATTCCAAGCTGATGCGAATGGTTCATTTATTGTTGTTAATCCACGATCAGGAACTATCAGAATAACTGCCAGTTTGGGCGAGAAAATAAGTGACTCACTTGATGTTGAGGTAACAAAGCAAAAAGGAACACCTTCTCTAGCGATTAGAGAAACTATTTTTAATCAAAAAACAAATACATTCACGGGAAAAACAGCACCAAATGCAACTGTAAGCATGTACGTTCCTAGCACAATGGGGCAAGGAACAGTTAAGGCTGATGAGAGCGGCGTATTTACCATAGTAGATCAATTCAGTCCTGGATTGGTGATGATCTTAACTGCAAGTGATTCACAAGGGAGAACTGGAGAGCCCTATAGTTTTAGAACTTCAGGTGCGCAAGCCTTGGATTCTTTAAAAATTTTGCAAGTTGACTATAATCATGAAACAAAAACACTATCAGGGAAAACTGCGCCGAATGTTAGAGTATCTATTGATTATTTAGAAGGAACGGGGAATTCAGCTATTGATTCAGATGAAAATGGTTATTTTTCTTTAGTTGTTGAACTTAGTCCTGATAAACAGATTGTTTTAAGAGCAAATGATACAAATGGAAATTGGGGAGAAGAGTATTCTTTTACTATTCCTAAAAAATCAGTTTTGGAAGTTAAAGGATCTGAAAGCCATGCTACTAGTCAAGTAGATAAAACTAAATCAAAAGAGGGAACGAAAGGTAGTTTACCAAGTACAGGAACAATTCAAAATACTACCCTATTTGTTTTAGGAATCCTTTTACTTCTTGGGGTAATTATCGGGTATAAGAAGAAAGAAACAGTATTAAAAAAGTAAAAGTAGTCTAATAGAGGAAACATCCGTTTTTAGTGAGTTGAATCAATTGATAAAAATAAACATAATCGTAACGAAACATTACGTCTTATTAAGATGTCATGTTTCGTTACGATTTTTTTCTGTTAAAGGAATGACTATCCAATAGGGTATTTTAGATGATTGTAGCAATATTTTAGAAAAAGGAAACGTTGAGATAAAGTGAGAACCTGACGTATTCAACAAAAATCTTTTAGAAATGTACGAACGAATGATCAAATAAAAGGAATTGGTATAGGCAATCCAGAAATCGTACAAAACGATGATAATATGCTCATTTCTAAATAAGAAAAGTGTCTTAGTTACTTTATTATAAGGATAAAATGTTATTTGATTATTGCTAATAAAAAACGTGTAGTTTTCTGTTATTTGTTTAATGGCTTATTCATACTTATTTTTCAGTAAAACATGAAATTTATAGATCGAACTTTATGTTATATTTAATTTGTTGTAATTGTTATTTTATGCAGGGTGCATGAAGCTGAGAGGTGAGTTGAAAATGAAATAAACATAAAAAAATGATAAACCTTGTTGGGAGGTATTCGTTCACTGAGGACATTTCTATAGAGCCTTGTTGGCAATTGAGGGATCAAAATAATTGAATCTGAGCAATTAGAGAAACTAGCGTTAGGAGAAAAGTTGTAATCTTTCTGCGTACAGTTGCTATATAGCTTTTCCAATTAATGTAAGTCAATCATATTCTGGCAGGTTGTTCATGGCATAGGATAATTTTGAAACGTTACGTAGCAGCAAATGAGTTTCTAGATAATTATGATAGGATCGGTGGAACGTTTATTACAGAAAGAACATAGTTATGAATTAAATTACTTAAAACATAGGGGGAAGAAAATGAAAAAATTAACATTGGGACTAACAATATTTTTTGGAATGTTCTTTTTATATCCAGAAATAAGTAAAGCAGAGAGTAAGTATGATTTTGTAGAGTATGATGTGAAGACGAAGACAGAAAGAATTATTCCGTTTGATGAGAGTATGTATGAAGGAATGCCTGACGTTTTGGAAGCGAATCGACCACAAGGAATTCCTGAAACAAGAGGGATAATAGGGGAAGATGACAGAGAATTAGTGCAAGATACCAGAAAGTTTCCCTATTCAGCAATTGCGCAATTGGAATATGTGGATACAGATTATTCAACGATAGCGAGTGGTTCATTAATTCAAAAAGATTTATTTTTAACATGTGCACACGCAGTTTGGGATAAAGGTTTCTCAACAGATAAAATTATCGTACCAGGAAGAAACAGCTACTGGAATAAACCATTTGGAGAAGCCAAAATGGAAAAAATTTATATTTTAAAAGAATATATGAACAATAAACATATCGGAAACGATTTTGCATTAATTAAATTAGATAGACCTATTGGAGAAAAAACAGGCTGGTTAGGTTTAAGTCATACAAACAAAGCAGGAGAAATGTTTACAGTAAGTGGATATCCAGGGGATAAAAACTTTTATATGTATACAGAATCACAACCAATTAATGAGAGGCTCCGATATAAAGATGGTGAATATGAATTTGAAAAATTAGGCTGGGATAAAGATGAACTGTTTTATCTTCTTGATTCTGTAGGTGGTCAAAGTGGTTCACCTGTATATGATTCTAATGCACAAGTTAGTGCAGTGCATACTTCTGGAATATCTTCATCACAACCTATATATAATGGTGGATCTAGAGTTTCTAAAGAAAAATTTGCAATGGTTAATAACATCATTAACCAAAACCAAAAAGATTATGTACCTATTGAACGAATGGAAATCAAACCAAGTAAGTTAACTGTAGCAGGAGGAGAAGTCTATCAATTAAAAGCTGATATTTTTCCAAAAAATGCAACCTACCAATCAGAGGTAAAATGGAGCAGTAATAATTCATGGGTTTCAGTAGATCAATCGGGTAATGTTAGAGCTCGTTCCGAAGCTAGCGCTAAGGCAACAATAACAGCCACATCATTAGATGGTCTAGTTACCGCAACCTGTGAAGTAACTATCGTTCCAAGAAGAGTCCCCGTGGCCAGCGTTCAACTTGAACCTAAAAATGTAACATTAGAAAAAGGGGAAGAACAGCAACTAACAGCTACTATATCACCAACTAATGCAACAAACAAAGATATCCAATGGAGTAGTTCTAACGAAAAAATAGCGACGGTCACAGCTGCAGGTAATGTGACAGCAATAGCCGCAGGAACAGCAACCATCACCGCTACAACAGAAGATGGTCAAAAAAGTGCAATAAGTAAAATTACAATTGTTGACAATCTAGGGGTTAAGTGGAAATGGGACGAATCCACTCAAACGGTTACCTTTGGATCAGGAGAGTTTCCAGAAAAATTGTATTGGGGTTATAATATTCAATCACATATTGAATCTCAAAGTCGATTAAAAGGGAAAAAGATCAAGAAAATAATTTTTTCTGAACCAGTAAAACTAGTGTCAAGTGGGCGAGATTTATTTTATAATTTGTCAGAGCTAGAAAGTATAGAAGGCGGTAATTTGTTAAATACTTCGACAGTGAAGAATATGAGCGGAATGTTTATGAGTCTGCCGAAATTAAGAACCGTAGATGTATCAAATTGGGATACAAGCCAAGTGACAGATATGTCTCGAATGTTTGAGGGAGCAGTAGCCTTAGGGCAATTGGACGTGTCAAACTGGAACACAAGTCAAGTGACAGATATGTCTCAAATATTTAAGAGAGCAGTAGCCTTAGGGCAATTGGACGTGTCAAACTGGAACACAAGTCAAGTGACAAAGATGTCTCAAATGTTTGTCAATGCGTCTGTTCTTGATCATTTAAATGTATCAAACTGGAACGTAGACAAAGTAACGAGTATGTCAGAACTGTTTAACGGCACGGGCATAAAAAAATTAGATTTAACAAATTGGAATACCTTATCGGTTAAATCTATGAATAAGTTTTTACCGTCTTATCTGGAAGAACTAAAATTAGGAAAAGACATTCGCTTTCAAGGAGATACAGGTTTAAAAGAGTTGGATAAAGCTCCGTATTCAGGTTATTGGACAGGAGCAGAGGGAATTCCTCAAACGTTTAATGAATTTACCGATTTTCTTCAACAATATGATGGAACCAAAAGCGGTGAGTATGTACGTGAAAAAAATGGAACAAATTTTGGAACGGCTCCGTGGAAATGGGACGAATCCACTCAAACGGTTACCTTTGGATCAGGAGAGTTTCCAGAAAAATTGTATTGGGGTTATAATATTCAATCACATATTGAATCTCAAAGTCGATTAAAAGGGAAAAAGATCAAGAAAATAATTTTTTCTGAACCAGTAAAACTAGTGTCAAGTGGGCGAGATTTATTTTATAATTTGTCAGAGCTAGAAAGTATAGAAGGCGGTAATTTGTTAAATACTTCGACAGTGAAGAATATGAGCGGAATGTTTATGAGTCTGCCGAAATTAAGAACCGTAGATGTATCAAATTGGGATACAAGCCAAGTGACAGATATGTCTCGAATGTTTGAGGGAGCAGTAGCCTTAGGGCAATTGGACGTGTCAAACTGGAACACAAGTCAAGTGACAGATATGTCTCAAATATTTAAGAGAGCAGTAGCCTTAGGGCAATTGGACGTGTCAAACTGGAACACAAGTCAAGTGACAAAGATGTCTCAAATGTTTGTCAATGCGTCTGTTCTTGATCATTTAAATGTATCAAACTGGAACGTAGACAAAGTAACGAGTATGTCAGAACTGTTTAACGGCACGGGCATAAAAAAATTAGATTTAACAAATTGGAATACCTTATCGGTTAAATCTATGAATAAGTTTTTACCGTCTTATCTGGAAGAACTAAAATTAGGAAAAGACATTCGCTTTCAAGGAGATACAGGTTTAAAAGAGTTGGATAAAGCTCCGTATTCAGGTTATTGGACAGGAGCAGAGGGAATTCCTCAAACGTTTAATGAATTTACCGATTTTCTTCAACAATATGATGGAACCAAAAGCGGTGAGTATGTACGTGAAAAAAATGGAACAAATTTTGGAACGGCTCCGTGGAAATGGGACGAATCCACTCAAACGGTTACCTTTGGATCAGGAGAGTTTCCAGAAAAATTGTATTGGGGTTATAATATTCAATCACATATTGAATCTCAAAGTCGATTAAAAGGGAAAAAGATCAAGAAAATAATTTTTTCTGAACCAGTAAAACTAGTGTCAAGTGGGCGAGATTTATTTTATAATTTGTCAGAGCTAGAAAGTATAGAAGGCGGTAATTTGTTAAATACTTCGACAGTGAAGAATATGAGCGGAATGTTTATGAGTCTGCCGAAATTAAGAACCGTAGATGTATCAAATTGGGATACAAGCCAAGTGACAAATATGTCTCGAATGTTTGAGGGAGCAGTAGCCTTAGGGCAATTGGACGTGTCAAACTGGAACACAAGTCAAGTGACAGGTATGTCTCAAATGTTTGAGGGAGCAGCCTTAGGGCAATTGGACGTGTCAAACTGGAACACAAGTCAAGTGACAGGCATGTCTCGAATGTTTAACGGCACGGGCATAAAAAAATTAGATTTAACAAATTGGAATACCTTATCGGTTAAATCTATGAATAAGTTTTTACCGTCCTATCTGGAAGAACTAAAATTAGGAAAAGACATTCGCTTTCAAGGAGATACAGGTTTAAAAGATTTGAATAAAGCTCCGTATTCAGGCCGTTGGATTGGTTCAAATGGACAAACAAATCCCACCGTAATCTACCAAACAAGCACAGAATTCACTCAAAAATACGATGGATCACAACCAGGAACGTATGTAAGAGAACGGATAAAGTGAATATTTTAACTAGAGCAATGTAGTTATTATTGGCTAAGAATAACATCTTGTAAAGTATAGCCTGTAGGGGGGGGGATACCATCTTTTACTTATGCCAATCATCAATGCCTCGCTCAGTAGGAAGATGACTGTGACAAAAGAAGTGGAAAAGATAGTAATGTTAAATGAAACACGAAATCATTAACGAATATTCTCCTCATGAAGGAGAATAAAATAGAAAACCGCGTAAGTAGCTAATCCTAGACAAGCTACTTACGCAGTTTTTTCTTTTCGTCTGAAGTGTTTCCAAATCATCTGAAAGTGAGAGGGATTGCTTACAACAGCTAGACAGAGAAGAAATCCACTCTCTTTTTCATCGTTCATTTAATTCTTAAAATATGTTAGTCGGTGTGAATTTAGCTAGAGTATAAACTTCGCCAGTTGTATTAGATTTCGCAGTAACGGTATATTCTTTCGGTAAGAAAGTTTTTCCTTCTGGTGAATTTACAAAGAAGTACTCCATAAATGGCCATGCTTTTCCAGCAACTTTACCTGAGGCATCAGTTAAAGTATAAGTATAACCATCTTTCATTTCTGGTTTAAAATCAAATTGCATGCCACCAGTTTTTGTAGTTATGCTACCATTCTCTAAAAGATGATCTCCGTAGACCGTTTTTTCGTTGAAAAATTTATTGAAAGAACTCCCTTCGATAAGATTAGAAGTTGTTCCCACTTTTCCATCTTTAAGAACGTTACCTAAAAAGTGATAATTCAATAACTCGTTCTTTAAGTCTTGATTTGTTATCTTATTCATTACTGGTGGATTAATATCAGTTAAGGAAATAATACGAATAAATAAGGAATCGAAATATTTTTCTCTATCTGCAACAGTAGGGTATTTTTTTATTAAGTCATCAAGATTAATATCAAAGCCAATATATTTGCCGTTTTCTATTACTGGTGTTGCTTCCTGATATAGCTTCTCTGTTGTAAATACTAGATAGTAGTTAGTCGTAGAAACAGGTGCTTTCAATTTTGCTCTAAGCACATTATAATGTTCGTAATATACTGAGCCAATTTCAATTGATCCTTCAGAAGCCTTTTGAGTAACGGCTGAAGTTGTGGATTGCGCATTTGCTGTGTGAGTTGTTAATACAGCTCCTGAGAATAGCCCAGCAAATACAGCTGCTGTTGTTAAAATGTGTTTTGTTTTCATAATGTAAATCTCCCTTACTTTTTATATATGAACCCGCTAGTTAATTAATAAAAAAAACAATAGAAAGGAACAATGATTTTTTTTACCAATTAATTTACGGAGTTTCACCTATTTACTAAAAATACGTCACTTTGTTAGTAGCGTTTGTTACATGCGAATTATAGCATCCATATCATAATGTTGTATTATCAATTTTTTGTTATTTTTAGTAAAATAATGATAATGAAATAATGGGATTATAATTTGTGTGGAATCATAAGATGTAGTTATTATAAACGGATGTTTTTAGAAAATCCTGTTCTCTTCTTAAATGCTTGTTTTAACTGTTAATTCTTATTTTTATGTATTGGATAAAGAAAATAAGATGAAAAAAAAATTATTTTCACCTAATAGTTCATCATGAGTGGAATTGGGAAGATGAATTTGAAAAAAATATTATTTTTTTGTTATTTTAAAATGGATAAATACTTGATTTTTCTTTTAAAATGATGGTTTAAATCATTTGGGTAACTTTGGATTGTTTAGGTTATAAATGTAAAAATCTGAATAGAGAGATCACAGTCGGCAATTACTTAGTGATTCAGATAAAACGATTCAAGTAGAATAGAAAAATTGTAAATAAAAAAATCAGACAAATTTCCAAAAGAATAGTTTGGAACATTTGATGATCCATAATCACTGTAGTAAAGTATCTAGTAGATATATATAGCGAGCGATTTCATTTTAAAATCAAAGGAGGTATACCATGAAAATTACACAATTATCCATAGACACTTTGAAACGAGCCCAAGAACGTTTTGAGGAGACACTTGATCAAATGAATGTGGATGAGGCGAATACCATGCCAGCTCCACTAATTAAATCAGTTACATGGCTCATTTGGCATACGGCACGAGAACTTGATTATCAACTATCGGAACTTAATAACACAAAGCCGCTGTGGCTAGAATCAGGTTGGAGTGAGAAGTTTGCGCTGGAATTGCCTGATGATACAGAAGATTGGTGTCATACTCCTGAGCAAGCGGCTAAAGTTGTAGTGACCGATAAAAAATTATTACTGGATTATTTGGCCGCTAGCATTGAATTTACAAACACTTATTTAGCAAGTATGGATGAAGAAAGTCTTGATGATGTGGTAGACACAAACTGGACACCAGTCGTTACACGTCAGGCTCGAATCGTTTCTGCCATTGATGATGCGGTGATGCATTCAGGACAAGCTGTTTATACAAGAAGATTAGTCATTGGTAAATAGTTTTCATCAACACAATAAGATTGTATTAATCCATAAAAAGAGCTGTATTTGAGCATTCATTCACTCAAATACAGCTCTTTAATTTAACTTCTTAAACCGCGTCCTCTATCAATCAGGTACCAACAAACAGCATAAAGTACAGAAATAAAAAGAACAAGAATTATCATAGATAACATAATTGGTACATCAATTGTTCCTAGAAAACCATACCTAAATCCTGAAATCATATAGACAATCGGATTGACTTTTGAAATAGCTTGCCAGATTGGCGGCAACATTGATATTGCGTAAAATACACCACCAAGATACGTTAAGGGCTGTAAAACAAACGTCGGCACAATTGACACGTCGTCAAAAGATTGGGCAAAGATTCCGTTTAATAAGCCTGCTAATGAGAACAGAATAGCTGTCATCAGAAGTGTAATGATGACAATAGACCATGAATAAACGTGAAGTGGGACAAAGAATAGGGAGATCATAGTGACAAGTGTACCAACTAGAACACTTCTTCCAAGACCACCAATAACAAATCCCCAGATAATTATATGGGTCGGAACTGGTGCAACCAGTAATTCTTCAATATTTTTCTGGAACTTTTGTGAAAAAAAGGAAGAGGAAACATTCGCATAAGAACTCGTGATTACCGACATCATAATCAATCCAGGAACGATAAACTCCATATAAGAGAATCCTTCCATTTGTCCGATCCGTCCGCCAATCAAGTTTCCGAATATGACAAAATACAGTGATGTGGTAATAACTGGCGGTACTAAAGTTTGTACCCAGATTCGTAGATAACGATTGGTTTCTTTTGCAGCAAGACTTCTTAGAGCCGTGAAATATAGCTTAAACATTTTTATCCCCCACTTGACGTTTTTCTTCTGTGATTTTTAGGAATAGCTCTTCTAATCGATTCGATTTGTTCCGTAAGGAAAGAACTTTTATTCCTTGATTTGTAAGCTGTTCGAATAGTTCATTGATTCCTTGATTACGTTCAACTTCTACAACAAGTGTCCGCTCGTCTTCAAAACTACTATTATAACCTGTAATTTCGGGCTTTTTATCAAAATCCTCCAAATCAAAGATAAATGTTTCAAACTGTAGTTTTGCTAGAAGAGTTTTCATACTAGTATTTTCGATCAGTTCACCAGATTGAATGATGCCGATATTACGACAAAGCATTTCTGCTTCTTCTAAATAATGGGTTGTCAAAATAATCGTTGTACCATTCTCATTCAGTTCTCTAAGGAAATCCCACATTTCTCGTCTTAGTTCAATATCTACTCCTGCTGTAGGTTCATCTAAGATAAGCAATTTTGGTTCGTGCATTAAAGCTCTTGCAATCATCAATCTGCGTTTCATCCCGCCAGAAAGCATCCGCGCCCGAACATTACGTTTTTCCCATAAATTCGATTGTTTTAGGTATTTTTCACTGCGTTTTAGAGCTTCTTTTCGAGAAACACCGTAATAACCAGCTTGATTGACAACGATTTGTTCTACTGTTTCAAATGGGTTAAAGTTGAATTCTTGCGGAACTAAACCAATCTGTTGTTTAGCAAGGACCAAATCTTTGTCAATATCGTAGCCAAAGATGTTTACTTTTCCCGATGTTTTGTTGACAAGAGACGTAATAATGCCGATTGTTGTTGATTTTCCAGCACCATTTGGACCTAAAAGGGCATAAAAATCTCCTTCTTCTACAACTAAATTTATCCCCTTTAGTGCTTCGACGCCTGATGCATATACTTTTTTTAAGTCTGTTATTTCAAGTGCATAAGTCATTTAGTAAATATCTCCTTATTCGTATGATTTCTTAGTTATGATTCTTTTGACAAAGATACTCCTCATCACTGTCAGATAATAATTGAGCCATGGAGCTCATAAATTCTCTTACAAACTCTTCTTGTAGTGTATAGTAATGCCATTGCTTTTGTTTACTGACAGAAACAATTCCAGCTTTTTCCAGAACTTTCATATGATGAGAAAGAGTTGGTTGAGTAAAGTCAAAGTGTTCTAACACATCGCAAGCACACATACTGCTGTAAGAAAGAAGGTCGATGATTTTCATTCTTTTAGGATCAGCCATAGCTTTTAGCACCAATGAAATTCTTTCATAATCCATATTATTCCTCCTGTATATAGATGGTTGACTATGTTTAATATAGATTAGTATGAATGTAATGTCAATAAAAGGATAATTAAAAATAGATGGAAATAGCTATTATAATGTAGCTGCATTTTTAGTTCTCTATATTCAGTTCTCTAAGAATTAGGTATAATGTCTGTGAGTCCAATTGAAATAGTAACAGATGTAAAAAAATGCATCATAAGAGGAGACGGATATGAGAAATATTAAACTAACAATTGAGTATGATGGTACAAGATATCTTGGGTGGCAAAGACTTGGAGACTCGGACAAGACGATTCAAGGGAAAATAGAGAATATCCTGACGCAAATGACTGGAACAACGATTGAAATCATTGGCTCTGGTAGGACAGATGCCGGAACACATGCAAGAGGACAAATAGCTAATTTTAAAACAGATAGTACAATCAATTTGGCAGAGATGATTGATTTCCTTAATCGTTATCTTCCACGAGATATTGTTGTGAAGAAGGCAGAAGAAGTTCCTGAAAGATTTCACGCTCGGTATAATGCAACTGGAAAAAAATATAGTTATCATGTCTGGAATGATGTGATTCCGTCTGCTTTTGAACGTCATTTTAGTTTTCAGTATACTCAAGAACTGGATATTGATTTAATGAATGAGGCTTGTAAAAAATTAATTGGATCACATGATTTTATTGGTTTTTCTTCCCTTAAAAAAACGAAAAAATCAACGGTTCGAACAATCGATGAACTTTCGATCGAAAAAGAGGGGCATATGCTCCATTTCACCTTTGTGGGGAATGGATTTTTGTATAAGATGGTTAGAATCATTATGGGAACAATCTTAGAAATTGGCGCTGGAACGATGGCATTAGATGTCATTGATGAGGTCTTTGAGCGCAAAATAAGAAGTGATGCTGGGATGACCGTTCCTTCTCAAGGACTTTTTCTTGATGAAGTTTATTATTAATCGAGGAAATTTTAAACTGCCTTCAACTGTGAAAAGAAAGTGGTTGTGGCTAAAGTGAGCATGGAAATCTACGAATAAATCGACATAGTTATCATCTATTCGAACAAAAGAAAGCGAAACAAAGCCAAATATCGGTTTTGTTTCTCTCTTTTTAATTTTTTGCAAATTATTTTAAATCAAAAGAATTAGATGATGGCTAATCAAGATTCTTATCAATTTCAACAAACAGATAATACAAAGCGCCCAATAAATTTGATGAATTTCTAAAAGCACAAGCTTCTATAACCAATGGAGAAAAAGTTTGAGCTAACATCATTTCTTCTTGTCGAATAGTGACATATTGCTTTTGGATCGTTTCAATTAAGATATCTTGAGCACTGATGCCGCCACCAATCACGATTTTTTCTAGATCCAATAAAACTTGCATATCAATCAGAAGAATTGCGATATCACGACAGTAGTTTTCAAATAAAGCAGTTAAATCAGTTGATGATTGGTTTGCTATTGCGATGAAAACAGCTTCATAGTCATCGTCAGAAACGTTGATAAGGTTGATTGCTTCTTTCATAAATTTTACTGCTGAGCCATGAAAGCCAAAAATTTGAGGTTGTTTAGGGTTTGGTGATTGGCGAATAAGGAAACTTAATTCACCTGCTTGGAAATTAGGACCTTGATGTAAATGGTTATCTAAAATCAATCCACCACCAATACCAGTCCCTAAGACAACAGCCGCACCATTTTCGACTCCCTTCAAATTACCAATCCACCATTCAGCCAAGGCCGCTGCTTTACCATCATTGATTACTGCAAAGGGCAAATCAGTAATGCTGGTGATCCAGTCTTTCATAGGGAAATCATATAGAAATAATAAGGCACCACCGGTATGGATATAGCCTTTCGCTGAATCGACTCTCCCAGGACAGCTCATAGAGATACCTTTAATTTGTCCTTTTTGTGCTTCCAATTGGGAAACAATCATTTCTTTGAAGGTTTCCAAGGATTTAGGTGTCGGTTGTTTCCAAGTTTGGATAAAATTACCGGCTCGATCAATCAGCCCAAATTTAGTGTAAGTGCCACCAATATCAATACTTAAATAATGCATTGTTCATTCCCCCTAAGCTACTAAAAATAGTGTATACTTTCATCTTAAAGAAAACGCTTAAAAAATGCAACTTCATCATCATTACATTGTTTAGCAACTTTACTGTTTGATTTAGATAAAAAAGTAAGGTTAATGTTTTTTTAGATTTCAAAGAATTAAAATTATCAAAATAGTCATCAATTACGTATAATTATAATGAGAGAAAGCTAAAAAATTGGCTTAGGAGGACAAGCATGAGCAGTTTAAAAAAATATGGATTTTACTTTTTATTATTAGGGGCAGTAAGTGACTTTTTAACACCGTATATTTTAGGGTACTTTTACCCGAAAATGGATCAGATGACTATGGTAATCAGTGTGTTTGGGGATGTAGATAGCCCAGTTCGACAAGCATTTTTGATTTGGTCGGTGGTATCAGGACTATTCATGGTTCTGGCGATACCTGCCGTGTATCAAAGATTTCATCGCACTTCGCCCGTATTAGCTATTTTACTAGCTTCAGCAATTGGATTATATGGTGTAGGAGATTGTATTTTCACAGGGCTGTTTAGTATTAATACTGAACAAGCAACTTGGAATTTTTCTACTTGGGTTCATAATATTGGCTCAGGGTTAGGATATACCGGATTTTTATTATTACCACTTATTTTATGTTTACTGTATAAAAAAGAAGGGGAAATGAAGCATAGTCGTCTTTACTTAAGTTTATTGATTATCAGTTTACTGTTTGCTGGTATTTATGGTTTGGCACGACTCCCTGAAATTAATCAATTACCGATGTTAAACCAACTTGGATTATGTCAGCGAATTAGCTTTGTTTTCAATTATTTACCGCTGATAATCTTTGCTCTAGATCAAATCAAAAATGTAAAAGTTGGTGCTGATATAAAATAAAATTGACTGTTCGTTGTTTATGTAATTAAAGATATTCCAGTCAATCTTATTGTAGGAGGAAATCCAGCTAGAAATATTCACAAAATCAAAGATGAGAATTAATTTGACAGTTAAAGACAACGTAGTGATTCTTATCGTAGTTCTAACAAAATCAACTAGCTACTAGAAGAAGTCTTTTTATTTGTAAAAAAACATACAAAATGTATGATATTTTATAGTTTAAAATGATAAACTTTTATCTATGAGTTATTGTTATCTATTCATAGGAGGAGTTAAGAATGTTAGAAAAATTGTCAGAAGGAAGAAGAATTGCTATTGTTTTATCGATTTTTATTATTTTACTTGGAATTGGTACGTTTGGAGATTTAGCGATCTCAAATACTGTAATGAGCCAAAACTCATACTTAGCTACTTTTTTGCAAAATTATGCTTGCTTTCCAGTTGGTGTAGTTATATTAATGAGTGGAGAAATCATTACTCATTATGGGCTTCAATCAAAAGAACCAGTGATTGCTAAGCTATTGATTATCATTGCTGGCGTTGGATTATCTTTATATGGTATCTGGTACTATTTAAAGTTTGCAATTCAATATACGTTAGCATCCATTCAAAATGTTGAACATAACCGTCCGATTGGGCAAGCAAATAATGATGGCGGAGTTAATCCGACACTGCCAACGCACATCAATATCATAATTTGTTTGATTGTTTTTGTAGTAGCGACACTGCTTATTCAAAAATGGCTAAGTCATAAAACACCTGAGGAGCTTGATCGTTTGATGCGGGTAGCTGTATTAGGTGTGGCGGTGGCCTTTGTTTATCTCATGTGTGTGGAGGAAATCAAAATCATGTGGGGAAGGGTTCGACCTTATGAACTAAATGCGGCTCAAGATAATTTTACATCTTGGTACAAAATGAATGGGCCGACTGGGCATAAATCATTTCCTTCAGGTCATTCTTGTGAAAGCATGTTTGCTATTTTCTTTCCTTTATATGCAAGCCCTAAAAACATTAAGTTGCGTAAGAATTTATTGATTTTTGGTGTTGCTTGGGGAACAATTACTGCTATTAGCAGAGTTTTATTAGGTTGTCACTTTTTCAGTGATGCTACAATGGGTGCATTTATCATTATTTTCCTTGTTTTTGTTGGAACAAAATGTGCACAGCTTAAGCTAGTAAAATAAATTTCAAATTCACTAAAGTTGACAGTAAATTGTTGGTTTTAGTGGATTTTCTTTTTTCTTAAAAATCATAAATGTTCGTCTTTAGACTCTTTTTGAGTTTTGTGTTTACTTATCGTTTTGTTTATTATATGATTAAACACGTTGTTTGAATGAACATTGCACTTTTTACGAACGATTTATTTATCGTTCGGATTTTTAGGAGGATATTTGATGAAAGAAAAAATTGTTTCTTATTTTGAGATTGAAAAATTGAATACGACTGTGAGGCGCGAAGTTTTAGCTGGCTTTACAACGTTCATTTCAATGGCGTATATTTTATTTGTAAATCCAACTGTGTTGGGCGCTTCTGGAATGGATGAGGGGGCAGTCTTTACTGCGACGGCTTTGGCTAGTGCTTTAGGCTGTATTTTGATGGGAATTTTCGCTAAGTATCCTATTGCGACAGCGCCAGCTTTAGGGATCAATGCCTTTTTTGCTTACTCTGTATGTATAGGAATGGGTGTTCCATGGGAAACAGCATTAGCAGGGGTTTTTGTAGCTTCATTGATTTTCATTTTGATTACTATTTTCAAATTACGTGAATTAATTATTGATGCTATACCTGCGGATTTAAAATATGCTATCTCTGGTGGTATTGGATTATTTATTGCTTTTCTTGGGCTAAGCGAAGGCGGAATCATTGTTTCTAATGAATCAACACTTGTTGCGTTAGGCCCTTTGAATGTAGGGACCACTTGGCTAACTATTTTTGGTTTGGCAATCACGGCTATTTTATTAGTTCGCCGTGTTCCAGGAGGAATTTTTATAGGTATGACAGCAACAACTATTTTAGGTTTGGGAACGGGTCTAATTCATGCCCCTGCTAAAATTGTTTCGGCTGCACCAAGTCTTAAACCTACTTTTTTAGTTGCTTTAAAACATGTAGGGGATATTAATTCATTACAGTTATGGGTTGTAGTTTTAACATTTTTATTAGTTACATTTTTTGATACAGCTGGAACATTAGTCGGTTTGGCAAACCAAGCTGGTTTTATGAAAGATAATAAAATGCCTCGAGTTGGAAAAGCGTTAGCAGCTGATTCGACAGCTATGCTTGCTGGTTCACTTTTTGGAACTTCTCCAGTTGGAGCTTATGTAGAGTCTTCTGCAGGAATTGCGGTAGGTGGACGTTCTGGATTAACGGCTGTAACAACAGGGCTGTTTTTCATTGTGGGATTATTTTTCTCTCCGTTATTGTCAGTTGTAACGTCACAAGTAACAGCACCAGCATTGATTGTTGTCGGCGTTTTGATGGCGCAGTCACTACGTGAAATTAAATGGGAAGAAATGGAAATTGCGATTCCTTCATTCCTAATTCTTTTGGGAATGCCTTTGACTTACAGTATTTCAGATGGAATTGCACTTGGATTTATTTTTTATCCGATTACTATGGTTGCTGCTAAACGTGGCAAAGAAGTATCGCCAATTATGTATGTGTTATTCTTTGTTTTCGTAGGATTTATGTGGATTTTAAACGTTAACTAGTATCATTATTTCAGTAGCCAGCGGATTCTTTTTAGGATGTGCTGGTTCTTTTTTTCTCTATAGAGATACTAGTAAAGTGATAGGTGAGACTACTGATTTTCTTAAAATTTTGACTTTTACACTAAAAACACGCAAAATATAAGTAATGAAAAAGACAATTTAGCGAGGACTGATCAAAAATGGAAACGCCTCTTATATCGCAGTGGTTGGACTATACAAAAAAGCAGGCTGTAATTGAAAAAAAATTAGAAGATATATTAAAGAAAAATAGCCAACTGACAACAAGTGAATATTATGCATTATACCAACTTAATCAAAATGGCTGTCATATGAGGTTAAACGATTTAGGTAGCTATTTATGCTTAAGTCAAAGCGCATTATCTCGTTTGATTAAGCGATTAGAAGAGAAAAATCCACCTTTTATTGAAAGAAGGATTTGTTCTGATGATAAACGAGGCATTTATATAGATTTGACGGATGAAGGGTTGCAAGTTTTGTTGTCAGTTGAAAAAGATGTAAAGACAGTTTTAGAGGAATATTTTATTTAGAAGACTAAAAAGTTGCTTTTTGGTCTTTTATTCTTTATTATAAAATTAGTTGCATGCGCATGCATATTTCGAGAGGAGAAAAATAAATGAATAATGTAGAATCTGGCTTAACTTTTAAAAGAGGGGTACACTTAAAAAATAGAATAGTTATTGCACCTATGACAACAAAGATGTCATTTTTTGATGGTGTTGTAACAAATGATGAGATTGACTATTATGCATTACGTTCTGGGGAAGTTGGGGCATTTATTACTGCAGCGGCCAATGTTCATGAAGGAGGCAAAGGCTGGGATGGTGAGTTAGGTGTGTATGATGACCGTTTTATTCCAGGGCTTTCTAAATTAGCTGCAGCAATCAAGAAGAATCATACGAAAGCGATTCTCCAAATTTTCCACGGGGGAAGAATGACAGATTCTAAAGTATTGCAAGGGGCTCAACCGGTTGCGCCAAGTGCAGTTGCTGCTGAAAGACCAGATGCACAAACACCGAGAGAATTGACAGAACAAGAGATTTTTAACATACTAGAAAGCTTCAAACAAGCCACTGAAAGAGCAATCAAAGCAGGTTTTGATGGAGTAGAAATTCATGGGGCAAACACGTATTTGATTCAACAATTTTTCTCTCCACACTCTAATCGACGTACAGATGACTGGGGTGGAACTTTAGAGAAAAGATTTAAATTTATTAATGATTTGGTGGATGGCGTCACTGAAGTTGTTGATCAATCGGGGGTTAAAGAATTTATTGTTGGCTATCGTTTTTCTCCAGAAGAATACGAAGAGCCAGGGATTCGTTTGAAGGATACATTGTTTTTAGTAGATCAATTATCTAATAAACCGTTGGATTACTTACACTTGTCAATGAGTAGTTACAAGAATCATTCAGTAAGTGAAGCGTTTAAAGATAAGCCGATTATAGACTATGTAAAAGAAACGATTAATGATCGCCTTCCTTTAATCGGCGTTGGCGATGTCAGAAGCCGAGAAGATGTGGAAAATATTTTAACTACTGCAGATTTAGTCGCTGTAGGCCGTTCAGTTTTGATTGATCCTCATTGGGGACAAAAAATTCTAGATAAGCAAGACCATTTGATTAGGAAAGAATTGTCCCATTATGATCGAGAAGAACTAAGAATCAGTAACGGTGTTTGGGGATTTTTAGAAGCTATGATGCCTGAACGACTTAAATAATAGATAGTCTATTATAGAAAGCACATGGATAAAAAGAAATTTCAGAGGACGAATGAGGCTTACACTCTTATTTGTCCTCTTTTTTTGATTTTTTAATAAGAAGCGTTTAACTGTGTTACAGTCTTTTGAGTAGTCTCTAAAGAAATGTTTCATCTGATAAACTAAAGAAGTAAAAGTGGAGATGCTTAAAACAAAATCTTTTTTATTGCTTTTGCAAATAAGAAACCTATACTAGTTATAAGATGTTATATAAAAGGAGAATGGGCATGGAAGAAAATCAAGTGAGTGTAACACTACCTGAAAAAATAGTTGAAGAATTTCATTTAGAAAATGAGACGGAAGTTATTGTAAGTATTAAGGATCAAAAAATAGTGATCGAACCTAAAAATAAAGTTGTGGGAAATCAGACGATTTCTCTTAGGTGGTTTTTGATTCCAACGTTAATTATTAGTAGTCTATTCTTGTTTTATCTATTTTATAGTGATAAAAACCAGATTGCTTTGATTGGACCGTATTCGATTGCTAATTTTGTTCTTTCCTTAGGCGTTTTAAGTGGCGTTTTTAGTTTTATATTCTTTTTCATTAAAGGAAAGAGAAATCAAATCACTACCCAATCAAAAGATATTTATTGGCGAAATTTTCCAGCGATTTTACTTTCATTTATTGTTATCTTGCTCTTTTCTTTATTAGTTTTTTTCAAAGTGATTGGGTTGGTATTTATAGGTGCAACGCTTGATCGTTATACCGCAACATTGTTGTTTTTCGTATTTGTTGGGCTTGTTAATTATTTTATGATCTATTCGGCATTGTCTATCACGCCTTCTAAGCTGACTAACCTGTTGATATTTGTAATCATTGGAGGGGTCTTACTTTCAATGATTACAAATAAAGATTACATGTGGTGGCAATTTAATTTTAGTTTTCTAGGAACCATCGAAGCAAAAAATAGTTGGCAGTTTAATGTTACGTTGATGTTTTCTTCATTGTTAATGGTAGCATTGATTGATAGTTTATTTGTAGAACTGCAAAAGGCTATTCCTCACAGTAAGCGTTTGACTATTTTACGTGTCCTTTTAACAATAACAGCATTAGATCTTGGCGCAGTTGGGCTATTTCCTTATACAGAAACAGGTCCTTTTCAAGGGATTCATAATCAAGTGGCAGGTTATTTAGTTTATTTAATTGTCGTTTTAATTGTGGGGATCAAGTGGTTATTACCCAAGGTGTCAAAAGAATTTTTGACAATCTCATATCTGATTGCGGTAACCTTAGTGATAGTTGTTGTTCTCTTTCAAGGGGTTGGTTATCTTTCATTAACTGTGTTTGAATTATTAGCGTTTATGCTGGCTTTTAGTTGGATCATTTTGTTGCTTCAAAATCTGCAAAAAATGGCACAGAATATCAATAACACGTTTCAGGTTAAAGTAAAACATACGCCTAAAAAAGAATCAGAGGGAATCTAAAAAATAGTTCGAGGCTAGAGTGAAACATTTCTGTTTGACTCTAGCCTCAAGCTATTTATTTTTTTAAGTAACGAGACATCAATTCCATATGATGCATCACAGCCGCTTTCCTCATAACCCCCATACCAGGAAACTTATCTTTGGAAACTGCTTCAAGGAGTAATTCTATCCCTAAAGTCACTTTCTTATCACACAATTTATCTACCCATTGCTTCACTTCAATCATGATCTCAAAGAATTTTTCTTTCTGAGAAAGTGCGTCCTCGCTTGAAAGAAAATGATGGATTCGTAATACATCATTTTCAAAATAAACAAGATGTAAAGGCAATACCTTTGAAGGATAGCTATGCTCGTAATAGATTCGACTATCAATGGAAAAGTCGCTGAAACCAATAAATCCTCTTTTTTTAAAAGTTAAGTGTGTGTTGGAAAAAAATTCATCCGGACATTCCTGATAGAAACTTGTTTTAGGTAGTCTAGTGAAAACATCTTGTGAAATAATCTTTTCGCCGTTAATTTTTTGCAGTAAACGAAACTCCTCCGACAGTAGAACGGGAACTTGATTTGATTGCCAGTCGCTTTGCAACGCTGGAATTGAGCTTCCAATTATAAAAAGATTTGGCTCTGCGTGTAAAGTTTCAATAGGTTGTTCTACAATCATCGCTTTTTCTGTGGGGAATGAGCATAGCTGAAGCTTCCCTTCTTCAGTCAAGAAATCACCCGTTTGCGGATTTTGAATAAGATAAAAAGGCCGCTCTGTCTTTTCGCACAATTGAATAAACTTTTTCAATGCATTTGAATTTTTTACTGGTTCAACGATCGGTATAATCTGCTGGGACAAACAATCATTTTCTAAAAGAGCTGTCAGTGCTAACAAGTCAAATTGTTTCCCGCGAAAATAAGGATAATACATTACTTTTCCTCCAGAAGACGCTGTTCTAATTCAAAATAAGCCTCCCGAGTGGCGTCTAATTCATTTTTTAGTGCTTCAACTGCCTGATCACAAATATCCTCTACGAAACGATCATAGAAATTTACTCCACCGCCAAATAAATCATAATCAGGCTGCCTTTTTTTCAATTCCTTATAAAGTTGGTCTGTTGAAAAAACACGTAAGCCACGTGCAGTTTGTTTGGCTTTACCGACTTCTCTAGCTTGAGCAGTAATCAGACGAAAAAGAAGTTCTTGTTCATTTACTGAAAGCTCTTGTTTTTGCGGCTTTTTCTCTATTGTAAAGTAGCCTGGCTGCATTTGATCTTCTCTAGAAATATATTGATGATAAACCATAACGCCGATATGATTAGGGATCTCTTCCCTTACTTTTTCAAAAAGTACTTCTGGCAACACAAAGTAATTGTAATGACCGATAAAAGAAAGTTTTGCTTTTGAACGGAAATCAGCTTTACTCACCTTTAACTCATAGCAGCGCCATTCAAATTGATTCGATGATGTCAAACGACAACTCAGAGTATCAACAATTCCTTGATCTTCAGGCATAGTAACTTCCTCTACCACGATGTCGCCATTTTCCCGACAATAATAATAAAGGACTTCTTCCATTTGGTTTGTTAATGAAGTTTTCATACGTAACTCCTTTTTTTGTTTATTCTACTATAGAACATACATTCGTGAAAATAAAGAGTTTTTGAATTTTTTTTATAAAATTTGAAATTTATCAATTTATTTAAACACAAAGCTCATATGTTGATATGAAATATCTCATTTATATTTGTTTGGTTTGTAGAGTCGTAAAACGTTGTTTATAAAGGATTTACATAGTTTTTTTCTAAAAAAAACATTTATCTGTTTTTATTTTTTTGTAATATATAAAAAAATAATCATAATGAACTGTAAAAACGGGATATTATAAGATTATTATTAAATTATGGGAAAGAGGCGTTGTTCATGAAAAAAAGAAAGTTACAGATCTTTATGGTAGCAATATTAGTCTTACAGAGTTTTGGCTCAGCTACAAGTGTATTTGCAATTACTAATGACAATAATATAGATGAAATTTCTCCAAGTAAACAATTAGCTGACATAAAACCAGAAGAGATTCCGAAAGATAAAGAATCTCGTGATTTATTGAACGAACAAGATGATACTAGTGATTTTGACAAACCAAAAGATAATAAAACAGAGAGTGAAGCTGAAACTGGAATAACAGAAGGCGATCAGAATCAAGGAACAGAACCACCAATGTTAGAGACGACTCAAAAAGCTAAAATAGAAAACGTAAATCGAGCTGCAGCTATTGAAGATGAGCTTTTAACAAACATGATCGTTACCGATATGAAAGGAACAGAGTACAGTCAGAATTCTTTAAATCGAGTACTCAATACAACACCAGTAACGGCGAAGCTAAACTTTGTGGTTGAGGATAAAGATTATGCACCAGGTTCAGTGTATACCGTAGAGTTGTCTGATAATCTTGGATATTCTGATGTTGGTGGAGATGTTGCGAATATTGGCGCTACATGGTCAGTGGATGCCCGAACTAAAAGATTGACGATTACATTCAATCAGCGTATCACTGAAACAAAATTCAATTTGGACTTAAAAAGTTATGTGTATACACATTCCAATCCGCTGGTAACAATTGAAACACCAGGGCAAACAAAGAATCTGTATGCTTTTGACTTGTATGAAGAAGTTTCTCCTATCAAATATGAAGAAACTAAGAATAACTACGGTATAAACGGAAATATTTATTATAATTTGGACAGAGGATTGTCTGGTGTTCAGACAGTAGAATTGTTAATGTCTGATGTCCCAGGAGCAAAATTTTCTGCGATTTCCAACCAACCGATTCTTGCTTTTTCGTATGATGTAGATATTAATGGAAATGTGATACCAGAGTCAAAACAGCCTTTGGAAAAAGACAAAGATTATACAATAAATGAAGATAATGCATATCGAGGAGCCGTAACGTTTACAAATATGAATCAGCAAAAAGCTTATGCTTTATCGGTTGATCGTACGTTAGGTTTAGAAAGCCTTTCAGATTATTATTATAGTTATTACAATCGTTATCCTACAACAAAATTAGGATCAGTCAGCTTAAATCGTTCAAGTGCACCATACGGTGGGCTTGAATTTATGGCAAAAACAAGTAAAGATCAAAAATCATTAAAAGAAACAAGCTTAGGTACCTTAGAAAGTGCTAATTTCCAAGAAAAAGGTAATTATTATGTCTATATTTATGACATTCCTACAAAAACAAAAACAGGCGAACAAATTATTTTGGAAAGTAAAAATGGACAAGCAATTGGCGAGTATGAATTTTCAGCTTATACCGGAGAATACCAAGCAGCTAAAGTAAGTGACTTTTTCGATATTCGCAAAGAAAATAATAAACTAATTTTAACGGCAATTAAAGATAGTGTTTTGAGATTAAAAGCAGATAAGCTCACCATTCCTTTTGAACAAAAAGATATCGATATCTCCCTAAGCACGCCTATAGTCAGTGATGGAAAAGCAATGATGTTGGTTTCAGATCAATACCTTCAACCTGTTTCAATCATTAATCCTAACAATGCAGAAACGGCATGGGGAAACTATGATGAAAATGGTGCTTATTTTGGTCGTACAACTGTAGCCATAGAAGGAAGCGCTCAAAAACCTGTAAAAAATGTAGTAATCAAAGTTGAACATCCTAACTACCTAAAATTAAGAGAACCCAAAGGAGAATATTCTTATTACAAACTAAATAAGGATTATACAATCACGGCGATTGAAGGCGGTTCAGTCATAGAATTTACAACACCTGTCACACATTCTTTCAATCTGCCTTTAGGTTTTAATTATGTACCAGATGGATTAGAAAAAAGTAAAAGCATTCCTATTGATACATTACCAGTAACACTAAGTGCAGATGACTATGAAACTATAGAGACAACAATCCTAACAGGCAGTAAAACCTATTCAGAACGCACATTACAAGGCAGCAAAAACCAATTTCTAGTCAATGCTAGAAATGATTCATTTGATAACTTAAGTATTTCCACTAAAGTTCCTGCTGGAACAGATGTCGTTTTTGATATTTATGATGTTTCAAATGATCAAGTTGATTCGATTTATCCACAATATTGGGATCGTGGCTACTATTTTGATAAGCCGTTAGCTTCCAGTGACCCAGCATACCCAAAAGTTACGTTTAATGAGGCAGATAATACCAATCAATTTGATTTTGGAAAAACATCAAAGCGTTATATCATTGAGTATAAGTATGCTAATGGATGGATCGATACAAACAAAATCAATGTTACCGCAAGCGCAGCAGAGCCGCTATATGGTAATCAAGTGTGGTCAGCCACAGCTTCAGTAAATAATGATGGAACGGAAATTTTATCCGCAAACCAAATAAGTCATGATTCTTTAAAAAATGTAACAAAAAATGAATTAAAAACCCAAAATATCAATAACCAAACACGTAAAGTTAAAAATCCCACATTTGATATTGCGACAAAAGGAACAACAAATGCTGGAATTGATTTAAACTCTATTATTATTACTGGTGTACCAAAAGATGTATACACTATCAAACCAACAGGAACAGGGGCACAAATCGTCTTTGAAGATTACACCTTGACGAAAAATATTACGATTAACTATAACACTGTCTCTAAAAATGCTGGACAGATTTTTACAGAAACTGTCATCACCGCTGATAATTTGGAAAAAATGTCAGAAACACGTAGAACTATTGCGACAACGCCGATAGTTTTAAGATTTTCGGATGGAGATGCGGAAGGAGTCGTTTTTTTAGCTCAAGCAAAGTTTCATACGTATAATGAAGCAGACATGGCTGTAAATATACCTGATGTTCATTTTGAATTAATTGACAATGTTACAAACAATCATACGGAGTTTATTACAAACGATGATGGCGATTATACATTTGATTCAATCATGTCAGGAGAATATACATTAAGAGCAACGGACGTTCCAGCAGGCTACACAATTGCTGAAGAATATCTCAATGGCAAAATAATCAAATTGACAAAAGGAACAAATTCAATGGATATTCCTCTGACAGAAAAAACAGATCAAACGAGTATTAACGCAAAAAACTCAATTATTTATGTTGGAACAAATTGGCGACCAGAAGACAACTTCATAGGAGCAACCGATAAAGAAGGAAAATCAGTTGCTTTCAATCAAATAACGGTTACCGGAAATGTGGATACCTCAAAAGTCGGTGCGTATGATATTACGTATCATAACCAAGGCAAAGAAACTACAATAACCGTTTCTGTAGTTTCTAATCAAGACACATTAGTAGTGAAAGACACTACATTATATGTGGGCGATACTTGGCGAGCAGCAGATAATATTTTGTCAGCGACAGATGAAACAGGGAAAACAGTTCCAGTTGAAGAGATGACTATCTCTGGAACCGTTGATACGACAAAGGCTGGTGTTTATAACGTTACGTATAGCCACAATGAGCTAAAAGAAATGGCTAAGATCACTGTGTTGCCTAATCAAACAACGATTAGTGGAAAAGATTCTACGATTTATGTTGGAGCAAACTGGAGCCCAGAAGATAATTTTATTTCTGCGACTGACCGAGACGGAAATTCTGTTGAGGTTGATCAAATAATTGTAAAAGGGACAGTGGATACTGCTAAGGTTGGGGACTATGAAATCAGCTATCAAAACCAAGACAAAGAAGCCAAAATAGTCGTCCATGTTGTATCGAAACAAGAAACGCTTGCAGTCAAAGACTCTACGATTTATGTAGGAGATACTTGGCGGGCAGCAGATAATTTACTATCAGCAACAGACGAAAATGGTGAAAGTATTCCAATTGGAAAAGTAACTGTAAACGGAGCTGCAGATACAACAAAAGCTGGTATTTATGAAGTTGTTTATGGATATGGAAACCAAAAAGCAACAGCAAAAATTACAGTCAAAGAAGACCAATCAACCATAGTGGTGAAAGATTCTACGATTTATGTAGGCGATGACTGGGATGCTAAAGACAACTTCATATCAGCAACGGACAGAGATGGGAAAGAGATCTCTTTTGAAAACGTGGCTGTCTCTGGAACCGTTGAGACAAAAGAAAAAGGAGCATATCAAGTATCCTATAAGACTCAAACCGTACAAAAGTCTGAACCAAGAAAAAATAGACGATCTTTAACAAACGATGAAAGCCAAAATGAAAAACAACAAACGGCTATGGCAAATATTACAGTTCTTGAGAAGAAATCTCCTAAATCGAATCAAACGCATATTGTTAAACCAAAAAAACAAGGGAATTACCCAAAAACAGGTGAGAAAACAACAGGTTATTTCACCCTGATAGGATTTTTGAGTCTATCAATTACGTTAATTGGAGTATATTTATTGAATAGAAGGAAACCTGATTGAGTGAACATTTAAAAGAGATTTTAGCTGGAATAAAAGCAGAGTTTGATTTGCTTTTATTCCGCTTTTTATTCGATTTTAGGAATGATTTGGGGGTGCAGTGATAGATGAAAAATAAATCTTTAATACTAAGTACTGCCTTACTTTTTTCGTCAGCATTTTTTGTTCACTATGACGTTGTTTATGGAGCGGAAGCAACAACGCCAGGGAAATATAAAATGACCTATGAAGTAGATGGAAAAATGAAGACAGTCACCGTTGAAGTGAAGCAAAATAATACCGAGCTTTGTCTTAAGGACGTAGTTATCAGGCTAAAGGGAAAATGGAATCCTCTGGACAATGTACGGATATTAAAAGATGAGAATGGAGAGCCGTTAGATTTAAAAGAAGTTACGGTCAAAAACAATGTAAATACACAGAAAATAGGTAACTATTTTGTGAAATTCTCCTATAAATCTTATGTTTCTGTTGCTAAAGTATCCGTTACTCCTGTTACAAGCTCTGACGAAAAAAAGAGAGGGATGAATAATGATTCTCTAAATAATTATCAAGAGAAAATAATGCTGAATGATGAGCTGTTTAAAAAAGAACCTATTAAACAAAAAATGAACACAAAAACTTCCGGCGGAGCGGATCTGTTATGTCCTACAAATTTTGGGAATATGTTGAGCTTCTTATCAGGTACCCTGCTGTATGGAGCAAGGAGAGTATAAATGGATTTCTTGTTATTAGATGATCGTGCGAATTTAAAACTGGCAATTATTCGAAAATTGGAGCAACAATACTCGTTTTCAGAGCGCAAGGATATCTTGTGTGAGCAATTTAATATCTCCCAATACCTTTTGGAACGCAGTGTTTTGGAACTAAATGAGGATTTAAAAAGATTTGAGTTGATTAACGAAATGGAGCTGGTTGATCAAAGCAATGAAATCGTACTTTTTCAGGGTGCTCAAATATCCTCAAGTATTGTGGAAGAAAGATACTTAAAACACTCTTTGGAATTTACATTATTGAAGACGATATTTTTCAAACAATTTACATCAATCAAAAAATATGGAGAAAAATATGGTATGAGCCGCACCGTCGTCTATAAAATTGTTGATAGAATTCGAAAAGAACTTGGGCAATATGATATAAAATTATCCAAGACATTTCAATTAATAGGAGATGAAATGAACATTCGCCAGTATTTTACGATGCTCTATTATCGAATCTATAAAGATTCTGATGAGTTATACAATCAATCAGATATTTTATCCGTCAATGAACTATTTTCTTCCCTAAAAACATCATATGAAGAGATAAATACATTCTTTCTATTCAGACATTATTTATTCGTCATGTTAGAAAGAGTGAAGAGAACACACCAGTATTTTTTACCAAGCCATTTTCAGTCAGTTGATTTTGCTAAAGAAGAGCATATATACCAAACAATTAGGCAATGGGGAGGTTGCACAATAAATGGAACAAACCGAGAGTTAGAAGTCGAAATAAGAGGAATATTCAGTAATCTGTCTGTTTATCGAATCGAGTTTTGTGATCTTGAGAATGAGACAATCGAAAAGTATGTGGAGCAATTAAAACAGGAGTGTCTTAAGTTTTCTCAGCTAAACAGATTTGAACAAGAACTTTCTAATACTGTCCGTAATACTATTTATCAACATAAATTTATCACTCCTTTGATGGATCTTGCGCTACGAGTGATGGATTTAGAGTTTTTTCAAGAGCGATATCCAGTCATATTTGATATTTGTTATACATTTATTTATCAATTGGATGAAGAAGAATTTAAATTTAGCAAAAAATCGCTATTTTTCAATTTATTGTTGGTACTTTCTCAACAATATGACCAAGAAAACGAAAAAAATACGATTAACATTCACGTGAATTTCACCCAAGGAAAAAAATATAATCAATTTATTAAAGCCCAAATCAGCATATTCGATTCATTCAGCATTAATTTCCAACCAGTTATTCGACCAGATACAGATCTTATCGTCTCTGACTATCTTCCCCAAAACTCTTTTTCAGCACGAAGTCTGATCTGGTTAGCGCCACCTAGAGCAAGTGATTGGCGAAACTTCGGAAATGAAATTGTACAAATAAATAAGAATTTACAATTGAATAAAAATAGGAGATAACATCGATATGAGAAACTGAGTTTATACCACCATTTATTTGTAGTATTAAATGAAATAGAAAAGAAATTAATCTAGTTTTAGTGCAAATGACTATTGGATCACGAAAGAAGTGATTTTAGAAATAGGAGCCTCTTTTTTGTTACTTTCAAATTGTATGATAGTTGAAAAATAAATAATATCTCCTGTTTTAGTTGTCATTGTTCCGTGGGTGGAACCTTCTTTTCCATGAGTTAAAATGGATTGGATTTCAAGGCTTTGGATGTCCTGTTTCTCTTTGAGAATGGTTTTAATAAACAGTTCTTTTCCTTCCAAAGTTTTTTTTTTCGGTACAATCCAACGAAATGAATCTGAAAGTAAAGATTCTAGTAATTGCTGATTTCCTGATGTAGCTGCAATCAAATAATCTCGAATGATTCTTCTTTTTGGCGCATTATCACAATTTAATGAACAGATAACACTAAAATCAGATTCTAGTATTGTGTTATTAGGAGAGGATTCTTGAAAAGTCCAATTGTGCTCAGCTAATGCTTTTTCTAACATCGTTATTGCTTTAGGACCTACACCATGCATTTTTGAAAGAGTTACTTTATCTAATGTGCGAACTTGCTCAAGAGTCGTGAAACCACGGGCTTTCAGAGCGCTAGTGGCTGGTTTGCCAATCCTTGGTAATATAGTCATAAGTAGCCTCCTTATTTTTATAGAAACCGAAAATAGTACTAGTATTTCTAGTATATCGCTATAAGTATTTATTTCAAATTTTTTAAAAGCAGTCGTCAATAAATTATCTGAATTTGACTATTTTTTTCCAAAATGGTAGAGTAACACCTGAGGAAGGTGTTTCAAATGTACGTATTATTTATTTCAACTCTTAGCTCCCTACAACTTATTTTTGATGAAGTGTTGTATGGAGCTTAATCGAGAAGCTTAGGAGCTTTTCTTATTCATCAGTAAATTTAGTATACTAAAAAAATAGCATATGTTTGCTATGTTTTTGGCGTACCTATTTACTGAAGGATATATAGATTAAAAAGGCCCTAGACATTTTGTCTATGGGTCTTTTTTGTATGTTCTTTAGTAAAAATAATAGCGAAACTACATGAAAGAGGAAAATAAAATGGAATTATTACAAGTCAAAGATTTAACATATGCAGTACCAGATAAACAGCTATACGAAAACAGTTCATTTACTCTAAGAAGTAAAGAACATATGGGAATTGTTGGTAAAAATGGCGCAGGGAAAAGTACCTTATTGAAGATGCTTTTAGGGAACGTGTTACCAGATGAAGGTGCGATTATTTGGAATCCGGCGGCAACTTTAGGTTATTTAGATCAATACGTAGATATGGATCAATCATTGACGATCAATGAATTTTTAAGTTCAGCATATAAAGAATTATTTGCTACAGAAAAGGAAATGATCAAACTTTATGAAACATACGGCGAAACTGGCGATGACCAGTTATTGACAAGAGCTGCAACCTATCAAGAACAATTAGAAATCAAAGGTTTTTATCAAGTAGAAAATGATATCAGTAAAGCAATCACAGGACTTGGTATCAATGATGCAGAGCAAACCTTAAGTGCGTTAAATCGTGGAGATCAAATAAAAGTTATTCTAGCAAAACTGTTGTTGGAAAAACCATCAGTCTTGATTTTAGATGAACCGACTAACTATTTAGATCAAGAACATATCGAGTGGTTGACAGACTATTTGAACGCTTTTGAAAATGCCTTTATCATTGTTTCTCATGATACAGACTTTTTAAGTAACATTGCTACTTGTATTTGTGATATCGATTTTGGTTCAATCAAAAAATACCACAGTAACTACAAGGATTTCTTAAAACAAAAAGCTCATTTGGCAGAAGCATATCAAAGCCAATTTGATGCGCAACAACGAAAAATCAAAGAAACTGAAGCGTTTATACAGAAAAATATTGCTGGTATCAAGACCAAAATGGCACAAGGTAGAAGAAAACACTTAGAAAAAATGGATCGACTGAAAGAGCCTGAAAAGAAAGTCAAATCAAATTTTTCATTTAAATTAATGCCTCAAAGTTCACCAAACGTTATGACTATCGATGAACTGACTGTGGGCTACAAAGAACCATTGCTTACAGTACGAGATCTACAAGTGAAAAAAGGGGAGAAAATAGTAATCACTGGAGCTGATGGACTAGGTAAATCAACATTAATAAAAACACTTCTTTCAATGGTGCCAGCGGTTTCTGGTAAAACTCAATTTTCACCTCAAGTTGTTGTAGGTTACCATTCACAAGAAATTGAATGGGAGAATACCGAATGGACGCCGATAGAAGCCTTAGCAAATAAATACACGAAGCTTACCTATGAAGATGTTCGTCGAGAATTAGCAAAATGTGGGTTGAAACGGGAAATTGCTTCAAAAAATATTTACATGTTAAGTGGTGGGGAACAATCAAAAGTGAAATTGTGTGATTTAACGATGCAGCCAAGCAATTTCCTGATCTTAGATGAGCCGACCAATCATTTAGATGTAGATTCAAGAAAAGCTCTTCAAGAAGCACTAAAGGCCTTTAGAGGAAGTGTTCTATTGATTTCCAATGATGAGCAGTTTTACTCGGCTGTTGCAGATCATGTTTATACGATTGCTGATAAGCATCTTATTAGACAATGAGGTAAAAAAAGATGAGTTTTGCAGGATATGAAGCGCATCATCTGAATCAGTTTTCAAGGATAGAAGAAGAGGCGACGAAAATAGTAGAAAATCAGTTTGGTGAACGTATTTTAATCATCAGCGGTGGTATTTTAGAATGCCTAATTGCCATTGGTTTAGCTAGTCAAGGTAAGGAAGTTACTATCATAGAAAGTTCGGATGAGATTCTTTCAGATAGTTTAACATCACCAAAAAGAGCTGAAATGATGAGTAAGTTAGAAGCGTTGGTGGTGACAATTTTCTTAGAAACATCTTTTATTAATAAAGAGAAGGAGCAAGTTTGTCTCTGTAATAAAGAAGGGTTCAAGACATTTCTTAATATTGATAATATAATTTTTCCTAAAAAGCTATGAATATTCTCACATTCGTTTATAGTAAAGTAAACAAAGTATAAAAAGGAGTACGAGTATGTTTATATCTATAGACGAAGCTGATTTTCAACAAGTAGTGGAAACTTGGAATCAAGGGTTCAGTGATTACTTATTGCCAATCCGTGTAGACAAAATCGGATTAGAACATAGAATTCAGTCACTAAAACTTTCAAAACAGCTATCCGCCGTATTTTCCATTGATGGAGAATTTGCAGGGATCATCTTATTGGGAATTCAAACCTTTCAGGAAACTAAAGTGATGTGGATTGGCGGGATGGCTGTGGTTCCTAAATATCGCAGAAGTAAAATTGCTTCTAAATTGATTGATTATGCTGAAAATCTGGCAACTGAAAATCAATGTGAGCATCTGATTCTTGAAGTACTTGCTGCTAATGGACGTGCTAAAAAATTATATGAAGCAAAAGGATTCCAGCCCGTAAATGAGTTGGCTGTGGGTTCAATTATTTTACCGATTACGATTCAGGTGAAAAATGCTCTTGAGTTTAAAACCGCTTCGCCAAAAGAACATACATTAGCTGAAAATCAATGGACACCTTGGCAAAACCGCTGCATTTTTTCAGATAGAAACTATGAGATTTATCAAGAAAATTCTAAGCTTGGTTCAATCAGTTTTAATTTAGTTGAGGAAGACTCAGAAAAAACGTTGGTACTCAGACAATTACATTTGCCTAAAGGAAAAGATAAAGGATTAATAACTGATATGTTGCTTAGGTTAAAAGAAAGAGAAAATATTGATACTATCAAAATCGCTAATTTTGATATGGCAACACCTGAATATATTGAGGTGGAAAAAATAGGTGTTACGTTGCAAGCTACACAATTTCAATTAGCTAAAAAATTGTTGGAAGAATAAAAGTATGTAGAAAAAGTCTAGCTTGGCTTTTTCTACATATTTTTTTGTGAAACGAATATATTAGAGTTTAGAGTCTAAAGATGTGAATAATTAGCTTATTAAATTAGAGAGGGATATAAAATTTCTGGTAATTTTAATTACTTTATGATAGAATTAAGTTACTAAAAATTAAGGAGTTGTTTTTATGAAGAAAAATTCAGTAATGGTAGGATGTTTAACAATCTTTGGTTTATTGGCAGCACCTAATTTAGCTAATGCGGATGAAGCTACCAATATTAATCGGACAAATTTGAAACCGGTTACTAAAAGTGCTGTGGTAAAAGAAGAATTTACACTACAAGCAGGACAATCTAAGACTTTTAGCTTTGGATATACTAATACCAAAGACTTTTCTTCAAAAATTTTAGTTAAATATATAGTTGATAATCCACAGAAGGATTATTTTGTATTCAAAAATGATTACACCGTACGTTATTGGGGAGATTGGGCGGAAAGAATCTCACGTATAAGTAATAGTAATAATGTTTTACTTGATTATAAGTATTCACCTGCGACAGATCCTAGTATGAAGGATATAACAAGGTATGGAACAGACACCTTTACGTTTATAAATTATTCAGTTAAGCCAATGAAGTTTAAGGTTGGTTTCTCTTCGGGAATGCATATAAAGGCGTTACCTTGTGTTGATTACAATGATATTGATTTTAGTTTAGATTAATAAAAGTGATTAAAGAGAGCTGAATCATTATTTTAATATCTATTCCCAAACTTATATTAGTATGTATTAAACTCTATATGTTTTTTTATTATGAAACTAGAGCCACCTGTATATGGGTGACTCTAGTTAGGGTGTAGGCAAAGAATCGTGCATGGATCAGAAAAATTTTAAGTGGGAGTATGAGCTCCTGCTTATTTTTTTCTTAAAAGATACAAACAATTTTTCTGGATGAAAAGTTGGGTTGTATCTTTTTTATATACATTGAAAAATTTATGTATATAAAGCATTTTAAAAAGTGTTCAACCTATCAAGAAGAAAATGCAGTTGAGGCAATTCGCAACAGTTAAAAAAATATTCCAATTTTTATTGAAATAAAAAGCAGCAGCGCAATCAAATGATTAGAACAGTATAATAGTTGCTGATTTAATATCTAAGTAAACTATATCTATATTTTTTTTGAATAGAAATACTATTTGACACACTATACTATGTAATGTATAGTAATGTGTGTCAGGAGGTATAATATGGATTCTCAATTAAAAAAAGGATTACTAGAATATTGTATTTTAGCTATTTTAAAGAAATCTGATTCTTACGGTTATCAAATAATTAAAGACTTATCCAATGTTATAGCAATTTCCGAATCAACATTATATCCAATTTTAAAACGTTTAGAAACGAAGGAAGAGTTGGAGACATACTCGATGGAACATAACAGTCGTTTAAGGAAATACTATCGAATCACAGACAATGGCAGGGATAAAATAAAAGCTTTTATCCAAGAATGGGATGAAGTAATGAAGGTTTATCACTTTATTGAAATGGGGGAGAAAAATGAGTAAACAAGAATTTTTATATCAATTAGAACAAGGTTTGATGCGCCTGGATGAGGTAGAAAAAGATCAGTTTATCCACTACTATGATGAACTGATTGAAGACTACTTAGAAGAAGGTGTCAGTGAAGAAGAGGCCGTAAAAAAATTAGGCAAACCATCAATCATAGCTAGCAAGATTTTAGAAGATGCTTTTGAAGAAGGAAATATACCACAGAAAAAATCAATCAGTCCATTAATCATTGCATTATTGATTTTAGGTTTTCCTTTGTGGGGAAGCCTATTATTAGCGGCAATGGGGGTTGTTTTATCTGGATATATTGTTATCTGGTGTCTTCCATTTTCAACAGGTATTCTTGCAATTGCCAGCTTCGGTTCTTCAGTCTTTAGTGTGTTTGCTAGTGTTTTTGCATTACAAGATGGTATTTATATTGGGGTTACGCAGTTAGGTGTTGGTACCCTAATGCTAGGGATATCAATACTTTGCGGGTTGTTGACTTTTAATATGACAACTTATTTTATTAAAATTTCGAGAAGGTTTTCCAATAAAATTGTTCATATTATTAAAGCTAAGGAGTTGTTAGTATGATGGATAAGAAAACATTTTTCAAGCTTGGTGTTGGCCTGATGTTGATTGGTTTTGTCATTACGATAATTGGGTTTACGATGGCTGGTTGGCAGATAGATAAGTACCAACAAGAAACACCTGTACCTTGGTATAGGACTATTCATTTTAATTAAAGAGAATAGAAATACTAAGACCGAATAAGCACAAAATCAGTCTTAATACCGATAAAAATTAAAATAAGCTTTGTTATAATTAATTTGAGAAGCAACGAATAGCAGCGTTAAGGGGGTGGGGAATATCAACAGGTCAGTAAATAAGCAGAGAGTAAATAACCATGGGATTGATATAATAAAATACGCAGCAGCGATTTTAGTTATCTGTTTTCATTGTAAAAGAGTGTTCCAAAATCCGGAAATCAACTATTTATTTAAGAATGTTTTGTGCCGAGTGGCTGTACCGTTTTTTTTGATTTCTAGTAGTTATTTTGTTAAAAAAGGACAAAATCAATCATCAGATTACATAAAGAGGTATTTAACGTCGTTAACAAAATCCTATTTGTTTTGGAGTCTTGTATACTTACCTGTTGGCTTTATGTGGATTCAACAGTTTTATCCACTTAGCCCCGCCTTGTATCCAATAGCTTTAATAGTAGGGGTGTTCTACACAGGTACTTATTATCATCTTTGGTATATTCCGGCAATGATTTTTGGCATTATTTTTGTGCATTGGTTATTGAAAAAAACAAGCTATGTTTTTTTATTCGGTGCTACAGCTGTTATGTATCTATTTGGTTCATTAGAAACCTACTATGCTTACATTGAAAATGAACCGTTAAAATTAATTTTTGATCAGTATATGAATGTGTTTATAACGACTCGTAATGGCTTGTTTTTTGCCGTAATATTTGTAGTTATTGGTTTCTTTTTATGGGACTATCGAGAAAAAATCCTTCAAACTAAAAAGTACCTTGGACTACTTGTCATCCTTACTGGAATAATTCTAGTGGGAGAGGGAATTGCGGTGTATTCTAATGCGGGTATTGATAAAAACTTTATGTTTGCGCTTATTCCATTTACTACGTGCCTTTTTTGCTGGAGTTTACATGCAGAGTTGAACCTAAAAATGAATATAAAGCATCTGCGAGACTTAGGAAAATATTATTATTTCATCCATCCGTTATGTATTTTATGGACAGCAAACTTGGTGAACAGCTACGATTTCTTTTCCAACAGTTGGCTCCAGTTGATCATAACTTTGATTGCTACACATGTATTAAGTTCTCTCACAATCACTGTTATCCATCAGTTGCCATATTACTATTTTGATCTACAGCTTATGCTAAGGATAAATGGTGCATACATGCAGAAACTTAATTAAAGAGGTGAAGTTGAGACAAAATACGTTTGATTTTGTCTCAACTTCATCTTTTGCTTTAAGTAAGATGAACCCCTTTATCTACATAAATAATATCTCCTACAATCCCACCAGCTAACTCACTGACTAAAAAGGCACAAGTGTTACCGACTTCTTCAATCGTCACACCAGCTTTATCTGGTGTACGGTCTTCTGAAAGTTTAAGTAATTGATCGTAATCTTTTACACCAGTTACTGCAAGAGTTTTAATGGCCCCAGCTGAAATCCCATTCACGCGGATTTTGTCTGCTGCAAATTCGTAAGCTAAATATTTTACTGCTGTTTCTAAAGAGGCTTTTGCAATTCCCATCATATTGTAATTTGGAATGGCTCTTTCAGAACCTAAGTACGTCATTGTAACAATACCTGAACCAGGGTTCAATAGTGGTTTTGCGTAATGTGCAACAGCTAAAAGCGAGTAACTGCTGATATCTTGAGCCAATAAATAGCCGGAACGACTGATATCACTGACATTTCCATCTAACTCTTCTTTGTTAGCAAATGCAATTGCATGGACTAATCCATCGATTTTATCGAATTTTTCTTGAATCAATTGGAATGTTTGGGCAATTGACTCATCAGATGACACATCACATTCCACCAACAAATCAGTTGGTTCAGCTAATTTTTCTACTTGTTTTTTCATGCGTTCGTTTTGGTAAGTATAGATAATGTCAGCACCTTGCTCTTTCAAAGCTTTGGCACATCCCCAAGCGATACTTCTTTTGTTTGCTACGCCCATTACGACGACTTTTTTATTTTTTAGAAACATATGATTTTTTCCCCTTTGATAATTATTTTAGTGTCACATGTCTTAATAAAATCTAAAAATATGACCTTATTTAAGTTGACGGATAAAATTGCAACTGGTATTATCTGTTTGAGAATGATAATAAAATTCTCTAACTTGATAATGACTAATCGACAGACATTTTATCGGATGTCTGAATTATTAACCAAAATACTTTGAAAGTCAAACTATTTTACTTAAATTTAAACAAAAAAGTGTTGGTTAAGCAAGTTTTTTTTAATTTGATAGTCAAAACAATGGCGGAGGTGCATGATGAAACGAGTTGTAATAACGGGAATGGGAGCGGTGACTCCTCTAGGAAATACGGTGAAAGAATATTGGCAAAACCTAGTTAATGGAAAATTAGGAATTGATAAAATTACTAAATTTGATTCAGAAGATACGGGTGTTGCATTAGCTGGTGAAGTAAAAGAGTTTGATCCAAGCGACGTTCTTGACCGAAAAGAACAAAAACGGATGGATTTATTTTCTCAATACGGATTAGTTGCGGCGATGGAAGCATGGAATATGAGTGGATTAACTCATGAATCAATTGATCCCAAACGCTTTGGCGTAATCGTCGGCAGTGGTATTGGCGGTATGACAACTTTACAAGATCAAGTAAGAGTCATGGATAAAAAAGGGGCAAAACGAGTAACACCTTTCTTTGTTCCGATGGTGATTGCTAATATGGCATCTGGAAATATTTCAATCAAATTAGGCGCAAAAGGTCCTTCTCAAACGATTGTGACGGCTTGTGCGTCAGCGACAAATGCAATTGGTGAAGCGTTCCGTACAATCAAGTACGGTTTGGCTGATGTGATGATTACAGGTGGGACAGAGGCGACGATTTGTGAAATCGGAATTGCCGGCTTTGCGGCTTTGAGTGCTTTGAATACTACAGATGATCCTTCGAGAGCATCCATTCCTTTTGACAAAGAAAGACATGGATTTGTGATGGGTGAAGGTGCTGGTATGTTGATGCTAGAAGAACTGGAACACGCTCAAAAACGTGGTGCAACTATTTTAGGTGAAGTCGTTGGTTATGGTAGCAATTGTGACGCTAGTCATATGACAGCACCTTTAAAAGACGGTAGTGGTGCTGCTGATGCGATTGAATTAGCTTTAGCTGAAGCCTCAATTGATGCGGCCTCTATTGGATATGTTAATGCACATGGAACGTCAACGCCAGCCAATGATGCGGCTGAAACAGCAGCGTTAAAACGAGTATTTGGTGAACGGGCCTATGATATTCCAATTTCCAGTACGAAAAGCATGACAGGTCATCTTTTAGGTGCTGCTGGTGGAATAGAAGCAATTGCTTGCGTGAAGACACTGCAAGAAGGTGTTGTACATCCAACAGTAGGGTATAAAGAAGCTGATCCAGAATGTGATTTAGATTATGTAACAGATGGTTCCCGCAAGGTTCAGGCAGAATATGCGATAAGTAATTCGTTTGGCTTTGGCGGTCATAATGGTGTTATTTGTATGAAGAAATGGGAGGAAAAGTAAAAATGACAAGATTAATGAATGCAACAGAAATTATGGAAATGATTCCAAATCGTTACCCAATTTGTTTTATCGACTATGTGGATGAAATCATTACAGATAAAAAAATCATCGCAACAAAAAATGTAACGATCAATGAAGAGTTTTTCCAAGGACATTTCCCTGGAAACCCAACAATGCCAGGTGTTTTGATTATTGAAGCATTAGCTCAGGTTGGTTCAATCTTGATTTTGAAAATGGATCAATTTAAAGGGGAAACAGCGTATATTGGTGGAATCAACAAAGCAAAATTCCGTCAAAAAGTTGTTCCAGGCGATGTGCTGAAATTACATTTTGAAATCGTTAAAATTAGAGACTATGTAGGAATCGGAAAAGCGACTGCCTTTGTTGAAGATAAAAAAGTCTGCGAATGTGAATTAACATTTATTGTAGGTAGATAAGAAGCAAACGAACTGTAATAATCACAAAAAAAGATTTTTTTGTAGTGCACCCCTAACTGGATTGTAACCCAGATTATGGGGGGCACTGCATTTTTGGTTTGACGGCTAAAAAATTCGCAATAAGTAGTACAGTTTTTTTGAAAAATTAGAAAATCCCCAGTTTCACCTTAAAAAAATGAACTGGAACAGCGTATTCTCTAGAATATCCACAAGTAATCTGCTACAATGATTGAGAAGAATTTTTTTCAAGATGAGTCTCTGTGCTAAGTCAGAAGCAAAGTATTATAAACACAGCGGAGACTACACCAACGTTTCGGTCACATAATATTAGATTGAATGATCGAACCTTAAAGAAAGAGGAGAATAATAAAATGATAGCAGTAAGTGATCTTAAAGCAGGCATGACTTTTGAACAAGACGGAAAACTAATCCGTGTAATGGACGCTAGCCACCACAAACCTGGTAAAGGGAATACCGTTATGCGTATGAAATTGAAAGACGTTCGTACAGGAGCGACGACTGATACAACGATGCGTCCAGATGATAAAGTGAAAAAAGCTTTTATCGAAAGCAAACCAGTTCAATACTTATACAGTCAAGATGATACAGCCAACTTCATGGATTTAGAAACCTATGAACAATATGAAATCCCAACTTCTGTAATCGAAGAGGAATTAAAATACCTTTTAGAAAATATGGAAGTAAAAATCCAATTTTACGGATCAGAAGTAATTGGTGTAACATTACCCACAACGGTTATCTTGAAAGTAAAAGAAACACAGCCTTCAATCAAAGGCGCAACAGTTTCAGGTTCAGGCAAACCTGCTGTTATGGAAACAGGATTAGTTGTAAACGTTCCTGATTTTATTGAAGCAGATGAGATGTTGGAAATCAACACACAAGAAGGTACCTATTTAAAACGTGCATCAAAATAATTGAACCAAAGTACGAGGTATTCGGAGTTAGACTGTGAGGCAAAACTGATTATTCGTTTTGCCTCATATTTTTTTAGAGCAATCTTTATTTGTTGGTAAGGGTTTTGTAAACTTTTTGTGACTACCAAAGTTAAGTAGCATGATACAATAAGTTGTAAGTTTTTTGTTAGAAAGGGAGAGGAAATATGGTCTTTTTATTAACTTTGTGTCTGGTATTATTATTTACCAAACTTGCTGGACATTTTTGTAATCGAGTGGGGATTCCTTCTGTAATCGGAGAATTATTAGTTGGTATCTTGATTGGTCCAGCATTATTAGGTTGGGTTCAGCCAGATGATTTTATGCATTATTTTTCTGAAATTGGTGTTATTATTTTAATGTTTATTGCAGGCTTGGAAAGTGATTTGGAGTTGTTAAAAAAATATTGGCGACCAGCCTTAGCTGTAGCTTTATTGGGAATTTTATTTCCAGCTTTAATGGGTTTTGGTGTGGCGGAATTATTTGATTTTTCTATATCAAATGCTATATTTTTGGGTGTTCTTTTCAGTGCAACATCCGTTAGTATATCTGTTCAAGTATTAAAAGATTTAAATAAAATAGATAGTGAAGAAGGCGCAACGATTCTTGGCGCTGCTGTGGTTGATGATATTGTTGTTGTTTTAATATTAGGTGTTATGTTGAGTTTGATGAATCGTTCCGCACCAGGTGAAGGATTGCCGATGTGGGAAGTTCTATTGTTGAAAGTCTTTTTCTTCATTGTTATATTTGCGGCAAGCAAATGGCTTGTACCTTGGGTGTTGAATTTAAGTGAGAAGCTAATTGCTGTGGAATCTGTTTCAGCATTTTCGTTGGTTATTTGCTTAGGTTTTGCCTATTTTGCTGAGCTATTGAACATGGGAGCGATTATTGGAGCGTTCTTTGCAGGTGTGGCAATTGCTCAAACTGGTTATCGTAAACGAGTGGATGAGAAATTAGAACCAATCGGATATGCCGTGTTTATTCCGATGTTTTTTGTTTCGATTGGCTTAAATATGACTTTTGCAGGTATGGGAAAACATATTGTATTTATCTCAGTATTAACAATAGCAGCAGTATTATCAAAATTAGTGGGTGGCGCATTAGGCGCTCGAATGACAGGATTCAAGGGGATTTCTACATGGATTATTGGTTCTGGAATGGTTTCCAGAGGCGAGATGGCATTAATTATTGCTAAAGTAGGATTAGCATCGAAGTTTCTTTCAGAAGATTACTACTCTTCCGTGATTGTTGTAATTATAGCAACAACAATTATTGCACCGTTACTTCTAAAAGCAACAATTGTTAAGCAAGAGTCACTAAACTATTAAAAAGTGTAGATAAAATAAAGAAAACCTTAAAAACAGTCTTATAAGGACGGTCTTTAAGGTTTTTTTGTTTGAAATATATAAATACAGAAAAAATACAGATTATATACAAATAGAATCCATGTGACTTTGATAAATTATAAGTATCAAAAAAAAGGGGGAATTCAGTTTTGAAAAAAAGAAGTATTGGTTTACTAGTATTATTAACTTTACTAGTAGTAGCGCCATTAACCGCTTGTGGAGGTGGGAATAATGGTAAAGAAGACACTAAGCCACAAACGAAAAAAATTGACAAAAAAGAAGCCGATGTTGTGAGTGAACGTACAGAAGTCGTTGATGGGCAAGAGGTGACAATTAAAACATTCGAGGATGGATCGGAAATACCTGTTCCAAAAGGAGTCAGTCTTGACGACGCGGATGTGGTGCAAGCAGATATGGGCAAATAGAATCAGCATTTTCTTAACTACAAGATTTTTAAATATGGACACTGTAACACAAAATAGGCCGAATAACACAGATAAAAAATACAGGATGAAGTTAGCTACTAAAACACTTCATCCTGTATTTTTTTAGTTTATAATCTTTTTTAGTGAATAGTCCCCATCAATTTTTTGATTGGATTTTTGCAAAAAATCAAAAGAATACCTGCAATAACTGCTACTGTTCCTACGATTCCAAAATAGGCGGATTCAGTTTGAGGTGTATAAAAACGTGCGATTTGCGCATTGATAGCTTGTGAAGCAGCGTCTGCCAATAACCAAATTGCTACGGTTTGAGATTCAAAAGCTTTAGGTGCTAATTTTGTGGTGATGGATAGACCAACTGGAGAAATACACATTTCACCTACAATCATCACGAAAAAACTAAAAAATAGCCATAAAGGACTAACTCTTCCGTTTGTACCATATAGTAAACCTGGCAACATCAAAATGACAAAAGAAAAACCTGCAAAAATTAAACCTAATGAAAATTTAACGACTGTTGACGGTTGTTTATTCCCTAATCTTGTCCACAAAGTGACGAAGATAGGAGTCAAAAATACAACGAAAATTGGATTTAATGATTGAAACCAACTAGGTGCAATGGAGAATCCAAACAAGGTGTCATTCGTTCGTTCATTTGCAAATAGTGCTAAAATAGATGAGCCTTGTTCTTCTAACGACCAAAAAACAATACCAGCTAGAAACAATGGGATATAGCCTAGCACTCTTGGTTTTTCTTCTTCTGTTACGTTCTTAGATGTCAGCATTTTTATAAAATAATAGACAGGCAATAGTATCCCTAAAATACTGACAGTGTTTATAAAGAAATCAATCGTTAAGTGACCTAAAATAAATGCACCGCCAAAAAGAACGATAGTAAAAATAAAGGCAATCACTAATGAACGAATGAATAGTTTTCGTTCGTTTGAATCAATAGGATTGGTAGGTTTTAAGCCGATCCCCTCTAATGATTTTTTTCCTTGTAAATAATATTGCAGTAAACCGAAAAACATACCAAAAGCGGCAACTGAGAACCCAACATGATAATTATACGTTTGCCCTAATGTACCAACAATAAATGGTGCTAGTAATGCGCCAATGTTGATTCCCATATAAAAAATAGAGAAGCCTGCATCTCGCCGGGTGTCTTTTTTTGAGTAAAGATGACCTACCATGCCGGAGACATTAGGTTTTAACATTCCTGTACCGATTACAATCAGAAAAATAGAAAGAAATAAAGCGGCAATGCCAAACGGGGTAGCCAAGACAATATGCCCTACCATAATGAATACACCGCCGTAGAATACGGTTTTTCTAGCACCTAATACTCGGTCTGAAATCCAACCGCCAATAATACTGGACATAAAAACCAAGGATCCATAAATCGACATAATGGCCAAAGCAGTTTCTTTTGGTAAACCTAAACCGCCATTTGAGACTGTATCGTAAATATAATAGAGTAAAATTGCTCGCATACCATAGTAACTAAATCTTTCCCACATCTCAGTGAAGAAGAGTGTAGACAAGCCTTTGGGTTGACCCAAGAAAGATTTGTCTAGCTGCTGATCGTTCATAAATACTAACCTCAATTCTTTTTAATATTCAGAAAATTCACTTAACATAGATTTTCTAAAAACTATACATATTGATTGTAAACTGTTACCATTTTAATCATCATAAATTTTAATGATTAGACTATAAAAAAAATAGAGAATATACTCATCTTTTTCTCATTTTTCATTGTGAATACTGGATGAGAGAAGACGGGGGATTATATTGAAATTAATCATAGAAAAACAACAAGAGTGGGCATCATTGAAGTATTTAATCCTGGCAAAATCCCAACAAGATTATCAAGCTATCGGAAAACTATTTGCTGATAATACATGGAATGAAGAAAAAGAGCAAGCTTTTTATAGTTATATTCACCACGCATTAGCTGAACCAGCTAAAAAAGGAAATACGTTGAATGCCTATCAACATGTTTGGGGGTATTTTAAAAATAAGGTCACAGAAGATGAACGGGAAAAATATCAAAATTTGATGGAGACTTTTTCTTTGGAGCAAGATGAATTATTACCATTTTTAAAAGAATTAACAGTAAAGTATCAAGACCCGTATTTGCTGCAGTCAAAATTGCTTTTTGATGAGGCGTTTTAAAAAAACAAGAACCGGCTAATTTACCAAAATAAGGTGAGTTAACCGGTTTTGTCGTGGCTATTTCAAGTAATGATCAATCGTTTTTTGATACTCATCCCAATTGTTTTTTCCTGAATTAAAATACTCGGCTAAAAGGAATCCAATATAAGGACCAGTTGTTAGACCAGAAGAACCTAAGCCGCTTGCCACAACAGCCGTAGGATCATCTGGTAGACAGTTGAAAAATGGTGCAAAATCCGACGTATACGCTCTAGTTCCAACACGATAGGTAGATAGATAGTCTTCAAAAAAAGTTGAGTTAGTAAGAAATGGAGCTGTTTTTTGCTTGAGTATGGAAAAAGCTTCCTTAGTGGGAGATAAATCAAAACCAGCCTCGTTTTCATGAGTTGCTCCTACTAGAATTTGTCCATTTTCAAAAGGAATCAAATCACTTTCCCCGTCAAGCATGGCTACAGGCCAGTGACCGCTTTCTTTAAAGGGGGTTTCAAAAGCTAATAATTGTCCTTTTTGTGGTCTAATATCAGTTTTATATCCTAAAGGTTCTAATAGAGAAGATAAGCCAGGGCCTGCACATAAAGCGATTTCGTCAAATGGTTCTGTTTCAGTTGAGGTAGTAATAGACCACTTATCTTGTGTTCGGTTAAGTTTAACCGTCTCTGTTTTTAAAGTAATATGTTGAGTCAGCGCACGTTTCCGCAATGTTTCTAAGTAACTAGCACCATCTAATTTTCCACCGCCCGTGATAAAAAGAGCAGGTGCTTTGGCTAATATAGGCAGTTTTTCTGATACTTGTTGAGGCGTCAATAATTGGATATCACCAATTTCAGGAGCTGTTCGTTTTCTTTCTTCTGCCAGTTTTCTCAATGAGTCAAGTTCACCATCTTTGCGAAGGATCAATGTTCCAGTTTGTTGATAGACATTTTCCGATAGAGAAAAATCTTTCACTAATTTAGGATAAAAGGCTGCACCATCCTTTGCTAGTTGATACCATTTTTTATTGCGGCGTTTAGAAAGCCAAGGGGAGATAATTCCAGCGCTCGCTTTGGTCGCTTGTCCTATTGGATTGTCATAAATTGTGACAGTATATTTTTTTAAATCGATGTAGTTGGCTAAGGTCAGTCCAATGATTCCGCCACCAACGATTGCTAATTTTTTCATAGATAGCTCCTTTAATGTACTTCTAGAATCAAGTAATTCATTTTTACATAAGATAGTGAAGGATGCAAGAGATCTTTCATTTATTATATGGTTGGATTGCTATAAAAGAGAATGAATAGAAAGGTATCAAAAAAACAAAACAATGAGTTGTGGATCAAATGTTTTTTTAGTTTTAGAACATGTTTTTCTTTTTTAGATTGTCTATAAGTAATCCTATATTTAGACTCCTCCCAAGAGTTACACTGCCATATTAACCTAAGCTCGTAGAATTCTGTTAGTTAAATAAAAAGACTATTGAACTGAGAATCGTCTTTTTCGAGGTGTTAAGCATAATTATTTAATGGTTTATTTGTTTGACGAGATAAATATTCTCAGTGTTGTAAAATAGATAATAGGAATAAAAAAGTAGATGAATTGTTAAAGAATTCTCATTAATTTTATGAAAAAAATAAATTGATGAGAAACTAATAACTTTTGCTATGATATGCTTAATTTAGAAAGTATTTTACTTTTTTTTAAAGGATGATTCTAAAGAGGGAGAAAAAATGAAAAAATTATTAAAAGGTATGGTTGTCGTTTCATTGTTCAATATACAGGTATTGGTAGCGCCAATTTCTGTTTTAGCAGTAACAGATGAAACAACTGAATCAAGTGAAATGGTAGCTCCTCAAAATACTGAAGAGCAGGTTGGTGAGGTAGTTAATCCTAAGCCGATAGAAGAAAACAAGGTGGACTCAGCTGCAACTGAGACGCCAGATAGAGATACGTCTGCAAATAATATCGTAGAGGAAAGCCAAAAAGTAGACGCAGTATCAGTTCCGGAGGGGAAAGAAGAAAAAGCATTAAAGCAATCAGGAGAGCAAATAGAAAAGAAGGAGATGTCAAAAGCAAGTGAGGTGCAAAAACAAAGAGTTAGAGCTGCACTTGCTAAAGCTCAATCAAAACTTGATAAAGGTACATATACAGCGGAGTCAATAGCAGAACTAAGAGTAATAATGGAAGAAGCAGAAAAGTTATTGGCTGACCCAAGTGTGATAGATAGTTGGCTTTCTGATGTGATAAAACAGCTCAATAAGAAAGTCAATAGCTTAGTTTCGGCACCAGTTGAGTTAAGTTTTGCAAAAAATTTAGAAATTGCAATTGACGAAGCAACTAAAATTATAAATAACACGGATGAATTTAAAAATCTATATACACCAGCATCAGTTGAAGCTAAGAAAGCTAGGATACAAGACGCCGTTGATGCAGGGGAAATTGTTTTGTTAGATATTCTGCAAGCGGATGGTACAATAAATCCAAGGTTAGCTGTTGCAAACAGAGTAAATGTTGTCAATGCAGCTAATGATATCTATGCTGCAATTAATGACGGTAATGGCCTAATTCGTAGAGATCATTTAGCTGAAATTATAGAAGAAGCAAGTAAGTTATCTGGTTCGAAGGTTGCTAATGCTAAAGACAAAGTAGATTTTGAAAATGCGTTTCATCAAGCTGTTGATGCATTTGACAATGCCTTAACAAATAAGGAGGCAGACGATGCAGTGAAGGCTTTGAGAGACGTAATGGATCGTTTGCGGTTGCTTGTTGTTGTATCATTAGTGGATGAGAATAACCATTTAATTATGGACCAAGCGGCTACATCTTTAACAGGAAGACCTAATGTAGCCTGGTCAGTTGAGCCACCAGTTATTGAAGGCTATGAATATGTTTCTTCAAACAATCAACCATTGACCTATACAAGTGTGGTAGAACCAATATTATCTGGAACATTTGGTGATGGTACGAATGATGTAACATTCGTTTATAAACAAATTGGGGTTGAAAAACCAATACTACCAATCAGACCAGTGGATCCAGAAGTCGTACTTCAAAAACCTGCAACAATAAATTTAACAAACCATAATCAAAAAAATACGTATAAATCAAATGAAAAACTACCTCAGACAGGTGAACAAACAAGTGTTGTCGCTAGTCTTGGATTTATTGTGTTAGCAGTAGGTACGTTATTATTTTTTAAACCAAGAAAGATTAAAGAATAAAGATCCATTTAAACAGTGGATGTTCTAAAAAAGAAGCGAAGATTTTCTTTGCTTCTTTTTTATACATAATGAACAATAGCAAAATAGGTAAATGGACGCTTGTTGATTAAATTCATGCTAATGACTAAGAAGTCATCAGTCTTTTTTATAAGAGAAAAGTATAGCAATCTAGTAACTACTATGGCAGAATAAGAGCAAGAAATTGATTATGCAAGTGATAGCCAAGGCGTTTGCTGGAACAGTCTATCCTAGTTTAAGAAAAAGGCGAATCGTTGCTAATATTAATAAAGAGTATTTTACATGGGCTGATATAGTTGAGTAGATGTTTATAAGAATCTTCTTGAAGAGTTTCAATAGTAATCATTATTATTTTTGTTAAACAGGTAACATTTGCTTCAAGTTCATCTGGACAATAAACGACAGATTTATCAAATCGAAAGTAAAATAATGACAATAATTTAACTGGTAGATTATAATTAAGTGACGTACTAAATGAGCGTGTTCAGCTTTTAAATTAAGGAGTATACACCATGACATTAAAACAAAGAATTATTGAGGAAAGTAAACGGTTAGGGATTGATAAAATCGGCTTTGCTTCGGCTGAACCTTTTTATGAATTAGAGGATTCATTAAGAAAACAAAAAGAACTTGGATTTAACTCAGGTTTTGAACATCAAGTGATTGAAGAACGTATCTATCCAGAAAAAACGTTTGAAAACCCAAAAACAATTATTTCTATTGCGTTAGCCTATCCAACTAAAATCGAAGAGAAAGTTCCAAGAGATGAGAAAAGAGGCATGTTTTCTCGAGCTTCTTGGGGAATTGATTATCATGATATTTTGCGGGATCGTTTAACAAAATTGATTGATTTTATTCAATCTCAGGCTAAAAGTTTGGAAGAATCGGAGGAATGGCGTTTTGCTCCACAAGTGGATACTGGAGAATTGGTTGATGTAGCTGTAGCTCAGCGTGCAGGATTAGGGTTTATCGGTAGAAACGGTTTGTTGATTACAGAAGAGTTCGGTTCTTTCGTTTACTTAGGAGAGATTGTGACAAATATTGATTTTGAAGTGGACGAACCTGTTCCTTTTGGCTGCGGTGACTGTACTCGTTGTGTAACAGCCTGTCCCACACAAGCGCTTTTAGGTGACGGCAGCATGAATGCACAAAAATGTTTAGCTTATCAAACTCAAACCAAAGGAATGGTACCAGAAGAGTATCGTAAAAAAATGGGTAATGTGATTTACGGCTGTGATATTTGTCAGCTAGTTTGTCCATATAATAAAGGGAAAAATTTTCATTTTCATAAAGAAATGGAACCAGAAGTTGATACAGTTTACCCTAAGCTAAAACCAATGTTAAACCTATCTAATAAAGAATTTAAAGAAACCTTTGGGCATCTTTCAGGTTCTTGGCGAGGGAAAAAACCATTGCAAAGAAACGCGTTGATTGCTTTAGCTAATTTAGGTGATCGTAGTGCGTTACCGGAAATTTTAGTTTGTGCAAAAGAAGATGTGCGTCCTGTGATTAGAGGAACTGCGGCTTGGGCCATTGGTAAATTAGGAAATAGAGAAGCAGAAAAATGGCGTGTTATTTTGAATGAGTTATTAGAGAAAGAACAAGATGCAGAAGTGATTGTGGAGATAACGAATGCAATTGAGCGATTAGAAAAGTAATCAATCATTTATGTCAGATATATAAGAAAAAGCACCGAAAAGAAAATCTTTTCAGTGCTTTTTGATATTTAACTAACAAAATTAAGCTTTTGCAGCCTCTTTTGGTTCGCGGCCTAAAATCGCTTGTAAGATTGTTAAGACGCCATATGAAGCTAAGATTGTGTAAATCAAGCTTGAATATGTTGTAATATCGAAATCCCACGTTTTGTAAATAACTAAAACAATTGCTAAAACAATACCTGCAAGAACGTTTAAAAATGCGAAAGCCCAAAGGTTTCCATTTTCTTTACGTGAAAGATAATAGATTGAAAACCATAAACTTAAAACACCCCAAGCGATGCAGACTAAAATAGCTGCCCAATAAATAATAAATGCTACCACGAAGTTTCACCTCACTTTTATACATTAAGTATTCTATCACGTTCTCTTTTTTTTGTCATGAAAAGACAGTGAAAAACTTAACAATATTAAAAGCTTCTCACATGATTTTAGGCGATACAGTTTCAATTCTGAATCGCTAAAATTTAAATTTATGCGAATATTTTTTCTATCTGACATCCATTTAAGCTATAATAAAAGTATTAGGAGATGAGTCTATGCAATCAATTGATGAACAAAAAGCTGTGGACCTAATCCAACAAGCTGAAAAAATTACTTTTTTGACGGGTGCAGGTGTTTCAACTGCTTCGGGTGTACCTGATTATCGATCCTTATCGGGGATATATCACGGGATAGAACGTCCTGAATATTTGTTAAGTCGGACATGTCTACTGGAAGAGTCTGAAAAGTTTTATTCATTTGTGAAAACATTGTATCATCCTAAGGCCCAGCCTAATCTCATTCATCTGAAAATGGCAAAATTAGAAAAAACAAAAAATACATGGGTCATTTCTCAAAATATAGATGGCCTTCACGCAATGGCAGGAACGCAGCATTTAGTAAATTTCCATGGGGATTTGTATGATTGCTATTGCCAATCATGTGGTCAAAAAGTTTCAGCAAACACATATTTAGTATCTGATCGCCATCAGCAATGTGGTGGACAAATTAGACCCAATATTGTTTTATATGAAGAAGGTTTAAGCGAACAATCAATTGAGAGCTCAATTGAAGCTGTCGCGAACGCTGAACTAGTGGTTATAGTTGGAACTAGCTTTCAAGTGCATCCTTTTTGTGACTTGATTCATTATGCAGCTGATACAGCAAAGATTTTAGTAATCAATCAAACACCGATTCAATTAAGTAAAGAGGCTTATTTTTTCAAAGAAGATGCAACGAAGATTTTTGAAAATATTTTATAGAGGAGCGTTACTATGGAAGAGATAAAATCAGAACGACAAAAAATGATTGATGGCGAACTTTATTTTGCTGCTGATCCAGAATTAACGACGGCAAGAAAATTTGCTAGAGAACAAATGAAATTGATTAATCGAGAAGAAGATCACTTGATTCGTCGGCAGTTAGTGGAAGAAACGTTTGGTACAACTGGAACTGGCAGCTATATTGAACCTTCTATTAGTTTTGACTATGGCTTTAATATTCATGTTGGGAAAAACTTTTATGCGAATTTCAACAGTATCTTCTTGGATATTTGTCCGATTACGATTGGTGACAACTGTATGTTTGGTCCGAATGCTCAATTATATACAGCGACTCACCCATTACATCCTGTTAAAAGAAACAGCGGCTTAGAATATGGTAAACCAATCACATTAGGAAACAACGTTTGGCTAGGCGGAGGTGTTGTCATTACTCCGGGTGTAACTTTAGGCGATAATGTTGTTGTGGCAGCAGGGGCTGTAGTAACAAAATCATTTCCAGATAACTGTGTCATTGGTGGGAATCCAGCGAAAATTATCAAAGAAATAGAAGTGGATGAAAAACGTCCCCCTCTGGTGATTCAGCGAGACAAAATCAACGCAGTAGACAAACAAATCGTCGCTTTATTAGAAGAGCGTATGGATGTTGTGGAAGCCATTGTTGCAATCAAAAAAACATCAGAACAGCCAATTTTAGATATATCTAGAGAAAAAGAAGTGCTAGCAAAAATTGATAGTTATGTAAAAAATGATAAGTATAAAGAAGTTATTAAGGAGACTTACCAAGAAATCATGGATGTTTCAAAACAATTTCAGCAAAAACAACTAGACTAAGGTAACAGGAGGAAAGTGAATGGATGGCATAAAAAGACGAGAAGCGATTTTACTTGAATTAGAATCAGCAGAAAAGCCAGTGAGTGCCAGTCTCTTTGCGAAAGAATTCAAGGTCAGTCGCCAAATAGTAGTTGGAGATGTTGCACTTTTACGAGCAGCAGGCTACGAAATTATTGCAACAGCTCGAGGGTATTTACTTGAGGCTAAAAAAGATAAAAAAGGGATTATCAGAAAAATTGCTTGTCAACATTCACCTGAGCAAACGGAAGAGGAACTATTGACGATTGTTTCTCTAGGTGGTGAAATTCTGGATGTAGTGGTAGAACATCCGATTTATGGGGAATTAACGGGTGGACTGTATATTCGCACAGAAAAAGAAGTGAAAGAATTTGTCAAAGCCTATAAAAAAAATAGCGCTTCGTTATTGTCTGAGTTGACTGAAGGGATTCACTTGCATACGATTCGTTGTGAAAATGAAGAAGTACTTAAAGATATAAAAGAAGTGTTGATTGAAAAAGGTATTTTGTATAAATGATAAAATAGACATGAAAAAATGAAAATTGAGGAGACAATGAAAAGTATGAATAAAAAAATCTATTTTGTTTTTGGGGCAATTTTTTTACTTTCAGGTTGTTCAAATATACAGGAATCCAATAAAAGTTTGGAAAGCTCAACGACTAGCAGTTCTGTTGTGAAGAAAGAGACTGAGTCTAATAACTCAAATACTTCAACATCAAAATCAAGTACAGGTGATTCAACAAAACAAATTTCAAGTAGTTCATCTGAAGAACAAGCTACTCAAGAGACGACAAAAGAAGACGTGACAAAAGCCTATCCTTATGAAGTTTCATTGGATACGTTTAAAGCGAATCAAGTGTTTGTTAATAAGGGAATGAATATTCCGAATGCTATTGAATTTTCTTTTGAAAATGCATCACAAGGCATAGTATCATTTGGATTAAAGGCACCAGAACAAGAACATGTAACGAGTTACGAGGTTTCATATCAGCAGATTCCCACAAAAACAATACGCATATTTTCAGCAGGGAACAATGCTATACGTAGCGTTAACGTAAATACAGAATTAGTACTTGGAGAACGTATATACAGCGATCAGGACCGTATAATTTCAGGTGATTTTTATACTTTTATAAATAAAAATGGTGGGGTATCTTTGGCAACACCAAATTATGCTGGAAACGTAGAGCCAAAAGATAGTGATGTGATGTTAGAATATTTGCCAATGTAAGTAACCTTGCCTGACAAGGTTAACTTGATTAACAATAAAAACTCTCTATCCGAAGCAGGATGACTTCGGATAGAGAGTTTTTTAATTGTTTTCCGCTTCAAATTTCTCAAATGCTGATTGGATAACTTCTTTCAAAGCATTAGCAGAAGCATTCATTCGATCCATTTCCGAATCTGACAATGGAATTTCAATGACTTGTTTGATTCCTTGACGATTGATAACAGCTGGTGCACCGATATAAATATCGTTTTGTCCGTACTCACCATCTAAATAAACAGAAAGTGGGAAGACGGAATCTTCATCGTCTAAAATTGCTTTAGTAATTCGGGCTAAGGCCGCTGCAATTCCATAGAATGTTGCGCCTTTTTTCTCAATGATTGAATAAGCCGCATCCCTTACATTAAAGAATAGATTAACCATCGCTTCCTCATCTACGTCCGGATTATTTTTGACCCATTCATAAATTTGCAATCCAGCAACGTTTGCATGAGACCAAACTGGAAATTCTGTGTCTCCGTGCTCACCTAAGATATATGCATGGACATTACGAGCATCCACGTCAACTAATTCGGCGATTGCTTGACGGAAGCGAGCAGAATCAAGTGAGGTTCCTGACCCGATAACGCGTTCCTTTGGAAATCCTGAGAATTTCCATGTAGAATAGGTTAAAATATCGACTGGATTAGCGGCAACTAAGAAAATGCCATTGAAACCAGAATCAACAATTGCAGTTACAATTTGCTTATTGATTTTCAAATTTTTGTGAACCAAATCAATTCTTGTTTCGCCAGGTTTTTGTGCGGCTCCTGCAGTTAATACCACAAGGTCAGCATCATGACAGTCGTCATAAGTAGCTGCATAAATTTTTTTAGGAGAAGTGAAGGCTAATGCGTGAGATAAATCAGCGGCATCTCCTTCTGTTTTCTTGATATCTATATCTATAATTCCAACTTCTTGTGCAATGTTTTGAGTGACTAAGGCAAAAGCGTAACTAGATCCGACGGCGCCATCTCCAACTAAAATCACTTTTTGATGATCTTTATATCCTACTGCTGCAGTCATGTGTATCATCCCTTTCAGATAATTGTTTTATCACAATGATAATACCATCGTTTGTGAGTTTTGTCACGGTGTTTGTTTTATATATTAATACAGTTTTTCCTTCTGTATCATAAGAAAACTCTTTCATGTGCGTTATTTCACTATTTGTATTTTTGATTATTTTTTTCCAGTGAAAAAAATAAATCAGCCTTACGTTTTTTTTAACAAATTAAAAGATTCGGCAATTGACTGTTTTATGGTATAATTATAAAAAAACTGGGCAGAAGATTTTCCTGCTCGGGTATTTTGTGTTGGAGAATGAATATACAGTGGTGAAAAAACAAAAGCTTATAGAATCAGCTTTTGTTTAAACCTCTTAATTATAAGGAGAATATAAACAAAATGAAAATGATCATCGGGCTAGGTAACCCAGGAAGCAAGTATCAAGAAACAAAACATAATATTGGTTTTATTACAGTAGATGAAATTGCTCACCGTTACAATGCGACATTCAATAAAAGTCAATTTGAAGCAGATATCGCAGAGTTCTTTATAGGAACAGAAAAAATCATGTTGGTCAAACCTCTGACATTTATGAATGAGTCTGGTCGATCAGTTGGACCGTTAATGACTTATTATGGTGTGGAAGATGAAGAGTTGATTGTTATTTATGATGACTTAGATTTAGAAGTTGGCAAAATTCGTCTACGTGAAAAAGGTGGAGCTGGCGGACATAACGGGATAAAAAGTTTGATTTCTCATTTAGGAACAAATGAGTTTCCGAGAATTAAAATCGGTATTGGACGTCCAATAGGCAGCAATACAGTAGTTCATCATGTATTAAGTGGATTTCCAAAAGAAAGTCACGAAGAAATATTGATAGCCGTAAAAAATGCAGCGGATGCAGCCATTTATGCCTGTGAAGGGCATACGTTTGTTGATACGATGAATCAATTTAATGGAAAATAAACAACTGGGGAATTTATTGTCTAGCTTCGTGAGTTAGTTTCTCGGGAAAAAAGATGGAAATTGAATGAGGTAAAAAGCACCTCGTTCAATTTTCTCTATTTTTTCATTGGAGGCGAAACGAGCCCACTACGCTTTTAAATTATAGGAGGAGTCTAACGTGAACATCATTGAACGAATTGGTGCAAGTGAACTAGCCAAAGATTGGCGTAATCAACTAACAGAAAATAGTCGCCAGTTGATTACAGGCTTAGCAGGCTCTGCCAAAACACTGGTTATGACTAGTGGCTTCAAAGAAAAAAATAAAAAAATCGTTGTTGCAGTTCCTAATCTTTATTATGGAAATCAATTAGTTGAAGATTTTCGCAACGTGTTATCTGATGAAGAAGTCTATTTATTTCCCGTGGATGAAGTGCTGTCTGCTGAGATGGCTTTTTCTTCACCAGAAGCTAGAGCGGAAAGAGTAGCAACCCTTAACTTTCTTTTAACCGATCAAGCAGGAATTGTAGTTGTTCCTGTAGCCGGCTTAAGAAAATATTTGCCAAGTAAACAAACGTGGAAACAAGCCCAATTGCATTGGTCAATTGGCGGAGAAATTGAATTAGATACTTTAGCGCAGCAGCTTGTATTAATGGGCTATGAACGTCAATCTTTAGTTGGCAAGCCAGGAGATTTCAGTATCCGAGGCAGCATTGTTGATGTGTATCCGCTCAATTCTGAATATCCTGTCAGAGCGGAATTATTTGATATTGAAATTGATTCTCTGCGTTATTTTGAAGCCGATACACAACGTTCTGTGGGGAACATTGAATCTGTAACGCTGTCACCAATGACAGATCTTGTGTTTTCAAAAGAAGATTTGGTTCACGGTGAAAAACAACTAAACAATGCACTGGAAAAAAGAATAGCCATCGCTAAAGATGCCGCTGAAAAAGATTTCCTTCAAGATTACTTTGGGCAGTTAGCAACCTCTTGGAATCAAGGTGTTCCTACGGATACAGCACATTATTATACTGATTTTCTATATGAAACAAAAACGACGTTGCTTGATTATTTACCTGAAGATAGTTTCGTTTTCGTGGATGACTATGCTCGGATTTTAGAAGCAGAGCGTGAAATCCTTCGTGAAGAGAACGAATGGCAAGTACTTAAATTAGAAGAAATGCGTGTTTTTCCTGAACAGACATTTGGTTTAGAGTTTCATGAGCAAGTTCGGAAAATGACTTTTCCAACGACCTTCTTTTCGTTGTTTCAAAAAGGAATGGGCAATCTGCGTTTTCAAGCTGTGCATAATTTTCAATACCGTTCCATGCAGCAATTTTTTGGTCAAATGCCTTTATTGAAAACGGAAATGGATCGTTGGCAAAAACAAGATCAGACGGTTGTCGTTTTTGTTCCAACAAAAGAACGTAGTCAAAAAGTCGAAGAGCTGTTTCGTGATTTTGATATTTCAAGTGTGACAGCCTCTCCTGATAAGTTAATAGCAGGAAAAATCCAAATCGTCGAAGGCTCACTACAGTCGGGATTTGAATTGCCAGTTGAAAAAATCGTTGCCATCACGGAGAAAGAAATTTTCCATACAACAACGAAAAAAAGAGCACGACGTCAAACGGTTTCCAATGCAGAACGCCTAAAAAGTTATAGCGATTTAAAAACAGGTGACTATGTCGTTCATGCGAATCATGGGATCGGTAAATATATTGGCATGCAGACTTTAGAAGTTGACGGTGTTCATCAAGATTACATCACTATTTTGTATCAAAATGATGATAAACTGTTTATTCCTGTAACACAGCTGAACTTGATTCAAAAATTCGTCGCTTCAGAAGCGAAATCACCAAAAGTCAATAAATTAGGTGGTAGTGAATGGAGCAAAACTAAGCGCAAAGTATCATCTAAAATTGAAGATATCGCTGATGATTTGATTCAGCTTTATGCCTCAAGAGAATCTGAAAAAGGCTATGCATTTCCGCCGGATGATGCCTACCAGAAAGAATTTGAAGATGCATTTCCTTACAGTGAAACTGACGATCAGTTACGTAGTACCGCTGAAATCAAACATGATATGGAAAAAACTAGACCGATGGATCGCTTGCTTGTGGGGGATGTCGGTTACGGGAAAACAGAAGTTGCTTTGCGTGCGGCGTTTAAAGCAATCAATAACAATAAACAAGTCGCTTTTTTAGTTCCTACAACTATTTTGGCACAACAACACTATGAAACCATGCTGGATCGTTTTGAAGGATTTCCAGTGGAAGTTGGTTTGTTGAGCCGCTTTAGAACGAAAAAACAGCAAAGTGAAACAATCGAAAAAATTAAACATGGTCAAGTGGATATTGTAGTTGGAACACATCGTTTGCTATCACAAGACGTGAATTTTAGTGATCTTGGTTTGTTAGTAATCGATGAAGAACAACGCTTTGGGGTAAAACACAAAGAACGCTTGAAACAACTTCGAGCACAAGTGGACGTTTTAACACTAACAGCGACGCCAATCCCTAGAACACTGCACATGTCGATGCTTGGGGTACGTGACCTTTCTGTCATTGAAACGCCGCCAGAAAACCGCTATCCGATCCAAACATACGTCATGGAAAATAATCCAGGGGCTGTTAGAGAAGCTATCGAAAGAGAAATGGCCCGTGATGGACAAGTCTTCTATCTTTATAATCGGGTGGATACGATTGAGCAAAAGGTAGAAGAAATCCAAGCCTTGGTTCCAGATGCTAGAATCGCTTATGCACATGGTCAGATGACGGAAGTTCAATTGGAAAATACGCTATTTGATTTTATTGAGCGACAATATGATGTTCTCGTCACGACAACAATCATTGAAACGGGTGTTGATATTCCTAATGCAAATACGCTATTTGTGGAAAATGCTGATTATATGGGCTTATCTACATTGTATCAATTGCGAGGAAGAGTCGGTCGGAGCAATCGTGTAGCGTATGCTTATTTTATGTACGAACAACAAAAAATCTTAAATGAAGTCAGTGAAAAACGTTTAGAAGCGATCAAAGATTTTACTGAACTAGGTTCTGGATTTAAGATTGCTATGCGGGATTTATCCATTCGTGGAGCAGGGAATTTATTAGGTGCGCAACAACACGGATTTATCGATTCGGTTGGTTTTGACATGTATTCACAAATGCTTTCAGAAGCAGTGGCTCGTAAACAAGGGAAAAACATTCAAGATCAGAAAACATCTGTTGAAATCGATTTGGGTATCGATGCTTATTTACCAACAAGCTATATTGCTGATGAACGTCAGAAAATTGAAATTTACAAACGAATTCGTCAATTGGAAAATATGGATATGTATGATGAATTGGAAGCGGATCTTCTGGATCGTTTTGGAGAGTATCCAGACGAAGTGGCTCATTTATTGACTACTGGACAAATTAAAATGGACGGAGATCGTGCTTTAGTAGAAACGATTCGTAAACGACAGTTAGAAATCACGTTTACCTTAAGCAAGATCGGTACTAAGACTTATAATGTAGAACAAATTTTTGAAGCATTATCTAAAACTCAGTTGAAAGCAGACTTAGCTGTAGATAATGAAAAAATGTCGGTTCGCTTGAAAGTGCCTAAAGACATGAAAGAAGCTGCTTGGCTGCAAGAAGTTGCTTTATTTACTGCAGCTTTAAGGCAAGAAAAGTACAAGACAATTGCTGTTGATGAAGAGCAAAGTTAGCTAGTTTCATGAGCCAGTTTCTCAGGAAAAAGATAAAAATTGAAGGAGTCAAAGAGTGTCTCAGTCTATTTTTTCTATTTTTCTGTCAGAGCTGAGCGAGCCCAGCCGACTTTTAGAATAGGAGGTCAACCATGGCGCGTAATGAGATGCGAACGATGATGCACGGCGCTGCTGTTTTAACTGTTGCGTCATTTATCGCTAAAGTACTGAGTGCAGTTTATCGTGTGCCTTTTCAAAACTTAGTTGGTGATGAAGGGTTCTATGTATATCAGCAAGTATATCCGATTTATGGAATTGCTATGACATTGGCGTTGTCGGGGCTGCCTCAATTTATTTCAAAAGTAGTAGCAGAACAACGAGAGATTAGCGCACAGAAAAAGGTTTTACAACAATTGTTTCCTTTTGTGTTTGTGATTGCCGGTTTATGTTGGGCGTTTTTCTTTTTGGGTAGTCATGAAATTGCCTTTATGATGGGAGACGTTCGATTAGCCTCGTTGATTCAAGTCGTCTCTTTTACATTTTTGTTAGTTCCGATACTGTCTTTTTATCGTGGGAATTTTCAAGGACACTTACTAATGATTCCAAGCGCTGTTTCTCAAGTAATGGAACAAATTATTCGAGTGGGTGTGATTTTGGTTGCTGCGTATTCTTTTAGCCAATTCGGTTGGTCTGTTTATCAGACAGGAACAATTGCGATGGGAGGATCCTTGTTAGGAGGCATAATCGCTGCTGGAATTTTGTGGTACTATGACAAAAAAATCCGTGTCGGCAGTTCAGCGTATCTTACTGAGTGGAAAGTGGAAAAAGGTTCTGGAAAATTATTTGGACGTTTAGTAGTAGAAGGCGGAATTGTTTCTTTATATAGTGCGTTTTTGATTTTCTTTCAATTGATTGATTCATTTTTTGTAAAAAATTCATTAGTTGCTTCTGGGATCAGTGATTCTGCAGCTAAAATCGATAAAGGTATTTATGATCGAGGTCAACCTTTGGTGCAATTAGGTCTCGTCGTTGCTTTGGCACTAAGCTCAAGTTTTTTACCAGCTCTGACAAAATATTTTATCAGTCAGGAACAAGGGCGTTTTTTGAAAGCTGCAAAAATATTTTTACGTTTAACGACAACAATTGCTACAGCCGCTTCGTTGGGCTTAGTTTTATTGCTTCCTTATATGAATTTTGCTTTATTTAAAGATTACAAAGGAAATGGCGTTTTAGGGATATACGTTTGTTCCATAGCGTTTATGGCAGTTATTCAAGCGTATCAAAGTATTTTGCAAAGTCGTAGCCAGTTTACGACATCCATAGTTTCTGCTGGAGTAGGTTTACTCATCAAACTATTCTTAACAAGCTCGCTAACATATAGTTGGGGAACGGTTGGTGCAAGTGTTTCTACTATTGCAGGACTAGTTGCTACATTATTTTTCTTGGTGCTCTTCTCAAAAAAAGAAATCAATCGATTTGGTGTAGAAAATCACTTTCTGAAAAAATTAACTATCAGTTTAGGTATGATGGGAATTGTGTTACTCTGTTATCAAGGTGTTATTGGGCTGGTGATTGGAACGGTTAGTCATCGTGGTCAAGCATTAATCGTTACGTTGTTGGGCGTTTTTATTGGTGGAGCAACATTTATTTTTATCATAATCAAAATAAAATTATTTACAATACGAGAATGGCTAACATTACCGTTTGGAGCGAAAATATTAAGAATGAAGAGGTAGGTTTTATGCGTTTAGATAAATTTTTAAAAGTGTCTCGAATTATCAAAAGAAGACCTGTGGCTAAAGAAGTTGCGGATAAAGGTCGGATTCAAATTAATGGTATCTTGGCAAAGTCATCAAGCAATGTAAAAATTGGTGATCAAGTCAAGATCCAATTTGGAAACAAAATCTTAGAAATTGAAGTACTTGAACTTCGTGATTCAACGAAAAAAGAAGATGCGGAAAAAATGTATCAGATTATTTCAGAAAAAAGAGTCGAAAATAGTGATAGTGAATAAATAAAATTAGCATTGTTTTGTCTGGATCTGAAATAAAATGAAGAGAAGTATATTTAAGCAATAAATAATAAGAGTTTGGAATGGTTGTATCTCCTTAATCATTAGGTTCAAAACCTGATGTTAAAAGAGGCGTTACAATTATTTCCAAGCTCTTATTTTTTTATAAAGTCATGGGGGAGTGTTGGAGGTATTTCGAAAGGTGAAGGATAAGAACTAATGGCATTATTAAGATACAGAAGCGTCAAGCTACTGTCGTAATTTTATAATAAAAGGAATAAAGAGAGGGGTTAAGTAAATGGAAAGAAAGTCTTTGTTAGATTCAGATTTAGGATTTGCTAATGATGGTGTCACTGATAATGCCCAATTTATTAGTAAATTAAACAACTTGGAGCAGGATGTTATTGTTCCAGCAGGAGTATTTATATTTAGTGGAGGGAAAATATCAAATAAGCCTAGGTTGATTTTTGAAAAAGGAGCAACATTTAAGGTTTTGCCTGACGAAACGTTGTTTGTGAATTCGGATATTGAAGCAGGACATTATCAAATTTTTTCTGGTGAAGGGCAGGTCACAACAACGTATAAAGATAATAATACTCCTGTTGTTGATTACCCCGCTTTAACGCATGTTAAAGCTGCTTGGTTCGGTGTGAAGGCAGATGCTAAACATCCCGCAACTTGGGGAAGCTCAACCAGCGGGAAAAATGTAATAGGAGACTTGCCAAGTGGAACTGATTCAACGGAAGCGCTAAAAAGAGCCTGTAAAATGGCGCAAGATGCTAGCTTTCACGCACCATCAACAAGTGACCTACATACGATATGCCCGTTAGAATTACAACCTAATGGAAAAATAATTGTAAAAGGTGACAATGCATTAGGGTCTCAAATATTAAATGAAGCAATTGAGGATATGAGACTTATGTCTAAACGAGGAGAAGAGTTTACAAAACACAAAAGCTATCTTAGTTTAACTAGATCACCGTTTGATTTTAGTGTTAAAGGTAATTTTTGTACGATTCTGTTTGTTCCACTAGCAGAAACGGACACATTGATTGGTGAGACAACAAATATCAATCAACTTTATGTTGATGATCTGGTTGTTGAACCTTGTGGTTATATAGAAGCTGGTTATGGATCTTTATTGAGAAATGAAGGTATCGTAACATTTGGTGAAACCAAGAAGCATTTTAATTCGCTATCACAGCAACATTTCAATAACGTACGGTTCAGTTTAGTTTCTGGTAATGCCCATAATATGGGGGTGGATGGTCAGACTAATCCTTGTGGGACTCTTTTTAATTACACAGGATATGGGCTAGGTGATCGTCTGCGAATAAACGGCGGTTCCTATCGAAATTTTGAAAAACTAATTAATATCGAGAATCCTGAAGCAGTGGAGTTTAAGGTTGAAAATACTGAAACTGCGTCATATGCAGATAATTCAGTATGGTACAATGTGCCGTCAAATTATTCTCAATTTTATATTGAAAATGCATTAGCTTTAATGAAAGGAGATAAACAAACCTATCTACGATTTATGGCTGATTATAGTTTTCCAGATGGTTATCAAAATATTGCTTCAGCAAGTCGTGTTCAAGTTAGGTCTTCGCGATTAGAAGGTGGAGAAGGAAAACAAAAAACAATCTTGCAAGCAAATTATGGTCAATTTAATATTAGTCATATTGACTCTAGCACAGCACAAGGCGTTGAACATGATGATTCTGTTTTAGCAGATTTATCTGGTCTTGCAACGGCTGATTTTAGTCACTGCAGTTTACCCAATAACATCAGTCTTGATCTCAGTATGTTCGGTTCTGATCCTAACTACAATCAATTTGGAGGGTCAATAAGAACGCCTATGTTGTCGTTGGAAAATTGTACTATCCGTAATCGATTGAGACTGATTCAGTCAACGAAATTCAATGGTGTTTCCTATGGGCAAGCACTTCTTAATACTAAAAATAAGTATATCCCAGTTCTAAAAATTGTAGAATCTCCCAATGTCAGTAGAGGGGAAACGGATTATGGTTACTATGTTCCTTTGCCTAAATATTATGGCACGTATAACTCGCCTGCAAGTTATGAATTAAATGAACTGTATGTTCCGACTCATTGGACAGGTAAAAGTTACCCAACTAAAAATACTTTTGGCTGGAATTTACCTCCATTTGTTCGAATAAGTGAGATTAATCTTTCTATGAATTATGAAAGTACTAAGGGGGAAGGTATAAAGCTTATTATCGGCAAAGATGGTGTAGAAGATCAGTACTCTAGGATAGTCAGATTAGATAGTCTGAAGGCTGAAAATAATTACTATAATAATGTTAATTTAATCCCTTCTTCTTCGATTGCAACTCAGACCGATGATCCTGAAAAATTATTTTTCCGTATTTTGTTTGTCGACGAGAATGGCGAAGAAATTAAAGATCCCGATAAGGATAAGCCGACTATTCATCCGTCTATGACTATCAACTTGAAGTATCGTTGTTTGCGTTCAGGAAGTGAAATACCTGCGTTAGGCAAACCAGCTGTCGATATAACAGGATGAGTATGTTCCTATTTGAATAGAACAATACTAGTTTTTAAGACTTTAAAAAAATAGTAACAATTTAGATTAGACAAGCTTCTTAGATGTTGGTATAATGAGACAGACAAACCAAAAACGAGTGGAGCGTAAGACATGGGAAAAAAGAAAAAAGACATGGAGAAAGTTGCTGCGTTAGATAATGAGTATACAAAAGAACAGTATGCTGAATTTCAAAAACAGCAAAAACAGTTAATTTTCAGACGTCGGCGTCTAGCGGTTGTTTTTCTCGTGGCGTTTGTGATTTTTATTGTTTCTGGTATCCAGTTGGTGAAAGATTACCAACAATTGAATACCTTTAAAGCGCAACAAGCGGATGCTGTTGCTGAATCAGGCGAAGCAGACAAGAAGCTCAAGCGTTTGGAACAAGACGTTGCTTTGTTGAGAGATGATGATTATGTGGCAAAATTAGCCCGTAGCCGGTTTTATGTCTCAAAAGAAGGAGAACAAATCTACAACATTCCAGAGTTAGGCGGAACGACTGGCTCCAGTAATGAACAAAAGCAATCATCAGAAGTAAGTCAATCACAGTCTCATTCGACTGAGAAACAATCAGGCGAATAACTGAAGATATAATAGGGTAAATAATAGGAGGAACATTTTTTTTATGTCAATCGAAGTAGGAGCGAAGTTGCCAGGAAAAGTGTCAGGTATCACTAATTTTGGTGCCTTCATCGATTTAGGTGAAGGAAAAACAGGGTTGGTTCACATTAGTGAAGTATCAAATGGATTTGTTAAAGACATCCATGATGTATTAACTGTCGGGGATGAAGTAACAGTTAAAGTTACCTCAGTAGGTGATGACGGTAAAGTAGGCTTGTCGATTCGTAAAGCGCAAGATGCACCAGCAGCGGAGCCAAAACGCGAATTTCAACGTCGGGATAACTTTGAACAACAAGGTAATCGTGACCGCGGACAACGTCCAGCACCTAAAAAACAATTTACAAAAGCACAACCAATGAATTCAAAACAAGATTTTGATTCATTGATGAGCTCGTTTTTAAAAGATAGTGATGATCGTCTATCTTCTTTGAAACGTAACACAGAAGGTAAACGCGGTGGTCGCGGCGGACGCCGTAACTAGTAAATAAATAATCGAAGCTGAGCGAAAGCTCGGCTTTTCTGTTTAGTGCATGTATATTTTTGTGAGAGAATTTATAAACTATGAATCAAAGAGGTGAGCAGATGTTTCAAGCGTTTTACGATCATTGTAAAAGAAATGAATACTGGCAGCAAAACCAAAAAATATTATTAGCAATCTCTGGCGGCGTTGACTCAATGGTCTTATTGAAACTAATGCAGACAGCGGCTCAAAAGGATCAACTAAAACTAGCTGTGGCTCATGTTAATCATCAGCTGCGACCAGAGTCGGAACAAGAATCCGCTTATTTGGAAACCTATTGCAAAGAACAAAAAATTCCTTATTACAGTAAAAAATGGGATGCTATAGATAAGACAAAAAATACAGAAGCTCGCGCTCGCAAATACCGTTATGATTTCTTTGCTGAAATCATGGAGCAAGAAATCTACCCCACGATTTTTACTGCTCACCATAGTGATGATCAAGCGGAAACGATTTTAATGAAGCTGACTAGAGGAAGTGCAATCTCTAATTTAGTAGGCATCAGAGCAAGACAAGTGTTTGGAAAAGGTGAATTGATTCGTCCATTCCTAATCTTTTCAAAAGAACAGTTGGAACAATTCGCTAAAGAATCAGAAGTTGTGTATTTTGAAGATCGTTCGAATCAGAGCGATGCGTATATGCGCAATCGGGTACGACATCAAGTTGTCCCAGAGTTAAAAAAAGAAAACCAACAATTCTTACAACATATGACTAATTTTATTGAGCAGATTGAATTAGCTGATGAGCTCATTCAATCAGTTATTGATCCCAAATATGATCGCTGGGTGGAAGAAACCGCAGAAGGTTGGAAGATTAAATTATCTGAATTGGAACAAGAAAAAAAAAGCACACAAACTTTTTTTCTGATGACCTTGTTTCAACGGACATTAGTCCCAAAAGGTGTAACACTCAGCCAAATACATATTCAACGATTTTTAGCATTGCTTGACCTTAATCAAGCAACCCCACAAAAATCATTGGACCTCCAACAAGGATGGCAAGTGATTAAGGAATATGATGTAGCATATTTGAAAAAAGAGACCTTTAATCAAGAAGAGCAATTATTTTGTCTAAAGGAAAACCAACATCTTTTTCTTTCTAATAAGGAATGGATAGGACTTGAAACAACTGAACGAAAACTAAATTTACCGGAAACTATAAAAAATTGGCAAGAATATTCTCTACTTATAAGTAGTCAGGTTCCCTTGCCCTTAACGATCCGACATCGACAAGATGGAGATAGAATTTCTTTAACACCAGACTTAACGAAAAGACTAAATCGATTATTTATTGATCAAAAAATCCCTAATCATATCCGAGAACAAGCGTGGGTTATCCTTTCTTCGGAAGAGAACATTATTTGGGTGCCAAAATTCGTAAATTCATATTTGAGTATTCCTAAAGAAACTGATAAAATACACTACAGACTCCTTTATAAAATAAACGAGTAAACAAAATAACCTAAAATAAGGAAACGACATTTTACTAATGTTCCACACCTGTCTTCTAGGTGTTAAAAGCACTGAGAGTAAATAGTGGAACTATAAAGAAGAGGAGAGCAATATGCTAGAGAAAGATATTAAGCAAATTTTGATTACCAAAGAACAAATTCTTGAAAAATCAACTGAACTAGGAAAACAGTTGACAGAAGACTATAAGGATAAAAATCCATTAGTCATCGGTATTTTGAAAGGTGCAATTCCTTTTATGGCCGACATTACACGCTCAATTGATACGTATTTAGAAATGGATTTCATGGATGTATCTAGTTATGGAAATGCGACAGTGTCTTCTGGTGAAGTGAAAATCGTCAAAGATTTGGACACAAATGTTGAAGGACGCGATATCCTTATTGTAGAAGATATCATCGATAGCGGCCGTACACTAGCTTATCTAGTAGATTTATTTAAATATAGAAAGGCAGCGTCTGTGAAAATTGTCACGTTGTTGGATAAACCAGAAGGACGCGTGGTTGATATTGTTGCCGATTATGTTGGTTTTAATGTACCGAATGAGTTTGTTGTAGGCTATGGTTTAGACTATGCTGAAAGATACCGCAATCTCCCATATGTAGGCGTATTAAAACCAGAAATCTACGAATCAAATTAATATCTCTCTGGGATTTAGTTATGTTACAATGTAATGGTCAGAATTGATAAAATAAAACCGTAAAATTAAATTACGTGCAGTAACCAAAGGAGGACAGGCATGAATAAAAAGAATAGCGGCATGAAAAATGGCCTATATTACGTATTGCTTATTTTGGCGATGGTCATGGTTGTTTATTTCATTTTTGGAAATAACAATCCCCAGTCACCAGATATCGAATACTCAACCTTCAATACTCAACTAGAAGAAGGTAAAGTGAAAGAACTGACGATCCAACCAACCAATGGAGTTTATAAGATCACAGGTCAGTACAAAGAAAAACAAGAAATCAAAAACACTGGCGGTCTTTCTTTATGGGGATCAACAGAAGTATCTACAAAAGCCTTTACTACTATTGTCTTGCCAAGTGATATCACTTTGTCAGGCATTCAAGATATGGCTCAAAAAAATAACGTGAAACTTACAGTGAAAGAACAATCATCAAGCGGTGCTTGGCTTTCTATCTTATTTAGTTTCTTACCGATCGTGCTGTTCATCTTCTTATTCTATATGATGATGGGACAACAAGGCGGCGGTGGCGGTGGTGGCGGCCGTGTCATGAACTTTGGTAAATCAAAAGCCAAAGAAGCTGACAAAAAAGCGAATCGCGTACGCTTCTCAGATGTAGCAGGAGCAGAGGAAGAGAAACAAGAATTAGTCGAAGTGGTTGAATTCTTAAAAGATCCTCGCCGTTTTGTAGAGTTAGGTGCCCGTATTCCAGCAGGTGTTCTTTTAGAAGGACCTCCAGGAACTGGTAAAACATTACTAGCTAAAGCCGTTGCTGGTGAAGCAGGCGTACCATTCTACTCAATTTCTGGTTCTGATTTCGTTGAAATGTTTGTCGGTGTCGGTGCGAGCCGTGTCCGTGATTTATTCGAAACAGCGAAGAAAAATGCTCCAGCGATTATCTTTATCGATGAAATTGATGCCGTTGGTCGTCAACGTGGTGCTGGTATGGGCGGCGGACACGACGAACGTGAACAAACCCTAAATCAATTACTTGTTGAAATGGATGGATTTGATGGAAACGAAGGCGTTATTGTCGTTGCTGCAACAAACCGTTCAGACGTGTTAGATCCTGCGTTATTACGTCCAGGTCGTTTTGACCGTCAAATTTTAGTTGGTCGTCCTGATGTGAAAGGCCGTGAAGCAATCCTTAAAGTTCACGCGCGTAACAAACCATTAGCTGATGATGTTGATTTAAAAGTAGTTGCCCAACAAACACCAGGTTTTGCTGGTGCAGATTTAGAGAACGTCTTGAACGAAGCAGCTTTAGTGGCAGCTCGTCGTAATAAAAAGAAAATCGATGCATCCGATGTGGATGAAGCAGAAGACCGCGTAATTGCTGGTCCTGCGAAAAAAGATCGTGTAATCAACAAAAAAGAACGCGAAATGGTTGCTTACCACGAAGCTGGGCATACAATTGTCGGTTTAGTTTTAAGCCGTGCTCGTATCGTTCATAAAGTAACGATTATTCCTCGTGGACGTGCTGGTGGATACATGATTGCTTTACCAAAAGAAGATCAATTCTTAATGACTAGAGAAGATATGTTTGAACAAATCGTTGGATTGCTTGGTGGACGTACAGCTGAAGAAATTATCTTCAATGTACAATCAACAGGTGCATCTAATGACTTTGAACAAGCAACAGGTATTGCGCGTAGTATGGTAACTGAATATGGAATGAGCGACAAATTAGGTCCAGTTCAATACGAAGGAAACCACCAAGTCTTTGTTGGCCGTGATTATGGTCAAACAAAAGCATATTCAGAACAAGTTGCTTTTGAGATCGACCAAGAAGTTCGTCGCATCTTGATGGAAGCACACGACAAAGCACGTGAAATCATTGAATCTCATCGTGCCCAACACAAACTAATTGCTGAAAAACTGTTAGAGTATGAAACATTAGATGCTCGCAGCATCAAATCATTGTTTGAAGAAGGCGTTATGCCTCAAGACGTTATTGATAGCCAATTCCCTAGTGAAAAAGCTCAAACGTTTGAAGAAGCAAAACGTGCATTAGAAGAAAAAGATGCACAAAGACAAGCCGAAGAAAAACAAGATTTTGAAGACGCAAAAAAAGAACTAAATGATGAAGCAGAAGAAGTAAAAGCGGACAGTGAAAAAACAGAAGAAAAAGTTCAATCAGAAGTTGAATCTGATGATGAGGCTAAAAATGATTCTGAATATGACCGTAATAACTTTGACGATCGTTACAAATAAAAACATGAGCATCCCTTTTAAGGGATGCTTTTTTTTGTTGGAGAACACTAGAATTGTTGACATAGCTGATGAGACGAATCACTTGCGAACGAAGAAAGAGACGATTTATTTGTGTACGTTGATTGAAATTATAGAATTATTTAGTTGAAAAAATAAGCAAACACTAGTATTATCTGATAATGAGTCAGAAAAAGTACCTAGTGAGAAGAGGGAAACAAAATGGAAGATTACTTAGTAAAAGCATTATGTTATGAAGGATCGATTCGCGCATATGCAGTTTGCGCAACAAATACAATATCAGAAGCACAACAACGTCACGATACATGGAGTTCATCAACGGCTGCATTAGGAAGAACAATGGTTGGAGCTTTATTACTTGGAGCGACTTTGAAAGGTGAAGACAAATTAACTGTAAAAGTTCAAGGGAATGGACCAGCAGGTGGAATTGTTGTTGATAGTGATGGCAGTGGAAATACTAAAGGTTACATAAAAAATCCTCATGTCAGTTTAACATTAAACGAAAGTGGTAAAATTGACGTACGTGGAGCTGTTGGAACAGAAGGGATTTTTACTGTAATCAAAGATTTAGGTTTGAAAGAAACCTTTTCAGGACAAACACCCATCGTTTCTGGTGAAATTGGCGAAGACTTTACTTATTTCATGGCAGTGTCTGAACAAATCCCTTCAGCAATCGGGTTGAGTGTTTTAGTGGATACAGATGAAAGTGTTAAAGCGGCTGGCGGATTTATGATTCAAGTAATGCCTGGAGCAGATGAAAAAACAATTGATTTTATTGAACAACGATTACAAGAAGTCCCGATGATTTCACGTTTGATCGATGAAGGTGAATCACCAGAAGGCATTTTAGAGCGTTTACTTGGTAAAGATGAAATCGAAATCTTAGAAAAAATGCCAGTTCAATTTAAATGTAACTGCTCAAAAGAAAAATTTGGCACAGCAATCATTGCTGTTGGATTAGATGAAATCAATGCAATGATCGAAGAAGATCACGGGGCTGAAGCAGTTTGCCAATTTTGTGGGAACAAATATCAATATAGTGAAGATGATCTGATTGAATTAAGAGACGAAGCGATCAACAATACTCGCGAAAAGTAGGAGAGAACCACTATGTGGAAAATAGGGAATATAGAAATTCCAAATCGTGTTGTAGTAGCACCGATGGCTGGAATTAGCAATGCTGCTTTTCGTGTAACGGTCAAAGAATTTGGTGCAGGCTTAGTTGTCTGTGAAATGATCAGTGACAAAGGAATTCAGCAAAGAAACAAAAAAACGTTAGACATGCTTTATATAGATGAACGAGAATATCCATTAAGCGTACAAATTTTTGGTGGAGATAAAGAAACATTAGTTGAAGCAGCGAAATTTGTAGAAGAAAATACGCAAGCTGCAATTATCGATATCAATATGGGCTGTCCGGTGAACAAAGTTATCAAAGCAGAAGCAGGAGCGAAATGGCTTTTAGATCCAAATAAAGTCTACGAAATGGTCGATGCAGTTTCTTCTGCTGTGGACTTACCAGTTACAGTGAAGATGAGAACAGGTTGGGATGAAGATCACTTATTCGCTGTTGAAAATGCATTGGCGGCTGAAAAAGCAGGAGCTTCGGCTATTGCAATGCATGGGCGTACTAGAGTTCAAATGTATGAAGGTCAAGCGAACTGGGATGTCTTAAAAGAAGTGAAACAACATTTAACGATTCCTTTCATGGGCAATGGTGATGTACGCACACCAGAAGACGCAAAACGTATGTTAGATTATGTTGGAGCTGATGGTGTGATGATTGGTAGAGCTGCTTTGGGAAATCCGTGGATGATCCAACGTACAAAACATTATCTAGAAACAGGAGAATTAATGCCTGAACCAGCACCTCACGAAAAAATCGAAACAGCGAAAGTACATTTACAACGTTTAGTTGATTTAAAAGGTGAAAAAATTGCTACTAGAGAATTTCGTCAGCATGCTGCGTACTATTTTAAAGGAATTCCACGTGCGGCTAAAGTGAAAGTTGCAATTAATCAAGCTGAGACTCAACAAGAAATGGTTGATTTGATGGATGCCTTCGAAGAAAAAGCAGAAAAACATGCAGAAAAGGAAGCAATCGAAACAATCTAACAAAAAAAGCTAGCTGAAATAAAAATTCGGCTTGCTTTTTTTTGTTTTACTGTGGCATTATAGGGGTATGTGATTTCAGAATGGAGGAAACAAAGTGGCAGATGAACAACAAGCGCATGTAGAAGATCTAAATGATCAAATGCTTGTGCGTCGTGAGAAAATGGAAAATTTACGTGAAGAAGGGATTGATCCTTTCGGTAAGCGTTTTGACCGTACACATAATTCAAAAGAATTACATGAACAATTTGACCAACATTCAAAAGAAGAATTAAGCGAGATGGATTTATCAGCTAGTGTTGCTGGTCGTATGATGACTAAACGCGGCAAAGGAAAAGCTGGTTTTGCTCATTTACAAGACCGTGAAGGCCAAGTTCAAATCTATGTACGTAAAGACCAAGTTGGTGATGAAGCATATGAACTATTTAAACATGCTGACTTGGGAGATTTCTTTGGTGTAACGGGACAAATCATGAAAACTGATACAGGTGAAGTGACTGTTAAAGCAAAAACAATTGTTTTGCTAACAAAAGCGTTGCGTCCTTTACCAGATAAATACCATGGCTTAACAAATATAGAACAACGTTACCGTCAACGTTACTTAGATTTGATTAGTAATAAAGATAGTTTCGATCGTTTCATGAAACGCAGTCAAATCATCAGTGAAATTCGTCGCTATCTTGATGGTAACGGTTATGTAGAAGTGGAAACACCTGTTTTGCATAATGATGCCGGTGGCGCAGCAGCACGTCCTTTTATTACACATCACAATGCGCTGGATATGGACTTATACTTGCGAATCGCGTTAGAATTACATTTGAAACGCTTGATTGTCGGCGGTATGGAGAAGGTTTATGAAATCGGTCGAGTATTCCGTAATGAAGGGATTGATACGACTCATAACCCAGAATTTACTATGTTAGAAGCCTATACCGCTTATACAGATTATCAAGACGTGATGGATTTGACAGAAGGAATCATCCGCAATGCTGCAGAAAAAGTTCTGGGAACAACTGACATCACGTATGACGGACAAGCTGTTGATTTAGGTTCTGAGTTCAGACGTGTGCATATGGTTGACTCAATCAAAGAACAAACTGGTGTTGATTTCTGGCAAAAAATGCCTGTTGAACAAGCGCGTGAATTAGCAGAAAAACATAATGTAGAAATTAATAAAAATATGACAGTGGGGCATATTATAAATGAATTCTTTGAAACATTTGTTGAAGAAACGTTGCAACAACCAACATTTGTTTACGGTCATCCAGTAGAAGTATCGCCTTTAGCGAAGAAAAATCCGGAAGACTCTCGTTTCACTGATCGCTTCGAACTATTTATAGTAGGAAAAGAATTTGCGAATGCCTTTACTGAGTTAAATGATCCAATTGATCAACGTGGACGCTTTGAAGACCAAGAAAAAGAACGTGAGCAAGGAAATGATGAAGCACATGGAGTAGATGAAGACTTTATTGAAGCTTTAGAATATGGTTTACCACCAACTGGAGGATTAGGAATTGGTATCGATCGATTAGTTATGCTCTTAACTGACGCTCAATCAATCCGTGATGTTCTGTTGTTTCCAACAATGAGATAAAAGATAAAAGAGTAGATTGTTTCCTGATAAATCTACTCTTTTTTATTTTCCGGAAAAAAACAAAAAAACAGTAGGATTCTCTTGCGCAAATCATTTAAAAACGAACAATAAAGAACAAAAGTAATAAAACAATCGGTAACGAAAAAAACTTTAAAAAAAGTGCAAATTTTAGTTGACCAAAGCACTGAAACTTGGTATATTATATCTTGTCGCAAGGCACTGATGAAAAACGCCAAACGACAAAAATAGAATAACATTTCGAGTTTTAAAAAAACTTGAAAAATCAGGAAGAAAGTTGTTGACAAATAACAAACAACCTGATAAACTAATGAAGTTGTCAAGAAAGACTCGACAACAACAAGCAGAAAAAAACTTTGAAACTTTTGAAAAAAAGTGTTGACATCAAATCGTCGATTTGATATGATATAAAAGTTGCTGCGAGGTAACAAAGTAGACCTTTGAAAACTGAACAAAGTAAGACGAACCAAATGTGTAGGTTGTTTTTACAACGGTAAAAACAAACAACAATTTTTAACAAAAGCGAAGCAATATGCTAGCAACCAAATGAGCTTAACAATCTTCGGATTGTGTTCAACTTTTATTATGAGAGTTTGATCCTGGCTCAGGACGAACGCTGGCGGCGTGCCTAATACATGCAAGTCGAACGCTTCTTTTCTACCGAGTGCTTGCACTCATTTGAAAAGAGGAGTGGCGGACGGGTGAGTAACACGTGGGTAACCTACCCATCAGAGGGGGATAACACTTGGAAACAGGTGCTAATACCGCATAATAGTCGACACCGCATGGTGTTGATTTGAAAGACGCTTTCGGGTGTCACTGATGGATGGACCCGCGGTGCATTAGCTAGTTGGTGAGGTAACGGCTCACCAAGGCCATGATGCATAGCCGACCTGAGAGGGTGATCGGCCACACTGGGACTGAGACACGGCCCAGACTCCTACGGGAGGCAGCAGTAGGGAATCTTCGGCAATGGACGAAAGTCTGACCGAGCAACGCCGCGTGAGTGAAGAAGGTTTTCGGATCGTAAAACTCTGTTGTTAGAGAAGAACAAGTAGGAGAGTAACTGCTCTTACCTTGACGGTATCTAACCAGAAAGCCACGGCTAACTACGTGCCAGCAGCCGCGGTAATACGTAGGTGGCAAGCGTTGTCCGGATTTATTGGGCGTAAAGCGAGCGCAGGCGGTTTCTTAAGTCTGATGTGAAAGCCCCCGGCTCAACCGGGGAGGGTCATTGGAAACTGGGAGACTTGAGTGCAGAAGAGGAGAGTGGAATTCCATGTGTAGCGGTGAAATGCGTAGATATATGGAGGAACACCAGTGGCGAAGGCGACTCTCTGGTCTGTAACTGACGCTGAGGCTCGAAAGCGTGGGGAGCAAACAGGATTAGATACCCTGGTAGTCCACGCCGTAAACGATGAGTGCTAAGTGTTGGAGGGTTTCCGCCCTTCAGTGCTGCAGCTAACGCATTAAGCACTCCGCCTGGGGAGTACGACCGCAAGGTTGAAACTCAAAGGAATTGACGGGGGCCCGCACAAGCGGTGGAGCATGTGGTTTAATTCGAAGCAACGCGAAGAACCTTACCAGGTCTTGACATCCTTTGACCACTCTAGAGATAGAGCTTTCCCTTCGGGGACAAAGTGACAGGTGGTGCATGGTTGTCGTCAGCTCGTGTCGTGAGATGTTGGGTTAAGTCCCGCAACGAGCGCAACCCTTATTGTTAGTTGCCATCATTCAGTTGGGCACTCTAGCGAGACTGCCGGTGACAAACCGGAGGAAGGTGGGGATGACGTCAAATCATCATGCCCCTTATGACCTGGGCTACACACGTGCTACAATGGGAAGTACAACGAGTCGCTAGGCCGCGAGGTCATGCAAATCTCTTAAAGCTTCTCTCAGTTCGGATTGTAGGCTGCAACTCGCCTACATGAAGCCGGAATCGCTAGTAATCGCGGATCAGCACGCCGCGGTGAATACGTTCCCGGGCCTTGTACACACCGCCCGTCACACCACGAAAGTTTGTAACACCCGAAGTCGGTGAGGTAACCCTTGTGGAGCCAGCCGCCTAAGGTGGGATAGATGATTGGGGTGAAGTCGTAACAAGGTAGCCGTATCGGAAGGTGCGGCTGGATCACCTCCTTTCTAAGGAATATTACGGAAACTTACACATTCGTCGATACTTTGTTCAGTTTTGAGAGGTTTACTCTTATAAATAGAGAATAACCGTTGGTTATTTTTCTTATTATATGTTTCTCTCAAACGAATTGTTCATTGAAAACTGGATATTGAAGTAAAAAAGTAATCAAAACAAACCGAGAACACCGCGTTGAATGAGTTTTTTAATTAAAATTGTTCGAAGCTTATTTTATTGGTGACGCCTCTATCGCTAGAGAAACGAACCAAACAAAACCGATCGTAAGATCGTAAGGTTAAGTGAATAAGGGCGCACGGTGGATGCCTTGGCATTAGGAGCCGATGAAGGACGGGACTAACACCGATATGCTTTGGGGAGCTGTAAGTGAGCTATGATCCAGAGATTTCCGAATGGGGAAACCCAGCATCTTTTATAGGATGTTACTTTCCAGTGAATACATAGCTGGTTAGAGGTAGACGCAGAGAACTGAAACATCTAAGTACCTGCAGGAAGAGAAAGAAAATTCGATTCCCTGAGTAGCGGCGAGCGAAACGGGAAGAGCCCAAACCAACAAGCTTGCTTGTTGGGGTTGTAGGACTCCGTTGTGGTAGTCTGTCAAGATAGTCGAAGGACTTGGAAAGGTCCGCTAAAGAGGGTAATAGCCCCGTAGACGAAATGTTGGCAACACCTAGGAGGATCCTGAGTACGGCGGAACACGAGAAATTCCGTCGGAATCCGCGGGGACCATCCCGCAAGGCTAAATACTCCCTAATGACCGATAGTGAACCAGTACCGTGAGGGAAAGGTGAAAAGCACCCCGGAAGGGGAGTGAAATAGATCCTGAAACCGTGTGCCTACAACAAGTCAAAGCCCGTTAATGGGTGATGGCGTGCCTTTTGTAGAATGAACCGGCGAGTTACGATTGCATGCGAGGTTAAGTTGAAGAGACGGAGCCGCAGCGAAAGCGAGTCTGAATAGGGCGAATGAGTATGTAGTCGTAGACCCGAAACCATGTGATCTACCCATGGCCAGGTTGAAGGTGTGGTAAAACGCACTGGAGGACCGAACCCACGTACGTTGAAAAGTGCGGGGATGAGCTGTGGGTAGCGGAGAAATTCCAAACGAACTTGGAGATAGCTGGTTCTCTCCGAAATAGCTTTAGGGCTAGCCTCGGAATTAAGAATGATGGAGGTAGAGCACTGTTTGGACTAGGGGCCCATCTCGGGTTACCGAATTCAGATAAACTCCGAATGCCATTCATTTATATCCGGGAGTCAGACTGCGAGTGATAAGATCCGTAGTCGAAAGGGAAACAGCCCAGACCACCAGCTAAGGTCCCAAAATAACTATTAAGTGGAAAAGGATGTGGGGTTGCACAGACAACTAGGATGTTGGCTCAGAAGCAGCCACCATTTAAAGAGTGCGTAATAGCTCACTAGTCGAGTGACCCTGCGCCGAAAATGTACCGGGGCTAAATAGTTTACCGAAGCTGTGGATTACACCTCTGGTGTAATGGTAGGAGAGCGTTCTAAGGGCGTTGAAGGTCGATCGTGAGGACGGCTGGAGCGCTTAGAAGTGAGAATGCCGGTATGAGTAGCGAAAGACGGGTGAGAATCCCGTCCACCGTATGACTAAGGTTTCCTGGGGAAGGCTCGTCCGCCCAGGGTTAGTCGGGACCTAAGCCGAGGCCGATAGGCGTAGGCGATGGACAACAGGTTGATATTCCTGTACCAGTTGTTTTTGTTTGAGCAATGGAGGGACGCAGGAGGCTAAGGAATGCATGCGACTGGAAGTGCATGTCCAAGCAGTAAGTCTTGAGTAGAGTCAAATGCTTTACTCTGTACGGACAAGCTGTGATGGGGAGGGAAATAATAGTACCGAAGTTCCTGATGTCACACTGTCAAGAAAAGCTTCTAGTGAGAAAACAACTGCCCGTACCGTAAACCGACACAGGTAGTCGAGGAGAGTATCCTAAGGTGAGCGAGCGAACTCTCGTTAAGGAACTCGGCAAAATGACCCCGTAACTTCGGGAGAAGGGGTGCTGACTTCGGTCAGCCGCAGTGAATAGGCCCAAGCGACTGTTTATCAAAAACACAGGTCTCTGCAAAATCGAAAGATGACGTATAGGGGCTGACGCCTGCCCGGTGCTGGAAGGTTAAGAGGATGGGTTAGCTTCGGCGAAGCTCAGAATTGAAGCCCCAGTAAACGGCGGCCGTAACTATAACGGTCCTAAGGTAGCGAAATTCCTTGTCGGGTAAGTTCCGACCCGCACGAAAGGCGTAACGATTTGGGCACTGTCTCAACGAGAGACTCGGTGAAATTTTAGTACCTGTGAAGATGCAGGTTACCCGCGACAGGACGGAAAGACCCCATGGAGCTTTACTGTAGCTTGATATTGAGTGTTTGTACCACATGTACAGGATAGGTAGGAGCCGATGAACCCGGAACGCTAGTTTCGGTGGAGGCGCTGGTGGGATACTACCCTTGTGTTATGAACCCTCTAACCCG
>NZ_CM177103.1:0-2565000 GCF_058216635.1 Enterococcus sp. AAFC-DPL-5146 | reverse complement strand
TAGGCCCATTTATCTATTATTTTTTCTTGGGGAAGTACTCAAGTGGCTGAAGAGGCGCCCCTGCTAAGGGTGTAGGTCGGGAAACCGGCGCGAGGGTTCAAATCCCTCCTTCTCCGTTTCATAGCGGCCCGTTGGTCAAGCGGTTAAGACACCGCCCTTTCACGGCGGTATCACGGGTTCGATTCCCGTACGGGTCATTTTTTTATAATTATTTATTTCGGAGGATTACCCAAGTCCGGCTGAAGGGAACGGTCTTGAAAACCGTCAGGCGGGTAAAACCGTGCAAGGGTTCGAATCCCTTATCCTCCTTTGTTGTGAAACACTGCGTTTGATGTTGTCAGAGTAGATGTTGAACAATGCTTGGCGAACATAGTGAGCAAAGTAGCTTTACTAGGAATCGCCAACAGTAACAACCCTTAAAACTTCTATGAGAAGTGATACTATTATCGCGGGGTGGAGCAGTCAGGTAGCTCGTCGGGCTCATAACCCGAAGGTCGTAGGTTCAAATCCTGCCCCCGCAATTGCTTTTAAAGAAGCAAAAAAAGTTATTAGTGACGCAACACAATAACGATGGTTTGGTAGTTCAGCTGGTTAGAATGCCTGCCTGTCACGCAGGAGGTCGCGGGTTCGAGTCCCGTCCAGACCGTTTTAAATAATTTTTGGCGCAGTAGCTCAGTTGGTAGAGCAACGGATTGAAGCTCCGTGTGTCGGCAGTTCGATTCTGTCTTGCGCCATTTGAAAGAAGAAACATGCGGGTGTAGTTTAGTGGTAAAACCACAGCCTTCCAAGCTGTTGTCGCGAGTTCGATTCTCGTCACCCGCTTTTTTTCTTTAAGGGCCTATAGCTCAGCTGGTTAGAGCGCACGCCTGATAAGCGTGAGGTCGATGGTTCGAGTCCATTTAGGCCCATAATTTTTATAAAAGGCCCGTTGGTCAAGCGGTTAAGACACCGCCCTTTCACGGCGGTATCACGGGTTCGATTCCCGTACGGGTCATGTTTGCAAAACATTTAGCTTATTGCCAAATGTTTTATTTTTTTGTTATCTTGAAAGCGTTGACATTCTGTGTGTAATAAGGTATTCTATGTTTGTAAACAACAAATGAATATTGGATAGTGATTGTTTAATTACAAGCTAAACCTAATTTTTCCAAAGTAGATGAGTATCTTCTTTTTTGGAAAGGTTGGGTTTTTTCTTTTTTACAAATTAAAGGAGTATGGTGTGAAGAAGGGAGCGAAAAAATGATTATTCAAAAAATTTTGAATAATAATGTTGTGATTACGTTGGATATGAATGAAAAAGAACAAATTGTGATGGGACGTGGTATAGCATTTAAAAGAAAAGTAGGAGATTTTATTCCTGAGAAGCAAGTTGATCAAGTATTTTATTTAGCAAATCAAGATACTTCTTTAAAATTTCAAGAGTTATTAGAAGAGCTGCCTTTAGAGGTAATGCAATTATCTGATGAGATTATCAAATATGCAAAAACTAAACTTGGCAGAAACTTAAATGACACCATTTTTATTTCCTTAACAGATCATCTTCATACAGCTTTAGAGCGAATAAAATTAGGAGTTGAAGTCAAGAACTTTTTATTATGGGATATCAAACGTTTTTTTTCAGATGAATATCTTATTGGAAATAAAGCATTAGAAATGGTGGAAGAGACATTTGGGGTTGTGTTACCCGAAGATGAAGCAGGATTTATTGCTTTGCATTTAATTAATGCGGAGATGGATGAAGAAGCGGGTAGTGTTTATGAATTAACAAAAATTATGCAAGAAATTACGAATATTGTGAAATACCATTTTAAAATCACTTTTAATGAAGATTCTGCTTATTTTTATCGTTTTAGCACTCATTTAAAATTCTTTGCATATCGTCTATTGAATAACAGAGAATTTCGTGATGAAGAAGATGGAGAATTATATGAAGTGATTAAAAAAAAATACCCTAATGCATATAATTGTGTAAAAAAAATTGCTGATTTTTTAACTAAAAATTATTATTATACTATTTCAAAGGAAGAAAAGATGTATTTAATGATTCATATTGCAAGAGTTATACAGACAAATGGTTAGTAAGATTTTAAATCTTAAAATAAATTTTTACAAGAAAATAAGGAAAGGTGGGGCGTTAATATATAACAGTGAAAACCTTTTGGGTAGTGACATTAAGTTGGCTAAACCTTCAAATGTATTGTATTTAAAAAAACTAAACTTTGGAGGAACAAAAAAATGGGGAAATATCATGATTTAGCACAGAAAATTGTTAATAATGTAGGTGGAAAAGAAAATATTAATAGTTTGACGCACTGTATTACTCGTTTACGATTTAAGCTGAAAGATGAGTCAAAAGCAAATGACGATGTACTGAAAAATATGGATGGTGTTGTTACTGTGATGAAGAGCGGTGGACAATATCAAGTAGTCATCGGGAATCATGTGCCTGCAGTGTATGAAGAAGTTGTTGGAATCGCTGGACTTTCTGGAGATACAGAGCAAGAGTCATCAGGGGGGAATATTTTTAATCGTTTGATTGACATTTTAAGTGGATGTTTCCAACCCTTTCTTGGTGCTTTAGCTGCTGCTGGGATGGTAAAAGGCTTAAACGCTTTGCTAGTTTTCTTGAAATTATATTCAGCTACTTCTGGAACTTATACAATGCTTAATGGTATTGGTGACGCAATCTTTTACTTTATGCCTGTGATTCTTGGTTATACTGCTGCTAGAAAGTTTAACCTAAACCCCATGGTTGGAATCGTTATTGGAGCAGCTCTTTGCTATCCAGCGGTTCAAGGAAGTGCACTACAAGCGGCATTTGAAAAAACAGCAGGTGCAGGAACTGCAGCACCGTATAGTTTGTTAGGCTTACCTGCTTATGACACATTTTTGGGTATTCCATGGGTAGGTGCTGGATATACAAGTAGCGTTGTTCCAATTATATTCATTGTTGCATTTGCAGCTAAAGTTCAAAAGCTTTTCAAAAAAATTATTCCTGAAGTTGTCCAAACATTCTTAGTGCCATTTTTCGTATTATTGATTTCATTACCGGTTGGGTTCTTAGTCATTGGTCCGATTATCAGCATGTTAACGGATCTATTAAGCGCAGGATTCCAATCTTTGATGGGCTTCTCACCTGCATTGTATGGAGTAATTCTTGGATTTTTCTGGCAAGTGTTAGTTATTTTCGGTTTACACTGGAGCGTTGTACCACTTGCAATCATGCAGATTACGCAAGAAGGATTCAGCCAAGTATTAGTTGGTTCCTTTGCAGCTAGTTTCGCTCAAACTGCTGTGGTTATGGCGATGTTCTTCAAATTGAAAGACAAAAAAATCAAAGCATTATGCCCGCCAGCAATTATTTCAGGTATCTTTGGTGTCACTGAACCGGCAATTTATGGAATTACATTACCTAAAAAAACACCTTTCATTTTTTCAATGGTTGGTGGTGCAATTGGTGGTTTATACTTGATGATCAACCAGGTCACTTCTTATACAATGGGTGGTTTAGGAATATTCGGTGTTTTAAACTTTATCAATGGTGATAATGCAAGCGGAGTTGTGCATTCTTTTGTAGCAATTCTGATTGCGATGGCTACCGGTTTTGTATTAACATTCTTCTTTTGGAAAGATGATACCGTTGTAGAAACAGCTACTAATGATAAGGCACAAAAAGCTATAAGAGAAGCAGTTTTGAGTCCTGTTAAAGGAAAAGTTTTACCTTTAAGCAAAGCAAGTGATCAAGCATTCGCTCAAGGTGCATTAGGCAAAGGAGTTTTGATAGAACCGACAGAAGGTGTTGTAAGAGCACCATTTGATGGAACGGTAATGACCTTATTTCCAACTTTGCATGCCATTGGTTTGATTTCTGATCAAGGGATGGAATTATTGATTCATATTGGTATGGACACAGTTCAGTTGGAAGGGAAAGGCTTTGAAGGGAAAGTAGTGCAAGGGGATAAAGTGAAAAAAGGGCAAGTTCTAGTTACTTTTGATATCGATGCAATAAAAGAAGCTGGTTATAGTGTAGAAACGCCAGTTATCGTTACAAATACTGGAGATTATCTAGATATAGTAGAAACTCAAGATCAGGAAGTAACATCAAATGATACATTAATTACTGGTTTGACTTAAAAATAAGAGATGGGGATAGAGTTTGCTGTGAAACTTGATTTATATTATTGCAGACTCTATGAGAGGAAGGAATTTTGATATGTCATTTAGAAAAGACTTTTTATGGGGCGGAGCAACGGCTGCCAATCAATGTGAAGGCGGCTATAATGAAGGCGGACGAGGCTTAGCCAATGTGGATTTAGCACCAGTTGGATCCGATCGTTTTCCAGTAATCACTGGAGAGAAAAAAATGTTTGTATTTGATGAGGAACATTTCTATCCAGCTCAAAATGCGATTGATATGTATCACCGTTATAAAGAAGATATTGCTTTATTTGGTGAAATGGGTTTTAAAACCTATCGTTTGTCGATTGCCTGGAGTCGTATTTTCCCTCTAGGAGACGAAACTGAGCCAAATGAAGAAGGGTTGAAGTTCTATGAAGATTTGTTCAAAGAATGCCGCAAACACGGTATCGAGCCTCTTGTAACGATTACACACTTTGATTGTCCGATGCATCTTGTTGAAAAATATGGCGCATGGCGCAGTCGTGAATTAGTTGGTTTTTATGAAAACTTGTGTCATGTGATCTTTAATCGTTATAAAGGATTAGTTAAATACTGGTTGACCTTCAATGAAATCAATATGATTTTGCATGCACCATTTATGGGGGCTGGTCTTTATTTTGAAGAAGGTGAAAACAAAGAACAAGTGAAATATCAAGCGGCACATCACGAATTATTAGCCAGTGCCATCGCAACAAAAATTGCGCATGAAGTGGATCCAGAAAACCAAGTGGGTTGTATGTTAGCGGCAGGGACAAACTATGCTTATACATGCAAACCAGAAGACGTTTGGGCAGCTCGCCAAGCGGATCGGGAAAACTTTTTCTTTATTGATGTACAATCTCGTGGGGAGTACCCAGCTTATGCGTTGAAAAAATTAGAACGTGAAGGAATTGAATTACCGATTGAAGATGGGGATTTAGAGCTATTAAAAGAACATACAGTAGACTTTATTTCATTTTCTTACTACTCTTCAAGAGTGCAATCTACAGATCCAGCCGTTAACGAACAAACTGCCGGTAATATCTTTGCCTCTGTGAAGAATCCTTATTTACAAGCCAGTGAATGGGGTTGGCAGATTGATCCATTAGGCTTACGAACAACAATGAATGATTTGTATGACCGTTACCAAAAACCATTATTTATCGTAGAAAATGGCTTAGGAGCAGTGGATACACCAGACGAAAATGGGAATGTAATCGATGATTATCGTATTGATTATTTAGCAGCCCACATTCAAGCGATGAAAGATGCGGTAGAACTGGATGGAGTAGATTTATTAGGTTACACCACATGGGGCTGTATCGATTTAGTTTCAGCTGGAACGGGAGAAATGAAAAAACGATATGGTTTCATCTATGTCGATCGGGATAACGAAGGAAACGGTACGTTGAAACGTTCGAAGAAAAAATCATTTAACTGGTATAAAAAAGTCATTGCTACAAATGGGGAAGATTTGACTAACGCATAAGAGGGGGATGAAATTAAATGAAAAAAGTGGTAAAACTGTTAGGGGTTTTAATACTAGGCTTGTTAGTAGTTGCGGGATGTACTAATGGAACTAAAGAGAAAGAAACAGCATCAGGTGCTAAAAAAACACCAGAAGAATTAACATTCTACATTGTTCGCCATGGTAAAACGATGTTAAACACAACTGACCGTGTTCAAGGTTGGTCAGATGCGGTTTTAACGAAAGCTGGTGAAGAAGTTGTAACGGCCGCAGGTGTAGGCTTAAAAGATATTGAATTTCAAAACGCATACAGCAGTGACAGTGGCAGAGCTATTCAAACTGCAAACTTAATCGTAAAAGAAAATAAAAAATCATCTGATTTAAAAGTCATTACAGACGAACGTCTAAGAGAATTTAATTTTGGGACGTATGAAGGCGACTTAAATCATACTATGTGGCAAGACATTGCTGATGATCAAGGAGTTACTTTGGAAGAATTCTTGAAGAATATGACGCCAGAATCATTTGCGAATAGTGTAGCCAAATTAGATGCTAAAAATGTAGAAGAAGCTAAGGTCAACTGGCCTGCAGAAGACTACAAGACGATCACTACCCGGCTTAAAGCAGGACTAGATGATATTGTTAAAAAAGAAATGAAGAATGAAGGTAGCGGTAACGTGTTGATTGCCTCTCATGGTTTAAGCATTTCCGCTTTGCTAGCAACATTATTCGATGATTATAAAATTCCAGAAGGCGGTTTAAAAAATGCTAGCGTTTGTACGGTTAAATATAAAGAGGGAAAATATACACTGGATAAAGTCAATGATTTAAGCTATGTTGAAGCAGGTCAAAAATAATTGAAAAAGTAAAAATTTGAGACAGAAGGCTTGCATACTTCTGTCTCAAAACTTTATTCTAAAGAAAGTAGATGAAAGAAACATTTTTAAGCATTTTTTGTGTATAATAAGAACAAAAAGAAGGAAAAGGGATAAACTATTATGGTGACTATTACAAATTTTCGAGACATTGGCGGTATCAAAAATAAAGAAGGCAAACAAATCAAGAAGGATGTTTTCTTAAGATCTGGCGAGTTATCTAGTTTAACAAAAGAAGATGAGAAACGTTTGGAAACAACCTATCGCTTAGGGAAAATAATTGATTTAAGAAGTGAAGCTGAGGTAGAAGAAAGACCAGATATGACGGTTCCTAAAACAGAGTACATTCATATTGATATCTTAGAGGATATTCAAGATGAAGGAGCATCGATCGGAGACTTTGTTAAAATTGGTTCACCAGAAAAATCAGCGTCTTACATGAAAAAACTTTATGAAGATATTGCTTTAAATACAACAGCACAAAAAGGTTACAATCAATTTTTTGAAGAAATCTTAGCTCTGCAAAAACAAGAGAGCATTCTATTCCACTGTTTTGCAGGTAAGGACAGAACAGGAATTGCAGCAGTATTGATTCTAGAAACATTGGGTGTACCCAAAGAAGCCATTTATAATGATTATTTATTAACAAATGACTTAAGAAAAAAAGAAAATGCGATGATTTTAGAACAAGCGAAAAAAGCTGATTTGGAAGAGGCGAATTTAGAAGCGTTGCATGTTGCCTTGAATGTTGACAAGAGTTATCTAGATAACTTCTATCAAACCGTTGAAAAACATTATGGTAATGTTGACACGTATTTAAAACAGGCAATCGGTATTGACAAAGGAACAAAAGAAACGCTAAATCATCGTTTTATTTTAGAGTAAAACGTATGAATAGAGAAGGAGTTTTTATGAAGAAAGACAAGCATATTAAATTGTTGACCCGTTGCATCGAAATTTCTCAAAATGCTCGTGAACATGGAAATACGCCTTTTGGTGCATTACTGTCAGACAAAGATGGCAACATTCTTTTAGAACAAGAAAATATCGAAATCACAGAAAATATCTGTACAGGTCATGCGGAGACAACTTTAGCAGCAAGGGCTTCTCAAAAATATAGCAAAGAATTTTTATGGGATTGCTTATTGTATACGACGGCAGAACCATGTGCTATGTGTACAGGAACGATTTATTGGGGAAATATTGGAACAATTGTTTATGCAATGACAGAGAAACGACTGTTGCAATTAACTGGTGACAACGAACAAAACCCAACTTTCGATTTACCATCAAAAGAAATTTTGGATCACGGGCAAAAAGATATTCAAGTGATTGGACCTTTTCCAGAAGTTGAACAAGCAGCAGCTGCTGTCCATAAGGGATATTGGAGTTAATAAAAAATAGAGATGATTGGTATTTATGAATCATTTCTATTTTTTTATTTTTAATATGAACTAAAAGTCAGAATTTTCAAAAATGTTATTGACTTATCAAATGGTTAAGGCAATAATAAATAAAATCACTTATAAAAAAATAAAAGGAGTTGCGATAAATAATGATTATTAAACCATCTCTACCTCAAGAAATGACAATTTTTTTCGATGCTGAAAACCAGCCGAATGAAAAAGTTCAAATGGGGGTAGTTATTTTACAACCAGGAGAAAAACGACCGTTAGAAGGATTTGCCCGACATGATCAAGATGAATATTCTTATGTTGTTTCAGGTGAAGCACACACAATCTTAGAAGATGGGCAGGATCTTGTAGGTAAACCTGGAGATGCACAACTTATCGAAGCTGGAGAAGGTCATATCAATTATAATGATGGAAAAGAAGCAGCAGTTGTTGTGTGGATGCTGGTTGAGCGTAAGTAAAACGAAATTGGGGGAAATGTATGAAAACAACAATCAAATCAATCATCGGGCTGGCACTGATGCTAATTATCATTTCGGGATGTTCTGGTAGTAAACAAGCAAAAGAGACACAAGAGACAAAACCATTGAACTTAATGTCACCTTCTGAATTAACAACACTGGATACATCAGTCATGCTGGACTTTCCAGATGCAATCGTACAGACTGCAGCTTTTGAAGGTTTATACGCATTAGATGACAAAGACCAATTGATTCCGGCGGCAGCCAAAGAAATGCCAGAAATATCAGAAGATGGTAAAACGTATACCATCAAATTAAGAGAAGATGCTAAATGGAGTAATGACGATCCTGTAACAGCCTCAGATTTTGAATATGCTTGGAAAAAAATGATTGATCCTAAAAACGGATTCGTTTATAGTTTCTTAGTAGCAGATACCATTTTAAATGCAGAAGACATCTCTAATGGCAAAAAAACAGTGGATGAATTGGGCGTAAAAGCTCTTGATGATCAGACATTAGAAGTGAAGTTAAAAGAAGCGAAACCGTATTTCACCTCTGTTTTAGCTTTTCCAACTTTTTTCCCGCAAAATCAAAAATTTGTTGAAAAAATGGGTACAGATTATGGAACAACAAGTGAAAATGTTGTTTATAATGGTCCGTTTACCGTAGAAAACTGGAAACAAACAGATTTAAGCTGGGATTTAAAGAAAAACGAAAACTATTGGGATCAATCCAATGTAAAATCAGATCAGATTCACTATGAAGTAGTAAAAGAAGCATCAACCGCTCTGAATCTTTTTGAAGATGGACAATTGGATGTTGCGACAATCACTGGAGAATTAGCCAAACAAAATCAAAACAATCCAGAGTATCACTCGTATCCTACTGCTACGATGAACTACATTCGTCTAAACCAAAAACGTAAAGGCAAAGATACACCTTTAAAAAATGAAAATTTAAGAAAAGCCTTAGCCCTTGGAATCGATAAAGAAAATCTAGTGAATAATATTATTGCCGATGGCTCAAAACCCTTGTATGGAGCAGTTACAGAAGGTTTTGTAAGTAATCCAGAAACGGGTGAAGATTTCAGAAAAGATGCCGGTGATTTAATGACTTATAATAAAGAGGAAGCCTTGAAGCATTGGGAACTAGCGAAAAAAGAGTTGGGAGATAAAATTACTCTTGATTTGATGGTCACAGATGATGGTTCATATAAAAAAATGGGAGAAAGTCTACAAGGGAGTCTGGAAAAATTATTTTCTGGTTTAACAATAAAAATGACTGCTCTACCAACGGAAACCGCATTGAATCTTAGTCGGGAAAGTGATTATGATATGTTCTTGATTTACTGGACACCGGACTATCAAGACCCAATCTCTACGCTAAATATGCTACGGACAGGCAATGATCGCAATTACTCAAATACTAAGTATGATGCGTTGTTAGATGAGGCTTCACAAAAATATGCTACAGATTTAAACAAGCGTTGGCAGACGTTGATTGCTGCTGAAAAAGAAGGGATTGAAAACACGGCTGGGATGATTATTATCAGTCAGAATCAGCAGTCTGTGTTACAAAATCCGCAAATCCAAGGATTAAGCTATCATACTTTTGCGGCACCACTGACGTTAAAAAATGTATATAAAGAAACTGAATAGTAGGAGTGAACAAGAAAGTCTAGTTTCTATGATCTAGTGGATACTTTTTTTAGTTTTTTCTATTGATTAAAAGTTTAAGGCAAGACTGACTTTTTAGTCTTGTTTTAAGCTTTTTTAGTCAAATCAATGTGACAAATGGCTAGAACATAGTATGATAGATATAAATAGAAATAAAGGAGTCGAAAAAAATGGCTAAAAAGAATCGTTATGAAAAATTAGATCAAACGAACTCAAAACATAGCAGTGAAGTGATTCTGAAAAATATAGAAGAAGAAATTCGTTTATTTATTCTTAAGATGCGTCCAGATCTAACAGAAGAGTCAAAAATTACCTTTCAAGCATTGCTAAACTATCGTTTAGATTATATTAAACAGATGATTTCATCTGATTCCGGGAAAATGGAACAATTAAATGAAACAATCGTTGAAAGTATTAAAGGCAACCAAACAATCACCGATAAGTTAAATCCTCCGGCTGTCAAAAAATTGACCACAGGACAAAAAACAGCAGATGGAATTGCTAAGTTTGGGGGTAGCTGGCCTTTTATATTTATATTTATTTTTATATTAGCTGTCTGGATCATTATCAATTCTACTGTGATTTTTTTTAAGCCGTTTGATCCATATCCGTATATTCTGCTTAATCTAGCATTATCCTGTTTAGCTGCAATTCAAGCACCCATTATTATGATGAGTCAAAATCGACAAGAAGCAAGAGACCGAGAAGAAGCAAATAATGATTATCAAATCAATTTGAAATCAGAAATAGAAGTTAATTTGCTACACGAAAAAATGGATTATTTGATTGATAGTCAGTGGCAACATTTGGTTCAAATGCAAAATATGCAAATTGAATTACTAGGAGAATTGCAAGAACAAATCAACGAACTGAATGATAAGAAATGAAGGGATTCAGCAATCTAAAGTAAAGGCCATGCAATGGTATAATCAAATGGATTTAAAATTACAAAATGTTCAGGAGAATAAAATGAATTATCATCAAGCAAAACAAAGTGAATACATCATACTGATTGATATTTGGGCAAGAGCAGTTAAGCAGACACATGAATTCTTAGATGGAGAAGATTTTGAAACCATAAAAACTGAATTACCAACTTATTTTCCTCATTTAGATGTAAAGGTCTGGACAGAGAAGGAAAAAGTAATTGGTTTTTCTGGAGTAGATGGAAATAAGCTAGAGATGCTTTTTTTAGATCCTCAATATATTGGTAAAGGCTATGGTAGACAAGTATTGATGAATTTATTTGAAGAAAACGAGATTAAATTTATTGATGTTAATGAACAAAATCATTCTGCGAAGTTGTTTTACGAAGCGATGGGATTTGAAACATTTGATCGAAGTGAAGTTGATGATGCAAGAAGGCCATACCCAATATTACATTTAAAAAGAAAATAGAAAAAATATTTTTTCAAAAGGGACTGTTTTATTTAATATTCTGAGGATAATAATGTATACTATTTAATGTTAGTGCTCTAAGGTTTTTTAGAAATCAGGTCTTTTTATGATTATTAATATTTTTGTCGGAAAATAACTTTATTTAAATGTGAATAAATAAAAAAAAACAGTCCAACCCCTTGTGAACACTAGCGGGTGGGCTCTTTTTATATTTAAAAGTCGAAAAAAAATAGACATTGGAAAGAAAAAAATGACAAAAAAATTTAATTTTAATAGCATATTACTTGATATAAAAGATTGAGAGATACTATAATAGGCATAAGTCAGCGGTTTTAGCTGCTTAGTTATGGGAGGAGAGAGCATTATGTTTAGTTATACAGATATGATTTTGTCGGTAATGCAACGAGTTGAAGTCTACAATGAGATTTTTAATGCCATTTCTAAGGAAGTACAAGAGAACAGCTGTAGTCAAGCCATTAACAGAAGAGGAAAGGACACTTATTCATTTTGTCGGACCAATGTTAATCGGTTCTTTATAGAAGAAGCTAACTTTAGAAAAAACTTAGTATTTTATGGTGAAAAAGAAGCGACAAAAATCTTGTTGGAAGGTTTAGATACCTACAAAGAAGGAATCTATTTTTGGTTGGAAGCTTTAAATGACAATTGTGAAGTAACTGATGAAGTCAAATACAAACGTGGGTTAAATAGTACCGAAAGCTCATTCAGATTAATTAATCAAGCGTGTAAAGAAGCATGTGGTGGTATTCAAAGTGCTCATAGTGTGCATAAAATGTGAGGCTTATTTTATTTAGTAAAAACAATAGTGTATTCAATTAATAGGATGGTTATAAAGCGTTTCATAGTTTTTTTTGTTAAAAAAAATGAAATTATTTAGCTGAGATAAAGTGAGTACAAAAAAATATATTATATAAAAGTTTTTTTAAAATTTGTAATAGTTATTATTTATAAAAACATCAAGATGGTGATTATACTCATCTTGGTGTTTTTTTATTTTACTATATCCCATCCTTTTGTTAAGAGACTTAAAAAAGTTAACGGTTGTTCCTCAATTATACAACTAATAATGTAAAGATAATTATCAGTGGTATAGATTATTCTAATCTCACTATTTTTCAAGTCTCAGAACATAAGAATGTGTTGTTTATAAAGTTTTATAAATCAAGATTCTATCAATAAAACAGATAAGATAGAATTAAAAATAATAAATCACATGATTCGTATTTTTTTGTTCATATTTATCAATATATTATTAATAAAAGATTGGTTTTTTATAGACTTAATAAATAAAATAGATTAAACTTGTTTTAAATATGTGTATATGTATATATTATATAAATAAAATGAAATTAAATTTAAATGGAGTTGGTTCTAAATTGTGAAAAAAAGTTAAAATTGATGAGCTAAGAATAAAATTATAAAGGAGATTACTACATGTACAATATAGCATTTGTTTTACTAGATGAAATAGACGAACAAAAATATATAGATTCACTAAATAGTGATCAGTTAAAAGTACATCCAATTACTAGAAATGAAGTTGCCACAATGGGAATGTATGACGGTATTATCATCAAGGAACATCATATACAGAATATTGGAGTAGTTTGCGAACTATTGATTTTATTAAAGAAAAAACAGGATACATTTATATGGATAATTTCAGAACAGCCTAATAGGATGAATCATATAGTTTATTTACAGCTGGGCGCAGATGGAATTATCGACCAGGATTCTGATCCAGAGATCTGTAAACTTGTAATGACAAATGCACTTACTAGATATAATAGAATGCATATGGATACAGATGTGTCGATACAAAAAACAGTTGATAAATCAAATTTTCAATTACGTCCAAGTAACTTTAGTGTTGTGTTGAATGGAGAAGAGATTAGCTTAACAAAATTAGAATTCAAAACTATGGAATATTTACAAACACAACAGGGCATTGCAGTTCCCTACGAAGATATCTATGAACATGTCTGGGAAAATAAAGGAAGCAATAAACAGTACCGTGTATCAAATTTAATCTTTCATTTAAGACAGAAAATTGAAGAAGATGCGGCACGACCAAAATTTATTAAAACAGTTCGTTCAAAAGGATATAAATTAACCGTATAAATGGGTGCTAATTTAAGATTAGTGCTGGCAGTGCTGATGAGCTTATTAAAAGTGTGGATAAAAACTAATTACTGAAGTGAAAATGAGTACAATAGATACTAATTAAATAAGGAAAGTGGAAGAGCTTAGTCTTTTTTTACAAATAGCAAGTCTTTTTTTAAATAATCTGTTATACTAGTAAGCGTTGCAAGTTCCCGAAAGGATTTGTTAGAGAGGGAGTAACCTTTCTTCACAAAGATGCCTTGTAACCGAATATAACTAGGGGGAATACATTATGACAGAGAGACATTTATTTACATCAGAGTCTGTTTCAGGAGGACATCCGGATAAAGTTGCCGATCAAGTGAGTGACGCAATTCTAGATGCGATTTTAGAACAAGATCCGCTAGCACGTGTGGCATGTGAGACAAGCGTTACAACAGGTTTGGTTTTAGTTTTTGGAGAGATTTCTACTACAGCATATGTAGATATCCAAAAAATCGTTCGACAAACACTTAAAGATATTGGTTATACTCGAGCAAAATATGGATTTGATGGCGATACAGTCGCAGTTCTTGTTGCAATTGATGAGCAATCACCAGATATTGCCCAAGGCGTTGATGATGCACTGGAAACACGTGGTGAAAAAGATACCAAAGATGATATTGGTGCTGGAGATCAAGGGTTAATGTTTGGTTTTGCAGTTAACGAAACCCCTGAACTTATGCCTCTACCAATCTCTTTGAGTCATAAACTCGTTCGTCGTTTAGCAGAATTACGTAAAGAGGAGAAACTTCCATACTTACGTCCAGATGCGAAATCACAGGTGACTGTGGAATATGATGAACATGGTAAACCGCAACGAGTAGACACAGTTGTAATCAGTACACAACATGATGAAGAAATTACGCTGGAGCAAATTCAAAAAGACGTGAAAGCACTTGTTATTGAAGAAGTGATACCAGCCGAATTATTAGATGAAGAAACAAAATACTTTATTAATCCAACAGGTCGTTTTGTTATTGGCGGACCACAAGGAGATGCTGGTTTAACTGGGCGGAAGATTATCGTTGATACCTATGGCGGTTACGCTCGTCATGGTGGTGGTGCTTTTTCTGGGAAAGATGCGACTAAAGTTGATCGTTCTGCTAGTTATGCAGCACGATATATTGCAAAAAATATCGTTGCAGCTGGATTAGCTGAAAAAGTTGAAGTCCAATTAGCATACGCAATTGGCGTAGCACAACCTGTATCTATTTCCATCAATACATTCGGGACAAGTGAAGTACCTGAAAGTAAGTTGATTGAAGCCGTTAGAGAAAATTTTGACCTGCGTCCAGCAGGTATTATTGAAATGCTTGACCTACGTCGTCCAATTTACAAACAGACGGCAGCATACGGTCATTTTGGTCGTACAGACATTGAATTACCTTGGGAGCAGACAGATAAAGTTGACGCAATCAAGAAAAGTTTGATGGAGTAAAAGAGGCGGCGCTACTAATGGAAATTAGTGGCGCCGTTTTGCTGCGAATCACTGCGACTTTAGCGCAGTGTAGATGTGGCGACGTGGCGACCAAAAGGAGAGCAAGTTTCCTTACTAATGAATTAACAAACACCTTCAGAGAAAAACAAGTGACAATCAAAGACGAAAGAAATGTTGAACGGATCTTGCCTAGATTAGAGCAGGTGATGAGCATTACCAAAACGAGCCAAAGCAAAAACAATTACTAAACCCAACAGAACATGTAAAATAAGTGTAAGTTATGTTATTTTAACTAAAAACTGCAAACTATTTAAAAGGATGGAGATATATGGAAAGAAAAACAAACGTTAAACTTGTAACAATTAGTGTTTTTGTTGCAACGTTTATGACTGCAATTGAAGGGACAATCGTTTCGACAGCTATGCCGACAATTGTAGGATCACTACACGGTATGGAAATTATGAACTGGGTCTTTTCGATTTACCTACTTACAAATGCAATGCTAACACCAATTTATGGGAAATTAGCAGATAAAATCGGACGTAAACCGATTTTTATGATTGGAATAATTATTTTTATTATTGGTTCTTCCCTTTGTGGATTGGCGCAAAATATGATTACATTAATTATTGCTCGCGCAATTCAAGGGATTGGTGCTGGTGCGATTATGCCAGTGGCTCTAACGATTCTTGCAGATATTTATTCAATTGATAAACGTGCAAAAATGTTAGGATTAAACAGTGCTGCATGGGGAATTGCTAGTATTTTTGGCCCGCTTGCAGGAGGATTTATTGTAGATACCGTTGGTTGGCATTGGATTTTCTTCATTAACGTACCGATCGGTCTTGTATTAATGGGCTTGATTGCTTACTTTTTAGTTGAACCAAAAAGAGAGAAAACAAAAGTGCCAATGGATATTTTAGGTAGTGTTCAGCTGATGCTTGTTTTACTGACATTGTTATTAGGATTTCAATTAATTGGTGATGTTGGTTTTGATTTAAAAGTATTCCTTTGTTTGGGCGCATCTGTTTTATTTTTTATCGGATTTATTTTTGTGGAAAAAAGAGCAAAAGATCCTGTTATTGATTTGATGCTTTTCAAAAATTCTACTTTTGTGATTGTTAATATAGTGGCGGCTTTAATCAGTGGATTTTTAATGGGTGTGGAAGTCTATATTCCAATGTGGATGCAAGGTGTACTAGGTAAAAGTGCTGGTATTGGCGGGCTTGTGCTCGCACCAATGTCTGTTCTGTGGATGGCGGGCTCTTTTGTTGCCAGTAGCTTGATGGAGAAGCATTCAACGAAAAAAGTATTAACAATTGGTTTGAGTATCACTTTACTTGGTGGCATTTTTCTTGTATTAGTGCCAGCTTCAATTTCATTTGTGTGGTTCTTTGCGATTTCTTCTGTCCTAGGGATTGGTTTTGGTATTACAATTACAACAACAACGGTTAATGCTCAAAGCAGTGTTGATCCATCTGAAATGGGTGTTGCGACTTCATTTAATACACTTGCTAGAACAATCGGACAAACTCTGATGGTCTCAATTTTCGGTGTTATCATCAATGCTGTTACGACATCAGAATTAGCGAAAAGTTCATTAAAAGTCGATTCAGATGTGATGAATCAATTAGTGAATCCTCATACAGCTAATACCATTTCAGCTGACTTATTGAAACCTTTACGAGGAATGCTATATGCAGGACTTCATAATGTTTATATAGTTGGAATTGGCTTGATTATAGTAGCTATTATTTTAAATGCAATGGTTAAAAAGAAAGTCAGCAATTAGTGGGGATAGAATTTCTTTACAAAAAATGACCAAAGTGAGCGCTGTTTTAACATAAAACATTCATATTTTGCTTGTATTATATAAACATACCAAGAGAAAACAACTTACAGCAAAAACTAAACACACTTTTTCATTTTTAACTCCTCCTCCCGTTCTTCACTGAAGAACGGGTATTTTTTTCTATATGTAGTCAAAAAAATAGATTTAATGCTACAATAATAGAAAAAAGAAATGAGGGTTGGTATATGGCTTTTTTACAAGCTAATATTTATTCGAACGTACTAGAATTGGAAGTATCATTAAATATCATTTTACCTCAAAGAACAGAGAAAACAATCGGTACAGCAACAAAAGGTAACATGACAGATGTTCCAGTTATGTATTTACTTCATGGAATGGGTGGAAATCATAGTGTTTGGGAACGTCGAACATCCATTGAACGTTATGTTTCAGATTTGGGTCTGGCTGTTATTATGCCGTCTACAGATCTGGGATGGTATACTGACACTGCTTATGATATGAAGTACTGGACATTTGTTGCTGAAGAATTGCCTGATATTTGTCATGAATTATTTCCTCAGCTAACCGTTAAACGGGAAAAGACTTTTGCTGTAGGCCTTTCTATGGGAGGGTATGGTGCATTGAAACTTGGGTTAGCTAAACCAGAAAACTATGGAGCAGTAGCTTCTTTATCTGGAGCTGTGGATCTTGCTGGAAGAGTGGATGACTTGTTGTCGATTCGAAGCAGAAGCTATTGGGAAGGTATTTTTGGTCCATTAGAAAATGTTCAAGGTTCAATCAATGACCCAGTCTTCTTACTTGAACAATTAGTCAAAAATCAGAAAAAAGCACCAAATATTTTTCTTTGTTGCGGTGAGGAAGATTTACTTTTGCATGCTAATAAGAAAATGGATGGTCTACTGACAACGCATAATATAGCACACATATTTGAGACAGGCCCAGGTAGCCATGACTGGGTATTCTGGGATACTTGGATTCAACGAGTACTTGAGTGGTTGCCGCTAGAAAGGTAAAAATAAAAAACTTAGACAAAAATAAAAAAATTGTCTAAGTTTTTTTCGTATATATAGAGAGAAGAATCAAATAAAAGAATCCAAACCGTTCAAAAATATCCGCAAGGTTTTCATAAAGAAGTCTTTTTGCCGTTCTTTATGTCGATATTGAATGCTGTTGTTGATATTATCTAATTCATGTTCTTGAACATATTGCTTCATTAATATCACTTGCTGCTTTAAGTAATCATCACCATCAATCACTTTATTATATAGTTTTTTCTCCTCTGTTGAATCCATCAACATACCAAATAAGAGATGCTGCAAAGATGTGATCGTCATATAACTTAGCTCAATCGAAAAACCAGCATTATGTAGAATCCCAAGCATTTTATCAAGATTTCGTAATCGTGAAGGATAGGCTGGTACTGTGTGAATTTCGATTTCAATAGCGCAAGGATATTGCAAATACAGTTCATAATAGTTTTCCATGTAAGCATATATAGTTTCCTTCCAAGTATCTTGTTCTTTTGGAGGGATGAAGTGATTTTCTATTTCTTCAGCCATACTTTGTAACAAAGCTTGTTTATTTTCAACATGCCAATAGATAGCAGGAGCTTGAACGTCTAATTTTTTAGCGACTTTACGCATGGAAAGTTTCTCCAGTTCAGGTGTTGCTTTTAATAACTCAAATGCTGCCTGAACGATTTTTTTCTTTGATAACTTATCTTCCAAATTTTCTCATCCTTTTATAAAAAATATAGGCTAACTTCTTGAATTTCGTTTCTAAAAATGGTAAATTGTTATGCAGCCTAATTTTACAGTGTTAAATTGATGAAGTCAATGAAGGCGTATATGCCTCACTCATCAACTTGTTATCTGATGATAACACTAAATATCCGTTGAATGTTGCACAACGAATCAAACTGGGCTAGTTCTAAAAAGAAAGTTGGGATTAAATGAGTATTATTATGGAACATGTCAAAAAGTACAAACTGGAAGTTACTATAGCATTGATTACTGTTATTATAATGGTTATGTCAGCTTTATGGCAGCCAAAACTATTACAAAAAGTACTTGAAGCAATAATTAAAGAGGATAAGAGCCAAATGAAAGAACTTGGTTTGTATTTGATTGGAATCGCAGGATTAGGTTTGATCGCAGGGGTCTTTAATACGATTTATTCTGCAAAAGTCGCACAAGGTGTCAGTGCTGATATTCGTGAAGCGACTTTTAGAAAAATTCAAACATTTTCGTTTGGAAATATTGAAGAATTTTCAGCTGGAAACTTAGTCGTTCGTTTAACAAATGATGTGACTCAAATTCAAAATGTAATCATGATTGCACTGCAATCGCTTTTTAGAATTCCGATTCTTTTTATCGGTAGTTTTATTTTAGCGATGATGACATTACCGCAGTTGTGGTGGGTGATTGTCTTATTAGTCATTGCAGTTTTTATTATTACAGCATTATCTTTTTCTCAAATGGGTAAACATTTTATGATTATTCAGAAGTTGATTGATAAAGTGAATGGTTTAGCGAAAGAAAATCTTTTAGGGATTCGCGTAGTGAAATCATTCGTTCAAGAGAAAAATGAATTGAACCGTTTCACAAAAGTAAGTGAAGAGTTGACTAAACATAATTTGATTGTAGGAACATTATTTTCAGTGATGATTCCATCTTTTATGTTGGCAGCTAATTTAGCTGTTGTAGGATCGATCTTTCTTGTAGGTAATTTAGTGAAAGATGATCCGACTGTAATTGGTAGTATTGCCTCATTTATGAGTTATTTGATGCAAATCATGATGGCAATCATTATCGGCGGTATGATGATGATGATGACTTCTCGTGCTGCGGTTTCCATTAAACGAATCAAAGAAGTAATGGATACAGTTCCTGCGCTTACTTATAAAGATGTGCCAGAACAAGACTTAGATGGCAGTGTAGTTTTTGATCATGTTAGTTTCCGTTATCCAGGAGAGGATACAGATACATTGAAAGATGTTTCGTTTTCTATTAAACCTGGTGAAATGATTGGTATAGTTGGTGCTACAGGTGCTGGGAAATCTACCTTAGCTCAATTGATTCCTAGGTTATTTGATCCATCAGAGGGAACGGTAAAAGTCGGCGGTGTCGATTTACATGAGGTTAATGAGCACAGTTTACGTAAAACAGTTTCATTTGTTTTGCAAAAAGCAATTCTTTTTTCAGGGACGATTTCTCAAAATTTACGTCAAGGAAAAAGAGATGCTAGTGAAGCAGATATGTCTCGTGCAACTGAAATTGCACAAGCAAAAGAATTTATTGAAAAACTATCACTACAATATGAAGCACCAGTAGCTGAACGGAGTAACAATTTTTCTGGTGGACAAAAACAACGTCTATCTATTTCACGAGGCGTTATTGGAGATCCTAAGGTTTTGATCTTAGATGACAGTACAAGTGCTTTGGATGCTCGTTCAGAACGATTAGTTAGAGAAGCGTTGGATAAGGATTTGAAAGAAACCACAACAATCGTCATTGCTCAGAAGATTTCTTCTGTTCTTCATGCAGACCGTATTTTAGTTTTGGATAAAGGTCAGTTAGTAGGAGAAGGTACTCATGAAGAGTTAGCAAAAACAAATCCAATCTATCAAGAAATTTACGAAACACAAAAAGGAAAGGATGAAAATAATGACTGATTTAATAAGAGCAAGTAAATTCTTTTTTCATTATTTAAAACGTTATAAACTTTCCTTCTTATTTATCTTTGTGACGATTGTCATTGCAACTTATTTACAAGTAAAAGCACCTCAATTTGTTGGTGAAGCGATTCAAGAATTGGCAAATTATGTGGGAGCTTTGATGCAAGGGAACGATGATAAGAGTAAGTTTATTGATATTATCTGGAAGCTATTGATTTTTTATGTACTGACAAGTGCAGCAAACTTTATTTATAGCATACTATTTACGCAAGTTGTTGGAAAATCAACGAATCGTATGCGTATTGGTTTATTTAATAAATTAGAAAAATTAACGATTCGTTTCTTTGACTCTCATCAAGATGGAGAAATTTTAAGTCGTTTTACAAGTGATTTAGATAATATCCAAAATAGTTTGAACCAAGCCTTATTACAAGTGATGACAAATATTGCTTTATTTGTGGGGATTTTGATTATGATGTTCCGTCAAAATGTTGAATTGGCATGGGCAACGATTGCATCAACACCTGTGGCAATTTTGATTGCGGTAGTGGTTATCAGTAAAGCGCGTAAATATGTTGATATTCAACAGGATGAAGTTGGAAAATTAAATGGTTATATGGATGAAAAAATCAGCGGACAACGAGTGATTATCACAAATGGTCTGCAAGAAGAAACCATTGATGGATTTTTAGAACACAATGAAACAGTACGTAAAGCAACATTCAAAGGACAAGTTTACTCAGGTTTACTATTTCCAATGATGCAAGGGATGTCTCTTGTAAATACAGCAATCGTAATCTTCTTTGGTGGTTGGTTAGCATTAAACGGTGATTTAGAAAAAACGGTTGCGTTAGGTTTAGTGGTGACATTCGTTCAATATTCACAACAATATTATCAACCATTGATGCAGATTTCTTCTGGTTACAGCATGATTCAATTAGCAATCACAGGAGCTCGCCGTTTGAATGAAATGTTTGACGAACCCGATGAGATCAATCCAAAAGATGGAAAAGAAATCAACGGTATCAAAGAATCAGTTACATTGAATCACGTTGACTTTGGCTATGATCCAGAAGTTCCTATATTAAAAGATGTCTCAATTGATGTTAAAAAAGGTGAGATGGTAGCATTAGTTGGTCCAACAGGTTCAGGTAAAACGACCATTATGAACTTATTGAATCGTTTTTATGATGTAAATAGCGGTTCAGTTGCATTTGATGGAATCGATATTCGTGAGATCGAATTAAGTAGCTTACGAACGCATGTAGGAATCGTTTTGCAAGATTCAGTTTTATTCTCTGGAACGATTCGAGAGAATATTGCATTTGGTAAGCCAGAAGCGTCTGAAGAAGAAATCATTGCAGCAGCCGAACAAGCGAATATTCATGAGTTTATTATGGAACAAGAAAAAGGTTATGATACAGAAATAACTGAAGAAAATAACATTTTTAGTACAGGTCAAAAGCAATTGATTAGCATTGCCCGGACCATCATTACAAATCCATCTTTGTTGATATTAGATGAGGCAACAAGTAATGTAGATACGGTAACAGAGGCAAAAATTCAAAAAGCGATGGACGAAGCAATCAAAGGCAGAACGAGTTTTGTGATTGCTCATCGATTGAAAACCATTTTGAATGCGGACCGAATCGTTGTTTTAAGAAATGGCGAAGTGATTGAAGAAGGAAATCATCATGAATTATTGAAACAAGATGGTTTTTATGCTGAACTTTATCACAATCAATTTGTATTTGAATAAACGAACATACAAAAAAACTGATTCTCATATTTATGAGAATCAGTTTTTTTGATGAAAATGAATATGTTGAATTAAGTTATTTTTTCTCAATACAAAATAAAATAGGCGGGTTATTCTTCTGATTGATAAATTGATAGGTAAGAACACTATACTCTTCTTGAAGTAATTGTTGACAATACTCTTGTACAAGAGCTAATTCTGCTTCACCACCAACATGACCGTAATAAACCACTATAACAATACGTCCTTTATTGCTTAATCTAGGAAGTAAAGCATCTAAGGCTTTTTTTGTTGTGTCAGGTTTTGTAATAATCTGCTTATCACTTTTAGGTAAGTAACCTAAATTAAAAATAGCAGCAGTTAATGATGTTTCTTTTGGGACGATTATGTCAATTGTTTCATGTCCTTGTTGAAATAAGCCAACTTGATCTTTTAGGCCTGAATCAGTAAGTTTCTTTTCCGTATTCATCAATGCTTGTTCTTGTACATCAAAGGCATACACGAAACCAGTTGAACCTACTAGTTCTGCTAGAAAAGCCGTATCGTTGCCATTTCCCATTGTAGCATCAACGACGGTATCTCCTTCTTTTATCACTTCTTTTAGCAGTGTGTGACTAAAACGGAGTGCTGTTTGTAGCATTAGGTCAGAACCTCCTTTGTGTTTCGTACATTATAAATACCTTGGGTACTTTCACGGCGTTTCATTTCATCATCAATGGCATTTAAGACTTCCCATTTTTTCAAACTCCACATAGGACCAACTAAAGTATCAGAAGGTGCATCACCAGTTAAACGATGAACCACGATTTCAGGCGGAATCATTTCCAATTGATCACAGATTACATTAACGTAGTTTTCTCTGGTCATTAATTGTAGGCGTCCTTCGTGATAATCTCTTAACATACGTGTATTAGTCATTAAATGCAGTAGATGTAGTTTGATTCCTTGAATATCTGAATCAACAATCGTTCGACGGACATTTTCACGCATCATTTCTAGATTTTCCCCTGGTAAACCATTGATTAGGTGAGTACAAACCCGGATATTGTGTTTCCGTAATCTTGCCACACCATCCAAATAGGTTTGGTAATTATGTGCTCTGTTGATCGTATTACTAGTATTTTCATAAGTCGTCTGCAAGCCTAATTCCACCCATAAATAATAACGTTGGTTCAGTTCAGCCAGGTACTCAACAACATCATCTGGAAGACAATCAGGACGAGTGCCGATTGAAATGCCCACAACGCCTTTTTCATTTAGAACCTGTTCAAAACGGTGGCGAATCACATCAACTGGTGCATGAGTATTTGTAAAATTTTGAAAATAAACGATATATTGATCCACATTCGGCCATTTTTTATGCATCATTTGAATTTCTTTTTGAAATTGAATGGGTAATGGATCTTTTGGAGCAATAATCATGTCACCAGATCCTGAAACACTGCAAAATGTACAGCCGCCTTTAGCAACAGTTCCATCACGGTTTGGACAATCAAATCCACCATCTAAAGGAACTTTAAAAATTTTTCCGCCAAACTGCTGGCGTAAGGCATAATTCCATGTGTTGTATCGTTTATTTGGATCTTCTGTATAGATAAATTCAGCCATTCTTCTTCTTCTTTCTATTTTTGTTTATTTTTAAAGCGCCAAACAAATCGTTTTTCTAAATAGATCGGATATGTCATCAATAGCCAAGCTAAACCAAAACAAAAACCGCCTAGTACATCACTAGGAAAATGAACACCTACGTAAATACGGCTAATTCCAATTAGAAAAATACCTAGGCCTAGTAAAATCTGTAGGGACAGGCAAAGTTTTTTTTGTTTAATAAATTGTGGCAGTAATAAAATAATCGTTCCGTATAATAGCGTACTTCCAGTAGAATGTCCGCTAGGAAAACTGTAACTATGTTCAGTTACTAAATGATTTAAAGTTGGACGTGGGCGCATAAATAATAATTTAATTGCAGGGTTAGCTAAACCTGCAATTAACGCTGTGTTAATAAAAAGCCAGAGCATTTCCGCATAATATTTTCCTCTAAACAGTATAAACGCAATCGCTAAAGTTAGGATACCAATGGTTAAAGGATCAGCAAGCTTTGTATACCAAATAAAAAATTGATTTGCAGAAGGATATGGTGCCCTTACAAGGGTCGTGATGGATTGATCGAAACCATTTATCCATTCAGGGTAAAAACGAACTACGTAGCCTAAAAACATAAAGACAACTAAAAAACAACTTCCTGCAAATTGATAGTATAATTTATTTTTCATAATCGTTCCTTTCAGATTCCAATAAACTTAATTATAACATCAAATAAATAAGAACACATCTGAGGCATTTCAAAAAAGAAGCCTATACAAAACATTAAAAGTTTTGTATAGGCTTTTGAATTAAGTTAACCGAAAATTATTCATTCTCTTCGTCTTCAAAATTTGAAGGACCCTCGACAGAGATATCACCAGATTTGGTTTGTAAGTCAACTATTTTCGATCCTTTTCCCCGTTTGTAAGAAGTGCTCTCTTTCCCAAAAATAGTACTATCACCTAAGTTAGTTTTAGTCTTAATCATAATATCATACAAAATCTCTTCAGTATGTAATGTGATGTCACCTTGCTGAGATTCAACTGTTAACTTTTTAGGAATTGCTGTTCCAAATAGTGAAAATTCTCCGTTAGTCGTTGTTACTGCAACCTCTCCTTTAAGATTAGTTGCTTGGATATCTCCATTTGTGCTGTTTATTTTTGAGACTCCATTCACTGTATTTAGCGAAATATCGCCTGACTTACTAGTGGCAATCCAATCAGGTGAGGTGAATTCACTGATTTGAATATCTCCGCTTTTTGAAGTGAAAGTTGCTTTATCTGTACGTACATCTGCATAGACGTTCTGATCTCCGTTACTGGTTTCAAGTGCTAATTTTTCAGTGTTGATGTTGTTAATAGCCATATCTGCATCATTCAGCTTAATAGATACATCTTTTGTAGTCACCTTTGAAAGGTTAATCATACCTTTAGCGTTGCCATCTATAATCAAGCGTTCAGTACTTTCAGGGATCGATAATGTCACAGCTGATCCTCTATTAAAAAGCTCGAATTCAAATCCTTCAAAATCCGCCTTTTTTTTATCGCTATTTGTGGAAATCAGTAACTGATCTTTTTGCTCTTTCACATCTAAAGAACTGCTCAAGGAAATGGGCACAGAGCTTCGGGTAGTCATTTCAACTTTAGTTGAATGCTCAGTATAGATATAAAAATCGGCATTTCCTGAAAGTGTTAAATGAATCTCCTTGATGCTTTCTTTATTTTTTAACTCGTAACTTTGTTTTTTTGTGTCAGTCATAGAATGTTCTGCCCGTTTAAAATAAACAGCACTGCCTATGCCGCCGATAATCATAGTTGCGACACCGATACTTAGAAAAAAAGCAGTTGTTTTTTTCATACTAAATCTCTCCTCTTAAAACTTGAATATTCCATTGCAGATAACGTCTTAGCACATTTCCAAACAATTTAGTTAAGGGCGTTAAAATTAATATTCCTATAACTCCAGCGCCAGCAAGGAAAATACTAAAGAAAAGCTGGAACATTGTTGCATCATTAACACCAGCAATGACTGAGATTCCTCCCAAAATTGGTGAGAATAAAAAAACAATAGCAATTAACCAACAAGAAAAAAAGACCATAACAAAAGCAAAAATAAACCAAAATACTAAAAGGAAGTTAAGTGAGAGTATCCCCATAACCTGGCAAAATCTAGCGAAACCACTACGATGAGGTCGTTCATACGATTGATAAGTATCATCATATGGATGTTCAGGTGCTTCTTCATGATAATAGCTATTATTTATGTTTGGCTGAATTTCTTGCCAACCATTACGTTCAAGTTTTTTTTCAGGCACAGTTATATCAAATTCTTGTAAGATTTCTTCAGCGATACTCCTTGGTTTACCTAAATTTTTTGCAATCTGTTCTTCTGTTTCGCCATTAGCCAAACGTTCATCAAAAATTGTTTCGTACTTGTTTAAGATAAACATTTGTTGTTGATTAGTCAGAGGTTTTAAGTAAATTTTCAATTCGATTAAAAAGTGTTCCTTGTTCATTTTTTTCCCCCATTTCACTTTGTAACTCAGTTGCTTCTTATCAACTATAATTTTTTTTGGAAGTAATAACAAGTACTTAATAAAAAAATCAGCCTAAGGTAAAGAAAGTCATCAGTCTTGAGACCTAGTATTCCTTAAGTAGAATAAAAGGAGAAGCGTATCATAAAAAAATAAGGGAGAAATAAATTACATGTTTATTTATATATTATGGAACAGAAAATTAAAAAGTATTTCTATTTTCTTTAAAAAAAGGGTATAATAAAATTCAAGGTATACTTTTTTTAGAAAATATGGAGGACATATTATGGATAAGTACAAGACATCAAGAAAAGAGCGGAGGAAAGCGGAACAGAACAAGCTTGCTTACGATCAGTTAAAAAAAGGAACAACTGTGCTTAGCTCTGCGTTAGTGGTTTCGTCTATTGCAGCACCGATTGCAGCACCAAAAATCGCTGAAGCAGCAGAAGAGCAGACACCAAGTGCACAAGTAAGTTACTCAGAAACAAATGCAAACACACATACAGAAGCCGTTCAAAAACAAACGACGACTGACTCTAACGATTCGATGACACAAGAAAATCAGACAACAACATCAGAGACTTCTTCAAGCGAGGAACTGTCTGAAACACAAGAATCATCAGAATTAAATACATCAGAAACAACACAAAGTACTGAGTCAACTATGCCTACCGAAAAAACAACTGAAACAACTGATTCTTCTACGACTGAAGTACAAGAAGCTAAAACACCTGAACTTATGATGCGTTCAGGACTTTCAGCGCAAACTAGAAACATTGATACAAATGTTTTTATCGCTGAAATAGCAGGTCATGCAAGATCTGTTGCTGCAACGAATGATTTATATGCTTCCGTGATGATGGCCCAAGCGATTCTTGAAAGTGATTGGGGAAGAAGTACGTTATCTGCGGCACCAAATCATAATTTATTTGGGATCAAGGGAAGTTATCAAGGTCAATCTGTTACTATGAAAACATGGGAAGTAATCAATGGACAGTGGGTTCAAGTCGATGCTGCCTTTAGAAAATATCCTTCATATTCAGAATCATTTGGCGATAATGCATACGTTTTAAAAAACACCTCATTCCAAGCTGGTGTTTACTACTATTCTGGTGCATGGAAAAGCAATACAAATTCATATAAAGATGCAACTGCATGGTTAACAGGACGTTATGCAACGGATCCAAGCTATAATACGAAGTTGAATAATATTATTACAACGTATAATTTAACGCAATATGACACGCCTTCATCTGGAGGCGGCAATACCGGTGGAAATACTGGTGGAGGTAACACTGGCGGCAATACAGGCGGTGGAAACACAACCCAAGATGTAGTTCACACAGTAAAAGCTGGTGACAGTTTATGGGGATTGGCTGCCAAGTATGGAACATCAATTGCAAATATTAAAAGCTGGAATAAACTTTCTAGTGATGTTATCTATGTAGGTCAAAAACTGATTGTTGGTAAAAGTTCTGGTAATACAGGCGGAGGCAACACAGGTGGAAATACCGGTGGAGGCAACACTGGAGGTAACACAGGCGGATCTGGTAATACAGGTACAACAAATACGTACTATACTGTAAAATCAGGAGATTCCTTATGGGCAATCGCTAATGCAAACGGCGTAAGTGTTGCCAATTTACGTCAATGGAACAAGTTAAGTGGAGATATTATTTATCCAGGTCAACGTTTGATTGTTAAACAAGGTAGTAATACAGGCGGAGGCAACACAGGTGGAAATACCGGTGGAGGCAACACTGGAGGTAACACAGGCGGATCTGGTAATACAGGTACAACAAATACGTACTATACTGTAAAATCAGGAGATTCCTTATGGGCAATTGCTAGCGCAAATGGCGTAAGCATTGCGAACTTACGTCAGTGGAACAAGATAAGCGGAGATATTATTTATCCAGGTCAACGTTTAATTGTTAAACAAGGCAGCAGTACAGGCGGCGGAGGCAACACAGGTGGAAATACTGGCAACAGTAATTCAGGCGGCAATACAGGTGGGACTGGAAGTACAGGGACAACAAACTCGTATTACACAGTCAAATCAGGAGACTCCTTGTGGGCTATTGCTAATGCAAATGGGGTAAGTATTGCGAACTTACGTCAGTGGAACAAGATAAGCGGAGATATTATTTATCCAGGTCAACGTTTGATTGTTAAACAAGGTCAAGGCAATACAGCAGGTTCTGGTAATACTTCTAATAATCAAGGTAGTAGTCAAAACGGAACAACTCATACAGTAAAAAGTGGCGACACACTTTGGGGTCTTGCACAAAATTATGGTACGAGTGTCCAGCGAATCAAACAATTGAACGGTTTGTCTGGTGATACAATTTATATCGGACAAAAACTGAAAGTTAAATAAAAACGATTGAAATCAGCAGAGAAGTTTGGTAGTATAGTAACACACAATGATAGATAAACAGTGAGAAGGAATAGTAGAAAGAACCATGTTTTAGAGAGCGTATGGTTGGTGAAAATACGCACAGAAGCTTTCGAACTCGCCTTTGAGTTATTTTACTGAATAGCTAGATTAAACTAGGCATTCGTCTGATCTTTAGTAAGTAAAATCGGTGACGACCGTTACAGCGTTGAGGCTTACATTTATAAATGTAAGTAAATTTAGGTGGTACCACGTTGTTAGTCACACGTCCTATAGGATTTTTTTCCTGTAGGACGTTTTTTATTGTTAAACACCATCAAGTTATTGTCTCTCAAAAGTGTAGAAGGCGAATCTACATACAATAAAAGTGACAATCATTAACCAACGTTAATAAAAAGTTATACAAAATAGGAGGAGAAAATACGTGAGTTACGATCACAAGAAAATCGAGAAAAAGTGGCAAAAATATTGGGCGAAGCATAACAGCTTTACTACCCATGATGATTTAAATAAAAAGAAATTTTACGCATTAGACATGTTTCCTTATCCATCTGGTCAAGGTCTGCATGTAGGTCACCCAGAAGGATATACAGCAACAGATATTTTATCGCGAATGAAAAGAAGCCAAGGATACAGTGTGTTACATCCAATGGGGTGGGATGCTTTTGGTTTGCCAGCAGAACAATATGCACTAGACACAGGGAATGATCCTGCAGAATTTACGAAAAAAAACATTGAAACCTTTAAACGTCAAATCAATTCTCTAGGTTTTAGTTACGATTGGAATCGAGAAATCAATACAACAGATCCAGAGTATTACAAGTGGACACAATGGATATTCACTAAATTATATGAACATGGTTTGGCTTATGAAGCAGAAGTGGCTGTAAACTGGGTACCAGAACTTGGAACAGTTATTTCAAATGAAGAAGTAATTGATGGGAAAAGTGAGCGTGGCGGCTATGATGTTGTGAGAAAACCAATGCGTCAATGGATGCTGAAAATTACCGCTTACGCAGACCGTTTACTAGATGATTTAGATTTAGTTGATTGGCCTGAAAGCATCAAAGACATGCAGCGTAATTGGATTGGTCGTTCAGAAGGCGCTAATGTAACATTTAAAGTAGCTGGGAAAGAGGAAGAATTTACAGTTTTCACTACTCGTCCAGATACCTTGTTTGGCGCAACGTATACAGTTTTGGCTCCTGAGTTAGAGATAGTTCAAAAAATTACTACACCAGAACAAAAAGCTGCAGTGGAAGCGTATATTGATGCTGCCTCAAAAAAATCTGATTTAAACCGAACAGATTTAGCAAAAGAAAAGACTGGTGTGTTTACAGGAGCGTATGCAGTGAATCCTGTAAATGGTGCTGAAATCCCAATTTGGATTGCTGATTATGTACTAGCTTCTTATGGTACAGGAGCAATTATGGCTGTTCCTGCTCATGATGATCGTGACTATGAATTTGCCAAAGCATTCAACATTGATATTATTCCAGTAGTGGAAGGTGGAGATGTAGAAAAAGCACCATACACAGGTGATGGACGCCACATTAATTCTGATTTTCTGAATGGATTAAACAAAGAAGAAGCAATCTCTAAAATGAATGTCTGGCTAGAAGAAAAAGGCGTAGGGAAGAAAGAAATCAGTTATCGTTTACGTGACTGGTTGTTCTCTCGTCAACGCTATTGGGGAGAACCAATCCCAGTAATTCATTGGGAAGATGGTACAACGACAACTCTTCCAGAATCTGAATTACCATTGACACTTCCAAAAACAGATGATATTAAGCCAAGTGGGACAGGCGAATCTCCCCTTGCAAATATCACTGAATGGATTAATGTTGTTGATCCTGAAACAGGAAAAAAAGGCAAACGTGAAACCAATACAATGCCTCAGTGGGCTGGAAGTTCATGGTATCACTTGCGTTATATTGATCCACATAATAAACATGAGCTTGCTAATTATGAAAAATTAGAACGCTGGTTGCCAGTAGATATCTATATCGGCGGAGCTGAACATGCTGTACTTCACTTGTTGTATGCTCGTTTTTGGCATAAATTCTTGTATGATATCGGTGTTGTACCGACAAAAGAACCATACCAAAAGCTATATAATCAAGGAATGATTTTAGGCCAAAGCTTCCGTGACAGCCGTGGTGTATTAGTTCCTACGGATCTTGTAGAAAAACGGGATGCTGTTTGGGTAAATAGTGAAACGGGTGAAGAATTAGAAGAAGCGCCAGCGAAAATGAGTAAGTCGTTGAAAAACGTTGTAAATCCTGATGATGTCATTGAAAAATATGGTGCAGATACCCTAAGAATGTATGAAATGTTCATGGGTCCACTGGATGCTTCAATTGCCTGGAGTGAAAACGGTCTTGAAGGAAGCCGCAAATTCCTGGATCGAGTATGGCGTTTAATCGTTGATGAAAATGATAAAATGCGTGACCGTATCACGACAGTAAATGATGGGCGTTTAACTAAAGTGTATAATCAAACAGTAAAAAAAGTGACAGAAGACATGGAAAATCTACACTTTAATACAGCTATTTCTCAATTGATGGTCTTTGTTAATGAAGCCAATAAAGTTGATGTACTACCATATGAATATATTGAAGGTTTCGTCCAATTATTAGCTCCGATTGCTCCTCACATTGGGGAAGAACTTTGGGCAATCCTTGGTAATGAAGAAAGTTTGACGAATGTTCCTTGGCCAACTTTTGATGAATCAGCTTTAATTGAAGATGAAGTCGAAGTTGTTTTCCAAGTGAATGGAAAAGTTCGTGCAAAAGTAAATATAGCACGAGGTTTAAGTAAAGAAGAATTAGAAAAACAAGCATTAGCAACTGAAGAAATTCAATCTTTTATCGATGGTAAAACGGTTCGTAAAGTAATTGTTGTTCCTGATAAATTAGTGAATATCGTAGCTAATTAATGAAGTACAGACAGGGATGCTGAATAAAATCGGTATCTCTGTTTTATTATATTCACGAAAAAGAACGCTAGAAAATTGTCGAAAATGCTATTCAAAGAGAAAGTAACAAACTGATTTTGCGTAATTTAACGTACCATGCTACAATACTAATAAGAAATGGCAAAGGTGGTGAATAAGTACAATGGTCAACATGTCAAAAATAACAGCAAGCTTTTCGTATGTCATAGCGTATCTAGCTTTTTGTCATGTTATAATTTCCAATTTTTTATCTCAAGGGACAAGTGTGCCTAAAAAGGGATAATTAATTGAATAAAACAGACCATTCAGACTTATTTACTTAAATATAATTAGTCATAAAATAACAAGGAAAATCAGTTTTTGTTTTACTGATTTCAGTAGATAAAAAGAGACCGTGGATAATCAAACGGCAGGTGATTTATAGCTAATTAGTAAATAGTGAAGGTTGAGCAGAAGATTTTGTTCAGCTTTTTTTGTGTATTTTAAAAATAGCTATAGTGTTTATAAAAGACAATAAAATTCATGTATGTTTATCTGTCTGAATGGCAGAAAGAGGGAAAAATGTTAGTACAATTACAAAAAATCACAAAAAATTATAGTACTGTGCCACTTTTTAAGGAATTAAATTTACAGATCAATAAAGGTGAAAAAATTGGATTGATTGGTGCAAATGGTTCAGGTAAATCAACCATTTTAAAAATTATTGCAGGATTAGAAACAGTTGATTCAGGAACTGTCAGTTGTAAAAAATATGGACGAATTGGTTACTTAGCCCAGATGCCTGAAGCTATTGAACAAGTTGTAGAGGAATATTTATTAGAAACGTTTACAAGATTAAAGGAGATTCAAAGACAATTAGTACAATTAGAAAGCCAAATGGCTGATCCAGAATGTAACTTGGAAAAAATATTGACTCGTTATGGTCAAAAACAAGAAGAGTTTCAACAGGCTGGCGGTTATGAGATGGAAAGTAAATTGGAAATGATTGCCAATGGTTTAACGATTAATCATGTATTAACAAAAAAACTTTCAGAATTAAGCGGTGGTGAACGAACAATCGTTGCATTAGCCAGAATCTTATTGCAAGAAAATGATCTTGTATTATTGGATGAACCGACTAATCATCTAGATGTTAAACGAATTAATTGGTTGGAAGGCTACTTGAAGCATGAGAAAACGGCTTATTTGATTGTTTCTCATGATCGTTTATTTTTAGATCATACAGTGGAAAAAATTATGGAAATAGAAGACGGGCATATACTTGAGTATAAAGGGAATTATTCTGAGTATAAAAAACAAAAAGAAGTTCAGCTTGAAAAATTGAAAAGAGATTTTGCTACTCAACAAAAAGAAATTCAAAAAATGAAGCTAGCTATTCGTCGTTTTAGACAGTGGGGACATGAGGGAGATAATGAAAAATTCTTTAAAAAAGCCAAAGAACTTGAAAAACGCTTAGAAAAAATCCAGAAAATCCCTAAACCTAAAGAAGAAACAAACAAAATAGGAAAAAAATTTAAAGAAACAGAGCGTTCTGGTAAGGAAGTTTTGCAATTTAAAGACGTCACCAAAAGTTATGATGGGCGGAAACTATTTGATCAAGCAACATTCTCTTTATTTTGGAAAGATCATTCAGCGATCATAGGAGAAAATGGTGTAGGAAAGAGCACATTACTGAAACTGGCTTTAAAATTAGAACAACTAGATAACGGTGAAATCAAACAAGGGACAAATCTTCGTATCGGTTATTTACCTCAAATTATTGAATACGAAAACCCTAAGCAGACAATCTTACAAGTATTCAGTCAAGCTTGTTCACTAGGTGAACAAGAAAGTCGGCGTTTTTTGGCAAAGTATTCATTTTATAGTGATGATGTCATGAAACAAGTTCGATTTTTAAGTGGTGGTGAAAAGATTCGTTTAGAATTAGCTAAACTGATGTATAGTGAAATTAATTTTCTGCTTCTAGATGAACCAACGAACCATTTAGATATTGAAACTAGAGAAGAAATCGAAGAGATATTAGAAGAATTCAAAGGGACGATGCTAGTTGTTTCTCATGATCGATTTTTTCTACAAAAAATGTTTGACACATTTTTAATCGTTAATCAACAACAAGTAGTTAAAAAGATAGGAAATTATCTGGACATACTTGCATTAAAATAAAAAATATAAAGAGTAGACTAAAATATAGATAGTTTTAGTCTACTCTTTATGTAGTTTACTCCGTCACTATGTTCCGTTTAAAAACCAATATGAAAGAAATAAATAAAAATGTTACTGTGGAATTAAGGTGAGTAAAACAGCTTAAAGAAAACTTAATATTTACAGAAAAAAGGATAAAGGTGTCTAGAGTGTACTTTTTAGATATAAAGCTAAAAATAAATTTCGTTTAAATATAAAATAAATATATAATTTATAAAAAAACTATCGTTATTAAATTGAAATCACACTAAAAGTACAATACAATGGAATAGAGGCGAGAAATATTCTCTATATGATTTTTATAAAAAGCAAGGGAGGACCATCATGAAGAAAAACAGTCGATTGATTTTTATTAGTATCTTTATATTGACAATTGTTCCATTTGATTGGTCCTACGCTTTAGAATCAGAAGGAATTGATAAGGAAATAATCTCGACGGTCCAATCATCGGAAGAAGAAAAAACTTCAAGTTCTTCAAAAATTTCTGAAACTGAGTCCTCATTAACGTTAGAATCAACTACGAAAGAATTACAAGTAGAAAATGAAAAAATAACTGATTTTATTGATATAAATAAACAGATAAAGGAAGAAACATATGGAATTAATAATGAAAATATACTAAACGCAGATGTTAGACAAGATGAAGATGGTTTCTGGCTTGTCGATTCGGCAGCTACCCTGACTGAATATTTAAAAGATAGTCAAAAGCTAAATTTTCGTTTGACAAATGATATCGATTTAGGTTCCTCAGGTTACCAGCTTAAAAATAATATGATTATCGATGGTGCCAATCATATTATTACATATAATAAAGGCGGTTCAGCTACCAGCGGTTTTTATGCTAATCAAGCGAATGCCATTATAGAAATTCGCAATACTCAATTTGGTAACAGTGATGGATCAGGCGCGGTTGGTTATTATGGTATATTGACCGGCGGATCTGCTGCGAATATGACATTTATCTTTGATAATGTCGACTATTATTCTACCAATGGACAAATGATTTATAACATAAATGGTTCGGTTATTATGAGAGGACAAAATACGATCGACCAAAGAGGTACGAATACATATTCCCAAGAATGGGCAGAAATCAATTATGTTGAGATTCAGAGTGGTCAAACTTCAATCAAACATTCGGGGACGACCAACGCATTTATTTGGTCAGCGGGGAATGCTTCAGGAAATCCTCACGCAGGAACCTCCCAGATTGTGGTAAGAGAAAATGCCAGACTTGATGTGCAGACAAATGGTAATGTGATGTATGGTTCACTTTCGCCAAGCTATATTGTAGAAAAAAATGGTATTTTTAATTTAGATAAGGTAACACTTGCAACAGGTGGATTAAAAAATAAATTTTTTGCGAATAATCTAACACAACCAGTTACCTTCGATTTTAAAGAGCAGTCTCAAGTGAACTTTACATTACCGCTGCCAATTAACCTTAATACAGCTAAAGGAGGACTGGTTGTTGGAGAAAATGCGGATGTTTCAATTGATGTTGCGGATGGTGCGATTTTCACAACAGGGTCTTCCAGTACCTTTTCAATCAATATGAATAAAGCAAAATATGTTTCTTTTTCTAGTACTAGTCTTGGAACTTTAGGGTTAAATGGTCTTACTGGAGCTAAAAACTTAACCTTTACAAGTAATTATGTACAAAAAATAGAGACATTTTCCAGTAAGACAAACAATACTCCTACCCAAGAAATATTTAAAGAAAATTCCGATTTAAGCATTCAGGGAAATAATTTTACGAATATAATCGGTTCGCCTCATCCCTTTACCAATCAAGAACTATTAGCTTTAAAAAATTCACAGAAAATGGTTTTTAGTGCATTTATTGAAGTACCAAATCAACTAGGTCTTGCAGCGTATGATGCTACAGATACAGCAATTTCACTTTCAGGAATTTCTGTCAATAACGGAAGTCCAGCTACAGCAGTTAAATTTTTTCTGTATACTGCAGAAGAGGATCTAAATGATTTAAGAAAAGCAAAACACATTGTAACGTTGGATGAATTCGATGGACAAGTAAATACCCCTTTAAATTCAGAGTACAAAGTAAAAATAAATGATCTAAACCCTAATACAACATATTGGGCACAAATGGTTGTTATAAATGCAGCAGGAGAAAGTGAGTTTTCTGATAGCTATAAGATTAGCACCAAGCCCCAGTTAACAAGTATTACTGCTGATGTTACAACTACTTCAGCAATAATTAATGGAGAATTGGGAAGTGATACAGGCGAGTGGACAGACTATACAAATGGAGAAGAAGAAGCCGTTCCGGGGCAAAAAGCGTATTATGGCGGTGCCTATAAACAAGTAAAGGTTGAATATAGTAAGAATAAAAATTTTCCGGATAATGAAACAAATTCACAAATTGCCAACCTTTCGGGCAAAAAGAATCAAAAATTTACAACTAAATTAAAAGGACTTGAAGGGGACGTTACTTATTACGTTCGTGCAAAGGTTATGGGTGTTTCAGGGACTGAAGTTGTTTTAGCAATGACTCCTCTAACAGAATTTCAAACGGTGACAGAAGTCATCAAAGTAGAAGTTCCTATTGAAATGACTTTTAAGACACAAAACAAAGATATTGGAACATCAAAAGAAGGTGAACTAACATCTGAGGACTATCAAGTCATAAATAAAGGCAATACGTCAACGAAAGTATCCATAACCAATCTAACAAATGAGAATGCGACTGCAAATCAACTTGTCTTATTAGATCATTTTTCAGGAAATGTTGGACAGGATGAACTTGCTTTGCAAATGATTGTGGACAACAAGCAAGTAGAATCTAATTTTTTGACTAGTGAATTAGTAAACAATCCTTTGTCAATTGGTGTCTTGGAAACTGGTGAACAAAAAAAACTGAAACTGAGTGGGAAATATTTCAATCCTAATGCTGCAGCGAAATTCCCAAGCTATAAAATAACGTTTAAAATCGAAAAGAATGAGGATTAAGGAGGAAAAAAATGGATAAAAATAATCAAGTGAACGATGAAAAAAAGAGAAAGAAACGACGACTGATTTTATTGCTGTTTTTTATTTTGGCAGTGAGCGCAGGAGGAGCATATTATTACTATTCTCATAAGCCAGAACCGATACAAGTTGTTTCCGGAGATTACTTACCTGATACAAAAGGTGCAAAAAAAATGAGCGATAAAGAAGTCAAAGCAACTGAACAAAAAGCTGTTGATGCTAGTAAGTTCAATATGGTCATTAAATCACAAGCTGTATTTGAAACAGGTGATAGTGAAGGGAGTCTTTATATTCAAAATCCAGTGGAAAACGGCTACCCCATTAATGTAGTGATACATTTAGATAGCAGCAAAGAACAAGTTTATTCCTCGGGGGCAATCCAACCTGGATATGAAATAAATGGAACTAAGCTAGATAAAAAGCTTCCAAAAGGAGACTATCCAGCAACCGCTACATTTGATATTTATGATTCGAAAACAAATAAAAAGCGTGGGCAAGTCCAAGCGGGAATTACAATTCAGATCAACAACTAACAAAGTTATTTAACAGAGTTTCTGTTTAAATATAAATCATTTTACACACAGAAGGAGAATAAATAATGAAGAAAACCAACTTTTTAATTGCAACAATGATGTTAGGTCTTAGTGTATCAGGAATAACTCAGTTAGCTTTAGCGGAAACAATTGATGGAGAAAATTCTGCAGATGTTATTATTAATGGGACAATTGGTAAATTAGACAATACTGATCCAGGTGCAACTATTCCAGAAGGTTCAGATGAGTGGATCAATGTTACTGTTGATACAGCAACAGCATTCCATACTACGACGTCTAGCGCACATAAAAATATTGAGTCTGCTGATTATAGTATTGCGAACAATTCAGGTCGTGGTGTTGCGGTGACGTTGAACAAAATGGCTGGAACGCCGAAATATGTTGATACGTTAACAATCAACGCAAAAGGATCAGGACTAGTTGCGACACCTACTGCAACTAATTTAGTTGAAAACAGTGCGCTAGTTGATTTGACGAGTGCCCCTATTTGGATGAAATTAGCCAACAAAGATGGTCGTTTAGATATTGACAATGATGCTGCTGCCACCTATGGCAATACTGCAAAATTTAATTATACGGGGAAAACAGCAGCAAGCTTACCTTCAGACGTTAACGAAAATACAACTGCGGAAAATTACACACTAACGCTGAAATTCACATCCATTCAAAAAGATGGTACGACAATTGGTGTAACTCCATAGTTTAATAAAAGGCTGTGATGAACAATGAAACGATTTACTTGTTACATCGTTACACTCATTATTTTAGTGGCTTTTATAATTTTTTATCAAAGTACAATTTATGTAAATGCCGTTGAAGTTGAAATACATGGGCAAATAGGTGGCAATGAAACGATAGTTCAACCGCCAAATGAATCAGAAACAAAAACAGATGTAACTTTGGCGCAACCTAAACAAACGCACATAGCACTAAAAACTTTTCCAAATACCGGAAGTGTAGTCGAAAAAGTGACGCCACTTGGGCTACTACTAGTATTAATCTACTTACTTCTGAATAGATGGAAAGCACATAGAAAAAACGTATGAGATATTGTGGTAAAGAAAATTTAGCCCCACGTCTTTAAATTAATATTTATGCATGAAAAGTCTGGAGTGAAATTCAATAGATTTCACTTCAGTTTCTTTTTTTGAGAAATCTACAAAAAAAGTTGTCAGCGCTTTCTTTCTATGCTAGTATTATAGTCAAAGGAATGTAACTGAAATTTTTCGGGCATAACCATAATATAGTAAAGATGACAATAATTTTTGTCGTGTTTGCTATATTATGGTTTTTATTTTTCTAAGGGAACGATGCTCCCTTAAATTTATAGTAAGGAGAAATGATAAATGAGTAAATCAGTATTTCCAGAAAATTTTTTATGGGGTGGCGCAACTGCTGCGAATCAATACGAAGGCGGGTATCTTTCTGGTGGTAAAGAATTAAGTACGCTAGATGCAATCACAGGAGGCAATCATACAACACCTAGGATGATTACTTATAAAACTAAAGAAGGTAAAATTGAAACGAGTAGCAGAGGAGAAGCTTTGCCGGAAGGTGCTGTCGGTTATGTTGACCCCAATCGATACTATCCAAGTCATGTAGCAACCGATTTTTATCATCATTATAAAGAAGATATTGCCTTATTTGCTGAAATGGGCTTTAAGTGTTTTAGGTTATCAATTGCTTGGTCAAGGATTTGTCCCAAAGGAACGATGGAGGTCAATGAAGAGGGGCTAGCTTTTTATGATAAAGTTTTTGATGAGCTATTAAGTTATGGCATTGAACCGGTTGTTACGATTAATCACTTTGATATTCCCATGTATTTAGCAGATGAATTAGATGGTTGGTCTAGTAGAAAAGTGATTGATTACTTCTTGTTTTTCTGTGAAACACTATTTACTCGTTATAAAGATAAAGTGAAGTATTGGATGACATTTAACGAAATTAATTTTTTACGGAGCTGGACTCAAATTGGGATTCATCAAAATGATAAACAAGCAAAATATCAAGCTGCCCACCATTTATTTGTCGCAAGTGCTAAAGCCGTTAAATTAGGGCATGAGATCAATCCAGATTTTAATATTGGGATGATGGTGGCATATATTCCCAGTTATCCTATGAGTTGTAATCCAGAAGATGTAATGGAATCGGTTAAATTTAATCGTGAACAAGAATTTTATATGGATGTACAAGTTAAAGGATATTATCCAGCACATAAGTTAAAAGAATTTGAACGAGAAAATGTTGTGATTAAGAAAGAAGTAGGTGATGATGAGGTCATTAAAGAAGGAACCGTTGATTATATTGGCTTTAGTTATTACATGTCGACTGTTTCGGCAGCGAATCCAGATGAGGTGAAATATGTAGGCGGTAACCAAATGCCAGCAGTCAAGAACCCTTATTTACAAGAATCTGATTGGGGCTGGGCGGTGGATCCTTTGGGATTGCGTATTTCATTATGTAAACTGTATGATCGTTATAATGTGCCATTATTCATTGTAGAAAATGGTTTTGGAGCCGTTGATAAAGTGGAAGCTGACGGAACGATTCAAGATGATTACCGTATTGATTATTTTAGTAAACATGTGGCGGCCATGAAAGATGCGATTGAGTTAGATGGTGTTGATTTAATTGGCTATACTCCATGGGGCTGTATTGATTTAGTCAGTGCTGGAACAGGTGAAATGAAAAAACGTTATGGCTTTATTTATGTTGATATGGATGATGAAGGGAATGGAACACTAGCCCGATCAAGGAAAAAATCTTTTTATTGGTATAAATCATTGATTGAATCAAATGGTATTAATGGTTAAGAAAAATTAGGAAAATGGGTTTATTCAACAATTGTCATTAGATTGTTGAATAAACCCATTTTTGATAGACAGTAATCTATGGCAAAGTCGTTTATGAGAGTCACTCATGATTAGGATGATCGAGGCATAAAGTAAATATTTTTATTAATTATCAAAATATAATGATAGTCAATGCTTCTAGGATGATTTTAATCTAATTCACAAAAAAACAGTAAAATGTTGTGGTGAGAACAAACAGTGGTATACTGCTAATAAGGCAAATATAGAATCATGAAATTGAAGTGATCTATTGCGTTATAGAAGTTTGGCATTTGAAAAGCCACAGGAGGAATTTGGTTAAGATGAAACGAGTATCAATAAAAGAATTAAAACAATTAATTGAATTAACAGTTAATGAACCAGTTTCAATCATTGACGTTCGAGAAGTAGATGAATTTGCAAAAGGTCATATTGCTACGGCAAAGAATTATCCTTTATCTACATTACCAGAAACGATGTCAGAAATTGATCGGGAACAACCTCATTATGTGATTTGCCAGCACGGTGTTCGCTCAGAACATGCCTGTTCTTTTCTTGAAAATTATGGGTATAACGTTATTTCTGTTTCAGAGGGAATGTCAGTTTGGGATGGGAAAGATAAAGAAAATAAGAATAGATGAAAGATGTCGTAATAGGCTTGAAGCTTGTTGCGCTTTTTTATTTTCGTTATTACTTATTTTTAGTAAGCAAAAATAGTTGCATATTCACTTACTTTTTGTTAGTATATAAATGTAGATAAAAAACAACAGTTATTGGAGGAGAAAATCATGGCAACAAAATTATTAATTGCATACTATAGTTCAACAGGTACAGGTACACAAATGGTAACGTGGGCCAAAGAAGCAGCAGAAGCAAATGGAGCAGAAGTTCGTTTAAGAAAAGTTCACGAATTAGCACCAGATGTTGCTATTGATTCTAACCCACTATGGCGTAAAAATGTGGAAGAAACGGCTGGTATTCCAGAAGTGACAAGTGATGATTTGTTATGGGCGGATGCATATATATTCTCTTCACCATCACGTTTTGGCGTTATGGCTAGCCAATTAAAACAATTCTTTGATTTACAAGGTGGACTATGGGCACAAGGTAAATTAGCAAATAAATTTGTTACAGCATTTTCTTCTGCGCAAAATCCAAATGGCGGACAAGAACAAGTTATTCAAGGGATTTATACAGTAATGCAACATTGGGGTGCAATTATTGTACCAGCAGGATACGTAAATCCATCAACTTTTGCAGCTGGCGGTAATCCTTATGGAACAAGTGCTTCCATTGATGGAGAAGGCAACATGCTGAAATCAGATGAAGTGAAAGCTGCTATCCAAGATCAAACAAATCGTTTGGTTGATGTGACAAGCAAATTTTTAAGTTAACAACATAACGTAAAAAAATCGTCAGGAATTACTCCGACGATTTTTTTATTTTTTTAGTTGTGAAAAAGTAATGCTTAGACAAAAAAATTTTTGACAAGAATAATCAAGTTGGAAGTGCTGGGACTTTAGTTACTAGTAATGGATTGCATTACTTCGTTACATCTTCTCCGAACCACTCTTTAGAAATATCCGAAAGTTTGCCAGATTTTCTAAGTTCTTTAAAAGCCATATTTATTTTTTCAGCTAACTTCGTATCGCTTTTCCTTAATCCTACTGCGAAAGCTTCACTTTCAAAATCACCACTGACAATGGAATAATCGGCTAAGTTAGCCTCGTGAGAAAGATAATAATTTGCGTAAACACGATCAATTAATAATCCATCAATTCGCCCAGATTTTAAATCCATAAAAGCTTCATTAAAACCGTCATATAAAATAGCTGTTTTGTCTTTGACGAAATCTTTTAAAATATTTGGCTGTTTTTCAAAGCTATTGTATCCAGAGGAACCGTTTTGAGCACCTAAAATTTTGCCGTTCATATCGGAAAAACGATTGATACGATTCTTTTTCAAAGAAACTACGACTTGTTCATTTTTCATATATTCATCACTAAACAACACTTTTTCTTCTCGTTCAGCATTTTTAGAGTAACCATTCCAAATCAAGTCGATCGTTTGATTGTGTAATTCATTTTCTTTCATTGACCAATCGATTGGTTGAAAGTCAACGTTAATTCCATATAAGTCAAAAACTGCCCGAGCTAAATCAACATCAAAACCGATGATTTCCCCTGCTTTATTTTGAAAGCCCATCGGAACAAAAGAATCATCTAATCCAACAATGACTCTTTTTTCAGAATCAATACGTGACCATTGATCGGTAGTTGTTTTTTTTCTGCCGCAACCGGCGATCAAGAGAAAAGCGAATAGAACAGTTATCGTAAATAGTAGATAATTTTTCTTCTTCATAAAGGTATCCTTTCTACTGAACAGGTGTGACTGTCAGTATGTTATCGGCAATATTTTCAGCAAAATTCATATCATGAGTGACCACGATTTGTGTCATACCTTGTGCTTTTAGTGTTAAGATTACTTCTTCTACTTGTTGACGAAGCTCAGGATCAAGAGCACTAGTTGGTTCATCGTATCCTAATACTTTTGGTTTCATAGCAAGTGCTCGAGCGAGAGCAACACGCTGTTTTTGCCCCCCTGATAATTGATAAGGATATAAATGCTCTTTTCCGCCTAAGCCAAATTTAGCCAGTAAATCAATCGCTTCTGCTTCACTAGCTTCTTTGGATTGTTTCAAAGAAAGGACAGGTGCTAACGTAATATTATCCAATACTGAAAGGTGAGGAAATAATTGGAAATCTTGAAAAACGATACCAACCACTTGATCAGCATTGTCCATTTCAACAGGGTTAAACGGTACACCATCCATAAGTAGTTCTCCAGAATCGATTGATTCTAGACCAGCTAAGCAACGCAATAAGGTAGTTTTTCCTCCACCAGATGGTCCAACAATCGTTAGAATTTCTCCATCCTTAATTTCTAAATTCAATTGATCGATGATGCGACGATTATCAAAACTTTTGGTTAAATTCTTGATTACTAACATAGTTATTTCCTCCTAGTTTAAAAGATGAGTAGGCTCGTTCAAGCTTGACAGGAAAATAGGAAAAATGAGGGTGGTGTTATGTACCACAATCATCTTTATCTTTTTCCAGAGAGATTAGCCTATGAATCTAGATAAATAAAAGATGAGTAGGCTCGTTTAAGCCCAGTTTATTTATAATACTGGTAGTGTTTTTCCAATTTTTTAGATGCAAGTGTTAATACAGCAGTTAATAAGAGATAGATGATACCGACTAAAACTAACGGTAGTAAACTCACATCACGACTCATAGCAATTTTCCCTGCACGTAATAGATCACCTAATCCAAGTACGTAAATCAACGAAGTATCTTTCACTAAATTAATCACTTCATTACCGATAGAAGGTAATACAACTTTGATTACTTGGGGTAAAATAATTTTGTAGACTGTTTGGAATTTGGTCAATCGCAAAACTTTAGCTGCTTCGTACTGACCTTCTGGAATTGACTGAATTCCACCTCGAAAAATTTCTGCAAAATACGCTGCATAATTTAAAATAAAAGCAAACAATGCCGCATCATATCTTTCGAAGACGATTCCAATCAATGGTAATCCGTAAAAAACAAAAATAAGTTGTAGTAATAATGGCGTTCCCCGCATCAACCAAATATAGATATTGATCAAAAAGCTTAGTGGTTTAAAATTAGTTTGTAAGGCGAAGGCAACTAAAATTCCTAATGGGATTGAACCCAGTAGAGTAAAAATAAAAACTTTAAATGTCATGATTGCGCCGTCAATCAAAGCAGGCAAGATTTCTAAAATGTAGTCCATAATGTTTCCTCCAGTTTTTTTATTTTTTTGGTATTTGTGCCGATAGGTATTTATGCTATAGTCGAAGAGATTCGTGGAATAACAAAAAAGTCCTCTTGACTATTAGCCAAGAGGACGAATGAATCGTGGTTCCACCTCAATTTGTTAATACTTCACAGTATTAACCTCATAGAGTCTCTATCTTAGATAAAGATTCTTTTCTGATAACGGAGAATGCCGCATATTCCTACTTGATTCAGAAGATGACTGAAACAGATGTGTTCATCAAAGGTTTCCAGCTTTTTTTCTCAGCGAATAAAAAAGTCTCTGTCAGGAAAGGATCAGTGATTACTTGTTCTATTTTTGTGTTTTAGTTTTATTTTGATGAATCGTTCTCATTCAGTGAAGAGAATTGAATCAGTATGACTCTATTTTTGCTCGTATAATGCAGTTGTAATGATGAAAAAGAAAAAGTCCTTTGGCATTATTGCCAAAGGACGTAAAATCGTGGTTCCACCTTTTTTTATTATCGCCTCACGACGATAACCTCATGAAGTCATAGACTTCGAATGCTGTAACGGGCATTCCCGAACTTTCCTACTTTGTTCTTCAAAAAGTTAACTCCCAGATGTGGTTCGCTTTATCTTTCTGTCTTTTTCCACCAGCCAAAGACTCTCTTGGAGAAATAATAAAGGTACTCTTCTGTTCTTTGTTTTGTATAACTTTACCACCAGTTTTTCTACTTGTCAACAACATGTTGTTTAGAAAATTCAGAAAATAATTATTCACAAGCATAAAAGTTACCGTATAAGTCGAGTTGAGTTAAAATATAAATAGTTATTCTCTATCAAAAAGTAAGTAAATGGTGATAGTTAAAAACTATCGCATCGTCGCTATTCCTACTGTCCTTTCATATACATATCTGATAAAATAGGTACAATTATTGTCGGAAAGTGAAAAGGAGCGATGTGGATTGGGACGCCCGATTATTGGAATTGCAGCAAATGAAATTGAAGATGCAGGATCAAAATTATACCATTTACCGATTAGTTATACGCCTTCCGGGTATGTAAAGGCAGTTCAAAATGCTGGTGGGTTGCCATTATTACTACCAGTGGGTTCTCCAAAATTTGCTAAAGAGTATATTTCCAAAATAGATAAGTTGATTTTGGCTGGTGGGCAAAATGTGTCGCCAAGATTATACGGAGAAGAAATTCAAGTTGAAGAAGCGTCACTATCAGAAGAAAGAGATATATTTGAACTAGCGTTGATTGAAGAAGCTTTTATACAGAAGAAGCCTATTTTTGCTGTCTGCCGTGGTTTGCAATTGGTTAATGTAGCTCTTGGTGGTAGCTTATACCAAGAGATCAGTCAGTTGAATCAACCCAAAATTGCTCATATGCAAATACCAATTCCAAGAGAAATTCCGACACATCAGATTCAAACAGAAGAAGCAAGTATTTTACGTAAAATCTATGGTAAAGAAACAACCGTTAATTCTTTCCATTTTCAAGCGGTAAAAAAATTAGCAAAAGAATTAAAGGTAACGGCTTTAAGTCCGGATGGTGTTATTGAAGGTGTTGAAAGTAACGATTCTAGTTTAGTATTTTTAGGTGTTCAGTGGCATCCGGATTTTGCTTACGATTATTTAGAACAAGAAATGGCTATTTTTCGTTATGTAGTTAAAGAATTATAAAGAGGAGGAATTAGATAATGAAGAAAAAATTTGGCGTTTTGGTTTTGGTAACTATGATTTTGCTGGCTGCTTGCAGTACAGGTAAAGGGACAAGTTCAACTGATGGAAAAAATAATGGGAATAACACCTCGCAGAAGCAAGTAATTAAAGTAGCTTCAGGTGGAGAACTATCTACATTAGATAGTGCACATTATACGGATGTTTATAGTTCGGATATGATTGGTCAAGTGGTGGAAGGTCTGTATCGTATGGACAAAAATTATGATCCAGAATTAGCCGTGGCAGCAAGTGAACCAACTGTTAGTGAAGATGGACTAGTTTACACCTTTAAACTGAAAGATACCAAGTGGAGCAATGGTGACCCCGTTGTGGCCGGTGACTTTGTTTCAGCATTCAAAAATGTTGTTGATCCAAGTTTTGGGTCAAGTAGCAGTAATCAAATGGATATTTTCAAAAATGGTCGGAAAATCCGTGAAGGTCAAGCAAAATTAGATGAGCTTGGTGTAAAAGCAGTTGATGACCAAACCTTAGAAATGACGTTAGAATACCCAATTCCGTACTTAGCTCAAGTATTAGTAGGAACGCCATTTATGCCTAAAAATGAAAAGTTTGTCAAAGAAAAAGGCGATGCATATGGTACTTCTACAGATAACTTTGTTGGTAATGGACCATTTGTGATTTCTGGTTGGGATGGTAATACAGAAGACTGGACGTTAACAAAAAACAAAGACTACTGGGATCAAAAAAATGTCAAACTAGATACAATTGATGTTCAAGTAGTTAAAGAAATCGGTACAGGGACCAATCTGTTTGATGCGGGGGATTTAGATTATACCGTTTTAGCAGATACTTATGCATTGCAATATAAAGATTCTCCTCAAGCTTATTTTACACCTAAAGCGATGGTAGGGTACTTAAGTCCTAATCATAAAAAAGAAGTAACAGGTAATGTGAATGCTCGTAAAGCAATTTTACAGGCAATCGATAAAGAAACTTTTGCTAAAGATATTTTAGGTGATGGTTCGACTGCAATTAATGGCTTCGTGCCAAAAGACTTTGCGAAAGATCCTGAAACAGGAGAAGACTTCCGTAAAGAAAATGGTAGCTTTCTTCCATTTGACTTAAAAGCAGCTCAAAAAAGCTGGGAAACTGCAAAGAAAGAATTAGGAAAAGAAGAAATTGAACTGGAATTACTTTCAGCTGACTCAGCTCTTGCGAAAAAGACGATTGAGTATGTTCAAGGACAGTTACAACAAAACTTACCGGGATTAAAAATCAAGTTAAAATCAGTCCCATTACAAAATCGTTTGGATTTACAAACGGCTAGTAACTTTGATTTAGTGTTTGGTACATGGACACCAGATTATGCTGATCCAATCAATTTCTTAGAGTTTTATGACTCTAAAAGTGGATTGAATACAGCAGGTTATAACAATCCAGAATATGATAAAGGATTGAATGATGCGAGAATTACTCTAGCGAATGAACCAGAAAAAAGATGGGATAAGCTGAAGGAATTAGAAAAAACACTCATTGAAAAAGATGCAGCTGTTTTACCGCTTTATCAAGGAGCAATTGGCTATTTGAAAGCAGATCAATTAAAAGAGCTTCAAGTTTTTCCGTTTGGAAGAACAGTTTCTTATCGCTTAGCTTATGTTGAGTAATGTATGAAGTAAGAGAAGGCAAGTTGACCACCAAAGAAATTCCTTTGGTGGTCAACTTGCTTTTTTGAGTATTTAATATAATTTGAAGAGTGCATTCATGCTAGGCTTTTCGAAGTAAAATAGGGATGAAAAAAATGGGGGAATTCAAGAAAGAGCATGCGTATCTTTTGTAATTGCTAGAATATGCGTTTAACATAAACTATAGAAACAGGGAAAAAACTTTTGCAAAAGTGCAAACAACGTTGGAGGGAAAAAACTATGCGAGTAATAAAAGGACTTGTTTCATTACTATTAATAGCTGGTATTTTTGGAATCGTTGGTTTATATTCTCAAATGATGAATTTAGGCGTTGTGACTACTTTTTACAGAAGTCTGCGGTTTCAATATGATTGGTTAGTTTATTTTTATCAAGTAGTTCTCCTTGTTTTATTGGTATTATTGTTAGTGACTTTTTTTCTGGTCATATTCAAACCAATTACTAAAAAAGAAATACAGATAAAAAAGGAAATAGGCCAAATTAACTTGCCGATTCATACGTTGGAGTCAATTGCCAGAACCTCGTTACAAGAAATTGTGACTCTTGACAACATACAGGTAAAGATACGATTAACAAAGAGGCAAATGGCAGATGTAGAAATAATTGCAGCAGCTGAGAAGCAACAGCTGTTTCTAAGTAGAGGGAAAGAAATCCAGGATAAAGTCACACAAGCACTGCAACAAATTGCGATGGTTGAGACGAATAAAACGAGAGTGATTTTCAAAAAGAAAAAAGCCGAATCGTTTATACTACCCATGAATAAAAAAACTTCTCAAGTGATTTGAAGGAGGGGGTACGTTGAAAAAATTAACGGTATTAGCTCCTTATCGTAATCAAATTATATTCACAAGTTTATTTATTTTAGTCGCTATATTTTTTATGATGATCGGACTTTGGAAAACACTCTTGCTTATACTCTTAACAGAAATCGGTTATTTGATTGGAATGATGCAAGATGAAAAGCGCTCTATCTCTTCAATTTTAGCTTCTATACAGGCTATTTTTGAAGGATAAAATAAATTTAAATAAACAAGAAAGGTTGAGAAAAAAATGGATAACAAAGCAAACGAAAACACAACTGAAGGAACAAATGCAAATGGAATCAAAACAAAGTTGACATTTGATGATCAAGTCGTGAAAAAAATTGCTGGTATCGCCGTATCAGAAATTCCTGGTATTTTAGGATTGAGCGGCAATGCAATCACTAACTTGACCGATAAATTTACGAATGGGAATAACCCGACTAAAGGAATAAGTGCCGAAGTTGGGACAAAACAGGTAGCGATTGATTTAGATGTCATTGGTGAATATGGTAAAAATATTGCTCAAGTATTTGATACAGCTACCAAAAAAGTTTCTGAAGAAGTGAAAAACATGACGGGTCTAGATGTGATTGAGTTCAATATGAATGTTGATGATATTATGACCAAAGAACAATATGAAGAAAAATTCGAAAATAAGAAAAAAGAGGATAACGAAGAGAATAAAACTAAAGAGAACAATACACGAACTTTAGCGTAAGCAATAAGTAAAATCAATTTAGAGGAGGAAAATTATTATGTTAAGCTTTATTTGGTCATTAATTGTCGGCGGTGTATTAGGTGCTATCGCTGGAGCAATTTTAGGTAAGGATGTACCAGGCGGTATGATTGGTAATATTATTGTAGGATTTATCGGCAGTTGGATAGGAACAATGCTTTTAGGAAACTTCGGACCAGTAATTGGCGGATTTCCAATTATTTCAGCTTTGATTGGGGCAATTATTTTAATTGCTATCTATTCTTTCATTGCTAAACGAATGGCTTAGTAAATAAAAAATAGTTCTGGTAAGGTTATCAAATCTTACCAGAACTATTTTTTGTTATTCTAACATTTCAGCGGGTAATAAAATAGTTTCTTTATTTCCATCATCAAATGCAAAAACTTGAGATGGATACTCTTCATAATAAGGAAAAGGCAAATCAACGGCCATTTGGACATCGTTCATTTCTTGTGAAAAATGAATCGTTACTTTTCCTGCATTGTCAATTAAATCAAAATAAAGCATGTTAGTAAGTGGAATAACTCCTTTTAAATCTAAATCAATAATCAACCAAATACTGTCAATCAAAGCACTAGGCAAGCTTTCAACAACACCTAGAGAAGCATAACGACTACGTTCACTATCAAAACTTTCAACCATTTATTTGACCTCCCTTATCTATCTCTTATCAATAGTATACATTATTTATTTAAAACTCGCTTCTGTCATGTTTCGTTAAAATAGCAAACATAAAGCTTTTGAAAATGAAGGGAGAAAGGATCTAAAAAAGAGACAAGGTTATAAAAACCTTATCTCCCTACATCTATTTTTTTAAAATAATCTATTCTGTTTTTTCACCAATTACAGTTGGTTCTGCAGCTTCTTCTGACGTTTCTTCAGCAGCAGCTTTCGCTTCTGTAACAGCCGCGATTTGTTCTTCACCCTCAGTAATGATGTCGTAATCTTTGTTTTTAGTTAAATCAGCTACAGTAATGGCATCACCAATAGCAAGTTTAGTAATATCAACTTCAACACGTTCTGGTAATTTATCTGGTGTTGCTGAGACAAGAACGTTGTATAAGTTTTGTGTTAGCTCGCCACCAGCTTTTACCCCTTCAGCTTCACCCACAAGAACGATTTCTGCTTCTACTTCGGTTGTTTCTTTCATGTTTACAGCAAGAAATTCGACGTGTTTCATTTGATTAGTAAAAGTGTCTAATTGCGCTTTAAACAGCAATGTGTTGATTTTTTTACTACCAACTGTCATTGTGATTACAGCATTAGCACCATTATCGCGTAAAATTTTTGTTAGCTCTTTTTGATCAACTGAAATAGGCGTACTTTCAATTTGATACCCATAAACGACTGCGGGAACTTGACCAGAGTGACGTAGTTGATTTCTTAGTGAACGTGGACGGACAGCTCTTTCTTTAACTTCTAATGATACTGACATAACCTAAATTCCTCCTTAAATTTAAAAGCTGTGCAGGCTTATACCGCCTGTGAAGCTAAATAAATCAAAATGAATTTATATTTGGTTATCTGCAAAACGCAACATGATGGAAACAGGAGTTTTGCTGATGTTTGTTGTAAACATGTAAAAGCTTTAACTTAGCTAAGGTTCTCTTGTTCATAAGTTGAAAAGAACAAGCAGCTTCTACAAAACGGACAGCAAAAACAAAAAATCCCGAATAATTGTGCACAATCATCCAGGGGAAATTCCATATGATACCTTATTCTCTCCCAGGTCATTACGCTGTTTTTGAGAAACCTTATTCACTTTCTATATCAACCATACCCCTAAACAAAAGCTAAGTCAAGAGAAGTGAAAAGAGAAAAGACGTATTTTAATTATTACTTAAAGATTGATTTGATGAAATGAGAAGCGATTTTATCTTATTTTCTTTTCATTATCCAATGTTTATACTAGAATATTAGTTGAAATGAGGAAAATAAATGCGCTTAGATAAATTATTGGAACAAGAAAAAGTAGGTTCTAAAAGAAAAGTTAAAGCCTTAATCCGCAGCAAGCAAGTGAGGGTTGATGGTCAAATTATCATGGATGAAAGTTTGAATGTAGATGCTGTGTTACAGGAAATTTTAGTTGGAACTAAAAAAATTCAGAATAAAACCCATGTATACTATATGTTGAATAAACCTCAAGGTGTTGTGACAGCTGTCAAAGATGCGCAACATCAAACGGTTATTGATTTAATAAAAGAAAATGATCAAAGAGCTAGTTTATATCCTGTAGGCAGATTAGATCGTGACACAGAAGGTTTGCTGTTAATCACAGATAATGGACAATTAGGATACCAATTATTGCTGCCTCATAAAAAAGTCTTAAAGCGTTATGAAGTAAGTGTTAATGAACAGCTGACACAAGATGATTGCGAAGCATTTGCTAAAGGAATCGTGTTTTCTGACGGTACAAAATGCAAAGGAGCAGAACTTATGATTTTATCTTCTAATAAAGATAAAAGCCGTGCCTATTTGGATATTACGGAAGGCAAATTTCATCAGGTCAAAAAAATGTTCTTATCTGTTAACAAAAAAGTAATGTATTTAAAACGATTGACAATGGGACCAATCGTGTTAGATCCAACGCTTGCTTTAGGCGAGTATCGCTCATTGAATCAAGAAGAATTACAGATGTTGTTGCCATACTTTACCACACATAAAAAAGAAAAGAGCGTGGAACATGAAATTTAAAACACTATTATTTGATGTAGATGATACGTTATTAGATTTTCAATTAACAGAAAAAAAAGCCTTGCAAGCACTTTTTCAAGAAGAAGGAATAGTGTTGACAGAAGAACTAGAAGCTACGTACAAGAAAATTAACAGCCGATTATGGCGGGATTTTGAACAAGGAAAAACAGACAAAGAAACAATTACAGATACCCGTTTTAGTTTATTATTTCAACAGTTGAATAAAAAGGTAGATGGTAAAAAACTAGGACAAAAATACCGTTATCATTTAAGTCAAGGTCATGACTTATTGGGGAATAGTAAAGAAATTATTCAACAGCTTAAACCAGATTATGAGTTGTATATTGTAACAAATGGAGTAGCTAAAACACAGTATCAACGACTGAATGATTCGAAGTTAACCTCTTTTTTTAACGATATTTTTGTATCAGAAGAAGTGGGGTATCAAAAACCGATGAAAGAATACTTCAAGTATGTTTTTGAACGAATTCCTAATTTTGAGCAGGAAAAAACGCTGATTATTGGGGACTCGTTAGCTTCAGATATTCACGGCGGAAACTTAGCTGAGATTCAAACCCTTTGGCTGAATCCATCTAAACAACCAGCAGATTCAAAAATTAAACCAACCTATGAAATCAGCCGATTAGATGATATTTTCAACGTATTGGAACAATAAAAAAATAGCAATTAAGCATTTTTCAAAAAAGCTTGATTGCTATTTTTATTTTATATATCAATACTCAAACGAACCATGTCTTTCAAAACAAGTTTATTTTCGATGATTTCTTCTTCATAGTGACGAAGAAAAAAATCTCGATCAACACTAGTTATACGAAAACCACATTTTTGATAGAGATATAATTGTCCGAAACTAGTACTTCCAGTACCTATTTCTACAGTTTTATAGTGATTTTTTTTAGCATGAGTTAGTGCAAATTGAATTAATTTCTCGCCAAAACCTTGTTGTTGATAAGTTTCAGATATAGCAATATTCACGATTTCTAGTGTTTCTGGTCGAGTGGGAAGTAATACAATAATACCAACGATTGTATCATTAATAATGGATTCCAAACACAAACCGCGTTGTACATAGTCATCAACTAGACGTTTACTGGGATCAGCTGATAATAATAAGTCATAATGAGCGGAGTGTAACTTTTCAAGGGTTCTAATAATCATATTATCTTTCCTTTCTATGAGCGTATTCATAAATGAAGGGATTTTTAAAAAATATTGCATAAAATTGTAGCTTTCTTTCTAGTTTCTATTATAATAGAAAAAGGTTATCATGACTATTACATAAGAGAGAGGTTTCGTTGAATGAAAAATAATCAACCAATCGTGATTGGTGTTACTGGTGGTTCCGGCAGTGGCAAAACAAGTGTTAGTCGGGCGATTTTCAATCACTTTCCGAATCATTCTATCATGATGTTGGAACAAGATTCTTATTATAAAGATCAAAGCCATCTGAGTTTTGAAGAAAGATTGGCAACTAATTATGACCATCCATTTGCTTTTGATACGGATTTGTTGATTGAGCATTTAGAGCAACTGATAAACTATCAGACAATCGAAAAACCAGTGTATGATTATGTAGCTCATACAAGAAGTTCAGATACGATGATTCAAGAACCGAAAGAAGTTATTATTTTGGAAGGTATCTTGATTTTGGAAGATACTCGTTTAAGAGAATTGATGGATATTAAATTATATGTGGATACAGATGATGATATACGCATTATTCGTAGAATCAAACGAGATATGGAAGAACGCGGGAGAACATTGGATTCTGTTATTGAACAGTATTTGACAGTAGTAAAACCAATGTATCATCAATTTATCGAACCAACTAAACGTTATGCTGATGTGATCGTTCCAGAAGGCGGAGAAAATCACGTAGCTATTGATTTGATTACAACTAAAGTTGCTAGTATTTTGAATGAATTATAATATTGAAAACTAAATTAATAGTAGATTATCAGGTATTATATTTGAGTTGATCAAGTATGGTTCCTGATTTTTTTGTCAAGTGACAGCTTACATTTAAATAAAAAATTGGTGAGAGTAAATTTTTTTATGTGTTGGATAGAGGAACCTAATAATTGATTACGAATATTGTTTTTATATTAAAAAAATTTTTTTGTATAAAAAAAAGAAAGAACCGGTGAACAAACGTTATAATCTATAGTTATTTTTTTGTTTGGAATGTAGTGTTTTGGCAAAGGGAATTGCTTTTTTTTATTATCAGGAAAGAAACGAATGTTATTTTTCTATACATTATTCTGAATATAAATATATATAGTTAACAAACTGAAATTTTTTTAAAGAAATAAATGGCAAACATTTTTTCTCATGAAATATTCTTTTAAATGAGTTTATCAAAGTTTTAAGTGATTGGTACAAAATATTGAAAAATGTTACGATAAAAGCATGATATAATTTACAATGAAGAAGAGTTTGTTAAGTTAGGGGTGATAAAGTATTATGATGCGAAGGGGAGAAATCTTTTATGCAAATCTCTCGCCGGTTGTTGGTTCAGAGCAAGGAGGAATTAGACCAGTATTGATTATTCAAAATAATAAGGGAAACTTATTTAGTCCAACGTTGATTGTTGCACCTATTACTAGGAACGTGAATAAGAAAATGCAGCCAACACAGGTTAAAGTGGATATACCTCATGACGATCGAATGACACCGTCACTGGTATTGTTAGAGCAAATCCGAACGTTGGATAAAGAACGGATTCTTCACAAGATTTGTCAGTTACAAGAAGACGATATGTTAAAGGTTAATCAAGCGTTAAAAATAAGTATTGGCATTCGTTAAATGGGGAGTAGTACATAGATAAAGATATACATAAATATTCGTAATTAAGGTTTTGAAAAAAGAGTTGAGAAATAAATTGAACCAGACGAATCGCGAGTATTAATTTTAGGCTGTTTAAGGCTAAAAAGGGGACAAAAATCGTTTAGGCTCGAGCATCAAGTAGGTTCTATATCAACTCGTTCCTTCGTTGTGTTTCTTGTCAATTGGACTAAAAAACGTATAAAACAGTTTATACGTTGTGTGATTTTTCTGAAATTGCGGAAGAATCTGATTTGTTCATATCGTTCACTTGTATTTTCGGTGACTGAGATAAAAATCGAAGAGTTTTATCTCAGTCACGTTTTTTTGTCAATGATGGAATATAAACAAATCCTTTTGAACTATTCGGAATTTATCGATATAGTATGAACAAAGGAGTCGATAAGAATGAACATTCGTTATGGGATTTTAAGTACTGCTCAAATCGTTCCACGTTTTGTAGAAGGTGTCAAAAAAAGCAGAGTAGGAGAAGTTACTGCAATTGCTTCACGAAAGCTGGATAAAGCTGAGAAAGTAGCTAAAGAATTGGCTATTCCTAGAGCATACGGTACTTATGAAGAATTATGTCAAGATGAACAGATAGATATTGTTTATGTTGCTACCTACAACAAAGGGCATTATGAAGCCGCAAAAATGGCGCTGATAAACCATAAACATGTTTTAGTTGAAAAACCTTTTACTTTGAAGTTTTCGGAAGCAGAAGAACTTTTTGAATTGGCGAAAACAAATGGGTGTTTCTTAATGGAAGCACAAAAATCAGTTTTTTTGCCGATTAGTTTACAAGTAAAAAAAGCAATTCAGCAAAATAAAATCGGCAAGGTACATTGGCTCCAGTCAGTAACGACGTATCCTACTGTTGACCATATCAGTTGGTTTCATTCATTAGATGCTGGTGGCGGAACGCTGCATGGATCAGGAAGTTATCCAATTCAATATATGCAATTTATATTGGATCAACCAATCACAGAATATTATGGTAGTGGGACGAGAAAACAAGGGGAAACGGACGATCAGGTAAACTTAGCCTTGAAGTTTCAAAATCAAATATTAGGTAACCTATTCATTTCAGTTAAATTGGCTATTCCAAGTCAGATGACGATTTATGGTGAAAACGGACGAATAGAAATCCCTTCTTTTTGGAAAGCCAAGCAGGCTATGATTTATGATGACAGTGGCAATCAAGAAGAGTTAATTGGTGATTTTGAAAGTGAATTCGCTTTTGAAATTGATCATGTCAACGAATGTCTTCAAAAAGGATTACTGGAAAGCCCCGTGATGACGAAAAAAATGACTTTAGAAACTGTGCGTTTGGTAGAGTATATATATGATGAATGGTTGAAAGAAGACAATTAGATAATAGAAGGAGTTGCAATCAACACATATCTGTGTTAAAGTAATCCTCATGCGACGAGTTGACTTAATCAGACAGCTTTGGCTGTTCCGTTTTGACGGCTAGTGATTAACAAAACAACAGAGGCACATATGTTTAATCATACCTACCGGATGTAGGCGTGTCGGATAAATATTTTTGTGGAGAAGATGTTATCTATTTATTTTTATAAATACTGTGTCAAAAAAGAAGACTTAGGTCTTCTTTTTTGTTATGTATTTTTCTGTGACTAAAACCATTGCACTAAGTGGTGCAAACAGTATTTAATAATGCATATTTTTAGTTGCACTAAGCAAAAACATTATTAAAACCGTTAGTTTAGGCTGGAATATTTATATAAAATAACTTTTCAAAGGATTTTATTTTTGAAAATAAAATAGTATACTAATAAAGTTGCACTTGTGTAAGTGCAACTTTTTTGTGTTGTTATACAATAAAAATCAAGCTATAGTTCAAGTGTAAGGGAAAGAAAGTTGGTGAGTAAAATGTCACTGCACTTATCAAAACGAGAAATAAAAATCTTGTTGTTGTTATTAGATTTAGAGGACAGTATTACAACAAAAGAATTGGCAGAAACCTTCCATGTTAGTGTGCGGACAATCAAATACGATTTAGAAAACGTTCGTGACTGGTTCAAAGAACAAAACGTTGTATTACAGACTCGTCGCAACAAAGGAATTTGGTTGGAAATACCCGATTCAGAACGATTGACCTTGAAAAACGAAATTATTGAGGTAGAACGTTTTGAAACATACCCTGATCAGGAATTAAGGGTAAATCAACTAATTTTCCGCTTATTGTTAGCACCGAATTGTTTGACCTCACAGGAGTTGGCGGATGGATTACAGGTTAGCAGAAATACGATTATCAGTGATTTGGATCGTGTGGAAGAACAAATACAAATTTATGGTCTTGCGTTAAACCGTCAAAGTAGACAGGGTTTTTCTATTATTGGTGAGGAAAGTAAAATTCGCTTGTTAATGGAATTTATTACGCAAAAAGAAATAACAGAATATGACATTTATCAAATCATGAGTTATTTTGTTCAATCGGGTCAAAAGAAAAAAATGCAGGAAGTTCATGTTGGAGTCAATACAATTTTCCAAAAGATTTACCAAGTAGCTTTAAAAGAAATGACCAACCTTTTGGACCCGTCGTTATTTGATCAATTTAACTATTCTGAGATCCTTTCGATAACATTAAGAGTTGCTATAGCAGCTTCTAGAATGCAGTTGCATCATACTGTTGGCGGTTATAAAATGCTGACAAACCAAAAAGTACTGCAACAAAAAAAAGAATTGCCATTTCTATTGATGAAACAAGTATTTGATCATTATGAATTGCCCTTGTTAGCAGATGAATACCTTTACATTTATAGTGATGTATTTGTAGCGAATAATCAAAAAGATATCGTTGGGTTGACAGAGGAGTTGATTAAAGACGTTTCAGAAGAAATCAATTTTCCTTTTTACCGAGATCGACAGCTGTTTACGAATCTGTTTGCTCATTTATCTTTACGGCTAACAAAAAAACATCTTTTTATTAATGAGTATAATCCTTTTGTTGATGATATTAAGGCCAAGTATCCGCAACTATTTTCAGCGATTCAGCTTGCTAGCCAAAGTGATATTGTGGGCTCTGCATTGTTGATTAATGATTCATTCATTGCATACATTGCACTGCATTTTCTAGTTGCTTACGAAAAAAATCTTCATGAAATTAATGTAGTAAGAATCGTCTATGTTTGTTCAACGGGACTGGGGGTAACGAGTCTGATTGAACAAAAAATTATGGAAGAAGTTTCCAATGTTGAAATTGCAGGGTTTGCTTCTGTATTGAATGCAGTGGATGTTATAGAAGAAAAAAATCCAGACTTGGTTTTGAGTATTTTTCCAATTGAGATCGTAAATCGTCCGTTTATCAAAGTTAATCCATTGCCTACGACAGCTGATATACAAAGTATTCAAGAAGAGGTAAATAAAATTTTAACTCATACCCGAACAGGGAAAGTTCCTCGTTTGATTCCTCGACAGCCGATCAAAGAAAAACAAGGAATCGAATCAGAGAGTAGAGACATAATTGTGCGTACTTACGTAATCTATGAAGAATTACTAAAAACTTTTGCTGAAAAGTTGACTCAAGAATACAAGGAAGCATTTTTACTTCATGTGATGTTGATGGTTCATCGAATCACTTTTGACAGTCAGTACGAGAATGAGGGCAATATTGTGAAAGAAACGTTATTGGCACAGAAGGAATTAGTAGAGAAAATCGAACAGATTTTTGCGAAAAATGATTTAATGGTTAATCAAGCAGAAATTACTGCTTTATTGAATTATATAAGAGAGGGGTAGTACGCATGAAGGTAACTGACGATGCTCAAAAAATAATTGACGAAAGTTTGAATAAAGTCGAGTTAGAAGCGTCGCTGAAAAAAATCAGTGAGTTGTTGGAGGAGCAAAAGATACAGCCTACAGAACTACAATGGACAATTTTGATTAATCATGTCAATGAGATGATCAAACGATCAAAGGCTGATGAAAAAATGTCGGGTGTTGATCCAGTGATGTTTGAAGAAGTTTCTAAAGAAGCCTTAGGGATTGCTGATGAAGTCGTTCAGCATATTGGGAATTTACCACAAGATGAAATGTATGTTTTATCGATTCATTTTGAAGCAGCGAAACAAAATTAAGTATTGAAAATAAGAGTTGAAATAAAAGTAGTAGCAATTGTAAAAATATCTAGCTTCGTAGACTAATTCCGACTTAAAAAAGATGATTTATGAATGAGGGAAAAGGTACTTCAATCATAATTTCCTATTGGTCAGTCGGAGTTGAAAGAGCCTACTCAGCTTTAAAAATTAGGAGGAATAAAGAATGGTAACAGTAGTAATCGCAGATCGTTTAGGTAAAGGTCAAAATGTCGCAAAAGGTGTAGAAGCAGCTGGGGGGAAAGCGGTTGTTGTCCCAGGGATGGGTGCAGATATGCGTCTGGGTGATGTAATGCAGCAAGAAAATGCTGATTTAGGCATTTCATTTTGTGGAAGCGGCGGTGCAGGTGCATTAACAGCAGCAACGAAGTATGGTTATCCAGAACGCCATGGTATGCGTTCGATTGATGAAGGTGTGACGGCAATCAACGATGGAAAAACTGTTTTAGGTTTTGGTTTTATGGACCAAGAAGAATTAGGTAAACGGATTGTTGAAGCTTATATGAAAAAGAACGGATAAATAAGGAGTCTGTGTAGCTTTATAATACGGGGAGGAAAATCAAATGGAAAAAGTAACAACTAAACAACGCCAAGTCATTCAGGTTGAAGGGACGGGAAAAGAAAAGAATTTAGCCTTTGCTAATGCATTGAATCAAATTCATAATCGTGTACTGAAAGAAAAAAATGATGTTATCGTGCGTATTGAGCCGTTAGATATTCAGGTGGTAAAAGCAGAGCAAGAGACCTATACAGAACGCTTCTTCTTTTTCTTTTTGCCCCGTACCCGTGCGGATTATCGTGTTTTGCTGAATGTAGAAGTGGAGATTACATTGATTGAGATGGAAACCATTCCGTTTGTAGAAAAAAAAGTTACTGATCCAAATGGTCTTCCCATCCCCTTTGGAAAGAAAAAAAGAATGCATAAGGAGGCAAATTAAATGGATGTTTTAGTTATTTTACTCAAGTCATTATTGATTGGGGGAGTTGTTGGATTTGCAGCAGGAGCAGGGGCTGCAAGAATGTTCCATGCACCAAGTACTCAAGGATTAGGTGCATTTAGAACGTTAGGTGAAATGAATGCTTGTGAAGGAGATGCTGCTAGTCATTTCTCATTTGGATTAGGTTTCTTTTTCAATGCGTGGGCATCAACTGTTGGAGCTGGAGCATTTACACAAGATGTGGATCACCGTGTGATTCCTAACTGGGCTGCTGCAGCTTTGTTGGTAAAAAATAAAAATGTTGCACAAACAATGCATAATCCTAAAAAAATGGGGATAACAGGTGCAGTCGTGGGGATGTTAGTTGTTGCTTTCTTAAATACTACAGCTTCAGCGATTCCAGAATCCTTACAAGTAACAGCAGTTGCTGTTTTAGTACCAGCAGCAAATTTATTGATTAATACAGTTATGCCAGTATTATTCTGGTTAGCAGCGATTGATGCTGGAAAACGTTCAGGTTTATGGGCAACAATTTTTGGTGGTCTCGCAACAATGATCATGGGAAATGCGGTTCCAGGAGTTGTTTTGGGGATTTTAATTGGAAAAGGTGTCGATGAAATCGGTTGGAATAGAGTTACGAAGAGTATGATGGTTGCAGTCATTTTATTATTTGTATTTAGTGCCTTTTTCCGAGGATTTGACTTACAAATGATTGAAAGTTTCCGCCTACAGATTCCAGGTTGGTTGGAAAATATGCATGATGTTTTCAGTGTAGGGAAATAATTTAAGTAGAAAGAGAGGGAACAATAATGGAAGAAACATTGGAATTAGAAGGAAAAAAGAGTTTTTGGTTTGCTGATTGGTCATTTCCGATTTTAGTCGGTTTGCTATCGGCAGGGGTATTTGCTGGAACACATATGTATATTGAATATGGCGTAGGAGCTTTTAACGAAGTAGCAATCGTTGCTATGTTGAAAGCTGGAATGGACGGCGGTTCGTATGGTGCTGCAGCAGCATTCGGTGCAAGTTTCTTGTTTGCACGTATTTTAGAGGGTTCGCTTGTTGGTATTTTGGATATCGGCGGTGCAATCTTAACAGGAGTTGGGATTGGCGTTCCAGCAATTCTTTTAAGTATGGGAATCAAAGCGCCACTTGAAAACTTTGGCTTGGCATTGTTAACGGGAGCAGTTCTTGGATTAATTATTGGCGGAATCATTATTATGATTCGTAAATTTACCATCAATCAATCAAATTCTACATTTGGTGCGGATGTGATGATGGGGGCAGGAAATGCTTCGGGTCGCTTCTTAGGTCCATTAATCATCATTAGTGCATGTGGAGCTTCTGCTCCAATCGGTATTGGTTCAATCATTGGTGCAGTGATTTTCTATGTATGGAAAAAACCAATTGCTGGTGGTGCAATTTTAGGTGCAATGATATTTGGTGCAATATTTCCAGTAGATTTACCTAGCTAAAGCGGATCTACAATGCACTTTTCTTTTTGAAAACCGTTTACATTATAATGTTACCATGTTATTATGAGTGGGAAATAATCTGATTTTTTATTCATAATAACTTTTGGACGGGGGAAAAGAAATGAATGGTTTTGTGCAGTGGATGGAAGTAAAATTGATGCCGATTGCTAACAAGTTCGGTTCGCAAAGGCATATGACAGCAATTAGAAAGGGTCTTATTGCGACTATGCCTTTGACGATTGTCGGTGCTTTTTTTACAGTGTTTCAGAATATTCCGATTGATTCTTATATGAAATTTATCGAACCATATCAGGCTGTTTTGGATATTCCATCACGTTACACTATGGGACTTTTAGCGTTGTATGCGACATTTGGGATTGCTTCTTCATTGGCAAAAAGTTATAAGTTAGATTCTTTAACATGCGGGATTTTGGCAGTTATGGCATTTTTAGTAACAGCAGCACCGCCAACGAGAGTTTTTGAAGAGGTCAAAGATGTGATTTTAGCTGGTCGTTATATCAATTTGGCTAATTTGGGCTCTTCTTCGTTATTTGGTGCAATCGTGACTGCACTTATCTCTGTAGAAATTTATCGTTTCTTTATTCAAAGGAATATTACAATCAAAATGCCGGATGGGGTTCCACCAGAAGTCTCAAATTCATTTATTGCATTGATTCCAGGTGCTGTGATCTTATTATTGTTCTGGGTAATTCGCCATGTGATTGGTTTTGATTTGAATGGTTTCTTAAGTACCTTGTTAATGCCTTTAAAAGATACGCTAGCAGGTAATAGCTTATTTGGCGGCTTGCTAACAGTTTTCTTGATTTGTTTCTTCTGGGTTTTAGGGATTCATGGCCCTGCAATTATGGGTCCTGTTATCAGACCCTTTTGGGATATGTCAATTGCTGAAAATACATTAGCCTTTCAAGAAGGAGCTTCTGTTCATCAATTACCAAATATCTTTACTGAACAATTTTTACAATGGTTCATTTGGATTGGAGGCGCAGGAACTACCTTAGCTTTGGTCGTATTAATGATGTTTTCTAAATCAACTTACTTGAAAAGTTTAGGACGATTGTCCTTTTTACCGGGACTATTTAATATCAATGAACCTGTGATTTTTGGTACACCAATCGTGATGAATCCGATTTTAGGGATTCCATTTATTGTTGCACCGCTAATTACAACAACATTTTCTTATTTTTTAACAGTGACAAATGTGATTCCAATGATGGCCGCTCGCCTGCCTTTTGCCATACCGGCTCCTGTGGCGGCTTGGATGAGTACAAATTGGAGCGTTCCGGCAGCACTGCTTGTCTGTGTCAATTTCGCGATTACTTTGGCGATCTACTACCCGTTCTTCAAAGTATATGAAAAACAACAGTTAGACAAAGAAGCAGAAGAGTTGGCAGCAGAAAAGAAAACAAAAGAAGTTGCTGCATAATTAAGAATAAGAGAGGGAGGGTAGTAGTGTTACTATCCTCTTTGGTGATTAAAGTCATGTTAATTTGGTTCGTAGTATTTTTCATTATTAGTCAAGTGATGATTGAAAGAAAATGGTTGCCTGAAAAATATACTGATTTGAGGTTTTTACATCTATTTATAGCTTCAATTTGTTTGATTGCGGTTGCAATTGTTATTGGGATTTTAATCAAGCAGCCTTTATTTATAATAGGAACAGTAACTATTTTTTGCAGCTCAGTACTTTCTTGGAAATATCTAGCTTTAAGATAATATAGAAATAAATACGATCATACAAAGCGGAGGAATAATCGATGAAAAGAGCATTAGGTGTATCAGTTTACCCAGATCATAGTGATATAGAAAAAGATAAAGCGTATTTAAAAAAAGCCAGCGAATGTGGCTTTTCGCGAATTTTTATGAGTATGTTAGAAGTGTCAGAAGGAAAAGAAATTGTAAAGGAAAAGTTCAAATCATTAATTGCTTACGGAAAAGAGTTAGGTTATGAAACAATTTTGGATGTCGCTCCGAATATTTTTGATGAATTGCAAATTTCATACGATGATTTAACTTTCTTTTATGAAACGGGTGCGGATGGAATTCGTTTAGATGCTGGATTTGATGGCAATAAAGAAGCGAAGTTAACATTTAATCCATTTGATTTAGCGATTGAATTAAATATGAGTAATGATGTGGCTTATTTGGACAATATACTGACCTATGAAGCGAACGTTCCATTTCTTTATGGATGCCACAACTTCTATCCGCAAGAGGGCACAGCTTTACCCTATGATTTCTTTGAGCGCTGTAGTGTTCGTTTTAAAAAACATGGGATTAGGACAGCTGCCTTTATCAATTCACAAGTTGGCACAATTGGTCCGTGGGATGTAAATGATGGCTTGCCAACGCTTGAACTGCATCGTCATTTACCAGTAGAGGTTCAAACTAAACATTTATTTGCGACAGGATTGATTGATGATGTGATTATTGGTAATGCGTATGCTTCCGATGAAGAGTTGGAGCTATTAGGTAATTTAAATCGTTATCAGCTTGAATTAGCGGTTGAGTTTACAAGTGATGTTAGTGATGTTGAAAAAGAAATTACTTTGACTGAACAGCACTTTCGTCGTGGTGACATTACAGATCAAGTGGTTCGTTCCACTGAGGTACGAAAAAAATATAAAAAACAAGCCAATAAAGCACATGATAATACACAAGAATTTCAAATTGGTGATGTTGTGATAGGTAATGATACATTCGGGAAATACAAAAATGAACTGCAAATTGTTTTACAGCCACATAAGGATGACCGTAAAAACAAAGTAGGTCAAATAACAGAGAAAGAATTGTTGTTGTTGGATTTTGTAAAACCCTGGACAAAATTTAGATTTAAAGAAAAGTAGGGGATAAAATGAGTTACGACTTAATCATAAAAAATGGAAAAACCATTGAAGGTAAACCAATAGAAATAGCAATCAATGCTGGGAAAATCGCAAAAGTTGCAGATAAAATCGAAGCAGAAAGTAAACAGTTGATTGAGCTGGATGCTAATACGTATGTGTCAGCTGGTTGGATCGATGATCATGTTCATTGCTTTGAGAAGATGACTTTGTACTATGATTTCCCAGACGAAATTGGTGTTAAAAAAGGTGTGACAACGGTTATTGATGCTGGTACTACAGGTGCTGAAAATATTCATGAATTCTATGACTTAGCCAAACAAGCAAAAACCAATGTCTATGCATTAGTGAATATTTCAAAATGGGGCATTGTCGAACAGGATGAATTAGCTGATTTAAGTAAAGTTAAAGAAGAGCTGGTTCATAAAGCGTTGACTGAACTACCTGATTTTGTCGTAGGAATCAAAGCTAGAATGAGTAAAACTGTAATTGGTGACAATGGCATTACTCCTTTAGAAATGGCTAAAAAAATTCAAAAAGAAAATAATAACCTGCCGTTGATGGTTCATATTGGTTCCGCACCTCCAGAATTAGACGAAATTTTAGCAAATATGTCTAAAGGAGATGTGTTGACTCATTGTTTCAATGGTAAACCTAATGGTATCTTGAACCAAGCAACAGATAAAATAAAAGATTTTGTTTGGGATGCATATGATAAAGGGATTGTTTTTGATATTGGACATGGAACAGACAGTTTTAATTTTCATGTTGCTGAAACAGCTTTAAAAGATGATATGAAAGCAACTTCGATTAGTACAGACATTTATATCCGTAATCGTGAAAATGGACCCGTTTATGATTTAGCCACGACGATGGAGAAATTACGTGTGGTAGGCTATGATTGGGTCGAAATAATTGAAAAAGTTACGACAGTTCCAGCTGAAACCTTCCATTTTGATACGAAAGGTCAGTTGAAAGAAGGGTATGACGGAGATATCACAATCTTTACTATTGAAGCTGGTCAGAAGACATTAACTGATTCAAATGGATTTACTAGAGAAGCAAAAGAAGTCATCAAACCTGTAAAAACCATTATTGGAGGAATTGTTTATGACAATTAGTTATGAAAAATTCAACCTAAAAGAAGTCATCAATGCCTCAGGAAGAATGACGATTTTAGGTGTATCGAAAGTTTCTGAAAATGTCTTAGCCGCACAAAAATTCGGTGGGGAACATTTCTTTGAAATGAGCGAACTAAGCAAGCAAACAGGCGCCTACTTAGCCAATTTATTAAAGGTGGAAGATGCTCAAGTCGTTTCTTCTGCTTCTGCCGGCATCGCGCAAAGTGTCGCAGCCTTAATCGGTGAAGGCTCCGCTTATCACGCCTATCATCCATATACAGAAAAAATCACGAAACGTGAAATCATCCTGCCAAAAGGGCATAATGTAGATTACGGTACACCCGTTGAAGTGATGGTGGAACAAGGCGGCGGACAAGTTGTAGAGGCTGGTTACGCTAATATGTGTTCGCCAGAACACATTGAAATGATGATTACGGATCAAACAGCCGCTATTCTGTATATCAAAAGCCACCATACCGTTCAAAAAAGTATGTTAAGCGTGGAAGAAGCCGCAACGATTGCCAAAAAGTATAACATCCCGTTGATCGTTGATGCCGCAGCGGAAGAAGAGTTATTTAAATACATCGAAGCAGGCGCTGATTTGGTCATTTACAGCGGAGCTAAAGCAATCGAAGGCCCAAGCGCGGGACTGGTAATTGGTAAAAAAGCCTACATCGAATGGATTCGCCTTCAAGGCAAAGGAATCGGTCGTGCTATGAAGATTGGAAAAGACAACATTCTAGGCTTTACTCAAGCAGTAGAAGATTATGTAAAAAATGGCAGTGAATCAGGAGAGTCCATGAAAGAACGACTAGCCCCGTTTATCACAAATCTAAACCAAATCAAAAACATCGAAGCCAAAGTCGTTCAAGATGGTGCCGGAAGAGACATATACCGAGGAAGTATCAAAGTTAATGGCTCAAAATCAGCGAAAGAAGTGATTAAAGAACTGAAAGCGGAGAGTCCAGCAATTTACACTAGAGAATACCAAGCCAACAATGGGATCATTGAATTTGATATCCGTTCCGTAAACGAAGCAGAAATGAAGAAAATCGTGACACGCTTAACTGCGATCATGAATTAAAAAAAAGAGAAAATAGGAGTGAACCAACCATGTCATTAACACCAAATTATTTAGAAAACCGTATCTGTTTAAATGTTTTAGCCAACTCAGTAGAAAATGCGAAAGACTGTTATGAAGCCGCAGAAGGCCATATCGTACTAGGCGTTCTTTCGAAAAACTATCCAACGGATGAAGCCGCAATCGAAGCGATGAAAAAATACGCCGCTGAAACCAACAATGCCTTATCCGTTGGTCTAGGAGCAGGAGATCCAAATCAAAGCCAAATGGTATCAAGAATCTCAAAAGAATTACAACCGCAACATGTGAACCAAGTCTTCACAGGTGTAGGGACTTCTCGCGCGTTATTAGGACAAAATGACACCATTGTTAACGGATTAGTTTCACCAACAGGAAAAGTAGGCATCGTAAACATCGCAACCGGACCACTAAGCTCACAAACACCAGCAGGAGAAGTGACGATTGAAACAGCAATTCGTTTATTACAAGATATGGGAGGCAGTTCGATCAAGTTTTTCCCAATGAAAGGCTTAGCTCATATCGAAGAATACAAAGCAGTGGCAAAGGCTTGTGCCAAATATGATTTCTACCTAGAACCAACAGGAGGCATTGATCTAGAAAACTTTGAAGAAATCGTGCAAATCGCAGTGGATGCCGGGGTGAAGAAAATCATTCCACACGTTTACAGCTCAATTATCGATTCAACAACAGGAGATACCAGACCAGAAGATGTGAAAACATTGCTTGGGATGATGAAAAATACATTGAAAAAATAAAAGCTGAATGAGCTGGTTCAGCACGGACAGAAAAATAGGAAAACTTGACTGTGGCGCTTTCTGCCGCAATCAAGTTTTGTCTTTTTTCCGAAGTGCAAGCTCGTGAAGCTGGAAATAGGTAGGGATCATAATGAAAATTGCAGCTTTTGGTGAAATAATGATGCGTTTGACTCCGCCAGAATATCTGATGTTGGAGCAGACCAAAGAGTTACGTTTGGACTTTACAGGTACTGGAGTGAATATTTTAAGTAATTTAGCTCATTTTGGTTGTCAAACAAGTTTAATAACAAAACTTCCTAGTAATCGTTTAGGTTATGCAGCCAAAGCGAATATGCGTCAGTTGGGTATTCAAGATCAATGGATTGGGAACGCTGGTGACCATATAGGGTCTTATTTCGCTGAAATGGGATTTGGCCCCAGACCAACTCAAGTAACGTATCAAAATCGTAGGAGCAGTTCATTTGGTGTGAGCGATGCGTCAAGTTATGATTTTGATACGTTTTTAGAGGATATTGATTTAGTGCATATTTGCGGAATCTCATTAAGTTTGACGGAAGAGACTCGTGATGCTGCATTTGATTTGGCTAGAAAAGCACATGATAAGGGGAAAAAAGTATGCTTTGATTTTAATTTTCGTCCAAGTTTAAATGAAGATCATGAGGCTTCATTTATGAAGGAACAATATGAAAATATACTGCCATATTGTGATTTAGTTTTCGGGAGTCAACGGGACTTGACGGATCTATTAGGAATGCCTATAAATGAAGTGCTAGATTCTTCTAAACAGTTTGAAGAATTGGTTCATCGATTTATGGCTAAATACCAAATTGATTATTTTGCTGGAACGATTCGTCAAAGTGAAGAGGATAGACATTACTTAGCTGGTTTTTTATTTGATCCAAAAAACTATGTTCAGGCAGAACCGAGAGAAATCGTTAATTTAGATCGAATTGGTGCAGGAGATGGTTATGCTGCAGGGATATTGCTGGGGTATAGTGAGTCTTGGTCGTTAGTGGAAACAGTAGAGTTTGCGACTGCTAATGGTGTTTTAGCTCACACGATTCAAGGAGATGTACCGTTGACAACAATTGAACAAGTTAAACTTATGATGGAACAACCAAAAGTTGATATTGTTCGCTAAAGAAAGAATTGTATGGGCGAATAAAAAAGGTGCAAGTGGATGTTAGTTGCCAACTTGTATCTTTTTTGTGTTTTCTGTTAATTCTGATAGCATGAACTAGCATAATGAACATATTTTTAGAATAACGTAATTGGTTTAATTTTAAAGACTTTATCTCATACCTCTTTCGTTCTAGTCTATTTTTCTTTATAATAGAGGAGATAAGGAAATTTAGATAAAACATTTACGTGGACTAGATAAATTGTTATGCTTATGAAGTTGTCAATATAGTTACATTTGTAATTTTTATATCAGTAAAATAAGTCTGTTTACAGGAGGAGATCAACATGACCAATGAAAATATTTGGAAAGCGCTAGACGATGATGTTCTAAAAGATAGTATTCGAAAACGACCAAGTATATACATTGGGGGAATTGGTCCGACTGGTTTGGAAAGTATGGTGTTGCAAGTACTAGATCATTTATTGCAGTTGGCAGTTGATATAGAACAAGCAGAACTTTCTATTGAACTTTCAGAGAAACAATTTATTTTTTCTTTTTTTAGTAAAAAAGGGTTATTTTTAGATAAAACACCAACAGAGCAGTACACCTCTCCCTATCTTTTTCTATCTGTCGTCAATGCCTTGTCCGAGCAGGTGGGGTTTGGGGTAGAAAAATTAGGGAAAAGAACCATTCAGATTTATCAAAATGGACAGTTGAATAAAAAAGCATTAATCCCATCGGAAGATGAGGGGCAGCGAATCGAGTTAGCTTTTACACCAGATGAAACATTATTCGGCAATAAGCCATTATCCTATTTTATTTTATTTAACCGTAGCCAAGAATTGGCGATGTTAAACAGCGGTTTAACAATTTCATTGACAGATGGCAAAAAACAAAAAAATTATTTCCGCTATGAGCAAGGTCTGGTGGAGTATATATTCCAAAAAGATGACAGTATCACAAGAAGTGGGCAACCTCTGATTATCAACACAGTCAGTGAAGGTGTATCAATTCAAGCGGTTATTTCAAAAAATGGTTCAACTAGTGTCAAAGACAGTTTTGTGAACGGGCATTTACCTTCTGACGGAGGCACACATTTGGATGGTTTTGTTCAAGGAACAGTTGAAGCTATCAATCAATTTTTAGAAGAAACGAACCGTTTGAAATATCTTACAACAGACAACTTTACCGAAAGGTTTGACATGGTTCTTTCAATTAAGGTCAAGCGTCCAAGATACACGGGTGCGATAAAAAAGAAAATCAGAAATCCTGAGTTATATAAAATTGTAAAAGAAGCAGTATTTATTGAAGTTTCCACATTCTTGAAACGTCATCCTGCTTGGTATTTAACCTAACTGGTAAGAACGACTGAGAGGTGTAAGTATGAGAATTTTTGTAGATGGTGATGGGTCACCGGTGAAAGACAGTACGATTGAAATTGCTCTTGTTTATTCGATTGAGGTAATAATTGTGACGAGTATTGATCATTACTCATTGAAAGAATATCCTAAGAACGTTTCTTTTGTTTACGTAGATAAAGGCGCAGATGCAGCGGACTACAGGATTGTTCAATTGATTAGACACAATGATATTTTAGTTACACAAGATTATGGTTTGGCATCTCTAGTGCTTCCTAAAGGTGTACGAGTTTTACATCAGCTAGGCTATGAATACACAGGAGAAAATATTGATGGATTATTAGAACAACGCTATTTTAGTGCGAAAGTTCGAAAAAGCGGTGGGCACACTAAAGGACCAAAAGCTTTTACGGAAGCAGACAGAGAAAAATTTAAAGAAAAGCTTACGGCACTACTCAAGCAAGAAAGCAACTCAAATTAAAAATAAGTATGTTCTTTTTTATAATAAATTCCGTGTTGTCAGGTAACTTAAAAGTCTATCCTCTATTGAAAAAATAACAATATAAAATTTTTTCATCTATTTCGTTATTTGATTCTATTCGGACTAACACTTTTATGCTAAAATATGAAAGAGCTATTTTGAGTTTTTCTATTGGATAAAACAATATAGTAATTTATTCTATCTAGTTTCATGGGCTAGCATCTTGGAAAAAAAGATAAAATGTGAATGAGGCCTAACGTACCGCAGTCCTATTTTTAGGTCGAAGTTGAATGAGCTCATTACACTTTAAAATTTAGGAGGAAAAGCATTTGAAGATTACATTGCTATATGGTGGGAGAAGTGAAGAACACGATGTGTCAATATTGTCTGCCTATTCCGTTTTAAATGCGATTTATTATAATTATTATCAAGTCCAACTGGTTTTTATTAGTAAAGAAGGTGAATGGGTCAAAGGACCGCTTTTATCAGAAAAACCAGAAAGTGTGGATGTTCTTAAATTAACATGGTCTGATAATGGTGAAGTAGATAAGTGGGGAGAATTCACAGGTAAGGTAATCACACCTTGTGAAATTAAAGAAGAAGATAGCATTGTTTTTCCTGTACTTCATGGACCTAATGGTGAAGACGGAACAATCCAAGGCTTTTTAGAAACATTAGGACTACCTTATGTAGGTGCAGGTGTTTTGGCAAGTGCAAACGCAATGGACAAAATTATGACAAAATATTTACTGCAAACAGCCGGTATTCCTCAAGTACCTTTTGTTCCTGTATTGAAGAGCGACTGGAAAGAAAATCCTAAAAAAGTCTTCGAACAATGTGAAGGTTCATTGATTTATCCAGTTTTTGTTAAACCAGCTAACATGGGTTCAAGTGTTGGAATCAGCAAGGCTGAAAATCGTGAGGAATTACAAAATGCTTTAGAAGAAGCATATCGTTATGATTCTAGAGCAATTGTTGAACAAGGAATCGAAGCTAGAGAAATCGAAGTAGCGATTTTAGGTAATGAAGATGTACGAACAACATTGCCAGGGGAAATCGTTAAAGATGTTGATTTTTATGATTACAATTCAAAATATATTGATAATCAAATTACGATGCAGATTCCAGCTGAAGTGCCAGACGAAGTACATCAAAAAGCACAAGAATATGCTAAAAAAGCGTATACTATTTTAGATGGCAGCGGCTTAAGTCGATGTGACTTCTTTTTGACTAGCAAAAACGAACTATTTTTAAACGAGTTAAATACAATGCCTGGTTTTACAGAATTTAGTATGTATCCATTATTATGGGAAAATATGGGCTTGAAATATAATGATTTAATCGAAGAATTGATTCAATTAGCATTAAATCGTTTTAAACAAAGACAAAGTTTTTACGAAAGATAGAATCACAAAAGGGAGGAGGCAAAACACTAGAGGTTTTGTCTCAGCCCTTTTATGGTTAGCCGTGTTGTAAAACAGTGTTTGATGAGAAAAGCTATTATTAGTTTAAAAGGAGAGAAACCAATGAAATTAACTTTCTGGGAAGCTGCTAAAGTAACCAAAGCCAGCAATGATTGGAAACAATGGACAGATTTTGAGTTGACAGGTATTGAATTTGACAGCCGTTTAATTACACATGGAAATTTATTTGTTCCGTTAAAAGGAGAGAATGACGGTCATTCATTTATTAAAAATGCTATAGAAAAAGGTGCAGGCGCTGCATTTTGGAGTTTACCAGAAGCACCGTCTGGACAATTGCCAATTTTACAAGTAACAGACACGTTAAAAGCGATGCAAGATTTAGCTGTTTACTATTTACAGAAAATGAATCCTACGGTCATTGCAATTACGGGAAGTAACGGTAAAACGACAACGAAAGATATGACAGAAGCAGTTTTAGCTCAACAGTTCAAAACATATAAGACCCAAGGAAACTATAATAATGATATTGGCTTACCGTATACCATTTTACATATGCCAAATGAAACTGAAAAGCTGATTTTAGAAATGGGGATGGATCATGCCGATGAAATCGATTTTCTATCAAAATTGGCCCAGCCGGATATAGCTGCAATCACTATGATTGGTGAAGCACATATTGAAAATCTTGGTTCCAGAGAAGGGATAGCGAAAGCTAAGATGGAAATCACTTCTGGACTTTCTGATACTGGGTTGTTACTTATTCCTGCCGCAGAACCATTGTTAGTTCCGTTAACTAATGGGTTAACTCAAACCATTAAAACATTTGGCTGGGCGCAAGCGGACTGTCAAGCAGAGATCATTGAGGAACAAAAAGAACAAACTACCTTTAAAATCAAGGGCTCAGATCAAGTATTTACTATTCCAGTTCCAGGTAAATATAATGTAGGGAATGCTTTGATTGCTATCAGTATTGGACAATGGCTAAAGATATCAGAAGAGAAAATCCGAATTGGATTAGCAGGTTTTCAATTGACTAAGAATCGCACAGAGTGGTTAAAAACAAGTACAGGTATTGAAATTCTCAGTGATGTTTATAATGCCAACCCAACGGCCATGAAATTAGTACTAGATAGCTTTAGTCAAATGCCCGTCAAAGGAAAAAGAGTGGCGGTTTTAGGTGATATGCTTGAACTCGGTCCAGATTCTTCTGTAATGCATGCGTCAGTCAGTGAAAACTTGAATCCAGATGGAATTTCAGAAGTTATTTTATATGGTAGTGAAATGAAAGCTTTGCACGAATCTCTTAAAGGAAAATATCAAGAAAATCAGGTTCATTATTTCAATAAAGAAGAAAAAACAGACTTGATGAATACTTTAAAATCACTTCTTAAACCTACTGACATGGTCGTTTTAAAAGCTAGTAATGGTATGGGATTAAATGAAGTCGTTAGGGAACTTCTTGAAAGTTAACAAGCTTTCATAAAACTTGCTGAAAATATAAAACTATGCTAGAATAACCTATTGCCGAAAGATCGAAGTAAAAAAATAGATTGTCTCATTCAATGAGAATACTCTATTGAATATAAAGATTAAAAAAGCTGAACGAAGTCGTTTGGCTTTTCTAGTGCCTGTAGCTTCATAAGGTGGATTTTTCGGTAACACTAATGAAAAAATAAATAAACCTATGTTGAAGGTTTACGAACACCCAGAACATTTTTGAAATTAGTGAAAGTCAAATCACCTGTAACACAAATTAAGAAGAAAAAATTTCTTCTGGAACAAACACTATTTAGGAGGATATCATTTGAAATTTAAAGAACTTGGATTAGAAACAGAATTATTGGCAGCAATTGAACGTTCAGGATTTGAAGAAGCAACACCGATTCAAGAGGAAACAATTCCTCTAGCATTACAAGGGAAAGATGTTATTGGACAAGCTCAAACAGGTACTGGTAAAACAGCTGCTTTTGGCTTACCTATGTTGCAAAAAATTGATACATCAAACCGTGTATTACAAGGAATCGTTATTGCGCCTACACGTGAGTTAGCAATTCAAACACAAGAAGAATTATACCGTTTAGGACGCGATAAAAAAATTCGTGTTCAAGCAGTTTACGGCGGAGCAGATATTAGCCGCCAAATTCGTGGACTAAAAGAAAATCCACATATTGTTGTAGGAACACCAGGACGTTTATTAGATCACATCAATCGTCGTACACTAAAACTAGAAACAATCGAAACATTAGTTTTAGATGAAGCTGATGAAATGTTAAACATGGGATTCTTAGAAGATATCGAAAAAATTATCTCTAAAATACCAGTAAAACGTCAGACGTTACTATTTTCAGCAACAATGCCACCGGCAATCAAATCAATCGGCGTTAAATTTATGAAAGATCCAGAACACGTAAAAATTAAAGCAAAAGAAATGACTGCTGATTTAATCGATCAATATTACGTACGTTCAAAAGACTTTGAAAAATTTGATGTAATGACACGCTTATTAGACGTTCAAACACCAGAATTAACAATTGTTTTTGGTCGTACAAAACGTCGTGTAGATGAATTAGCTCGTGGTCTAGAAGCTCGTGGTTACAAAGCAGAAGGAATTCACGGAGACTTGTCTCAACAAAAACGTATGAGTGTTTTACGCTCATTCAAGAGTGGAAACTTAGATATCTTAGTAGCAACCGATGTTGCAGCTCGTGGGTTAGACATCTCTGGTGTGACACATGTTTATAACTATGATATTCCACAAGATCCAGAAAGTTATGTTCACCGTATCGGTCGTACTGGCCGTGCTGGAAAAGGCGGAATGTCCGTTACTTTCGTTACACCAAACGAAATGGGCTACTTGCATGTTATCGAAGAATTAACGAAAAAACGCATGACACCATTACGTCCACCAAATGAACAAGAAGCATTTAAAGGACAATTAGGTGCAGCAATCGAAACTGTTGAAGAAAAAATGGCAGAAAATGGTTTAGACAACTATTTACCTGCAGCTAAAGATCTTGCAGAAAAATATTCTGCTGAAGACTTAGCAGCATTATTACTAAAAACTATTTCTAAAGATCCGTCAGATGCTGTTCCGGTTAAAATTACACCAGAGCGTCCTTTACCATCAAATAAAAAAGGCTTCAATAAGAATAATCGTAGTGGTGGCGGTGGAAACAGTCGTAATCGCAACAAAAACGGTGGCGGTGGCTATCGTGGCAATAAAAATAACAAAGGAACAGGCGGAACTGGAAACGGTGGCGGCTACAATAAGAGTAAAGACAATCGCTCAGCAAAACGTCATAACGATAAAAAACGCAGCTTTGTTATTAGAGACAATTCAAATTAATGAATCCATAAGCGGGAGAAATAAGAGTTAACCGTATTTCTGTGTCTGGGTTTATAAGATTATAGAAAGGTGCGACAAGGCTTTCACGCTTTGTTGTACCTTTCTTTTATTTAAACGAACTCCTCAGAAAAAAGATAAAACATGATTGAGGAAAGAAGCGTCTAAGGCTTGTTTTCCTATTTTTTGGTCAGAGCTGAAGGTGCTCATTCACCTTTTTTTAAAATTTTACATTATTATGTGGAAAATTTGCTGAAATTTGATAGAATAAGAGTAATTTATAAAATAAAAAAAAGAGGGCTTGAAAGAATGATAAAAGGAATTGGTATAGATATGGTGGAACTTTCAAGAATCGAAAAAATTATTATAAATAAGTCTTCTTTTATTCAAAGGGTTCTCACCGACAAAGAATATGCCATTTTACAAAAGTTGCCCCATAAACGGCAAGTTGAGTTTTTAGCAGGGCGATTTGCTTGTAAGGAAGCTTTTTCTAAAGCGTGGGGGACAGGCATAGGCAATGTAGGTTTGCAGGATGTGGAAGTTTTAAAAGAAGATAGTGGCGCTCCTATAGTGACAAAATCTCCTCATGAAGGTAGTGTATTTGTTTCCATCTCACATACAGATACCTTTGCCGTTGCTCAAATTATTTTAGAGACAGTTTAAAAGAAGAGGAGCTGCAGAAAAAGTTTTTGTTTTATATACTAAAATTGAATAGAGTCTGACACAAGAAATAGTTAATCAAATTCCTCAGTTACTGTGGATTAGTTTATAATACTTGTAAGTTGATTTGGCTGTTTCTGCTCTGGCTGTTTAAGAAAGAAGGACATATATGGCTGTAGGATGGCATCGTCCCACAAAATTAGTAATTGATACACAGGCAATTCAAGAAAATGTTTCTAATGAAGTTAAACGAATGCCGCAAGGAACAGAGTTATTTGCTGTTGTTAAAGCAAATGGTTATGGACATGGAGCGGTTCACACAGCAAAAGCAGCTATTAGAGGAGGGGCTACGGGTTTTTGTGTGGCAATCTTAGATGAAGCGATAGAACTACGAGAAGCTGGCATAACAGAGCCAATACTCATATTAAGTATCGTAGATGTTTCTTACATAAACTTGCTACTAAAATATGATTTATCAGTTACTGTTGCAACGCAAGAATGGCTGGAACAAGCAATCGAATATTTGAACCATATAGAAACACAAGGACCATTAAAAATACATATAAAAATTGATACAGGTATGGGGCGCATTGGTTTTATTACACCAGAGGCCGCAAAGCAAGCAATTGAATTAGTGAAAGGATCAAATAAACTACTTTGGGAAGGCTTATTTACTCATTTTTCTACAGCAGATGAGAAAGACTTAACCTATTTTGAAAAACAAAATGAGCGCTTCCAAGCAGTTTTATCTGTGCTTTTTGAGTTGCCAAGATATGTTCATGTAAGTAATAGTGCTGCAGCACTCTGGCATCCAGAAAACGTTGGGAATATGATTCGTTTTGGTATAGCAATGTATGGATTGAATCCATCTGGACATGAGTTGCCGGAAGTTTATTCATTGAAACCAGCTTTGAGTTTAGTATCGAAATTGATTCATGTGAAAGAACTTTCTTCAGGAGAAGGAATTGGTTATGGGAATACCTATACGACAACTGGAAGTGAATGGATTGGTACTGTACCAATAGGTTATGCAGATGGTTGGTTGCGTCATTTACAAGGATTTTCAGTACTAGTTAATGGGAAAAAATGTGAAATTGTCGGAAGAATTTGTATGGATCAATGTATGATTCGATTGCCAGAAAAAATGAATGTAGGTACACAAGTTACGCTTATTGGAAACGATCATGGAGAACATATCACGATGCAGATGGTAGCAGACAAACTAGAAACAATTCACTATGAAGTGGCGTGTGTGTTTTCTGAACGCCTACCAAGAGAATATAAATAGAACAGGAGGTTTCAAATGGTCAAAAGGGGTGACATATATTTTGCAGACTTATCCCCTGTTGTAGGCTCAGAACAAGGGGGAGTACGACCAGTACTTGTCATACAAAATAATTTAGGGAATCATTTTAGTCCAACCATCATTGTAGCTGCAATTACAGCGAAGATGGCTAAGCCAAAATTGCCTACACATATAGGAATTAATTCGGAAGAAACTGGAATAGAACGTGATTCTGTCATTTTATTAGAACAGATTCGGACCATTGATAAAATACGTTTAAAAGAAAAAGTTTGTCATTTGAGTATTGATATCATGGATTCTGTGAATCGAGCGCTGGGCGTTAGCGTAGGCATTGTGGAAGCGGAGCTAGAGGAAGAAAATCTAGGTACATATCGTTAATTGTATCGAGACGTTTAATTGAAAACATAGAACAAGTCTCGTAGAGACAATTGTTTGATTCAACGGAATAGTACAATGATCATTTTGTTGACTACTTATACACTGTTATTTTTTGTTATTTGCTAATAAATAGCAAAAACACTGCTAAATAAGAAATGAAAACAGAGAAAGTATACTATATAAATTGTTTTTCTTGGTTAAAATAATAAAAAAATGCTAAAGTTTATTAAGTAACTAGTTTCTTTTATTGACTTTTACTAGCTTTTATAAAAAAAAGTTGGCAATAACGCAATGGGATGTTACAATAAACTATGTATAATTGGGTGGAAAGTGAATAACTTTCAAAAAAGTAGATATATTTAGTGTTTTTTTATTAAGGGATAAAGGAGTTTATATTTGATGACGATTTTTATGTTTGTATTAGTAGTAATACTGTTTCTTTTTTTCAGTTATCAGTTGTATGTTCGATTCCAGTTGGAGAGCTTGGATTCTGATAGTCCAAAAATGAAACGTAAGATCAATTTTTATAAGTATCAAGAAAATAGCAGATCTTTATTGTTTTTGATGATTGCAGCAATTATTTTTTGCTTAATACTTTTTGGCATACTTTACAATCAAGATAGTTTAAGAAAAGACAATAAAGATTTAGAATTAAAGATAGAAGAAATTAAAGATGCCAGAGGAGGAGCTTCTTCTGGCGCTGAAATTGAGAGTTATAAAGAAAATGCATTGAAATTGACCCAATTTCCTTGGAAAAAAGTTGTAGAAAGTCGAGATGCGCAAGCCTTAGATAATTATGAACTTCAGCTTATAAGAGATTGGCAGCCCTTCTTTGGAGAGGCAAATGTGGCAATTATGATCAGCCAAAAAACAGAGACATTAACAGTTTCAGTTTTTCCAACAGCATTGACAGTTAGTGACTTTCAGACAGCTGAAAAAAATATTGAAACATTTATAAAAGAGTTACAACCAGTAAAAGAAATCAAGATGATTGATTTTAACTTTACATATCGAGATAAAACAAACAAACTATCTAAACAGTCAATGGTTTATTCGAGAGAGTCGAAAGACGCCAACTTAGAAAAATTAAAACTAGACAAATAGAGTAGAGAAATAAAAGACGGGGTGTAAAAAGTATGGCAAAGAGACGGTTAATTAAAAAGATTAACGAAGTTTCCGAAGAAGAATTATCGCAAGATGTAGACTTTAGTTCGGAAAACGAGCAACCAAGAGCTGCAGTAACAGCTACTAATAGTAGTTTGATGGCAGAACAAGAACAAGAAATTACTCGTTTAAGAGAATTAATTGAAGAATACAGAATGCAAGAATCTGAATTTGAACAAAATAAAGAAGAAAATTTCCGCTTGTCTCAACAAAATAAGCAATTAGTTATCAAAGTTGAAAGCAATCAAGATGAACTTGAACAATTGAAAGAGAAAAACGACGAATTAGCTACTCAGCTGAATCAAAAAGAAACAGAGATTTTTGAGCTGGAAGATGCAAATGAAACTGCAGGTTCTACTGAAGAAATCAATCGTTTAAAATCACAAATAGCAGAACTGAAGAAAGAAAATATAAGTGGGCAAGAACAAATTGCTTATCTTGAGACAGCTCTTGTTGAAAAAGATAAAGCATTGGAAGCTCAAATTATTGAAAAGAATAAAGAAATACAAAAACTACAAGCTGACCTAGCTGCCCGAGGCACAATCGGAGAAAAACAAGAAGCATTGGAGACGGTGAAGATGGAATTAGAATCATTGAATGAAAAACTTCAAACTACTGATAAAGAAAAACAAGAATTGACACAAAAACTTGCTGATCTTCAAGAACAAATGCGCCAATTACAACAAGAAAATCAAGAACTAAAAGACAAAGAAGTTTCATTATCAACAAACAGCGATATCTCTGTTGATAATAGTCGTGTTGGAGAATTGAAAAAAGAATTGGAAACAGTTCTAAAAGATAAGAGCGAATTAGAAATCAATTTAGGTCGTATCCAAGGCTTGAATGATAAATACTCAATTCAAAAGAATGTATTTGAATCTGAACTAGCTGGATTAAGAAGTATCTACAAAGAAAAAGAAGAAGAACTAGAAAACTTAAATGCTGAATTAGAAACAATGCGCAGTATGTCAGCAACAGGTGAAGCTTCTGGCAATCAATTAGCTGAACTATTACAAGCAAAACAACAAATCAATGATTTGTTATTGAAAAACCAATCATTACAAGAAGAAGCCTTGAAATCACAACAAGAGATTGGTGAAGTAATGGTTTCTGCTAAGAAAGAAGCAAATCGTATTATCAGTGAAGCGCAAGTTGAAGCGAAACACATGATTAATTCAGCAGAGCTTGAAATGCTTAATATTGGCAATCGTGCGAAGAATATCTCTAATGAAGTAGAAGAATCTAAGAACGAAGTGATGACGATTTATCGTGAATTAGAAGAACGTTTAAGTAAGTTATCACGCTTAGATAAAACTGGAAACTAATCCACTACATGACAAATGAAGGGAAGAACAATATGAAAAAACGAATCAATAAAAAATACCATATCCTGTTGATTTTTTCGACAATATTGTTTAGTACTGCTATTTACTTTATGTCTGGTTCATTAATTTTAGGCGCATCGGCAGGTGGAGCACCATCTGTATCTACTGCTGGTGGAGAAGTTGTGTCAGAGGTGCCTGTTGCTCCATCAGTTCAGCAATCAGAAGCCTCAAATAAAGAAGAAGCAACAACTGAAAGTAAGAAGAATGAAGTTCCTAAAGAAGTCTATGTCGTAGAAGACGGTCAGACATTATGGGAAATTGCTCAAAATTCAGGGTTGTCTATTCAATCGTTAATGAATAAAAATCAGCTTAGTAGTAGTGTCATTGTTGAAGGACAAGAATTAGTATTTGATTGAGCATTTGAGTATTGTTAAGTCGCTGAGGTTGAAATATTCCGCGCTTTTCATTCGATGTTCAACGAAATGTTTGGTGGGGGGAGCAAAACTTTTAAAGTTTTGTTCCGCTCGCCTTTTTTTAAATATAAGGGGCATGTACAGTGTCTAAGCTGAGTAACTAGAAGGTCAGTAAAGCCCTTTTATTCAAGCTGGGTTTTATATGGATAATTTTACGGCAGTCTGTTATTCTTAATTTGGAGTGTTAATCGGTATGATTGAGGTGTGTCATGGATGAAATAAAAGAGCGTTTTGAACTATTAAAACGGCAATTAAAAAGGAAATTTAATAAGAATAAAAAGCTAAAAGCTAAAAATAAAAAGAGAAAAAGTTCGCAGCTTGTATCTAAAAAGAAAAGACCACAACATAGAGAACGAGTTGATTTTGCAAGAGAAGATCGTACTATTAAATCAAAACCTAAGACTGAGCCAATCAGGAAGGCTGTTCCTACTAATAAAAAAAGAAAAAAGAAAAAGCTGACAAAAGAAGAATTTTTAAAAAGGAAAAAGAAAAAAAGAAAAGAAAATGTTGTTGAAATCATTAAATTTATGTTTCCAATAGTGTTGTTTGCAGTATTTGTCTTTTTCTTCATCTTAAATACATCTCCTCATATGGTAGATGGAGATTCGATGAAACCAACCTTATTAAATGGAGACAGAGTCATAGTTCGTCGTACGAAGGAACCCAAAAGATACGAGGTTATTACATTTAAACCACCTGTAAAAAGTGAGTTTCAATACGTTAAGCGGATCATAGGTATGCCTGGCGACCTAATTTGGACAGAAGGAAATGATTTGTTCATCAACCATCAGGCAGAAGCTTTACCAAAAGCGTCAGAATTATCTGCAGCAAGTGAACTACCTGATGGGACAATCAAAGTAAATGTATCCGAAGACTGTTTGGATCAAATGTCACAATTGAAAAAAATTCCTAAGGGACATTATTTTGTATTAGGGGATAATCGCAATAACTCCAGTGATAGTAGAGCTTTTGGATTGGTAGATGGTAAAGCCATCGAAGGTGTGGTTTCATTTAGATTTGCACCGTTTAATCATATAGGCTGGATAAAATAAAAAAACAATAAACGTTTATTGTTTTTTTTATTTTATGAAAAAATTCAGTTATGGTTGTTTTTTACGATAATCAGAAAAATAAAAACAAATAAAACAAGGATTTATGTTACCATGTAACTATGAGTATTCTCATTAAATTTAATAGATGCAGAGAAAACAGAGAACATCACTCTAGAGTTCTCTGTTATAATTTCAAGTAGTGATAAGTGAAGAAAACACTTTTATCTTGTATCAATTAGTTTGATAATTAGTTTTTCGACTTCAATCATATCGTAACTATTGCCAATATCTGAAAATATATAGACTAATTCTTGTTTTTCAGATACTGTTTCATTATAAATATTGGATAGCAAGATATCATAGTGGCTATCTTCCTTAGAAGCTTCTGCTTTTATAGGATATTTATGGCCTAAAACATTTGTTAAATGCTGGATAACTAAATCACCAATAAAAGGATTTAAAGAATGATAGACGCCAATGGCAATTTTTTCTTCATTTAGTTCAGCAATGTGATTTAAAATAATCGTATAATGAATCTCAGTAAATTTATTTTTAAAACTGCCTTTTTCGCCATCTTGATCAAATTTTTTAGTAGCGATATCCATTAATTCAAAAACTTCATTACCAGAAAAAGGATGACGGTGTGCATGGACGATTGACTTTATGGTCCAACTATCAAACGGAAGAATAAAGCCATCAAAATAATAAAGTTGAGAGTGCAGTTGGAATAATAAATTTTCAATATACAAAAGACGGGCTGATGAAGCATAGCTCGATAAATAGCCTTGTTGTTTTAGATATTTTAAGATAACTTTATTCATGTAGTTTAAGTAAGAACTTTCTCTGCGTTGTTTCTCCGCCAACCTATATGCAAAAGAAGAATTGGGCGAAAAGTTATGCATAGAACAAAAGAAGTCATAAAACATATAGGCTTCGTAAATAGTATATGGACGATCGATCTTTTTCATATATGTATGTAAGGCTAAATTAATTTCTTCAAATAACGGGCGATCAGGATAATCATAATTTGGACTGATGACGGGATTGAATTCAGTGGTCAGTCGTCTAAAGGAAATTTTCATCCACAATTTGATTTGAAGGACTTCGGTTGGGTCAAAAGCTAGATTAAGAGATTCCTTTAGGATATCTACAAAACCTAGGTACTGATTAGCTGTTTCTTTTTCTAAGCTAGATTTATCTTCAAAGAGAAACCAAAAGAAGCTAAAGAAGAAATAGCGTACTTGTTTTTCTTCGCCAATTAGTTTTCCACGCTTGATTTGCAAATGAAATTCTTTTAGAAGTTCATTCAGCTCAGTGATTTTGCGATAATAGGTCGCAGAACTAATAGCATAATTCAGTTGAAAATAATCACATGTCAACTCACCTTTAGTGAATAATTGATTGATCATTTGAAATTTAATTGATTTTTCTAGAAAAAGAACAACAACTTTCTTTAATGGGAAAGTTGGCTGTTTTTTCAAAGAAATATTTTCACCTTGCATAGTGATTTCTACTTGTTTATCTACGTTATTTTCTTCAAGAAAACTTTGCAGAAAAGATAAATATTCATTTAAAGTTGGTAAGCTAATCTGAAACTCGCTGACTAGCTCGTTTTTTGTCGCGTTGCCTTGATTGTTGTATAAAAATAATAATATATCATTCATATAATCGAAGGGCTTTTCTAAAAAATCTCGTTTTAGCATAATAGACACCTCACTTTAAGGATACTTGATTCATAAGAAAATGGCAATACGCAACTTATAAAAAGAAATATGATATGAATGAATGTTTAAAAATAATTGATTTATAGATATAATGAAACAGATTGTTTCCTTTTTTTATATGATTACAACAATGATTTATCTGATTGGAAGGAGAGGAAGCTTGGTGAAGGTAGTAATTATCGGAGCCTCACATGGTGGTCTTCAGGCTGCATTAACGCTAAAAAAATTAAATAATCAAACTGAGGTTATTTTAATTGATAAGAGGAGTGAACTCAGTTTTGTATCAAGCGGGATTGTTTTGAAGATGAATCAAATGGTTGATGAATTGGATAAAGTAAGATATCTTACTTCAGAAGAATTGGCTAGTCAAGGTGTCGATGTTTTACTTAATGCAACAGTGACTGCAATTAATCCAGAGAAAAAAACAATTGTTTATAAAGATGATCATGATAAAATTCAAGAAATAAGCTATGAAAAGCTGATTCTTGCTACGGGATCAAATCAATTTTCGACTAATTTAACATTACCAAGCAAAGAGAAAGTAACGGTTTTTAAAAACTATTCTAGTTCTGTGGAAGTATTAAAAAAATTGGAAAAAGCTAAATCTATCTCAATTATCGGTGGTGGATATATTGGAGTAGAATTGTGTGATGCGTTAAAAGGTTTAGGAAAAGAAATTCATTTAATCGAAAGTGCAGATTCAGTGCTTTTCCGTTATTTAGGAAAGGAAATTTCTTCAATCATTGAACAAAAAATGAAAGATTCTGGAATAATTCTTCATCTTAACGAAAGTGTCATTGGTTTTTCAGATACTACTGAAGAGATGTTTATAACGAAAACAACAAATGAAGAAATCAAAAATGATTATGTGATTGTAGCTGTAAATGCTCGTCCAGACGCATCTTTAGTAAAAGATTTTTTAGATTTAAATGCAAATGGAACAATTCGTGTTAATGAATGTATGCAAACAAGTGATTCGAATATTTTTGCAATAGGTGATGTTATTGCTTACCCAGTCCGCAATAGTTATCGAAAATCATTTATTCCATTGGTTAACAATGTTGTAAGAAGTGCCACGGTTGCGGCTATGAATATATTGGGTCATCCTATGAAATATGGTAGAACTCAAAAAACAACAGCAACAAAAGTTTTTAATAGTTATGTTGCCAGTACAGGTTTGACAGAAGTAGAAGCAAGGTTTGAAGGAATTGAAGTAGAAAGTGTTTTTTTAACATTACCATGTCAATTTCCTTTTCTTGAAGTACAAGATGAAGTACATATCAAGATGGTCTTCGAAAAAGACGCTCAGAAATTGATTGGCGGTCAATTGATGTCTGAAAAAGATATTACTCAATCAATCAACACTCTTTCTTTAGCAATTGCTAAAGAGGTAACTTTAGAGGAATTAGTCACGATGGATTTTTATTTTAATCCGGGAATCAATCAGCCCATGGGAATTATCAGTCGAGCAGCATATGAATTTTTAATCAAAAAGAATCGAAAGTAAAGGTTTAGTAACAGGGATTTACTAGAGTTTATTTAAATTTATTAAATAAATGCATAGAAATAGAGAAGGTTAAAAATTAGTTTTAAATTTACTAAACATTATTCTTTTGTGCCCTTGTTTATATAATTTAATATTTTTTGAAATAAAAGCAAAACACTTCTACTTATCATCATTTAAGCTTATAATAGAATAAAATTCTAGGGGGCATGGCCGATGAAAGCAGAAGAAAAAAAATTCTATGACTTCATAATGGATCGAACAAAAGCGGAGCATCAAGAAGACATGAAACATTTGTTGGCAGAATTAATGGAAAGAAGGTCAACGGATAAACTCGATAAGATGTATCTTATGAGTGTGGTTCCTAGAGCCCTTTCTTATTTAGATCCTGATTCAGTTAATGAAGTGAAAAAAGTAGTCTCAGAATTTTCAGCAAAATTGTAAGCTAAATAATGAAGGCAAGCTGATTCATTTGGATGAGTTTGTCTTTTTTTTGGGTGTAAGGAAGAATCTATAATAGAAAAATCTATTAATTTTAAGTATAAGGTTAAATACATATCTGGTAATTTCTACGACAGGTTTCTTAAATTGTCGTAGAAATAGACAAGAATTGAATTTTTCATTTGTTATTGATAAAAAAATTATGCTAAAGTAAATCAGTCATTAAAAAGAGCAGGTGAACAGAATGAAACATATAAAAAACACATTGAAGTTATTTAGATTAGATTGGCAACGTATTTTTAAAAATCCAATCGCTACATTTTTGATTATTGCACTGATGATTATCCCATCACTTTATGCATGGTTCAATATCAAAGCATTATGGGATCCATATGCAAATACAGGAGAATTGCCAATAGCAGTATATAGCGATGACAAAGCCGCTAGTTTCAAAGGAAAAGAAGTGAACATTGGAGATGAAGTTCTTAAAGAACTTCATGAGAATAAGCAGCTGGGGTGGAAGTTTGTAGAGTCAAAACAGGAGTTGGATACAGGAGTAAAATCAGGTAAGTACTACGCAGGTATTTATTTACCCAAGGATTTCTCTAAAGACTTACTAAGTTTTACTACTGGAGAGATTACCAAGCCTAAAATAGACTATTCGATTAATGAGAAAATAAATGCAATTGCACCAAAAATTGCAGATAAAGGTGCCTCGTCTTTACAAGCTCAAATCACAGATCAATTTACTAAAACGGCAAGTAGTACTTTAGTGAGTGTGTTTAATGATATTGGGTATAATTTAGATTCTAATTTAGTCAGCATCACAAAAGTTAAAAACATGATTCTTTCAACGGATGAAAATATTGATCAAATTGACAAGTATACGCAAGAAGTTGTTGCACTTCATGGCAAAATACCAGAATTAAAAACAAAATTAGCTAAAGCTAATGAATTTACGGAATACTTACCTCAAGTTGATGCTTTAGGTACAAAATTAGTAGATCTGAACGATAAAATGCCGACTATCAAAGAACAAGCGAAAGTTATTTTGACACTGCAAGAAAAAATTCCTGAAATTCAAAATGCAGGTAAACAATTAGCAATGATTGATGAAGATTTTACTTCAGTTGAACAAACAATGAATGAAGGAATTAATGAAGCTAAACAAGGCTTAATCATCATCCAAGGTGTTCAGAGCGCATTGCCTGATATTCAAAGATTAGGAGATCAAGCAGACAGTTTAGCAACGGCAACGGCAGAAGGTGCTGCGAAATTACAAGAAGCATTGCCAGGAATCACTAGCAGTATGAAAGTAACCCTCCAAGCAATTTCTACCATAAGCTCAAGTGTTGCATCAGTCGTTGAACAATTAAGAGATAGTCATTTGACACCCGCAGAGCGTGAAGTATTAAAACAACAGTTATCTGATAGCTTAGGACGTCAACAAGCAGTCATTCAACAATTGATTCAAACGATGACTCAGATTCAAGAAGCTGCTGGAAATCAAGAACTACAGCCTACTATTGATAAATTAAGCACAATTAGCAGTATGATATCAGTTTTAAAAGCTAAAGTTGATAGTTTGGATGTAAATGCAATCACGGATGCTGATTTAGAAGCAATTCAAAATGGTGCAAATGAGATTGCCGCAACTGCAGGAAGTATCGATGCTGATGCAATTGCAACGATGATCAATGATATTTTAACTAAATTGATTAACACAATCAGCACAGCTCAAGGTCTCTTAGCTAAAGCGAAACAAATCGATTTTGCAGCGTTACTGAATTCAACTGAAGCCACTGTGTCTAATGCAATTGGAATATTAGAAAAATACCAAGCAGAATTACCTGCCATCAAACAAGAAATCCATGATGCAAATGTTCTTTTGAACGGTCATATGGATACAATTGTAAATGGCATCAACAAAGGGGCAGAATTATACAATAATGAATTACCAGTTATACAAGAAAAATTAGGTTTAGCTGCCTCATTCATTCAAAATGACTATCCAGGAATCAAAGAAAATATTACTGGTACACTAAAAACAGTGAACGAAAAAATGCCGGATCTTGAAGCTGCTTTGGATAAAGCCAATGACTTAATTCAAAATGACTGGCCAAACATCAAAACAGGGCTCCACAAAGCTGCAGAAGCGATCCGTAAAGGTGAAAAGGATGTTGACCTTGGGCAAGTTATAAAACTGCTTAAACTGGATGCTAATGCTGAAAGTGACTTCTTTACGAAACCAGTTGAAATTGCCGAAAATAAAATTTACCCAATTGCTAATAATGGATCAGCTAGTACGCCGTTTTATACTGCTCTTTGTTTATGGGTAGGAGCCGTTTTATTTTCAAGTGTGGCTACAACTGATTTTTATCTAGATGAGAAGGATCGTGGGAAATATTCTAAACGAGAACAATTCTCTGCAAGAATGATGACATTCTTAGTGATGGGGCTGGCTCAGTCTTTAATCGTTACTTTAGGGAATTATTTCTTGTTAGGTGTAGATGTAAGGCAACCTGTTTATAGTATCTTGTTTGCCCTGTTGATTGGTTTTGCCTTTATGATGATGGTTTATGTGTTGGTAGGACTATTTGGAAATGTTGGTAAAGGTGCTGCGATTATTATCTTAGTTCTCTCCATTTCTGGTGGCGGAGGAAATTATCCGATTCAAGTTTCTGGGAAATTCTTCCAATTTATCAATCCATTTTTACCATTTACTCATGCAGTGAATCTGTTGAGGGAATCTGCTGGAGGAATTTATTGGCCGAACGCTTGGAAAGCAATCGTTATCTTAGTTATGATTAGTGTTGTTTTCTGCGTATTAGGAATTTTCTTATATCCTTATATTGAAGAAAAAACGAAGAAATTGGCGAATGTTTCTCATGAAAGTCATATTTTCCATTAAAGATAAGTAGTAAAAGATTGATACGTTCCTCTTATAAGGACGTTTCAATCTTTTTTTTGCTAAAAATATTATTTCAAGGTATCCCTAATAAAAAAGCAAAGACTTCCAATCAATCAAATTGGGTTGTTCTAAACAATAAAAAGTCACTAAAAAACGAAGTATTTTACTATACAAACAGTTGAAATCATTTTATAGTGTTAAGATATGCTAAAACGAGGTAGGGATTGTGATGATACATTTTTTAATTGATCATTTTGAAAAGAGACAGCAAAAAAATTCGGATATTCGAACAGCGTTTGGCATTTTTGCCGGAGTTGTCGGCTTATTATCAAACCTGTTGCTCTTTGTAAGTAAATTATTTATTGGTTTGGTTTCAGGCAGTGTATCAATCATGGCAGATGCGATGAATAACTTATCAGATACGGTTTCTTCTGTTTTGACTTTAGTGGGCTTTTATATAGCTGGGAAACCCGCGGATAAAGAGCATCCTTATGGGCACGAACGTTTTGAATATATTAGTGGAATGCTGGTTTCATTGTTGATTACATTTGTCGGCTTTCAATTTTTTATGACATCAATCGATCGAATCAGAGAACCGCAAAGTATCAAGGTGACACCTGTGATTTTGCTTGTGTTGTTAGTGTCAATTTTAATCAAAGTCTGGCAAGGTGTCTTTTATCAGAGGGTTGCTAAGAAAATTAATTCTAATACGTTGATTGCGACTGCTAAAGATAGTTTGAATGATGTATATACAACAATTGCTGTTTTGGTTTCAGCGACTGTAGAAGGAATTACAGGGCTTAAAATCGATGGTTATGTTGGGTTGTTGATTGCTTGTTATATTATTTTTAGTGGTCTGCAGTTGATTCGGGAATTTGTGAATGAGTTGATGGGACTAAGACCTGATCAAGCGGCTATTGATGAAATGAAGTTATATTTATCTTCTGTCCCAGAAATCGTTGGTTATCATGATTTACTTATCCATCAATATGGTCCAAATAAGACATTCGCTTCAGTTCATATTGAGATCGATGATCGTTGGGATTTAACACAGGCTCATGAAACAATAGACGGAATCGAAAATAAATTTAAAAAGCAGCTGGGTGTCGATCTTGTTTGTCATATTGATCCAGTAAACTTATACGATCAAACACAACAGTTTATTCATCAAGAATTGAAAAAAATTATTAAAACAATCAATAGCGAATTAAAAGGTCATGATATTCGTTTGGTGAATCATGGTGGAAAACCGCGTATTTTGTTTGATTTAGTTGTTCCAAATCATTTTAAGGCTACAGACCAAGAATTGAAAATTCGTATACAAGAACAAGTTTATAGAAATATTGGAGATTATATAGTTGAAGTGACGTTTGATCATAATTATTTGCTTTAGATATATTTTGAATAATAAAAAACTCAAATCAATTTTTTCTCAAAAAAATACTCAAATCAGTTATTTTAACTAAAAAATTGGAAAAACGGACTTCTCTAACATGTTACCATAGGTATGTATTGTTAGGAGGAGTATAAATGGATGTAGATTTATTGGTTATTATATATTTAATGGTTGTTGTAATCGTTGTTTTGACGTTAGTTTTTGTTAGGGATAGACAATTATTACGAAGCTTATTGGTAAAAAAAGATGTGCAACAAGAAGAAATAATGGATTTAAAGTTAGAGAAAGTCCGTTTGAAACATATAATAAGAATTCAGGATGAAAAAATTTCTCAAATGCTGAATTCAGAGGTGAACGATTCTAGAAAACTAGACCATCCAAAGAGTTATTCATTAGACGAATCAGCGGTTCAAGAATGGCATCTAGATGAATTAAAAAGTATGAATCATGATTACTATCAATTATAAAAAAATCGAGACTGACAGGATCGTTTAGCGATGTTGTCAGTCTTTTTATTCAATTATCAATTACAATAAATAAGGGGCTGAGAATTTCTTAAACAGAAAAAAGGAAGGAATGAATATTTAAATAGTTTAACAAGTAAATAATTGACATTTTTAGACTAGAAGCGTAGCATATGTGATTGTTTATAGAAAAATATGCTTTTTCTGAAAAAATCAAAGAAGGAGAGGTTAAAAAAATTGGATTATTTAAAACGATTATTTATCGGAAAACCGCTAAAATCTGCTGAAAATGATGAGCATAAATTAAGTCGATTTGCAGCTTTGGCCTTGTTATCATCAGATGCGTTATCATCAATTGCTTACGGAACAGAACAAATCGTTGTTGTACTTGTCACTTTGTCTGCAGCCGCTATTTGGTATTCGTTGCCGATTGCTGCTTTTGTTATTATTTTACTTATTTCATTAACGTTATCTTATCGACAAATAATTCATGCATATCCTCATGGAGGCGGTGCTTATGTAGTCAGTAGTGAAAACTTAGGAAAAAATGCTGGTTTGATAGCAGGTGGTTCGTTATTAGTCGATTATATGTTGACTGTTGCGGTTTCAGTTTCTGCTGGATCAGATGCGATTATTTCTGCGGTTCCTGCATTATATGGGCATCAAGTGGCTATTTCGATTGGGATTGTTTTACTGATTATGTTGATGAATCTGCGGGGATTAAGAGAGTCAGCAGGCTTTTTGATGTTTCCTGTATATAGTTTTATTGCAGTCATCACATTACTAATTATTACGGGGCTAATTAAAATTGTTACAGGTGCTGTTCCTCTCCATGCAACTGCAATACCAGGAACTGTAGTGCCAGGAATCACGATTGCCTTGATTTTACGGGCATTTTCGTCAGGTTCATCTTCGTTGACAGGGGTAGAAGCAATTAGCAACGCAGTACCTTTTTTCAAGAAACCTAGAGCAAAAAATGCTGCTGGTACTCTAGCTTTAATGGCTACGATTTTAGGTTTTTTCTTTGTAGGAATTACCTTTATCAACTATTGGTATGGAATTGTTCCTCAAACAGAAGTTACTGTGTTGGCTCAAATCGGAAAAGCGGTATTCGGTCAAAATCTACTTTATTATGTTTTACAGTTTACAACAGCTTTGATTTTAGCAGTTGCAGCTAATACAGGTTTTTCAGCGTTCCCCGTTTTGGCATATAATTTAGCAAAAGATAAATTTATGCCTCATATGTACATGGATCGTGGAGACCGTTTAGGTTATTCTAATGGGATTTTGACTCTGGCGGCAGGTTCTATTTTCTTGTTGCTGATTTTTCAAGGTTCAACAGAACGACTCATTCCACTTTATTCGATTGGTGTATTTATCCCATTCGCTTTATCTCAGACAGGGATGGTCATAAAGTGGCGAAAAGAAACAAAAAAATGGTTATCTAAATCAATTGCTAATATTGTTGGAGCAACCATTTCTTATGGAATCATAGTTATTTTGTTCTTGTATCGTTTAGGCGATATCTGGCCGTTCTTTATCATTATGCCTGTTTTGATTTTTATTTTCTATAGCATCCACGCACATTATCAAAATGTTGCTGAACAATTGCGTTTGGAAGAAACAGTAAAACAGCAAAATTTTTATGGTAATACCGTCATCGTCTTAATTGGAAATGCGACTCAGGCAAATGTTGGGGCAGTCAATTATGCCCGTTCAATCGGTGATTATGTTGTTGCTATGCATGTATCATTAGATGAGAATGTTGAGAAGGAAAAAGAAATCGAAGCAGAGTTTAAAAAACATTTTCCAGATATTCGTTTTTCTATTGTTCATTCTTCTTATCGTTCGATTACTAATCCGATTTTGCGTTATGTTGATATTGTTAGTAAAAATTCCGCAAAAAGAAACTATACGACCACTGTTTTGATCCCACAATTTGTTCCTAACAGACGTTGGCAGAATATTTTGCATAATCAGACAAGTCTCCGTTTACGTCTTCGTTTATCTTGGCGAGAAAATATAGTTGTTTCGACGTTTAGTTATCGTTTGAAAAAGTAGTCTAAAAGCTGTTAGTTTGTTCATTTAGTTGAATGACCTGATGGCTTTTTTATTATATCTAGATAGGTAATGTTATTCTTCTATTATGAAAGAAGGTATAATCGTTTTTAAAGGATAAATAAAAATGGTGATTCAGATAGGAGAGAGTATGTTGTTTAAAATGTTATGGGAATTAGGGGAGATTTATACAACGCCTTTAGATTGGTTTTTAGTTTTGCTAGGGATGGGGTATGGTTACTATACACAAGGAAGTTTGTTCAATTGGCGAATCTTAATTTTTTTAGTGATCTTATTTTTCTATCATATTGCTATGAACACGTTTAATAACTATATGGACTATCAAAATGCAAAAGATGATGAATATAAAAAACAAACAAGTACAATCAGTAAATGGAATCTTTCTTTAAAGACAGTCAAAAGGATTTTCTTAATTTCTCTCAGTCTTTCTTTATTTTTTGGAGCTATTTTAGTTTTTTATACAGATGTTTTGGTTTTGTTTCTAGGGGTAGTAGGTTATTATGTTGGATTTGGCTATTCTTATGGTCGAAGACCAATAAATAGTTTACCAATTGCTGAAACTATTCCTGCTTTGTTAAGTGGGTTTATGATTCCGATCATAAGTGCTTATTTGGTAAATTATGGAGAAGTGAAAATGACAATGGATTCTTTTGTTGGAATGTTAACTGCTTTTATACCGATGTTTTTTTGTATGTTTAATAATTTACTGGCAAATAATACCTGTGATCTTGAAGAAGATATCAAAAACGGACGAAAAACGTTAGTTTATTATATTGGAAAGAAGAATAGTGTAAAACTGCTCATTGTTTTGACTTGTTTAAGCTATGCATCAATTTTAGTGGCGGTTTATCTTAAACAAGCACCACCGTTGACGTTGTTGTTGATTTTGTTATTGCCTGTAACATTGGGAATACTACGACCATATTTTAAACAGCAAATAAAAAAACAAACCTTTCCTCTAGTTCTTAAAGGAATGTCTTTAATGATGTTGGGGTATCCTATTATTTATTTGATGGGTACTTATTTTAATTGAACGGATATACCGTAAATTGAGCTAATAAAAAAGATAAATCCTGTAAGTGATAAAAAGTATCACCAACAGGATTTCCTATTTTTCAATCAGAGCTAAACGGCTTATTTCGCTTTTCTATGGTCTAGCTACATAAGCCAGCTCTTCAGAAAAAAGATAAATCCTGTAAGTGATAAAAAGTATCACCAACAGGATTTCCTATTTTTCAATCAAAGCTAAACGGCTTATTTCGCTTTTCTATGAATGTTTACTTGCTGGGTCTAATCGTCGTTCGATCATGCCTAATACCCAGTCTGTAATGATTGCCATCAAAGCGGTAGGTAAGGCGCCTACAAGGATGATGGCTGTACCATCTGTCGCGTTGGTTCCACGGATAATGATGTCACCGAGGCCGCCAGCGCCTACAAAAGCACCGATCGCTGTGATTCCGATAGCAACAACCAAAGCATTACGAATACCTGCCATAATCACAGAAACGGACAGAGGTAATTCCACCATGTAAAGAAGCTGCCATTTTGTCATACCCATTCCTTTACCAACATCTAAAATATTTCGATCGACTTGAATCATTCCAGTATAAGTATTCTTGATAATCGGTAAAAGAGAGTAGAGGAAGACCGTGACAATAACTGTATTCACACCAAGACCTAGACCGAGCATTAAAATCGAAAGCATAGCAAGGGAAGGGACAGTCTGAATCAAGTTTGCAACACTAACAACCCAGCCAGCCATTTTTCTTCTGCGAGCGATGAAAATACCAATAGGTATGCCGACGATAGCGGCGAATAATACGCCATAGATAGAAATTAGAAAATGTCTAACAAATTGACTTAACACATAGCTGCCGTTTTGCTCAAAGTAATAGAAAAACTGCTGCAACAAATTCATATCTTGTAAATTTTGCATTATTTTCCACCTCCATCGGATTCGAAGAAATGGTGTTCTTTTAAGAAGTTATCAGCCACAGTTTCAGGTTCCATTAAGTCATTGTCTGCCTGATAGTTGAGTTTTTGCATCGTTTCTGTAGAAATCTTCCCAGATAGTTTTGCAAGAACATCTTTTAATTCAGGATGTTTTTTTAGCACAGCGTCTGTTGCTACTGCACAGGCATCGTATGGAGGAAAGAAGTGAAGGTCGTCTTCTAAAATGACTAAATCATAACTACCGATACGGCCATCTGTTGAATAACCTAAAACAACATCCATTTTATTTGCAGCTACAGCATCATAAACAAGACCAATCTGCATTGGAAAGACACGTTTGAAATCAAAGCCATAGGTTTCTGTGAACCCTTTGTAGCCGTCACCTTTTCGGTCAATCCAAGAAGTATCTACGCCAGCAGTCAATTGATCGCCGACTTTTTTTAGATCGCTAATTGTTTTCAAATTATATTTCTTGGCGGTTTCTTGAGTGACCATAAATGCATAGGTATTGGCAAACCCATAAGAATTAAACCATTTTTGCTGAAATCTTTTTTGAAACTCTGATTGTACTACGTCAAATGCTTTTTTAGGATCTTTGATGGGTTCCATATTCAACGTCGTTGTTAAATCTGTTCCGGTATATCGAGCTGCTGAGATTTGAGCATCACCATTGATCATTGCCTGGTGATTGATGGTTGTAGTAGCTAAGTTATTGATGATATTGGTTTTTTCATCAGTGTAATGTTCGATCATACCAGCAACTAAACTTGCTAGTATTTGTGCTTCAGAAGTTATTCCTCCAGTAATTGAAATTGTAGAGTCGTCCGAATTTGAAGATAATCCTGGTAAGGAACAACCAGCTAAGATGAACACACTGCTAAGTGCAATGAATATTAATTTTACAGCTCGTTTCATTATTCTGCCTCCTTTAGCGCGTTAGGAGTCAATTTTTTCTCTAAGAGACCAAGTAATAAGTCTGCAGCTAAAGCTAAAATGGTAACAGGTATTGTTCCAGCGAAAATCAAATCAGGTTGGTAATTATTTAATCCGCTGAAAATAAAGTCTCCTAGGCCACCAGCGCCAATGTAAGAAGCTAATGTTGCCCAAGCAATTACATAAACTGCGGCCAATCGAATCCCAGCCATAATAGTAGGCATTGCAATGGGCAGTTCAACCAGGAAAATCGATTGTACATTTGTCATACCCATACCTTTTGCGGCATCTTTGTAATCAGAGCTGACTTCTTTGATACCAATATACGTATTTCGTAAAATAGGTAGTAAGGAGTAAATGAACAAAGCGATAATTGCTGGGATTTTTCCAACACCAAAAAGTGGAATCATTAAAGCGAGCAATGCCAATGATGGAACGGTTTGTAAGGCACTAGTTAACCCAATAACGATTGCTGCTGTTTTTTTAGTTCTGGTTAGTAAAATCCCGATTGGTACTGCAAACAAAATTCCTAAAATAAGTGCCACACCAGATATGAAAATATGTTCACCTATTTTTGTGATAAGTTCATTTCCTCGTTCTAAAAGAAACTGATTCATTCGTCTACACCTCCGTTTGAGGTTGTTTGACATCAGTTGATTCTGTTTCACTAGGTGTGGCGATTTCTGACTCTTCTTCACCCCAGATAACATCATAAACGATATCAACTAGAGAAGCTCTAGTTAAGATACCAACAACTTTTTGTTTATCATCTACAACGGGGACATATTTTAATCCGCGTTTTAAAATACGTTGCAAAGTATCCCGTAGTAAAGAAGATTTTTTTACAAAGAAGACTTTTGGATTCATGATATCACTAACACTTGTTGCGGTATTTCTACGGCGGTCAAGGGTTTCAACATCAATAAAGCCTTTTAAGACACCTGCACCATCAACAACTAATAACGTATCCACGCGTTTTTCTCTCATTAGCTTGATTGCTTCTGATAATGATTTTTCTGGAGTGATTGTAATGGCATTGTTTAGCATCACTTCACCAACTGTTGTAATGTCTGGTTTAGCTTGAATCAAGCGATCTTCACCAATTAATTCTTCAACAAACTCATTCACGGGATGACGTAAAATATTATCTGGCGTATCAAATTGAATGACTTTTCCTTCACTCATAATAGCGATACGGTTGGCTAATTTTAAGGCTTCATCCATATCATGAGTTACAAAAACAATGGTTTTCCCTAAGCGCTCTTGTAAGTCTTTGACTAAATCCTGTAAAGAGTCTCTTGTAATTGGGTCTAAAGCGCCAAAAGGCTCATCCATCAAAATGATATCTTGATTTGCAGCTAATGCTCTAACCACACCGATTCGTTGTTGTTGACCACCAGAGAGTTCATTTGGATAACGATCCAGCATTTCTCTAGGTAATTCAACTAAATCAATCATTTTCTCTGCAATTTTATTACGTTCTTCTAAATCAACTTTTAATAACTTTGGTACAAGGACAATATTTTCTCGGATTGTCATGTGTGGCATCAATCCAATATTTTGAATAACATAACCGATTTTTCTACGTAATTCTACTGGATTGATTGTTAGAATATCTTCACCATTGATTAAAATTTTTCCTTTCGATGGATCAGTCATCCGATTAATCATCCGCATTGAAGTTGTTTTTCCACTACCACTGGTTCCGATAAAGCAGATAAATTCACCTTTATCAAAAGACAGATTGATGTCATCTACAGCGATTTTACCGCCTTTGTAAATCTTTGAAACATGTTGAAATTCGATCAACTTTCTCACCCCAAATTCTTTTTTCTTGATTTCGTTTCCTAATCAAATGTAGTGAAGAAAACTATAGAAAGAACGACTATTATGGTCTTTTTCTATTGTTTTCTTTTCCAAAATCATTAGGCTTGTTCGGTCTTTCCTAACAAACGTTTCTACTACTAGTATGCTACAAAACAATGATTTGGACAAATCAGAGGTTTTTTTCAGTTACATTAGGTAAAAAAAAGTAAGGATGAATAATAAATGAAATGAACAATAGCCTATAAAAAAATAAATGTTTCTATCTTTAAATAAGGAAAAAAATAGCAGTAGTTTTTTTATTAACTATTATTCTATTGACAATAGTAGGGAATCTTAGTATATTGTTGATTAACAACTACTGTTTTATGAATAATAGGGAGTGAAAAGGAGAAAGAAATGGAAAAAATTGGGTTAGTCTATTTGGTATGTAGTTTAAGTTATTTATTTTTGTTTTACATTGTTTCTAAGAAGAATGAAAATTATCGGAAATTTGTTTTATTAGGTTTTGTCATTATTCAGCTTGTTTACTTAGGGTGGCGTTTTATTTTTACGATTCCTACAGGGAGTATCTCTGAAATGATTGCGGGAAGTTTTTTATATTTGGCAGAATTTATGGGATTTGTTCAGTCCTTTACTTTGGTTTTCTTATTTTGGAAACCATATAAACGGCCTGAAAAATCGTTGGATAATTTGAAAGAATTACCGACCGTTGATATTTTGGTGGCTACATATAATGAAAATATTGATATTTTAGAAAGAACAGTCATAGGCTGTTTGTCAATTGATTATCCGAAAGAATTGTTGAAGATTTACCTTTGTGATGATGGAAATCGAACAATGGTAAAAAAATTAGCTGAAAAACATCGGGTTGAATTTATTGCTCGTCCCACTCATGAACACGCGAAAGCAGGGAATTTAAATTATGCCTTAACAAAAACAAATGGCCAAATAATTGTAACGCAAGATGCTGATATGGTACCGAAACGAGAATTTCTACAACGGACATTGGGGTATTTTTCAGATGGTAAAGTTGGTTTTATCCAGACACCTCAAACGTTCTTTAATTCAGATATTTTTCAACATAATCTGTATTTAGATAGTGAAATTAATAATGAACAAGATTTTTTTATGCGTAGTTTAGAAGAAGGGAAAGATCAATTTAATGCTGTTTTGTATGTCGGAAGTAATGCACTATTTAAACGTGAGGCACTTGATTCTATTGGCGGTTTTACTACTGGTGTAATCACAGAAGACATGGCTACGGGATTGTTGTTACAAAATAATGGTTGGCAAGGAGTGTTTGTTAATGAAGCGTTAGCTTCAGGTCTTTCCCCAGAAACGTTAGCTGATTATGTAAAACAACGTGATCGTTGGGGAAGAGGAAATGTTCAAGTTGCCAAAAAGTATACATTGAAAAAATTAAGAAATTTAACTCTTATTCAAAAATGGTTTTATTTAGATGGTGTGATGTATTGGTATTCTGGGATGTATAAACTGATTTATTTACTTTGTCCATTTTTATATTTAGTATTAAACATTTCAAGCTTGAAAACGACGCTAGCTCAACTAGTTATTTTTTGGTTGCCAGCTTTTCTTTCTGGAAGTTTAATGTATAAATCAGTAGCCAGAAAAAAGTACAATTCCTTTATAAGTAATATTTATGAATTAGTTACAGCACCACAAGTTTCATGGGCAGTTTGGAAAGAAACATTGTTCAGTGCGAAAAAGAATAAAAAATTTCATGTGACAATTAAAGGAATTCAAGGAGAAAGAAGCTATTTTGATTGGCGTAACTGCAAAGTTCAAATCCTGTTATTGGGAGCAAATTGCTTTGCGTTGATTTATTACGTTTTACAATTAGATTGGCAACATGTGCAGTGGTGGCAAATTTTCTCTATCAATATTTACTGGCTATTTTACAATATTGTTAGTCTAACTGTGGCTGTTTGCGTTGCTTATGAGCGTCCACGTTTGCCGATGAATGTCCCTGTTGACTATCAAGGAAAGCTAGTTAAGGAAAATCAAGTTATTCCAGTTCAAATTAATTATTTAGGAGAACGTAGCGTGATTCTCACAGTAAATCAACAAGATCCATTTTTGAGTCTATTGCTGAATCAAACAGAGGCGTCTCTTTCTTTTCAAAAAATAAAAAATGTAAACGTGGTTCGTTCGCGTATTGTTAATATAGCAGGGAAAGTTGAAATCACATTCAAGATTCAAAAATTTTCACGTAATAATCATTACCGTTGGTTAGGCATGATTTATTCAGATACAAAGTATGGAGTTGGAGATATCCATTCAATCAGAATGAAATTTTATACGATTTTTAAATATATATTCAAAAATAGAAAAGATGCACATAAAAATCAACAGTTGTTGTCATAAAAGGAGCCGATTAAACGTATGAAAAAACCAAAAATATTTATTATGTTAGCTTTTATTGTTGTTGTTTTGACTGGGTGTGAAAAGCCAGCAGATTCTAAAGATGTTGCTACAGCTTTTATCAATAATGTCATTTATGCTAGAGATAAAGAAAAGGCAGAGAAGTATTTTTATAAATTAGATATACCTAGTGAAGCTAATTTGGTTCAGGATTTTTCTGAACTATTTGATTTATCAAAAGAACAAGCAGAAGAATTAGTAACGATTTATCAAGATCGGCTTGAAAAAGAGACAAGTTTTTCTGTAAAAATAAAAGATAGCACATCTAAAAAACAAGAAGCTCAAGTGAGTGTTATTGGTTTGGATCAGACAAAATTTGATGAAATTGTTAATCAAAAGACAGATGACGAATTGATTCAATGGTTAAATAAGAAAGGGCACGATAAAATCAATCATTTAGATGATCTTGATAATATTTCCGATGAAAAGAGGCTAAATGATATTTTAACAGATTTAAACGAATTAACTGACAAAGACCTTAATCAAATCCAATTTGAAGCACTTAAAAAGACGTTTAAAGAATTAAAAGCGACAAATAAGCCGAAAACGATTCGTTTAGAATTGGAACCAGATAAGAAAGAGAGAAAGTATTGGACTATTGTAGATGAAGAGAAGCGTTTTAATGAATTACTAGATGCTTTCCAAGGATAACGACAGTAAAGAAATATGTTGATTAAGGAGAAGTTAGAATGAAAAAATTTATAGTATTTTGCGTAGCTCTTTTGATGATAGGGATTGGAGCAACTCAGATGACAAATATTGCGGATGCAACTTTTTCTAAAGATGAAGTAGTTAGAAAACGGTTTGCACTAAAAAAAGAACGGTTAGCTGAAATCGTCACAAAGAAACTTGCTCATGTTGAAAAATCGATCAAGACTAAATTAAAAGAGCAAGAGGTAAATAAAGTAAAAAAACAAAAAGAAGAGACAGACAAAAAGGTAACAGAGGAAAGACAGGAAGCAGTACAAGAGTCAGAAAAAGGACAGGATGCAACGCAAAACCAAACGTTAGAACAAACACCAGTAGAGGAAACTCCAACTAATGAGGAAAGAAGCGAGGCTGTTTCTGGTGCTTCAGCTAACGGACGTGAAAGAGGCGAGAAAAATAGGGAATGGGGTGAACAATTGCGGGACCCTAATTTGACACAAGAAGAGCGTCAAGGTATCATTCAAGAGAAAAAGAATTACAACCGCAATAACCACCGGTAAAGGACTGACCACCATTATGTCTAAAGCAAAAAGCATGTAGATACATGATGGCATGGCTAATTGAAAAGAGGCGTCATTTTTAAATTCTGAATGCTCTTTTTAAAAGGAAATCAAATTAATTAGCCGTAAATACTCATCTCAGAGTCTATTTATTTCAGTGGATATATAAACGGCGGGTAATTCGTCAATCAAAACTGTGATAAGGGGATTGAGCGATGAGAGCTTCAAGCCAATTTAAAAAAGGTGCTTTAGAAATGTGTGTGCTCCATTTTATTCAAAAAGAAGATAGATATGGTTACGAATTAACACAACGAGTGAATCAGTTTATACCAATTACAGAAGGGGCGCTTTACCCAGTTTTGCGTCGATTAGTCAAGGAGTCATATTGCATCATTTATACGAAAGAATCGCCAGATGGTCCTTCCAGAAAGTATTACCAGATGACAGATAAAGGAACAGAATATTTGGAAAATTTAGAGCGTGATTGGGATGAATTCGTTGAACAAGTAAGTAAACTGAGGGAGGCAGATTAGTGAGCACGATGGAAGGATATTTAAACCAACTAAAAGCTGCTTTTGCTGAAGAAGATATAGAGGATTTTAATGAGTTAAAAGAAGATTTGTTGGAGCAGTTGTCAATTTGTATAGAAGAAGGAGAGACAGAAGCGGAAGTAGTTGCTAGGCTTGCACCTCCAGAAGAGATGGCAGCAGATTATTATGCAGATTTAAGTTTAGATGCTGCAATGAATGCTAAAACCTCTGTTGTTCCGAGAGAAGAAATTCAAGAGGTATTTATTCAAACTCAGAAAAAAAGAATGCAAAAATTTGTAAAGACAGTATTTAAGGCGTTAAAGCCGTTAGTATTGTTAGTGCTTATAGCTGTGTTTGCTTTTTTCATGGTATATACAGTGAAAGAGTTAAATGAGGAGCGAAATCTAGCAGGTATTCCAACGGTTTTATGCTTATTATTATTAGCGATTATTTTACAATTAATAAAAGGTTGGGTTAGTAAAAAGAGACGTTTAATCAACGGAATATCAATTAGCTTTTTAGGACTCGGTATGCTGATGTTAGTGTACTTTTCAGTAACTGGGGAATTGATGTATACAGGAAGACAATATTATAAAGAAATCAGTCTGTCTTCCAGTAAGCATGCAGTGTTCAGTTTTGATTCAGATGCGGATGTTGAACTTACGACGGTAGAAGTATCTAGTACAGAAAAGCCAAGTTTGATAGTCAAAGGGAGATTTAAAGAAAGCGACATTCAAAAAATCGAAAATGGTTCCTATGACAACAAGGTCAACTTAAATTTGGACGAAGAAAATATCTTTGATACATTTACTCGAACAGGCCGTTCAGAAGTGATTTTCTTCATTCCAAAAGGAACCATTCTTGATGATTTTCACTTAGGATTAAGCAAGGGAGACTTACGTTTATTAGGCATTCAAACAAAGAAGTTTGATTTAGATTTGGTTTCAGGTGATGTCTATGCTAAAAATATTATCGCAGATGAAGGAAATATAGATAGCAATTATGGAGATGTCATTATAGAAGAGTCTGCAATGAATTTAAATGTCAAAAGTACTTCTGGAAAAACAGTCATTACTGGGATGCTGGGGGATTTAACGATTGAGGGAGATAAAGGCTTATCAATTTTGAAATTCTTACGTTCAGATAGTGTTGTTTTAAATAATCATTCAGGTCGAATGATTTTAGAAGATTCTGAAACAAAGAAACTTGCAGCAACGGCAACAGATGGTCAAGTGATTGTTAAAAGAACAAAAGGCGATCTTTTGATGGAAAATGAACATGGGAAAATTGTTTCAGAAGAAAATCAAGGAACATTAGAATTAAAAAATGGATCTGGACCAACAATTTCTATCCAAAGTAGTAAGGTGAATGCAAATGTTTCAAGTCAATCTGGATTTATCAAATGGCTGCAAGATCCTAGTCAACCGGTTAAAATTACAGCCCTCACAAAGAGTGGAGAACTGAAAAATGATTTTTCTAAGGTTTCAGATAGTGGAAAGTATACTATTGACGTGAAATCAAAAACTGGAGATGTCAAAATTCTCGAAAAAGTTGAATAAAACAGTTGAATATAGGAGAGCGGGATAAAGCTAAATATCAGTTTTGTTTCGCTCTCTAAACATGAATAAATGGTAATAAAAAAGCTTAAGGAGAGAAAGATGTTTAGTAAGAGTAAAATAAAAAAGTGGTTTAAACAAGGACTGCTAGCCTTGAATGAAAGAGATCATCAGCAAGCTGTTTATTATTTTAAGTTGGTTATTGAAACGAGCATGAAACATGGCGGGATTCGTTTAGATGATTGTTTCAGTTCATTCGTCTTGTTGGGCGATATTTATAACGAAGAAATGTGTTTTGAAGAAGCCGAATTATTTTATCGCATGGCAGCTGGAATGGATTTTTCAGCGAAGTTTGTTTTGTTGAAAAAAGAATTGTTTCATGATGATTCAAACTATGAAGGAAATAAAAAGAAATGGTTGAAAAAAAATATGATTGATTTTACAGATGTTATTCAATCCAAAAATAGTAAGAACTGGACATCTCTTATTGAAGAAGAGGAGATCAATTATAAAACAAAGATAGCTTCCAAAATAACAAAAAATGCAGTACAAGAAGTGGTAGAAGCGGATACTTTCTGGCTTTATGAAGATTATCTTGATACACCGACTATTTAATTAATAGATAAGTATTAAAAAAGTTTATCGTCTAGAGGGAAACTCTTTTTCTTTCGCTTTATTCCAGACTTTTTTTATTATCTCTATGAAAAGGGAAAAAATACTTTAGAGTAATAAAAGTTAGCGTAAAATTGATTTATTTTCATAATAAAACAAGATAAATAAAAAATCTGCTGACACTTTGTTGACTATGAAATTGTTTTTCTTTAAAATGAGTAATAGATAGAAACGAATCGAATAAAAAAAGGCACTTCACAGATCAGTTGGCGCTGATCCATGAAGCCCTGAAAAGTCAGAGAACGCTGACCAATCAAGTTGCCCATGTCAATGCGTAACATCGACATATTCCATTTTACTCAATTTTTAGGTAAATATCTAGAACTTTTTTCTCTAGACTGTGAGATGGATAATGTGATGCCTATTTATTGAACATGCAATGGTGTTGGTAGAGTCTACCAGCACCGTTTTTTTTAATTTGTTTCTATCTGAAAAGTAGGCAAGAGCTGTGTTGAGGATAGCTAATGACTGAAGCCGACAGTCTGTAGTTATACTGTAAATACAACTTCTGCAACTTTAGAAGGATCAAAGATAGACAAGTACTGATAGAATCGTTGAAGAGGTAATGTTCTTGTTAGTCAATTGTATGTCTTTGATACTTCAAGGGATACGAACAGGGGAAGGAAGAAAAAGAGAGTTGACTTATTCAGAGCAAGTCAGGTTATTTTTCTCTGAGTACCTGTTTGTATCTTTGATTAAAATAGGGTTATGTACTTACTTTTATTATCAGTCGAGTAAGTAGGTAACCTTATGAGGTAAAAAAAGCTAATTAGATTTTAACATCCTATAACAAAAAGTTTCAACTAAAACACTTTTTTTAACAATCAAAAATGATTAAATGTGTTTGTATCCAATGGTTGAATGCGGCATACTTAAGTGGTTTTGTATGTTTTAAGGTAGAAAGTCTAACATTTCTTAGCTTAAAAAACTGAAATAAGAGAGCTTGATTTTTGATATCAAGCTCTCTTATTTCATTATTTTTCTTGATAAATTGTTGCCTCGATTTCTGCTCGACTTTCTTCTAAAAAGTCTGGTAGAGCAAGCTTTTCACCTAAAGAATCCAAAGGTTCATCAATTGTAAATCCAGGTTTTAAAGTAGCAAATTCAATACGATTTCCACCAGGTTCTTTAATATATAGACTTTTAAAGTAACCGCGATGAACGATTTTTTCAACGTTCCATTCTTGGGCTTTCGCTTTTTCATATAATTCATCGAGCGTTTTTTCATCTTCAACTGAAAAAGCAATATGGTCCATACTTCCTCGACCCATCCGCATTTTTTCAGATGTTATCGTCGGTACAATTTGAATAAAATCAGTTTCATTTAACTGAATACGTCCTTGTTTCGCTTTCCAACCTAATAATTGAGAGAAAAAATCAGCTGTTTTGCTAGGATTAGAAACGTGAACTTCTGTAGATAAAAGACCCAGAACTTGTTTTTCTCCAGGGATTTCATTTTGTACTTGGAACTCTTTTGCTAAAGGCTCTTGTTCTACCTCAACCAAGCGAAGAGCCACTTTATCGTTGTCAATAAAGTGAAGTTGATGCTCCTCTTTAGTAAATGGAATCTGGGCATGATTTAAACGGTGTTCCCAATATGAAAGACTGCCTTTAGGTATCTTTAAACCGATCGTGCCTAAATAATGTTCATTATCGTATCGTTGAGCGAGTAATGGAACGACAAAAAAAGTAATAACAGAACCAGGAGCACCAGTGTAATTTCCGTAATAGTAATGGAGCATTTTATGATTATCTTGGTTAACGGTTTTTTTTACAAAACGCAGGCCAAGGATGTGTGTGTAAAAAAACTGATTTTCATCAGCAAACCTTGTTAATAACGATACATGATGGATAGGTGCAAACATTAAAAGACCTCCTTGAAATTTATACTTACTAAAAGTAAGTATAATCCTTAGAAATAATAGTTTCAAGTATTCTGTCTTGGAATAAGAGGTTTTCTTCATAGCCAGATAACTTAAAAAATGGTAGAATAGCCAAGACAAATCCAGTAGAAAGAGTGACAAATATGCTTAGTACAGAAGATTTTGATTTTGATTTACCAGAAGAGTTGATTGCTCAGACGCCTTTAAAAGATCGAACAAGCTCTCGACTTTTGGTTTTGAATCGTGAAACACAAGAAATCGAAGATAAACACTTTCATGAAATCATTGATGAATTAAATGCAGGAGATGCATTGGTTATGAATGATACAAGAGTATTGCCAGCTCGCCTGTATGGAGAAAAACCTGAGACAGGTGGACATTTGGAAGTTCTGCTTTTAACTAATACAGAAGGAGATACTTGGGAGACCTTGATCAAACCAGCCAAACGGGCAAAAGTCGGAACACAGATCAGTTTTGGTGACGGACGTTTAACCGCGACTGTTATTAAAGAGTTGGAACATGGCGGAAGAATCGTGACTTTTAATTATGAAGGAATCTTTTTGGAAATCCTAGAATCACTGGGAGAAATGCCGTTACCACCTTATATTAAAGAACGTCTAGAAGACCCAGAGCGCTATCAAACGGTTTATGCAAAAGAAAATGGCTCTGCAGCGGCTCCTACAGCCGGTTTGCACTTTACCCAAGAACTACTAGATAAAATCCAGTCTAAAGGCGTGAATCTCGTTTATTTGACGTTACACGTCGGTTTAGGGACATTCCGACCAGTTAGTGTAGATAATATTGCTGAACATGAAATGCATAGTGAATTTTACCGTTTAACTGAAGAAGCCGCAGAAAAATTAAATGAAGTACGTAAAAGTGGTGGGAAAATCATTGCGGTGGGGACAACTTCAATTCGTACACTGGAGACAATCGGAACGAAATTCGATGGACAAATCAAAGCAGATAGTGGTTGGACGGATATTTTTATAACACCGGGCTATGAATTTAAGGTCGTACAAGCTTTTTCTACTAACTTTCATTTGCCTAAGTCGACATTAGTAATGCTAGTCAGCGCATTTGCTGGGAAAGACTTGACACTTGCTGCCTATCAACATGCTATTGATGAGAAATATCGTTTCTTTAGTTTTGGAGATGCAATGTTTGTGAAGTAATACAGACTAAAAAAACTCTTTCTGATTCTAACTTTGATAGGTGAGGATACGTAAGCTTATAATTTTCAGCTTGCGTATTCTACACTTTTAAGTTAGTAGAGAAAGAGTTTTTTATTTGTGATAGTAGCATTTATAATCCGCTTAAAAGTAAGGTCTGTGATAATTCTCTTTTACGGACTGATCTGGGTAAGAAGCAACGAATTTCATCTTCGTTAAAACCAATTTGTAATCGTTTTTCATCAATCATAATAGGACGACGTAGCAGTCCAGGATTGTCTTTTACTAACTCCAATAATTCATATAATGGCAAGTCATTGATATCTACATCTAACTTTTGGAATATTTTAGAACGAATTGAAATAATATCCTCAGTACCTTCTTCGGTAAGAATTAATATATTTTTTAGTTCATCTAATGTAATTGGAGTAGTGCCAAAATTCTTTTCTTCAAATGGAATATCATGATCAATCAGCCATCTTCTTGCTTTTCTGCACGATGTACAGCTATTTGTCGTATATAGTTTTAACATATGTTTTCATATCCTTTCGAAAATATTGGTACATACCTATTAATACCCATAATATACTAAAAGTAAAAAAATAACAAAATAAATGCATTCAAAATGGATATTTATTTCTATTAAATGATAGAAATAACTTTAAAATGAGGTAGAAATTGTTATTTATGATAGAGAAAGTGTACTCTTAGCTGAGAACATTGGAAGTCGACATTGTTATGTCAACTTTTTAGTTTTATCAGCAACTATTTTATCAAGAGGGATTACGTTTTTTCAAAACACACAATTAGGGCTTTTTTTAAAATAATGAACGTTTATTGAAAGGTTGTGGAAAAAACATATCAGAGTATAATGAATACTTTTGCTTGACTGTCGGGTAACCCTATAGTTTATTCTGATAAAGTAGAGGAAAGAAGGGGATCAATATAGAAACGTATTTAACTATGGGACAATTAGCTGAACTAATGGCGATTTCTAAACATAAAATACGATATAACGAAGAAAAAGGTTTGCTTACGCCTGGTTTTATAGATGATAATGGCTATCATAAGTATGGAATGGACCAAGTGTATCAATTGGCGAATATCTTATTATTAAGGAACCTAGGTTTATCAACGGCTCAAATTACTCAATTTGTAACGAATCGAGATACCATTTTTGCTGAAGAAACCTTAAAAGAAACATTAGAAGCAACAGAAGAAAAGATTCAAAAGCTAGTTTACGCTAAAAAGAAAATTGAGAGTCTACTATCAGAAATTCAGCAAAACGAGAAAGAATATTCCAGTTTTACAGAAAGAAGACTGAGTAAAATTTATTCTTATCCGTTAGGCGAAACATTAAATTTGTCAGAATTTTTTAAAACGATAAAAGATATTAGAAGCCCGTACTCTTTATTTTCTGATTCTTTGTATTATTTTATTAATGGTCAGCAGATTGATGTTTGTATTGAAGATGAGTGTTCAAAAGAAATTATCTTGCAAGCTGGTGATTATTTGGTAAAGAAAGTCTGGATAAAAGAAGAGTCTGAACTGTTAGAAGAAATCGACATCTTTAGTAAGGAAATGGAGCAGCTATTTTTGGGGAATTCTAAAATCGTTATTAAAGAAACCAGCTATTCTTCGGTTTTAATGAATGATAAACTTTTATATGAATTACAGTCTTTTGTCTTGATGAAAGGGTGAGCGCTACTAGACGTATTAAAATTGTACTTTTACTAGTGTAAAAAAACTTTATTTGGATCTAGTTGGCAAATGAATCCAGTTGAATTTTGATGGAATGGAGTTAATAAAAATGAATTTCTTTAAAAAAATTTTATTGTTTTTACTCTGTTTGTTTATCGTTGTAGGCAGTTTTATTTGGTATGAACATACGTATGATATGTTGGAAAAAAGACTATGGATTTCAATACCGAAAGGGAAGCTTTCAGCTGTTTTGACCAAACCAGTGAAACGTCAATCTAAAGGAATCGTAGTGTTGGTTCATGGTGATGCACCAGTTAACGCTACAAATGATGGCGGTTATAAACCGATGATGGAACAATTCGCCAAAGCAGGATTTACTACGATATCTTGGTCGAAACCAGGAGTGTCTGGTTCTGTTGGAAATTGGTTAAATCAATCGATGGATGATCGGGCAGATGAAGTCACAGAGGTGATTCGATGGGCAATGAAACAATCTGATCTAAATACCAATAAGATTATTCTGTGGGGAGTAAGTCAAGGCGGTTGGGTAGTACCGAAAGTAGCTGGGCAAAGGAAAGTACCGATTTCTAAAGTAATGCTAGTTTCACCTGCAGTCAATTGGTTGGATCAAAACACCTATTTTACAACTCAAAAATTAAAACAGGCAGGAAAAACGCAAGAACAAATACAGCAAGCTTTAAAAAAGGAAGAGCGAGTGAATGCATTATTGAAAAAGAATGCTTCTTATGAAGAATATTTAACGAGTACATCAGAACGACAACCGATGTCAAAAGATCGTTGGAATTTTATTAAAAAAAATTTTGATGCAGATGTTCAGTCAGATTTGAAAAAAATTCGCGTGCCGGTAGACTTGGTACTCGCTGATCATGATCAAAATGTAGACATAAACGATACTGAAAAAATATATTCAAAAATACTACCTAAAGAATTATTGACCGTATTTAAAATAAAAAATGCTGCTCATAGTATGATGCGGTTTGATGTTTCCCAGTCCGATTGGTTAACTGCCGGAGTTTATCTACTGGCACCTAAAGATTATCTGATTAATAAAGCTTTTTTACAGCAATGTTATGAATCTGTTAATGGAAATTGATGAAGCTAAATATAATCTGATAATGAAGTTAGGTAAGCGATAAAGTTCTTTTTTCATTATAATATTTAAGACAAAAACTGCTTGTTCCTTGTCTTAGATATTTCTTTTTTTATCAGAATAAAACTTAAATAAAATTACCATAGTATTTCTACTATTTTTTTATTATTATTAAAGAGAGGATCGAAGTTGAAGGAGAGAAAAAAATGAGTGAAGATTTGACGTATACATATGCTACAAACATTTCAGAAAGAATCCAAGATTGGAAAGATCTTAGCGTAGAAGATGAACAGATCTATTTAAAGCAATGGCAAGCACGTAAAAGCCTATTAAAAGTTGCTGACTATGAAAAAATATTTCAGTATTACCAGTTAAATGAACGTACGTTTAGTAGAGGGCTTTTGCCATTCACTGAAGAACGAGCAGAATTATTATTGCCAACTATTGAAAAAAGTGACTGGTTCCAGTTGCATAAATACTTGTTTACAAGTGAAGTTCCAGTCAAAGAATTGGGATTAAAAGCGGCGTTGCGTTTTCATACAAATTATTATAAAAATCATATTCGGACTATTTTACTACAATTTCCAATGATTCAGCTATCTGAAAAAATAATTGATGAATTGGTGGAACAACTAAGAGATGATTTCTTTTTCTTAGCGCAAAAAACATTAGTATGGGATGTTCATCAAATGGTTGAAGAATATCAATTGCAAGCAGAATCAAAAGAGGAAGAGTTTACTAAATATATCGAAGAATTTCTTGGAGATAAACAGCGAACCTATCTTTTTTACGGGGAGTATCCAACGCTGGCTAAACTTCTTGCGGTAAGACTGATGTTTGCTTGTGAAATGATGGAGGAAGTTGTTTCTTCATTAAGTGATTCAGCAGAACAATTAGCTGAGACATTTGCTTTATCAAAACCGTTTGAGCTAACTGAAATAAAGTTAGGACAAGGAGATAGTCATGACCGTGGAAAAACAGTCATTCAGTTTCAAGTACAGGAGACACAGCTGATTTTTAAACATAAGAATTTAGAAATAGGTGAGGGCTTTAACAAGTTGTTAGGATATATCGAAGAGTTGAATCCAGCAACATCTTTTTATAAAATCAAGCGAATCATTCAACCGACCTATACGATTGAAGAAAAAGTCACTTATCAAGAATGTAAAGATGAAACAGAAGTGACGAGCTTTTATAAAAATTATGGTCAACTTCTAGCAATTGTTTATTGGCTTGGGGCAACAGATTTACATATGGAAAATTTGATTGCTCATGGTCCATATCCAGTGTTGATTGATGTAGAAACATTGATTCGCCCAGAGATGTTTAATTTATCAAAAAAATTATCGAAACAAACCAGAATAGAAAAGCATTCTGTGATCGTTTCCGGTTTATTACCACAAAAAAAACAATGGAAACGAGAACTAGAGATGGATGCTCTGTCTGGCACAAAACAAAAATTACCTGAAAAAGTTAGAAAACTAAGAAATGAACAATCTAGCGAGGTCGCTTTCCAACTAGAAGAAGCATATTTGGAAGGTGCTCAAAATATTCCTCGTCTAGATGGGGAAGAAGTTGACTATCAATTATACTGTGAGGTAATTCAAGCTGCATTTAAAGACATGAATCAACTTTTACTAGAAAATAAAATAATATTCATTGAAAAAGTCAAAGAATTATTTGCTGATAAAACGATTCGTTTGATTTATAGAGATACACAGGACTATGGAAATTTACTGCACTATACATTGCATACTGAGTGTATGTCTAATTACATTGAACGTGAAAAAATTATTGAAAATCTTTGGGCTAGCAAAATTATTCCTAAAGAACTAATTCCTTTTGAAGTTCAAGCGATGGAGGACCATGATGTCCCTTTATTTACAGCAAATACTTCAGAAACAAACGTCTATACAGACGGTCAAGAGATAGCTAAACTATTAAAAAAGACTCCTCTACAAGATACAGTTGCACATATGGAGCAAATTACTGAAACAACAAGCAACTTTTCTTATCTTTTGTTGAAAGAGAGTTTAGGCACGTTAGAATATGAAGAACAAGAAATAGTTATTCCATCAAGAAATAGCTCAATTGAACAGCCTTTATTGCAAAAAGCTGCAGATATTGGTGATAGAATTATGGAGCAACTTGCTTTAAATAAAGATGTTAGTGAAGTGGAGTGGATGTCAGTTCTTCCTGAATCTAATGATGAAATAGGTATTAATTATCCTGGCAAAGATCTTTATAATGGCAGTGGTGGTGTGTATTTATTTTTCGTTTATTTGAACTATTTTATCCCTAAAACAGGTTATCAAGACGTGATCAATTTATTGGAAAAAGAACTATTCTTGGTGGAAGACGAACAAAATACGTATGAAAGTGCCTTTTTCGATGAAGGAATGCGCCTGACAGTCGCTTTTTACGGGAGGAACTTGCTTAAGGATGATAAACATCGAATATATATGGAACACAGCTTAAAAGCGCTAAAAAACGCTCCTAGGTCAAAAGAGAGTCAGTTGGAGGAGTGGCTTTATGGGAAAGCTAGTTTGCTAGCTGTTTTAGCAGCAATATATCAAACCTTTCAAAATGAAGAGGCGTATGAACTACTTTTACATTATGCACAGTTGTTAGAGTGTCAAGAAATGGAAGATAACAGTTTTGCTCATGGATACGCTGGTGTGCTATATGGTTTAATCAAAGCTAATGAAATACTTAAAAACATTGAGGTTGAAGAGAAGATTAACTGGTATCAAGAAAAATTTAAAAAGAAACTTGAAACCGAGAAAATACCGAATATGTCATGGTGTCGTGGATTAATGGGAATTCAAGAAGTTTGTCAATTGAGTAACCTCTCTTTACCTGATGAAAAAATTAAAAAAACAAAGAATGAAGAGTTAATAGAGGCTTGTTTGTGTCATGGTACGTATGGAAATGCAGATAATCATTTAAATAATATTTATTTATTAAGAGATGAGGCTGTTAAATTAAAATCTGATCCAGAAAGTACTCCTGTCAGCCTTTTTTGTGGGTTATCAGGTGTTGGTTACCAGCTTTTGCGAGCATACGATTCGTTCAATGTTCGATCCCTTCTATTCATTAACTGACACAATCTGAAAAAAGAACTTTACTTATTTAGGATAACACTTTATAATTTAATTATTAACGCAAGGGGGAGAAATAATATCATGAGAAAATTATCAATTGAAAAAATGGAAACAGCAAAGGACTTAAAAAAAGTGGATGCAGTAGTAGGAGCTTCATTTGAAAGATGTAAAAATTCTGAGGATACTGTAGACAGATCAGAAACAATCGTTGCCAATACTGTTGGCGGTTGGTCTGTTATTGTTTGCTGGCCAAGATAAATAACGAAAAAAGAACTAGTATTTATTACTAGTTCTTTTTTATTTTAGATAGTTTTCTTTAAAATCATTATACCAAACGCTTCAGTTCCAGATATAATTAATACTGTTAAGTTTAATATCCAGTAGTATGAAATTTTACTGTAAGAAGCAATTTCATAAAACAAATTACTTAAAGTGAATAGTAGAACCATGGTAACAATAAAAGAAATGAAACTTGCTGTTGAAATAATTTTCTTCCCACGTTCATCTTTCCCTTCTTTGCTAAAGAAAAAATAGATTGAGAAGATGATAAATACCAAAGAAAGTGCCATAATCAATAAACTACTCCAGTGATTTACAGGCAAGTTATCAAAAAAAGATTTTAGTGATTCGGTCATAATTTATCCTTTCCTTCCGTTAGTCGGTTTCTTCGTTCGTTTGCTCGTCTTCAGTCAATTTCTTGAAAGTGAAGATTTGTTCAATCGGCACTTCGAAGACGTCTGCTATGTCGTGAGCCAGTAAAAGGGAAGGATTATACCTATTTCTTTCTAACTGAATGATTGTTTGTCTAGATACTCCCACCTTATCAGCAAGTTCCTGTTGGGTCATGCGTTTCATGGCTCTGTAGACGTGAATGGAACTCTCAAAAGATGAGTTCTTCTTTTTTGGCAATGCAAATCCCTCCAATAGTCTAAAATTATGTATCAAATAAAAAGCGCATAGTCACTATACCATATCTTACTTTCACTTACAAATATCATGCAACGAAAAAGCCAAGCTTCTCGATTAGCTTGGCTTGTGTTTCTGGAAGGAATCAGTTTATTGAATGACATTTTTTTTACTTTTGGTTACACATGCAAAGTAATTAGTTGAATTTCTTGTTCATAAACCAAATTTTGCTTTCATAACATTATCTACTTTTCTTTATTAAAAATTTTTTTAATCAAACTATCTTTATATGTGTTTTTTTGACTAAATTTCCAATTTTTCACACATATTCACTATTTTTAAAGATGTTTTTGTGGTTTTTATACTCTGCACATATAATTTTTTTGAAAGGTGAATCGTGTTTTGTTAACAATTTTGTGTCTACTCATTTCATGCTTCGAGAAATTCTTCAATAAAACTGACTTTTCCTCCTTCCTTCTATAAACATAGTACCATATAAAGAAAGCGTTTTCAAGTAAAAGATCTTGTAGAGGTACTTAATTTTAATTAAGGTTACTATTATTAGCTAAAAAACTAATAGAAAAATAAAAATTTAGCCATATCTATTGAAGTTTGAAAAAAAAACATGGTATAGTGAATATAGATACTATATTAATAGAAGGAAAAATTAAGAATGGGGGGATAGGATGGAAGTATACAAACAACCTATCGAAACAGTTATCAAAGATATGAAAACAAATAAAGAACAAGGATTAACGGAACAAGAAGTAAAACAGCGATTGGCTGAATATGGGGCTAACAAATTTCACGAAGCTAAAAAAGACTCTGTACTAAAAAAGTTTTTACATAGTTTGTCTGATTTTACGACAATTATTTTATTAGTTGCTGCAGCTATTTCATTTTACACAGCGATTGCGACAGATCATGGTGATTATTTTGAAGGAATTTTGATTATTGCCATTGTGATCATTAATGCCGTATTAGCGATCGTTCAAGAAGGAAATGCAGAAAAATCGTTATCAGCATTGCAAGATATGAACAAACAAAGTAGCTCAGTTTTACGTGATGGTAAAGTTGAGACCATTGATGCAGAAGATGTTGTTGTGGGCGATGTACTTGTACTAGAGTCAGGCTCCATGATTACAGCAGATGCACGTCTGATTCAAGCAAGCCAGCTTAGAGTGGAAGAATCGGCACTGACTGGAGAAAGCGAGCCAGTTGAAAAAGATTCCGCGTACATAGGGAAGCAAGATGCACCTCTTGGCGATCAACTAAATATGATTTTTAAAGGTTGTACTGTAGCTAACGGTCGTGGTAGAGCGATTGTTACGGCGACAGGCATGCAAACTGAGATGGGGAAAATTGCTGGATTGTTGAATGATGACGTGACTCAGCAAACACCACTGCAAAAACGTTTGAACCAGTTAGGTAAGAGAATCAGCTTGATTGCTTTGGCTGCAGCGGTAATCGTATTTATTATTGGTGAGTTGCAAGGGGAACCGATGCTGGAAATGTTTATGACAGCAGTGTCGTTGGCTGTTGCAGCCGTACCTGAAACACTGATGGTAATTGTTACGCTGACATTAGCATATGGTGTACAGAAGATGGCGAAAAAACATGCGATTATTCGTCGCTTACCAGCTGTAGAAACGCTTGGAACCGCTAATGTGATTTGTTCAGATAAGACAGGGACTCTGACACAAAATAAAATGCGGGTCAGACGTGTTTGGTCTCGTGGAGATGAAGTAACTGATACCGAAGATGCCATGACTGACGAAGCAATGGAAGTATTAAAAATGGCTTCACTTTGTACAGATGTTATCGTTGACAAAGATGGAGATGATTTAGTTATTCAAGGAAATCCTACTGAAGCGGCAATTGTTCGTGCGGTAGAGGAGAATTATCATACTAAAGCTGAACTTGAAGAAAAATACCCAAGAATCGGTGAGATCCCTTTTGATTCAGAGCGTAAAATGATGACCACTGTTCATAAAATGGGGAAAAAATATATTTCAGTTACTAAAGGCGCTTTTGATGTTTTGCTGACTCGTTTTCGTTTTGGTGATGTTGAACAGGCTGCTGTAGTGAATGATCGTTTCGGGAAAAAAGCTTTACGGGTGATTGCGGTAGGTTATGCGATTTATGATGAAGAACCTACAGAAATCACTTCAGAGGCTTTAGAGAAGAATCTGCGCTTGCTAGGATTAGTTGGTATGATTGATCCACCTAGACCTGAAAGTAAAGGCGCAATTGCCAGAGCGAAGAAAGCTGGTATCAAAACAGTTATGATCACAGGAGATCATGTCGTAACTGCTGGTGCGATTGCTAAAGAATTAGGGATTTTAAAAGATAAAAGTGAAGCTTTAACAGGATCCGAACTACAAAAAATGTCAGATGAAGAATTGGATTCACGAGTGAAGTCATTGTCTGTTTATGCTCGTGTTACCCCAGAAGATAAGATTCGAATCGTTAAGTCATGGCAGCGTACAGGTGCTGTTGTTGCAATGACAGGTGACGGGGTTAACGACGCGCCTGCTTTGAAAGCAAGTGATGTAGGATGTGCCATGGGAATCACGGGAACTGACGTAGCGCAAGGTGCAGCGGATATGATTTTAACTGATGATAATTTTGCAACAATTGTTGATGCTGTGGCACAAGGTCGTGCTGTTTATCGAAACATTCGTAAAGCGGTAAACTTTCTACTGAGTTGTAATATCTCAGAGATATTTATTGTTTTGATTGCTATGTTGCTTGGCTGGGGAGCACCATTTACTGCTGTTCAATTATTGTTTGTTAACGTTGTTGCAGATGGTCTTCCAGGTTTTGCTTTAGGAAAAGAACCAGCGGAACATGGGATTATGGATGAACCGCCGATTCCTAGAAATGAAGGGATTTTTGCCCGAGGATTATGGCAGAAAATTGGAATCAATGCCTTTGTCTTTACTGTCATTACATTGTTTGGATTTTATTTAGGTGCAAATGTTGATTCTGTCTCTTACTTTTTCGAGGCAAGTTACGAAATTGGTCAAACGGTAGCCTTTTTGATTTTAGCGTATTCATCGATTTTGCATGTTTTCAATGTAAGAAGTACGGAATCAATTTTTAGAGTAAAATTATCAACGAACAAATCACTTTTTGAAATGGCTGTCTTGGCAATTATTATTACAACAGTAATTGCGTTACTGCCATTCACACAAGAGTTGTTTGGTTTAGTTCCGATTGGCATTAATCATTGGTTATTGGTAATGGGATTATCAATCATACCGATTTTTGTAAATGAGATGATTAAATTCCATTACTCACCAGAGGAAGAGGTAGAGTAAAAGAAACGGAGAAATGCTTGGTTTTTCAGCATTTTTCCGTTTCTTTTTATAAAATTTAGACAGGTGAAAGATTTGCTTGAAAATACTGTTGAAATTATTTACATAAAAGACTTGCTAAAATGGTGAAGGAGTATTATAGTTGTTATCAAAATCAGTTGTTTTAATTTTTTTTTAAGTTTAGTTTTCTTTAATAAAATGAAAATCACGACCGATGTTTTTATTTGGATAGCCAAGTAAAAGCCTTAGGGAAGCAACAGCATATTTTAGTTCAACATCAAGTGTGAAAGCACGGATGTCTAAGAATGATAATTGCGAGACCTAAGTGTAAGGGCCAAGTGGCGTTTCACTTAGGTCTCTTGTTTTATTTTTTAAGAGATTAGGATGAAGTTGTCTTTGTCTTAATATTTAGCTTCACAGGCTAACCTCTCGGGACAAAGATAAAATCTGTTTGTGACTAAAAGCGTCACATTCAAATTTTCCTATTTTCCATTCGAGGTTGATTGAGCCTGCTCAGCTTTCGCATTATCTAGCTTCACAGGCTAGCTCTTCAGAAAAAAGATAAAATTCGATAGTGACAAAAAACGTCACTCTCTAATTTTTCTATTTTCCAATCAGAGCTGATTGAGCCTGCTTAGCTTTCGCATTATCTAGCTTCACAGGCTAACCTCTCGGGAAAAAGATAAAATCTGTTTGTGACCAAAAGCGTCACATTCAAATTTTTCTATTTTCCATTCGAGGTTGACCGAGCCTGCTCAGCTTTCGCATTATCTAGCTTCACAGGCTAGCTCTTCAGAAAAAAGATAAAATTCGATAGTGACAAAAAACATCACTCTCTAATTTTTCTATTTTTCAATCAGAGCTGATCGAGCCTGCTCAGCTTTTAAATTTAGGAGGAGAATTTTGTGGTAGAGAATTCAAAAGTTTCCCATCATCAGAAATTGACCGCTGCTGGATTATTGGTTGCAATGGGTGTGGTTTATGGTGATATTGGAACAAGTCCGCTGTATGTAATGAAAGCGATCGTTGGAGACAATGGTGGTCTTAAAAATGTGTCAGAAAGTTTCATTATTGGTGCGGTATCATTGATTTTTTGGACATTAACGATTCTAACGACAATCAAATATGTTGTCATTGCTTTAAATGCAGATAATCATGGTGAGGGTGGTATTTTCTCTTTATTCACATTGGTACGTAGAAAAGGGAAGTATCTAATCATTCCCGCGATGATTGGTGGAGCGGCATTGCTGGCTGATGGGGTGTTGACACCGGCAGTAACTGTTACTACAGCTATTGAAGGTCTAAGGGGAATTCCTGTTTTCTTTGACCGATTTGGTAATAACCAAAATATTATCGTTATTATTACATTAGTGATTATTCTTATCTTGTTTTCTGTTCAGCGTTTTGGTACGGATGCTGTTGGTAAGGCTTTTGGCCCAATCATGTTCGCTTGGTTCACTTTTTTAGGTGTGATGGGGCTAATTAATTTTGGGCAGGACTGGACAGTACTTAGAGCTTTGAATCCGTATTATGCGATTCACTTGTTGCTTAGTCCTGATAACAAATTAGGGATATTTGTATTAGGAAATGTCTTCTTGGCAACAACAGGTGCAGAGGCATTGTACTCTGATTTAGGTCATGTTGGGAAACATAATATTCGAGCTAGTTGGCCGTATATCAAGGTTTGTCTAATTCTTAACTATTTAGGTCAAGCTGCTTGGATCTTAAACGTTAAAAATGATCCAACAACATTGGCGATACAAAATTTGAACCCATTTTTCCAAATGATGCCAAATAGTATTATGCTAATGGGTGTTGTTTTTGCAACAGTTGCAGCGGTAATTGCTTCTCAAGCATTGATTTCAGGTTCATTTACATTAGTTTCAGAAGCAATCAAATTAAAATTACTACCAAGATTAAAAATCATCTATCCAGGTGCGAATATTGGTCAAATGTATATTCCAGCAGTTAACATGATGCTATGGATTGTTTGTTCGTTGATTGTCATAACCTTTAGAACATCCACTCATATGGAAGCAGCGTATGGTCTTTCAATCACTGTAACTATGCTTATGACGACTATTTTACTGATGTTTTATCTATTGCAAAAAGGTGCTCCACGTTGGGTTGCTTATTTGGTTACGTTGTTCTTTGGAAGTATTGAATCTATCTTCTTTGTCTCAAGTATTGCGAAATTCTTCCACGGTGGGTATGTTGCTGTAGGCATTGCCTTACTAATCTTGTCTGTCATGACGATTTGGGAATGGGGCAATATTATCAAAGAGAAAACATCTGATACTGTTCCACTTAAACATTACGTAGAACAATTAAGAATGCTAAAAGATGATCCGACAGTTCCAAAATCTCAAACAAATGTGGTTTTCATGACACCAGATAAAATTGGGGACGAAATCGGACGTCAAATCATTTATTCGATTTTAGATAAACAGCCAAAAAGAGCGAATGTTTACTGGTTTGTTAACGTTGAAGTAACGGATGAACCATTTACGAAAGAATATACTGTTGATATGATGGACACAGATTTTATTGTTCAAGTTCAACTTTATCTTGGTTTCCATGTAGCTCAAGAAGTCAATGTTTATATTCGTCAAATCGTTCATGATCTTATGAAAGAAGGACGTTTACCTAAACAACCACAGAAATATTCATTAACACCTGGTCGTGAAGTGGGCGATTTCCAATTTATCATTATCCAAGAAGAGTTATCAAAAGTAACGGAACTGAAAAAATGGGATCGTCAAATCATGCAATTAAAATTAGCCATCAAAAAAAGAACGACGTCTCCGGAAAATTGGTTTGGTTTAGAGTACAGTGAAGTGAAATACGAATCTGTTCCATTAATCATTGGTGATACCCGGAAAACGAGATTAAGGGAAAGAAAAGCTATATTATAAATGAAAAATCTCTAAGTCTGATACAAGAACTTAGAGATTTTTTGTTTAGATTTAACAGCTCTTGTTCGCACTATTGTGGAAGGACAAGTATAATGATAAATGAATAAAGAAAAGACGAGGTGTAAAAAATGCTTGCAATAAATTTTTTAATATTACTTTTAATGATTGCAATTACTGCATTTTTTGTGGCCAGTGAATTTGCATTAGTAAAAATTCGGATGTCACGATTGGAGCAGTTAAAAAAAGATGGAGTAAAAAATGCGGAATTGGCTATTCATGTCACACATCACTTAGATGCCTATTTATCTACAAGTCAACTAGGTATCACTTTGACAGGGCTGATTATTGGTTGGGTAGGAGAAGGCTCAGTAGCGGCACTGCTGCATCCATTGTTAGGTGATTTGCCAATCAGTAGTGCAATCAGCAGTACAATTTCCATTGTATTAGGTTTTGTAATTGTCACGTATGTTGTGGTTGTGGTAGGAGAATTATTTCCTAAAAGTTATAGTATCGCTCAACCAGAGAAAGTGGTTTTGGCAGTTGTTAAGCCTCTCCATTATTTCTATAAAGTGATGTATCCATTTATTTGGTTATTAAATCATTCAGCAGCTAAATTGGGTCAATTGTTTGGCATTCGATTAGTATCTGAAGGAGAAGAAACGTTAACTCAAGAAGAGTTATTGTATGTAGCAGATGATTCCTATAAAAAAGGGGAACTAACAAAAGAAGAATATCAATATTTGGAAAATGTTTTTGAGTTTGATGATACATTAGCAAAAGATATTCAAGTTGATCGGACATCTATGGAAGTTTTTGAGTCAGATGAAACGGTAGAACAAGCAATCCAGCATTCTCTAAAGCGCGGACATACCCGTTATCCTGTCACTGAAGGATCGAAAGATAATGTGCTTGGATACGTTGCTTTACCAGCGCTGATTAAAGAATCATTTATAAATGACCAGAAAAAAGTCAGCGAAATGGTGGAAGAACCAATCATTGCTTTAGCGACAATTCCAATAAAAACCTTATTGACAATGATGAGAAAAGAAGGCAAGCATATTGCCATCTTAAAAGATGAATATGGCGGAACAACTGGGATGGTAACAATCGAAGATATCTTGGAAGAACTAGTCGGAGATATTCGGGATGAAACAGATTTGGAAAATGCCTTGATTTCTAAAACATCGGAGGATTCTTACATCGTTTCTGGGAAAATTACCCTTGATGATTTTGAACGGTTCTTTAAAGTTAAAATCACTTCATTTGGAGATTCAGATATGTCTACATTGGCTGGTTTTGTTGTGGAACAAAAAAACAATCAGATTGCCGTTGGTGATCAGGTTGAAGTTGATGGATTTATAATTGAAGTGATGGATTATGAACAAGCACACATTGATTATTTTAAAGTAACTAAGACAAGTAAATAAAGATATTAAGCCTCCAAAGAATGGTTGATATTCTTTGGGGGCATTTTTTGTTTATACAAAGGAATTGTACTAATAGAAATGATTTAAATAAGATTGACGTGAAGATCCTATTCAGCTAGGATTAAGTAAAAGATAGGTACCAATAAAACCTTAGAATAGATTATCTGCTATCAAAAAGAAAATAAGTATTTAGCCAGTTCTTTTTAAATCATAAAAACAGCTCTGGTTAAATCACTGTAAAAGAGTAAATCAACTCAGTTGACTATATTTGGAGGTGAAGCATTGATAAACTTAACAGAAATTACGGAGAAGATGTCTCCAAATCAAAAAATTAATTATGATCGTGTACTGCAAAAGGTCATTGCAGAATGGGGAAAATCAGCTATACGTCCAACTATTTTACTTCATAGTTGCTGCGCTCCTTGTAGTACGTATACACTTGAATATTTAACTCAATACGCAGATGTAACGATTTTCTTTGCTAATTCCAATATTCATCCAAGAGCAGAATATCAGCGCCGAGAAATCGTTCAGAAAAAATTTGTCGAGGACTTCAATGAACGAACAAACAATCAAGTGCAATTTTTAGCTGCACCTTATGAACCAAATAAATTCATTCAAATGGTTCAGGAAAAAGAGCTGACAGAAGAAGCAGAAGGCGGAAAACGTTGTTCGGCCTGTTTCCAAATGCGTTTGGATATTGTTGCAGAAAAGGCACAGGAATTGGGATATGATTATTTTGGTAGTGCATTAACACTATCCCCAAAGAAAAACAGTCAATTAATTAATGAGATTGGGATTGATATTCAAAAATTCTATGCAACCAATTATTTACCAAGTGATTTTAAGAAGAACAATGGGTACAAACGATCGATTGAGTTATGTCAAGAATATGATGTCTATCGTCAATGTTACTGTGGCTGTATGTTTGCTGCTACAAAACAAGGAATTGATTTGAAAGCTGTAAACAAAGAAGCAAAAGCATTTTTAGCTGAACAATAAAAATTAGTTGAAAAAGAGGATGATTTCTTATTTTTACGAAATCATCCTCTTTTTGTGGAATACATATTAATATAGTTTGAAACTATATTAAGCGATAGAAAATAAGTGTTATTCTATATTTCTTTCCTGTGGTAGAGTAGGTGAAATACCTTTTTAAAGGAGGAGACGTATGAAAACATCAATTATCGGGTTCCCACGAGTGGGAGAATTGAGAGAGTTAAAATTTGCAACAGAGAAATATTTTAGAAAAGAAATTACAGCAAAAGAATTAGAAGCCGTAGGGAAAGACTTGCGGAACAAACATTGGCAGCTTTTAGTCAATCAAGGAATCGACTTCATTCCAAGTGGAGATTTTTCTTTTTTTGATACAACATTAGACACAGCAGTTTTATTGAATATCGTACCTAAAAAATACCAAACATTACAATTACCACCATTAGAAACGTATTTTTCATTAGCTCGAGGATATCAAGGTGAGGCTGGTGATGTCACGGCTTTAGCGATGAAAAAATGGTTTAATACCAACTATCATTATATGGTTCCTGAAATAGATGATGAAACAGAACTGAAATTGGTTGGCGATAGCTTATTTACCGCTTTTAATGAAGCAAAAGAGGCAGGCGTTAAAACACGTCCAACGATACTTGGCCCATTTACCTTATTGAAATTAGCTACCTATCATGGAGCGAAAAAGGCAGAAGATTTTTATGAAGCTGCGATTACAGCATACGGGCAACTTATCCAGAAACTAACGCAACTTGGCTGTGAATGGCTTCAAATAGATGAGCCTGCCTTAGTTTTAGATTTAACTCCCGAAGAAGTTCAGCAATTTAAGAAACTATATCAAAAATTATTAGCTAAAAAAGGAGCGCTAAAAATACTCGTACAAACGTATTTCGGAGACGTTCGAGATGCGTATCAGGAGTTAGTTGAATTACCTTTTGACGGGATTGGTTTAGATTTTGTTGAAGGTCGAAAAACACTCAACTTGCTAGAAGAGTATGGTTTTCCAGAAGACAAGTTATTATTTGCTGGTATTGTGAATGGAAAAAATATTTGGAAAAACAACTATCAGGAAACATTGACACTTCTTGAAAAAATCCAGTCGTTAGGTGAAGTTGTATTGAACACATCTTGTTCATTGCTGCATGTGCCATTTACAATCGCTAATGAATCTGCATTGAAAAAAGAAGAAAAGGATCATTTCGCTTTTGCCGTGGAAAAATTAGCTGAACTAAATGATTTAAAGAAAATTGTCGGAAGTAAAGTGGAAAATCAATCGTTATTGACTGCTAATATTGCGTTGTTTAATCAAGATCGTTTTTCTAAAAATGAGCAAGTCGCTCAACAAGTCGCCGCTTTGACGGAAAAAGATTTTGTTCGTTTACCGCAATTGGCTGAACGTGCAAGTATTCAAAAAAATAAATTAAAATTACCAGTATTGCCAACGACAACGATTGGCTCTTTCCCACAGACAAAGGAAGTCAAACAAAACCGTGCAAAATTCAAAAAAGGTGAAATCACTGAAGCTGAATATACTGCTTTTAATCAGGAAAAAATCGCTGAATGTGTCGCCTTTCAGGAAGAAATCGGGTTGGATGTTTTAGTTCACGGTGAATTTGAACGAAATGATATGGTGGAATATTTTGGTGAAAGTCTTGATGGCTATTTATTTACCGAAAAAGCTTGGGTTCAATCATACGGAACTCGTTGTGTGAAGCCGCCAATCATTTGGGGTGATATTTCTCGCTCAAGACCAATCACTGTAGCTTACTCTAAATATGCTCAAACGCTAACCGATAAGCCGATGAAAGGCATGTTGACAGGACCTGTAACGATTTTAAACTGGTCATTTCCTCGTGAGGATATTAGTCTAAGAGAATCAACATTGCAGTTGGCATTAGCGATTCAAGAAGAAGTGTTAGATTTAGAAGCGAATGGTATTGAAATCATCCAAATCGATGAAGCAGCTTTACGTGAAAAATTACCATTACGCCAAACAGACTGGCATTTAGAATACTTAGATTGGGCAATACCGGCTTTTCGACTTGTTCATAGTAAAGTCCAACCAACGACTCAAATTCATACTCATATGTGTTATAGCGAATTTTCGGATATTATCCAAGATATCGATAATATGGATGCGGATGTTATTTCCTTTGAAGCCTCTCGTTCAAGTTTAGATATTTTAGATGCATTAAAGGCGATTAACTTCCAAACACAAGTAGGGCCAGGTGTATATGATATCCACTCACCTCGTGTACCATCAGTGGAAGAAATCGAAATAACAATTCATAATATTCTAAATAAATTATCGATTGAAAAAGTTTGGATCAATCCTGATTGTGGCTTAAAAACTCGGGGTGTACCAGAAACAGAAGCTAGTTTGAAAAACTTAGTACTTGCAGCGAAAAAGGTACGTGGAGGGGTTTAGATGAGGACAGATAACTTATTCAGGGAAAAAACTGTTTTTTCTTATGAAATCTTTCCGCCAAGACGAACGGCATCAATTGACACGATTTATCACACGTTAGATCGATTGAAGGGGCAGCAGCCGGATTTTATTAGTGTGACGTTAGGTGCTGGCGGAACAGGAGATAATTTAAGTACTGCAGATATTGCACAAAAAATTCAAGATGAACAGTTTTTACCAAGCGTTGCACATTTACCTGCTGTAAATTTTTCAAAAGAAGAAGTTCTCTCGATTTTGAAAGAATTGAAGCAGAAGAAAGTTGAAAATATTTTGGCTTTACGAGGAGATATTTTACCAAATAAAGAACCGAAAAAAGATTTTGAATATGCGAACGATTTGGTTTCCTTCATTCATGAACAAGGAGAATTCAATATTATTGGTGCTTGCTATCCAGAAACACATGGGGATGCCGCCAGTTCAGTAGAAGATATCAGAAATCTAAAACGTAAAGTCGATGCTGGAACGAACCAGTTGATTACGCAACTTTTCTTTGACAATCAATACTTTTATACGTTCAAAGAAAAATGCGATATTGCGAACATTGATGTGCCAATCCAAGCAGGAATTATGCCAGTAGTAAATAAAAAGCAGATTGAGCGCATGGTAAAAATGTCTAACGTTACTTTACCGCCTAAATTTTTAAAAATGATGGAACGTTATGAACATAATCCAGAAGCCATTCGCGATGCAGGAATTGCCTATGCCATTAATCAAATTGTTGATTTAGTTGCTCAAGGTGCAGATGGTATTCATTTATATACCATGAATAATCCATATGTAGCACAAAAAATTCGTGAAGCAACACGTAGTTTATTTGAAGTTCAGCCAAAAATGAAAGTGTATAATTAATTGAACCATAAAAGACAAACCCATAAAAGACAAACCCATAAAAGACAAACCCATAAAAGACAAACCCATAAAAGACAAACCCATAAAAATAGTGTTGTTTATCCCGTTGATTTAACGAGATAAGCAACACTATTTTTATTTAAAAACTCATTTTTTCGATTCGATCAAAAGCCTCTTTTAAAGTTTCAATATCTTGAGTCGCTGCTAAGCGAACATAATTATCGCCAGTTGTTTCACCGAAAGCTTTTCCGGGAATCATTAATACGTTTGTTTCTTTTAAGACTTTTTCAACAAAAGGAACAGATGTGAGTCCTGTTTTAGAAATATTAATGAAGGCATACATACTGCCTTTGACTGGATGGAGTGAAAGAAACGGAATACGTTCTATCCTTTGTTCCAGATATTCCAGACGTTCTTTAAAGACAGAAACCACTTTTGGTACCAAAGCTTCTGCATGGTTTAAGGCATAAATTCCCGCTTGTTGGGAAGGGCTTGGAGCAGAGTAGGTAATGCTTTCATTGATTAATTTTGCAGCATCATTGATATAATCAGGAGCAATCATATAGCCAATCCGCCAGCCAGTCATGGCAAACGCTTTTGAAAAGCTGCTGAAAGTAATCGTATTTTCAGGCGCAAAAGTAGCCATTGGAACAAAATCATCATAGAAACTAAAGGCTTCATAAACCTCATCAGAGAGAATATAAAAATTATGTTCAATAGCAAGGTCAGCAATTGCTTTAAATGTTTCAGGAGAAAAAACTGCGCCAGTTGGGTTATTTGGCGAATTAATAATAATTGCTTTTGTTTTATCTGTAATCGCTGCTTTCAAAACATCAATATTGATTTGAAAACCATCTTCTTCGTACGTTGGAATAAATACCGGTTTACCACCAGCCAAAATGACTTGATCTTTATAAGGAGAAAAATAAGGCTCATGGATAATTACTTCATCATCAGGATCTAAAATCACCTGCAAGGTTAAATACATCCCATGCAATGCACCTACTGTTGCCCGAACTTGACTTGGGTTAAAGGCTAAACCGTATTGCTTTTGATAAAATGCAACAACTGTATCAATAAATTCCTGACTGCCGCCAGATGCGGTATATTTTGTATGGCCATTTTTGACGTCTGTAAAAGCCGCTTCAATAATTCTTTCGTCAGTGATTAAATCTGGATCACCGATCGATAAATCTAGTAAATCAGGGACTTGTTTAGCTAAGGTAGCAATATCCATTAAGATATTTTCTGCAGGGTGCTGATGACGTTTTGCAATAGTTGAGTTATCCATATTCTTTCCTCCGATATTGGGTACTTTCATTTTATTTTATACTATTTAAAGAGGACAAAGCAACTTCGTTTCTACATGCTCTGCCCTCTTTTAGTTTTATAATACTTTTCTTAAGAAATCCTGTGTTCGTGGATTTTTTGGCTGTCCAAAAATTTCTTCTGGTGTACCTTCTTCTTGTATAACACCTGCATCCATAAAAATCACACGATCCGCAACTTCACGGGCAAAGCCCATTTCATGGGTAACAACCACCATGGTCATTCCTTCAACCGCTAAAGCTTTCATAACGGATAAAACCTCGCCAACCATTTCTGGATCAAGTGCAGATGTTGGTTCATCGAATAACATGACATCTGGATTCATAGCTAAAGCACGTGCGATGGCTACCCGCTGCTGCTGGCCGCCTGAAAGACTTGAAGGATAACTAGATGCTTTATCTTTTAAGCCGACTTGTTCCAATAAAGAGAGAGCTTTATCTTTCGCTGCTTCCGGTGTTTCTTTTTTTACTTTGATTGGGCTGATAGTTAAATTATCTAATACTGTTTTATGAGGAAATAGATTGAAATTTTGGAATACCATGCCCATTTTTTGACGTAGAGCATCGATATTTGTATCCTTATCCAATAAATTTTTTCCTTCAAATTCAATGACTCCATCGGTTGGTTGTTCTAATAAGTTCAAGCAACGTAAGAAGGTACTTTTTCCGCTTCCAGAAGGACCGATGATCACGACGACTTCGCCGGCTGTTACATCAAGATCAATCCCTTTTAAGACTTCGTTTTTTCCAAAGGTTTTGTGTAAGTTTTTAATATTAATCACTAGTGCTCATTCTCCTTTCAGCAACACCTAATAGGCGAGAGATGGTAAAGGTTAAAACAAAATAGATCAATGATACAACTAAATAAGGTAAAAATGGTTTAAAGCTGGCACCTTGAACATTGCCGGCTTGGAAAATCAATTCAGAAACGCCGATAACGGAAACAACAGAAGATTCTTTGATTACCGTTACAAACTCGTTTCCTAAAGCAGGTAAGATATTTTTGATTGCTTGAGGTAAGATGATAAAACGCATTGCTTGGGGTTGATTCATTCCAAGAGAGCGAGCCGCTTCTAATTGTCCTTTGTTGACTGCATTAATTCCAGCGCGGACGATTTCAGCAACATAGGCGCCACTATTTAAAGCTAATGCAATACAACCAGCAGCAATTTTTGAAAGATCTAAACCTAACACGCCAGTTCCAAAGTAAACGATGAAAATTTGTACTAATAAAGGGGTACCGCGAACATATTCAATATAACAAATCGCAATGCCACGTAAGATTTTTGATTTTGATAATTTCATTAAAGCTAATAATCCACCTAGAATAGCTCCAAATAAAACCCCCATAAAGGCTAGGAAAATCGTATAACCAGCGCCGGTAATATAAAACTTCCCATATTTTCCAAGGAAACTTTCATCATCGGTAAACATTAATTTACCGGCTTCTTTTTTGTATCCATCTAATAGATTGTTGTCATTGATAGTTTGGATTGAAGCGTTGACTTTTTTTTCTAAAACAGGCGCATTTTTAGGAATAGCCACTGCTGCGTCTTTTTCTCCTTGTTCAAATGTAACATTATCAGCAAATGCTAAGCCCTTGTCGCGATCTACGTAAGCTTCAGCTACGGGACCTTCTAAAACAGCCGCGTCAACTTTTTTATTTTTCAGATTCATAATGATGTCAGGAACTTTTTGTAGTGAAGTTGGAATAGAACCAACTAATTCTGTTTTAGCTAATTCTTCTTGTGTGGTTTGTTTTTGAACACCTACTTTTATGCCATCAAAATCTTTTGTTGACTGGAATTTATCTTTATCGTCTTTTCTAACGACTACTTTTTGTTGAACAGTCATATATGGATGGGAAAAATTTACTTCCTGTAAACGTTCGGGTGTTGGTGCCATTCCAGAAATAATCAAATCGATTTTCCCTGTTTTTAAAGCACCTAATAATGCATCAAAACCCAATTCTTCGATTTTTAAATCGACGCCAAGATCATCAGCGATTTTTTGAGCGATGGAGATATCAAAACCAACAATCTGGTCTTTACCATCAACGTCTGCATGAAATTCGTAAGGGGCATAATCAGCAGATAAACCAACAATCAATTCTCCTCGTTTCATGATACTGTCATAGACTGGATCTTTTTCTTCGGCGAATACTGTGGTTACTGGAAGAAAAGTGAGTAATGTCAGAAATATGGGGATGATAAGTGCTAACGTTTTTTTGCATAATTTCATTTGTTTTTCTCCTTTGTAATAGATTGCTAGCAATCGGAAAATTTCGATTGCTTAGTTTTTCAATAAATATTCTAAAAATGATGAATAAATGTATAAAAATTTATTGTTTTTGGATGTGTTTTATCATATCATAGATTAAGGGAAAGGAAAAGTGAATTTTATCAAAGAATTTATAAAATTTCACTTTTGCATAAAAATAAGAAAAATGGAAGGTCGAGTAAGATGAATCAATCGCTTATAGTTAGAGGGGCACCACAAGAATATGAATGCCGAGAAGGCGCATGGAATGATTTGGAAGAACATTTAAATAGAAGAAATATTCAGCGGGTTCTGGTATTATATGGAAAAAATTCATGGGAAGCAGCTAAACCGTATTTTCCTTCATTAATGAATATTGATACATATTTTGTCGATTATGGCGGAGAGTGTACAGATGAAAGAACTGCAGAATTAAAGCAGTTGCTCAAGGAAGAACAATCAGAAGGAATCATTGCTGTTGGAGGCGGAAAGATTGCAGATTTAGGTAAAGCGGTAGCGAACCAGTGCGGTGTGCCTATTTTGATTTTGCCGACATTAGCGGCGACTTGTGCTGCGTATACACCGTTAAGCGTAATGTATAATAAGTCGGATGGTGCAATGGATCGTTATGATGTCTTTCCTCGTAGCAATGCGTTGGTTTTGATTGAACCTAACGTGATTTTAGACTCACCAATCGAGTTGATGATTGCAGGAATTGGAGATACTGTTGCAAAGTGGTATGAAGCAGATGCAATGATTTCTCAGTTAGATATTCTGCCAATCGAAGTCCAAGTATCTGCTTTCGCTGCAAAAAAATGTAGAGATGTTTTGTTGGAAGACAGTCAGGATGCACTTATTGCGATGGAGAATAAAACAATCAATCAAGCTTTTTTGAACGTTGTAGAAACGAATATTTTATTAGGCGGAATGGTTGGCGGATTTGGTGATGATTATGGTCGAACATCTGGAGCGCATTCGATTCATGATGCATTGACTATTTTACCAGAGAGTCATCACCAACTTCATGGGAACAAAGTTGCATACGGTGTTTTGGTTCAGTTAGTGATTGAAGATAAATGGACGGAAATTGAGCAGTTGCTTCCATTTTACCGCAGCTTAAATCTACCTATCTCATTAAAAGATATGAATATGGAGCTGTCAGCCGCTGATTATGAACGTGTAGCTGAGCGAGCGACTGAAGCGCATGAAACGATTCACTTTATGAAAGAAGAAATTACGACAGATATAGTGAAAAACGCCATGATTGCCTTAGAAGTAGCAATGAGTGATAAATAATCAAGTATAGTATAGAATGAAAGAACTGGGAGAAAATCGTTTTTAGATTGTTTCCAGTTTTTTCATCGTCTAAGGATATGATAAAGAAACGCCGTAAGACCTTGCAAAGTCAAGTAAAAAAAAGTATGATGATTGAAGCGTAAATTTACAAAAGAAAGTAGGGAAATGAATGACGGAACCAGCCATTCGTTATCGTTTAATAAAAAAAGAAAAACATACAGGTGCCCGTTTAGGAGAAATAATCACCCCTCACGGTACATTTCCGACTCCAATGTTTATGCCTGTAGGAACGTTAGCGACAGTAAAAACAATGTCACCAGAAGATTTGAAAGAGATGGGGGCAGGAGTGATCTTGAGCAATACGTATCATTTATGGCTTCGTCCCGGCGATGATTTAATTGCAGAAGCTGGCGGCTTACATAAATTTATGAATTGGGATCAGCCAATCTTGACAGATTCTGGCGGTTTTCAAGTATTTTCATTAAGTGATATGCGTAAAATCACGGAAGAAGGCGTTCATTTTAGACATCATTTGAATGGATCAAAATTGTTTCTTTCTCCTGAAAAAGCAATTAACATTCAAAATAATCTAGGCTCTGATATTATGATGAGTTTTGATGAATGTCCGCCATTTGATGAAAGTTATGATTATGTGAAGAAATCGATCGAACGTACGTCACGTTGGGCAGAACGAGGCTTAAAAGCGCATGCTAATCCTGATAGTCAAGGATTATTTGGCATCATCCAAGGTGCAGGATTTGAAGATTTGCGTCGTCAAAGTGCAAAAGATTTGATTAGTATGGACTTTCCAGGCTATTCAATTGGAGGTTTATCTGTTGGTGAACCTAAAGCCGAAATGAATCGTGTATTAGATTTTACTACACCGTTGATTCCTGATAATAAACCAAGATATTTAATGGGTGTAGGAACAGCTGATTCATTGATTGATGGTGTGATTCGCGGGATTGATATGTTTGACTGTGTATTGCCTACTCGAATTGCAAGAAACGGAACATGTATGACTTCTAAAGGGCGTCTGGTTGTTAAAAATGCCCAGTATGCAAGAGATTTCCGTCCACTGGATGAGAAATGTGATTGCTATACTTGTAAAAATTATTCACGTGCATATATCCGTCACTTGATTAAAGCTGATGAAACCTTTGGTATTCGTTTAACATCTTATCATAATTTATATTTCCTATTGAATTTGATGAAACAAGTTCGTCAAGCAATTATGGATGATAATTTATTGGAATTTAGACAAGCCTTTTTTGAAGAATACGGATTCAACAAAGAGAATGCGAAAAGTTTCTAAAAAAACAATCAAAAGACTAGTGTTGTAACAGAAATTTTGGTACAGTAAACTAGTGATTATATGATAGAGAGGTGAATAGATAATGGGCGGAGGACTTTCGTTTATTTTACCATTAATTCTTTTAGCAGGAATGATGTTTTTTATGACACGTTCGCAAAAGAAACAACAAAATGAACGTCAAACACTTTTAGATGCAATGAAAGTGGGCGATGAGATTGTAACGATTGGCGGATTACACGGTGTAATTTCTGAAATCGACAATGGCAAAGGAACAGTATTGATCGACTGTGAAGGAATTATCCTTGGATTTGATCGTGCAGCAATCAAAACAGTGAAACCAGGTACAGTTGTTGCAAATGACAACAACGTAACTACGGTTGAAACAAAAGAAGAAACAGTTGTTGAAGATGCAACAACAGAAGTAACTTCTGAAAACAACGAAACGAAAGAATAATTCCAGCTTGCTGGAATTTTTTCTTTCTAACATATAAGGAAAATATACATAGATTATTCATTAGAAAGAAGGGGAGGATCATCGAAAAGTTATCTTGGCATCAAAAGTTCTTATTGAAAAAAGAATTAAAAGTTAAATGCCAATCTTTTCGGCAACTTGGTTATTCATCAGTGAATGAAACAGAATTGATGAACTACCTTGTTTCTTATCGATGGAAAAAGAATGCGCCATCATCTATCAAAGAGTGTCGTGAAGACATCTTACATATTGAGCCAAATGAATTCTTTGATTATCAACAATTAATTGCGCAAACAAGCAGCTTAACGATCAAAGATTGGCAGGACTTAAAGGATTTATTCTGATAATAGGATAAATCCTTTTTCTTTTTAAGTTGTAAAAGCGTTTACGTTTTTCGTGTAGGGATAAAAGTTTTTTTGAATGTGAAAAATATCACAAAAAACTATTTACAAGAAAAAAATAATGTTGTATGATGAGTATGTGAAAAAGTTAACAAGTTAAAAAATAAATAATTTATTTTTCTAGGAGGATCACAATGGCTAAAACAATGAAGAAAGAAGATACTAAAAAGACTGATGTAACAGCTATGATCGACGAGTTAGCAAAAAAAGGAAATATAGCTTTAAAAGAAATGGAAGATTTTGATCAAGAAAAAGTTGACCACATTGTACACCAAATGGCAATGGCTGCTTTAGATCAACATATGCCTTTAGCAAAAATGGCTGTAGAAGAAACTGGCCGTGGAATTTATGAAGATAAAGCAATCAAGAATATGTACGCCTCAGAATATATTTGGAATAGTATCAAACATGATAAAACAGTTGGCGTCATTAATAAAGATGACCAAACAGGTTTGATTGAAATCGCCGAACCAGTTGGTGTGGTTTGTGGTGTTACACCGACAACAAATCCAACATCAACAACAATCTTTAAAGCTTTGATTGCAATTAAAACACGTAACCCAATCATATTTGCTTTTCATCCAAGTGCACAAAAATGTTCTGCAGAAGCCGCTCGTATCGTTCGTGATGCAGCAATTAAAGCAGGCGCTCCTGAAAACTGTGTACAGTGGATCGAACATCCTTCATTAGAAGCAACTTCGGGTTTGATGAATCATCCTGGGATCGCAATCGTTTTAGCCACTGGTGGAGCTGGCATGGTGAAATCAGCCTATTCAACAGGTAAACCAGCATTAGGTGTAGGCCCAGGAAATGTTCCTTCATATATTGAAAAAACAGCAAAAATCAAACGTGCAGTCAATGACTTGATCGTTTCTAAATCATTTGATAACGGCATGATCTGCGCCTCTGAACAAGCTGTAATTGTAGATAAAGAAGTTTATGCAGCAGTGAAAGCTGAGTTTGAAGCGCATCAAGTATATTTCGTTAAGCCAAACGAATTACAAAAATTAGAAGATGCCGTAATGAACGAAGGAAAATATGCAGTAAATCCAGCAATCGTAGGTTACTCTGCGGAACATATCGCAGAACTTGCAGGTATCAAAGTACCAAATGGAACTAAAATCTTAGTAGCTGAAATTGAAGGTGCTGGTGCGGAATATCCACTTTCACGTGAAAAATTATCTCCAGTTTTAGCCATGATGAAAGCGAAAAACACAGATCATGCCTTTGATTTATGTGAAGCGATGCTTGAATTAGGTGGCTTAGGACATACAGCGGTGATCCATACAGAAGATGAAGATCTACAAGTGAAGTTTGGTCTACGTATGAAAGCTTGCCGTATTCTGGTAAACTCTCCATCTGCTGAAGGCGGAATCGGAAATATCTACAACGAAATGATTCCATCACTAACATTAGGTTGCGGATCTTACGGTAAAAACTCAGTTTCTAAAAACGTATCTGCTGTTAACTTGATCAACGTCAAAACTGTAGCGAAACGGAGAAATAATATGCAATGGTTTAAATTACCGCCAAAAATTTTCTTTGAAAAAAATTCATTACAATATCTACAAAAAATGGAAAATGTTGAACGTGTTATGATCGTTTGTGATCCAGGAATGGTTCAATTTGGCTATGCGGATACGGTTCGTAAAGAATTACAAAAACGTAAAAACGACGTACAAATCGAAGTATTCTCAGCCGTAGAACCAAATCCATCTACAAATACAGTTTATGCTGGAACAAAAGTCATGGTTGATTTTGAGCCAGATACAATCATCGCTTTAGGTGGTGGATCTGCAATGGACGCGGCTAAAGGCATGTGGATGTTCTATGAACACCCAGATACAGAATTCTTTGGTGCTAAACAAAAATTCTTAGATATCCGTAAACGTACCTACAAAATTGAAAAAGCAGTTAAAACACAATTTGTATGTATCCCAACAACATCAGGTACTGGTTCAGAAGTAACACCATTTGCGGTTATTACTGACAGTGATACACATGTAAAATACCCATTAGCTGATTATGCTTTGACACCAGATGTTGCGATCATTGATCCTCAATTTGTCATGTCAGTTCCAGCTTCTGTCACAGCCGATACAGGTATGGACGTATTAACACATGCGATTGAATCTTATGTTTCAGTAATGGCTTCTGATTACACTCGCGGATTAAGTTTACAAGCTATCAAATTAGTCTTTGAACATTTAGAAAACTCAGTGAAACGTCCTGATGCAGAGAGTCGTGAAAAAATGCATAACGCATCAACAATGGCTGGTATGGCATTTGCCAATGCATTTTTAGGAATTTGTCACTCAGTAGCACATAAAATTGGTGGAGAATATGGCATTCCTCACGGACGTACCAATGCGATTTTATTACCGCATATTATCCGTTACAATGCTAAAGATCCGTCAAAACATGCAATGTTCCCTAAATATGACTATTTCCGTGCAGACACAGATTATGCTGATATCGCGAAATTCTTAGGGTTGAAAGGTAAAAATACCGCAGAATTAGTGGACGCATTAGCGACATCTGTTTACGATTTAGGTGTATCTGTTGGAATCGATATGAACTTGAAAGCTCAAGGTGTAACACAAAAAATATTAGATTCCACTGTTGATCATATGGCTGAATTAGCATATGAAGACCAATGTACGACCGCAAATCCAAAAGAGCCATTGATTAGTGAATTGAAACAAATCATTATTGATGCTTATAATGGTTAATTGAATAAAAAGAAGAGCAGCTTGATTGTTGTTCTTCTTTTTTTGTTACCATTTCCTAGCTTTCCATAAAAGTAATCCGTAGGATGATGAGAGCGTTGTCTTTTCAAATAAATCGTTGGACCTATATAATAAAAATATAGGAATTTTTATCTCAGAAAGGGTGACGGATCATGTCAAAATTTTCTCCATGTTTATGGTTTAACGGAAAAGTAGAAGAAGCAGCTGAGTTTTATGTGAACGCCTTTGAACAGGGTAAAATCAATAAAGTTGATTATTATGTTGATAGTGAACATCAGCCAAAAGGCTCCGTATTGACGATAACGATGACACTTGCAGGTCAAGAGGTTGTTTTATTGAATGGCGGACCAGAATTTAATTTTACACCGGCAATTTCTCTTTTTGTAGAGTGCGAGACAGAAACACAAATCAACAAGCTGTGGGAAACCTTAAGCCATAATGGAAAGGTATTGATGGAATTTGGTTCTTATCCCTTCAGTGAAAAATATGGATGGTTAGAGGATCAATATGGCGTATCATGGCAACTGATTTTATCAGGAACACCTCAATCTATTGCACCAAGTTTTTTATTTACTGGAGATCAGTTTGGAAAAGCAGAAGCGGCGATGAATCAATGGATAGAGATTTTCGGTGATGGTAAGGTAGAATATATTGAAAAAAATCCAGACGGAACTGTGTTACAGGCCTTATTCACTATGCATGGACAACCTTTTCGTGTGATGGATAGTGGAATTGATCATGGCTTTACGTTTTCGATGGCCACATCATTTTATGTGTATTGTAAAGATCAGACAGAAATCAACTATTTATGGGATGCTGTGACTGCCAAAGGAAAAGAATGGCCATGTGGCTGGATGGAAGATGAATATGGTGTGTGTTGGCAAACAGTCACAACTGATATGGATACATTATTCGACAACTCAGATCCAGACAGAGCGTATCGTGTGATGCAGGAATTGTATAAAATGAAACGAATTGACATAGCTTTGTTGAGAAAAGCTTATGAAGGGTAATACAAAAAGAAGCTTGAGCCTAAACGCTCAAGCTTCTTTATTATTTGCTTCTCTTAGCGTAAGGCTGATAAGCAATCCCACGACTTTCACACCAGTGAATAATCTCACTTGAAAAAATAAGATCCGTTGTAGGAAGCTCCTCGGTTGTCTTTTTCCCAAGCAAAGTATACAACATTTTAAGTTCATCTTCCCATTGTCTAACAAGTTCAAGTGTTTCATCTACACTATTTGTCATTAAATGATTCAAAATAGTTCCTGCAATCCCGACACTTTTGGCTCCTAAACTAAGGGCTTTGACAATATCCAATGATTGCCGAACACCGCCAGAAGCTAATACAGTCAAGTCGCGTTGCCAATTTACAGATTCCAATAAGGAAATCACCGTGGATTGACCCCAATCAGTTAGAAAGCCTAGTTCTCTTTTTTTACGACGGGCATTTTCGATTTGGGTAAAACTTGTTCCGCCTTGACCGCTAACATCTACAGCTTTCACACCACGCAAGACTAATTGTTCAATTGTTTCACTACTCATACCAAAGCCAACTTCTTTGACGATGACTGGAACAGACAGGTGAGAAACAATATCTTCAATGTTATCCAGCCAGTTGTGAAAATCACGATCTCCTTCAGGCATTACCAACTCTTGAGGAACGTTCACATGAATTTGTAATCCGTCAGCTTGAAAAAGGTCAACAGCTCTTTTGGCTTCCTCTAAAGAAAGACCTGCTCCAATATTGGCAAAAATTATCCCATCAGGATTTTCCTTGCGCATAATTTGATAAGTGTCAGCTAACTCAGGATTTTTTAAGGCTGCATTAACCGATCCAGTAGCTGTCATCATACCAGTCTCTCTGGCGATGATACCTAGCTGCTGATTGATTTCTTTCGCCCGCTGGCTGCCTCCAGTCATAGCATTGATATAAAACGGTTGTTTAAAGGTGAAATCAAGAAAAGTGGTTGAAAGATCAACTTCATCCAAGGAAATTTCTGAAAATGAATGATGGACAAAACGGATTTGGTCGAAGTCATTGTTTTTTTCTTTATGAAAGGCTTTCGCCAAAGAAATATGTTCATCTTTTCGATTCATCTTTTTCCTGCTTTCCGTAAAAATATACATGTAATGGCAAAGGAGTGATTCCTTCTTTTTCCCAAGAACTCATTAAAGGTAAGATGCCTGATTTTTGTTTGAATAAGACAATTCCACAATCACCACCGCCAGCACCTGATGATTTAGCTGATCCACCATAGTTTTCAGCAAGATCACATAATTTTTTTAGTGCAGGAGTCTCAATGGCAACACCTGTAATTGAGGTTAATTGTTGCAATAATTGTCTATTTTTTCTGATTTGAGTTTGAATCAAGGAAATATTTTGTGATTGAAAACCTGTGATCATTGTTTCGACACAAACTTTACTGTCATGCAAAAATTCTTGGTAGGCTGTTTCTTTCACTTCTTTAGATTGGTGGACTTGATCCACTAAATCAGAAGTGGAAGCAGGGCTGCCAGTCCAACCGATTAGCAAACGTAATTTTTTTGGAACCGTCAACGGTTGAATCATTAATTTTGGCCATGTTGCTTGGAGTAATTCCGTCAGCGTTTGTTTTTGAGACTGTTCATTGACCCAGTCATGATCGAATGTTGAAAAAGCAATCCAGCCACCGTAACAACTTGCCGCGATGTCTCCGCAAGAGCCGTTTCCCTGAACTTCTAGGTGAGCCAATGCAGATAATTTAAAGATTTCTTCTTCTGTTAATTCTAACTGGTAAAATAAACTTAAAGCTCTAACTGTTGCTACTGTTACCGCACCGCTGGAACCAAGTCCATATTTTCGCCCGTTAGAATTATCTAATTCACTAGTAACCTTCAAGTGGTAAAAAGCCAGCTCTTTATTTTGTTCATGAGCATATTTTTCTGTTAAACGAATAGCCGCCAGCACATAATGAAATGGATTTTCGCGAATATCTAAAACAAGATCATTATTTCGTCTCGTCCATCGTACGGGCAACGAACTAAACTGAGCAGACTGAATACTACCCACATTTTCTGCTGCGTCAAGTGTGACTGTTACAAATTGATCTACCGCAACAATAATCGCTGGATGACCTGGTTCGACAACGGCATATTCACCAGCGATAAACAATTTACCTGGTGTTGATACTTCTATCATAATTCTTCCAACCCTTCTGTAGGAATCAAACGAATTCCTGGTCCTGCATTGGCTGTGATTAGCTGTTCTTCAGAAAAATGATCTGCTAAAAAACTTTTTAAAGCAGTCAGATTTTTCTTTTCCACTAAAATTTTAACATTTGGACCAGCATCCATTGTAAAGTAACAAGGTAAGCCTTGTTGACGAGCAGAACGCACTAGTTGCATGACTTTTAAGCTTTCAGGTGACCAGTAAGTAAACGGTGGTACTGCACCTAAGGTTGTTCCATGCATTCGTAATCCATTTGCTTCGGTCACTTCACCTAACTTATGAAAATCTTTTTCTGCGATGGCTTGTTTAGCCGTTTCTAAATCAGCTTCAACCGTTTCTAACCAACCAGAATAAAAGCTAGAGGTTTCAACCGTTCGTTTCATGCCGTCTCGACTGGAAACATCTTTCTTACCATCATCAACCAAAACAAAAAGCATAGCTAATTCTTTTTCCCAGTTATCGGAAGGAATTGCTTTAGCATAAGATGTCTGATTAGAATCGCCTTTTTGCCATTCAGAGAATCCGCCGAAAATGCTGCGGCAGGCAGAACCGGAACCACGACGGGCTAGGCGCGACAATTCTGTTTCGGTTAACTGTAAATCTAACGCTTCACTACATGCACCAGCAAGTGCCGCTAAGCCGCTAGCAGAAGAGGCTAGACCAGCTGCTGTTGGAACAAAGTTTTGGCTGTCGACTTTAGCAAATAATGTTATGTTATGTTGTTGCCGAACAAGGTCTAAGAATGTAGAAATTTTTGTTGTTTGTTTAGCGTTTTGCTTTTCTCCATCTAAAAAGAAACAATCTTCTGTCAGTGTTTCATCAAAATGCACACTAGTTTCCGTATAAAAAGCATCTAATGTTAAAGAAAGACTGCTATTCATTGGTAATATTAAGTGTTCATCTTTTTTACCCCAGTATTTTATCAAAGCGATATTTGTATATGCTCGTGCTTTTCCAGTGTACATTAATTTTTCACTCCTAATGATTGTATCCAAGTCGCTACAGCTCCAGATTTTTCCAAGGCTGAGGCGATTTTTTTTGCATGTTCCTTTGAATCAGCTAATGCAATCATGCACCCGCCACGGCCGCCACCTGTTAATTTGGCTCCTAAAGCGCCATTTTCTCTGGCAGTTTGGACTAGTTGGTCTAGTTGTTGATTACTGACTGTCAAGGCTTGAAGTTGTTCTTGAGCTTGATTCATAGCATTTCCTAATGTATGAGCATCATCTGCTGAAATCGCCTGCTTGGCTAACCTAGTTAACCGGCCTAACTCAGTGATATGCTGTGAAATTCTTTGTTTATTTTCCTCGAAAAGATGTGCTACATCACTAACGGCAGCTCTTGTTTGACCTTTGATGCCTGTGTCTGCAACAATCAAATAAGCATTAGAAACATTCATAGGGAATGGTTCTAATGGATGACCTTTTATAAAAAACAAGGGTTTATTTCCGCTAGTTGCTGCTGTATCGATGCCACTAGGGTTACCGTGAGCGATTTTTTCTGCTTGAGTAACTAAAGAAAGTAAAGTTTCTGGTGGACATGGGACATCGAAATAATCAAATAACCCACGAACGACAGAGACCGCAGCAGCAGCACTTGAACCCATACCTCGTTCTGCTGGAATCGTACTAGTAATCGTGATTTTTAACGTTGTAGTTTCTTGATGAAGTGCGATCAACGTTTGAGTGATGACTTCTTTGACACTTTGTAAATGCTGTGGAATGTTTGAAAAATCTCCAGAATAGTAATGACAGTCTAATGTCATTACAGTCGCAGGCTCAATTTTTGTTGATATGTAGGTTTCTTTAAAAGGGAAAGCGATGGCAGGTTCGCCGTAAACCACAGAATGCTCACCCATTAAAATAATCTTTCCGGTCGCAAGCCCATGACCGATTTTTTCTTTATTCATTTTAATAAACAGTCCTTTATTTAAAATATCAGATACGTCGTTATTAAGAGTACCATAAATGATTCTAGCCCGCAAAACACCAAAGTAGTCTTCAAATAGATAGTCATTAAGCTAAACACTCATCGAAAAGTATTTTCAACCCATACTAGTTTACCAAAAAAGAGTGTGAAGTAAAATGGTTAGATTCTGTTTTAGGAAAGAATTAACTTATCATTAAGAGATACACAAAAAAAAGAAGAGTTGGAACAAAACATCAAGATCCAACATCTCTTCTTATTCAGTCTTCAATAATCAAGCCTAAACCTGCAGCAATCGTAATCGCTTGTTCTTGAGTTACAGTTAATCCTTTAAGTAATTCTTGTGAAAAAGCAATTTTTTCAAAGGTACTCTTAGTTAAGTCAATTCCTGCTAATTTTGTATGGAACCAGTTACTTCCAGTTAAGGAACAATTTTCAAATATAAGATTGTTCCAAGTGACTTCGACAAACTCAGTATCAGTTAAACTTGTTTCCTTGAACTCAACTACCTTTTGATTGGTGTTACTAAATGAAGCGTAATCTGCCAAACAATCTTCAAAGAGACAATCCCGCAAATAACTTTCAGCAAAATTTGTCCCCGTCAATTTACATTGTCGAAAATGCACTTGATGAAAACTAGCTCCAATCCATTCCGTATTAGAAAGATCGCAATGGTCAAAAACTACATTGCTGCACTCGAAACGTTCTAGATGATTGCGATTCATTGTAATTTTTTCAAATTGGCATTCTCTAAATACTAAGTTGCGTACATCCTGATAACTGAGATCTTGATCCTGTAATAACATACCTTCAATGATGACTTCATCATCGATAGAGATGAAATCTGTTTGGCTAAGTTGTGGTAATAAAGGAGCAATCGGTTTTTTCGTTTTCATACTAAACCTCCAATGATAATTAGAAAATTATTCTGTTTCTTTGTCTAAATGTTCATCCAGTTGGTACGCACGATTATAAAATTTCAAACAAGTCGTTAATACGAAGGCACCAAGTAATCCCAAAAGGCTGCCAAGAACAATACCAATCAAACGATAACTTAATAAACTTATTAAATACTGGTGGCGGGCTAAATTCGCTAATAGTAAAGCCATAGGTGTGGTGAAAAAGTTTGCAATCGTATAGTTTCGTCGAATAAAAAATTCTACTGTTACAAAGAAAAAGCAAATGAGTAAAATCATTTCTAAAGAAGTGAATGCAATGCTTAATAAAAGAGCAGCGATCAATAGTCCAATCATTGAACCGAGAATCCTTTGAACATTCCGATGCATAATTGCTCGTAAATTATCTCCTTGTAAAACAGCAGCGCTTGAAACAACCATCCAATAAGCATTGGTTAAATGTAAGGATTGACTGATATATGTTGCTAAAAATAAGATAGTAGCATAATGCAAGGCGTCAAGTAGTGCCGCAGGATCGGTATATAAGCGTTCTTGCAAAGAAACTTTTTTTTGCGGTGTGCTAGGTTTTCCTTCAATAAAATAAAGGATAACTGCTACAATAAGTGACGTTAAAATACCCAACAGAACGTAACTCATCATAATAGGAATTTTTTCTAACGGTATTTTAGTCCCAGTCCCCATTGCGGTAACCATGACAATAAAAAAAGCTCCAGGCTTAGCGATTCTGTATAATCTAAAAATAATGCGAGCAGAAAAGGCAATTATGGCAATTGCAAAAGGAATAATCCAAGGAATATGAGTACTAAGGACACCAATAAGATTTCCAAAGAGTAAAAAGGCGCCAACAGAACTTAAACGAATCATTAGTTCTTTCAATGGAAGAGTTTGATAGTAAAGAAAGGTAAAAATTCCGAGAGATCCAAAACTTCCAATTAGTAAATTATTTGAAAAATAACCAATGAATAAAGGAATTGCCATACATATGCCAGCACCAATTAAGCGAAAAGGTGTTTTTTCTGGTTTATGAAATACAATTAATTCTTTAAAAAAAGATGAACGATGCATCTAATCACTCCTTTGCTTCTGCGATTGTTATTCGTCGCAGAAAAATGTGAACCTGAACCTACTTGTCGCAGGTGAAAGTTGCTCTACAGTTTTTGCTTACTCCTTAATTTAACATACTTTTTTAGAAGAAGACAATGGCTCTATAAAAACTGGTTTCTAAGAAATACCTTCCAGTCAAGATATAATTTAATGATGCCATCATTAAGAAAAAATAAGATTATTCTTGATTTTTTAATTTAAAAATTGTAAACTATACCTCAGAACAATAAATAATTATTAAATTCTGATTTTTCAGAAAATACTGAGAGTCTTTTAGGGAGGAAAAAAGAATGAAGTTAAAAAAGTCACTTACTTTTGGATTCATCACTTTATTTAGTTTAACACTAGCTGCATGCGGTAACGGAGGCAGTAAAACAGCTGATTCAGATAGCGCAAAAGGGTCTGGTGGAAAACCAAGCGGTGAGCAAGTTTTCCGTGTGAATGTTTTACAGGAGATGCCAAGTGCTGATTTATCAGTAGCAACTGACACGATCAGCTTTTCTGCTTTAAACAATGTATATGAAGGAATCTATCGTTTGAACTTAGATAATAAACCAGAACCTGCTGGAGCAAGTGAAAAAGCAGAAATTAGTGAAGACGGGATTACCTACAAGATTAAATTAAACGAAAAAGCAAAATGGTCAGACGGAAAACCTGTTAAAGCAGAAGACTACGTTTATGGATGGCAACGTACAGTTGATCCTGCGACCGCTTCAGAATATGCTTATCTTTACGAATCTGTAAAAAATGGTGCTGATGTTGCAGCAGGTAAGAAAGACAAAGCTGAATTAGGAATCAAAGCAACTGGTGATTACGAATTAGAAATCACATTAGAAAAAGCAACGCCATACTTTGATTATCTACTAGCATTCCCATCATTCTTCCCACAAAGAAAAGACATCGTGGAAAAATATGGAAAAGACTACGCTTCAACTAGCGAAAAATCAGTTTATAACGGACCGTTTGTCTTAGCTGGTTTTGATGGACCAGGAACAGATACAGAATGGTCATATAAGAAAAATAAAGAATATTGGGATGCAGATACTGTAAAATTGGATGAAGTAAAAACGAATGTTGTAAAAGAAGCGCCAACTTCATACAACTTATTCCAAGATGGACAAGCAGATGATGTTACATTGACTGGTGAATTAGCGCAACAAGCTGCCAATGATCCACAACTTGTAATTCAAAAAGAAGCATCAACACAATATATGGAATTAAACCAAAAAGACGAAAAATCTCCATATAGAAACGAAAATTTAAGAAAAGCAATTTCTTACTCTATTGACCGTAAATCTCTAGTTGAACAAATCTTAGGTGACGGTTCAGTAGAACCTAAAGGTCTAGTTCCAGCTGACATGTCTACATCTCCAGATGGAAAAGAAGACTTTACTGTAGCAGCTGAAGACAAGATTACCTACGATAAAGAAAAAGCTAAAGAACATTGGGAAAAAGCGAAGAAAGAATTAGGAATTAAAACATTAGACATCGATATCTTATCTTCTGATGCGGATTCATCTAAGAAAACAGTTGAGTACATTCAAGGTGCGATTCAAGAATCCTTAGAAGGTACCAAAGTTACTGTTAGTCCAGTACCACTTTCTGTACGTATAGACCGCTCAAATAAAGGTGATTTCAAAACTGTTATCGGAGGCTGGGGAGCTGACTATGTAGATCCAAGTAGTTTCTTAGATCTATTTCAAACAGGCGTTCCATATAACCGTGGACGTTACAGTAATCCTGAATACGACAAATCAATAAAAGAAGCTTCAACTACAAATGCGAATGATCCTGAAAAACGTTGGGAAAATATGGTTGATGCAGAGAAAACAATCATGGGCGACATGGGTGTAATTCCTCTTTATCAAAAAGCTGAAGCTCACTTACGTGCTGAAAAAGTTAAAGATGTTGGTTTCCATCCAGCAGGTGCGCAATACGATTACAAATGGACATACATTTCAGAATAGTCTGAAATAGTTGTCAATAGTAAAAGGACCTTTGCCCTCTTTGAATAAAAAGGCAACGGTCCTCTTGCTATCTTTGCTTAGAAAAAGTAAAATAATAAAGAAACAATAGAGACGATCAGTAAAATACCGCCAGTTTCAATCCAGTAAAGCTGATGTGCTTTGCCAATTTCTGAAAATGGAATGAATTCTTTCGGTTCATTTTTCTTTTTAAAACGAAAATGCATTTTCATAAAACGTTGGAAATTATCGAAAAATCCTGAGGACATGATCCATAAGGCTAAACCGATAATTAAAAAGAACAATGAAACGATGAAAAAGGTATCAGATACAGAACGGATAGTTAGTGACTGTTTTATTAATAGTAGGTAAGTGAAAATACCGATGCTTGAGACCGCTGAGGTAATCAAGGGCCATTTAAAATTTTTCATGTGCTCATCCTTACTTAAATTTTCTATCCTTACTTTATCGAAAATAACTGATGAAGTCAAAATAATCTCGGAGGTGTCATTCTTGAACAGTTTTGGAAAATATTTTCTTAAACGGGTCTTCTTTATGATCGTCACATTGTGGTTGATCGCAACGATTACGTTTTTCCTAATGCAATTATTACCAGGTACTCCTTATACCAACCAAGAGAAACTTAGTCCAGAAACAATCGCTATGTTGAACAAGCAGTCAGGTTTAGATAAACCAGTAATCGTTCAATATGGAATCTACTTAAAAAATCTTGTTGTGGGTGACTTTGGAATTTCCTTCCAATTTAAAAATCAACCTGTAGCAAAACTTTTGGCAGGTCGTATCGGACCGTCAGTACAATTAGGTGCACAAGCCATCATCTTTGGTACACTAGTGGGTATTTTACTAGGAATCATTGCGGCGATGCGTCAAAATACATGGGTAGATACATTAGCTACATTAATGGCTATCTTAGGACGTTCTATTCCTAACTTTGTTTTTGCCGTATTATTACAATATATTTTTGCTATGAAATTGAAAGTTCTACCGATTGCAATGTGGAACGGTTTTGCTTATACGATTTTACCGACGATTGCCTTGGCAATGAGTCCGATGGCCGATTCCGCCAGGTTTATACGAACCGAAATGGTTGAAGTTTTACATAGTGATTATGTAGAGTTAGCACGTGCAAAAGGCTTGAGCCGTTGGCAAGTTGCCGTAAGACATGGACTTAGAAACAGTTTGATTCCTTTGATCACTTTATTAGGACCTTTAGCGGTCGGTTTGATGACAGGATCGTTAGTTGTTGAAAATATTTTCGCTATCCCAGGTATTGGGGAGCAATTCGTAAAATCAATTATGACCAATGACTATCCAACAATTATGGCAGTAACGATTTTATATTCTGCTTTGTTAGTATTTGTTATCTTAATTGTTGATTTACTTTATGGATTAATTGATCCAAGAATTCGTGTTTCAGGAGGTGCCAAAGGTTAATGGAAACAGTTGACTTAAACAATGTACCAGAAAAAATCAAAACAATTCCGGTAGGTGAATTCCAACCTTTGGATACATCTACAACTAAGGAAAGAGAACGAATTGCAACGCCGTCATTGAGCTTTTTACAAGATTCTTGGCGCCGTTTGAAAAAGAATAAAGCGGCTGTAATTTCTTTAATTTTATTAGGAATCATCATCTTTATTTCTATTATTACAATTTGGGTTTCGCCTCATGACCCAACGCAGCAAAATGTTGCTTATATCAATTTACCACCGCGTATTCCGTTTTTAGATAGTATCAACGGATTTAACGGTACAGCAACTGTTGCTGGTAAAATTGTTGATAAATATGCTCAAGCAAATGTTCCAGATAGCGTTAATTTCTATTTAGGAACAGACGGTTTAGGCCGTGATGTGTTAAGCCGTTTATTCATGGGAACTCGTATCTCATTATTAATCGCGTTTATCGCTGCTTTACTTGATATTACAATCGGAGTAACTTACGGATTGATTTCAGGATTATTAGGCGGACGTGTCGATACAGTGATGCAACGTGTTTTGGAAGTTCTTTCAGGAATTCCTAACTTAGTTGTTATGATTTTGATGCTGACAGTTTTTGATCCAGGTATTTTGTCAATCGTTTTAGCGATGGTTATTACTAACTGGATTTCAATGGCCAGAATTGTTCGGGCTCAGACCTTGAAACTAAAAGATCAAGAATTTGTCTTAGCTGCCCAAACACTAGGTGAATCTCGCTTGAAGATTGCTATCAAGCATATCTTGCCGAATATTTCTAGCGTAATCATTGTTCAAATGATGTTTAGTATTCCATCGGCAATTTTCTTCGAAGCGTTTCTAAGTTTCATCGGTTTAGGATTAAGACCGCCGACCGCTTCTCTTGGAACATTATTGAATGAAGGATACAAAACCTTCCGTTTCCTTCCATATTTGATGTGGATTCCTGCCGTAACTCTGTCAGTTGTAATGATTTGTTTTAACTTATTAGCTGACGGACTACGTGATGCCTTCGATCCTAAGATGAAAGAGTAGAGTGAATGACTATGGAAAAAGTATTAGAAGTAAAAGACTTACAGATTTCTTTTGATACGTTTGCTGGAAAAGTAAATGCTATTCGTGGTGTTAGTTTTGACCTATTTAAAGGTGAGACACTTGCAATCGTGGGAGAATCTGGTAGTGGGAAATCAGTAACGACTAGAAGTATCATGCGATTATTAAGCAGCAATGCAAACATCGATAATGGAGAAATTCTGTTTAAAGGTGAAGATATCGTACACAAAACGGAAAAACAAATGCAAACCATTCGTGGGAAAGAAATTGCAATGATTTTCCAAGATCCAATGACATCATTGGATCCAACAATGCCAATCGGCAAACAAGTAGCTGAATCATTAATCAAACACAATAAAGTATCTAAAAAAGAAGGACTAGATCAAGCCTTAGAATTATTGAAATTAGTAGGGATTCCAAACGCTGAAAAACGTTTGAAAAATTACCCTCACCAATTTTCAGGTGGGCAACGTCAACGTATCGTTATTGCGATTGCTTTGATTTGTTATCCAGAAGTTCTGATTGCTGATGAGCCGACAACGGCTTTGGATGTAACTATCCAAGCTCAAATTTTAGAACTATTAAAAGATTTACAACAAAAAATCAGCACATCAATCATCTTTATCACACATGATTTAGGTGTAGTAGCTAATGTCGCTGACCGTGTAGCAGTTATGTATGGTGGACGATTAGTAGAAGTAGGAACATCAGAAGAGATTTTCTACAACCCGCAACATCCATATACGTGGGGCTTATTAGGCTCAATGCCGACAATGGAAGGAACTGAGGATAAATTATATGCTATTCCTGGTTCACCTCCAGATTTATTAGATCCGCCAAAAGGAGATGCTTTCTATCCTCGAAATGAATTTGCAATGAAAATCGATGCAGAAGAAGCACCACCATATTTTGAAGTGTCACCGACTCATAAAGCTGCAACGTGGTTATTAGCACCGCAAGCACCAAAAATCACACCTCCAGCTGAAATTGTAAGACGTTGGGCGATTTACGCTGAGCGTCATAAAGTAACAACAGGAGGCGTTAAATAATGAGTGAAAAAAGAAAAGTACTTTTAGATGTTAAAGGACTAAAACAATATTTTAACGTAGGACGTCCTGATGAAGTTAAAGCCGTTGATGATATCAGTTTCCATATTTATGAAGGCGAAACCTTCGGATTAGTTGGAGAGTCTGGTAGTGGGAAATCAACGACTGGCCGTAGTGTGATCCGTTTATATGATCCAACAGATGGCGAAATCATTTTTGATGGCGAAGATATTAGTAAGATTCGTTCGAAAGCAGGAATGCAGGCATTCCGTCGTGAAGTTCAAATGATCTTCCAAGATCCTTATGCATCATTGAACCCAAGAATGAAAGTTAATGATATTATCGCTGAAGGAATTGATATCAACAATTTGGCTAAAGATGCTGCTGAACGTGAGTCAAAAGTTAACGAGTTGTTAAAAGTCGTTGGTCTTGATCCAAGTCATGGCACACGTTATCCGCATGAATTTTCAGGTGGGCAACGCCAACGTATCGGGATTGCTAGAGCTTTAGCAGTTGATCCACGTTTTATCATTTGTGATGAGCCGATTTCAGCGTTAGATGTATCTATCCAAGCACAAGTTGTTAACTTACTACAAGACTTACAAAAAGATGCTGGTTTGACGTATTTGTTTATTGCCCATGACTTGTCAATGGTTAAACATATCAGTGACCGTATTGGTGTTATGCATAGCGGTAGATTGTTGGAAATGGGTTCAAGTGATGATGTGTATAACTTTGGCGTACATCCGTACACTGAAAGCTTATTATCAGCGATTCCATTACCTGATCCAGATTATGAACGTACACGTACACGTATTGTTTATAAACCTCAACCAGAAGATAATAAAGAGCGTAAATTAAGAGAAATCACGTCAGAACATTATGTTTATTGTTCTGAAGATGAAGTCGAAGTGTATCGTAAAAAAATTGAAGAGAAAAAAGCCAGAGCAAATCACGAGTAGTTGCTTTGTAAATTAAATACTAGCTAGGAAAAAAGAATGATTTTTTCTTAGCTAGAATTTTTAAAATGGTAGATGAATGAATCAGTTTGCATTGTGACGTAATCATTTTCTGTCAGTGCTGATCGAGCTCATTCAGCTTTTTATTCAATCTAGCAGTATGAGACAGCTCTCTCGACAAGTAGACAAATATATTGAAAGATAAAAAGCATCTTTAAATATATTTCCTAACTTGCTCAAGAGCTAGGCGTCTCATGTAGCTTTTTATTCAATCTAGCTTCATGAGCTAGCACTTCGGAAAAAAGATAAATAATAACGATGATAAAGAACATCCTCATCATTATTTCCTATTTTTCTGTCAGTACTGATCGAGCTCATTCAGCTTTTTATAGGTAGGGTGGTATTCTAATGAAGGTATTAAAAGCGTATAAATACAGACTTTATCCTACTTCAATGCAAGAAGAATTTATCAAAAAAACTTTTTCTTGTGTTCGACTTGTGTATAATCTTTTATTGCAGGACAGGATTCAGCTTTACAAGACGTTGAAAGAAAATCCTGATTTAAATGTGAAGCTGCCGACACCGGCTCACTATAAAAAAGAGCATCCTTGTTTAAAGGAGATCGACAGTCTAGCGTTGGCAAATGCACAAGTATACTTAGATCGAGCATTTAAAAAATTTCATAGAGAAAAAGCAGTTGGTTTTCCTAAGTTGAAACAAAAGAAAAACGCTGTAAAATCTTATACAACGAATAATCAGAATGGCACAGTTAAAATTATTGACGGGAAATATTTAAAAGTGCCAAAATTGAAATCGTTGATCAAAATGAAAATGCATCGACCAGTAATAGGGAAAATTAAGTCGGCAACGATTTCTGTAACTCCTAGTCAAAAGTACTTTGTTTCGATTCTTTGTGAAGAAGAAGTACCGACAGTTGAGAAGACATATTCTGCAATTGGAATAACTCTAGGAAGCTCTGAATTTGCGGTGTTATCGAATGGAAAATGTATAGATAATGATAAATATACGAAAGAATTTGAAACTCGTATTAACAGAGAAGAAAGAAAATTGACACGGCGTAAGGAAATTGCTAAAACAAAAGGAACAGAACTTTCACAGCAAAAAAATTATCAAAAACAAAAACTGAAAGTAGCAAAAATGCGGGAAAAGTTAATGAATCAACGAATCGATTTTCTAAATAAAATCACTACAGAAATTGTGAGTAAGTATGATTTGATTTGCATTGAGGATATTCATCAATCAGAGTTTTTTAGGAATAACAAATTACATCGCGGTGTTTCAGATGTTTCATGGGCATTATTTGTATCCAAACTTGAATACAAAGCATCATGGTATAACAAAAGATTAATCAAGGTTTCTTTGTGCGATGAATCTTCTGAACATTCAGATAATACAAAAGGAAGTCAACTTTTTTTTCAAGATATTGATGAGAAAAGAGGGATGGAGGACTTAGAGACTGCTGCTAGTATCCAAATACTAACTCAAGGATTAAAAGAAACACTACTATAAAAGAAACAAAGAACTGTAGGGACTACAGGGATAGCCTAGGGCATATAAGATAGATATAGCGTTTATTCGATCATTTGTCTTTTTCTAGGAAATTTCTAGAGACTAGAAATAGTTCACTAATTATTAGTTGATTGAAAAGTTTAACTTCATTCTATTATGCTTGTGTACATATTTACTTAGCAAGTAGAATGAAGTTTTTTCTGCATGTGATAAAAGTGTAGTACAATAGTAGTGAGTTAACAAAAAGAGAGGACAGCTATGAAAAATTTTAGTGCACTTGTATTTTTTGATCTAGATGGAACCTTGCTAAATAATGAGTCAAAAATTTCAAAAGAAAATCATCAGGTGATTTTAGAGTTAAAACAGAACAATGTTTTGCCCTTGATTGCAAGTGGACGTTCTCCAAACGAGATTAAACAAATCACATCAGCAACATCGATTGATTCTTATGTAAGTTTGAATGGACAATTTAATGTGGTAGAACATAAAGTGCTCTCAAAACATGTCATACCTGTTGCGGTCATTCAAGAATTGATGGCTTTTTCTAAATCATTGGGTCATTCATTAGCTTGCTATACAGAAAATGACTATGGCGCTTGTTATACAAATGGTAGTATGGAAAAATTATATCAATTAGATAATGCTCCGTTACCAAAGATTTCTATGGATTTCTACGAAAAAAATGAAATTTACATGGTCTATCTATTTTCAGAGGATAAAGAAAAAGATCTTTTGTATCAAGAGAAATTCTCAGATGTAGTTACCTTCTATAGAGATAGTCCATATTCAATGGCGGTTGTATTAAAGGGGCAATCGAAAAAAGCAGGGATTCAACAAGTTATTAAAAGTTTAAATTTAGAACATCTACCAACCTATGCTTTTGGTGATGGAAACAATGATTTAGGTATGTTTGAAGCTGTAGACACAGCGATTGCTATGGGGAATGCTTCAGATTATGTGAAAAGTCATGCAGATTTTATTACGAAGTCTTATATGAATGGCGGGATTTCTTTTGGGTTAAAACATTTTGGATTAATAGATTGAAAGGACGCGATAAAATGGCAGTAAAAATGATTGCAGTAGACATGGATGGTACTTTTTTAAATAGCCAGCAAGACTATGATCGAGAAAAATTTGCTCAGTTGTATCAGCAGATGAAACACCAAGGCATTCGTTTTGTAGTAGCAAGTGGGAATCAATACTATCAACTTAAATCTTTTTTTCCAGAAATTGAAAATGAATTATCTTTTGTATCAGAAAATGGTGCTTATGTTATTAATGAAGGGAAAGAAGTTTTCTGTGGAGAAATCGATCCTGCCATCATTGAAGAAGTGTTGACTATCTTAACTGCGTTTGAAGAAGGACATACAATTCTTTGTGGGAAAAACAGTGCCTACGTTAGAGAAGATGAACCGGCCTCATTTATTGAACACGGCAGTAAATATTACCATCGATTGAAAAAGGTTCCTGATTTACTTGAAGTGAAAGATGATACTTTGTTTAAGTTTGCTTTGAGTTTTCCTGTTGAACAAGTAGGTAAAGTGTTAGAACAGCTGTCAGAAGTGTTAGGTGATAAAGTCGTACCTGTTTCAAGTGGACATGGGGATATTGATTTGATTATTCCAGGCATACACAAAGCTCATGGATTGATGAAATTACAAGAATTATGGGGAATACAAAATCATGAAATAGCAGCTTTTGGTGATAGTGGGAATGATTTAGAAATGCTGAAACATGCAGGATACAGCTATGTAATGAGTAACGGACAACCAACTGTCAAAGTTGCTGCTAAAGAAATCATTTTATCCAATGATGAAGATGGGGTATTGGTTAAAATGGAAGAATTACTTGGAAAGTAAAAAAAATTCTGTAGGAAAGAAGCCATTTTTAAAAGAAAAGGCTTCTTTCTTTATTACAAAAAAACATTGACAAAAAAGAAAAAAGATTATATACTAATAAAGTTGAGAAATGAAAGCAGAAGCACCCGCTTCTCGCCTTAGCTGACATTGTCACTGGGCTGGATATTGGATTCCTTGTATCAATTGATATAAGTCCAAGTTATTGCGGGATCTGTAAACAGAGCCTGTTTTTTTATTGTATTTTTACGATAATGGACGTTTAGGAAAAAGTTTCAGCGATGATTTTCTCGTAATAAACTTGGAGGTGAATGACCATAGCAAAGGATATGATGGTGAACGACGGCATTCGTGCACGCGAGTTACGTTTGATCGGACAAGACGGCGAACAATTAGGTGTAAAAACAAAAGTGGAAGCATTACAAATTGCTGAAACAGCCAACCTGGATTTAGTTCTAGTAGCACCTACTGCGAAACCTCCTGTTGCGCGAATTATGGATTATGGAAAATTCCGTTTCGAAACGCAAAAGAAAGAGCGCGAAGCTCGTAAGAAACAAAAAGTGATCAACGTAAAAGAAGTTCGCTTAAGTCCAACAATTGACTTAAATGACTTTAATACAAAACTTCGTAATGCACGTAAATTCTTAGAAAAAGGCGATAAAGTGAAAGCTTCTATCCGATTCAAAGGCCGTGCCATTACCCACAAAGAAATTGGTCAGAAAGTTCTTGATCGCTTAGCAGAAGAAACTGCAGATATTGCTACAGTGGAACAAAAAGCGAAAATGGACGGACGCAGCATGTTTCTAACGCTGGCACCGAAGAATGAAAATTAAGCTAACAAGCTGATAATTAGTTAATGAAATTTTTTGAGGATGCTAGTTCAACTTTTTCAACTAATTTAGTTGAACTGTATACGAAATGAAAATGTAGGAGGAAAATTAGTCATGCCAAAACAAAAAACACACCGCGGATCAGCAAAACGTTTCAAACGTACTGGTAACGGCGGGTTAAAAAGATTCCGTGCGTTTACAAGTCACCGTTTCCACGGTAAAACAAAAAAACAACGCCGTCAATTGCGTAAAGCAGGAATGGTATCAGCAGGCGATTTCAAACGTATTCGTCAACAATTAGCAAGAATGAAATAAGCAAGCTGAAAATTCTTGTACTAAGCTAGCAATTAAAATAACTCATAGAGATAACAGATATTTAGGAGGAATTAACCATGGCACGTGTTAAAGGTGGCGTAGTAAGCCGTAAACGTCGTAAAAAGATCCTTAAGTTAGCGAAAGGCTATTACGGATCAAAACATACTTTATTTAGAACAGCAAAAGAACAAGTAATGAAATCTTATAGTTATGCATACAGAGATCGTCGTCAGAAAAAACGTGATTTCCGTAAATTATGGATTGCTCGTATCAACGCAGCAGCTCGTATGAATGGCTTGAGCTATTCTAAATTAATGCACGGTTTGAAATTGGCAGAGATTGATATCAACCGCAAAATGTTAGCTGAATTAGCAGTTAACGATGCAGCAGCATTTACTGCATTAGCTGACCAAGCTAAAGGTGCTTTAGCAAAATAATTAATACTTTGGCCTCTTCTTTTAAGTTAAGAAGAGGTCTTTTGTTCCATTCTATAGATAATTTGTTTAAATAGAGCTATAAATCGATTGTTTTCCAGAGTTTTTGCCAGATTTAGATTTTTACATCGCTTAAAAAAAATGCTATATTATTTCTATAAAGAAAGAGTAGCAAAGGCTTTTAAACGAAACGAATGTTGCTACTTTTGAAACAAAGGAGGAAAGTGATGAAACAAGAAGAAAGATTTGGTGAGATGCAAAAATATATCAATCTAGTTTTGGATGTAGTTTTAGGACTACTTGCGATACTCATTTTGATTTTTATGATACGTCAACTGATGGATATCAGTATGTTTGTCGTTAAGCCCATGACAGCTAAAAATTTATCTCTTGTGATGCAGGAAGTCGTGGCATTTTTTATGTTATTTGAGTTTATTATGATGATAATAAGGTATATTCAAGAAGGACATCATATACCAATTAGGTATCTGATCCTCATCTGTATTACAGCTATCTTAAGGCAGTTGATGGTTTTACATGGTGAAGCTGTCCAAACGTTATTATTAGCTGTAGCAATTTTATCTTTAGTTATTGTGTTGTACGTACTTAATTTAAGCGGCAATAAATCATATGCTGGATTCAAACCAAAAAAAGATGAATAACGTCACTAAAGAAAAAGATCACTCGATTAAAAAATGAGAGTGATCTTTTTTGTTTAACTAAATATTTAGTAAGCGAATTAATCCAATCGCTAAAATCACTTGAATCAACCCAACTGATAAGCCATAAATTAAGAAGCGTTTACCTTCTTTGAAGAATTTTTGAAAATCTAATCGTAAACCAATTGCAGCTAAAGCGGTGATTTCAAACCAGCCACTAAGGAAATGAGCGCTTTGACTTAATTCTTTTGGCAAGTGGATGAGACTGTTTAAAATACAAAATAAAACAAATCCTACAATATACCAAGGTAAAGCGGACTTCTTTTTATTCGGATGCGTTTCAGAAGTGCTCGAGACCACGGATTTTTTGTGCTTAAATTTACCAAAAAGATAAACGACAACTACAAGCAACATAATACGCATGATTTTAAACAACATAGAAAGCTCTACGACTTGACTGTTAACCATACTAGCACTTGCAACGACTTGTCCGACTGATTGTAAGATACCACCAATTAAGGCGCTTTTTGTTAGAATGTCAGTCCCATAAATAATAGAAGCAATAATTGGCAACAGCAACATCAAGATAGTTCCCAATAAATTAACTAATGTAATAATCTGTCCTTTTTCTTCTTCTTTTGCGTTGATTGAAGGTGCAATTGACGCAACAGCAGATGAGCCGCAGACTGCATTTCCCCCAGCCATCAACAAAGACATATTATCTGAAAACAGCATTTTTTTTCCAAGCATATAAGTAGCGACAATGGTTAAACTCATTTGTAAAAGAACAAACATTCCGCCTTTGATTCCAATTTGAGCAATTGTTTGAAAGGTAACCGTTGCGCCTAATAACACAACCGAAAATTCTAATAATAGACTTTCTGCCACTTTTGTTCCTTTTTCTAAAACTGGATTTTTCAAAAAAGTATTACCTAACACAATACCAAGTAAAATCGCAATGGTCGCAGCACCTAAAGTAGGTAGCCAAATTGCTGCTACTTTACTAATAACGGCTACGACAAAGGCTGTTATTAATCCAGGTAAAATAGTCATGGCTTTTGTTATATAAGATAGTGTTGTATCATTATTCTTCACTAATTCGTTCATCTTCTTTCCTTATTTATCTGTAAATCAAGTATAACCGAATAATTTGCATTTGAGAAATAAATAGTTAAAATGATATCTATAATGAAAACGAATGGAAAGGCTCTCTATGTTTAAATTACTGAAAACATTTCGTGTCGCTTATGAAACAAAAAATTTTTCAAAAACTGCTGAACAGTTATTTATTTCTCAACCAGCTGTTTCAAATCAAATCAAACAATTAGAAGAAGAACTTAATATTAAGTTATTTGTTCGAAATGGACGTCAAGAAATTATCACTACTAAACAAGCAGATACTTTGTACAATCATCTACTTAACCTATCAGATGATTGGGAAGATACACTGCAAGCTATCCAGATACCAACGGTTCCTAAAGAAATCTGTAAAATCGTTGCATCAAATACATTTGCTGTTTATTATTTACCTGAATTGATGGCGCAACTAGTTAGCCAGTTTCCAGAAGTTTCGTTTATTTTAGAGATGGATAATTCTGAGGAAGTCTTGAACAAAATTGAGAAACATCAAGCACATTTTGGATTTATTGAAAAACCACTAATAACAGAGTCAATCGTTCGTCAAGAAATTTTATCCGATGAGCTGGTTCATGCTGGAGATTTTTCCCAATCATTATGGTTGGTTAGAGAAGAGAATTCTGGTGTTTTTCATTACACAGAACGCTACTTTTTAGAACAAAATTTAAGTCCTAAAAAAATGATAATCAAAAATAATGAAATGATTGTTAGATTTTTGGAGCAAGGAGTAGGACAATCCATTATCTCAAAAAAGGCGTTGACGAAAAATATATCATGGCGCTCTCTTCCTCAATCGTATCAAAGAAATTTTTATTTCATCAAAAGAAACCAGATTACATCTCTTAAATTAGCTGAAATTGACTTGTATATTAATGACTATTATTGATAAAAATTGGAGAAAATATTATTATTTTTTAATCTCACGATATGTAATAGACTTTTTAATGGAAAAAAATAGGTATCTTGTGCTATCTTATTAGGAGATATTAAGAAATGCTATATCAAAATTGCTATAAAAATTAATCAATAAGGATATATTACTTTTGTTAGTTTGATAAATTGAGGCTATTGCGATGAGTTGTACGCTAGGAGGAAGTAGAATGGAAGCATTTTTATGGAATATTCAGTTAGAAGAATATGTTGCAACAGTCGATCAAACAATCAAAGTTGAACAAGATTTTATTAATTATTATAAAAGTCTTGCCGAAAAAGCCAATCAATTGGTTGAAAATGTTGATGGTAAATCACTATCAACAATTTTACCGAGATTGATGGCTATAGACGAAAAATGTACACTAGTTATTTTTTATATTTTCAATGGCTATGCGTTAGAAAATGGCACCGTGTCTGATACGATTCAGCTGATTGAACAAGAGTACAAAAAAACGCATAGAGAAAAATATATTTTTGATATGCCTGAATATGAAACTTGGTCAATTTCGCAACGAATTGTATAATCTTTATATAAAAATCATTACATACAGAGGGATGTTTCTATAAACTAGTTATAAAATAATAGAAAACCAATAAATAGTGTGATTGAGAGAGAGCAAAAGTTCTCTTTTTTTTATTGAGGGGTGTAACGATTTGGAATCGATGAGTTATATAATAAGTATTATTCAAGACATCAGTGATTATCCGGTAACAAACGTCACGTTAGAAGAACAAAATAAAGACTATGAAGGAACATCATTTTCAGTCGCTGATGAATCATTTCGAAGCAGAATGGCGAAAAAAACGACAAAAAAGCTTGGTTATTTTGTTGTTTTTTGGGAGAAAGATGTATCTAAGAAAAATAAGCCTTATGATTTTTGCACTGCACCTAACAAGTTGATTATTACAATAGTCGATCAAAATAAAATCGGTCAGTTTGTATTTCCAAAAGAACTTTTAGCAGAAAAGAACATTTTGAATAATGGAGAAAATAAAGGGAAAATGGCTCTTAGAGTATATCCAGAGTGGGTGACTGGATTGAATAAAACAGCACGAGCAACTCAAAAATGGCAAAGTCCATTCTTTATAGACCTAACAAATACTCGGGATCTGTTAGCATTGAAAAAGTTGTACTTGGAATAAGTACATAAAGTTTTTTGATTAGAAGATAAACTTTTCGATAATAAAAAAGAGAACTTTTACTATAGTAAAAAAACAATCATTTAAAGATTGTAAAAAATAAACTGGAAATAAGCAATAAAGCCTATTTCCAGTTCTAATAGTCATCAATAAAGAAAATACAAACAATGATATTCGTATAAAAGGAAGTACGAAAAAAAGTTGTGTTCATTTTATTCATTGTGTTTTCTTAAGAATACTTGGGAGTAGTAGTTGACTATTATTTTTTAGAGGGTTGCTTTCCTTACAGATTAAAACATCCAGGAGAATGGGTAAAAAGCTGGTTGGGATCAGCTTTTAGTATAGTCAATGGTTGGTCGACAATTTTTACAATATGATTAAAAAGTAAGTAAGCAATTCCCTCCAGATAGAAACGAATACATAAAAAAATGGCATTGGATACACGTCCAATGCCATTGTAAGTACAATAAATAAGCATAAACATTCTTTACTCTGAAAAAAACTAGTAAAACCTCTAGAAATTTTCGCAAAAATTGAGTAAAATGGAAGATGTCAATGTATAAATATTGGCTTAAGCAACTTGATTGGTCAGGTGTTCACTGACTGTTCAGGGCTTCGTGGTTTAGTTGGTAGCTAAATCATGAAGTGCTTTTTTTTATCCTATTCGTTTCTATCTATCATCCATTTTATAGGAAAACCTTTTTTTGGTCAATAAAGTGTTTGAAAAAAATTACTTATTAACTAGATAATTGCTTTTCTAGTATAAATTTTCTCTATTAATAAGAAAAAAATACTATCTATAATTGTTTAGTGATAAAAAGTCGAGTAAGATCTTTTGAGGAAACAGATATAACTCATTGATAGAGTAAGAAATGAGTTTTATTTTACTTTAAAAAAAGGATTTGATAGCGTAAAATGTAAGTGGATACAAAAATAAAAGATAGTTGTGAGGAAAAGAAGATGGTAATGGAACTGGTTATAGTACTGACGATTTTCACCTATGGCAGTAACTTTATTCTATATATGGTTCTTAAGCAAAAAGAAAAAATACAAGGGGTCGAGAAATTGTCGATCATTTTTGGTATTAATATGACGATTTTACTGTTAAATGGCATCTTTTTATTTATTGGAAAGATGATTGCCGATAGTGGAATTGCTGTTTTGGAGTGAGTGTTTTTTGGGTTGGCATCATTTTTTCTTAAAATTCGGCTAAAAGTCCTATATGAATGACGAGTGATTTCTGATAAGGTACAATAGAAAGAAACAACTGGAGGGTGAATATGGCAAAAATCATGATTATAGAAGATGAAACAACCATCCGTGATCTAATCAGTGAAGAATTACAGAAATGGCAGTTTGAAGCGTTTGGAACGACGAATTTTAATAATGTTTTAGAAGATTTTCAGCGTGAAGATCCTCAATTGATTTTATTGGATATCAATCTTCCTGTTTTTGACGGTTATTACTGGTGTCAAAAAATACGTGAAGTTTCTAAAATTCCGATTATTTTTATTTCTAGTCGAAATACGAATATGGATATGATTATGGCGATGAATATGGGGGCAGATGATTTTGTCACTAAACCGTTTCAGTTGGATGTGTTAATTGCTAAAATTAATGCATTACTGCGTCGTTCTTATAATTATTCAGAAGTAGGTAGTGAAGTCATGTCTCACAATGGAATCACTTTAAACGTTGATAATGGAAGCATGGAGATCGATGGAGAAGTGATTGATTTAAGCAAAAATGAATATCGTTTATTGTATATTTTAATTAAGAAACACGGGAAAATTTTGACGAGAGAGAAATTATTGCGTGCCTTGTGGGAAGATGAGCGATTTGTTGATGATAATACGCTGACTGTTAATATCAATCGTTTAAGAAAAAAAATCGAACAAGCAGGTATTGAAGGCTATATTGAAACAAAAGTTGGGCAAGGATACATCGTACCATAGATAGGAGAAAAAAATGACAGTTCGTAAGTATTTAAAAGATCATTGGCTTTTACTGGTCGGCTGGCTGTTTTTTATTGGAGTAACTTGTTTTGTTTTATGGTTATCCCCAGATATGGTTATGAAACCATCAGTCATTAGTTATTTGGTATTATTACAAGGGTTGTTTCTTCTGCTATTTTTAACAATTGATTATTCATTGAAAAAACGTTGGTGGAACTCTTTGGATGTTACAGAACATCCGCCTTCTTTGCAGCAGTATTTTGGAGATGCGTCAAAGTCAGAAGAAAAGCTGGTTCAAGATTATATTAATGGTTTACTGGTGGAGCACCAGCAAGTCATGCAACAGGCAATCAATAATCAACAAGACCAAAAAGATTATATCGATTCTTGGGTCCATGAAATCAAAGTCCCTCTTGCAGCTGTGAATTTAATTTTACAATCTATAGAAGATGATATTCCTGAAAAAAAATATTATTTAGTCGAAAATGAGTTAAATAAAATAGATGAGTATGTAGAGCAAGTTCTTTATTATGCCCGATTAGACAGCTTTTCCAGAGATTATTTGATTCAAGAACATTCGTTGAAAGAAATCGTTCAGTCGGTGATTCGAACACAAGGGAGTTACTTTATCCAAAAGAACTTGCGGTTTTCAATTGAAGGAAATGACCAGATGGTTTTGACAGATGCAAAGTGGGTAGTGTTTATTTTTAAGCAATTAGTTAGTAACGCTATCAAGTATACACCTACTGGTGGAGAGGTCACGGTTACCTTTTCACGTACAAAAGAAGGTGCGTGGCTATCATTGAAAGATACAGGTATTGGGATTCCAGAAGGTGATCAAGGACGTATTTTCGATAAAGGCTTTACTGGGGAAAATGGTCGGACAAGCGAGCACCATTCAACCGGATTAGGGTTGTATCTAGCCAAAAGCCTAGCAGATAAGTTAGGACATAAGCTGACAGTGGAATCTGTGGAAGGTGAAGGAACAACGATGAAACTGTTGTTTCCATTTTTGAGTTATTTTAATGAGCGAAGATAAGTAGTGTTGAGAAATGTTTGTTTAATTTCTCAGCGCTATTTTTGTATTAAAAAAATGAGAAGATCTGTAATTCAAAGAAATTTTTTATTGACTAAAGGGTAAAAAAGAATGCGGTTTGGAAGACAAATTTCGTTAATGTCTAATTTTTTATAATGAGGTAGAGTTAGATGATGATGGGTTATCATCAGAACTAAAACGCTAATCAACTCGAATAATGAGAGAAATTCTATTGAATTTTTTTCTTTCTTATGGTTGTATATAGAACACTTTTATTGTTAGACTTACTATATAATAGGTTTTGATAGGAGTATACTATGGAGATATTAGTGGCTTTGATCCCAATGTTTGCTTGGGGGAGTATTGGATTAGTAAGTGGTAAGATTGGCGGTAGTGCCAACCAGCAAACGCTTGGCATGACTATCGGCGCATTGTTCTTTTCAAGTATTCTCTTTTTTATCATTCAACCAACAATCAATATTCAAATGATTGTTGTAGGCGCTTTGTCAGGTTTATTCTGGAGTGTCGGACAAAATCAGCAGTTTCATGGGATGAAATATTTAGGCGTGTCCGTTGGTCTGCCTGTTTCAACGGGGATGCAGTTGATTATTAATACGGTTGCGGGAGCTGTATTCTTTCATGAGTGGAAAGGTAGTAGAGATTATTTTATCGGCTTTATTGCATTGGCTCTATTGGTTTTAGGAGCATATTTGACTGCTCGACAAGATGATGACGGTGGTGTGAAAACGACTAATTCAATGTTGAGTTTTAATAAAGGTTTACGGGCATTATTTGTATCAACAGTTGGTTATGGCGCATATACAATCATCATCAAAGCAGCTGAACTTGATCCGATGGGGATTATTTTGCCTCAAAGTATTGGAATGGTGATTGGTGCTAGTTTCTTTGCGTATAAAAAAATAAAAGTGGATCGTTATGTTTGGATGAATATGATTTGTGGGCTTTTATGGGGCTTAGGAAACATTTGTATGTTGTTGACGATGCGCCAACTTGGTTTAGCTGTCAGTTTCTCCTTATCTCAAATGGGGATTATTATCTCTACTTTAGGCGGAATTTACATTTTAGGTGAAAGAAAAACCAAAAAAGAAATGAGATATGTCATTATTGGTTGCCTATTCGTCATTTTTGGTGGTATTCTTTTAGGGTACATGAAAGCGTAAATGTATTATTTACGCTTATTTTTACGAAAAAAATGACTGCAATTATTTGTATAATCAAATGTGTTGATTTTATTGGAGGAAAAGAAATGTCGATGTTTAGAAAAAAAGGACTAACGGATGTATCAGCTGAGCCGAGTTCAATGAAAAAAGATTTAAAAACAATGGATTTGATCATGTTAGGGATCGGTGCAATTGTTGGAACAGGGATTTTTGTTGTGACTGGTGTTGCGGCTGAACAATATGCAGGACCTGCATTATCACTTTCATTCTTAGTAGCAGCAGGGGCAATTATTTTAGCAGGTTTATGTTATGCAGAGTTTGCTTCGAGGATTCCTGCAATTGGCGGACCGTATGCCTATATGTATGTTGTATTTGGTGAAATCGTTGCTTGGATGACTGGTTGGCTAGTAATATGTGAATTTTTTCTAGCAGTCTCTTCCGTTGCTTCTGGTTGGTCTGGTTATGTTCATGGCTTTTTAAACAGTCTAGGTGTAGATTTACCAAAAGCGTTGAGTGGTGCGTATAATCCAGCCAAAGGAACCTATGTGGATTTGATTGCTATGCTGGTTCTGTTAGCTGTTACATTTTGGGTGTCATTGGAAGCAAAAACTGCGTTACGATTGAACAATGTGATGGTTTTTGTTAAGTTTGGTATTATTGCACTCTTTTTGGTTGTAGGAATTTTTTATATCAAACCAGATAACTGGCAGCCTTTTATGCCGTTTGGGTTTTCGGGAGTGGTTAGTGGTGCAGCTGTGGTTTTCTTTGCCTTTTTAGGTTTTGATGCAGTTAGTATGACAGCAGAAGAAGTTAAAAATCCGCAAAAAGATATTCCAAGAGGTATCATAGGTTCAATCATCATAACTACAGTGTTATATGTGATCGTGACGTTAATTTTAACTGGTATCGTGCCTTTTGAAGCGCTAGGGGTAAAAGACCCAGTAGCCTTTGCGATGCGTTTTGTACAACGTGATGGAGTAGCTGCTGTGATATCCGTGGGGGCAATTTTGACGCTATTAACAGTAACTATTTCGATGATGTACAGCCTTGCTCGAATTATTTATGCTATTAGTAAAGATGGCTTGCTGCCCAAATTCATGAGTAAAATTGATGAAAAACATCGGACACCTAGAAATGCGACTTATGTAGCTGGTGTGTGTTCAATGATTTTTGCAGGGTTAGTACCGATGGAGCTTTTAGCTGAATTGACGAATATTGTCACATTGATGTATTTGATCGTGATGGCGATTGGTATTATTCGATTAAGAAAAATTGCTGGCGATCCAAAACCAGATGAATTTAAAATTCCGTTTGTACCATTTGTACCGATACTTTTAGTGATTGTAAGTATTGGGCTGATGTTACAGTTACAGGCAGCTACATGGAAAGCTTTTGTTGTTGCACTAGTTTTAGGATTTGTTATTTACTTTGCATATGGCTATAAACATAGTAGTGAAGGTCAAACTAAAAAATAAGCTAAAAAATCAGTAATCGTAATGATGACTGATTTTTTTATTTAAACAAAATTATCCGAAATTTCATTATGAAAAAAGTGTTGTTTGCAGTATAGTAAGAGTAAATAGTCAGGAAAAGGAGTGGATCAAAAGAATGTCATACCGAATCGAAAAAGATTCTATGGGAGCAATTCAAGTACCCGAAACGGCTCTTTGGGGAGCTCAAACGGAGCGCAGTAAACAAAATTTCAATATTGGCACGGAAAAAATGCCCCTTTCTCTTATTAAAGCTTTGGCATTAGTGAAAAAGTCTGCTGCAAAAGCGAATGAAACAACAGGAAAACTAGATCCAACCATCAGTCAAGCCATTCAAGATGCAGCAGATAGAATCATTAAAGGTGAAGTAAATGAACATTTTCCTTTATCTTTATGGCAAACAGGAAGCGGAACTCAGACAAATATGAACGTCAACGAGGTCATTTTTCATTTAGCTGCTAAAACGGATACGCTTGTTCATCCAAACGATCATGTCAACATGTCTCAAAGTTCAAACGACGTTTTTCCAACAGGAATTCATGTTGCAGCAGTATTCTTGATTGAAAAAGAGTTATTTCCTGTAATGACACAAGTGATTCAAACGTTAGAAACACTAGAATCACAGAATGAAAAAATCATAAAAATCGGCAGAACCCATTTACAAGACGCGACACCAGTTACATTTGCTCAGGAAATCAGCGGATGGCGTTCAGGAATAGAACATGCCTATCGTATGTTGGAGTTATCACTGACTGAGCTAAAACAGCTAGCAATCGGTGGGACGGCAGTCGGTACTGGTTTGAACGCCTCAAAACCATACATTGATGCATTCCTTAAAAGCTTGAATGAAGAGACAAATAATCAATTTTCAGAAGATCCAAATAAATTTCATGGATTAGCAAGTAAAGATGCGATTGTTTTTACTTCGGGTGCTTTAAAAGCACTTGCCGCTAATACAATGAAAATGGCAAATGATATTCGCTGGATGGCTAGTGGTCCTCGCAGTGGTTTAGGTGAAATTACGATTCCTGCCAATGAACCAGGAAGCTCGATCATGCCTGGGAAAATCAACCCAACACAATGTGAAGCATTAACGATGATTGCTATTCAAGTTATGGGAAATGATTCAACAATCGGAATCGGCGCTTCACAAGGGAATTTTGAATTAAATGTCTATATGCCGGTTTTAGCGTATAATTTGATCCAAAGTATTGAGTTATTGGCAGACGGGTTACGTTCTTTTGATCAGAATTGTTTGACTGGAATCAAGGCAGATCAAGAGAAAATGAATCAATATGTGGAGAAATCTTTAATGCTGGTTACAGCATTGAATCCTCATATCGGATATGATAATGGAGCGAAGATTGCTAAAAAAGCATTTGAAGAAAATCTTACGTTAAAACAAGCGGCATTAGCTACTGGATTAGTTACAGAAGCAGACTATGAAAGATGGGTTAAACCAGAGCAGATGTTAGGAAACTAAATTAAACCAATTTTGAAAGGAATAGACCATGACAGATATTTATGAAGAAGCCTTAAAAGCACATGCCAAGTGGCGTGGAAAAATTGATATCCACTCAAAAGTCGAAGTAAAAACAAAAGAGGATTTGTCCTTAGCTTATACACCAGGTGTAGCTGAACCTTGCAGAAAAATCCATGAAGATCAAAATAAAGTATATGATTATACATGGAAAGGAAATACGGTAGCCGTAGTGACCGATGGAACAGCTGTCCTTGGTTTAGGTGATATTGGACCTAAAGCAGCATTACCTGTAATGGAAGGCAAAGCGTTACTATTTAAAGAATTTGCCGGTATCGATGCAATCCCGATTTGTCTGGATACAAAAGATCCAAAAGAAATCATCAGCATCATCAAAGCAATGGCGCCGACATTTGGGGGAATTAATTTAGAAGATATTTCTGCTCCTCGCTGTGTAGAAATTGAACGGACATTGATTGAAGAATTAGATATTCCTGTTTTCCATGATGATCAACACGGGACAGCGATTGTTACGATTGCAGCTTTAATTAATGCTTTGAAGATTGTAGATAAAAAAGTCGATGAAATCAAAGTTGTAGTATCTGGAACAGGGGCTGCCGGCAGTGCAATTATTAAAATGCTGAATCATTTTGGCGTGAAGAATATCATTGCTTTTAACATCGATGGAGCTTTAAGTAAAACGATGGAAAGACCCATGAACTTTTTAGAAAAAGAGATTGCTGAAATTACGAACACAACTAATTTTCAAGGTACGCTAAGTGAAGCAATGGTAGGTGCAGATGTTTTTATTGGCGTTTCTGCCCCTAAATTGGTTTCAAAGGAGATGGTGGCTTCCATGAATTCAGGAGCTATCGTGTTTCCAATGGCTAATCCTGAATCAGAAATCAATTATCAAGATGCAATTGATGCAGGTGCAGCCGTAGTTGGAACAGGACGTTCTGACCATCCAAATCAAATTAATAATGTATTAGCTTTTCCAGGATTATTTAAAGGAGCTTTTGTAGCAGGTGCAACGAAAATAACTGAAAACATGAAACTTGCTGCAGCCAAAGCAATTGCAGAAATCATCCCAGAATCTGAGTTAACCAGTGAATACATTATTCCATCCGCTTTTAACCAAGAATTAGTAGAGGTCATTATTAGAGAAGTCGCTGAAATGGCCGTTCAAGATGGTGTTATTAGAGACTAAGAAGAAAATCAAATGGAAGCTTCCGTCAGTTTTATCAAAAATGATGCTGATAGAAGCTTTTTTATGTAGAGAAAATACAAGGATTTCTAGTTCAATAAAGCCAAGTATGGTATACTATTTAGGAGTAAATTCAAGAGAATGCTAAAGGAGGATGTTTCTATTATGTCAGAAAAAGAAACATTTTATATCACCACCCCGATTTATTATCCAAGCGGACAACTACATATCGGCAATTCCTATACAACAATTGCCTGTGATGCGATGGCCCGTTACAAACGTTTGATGGGTTTTGACGTATTTTACTTAACGGGTGTGGATGAACATGGACAAAAAATCGAAAACAAAGCATCAGAATTAGGTGTAACTCCTAAAGAATATGTCGATAAAATGGCGGCAGATGTTCAAAAATTATGGAAAACACTTGATATTAGCTATGATAAATTCATTCGTACAACAGATGATTATCATAAAAAAGCAGTACAACAAATCTTTGACCGTTTATTGGAACAAGGAGATATTTACCTTGGTGAGTACGAAGGTTGGTACTCTGTTTCAGATGAAGAATACTTTACTGAAACTCAATTAGCTGAAGTTTATCGTGATGACGAAGGTAATGTAATCGGCGGAAAAGCACCAAGCGGTCACGAAGTTGAATTAGTAAAAGAAGAATCTTATTTCTTCCGTATGAGTAAATACGCAGATCGTTTGTTGGAATATTACAATGAACACCCAGAATTTATTCAACCTGAATCACGTAAAAATGAAATGATTAATAATTTCATCAAGCCTGGTTTAGAAGATTTAGCTGTGTCACGTACAACATTTTCATGGGGAGTTCCTCTTTCTAATGATCCAAAACATGTGGTTTATGTATGGATTGATGCATTATCAAACTATATCACAGCATTAGGCTATGGTTCAGAAGATGATAGCCTATTCCAAAAATATTGGCCGGCGGATGTTCATATGGTTGGAAAAGAAATTGTACGTTTCCATACGATTTATTGGCCAATCATGCTGATGGCACTAGATTTACCATTACCTAAGAAAATTTTCGGTCACGGTTGGTTATTGATGAAAGACGGAAAAATGTCGAAATCTAAAGGCAATGTGGTTTATCCTGAAATGTTAGTAGAACGTTATGGCTTAGATGCTTTGCGTTATTACTTATTACGTGCGATTCCATTTGGTAGCGATGGCGTTTTTACACCAGAAGACTTTGTTTCACGGTTGAATTATGATTTAGCTAATGACTTAGGCAACCTGTTAAATCGTACAATTGCCATGATTAATAAATATTGTGATGGATTTGTACCAACATATGCGTCAAAAGTAACACCATTTGATAGCGAGTTATCAACAACAGCTGCAAATGTCATTGGTAAATATCATGAAGCAATGGAAAAAATGGAATTCAACACAGCGATTGCTGAAGTTTGGACCTTGATTTCTCGTGCAAATAAATATATTGACGAAACACAACCTTGGGTTTTAGCTAAAGATGAAGAAAAGAAAAATGAACTAGATAGTGTTATGGTTCATTTAGCGGAAAGTCTTCGTATTGTAGCGATTCTGTTGCAACCAGTAATGACTGAGACCCCGAAAAAAATCTTTGAACAATTAGGCTTAGATCCTGAAACCATGAATATGGAAAAAATCCATTTCGGTGAGTTTCCAACTGGAATCAAAGTTGTTGCAAAGGGAACACCTATTTTCCCACGTTTAGAAATCGAAACAGAAGTGATTTATATTCAAAAGAAAATGTCTAACAATGAACAAACAACAACGGAAGAAATCAAATGGAACCCAGAAGAAACGGAACTTGTTTCAACAAAAGAAAAACAAATCAAATATGATGATTTTGATAAAGTGGAATTAAAAGTAGCTGAGGTCGTTGATTGTAAAAAGGTCAAAGGCGCAGATAAATTATTACAATTCCGTCTAGATGCAGGAGACGAACAAGATCGTCAAATCCTTTCAGGGATCGCTGAATTTTATCCAGATCCAAGTGCTTTGATTGGCAAAAAAGTTGTGATTGTAGCAAACTTAACACCAAGAAAAATGCGAGGAGAAATCAGCCAAGGAATGATTCTTTCAGCTGAATCTCCAGAAGGTAAATTACAACTTGTAGATGCACCAAAAGAAATGCCAAATGGAGCAAGCATTGCTTAATTGATTCAACATCAGAAAAAAACGATCCACAGAAAGTACGTTTATCTATAAATGATAGGCGGATACTGGGATCGTTTTTTACTTTATAAATCAAAAATGGCTCAAACAAAAGTGGGAATAAACTAGAACTTACGGTATGATTATTTAAAGTCGAAAAAAACTCAAGTAAATGAATAAGGAGAATAGTAGAATGAAAATGAAAAAATATGTGTTGGGAATAGTTTCAGTAGTTACTGTATTTTTTTTAGCAGCTTGTGGGGCAGATCCGAGAAAAGATTTTACAAACGAACTCTTGAATGCAAAAAGTGAGCAGTACAATGCCGCAACTTTTGAGATGAAAATCAAAGATTTGACGTATGATGGTGATGAGGGTGGAGCCTATGTGAAAATGTTTGCCAGCCAGTTAAAAGATCTGAGCATCACTGGGAGTTATGCTACGGACGAAAAAGAAGAGAGCATGGAAATGGAAATCACAGCCAATGCGTTTGGTGAAAAATTGCCGTTTCAATTTGTCGGTAAGAAAGACACGTTTTATATGTCTACTAGTTTTGTTTCTGGATTACTTAATCTAGCAAATTCTTTAGGCTATCCAGGGGAACTAAAAAAAGCTGATTTAAACAAGCTAAAAGGAAAATATATTGATGTGGCTGAGGCCGGTGAGACACTTTCTTCTGGGAAAGTAGACAAGAAGCAAAATCCATTGAAGAATAAACTATTTTTAAATTCTGAAGACGCTAAAATGGGCAAAGAAATGAAAAAACTAATCGAAAGTTTCGATAAAAAATCATTTACACATGAAAAAGATATCATTACTCATACCTTTACAAAAGATGAAATCATTAAAATAATGGAAAAAATGGATGAAGTATCCAAAGAAGATAAAGACTACAAAAAATCAGGTAATGAAAAAGAACTGAAAGATGCAATCAACACAGTCAAAAAAGACATAAAAAAAATGGACGTAAAGGTAAGTGTTAACCAAAAGACAAAAGCGACAGATCTGGACATTTCTATGGCAGCTGTGGATAATAAGAAAGCAAACATCGGAATGGGTATGACTATTTCAATCAAGCCACAAAAGAATGACAAAAAAATTAAGTTACCAAGTAAAAAAGAGGTAATCAGTGATGCTGAATTAAAAGGTATTTTATCTGATATCACTGGAACAAATTCAACTAAAAAAGATTTAGAAGATAGCTCCATTGATTATAGTGGTTTAAAAGACGATCCAGAACTTCAAAAAATGATGGATGAGCAATTAAATGAAATAATCAAACAAATCGAAGAAAACCCTGAAATAGTGACGGATGATTCTGCAAAAGTAATTCGTGAAAAAGTGAAAGATATCTTTAATGAAGAACAAATGAAGAGATTAAACGAAGCAATAGACAACGCGTTAAAAGCTGGAACAGTTTAAAGTAGATACAAAGACAGCAGCCTCTATCATAGGCTGCTGTCTTTGTATCTACACATTAGAGCTTTAACTTTTTATTTGATTTAAACCTGCGGAAACGAGTAGGCAAAAGCATAATTAATATCCCATAAGGCACACTAATGATTGACCAAGTTAAACTTCGACTCAAAGTATTGTTTTTATACAGCCAATTAAGTAAAAAATGTAAGCCCACGATACTAAGTGCTACAAACATTAAAACGGCATAACTAGGTTCATTTTTAATAGCAACTCGAAAGATTCCGCCAATCAAAGGAACCAAATAAAAATAAGCACTTGTTAATGAAATACGCCAACTTTTTGCCACTGTTCCAAGGTTTATCAAGAAAAATAAGATAGACAGTAGAATACCTAACGGCGGGAAAAAAGCGATCAAAACAGAATAAACAGCACCCCATAAAATCATCAGCGGACCTTTTACAATCGCTGCAACAGCCACAAAAATAGCAATCAGAAGAAATTGCTGAGTCATAGTTCCATAAGCCAACAAACCAAAGAGAATAAGTAAAAACCAATGCCAAATCGTATTGACTTGTGGTTTTCTTTGAATGGTTACATTCTTTTGGATCGTTGTTTTTAAAAAGTCAGATTCTTCGAAGAAATTTTTCAAACAGCACTCACTCCTATCAAATTAAAAATCAGACTGGAGTTAAGTTTACTGCTAGATAGAGAAAAAAACATCGGGCTAAAGTCGGTTTTTATTTAAATATTAAAGTTTAAACAATTCAGAAATCTCCCCCACATAAGGCAGAAATACCTGCTTCATCCCACGAGAAATCGCTGTATAAAGAATTTTCTTCTCTCTTTCAGTCGTCCCATAACGCACGGTTGAAGGATCATGAATAATCACATTATCAAACTCAAGCCCTTTTGCCATATCAATTGAAAGGATTTGAGCGGTAACAGAGCTGTTTTTTTGTGAAAGTTGTTGTTCTAACAACTCTGCTTCATAAGCTGTTTTTGTAATGATCGCAGTATCTTCTTCAACAGCTAAAGTATCCAAAAGGGAAGTAAGTGTATCTAAGTACGCTTCTTCATTTTCACAAAAAATAAATGCTGGCTTCTCACCATCTTTTCGAATCGGCACGATTTTAAGTTTTTCATGATTCGTGACAAGTGTTTGAAATAGCTGAGTGATTTCTTTACTTGAGCGGTAACTATTTAATAATTGATAAGAAGTAACAGATCGGCTAGAAGTAGATAATAATTTTTTCAAACTATTAAAACTAATCGACGTATTAAAAATTGCCTGATTTTCGTCACCAGCCAACGTAAAGTTCGCTTGTGGGAATAATTTCAGTAGTAAAAGAATTTGAGCTTCCGTATAATCTTGCACCTCATCCACTAAAATAAAGGCCATTTGACGATTGGATAAATCTTCAATAAATCTATCTTTGATTAATAATAAAATCACTACTTCATCTGCTGTATAAGCAGGCGTTACTTTTTGATACGCCTCTTGTTGATAAGTTTGATACAAGGATTCAAAAAGCAGCCATTGATCGAACCATGCAACATTAGCAATATCGTCTACCACTTTGCGGTATTTTTTTTGCAATCGTTGTAAGGCAAATTCTGCTAGTTGTTCTTCATCATCTTCCGTAAATGTGGTATCAAAATAACGTAATTGTTCTGCTTCTGTTAAATCTTGCATCTGATCAAGCATCTTTTTAGATTTTGCTTGTTTGATTAAATAACGATTCCAAAGGCTCGATAGCTTTTCTTTAGTAGCAGAAAGTCGATCTCTGATTGATAAAGTAGCTGGCGTTTCTTGATATAAATTAAAAATCAATTCAGCAGTAAATAATGGTTTACGTTTAAATAAAATCGGCTGAAAAAGAGCTTGTTGAATCAGTGAAGGATCGTTAAACGTTTGAATGAACTCAACAAATTCTTGTGATTGAATCACTTTTTGTTGTCTGTTTACCAGTTCAGCAGTGATTCGTTTAAAATACGTGGATTCACTTTCGATTGGTGCTTTTTCTCGGAAGGTAAACTTAAGAAATTGCAACAAAGTTAAATTCAATGGATTACGTTCACCTAAATTTGGCAATACTTGAGAAATATAATCAATAAATGTCGAATTTGGAGACAGCAATAAAATATCATCAGCTGTGATTTGTGTTCGATGATTATAAAGTAAATAAGCAATTCGCTGCATGATTGCCGATGTTTTTCCACTGCCGGCAATTCCATTGACTAAAAGCAACGGATGACTTTCATCCCGAATAATCTCATTTTGTTCTTGTTGAATCGTTGTAGTGATATCTTTCATATACTGAGAAGAATCAGCTTCTAGCGAATGAAGTAGAATATCATCTTGAATAGCAAGACTTGTATCAAAAAAATTAATCAAACGGTCTTCTTCAATAATCAACTGTCTTTTCAGATTCAAAGTAACAGGGATTTCATTTTTGTTCACAAGATAACTGCTATCACCTAAAACATTATTATAAAAAAGTGAAGCAATCGGGGAACGCCAATCGTAGATTCGTGATTCACCCTCTAGATTTGTAAAATCGTTCATGCCGATATAAAAAACATCACGATCAGAATCAGCGTCTAAAAACGTTACATCGATTTTTCCAAAATAAGGAACTTTCAGTAAACGTTCAACTTTTTCCAGTTGTTTGGCAGCCGTTGCAGTTTGGATGTTTAGCTGATCAATTTCTCTATTTTTCATTTCCATCATAGCAAAAGTCTCTAAGTTATCGGAATAACTGTCAAAATTCAGTTTAGTATCTCCGCTAAATTGCTCTAGTACAGATTTTCCTGTAGTATTGACTTCGTTGATAGCAGTTTGATAGGTGTCTTTTGCTTGAGTTAATTCTTCGTAAATTTGATGTAGATGGTTGGTTTCTTGTATGCGATCATTGGACATGTGGCTCCTCCTGACATGAATTGCTCTGACCGAATAGTATAAGCTATTTTTTTTTATAAAGCAATGATAAGTAGTTGATAATTTATTAGTGCTGTCCATTCAGCTTTTCGCTAAAATATGATAAAGTATAGAAGACAAAGGAGGGATTGTTCTTGATTTTTGATTCTCATACCCATTTAAACGCAGAACAATTTAATGAAGATATTCCAGAAACAATCGAACGTGCAAAAGAATTAGGTGTAACGGAGATGGCAGTGGTGGGATTTGATACACTAACGATAGAAAAATCTCTAGAGCTTAGCCAGCAATATAAAGAAATCCAAAGTATTATCGGATGGCATCCAACAGAGGCAGGAAGTTATACGCCTGAGATAGAAAAGAAATTACAACAATTATTAACAACACCTAAAGTCGTTGCCTTAGGTGAAATTGGCTTAGATTATTATTGGATGGAAGATCCTAAAGAGGTTCAAGATCGTGTCTTTAGACGTCAAATTGCTATCGCAAAAGAAATGAATCTACCTATCAGCATTCATACTCGAGATGCGATGGAAGATACTTATAAGATTTTGAAAGAAGAAGATATCCGTGATATTGGCGGGATTATGCACAGTTTTAGTGGAGATCCTGAGTGGATGAAGAAGTTTTTAGATATGGGAATGCATATTTCATTAAGTGGCGTAGTGACCTTTAAAAAAGCACTAGAAGTTCAAGATGTGGCTAAATCTGTTCCGCTAGATCGTTTATTAGTCGAAACTGATGCACCATACTTAGCACCCGTTCCTTATCGAGGCAAACGGAATGAACCTGGTTATACCCGCTATGTCGTTGAAAAGATCGCAGAATTACGTGAAATGCCATTTGAAGAAATAGCGAAGCAAACAACAGATAATGCCCACCGTTTATTCAGGTTAGTCTAATGACAAATAAACTGAGAATTGAAGAAATCATTATCGTTGAAGGAAAAGACGATACAAGACGCATTCAAGAAGTCGTGGATGCAGATACCATCGAAACAATCGGTTCAGCTATTAATGATGATATTTTAGAACAAATCGAACACGCCCAAGAAACCCGAGGCGTAATTATTTTTACAGATCCAGATTATTCAGGTGAAAAAATCCGTAAAACAATCATGGATGTTGTTCCAGATGCTAAGCATGCCTTTCTTTCACGGCGTTTAGCTGCACCGAAAAAGCGTGGCAGTAGTTTAGGCGTTGAACATGCTAGTGATGAAGCAATTTTAGAAGCACTGGAAAAAATTGTGACGCCAGTCAATGGGGAAGATAATTATCAAGAAATCCCTAGACAAACCTTAGTAGAATATGGTTTAATAGCGGGAGCTCATGCCAAGGAACGTCGAGAAAAATTAGGCGATGAACTGCGTATTGGGTATACGAACAGTAAACAATTAACGAAACGACTAAAAATGTTCCGCATCACTGAAAAGGAACTGACAAAAGCAATGAAAGACTTAAACTTGTTACCTAGTGAAAAATCGGAGGAATCAATTTGACAGAATATAAAGAAATAGCCACCCCTTCAAGAACCAAAGAAATTTTGAAGAAACATGGCTTTTCATTTAAAAAGAGCTTAGGGCAAAACTTTTTAACAGAACCGAATATTTTACGTAAAATCGTAGAGACAGCAGGAATCGACCCCCAAACTAATGTAGTTGAAGTTGGTCCGGGTATTGGAGCTTTAACTGAACAGTTGGCTAAAAATGCGGCGCAAGTTCTAGCATTTGAAATTGATGATCGTTTGATTCCAGTTTTAGAAGATACCATGAGTCCCTACAAAAATGTAACAGTTGTCCACAATGATGTATTAAAAGCGGATTTAGTTGGAACTACCAAAGAAGTTTTTGAAGAAAATCTTCCAATTAAAGTGGTAGCAAATTTACCATATTACATTACAACGCCCATCATGATGCATTTTCTAGAATCTGATTTAGAAGTAGAAGAAATGATCGTCATGATGCAAAAAGAAGTAGCAGATCGAATCTCTGCAAAACCTGGAACAAAAGCATATGGTTCGCTGTCAATCGCTGTCCAGTATTTTATGGAAGCCAGCATTGCCTTTATCGTACCAAAAACAGTTTTTATCCCGCAACCAAACGTTGATTCGGCAATCATCAAATTAACGAAACGAGATAAACCCGCTGTTGAAGTAACAAACGAAAAAGAATTTTTCAAATTAACAAAAGCTTCATTCCAGTTACGTCGTAAAACATTGTGGAACAACTTGATCCATTATTACGGCAAAGATGATCAAACAAAGGCTTGGTTAACAGAAAGTTTAACTGAAGCTGAAATTGATCCTTCACGTCGAGGAGAAACATTATCACTAGAAGAGTTTGGACGTTTAAGTAATATCTTGGAAAAAAATCGTTAAAGTATTCAAAAGAATAGCAGAAGAAGCAGATGAGATGCATCTGTTTCTTTTGTTTTCTTTTTTTATAAAATAATTGAAATGTGTTATTGACTTTTAACAAATATAAAGGATAATTAAAGTTAGAAAACGCTTTCTTGATTTATTTCCTATTATTGTAAATCCAAGTTTTGAAAAAAATAAAAGGATATGAGAAAATGGTTGTAGAACTTTTATTGGAAGGAATTATTGTTAAGGATTGATGGATTGTTTTTAATGAGAAGGCTTTCTTTTTTTTAGAATAGTTGTACTATCTGTTTTAAGGGCAACATTGGTAGTTTGATAGCTTATTAAATAAAGTAGATGGAAGAGAATTGCGGGAGAGACTAGCTTATAGCACCGAAGGAATAAATAATAAATGATGCAATTCATTTATTGTGAAGATCTCAGGTAAAAGGACCGTAATAGGACATCACTCTGGAAAGCGAAAGCACCGACGGAGCAACTCTTCAACAAGAAGACGAATCTCTCAGGTTTTGTACAGAGGAACAGGCACTTTTTTCAGGTGCCCGTTCCTCTGTTTTTTATATAGTTTTATGATTTGGAGGTGTCATTTAGTTAACGAAGAAACAGCTGACTTAAAAATACGAAAAAGCAAAGGAGTAGAAAAATGGATTTAAAAACCCCCTTATATGACGCACATCTTGCAGCAGGTGGAAAAATGGTTTCTTTTGCAGGATACACGCTGCCTGTTCAATATAAAGATAGCGGTGTGATTAAAGAACATTTAGCTGTTCGAAATCAAGTAGGATTATTCGATGTTTCCCATATGGGTGAAGTCGTTTATGAAGGGAAAGATGCCTTAGCCAATTTGCAGTATTTGTTAACAAATGATTTTAGTAATTTAGAAATAGGTCGTGTCAGATACACTTTGATGTGTAACGAAAATGGTGGCGTGATTGATGATTTATTAGTTTATAAATGTGCTGAAGAAAAATACTTATTGGTTATTAACGCAGCAAATAGAGCCAAAGACGTGGCTTGGATGAAACAGCATTTATTTGGCGAAGTTGAATTTACAGATCAGTCAGATCAGTTTGTTCAACTAGCATTACAAGGTCCAAAAGCAAAAGAAATTATTGGAAAACTAACATCTGAAGAAGACATTCCTAAAAAATATTATAGTTTTACTGAAAGCGCTGATGTTGGCGGTGTGAAATGTATTTTATCACGAACTGGTTACACAGGAGAATTTGGTTATGAGTTGTACTGTTCTGCTGAAGATGGCGTCAAATTATGGAATTTATTATTAGATACTGGCAAAGACTATGGCCTTATTCCGTGCGGTTTAGGAGCTCGTGATACTTTACGTTTAGAAGCAGGAATGCCATTGTACGGTCATGAAATGAACGAAGAAATCACGCCTCTTGAAACAGATTTAGGCTTTGCCGTGAAATTGAAAAAAGAAGACTTTATCGGGAAAAAAGCATTGATTGATAAAGGAGAGCCAAAAATTACCCGAATCGGTTTGCAACTAACGGAAAGAGGGATTGTCCGTGAAGATGCAGACGTCTATTTTAATGGGATGAAAATTGGTCAAACAACTTCTGGCACAATGTGCCCTTATATCAATAAAGCATGCGCAATGGCAATTGTAGAAAAAGGATTTGTCGAAATTGGTTCACCTATTGAAGTTGAAGTTAGAGGGAAGAAAATTGCAGCTGAAGTTGTAGCATTACCATTTATAAAAAAATAATTGGAAAAAGGAGACGGTTATTATGACAAAAACAGGAGAAATGAAATTTTCAAAATCGCACGAGTGGGTACTTTTTGATGGGGAGAAAGTAAAGATTGGTCTTTCTGATTACGCACAAGATCAGTTAGGGGATATCGTTTTTATAGATCTTCCAGATGAAGGCGATGAGGTAATAAAAGGAGAATCATTTGCTGATATTGAATCAGTTAAAGCTGTTTCAGAAGCCTATTCACCAATCACAGGGACGGTTACTGCAATTAATGAAGAGTTGATTGATAGCCCAGAATTGATTAATTCAGCACCACTGGATTCATGGTTGATTGAAGTAGAAAAAGTCGAAGACATTGAGGAGTTATTAACTGCTGAGGAATACAAAAAATTCTGCGAAGAATCTGAGGAGGCGTAATGAATGGGTAATTATCTTGGGTCTACAGAACAACAACAACAAGACATGCTAAACACAATTGGCTTAAAAAATATGAGTGATCTCTACCAAGGTATTCCCAAAGAAATGTTGGTAGAAAAACTGGATATTCCAGATGGAAAATCAGAGTTTGAGGTTCGACGAATTTTAGAAAATATGGGAAAGAAAAACAAAGTATTTTCCTCTATTTTTCGTGGTGCCGGTGCCTACAATCATTACATTCCCGCTATTGTTAAACAAATTTCAGCAAAAGAAGAATTTATGACCTCGTATACACCTTACCAACCTGAAATCAGTCAAGGTTTGCTGCAGTCTATTTTTGAATATCAAACAATGATCTGTGAGATAACAGGAATGGATGCTACGAATGCTTCTGTTTATGACGGAGCAACAGCAGCTGCTGAAGCAATTAATATGTGTTTGGAGAAAAAACGCTTAAAAGTGCTTATTTCAGAGACAACAAATCCAATGACAATCGAAACAGCATTAACGTATTTCAGTTCTAGAGATATCGAATTTGTGATGATTCCAGAAAAAAATGGATTAACAGACTTGTCTGTCTTAAAAGAGAAGCTAGATGAAACAACTGCTTGTTTTATTGTTCAACAACCAAATTATTATGGTGGCATTGAAAACGTTGAAGCAATTGAAGAAATGGTTCATGAAGCAAAAGCTAAATTTATCATGAGTGTAAATCCTGTAGCCAGTACCGTACTTCAATCAGCTGGAGAAGTAAATGCTGATATTGCTGTTGGCGATTCACAACCCTTTGGTATACCACTAGCTTTCGGAGGTCCGTATATTGGTTTTATTGCAACAAAAGAAAAAATGATTCGTAAATTACCTGGACGTATCGCTGGAGAAACAGTGGATGAAGCAGATAATAGAGCATTTGTATTAACCTTACAGGCTAGAGAACAGCATATTCGTCGGGAAAAAGCGGCATCTAATATTTGTTCCAACCAAGCGCTATGTGCTTTAACAAACGCAGTGTATATGAGTACGATGGGTGCCAGAGGAATTCAAGAAGTGGCAGAACAATGTTACAGTAAAGCTCATTATCTAGAGGATCAATTGACTCAAATTGAAGGAATTAAGAGAAGTTCTGATAGCTCATTTTTCCATGAATTTTTACTGACATTTCCTGTAGCAAATGAAATCATATTAACTAAACTTGAAGAACATGATATTCTTGGCGGCTATCCTACAGATAAAGGAATCTTGTGGTGTGTAACTGAAATGAATACGAAAGAACAAATGGATGAAGTCGTGTTATTGGTGAAGGAGGCGTGTAATCAATGAAATTGATTTTTGAACGAAGTGTAGAAGGTTATTATAATGAAATGATTTCCCCTTGTGATGTGCCAGATGTCCCACTTCCAGATGAAATAAAGCGTAAAAAAGAGTTGCACTTACCATCACTGCCTCAACCAGAAATCAGCCGTCATTATACCGAATTAGCGAATGCAACTTTTGGCATCAATAACGGTTTTTACCCATTAGGTTCATGTACTATGAAATACAATCCCAAGATCAACGATGAAATGGCAGCTTATCCAGCTTTTGCTGCAATTCATCCATTACAGCCAGAAGATACTGTACAAGGCTCATTAGAAGTATTTACCACGACAGAAATGCTGTTAAAAGAAATTACTGGAATGAATGCTATTACTTTCCAACCCGCAGCAGGAGCACACGGTGAGTTTACTAGCTTGTTAATGATCAAAGCTTATCATGAAAGAAATGGTCAACCGCAGCGCAATAAAATCATTGTTCCTGATTCAGCTCACGGCACAAATCCAGCTAGTGTTGCAATGACTGGAATGATTACTGTTAACATTCCTTCCGATAAATATGGTTGTGTTGATATTGACGCGTTAAAAGAAGCTGTTGGTGAAGATACAGCAGGTTTAATGCTGACGAATCCTAATACAGCAGGTATTTTTGATAAGAATATCCTAGAAATTACGAAGATTGTTCATGATGCTGGCGGCTTGAACTATTATGATGGCGCAAACTTAAATGCCATTATGGGAGTTGCTCGTCCAGGAGATATGGGCTTTGATATTATTCATTTGAATTTGCATAAAACATTTTCAACTCCTCATGGCGGTGGCGGCCCAGGCTCAGGCGCTGTTGGTTGTAAAACAATCTTAAAACCATTTTTACCTAATTATTATCCAGTCATAGATGGAGAGAAAATTACTTTTACTAAACCAGAGCATTCTATTGGTATGGTGAAGGGATTCTATGGACAATTCTCAGTATTTTTACGAGCATTGACCTATATTTTATTTTTAGGATCAGAAGGTATCTCGTCCTCCTCTAAAGGTGCCGTATTAAATGCTAATTATATGCTGCATGAATTAAAAGATATCTTTGAAGTACCATACGGTGATACATGTATGCATGAATTTGTTATGAGCTTAGATAAATTGAAAAAGGAAACAGGCGTCACAGCTTTAGACGTAGCCAAAGGAATTTTGGATCATAAAATGTATCCACCAACGATGTATTTCCCATTAACTGTGCCAGAAGCACTAATGGTGGAACCACCTGAGACGGAATCAAAAGAACGAATGGATGATGCGATTGCCGTTTATCGTAAACTTTATGAGGATGCCCATAAAAAACCAGAAGTCTTTCATGAGTATCCACTGCATGCGCAAATTCACCGAGTGGATGAAGTCAGAGCTGCACGACATCCGATTGTCCGCTATGAGTTTAAGAGTGAGTGAGGGGAGGAGGCAGAAAAATGAGCTATGATTTAATCGTAATCGGTGCTGGTCCTGGCGGTTATGTAGCAGCGATTAAAGCTGCCCAGCTTGGAATGAAAGTCGCACTTGTTGAAGGTGATCGTGTTGGTGGAACTTGTTTAAATCGAGGCTGTGTTCCAACTAAATCATTGTTGCATTCTGCCAAAAGCATCCGTGAGATAAAGAATGCCAGTGCATATGGTATCCATGTCAGTGACATTCAGATAAATATGGAAGAAACCTATGAAAAGAAAAACGAAGTAGTCGATAAACTAGTTCAAGGAATCCAAAACTTAGTCAAAGCAAACAAAATTCAGCTGATCTTTGGTAAAGCTAAAATCATCAAATCTGGTTTAGTTAAAATAGCTGATACAACATACGAAACAGAAAAAATAATAATTGCGACAGGTTCAAAACCAGTAATTCCGCCAATTCCTGGTAGTGATTTAGCCGGTGTGTTGACAAGCAATGAGTTATTGGCACATCCGAATAACTATAAAAAGCTGACAATTATCGGTGGGGGTGTTATCGGCGTAGAGTTTGCGACGATTTTTAATGATTTTGGCTGTGAAGTTACAATTATTGAAACAGCAGATAATTTACTACCAAATTTTGACAGTGAGATTTCTAAAAAGATAGCAATGGTCTTAAAAAAACAAGGGATTAAGATAGTTACAAAGTCAATTGTTACCAACATCTCCAATGATCCGCTGATGACATGCAGCTATACTACTAAAGGAAAAGAAGAGGCTGTAACAAGCGATGCAATCTTGATTGCAACAGGAAGAAAAGCAAATGTTGAAGGACTCTTTGCTGCGGATTTAGAGATAAAAATGGAAAAACAAAGCATCTGGGTAAATGAAAGCTTTGAAACATCCATTAAAGGGATTTATGCCATTGGAGATGTAGCTAGCCGTGGGGTTCAATTAGCTCATTTAGCTTCTGCTCAAGGAGTGAATGCTGTTTTGGCAATGAACCAACAATCACCAGAATATAACTTAGAGATCATTCCGTCCTGTGTTTATACAACACCAGAAATTGCGGCTGTTGGACTGACGGAAGTGGAGGCAAAAGATAGAGATATTTCCGTAATCGTTGGTAAATACATGATGTCCGGTAATGGGAAAACAATGATTTCTGGTAATTCGTTAGGTTTCATTAAAGTAATAGCGGATGCTAAGACCAAAAAAATTATCGGTGCCCAATTGATGTGTGAACGGGCAACGGATATGATTAGTGAATTTACAACAGCAATCGTTCACGGTTTATCAATAAGTGAAGTATCAGCAATTGTTCATCCTCATCCAACCTATAATGAAGGTGTGGGAGAAGCCTATGAAAATCTTTTAGGTCATGGTATCCATACAATGCCTAAAAAATGATAGAAAGATGGAAAATAATGTGATATGTTTGGTACTATAATAGTGAAGATTCTGATTCGTTAGCTTTCTTTGTGGTGTTGGTTAGTGGGGAGAAGCACTCACAATTGATTGAGACAAATGAATCAAAGGGTAAACGAAAAGGAGACAAATAAATGCTTACTGAAAAACAAAAAATATTTGCTGACCATCTAGAAGAAGAACTGATTAAAATTAGAAGACATCTGCATCAAAATCCAGAAATTGGGATGGATTTACCAAATACGGTAGCGTTTGTAAAAGAGAAATTAACACAATACGGTTATGAACCTCAAGATTGTGGTAAATCAGGGATTACCGTGCTTGCTGGGAAAAAAAGTGGAAAAACCTTTTTATTAAGAGGGGATATGGACGCTTTACCGATTCGAGAACTAACGGATCTATCATTTAAATCTGAAAATGGCTATATGCATGCATGTGGTCATGATATGCACACAACGATGTTGCTGGGTGCTGCTAAAATTTTAAAAGAATTTGAAGATGAATTAGAAGGACAAGTAAAGTTACTTTTCCAACCAGGTGAAGAAATTCTTTCAGGATCGAAAGACTGCATCAATAATCATGTATTGGAAAATCCAAAGGTAGATGCAGGAATGATGATCCATGTTTTCCCATTCGAAGGATTAAAAGCGGGGCAAATTATGCCAACACCAGAAGGCACGTTTATGGCCAGTGCGGATTGGTTTGAAATTAATATCAAAGGTCGGGGCGGACATGGTTCTCAACCAGAAACTGCTATTGATCCAATCAATGTAGCGGTTCATATTTATACAGCTTTACAAGAACTTTCTGCAAGAGAAATAGGTTCAGAAGAACGTTTTGTACTGACAATTGGAGAATTTATAGGAGGCACATCAGGAGCTTCAAATATTATTCCAGAAACAACAGTGATGAAAGGCACCTTGCGTACTTTGAAAGAAGAAGTTCGTGTAGAAGTGAAAAAACGTATGACAGAAATGGCAGAAAACATTGCCAAAGCTTTCAGAGCAGAAGCACAAGTTGTCTTTACAAATGGTTGTACAACTAATGTCAATGACCCAGAATTAACGAAATTTACTAAAGAATCGTTGACAGAAACATTTGGAGCCGATCGCATTGTCAGTATTCCTACCTCAACACCCTTGATGGGTAGTGAAGATTTTGGAGAAATCAGTCAGCTGATTCCAACAACCTCGGTTCTTTTAGTTGCGTCCGAAGAAAATATCAATCTCCATAATCCCGCAATTGTTTTTGATGAGTTAGTCTTAGTTGAAGGGGCAAAAGTTTACGCAGATACGGCAATGTCGTGGTTGAAAAAAGACTAAAATCTATTCTTAAATGAAAAAATTAAAATGAAACGGAGGGGAAATAATGGTTAAAACGGATATTGAAATCGCTCAAGAAGCAACGATGCTGCCTATCAAAAAAGTAGCAGAAAAAATCGGTTTGACTGAAGAGGAATTTGAATTATATGGAAAATATAAAGCAAAAATCGAAGTCAACAAAATCAAAGACAATAAAAAAGGTAAAGTCATTCTGGTCACCGCCATTACACCAACACCTGCTGGAGAAGGAAAAACAACAACAGTCGTAGGTTTAGGAGATGCCCTTAACCGGATTGGAAAAGATACGATTATTGCTTTAAGAGAACCTTCTTTAGGACCTGTATTTGGTATAAAAGGCGGCGCTGCTGGTGGTGGATATGCACAAGTGGTTCCGATGGAAGATATCAATTTACATTTTACAGGTGATTTTCATGCAATCGGTGCAGCGAATAACTTGTTGGCAGCAATTATTGATAATCATATATTTCAAGGCAATGAGTTAGGCATTGATAATCGTCGGATTACTTGGAAACGAGCAGTCGATATGAATGATCGTCAATTAAGACATATTGTTGATGGCTTAGGGGCTCGTGTCAACGGTGTACCTAGAGAAGATGGTTTTGAAATTACTGTTGCATCGGAAATCATGGCGATTTTATGTTTATCTAATGACATTGAAGACTTAAAAAAGAATTTAGGTAATATCATTATTGGTTATACGTATGAGAATGAACCAGTAACGGCTAGAGAATTTAATGCACAAGGAGCGATGACGGCTTTATTAAAAGAAGCAATCAAACCTAATTTAGTCCAAACCTTAGAAAATAATCCAGCACTGATTCATGGAGGACCATTTGCAAATATCGCTCATGGCTGTAATAGTGTCATCGCAACAAATACAGCTAGAAAATTAGCAGATTATGTAGTGACAGAAGGTGGTTTTGGCGCAGATCTAGGTGCAGAAAAATTCATCGATATCAAATGTCGGAAATCAGGTATTCGTCCTTCAGCAGTGGTAGTTGTAGCAACTGTCAGAGCATTGAAGATGCATGGTGGAGTAGCAAAAGACCAACTTGGTATTGAGAATGTTGAAGCTTTGACCAAAGGATTACCCAACTTATTAAAACATATTGAAAATACAACAACCGTTTTTGGTATGCCAACAGTTGTTGCAATCAATAAATTTCCAACAGATACAGATGCCGAACTTGAACTTGTAAAAGCAGAATGCCAAAAACGTAATGTCAATGTCGTTCTTTCTGATGTTTGGGAACATGGCGGTGCTGGTGGTGAAGAATTAGCAAGAGAAGTTGTTCGTTTGTCAGAGGAGGAAAATCATTTCTCATTTGCCTATCCAGACGAATACTCAATCAAAGAAAAAATCAGTGCAGTTGTAGAAAAAGTCTATGGCGGAAATGGTGTTCGGTACGAGCCCATTGCAGATAGAGAAATCGCTAAATTGGAAAAATTAGGTTTTGGCAATTTACCTATATGTATGGCGAAAACGCAATATTCATTTTCAGATGATCAGACAAAATTAGGTAGACCAACAGACTTTACGATAACTATTAGTAATATCAAAATATCTGCCGGAGCAGGATTTATTGTTGCCTACACAGGAACAGTAATGACAATGCCGGGCTTACCGAAAAAGGCAGCATATGAAAAAATCGATGTAGATTCTGACGGGAAAATTGTCGGTCTGTTCTAAAATAAAATAAATCCCTCAAATGATTGAATGAAACAGATCATTTGAGGGATTTTTACTGTATAAATTTCTAAATAAAAAACAGCATCTATGTGTCTTGACACCTAGATGTTTTTCTCGTAAAATAAACAACGTCAGATATGTCAAGACACATCGGAGGAGAATATGAAAAAGAATTCAGTTAGACATTTAACGATTGCGGCTTTATTGGTGGCAATGGGGATCATTATTCCCATGGTTATGCCAAGAATTACGATAGGACCGGCTTCGTTTACTTTAGCTAGTCACGTACCGCTTTTTTTAGCAATGTTTTTTTCACCAGGGGTAGCTGTGGCCGTTAGTTTAGGTACGGGATTTGGTTTTTTTCTTTCAGCAACACCGATCATTGCCTTAAGAGCACTTTCGCATGTATTGTTTGCGGTGATTGGAGCTTTTTATTTACAGAACCATCCGACGATTGTTTTAACTAAAAATAAATTTGTTTTGTTTAATGGTCGTTTTCAATTATTTAATTTAGTAATTGGCATAATACATTCTGTAGCAGAATTAGCTGTGGTAAGTGTTTTTTATACAATGGGGAATATGCCAGAAACTTATTATTCACAAGGATATATATATTCGATCTTTCTCTTGATGGGAGTTGGAGGACTGCTTCATAGTTTGATTGATTATAATATTGCTTATTTTGTGGCAAATGCATTGAGTAAACAGTTTGATATTCCAGTATTTAGTCAGGCTAAGAAAATGGAAAAAGTAAAAGTGGATATTCTTCCACAAGAAAATAAACCAGTTATATAAAAAGCTGAGCAGTGAGATTAGACACTGCTCAGCTTTTTATTAATTAAGGTAACTTGATAACTTGTTCTGTTTCAGGATCAAAGAAATGAGCTTTACTGATATTAAAAGCTAAATCAACCATTTCCTCTGGTTTATGGAAATCACGAGCATCAACTTTTGAAATAAATTCTGTGTCTCCTAACTTTGTATAAAGCATCGTTTCAGCACCTAAAAGTTCAGAAACAACCACTTCGGAACGAACAACGGCATCATTCATTGTATCTAGAGCCACTTGTTCACTGTGAATATCTTCAGGCCGGATACCAAAAATTACGGATTTTCCTTCATAACCTTTTTCAACTAATAACTTGTTTTTTCCTTCTGGAATCATTAATTCTAAGCCATGTCCGTCACTTATCACACCGTTGTTCAATGTTACGTTAAAGAAGTTCATTGCAGGTGAGCCGATGAAACCTGCGACAAAGACATTATTGGGTGTATTGTAGACTTCTTTTGGTGAACCAATTTGTTGAATAAAGCCGTCTTTCATGATGACGATTCGATCTGCCATCGTCATAGCTTCAGTTTGATCATGTGTTACGTAGATAGTTGTTGTTTCTAAACGACGATGTAATTTAGCGATTTCAGCACGCATGGCTACCCGCAATTTTGCATCTAAGTTAGATAAAGGTTCATCCATCAAAAATACTTTTGCATCACGAACGATTGCTCGACCTAAAGCTACACGTTGACGTTGACCACCAGATAAGGCGGCTGGTTTGCGTTTTAAGTATTCAGTTAGACCTAAAATTTCTGCGGCATTTTCCACACGTTGTTTGATTTCAGCTTTGTCATATTTACGAAGTTTCAGACCAAAAGCCATATTATCAAAAACAGTCATGTGAGGATATAAAGCATAGTTTTGGAAAACCATGGCGATATCACGATCTTTTGGTGCAACATCATTCATTACTTTATCACCAATAGATAACTCACCTTCTGAGATATCTTCTAAACCTGCGATCATACGTAATGTTGTCGATTTACCACAACCAGACGGTCCTACAAAGACAATAAACTCACGGTCTGCAATTTCTAAGTTGAAATCTGTTACAGAATAGTTTTCTGCATTATCATATTTTTTATAGACATGTTTTAACGCCATTTCTACCATCGTCGTCACTCTTTTCTTTTTTATTATATTCTGAGTATAAATGAAAGCGCTATATAAACTCAACGGAAGATTGCACAAGAAAAAAATCATTTTTTCGTCAAAGTGACAAAGATCGAATCTTACATGTTACTTATTCGTTAAGGACTTTGTTATAATGAGGAAAAGAACTGAATTGAGGGATAAAGGATGAAAATTGCAATGATTGCCCATGATCGAAAAAAAGAATTGATGGTCAAGTTAGCGTTAGCGTATCAACCTATTTTAAAAGAACACGAATTATTTGCTACAGGAACGACAGGTTTAAAAATTTCAGAAGCTACAGGTCTATCCGTTCACCGTTTTAAATCTGGCCCTTTAGGCGGTGATCAGCAAATAGGCGCGATGATTTCAGAAGATAAACTGGATATGGTGATTTTTTTACGAGATCCATTAGCGGCACAACCTCATGAACCAGATGTTACAGCATTGATTCGCTTAAGTGATGTTTATGAAATTCCTTTAGCGACAAATATTGGAACAGCTGAAATTTTATTAAGAGGATTACAGGCAGGTTTTGCGGATTTTAGAAATGTGGTTCATGAATTAGACAATAAACCCTTGTCTTTCTAATCTTTTTTCAGCAAAGTTTGTTGCGGCAAGAGAAGGAATATGCTATATTGCACTTAGGCTTACGCCTAAATAAAACAGAGTAGGAAATAAAGCGTTAAGTGCTGAAAGGATGGGATGTTGCCTTTCGGACGAAGGATATATAAGAACATTGATCTAGCTGCATGAAGCAGCCTTTGAGGAAAATAGATAATCTTCACATGGAACAAAAAACGTTCCATATTCAGATTCCTAATTATCTAAAAGGCTAGATACTTCATTCCGCTTTTCTTGTATCCGCGGTTTTGTTTTCGCATTCGCTGCATATTTTGTGTAGCAACTCTTAGAGGAGATGCTAGAAATGAAGAAAAAGAGACTTGATACTCGAACCATTACGCTAATGAGTTTACTGATTGCGTTAATGGTGGTTTTTACACGATTTATTTCGTTTGAAACCCAATTTTTAAGAATTAGTTTTACCTTTATTCCAGAATCATTGATGGCGATTCTTTTTGGTCCATTCTGGACAGGAATTGGTAGTGCAGTAGCTGATACAGTGGGGATGCTGCTGTTTCCTAAAGGACCCTATTTTCCTGGTTTCACCTTAAATGCCTTTATTTCTGGGGCGATATATGGTTTCTTCTATTATAAAAAGGAATTAACTTGGAAACGAGTAATCTTGGCTACTTTATCGGTTACGTTGATTATTCATATGTTCTTAACGCCGTTATGGCTGGGATTGATGTATGGAGTTAATATATCAAATCTTGCTTGGTGGGCGCCTAGAATCATCAAGAATATTATCTTTTTCCCAATCCAAGTAGTTGCAACATATTACTTAGGAAATAAAGTACCTTATAAGCAATTTTTAAATAAATCACTAACCAATTTTAAATAAAAAAAACCTCAAACTATCCTACATCCCAAGGAAGTTTGAGGTTTTTTATTCAACTTACAATTGATTTTTAAATTGTGCTTCATATAATGCATGATAGTAACCATCTTTTTTATTGATTAATTCATCATGACTACCGATTTCTACAACGGATCCTTGTTCCATTACTAAAATTTTATCTGCATTTTTAATGGTAGAAAGGCGATGAGCAATCACAAAACTTGTCCGTCCCTTCATCATTTGCAAAAAGGCATCCTGAATGTTTTTTTCGGTCAAGGTGTCAACAGAACTTGTGGCCTCATCTAAGATCAGCATGGGTGGATTACTAATCATTGTTCTAGCGATTGTCATCAGTTGTCGTTGGCCTTCTGAAATTTTAATTCCACTGGCACCAATCAGAGTATCTAAGCCTTTAGGCAAACGCGTGACAAAATCAAAAATATACGCTTTTTTCATTGCGTGTTCTATTTCTTCCTCTGTCGCTTCCGAATTTCCATAAGTTAAATTAGCACGAATCGTACTATCAAATAACCAAGTATCTTGTAAAACCATTCCAAAACTCTTTCGTAAGCTGTCTCTTGTGACGTGAGTGATTTTATGACCATCGATTGAAATCTGACCGCTATCCACTTCATAAAAACGCATCAATAAATTAACTAAGGTTGATTTACCAGCTCCTGTTTTACCGACGATTGCGATTGTTTCACCAGGTGATGCTGTTAAATTAAAATCTTGGATCAATGGTTTTGAAGGAATATATGAAAAATCAACATGGTCAAAAATAACTTCTCCAGTGACATCACTTAAAACAAATGCATGTTTACCATCAGGTTTTTCTTCTGGCTGATTGATGATTTCAAAGGTACGATCTAATCCAGCCAAAGCTGTTTGAATTTGAGTAGTGATTCCAGATAATTCAATAAATGGTTTAGAAAATTGACTAGAGTAGATAGTAAAACTTGAGATTACACCAATCGTGATTGCTTGATTCCCGCTTAACAATAACAATCCTCCTACAAGACCAATAGACAAATAGCTCAAATGGTCAATAAAACGAGAAAGTGGATTGGTTAATGAAGACGAAAACTGAGCTTTTTGCCCTTTGACATACAAGTGTTGGTTCAATGTTTCAAAACGTTGTTGAGAAACATTTTCTTGCTGGAACGCTTTGACGATTTTTTGATTTCCTACCATTTCAGAAACAAAACCAGAAATTTCTCCTACGATTTTTTGTTGTGCGGCAAAATTTTTCTGAGACGATTTAGCTACTAACCAATTGACTAGAAAAATGATTGGTGTAGCAACCAAAACAACAGCTGTTAGTAGGGGACTCAGTTTTAACATAAAGAAGAAAGCAATAATCACAACCGATAACCCAGAAAATAATTGGTTAAAAATGGCTGAACTGGCAACTGAAATATTGTCCATATCGTTGGTAAAACGACTGACGATGTTACCGTGAGAGTTTTGATCGTAGTAATTCAATGTCAGTCGATTCAAATGAGCAAAAGCATCTTTTCTCAGTTGGGCGACAGAAAGATAAGAAACACGATTTCCTAATCGCTGAATCAACCATTGACTGATAACGGTGATGACTAAAATACTAGCTAAGGTGCTAAGTAATTGTAAGAGAATCATAAAATCAACATTACCCTTAGAGATCATTGTGTCCACCGATTTTCCCATATAATACGTCATCAAAACCGTTGTTAGACCACTGACGATACCAAGAATAATTGCTGCTATCATTTCTTTGGGATAACGGAGTAAATAAGGCATGAAACGATTAAATGAATTGCTTGCAGTTTTTTTCGTCTCCATAATTAATTTTCCTCCTCTTGTGAAGCAACAATTTCTTGATACGCTGTAGAATGACGTAATAAATCTTCGTGGGTACCTAAACCAACTTGTTTCCCACTAGCTAAAACTAAAATTTGATCAGCTTGTTGAATTGAGCTGATTCGTTGAGAAATCAAAATCAATGTAGTTTCTTTTAAATCATGCTGTAATGCCGTTCGTAAGTTTAAATCTGTTTGATAATCTAATGCACTTAATGAGTCATCTAAAATTAGCACGTCTGGTCTATGAATTAAGGCACGAGCAATGGTTAATCGTTGTTTTTGGCCACCGGAAAAATTCTTACCACCTTCATAGACTTGTGTGTCTAAACCATCGCTTAAATTTTCAACGAACTCTTTACATTGAGCGGTTTCCAAAGCTTGCCAACATTCTTTATCGGTTGCTTTCTCCTTGCCCCATTGGAGATTTTCTCGAATCGTACCGCTAAATAAAACCGCTGTTTGAGGTGTAATAGCAATTTTTTTGCGTAGTTTATCTATAGACCAGTCTCGGACATTAATTCCGTCAACGAAGATATTTCCTTCACTTGTATCATAAAATCGAGGAATCAATTGCGTTAATGTACTTTTTCCACTACCAGTAGGTCCAGTAATACCAAGAACAGAGTTTTTCGGTATCGTTAATGAAATATCACTCAAAGCTAGCCCAGCTGTTGGCTGGTAACGAAATGAGACCTGATCGAATACAATTTCTTTTGTTTGATTGTCACTAGAAGTTACATTTCCGTCAGATTGAATGCTAGGGGAAACCGATAATACTTCGCTGACTCTAGAAGCTGAGGCAGATGCACGGGTAAAAATAATCACTAAATTTGAAACAACAATCAGAGCTAAGAGCATTTGATTCATATAATTAATTAACGCCAAGACTTCACCTTGCTGTAATCCGCCAATCTCTACTTTGACACCACCAAGATAAAGTAGTGCTAAAATACCAAGATTCATTACTAAGGTTGTAGCAGGAGTGAGTAAAGCTGAAATATTTGAGACACGGATATAAATACTAGAAAGGTCATCGGTTACTTCATTAACATGTTTTTCTTCTGTTTGCTTTCTAGCAAACGCCCGAATAACCCGAACACCGCTTAGATTTTGACTGATTTGTCGATTGAGCAAATCTAGCTTTTCCTGAACTTTCTTATATAAAGGTACAGTTGTTTTTATAATGAAATAAAGAATAAGGCAAAAAATCGGCAACATCAGCAGAAAAATCAGTCCCATTTGTACATTGATATAAAAAGCCATGATAACTGAACCGATACTTAAGAATGGTGCACGAATCACGAGACGGATCAACATTGCCAAAGCTAACTGCAATTGATTAATATCATTAGTCATACGTGTGATTAATGTATCTGTTCCAAAACTGTTTAATTCAGCATGAGAAAGCTGATTGATTTTTTTCATCAGTTGATTTCTCAGCTCTGTTCCAAATCCTTGTGATGCAATTGATGAATAATATTGGCAAATCAACACACAAATCAGTCCGATGACTGACATCAAGAACATCCAACCAGCCATTTGTAAAACATATCCAGGATCATTATTTCGAATCCCTTGATCGACTAAACGGGCCATAAATAATGGCAAAACTAGTTCAAAACAAGCTTCTAAAAATTTAAAAAAAGGCCCGAGAATAATTTGTTTCCGATAATTTTTCGCATATTTAAGTAAAGCGATCATAGTGTCCTCCTTGATTATAAAGCTGAACGAATTTGTTCAGTCTTGACTGTAAATAAGAAAAGTTGAGGCCGGAACTTGTAGCCGCAATCAGTTTTTTTCGGAAAAAGTAGCATCTGGAGATAAATATTATTTTAACTAGCTTAAGTTTTCTCTTCTATTGTATATCAATCTTTCCAGAGAAGAAAGTTGCTCGCATGAATGCATGGTATTTGTTACAATAAATAGTAGATGCTGTTTAGAAGGAGAAAATCTATGAATGAACTAATCAAATTTGTTTTATTATTTTTTATTTACTCGTTTATCGGTTGGCTATGGGAAACTGTTTATTGTTCAGTGAAAGCAGGCAAATTTGTGTACCGAGGTTTTTTAGTGGGACCGTATTGTCCAATTTATGGTTTCGGTATTTTAGGTGTATTGTATTTTTTAGAACCGCTTAGACAAAATATTGTCCTCTTATATTTATTATCCACGATTATGGTAACAGTTTTAGAGTACATCACCAGTTATGGATTAGAGAAGCTATTCCACGCTTCTTGGTGGGACTATAAAGAGGTGCCTTTAAATATCAATGGTCGCGTCGCTTTACCTGTATCATTATTTTGGGGCATCGGTTGTGTGCTGATTGTACGTGTGATTCATCCTCAAGTGATGCTCTTTGAGACCTTTTTATCTGAGAAATTTGGCATTAGTCTACCTATTATTTTAGTGGTACTTATTACCAGTGACTTGCTCTACACAATAGCCAATATGCAGTCATTCAAAAAAGTAACCGCACAAATCAGTACAGCAGTGGAAGAACGGAAACAAGAGTTATCTACTACATTAAATACAAAACGCAATGAACTAGTAGCAAATATTACGGAGCTAAAAGAGTCTGTATCGGAAGAAATCAATGAAGGGAAACTGGCAAAAATTGTTGAAAAAACACCTTGGTTGGAAGAGCTTAAAGATACCCAAACAATTAAAAAAATAGTTAGCCATATGAGCTTCAATCAAAAACGTTGGATACGTAATTATCCTCATTTAAAGCTGAAAAATGTGAAAAATCCAATGGAAGTCCAAGAAATCATCAATAAAAATCAAAAAAATGTTAAATAATGTATCCGAAGTATAACAGGTTATTTCTGTGTCTCATAAATTGGATAAACTCTTATTTATAAAGGATTTATTGAGCATTATAGCTATAAAAAGTGAGTGCTTTTCCTTAGGAATGTTACAGAAAAAAGGGTGTTTTCTCTAAAATGTAATAAATTGTAACGATATTGAAATAATATAACCCAGATAGATTAGTATAATAGGTGGAGTTGGATTTAGTTAGGAAAGGTGTTGGATTCAGTGAAAGTAAAAAAATTGATACCATTTTTAGCTGCTATCATGCTAGTAAATGTTGCTCTTCCAATTGGTGCTGCAGCAGAGTCATTAGACGAGCTGAAGGCAAAAGAAACACAAGCCGCACAAACAGAAGAATCACTTAGCAAAGATATCAATACAGCTTTGAATGATGTTAATGAAAAATACGCTGAAATTGAAAAACTTAAAGTAGATATTTCAAATGCTGAAGAAACAATCAAAAACTCTGAGGCTGAAATTACAGTGACAGAGCAAAGTATTGCACGCCGTAAAGAAGTCGTTGGAAATCGTATGAAAGATATCCAGCTAAGTGGGGAACAGCGTACATGGCAAGTATTATTAGATGCTGAAAGTGTATCAGATTTCTTTAATAAAGCGTATGCGATGACTATTCTACAAAATGCGGAAAAAGAAAAAATTGATAGACTATCTAAAGATAAAGAAAAATTGTCTGAACTTCAAGAAACTGTAAAAAATAAACAAGAAGAATTACAAACCAACGAATCTAAATTACAGGATGAAGCATCGGCAATGGATGAACAAGTTGTAACCTTAAAACAGCAATTATCTGATAATCAAGCTGCATTACAACAAATCGCCAGTAAGAAACAAACCGAAGAAAAACGCATTACAGATGAGAAGAAGGCGGCTGAAGCTAGAAAACAAGCTGAAGCAGAAGAAGCACAGAAAAAAACTTCTGCTACTGTCACGTCAAGCTCAAGCAGCAGTTCATCATCAAGTAGTGATTCAAGTAGTAGCTCAAGCAGTGAAGAACAGCCAATTATTACACCGCCATCACAGCCAGAAGAAGTACCAGGTACTGGCGGAGGTAATGGGAATGGTCAAGTACTTTATATGCAATCAACAGCTTATTCATGGAGAGAAGCAGGATCTGGATTCATTACTGCAACAGGAATTGATCTTCGTTCACAAAGTAATGTGATCGCAGTTGATCCAAGTGTGATTCCTTTAGGATCATTTGTTGAAGTAGAAGGATATGGATTTGCGGTTGCTGGGGATACTGGTGGCGCAATCAAAGGGAACATTATTGATGTGCATTTCCCAACTGTTGATCAATGTTTAGTCTGGGGTCGCAGAAACAATGTCAAAGTTACAATTCAATAAAAAGATGAAGACACTCATTTGAGTGTCTTTTTTGTTCTCAAAATTAATTTTCAAGCATTTTATTTTACAAATGTACATATAGCGATGTTTAATTATTAAAACAAAATAAAAAACAAGTATATGTAATGCGTTATGTTACAATAAATGATACACTCAATACAGAAAGTGAGGAATAACAATGATTCGTTTTGCAACAAAAGAAGACGGAGAGGCTATTGCTCCGTTAATTTTAGTTATATTAAAAGATATGGAATTGCCTCTATTAGAAATCATTCCAGAAGAAACGATTTTGGCAGTCTTAGCTGAAGCTGTATCAGATCCTACGTATCGTTATGGTTATCAACGAGGGTTGGTTTATGAACAAGATGGAGAAGTAGCTGGAATTGCTTTTGGTTATCCGGACGAAGATGAGACGCTAATTGATGAACCGCTAAAAAAAGTATTACGTAAATACAACTTGGATGAAGAAATCAGAATATTTACTGATCCAGAAACATTACCAGGTGAGTGGTACTTAGATTCAATCTCAGTTGATGAAAAGCATCGTGGATCAGGTATTGGTTCTAAATTATTAGATGCTTTACCACAAATCGCTAAAAGAGATGGCAAAGAGGTCATTGGGTTGAGCGTAGATAAAGGAAATCCTAACGCGAAAAAATTGTATAGTAGAAAAGGCTTTAAAGATGTAGCCGAAATGATGATTAGCGGACATTTATATGATCATATGCAGAAAAAAATCAGCGAATAGTAATCGCTGATTTTTTTAATAACTTTAGCTACTGCCCCAACCTATTATGGGTCTATTGTCTTGATTTTTTTTCTTGTTGTACAACCAATAATCTAACACCGCTGCAACACAAATACATACAGGAGCATCTTCATCATTTGTTACATCTAAACAAAAGTAATCTCCTGAAAAAAGAGTTGCTTTATTCATTTCCATAATTTTGCGATTGACTTGATAAATGGCATACTTGTGATTTCTTATGTCGCCTAAAACAGTCCAATGCATACCTTGGATATAATAAAAATCAGCGTTTAAATTTAAAATTTTTCTTAGTACACCAACTTTTTTGAATCCCTTATACAATTCAAATCTAGAACCAAAGGCGAAAGATGTTTGTTTAATACTAGCAACTAATTCGCCACCCATTGTATAAAGAGTAAGCGCGTCTCCACGTGTTCCCCAGCGACCAACAAGTAAGAAAAGAGACTTGCCCTCTTCATCTTTGACCAAGGTTCTTGTGACATTGCTTAATTGTTGTTCTTGAATAAAAAACTCAGACACAATCTCTCACCTCTTTTCAGTAGTGTTTAGTCGCTGACAGTACTATAAATCTTCTCTGATTGCTTTTAAAATAGCTTCTCCTACGCCATTCTCTAAATTGGTAGAAGTGACATATTTTGCATGATCTTTCACTTCTAATTCAGCATTTCCCATAGCAAAACTAACTCCAGCCCATTGCAGCATACTAACATCGTTAAAATTGTCACCGATTGTCATAACTTCTTCTTTAGATATCCCGCGATCTTTTGAGACATGTGCAACGGCGATTCCTTTTTGAGCGTTTTTATGATTGATTTCAATATTATTTTGGGCAGATGAAGTAACTGCTAAATCTGCTAATTGTCTGATTTTGGTACTTGCAGGAGCTAATACTTTTGCCCCATCCATGCTGAAACCAATGATTTTTAAAACTTCAATATCCTCTTGTTTAATAAGGGTACGCATATCCTCTATATAAGTAATATCCAATAAAGATAAATGAGCTGCCGCCATAGCAATAGCCACTTTATAGGTCAAATGAGGCATAGTTGTTGCGATATGTGAAGCGAAGTTTTCGATTCTTTTTTCTTGTTTTTCAGAATAAATCCCTTTATTAGTAGAAACTTCAAAATAAATATTATGAGCATCTAAAATATCCAAGATCTCTGATGTAGTTTTCTTTTCGATTCCTGCGGTAAAGAGTGAGTTACCTGCTTTGTCAAAAACTTTGGCGCCATTTAATGTAATCATCGCACATTCAATCCCAGCTTCTTCTAAAGCTGGTTTGGCTTCTGTGTACGCTCGTCCAGTAGCTACCATAAACTCAATACCAAGACGCTCAGCTTCTCTAATTGCAGAAGCGTTGTCTTTTGAAATACCCATTTTTGAATCTAATAGTGTACCGTCCATGTCTGAAGCAATCAATTTAATCATAAAATTTTCTACCCCTCGTCTATTTAACGTATCTATATTTTACCATGTTTTTTCCATTTCAGTGCAGAAAAAAATCTCTTGTCACTTTTAAAAAAATCCGATATGCTAAAAGTGTAAAAGAAAACTGTTAGAGTAATGATATAATTAGTATATACAAACATGAATTAGTTAGAATTAAAGGAGGATAAAGAATGAAAGCAATTATTCAAAATAGTTGGCAGAATGTTTTAGAGGAAGAATTTACAAAGGATTATTATTTGCGTTTACGAGAATTTTTAAAGCAGGAATACAGTGAACAAACAATTTATCCAGACATGTATCATATTTATTCAGCGTTGGAATTGACACCTTACGAAGAGGTAAAAGTAGTGATACTGGGTCAAGACCCTTATCATGGACCTAATCAAGCGCATGGATTAAGTTTTTCTGTGCAGCCTGGTGTGCGAACACCTCCTTCTTTAATGAACATTTATAAAGAACTTCAAGATGATTTAGGCTACCCACCAGTTTCACACGGTTTTTTAGAAAGCTGGGCAAAGCAAGGCGTCTTATTGTTGAATACCGTTTTAACCGTTCGCAATGGGCAAGCTTACTCACACCGAGGGCAGGGATGGGAAAACTTAACGGATGCAATCATCAAAAAATTAAATGAACGTTCAAAACCAATCGTATTTATTTTATGGGGGAAACCAGCACAAGAAAAAATAAAAATGATTGATACGAATAAACATATCATTATTAAGTCACCTCATCCAAGTCCATTAGCTGCTCATCGTGGTTTTTTTGGCTCAAAACCATTTTCGAAAACAAACCAAGCTTTAGAGGGGTTAGGTGAAGCACCAATCAACTGGCAATTACCTGATACAGTGTCTTAAAACAGGTCTTTCTGTTATAGTGCAGTGAGGAGAGTTTGTGAAAGTGATATCAGAATCAGTATTTTTTACACTAATACAGCTATAAATAACTGTTATTTTCTTGAAGAATGGTGTATGATTAATTTGTATAAATAATCATTGGAGGGTATATCGTGGAATTATTCGATAGCTTAAAATTTAAAGTCATTCGCCGTAACATCAAAATTGTTTTCCCAGAAGCAACAGATCCTCGTATTCTAGGAGCTGCTGCTCGTTTGAAAGCAGAAGAATTAATGGAACCAATCTTGATTGGAAAAAAAGAAGCTATTATTGAAGCAGCTAATGCTCGTGGAATTAAAGCGTCTAGCTTTACAATCGTTGATCCAGACAATTACGACGGATGGGAAGAAATGGTTGCTGCATTTGTTGAACGCCGCAATGGAAAAGTCACAGATGAAGATGCACGTAAAATTTTAAAAGATGTAAACTACTTTGGTACAATGCTAACTTATATGGGCATTGCTGATGGCATGGTTAGTGGAGCAATTCACTCAACTGGTGACACGGTTCGTCCAGCATTACAAATTATCAAAACAAAACCAGGTGTCAGCCGCACAAGTGGTGCGATGATTATGGTTCGTGGACGTGACCAAGAAAAATACATCTTTGCAGATTGCGCAATCAATGTAAATCCAACAGCTCAAGAATTAGCTGAGATTGCTGTTGATAGTGCGAAAACAGCTGAATTATTCGATATTGAACCAAAAGTAGCAATGATGAGTTTTTCAACAAAAGGGTCTGCAAAAGCACCTGAAGTTGATAAAGTTGTTGAAGCAACTAAAATTGCTAAAAGCTTAGCACCTGAACTTGAAATTGATGGGGAGTTACAATTTGATGCTTCTTACGTAGCGTCTGTAGCTCAATTAAAAGCACCAAATTCACCTGTCGCTGGTCAAGCAACAGTCTTTGTTTTCCCTGAATTACAATCAGGAAATATTGGCTACAAGATCGCTCAACGTTTAGGCAACTTTGAAGCAATCGGTCCAATCTTACAAGGATTAAACAAACCAGTTTCTGACTTGTCTCGTGGAGCAAATGAAGAAGATATCTACAAATTATCAATTATCACTGCTGCACAAACATTAATGAGCTAATTACACTTAACTAGCGTATCAAAGTATAACGTTTACCGTTTTCTTTGGTACGCTAGTTTTTTTTTGAATAATTCGGTATACTACACTACATAGAAACATTGAAAGCTTAAGTAGGCAGGTGAAGAAATGGATAGTACAATCAATACGCCAGAAGAAACAGAGACGCTAGCAAAAATGATTGGTTTAGTTGCTGAGGCAGGTAACACCATCATTCTTTCAGGAGACTTAGGTGCAGGGAAAACCACGATGACTAAAGGTATTGCTTTAGGCCTAGGGATCAAACAAATGATCAAAAGTCCCACTTATACGATTATTCGCGAGTATCAACAAGGACGTCTACCTTTGTATCATATGGATGTTTACCGTATCGAATCTGGTGCAGATGATTTAGGCTTAGATGAGTATTTTGAAGGCGACGGATTATCTGTTGTAGAGTGGGGGAAATTATTAGGTGAATTTTTACCAACAGACTATTTAGATATCACTATCACAAAAGATTCTGAAGATATGGAAAAAAGAATAGTTTCAATGCAAGCTTTAGGAGCGAAATCAGAAAAGTTCTTAAAACGTATCCAGAAAAAAATGGAGGAAAATGTATGACAGAAGTTGAATTTACGATTCGGGAAGCCGTTCCAACTGATGCTACTCAGATTTTACATGCATTAAAAGTTATTGGTAGTGAAACACCTTACTTGGTAATGGATGAAAAAGGGATGGAAATGACGCCAGAAGAAATGAGTGAGAATTTGGCAAACCTTTATGAATCTCCTAACAATGTTTTGATGGTTGCCTTAGCAGACGAAAAAGTGGTTGGTACAGCTTCTGTAAAGGCCTCTTCTAAAAAACGTATAGAGCACATAGGAGAGATTGGCATCAGTATTTTAAAGGAGTATTGGGGCTTTGGTTTAGGCAGTTTAATGATAGAAGACCTAATCCTGTGGGGGAAAGAAAGTAACGTTATTCGTCGTTTAGAGCTGACTGTTCAGCATCGAAATAAGCGTGCTGTCCACGTATATGAAAAAATTGGCTTTAAAACAGAAGCAATCATGGCTCGTGGAGCAAAAACGGACGATGGCGAATTTTTAGATGTTCATTTGATGAGTATGATGATTGATAAATAATAGGATTGCTTTGGTTAAATAGTTTTAACCTCCCGAAGTTGCTGCTAGAGAGTGCAACTTTGGGAGGTTATTTTTGTTTTAGCAATGTTAAACGATATCGCTTAAAAAAGAAGATCATCCAGATATTTAGAGAGTAGATCATTGTTGTTGCAAAATTTAATTATATGATGGCGATAACGAATTAATTGTTTATTCTCAAGGTTTAAAAGGACTTTTGTAACGTAAGGGCGTGAAACATTTGAAAATTCAGCTAAAAGTGAATGAGTCACGAATTTAGGCAATATGAAATAATTTTTCGATTTCTTCCCTAAATATTGAACGAGCAGAACAAGTGAAGTGAAGACACGTTCATATCCAGATAATGACGATAGATACCAAGAAAGGTGAACTTTTTGTGTTTGATGGTAAAAATTTTTATAGAAAATATCAAAAATTTCTTTATCTGTAGGATCTAGATTTGAGAAAGGAACGACTTCCAATGTAACATTTTCAAGTGATATAAAAAGCCATGGATTGTCTGATTTAGAGCTGTGAAATAAAGTGTTTAAACCTAGAAATTCAGATGGACCCAGTATATCAAATGATTTAAGATTTCCTTGTTTGTCTATTACTGAGGATTTCACATACCCAGACTTAATATAATATAAGTGATTGGGCAAAATTTTATGGGTAAAGTTTGTGTGTTCGTTGATAATTATAGTTGTATTTGTTTCTTTTTCAGATAATCGCAGAAATAATTTTGAATTTCTTTCTTTGAGGTACATGTGATAGTTAAATAAATCGTCTATAAACATACTTATCTCCCTAAATAATTAATTTTGAATTCCATCTTAAAGAATAAGATTAACACATTTTTGTTTATTTAATTGTTATTTTTTACAAAAAGCCAATATAATTAGTGGTAGATTTAAATAAGATTAAAAAAGTAGCATAATGTTACTCAGGAACATAGTTATCATTTTTATTTATATTAATATAACTTATAACAACAGTATTGTTATTTTATCCCTATAAACAATGGGTTGTTAAGATATTTCGGAAGGTGGAGATTGAAAAGGCAAGGAAAGGTTAATTCAAAAATAAACAGTCGGAGGGAAATAGTTAAATGTTTAGTCAAAATAATAAAACGAAATTAATTCTTTTTTCTTTTTTATTTATTTGTTTTTTTGTTAGTAGTGGTATTGCAAATGAAGCAAGTGCAGAAACAATTAAAGAACAGGACGGTTTTACTGATGGACTTGGATTAATCCCAAAATTAGAGAAGTCTGGAAGAGCAACTGTTTCTGGCGCACAAATTCAGAAATCAGCAAATTGGGACAGATATAACTATGGTACATTTGAAGGAGACCTTTTAAGTGAAGGTCAAATATCAACTAGAACAACAATGATTCGTGTAACTAAACAGAATAGTTATTGGGATCGCTATGTAGATGTGATTATTTTAGATGAGAGTGGAAAAACATCCTATGCCAGTGGGCGAATCAATGTACATGGCAAAGAAACATATATTTCATTAAAACCTGGCGTTTTAAAACCAAATACAACATACTTACTTGGTGTAAATGAACGTTGGTTACTTACAGGAATCATTGCTGACAGCTATCCACTAGGTTATTTCAATGTTTCCGCTGGTCAAACACATACACCACCAACTATTGAAGCCTCGGACCGTAAAGTTCCTTTGAATAGCTCATTTGATTATATGGAAGGGGTTTCTGCCCATGATGAAAATGGAGAAGATATCTCTCATTTGATTAGCTATTCTGGAATGGTTAATACTTCGCAGGAAGGAAATTATTTCATCACCTATATGGTGTCAGATAAAAATAATTTAACAGCTACTAAAACAATTAATGTAACTGTTTTTAAACCTGAACCTGAACACTTAGAGAAACCTATAGTGGATACTGTAACTGAAGAAGATACTCTTGTTACGGGGACGGCGGTTGCAAATACATCGATAAATATAACTATTGGTCAAGAAAAATACCGAAGCAAAGTGTCACAATCAGGAAAATTTTCTATCAACTTGGAGCAAGCTTATCCAAAAGGAACTCAAATTGAAGCTTATGTCGAAAATGAGCAAGGAGACCGAAGCGAGTCTGCTTTTAGCACAGTTCAACCAGCTCAAATTGAATTAGAAAAACCTGTATTAAATGAAATCACAGATAAAGATACAGTCGTTACTGGAAGTGCTAAGGCTAATACTCAAATCGATTTGATTATGGGAGTGGACAAATACCGTGAAAAAGTCGGAAGTGATGGAACATTTTCTATTGCTTTAGATCAAACATACCCAGCTGGGACTGGTGTCGAAGCATTCATTACTGATGATCAAGGGAATAAAAGTGAAAGTACCAAAACAATTGTAAAAGCAGCAAATGACGAGATCGGAGTTAACCCGATTTATACATCAGACTCAATCATAACAGGTAAAACAATTCCTAACGCTAAAATAGAAGTAAGTGTTGAAAATATGCGTGCACGCATTTATGAAGGCACCTCAGATTCCCAAGGTAATTTCATTATAGACATGAAAGGAAAAACATATCCTGCAGCAACTCAAGTTGAAGTGACAGTCTTTTTCCCAGATGGAACTAAAAAAAGTAAGAAAGTCATTGTTTATCCAAAAATTCCAACTGTCAATACTATCAATGAAGTCTCTAGAGAATTAACTGGAACAGCTGATCCTAATGCTTCTATCAAAGTTTCTTCAAATAACGGTTTATTTTTCAAAGGAGAAGCGGATGCGGCAGGGAATTTCAGAATCCCAGTTAGTGGATTGAAGCAAGGGAACATTTTATCTGTATACCAAACAAGTAATGGAATAGATAGTGATGCAATTACGATTACTGTACAGTAACAACTATAAAAATAAGAGGTGTTTTATGAAGAAAAAAGTCTTACAAACGACAATCCCAATTGCGGTACTTTTAGGAGCATTCCTATTAAATACGACGGAAGTTTCAGCAACACAATCTCCATTAAAAAATATGTTAATTACTAGTAGCCAATTAAATAAAGCCGTTGACCCATTAGATGTAACGGTTGGTTGGGATATCGAATTTGAAAGTAGCTTACCAAATATTCATGTAGAAGATGTGTTTTTGGAAGGAAGAGAGAATGCATCACTTCATCAAAAAATGCTAATCAATAATGCTGCAAATATTGGTGAAGCTAAGTTACATGCAACGAAAACAATTCCTATGAAAAAAGGACATGAATATAAAGTTAATTTAATCTATGCAATGCAGTTTACTAAAACAGGGACAGGATCAATCGATTTTAACGGTGACAAAGTTTCTAATACCGATCCAAATGGAAACGATGCAAAAGATCATTTTTACACAAAAACAATCACACCAGATAAAGACATGAATTACGTCATTACCATTGATTACAAAATTCCAAAAGTTTCTAATGTTTATTTAAAATTAGCATTTGATACAGAAGGTGAAGGAGGGATTGTAGAAACAGCAGACTTGAAAGCACCTGTACTAGATGCACCCGAAGCAAATCAAAAAGTCATCACTGGAAAAGGTCAGTCAGGGAATACGATTGAAATCCAAGATTCAACTGCAACAGTTTTAGGTACAAGTAAAATAAATGCAGACGGTAGTTTTTCTGTAACAGCTAAACGCCCTTTCGTTTATGACGAAACGATCAAAGGTATACAAGTCACAGAAGCTGGTGCTCGTAGTGAGGAAACGACAACAAAAGTGATTGATACGATTGCTCCAGACGCACCTACTTTAGAGAAAGTAACGAATGAAAGTAACGAAGTGCGTGGAAAGACAGAACCAAATGCGTTAGTAAATCTAAGTATGGGTTCAGATACTTACCAAGAATATGCGGATGATAAAGGCAATTTCACGATTTATCTAGAAAAAAATTATGATTTTGGAACAAAAGTATCTGCAACTGCTACAGATTTAGCAGGGAATGTTAGTGAAGCAACTGATATGATTGTGGTCTACGCTACGGAATTGGACGTGAAATTTACTGAAACGATTACAAGTAATGACACGCAGTTAATGGGTGAAACAACAAGAGGAAATGTAGAAGTTGAAATTAAAATCAATTCTAGAGTTTTCAAAGTTACGTCAGATGAAAATGGACAGTTTGTTGTCGATTTAGCGCGTGCATATCCTGTAGGAACAGAGATAAACGCAAAAGTAGTAGATGAATATGGACAAGACAAAACTGCCAAAACAATTGTGACACCTAGATCACCTTCACTTTCAAGTCTTGCATCAGGCGATAAGTTGATTACAGGGAATGCTGATCCAGATGCTAAAATCAAAGCAACTGTTAATCATGGCGAAAATACTTATGAATTTGAAGTGATGTCTGATAAAGAAGGTAATTATACTATTGAGTTAAAAGATGATGAAGACAAACCATTTGCATTAAGCGTGGGTGACTCAGTAGAAATCAAGTCCGTATTTGAAGAATTAGGTATGGAATCAGAAACAACATATCAAGGGATTTTTTCTTTTTAAGTAACTAGTAACCAGTCTTAATTTACACAAAAAATATGAATTTTAGGTCTGAGATAAAGCGACAAGTTTGCTTTATCTCAGACCTTAAAATCAAATAGATGCTAGAAAATACTCTGGCAAAATTGGATTAAATTAGATAGGAGATGGAATAGATGAAAAAAAATAGGTGCGGGCTTCTTTCGTTGCTAATTATTTTATTTTTTTTAACGATTGGTTCAGTCAGTTATGCTGAAGAACAGAGAAATAATAATGAATTAGACGTTGCAAATGGTTGGACAATTGATTTTAGTGCAAGTTATCCTAATTTTGATAAAGATGACATATTCATTCAAAATCATGTAAATCCTTCTTTAAATCAAAAAATGATTATTAATAATTTTGCTAATATAGGGAACGCAGAACTGACAGCGACTAAATCAATTCCAATGAAAAAAGGCTATGAGTATAATTTAAATTTGATTTATGCAATGAAATTTAACGAAGCACAAAGAGGATGGATTGATTTCAATGGCGATAGAGTTTATTCAGAGATGGAACCTTATCCAACAGACAAAGAATACAAGAAAACAATTATTCCGGAAGAAGATTTTACATATACGATTACGATTCATTTTGAAGTAAAAACAAAGGAAAATGGTTATTTGAAGTTAGGTTATTCAATGGACAATGAGGGAATAGAAGAAATTCCAGAACCTATTGATTCTTCTGTAACCGTCCACTATGCTTCAGAAGATGGGCGACCCCTCATAGAAAATGAAGTTGTTACAGGGAAGGTTGGGGAACCGTACTCTATTTCACCAAAAGAAATTGACGGTTATACTATGAAAGATGTACAAGGAGAGAGCTCTGGGCAATTTACAAATGATCCAAAAGAATTGACGTTTATCTATTCCAAAAACACAGAAAATGCAGAAAAACGTGGATCAATAACAGCCTATTATCAAGATGAGGCGGGTAATAATTTAGCAGAGCCTACCACCAAACAGGGATTGATTGGCGAAAAATATCAAACGGAACAAAAAGAAATTGACGGCTATACATTAAAAACAATCCAAGGAGAACAAGCAGGAACCTTTAAACAAGAGAATCAATCCATCGTATATATCTATGAACAAGTTAAGACTTCTATATCTGATTCAAGAGTTACGATTTATTATCAAGATGAAAATGGGAATAATCTAGCAGATCAAGTAGTCAAAAATGGGCTATTGGGACAAACGTATAATGTTGATATCAAAGATATACCTGGGTATTCTTTAAAAGAAGTAAAGGATGACCATCAAGGTGAATATACTGAAAATGATCAAGTGGTCAAATGTGTTTACGTAAAACAAGCAGTTGTTTCTTCAACAAATCAGACACTTGTTGAAAGTCCAAAGCAAATACCTTTACTTGGGGAAAGTGGCAAACGTATATTACAGATATTAGGTGCAGTGATTTTAGCCGCTCTATTGACCTTTTATATTGTGAAAAAGCGCAAAAAATAGTGCTAAAAGATTGTGTCATTTCAATGAGTGTAACAAGGTGTAACTAATTTGAAACCAGTAACACTTTCTAAACGATGTAACAACGTGTTGAGGAACCCTATACATTAAGTAGGCTAGTAGCTATACTTAAGTCAAAGAAAAGTGCATAGGAGGAAAACAACATGTCAAAGGGAATTAAAATCGTTACAATCGGTGGAGGATCAAGTTATACACCTGAATTAGTGGAAGGTTTCATTAAACGTTATGATGAATTACCAGTACGTGAATTATGGCTTGTTGATATTGAAGCAGGAAAAGAAAAATTAGAAATTGTTGGAGCAATGGCAAAACGCATGGTCAAAGCAGCAGGTGTGGATTGCGAAGTTCACTTAACCTTGGATCGTCGTGAAGCATTAAAAGATGCAGATTTTGTAACAACACAATTACGTGTAGGATTGTTAGATGCACGTATTTTAGACGAACGAATTCCATTGAGCCATGGCATGATCGGTCAAGAAACCAATGGAGCTGGAGGTATTTTCAAAGCCTTGAGAACTGTTCCGGTGATTTTAGATATCGTAGAAGACATGAAAGAACTTTGCCCAAATGCTTGGTTGATTAACTTTACAAACCCAGCAGGTATGGTAACAGAAGCCGTTTTACGTTATGGTCAGTGGGATAAAGTTGTAGGTTTATGTAATATTCCAGTCAATGCGGTCTTTGAAGAAGCGGCATTACTAGGTGAAAATAATCGTGATCTATTCTTCCAGTTTGCAGGAATCAATCATTTACATTGGCATACCATTACAGACAAAAATGGAAATGACCGTACAGATGAATTAATTAAAGTGATGTATGGCCAAGATGAAGCTAAATCAATCGTGGCAAATATTAAAGATAATAACTTGATTTGGGAACAAGTAGAAAACTTACACATGGTTCCTTGTCCATATCACAATTATTATTACTACACAGATAAAATGTTGGCAGAAGAATTGGAAGACTTCAAAAATAACGGTACACGTGCTGAAAAGGTCAAAGAGATCGAACATGAATTGTTTGAATTGTACAAAGATCCTAATCTAGACTATAAACCAAAACAATTAGCAGAACGTGGTGGCGCTCGTTATAGTGATGCAGCCTGCGAAATCATCAACTCTATTCATAATGATAAACGCACAACGATGACTGTAAGCACTAGAAATAACGGGACAATCACAGATTTACCAGCTGAGAGTGCAGTAGAAGTTACATGTACGATTACTGGTAAAGGTCCAGTACCTTACAACTTTGGCGGCTTCAAACCGCAAGAACGCGGATTGTTGCAAGTGATGAAGTCAATGGAAGAATTAACGATCGAAGCGGCTGTTACAGGTGATTACGGAACATTGTTACAAGCCTTTACCATGAATCCATTGATTACTAGTGGAGATGGTGCTAAAGAAGTAATGGATGAATTATTGGAAGCACATAAACAATATTTACCAGCTTTCTTTAAAGAAGGGAAATAATCTGAAAAAGCAAGACAACTCATTTTTTATGAGTTGTCTTGCTTTTGTTTTTGAACTTCTTTTGCCAAATATTCTACTGTATAAAGAGCTGGTACTTGAGAGGTAATATCACTATCCCCGATTCTTTCTGTCGAAATATAATAAGGAATATTTACATCAGAAAGTGCAGCAATTGGAGACTTCTCACTATTCGTAATAGAAATAATTGAACTGTCATTCGTAATAAAATGGTTCAGATAATTAATAATGGCTTCATTCTCGCCACTGACAGAAAGAGCAATCACACAAACATTTTTCGCCATACTTTTATTAAAAAAATTCACTGGATGATTGATAGGATCTTCAATATGAAAAGCCATACTGAAAATAGAAGAAAAATACAACGCACCATATTCAGCAATAATATTTGACGATCCCGTTCCAATAAACAACACAAGATCTTTTTCAGATAACAATTTTGCCGCTGCCTGAATTCGTTCTTGATAAAAGCTTTCTGTAGAACGTTGAATAAAATTCGTGAAAGATGTTTCATCAACCGCATGTGTGGCAACGACTTTAGCTGAATCTTTTCGATATAAATTCAACTTGATTTTAAATTCTGAAAACCCTTCACAACCAAACTTTCGACAAAAACGCAAAATACTGGCGGTACTGCTATGGGTTTCTTTCGCTAACTCACGAACTCTCATATAGACGACTTCATCAATGTGAGAAGCAATATATTTATAAATTTCTAAATCGATGGGGCTTAAATCTGGACTGTGATCTAAAAATAACAAGGTCTCCACTACTTTCTATCTTTATTTAAATCAATACTGCAAACGAACTGTTTGATTGGCTGTTTGGAATAATCTTTATTAAATTCTTTAATGATTCTCATTCCATTTTTTTAGCTATCTTTTGAGAAGCAAGATTGCTATCTCGGATGATTGAACTAATTTTTTTTGCTTTAGGAAGAACTTCTATTATTTTACCATAGTAACTGGCAATGGCAGAGGAAAATAAGTTTCCAAAATCCATTTAGTGAAAGAAAAGTAAAAGGAAATTGGAACAATGTTGGTAGGAAACTGGGAGTTTATGATTAATATTTCCTTGTATACTAGGTTCATCAAGTAATAACTGCTACAAAAGTTCGATGATTATAGTCGCCCGTGACTTTAAATGAGAGGAGATGTCAAGGTGGAAAAGAGCGATGTTTTTTTGAAAGATAACATGTATTTAACTTTTCTGCAGCAGGATAAGACCATCCAAAAACAATTGAAAATTATCAAAAAGCTGCAAAAAAGAGTGAAAGAAGAACAACGAAGAAAAAATCAATTGGCATCTCAATTAAAGCGATCGTTCCAACATGTAGAAGAACTAAAACAGCAGTAAAACATTAAAGGAGGAAATGAATATATGACAGCATTAAGCGGAGTAGATGTCGTTTGGCGTTTTCGTTTAGCCGAAGACGAAGGAAATGAACGTGCATGGGGGTTAGCCTACAGTACAGAAAATGGTTATTCAAAATCAAAAGAAAGTGAATCAACTGTTACAAAAGACGGCAGCGTGGTTACACCAGGAGCGACTGAAACCACTGTTACGGCAACAACATTATATAAAATTGGTTCGACTCAAATCGATAAATTAGAAACAGCAATGGACGAAAATAAACGTGTTCAAATTTGGCGTATCAATACCAAAGAAATTGGTACGGGTAAAGACGAAGGGAAATATAAAGCAAAATATTTTGAAGGCTTTTTTACTTCATTTGAAGAAACAGATTCAGCAGAAAATAAAGTTGAATACTCTTTGGAGTGGGCAATTGAAGGTGCTGGGAAAAATGGATTTGCAGCTTTAGAACTTGATACTTCTGAAGGTGGAGATTATGAATTTAAAGATACAGTGAAAGCAGAAGCAGCGTCATAATAAATTATATTTGAGTAGATAAAGAGGTTAGTATAACTGACCTCTTTTAAAATAGGAGGAATAGAAATGGAATTATCAATGAATGAAAAAACATTTGACTGTAAATTCGGTTACGGATTTTTAAAAGAAATTAATAAGCGCTATTCAGTAGAACGTGGTGGAATGCAGTTGAAATTAGGGATTGGAGCAATTGTTTCAAATCTTCTTTTATCTGATGTGGATACGTTATTTGAAACGTTATTGATTGCAAATGTGACAGAAAAACCTCGAATGACAGTTAAGTTCTTAGAAGAATACATCGAGGAACATGGTACAAAAAATCTGTTTGAAGAAGTGATTAATGAGCTAAAAAAGTCGGAATATACCGGACTGATGACCAACAAGATGTTGGAAGAAGCACAGGTGTAACGACCATTGATTTTGATGAAGTATATGAACAAGTTCGCTTGAACTGTTTACGTTTTTTGAAAATTGACGATTTTAAGGAAATTGATCGTTTAACGATTCCAGATTATGAATTGCGAATGAAAGCCTACCAATTAAAGCAATTAGATAAGCAATATGAAATTCATATGCAGGCTTGGGCAACCGTCATGGCGGGACAAACACGTAAAGGTAAACCAGTGTTTAGGACATTTGATAAATTCTTTGATTATCGAAAAGCAGAAGAGAAAATACTGGGAAGACAGAAAACAACGTCTCCTGATAAGGAGAGACTTCAAAATTGGATAGCGAATTTTAATTCATAGGAAAGGAGGGAGGAAATGGAGAAAAAGATTGATGTGATAGCAGTTTTAACAGCTGTCGATAAAGAATTTAATAAATCGTTATCGAATGTTTTAAACTTAATAGATAAAGTTAAAGTATCAGCGGATATGCTTACAGAAAGTATATCACAAATGTCTATTGGGTCAGCTTCTTTTATTTTAATTGCTGATTCTGTAACTGTTTTAAGTGCATCATTGAGTCAAATTATCTCTCAATATGCAACGTTAGCCAATGCACAGAAAGAAATTATTCCTATCCAAAGCACGATGAATAATGCGTCTGAAGCTACGAATGAATTATCTACAAACTTAGAAAGAATTACAGAGAGATTGAAAGAAGCATCTGTGTTTGGCAAAGAATTTGATTCACTTTCTAATGGCTTTAAGGCATTTCAAGATATAGCTGATGTAAGTGGTTTAAATGATTTAAAAGAAATGATTATAGGTGTCAGCACAACCTATTCGGGACTTATATCTAAAAATGGTCAGCTAGGTAAAACAATCAGTGATGTCAAAGAAAAATATTCTTTAGCAAAACAAGTGATGGCAGGGAAATTGGAAGTTGATGACTCTTCATTCAAAAAACTTGAGGACGGCATGCAAGGATTTGTTGAAAAAATTGCTGGTACAAAAGAAAAATACGGGACTTTTGTTTCGGATGCTAAAGATAAAATGAACGTTTTTGGACTAGCTTTTATGGATAAAGTTCCGATTGTTGAAACATTTGGGAATAAAGTTTTAGATGCAGCTCAAAATTCAGAAACGGCTTTAGGGACAATTGTAAAAGTCGGTAGTGGTGTAGGCGAAAAATTGGGATCATCATTTAATGTGGGAACAAAGGCATTAGGAGGAATGGTTCAGGGACTGACTTCTATCATGGGGATAGCTATAAAAGCTTTAGCGCCTGCAGCAATAATCGGGCTTGCTTTAGCAGGGCTTGGATTAGCAAATAGTCAATTTGGCAATGAGCTACAAGGGATGGTTACTACAGCTATAGAAAAAGGACCAGAAATCATTACTGGTTTTGTGAATGGAATAATTTCAAAATTACCAGATTTAATGACATCTGGTACACAATTAATAGCAGGGTTTGCAGAAGCAATTGCTGTGAATTTGCCTGTGATTATGCAAAGTGCAGTTGATTTAATCAATACGTTGGTTCAAGGTGTGATTGAAAATTTACCAACATTAATTAGCTCTGCTCTAATGATTATTGAATCTTTGGCGATTAGTTTATTAGAAGCTGCACCTCAATTGTTGAATACTGGTTTAGATTTATTACTTGCACTAGTAGATGGTATTTTAGCAAATAAAGATCAAATAATTGACACAGTCACCAATATAATTGAAGCATTTACTACAAACATTACGAATAACTTACCAATGATTATCGATAAAGGGATTGAGATTTTAACTAAATTGGCAGAAGGAGTTGCTTCAGTATTACCAGCTTTAGTGCCAGTAGCGTTACAAGCCATTACGACGTTAGTTAAAACACTCTCTGAAAATTTACCGAAATTATTAGATGCAGCTGTAGAGATTGTAGGAAAACTTTGTGAAGGATTACTTGCGAATTTACCACAAATTTTAGGTGCAGCGGCTTTATTAATATTTGAAATTGTTAAAGGGATCATAACAAATTTACCTAAAATTGTAATCGCTGGGGCACAAATTATTGGTGTAATATTAGGAGCGTTAATAAAAGCTCCTGTAGAATTATATAAAGCTGGAGAAAACATGATTAAAGGGTTGATTGATGGTATCAAAGGCATGGCTAAAGCAGCATTAGACGCAGTCATGAACATTGGTAAAAGTATTGGTGATGCCTTCAAAGGTCTTTTCAAAATTCATTCACCATCCCGCTGGATGCGAGATGAAATTGGTGCAATGCTTCCAGCTGGTTTAGCGATTGGTATCGAAAGAAATGCGCATATTGTAGACAAACCAATGGATGATTTAGCTTCTAAAGTCTTCTTACCAAGTTTAGACAGTCTTGATCAGCAGGTGGATAGTGTTCAAAAACTTTCGACTCAATCGAGCAGCACACAAACCCTACAAGTAGAAAAACAACCCGCAACATTCAACATCAAACTCGGCAATCAACAATTCAAAGCCTTTGTTTCAGATATTTCAGAAGCAATGGGACAAGATTCTGCAATTAACTTAGCATTTTAGAAGGAGGGAAAAAATGTATTATTTTGAAGACACAACAAAAAAAGTCCACAAAGATGATTTGATCCTTCCTTCCTCAGCCATGATGTATGACGGTGTTTATCTAGAAAAAATGATCGACGGTTATCGTACATTAGCGATAACAGGCAGAGAAATGCTATCTCTTGATATAGAAACCCAAGAGACTCAAGTGGGAAGTATCAAATTAAATCAAAAATTACCATCTCGAACAATCAAAGTGACCTATCAATTGATTGGAAAAGACGCAAAAGATGTTCAGAAAAAATACCATCAGTTGATGTGTTTACTTTATAAAGAATCGGATGTCGAAATTCGCTTTAAAGATGAGTTAGATTATCATTATTATGGACAATATACAACAACTGACGAAGTACGGGGAGATACGAATAGTATCATTTCAAGTTTTGAAATTCTTTGTACTGATCCGAAAAAGTATTCGGTTTTATTAAAAACAGATGGAGAGATCACAACGTATTTACCTTATCAGACAACACCTGAAAAAATTGAAGTAATTATTGAAAAATTCGGTCCTTTGATGATAGCAAATGGCGAAAAAACGATTAAAATCACTAGCTACAATTTAAATACTGGCGATCGAATTATTTTTGATTTTTTAAAAGGGAAGGTCTATGTAAACGATATTGACCAGACTTTTTTACTTGATTTAGAAAGTGATTTTGAGAATTTTACGATCAAAGAAGGACAAACAATCCATTGTACCAATGGACAGATGATTATTTCTTATCGGGAGGTGCAGTTGTGAGCAAAAGTGTTTATTTCTTTGATGAACGTCAGCACTTAATTCGGATCGTTAAGGAAAATGAATTAATAGAAGTGATTCAAGAAAAAGAAATCACTTCGAATAAAGCTGAATTAATGAACGATACTTTAAGCGTATCAACAATTTACGACGAAGAGTTGAAAACCGCCGCATACATGGCTGTAAAAGAAGAGTCATCTTCATATAGTCTTTATAGAATTATTTTAGACAGTGAGTCAGAGAACCTCTTATCCTTTACAGGCATTAGTTTTGCACCAGACGAGCTAGATTCTTATGTGGTTAAAAATGTACAAGTGAAGAATGAATCAATAAAAAATACATTGCAAAAATTATTAGCAGAAACAGAATGGCGTTTAGGAAAAATCGACGCTAATTTACCTTTAATCACAGAGGATTTCAGTTTTCTTTCTGTAAGGGATGCATTAAAAAATATCCAAACACAGGGATGCGAAATTCTATTTAAATATAAAATCGATGGGATTGGTATTACAGAAAAATGGTTGGAAGTTTATCATGAAATCGGTGAACAGAGCAAGCAGCGTTTCACTTATGGTGAGAAAGCGTTAAGTATTGTAAAAGAACAAGACCGTAACCAAGTGTATACAAGTTTAATCGGCCGTGGTCGTGGAGAAGATGTTGGGGATGGAAAAGGAAAACGGATCGAATTTACAAATGTAGAATGGAAAAAAACAAATGGTAAACCATTGAATAAACCCAAAGGACAAAACTGGCTAGAATTTCCTGAAATGACGAAACAATATGGTATTCCATTGAAAAATGGCGGTATGAGAAAACGAGAGAAAGTAATTGTATTTGATGAAGATGAGAATCCGGAAACATTACTAAAACATACCTATGATTCCCTTGTAGAATATTCTCGCCCGCTGACTCAATTTAAAACGGAGATTTTAGGTGGAGACACTATTGGAAATACAGTGACTATTCATAGACATGACCGTAACTATCATTATAAAACACGAATTTTCAAAGTTAAAATCGATCGTCTTACAGGAAAAGTCGAAGCAGGTCTAGGGGATAATATTACAAAAAGTATTTCAAAAGCCGCATCGGATCTAAAAGGAAATGTAGAGTCTTTAGAAGAAAAAAAGATGACTTTTTACGATTCTGAAGAAATTTCTAAATGGCAAGATGACATTATTCGTGGAGCCAAAGGCGGTTCTATAAAGCTGATGAACGGGATTGAAACAGGAAAATCCAATAGTCGTGAACCGTATCAACAAGTCTTTATGAATGGAAACTCGTTAGAGAATAGTAAACATTTTTTAATAATGAACTCTGATGGGATTGGATTTGTTAAAGACAAATTTACAAACAAACCTAAAACAGCTTGGACGATTGATGGGAAATTTAACGCTGATTTCATTCAAGCTGGTACCTTAGAGGGCGTTACAGTTCAAACAAAGAAAGATAATAATTTTCAAATCAAGTTACAGTCCAATGGAACGATTGCTTTTAGAAATCAAAAAAAGAATGAAGAAGAAGGCTGGATTGGTGCAGTAGTAGATGGGAAAACCAAAGAACCAGTTGGCGTTGCCATTTGTCAAATTCCGGGATATCAGTTTTCAATTGGTTCAGCGGTTTCTAAAGAAGAAAGAGCACCAAGTGCAGTGTTTGAAATTCCTAAAGAATCAAACGCCAATAAGAAAATATGGCGATTACATGGACAAGGAGAAATTAATGGTGACTTAAACATCACTGGTAATCTAAACATTAAAGGGAAATTATTCCTAAATGGCAAAGAAATCACCGGTAATGGGAATGGCAGTGGTGGTAACGGAGGTACTGGTGGTGGATATCCACCTGAGGTGACAACTCAAACAGATAAATTTGCTTGGGATTTGTGGAGTTTTCTAACTTCCAATGGTTATAGCCAAGCAGCAGCAGCGGGTATTTTAGGGAACGTTCAACAAGAAACAGGCAGCACGATGAATCCTGATACAGACCAAATCGGTGGACCAGCATATGGTTTAGTACAATGGGATGGTTCAAGCTATCCGCTAATTGGTAGTCCGACTTGGGATGGTCGTGAATACGTTAAACGTTTGATTGGAGCAGCGGGTATTACAAATGATTACAAATCAACATTAGCGCAAGCAAAACTAATTGATTGGTGTATGTACAATGGACAGTGGATCGGTGTAGTTAACCCAACTAGTGTTAGTGTTTTTAAGGCCATTACAGATCCAGCAACGGCTGCTTATGCTTTTGAAATGAATTTTGAACGCCCTAAAAATGCACACCCAGAAAGACAAGGCTATGCACGAGAATGGTATAACAAATTTAAAGATTTAAAAGCGTCAACTGGAACAGGCAAAGCAGGATTGAATCATTTAGAATCATTAGTTGGTCGCTATTGGGGAAATGGTCAATGTTATGCTGTACCGGCAGAATATTCAGGTTTTCTAGGCGGTTGTGGTTTGGGTGCCCAAACGAGTTATCCTTTAAGTCATGTGATCGGAAATACTGAAGCTGCGGCTGATATTGGTAGCTCGTATGATTGGTCAGCAGTTGGTTGGAAAGTTATCTATCAACCTGAGTATAAAGACTTGCTGACAGGAGCCATAATCAATTGGAAACGTGGTGGAAATATTGGCGGATTCAATGTTGACTATACTTATGGACATACAGGCATCATCAGAGGATTAACTGCTGGTGGATTCCAAACGTATGAGCAAAATATCGGAAAAGGTCAAATTATCGAAAGATACGAACGTCCATGGGTTGGATCAAGCGAGATAAGCTCAATTATTATACCGCCCAAATAATTAATTCAATAGAAAGGAGTGAGAAAATGTCAATTATCTATCCAATTTTTTTATCAACTACACAACCAAATGACAATATCCCTTCAATTATGATTCGTCAATTCGACGAAGGAACACAAGTCTTGGATGTGACCATAACAGAAAATGGAAAACCAAAAGACATTTCAAATTTAACCCCATTTTTCTGCGTTAAACAAGGACATCATGCTGGACTCGGTTTGTCTGAGCAAAAAGTCAATAAAATCATTGATGCAAAAAAAGGGAAATTTCAATACACATTAACGAATTACGATATGCAAAATATCGGAGAAAATACCGCTTATTTCAGTTTTAGAGAACTTCAAAAGGATCTAAATTGGAGGCAACAATTTTCAACAAGAGATTTTATTTATCAAGTCAAAGAAAGTATCTATGATGACGGGATCAAAGACAGCAACTATATTTGGACTTTTGAAGAAATCCTACGCTATTTCACTGAATGGGTGAAAACATGTCAAGAGGTTTATGATGACTGGTATATAGAGGCACAAGAAGAACTACAGCGGGTTATTGGGGAGTTTCAAGAGTGGATCACAACTAGTCAGCAGAAATATGATCAGTGGACAGAAACTCAAAGAGAAGAGTTTGACAAATGGTTTGCTACTATCAAAGAAATCTTAGATGGAAATGCTGCAGGCAATCTTTTGAACTTAATTGAAGAATTGAAACAAGCGCATTTTACATTAAAAAGTGGAGAACTTGGTATCCTAAGAACAATCCGAGATGATAAATTTAGTTTGAATCATGGCGTGACAAAATTAGGAACGGTTACTCATAAAAAAGAAGCTTCGGCTTTAGTCGTAGCTGAAATCGATAATGAAAAACAAAATACTTTCTTCCTAAGAAAGGTAGGTTCAGTTTAATGGCAAATGAAGTAGAGATTAAAAAAGTAATGGAAACCGATAAATCTGGTGTTCAGCGTCAAGTTTTCCCTGAAACACATGTCAGTGCAATCCTTGGTTTAGATAAAACCGGAACAGTAGGAACAGGTGTGACATCAATCAATGGAAAAACGGGAGATATTACATTAACAGCGAAAGATTTAGGAGTACAAGGAACAGGAATAACAATAGATAAGGTGGGAACAGTATGACAGATATCGTTGAATTAAAGAGTGATGGCGTTGTTGTTTATCCAAAAACACATGTAAACGCTGTGGAAGGATTTACAACGATCAAAGGTGAAAAAGGGGATGTAGGACCAGCAGGCCCACAAGGTACAACTGGAGCTACAGGACCCCAAGGACCAGCGGGAACAAATGCAACAACGACTACTGCAGCAACACAAACAGCTAACGGACTAATGAGTGCGTTAGATAAGAAAAAATTAGATACATTACCAACAATAACTTTTAGTAAGGTGGGATCAGTATAATGGCAGATATTGTACAATTAGAAGAAAAAGGAAATTTACTTTATCCAAAGACGCATACAAGTGCTATTGATAATTTTGATGAAGCAGTGGTGAAGAAAACCGGAAATGAAACGATTGCTGGAGTTAAGAATTTTAAAGACGGGCTTCAAATCAAGGGGAAAGATATCAATTTGCAGCCAATTCAAGTAGGGGAATGGAAAGATTGGAATCTAGGAGCAGATTTTCAAAAATACGATGATTCAGTTAATTATAAACCGATGTGGCGAATAGTAACGATAAATGGTTTGAACTTTATGCAAAGTAAAGGAATTGTCAAGTGGAAAGGCACTGGAAAAGGGAGCGCCAAAACAGCTTATTCTTTTATAAAACATGGTAATACAATTCCGTTTATGTTTGAAATCCCTTTAAGTTGTCTAGATAATGGAGTAGTCGGATTATTTAGTTTAGGCCGAGATGGAGGTACTTCATTTAACGCAACAGGTGATTGGACAGGAGTTAGAGTCTCATTTTTTGTTCCTATTTTTAACTAATTACAAATGAAATAAACGATTTAAATACTTGGGAAGTAGTTACGAAATATGAATGTTATTAAAAAAGTATTATCAATTATTTCCCATTACTCGATAAATACGATACAGCTATTGATACATGAACAGAAAAACATGTTCAAGAAGGCATGGAATGTTTAATGATAGGAAAAACGGTGTTTGTTATTCCCCATCGTTTATCGACTATCCAAAATTCAGATGCCATCATGGTAATGAATCATGGCTGAATTATTGAACGAGGCAGCCATGAAGATTTACATGAGGAAAAGGGAATTTATCATCAGTTGTACACATTTACACAGAGAAAGTTGAACTTTCTTAGAAAGAAAACAAAAATACCAACCACTGGAAAAGTCCAAGGGTTGGTATTTTTCATATAAACGTTTAAAATAATACGCCAAGAGAGATTCGAACTCCCGACCGCTCGCTTAGAAGGCGAGTGCTCTATCCAGCTGAGCTATTGGCGCAAAATGTTAACGCAACAGAATTTATTATAATGAACATAGAAAACAAAGTCAATCATAAATTAGAAATAACAACAAAGTTTTTTCCAAAAGTCGTTTATACGTCTTGAAAGCTAAGTTTTTATTGACTATTAAACCTTCTTTTGGTATGATATTAATGTTGTAATTGTGGACTCCACAGCTACAACCGCACAGAACAAGTTTTTAAGCATGACGTCATGTTATCACTTGGGATGGCGAGTCTAAGTCTAGAAGAAGGAGGTGCTGTATAGCATGTACGCAATTATCAAAACTGGTGGTAAACAAGTAAAAGTTGAGGTAGGTCAAGCAATTTACGTTGAAAAATTAGACGTAGAAGCTGGCGAAAAAGTTGTTTTTGACGAAGTTATCTTAGTGGGTGGCGAATCTACGAAAGTAGGAGCTCCAACTGTTAAAGGTGCAACTGTTGAAGGAACTGTAGAAAAACACGGCAAACAAAAGAAAGTCGTGACTTTCAAATACAAACCTAAAAAACACACTCACCGCAAACAAGGTCACCGTCAACCATATACAAAAGTTGTAATCAACGCAATCAACGCATAATTCTTTTAAGTTGCATAGGAAAGAAGGCCTATCAATGATTAAAAGTTCTTTTAAACGAAATGGCGCAGGTCAAATCGTTTCTTTTGAAGTCTCAGGGCATGCTGAAGCAGGTCCATATGGCAGTGATATCGTTTGTGCAGCGGTGTCTACTTTAACGATTAGCGCAGTCAATGGTATCGATGCGCTAGCTGGTTTTGAACCGATTGTCGAAACCAACGAAGATGAAGGTGGTTACCTTTATGTTGAAGTGATTTCTAATGCCAATCAGGAACAAACCAACATTGCCCAAATTCTCTTGGAAAACCTTTTATTAGGTCTACAAGCAGTCGAGCAAGAAAATCTTGAATTTATTCAAGTCAAAACCATAAACGAAAAATAGGAGGTGCAGACTATGTTATTAAACATGAATTTACAATTATTCGCCCACAAAAAAGGTGGAGGTTCTACTTCCAACGGACGTGATTCAGAATCTAAACGCTTAGGCGCTAAAAGTGCTGATGGACAAACTGTAACTGGTGGATCAATTTTATACCGTCAACGCGGAACTAAAATTTACCCAGGTGCTAACGTAGGTATTGGCGGCGACGACACTTTATTTGCTAAAGTAGACGGTGTAGTACGTTTCGAACGTAAAGGCCGTGACAAAAAACAAGTGTCTGTTTACCCAGCAGTAGCTCAATAATAATTAAAAAAATTGCTCTAATCCTTGTCAAATAGGGATTAGAGTTTTTTTATTTTATTTAATTTTCGACTGACCTTGAACAGCTAAAAATTTGCAAACGTTGATAAAAATCTATCTAGTAAATTGCGTTTAGAATTACTAGGTATTTTAAATTGGTTAGTCGAAAGTTACCTAGAGGGGGAATACCGCCTGAAGCGATTCGAAAAGCAAGATGATTAGCACAAATCGCTGTTTCGTTTATTGAGGAAATGTCGGTAAAGTAAAAATGATGGATGTTTTGATGCAGGACTACCAAAAGGATGGCCGGATTTGTTCGGATGGCGTGCTGTAGATAGAAAAAATATTTTTCGTTGACGTTAAGAACGAAAAAGGAAAACTTCAAGAGGAACAAATCTGGTTCGGCGAATTTCTAAAATTACAGCTCGCCCTATACGGCTTAGTGCGATCAGTTGAAGATGCACTAAAAATAGTTAAAAAGATTGAACTGAATGAATAAACCAAAGTTTAGAGCGGGGCGGAATAAAAAAAGATAGCCTGAAAGGCTATCTAAAATAGGTTTCCATTTGCATCGGTTGTATATACATCACCTTGAGGCGATACGCGGAAAAAACCTAAGGTACCTGATCCGCCTTGACTAGAAATACTTTTACTATAAGCTTTGAACAAAAAGTCGGTATCAATCATTTGCCAAAAGATTAAGCTAGTATCTTCATTGTTTGTTTCAGGATACGTTTCTAATATTCGTTGCAGAGCTTGTTCCTGTGACATTTCAGGAATCGTTGTACTACTTTGTGACTCTTCAGATAATCCAACAATCTGTTCCTCGGATGAAACAGAGCTTAAAGGTATCTGAGTTTCTGAAGTTGATGTAGAAAGTGTAGACTCAGATGTTTTTAGTATAGATGATGTGGTTGTATTAGAGCTTGAGCTACTGTTTGAAACAGATTTTTCATTTTTTGAATTACAAGCAGTAAGCAATAATAATGAAGATAGTAATAAAGTAAAAGCTATTTTTTTCATAATACTTCCCTCCCTAGATAATTATATCACAAGTATCCCAAAGGAGAATAAAAGAAAAAGAAATTAAAACAAGAGACAATTGCACATAATCTGGAAGAAAAATTATACTGCGGGAATTGTAGAAAAATTGGATATAAAACGCAATAATTGTGCTGTTAAATAGGGAATTCGTGATTCGTAATGTTAGAGAGTAACTGTTGGCGATTATTGTTAAAGAAGGCTGATAAATCACCTGTAACCGTAAATAATTTAACTAGTGAGAAGTTATGTGCAGTTAAGCTAAAGGATTTAAAGCAAATACAAAGGGAGCGACAACTCAAATCATCACTATCAACCCAACAACAAATAACCAAAGAGCAAATTTTAGTCAAATTAGCCGAGGAGTTGCCTATCTCGATGTTTGAGCTGACTGTTAATCGTATTGTCACAGGTTCGAATCCTGTTATTTTAGTTGTAACCTAGGAAGTGCCATGTGGAGGTAACGGACAGGTGCGGGGATGGGGCTGTCGTGTAGATTTCTTTAAATTTATACTCAGTCTCTCAATAATAATTGAACTGATCGACTCTATCCATTGGCTATCAAAGGATGGAGATTTTTTTCAGATGAATCGATGCTTGAATGCGGTCTTAAATCCAGATTTGTAAAAAGTGAGCAAGTTAAATTTTGTTCATATGTTAAAAGTAATTTCTGAATAGCAACTAAGTTTACCTTGAAAAGTAAATTATGAACCAAGTAGGAGTAGTTAGTAATTATTTTGCTCAAACTTATCTCATTAGAAACTAATTTGAAAAATTTAACTTACGAGAAATTTTTTTTTATGATAGCATAAACTCTGCTACAAAAATTAAAGGAGAGTGTCTTATGCCGCAAAATAAAAAAGAAGGTCTATTTTTCACAACAATTGTCTGTTTTTCTATGGTGTTTTCTATGAGTGCTTATAATCTCTTATTACATGGACAATTTTCATTAAGCAATCTATTCGGAGGTCTGGTGCCTGGATTCGTAGTTGCTTTTTTACTTGATACATTAGTTGTTGCGACAACTGCAAAAAAAATCGCTTTTTCCTTACCTGTGAATAAAGAGAAAAAAATCCAAATGATTATTGCTGTTTCTAGCTGTATGGTTTTAGGAATGGTCTTTTTCATGTCAATGTACGGAGTTATTATTCAATTTGGTTTTACGGGAAATTTTTTGAATTATTACATTGATGGGTTTATCAAAAATCTTATTATGGCATTGCCGTTGCAACTGTTGTTAGTAGGTCCGATTTGCAGAGTGATTTTAAGTAAGAGTCGCCAAAGCAATTGGTTAAGAGAGGATGTTTCTGTAAAAGACTAGATAATTTAAGACGAGATCTGGAAATCTAACAATAGGTTTCCAGATCTTTTCTTTTGCTATTTAGATTGGATTTAAATGAAAATAGTATAAATTTTTAAAAAATATAAAAAATTGTTATAATTAATGTAATCTTGATTATGGGGGCTTTCTACAATGGAAATACATGATCGTATTGTTAGATTATTAAATTCAAGCAAGGTCTTTTTGATTTCAACAATTGATAAACGTGATTTTCCGACGGTCATCGCAGTTTCTGAACCTTTATGGAGAGAAGGATTATTAAAATTGCAGTTTTATTTGGATGGAAATGGTGAAACAGTTAAAAATATTCAATGTAATCCTAATGGATCTATCTGTTGTTACGAGGAAATTGAAAATGAGAGCTTGCTTTTGAAGGGGAAATTTAAGGTTGAACCGATTGAATCTTTAGAAATAATCGAGCCCAAATTATCAGTTTACCAAAAAGAACTAAATCATAAAGAGCCTGTGATGGTTACTTTTGAAACTTGGACAGCTAGAATACATATGGATAAAAAAACGAAAGACATTATTGTTTAAAAAAAGTAAGCATTGTATTGAAGATTTAGCAAAGCGAGTAGATACAAAATCATTACGATAAAGGAGTGGGGACGAGAAACAAGAATCTCTGCTCTTTTATTTTTTCTTAATAAGAGTTCACAATTTATTCGAACATTTTTATGTTTCAGTTAAGCTTTTTTCGGTATAGTTAATTCATCGCTAATTTGCAAACACTGACAGATTAGCTTAAAAGGAAAGGAGAGATGGTGATGTACGCTGTAAAAGTATTACATGGATATATTGGTAAAGACGGACAACGTACAAGGGATAAAAAACGTGTTCTAATCTTTCCGAATAAAAATTATGCAGAAAAATTCGCTGATAAAATAGGCGGACGAGTCAAAGAACTTGGATAAATTGATAAATTAACAGGAAACGACTACCCCAAAAATTTATATTTTTGGGGTAGTCGTTTATAGTATAAATCTAAACATAAATATCAAAAACAGCAATTTCCGGAGGAACCCTAAAACGTACAGGGATTTTTGTTGTACCTAATCCTGTATTGACGTATAACGTTGTATCATTAGCCAAATTATAGAAGCCTTCAGAATATTTTTCAGCCATAGTATTTTTAATTGTAAAAAATGGGAGTTTGACTTGACCACCATGACTATGACCAGACAAGATTAGTTGAACATTTTGATCAACTGCTTCATCAGCTTTGTCAGGTTCATGGCTTAGTAAAATTGTGTAGTCGCTTTGGCGCTCAGCTAGTGAATCAGTAACAGAAGAATTTCCCAGTAAAGAATCATCTAAGCCTGCTATGTAAATAGATTTTCCGTTAGGCAGCGAAACATTGGTACCAGAGTTTTCCAACAGTTGAAAATCAGCAGCGGCTAGTATTTCTGGATAAACACGAATAGCAGCTCCGCCATAATCATGATTGCCCCATACCGCATATTTTCCTAAAGGGGCAGTTAAACGGCTTAAAGCAGCAGTTACTTCTTCATCAGGTCCGTATTCAGCATAGTTATCAAATAAATCACCTGTAAACAAAATGATATCTGGTTTTTCATTATTTACTTTTGTCACGATTTTTTCTAATTGAGCTACGGGGTATTTTTCTTGGATATGAATGTCTGAAATTTGAACGACTTTGACTGGTTTTTGTCCTTCGTTATTTCCTATAGTGTAGTTATGTGTGACAATTCTTTTTGGCTCTATAAAGAAGGCATAAAGAATCATACCGATGATTGCTAAGAATGATAGGTAGACAAAGTATCTTTTTTTCATTAGTGACCTCGCTTTCAATGCTTACTATAATTGAAATAGATTAAAAAAAGGTAAAATGTCTTCTATAATTGTAAAAACTTTAGAATAATTTAGAGGTTGCGCGTCTTCGGTGTTTTTCAAAATCAATATTTGTTATAATAGAGAAGAACTTAATTAGGAAAGAAGGACGAATAAAATGATGGTAAGAGTAAATAAGTTACGAGAGTTAATGAAAAAAAATGATCTTTCAGGTTTTCTGATTACAAGTCCATACAATTTACGTTATTTAACAAATTTTACTGGAACAACTGGATTAGCAGTTATTACTTTAGATAAAGCTTTTTTTGTAACAGATTTTCGTTATACAGAACAAGCTGCAGAACAAGCGCAAGGCTTTGAAATTATTCAAAATGCAGGACCAATTTTCGATGAAGTGGTGACTATTGCAGAAAAACAACAATTAAGTAACTTGGCTTTTGAAGAAACGTTTGTAAGTTTTGCGGAGTATAGTTTGTTAGAAGAAATCACCCCATGTGACTTGGTTCCGGTTGCAGGACTAATCGAAGAATTACGTGAAGTGAAAGATGAAGAAGAGATTGCAATTATTGAAAAAGCTTGTAGTATTGCAGATCTTGGGTTTAAACACATTCTAACAGTAATCAAACCTGGCATGACTGAAATTGAAATTGCGAACCAATTAGATTTTTACATGCGTTCTTTAGGTGCAACGAGCGTGTCCTTTGAAACGATCGTAGCCAGTGGAGTCCGTTCAGCGATGCCTCATGGTGTTGCAAGTGAAAAAGTTATTGAAAAAGGTGACTTGATTACCTTGGATTTTGGTTGTTATTATCAAGGTTATGTTTCAGACATGACTCGAACATTTGCGATTGGTGAGCCTAACAGTAAACTTAAAGACATTTATCAAATCGTTTTAGAAGCACAATTAAAAGTATTAGATGAAGCGAAACCAGGCTTAACAGGGATTCAACTGGACGCCATTGCTCGTGATCACATTGCTTCTTACGGATATGGGGAAGCCTTTGGGCACAGCACAGGTCATGGAATCGGCCTTGAGATTCATGAAGGACCAAATGTTTCCTTTAGAGCAGACAAACAATTTGTTCCTGGAAATGTCATTACTGATGAACCTGGAATCTATCTGCCAGGTCTTGGCGGTGTCAGAATCGAAGACGACTTATTGATTACCAAAGAAGGAAATCGAGTATTGACTCAGTCTCCCAAAGAGTTGATTATATTATAAATTGTTATAAATGATGAGAGGCAAAAAAATGATTGTCAAAAAAGAAATGGTGAATCGCTTTGATGTATGACTGTTTTCAAAGAATAAACTGTTTTAGACTCACTTTCTCTTAGTTTTTTTGGTAGCGAAATGATCGAATTAATGATAAACTAAAGATGATTGTAAACATGGATAGGTAAGTAAACAGAAGCTTTGAAAATAAAAAAGTTTCCTGTGTACTGTTTCTAGCTATATGGGCTAACTCTTCGGAAAAAAGATAAAATCCGATTGTGACGAAAAGCGTTACTCTCAGATTTTCCTATTTTTTAGTCGAGACAGAATGAGTCCGCTACGCTTTTAATTTGAAATACAGTGAATGAAATGAACTGATGTTGAAAAGCAGAAAGTGTAGCCAAGCGGAACGTTGTTACTTATGTGTTATCTAGCTTCGCGGGCTAGTTTTTCGAGAAAAAGCTGAATGAGCCCACTACGCTTTTATTATAAGGAGGATTAAAATGACTGAAGAAAACAATCTAGTAATCAATACAAAAGATTCTCTAGGCGAAATCGTTATTGCACCGGAAGTAATTGAAGTCATTATTGGTATTGCAGCATCTAAAGTAGACGGCGTATACGGTATGCGTGGAACTTTTGCTAATAATGTAACAGAATTTCTTGGGCGTGCTGCTCACGGTAAAGGTATTTATTTAAGAGCAGAAGAAGAGGGCTTGAAAGTCGATATTTACTGTTACTTAAATTATGGTATCTCAGTACCTAAAGTAGCCTTGGAAATGCAAGATCGTGTAAAACAGCAAGTATTATTTATGACAGATATCGATTTAGTGGAAGTGAATGTTCATGTAGTAGCAGTAGTACCAGAAAAACTGCCTGAACCAGATTTTGATGAATTATTCCCGGAAGATGAGGGAGAAAATGAGTAAGCCAAGTTTCACTCGTCACGAGATTCGTGAAAAGGCGCTTCAAGCGTTATTTCCTTTAGATTTTAATGTTGACTTAACAAAACAAGATGCGATTTCTTATGCATTAGAGTTAGATAATCAAGAAATCATTAGTGAAGATGGGGAAGAATTTGTCCCAACATACTTAGATTTATTGGTAGGCGGCGTTTGTGATCGAAAAGCAGAACTAGACGAGATTATCAAAAAACATTTAGGTAACAACTGGTCGATCACACGTATTGCTAAAATGGATCTGATTATTTTACGTATGGCTATTTTTGAAATGCTTTATGTTGGGGATGTCCCGAATACAGTTGCTTTAGATGAAGCGATTGAGTTAGCAAAAAAATATAGCGATGACCGTTCTAGAAAGTTTGTTAATGGTGTTTTGGCTAATGTGATGAAAGATATTGATTCAAAGTAGAAAATACTTTTAATCTTTTTTGATTATATATTTATAGAAGAAATGATAAAAGATTATAGAGTGTCAAGACTAGCTGACTTATGCTAAAATAAAAGAATATAACGAAAATGAGGAGTGATCTTATGGGAGAGTTAATCAACGGTCGTGAACTAGCAGATAACATGCAGGCGCAAATCAAGGCAGAAGTACAAGAACTTGAAAAAAAAGGCATTCGTCCAGGTTTAGTTGTTTTATTAGTTGGTGAAAATCAGGCAAGTCAAACATATGTAAAAAACAAAGACATTGCAGCAGCTAAAATCGGTATTCGCTCAAAAATTGAACGTTTACCTGAAACAATCTCTGAAGCGGAATTACTTACCGTGATTGAACAATACAATCAAGATCCAGATTATCATGGCATATTAGTTCAACTGCCGCTACCAAAACACATCGATGAAGAAAAAGTGTTGTTAGCAGTTGATCCTAAAAAAGATGTTGATGGTTTCCATCCAATGAATATGGGGCATTTATTTATTGGAGAGCCTACAATGATTCCTTGTACGCCATATGGCATTATGAAAATGTTTGAAGCCTATAATATTGATTTACAAGGCAAACGTGCGGTGGTGATTGGACGAAGCAATATCGTTGGAAAACCAATGGCACAATTGATGATGATGAAAAATGCGACTGTGACGATCGCTCACTCAAAAACGGTTGACTTGCCAGCAGTGGCCAGAGAAGCGGATATTTTAGTGGTCGCGATTGGTCGTGGTCATTTTGTGACCAAAGAATTTGTTAAACCTGGTGCGGTTGTAATCGATGTTGGTATGAATCGTGACGAAAATGGTAAACTGATTGGCGATGTAAAATTCGATGAAGTTTCTGAAATCGCAAGTTTTATCACACCTGTGCCAAAAGGTGTGGGGCCAATGACAATCACGATGTTGATGTACCAAACGGTGGAAGCCGCTAAAAAGCAAAAGTAAGGTGAGAAGATGGAGCAGCAATATTTAACAGTAACTGCCTTAACAAAATATTTAAAACGTAAATTTGATGCTGACCCATACTTAGAACGGGTTTATTTAACTGGTGAAATGTCCAACTTTCGTTTGCGTCCTAATGCCCATCAATACTTTAGTTTAAAAGACGATGGTGCAAAAATTTCAGCAATTATGTTTAAATCAGCCTTTCAAAAGTTGAAATTTCAACCAAAAGAAGGAATGAAAGTCTTGGTAGTGGGTCGTATTTCATTATATGAAAGCGGCGGGTCTTATCAGATTTATGTGGAGCATATGGAACCAGATGGTGTTGGCGCACTGTACCAAGCTTTAGCGGAATTGCGTGAAAAGTTGGGAAATGAAGGGTTATTTGAAGGACCAAAAAAAATATTGCCAAGATATCCTAAACGAATTGCAGTGGTTACAAGTCCTAGTGGAGCGGTCATCCGAGATATCATTACGACAGTAAAAAGAAGATATCCAATTGCACAGCTTGTTTTATTTCCTACTTTAGTACAAGGAGATCAAGCGGCAGATGATATTGTTCGCAATATTCAACGCATTGAAGAGTTAGGAAACTTTGACACGATGATTATTGGTCGTGGAGGCGGTTCGATCGAAGATCTGTGGCCGTTCAATGAAGAACGTGTCGCTAGAGCGATTTATCAAGCAAAAACGCCAGTTATTTCTTCTGTTGGACATGAGACGGATGTGACAATTGCCGATATGGTTGCTGATGTAAGAGCAGCTACACCAACTGCAGCGGCAGAATTAGCTGTACCGGTTTTGAATGAAGAATTGTTAAAAATCAAGGAGAGACAAACTCGTTTAGAGCAGAGCTTTCTCTACCAATTACAGCAAAAAAATGATCGCTATCTGCGCTTGAAAAACTCTTACGTCTTTAAGCAACCGGATCGTTTATATGAAGGTCAAACAATCAAGTTAGATCGAATCACTCAGCGTTTGATTCAGTCGATGGAAACTGTTTATCATCAAAAACAACGAACAGCACAAGAAATTATTGCCCAATTTAGGCAACAAACACCTCAAGGTCAAATCAGAGAAGGACAGCAGCAACTAACGTTTTTAAACAAAACACTTCATGATCGCATGGAGCAGTACATGAAAGATAAACAAAAACAATTTACTTCTGCTGTTCAACAACTGGATTTGTTAAGTCCACTAAAAATAATGGGACGAGGATATAGTTATACAACCAAAGATCAACAAGTAGTAAAGTCAGTTAACGAATTAAAACCTAAAGAAAAAATTCAAATCCATTATGTGGATGGTGTAGTAGATACGATAATCGATCATGTATCACCAATTGAAGAGGAGTAAAAAGATGGCCAAAGAAAAAGTAGTCGAAAAAACATTTGAAGAATCATTAACTGAATTAGAAGAAATCGTCCAACGATTAGAACGTGGAGATGTTCCTTTAGAAGAAGCGCTAGCAGCTTTTCAAGAAGGAATGGTTTTAAGCAAGCAATGCCAAGATACATTGGAAAAAGCTGAAAAGACATTGACAAAAGTCATGACAGAAAATAACGAAGAGGTTGCTTTTGAAGAAAGTGAGGCCAATTGATGAAAGATTTCAATGATTTTCGTAAGCAAAGTTTACCGCTTATTGAAAAAGAAATGGAAGATTTTATCAATGGATATACAGCAAACGATCAATTAAAAAAAGCCATGATATATTCGATCCATGCTGGAGGCAAAAGGTTTCGACCGCTTTTAGTTTTAGCAACGATTCGCTCATTTGGAAAAATGCCCGAAGCTCATGATTATCAAGTGGCGGCAGCATTAGAAATGATCCACACATATTCATTGATTCATGATGATTTGCCAGCGATGGATGACGATGATTTACGTCGCGGTAAGCCGACAAACCATAAAGTATTTGGTGAAGCTCATGCAATTTTGGCAGGAGATGGTCTGCTTACGGCGGCTTTTCAACTATTAGCAATTAGCCAAATTCAGTTGGATCAAAAAGTATTATTGATTCAATTGTTAAGTAAAGCTTCTGGCACACAAGGAATGGTGGCAGGGCAAGCGGGTGATTTGCAAGGGGAAAACCAATCGCTTTCACTAACTGAATTAGCGGATGTTCATGAAAAGAAAACAGGAGCCTTGATTGAGTTCGCTCTTTTAGCTGGTGGAATTTTAGCGGAGCAGCCGGAAGAAGTCGTTGAGTTATTAGGGATTTTTGCTAGACATTTAGGTTTGGCGTTTCAAATCAAGGATGACTTACTGGATGCAACAAGTTCTGAAGAAGAGCTGGGCAAGCAAGTTGGACGAGATGAAGCTTTAAATAAAAGTACCTATCCAAGTTTACTGGGCTTAGAAGGTGCAAAGCAAGCGTTGGAAGAACAGTTAACATTTGGGACTCGTACATTAGAAAAAATCAAACAAACAAGTAGTGAATTTCATGAAGAACTATTGCAAGAATTAGTAGAACAATTGAGATTAGGATAGGAAGAAGGCACTTATGAAAAAAGAACGCGTTGATATTTTAGCGTTTACTCAAGGATTATTTGAAACAAGAGAAAAAGCCAAGCGAGCAGTGATGGCAGGCCTAGTTTACAATGACAAGAATGAACGATTGGATAAGCCTGGTGAAAAAATAGCTATTGAGACACCACTCCATGTAAAAGGGCAAACTTTGGCCTATGTATCCCGTGGCGGGTTGAAATTAGAGAAAGCTCTAGATGTTTTTCAATTAGATGTAACAGATAAGACGATGTTGGATATTGGTGCATCGACTGGTGGATTTACCGATGTGGCTTTGCAAAATGGAGCTCGTTTAAGCTACGCGTTAGATGTTGGATACAATCAGTTAGCGTGGAAAATCCGGCAAGATGAGCGAGTAGTTGTGATGGAACGTACGAATTTCCGTTACAGTGCACCAGAGGATTTTCATGAAGGCGTGCCAGATATTGCGACGATTGATGTCTCGTTTATCTCTCTTAAATTAATTTTACCGCCGTTACACAAGATACTAAAACAAGGTGGTAAAGTGGTTGCTTTGATTAAACCTCAATTTGAAGCGGGGAAAGAGTTAGTTGGTAAAAAAGGAATCGTTCGTGAACCAGAAACACACAAGTTAGTATTAACGGATATTCTTTCATTTGCTCAAGAACATGGATATTCAGTCAGTGGATTGGACTATTCACCCATTACAGGTGGAGAAGGAAATATCGAATTTTTGGCTTATCTAACTTCAGTAGAAGAAGCAGAGATTAAAGACCTTTCAAATGAAATCACAGATGTTGTAGATGCAGCTCACAAGAAGTTAAAAGGCTAATTCGTCAAACAAATACCTAATTTTTTTCTTATAAATCCGATCACCATAACTAAGACTGGAAAAGAACGCCTAGCGTTTTAGTTCAGTCTTATTTTTTATCCTTTCAAAATGCATAAAAATACGCTATGATAAAAATAGAAATGAACCGAAAAAGGAGTACATTATCTTATGAGGAAAAAAGATCGGCACCGTCTGATTACTCGTTTATTAGCTGATAAAAATATTCAAAAACAAGAAGACTTTGTGACCTATCTTCAAGAAAAAGGGATCGAAGTAACACAAGCGACGATTTCTCGTGATATTAAAGAAATGAAATTAATCAAAGTGCCTTCAATCGACGGCGGTTATCGTTACAGTATTCCAGCAGAAACAAAAGAAGATACATCTGCAAAATTAGAAAAATTAATGAAAGATGCATTTGTTTCAGTTGACCAGATGGAAAAGCATGTTATTTTGCGTACTATACCAGGGAATGCTGCTGCTGCATCTAATTTAATAGAGAAACACTACAAAGAAATCGTATTCGCGGCAATCAATGATGATGACAGTGTATTGATTATTGCCCGAACTGAAAAAAATGCTGAATTTCTAAAAAGTGAACTGTTCCGATATTTATAAAATCGAGGTGGATAAACATGCTTCAAGAACTTTCCGTAAAGAATTTTGCGATCATTTCCTCTTTACAAATAGAGTTTCAAATGGGAATGACCGTTTTAACAGGAGAAACAGGTGCTGGTAAATCAATTATTATAGATGCAATGGGACTTTTAACAGGTGGAAGAGGATCGAGTGATTACATTCGTCAAGGCGCGTCGAAATGTACATTGGAAGGTCTGTTTACGATGCCTAAAAATCAAGAGTTGTTTAACTTGTTAGAAGAATTAGGAATTGAAATGGATGAAGAATCCATCGTCATTCAAAGAGATATATCAACTTCTGGAAAAAATGTTTGCCGTGTGAATGGACGAATCATCAATATTGCGAATTTACGAAAAGTAGGAGAATTTCTAGTTGATATCCACGGTCAAAATGAGCATCAAGAATTAATGCAAAGTGAAAAGCACTTAGGTATGTTAGATGATTTTGGCGGCAAAGAGCTATTCAAGATAAAAGAGCAGTATGAAGGAATTTACTCTGAATATCGTATCATTGAAAAGAAAGTTAGAAATCGTCAAAAGAATGAAAAAGAATTCGCACAGCGTATGGATATGTTGCAGTTTCAAAGTGATGAAATTGCTGCTGCTGAACTGGTTTTAGGGGAAGAAGAACAATTGATGGAAGAGCGGAATAAGCTTGGGAATTTCCAAAAAATTGCGGATGCATTAGCTGCAAGTTATGAAGCTATCAACGGAGAAGGTGATAGTAGCTTAGATAAAATCGGCTATGCAATGAATGAACTGTTATCTATAGAAACACTTGATCCAGAATACAAAGCTCTATCAGATGCAGTTCAAAACAGTTACTACCTATTACAAGAAGCTAGTGGGGATTTGTCACGACATATTGATGGCTTAGAACTCGATGAAAATCGCTTGAACGAAGTTGAAACAAGACTGGAACTTATTCGTCAGATGAAAAGAAAGTATGGCGAATCGATTGAATCCATTCTTGATTACTACCAAGAAATCACACGTGAATTGGCGGATGCAGATTTTCTAGAAGGAAAAACTAGCCAGTTAGAAACATTATTAGTTGAAAAGAAGAACCAAGTTTTTGAAATAGGTTTGAAATTGCGGGATATTAGGAAAAAAATTGCAAAAAAACTCGAAAAAAATATTTTACGAGAACTGAAAGAACTTTATATGGAGAGAACGGTATTTGACATTCGTTTTACAGAATTATCAGAAGAACAATTTACAGAAGAAGGATTGGAGCAAGTTGAGTTTTATATTACAACGAATCCGGGAGAGCCGCTAAAACCTTTGGTAAGAGTGGCTTCTGGCGGAGAACTTTCTCGTGTGATGTTAGCATTGAAAACAATTTTTTCTAAATCACAAGGAATCACTAGTATTGTTTTTGACGAAGTTGATACAGGCGTTAGCGGTCGCGTTGCCCAAGCGATTGCTGATAAAATCTATCAGATATCTGAAAACTCTCAAGTACTATGCATCACTCATCTACCTCAAGTTGCAGCAGTGGCAGATTATCAATATTTTATCGAAAAAGAAATTATTGGTGAACGGACAGAAACCAAGGTTAGAAGATTGAAACAGAATGAACGGGTAGCAGAAATTGCGCGTATGCTTTCAGGAAGTGAAATTACTAAGTTGACGACTGAGCATGCAGAAGAATTATTGAAGATGGCGGGTAAAGAACGGGACGATGTAAGATAAAAGCTAATCAAAAATGGAGAAGACTGATGGCAATATACGCCATTCGTCTTCTCCATAAATGTTTATTTAGTTGATTATCTTAAACTCATTATAGCAGTCAATATTGTTGAGCCCGCAATGGCGATTAGCATCAACCAAACAACGATTTTAGTGACTTTGGAAAAAGTACTTGTCTTCTTATCGTTCATTGATTCTACACATCCTTATTATGTACTTCCTATAGTTTACATCCTTTTACTAGAATCGGCAACTAAAATTTTACAAAAGGTTCCGTTTTTTTAGTCTTCGAATGACGTAGATACATGTTGCCGTCGTGACAACAAATATCCACCAAAAGGCATCAGCTCTGTTGGCAAATGGTAACTTTACATTCATTCCGAAGATACCGCCGATGATTGTAGGGATTGTTAGAACGATCGTTAAAGAAGTCAATATCTTCATTACGTTATTTAGATTGTTAGAAACGATTGCGGAAAATGTGTCACTGACTTTATCTACTAGCTTTAACTGGATGTTCGTAGTCGTTGCTGCTTGTTTCGTTTCCACAAGAATATCATGAAGATGAGGAAGGTGCGCCCTTGGATCTCTAAAAATTCTAGCGTTGTAAAGCATGTTTAAAACTTCTAAATTAGAAGCGATGGCAAAGTCAAAATAAACTAAACTTTTTTGAATATCCATCATTTGATAAAGTTGACTATTTTCAGTTGAGACTTGTAATTCTCCTTCTAGTTTATTCGTTTGTTTGATCAACTCTTTTAAAAAGCGGTTATAAGTCGTTGAAATTTGCCAAGATAGATATAAAATCAAGGTCTCTTGAATGGGTAACTTGCTATCTGGAATTGGCTGAGTAAAAATTTGTTTTAAAAAATCAGCCGAATTGTTGATAACTGTGATTACTTTTCCGTCTGTTGTCAAAATGATTGCAAAAGGAAAGGTGTTTAATTGAGTATATCCGCTGGGACTGATTGTTGCATGAGGATATTGAAGCAACATCAGTGCAGGTTTGTCTAATGTATTTTGATGCAGCCCTTCAAATCGAGAATTTTCGTTGTCATCGAGTACACCTGTGATATAATCTTTAGGAAGTTCATAGTCTTGAACTAATTGATTAATCTCTTCTTCTGTGGGCTTTTCCACATTAAGCCAAACTGCATCAGATACAGCTGTTTGGGAAGAAGTAAAATGCCCATTTTCTATTTTAAAATAAGTAATCAAAATGCCACCTCGTTTTTTTTAAGAATCTCTTCATGTCCATTATAATAGATGAGAGCAGATTTTGGGAATAAAACTCTTGTCATTTGGTATTATTTAGGCATGAACTTTTAAAGGAAATGAAACATCAGTGTAAAGTAAATGAAGTATAGTTAATTAAGTGTGTTACGAAAGGAATTGTTAATAAATGGTGTCGTTTTCAGTCATTATGCTTTTTTGGTATGTTTTTCCAGTAGTTGTCTTATTTGCGTGTAATTTCATTATTTCAACGTTCTCATTAACAGAACGTTTTAAAGTAAAAGCACCGGATATCTCAATTCCATTTTTATTTATAGGATTAAACGAATTATCAAAAGATAGTTACGGTCAATCAATTGTTCCGTACATGGTCATCTCAGTTTTATTGTTAGGGATCTGCGTAGCTGTTTTTCAAGCGTATTATTATGGCGAGATTCTGTATGGTAGATATTTTAAGATGTTCTGGCGGTTAGTTTTTCTATTTAGTCTAGTTTTATATGGTGTACTTATTTTGTTGAATATTCTTCATTACTTTTCATAAAATTGAAATTTGAGAAGGGAAAGGAATCGTACCACTTTCCCCCACCAAATTTATTTGTAATATTTTTATGAGAAAATAAAAATAAAAAAAAGTATAAAAATCCATTTAAAAACCGATTAAATAGGTATTGATATCGCTTTTTTTTTAAAAGAATAGCATTTTGAAATATTACAAAATTTTTAAATAACCATTAAATAAAGCAAGATTCACCGTTTTTGGTGGTAGAAAGTGGTAGGATGTGGTAGACTGTTTCTATCAAGTGGAAAAGTGGGGTAAATTGGCTATGTTTATGGGTGAATTTCAACATAATATAGATGCCAAAGGCCGACTCATCGTACCAGCTAAATTTCGAGATCAATTAGGTGAGAAGTTTGTGGTTACTAGAGGGATGGATGGCTGTTTATTTGGTTATCCAATGTCCGAATGGGAACAACTAGAGGAAAAGTTAAAAGAAATGCCTCTAGCTAAGAAGGATGCCCGTACATTTGTCCGCTTTTTTTATTCGGCAGCTACAGAGTGTGAGATTGATAAACAAGGCAGGATAAATATTCCTGCTGCATTGAGAACACACGGTAGTATAGAAAAAGCTTGTGTAATCATCGGGGTTTCAAATCGAATCGAGATTTGGGATGAAGCACGTTGGCAAGAATTTTCTACAGAAGCTGAAGAGAATTTTGATGAGATTGCAGAAACAATGATTGATTTTGGTTTTTAGAAAGAGGAGCATTATGACGAAAGACTTTCAGCATTATACTGTTTTACTAAAAGAAACAGTTGACGGCTTACATGTGAAAGAAGACGGCATCTATGTCGATTGCACATTAGGTGGTGCAGGTCATAGTGAGTACTTACTCTCGCAACTAGGCGAACAAGGACACTTATACGCGTTCGACCAAGACCAAAAAGCATTGGATTTTGCGGCTCAACGATTAAAAAAATATGTTGATCAAGGCATGGTAACCTTTATTAAGTCAAATTTCCGATACCTTAAACAAGAATTAGCGAAACATGAAATTTATCATGTGGATGGAATTTTATACGACTTAGGTGTTTCTTCGCCTCAACTAGATGAAGCAGAGCGAGGGTTCAGCTATCATCAAGATGCACCGTTAGACATGCGGATGGATCAACAAGCGGAATTATCTGCTTATGATGTAGTTAACAATTATAGTTATCATGAATTAGTGAAGATATTCTTTCGTTACGGCGAAGAAAAATTTTCTAAACAAGTAGCCAGAGAGATTGAACGTGTGCGTGCTAAAGCACCGATTGAAACAACTGGTGAATTAGTAGAAATTATTAAAACAGCAATACCAGCGCCAGCTAGACGCAAAGGCGGACATCCAGCAAAACGAATTTTTCAAGCTATTCGCATTGCTGTAAATGATGAATTAGGTGTTGTGGAAGAATCATTAGAACAAGCAATTGCTTTACTCAATAAGAATGGTCGAATCAGTGTGATTACCTTTCACTCGTTAGAAGACCGAATTGTGAAAAGCATGTTTAAAGAATATAGTACAATGCAGGATTTACCACCAGGACTTCCAATGGTGCCTGAAGAATTTCAACCAGAGTTAAAAGTAATTACAAGAAAGCCAATTTTACCAGGTGAGACTGAATTGGCTGAGAATAATCGCTCGCGAAGTGCTAAATTAAGAATTGCCGAAAAAGTTAAACTAATTATATAGAGGAAGGGGTAAGGACATGGCTGAATTAAAAAAAGTGGATGATTTTCAATACGATGTTCCGTTAATGGATGAACCATTCACAGAGCCAATAAATGAACCTAAAGTTCAAAAAAATGTGAACCTACCCCAATCTCCGAAAAGGAAGCTGAGAAATATCTCACTTTTAGAAAAGACAATCGGCTTTTTATTGTTAGTAGCGATTATTGGAATAGCAGTTCTCACCATTCAAGTACGTACGTCCATTACACAAATGACTAATGAAATCACTGAAACGCAAGCAACGATCCAAGAGAAAGAAGAATCAGCTTTGAAATTAGAACAACAAAAAAATGAATTATCCAAAGCAGACCGGATTAAGGATGTTGCGAAAAACAAAGGCCTTTCAGATAACCTTGATAATATAAGGAAAGTGAAATAAATGAGTATAAAAACTAAAATAAAGAATTTTGTCAAAAAGAAGAACTTAAACCCAATGAACAATCGTAAAAAAGTAGGCATTATTTTATTTGCTACGAGTATTGGATTGTTCTTTTTGTTTGCGTTTAGATTAACGTACATAGTAGCTGTAGGAAAAGTGGCAGGTGTCTCTTTACCAGAAAAAACTGCTAATCTTTATCAGGGAAGCAGTGTTGTCAAGGCAAAAAGAGGAGCTATTTTAGATCGCAACGGAGATGTAATTGCAGAAGATGCGACTTCTTATTCTGTTTATGCAATTTTGTCTGAGACTTATTTAGGTGAAGAAAATAAAAAGCTTTATGCCCAGAAAAAAGATTTTTCATTATTAGCAGAAATTTTAGATAGAAATACTGAACTCACTAAAGATGAAGCATTACGCTTTTTAAATAGTGGTGTGAATGAAGACGGATCTGTGAAGTTTCAAGTTGAGTTTGGTTCTAAAGGGAAAAATATTACGTTAGAAACCAGACAAAAAATTGAGAACGAATTAAAACAAAATAAAGTTTCAGGTTTATATTTTGAAGGTCATCCAGCTAGAATTTATCCGAATGGCGTATTTGCTTCTCATTTTATCGGTTATACAGGTTCTGCTGATGCAGAGGATGATTCCAAAGGTTTAATTGGTAAGATGGGCTTAGAAAAATCTTATAATGATATTTTGAGTGGAAAAGACGGTAAAGTTGATTATAAAAAAGATGTATATGGAAATCCATTGCCTGGAACGGTTGCTAGTGAGAAGAAGGCTGTTGATGGTAAAGATATCTATACAACAATAGATAATCGCATTCAAAGTCGATTAGAATCATTGTTAGATCCAGTTATGGAAGAATTTAAACCAGAAGATATGACTGCTATGCTGATGAAGGCAAAGACGGGTGAAATTTTAGCTATGTCTCAACGCCCTTCTTTCAATCCTGAAACTAAAGAAGGTTTAGGAAAAGATACCGTATGGCGTAATATTTTAGTAGAAGATAAATTCGAACCAGGTTCTACTATGAAGCTCTTTACCTCGGCCGCAGCAATGCAAGAAGGCAAGTTTAATCCTAATCAAACCTTTGTTTATCCAGCTGGCGGATATAAGTTAGATGATAGAACAGTAAATGATCACGACTTTGGTGCTGTTGGTCCATTAACGTTCCGTCAAGCTATTTCTTGGTCAAGTAATGTGGGGATGCTTACGTTAGAACAAGCAATGGATCCTACAGGGGAAGTTTGGAAAAGTTATTTAGAGAAGTTCGGTTTTGGAAAATCGACAAATTCAGGTTTAGCAGGGGAATCTGCTGGAGAATTGCCTAGTAATAACTGGGTCGATTTAGCAATGTCATCTTTTGGTCAAGCAGTCTCTGTAACGAATTTCCAAATGATGCAGGCTTATACAGCAATAGCTAACGATGGTTCCATGATCAAGCCTCAATACATTAGTAAAATCGTTGATAAAGATACTGGTGAAGAAAAAGTAACAAAACCAGAAAAAGTAGGACAACCAGTCATAACGCCTCAAGCTGCGAGTGATATTCGCACATATATGATTGATACGGTAGAAGATCCAAATTATGGTATTGCTCACGGTGTTTACTCAGTCCCAGGTTATCATGTCGGGGTTAAAACAGGAACAGCGCAAATAACTGGGGAAAATGGTTATATGGAAGGCTTGACAGATTATACCTATTCAGTAGTAGAATTTGTGCCAGCCGACAATCCAGAATATATTCTATATCTTACAATGAAAAAACCTCAGACATACACGAGAGATGCACTTGGAAAAATCGCAAATCCGTTGATGCAAGTGGTAATGGATTCGATGGACAGTGATTCAACTGCTACAGTAAATCCAGCTAAATAAAGCGTTAAAAAATGAATGATAAAGTAACTCAATGCGAGTTGAATAATTAGGAGAGATATCATGGAGTGGACACAAATTTTTATTCCTATAGTATGTAGTTTTGCTATAACGGTGGCAGTGATGCCAATGTTTATTGGTTATTTTCAAATGAAAAAACAAGGTCAAACAACACGTGAAGATGGTCCGACTTGGCATAACGTAAAAACTGGTACGCCAACAATGGGCGGGTTAGTCTTTTTAGTTGCAAGTTTCATCACCGCGGTATTAGTGGGATTATGGAAACAAGAGCTTACTCCGTCTCTACTGATTATTTTATTTATCCTAGTACTATATGGATTGTTAGGTTTTTTAGATGATTTTATCAAAGTATTTAAAAAAAGAAATATGGGGTTAAATTCCCGCCAAAAATTAGTTGGACAAATTATTGGGGGATTAGTTTTTTATTTTGTTTATCGATCTGAAGGTTTACCAGATTCATTAGATTTGTTTGGTCTAGTTTCGTTGCCTTTAGGTGTTTTTTATGGCGTATTTGTTATTTTTTGGTTAGTTGGATTTTCAAATGCTGTAAATCTAACTGACGGTATTGATGGATTAGTTGCAGGTTTAGGAACTATTTCATTTGCGACATATGCAATCATTGCTTGGAAACAACAACAATTTGATGTCGTTATTGTTTGTTTGAGCGTGATTGGTGGTTTATTAGGATTCTTTCCTTACAATAAAAAACCAGCAAAGATTTTCATGGGAGATGTTGGTTCACTTGCTTTAGGTGGTTTATTGGCAGCTATATCTATTATATTGCGTCAAGAATGGACCTTGCTTTTGATTGGGCTTGTTTATGTGTGTGAAACGGCGAGCGTCATTTTACAAGTTGCTTCATTTAAATTATTTGGAAAACGAATTTTTAAAATGTCACCGATTCATCATCACTTTGAAATGTGTGGTTGGTCGGAATGGAAAATCGATATTGTTTTTTGGTTAACAGGTGCCATTTGTTCAGGTATTACACTGTGGATTATTTTTTAAATTGTTATACACTTTAGCATCAAGAAGCAGCTCTTAGGAAAGTAGGTAATTTTGAAATGGAATAAAGAGATATTCCACATCAAAATTCCTAACTTTCTACAGAGTTATATACTTCTTTCAGCTTTTCAGTATGATCCAGCATCAAGAAGCAGCTCTTAGGAAAGTAGATAATTTTGAAATGGAATAAAGAAACATTCCACATCAAAATCCCTAACTTTCTACAGAGCTATACGCTTCTTTCAGCTTTTCTAAGATAAGGGGAAATTATAATGAAGAAAATTACAAATTATGAAAACAAAAAAGTCCTTGTTCTTGGACTAGCTAAAAGTGGTGTTAGTGCTGCGAAGTTGCTACATGAACTAGGTGCATTAGTAACAGTTAATGACTTTAAACAATTTGATCAAAACCCGGAAGCCCAAGATTTATTAACCTTGGGTATTCGTGTTGTTACAGGTGGACATCCAATTGAACTTTTAGACGAAGACTTTTCTCTGATTGTTAAAAATCCAGGAATACCTTACACTAATCCTTTAGTAGAAAAGGCTCTAAGCATGAATTTACCTGTGATTACTGAAGTTGAATTAGCTTATCAAATTGCAGAGTGTCCGATTATTGGAATTACTGGAACAAATGGCAAAACAACAACAACAACAATGATCGGACTTTTACTAAATGCTGATCGTAAAACTGGAACTGCTCGATTAGCTGGAAATATTGGATATCCAGCCAGTGAAGTAGCTGAAGAAGCAAGTTCAGTCGATGATATTGTTATGGAACTATCAAGTTTTCAATTGATGGGAATCCAAACATTTCAGCCTCAAATAGCTGTAATCACAAATATTTATGAGGCGCATTTAGATTATCATGGTTCGAGAGAAGAATATGTAAAAGCCAAATGGGCAATACAAAGTAATATGCAAGAAAATGAATTTCTTATATTAAATTGGAATCAACAAGAATTACAAGAATTAAGCAAAACAACGAAAGCAGCAATTATTCCATTTTCAACAAAAGAAAAAGTCGCAGGAGCATATCTTGCAGATGGAAAAATATACTATAAAGACGAATACATCATGTTGGCAACAGAATTAGGTGTTCCAGGTAGTCATAATATTGAGAATGCCTTAGCTGCAATTTGTGTAGCTAAATTAAAAAATGTTGCAACAGATGTGATTAGACAAACACTGATGATTTTTAGCGGGGTACCGCATCGGACGCAATATGTAGGTGAAATAGCTGAACGTAAATTTTATAATGATTCAAAGGCAACAAACATATTAGCAACTGAGATGGCACTTAGCGGTTTTGATCACTCGTCACTTATTTTATTAGCTGGCGGTTTAGACAGAGGAAATAGCTTTGATGAATTAATTCCTTCATTAAAAGGAATTAAGGCAATTGTTCTTTTTGGTGAAACAAAAGAGAAACTGCACAAAGCAGCACGTGAAGCAGGCATAAAAACAATTAAGTTAACTGAAAATGTCCAAACTGCTGTAGGTGATGCCTATGATTTTTCTGAAAAAAATGATACTATTCTATTATCGCCTGCCTGTGCAAGCTGGGATCAATATCCTAATTTTGAACTGCGGGGAGAGGCGTTTATTGAAGCGATGCACCAGCTAAAAGACATAGAAAAGTGAGAATAAAATATGAAAATACTAATAACCGGCGGCGGAACAGGTGGACACATTTATCCAGCCTTGGCCTTTGTGAACTACGTAAAACAGGTAGATCCAGATACAGAATTTATGTATGTGGGAACGCAAACGGGTCTAGAAAGTCAAATTGTTCCGAAATACAACATTCCGTTTAAAACAATTAAAATTCAAGGATTTCGTCGTTCACTAAGCCCTCAGAATATTAAAACAGTTTACCTTTTTTTAAGCAGTATTGGAAAAGCTAAAAAAATAATTAAAGATTTTCAACCAGATGTTGTTATTGGAACAGGCGGTTATGTATCAGGTTCGGTTGTATATGCAGCCAAGCAATTGAAAATACCAACGATTGTTCATGAACAAAATAGCATACCTGGAATTACAAACAAATTTTTAAGTAAGTATGCAACGAAGGTAGCAATTTGTTTTCCAGATGTTGCTGAGTATTTCCCAAAAGAAAAAGTTGTTTTGACAGGAAATCCAAGAGCTCAAGAAGTAGTAGCCATTGAAAAGACAGATGTTCTAAAAGAATATGGTTTAGATCCTAATAAAAAAACTGTAATTATTTTCGGTGGAAGTCGTGGTGCACTGAAAATCAATCAGGCTTTTGTAGAAGCATTACCTCTCTTTGAACAAAGAGAGTATCAAGTTCTTTATGCATCCGGTGAACGATACTATAAAGAATTACAAGAAAAATTAAATCTTACCGAAAAAAAATTGACAAATGTAAGTATTCAGCCTTATATTGATAAAATGGCAGAAGTTTTAGCAGCGGCGGATCTAATGGTAGGTCGGGCTGGAGCAACATCTATCGCAGAGTTTACAGCATTGGGTTTACCAGCTATTTTAATACCAAGTCCTTACGTTACAAATGATCATCAAACAAAGAATGCTCAAAGTTTAGTCAAATCAGGCGCTGTTGAAATGATTAGTGACCAAGAGCTTACGGGGATTAAATTGGTAACGGAAGTTGATAATATCTTATTAGATGAGGAACGTCATAGAATGATGGCAGAGGCCTCTAAAAAAGAAGGTATTCCAGATGCTGGTGAACGACTATATAAAGTGGTTAAAGAGATTACTTGATGGGGGGTGTGAAAGATTAGTAAGAAAAAAGACGATCCAAAGAAAAAAGACGAGAAAGAGTTGGATTCAACTGAAGAGTTAGAAGAACAGGAATTGACCCCTTGGCAAAAAGAAAATCTAGAGTATTTAAAAACACAAGGCGATCAGCCAGGATGGAATCCTTCTGTATTATCTAACGAAGAGAAGCAAGAAAAAGTTGAAGAAAATATCGAAGCCGAAACAGAAGAAACTTCTTCAGAAAATCAAGAATCAGAAGAAATACCAAAGAAAACTTACGAATCTTTTGCAGACCGCTTACCCAATATAAAAAAAGTGCGAAATAAACGTTTATACCGTCGCTTAACTCTTATTGTATCAATCTTTATGATAGCGATTGTGATTGTGTTATATTTTGTTTCTCCATTAAGTAAGCTAGGTACTGTTAGCGTAACAGGAAATAAATCTGTAGATAGCCAAAAGATCATTGCTCAGTCAAAGTTAGAGCGCGGAGTGAGTCTATGGGAGCAATTTGGAGATAGAAAAATCTATCAAGAAAAAATTGAACGCCAATTACCACGCGTGAAAAAAGCAACGATTTCATTAAGCGGCATTAATTCATTCAATATCAAAATTGATGAGTATAAAGTAGTTGCTTTAGAATCAATAAATAATGTTTATCATCCTATTTTAGAAAATGGAAAAATTTTACCCGAAGAAATGAACGCACCTATAAGCGGTATGCCGGTTTTCCAAAATTTTAAGGATCAGTCAATAATTAAAAACTTAATGAATTCTTATAACAAACTTCCTGAGGATTTGAAGCAAAATATCTCAGAAATTCGTTATGCACCATCTAATGCAAATAAAGAATTAATCAATCTTCACATGAAAGATGCGAATGAAGTCATTGTAAATATCTCCCAGTTAGAGGAGAAAATGGCGTATTACGGGAAAGTAGCAAGTCAAATGGATAAGCCTGGAATCATTGATATGGAAGTTGGGATTTTCTCATATCCTTTTAATAATGAAGTTACTGAGGAAAGTGTAGGAGAATCTTCACAGCCGTTAGAATGAGGAGAATAAAAATAAAAGAATAAAATAATAGAATCTGCTTTCTAAAAAGCCTATGTTTATGGTAAAATTGAAAGAAGTGAGTATTCATAAAAAAATACATATGAAAATGGGCATTTCTTGTCTGTTTACATATTGGAATTAATAGGAGGAGGAACCCCATTCATGGCAAAGACAGGAATGTATGTAGGCCTTGATATTGGTACAACATCAGTAAAAGTTGTAGTGGCTGAATTTATTGAAGGTCAAATGAATATCATTGGCGTAGGAAACGCAAAATCTGATGGATTAAATCGAGGAATCATTGTCGATATTGATAAGACAGTAAATGCGATTCAAAGAGCAGTTAGACAAGCAGAAGAAAAAGCGGGAATTCAAATTAAAAGTGTGAATGTGGGGTTGCCAGCAAACTTACTTGAAGTAGAAAATTGTCAAGGAATGATTGCTGTAAGTAGTGAGTCAAAAGAAATCACTGATGAAGATGTAAGAAACGTAGCATCTGCAGCTCTGGTTCGTTCAACTCCTCCTGAACGTCAAATCGTAGCAATCCTACCTCAAGAATTTACAGTTGATGGATTTGAAGGGATCAAAGATCCTAGAGGAATGATTGGCGTTCGTTTAGAAATGTTCGGAGTGGTATTCACAGGTCCGAAAACAATTATTCATAATACTAGAAAATGTGTTGAAAAAGCAGGTTTAATTGTAAATGAACTAGTAATTATGCCGTTAGCACTAACTGAAACTGTTCTTTCTGACGGTGAGAAAGATTTTGGTACGATTGTTATTGATATGGGTGGCGGTCAAACAACGACTTCTGTAATGCATGATAAGCAATTGAAGTTTACTCATGTCAATCAAGAAGGCGGCGAATTTGTTACTAAAGATGTTTCTATTGTATTGAATACATCATTCAATAATGCAGAAGCATTGAAAATTAATTATGGTGATGCATACCCTGAAAGAACATCTGTAAGCGAAGAATTTCCAGTTGATGTAATTGGTAAATCTGAGCCTGTAAAAGTTGATGAGCGTTATCTTTCAGAAGTCATTGAAGCAAGAGTTGAACAAATCTTTAAAAAATCTAAAGAAGTATTAGACGAAATCGACGCTTTGGAACTTCCTGGCGGAGTGATTTTAACTGGTGGCGGAGCAAGCCTTCCAGGTGTTGTTGACTTGGCACAAGAAATATTTGATGCAAGTGTGAAATTGTATGTTCCTAATCATATGGGTTTACGTAACCCAGTATTTACAAATGTGATTAGTATCGTAGAATACTCAGCTCAATTAAATGATATTTATCATATTGCTAAAGGTGCGATCCCAGGCGAAAAGATTAAATCATCACAGCCAATTTCAGTTCAACAAGAAGTACAATATGACACTTATGCAGATACACCCCAAGATGACTATAACGATTCTGAGATACACGAATCTGGTGAAAATGTTACAGGTAAGATCAAAGACTTCTTCTCAAACATTTTTGACTAACAATTAAAACAGGAGGAAACGATACTATGGAATTTTCTTTAGATAATAACATTAACAATGGCGCTGTCATCAAAGTTATCGGTGTAGGCGGCGGTGGCGGTAATGCTGTTAATCGCATGATTGATGAAAACGTTAAAGGCGTAGAATTCATCGCTGCAAATACAGATGTACAAGCCCTAAAAAACTCAAAAGCTGAAACAGTGATTCAACTTGGACCTAAATATACACGTGGTTTAGGGGCTGGGTCACAACCAGAAGTTGGCCAAAAAGCTGCAGAAGAAAGTGAACAAGTAATTTCAGATGCCTTACAAGGGGCAGATATGATTTTTATCACTGCTGGTATGGGTGGCGGAACAGGAACAGGAGCCGCTCCAGTAGTTGCAAAAATTGCCAAAGAATTAGGTGCTTTGACAGTTGGTGTTGTAACAAGACCATTTAGTTTTGAAGGACCAAAACGTGGACGCTACGCTGCTGAAGGAATCGCACTTTTAAAAGAAAATGTTGATACATTATTGATTATTTCTAATAACCGTTTATTAGAAGTGGTTGATAAAAAGACACCGATGCTTGAAGCATTCCGTGAAGCTGACAATGTATTACGTCAAGGAGTACAAGGGATTTCAGACTTGATTACAGCTCCTGGTTACGTTAACTTGGACTTTGCTGATGTGAAGACAGTTATGGAAAACCAAGGAACAGCTTTGATGGGAATTGGTGTTGCTAGCGGTGAAGATCGTGTAATAGAAGCAACGAAAAAAGCAATTTCTTCTCCACTACTTGAAACATCTATTGACGGTGCTGAGCAAGTATTGTTAAATATTACTGGTGGCTTAGACATGACATTGTTTGAAGCGCAAGATGCTTCAGATATCGTGACAAATGCTGCAACAGGTGATGTGAATATCATCTTAGGTACATCTATTAATGAAGATTTAGGCGATGAAATTCGTGTAACAGTTATTGCGACAGGAATCGACCCTTCAAAAAAAGATCGTAAACCTCAACGTCAAAATAGACCAACTCAAATCCAAGCGGTGCAACAAGCGCCTGTGTTGGATATGGAGCAATCAAAACCATCACAACCTCAACCACAAGAAGAGACTAGTGCTTTTGGTGACTGGGATATCCGACGTGAACAAAACGTAAGACCTAAAGTAGAAGATACAACATTTGAAAATGTTGAGAAAAAAGATTTTGAAACATTTCATCGTGAAGAACCATCGCAAAACAATGACGATGAATTAAACACACCACCATTTTTCCGCAGAAAAAGATAGGAGAGACTTTTGACCATGCTAGTTGATAACTTAGAAAAAATAAATCAAGAGATTCGACTAGCATGTTATGAAGCATCTCGGTCAGACAATGATGTAACCATGATTGCCGTGACTAAATCAGTGGGAAATGATAAAGCCAAGGAACTTGCTGAACTTGGTATTGAGAATATGGCTGAGAACCGAGTGGATAAATTACTTGACAAAAAGATGGCACTGGAAAGTTTTTCGTCTATTAAGTGGCATTTGATTGGTAATTTACAGCGTAGGAAGGTAAAATCAATAATAAATGAGATAGATTATTTTCATGCTTTAGACAGTTTGAAATTGGCAGAGGAAATTCAAAAACGAGCAGAGAAGAAAATCTCTTGTTTCGTTGAGGTGAATGTAACCGGTGAAGAAAGCAAACATGGTTTCAGATTAGATGAAGTCATTGACTTCATCCATCAGCTAGAAAATTTTGATAAGATCAAGATTGTAGGCTTGATGACGATGGCACCATTAGATGCTTCTGAACCAGTTCTTCGCGAAGTTTTTTCTCAGTTAAAAAAACTGCAAACAGCAATAAATAATCAGCATCTGTCATATGCGCCATGTACAGAGCTTAGCATGGGAATGAGTAATGATTTCCCAATTGCTATTGAAGAAGGTGCAACTTTTGTACGAATCGGAACAGCAATTTTCAGAGGTGCGTAAAGGAGGGGAATCTATGTCAATTTTTAGTAAAAATGCGTTATCGAGCTTTTTTGGATTATCTGGTGAAGATGAATATGATAATTATGATGAATACGAAGAGCAAAAGGTTGTTAATGAGCAACCAAGACAGACGGTTCGACAAGCATCAGTACAGGCACAAAAACCAACTGAACCTTTGACCGAAAAACCATCTGCTCGTTATCGTTCAACAGAAACACATCAGAACAAACAAGAAAGCCGTCAGGAAACAGCATTTAATGAGAAAAAGGTTGTCTCTATGCGTAGTTCTAATAACTCAAGTTCTAAACGTTCGCAAGACACACATAACTCAGGTAGACCAGGTAAAATTACAATTATTGAGCCACGAGTTTATTCTGAGGCAATGAATATTGCTAAACATATTATAGCAAGTGATGCGGTACTAGTTAATTTTCATTTAGTAGAAGAAAATCAAGCAAGAAGAATTGTTGACTTTCTTACAGGAACAGTTTATGCATTAGATGGGGACATTCAACGTGTAGGCGATGAAATTTTTCTATGCACACCATCAAACATAGAAATCGATAGTGCTACAGCTCAATCGTTAGCAAAAAAACAAATGTTTGATTTCTAGTTAGGAGGTAATTATTATCGCTCTATTTATATTTATACTATACAAAGGTGTTCAAATCTATTCAGGAATTTTAATTATATATGCATTATTATCTTGGTTTCCTGGAGCCTATGACTCTACATTTGGTCGTTTGATCGCAAGTATTTGTGAGCCGTATTTAAGCTTATTCGATCGACTAAATTTAAGAATCGGTATGGTAGGTTTTAATGTAATGATTGCAATTATCGTGTTGAATTTAGCAGCAAGCGGATTAGGCCGAATTTTGCAGTCAATCATGTATTAATAAAAGAAGGGATGATTTGTCTATGAACGCAAATGTGTATCAACATTTTCGAAAAGATGAGCATCCTTTTATTGATTCTATTGGTGATTGGCTAGAACAAGTCGAAAGTCAATATGCTCCTTATTTATCAGATTTTTTAGATCCTAGGCAGTCTTACATTTTAGAAACGTTGATAAGACAAAATAGTGAGTTAGAATTTCAATTTTACGGTGGATACGAACAAGCTGAGCGTAGACGTTGTCTAATTTATCCTGATTACTATGAGCCTAAGCAGGATGATTTTGAAGTCGAACTAGTCGAAATCGTTTATCCTGTAAAATTTTCTACGCTATCCCATGGTAAAATTTTAGGGACGCTAGTTAACACAGGGATTAAGCGAGAATATTTTGGGGACATTATTTCTGACGGCGATAGATGGCAAGTCTTTGTCGCTAAAGAAGTAGCAAATTTTATTTTGACACAGGTAGAAAAAATCGGGAAAATATCTGTAAGATTAGAAAAAAGAAAATATACAGAAATGGTCCTTCCTAAGGATGACTGGACGCAGGAACGAACAACATTAAGTTCTTTACGTCTGGATAATTTGATCTCTAGCGTTTATAATATATCTAGACAGAGATCAAAACAATTGATTGAATCTGGAAAAGTTAAAGTGAATTGGACGGAGAATACAAGACCTGATTTCTTAGTTGATCTATTAGATATTGTGTCCATTAGAGGTTTTGGTCGAGTCCAAATTCAAGAGTTAGAAGGTAAGACGAAAAAGGACAAGTTTCGTTTGTTATTGGGTGTTCTACGAAAATAATCCAAAGAGGTGAAGGAATATGGCATTAACTCCATTAGATATTCAAAATAAGAATTTTTCTACGAAAATGAGAGGATACAATCAAGATGATGTCGATGATTTCTTAGATCAAGTGACGAAAGATTATGAAGACTCTCTTCAAAAAAGACGTGAGCTTGAGAAATCATTAAAGCATGCGGAAGAAAAATTACAATATTTCAATGAATTAAAAGACGCATTGAACCAATCAATTATTGTCGCTCAAGATACAGCAGATAAAGTAAAAACTAGCGCTAATAAAGAATCTGAAGTAATCGTTACCTCAGCTGAAAATACAGCAAACGAAATGATTTCTTCTGCTGAAAAACGCTCAAGTAATCTTATTACATCTGCAGAGGAAAAAGCGAGAGAAATTCTAACAGATGCAACTGACCGTGCACGTCAATTAGCTGCTGAAACAGATGACTTGAAGAAGAAGACTCGTGTCTTCCATCAACGTCTAAGTTTAATGTTAGAAGCACAATTAGAACAAGTTAAAAGTGAAGAATGGAATGAACTACTAAAACCATTCTCAAGTTATGTAAGTGATTCACATACAGTAATCAAAGAAGTTCTTGCAAAAGAACTTGATAAAGAAGAAGTTGTTACAAGCGAACCAGAAGTAGCTGAGCAACCGACTCTTGAACAAGCGGCAATTGATCCAAAAGCAATGCTTGATCTACTAAATAAAGATCCTAAATAATGTTGTAAATAAATAGAACAGAAAAGTCAATAACCATTCTTTTAGCGAGTCAATGATAGTGAAAGTTTGACAGACCCTGGTATTGAAAAGATCCTCTATTTTACTCAAGTTTGAATCAAGTAAAACTTGACGAGTGATTTCGTTAACAATTACAGAGGAAATAATCGAATGTATTGATTATTTTAAATTTGGGTGGTAACACGAGTACTTTCGTCCCTTGGGATGAAGGTACTTTTTGTTTTGCTGTGAATCACCACGACTGGCTTTGCCAGAGTGGATGATGAACAGTACTTGACGAACGGAAGTGAGAGAAGTATCCAAAGTTCTGAATCACCACGACTGGCTTTGCCAGAGTGGATGATGAACAGTACTTGGCGAACGGAAGTGAGAGAAGTATCCAAAGTTCTGAATCACCACGACTGGCTTTGCCAGAGTGGATGATGAACAGTACTTGGCGAACGGAAGTGAGAGAAGTATCCAAAGTTCTGAATCACCACGACTGGCTTTGCCAGAGTGGATGATGAACAGTACTTGACGAACGGAAGTGAGAGAAGTATCCAAAGTTCTGAATCACCACGACTGGCTTTGTCAGAGTGGATGATGAACAGTACTTGGCGAACGGAAATGAGAGAAGTCCCTTTAATAGTGAATTACCAAAATACTCGCTGAAGAATTTAGTAAGGATGGTTTTACACTAGTTAATACAGCAAACTCTTTATTAATCAACACCTATCAATGAAAGTGAGGAAATAAAAATGAAAATGAAAGAAACGTTACAGTTGGGAAAAACGGCTTTTCCAATGCGAGGCAATTTGCCAAATCGTGAAGTAGAATGGCAAAAAGATTGGGAAGAACAAAAAATTTATGAAAAACGTCAAGAACTAAATGAAGGAAAACCGACATTTGTCCTTCATGATGGACCGCCATATGCAAATGGAAATATCCATTTAGGCCATTCGTTAAATAAAATCAGTAAAGATATCATCATCCGTTCAAAATCAATGTCAGGTTTCCGTTCACCATACGTGCCTGGTTGGGATACACACGGATTGCCAATTGAACAAGTTTTGACAAATAAAGGGGTCAAAAGAAAAGAAATGACTTTAGCAGAATACCGTGAAAAATGTGAAGAATATGCGCGTTCACAAGTAGATACACAACGTGCAGATTTTAAACGTTTAGGTGTTGCTGGAGATTGGGAAAATCCTTATATTACATTAGATCCTTCTTATGAAGCTGCTGAAATTCGTGTATTCGGAAAAATGGCTGAAAAAGGCTATATCTACAAAGGCTTAAAACCAATTTATTGGTCCCCTTCAAGTGAATCATCACTAGCAGAAGCAGAAATTGAATATAAAGATGTTAAATCAGCCTCAATCTATGTAGCTTTCAAAATAGTTGATGGTAAAGGTATTTTAGATGCAGATACTTCATTAGTAATCTGGACAACAACTCCATGGACACTTCCAGCAAACTTAGGAATATCTGTAAACCCTGATTATCAATACGTTGTTGTTAAAGCATATGGCAAAAAATATGTTGTTGCAAAAGATCTTTTAGACACTGTTAAAGAAGCTATTGGCTGGGAAGATGTAGAAGTACTTGAAACAATTTCTGGTAAAGATATGGAGTATATGACAGCGCAACATCCATTTTATGACCGCACATCTTTAGTAATGTTAGGCGATCATGTCACATTAGAAGCTGGTACTGGTTTAGTTCACACAGCACCTGGACATGGTGAAGATGATTATATCGTTAGTAAAAAATACAACCTTGATGTTCTTTCTCCTGTGGATAATCGTGGTGTATTTACGGATGAGGCTCCTGGTTTTGAAGGGATTTTCTATGATAAAGCTAATCCGATGATCACAGCATTACTGGACGAAAAAGATGCCTTATTAAAATTAGATTTCTTTACACATAGTTATCCACATGACTGGCGTACGAAAAAACCAGTTATTTATCGTGCAACACCACAATGGTTTGCATCAATCGATAAATTCCGTCAAAATATCCTAGACGAAGTAGAAAAAGTGGATTGGATACTACCTTGGGGTAAAACACGTCTTTACAATATGATTCGTGACCGTGGTGATTGGGTAATTTCTCGTCAACGTGCTTGGGGTGTACCATTGCCAATTTTCTATGCTGAAAATGGGGAAGCGATTATTACACCAGAAACGATTGAACATGTAGCGAATTTATTTACTGAACATGGATCAAATGTTTGGTTCAAACGTGAAGCAAAAGAATTATTACCAGAAGGCTTTACACATCCAGATTCTCCAAATGGTGTATTTACGAAAGAAAATGACATCATGGATGTTTGGTTTGATTCTGGTTCGTCTCATGAAGCAGTATTGCGTCAACGTCCAGAACTGACTTTCCCAGCTGATATGTATCTAGAAGGCTCTGATCAATACCGTGGTTGGTTTAACTCAAGTATTACGACAAGTGTTGCTATAAATGGTGTAGCTCCTTACAAAGCTGTATTATCTCAAGGATTTACATTGGATGGCGAAGGTCGTAAAATGAGTAAATCACTAGGAAATACGATCTTACCGGATAAAGTAATCAAACAAATGGGTGCAGACATTTTACGTCTGTGGGTAAGTAGTGTGGATTATGAAGCTGATGTGCGTGTTTCGATGGATATCTTAAATCAAGTGTCTGAAGTATACCGTAAAATCCGTAATACGATGCGTTTCTTACTAGCTAATACAAGTGATTTTGAACCAAAAGAACATACCGTAGCGTATGACGAATTGCGTTCTGTGGATAAATACATGGTTGTTCGTTTAAACCAAGTAATTAAAGAAATCCGTGAAAAGGGCTATGAAAAATACAATTTCATGCAAATTTATCGTTCAGTAATGAATTTCTTAACTGTCGATCTATCTTCATTCTATTTAGATTTTGCCAAAGATGTTGTTTATATTGAGGCTGAAGATAACTATCAACGTCGTTGCATGCAAACAGTATTTTATGAAACGGCTGTTGCTTTAACAAAACTGTTAACACCAATTATTCCACATACTTCTGAGGAAATCTGGAGTTACTTAAAAGAAGAAGAAGAGTACGTACAATTGTCTGAATTCCCAGGTTATGAAGAATTTGCAAATCAACAAGAGCTATTAGATACATGGGCAGCCTTCTTGGACTTTAGAGATGATGTCTTAAAAGCTTTGGAAGAAGCACGTAACTCTAAATTGATTGGTAAATCGTTGGAAGCAAAAGTGACGGTTTATCCAAATGAACAAATCCGCGAGTTATTAACAGCTGTAGATGCAGATGTAGCTCAATTATTAATCATTTCTGATTTTGAGATAGCTGCTAAAACAGCAGATATTCCTGAAAATGTTGAAAAATTTGATGATATGTCGATTCTTGTGGAAAAAGCAGCAGGTGAAACCTGTGATCGTTGTCGTGCAGTACGTACGGATGTCGGGGAAGATGAAAAATTACCACATTTATGCGGACGTTGTGCAACAATTGTCGAAGAAAACTATCCAGAAGCTGTAGCAGAAGGATTTGAAGAGTAGAATAATAAAAAAGGTTCTGGAAAAAATTCCAGAGCCTTTTTATTTTAATCTAATTTTCCTCGTTCACGGTACCAAGTATCTGGTTGCCAATCCCAAGAAAAGCCGTCTTGTTCTAATAAGTTAAATGCTGCATCAGGTCCCATTGAGCCTGCCGCATAATTTGGAAAGTCAACTGTTGTTTTATCCCAAGCTTGACGAATAATATCAACGATACGCCAAGATTGAGCGACTTCATCCCAATGTGAGAAGTTTGTACCGTCACCATTTAAACCGTCTAATAAGAGCTTTTCATAGGCCTCTGGGCTATTTCCAGTTGTTTCTGCACTGTGACGGTAATCTAATTTTACAGGAGTTGTGGTAAAACCTTGTCCAATTTCTTTTCCGTTGAGAGTCATTGAGAAACCTTCTGTCGGTTGAATATAAATGGTTAGGACATTAGGTGGTAAGTCTGTCTTCTCACCACATTTATCAATATCATCTTTGAAGACATTAACAGGAACTTGTTTGAAGACAATATTGATACGCGTACCTTTTTCTGTTAGTCGTTTTCCTGTACGGATATAAAAAGGTACCCCAGACCAACGGAAATTATCAATTAGGAATTTGCCGGCGACAAATGTTTCCGTTTGAGAATGTTCATCGACATTTGGCTCTTCTCGGTAACTAACAAATTCTTGATCGTCTAGTTTGCCTTGGCCATATTGACCACGGACAAAGTTTTCTAAAGCTTCTTTTTCTGAATACAGACGAATAGCTTGTAAAGCTTTGACTTTTTCTGCACGAATTTCAGCTTCTGAAAAAGCGACTGGAGGTTCCATAGCCAGTAAAGCGACAACTTGGAGAATATGGTTTTGAACCATGTCTTTTAACGCCCCGCTATGGTCATAATAACCACCGCGATCTTCAACACCAAGACTTTCAGCAAAAGTAATCTGTACGTTATCAATATAGCGATTATTCCATTGCGATTCAAAAATGTTATTCGCAAAACGAATTGCAGAAATATTTTGAATCATTTCTTTTCCTAAATAGTGATCAATTCTAAAGATATCTTTTTCAGGAAAAACTGCGCGAATTTCTTCATTTAACTGATAAGCAGAGTCATAATCAGAGCCAAATGGTTTTTCAATAATCAATCGGTCAAAACCATTATCTGTTAAAATTTCTTGTGATTTTAAGTGTTGAACGATTGTGCCAAAAAATTGAGGAGCCATCGCTAAGTAATAAATGTGATTGCCGCCTAATTGGTATTTATCATTTAAAGAATCAGATAATTTTTTTAATGTATCGTAATGTTCAGAGTCATTAACGTTGTGTGCTTGGTAATAGAAGTGACTTGAAAAAGCTTCTGCTTCTTCTTTTGTTGGATTCAACTCTTTAATTGTTTCACGAACAATTTCACGGTAGTGATCGTCAGACCATTCTCTTCTTGCTGTGCCGATAACTGCAAAATGTTCAGCTAAATTCCCTTTACGATATAATCGAAATAACGAAGGATAAAGTTTTCTTTTTGCTAAATCACCAGTGCCGCCAAAGATAGTAAATAGAGCTATTTTTTCATTCATTGCATTTCCCCGCTTTCTTAGTGAAGGCTAGGACAGAAGTGTTTAAAATGGAGTAGCTTCTAATCCTGCCATATAGGAATCCTTTTTATAATTGATCAACAAAAATTGTACTTGCCGCTTTATAACTTATTGCTAGTTCTTTTTTATCATTACTAATACTGATGGGCCCTTCATAAGCTGCAATTTCATCAATTCTGTATTCTTCATGAATTTGTAAATCAATCGATACTAGATAGTCCAGCAACTCTTTTTCATCTAATACACGAGCAATTCGAATGGTCGCTCCAACAGGATAATCTACTAACGTTTGACGTTTTTCTTCGTGTACAGGCTGATTATCTCCCGGGATAACACCACCATGAGGACAAAACTTAGGTTGGTTCAGATACGCAGATAAACGATTAGCTAAAGTTTGTGAGGTAACATGCTCTAACACTTCGGCATCATCGTGAACTTCGTTCCATGAATAATTTAAATGTTCTACTAAAAATACTTCCCACAATCGATGTTTGCGAATGAGTGTACTTGCTTTTTTTAGTCCTAATTCAGTGAGTTGAACACCTTGATAAGGGGAATGTTCAACGAGTTCTTCTTTTACTAACTTTGAAATCATTTCACTGACTGAAGCTGCTGAAACATCCAGGCCAGAGACGATTTGTTTATTGTTGATTTTATTTTCATCGCCACCTAATTCAAAAATAAGTTTTAGGTAGTCTTCGCGATTTGGGGTCATATAGTTCATCCTTTCAAAGAAGCCATCAGAATAAGTTTATCAGAAAATCGTTTTTTTGACCATTTAATAATTTGTTAATCTTAAAAAAAAATAAGTTTTATTTTTCACTCTAAAAAAAAGCAAACAAACATAGAAATGATAACGTTTTCTAGTCGCTTTTTTGTGATATTGCTATGAATAGTTACTGACACTCACGTTGTTAAAAAAAATATTATTAAAATAAGATTAGAGTTTTGGGTTGTTTGAAAATAGATTGTCGACGAGCTAGGTAACAAAGCAAGTATTGATTGTTTTTATTAAAATCTATAAACTGATAGAGTAATAAAAATAAAGGGGTTTTAAAATGAAAGTAATGAGAACGTGGAGTGATAGGAAAGTGATCACTAGAAAGTTCAAAGGAGTATTTGTTGATGTATAAATTTATTGGTTTAAGGATTGCTAACTTGCGAAAACGTCAAAATATGGAAATGGCTGCTCTTAGCAAAGGAATCATTTCTGTACCTTACCTCTCAAATATTGAGCGATGTTATTTCGCTGATAGAATCAAAATTTTAAAAAGTGATTTTTTGCTTGAAATACTGAGTACACATATTATATTTTGATTGATAGCGTTTATTATGAGTGAAAAATAAATAAACCCAAAACATGCTAAGATTGGAAAAAATCATAGCATGTTTTTTTATTTTATAATAGAACAAGACTTTTAATGAGAGTTTGTTTTATAATAAAACTATCATTTCTGAGGAGCGAACAAAACATGTTTAAAAATCAATACATTTTATCGATAGATCAAGGAACCACAAGTTCAAGAGCCATTCTCTTTAATCATGAGGGACAAGAAATTGCTAAAGCACAAAAAGAGTTTACACAATATTTTCCTAATCCAGGCTGGGTAGAACATGACGGCAATGAAATTTGGAATTCTGTTCAATCAGTCATTGCAGATGTATTGATTGAATCAAAGTTAAAACCAGTTCAAATCAAAGCAATCGGTATTACAAATCAGAGAGAAACAACGATTGTCTGGGATAAACAAACGGGCGAACCAATTCATCCTGCAATTGTGTGGCAGTCTAAGCAGACCAATGAGATTGCCAATGTACTGAAAGAAAAAGGCTACCAAGAATTTATTCAAGAACGAACAGGTTTGATTATTGATTCTTATTTTTCGGCGACTAAAGTCAAATGGCTGCTGGATAATGTTGAAGGTGCGAAAGAAAAAGCCATATCCGGAAAGTTACTATTTGGAACTATCGATACTTGGTTATTATGGAAACTTACAGGCGGTAAAGTACACAAAACGGATTATACGAATGCCAGCCGAACCATGATGTTTAATATCCATACATTAGATTGGGATCAGGAAATTTTAGATATTTTAGGAATTCCTAGCAATATGCTTCCAAAAGTTTGTTCAAATGCAGAAATTTATGGTTATACTGAAGACTATCATTTCTATGGAGAGAATATTCCAATAGCTGCAATGGCTGGAGACCAACAGGCTGCTCTCTTTGGTCAAGCTGCCTTTGAAGAAGGAATGGTCAAAAATACTTATGGTACTGGAGCATTCATTGTGATGAATACAGGAGAAAAAGCGATTTTATCTAAAAATGGATTGTTGACGACGATTGGGTATGGTATAGATGGTAAAGTGACCTATGCTTTAGAAGGAAGTATTTTCGTAGCTGGTTCAGCGATTCAGTGGTTACGTGACGGGTTGGAATTGATTAGAGATGCGAGTGATTCAGAGGATCTCGCCAATCAAGTTACTGATTCCGATGGGGTTTATGTTGTGCCTGCATTTACTGGTTTAGGTGCACCATATTGGGATCAAGATGCGCGAGGCGCAGTTTTTGGTATCACCAGAGGAACAACAAAGGAACATCTGATTCGTGCAACCTTAGATTCCATTGCTTACCAGAGCGCAGATGTGATAAAGACAATGGAAAATGATTCTAAGATCGAAATCAAGTTATTAAGAGCTGATGGCGGAGCTTCAAAAAATGATTTATTGATGCAATTTCAAGCAGATATTATCGATAAACCTGTTGAAGCCGCAACTTTTTCCGAAACAACTGCTTTAGGTGTGGCTTATTTAGCTGGTTTGGCTATAGGATTTTGGAAAGATTTAGCTGAAATCAAAAGCTTTACTCATAATGTAAAACGGTTCGAAGCCGATATCACAGAGGAACAACGAAGTACACTATACGCTGGTTGGAAACGAGCAGTACATGCAACAATGGCGTATAAAGTGGAAGAATAGGATTTAAAATGACTTTTTAAAGGAGGCAAATAATGTATAAACCAAAAATTTGGCAGGAGTTAACGAGTGACTATCAAGAAATAAAACCTGATCGTCGTTTGCATTCATATGTCCAAGCCTATTGGTTTAGTTACAGCGATCAAACAAGTACTCCTACACGAATTATTCCAGATTTATGTTCGGATTTAGTCCTTCAACTGACTCCAGACTTAGAGATTTTATCAGCCACTATTTGTGGACCATCAACCATTTTTTTTAATTCTACTGTTAAGCAGCCAGTTTTTCATTTTGGGATTCGCTATTATCTAGGCGGTATGTATCCATTTTTTAACCACTCTTTTAAAGAGATGAAAAATCAATTACTGTCTTTAGATTTGCTTGAGAAAAGAATGGCTAAAGAGTTAATCGGTAAGTTAACAGGAAAAAACTCGATTAACGAACTGATTCAGAGTGCTGATTTTTATTTTTTGGAGCGATTAAATCAATTAGATACTAAAATAATTTCTCTACCAGTTCAAGAGTTTATAGAAAGTCAATATCATGGGAAAAATTATTCAAAAAGCATGGCAGACAGCTCAATATCCCAACGCAATCTACAACGATTGTTTAGAGAAGAAACAGGACTATCGCCTTATGAAGTATTTGAGGTTTTACGTTTTCAAAAAGTTTACCAAGAAATAGTAATGAAGCCTAAAATTAATCATTTGGATTTAGTAGAGAAATATCATTTTTTTGATCAGGCTCATTATAGTAGAAAAATCAAGAAAATGACAGGTTTAACACCGCAAGAAATTAGATGGCATGTCGGAATTATACAAGACAAAGGGTGACTATCAGAGTATACTATTCTAAAAAGAGATGGAGGAAGATCAAGATGAAACTAGATATGATTGGAATCATTGTCGAGTCGATGGAACAAGCGATTTTGTTTTATGAACGTTTAGGATTTCAGGTGGTAGGTGAAAAGGCTGCCGATTATGTAGAACTGAACAATGAAGGTATGCGAATCTCATTAAATACTAAAAAGATGATTGAAGGAGTATATGGTTATCTGCCGAAAAGTGAAGGTGACAAAATTGAACTTGCTTTTCTATGTGAATCACCTGCAGAAATCGATCAGTTATGTGAAAGAATGAAAAGTTTTGGTTACGAGATTTTTCGTGAGCCGTGGCAAGCTTTTTGGGGACAATATTATGCAATCATCAAGGACATAGACGGTAATTTATTGAGCTTTTTCTGTAATAGTCAGGAAGTGTAAATAGATGGATAAGAAAATAACCTATTTAAAAGCGGAAGCAAAGAAATGGCCAGGGGCGACGGTTGACTATCGGGAAGACTGGGATTGTGATTATTTCGGAATTGAGAAAAAATGTTTTTGTATGCTTGGAACAAATAAAGCAGGTGAAAAGATCATGACAGTCAAAGGGAATCCAGAAGAAAATGAATTATTACGAGAGCAATATCAAGATGTGGTACCAGGCTACTATGCAAATAAAACCCATTGGAATTCATTTAAACTAGAAAATTCATCTTTTACAGAAGAACAGCTTGCATCTTTTTTAAGGAAATCTTATGAACTAGTCCTTGGAAAATTGCCGAAAAAAATCCAAACAAAGTATAAAGAAAATTAAAACGTAAAAACGCAACGTATAGACAAAAGTCTTAACGTTGCGTTTTTACTGAATTAAGCTTGATTTAGATAAAAGTTAATCACCATAATGAGCCAGATATGTGCTGGATAAAATACATAGAATAAATATTTAAAGATTGGATTATTACTTCCTTTTTCACCGTTATAAAGATGAATAAAAGGAATAACTGTAATAAATAGAAATTCAGGATTTACTTCAAGCTGCATTTTGATTATTTCAAAAGAATAGTCAGGTAAACCAATTAGTGTGATTATAATCAAAAAAATAGAAAAGATAAGATAAGAAAGGTCTCTCTTTTTAGCATTGTCTCTAAATAAGTAGCTAAGTAGCATAAAAGGAATGACTATAGAGCCACCTTCTACGGGAAGTAAACTTAAAAAAGATGATAGTATCAATAGTATTGCCAGTACAATTGTAGAAATCCTAATAAAAGGTTCTTTAATCCCTTTAGCAAAGTCAAGTAAGCATAAAATTGTGACTCCAATCGCTAGTGTTAGAAAAATATTATTGTGAATCTGATACATTGAATTTTTAATGATTAATGTGTTGATTAACGTATTTCCCACAAACATAATAGCGGAAAAACCATAAAGTCTTACGAGATATTTTTTTCTATTTCTTGTATAATGGAATCCTTCCACAGCCATAAAACCAAAAAATACAGCTACACAACGTGAAATTATATGAAAAGGAATACTAAATTGTGGTGGTAAAAGAGGGACAAGATGATCAAGTGTCATCAAACCGATCATTATAAGTTTTAATTGATTTCCGTTCATTTCATTCTCCTAAATAAATGTTATTTTTTACTTTCTATAGTATAAAAAAAATAATTCTATTTGGCGTGGGAATGAACGAACAGATAGGTTACAAAAATGATAGGTGATAGTAAGGTGATTCTTTATCGGGGATGTCATTTTACGTGATTCCCTCTAGAGATTAAGCAATTAATTAATTCTTTAAAGATAGGATATTTATTTTAATAGTAACCAAAGTTAATTAATGATAACGTAGCGACTTCAAACAAAAAGGAAATAGAAAAGCAAGCCTCATGAAATATATGAGACTTGCTTTTTTATTTTTTTGTAGACTAATCTAAAGATTCTGTTGATTCTATAACATAAGTAGCGTCATCTGCTTCATCATACAACGAGGCAGGTTTTTCATTTATACATTGAACAATCAAGTGATAGCCATATTCATCTTGAGCAACTAAGCGCTTAGTTGTTAACTCCACCAACATATAATTTAACTTTTTACCGTCGATAATAATTTGTAGATCATCTTCAATCTGTAATGTGTGTTGGGTGGCTTTTTGTTTGTTAATAAACCACCAACTGCCTAAATAATTTTTATATAAATTAGGGATATCCTGGGTTGACTGCTGTTGTTCTTGTTTCTTTTTTAAGAATAGGGAACCAGCAATACCAGTAATAAGTGATGCACCTAGAAATAAAGTCCAATGTTTTTTCATATGATCATTCTCCTCCAAAACAATCATAGCATGAAATAGAAAATCAAACTATTGGGAAACCATTTCCTATAAAGAAATTTAAGGAAGTTGTAAAACCGTGCCTATTTCACACCTATTGTAGTGGAAACCAATCTATTTTTTTCATTTGATTTTAAGTTAAACTTAGGAAGAGTCAATTGGAAATTTTGACGATGCATTTTCATTCAAAATATGGTATTGTTTTGAAGAAAGGGTGTTACAATGATCACATATCCGAACGTGCATCTCGCACATTTTATCCATAGACCAAATCGTTTTATTGCAGAATGTAAATTACTTGAAACTGGTGAAATGGTAACGGTTCACGTGAAAAATACGGGTCGTTGCAAAGAACTATTTTATTCTGGTGTTGAAGTGGCGTTGTCTTATCAGCCTTCTCCAAAGAGAAAAACAGATTACGATTTAATTGCGGTCAAAAAAGGCCAAGCCTGGTTTAATATTGATAGCCAAGTTCCTAATGCTTTAGCTAGCCAAGGGATACTGGATGGAACGATCGTCTTGCCAGATTTAAATGGAAACATTGTTTCACTAAAGAGAGAACAACGATTCGCTCAGTCAAAATTTGATATCTTAGTAGAAACAGATACTGGCAATCAGGCTTTTATTGAAGTTAAAGGAATGACATTAGAGAATCATGGTTTAGGTGCGTTTCCTGATGCGCCGACGATACGAGGATTAAAGCATGTTACTGAGTTGATGGAGGCTGTGAAAGAAGGTTACCAAAGCTATGTATTGTTTGTGATTCAATTTGAGAAAGTTGAAGCTGCAACGATACACACAGATATGCAGCCAGCTTTAGCAGAAATGATTTTATCTGGGCAAAAGCAAGGTCTAAGGGTCATTGCTTACAATTGTTGTGTTACCCCTGATACAATAGCAATAGAACATCAGATACCATTTGATGTCGCAAAAACGTTTGAAGATCCAAATTCAGAAAGGTGAGGGTAAATATGATTCACTTAGGTATTATTGGAACAAACTGGATTAGTCATCAATTTGTTAAGGCAGCATTGGAAACAAAACGCTATGATTTAACAGCCGTTTTTTCTAGGAAGCTGGAAACGGCTCAAGAGTTTGGTAAAGATTACGGGGATGTTGAATATGCAACGGATTTAAAAACATTTTTTGGTATCGCTCATATGGATACGGTCTATATTGCTTCGCCGAATTCGCTACATTTTGAACAAGCGAAACAAGCAATTCAAGCTGGAAAAAATATTATTGTTGAAAAACCCGCTTTCTCAACGCCAGATGAAATAGCAGAAATCATTGAGTTAGCGAATCAGCAAAAAGTCTTCTTTTTTGAAGCTGCTCGTAATATTCATGAGAAAAGTTTCAAAAAAATAGGTGATCTATTACCATTAAAAAATCAAATTATCGGTGCAAACTTTACTTATACAAAATATTCTTCACGCTATGACCAAGTACTTGACGGTCAAGAACCAAATATCTTTTCTCCACATTTTTCAGGAGGAGCGTTGGCTGATTTAGGTGTGTATTTAGTTTATGCCGCAGTTGGCTGGTTTGGTATGCCTAATGAAAGCCATTATTTTGCAAGAAAAATCCCAACAAATGTAGATGGGATCGGCACTGCGATTTTAAGATATGATTTATTTGATGTAACACTACAAACAGGAAAAAACGCCGATTCTTTCCTGGATTCTGAAATTTATTTCGACGGTGGAACTCTAATTTTAGATAGTGTAAATGCAATCTCTAAAGCAGAATTCCATGATCGAAATCATCAAGAACGTGATATTATTTCTTTAACCACTGAAGAAAATCCAATGATTGAAGAAGCCCATGATTTTGCAGATGTACTTGAAAATCCTAACGATCCGGCAATAGGTGTGCGTTATGAAGAGTGGGTAGAATTATCACGCAATGTAAATAAAGTATTAACCACATTAAGAAAAAGTGCCGGTATTGTTTTTGATGCTGACAAAGAATAAACAGCTTCAATGAAGAAAGGACTATTATGACAGTTATCGAAAATTTACCAGAAGCGTGGCAAGAACAGTGGCAAGCTTCTGGTTTTAGTAAGCCATCAATGATTCAAGAAAAAAGCTTCATGCCTCTGTATGAAAAAGAAAATGTGTTAGGTATTTCCCCAACGGGTTCTGGTAAAACCTTGGCATATGTGTTGCCGTTACTTTTAAATGTGGAAAAAAATCAAGGAAGTCAATTATTGATTTTAGCACCTTCACAAGAATTAGCTGTTCAAATCAGTCAAGTTGTACGTGACTGGGCGACATTACTTCAATTGAAAACACAATCATTAATTGGTGGCGCTAATGTTGGTCGACAGGTAGAAAAATTAAAAAAGAAACCAGAGATTTTAGTTGGAACACCTGGTCGAGTATTAGAGTTAATCAAAACAAAGAAAATAAAAAGTCACTTATTACAAACGATTGTTATGGACGAAGTGGATCAGCTTTTTCATGAAAAAGAATTAAATTTAACAAAACAAATTTTGGCTAGTGCACCAACAGACTTTCAGCTTGCCTTTTATTCCGCAACAGCCGATCGTGTAGCTGAAGAAGCTCAAAAATTAACAGATAAACTGACAGTTATTGATGTAACGGAGGAAGATCAGTCTAGTGGTGTTGTGAATCATTATTTTATGGCCTTGTCTCCAAGAAAGAAAAGTGACTATTTAAGAAGTTTAGCCTATACACCTAATTTTCGTGCAATGGTTTTTTTCAATCAAGTAGCTGATTTAGGTTCAGTAGAAGAAAAATTGATTTATGAAGGACTTTCAGTTGCAGGGCTTGCCTCAGATCAGAATAAAACGTTACGTAAATTAGCAATTGATCAATTTTCGAAAGAACGAGCAGTCATGCTTTTGACAACGGATATTGCTGCCAGAGGATTGGATTTTAATGCCATTCCGTTTGTTGTGAATGCTGAAGTTCCTTTGTCAGAAGAAAGTTATATCCATCGAGCTGGACGAGTTGGACGAATGGGAGCAGCGGGTTCTGTTATTACATTTGTCAATGACGCCACCAAGAGAGATTATCAACGACTAATGAAAAAAATAGAGTTACCTTCAAAGGAAATTTTTCTTTATGATGGCGCGATCCATCTAACTAGAAAAGAAAAACCTTCCGCAGAAGAGAAAAACAGCAGCTCAAATATAACGGTCAAAAAAGAATCAACAGAAAAAAAAGCACCTAAGGAACGGACAGAGAAGACTAAAAAACGACCTAAAAACAATAAAAATAAAGGTGCCAGACGTAAACCGTCTACGCCAGATTAAAAGCGTACAAGTAAGAATGTCATGAGTTGAGGAGGCTGTCCATGAAATCTAGAAAAGATGAGATTTTAGCAGTTTTAGAATTAAAAAAACAAGGCATGACAGCGGCAGATGTTGCAGAAGAACTGGCAATTGACCGAAGTAATGCAAGCCGCTATTTAAGTGAATTGTTCAAGGAACGAAAAATCAATAAAAGTGATGGACGTCCAGTCATCTATTCAGTTGTCACAGAAGAGGACAAAGTTCACGTGGATAATTCCAGTGAAGTCACTTTTGATAATTTAGTCGGGGCCCAAGACTCCTTAAAAGTCAGCATCCAACAAGCAAAAGCGGCGATTTTATATCCGCCGCGGGGCTTACATACAATTATTTTTGGTGAAACAGGGACTGGGAAATCCTTGTTTGCAGAATGCATGTATCATTTTGCTGTTGACTCTAAAACGTTGCCGATAGATGCACCTTTTGTTTCATTTAACTGTGCTGATTATGCCCAAAATCCTCAATTGCTTTTTGGTCATATTTTTGGTGTGAAAAAAGGAGCCTATACTGGTGCAAATGAAGATAGCCCAGGCTTGATGTCAAAAGCAGACGGCGGTATTCTTTTCCTTGACGAAATTCATCGTTTACCGCCTGAAGGACAAGAAATGCTGTTTACCTTTATTGATAAAGGGATTTATCGTCCTTTAGGAGAAAGCGGTCAAACCTATGAAGCATCAGTTCAAATCATTGGTGCAACGACAGAATCTTCGGAAAGTTTTTTGACAACCTTTAACCGTAGAATACCGATGGCGATTACTTTGCCATCTTTAGATGCCCGCTCATTAGACGAACGTTATGATATTATTTCATTGTTTATCAAACAAGAAGCAAACCGTTTAAATCAACGGATTGATATTAAAAGAGAAGCGATTCTAGCCTTTATGTTATATGATGCAGAAGGTAATATTGGTCAAGTCAAACGGGATTTGAAGCTTGTTTGCGCTAAATCTTTTCTTCATTATCGTACCCATGATGAGTCGAGTCTAGTTATACGAAAACGTGATTTACCTTTACAAGTGCAAAAAGGCTTGCTAAAAATCAAAGAAGTTGCAGATCGTCTAGATCGTTTTGTCGATAGTAAAAGTAATTATTTGAGTTTTGAACCTGGAACGAATGAAGTTGTTTGGTCTCAAGATCCCGCTCGCGATATGCAAGTCTATAACGAAATCGAAGAAAAAGTAGCGAAACTATCAGCGAATGAATTGGAAAATGTGAATTTAGAGCAGTTGATTTCTAGCGATATGGATGCTTATTTCCAAACCTATGTAGACGAACTTACACAAAATCCTGTCCATAAAGAATTACTACCAGAACCTATTTGGAAGCTAACCGATCAGTTATACGATATTGCAGAAAAAAGACTAGAGCGTAAGTATAACGAAAAAGCTCGTTTTGCTTTTGCTTTGCATCTGCAAAGTACAATTGAACGAGTAAAAGAAGGCCATGTCATTGTTCATCCTGACTTAAACAATGTCAGAAAGAAAATGAAGAGAGAGTTTCAGGTAGCAATGGATTTATCCGCTATTATTGAAGAAGAAAACAACATTGAAATCCCCTTTGATGAGATTGGATTTATCAGTATGTTTTTATCCATTAATGTTGGAAATAAAGAAATCGTTCATGCTAATAATGTTGGCGTAGTTGTTTTGATGCATGGTGATTCTACTGCTTCAAGTATGTTGAAAACGGCCCAAGAACTACTTGGAACACAAACAGGTGCAGCAATGAATATGCCCTTGACGATGGAAGTCCAAACAATGTATGAGCAACTAAAAAGCTATGTATTGAGTCATCGTGAAGATTTAGCGAACGGTATGTTGCTTTTAACAGATATGGGCTCATTGAATTCTTTTGGACACTTGATTTTTGAAGAAACAGGCATCCGTACGAAAGCCATTACGATGACGAGTACAATGATTGTCTTAGAAGCAATTCGGATGGCTAGTGTAGGACGAAGTTTAGAAGATATCTATCAAAACATTCAAATGTCATTTGAAAGTATTATCAGAGAACAGTTCCGCACCAGTCCGCAAAATCGTGAGGAAATTAAAAAAGCTGTTGTAGTAACTTGTTTCACTGGTGAAGGTGTTGCTGCAAAATTATATCAGCGGATTTTACCTGTCATTGATGAAAACAAAGTAGAAATTATTCAAATGCAGTTTTTAGAGCGTGAAGCATTTAAAAAACATATTGACAGTTTAATGGAAGACTATGAAATCAAAGCAATTGCTGGTACCGTTGATGTAGAATACCAGAACATTCCATTTTTCTCAGCCTATGACATATTTGATGACGAAAAACTAAATGTACTTAAGCGAATAGCAGGTGATGACGTTCCCACAGAGAAAATCGTCAAATCATTAGGTGGAACAATCACAGCAGTCGATTCACTGCAAAAATTGATTGTCACATTGCAAAAAACAGTGCATCAAATCCAAACAGATATGCATATTATAGTAGAACCAGGAGTAGATGCTGGAATTGTGATTCATCTGGCATTCTTGGTAGATGCTATTTTAAAAGGCGAGAAATCAAAAGAGTTTGAGAACCTTGGTGAATTTATGAAAAAAAATCGCTTAGAAACAGATGTCACTAGAACCAATTTGATGGTGATTGAAAAAGCCTATCGTATTGCTTTTACGGAGTCAGATATTGCACACTTAACGCAACTGTTTTTAGAAAATAGAATTGAATTAATGACAGAATATAACTAACATTCGTTAGTGTGTAATCGAAAAATAATTAGTGTGTACACAAAACGTATAGACCAAAACCGTGTTATTACTGGGTTTGGTCTATATTTTTTTTGGCACGCTTCTTGCTTTATATAAAAGTGTAAGTACAACTAATTAGAAGGAGTGACTAATAATGACTAAAAAAACAATCATGCTTGTCTGTTCAGCAGGAATGAGTACAAGTTTATTAGTAACAAAAATGCAAAAAGCAGCAGAAGATCGTGGGATGGAAGCAGATATCTTCGCAGTATCCGCATCAGATGCTGATAATAACTTAGAAGCTAAAGATGTAAACGTATTACTTTTAGGCCCGCAAGTTCGTTTCATGAAAGCACAATTTGAGCAAAAATTAGCACCAAAGGGAATTCCTTTTGATGTAATCAACATGTCTGATTACGGTATGATGAACGGTGAAAAAGTTCTAGACCGAGCAATTGAGTTAATGGATAACTAATTAAAAAATAAAAATGAATGGAGTTTTAGACTATGGAAGAGCAACAAAATTTAGAAGCAATTATGGGTTTGATTATGTATGGAGGAAATGCCAAAAGCGATGCAATGGAAGCGATTGCTGCAGCGAAAGCAGGAAACTTTGAATTAGCAGATCAAAAAATTATTGATGCAGAAGAATCTTTAGTACAAGCACATCATTCTCAAACAGGAATGCTAACACAAGAAGCACAAGGAAATCATATCCAAGTAACGCTATTGACAGTCCATAGTCAAGATCACTTGATGACATCAATCGCATTTACTGATTTAGCAAAAGAGATTATTGATTTATATCGTCGTATGGACAACGAGTAAAGAGAAATAATACTCTTTGAATAAAAGTAACAGAAATGAGAACGCTTCACATTAGGAGCACAATTTTAAAACTGATTTGAAGAGCCTAAGTGCTTTTTAAATAAATATTGTTTAGGGGGATATACAACAATGGACGGATTTGTTCAATGGATGGAAAAACATTTTATGCCGAAAGCTTCAGTGATTGCAGCTCAACGTCACTTGGTGGCAATTCGTGATGCATTTGTCGTTACGATGCCATTAATGATTTTAGGAGCGCTAGCTGTGCTTATCAATAACTTACCGATTCCTGGATTTCCAGAATTAATGGATAAACTATTTCCAATGATCGTTAATGATGCACCGATTTGGAAAAGTTTTGGTGGAAATATCTGGAATGGGACATTCGCAATTTTTTCAATTTTAATTGCATTCTTAGTTGCTTATAACTTAGTTAAATCTTACGGGAAAGATGGTATTGCAGCAGGAACTGTGTCAGTTGCCTCATTCTTTGCAGTAGGCGGACTAAGCGGAACAGACGCAACAGGATTATTTATTGCTTTAGTTATTGCACTTATTTCAGGAGAAATTTTCCAACGATTAGTAGGAAACGATAAATTAGTTATCAAAATGCCAGATGGTGTTCCACCAGCTGTTGCTAAATCATTTGCAGCATTATTACCTGCAATGATCACAATCAGTCTTTTTAGTTTAATCACATCAATTTTATTTGGATTTGGGATTGAAAATATCGTCGTATCATTCTACGAAGCAGTTCAAAAACCATTTATGGGATTAGCAAATAGCTACCCATCTGCGTTACTATTAGCATTTATTACACCATTCTTATGGTTCTTTGGATTACACGGTGCCAACATGATCGATCCTTTGATGCAAACAATCAATGTACCAGCGATTGATGCAAATATCAAAGCCTTAGAAGCAGGAGAAAAAATTCCTTATATCGTAAACAAACCTTTCTTTGATTCATTTGTAAACTTAGGAGGAACTGGTGCTACTTTAGGTTTATTGATTGCAATTTTCCTAGTAGGACGTAAAAATAAACCATTTAAAGTGATTACAAACTTAAGTTTAGCGCCAGGTGTTTTCAACATTAACGAACCAGTGATGTTTGGACTTCCGATCGTATTGAATCCGATCATGTTTATTCCATTTATCATTACACCAATGGTTCTTGTAACAACAGCTTATATTGCAACGTCAACAGGACTAGTTCCAGGTGCGACATTTATGCCACCGTGGGTAACACCACCGATCATTGGTGGATTCTTAGCAACTAAGAGTATTGCAGGTGGAGTATTGGCCGCAGTGAACTTAGTGATTTCTATCTTGATTTATATTCCATTTGTTAAAGTAGCGACTGCTCAATTCTTAAAAGAAGAGGCAGAAGCATTAGCTAAGGAAGAACAAGCTCAAGCATAATGAAAGAACGAATAGATAAAATCTTCCTAAGTGAGGTTGAGATAAAACTAAACAACAGTTTGATCTCAATCTCTAGGAGATTTTATCTATTTTCAAATGAATTTATTTTAGGAGATGACTATTATGAATTATCAGTTCCCAAAAGGTTTTTGGTGGGGTTCTGCTGCCAGCGGTCCACAAACGGAAGGTGTTTTTGAAGGAGATGGAAAAGCTCAAAATATCTGGGATTTTTGGTATGAGGAAAAACCAGAAAAATTTTTTAACGAAGTAGGTCCAGACAAAACCTCTCAATTTTATAAAAAATATCATGAAGATATTCAATTAATGAAAGCCACAGGTCATAATTCCTTTAGAACATCGATTCAATGGAGTAGATTGATCCCTGATCCAGAAACTGGAGCTGTCAACCAAAAAGCGGTGGATTTTTATAATGATGTTATCAACAAATTAATAGAAAATGATATTGAACCATTTTTTAACTTATATCATTTTGATATGCCGATGGCTCTACAGGAAAAAGGTGGTTGGCTTAATCGAGAGGTTGTTGACCAGTATGTTTTTTATGCGAAGACTTGTTTTGAACTATTTGGAGATCGCGTGAAAAAATGGTTTACACACAATGAACCGATTGTACCAGTTGAAGGTGGTTACTTATATGGGTGGCATTATCCTGATGAAGTAAACTTAAAACATGGGGTTCAAGTTGCCTATCATGAAGCCTTGGCAAGTGCAAAAGCCATCAAAGTATACCATAGCATGAATTTGACTGGCGAAATTGGGATTGTTCTTAATTTGACTCCTAGCTATCCAAGAGATCCTCAAAACGAAGCAGATGTTAAAGCAGCTCGTTTAGTAGACGGCTTGTTTAATCGTTCGTTTTTAGATCCAGCTGTCAAAGGAAAGTTCCCAGAAGATATCGTAGAATGGGTTAAAGAAAACGATTTGATGCCGGAAACAACATCAGAAGATTTAGCAGTAATAGCCGAAAATACGATTGATCTTTTAGGTGTGAATTATTATCAGCCACGTAGAGTAAAAGCCAAAGAAACGCCTATTGAGATAACTGGAAACAGCATTTTACCAGAAGATTTTTATGATGTGTACGATATGCCTGGGAAAAAAATGAATCCTTATCGTGGTTGGGAAATATATGAAAAAGGTATTTATGATACATTGATGAATATCAAAGAAAACTATGACAATATCCGTTGCTATATTTCTGAAAACGGTATGGGAGTAGAAGGCGAAGAACGTTTTGTCAATGCTGATGGAATGATTGAAGACGATTACCGGATCGAATTTGTAACGGATCACTTGAAATGGGTGCATCAAGCCATTCAAGAAGGTAGCCAAGTTCAAGGATATCACATGTGGACATGTATGGATAACTGGTCATGGCTAAATGCATATAAAAATCGCTACGGATTTATTGCAGTCGACCTAGATCAAAATGCAAAAAGAACGATTAAGAAAAGTGGTTATTGGTTTAAAGAGTTAACTGAGAATAATGGCTTCAATTAAAAAAAATTAGTTTTTTAATCAAGAAACCCATCTATATAAGTAAAGAAAGCGCACACAAAAATCAGTGTGTAATAAAAAAATAATAGTGTGTACACAATCTGTATAGACCAAAACCTTGTTATTACTGGTTTTGGTCTATACATGTTTTTGGCACACTTCTTGCTTTATATAAAAGTGTAAAGACAATTAACTAAAGGGAGTGTAAAAAATGGCAAAAAAAACAATTATGTTAGTATGTTCAGCAGGAATGAGTACAAGTTTATTAGTAACGAAAATGCAAAAAGCAGCAGAAGAACGTGGAATGGAAGCAGATATCTTCGCAGTATCCGCATCAGATGCCGATAACAACTTAGAAGCAAAAGATGTAAACGTTTTACTTTTAGGCCCGCAAGTTCGTTTTATGAAAGCACAATTCGAGCAAAAATTAGCACCAAAAGGAATTCCTTTTGACGTAATCAATATGTCTGATTATGGTATGATGAACGGTGAAAAAGTTCTAGATCAAGCAATTTCTTTAATGGATAAATAAAAAATGAACGGAGCTACAAAAGTGGAAGAGCAACAAAATATTGAGGCGATTATGGGTTTGATTATGTATGGAGGGAATGCAAAAAGCGATGCAATGGAAGCGATAGCGGCTGCTAAAGAAGGAAACTTTGAATTAGCAGATCAAAAAATTATTGATGCTGAAGAATCCTTAGTACATGCCCACCATTCTCAAACAGGAATGTTAACACAAGAAGCGCAAGGGAATCATATCCAAGTGACGTTGTTAACAGTTCATAGTCAGGACCATTTAATGACAGCGATTGCATTCACTGATTTAGCAAAAGAAGTGATTGATTTGTATCGTCGTATGAATAACGAGTAAGCTGTATTATTTTCTTTTTTGAACGGAAGAAAGTAGAGATTAAAGTTTTTTGAACGGGACTTTAATAACATTTGGTTTAAAGAGTATCATAACTCTTTGGATAAATATTACTTATAGGGGGAACAAAAAATGAATGGATTAACAGCCTGGATGGAGAAGTACATTCTGCCAGTAGCCGGTAAAATCGGTGGGCAGAAACATTTGGTTGCGTTACGGGATGCTTTTATTGGAACAATGCCGGCAACGATGGCCGGATCAATCGCAGTAATGATTAATGCGATGATTCGTGACTTACCTCAGCAGTTTTTCTCTGACTATGCAGCAAATCTTGCGGCAGACAAAGGAATTTTTTCAGTTATTAATGTTATTATTGGTATCAACGGGTTTGTTTGGAATGGTACGTTGGCGATTGCTGGTTTGATTTTTGCCTTTTCTTGGGGATATAATCTAGCAAGAGCATATAAAGTAAACGACCTAGCTGGTGGTATCGTTGGTTTGGCAACTTTAATTCAAGGAATTGCTTTTTCTTACTCTAATACATTAGAAACAGCTGTTCCAAAAGAGTTGATGAATAAAATCAATGAAAACTCCGCAACAAGTGGTTGGTCAGCAACAGCAGAAGGCTTAACAGCAGGCGGTTGGGGTTGGTTAAAATTAGATCACTTAAATGGAAACGCATACTTTACGGTAATGATTATGGGTGCTATTTCCGTTATTATCTTCTGTAAATTAATGTTGGCGAATATCACAATCAAAATGCCTGATTCAGTTCCGCCGGCAGTATCAAAAGCGTTCGCTGCAATTTTACCAGCAACGATCGCATTATATGTTATTGCAATTATTAACTATGTAGTTGGTAAATTTACAAATGGTCAATTGATTATTGATCTAGTTCAAAAATATATTGCGGAACCATTCTTAGGATTATCTCAAGGGCTTGGCGCGGTATTAATCGTAACGATTTTTGTTCAAATTTTCTGGTTCTTCGGTATTCATGGTCCAAACGTATTGGCACCAGTTTTAGAAGGTATCTGGGGACAAGCGCAATTAATCAATATTGATATTTTCCAAAAAGGATACAAAGGATTAACTGGTACACCAGCAGTCTTGAAAGCCATCGATGATGGAAAAGCTTATATGTGGGTTCGTGGTTCATTCGATGCATTTGCATGGTTTGGCGGATCTGGGGGAACAATTGTATTGATTATCGCAATCTTGTTGTTCTCTAAACGTGCAGACTACCTAACTGTTGGTAAATTATCATTAGGACCTGGTATCTTTAATATTAACGAACCAATCATGTTTGGTTTACCAATCGTATTAAATCCAATCATGTTTGTTCCATTCTTAGTAGCTCCAGTAGTAGCAACTACAATTGGATGGTTAGCGACTTACTTGGGATTGGTAGCACCAGTTACACAACAAATAACATGGGTTGTTCCTCCGGTATTGCTATCATTCTTAGCAACAGGTGGAGACTGGAGAGCGCCAATCGTAACGATCGTGGCTATGGTTGCAACATTCCTTATCTGGGCACCATTTGTCATTGCGGCTAATAAAATGGAACCAACAGATTTCGAATAAAAAAAATTGAATAGCATGTTGCTTTCACTTCAAATGGAGTGAAAGCAACTGCTTATTGTAAGGAGAAGTTAAGATGATTACAATCGCAAGTGCAATGCAACAAGAAGAAATCAAAAACTTATTAGAAAACTATGACGGTGGTGATTTCACGTATACATTTAAACAAAAACAAGGGATTAAATTAGCGTTTGATGTCACTGGAGATAAAGAAGAAGCGGCTAAAAAAGCAAAAGAATTAATCAAAGCACAACCTTGGGGCGGTGTTTTATATTTCCAAGCGGTAGCAGTTTAAAAAAAGATTGGACGGATGACAGATGGTTAGAAACGGCTTGTTTATATGCAGTATCGGTTTTATAATAATTTTATATACAGTAAATCCTACTTCAATGAACTATGATTTGTTAAGCATGACAACAGGGATTTTCTTAGTGCTTGTTGGCGGTTATTTCTTTTTCAAAGGGAAAAAAATTGAAGAAGAAAAAGCAAAGAAACAAAATAATGAGGTGAAAAAATAATGGAGATTACTAAAAAATTAAATATTCCAGCACCTTACTTTTATGATAAAGTGATTGATTCTGTTCTTTTTGATATCCGTAAGCATACTGGGAAAAGTTTAACAAAAAAACAATTGAATAATTTTGAATATGTAAAATCATTTTCTAAAAACAGCCGAGCAAAAATCAAGGTCGAAAAAATCGTCGACAATTCATCGTACCACTTCCGAACATCAACGACTAAAAACAATTTTTCAGTGGGCTATGAAATCGTGCCAATTGATGATAACTCATGTGAAATTCATTATACCGAAAAAATGGAATCATTCGGATTTTTGCAAAAAATAAATGATGCAGTGTTAGGAACGATTTTGATGTACTTTAAAAAACGTCAATTTAGTAAAATGTTGCAAATGATAGAAGAATCTTATTAAGAGTGTCTGAGGGCACTCTTTTGCTGTGAATCACTGCGATTGCTTCGCAGAGCAGATGATGAACAGTACTTGGCGACCAACGGGAGCGAAGTTACCGTACTAGAGAATCACTATATAAAGTGTCGGGCACATTAATATCAAAAAGATGCAGTTCTAAGAATTATAGGTAGGCGATTGCTTCGCAGAGCAGATGATGAACAGTACTTGGCGACCAACGGGAGCGAAGTTACCGTACTAGAGAATCACTATATAAAGTGTCGGGCACATTAATATCAAAAAGATACAGTTCTAAGAATTATAGATAGGCGATAGCTTCGCAGAGCAGATGATGAACAGTACTTGGCGACCAACGGGAGCGAAGTTACCGTACTAGTGAATCACCAAAAGCTCTCAAACTAAACAAACTGCTGAAGAGTATACTAACCAATATTCTGCAAGCAAAAGCAACTCAAATAAACTACATAAGTCAAAACTATTTAAACAAATCCCTTATTGCGTTATCCTTAACTACGAAAGACAAGGAGGAGTAAGGTCAATGAGTCAAGTGAAAAAAATGAATGAAGACCAAATCGAAGAAATGTTTCAATTGGCCGCCTACGCATTCAACGTAGAAAAAACAGAAAAACGTAAAGAACGGTTTAAAAAACTAGTGAAACAGTCTTGGAATTATGGTTGTTTTTCAGAAAATCTCTTAACGAGTCAAGTCATTGCTACTCCATTTAAAGTAGCATTTCACGGAACCAGCTATCAAATGGCAGGCATTGGCTGTGTCTCTTCCTATCCTGAATACCGCGGACAAGGTGGTGTCTCGACTATTATGAAACAACTCTTAAAAGAACTGACTGAAAATAAGGTTGAGCTAGCTTACTTAGCTCCATTTTCTTACCCTTTTTACAGGAAGTATGGTTTTGAACAGTTATTTGAACAAACCAAATATACAGTAAAAGCAGCTGATTGGCCCAATGTAAAATCGGTTCCTGGTCAGATGAAACGTGTAACTTTTGAAGAAGCAAAAAGTATTTGCAAAAACATATATGCCGCTTCAACAAAAAATCAACGGGGCGCAGTGATTCGAGAATCTTGGTGGTTAGAATACACTTTTGGTATGGATCAGGAAAATCAATTTGCTTTGTATGAGGATGAAGAAGGGATAGCAAAAGGTTACTTGATTTATCAATCAAGCGGGGAACGTTTTGTTATAAAAGAATGGGGATATTTAACTGAACAAGCATTTAAATCAATCGCTCGTTTTGTTGGTTCCCACAATGGATCGTCGCAAGAATTTTACTTAGAAACAGGATTTGATGGTCATAACTTGAGTTATTTGATGCCAGCACCTTTAGTGGACATGAAAATTGATCCTTTTATGATGGGAAGAATTATTGATTTACAGAGTTTCTTGAATAAATATCCTTTCAAAACAGGGGATAACGAAAGATATTATCTTAAGATAGAAGATACTTATGGTTCATGGAACGAGGGATTCTGGGAATTATTGATTAACGAAGAAGGAAAAAGTACTGTAAGAAAACTAGAGGAGCAACCCGACCTGATAAGTGACGAAGCATTACTTGTAAGCACGATTCAATCGTTGACTCAAGTTTTTATGGGCTATCGAACAATCAGTGAACTAAGATTTTATGGAAAAATTACTGGAGAAGAAGAATTGGTCGATTCACTAGATAAACGTTTAGTAAAAGGAATACCTGTTTTAGAAGATTATTTTTAAAAATAGGCTAAGTGAGTTTGTTGTCTAACATACTCACTTAGCCTATTCATATTTATACGTTGTTTTGGTCATTTTCAATCGTTTCTCCAGTAGATTGTTCATGGTATTCTTCTAAAGCTTTCTTAAAAATTTCTTCTTTTTCTTGTTTATAACTATCTTGACGTTCCGCAAATGTTTTTTCTTTAGATTTATCAAGCATAATTACACCTCCCTTATTCTTAGCGGTATTATTCAAGGGTAACATCCTTTGAAAGCATTTACGAATTTTTTGTTCATAGGCGGATGATTAGCAAAAATAACTGGAAATTCTTATAATTTGAAGTATAGAAGTGAGTAGAAATCAAAAATCGAAAGGCGGAGAAAAGTATGAGTAAGACAAAAGAAGAAAAAGTTGCAAGAAATGGTAAAATCGGTAAAAATTTAGCCATTGTGGTTGGCGGGCTTTACTTAATTAAGATGTTAAAGGGAAAGATGAATGTTAAAAAGTAAAAGGTTACGAAGAATGAGATGTTGGTGATTCTGTTAAATGCTCATAAGGCGTAATGGTTACTGTATTCAATGATGCTAAAGCCATTTATTGAAGTTCATCATCAGAATGGATGATATTATGCACATTGAGATATTCTTAAGAATAAAATAGTTGTGGAAAAATTAATGGAGACAAAATATTACAGAAGTGTTCAGTTGTATTGGGCACTTCTTTTTTTGATTGACAAGAAAGTAACTGCATTATTCATCACTCAATAAAACAAATTGAATTCAGTAGATCTTCTCAAATAAAAGAAACGGGTACTTGATATGTAGTTGTAACAGTTGATTCAAATTTAATTATCCAATTCGATTTAAACAAATTAGTTTACAAAATACAATATCAACTCGAATTACGAAGTAAATAGACATTGAGAACAGTAAATTGACAGATCCATACTCTCAAAGTAAAATAGGCTACATGAGCTTTACCAGAAATCTAGTAATACTAATAGTTAAATAGCTAAAGAATGTTCTCGTAGCTCAGTAGGATAGAGCAATCGCCTCCTAAGCGATAGGCCGCTGGTTCGATTCCAGTCGGGAACGTAAAAAAGACCTTTGAAACGCTGATTTCAAAGGTCTTTTTTTATTTTGTGCCAATTTTGTGTCAAATTTATGCTTAGAAATTTGGCACAACTAATTTCATCAGTAAACAAACTAAAGCTTCTTTAATATAGAAGCTAAATAAGTCCAATCCTGTTGAATATCTACTTCAAGTTTCCTGTTGTAAAAAACAGCAGCGGGATGATAGATTGGGAATAGTTTATATATTCTAGTCGATTCAATTAGTTTATTTTCTTTTTGAGAATACTCTAAAATTGGTAACTCTAGTAGTTTTCCGTGATAATCTGAAATCGTATATTTGTTTCCCAATAATCGTTTTAAACCAGTATTTCCCATAGGTACGAGAATTTTAGGTTGAATCGTTTGGATTTCAAAGTCAAGCAAAGGTGCATAAGCCAATACTTCTGTTTTTGTTGGCGGTCGGTTTGGGTATTTTGTTTCTACAATGCTCGTTCGTTTATTGAGTTGTCTTTTTATACTGAAAGGTCTGCTTCTAACGGTACTAGTAATATAAATATCTTCTCGTTTTAAGTCAGCATTTGCTAGCCAACCGTCAAGTTTTTTTCCAGATTTACCGCTAAATGGAATACTTGTTTTTATTTCTGTTTCGCCAGGAGCTTCCCCTACTAGCATTAGTGTTGCACCTTTAGGACCTTGTCCAGAGAGGAAGCCTTCTAAATTATGTTCAGACATTTTTTCAGTAACTGCTTCAACGAGTTTTTTTGGATAGTCCATTATAATCCTCTCCTTTCTAATCCAAAAAACGCACTGATTTATTTAATCAGTGCGTTCGTCTGTCAAATTAAGCCCAATCACCATTTCTAAAAATTGGGACAAGTGTACCATCTTCTCTAATCCCATCAATATCCATTTCATTTGATCCAATCATGAAATCAACATGAGTATGGCTTCGATTTAAACCTGCTTCTGTCAATTGCTCTTCACTCATTTCAGTACCGCCTTGTAAGTTGAAAGCATAGGCTGAGCCGAAAGCTAAATGATTTGAAGCATTTTCATCAAATAAGGTATTGTAAAAAATAATTCCAGATTGAGAAATTGGTGATGGATCAGGAACTAAAGCAACTTCACCTAAATGACGCGCACCTTCATCTGTTTCTAGTAATTTTCCTAATACTTCTTCACCTTGTTCTGCGGAGAAATCAATGACTTTTCCGTCTTTAAATGTAAATTTCATACCAGAAATCGTCGTTCCAGCATAACTTAATGGTTTGGTACTAGAAACAACGCCATCGACATGGTTTCTATCAGGTGCTGTGAAAACTTCTTCTGTGGGCATATTGGCCATGAATTTTTCACCACGTGCATTATCACTGCCAGCACCTTCCCATAAATGATTCTTAGGTAAGCCAATTACTAAGTCTGTACCAGGTGCTGTGTAGTGTAAAGCTTTGAATTGTTCTTTGTTTAATTCATCTGCCTTAGTGGCTAGTTTGTTGTCATGAGCTTTCCAAGCTGCAACAGGATCTGCTTCATAAACTCGAGTCGTTTTAAAAATTTCATTCCAAAGTGCATCAACTTGCTGTTCACTATCTTTTAATTCTGGAAAGACTTTGGCTGCCCATTCTTTGCCAGCAGCTGCAACAACTGTCCAGCTGACTTTATTGGCTTGTGTTGCTTTTCTTAGGTTTACTAAAGCTTTTCCAGAAGAAGATTGGAACGTTGCTACACGATCTGTATCTACACCAGCTAAAGCATCAGGATTGGATGAAACCACACTGATACGGCTAGCGCCTTTATTAACCCAGTCATTTGTTTGATCTATTTTATATTGAGGAACATTTTCTAAGTATGTTTCATCTGCATGTAATAAAAATTCACGTTGAATGATATCATCATTCCATTGAACAATGACTTCACCTGCGCCTAATTTATAGGCTTCTTCTGTAATTAATCGAGCCAGAGGGGCTTGGTCCACGCTAATTTGTAAAACAATGCTGTGACCTTTTTGAACATTGACACCGGTCTCGACAATTAGCCGTGCATATTTTTTTAATGTTTCGTCAAAATTTGGTATTTTCATAGAATAACCTCCTAGATTTTCATTTGCATAATCGTCCATATCATAACACGTTAAGTGTGTGAACTCAAATAATCCAGCAGCATTTGAGGATTATTTAATTATAGAAAAAACGTCTCTAAAGTCCCGTGTAATCAAATAAATAAAATAATATAAGTTTGAAGGACTAGTATTTTGCAGAATAAACAAATCATGTTACAATAACTTTAGTATAGATGAGAAAGCGTTGTAAAGTATAGGTAGAGGGGATTGAAAGATTATGGCAAGAAAAAAAACAATTACTAAAGATCAGATTTTAAATGCTGCATACGAAGTAGTGGCCACTGAAGGCTTTTCGAAATTCACCGCACGAAACATTGCAACCAAAATGAAATGCTCAACACAACCTATTTATTTAGAATTTAAAAATATGGACGACTTAAAAGAAGAACTCTTTGAAAGGATTCATTTATATTTGGCAAAAGAAGTATTTCCTGTTTCCCATACAGATAATACAATTGTGGACTTAGCTTTAAATTATATTCATTTTGCCAAAAACGAAAGCAAATTATATCGCGCACTCTATTTAGAAGAATATGGCGGTGGAAAAAGAATGCAGGAATTTTCGTACAGCTATTTTTCTAACGCAGTAAAACAAGACCCAGTCTATGAAAAATTAAACGATATGGAAATCAATTCTCTTCACATGGGAACGTGGATTGTTGCAACTGGAATAGCAGCCTTGATGACTTCTGGTATCATTCACCCAAGTGATCAACAAATTGAACGATTGATGAAAGAAGCCATTGACCAGATTTTAGAACGGAACGAACCGATTGATATTGATGGCTAAATACAAAAAAACTCACCATTCATATGATTGGTGAATTTTTTTATATTTTTATCTACTTTGCAGCTTCAGCTAATTTTTTTGCGAAGGCTTCCAGATTTTGGATGTCTGCTTCTTCAGCAGCTAAGTCAACTTTTACGCTGTCTGCTCCTTTTGAAGCACCAATTTTTGTGAAAACAGCATCGAAGTCGTCTACTGATTTACAAAAATCATCGTAGAAAGTATCACCAGAACCACATACACCGTATGTTTTTCCAGACAGATCAATTTCTTGTAATTCTTCATAAAAATCAACGATTTCATCAGGTAATTCACCATCACCATAAGTGTATGTAGCGACAACACAGATATCTGCATCTTCAAAATCTTCAGGATCAACTTGTGTACATTCGTTGATCTCAACTTCAATATCTAAGTTTTCTAAAGCTTCAGCAACGATATCTGCGATCTCTTCTGTATTTCCAGTCATGCTTGCATAAACGATTTTAGCTAAGGTCATTAGATTTCCTCCTTCAAGTAATACAATCTTGATTATATCAGAAGAACGAAGGTTGTGTAAATTACAAAAGTCAGTTTAAATAGCATAAATAGGGCAATAATTAACAGAAAAAGAATTTAACAACTACTTTTCAGTGAAATTTTCATAAATTATGATAAAATACTCTTAGTATAAAGATTAGGAGACGATAATGAATGATTACACTAAAATCACCAAGAGAAATTGAAATGATGGATGAGTCTGGAGACTTATTGGCAGATGTCCATCGTCATTTACGTACGTTTATTAAACCAGGCGTAACTAGCTGGGATATTGAAGTATTTGTTAGAAACTTTATTGAAAGCCATGGAGGGATTGCTGCGCAAATTGGTTTTGAAGACTATAAATATGCCACTTGCTGTAGTATTAATGATGAAATTTGTCACGGTTTTCCTAGAAAAAAACCATTAAAAGATGGTGATTTAATTAAGGTAGATATGTGTATCGATTTAAAAGGAGCTGTATCAGATTCTTGTTGGGCTTATGTGGTAGGTAAATCAACACCTGAATTGGATCATTTAATGGAAGTAACAAGAAAAGCATTATACTTAGGGATAGAACAAGCTCAAGTGGGCAACCGTATCGGAGATATTGGTCATGCGATTCAGACCTACGTTGAAAGTGAAAATCTATCAGTTGTTCGAGATTTTGTAGGACATGGTATTGGACCAACGATTCATGAAAGTCCTGTCATTCCTCATTATGGTGAAGCTGGCAAAGGCCTTCGTTTAAAAGAAGGGATGGTTATCACGATCGAACCTATGGTCAATACAGGAACTTGGCGCATGAAAATGGACCCAAATGGCTGGACAGCGTATACTTTAGATGGTGGTATTAGTTGTCAATTTGAACATACATTAGCTATTACTAAAGAAGGACCGAAGATTTTGACCTCTCAAGGGGAAGAATTGACTTATTAATCAACTGAACTAGAGGAGAATTTTATGAAACTGGCAGACAAAGTAAAAAATAATGAAAACCTAATGCGTTTTATTGAAACAACACAACGGAGGATGGTCGATTCTGAGATAGGAAATACGTCTGTAGTTGTGGCTTATTATTTACTTTTGTCTTTGTTTCCGCTCCTGATTGCGGTAGGAAATCTTCTACCGTACTTACATATTGATCCAAACGAAGTTTTGCCTTATATCGCATCCGCAATTCCAGAAGCAATATTTAATGATTTGAAGCCAGCCATTCAGTCCTTGTTGACTCAACGTTCTGGCAGTTTGCTATCTATCTCTGCATTAGCTGCTTTATGGAGTGCAAGTCAAAGTATCAATGCTCTTCAAACCGCAATGAATAAGGCTTTTGGTGTTGAACAGCGCAAAAATTTTGTGATTGTTCGGCTAATGTCATTATTTGTGATTGTTTTATTTTTAACAGCAATCGTCGGCGTTGTTGGTGTTTTAGGTTTAGGTAAAACGATTTTAGATGTGCTGCAGCCAATTCTACATTTTTCTACAGATTTTATTGAAACCTTTCAAGCGTTGAAGTGGCCAATTACCTCACTCGTGTTGCTTGTTATTATGTGTTTGATTTATCGTGTTGTTCCTAACGCCAAGCTGACCTTTCGTTCAATTATACCAGGAGCTATATTTGCAACAATTGGCTGGATGTTATTATCACAGGCTTTTGGTCTATACATTAAATATTTCAGTTCAAAGATTGCTAGCTATCAGATTATAGGAAGCTTTATCATCTTGATGTTGTGGTTGAATTTTGCAGCAACGATTATTATTTTAGGCGGTATTATCAATGCTGTTGTTAAAGAATATCTATCAAATGAAAAGATTCAACATCGTTATGGGTTAATCAATCGACTAACAGATAAAATAAAAGAAAAATTAAAGAAGTAGACCGAATGCTCTTACTTTTAATAAAAGAGTTGAAGGTTTGGGGTTTCTATTAAGTGAAAACACCTGTTCCAACTTGTAAATGTGAAATGATTCGGTATAATATACGATGTACATTAAGAAAGTAGGTTCATTCATGTCTATGTTTATTTATGAAATTGTTATTCGTCTTTTTTTGACGTTTATTTTATCGCTGATTGTAACGCCGATTGTTAAGTTGTTGGCGTTTAGAATAGGAGCTTATGACTCTCCAGGGGAACGAAGGATTAATACGAAAATTATGCCTACAGCTGGCGGATTGAGTATCTATTTTGTTTTTGCATTTTCTTGCTTAGTCTTGTTTCAGTCAATCATTCCGATTGATTACATATGGCCGATTATATTAGGTGCAGGGATTGTTGTTTTAACAGGTTTAATTGATGATATTTATGAATTATCACCAAAGAAAAAAACTTTGGGTATCTTGTTAGGAGCATTAGTCATTTACTTTGTGGCGGATATTCGTATAGATATGGTTACATTGCCGTTTTTTGGACATATTGATTTACGTTGGTTTAGTTTACCTTTGACTTTATTTTGGATATTAGCTATTACAAATGCAGTTAATTTAATTGATGGGTTAGATGGGTTGGCCTCTGGGGTTTCCATTATTAGCTTAACGACGATTGGTGTGATTGGCTATTTTTTCCTTCATGCAAAAACAGTTTATATTCCAATTGTGATTTTTGTTTTAGTTGTTAGTATTGCTGGTTTTTTTCCTTATAATTTTTATCCAGCCAAAGTTTTTTTAGGGGATACAGGAGCGTTGTTTTTAGGATTTATGATTGCGGTCATGTCTTTACAAGGATTGAAAAACGCTACGTTTATAACCGTGATTACACCGATGATTATTTTAGGTGTTCCGATTACTGATACTGTCTATGCGATTATTCGCCGTTTAATGAATAAACGTCCGATTTCATCTGCTGATAAAATGCATCTACATCATCGGTTATTGTCGTTAGGGTTTAGCCATAAAGGAGCCGTAATGACGATTTATGGTTTGGCGTTGGTTTTCTCATTTGTAGCATTATTGTTTAGTTACGCAAGCAATGTAGCATCGATTTTGCTAATTGTTTTTAGTGCAATTGGTTTAGAGTTGTTTATTGAAATGATTGGATTGGTTGGCGAGAATCATCAACCATTGATGTATATTTTACGTATATTTGGAAATCGTGAATTTCGTCAGCAGCAAATAGAAAAGCGATTAGGGAAACATTCTAAGAAAAAGTAAATAATCAATGACTATCTTTGCTGAAATTTTAAGCTGTGTTATAATTCATTGATTAAGAAATAAGAAAAAAGAGGGAGTGGGGCGAAACTCTTAAGGTTTTTGCCCCACTTTCTGAATAATGACAAATCAAAACAATTGTTGTTTCAAATTAGGTGTAGATAAGTTAGTAAAAGAAATGCTTGTTTGATTCATCTTATCTTATAATGAGGTGCCAAAATATGAATGATAGAATAACAATCTCCATTGTTACTCACAATAGCCGTCATATTTTTGATGTGCTTGATAACTTAAAGTGTGAATTAGGACTAGAATCACAGTATGATATACATATATTTGACAATGCTTCGGAGCAAAGCTATATAAACAAACTGGAGAGTTATGGCTCATTTGTTATATTGCACAAGTCCGCTGAAAATAAAGGCTTTGGATATGGACATAATCAGGTTTTAAAAAATGTTACTACGCGATATAGTATTATTTTTAATCCCGATGTTTTAATTACAAAAGATGTGTTGAATAAAATGATTCAGCGAATGAAAGAAGATGACCAGTTAGCCGCGGTCTGTCCTAAAGTATTAAATTCTGACGGAACAATACAATATTTGGTACGCCAAAAATTAGATGTTTTTGATTATATGTTGCGGTTTGTTCCGCTTCAATTTGTTAAAAAATTGTTTGATAAGCGTTTAAGTTATTACGAATGCCGAGATTTACCAGATGACAAAACTTCCTATATTAAAATGGGTTCGGGTTGTTTAATGGTGATAGATGTTGATAAGTTTAAGCAGATAGATGGATTTGATGAGCGATTTTTTATGTATTTTGAAGATAATGATCTCTGTTTGAGTTTTGGACAAGTAGGGTATAAGATTTTATATACGCCTTTTGAAACGGTGATTCATTTGTACGAAAAAGGGGCACATAAAAATAAGAAACTATTTAAAATCTTTTTACAATCTATGGGTAAGTTCTTTAATAAATGGGGCTGGAGGTTTTTTTAGTGGAGAATAAGTTAGTTATTACCATGGTTTTATATCAAATGGACTTCTCAAAAACACCAAGTTACTCTATTTTAAAGGAATTACTTTCGGAAAAAGAAACCCTGTATTTATTTATTTATGATAATAGTAAGAAAGAGCAAAGTAATGAATTGTTTCATCTAGAAAATGTCTGTTACATCCATGATCAGACCAATCCTGGTCTAGCTAAGGCTTATAATGCTGGAAACCGGTATCTTGCAGAGGTTAAAGGTGATTTAATGCTGTTACTTGACCAAGACACTCTGTTTGATGCATCGTATCTGGAGAGACTTTTGTCCATGACGTTGGATACGGAAATAGGTGCATATGTTCCAATTGTAAGTTCTCATGGTCGGCAGATATCTCCAGTGTTTTCTGACAATTACATTGGTCGTCAATCAGAACTGCCTAAATCAGGTGTTTACTCAGAGATGGTCATGAGTATAAATTCAGGAACTGTTTTACCTAAAGAAACATTAGAAAATATTGGCATGTTTAATTTAGATTTTCCTTTAGATTTTTTAGACCATTGGCTTTTTTGGCGGATTCATCAATTGCGTAAAAAAATCTGTGTGTTAGACTTTCATTTAGATCATGATTTATCAGTGTTGGATTATCGAATGGTAAATAGTCAACGATATGAGTCTATTATTAAATCAGAAACGTTGTTTTATAAAAAGTATGATCAAGAAAAGTTGCTTACACATAGAAAACATCTGCTTCTAAGAACAATGAAACAATTTTTAAGTGTAAAAAACAGAAAGATATGGCGACGTACGTTTCTGGAATATCAATCGCTGATGAAAGGAAAATAAATGATTTCAGTTTGTATTGCTACATACAATGGAGAGAAATATTTGAAAGAGCAGTTGGATAGTATTTTACCGCAATTGGAAGTAGAAGATGAGTTGATTATATCTGACGATGGATCCACAGATGGAACGATAGACATAATTAATAGCTATGTAGCTCAGGATTCTCGAATAAATTTTTTTAAAGGTCCAGGTAAAGGGGTGATTGCTAATTTTGAATTTGCAATTACACGAAGTCAGGGAGAATTTATTTTTTTAGCAGATCAAGATGATGTTTGGCTTCCAGAGAAAGTTAAAACGACACTGGATTTTTTTCAAAAACAACCTAAAATCGATTTAGTAATTAGTGATTTGATAATCGTAGATGAGCACTTAGATGTAATAGAAGCTTCCTACTTTGACTATCGAAAAGTAAAACTTGGTTTTCTTCATAATATAATAAAAAATAAATACATTGGTGCTGGAATGGCTTTTCGTAGCAATCTTAAAGCCAAAATTTTGCCAATACCAGTTAATGTGCCAATGCATGATATGTGGATTGGTTTGAGTGCAGCATATAAGAATAAGAGTGCGTTGATACCGCAAAAGCTTACATTGTACCGTAGACATGATAGTAATGCTAGTGAAATCAAGACTAAAGCCAGTTTAGCTCAACAGCTTAAATGGCGATATGAGCTGATTACTGCTCTTATAAAACGTGGTGTGCTAAAAATAAAATGAGAATTATTTTACAGTTATGTAAAATAATTTCAAAAGACATGACAAGTCATAGTGATAATGCGATAATGTTTAATGACATGATTGATTAAAAGAAATAAATAATTTTAAAGGAGTTTTTTCATGAAAGGAATAATATTAGCTGGAGGAAGTGGGACTAGACTGTATCCACTAACAAAAGCGACATCAAAACAATTAATGCCGATTTATGATAAACCAATGATTTATTATCCAATGTCAACATTGATGTTGGCAGGGATCAAAGAGATTTTAATTATCTCTACACCTGATGATACCCCTCGTTTTGAAAGTTTGTTTGGCGATGGGAAAGATTTGGGCATTCGAATTGAATATGCTGTGCAAGAAAATCCAGATGGACTGGCTCAAGCATTTATTATCGGGGAAGAATTCATCGGAGACGATAGTGTGTGCCTGGTATTAGGAGATAATATTTACTATGGTGGCGGTTTGTCTAATATGTTACAACGAGCAGCCTCAAAAGAAAATGGTGCAACTGTTTTTGGCTATCACGTAAATGATCCTGAGCGTTTTGGTGTTGTTGAATTTGATGACAATATGCAAGCTCTATCTATTGAAGAAAAACCAGCTGAACCAAAATCAAATTATGCAGTAACTGGTCTCTATTTTTATGATAATGAAGTTGTTGAGATTGCGAAAAATATCAAACCTTCTGAACGTGGAGAATTAGAAATCACGGATGTGAACAAAGTTTACTTAGAAAAGAATAAATTATCTGTTGAATTGATGGGTAGAGGGTATGCATGGCTTGATACAGGTACCCACGAATCACTTTTAGAAGCATCTACTTTTATTGAAACCATTGAAAAACGTCAAAATTTAAAAGTTGCTTGTTTAGAAGAAATTGCTTACAGAATGAATTACATCACAAAAGACCAACTTGTTGAATTAGCACAACCATTGAAGAAAAATGGCTATGGACAATATTTGTTACGTTTGGCAGAAACAGAGTAGGGGCGAATAATAAAATGAAAGTTATTGATACTAAATTACAAGATGTAAAAATCATTGAGATGAACGTTTTCGGAGATCATCGTGGATTCTTTACTGAAAGTTATTCTAAAGAAAAATTTGCTGAACATGGATTGGATTTCGACTTTGTACAAGATAACCATTCACTTTCTAGTGAAGCTGGTGTGTTACGAGGATTGCATTTCCAAAAAAGCGAAGCAGCACAAACAAAATTGATTCGTGTAGTAACAGGAGCGGTGCTAGACGTAATCGTGGATATTCGCAAAGGTAGTCCGACATATGGGCAGTGGGAAGGCTATATTTTATCAGAGCATAACCACCGTCAATTATTAGTACCTAAAGGATATGCCCATGGTTTTGTAACCTTAACGCCCAATGTCAACTTCATGTATAAGTGTGACAATTATTATAATGCACCAGCAGATGGTGGAATTGCCTTTGATGATCCTGATTTAGCGATCGACTGGCCGATTGATATCCAAAAAGCAATTACGTCTGAAAAGGATAAAAATCATCCGACATTAAAAGAATTTGAATCAGAAAATCCATTTATTTATGGTGAAATCTAAGAATATTTAGGAGAGACCTTAAAGATGAAAAAAATTATTGTTACTGGTGGAGCTGGATTCATCGGATCAAACTTTGTTCACTATGTAGTGAATAATCATCCAGAAGTTCATGTAACTGTATTAGATAAATTAACTTATGCGGGAAATGAAAAAAATCTTGAAGGATTACCAACTGATCGTGTCGAATTAGTTGTCGGTGACATTGCTGATGCTGAATTAGTTGATCGTTTAGTTAAAGAGACAGATGCTGTGGTTCATTATGCAGCAGAATCTCATAATGATAATTCTTTAAATGATCCATTTCCATTTGTGCAAACAAATATTATTGGAACCTATACATTGATCGAAGCATGTCGTAAACACGATGTTCGTTACCATCATGTTTCAACTGATGAAGTATACGGTGATTTGCCATTGCGTGAGGATTTGCCTGGACATGGTGAAGGAGAAGGAGAGAAATTTACAGCTGAAACTCCTTACAATCCATCAAGCCCATACTCTTCAACTAAAGCAGGATCAGATTTACTAGTAAAAGCTTGGGGACGTTCTTTCGGTTTGAAAGCAACGATTTCAAATTGTTCAAATAACTATGGTCCGTATCAACATATTGAAAAATTCATTCCACGCCAAATTACGAATGTTTTAAGTGGAATTACACCTAAATTATACGGTGCTGGTAAAAATGTTCGTGACTGGATTCATACGAACGATCATTCTTCAGCAGTATGGACGATTTTAACAAAAGGTCGCTTAGGTGAAACATATCTGATTGGTGCTGATGGTGAGGAAGACAATAAAGCAGTCATGGAACTGATTTTGGAGTTAATGGGTCAACCTAAAGATGCGTATGAGCATGTAAATGATCGACCAGGTCATGATTTACGTTATGCAATTGATTCGACAAAATTACGTGAAGAACTAGGCTGGGTTCCAGAGTTTACTAACTTCCGTGATGGTTTAGCTGATACGATTCAATGGTATACAGAAAATAATGATTGGTGGTCAGCTGATAAAGAAGCTGTAGAAGCTAATTATGCGAAAAATGGTCAATAAATAAGTCTCTATAGATGAGTTTCGGGGATGTTCCTTGGAAGCAGTTTGATTGAAATAATAATTTGTGAGGCAGGAGCAGTCCTGCCTTTTTTCTTGAAGGAGGAAATAACAATGATACTTGTAACTGGTGGTAATGGACAGCTAGGAACAGAATTATGTCATTTATTGGATGAGCAGGGATTAGAATACGTTTCAACTGATTCAACAGAACTGAATATCACCAATGCTGAACAGACAATGACATTTATTACTGATTTAAAGCCTGATCTGATTTATCATTGTGCGGCATATACAGCTGTGGATAAAGCAGAAGATGAAGGCAAAGAATTAGATGAAAAAGTTAATGTAGATGGAACACGAAATGTAGTTAATGCTGCAAAATCAGTAGATGCTGTGTTAGTTTATATAAGTACAGACTATGTATTTGATGGTACAAAAAAAGACGATACGTATAAAGTAGATGATGAAACTAATCCTAAAAATGAGTATGGTCGGACTAAATTATTAGGTGAACAAATTGTTCAAGAGTCAATGGAAAAATATTACATTATTCGTACTTCTTGGGTTTTTGGTCAATATGGACACAATTTTGTTTTTACAATGCAAAAGTTAGCTGAAACTCGTGATCAACTAACCGTTGTTAACGATCAGTTTGGTCGCCCTACTTGGACCAGAACGTTAGCCGAATTTATGGTATTTGTTATAAAAGAAAAAGCGCCTTATGGTGTCTATCATTTATCAAATGATAATAGTTGTAGCTGGTATGAATTTGCTAAAGAAATTTTGAAAGATACTAAAGTGGAAGTATTACCTGTGGATTCAAGTAAATTTCCTCAAAAAGCTATTCGTCCCAAGCATTCAGTGATGGATATCAGTAAGGCTCAAGAATTAGGGTTTGATATTCCTACTTGGCAAGATGCACTGGAAATGATGTTGAAATAGTAGGAATTAAGAAGTCTTAGCTTAAGAAGATAAGAAAAATCCATAAAAAGTATTATTAAAAACTTACAAAAGTTTGTTGATTGAGTAACCTCTTGTTCTGTCTTTAAAGAGAATGTAAAACTGATTTTTAGTTTTATATCTCTTGTATACATAGCTATTATAACACTTAGACATAAATGGAAAGTTATAGTATCTAATGTTATAATTATTGAGTTGAAACCATGAAGTGACGTTGATTGGAGGAAATATAAAATGAAAAAAATTTCTATATTTGGTTTAGGATATGTTGGACTTGCCAATGCTCTATTGTTAAGTCAAAAAGAGCAAGTGAAAGCCTATGATATTGTTGACGAAAAAATTGATTTATTGAACAAAGGTATCTCTCCTCTAGAAGATAAAGAAATACACGCTTTTTTAGATAGAAAAGATTTAAATATCGAATTTTTGAAAGATTTTGAAGAAGCTGTTAAATTCGGGGAATATCTGATTATAGCGACGCCAACTGATTATAATGAGGATAAAAACTATTTTGATACATCTACTGTTGAAAATGTAATTGAACGAGCGCTTGCTATTCGAAAAGATGCTGTATTTATTATAAAATCAACTGTTCCTGTCGGATACACAGAGACAATCAAGAAAAAATATCAAACGGAGAATATTATCTTTTCACCTGAATTTTTACGTGAAGGTAAAGCGTTATATGATAATCTTTATCCATCGAGAATTATTGTTGGAGAATGTTCAGAGCGTGGAGAAGAAATTTCGGCAATGTTTTTAGAGAATACAGTTGAAAAAAATGCTGAGATATTATTAACTCACGCAACAGAAGCAGAGGCAATAAAACTATTTTCTAACACGTATTTAGCACTGAGGGTAGCTTATTTTAATGAGTTAGATACTTATGCTGAGGTAAGAGGTTTAAATGCAAAACAGATTATCGAAGGTGTTGGTTTAGATCCAAGAATAGGTTCTCATTATAATAATCCATCTTTTGGTTATGGTGGTTACTGCTTACCAAAAGATACAAAGCAATTACGTGCAAATTATGATAAAGTGCCGAATGATATTATTGGTGCTATCGTGGACGCAAATACAACTCGAAAAGATTTTATTGCCGAACAAATATTAGCACGAAAACCTAAAGTAGTAGGGATTTATCGCTTGACTATGAAAGCTAATTCAGATAATTTCAGGTATTCTTCAATTCAGGGAATTATGAAACGATTGAAAGCGAAAGGCATAGAAGTTATTGTATACGAGCCAAACTTGGCTGAAAAAGAGTTCTACAATTCAAAAGTAGAAAAAGATTTAGACACTTTTAAGCGTTCTTCTGATGTAATTGTTGTAAATAGAATGGAAGAAGCATTATTTGATGTTGAAGAAAAAATTTATACAAGAGATATTTTTAAGAGAGATTGATAATGATGGGCAGCATGATGCCTACCACTATCAATTAAAGAGGCAATTACAAAAAGCGTTATAGCATAGAATTGTACAAGCTCTGACTAGCGTTATTAAGTGATAAACTTTAATTGCATATACTAGTCAACGTTATTTTTACACTAGTAGCATTGAATTCAAAAATTTAGTATAATAAACAAATTAACGGATACAAAAGCAAAGGTGTTTTTTTGCTAGGCTATTTTATTAATGTCTGTTTAGAATGTATGATGATAAAGGTACTATTGTTGTCATTCTTCAAAAACAGATATTTGAGGGAGAATTTATTAATGTTTGAAAAAAAGAATAGAATCTTATTAAAAGAACTAGTAAAGACTGATTTTAAATTAAGGTATCAAGGAAGCGTCATAGGCTATTTATGGTCGGTTTTAAGACCTGTTATGCTGTTTGCGGTAATGTATATTGTGTTTATTTATTTTCTACGTTTTGGAGATGATGTACCGCATTTTGCTGTAGCATTACTTTTAGGGCAAGTGTTATGGGGATTTTTTAATGAAACAACCAATTTAGGAATGGCATCAATTGTTAACAGAGGGGATTTGTTAAGAAAACTCAATTTTCCAACATACATTGTTGTTGTCTCTGTTTCAATAAATGCGTTCATCAATTTAATGATAAGCTTAGTTATCGTGTTTATCTTTGGATTGATCAATCAAGTTGATTTATCAGTATTTGGTTTTTTAGCACCGCTTCTTTTTATTGAACTATATGCCTTTTCATTAGGAATTGCGTTTATCTTAGCCACGATTTATGTGAAATTTAGAGATATTGGTCCGATATGGGAAGTCCTTTTACAAATAGGATTATATATGACACCAATTATTTATCCGGTAACATTAATTATTGAAAGAGCGGATATTAGAATTGCCAAATTATTGTTATTAAATCCTATGGCTCAGATGATTCAGGATATGCGATACTGGTTTACAAGTCCCAAGAATGTCACAGTATGGCAGTTGATTGATAATAAATTTATTATGGTCATTCCTTATATCATACCGTTCGTTGTATTGATATTCGGATTTTTGATTTTTAATAAAAATTCTAAGAAGTTTGCGGAGATTCTTTAATTATGAAAAATGAAGTTGCAGTAAAAGTAGATGGCATAAGTAAGAGTTTCAGACTTCCAACTGAAAACACGACTAGTCTGAAGCGAACAATTGTTAATTATTTTCAAGGAATTAAAGGGTATAGAGAGCAAAAAGTACTCAGAGATATTTCGTTTGAAGTTGAAAAAGGAGATTTTTTTGGTATTGTTGGACGAAATGGTAGCGGCAAATCAACATTATTAAAAATCATTTCTCAAATTTATGTGCCAGAAAAAGGACAAGTTGAGATTAATGGTAAACTAGTTTCATTTATTGAATTAGGGGTTGGCTTTAATCCAGAGCTATCTGGAAAAGAGAATGTTTATTTGAATGGAGCTTTATTAGGTTTTTCAACTGCTGAAATTGACGATATGTATGATGGAATTGTAGAATTTGCAGAGTTATCAGATTTTATGAACCAAAAATTGAAAAATTATTCAAGTGGTATGCAAGTTCGATTGGCTTTTTCTGTGGCTATTCAGTCGAAAAGTGATGTTTTAGTACTAGATGAAGTATTAGCAGTTGGTGATGAAGCTTTTCAACGTAAATGTAATGATTATTTCATGCAAGCAAGAGAAGATAAAAAGACAATTATATTAGTGACTCACTCAATGGATGCTGTCCGTAAATATTGTAATAAAGCAATGATGATTGACAAAGGTGAAGTGAAGATTATTGGAACACCAGAAGATGTTGCTAATCAGTACTCATTATCCAATGTTATGGAAACTGGTTCAGCAACTGTAATTGAAGGATCTAATGATGAAGAACAGCAAACTGAAAAAGAAGAAGAAACTAAACGAATTGAAAATTTAGAGGTAGAATTACTTTCAGAGACAATTATAGATAATAACAATACTTTGGTTGAATTCACAGTTGCTTATGATGTCATTGATGATATGAGAACTTATGTAGCATTTTCAATGGTAGACATTGATAGAAATGTTTGGCTATATAATGATAATTCATTTGATACAATGACTTCAGGTAAAGGTAAGAAAAAATTAAGGTATAAATGCAATTTGAATAGCATTAACGGTTGTACAATAAAGTTAAATGTTTCAATTCGTAACGACGATGATGAACCATGTGCTTTTGCCGATAAAGAAAATTCACCTGTAATTATTGTGGCTAAAAAAGACAATATGAGCAAAAGTGAACGGATTTCAAGTAGTGGAATTTTAAAAAGAAATGGTTCTTGGCTATCAGAATAATACTCGTTTATCCTGTAAGGATTTGTAAAAAAAATTTGGAAGTATGATAAAACTTAGGTAAAGGTGAAGTTGACATTGGAAGATTTAGTATCTATTATTATAACTTGTTATAATCATGAAAAGTATATTGCACAATGCCTAAAAAGCGTTTTTTCGCAAACACACAGCAATATAGAACTTTTGATTATAAATGACGGATCAACAGATGATTCCCATAAAATTATTACAGAGTTGTTGCCAAGCTCGACCTATGAAAATACAAAGTTCATTTCTCAAAGTAATGCTGGTATTTGTATAGTTAGAAATCAGGGCTTAGAATGGGCGAATGGAGAATTCATTTTATTTGTAGATAGTGATAATTATCTAGATGATGACTATGTTGAGAAATTGATTTCTACAGCGCAGAATGAAAATTCAGACATAATCTATTCAGATTTATTTGATGTGGATACGGATAGTGTATTTATGGAAGCAAAAGAATTTGAATTAGAGTCTTATTTATCATCGAATTACATTGATAATTGTTCATTGATCCGAACATCAAAAATTAAAGATAACAAGTATGATGTAGAGTTGAATCGGAAAAAATTAGTTGACTATGATTTTATTATGGGTTTGATTTTGATGAATAATGCCGTGCCTAAAAAGTGCCATAATACAAAGTTGAATTATCGAGTATTGGATGATTCCATTTCCAGAAAAGGAAATCACATATCTGAAAAATTTTACTTTGACGTTTATTTGTATATATTAAGCAAGTATGTAAGTATTTTCCCAGTAGAAATTATGACGGCAGTGAAAAATAATATATTTGTATTGTCGGATAGATTGAGTGATCTTATAAATCATCTAGAAGATGTAACCAACCATATTCATAACCAAGATGCGGATATAAGGAAACTTCTAGAACAAGTGGAAGAGTTAAAAAATGAAGTTGTTGTTAGAATAAACTCTGAAGAAAAAGTAAACCTAGAAAATTCAAAATTGATAGATGAAAATACGATGCTGATAAATGAACGCACGAATTTATCAAATGATAATCAACATTTAAATAATATAATTTCATTGTTGGAAGTCGAAAAGAATCAGATTTTGAATTCCAAATCATTTAGATTAGGAAACTATATAATTAAACCGCTTAGCTTGGGAGCAAAAGTCTTAAAAAATCCTCGATTGCTTATTAAAGGCATTCGTAAAGTAAACAGATTTTTAGCAAGAAAGGTAAAACAAATACCTAATCTGAAAACGATTTTTCTGAAACGTGTAAGAGATGTTCAGAGAAAGAAAAATAATTATGATCGACCAAGTAGAATGTTGATTTTTGTGATTTATGAAAATCAAGAAAATCTTCAAGCATATAAGTTAGTCTTTTTAAAGGCACTCGCTGAGATTGTTGATAATGTATTGATAGTTGTCAATGGAACTTTACCAGAGACTGATATCGAAGAATTATCAAAGATAGGTCATGTTGAGTTAAGAAGTAATCAAGGGTATGATACAGCTGCATTTCGTTATGGCATCAACTATCTTGGGAAAGATAAGTTGAGTAAATATGATGAGCTATTATTAGTCAATGATACAAATGTGGGACCAATTAGTGATTTTTCACCAGTATTTTCTAAAATGGCAAGTAAGAAATTAGATTTTTGGGGAATTTCATATGGAGAAGAACAAAATGATTTCACTCAGTATAACAAATATGGTTTTATCCCTATCCACTTACAATCTTACTTTTTAATTATTGAAAAATCATTGTTAAGCTATAACGGATTTTATGATTATTGGACAGCATTAGATGATACTGATTCAAGAAATAAAGCAATAGGTAAGCATGAAACGGTCTTTACTAAACATTTTGAAGAGTTAGGATTCAAACATGGCGCACTCAATGAAAATAATGAGGACAGTCCAATGTATATCCATCCTTTAAAAATGGTCAAAGAAGGTGTGCCGTTAATTAAGTACACTGCTTTTTCTAACTATAATAATGATAAGTTTGCATGGCAAGGATTACTTAGAGAAACGGAAATCCCTGATTTGATAGAATATATAGAATCAGAAACGGATTATCCAATAGAGGTCATTGAGCAGATTATGGATGACGTTAAAACTAAAAAAGTAAAAGAGCATATACTGATCATTGATGGAGTGGAAAATGCGATTCCGCAACTAACTAAATATCGAGTACAAAACAAAATAGAACAATTAGAATCACTAGGACATAAGGTTTGGAGTATAAATTTATCTTCTTTTCAAATGGGATATGCAGAACACGCAAGTCATATAATTATTTATCGGGCGCCACTTGATAATAAATTAATTGAGTTAATCCATTTGGCTCGGAAATATAATAAAGTGATTTTGTATGATATAGATGATTTGGTGATTGATACAAAATATACTGACCAATTAACTTACGTTCAGGGATTATCAACATCTGAAAAGCAAAATTATGATAATGGTGTCATAAGTTACGGAGAAATGCTAAAGTTATGTGATGGCGTTGTTACTTCAACACAAAAAATGCAAAGTGAACTTTTACAATACAAAGACTTAGTATTATTAAATCGTAATTTGGCGAATATAGAATTAGTTCAACTAAGTCAAGAAACGACGAAAAATTATGATAAATCAGATGGAAAAGTGAAAATTGGCTACTTTTCTGGATCTATTACACATAATGAGAACTTTGAACTTGTCAAGGATGCTATCATAAAATTACTAGAAAAATATGATAATCTAGAACTTCATTTGGTTGGGCATTTAGATCTTCCATCTGAAATGAAACCTTATACTAGTAGAATAACAACACATTCTTATGTGTCTTGGCAAAAGCTTCCTAATTTAATCAGTGAAGTTGATATTAATATAGCACCTTTAGTGGATTCTATTTTTAATGAAGCGAAATCTGAAATTAAATGGATTGAGGCTGCTTTGGTAAAAGTACCTACGGTTGCTAGTAATATTGGTGCTTTTAAAGAAATGATTATAGATAATGAAACTGGGATATTAGTTGATGACAATGAGTGGCAGACTAAATTAGACTGGTTGATTCAATCTAAAAGCAAGCGAAAAGAAATCGCTGGAAACGCATATAATTATGTTTTAGATCAATGTATAACTAAGCAGAAAATAGACGAGTTAGTAGGGTATATTAATGAAAAAACAATATAAAAAAACAGAAAAAATTTTTTTACTATTAGCTTCCATATTTATTACTATAAACATTTTTTTGATGCCAATAGCTAGAGTGCCTGATGAGGCAAGTCATGCTAGAATGGCTTGGGGAATTTTATATGAAAAAACTGGGAATAGTTTTAAATGGCAGAAAATTGATAGTACTAAAGGAGAAATTGATAGAGAAGCATATTCGCAGTTATTTAGTAAGAAAGTAGATTTTAGTAATGAGAAGCTCAAGCTTGCTCTTCCGCCAAAAAGAATAATGCAATTGCCGCAACTCTTAGGAATGTTACTAGGAAAATTTCTTTATCCTTCCGTCGGGGTTATGATTACTTTTGGACGTATATTTAATGCTATATTTTATATTTTGATGATGTATTTTGTAATAAAATATTTAAAATACGGGAAATTAGCATTAATGTTCATCTCTCTTTTACCAATAATGATTCAACAAAGCGCATCTCTTTCTTATGATGTAATGAACTTTGTTGCTATTACAGGTTTTTTTTCTATTTTAAGTAATCTGTCTGTGAATAAGCTGTTAACCAAAAAATATTTGATTATTTTATTCATTGCTACAGTAGGGTTATATATAACGAAGATAAATAATTTGTTTTTATTAGGTTTATTATTACCTTTAGGATTAAGATTTCCAGAAAAATTTAAGAAAATAAATATATGGTTTGAGAAGTGTGAATATTTAATAAAGAAGTATAAATACATTTTTATGGGATTTTTTACCGTTCTTTTACTAATATTTTCAGTGATTTACTTGAAAGATAAAGGTGGAATAACAAATTTTGCACAAGTTATGCTGAATACTATTTTGGATAATAACTTAAATTCTCACTTGAATACTTACTTGACTACGGGAATATTTGGATATTTAGGAATATTTGATTTTCAAATTCCAATGTGGCTAATATTTATTGATATTGCTGTATTAACAATTTTATTAATGAAGAATGAAAAGTATAGTTTAAATAAAACCTTTGGAATTACATCAGGTGTAATGTTACCTTTGCAAATAATTGTTATCATAGGTGGTATGTATTTTGCTTGGACCCCTCTTGTTTTAGGAGACAACGCGTTAATATCTCAAGGAGCACAAGGAAGATATTTTACACCATTTTTAATATATCTAGTTCCCCTATTTATTAGCTACAAAGAAAATATGACTGTAATTTTCAAAAAAAATAGTTTAACTAAGCTTGCGGTAACTACTATCATAATAAATTATATTATGATGTTGTATTTAATTCTTCTTTCGTATTGGTTCCCATTACAAGAAGCTGAATGGTTGATAAATCTAAGACAATTGATAGGAAGATGATTATGAAAACAATTCTCTTTGTTTCACCAACAGGTACATTAGATAATGGAGCAGAAGTTTCGATTTTTAATTTAATGAAATTTTTGTCTTTTGAGGGATACAAAGTGATAAATATCGCCCCTACCCAACAAAAAGTAACTGAAAATGACTATTCAAAACGATTTACAGAACATGGTATTGATTGTGTTCTGATAAATAATCAACGTTGGTGGTGGGAAGATGCGCCGGGGCATTTATTTGGTACAGAAGCCCAGAGAGCCGCATCATATAGAGAAGCAATCAAGAAAATAAGCGACGTAATTGAAGAAAATAAAGTTGATGTTGTTATTAGCAACACAGTGAATATTTTTCAAGGCGCTGTTGCTGCAGCAATAATGGATACACCACATTTTTGGTTGATTCATGAATTTCCGGATAATGAATTTGCTTATTATATAAATAAGTTAGATTTTATTGATGATTATTCTGCTGAAATTTTTGCAGTTAATGGTCAACTAAGTGAAAAAATAGCAGAGTTGTTCCCTAATAGACAAATAAAATCTTTTTCTCCCTATACAGAAATTGAAACAATAAAGCCAAAAGTTGGAAATAAACAAAGAATCGTATCTATAGGGCGAATATCTAAAAGAAAAAATCAACTTGAACTCATTCAAGCCTTTGAAAAAATGAATCGCCCTGATGTAGAACTTGTTTTTATTGGTGGTTGGGATGAAGAGTATAAAAAAGAATGTATGGATCATATCAAAAAGTGTCGTCTGAAAAACATTTCGTTCACAGGGAACATGGAGAACCCTTGGGAAAATATAACTGATAAAGATATATGTGTATTTCCTTCTGCTATGGAAACATTCGGTTTAGTCTATGTTGAAGCGTTGTTAAATGGTATTCCTGTAATCTTATCAGATAATCCTGGACATTCTTCTGCGTTCGAAATGTTTAAATTTGGTCAAATGTATGAAACAGGTAATATAGATGAATTAACTTCCGTAATTGAAACAACATTAGAAAACTTTAAACAAGTTCAAGAAGATGCGTTAGCATTTGTATCAGAAGCGAAAAATATCTATGAAGTTTCTGTTGTTTACAGAGAAATCATTGAAGAAATAAATAGTAGTAATGACTATCAAAAAAATTCGGTTCGACATATTGGTAATTTATTAACTGTAGATGAAAATAAGAGTAAGCTGTCACGCTTAGAATTTAAAATTCGACAGAAGTTACAAAGGATCACCTATAGAATTTTTCGTAAATAATCATTTTTTTAAAGTATCTCTTTTTAACATTACATAGGAAACACTCATTATTCTGTTAAGTAATACTCATGCAGAATAATGAGTGTTTGCTAAGTTAACTTGAATATCCCGATTTTAAATAGTACAATACAATTGAGGGATTTGTAGTCAAAATACTCAGTTTTCTGAAGATGATAGCTTCATTTTTTTCTGTGTATTATTTATTTTAGTAACAAATGGTAATAAAGAAAGGAACAGTATGGAACAATTAAAACATACTTTTATGATATGCGCTTATGGAGAATCTCCTTATTTAAAAGCATGCATTGAATCTTGTGTTAGTCAAACTCTGGTAGAAGCTGGCATATCACAAGTACAACTATATACAAGTACACCCAACGATTATATTGAAGAATTATGTAAAGATTTTGATATTCCTATATATACTCTTCAAGGTGGTGGTATTGGTAAAGATTGGAATAACTCTTTATCGTTTGTTGAAACAGACTATGCAACAATAGCACATCAAGATGATATATATATGTCTGAATATGGCGAATTTGTGTTTAGATCTTTTGAAAAAAATACAGATGCTAATATCGTTTTTACTGATTATAGTGAGATAGATAACTTGGGAAATTTTAGGAAGAGAAATGTTAACTTGTATATCAAAACATTTGGACTTCATATGTTATCTATTTTTCCATTTAAATGGTATCAAAGACGAATTTACGCTTTTGGTAATTTTATTTCTTGTCCTGCAGTTTCATATAACATGACACGGTTAAAAGGATTCAAGTTTGATGAGAGTCTCAAGATGACATTAGATTGGGATGCATGGGAAAGAATCATGAAAAAAGAAGGCAGCATTAAATATATTTCTAAAAGATTAATGCATCACCGAATACATGAGGATTCTGAAACAACGAATAATACGGTAGATAGAACTAGGGAAATCGAAGAACAGATATTGTTTGAACGTTATTGGGGGAAAAGCATATCAAAACTTATAATGAAGTTTTATACTTTTAATCAAAAATCAAACAATACATAATCAACGTTTAGGGACGGTAAAATGAAAACTAATAAAATTTTATTGATCATTCCAGCTTATAATGAAGCCGATGGAATTGTAGAGGTAATAAAAAAAGTAGAAGTATATAGACAGGGTTGTCCGTATCATCTTGATTATGTTGTGATTAATGATGGTTCCACGGACAATGAAGAAGAAATTTTGCAGGAAAACAATATTAACCATATTGAGCTTGTCTACAATTTAGGTATTGGCGGAGCCGTTCAAACTGGATATAAGTATGCTCTAAATGAAGGTTACGATATTGCAGTTCAATTTGATGGTGATGGCCAACATGATATTCACTCCTTACCTAAATTAATTGACCCGATTATCTCGAATCAAGCTGATTTTACTGTTGGTTCAAGATTTGTTTTAGATAGTGATTCTGAATTTAAATCATCTGGTGCAAGGCAACTAGGTATTAAGATTTTATCTAATCTAATTCGAATACTGACCGGTGTGAACATTAAGGATGTTACTAGTGGATACAGAGCAGGAAATAGAAAAATAATTCAGCAATTTGTGGATAGATATCCAAGCCAATATCCTGAACCTGAAAGTTATATGTACCTTATAGCTAATAGATATAAGATTAAAGAAGTCGGTGTAAAAATGTTTGAGCGAGAAACAGGGAAGTCTAGTATTAATATCATAAACTCTGTTAGCTATATGATTAATGTTTCACTATCAATAGTTATTGCTTCATTGATTGATAAGGAGGATTCTAAATAATGCCCGTTCAATTACAAATTTTAGCTGTTATAATAGCAATTGTTTTTTTTACGTTTACTGTTTATTTAATTCGAAAAGGTCATGCGGAAGTTCGTCAAATGAATAAATGGCTTTTATTAGGAATTGTTATGATATTTGGTGCATTATTTCCTCCTATAGGTAATGGTATAGCTAAATTCTTAGGTATTTCCACATTAACATCACTTGCTCTTTTTGTATTAACGGGAATGCTCTTATTTTTTTCTTTGGTAACACAAATTACGCTTATCAATACGGAGAAGCAATTAAAGGTACTGACACAAGAATTATCTCTTTTGAAGAAAAAGATGAACGAAATAGAAGAGGATTAGTTATGAACGGAATTTATTTGTCTCAAGATTTGACTCATGCATATGGTATTTTGGAAAAAATCAATAAACAAATTGATGAATTTGAAAAAAATGATTTACATATAACTAAACATATAAATGGAAAAAGGAATCTTATTCATTTATTAAGAAATGTAGTTCCTTTTTTTTCAGAGCAATATTTTAATACGAAGAATATAAACTGGAAAAACTATGATTTTATTTATATGAGAAAAGGTGCTGTGTTAGATAAGAGTGTCGTTAAATTAGTAAAAAAAGCGAAGATGCTTAATCCTGATATAATAATAATCCTCGAAATCCCTACATATCCGTATCTTAATGAATTTAACAGTTTAGTAAAATTTGATATTATGATGAAGGAAAAAATTTGGACTCGTGAATTATCGAAGTATATTGATAGAGTGGTTACTTATTCAGATGACCAAAAAATATTTGGAATAAAGTGTATTAATATTTCCAATGCCTACGAGTTTTCTAATCTGAATGACATAGCACCAAAAGCGGATCAATCAATCAATTTATTAGGTGTGGCGACTCTTTGTTTTTATCATGGATATGACCGACTTATTGAAGGGTTACGGAATTATTATGCAAATGACAATAATAAAACTGAAATCACTTTTACTCTTATTGGAGATGGACCTGTTTTAAAAAAATATCAAAAAATGGTTAGTGATTACCAATTGGAGAATGTTGTATATTTAAAAGGGAGAAAGAAACTTTCTGAATTAACAGATTATTATCAAGCCGCAGATGTGGGAGTCGATTCTTTAGCTAGACACCGTTCGGGAGTCTCTTATAATAGTAGTTTAAAAGGAAAAGAGTATCTTGCTAATGGGTTGCCGATCATTTCTGGTGTAACGACAGACTTGGATAAACGTAACTTACCTTTTTATTATCGTGTCACTAGTGATGACACTCCAATAGAAATTTCTGATATAGAAATTTGGTATAAAAATCTTCTAAAAGACAAAGAAAAACAACAACTTTCACAGGAAATTTATCTTTATGGGAAAGAAAATTTTACGTTTGACAAAACATTTTCTCCTGTAATTGACTATCTGAAAGGAGCCATCCATGACTGAACTAGTTAGTATTATTGTTCCCATTTATAATGTGGAAAAATACTTGATAGAATGTTTGGAGAGTTTAGTTTCTCAAACATATAAGAATATTGAAATACTTTTGATTGATGATGGATCAACAGATTGTTCACGAGAAATTGCTCAAAAATTTTGTGAGGATCATCCAGAAAAAAATATTCAATTGCTTGTAAAAGAAAATGGTGGACAATCTAGTGCGAGAAACGTTGGGATTCAACATGCTAGTGGAACGTATTTTATTTTTGTTGATAGTGATGATTTGATTTCTTCGACTCATGTAGAAGTTCTTTTTAGAGCAGTGAGTAAAATGAGTGTAAAACTTGCTATGAGTAAATTTACTAAAGATATTAAAGAGCTATCTGATGATGTATCAGTGAATATGACTTCTTTAAAAGGAGACTTTCTATCGTTAGTAGAAAAGTTATATGCATCAGATTATCACGCTGTATCAGCATCTGGCAAAATCTATCATCATACACTTATTGATCGGGTAAAATTTCATGAAGGAATTATTTATGAAGATGGTATTTTTTTCTATGAAATAATTGATAAAATAGATGAGATCGTTTTAATTGATTCTGTGGGTTATTATTATAGAACAACAGAAAATTCGACACTAACTTCTAAAATAAGTGAGAAAAATTTTGATATTTTAAAAAAAAATGAATTGACTTTTTTATTTTTTGAAAAAAAACATCCGGAAGCTTTAAAACACTTTTATCAAAAAGCGATGAATGTAAATGACTTTATGGCTGTTAAATGTATAGAAGATAAAACGATGTTATCTAAAGAATTACTAAAAAAATTATATCTACAAAATAAAAAATACTCAAAAGGTTTTTTTCCAAGAAATGCTGTTTATTTAACTTGGGGAAGTTATTATTTTTTTGTTTTTATTATTAGTAAAGTGTATAAAACTAATCAACCTGAAAAGGAAAATTTTGTTAAGAAAATAATAAAAAAAATCATAAGATAATAGTTGTTGTAACAGACATTAAAGGTATGGATAGTTTTAAAAAGTGTGGAATATATTTTGGCTATGCTAACAATCAAAAAAAATTACTACAAGTATTTTTATTTTTTGATGTATTCTTAATATAGCTTTTTTTACAAATATGCCTTTTTTAGATTCTCGTGTTTGAATCTGCTACATTAGAAATAAAAATGTAAAAAGGAAAGGATTTTTTAATGAATAGTACTTTTCGCATAGGTATGATATTTACAGCAGTTGGACAATACAGTGTTATATTAATTCAATTACTTATAAATATTATACTTTCTAGGCTAATTCCAGTCGAGGAGTTTGGTATAGTTGCAAATGCACAAGTGTATCTGCTTTTTTTTCAACTGATAGTAACTGCTGGGATTGGACCAGCTATTATCCAAAGAAAAGAATTGAATGAGAAAGATTATGGTATATTATTTAATTACACATTCCTTTTTTCAATCTTACTAAGTATCATTTTTGGTTTTTCAGGTAGTTTAGTTGCGTTAGCTTATCATAATGAAATGTATAAACCATTATTTTGGTCAATGTCTGTCGTTGTGCTTTGTGAAGGTATAAATACGGTTCCTAGAGCGATCTTGAATAAAAATCTTCGTTTTCGAGAGTTGAACTTGCGTTTGTTTTTTTCAAGCTTTGTTGGGGCTATATTTGGTATTGGAGCTGCCTACGCAGGGATGGGTGTATATGCTTTAGTGATTTGTAGCGCCATACCAGCAATTATTTCGTTGGTATTAAATTTTTCTGCAGTAAAAATTCAATTTACTAGAAGTTTAAGTATTAAACCTTTTTTATCTATTCAGGCATTTACAAGAAACCAATTGTTTTTTACTATTTTTAATTACCTTTCAAGAAATTCAGATAATTTATTAGTGGGGAAATTTTTAGGACCAGTTTCTATTGCTAACTATCAAAAAAGTTATCAATTATTGACAATGCCCACTACAGTGTTTTTGGGGGTTATAACACCTGTATTGCAGCCAATACTTTCACAACATCAAGATAATGTAAAACTAATTAGGGAAACATTTTTTAAAATTATCCGTGTATTAGCTTTAATTGCTTTTCCTCTAACTGTTTTTATGATGTTAAATGCAAAAGAAATAATCTTTTTGTTATTTGGTTCACGGTGGTATGGTGCAGTACTTCCGTTCTCTATTCTATCATTTAGTTTATGGGCTCAAATGTTAAACGCAGTAACAAGCAGTATATTTATGGCGAGAAATCATTCTAATAAGTTACTAGTAAATGGAATCATCTCTATTCTAATAATGATTCCTAGTATAATAGTTGGTGTGAGTTTAGGAACGATTATTTATGTCTCTATTTTCGTATGTCTTGCTAATCTTGTTAATTTTACTGTATCTTATTGGTTATTAATGACTAAAGTTTTAGATGGTCGACTACAAGATGCTTTGAAACAACTAATTATTCCTGCTTTTATAGGCATACTAGTAGCAATAGTAGTTTTCATGACAAATCCTTTTCTTAGTTTTTCTAATTTATTTATCACCTTGTTGCTTAGAGGATTAGTTTGGCTAGGGGTAGTATTTATTTGTATGTATATTTTTGGTGAAATTAAAGTAATCAAAACCTTATTTATGAAAGAAAAAAATAGAAGTTAATTTTTGGAAAGCAATCAACGAGTTGCAGCTGAATTATGAGTTAAAATAAACCTTATAAAATTCATCTGAGGATTTTAAAAAATCCATTGGTGAATCTTGTAAGGTTTTTTATGAATAAAAACTTGGTTTAATTTTCTAGATATTTATTTGATTGAAGCATGAACAACGTTAGATGGAATAATTATAATCTATTTGTATATTTTAATATTTTTTTTATGTAATTGATTTATCAGTTTCAATATTGTAGAATTAATTATTAGATTATCCATCTAAATTTACTATAAAAAGGTTTGGAGATTGATTTTATGAAGAAATTTTTTTCAATTGGAGCTGTTTTTTTATGTTTATCGACATATGCATATACTCCTATGCAAGCATTAGCAGAAGAGACTTCTGACAGGGAAGCATCTATACAAAATACATCTAGTACATATGAAAATACAGATAATACCTTGATGGAAAGTTCGACTACAGTTAGTTCTGATGAGGTACAAAAGGAAACATCTAGTACTGTTACTGAAGAGACTAGTTCTTCAGTAGATGAAAAGCTAGATTATTATGAACCCTCTCCCTCAGACCGTTCAGATTTAGCTCCAAAGGGGAGAAGAAAAAGAGAAACCAGAACTGAAATAGATAGAGTGACAGCAGGTGAAGCTAATCGTCCAACAGTTAGTTTTATTGATATTTCCTCACATAACAGTACGATTACTGTAGCTCAATATCAAATGATGAAAAACTATGGGGTAAAAGGTGTGATTGTAAAACTGACAGAAGGAACAACCTACCTAAATCCTTTCGCAGACTCACAAATAAAAAATGCTCAAAGTGCAGGTTTAAAAGTTTCAGTTTATCATTATGGTCATTACACTTCAGTATCGGGAGCTCAAGCAGAAGCGGCATATTTTGCAAGCAATGCAAATGCTTTAGGTCTTTCTAAAGAGACGGTTATGGTATCTGATATTGAAGAACCTATTATGCGTATTAATTCCCTAAATAACAACACAGTAGCATTCAAAAATAAATTGAATAATTTGGGATATGGTAAAGTTGCCTACTATTTATCAAGAAGTTGGTTAGATGTTGAAGGAGGTATTTTTAATACTGGACTGTTCGGCAAAAATAATATTTGGGTAGCACAATATCCATATTCACCTACGGCTTCTCAAAATTGGAATAGTGATTTTTCTTCATGGCAATGGTCATCAAATTTCTATTTTCCAGGAATTGCCCATCCATTTGATATAAATACAGACTATACAGGGTTATTTACTGAAGATATACAGTGGGATGAAACTATTCCTGTTACAGGTACTACGTCAATTATAGATACAACAGGTTCGGAGACTCTTTATAACGCAACAGCAAGTTTAGAATTGAGTGGTCGTAATCCTAAAGCTGTTTATTTTGTGACGTGGTCGGATAAAAATGGTCAAGATGATCTTCAATGGTATCAAGGTAAAAGGAATAATGATGGAACCTATAGTGCAAACATAGACATAAAAAACCATAAAGATGCAGGTAAATATAATGTGCATACGTATATCCAACTTCCAAATGGTACAAATAAATTTGTAACGAGTAATCAATTTACCGTTTCTACTCCCACGTTGAGTGCGGAAGTAGGAAAATATAATGCCAACAAAGGAACATTCGATGTTACTGTAAAAGGGCTAAGCCAATCAGGAATAACGCGAGTATCAGTTCCAGTATGGAGTAAAGATAATCAGTCAGATATCAAATGGTATGATGCAGTAAAACAATCTGATGGAACGTATAAAACAACCGCGGATATCAAAAATCACGGTCATAACACAGGATCATACAAAGTACATGCGTATATGTACTCTAATAACGGTCTTACAACGAGTATTGCATCCAATTCGGTGAATGTTACATTACCGGAAGTGAATGGAGTGACAGTGATTAAAGATTCAAATGGGCAAGAGACAACATACACTGCGACTGCAGACATCTCAATGGGTACCTATGAAAATAGACCAGTTTATTTTGTAACGTGGTCGGATAAAAATGGCCAAGATGATCTTCGATGGTATTTAGCCAAAAAGAATAATGACGGAACGTATAGTGCAGACATAGACATAAAAAACCACAAGGATGCAGGTAAATATAATGTGCATACGTATATCCAACTTCCAAATGGTACAAATAAATTTGTAACGAGTAATCAATTTACCATTTCTACTCCCACGTTGAGTGCGGAAGTAGGAAAATATAATGCCAACAAAGGAACATTCGATGTTACTGTAAAAGGGCTAAGCCAATCAGGAATAACGCGAGTATCAGTTCCAGTATGGAGTAAAGGTAATCAATCAGATATCAAATGGTATGATGCAGTAAAACAATCTGATGGAACGTATAAAACAACTGTAGATATCAAAAATCATAACCATAACATAGGAACATACAAAGTACATGTATATATGTATTCTAATAACGGTCTTACAACGAGTATTGCATCTAATTCGGTAAATGCTACATTGCCAGAAGTGGGTGGAACAACAGTGATTAAAGATTCAAATGGGCAAGAGACAACATACACTGCAAGTGCAGACATCTCAATGGGTACCTATGAAAATAGACCAGTTTATTTTGTAACGTGGTCGGATAAAAATGGCCAAGATGATCTTCGATGGTATTTAGCCAAAAAGAATAATGACGGAACGTATAGTGCAGACATAGACATAAAAAACCACAAGGATGCAGGTAAATATAATGTGCATACGTATATCCAACTTCCAAATGGTACAAATAAATTTGTAACGAGTAATCAATTTACCATTTCTACTCCCACGTTGAGTGCGGAAGTAGGAAAATATAATGCCAACAAAGGAACATTCGATGTTACTGTAAAAGGGCTAAGCCAATCAGGAATAACGCGAGTATCAGTTCCAGTATGGAGTAAAGGTAATCAATCAGATATCAAATGGTATGATGCAGTAAAACAATCTGATGGAACGTATAAAACAACTGTAGATATCAAAAATCATAACCATAACATAGGAACATACAAAGTACATGTATATATGTATTCTAATAACGGTCTTACAACGAGTATTGCATCTAATTCGGTAAATGCTACATTGCCAGAAGTGGGTGGAACAACAGTGATTAAAGATTCAAATGGGCAAGAGACAACATACACTGCAAGTGCAGACATCTCAATGGGTACCTATGAAAATAGACCAGTTTATTTTGTAACGTGGTCGGATAAAAATGGCCAAGATGATCTTCGATGGTATTTAGCCAAAAAGAATAATGACGGAACATATAGTGCAGACATAGACATAAAAAACCACAAAGACGCAGGTAAATATAATGTGCATACGTATATCCAACTGTCAAATGGTACAAATAAATTTGTAACGAGTAACCAATTTACCGTTTCTACTCCCACACTGAGTGCGGAAGTAGGAAAATATAATGCCAGCAAAGGAACATTCGATGTTACTGTAAAAGGGCTAAGCCAATCGGGAATAACACGAGTATCAGTTCCAGTATGGAGTAAAGGTAATCAATCAGATATCAAATGGTATGATGCAGTAAAACAATCTGATGGAACGTATAAAACAACTGTAGATATCAAAAATCATAATCATAATATAGGAACATATAAAGTACATGTATATATGTATTCTAATAATGGTCTTACAACCAGTATTGTAGCTAGTTCTGTGATAGTTTGAAAATCTGTACTAATGAGAATAAATTTGAATTATTGATAAATTTTTTTGCTAAAGTAAGAGAATCTAAAGAATTAAATCAATGTTTATTAACCCTAGAGTGAATTTTTTCTAGGGTTTTCTTCTTATATATAGAGTTATAGAGACTTTAAATGCTAATACTTTCAATTGTTTGATACTCATTCCTATGAATGATACAATGATTTCGATCGGAGGGACAACCATGACAAAAATAATCGCTCACCGTGGTAGTAAAGGAACCCATCCAGAAAACACATTAGCAGCTTTCAAAGAAGCTATCCTTATTGGTGCCGATGGAATCGAGTTAGATGTACACTTATCAAAGGATAATCAATTGATTGTGATTCACGATGAAACTGTTGATCGTACAACAAATGGTTATGGAGAAGTTGTCAATCTAACGTTAAACGAGTTGAAAAAATTAGATGCTGGCAGTTGGTTTAAAACAAATCCAATGTTTCAAGAAATACCTACTTTAGAAGAAGTTTTATTACTGCTAAAGAAAGCAAACTTTCGTGGTCTATTGAATATTGAAATCAAAACAGATAAGATACATTATGTAGGAATCGAAGAATTGATTATTCAACTCATGCAGTCAAAACCTTGGCCTTTTGACTATATGTACTCAAGTTTTTATTTCCCAAGTTTGGAAAAAATCTGGCAAATTGAAAAAAATCAGAAGATTGCTTCGATATTTGAAATGTCTGAGAAAGATGAACAACGAGCCCTTCAATCAGAATTTATTGAAGGGATTCATCCTAACATTAATTGGGTTTTAGAGCATACAGGTGATTTAGGAGATTTTCCAAAAAACATTCGACCTTGGACTGTAAATGATGAAGAACAAATGATTCTTTGCTTCAATCGTCAATTAGCGGGGATTCATACAGATTTTCCGGCCAAAGCATTACAGATACGTGAGTCAATACAAAATAAAGGATGAATAGATTGAAAAAAGTATTAGTAATCGTCGGACCAACAGCGGTTGGAAAAACAGCGTTAAGTATTGAATTAGCTAAAAAACTAAATGGAGAAATTATTAGTGGTGATTCGATGCAGGTATATAAAGGTTTGGATATTGGTACAGCCAAAGTAACAACAGAAGAACGTGATGGAGTGGTGCATCATTTAATTGATTGTCGAGAACTATCGGAGTCATATTCAGTAGCAGATTTTCAAAAAGAAGGTCGTCAGGCGATTGCTGCTATTACTGCAAAAGGAAAATTGCCAATCGTTGTAGGCGGGACCGGTCTCTATGTTCAAGCACTTCTTTACGATTTTGAACTAGGTTCTCAGGATGAATCAACAGAAATTAGAGATAAATATCACAAATTTGCTGAAGAACATGGTAATCAGCAGCTATGGAACTTACTTCAAGTAAAAGATCCTCAAGCAGCTGAAAGTATCCACTTTAATAATCAAAAGAAAGTGATTAGAGCACTTGAAGTTTTTGATAAAACGGGTTACAGTATTTTAACGCCTAAAGAAAAACCTAAGAAACTCTATGATTACTTTTTGCTGGGCTTAGAAACAGATCGTGGATTGTTGTATGAGAGAATTAATACTCGTGTGGAATTAATGATTAAAGAGGGGCTTTTAAATGAAGCAGACATACTTTATAAAAGTCAGGCCAAACAATCGCTTCAAGGGATCGGTTATAAAGAATTTTTCCCTTATTTTGAAGGAAAAGAAACGTTAGAAGAAGCAACCGAACAAGTAAAGCAAAATTCAAGAAGATATGCGAAGAGACAATTGACATGGTTTAGAAATCGCATGAATGCCAGCTGGTGGGATTTAGTACAATCTCCTGAAACTATTTTAGATTTAGAAAAAGAAATAGAGGCTTGGCTGCAGTCTTCGGAAGGATAAAAAATGAATAAAATAGCAGAAAAGGTCATTTTAGTCGGTGTAGAAACAGAAGATAACTACCCTCGATTTGAAGGCTCCATGAAAGAATTGAAAAATTTAACTAAAACAGCCCAAGGAGATGTAGTATTTTCATTAACACAAAAGCGTCCTCGTGTAGATCGACAGACTGTGATTGGCAAGGGGAAGGTAGAAGAGCTGATTCAATTAGTTGATGCTTATGAAGCAGATATCGTTATTTTTAATCATGAACTTACGCCGAGACAGAATCAGTTGATTGTTGAAGCTGTGGGTGTTAAAGTCATTGATCGAGTGCAGTTAATTTTAGATATCTTTGCGATGCGAGCACGTTCAAAAGAAGGTAAACTACAAGTTGAGTTGGCACAATTGAATTATTTATTACCTCGCTTGATTGGTCAAGGGAAACAATTATCCCGTTTAGGCGGTGGGATCGGTACAAGAGGACCTGGGGAAACTAAGCTTGAATCGGATCGTCGCCATATTCGTGATAAAATTACCGCAATCAAACGTGAGCTAAAAGAAGTAACTGCGCACCGAGAACGAAGTAGACAGAAACGTCGAGCATCTGATATTTTTCAAATTGGGTTGATTGGTTATACGAATGCTGGAAAATCAACAATTTTGAATTTATTGACAACAGCTGGGACATACTCAGAAGATCAATTATTTGCAACGCTAGATCCTTTGACAAAAAAATGGCAGCTACCCCAAGGTATGATTGTCACAATTACTGACACTGTTGGTTTTATTCAAGATCTGCCGACGCAATTGATTGAAGCTTTCCAGTCTACTTTAGAAGAAAGCCGAAATATGGATTTATTATTACACGTTGTGGACGCAAGTGCTGAAGATCGTTTGCAGCATGAGCAAACAGTTGTTGAACTGTTGAATGATCTGGATTTAGAGAAGATTCCGGTACTTACAGTTTATAATAAAAGCGATCAAATTGATGAAGATGAATTTGTGCCAACCTTGTTTCCAAATGTATTGGTTTCCGCAAAAAGTACGCTAGGGAAAGAACAGCTGACAAAAGCTGTTAGAGAGAAAATGATGGAATTATTGGTTCCTTATGAGCTAGAGATATCATCTGATCAAGGACAGCAACTGAGCGAATTAACACGTCATACATTACTTTTATCTGAAAACTTTGATGAAGATAAAAATGCTTATCATGTTAAAGGCTTTGCTAAAAACGGTTCAAAATGGAAGGGTTCATCAGAATAATCATTCAAACTAGAATAATATAGGGTGAGGAAAAAGTGCTTTTTACTTTTACTTCATCCTTTTTTTTAGAAAAGGTCTATTTCACTACAGAAAAAGTAAGTAAAAAAAATAAATGACATAAGATAGTGTCAAAAACGTTTATTACCGTTGTTTTTTATAAAAAATTCTTCAAAAAAATTTTTATGTTAGAAAACCTAACATAAATGATTGACAATAGAAAAAAGTATTGATATTCTATATTTATCAAAGAGAGGGGGGTGGATATGAGAGAGAAGGAACTGAGACGGTCCATGTCAGTTTTTCCAATTGGTACAGTTATGAAACTGACAGACTTATCAGCACGTCAAATCCGTTATTATGAAGAGCAAGACTTGATTCATCCAGAAAGAAGTGAAGGTAATCGACGTATGTATTCACTGAATGACATTGATGTATTGTTGGAAATTAAAGATTATTTGTCCGATGGTCTAAACATGGCAGGGATCAAACGCGTTTATGAAATGAAGCTGGAAGAACAAATGCATGCTCAAGAATTAAATAAACCGCTGACAGATGAAGATGTACGTAAGATTTTATATGACGAACTTATTTCTCAAGGTGGACTTACTCAACAAAATCCATTCCAATCCAGAGGACCGAAATTGTAATAGTTGAATTTTACACAAAAAATGAAGGACGTGAAGGAAGAAAATGACGAAAAAACAAAACACAGTAGAAGATATCAAACGAATTGCCGATGAAGAAAATGTTCGATTTTTACGATTAATGTTTACAGATATTATGGGAACGATCAAAAATGTGGAAGTTCCAGTAAGCCAATTAGACAAAGTGTTAAGCAATAAAATGATGTTTGATGGGTCTTCTATTGAAGGTTTTGTGAGAATTGAAGAAAGCGATATGTATTTATATCCAGATATCTCTACATGGATGGTTTTTCCTTGGGAGAGTACTCATGGGAAGGTTGCTCGTTTGATTTGCGATATTTATAATCCAGATGGCACACCATTTGCTGGAGATCCTCGCGGAAACTTAAAACGTGCACTTACAGATATGAAAGAACTAGGATTTACTTCATTTAATTTAGGACCAGAGCCAGAATTTTTCTTATTCAAACTAGATGAAGATGGGAAAATCACTACAGACCTAAATGATCGCGGAGGTTACTTTGACTTTGCACCAACTGATTTAGGTGAAAATTGTCGTAGAGATATTGTTCTTGAGTTGGAAAGCCTAGGGTTTGAAGTGGAAGCTTCTCATCATGAAGTAGCGCCAGGACAACATGAAATCGATTTTAAATATGCAGATGTTATTGAAGCATGTGATAATATCCAAACGTTTAAATTGGTAGTAAAAACGATTGCCCGTAAACATGGTTTGCACGCAACATTTATGCCAAAACCATTATATGGTATTAGTGGTTCGGGTATGCATTGCAACATGTCATTATTTAAAGGGGACGAGAATGTCTTTTTCGATGAAAATGGCCCGATGCAATTAAGTCAAACAGCTTATCATTTTCTTGGTGGATTATTGAAACACGCTCGTGCATATACAGCGGTATGTAATCCTACAGTTAATTCATATAAACGTCTAGTACCAGGTTATGAAGCACCTGTTTATGTTGCATGGAGTGGCCGTAACCGTTCGCCGCTTGTACGTGTGCCGGAATCACGAGGTTTGTCTACTCGTTTAGAGTTACGTTCAGTTGATCCATCTGCAAATCCTTATCTTTCAATGGCTGTACTTTTACAAGCAGGATTAAACGGGATTAAAAATGAAATCGTGCCGCCAGAAGCTGTTGATCGCAATATCTATGTGATGAACGAAGAAGAACGAAAAGAAGCACAAATTCATGATTTACCTTCCACTCTTCATAATGCTATCAAAGAATTACGCAAAGATGAAGTGATGATCAATGCATTAGGTAGTCATATTTACGCCAATTTTGTTGAGGCGAAACGAATGGAATGGGCTGCTTTTCGTCAAACAGTTTCTGAATGGGAAAGAGAACAGTATCTAGAATTATATTAATTAGTGAGTGTAGACGAACCTGAAAAAGGGTTTGTCTATTTTTTTGTTTAGACACATACGAATAAGTGTGAATTTAATAGAAAAGCATGTATAGTAGAGTTTAAATGAATACTAAGGAGAAGACAGATGCCTGAATCAAAGAGTTGTACAACGATTCTTGAAAAAATAGAAAGACCAAGAGAAATGTCAACTGCTGAATTTATTGAATATAAAATAACTATTATAGAGCAAGTACAAAGCCTCCAAAAAGACGGTTGGGATCAAGGAGCGCTTTTTGCTTACATAAATGAAATTAATAACCATAAGAACACCTATATCAAAAAACAGAATAATAAGCATCATTATAATGTTTTTTTCATCGGTTCCGATATCTACACAGAAATGTTTGTAAGAAGCCAGCTTTCTGATAAAGATAAAGTGATGCTTGTTATCTGTCATTTAGGTGGTTATCTTGATTATAAAGGAGACTTACATCTTTCGTCAGAGGCGAGGTATAAATTTTATTCTCAAATGCCTCCAGGGGATATTTTTTTAAATTTGTATTCAAAAACTGTGCAACAGGCATATCCTGAGGGTTTAATCATTGCTAAAAAAGATAAAAAATTATCAAAGACAGCAATTAAGAAGAAATATGCAGATGAAACTAAAATCCATCAATTTAGAAATCAACTTGATAAACATAATATTGAATATGTGGAGACCTACAAGCAAAAACTCGGATTGAGAAATGACGAAGAAGCAATAAAAATGATTTTTAAAAATGATTGGTTTTATGCAGATCCTCAGTATCATAATCGTGCTCATCTAGGCGTTTCCGTACTAGATACAGACTTAAAGAACGGGAAGAAGACACTTACCAACAAAGGACTATGGAAAAAAATCAGGAAGCAAGGATTTTATCGAAAAATTCTTTCTGGTGATTATCATAGTGAATTTATTATCGATGAACAAGGGAATCTGTTAAGTCAGTGGACGAAGGAAGTTCAAACAAATGAGCATTGGGAGAGTACGATTGTAAATGGTGAAAGTTTTAATTACGGAGAGCGACCAAGGTTTGATCAATATCGCACGCATGATAAATTAGATGGCAATCCACCTAGATATTTTGATACCCACAAACGAAATGAGTGTAAACAAAAATGGATATCTCCAACAGATAATTTGTTTTATCAATTGATTAGAAGGTTGTCAGAAAAGGGAATCCGTTATAAAAAGAAAAGAAATGACAGAAAATGAATCAGAAGATGGCGTTTACTTTGTTCTTTATTTCTTTAAGTCGTAACCTTGTGTTTTATTGAAAAAATCTCCATTTAAAAGAAAAAATGTTGTAAAATCTATAAGTTTGTGAAAAATTGTCACAACTTGTTTCAAATTTCTGCTGATTCCGTTATAATGAAAAAGAATATGCGTGCAACTATTCTACTTTTAGATAGAAGGATGAGGACTATTATAATGAGAAAAATGAAGACGATGGATGGAAATACGGCAGCAGCATACATCTCATATGCGTTCACAGAATTAGCCGCTATTTATCCAATTACACCAAGCTCGACAATGGCTGAACTAGTTGATCAGTGGTCAGCTGAAGGGAAACAAAATATTTTTGGGCAACCAGTTAAAATCGTTGAAATGCAATCAGAAGCAGGAGCTGCCGGTGTTGTTCATGGGTCTCTGAAAACGGGTGCGTTAACGACTACATATACTGCTTCACAAGGACTCTTACTGATGATTCCAAATATGTATAAAATTGCGGGAGAATTGCTTCCTTCTGTGTTTCATGTAGCTAGTCGTGCACTGACGACAAATGCCTTGAATATTTTCGGGGATCACGGAGATGTTATGGCTGCTCGTCAGACAGGATTTGCTATGTTATGCGAAAGCAGTGTGCAAGAAGTGATGGATTTATCAGCTGTAGCGCATCTTGCTTCAATTGAGTCGAGTGTTCCCTTTATGAATTTTTTTGATGGTTTTCGTACAAGTCATGAAATTCAAAAAATCGAAGTGTTGGAATACGATGAATTAGCTCCTTTACTAGATCAAGAAAAATTAGACGAATTCCGTAGTAGAAGCATGAATCCAAATCATCCGTCTGTTAGTGGTACGAATCAAAATCCGGATATTCATTTTCAACAACGTGAAACGATTAATAGCTATTACGATAAAATTCCAGCAATTGTGAAGAAATATATGGGTGAGATCAATGGGTTAAGAGGAACAAACTATGATTTAGTTACTTACTATGGTGCAGAAGATGCAGAAGAAGTAATTGTTTCAATGGGATCTGCGGCTCAAGCAATTGAACAGACCATTGACTATTTAACAAAGCAAGGGCGAAAAGTTGGTTTCTTGAATATACATTTGTATCGTCCATTTCCTATTGAAAACTTCTTAGAAAAAATGCCGAATACAGTGAAATCAATTGCGGTTATGGATCGTACGAAAGAGCCAGGAGCAGGGGGAGAACCGTTGTTACTTGATGTTCAAAGTGCGATGTATGAATCTGATTTACGTCCAATGATTATTGGCGGACGTTATGGATTAGGCTCAAAAGATGTCTTGCCAAATCAAATTGTTGCGATTTACGATGAGCTATTGAAAGAGAGAAAAACGGCTAAATCCCGCTTTACTATCGGTATTGTAGATGATGTTACTTATACTTCTCTTGATTCAGGAGAAGCCTTGGACCTGACGAATCCAACAACTTATCAGGCGAAATTCTGGGGCTTCGGTTCAGATGGTACGGTTGGAGCGAACAAGTCGGCGATTAAAATTATTGGAGATCATACAGATAAATATGCACAAGGATTCTTTTATTATGACTCAAAGAAATCTGGTGGCTTAACTGTTTCTCATTTGCGTTTTGGTGATACACCAATTCGTTCCACTTATTTGATTGAACATGCAGATTTTGTTGCTTGCCATACGGCAGCGTATCTGAATACCTATGACTTAGTCAAAGGGTTGAAAAAAGGCGGTACATTTTTACTAAATACCGTTTGGAATGATGAGCAATTAGACCGCTTTTTACCGAATAAACTGAAACGTTATTTAGCTGAAAATAATATCCAGTTTTACACAATTAATGCAGTGAAATTAGCTAGTGAAGTTGGTTTAGGAGGTCGAATCAATACGGCTATGGAGACCGCCTTTTTCAAATTAGCTGATATCATGCCGTTTGATGAAGTGTTACCAATTTTAAAAGAAGAAGCATTCAAAAGCTATGCTAGAAAATCAATGTCTGTTGTAGAAAAAAACGTTGAAGCAATCGAACGTACAGTTGAATTATTGCATAAAGTTGAAGTGCCAAACGCTTGGAAAACGATTGAAGTAAAACCAAAAGTTCGTAAAGCTAATGTTACGGATTATGTCCATGAAATTGTTGAACCAATCAATCGCCAAGAAGGTAATGAACTTCCGGTTGGTGCATTCATAAGAAATGATATGACAGATGGACGGATGCCCCTTGGTACGACAGCAGTTGAAAAAAGAGGGATTGCTGTTGAAGTTCCCGAATGGGACAGTGACCGTTGTACCATGTGTAATGAGTGTGCTTTTGTATGCCCTCATGCAGCAATTCGCCCATTTTTAGCGGATGACGAAGAAATGGAAGAAGCACCAGAAGGCTATATTGTAAGAGAAATGCGCGGTGCGGATGGATTAAAATACCGAATTCAGGTTTCTGTAGAGGATTGTACGGGTTGTGGACTTTGTGTGGATGCATGTCCAGCTAAAGGAAAAGCTTTAGTAATGAAACCCTATGAAGAGCAAAAAGAACAAGCAATGAACTGGGCTTTTTCAATGACATTAAAACAAAAAGAAAATCCAGCGAAACCAAATACTGTTTTAGGTACGCAGTTTAATAAACCGTTATTAGAGTTTTCAGGGGCTTGTTCTGGTTGTGGAGAAACCCCTTATGTAAAATTGTTGACACAAATGTTTGGAGATCGAATGATGATTGCTAATGCTACAGGTTGTTCTTCTATCTGGGGCGGAGCAGCTCCTGTTGCTCCTTACACGATAAATGATGAGGGGCAAGGACCTGCATGGTCTAATTCCTTACTAGAAGACAATGCTGAATTTGGTTACGGCATGTTGTTAGCTAACCAGACTCGACGTGAACATTTAGCGATGAAAATGAGTGAAGCAATGACTGTTGCTTCTTCTGAACTGAAGTTATTGATGAAAGACTGGATCAATCATATGCATACAGGAGAAGGAACGCAACAGCGTGCTGCAAAATTGAAAGCAGCTTTAATTGATGAAAAAGCTGGGCAGTCGTTACTAGAAGCAGTTTATGCAGACAATGATTTGTTTGTGAAAAATAGTCAGTGGATGATTGGTGGAGACGGCTGGGCATATGATATTGGCTATGGTGGGATTGATCATGTTCTTGCTAGTGGAGCAGATGTTAATATGTTGGTATTAGATAATGAAGTTTATTCTAATACTGGTGGACAAACGTCAAAAGCTACACCAGCGTCAGCAATTGCTAAGTTTTCTGCTAGTGGGAAATATGTGTCTAAAAAAGATTTGGGCATGATGGCAATGACCTATGGTAATGTCTATGTTGCCCAAATTGCTTCAGGTGCGAATCAGATGCAGACAATCAAAGCCTTTGAAGAAGCAGAACGTTTCCCTGGACCATCAATTATTATTGCCTACACACCTTGTATTACTCATGGTTTGGCTGGCGGTATGAGCAAAACGTTAGAGGAGGCAAAAGAAGCCGTTAATTCTGGGTATTGGTCACTATATCGTTATAATCCTGAATTGAGAGAATCAGGAAAAAATCCAATGACATTAGACTATAAAAAACCAAATTTTGATGAGATGCAACAGTTTATGCGTAAACAAGTTCGCTTCTCATCCTTAGAGTCTACACAGCCTGATTTTGCGGGAAAGCTTTTTGAGAAGACTGTAGATGATGCGAAAAATCGTTTCTACAATTACGCACGTATGGCCGGTCAAGAAGAAAAAATTCGAGCGAAATTAGAAAAAACAAGAGATGAAGCAATCGTTGAAAAAGCACCTCGTGTCAAAAAAGAACGTGTTGTGGATCCGGAAGCTGAAGCCAGAAGAGCAGCAAGACGGGCAGAACGAGCTGCTAAACGAGAAAAATCAGAGAATTAAAGAAATTTTTATTTAAAATGAGTGTGAAACAAAACTGAGTGTTAGTTTTGTTTCGCACTTTAAATCTGGCTGGATAAATAGTAAGAAAAATCAAACTAGGCTTCGTTTCAATCACATCAATTTATACGAGCTAAAACTCTAAGTGTTGAAGGACGTTGGAAACAAGTACTTTTGTTTCAGTCTCATTCTGTTTTCTTTAATTTTTTCTATCTTTCACTCTCATCCTGTAACCAAGTAAAAGATTATGGTATACTAATTAAGAAATCTTCAGAGAGAAGTGAGGTTTATGATGTCTTTTCAACTAAGTCAATTATTTGATTTAAATTATTGGCGGCAATTGATCTCCTCAGATTTTTTGTCCCGTGATTATATAATCAATATTATAGATATTTTAGTCGTATGGTACCTTGTTTACAAGCTGATTATGCTTGTAAGAGGAACAAAAGCGGTCCAGTTATTAAAAGGGGTCGCAGTCTTTATTGTGATTCGGATATTAAGTGAAATTATTGGTTTACATACATTATCTTGGCTGATGAATCAGGTAATCATGTACGGTGTGATTGCTGCAGTCGTTATTTTTCAACCGGAAGTCCGGCGTGGTTTGGAACATTTGGGACGAAGCTCCTTTTTCCGAACGACTAAGTCCGAGCAGCAGGAAGATGAGAAAATGATTCTGGCTTTTGATAAAGCCATTCAGTACATGTCTAAGCGAAAAATCGGTGCACTCATTACTGTGGAAAGAAATACCGGATTAGATGAGTATATTGAAACAGGTATTGATTTAGATGCTGATATTTCAGGAGAATTATTGATTAATATTTTTATACCTAATACCCCTTTACATGACGGAGCAGTCATTGTAAAACAAGGGAAAATTGCAGTAGCGAGTGCTTACCTTCCTTTATCAGAAAGTAACTTGATACCCAAGGAATTCGGTACACGTCATAGAGCGGCTGTTGGAATCAGTGAAGTTAGTGATGCAGTGACCATTATTGTTTCAGAAGAAACAGGAGATGTTAGCTTGACGCTAAACAATGATTTGATTCCACGATTGACTCAAGAAGAATATCTAAAAATTCTCAGAGCAGAATTAGTTCCAAAAGAAGATAGCAAAGATAAAAAGAATCTTTTACAACACTTTATTGAAGGTGTGTCGAAAGGGGCGAAAAAGAAATGAAAAAGCCCACTCAAAGTAATTGGTTTTCAGGATTGTTAGCATTGCTTTTTTCTTTATTATTATTTTTCAATGCTAATGCACAAGGGAGTACTATTAATGTGGTCAACACAAATCAAGTATATGATGAAATGCTTGATAATGTTCCAGTTCAAGTAGATTATGACCATGATAAGTATTTTGTTTCTGGTTTTGAAGGGACAGTTAATGTCCATTTAAGCAGTGCCAACCGAATTCAATTAAATTTAGAATCTAATGAAGACACGAGGAATTTTCAAGTAGTCGCAGATTTGACTAAAACAGCCCTTGGAACTTCAGAAATTAAGTTGGCAGTAAAAGGATTGAGCACAGCTGTAACCGCTGAGATCGAACCTAAAACGATAACTGTAACAAAAGAGAAAAAAATAACTAAATCATTTAATGTAGAGCCACAACTACCAGATTCTGTTGAAGCAGAAGGATACAAAGTAGAGAAAATAGACGTTAGTCCTAAAAAAGTCGAAATCACTACAGGAGAAGAGACTGCGAAAGCCATTGATCGTGTGATTGCACCATTATCTAATGTGAAACAATCAGTGGATACAATCAAACAAACGGTCAATATTCAAGCACTTGATAATAAAGGACAAGTATTGAGCATTGAAAATCCAGCACCGCAAGTAAAAGTGGTGGCAAATTTATCGTTGCCTTTAAAAGAAGTTGGACTAACAATTAGCCCAACTGGTTCTCCAGCAGCTAGTGTTGCGCATTATACATTTAGTCTTTCTCAGCAAAAAGTGGAAATTAAAGGATCTAAATCAGTATTAGATGCAATTGATACAATTGAGTTGCCGATTGATGTGAGTAACATAAAAACATCAACGAAGCGAACAATAAAAATACCGACAAATGCGGAGTATATTGTTTCACCTGAGGAAGTAGAAGTGACAATCAATCCTGTTTTTGAAGGAATAAATACAGGTTTTTCTGAAACTATTGGACAAAGTACAACAACATCTTTTTCAAGACAAACGTTGACACCAAATCCTTCTAGTGAAAAACCAGCTAGTTCCTCCAGTACATCAAACTCATCAAGTTCATCTAGTTCAGAAAGTACTGCTGAAAAAGAAACAGAAAATGGGAGTAGTTCAGTTCCTGCGAATTAAGTTAAGTGACTAAGGTAGGTTTCATATGGATGAGTATTTCTCTTTAGGTTGAACGATACTATCTTAGCAAATAGAAGGAGAGTTATAATGGGTAAATATTTTGGAACAGATGGTGTTAGAGGAATTGCAAATAAAGAGTTAACACCAGAATTAGCATTTAAATTAGGTCGCTTTGGCGGATATGTATTAAGTCAGCATGAAGATTCAACAAGACGCCCAAGAGTATTAGTTGGTCGTGATACTCGTATGTCAGGCCAATTGTTAGAACAAGCCTTAATTTCAGGTCTGCTATCAGTGGGTATCGAAGTATTTCAATTAGGAGTTATTTCAACACCAGGAGTGGCTTATTTAACAAGATTACAAAAGGCGTCTGCAGGTGTAATGATCTCAGCTTCACACAATCCTGCTGAAGATAATGGGATTAAGTTTTTTGGAGCAGATGGATTTAAACTAGTTGATGACCAAGAACTTGAAATTGAAGCATTGCTAGATGCAGAAGAGGACAATTTACCACGCCCTTCAGCAGAAGGTTTAGGGTCACTTGATGAGTTTCCAGAAGGTCTATTGAAGTATTCACAATTCCTTGTTCAAACAATCCCTGGAGATTTATCTGGACTATCGGTCTGTATTGATGCAGCAAATGGAGCAACTGCAACTTCTGTCAACCGTTTATTCGCAGATTTAGAAACAGATTTTTATACAATGGGAACTACTCCCAACGGTTTAAATATCAATGATGGTGTTGGCTCGACACATCCTGAAAAATTAGCGGAGATGGTTGTCGAAAAAGGTGCTGATGCGGGTCTTGCTTTTGATGGAGATGGTGATCGAATTATTGCTGTTGATGAGTTAGGAAACATTGTCGATGGCGATAAGATTATGTTCATCTGTGCAAAATATTTAGCTGAAAAGAACCGTCTAAAAAAAGATACGGTCGTAACCACAGTTATGAGCAATCTTGGTTTCCGTAAAGCTGTTGAAGCAGCAGGTATGAAAGATGTGATTACTCAAGTAGGTGACCGATATGTTGTAGAAGAAATGCGTAAGAATGATTATAATTTTGGTGGGGAACAATCTGGCCATATGATTTTCTTGGATTATAATACAACCGGTGATGGAATGCTTTCTGGTATTCAATTATTAAACGTAATGAAGCAAACAGGTAAAAAATTATCTGAGCTAGCTTCTGAGCTGACAGTTTATCCACAAAAATTAGTGAATATTAGAGTAACTAACAAACATGGTGCCATGGAAGTTCCTGCAATCAAAGAAATTGTTGAAACAATGGAAGCTGAAATGAATGGTGACGGACGTATTTTGGTTCGTCCTTCAGGTACAGAACCATTATTACGAGTAATGGCTGAAGCTCCAACGCAAGAGAAAGTTGATTACTATGTCGATAAAATTGCTGATGTAGTAAAGGTTGAGATTGGTGTAGGTTAGTACATTATTTATAGTTTCTAAGATAACCTGTATACATAATTATGTAGCAGGTTATTTTTCTATTTCTGACAATGACGAACGATCTTTATTTTTATCTATTTATTGTTCGACAATTGAATTGACAGATGATTAATAAAAAGGTAATATGTTTGAGAAATGATAGGAGAAAATAGTTATTTTAACCTATTTTTTTTTAGACGATACATTTATTTAGAGAGGGGTAATGAGGTGGGAAAGTATTTAGTTTTACAAACAGATTTTGGTCTTGGTGATGGAGCGGTAAGTGCCATGTATGGTGTCGCGCATATGGTTAGTGATGAGGTTACCATAGGTGATTTAACCCATGAGATTCCTCCTTATGATATCTGGGCGGCATCTTATCGCCTATATCAAACAGTAAAATATTGGCCTAAAGAAACGGTCTTCGTTTCAGTTGTTGATCCAGGTGTGGGGAGTGCAAGAAGAAGTATTGTAGCAAAAACAAAGTCTGGACATTATATCATTACACCAGATAACGGCTCTTTGACACATATTTTCCACTATCAAGGAATTGAAGAAATACGTTTGATTGATGAAGTAACTAGCCGCTTACCTCATTCAGAAGAGAGTCATACGTTTCATGGTAGAGATATTTATGCTTATAATGGAGCGCGTTTGGCTAGTGGTGAAATCACTTTTGAAGCACTTGGTAGCATCGTTTCGATGGATTCTATCGAAAGTTTACCATTACTTGAAGCAAAACAAGACGAACAGATTTTAGAAGGTAGTATTGATGTGTTGGATATCCGTTTTGGTTCTTTATGGACTAATATTCCATTGGCTTTTATGAAGACGGCGAAGATTGCTCACGGTGATCAATTACAGGTTACAATCTATCACCAAGGGAAAAAAGTTTATCAGAATATCATGACCTTTGCTAAATCTTTTGCAGATGTTAATATTGGGGAACCATTAGTTTATGTTAATTCCTTAGTAAATATTGGTGTAGCAGTTAATCAGGATTCTTTTTCTAAACTGTATCATATTGGAACAGGGACAGATTGGACGATTCAATTAAGAAAAGCACCAAAGATTATTTTTGAATAGGAGTGGGAAAACATGAAAAAAGATTTTTCTGTAAAAACAATCGTAGCAATTGGTATCGGATCAGCAGTATTTGTTATTTTAGGTCGGTTTGTCGTTATTCCAACAGGATTTCCTAATACAAACTTAGAAACCGCTTATCCATTTTTAGCGTTAATTTCTGTTGTTTTTGGGCCTGTTGCAGGTGGATTGATTGGATTAATTGGTCATACCTTAAAAGATTTTACAACTTATGGCAGTGCCTGGTGGAGCTGGATCCTTTGTTCTGGTATCATAGGAGTAGTTTATGGTTTTGCTGGCAGAAAAATTGATCTTCAGCATGGTGAGTTCAATAAAAAAGACATTATTCGTTTTAATATTTATCAAGTAATTGGAAATGCTGTAGTTTGGGGATTGATTGCGCCAACATTAGATGTTTTGATTTATAGCGAACCTGCTAGCAAAGTATATACACAAGGCGTGATTGCTGTAGTCTTAAATGTCATTGCTGTAGGAATTATTGGGACATTATTGATGGCAGCCTATGCAGCAACTCGTACAAAAAAAGGCAGTTTAACAAAAGATTAATTATGTAGTAAAATAGTAATAGAACAAATACGATTTTTTAAAATAACAGCAAGGGCGAGAAAAAGCAAGCTTGAGTTTTTAAGTTTAATGACCTTTTCTTGTCCTTTTTACATAGAATAAAGGAGCGGCGTCGATGAAAAAACCATTAATCTCTTTCGATAACTTTACTTTTCAATACCATAGCCAAGCTGAACCAACATTACATAATATTGATTTAACAATTTATGAAGGTGAAAAAATTTTGGTTGTTGGTCCAAGTGGCAGTGGTAAATCAACTTTTGCACAATGTATCAATGGGCTGATTCCTTATAGTTATGAAGGAGAAATAACAGGTAAGGTAAAAATTGGAGATAAAGATCTAACTGAAACAAGTTTATTTGATTTATCTTTTGATGTGGGAACAGTATTGCAAGATACAGATGGTCAATTTATCGGATTGACTGTAGGCGAAGATGTTGCATTTGCGTTGGAAAATGATGAAGTTCCGCAAAAAGAAATGAAGAACGAAGTTGCTCGGTGGACTGAAGTTGTTGGACTGAAAGATTTTTTAAAGCATCGTCCTCAAGATTTATCTGGTGGGCAAAAACAACGTGTGTCGATGGCAGGTGTCTTGATTGATGAAGCGCCAATCTTATTATTTGATGAACCCTTAGCTAATCTTGATCCTCAAGCAGGGAAAGAAGCGATTGCTTTGATTGATGAAATTCACCAAAACACAAAAACAACCGTTTTGATTATTGAACATCGTTTAGAAGATGTTTTATATCGTAAGGTTGATCGTGTGATTGTTTTTAATGATGGTCGGATAGTCGCAGATTTACCAACAGACGAATTGTTAAAAACAAGTATTTTAACAGAGCAAGGTATTCGGGAGCCGTTATACATAACAGCCATGAAGTACGCCGGTGTAGACTTGGAAACAGTTGATTATTTGTCTGATATTGAAAAAGTTCAAGCACCAAACCTAAAAGAACAAATGGAAAAGTTTATGAAAAAACAGTCACTACTCTCAGAAATCAAATTGTTATCGCCTTTATTGGAACTAAAGAAGGTGACCTACCAATATAAGAAAAATGATCGTTGTGTTTTGAAAGATGTTTCAGTAACGTTTAACCGTGGAGAAATTCTTAGTATTGTTGGAAAAAATGGTGCTGGAAAATCTACACTAAGTAAAGCAATTTGCGGGTTTGTTACTCCTCAATCAGGAAAAATGCTTTGGGAGGGACAGGATTTTTCACAGTTTTCTATCAAAGAGCGTGCTGACAAAATTGGTTTTGTTATGCAAAATCCAAATCAAATGATTTCTAAGAAAATGATTTTTGATGAAGTTGCTTTGGGATTGGTTTTGAAGGGGATTCAAGAAGAGGAAATTAAAAACCGTGTTGAAAAGGTCTTGAAAATTTGTGGTTTATATTCATTTAGACATTGGCCGATTTCAGCTCTTAGCTTTGGACAAAAGAAAAGGGTGACGATTGCCTCTATCTTAGTTTTGGAACCAGAAATGATCATCTTAGATGAACCAACAGCTGGGCAAGATTTTAAACATTATACTGAAATGATGAGTTTTTTGAAAACACTGAACGGTATGGGAATAACAATTGTCATGATTACTCATGATATGCATCTTATGTTAGAATACACAGATCGAGCATTGGTTTTGTTTGATGGTAAAATCATCGCCGATACAACGCCGGTGAAAGTCTTGACTGATTCTCAGTTAGTGGAACAAGCTTCGTTGAAAGAAACAAGTTTATTTACCTTTGCTCAGCATTTAGGGATGAAAGATCCATTTTTGTTTACAGAGAATTTTATGAAATACGATCAGGAGGTCCGTTTGAAATGAATGAACATCAAATGTTAGGCTATATACCTGATAATACAATCATCCATAAGTTGAATGGAACAGCTAAATTGGTCTTTTTAATTCTCTTATCAATTGCTTGTATGACAACTTACGATACGCGTTTTCTTATTGGTATGACGGTATTGTCGTTGATTTTATTTAAGCTGTCGAATATTAAGTGGCATCAAATATCATTTGTAGTAAAATTTATTTTTATTTTTTCACTACTGAATATCATTGCTGTCTATCTGTTTGCTCCAGAATATGGAGTGGAATTATATCATTCTAAAACAGTTATTTGGCAAGGAATAGGCCGTTTCACACTGACGCAAGAGCAATTATTTTATGAGTTCAATTTAGTTCTGAAATATTTTTGTACCATTCCTTTAGTATTGATTTTTCTTTTAACCACTAATCCAAGTGAATTTGCTTCAAGTTTAAACCGGATTGGTGTTAGTTATAAAATTAGTTATGCTGTAGCATTAGCAATACGTTATATTCCAGATATCCAAGAAGATTTTATCAATATCTCTCTTGCTCAACAAGCACGGGGATTTGAAATGTCTAAAAAAGGCAAACTTTTACAAAGATTGAAAGGAACGGCTCAAATTGTTTTTCCATTGATTTTTTCTAGTTTAGATCGGATTGAAACGATCAGTACAGCAATGGAATTACGTCGCTTTGGAGAAAAGAAGAAGAGAACGTGGTATGCTCAAAGACCATTTCATAGAGTTGACTTTGTAGTTATAAGTTTAGCCATTCTATTGACAGTAATTAGCTTTGCACTATTTAAAGTTAATGGAGGTAGGTTTTACAATCCGTTTGTATTATAATTTTTTAAAGAGACTGGGATATGACTCGTAGAGTTTTATTTCAGTTTTTTTAGACTATACCAATTTTGGATTTCTATGAATGTGTTGACATTTATATTTCGTTTGAGTTATTATTAATGGAGTTTCTATTGAAATTTATTTCAAGGAGGATAGTTAGACCAATGATGGAATAGCGCCAGGCCTGGAAATTCAGGTGACGAGGAGAGAGCTTATCGAAAGATTCGGCGGATAGCTCTAGGGACTGCACTCTACAAGTTAGAAGGAAAAAGTAATTGCAAAATTACAACAGAAGTCTAGCTACGCAGAATAGAAACGTATGATGAAAAATCAAGAAAATGGAACTTATTGATACTTTTTTATTGAAAGGTCTTTTAACAGGAAATGACTGAATCTAAATTGTATATTCATTAACTTCTTTTTTCTTGATTATTAACTTAAGACAATTGAGAAAGTAGGAAATGATTATTATGTGTGGAATCGTAGGGATTATAGGAAAAGAAAATACAACGGATATTTTGGTGCAAGGTTTAGAAAAATTAGAATATAGAGGATATGATTCAGCCGGTATTTTTGTATCAGGGGATGAAAAGCAAGAGTATTTGGTAAAGTCTCTTGGGAGAATAGCTGATTTAAAAGCACAAATCAAGCCAGAAGTTCAAGGGACTATGGGAATTGGCCATACACGTTGGGCAACTCATGGGAAACCAAGTGAAGGAAATGCACATCCTCATACATCAAGTAACGACCAGTTTGTTTTGGTACACAATGGTGTAATCGAAAATTTTGAAGAAATCAAACAAGAATTTCTTCAAAATGAACAATTACAAGGAGATACAGATTCGGAGATTGTTGTGAACTTAATTCAATATTTTTCACAAAGTGGGTTGTCAGCAAAAGAAGCCATGAAAAAAACTTTAACTGTAGTCAGAGGTTCGTATGCGTTTGCTTTAATTGATAAAAATAATCCAGAGGCAATTTATGTAGCAAAAAATAAAAGTCCGTTATTGATTGGGCTTGGAGAAGACTTCAATGTTATCTGTAGTGATGCTATGGCTATGCTGAACCAAACGAATCAGTTTGTAGAAATCGCTGACGGTGAACTAGTGACAGTAAAATCGAATAAAATAGTTATTGAAGATGAAAAAGGTGCTTTGGTTTATCGCGAATCATATGAAGCGCAATTGGATTTAAGTGATATTGAAAAAGGAACATATCCGTATTACATGTTAAAAGAAATCGATGAACAGCCAACGGTTATGCGCCGAATCATTCAGGAATATACAAATACAGCTGGAAAAACTATGATTGATGAGAAAATCATCAAAAAAATGACTGAAAGTGATCGTATTTATATTATTGCTTGTGGCACTAGTTATCATGCTGGTTGGGTAGGTAAAACAATTATCGAGAAAATGACTAATATTCCAGTTGAAGTTCATCTTTCAAGTGAATTTGGTTATAATATGCCATTATTATCAGAGAAACCGTTCTTTATTTTCTTAAGTCAAAGTGGCGAAACAGCAGACAGTCGTCAGGTATTGGTACAGACAAATGCTCTTGGACTACCGTCATTAACAGTAACGAACGGAGCAGGCTCTACGTTATCTAGAGAAGCTGATTATACGTTACTTCTTCATGCAGGACCAGAAATTGCTGTAGCCTCTACAAAAGCTTATACTGCACAAATAGCTGTTTTAGCCATTTTAGCTAAGGCAGTAGGAGATAAAAAAGAAAATCAAGTATCTATTGATTTTGATATTGCTCACGAATTAAGTGTAATTGCAGCTGTTATGGAAACAATCATTGATGAAAAAATGATCATCAGTCAGTTAGTGGAAGACTATTTATCAGATACAAGAAATGCATTTTATATTGGACGTGGTGTAGATTACTATGTATCAATGGAAGCAGCATTGAAGCTAAAAGAAATTTCCTATATTCAAGCGGAAGGTTTTGCTGCGGGAGAATTAAAACATGGTACAATTGCACTGATTGAAGAGGGGACACCTGTTTTTGGTGTGATTACAGATGAAAAAACAGCAGCCCATACTCGCGGAAACTTAAAAGAAGTTGAAAGTCGTGGGGCACATAACTTTGTCATTGCGTTGGCTTCATTGTCTAAAGAAACGGATCAATTGATTTTACCAGATGTGTATCCACTATTGACTCCATTAGTTAGTATTGTACCAACACAATTGATTGCTTATTTTGCAACATTACAAAGAGGCTACGATGTGGATAAACCACGTAATTTAGCGAAAAGTGTAACAGTAGAATAAATGAAAGAAGCAACTGAAATCATCTGCATTTAGCATGATTCCAGTTGCTTCTTTCTATTGAAAGGGAATTTTAACATAAAAAGTAGTTCCGGTTTGTTTGTCACTACTAACCGTTAAATCAAACTGATGTCGTTGGGCTATTTCTTTAGCTATTGCTAGTCCGAGTCCTGTGCCATCTAATTGTTCTTTTGACGGTGCTTGATGGAAACGTTGAAAAATTTCTTTTTGCTCTTTTGAAGAAATATAAGAACCCGGATTATGAATACTAATTATCAAGTTATTCATATCAATTTTGGACTGGATAGTTATTGTTTCTTGCTTTGGTGAAAACTTAAGTGCGTTTTCAATCAATATAACAAACAACTGTCTAATTCTACCGTAATCTCCATTTACAATAATTGGTTGTTCTACTGAATTTTCTAATAGTAATTTTTGTTCTTTTTCCGATGCTTTCAAGCGTAGGCTTCTTAAGCTATCAGATAAAATATCATTGATTGCCACAGGTTCCATTGTTATTATAAATTCAGGGTTTTCTAGTCTTGATAGTTCTAGTAAGTCATTGATTAAGCGTTCTAAAACTATTGATTCAGTTAACAGTTGTTGGTGGTATTGCTGGATTTTATCGGGTTGATTAATCAATCCATCAATTAAAGATTCAAGAGATCCACGAATCACAGTTACAGGTGTCCGAAGTTCGTGAGAAATTGTAGATAAGAAATTTTTTTGTGCCTGTTCTCGATTTTCTCTTTGAAATTTGGCTTCAGCAAGTCTATTTTTTAAAATCGTTAATTTTTCTCCTAATTGACCTATTTCATTCTTTTCAACAATATCCAACGATTCTTCATAATTTTCCACAACAAGTTCTGCAGTGAAATGACTCATTTTATTGATCGGCGCAATGAATTTTTTTGATAGTAAAATGGAAATAAAGAGCCCAATACTCCAAGCTATCAAAATACTAATGAAAAGCAATATGTAGCCTTGCTTTTCTTCTTTATGAACAGTTGATACTGCTGAATGGAGTAATACAACGGCTAGCACATCACCGTTACTGTTTTTAATAGGTGCACCAACTGTAACAGTGGGTTCTCCAATGAAATTACTAAAGGCATCACTAGTAGTTGTTTTGCCAGTATACACTTTTTTTATAACATCACGAGCATTTGTTGGCAATTTATTGTACTCTTTATTGTGCATGCCGTGACCAACCGTGATAGTATTGGCATTTTCATCAACAATCCAAATGTCATCCATTGCTAATTCATCCATGAACTTCAGAAAAGAAGAATAACCCATTCCCATCTTCATTTTGGAGCCAGATTCCATCATGTCATGCATAGAAGAACTATTTTTTCTGGTTGTTTTTTCTTGTTCAGAAAAGTAATCAGTTAAGGTGTCAGCAATAACCACCCCGCGTCGAGTCATTTCTTCACTATGAATAGTGATTGTTTGTTTAGAAAATAATATACCAAATGCCACACCAATCACTAGCGAAAAAAGTAATAAAGTAAGTGAAAAATAAAGAATGAGTTTTCTAGTTAATTTATTTTTCATTTTTTTCCCTCAAACTTATATCCCTGTCCCCAGACCGTAGCGATTTCCCAATTTTGATGGTTAACTTCATCTAATTTAGCACGTAATCGTTTGATATGAGTGTCAACGGTTCTAGAATCACCATAGTAATCAATGCCCCATAAACTATCCAGTAAATTATCTCTAGAAAATACTTTTTCTCGATTGGCCAAAAGTAGCCAAAGAAGTTCTAATTCTCTTTTGGTTAATATAATTTCTTGTTGCGAGATAGTTATTTTTTTTTCTTCTAAATAGACAATTAAATTATCGTACGTTAATTGTTCCATCTTATGTTGGTTATCTTCAGTCCGCTCAATTCGTCTTAAAATAGCTCTGATTCTAGCCATGACTTCACTCGGAGAGAAGGGTTTAACAATGTAATCGTCGGCACCAATATCTAATCCCATGATTCGATGATAGTCGTCACCTTTAGCTGTAACCATGATGATTGGTACATTTGAGTATTCTCTTATTTTTTCACAGACACCAAATCCATCGAGTTTTGGAAGCATGACGTCAAGTAAGATAAGCTCAATCGAGTGATTAGAGAACTTGTCTAGAGCCTCTTGCCCATCAGAAGCAATAATTGGAAAGAAACCTTCTTTTAAAGCATATTCTTTTAGGACTTCCGTAATTTGTGAATGGTCATCAACAATCAAGATGTTTTTCATGAAATATCCTCCTATAGTCTTCTTTTATTATAGTCAATAATTCTGAATTTGGGGGATTTTTTTTCGACACAAATTCGACACAATTAGCGGATAAACTATAGAAAAGATTGGGGGAATAAAGAAATGAAGAAAAAAATAATTAGTGGGCTCACCATGGTTTTATTTACAGGTCTATTCGGATTTGTGACAGTAACCGAAGCTATTGGAAATTTTGATTCTAACAGGGACCATACAGTTGATATGAGACATCGAGCTGATAAAAACTGGGACTTGAAAAATGATAAAGTTAATGTATTGAAGAATAGAATCAAATCGGGTGGATTGTCGAAAGAAGATGCCTCTGATATTCAAAATGAGGGTCAAGAATCAACTGACTATCTACATCGAAGAGAGAGTAGAGAACGTAGTCATATGTATGAAGACAATACAAGATGTTCTAGTAGGATGAATAATTCTTACCGGTAAAAAAACAGTTAAAATACGCAAAAAAAAATGTTCCCCCATTAGATTAATGGAGGGAACACAAATCAAATTACACACAAGAATAAAATACCATATTTACTTATAATTCTCAATAATTTCGACCTATATATAAAAAAATGAGAATATTTTTAGAGTGAAAACATAAAATGTTTAATATTCTATTTTTTTTGTCAATTTTTATATGAATTTTTGTGAAAGGGTAAATAAAAAATCATTGCTCATTCTTGAAAGCAATGATTTTTTTATTTAAGTGTCAATTATTAAACTCGTACTGCAAAATCTGGTGAAAAAGAAGCAACTGTAGCAACTTGTACAACATCACCAGGAACGGGAGCGTGAATGTAAGAGCCATCACCTGTTGAGATACCTACATGATAGGTTCCACCGTGGTTTCCCCAAAAAACTAAATCACCGGCTTTAGCTTCAGATACTGGAATTGTGGCTCCAGCTGTTTCTTGGTCAACGGTCGTTCTGCCTATAGATTTTCCTGCGGAGGCAAAAGCAACTTGAACCAATCCAGAACAATCGAAGGAGTCAGGGCCGGCTGCACCATAGACATAGGGTTTGCCTAAATGTGTTTTTGCTGCAGCGACAATAGCAGAACCAGTATCCGTTTGTTTTGTTTGTTCAGCTTGTTGTTGCTTTGCTTGTACTACTTGTTTTGATAATTGAGTTTCTTGTTCATTGATTTGTGATTGTTGTTTTGAAATGGTTTGTGTATCAATTTTTAAAGATTCTTGTTGATGTTTTAATTCAGCTAACTGCTCTTTTTTTTCATCTAGAATGTTGACTGTTAAATCATCTTTAATAACAATTGGTGAAAAGAATGAGTTAAGATCACCAGTTTGTTTGCTATTATTTGTGGTAACAATATTTCCAATAGACTTCAGGTTTTCTAACTGATTCAGATCAATTTGGATTTTTTGAATCTTTTCACCTAAAGTAGATAATTGATTATTAGTTTCGTTTTGTTGTTCTGAAAATTTCTGTTTTGTTTCTTTTAGTTGTGATAATTTTTGCGAAGACTCCGTAATGATTTTTTCTGGAGTAATTGTTTCCTCAGCAGGGTTTGCAAATGCTTGATTACTTAATAGTAGACCCGTAGAGAGGGTTAAACAGCTCAGAAATAATTTAGTAATAAATTTATTTTTTTTCAAAAAAATACTCTCCTTAAAAGTTAAAATGTGTCTATACGTTAGTTAGTAGAACAGAAAAGCTATAAAATTGCTTCTATTTTTCTAAGACCAACTAGTATTTAAACATAGGTAACATAAATAGTCTGTAAAAGGGAGGTTAAATGTTTGTTGCCATAGTTACAAAAAACGATCATTTATTTCGATATAAATGATAATTGTAATGTAAACGTTGTTAAATTTCGATAACATCAGTTATTATTTTGAGTTGACATCTAATAGTCATTTAGTAGGTATAAAACAAGATGAAATTAAGCGTAAAAATGGGATGTTTGTCTAAGTCACTATCTTTTTTTTTGATTTTGATTTAAAATAGTCCATAAAGTCTTTGGGAAGTAAATGTGTGAAAGGTTGGAGGATAGGGAATGAAAAAAGAGAAAGTGTTTGAAGTCACTCATCAGTCGATTTTAGAAACTGCGAAAGAACTTTTTTTAGAAAACGGGTATAGAAATACTTCAACTCGTGATATTGCCAAGGTGGCAAATATTACACAGCCAGCATTGTATTATCATTTTTCCACGAAAGAACGGTTGTTTATCGAAATTAACAAACAAATTGGAAGCCAGTTGAAAAGTGAGATAGAGCAAATTGGGCAAAGTCCAGATTCTTTGGAAAATCAATTGATTAAATGTACAAACACACTATTAAATGTATATCATAGAGATATTTTTTCTTTTATTCATCAAAGTGCTGCTGAAATGGAACAGGAAAATAAAAATCAATTGTTTCATATACTAAATGATTATTATCTAGAACCATTGCAGTCTATTTTTGAATCAAGCCAAAGTACATTGAGTGCTAAAATTACGTCACGAAAGGCTGCGCAGTTTTATCTGATGAGCTTGTCCTTATTGTTTTCAACCATTCACCAAATTTCTACAGAAAAAGAACGATCCGAACAAATCGCAGATTTAATGGAAATGGTTTTACATGGTGTATTATCTTAAAGAATTAATCAATGTTTTTATCAGTTGATAAAAAAGTTGTTTAATTCTTTTTTTCATGGTAATATTTTTATCAAGCGATAAAAAAGTGCTTTTTTTTGGTCATTTTTTTATCAGTTGATAAAAAAGAGGTGGAATCTATGTTTTTAGGTTTAGAAGAGATGAAATATTTTAAACTTCGCTATACTTTAGTGGTGGGTGTTATTGTTTTAGTGGCTTATGTTGCATTTATGTTGTCTGGGTTAGCGAATGGTCTTGCTCAAGGTGTACGACAAGGTGTAGACAATTGGAATGCGACAAGTATCATCTTATCGGAAGATGCAAATAAAAGTTTGAATGCATCAAGTTTAGTTATGGGTGATTTGAATCAAGTCGAAGCAAAACAGAAAGAAGCACTGGGACAATATGCAGGTGCTTTGAATAAAGTCGGTCAAAATAAAGAGTCTGATAAAATCAATATTTCTCTGTTTGGTGTGAATGAGAATAGTTCAATCAAACCCAAACTAGTAGAGGGCCGTTATTTTGAAAATATGGGAGAAATCATTATTCCCAAAAATTTAGTGGATAAAGGAATCAAGTTAGGTGATACTGTAAAAATCGGGAAATTTGATAAAGAACTAAAAGTTGTCGGCATCACCAAACAAAATAGTTTTAGTATCGTACCATTAATCTACACGTCTATAGATCAATGGCAAGAACTTAAATTTGGAAAAATTATCGAAGGAGATCAAGCACCTATCAATGGAATTGTTGTTCGATCTACTCCAACAAATAAAATTAAGTTTAAAAATGATAACGATAATTTAACTAAATACGATATTGAAGCGTTTATCCAAAAATTACCTGGATACAGTGAACAAAATCTTACGTTGAATGCAATGATCTATTTCCTATTTGTGATCACAGCGGCGATTATTGGGATATTTATCTATGTAATGACCTTACAAAAAATTAGTTTATTCGGTGTTATGAAAGCACAAGGGATTTCTAATGGATACATTATAAAATCAATTATTGCTCAAACATTTATTTTAGGAGTGATTGGCGTTGCAATTGGTGTCGTTTTAACACTGCTTACAAATCTAGTATTACCATCTGCTATGCCATTTGAATTAGATCGTGTTAATTTAGGAATATACAGTATTGTGTTGGTCTTTGTTGCTGTATTAGGCGGAGTTTTCTCAATTCGTACAGTTACTCATGTTGACCCAATGAAAGCGATAGGAGGGTAATAAAATGACTGATATTTTAGTAATGGATGATATTCGTAAAACTTTTGGCAAAGGACATGCAAAAGTTGAGGCGCTAAAAGGAATTGATTTAAAAGTTGAAGCAGGAGAGTTTGTCAGTATCATTGGTCCTTCTGGTTCCGGCAAAAGTACGTTTCTAACAATTGCTGGAGGATTACAAACCCCTACATCGGGCACTATTAGAATTAACGGCAAAGATTTTACCAATTTAAATGAAAAAAAACGTTCAAGACTAAGATTTGAAGAAATTGGCTTTATTTTACAAGCATCTAATCTGATTCCTTTTCTTACGGTGGAAAAACAATTTACCTTAGTAGATAAAATTGAAAAGAAAAAAACAGAAACACAACGAATCAACGAGTTATTGTCTTCGTTAGATATCGCAGATTTAATTCATAAATTTCCAAGAGATTTATCTGGTGGAGAACGTCAACGAGTGGCTATTGCTCGTGCATTGTTCAATGAACCAAGTTTGATTTTAGCCGATGAACCGACTGCTAGTTTGGATACAGAGCATGCGTATGAGGTTGTAAAACTTTTAGCAAAAGAAGCACACGAAAAACAAAAAGCCACGATAATGGTTACACATGATCCTAGAATGATTGAGTGGAGTGACAACGTTTATCGTATTGAAGATGGTGAATTAACAAAGGAATAATAAGAAATTATGAGAGGAGAAATAGACGAAAAGTTTATTTCTTTTCTTTTTAATTTTAAGTGTTATAAAATTGAATTTTAGGTTATGATGAGAGTGGAGAAAAAGTAAATGGTTGAAAAATTTTAGTTGGTAAAAAGAATTAAATAGCAGAGAGTGAGGCAAGGCAATGGATAATCGAGTAGAGGTAATGACTTTTTCGCAATTAAAGAATCTTGTGAGTGAGTTAGAGGCAAATGAGCTTATCAGTGAGGACACAAAAATATTTATTGATACTGGTTGGGACAGTGTTCAAGAGGTTGAACCAAATGCCTTTCATGTGGAGGAAGTTGTAGAATTTAAAGTACAAGATGAGCTAACAAAAGAATTTTACGTTGGTTTTACTTTGATAGAAAAAGCAGAGCGTATGCAGGCACAAGGACAAGAGGAAACGGCTATTATTATAAGAAACTTATATTAAAAAATAGTAGTTCTCGTTAGAATATATCAAGCTTGAAGTAAAAGTTTTCCCTTTTTAAAGTATACACACTATTTCTTTTCGATGTCATTTACTTAGAATAAGTGCTATATCATGAGAAATAACCATTAGGAAGGTGGTGTTTCTATTGACAAATAAAATTCCATTTCCAAAGAATTATGAGCGGTTTATTGAGTTGGGACAAGAAGCTATGAAACAGAATAAATTAAATGAAGCAGTAGGCTATTTTGAACAAGCTTATGCAATTCAACAGGATTTTCCACTGAATTTGGTGCTTGTAAATACGTATTTACAAGTGAATGAAAATGAGAAAGCTTTATCTTTAGCATCTGAGATGAAAGAAAATTATTTTGCTTATTTAGATTATTTGGAACTTTATATACAAATTTTGATCAAAAATCATATGTTTATTCAGGCACATAGCATAATCAATGAGCGCATCATGATGGAGAAAAGTGGAGAAATGAGGAAATTGATTTCTTTGAAAAAGAAGGTTCGTCATGTTGAATTGATGTACCAACAATATGAAGTTAGTAAAATCAAAGAATTAAAAGAAGAAATGAGCTACTTAAATACACATAATTACTATGAACAGTTAGCTATCTTAAAAAAAGCTGGAAAGCTCCCTCAAGACGAATTTATTATGATGGGAAAAAAGATTGTGTTAGACGCTCGAGTACATAATTTGGTTCGGTCATGGGTATTAGAAGAACTGGCCAATCTCCATGTTAAAGAAGAAATCAACTTTCTTTGGAGAGATAACAAAAAATATACAATTATCCCAGCTACTGTGGGTACACCGTTAGACAGTGCAGCTTATCAAAGAATCTTATTGTTTTTAGAGAAAGAACTGATTAATGATGATCCTATTTTATTAGTAGATATTATGGAAGAAATCAGGTTACATTTTGCCTTATTATATCCTTTAGCAGACGAAATCATTGAAAATCCGAAACTATGGGCGATTACTTATATTATTTCCTATAATCAGTCTATTGCAAAAAAGTATGAATTGGACGAAGAGCAAACGGAGATAGAAAAAATCCAGAAGTTGCAAAGCAAAATTCGCATTGAGCTTGAAAAAATGGCTTTATAGATGGAAAAAGAGTAAAGGAAAGTAAAATTCCTATACTCTTTTTATCTAGAAATGATGGATAAATCTATCTTTTAGACCTAAGTTTAATAAATACTAGGAGGGCAAATGAAAGAATAAAATACAAGAGAATTCCTCCTTGCAAAAAGGTGATGACTAAAAATAAAAACTGGTAATCAATAGTCGTAAACTGATTTAAATAATGACTGAAAATAAATTCTGAACAAGCTAAAAGAAGGGATACAACTAATAGCCTTGAATGATACTGACTCAATAAGATCAACTACCCTAACTAAAATTATTTGTTGGAAAAGTATAATAACACAAAAAAATTTGATTTTTAGATGAATTCTATAGATGGGTGTAATCATGTAGAAAATCATGGTAAATTATAGTTGGAATAAATAAAAAATCACTACTTTATTTATAGTGATTAGGTTTTAATTATCTTGTTAATATAACATACTATAGATACATCAACTTTTAAATTATGCTATAATTCTATATATAGCAATCTACTATTAGTTGAAAATGACGCGCCCTGAGGGAATCGAACCCCCGTCTCAAGAACCGGAATCTTACGTGATATCCACTACACTAAGGGCGCAAGCACGTTTATTAGTTTAGCTGATATTTTGATAAATTACAAGGGGAAGGACAAAAATAATGAAATTTGAACAACATTTATCCCAACAACAAAAACAAGTCCAAAAACTTGCAATGACCCAACAATTACAGCAATCTATCCAAATTTTACAATATAATTCAGAAGAACTTTATTCATATATAGAAGCCAAAGCATTGGAAAATCCTTTAATTGATATTCAGTCAGAGACAAACTATGGAGATTATGCAAGTTCTGGCAGTCGAACGTATACTAATGAAGAAAATAATTATATAAATCAGATTCCTGATAATCATATGTCGCTCTTTGAGTATTTGATTGATCAAATCCATTTGAACTATCGAGATACATATCTTCGAACTTTAGTGTTATTTTTAGTTGAGTATATCGATTTGAACGGTTATTTGATGATTGACTTAGATGAAGCGGCGGAAAAGACAGGAGCAAAATTAATCGAAATGCTGGACGCTTTGACCTTGATCCAGCAATTAGATCCGGCAGGTGTGGGTGCTAAAGACTTACGAGAGTGTTTAATGTTGCAAGTTGAGCGTGATGATACTGCACCAGCTTTAGCCTATATCGTAATTGAAGAAGAGTTTGATCATTTAGCGAATCGTAAGTGGGGATTGATTGCTAAAAAATTTGAAGTGGAATTGTCAGATATTCAGACAATTTTTGACTATATTCAAACTTTGACGCCAGCTCCTGGAAGCATATTTGAATCTACGTCAGGACTTTATATACGCCCTGATTTAACTGTGAGGATTAAAGAAAATCAGTTATCGATCCTTTCTAATAAAACCGGTGCACCAACGATTCAGTTTCAACAAGCTTATTTTGAACGAATGGAAGCAACTGATGACAAAGAAGTTAAAGCGTATATCAAGGAAAAGAAAAATGAATTTGAATGGCTAGAAAAAACAATTATTCAACGTGGGGACACGATTTTAAGAGTCGGTAAAGAGATTGTTAAACGCCAGCAGGAATTCTTTTTTAAAGAGGATCGGCCACTAAAACCAATGACTTTAAAAGAAATTGCAGAAGCATTGAATGTTCATGAATCAACAGTTAGCCGCACGGTTAATGGAAAATACTTAGAAACAGATTTTGGTGTTTTTGAACTTCGGTCGTTTTTTTCACACGGTTTATCAAATGAAAGTACTGGTGAAGAAACTTCGACAGGCAGTGTAAAAAAACAATTACAAGCGCTAGTCGATAATGAAAATAAAGCAAAACCTTTATCCGACCAAAAATTAGTTGATTTACTAAAAGAACAGGAAATCGAAATCTCTCGCCGTACCGTTACAAAATATAGGGAAGCACTAGGAATCCCATCATCTTCTAAGCGAAAGAGATATGATTGATTAGATAGGATAAAAAAAGAAGAGCTGCTAGCAGCTCTTCTTTTTTTATCTATAGTGGAAATAGCAACCTCTGTTAGTGATTTGTAAAAAAATTATGGACGCCAAACCAAATGTTCAGAAGGTAAACCATCTTCAATTCCTTGCCAAACAGAAACAAAATGATATTTTTTTAATAGGTGCTTTGATGCACTGTTGCTTGGATCAATAATGGCATAAACGGTAGATTTAGATAATACCTTTGACTGTTTTATTAGGCTCAACAAAGTAACAATAATTTGAGTGGCATAGCCTTTACCCCATTTTTCCGGTAACAACATATAGCCAATTTCTATTTTATGATTCTCATCCCAAGAAAGTTTACCAAAGCCGATATAGGTTTCTTGATCAAAGATTTTATAGTAGCCAGTTTGATCATTATGAGAGGCATTGTATGCAAGAATTTTTTTGAAATTTTCGGCAACTTCAGTTTCCGTTTCGGCTTTTTCTGTGATGTAACGCATAACACGAATATCTTTAGTGAGAATGGAATAAAGTGATTGATCCTGTTCTTGATAAAAATCAATAGTTATATTGCTATTTACAAACATTTTTTCACCTCTTTGAAAGTCTTTATTTTTATTATACTTGTTTTCAAGAAAAATAGAATATGAAAAAGTATAAGGATTCTTTGACAGCCAAGTGTTGTATAAAAGAATGAATTTAGATTTAATCAAAATAGTATAACAAAGGATTAACTTATTATAGATAAATTATTGCTATTTTCTAAAAAAACTAACCATAATCTAACACTGGAATTGTTATTATAGACTTGTCTGTCAGTAATGAGTGGTTAAAAGGAGGGATTGGTATGATATAGTTTTACGAAATAGTTTCATGGAAAGAATGTATTGATCCTATTTTATTCAGAAAATTAGTTCTATTAAAAAGGTTTCCTCTAATCGAAGATTAAACTTCTAAATGATAACGATTTCATCATAAGGGTAATCATATCGAAGTAGAGTACGTTTATTCTTGAACATTTAAAAATCTTGTTTATCATTCTAAAATACACAATAGAAGGAGACGTTATTATGAAAAAAAGAAACATATATCTGGTTTTACTTTTAATATTAGTTATATCGATTGGGACACTTACAGTTTATAATTTTAAGAATAAAACTAACCCTTCAAAAATTCAATCAGAAGAATCTTCTACCCCAAGTTCTAAAAAGAAAGCCTCTTCATTAAAATTTACTTTAGATAAAAACAAACCTCCATTTAAAGATTTGAAGAAAGATTGGGATTCAATGGATTTTGATCGTTATTTTTTGATGGGTGCTCAACAAGCATGGGAAGCTTGGCCACACGCAGGTGAAGTTTGGCAAGGTGCTGACTATACTAAATATGGGTATGGGCTTGCAACTGAGACATACACTTGGATTGCCCATCCTGATCAAACGATTGAAAAAATCTATACGAAGGATTTACCGGATGATATACGTAAGAAAATAGAGATACCATTACTGTTCATAGAGGATACCTACAATGGACAACCTCTTGCTGCAACGATTGAAAAAGATAACTATTTTGATCAACCCTATCAAAAGAATGAATTGGAAGCATTACCAAAATCAACCATTCATTTTGCAATCAATACCCATGAATTGTTCCATGGATTTCAAGGAACTTGGGAGTTGAAGAAAAATAATTATGCTAATGTTATGGATGCAGATTTTTCAGAGAAAATGGAAAAATCTGCTGCAAATAAAGAAGCGAGAAAAATACGAGCGAACCTGATGCATAGTTTACGAAAAGCAATTTTACTTCCGGAAAAAGAAAAAGAATATCTAGATGAGGCAAAATATTGGCACACAAAATATCAGACAGAACATAGTGAGGATGCCGAATTTGTAAGAGGAACTGATTTACATGAAGGATCAGCAAGGTATTTTGATGATGCAATGAGTGTACGCTCTGTTCTTGGTATGAATGCATCGAAAGACGAGATATTTAAAGCCTATCAGAAGATGGTAAAGCTAGACTTTACAGAAGAAAAAGACTTAAGAGGACCGGATGAATCTTATGAACTAGGTGGATTTGCTGGTATGTTATTAGAAAAGCATAACGATAATTTAGATTGGCAGAAAAGAGTAGAGAAGGGTGAATTGTTACTTGATATATTACTAGAGGACTACGAAGCAAAATTACCCACAAAATAATCAATAGGCTGCAAAGTTTTACGTCATGAATAAACTTTGATTGGAAAGTGTAAAATAAATTATGTACGTTACTTGATCTAAAATGGGAAACGTACATGGTTTATTTTATATTCCATAATACCCTAGATGAAGGAATAGCTTATTGAACCATACAATAAATAAAAATTTTCACCAAAAATCAATACAATGATTTTCAAGAGGATGTTGTTCTATAGAAAATTATGTAGAAAAAAGAACCTTGATATATCAAGGTTCCCTAAGAGCCACCTGACGGATTCGAACCGTCGACCCCCACCTTACCATGGTGGTGCTCTACCAGCTGAGCTAAGGCGGCATAATTATGTAACACAGATACCAGATTACCGCAGATACTATAGTTTGTCAATAAATTTTCGTGAGTAGAATCAATAGACTTGCTTAGGTGTATGTACAGGATTTAAAATACCCATAAGGAATAAAGATGACTATAACTGCAGTTGAAAAAAAGAACTATCTAAAGTTTTTTTGAGAACAATAGTCAAGCTGCAGGAAATAATTAAAAAAACATTTGACAGGAATTTTATTTTCCAGTAGAATACATCTTAACAACAAATGAATAATAATCCGTTGAAGAGAAGAGTAAATTTGGATGTGCTTTACTAGAGAGTCTCGGTTGGTGAAAAGAGACAAGTGCAAAAGAGTTGAAGATGGCCTCAAGAGGATAAGCTGTTGATAAGTAAGCAGCTTCGGGAAAGCACCCGTTATCAAAGCGACAAGTTAGAAGACTTGGTTTAAGAAAAGTAATCACGATTACTTTAAAACAAAGGTGGTACCGCGATTATTCGCCCTTTACTAGTGTAGACTAGTAGAGGGCTTTTTGTTTGTTCATAACTAATTTAGCTAGTGAACGAGACAAGTCTATAAATACTAAGTAATACAATTAAATAAATAAAGCAATGAGATGGAAAGTACAGATGGAATGTTATCTAACAGAGAGCTTGGGTAGCTGAAAACAAGCGATAAATGAAATCTGGAAAATGGCCATTGAGCAGCGCTTCGAGTGAATAGTTCATAAGAAAGCGACGGATGCACCCGTTAACATGCTAGAGTATAATCAATTTTCATTGACGTACTTGATAAGGATATCTATGTGAGTAGATATCAAATAGAGGTGGTAGCACGCAAAAGCGTCCTCAAATGTATAGTTTTTACATTTGAGGACGCTTTTTCTTTTTTATAAATAAATGGAGGGATAGTAGATGAAAAAAAGTGTGTGGATTACATTCTTAGTTTTGATAGGTATGTTCACAATCTCAGCTTGTGGCAAGGGTGGTGGCTCTGCTATAAATACAGAAAAAGAAAATAAAATTATTCGAGTTGGGACATCACCAGGTCCCTACAGTGAATTATTTTTAGAAGGAATAAAGCCAATCTTAGAAAATGATGGTTATCAAATAAAACAAACAGAGTTCACAGAAGTAATTCAAGCTGATGTTGCATTGACAGAAGGAGCAATTGATCTAAATGTCGATCAGCATACTGCCTATATTAATAATTTTAATGAGAACAAAGGAGCTAACTTGATTGGAATCATACCAATCCCCACCGTTCCAGCAGGACTTTTTTCAGGGGGGAAAAACAGATTAAACGACATTTCGTCAGGTGACAAAATAGGTATACCAGATGATCCTTCAAATACTGCTCGGGCATTCAACTTATTACAAAAAGCCGGATGGATACAATTAAAAGAAGGGATTGACCCAGTTAAGGCAACGAAAGAAGACATTGTCAGTAATCCTAAAAATTTGAAACTCATACCCATGGCTTCAGCACAAATTCCTAGGAGTCTAGAAGACTTAGACTTTGCGGTGATTCCAGGAAGTATCGTTTACAGTGCCAAGCTTGATCCTAAAACTAGCTTACTTTCAGAAGATGTGTTAAAAGACTACGAACTAGTTGTGACAGTTGATGAAAAAAATAAAGAGAGTCACTGGGCTGATGCAGTAGTCAAAGCCTACCAATCCAATGAGTTTAAAAAATATTTAAATGAACATAATCAAGAAAATTATTGGTTTATTCCAAAAGAATTAGAGGAGGAGAAAAAATGATTGAATTAAAAAATATAGATGTCACCTTTTATCAGAAAAAACAGCAAATCAATGCAGTAAGGGATGTTTCACTAACAATTGAAAGAGAAGACGTATTTGGAATTGTCGGCTATTCAGGAGCAGGAAAAAGCACGTTGGTTCGTGTCATTAATCTATTGCAACGTCCAAGTTCTGGTGAGGTCATTATTAATGACAAGAATATTTTAGACTTTTCAGCAAAAGAGTTACGTGGACAACGTAAAAAAATTGGCATGATCTTCCAACATTTTAATTTAATGAAAGAACGTACGATTTTTGGGAATATTGATTTCTCATTGAAATATTCTGGATTAAGTAAAGAACAACGAAGGAAAAAAATTGAAGAATTACTAGAACTTGTCGGCCTCTCAGATAAAATAGAAGCCTATCCAAGCCAACTATCTGGAGGACAAAAACAACGAGTAGCAATTGCTAGAGCGTTAGCCAATGATCCTGAAATTTTATTATGTGATGAAGCGACTAGTGCTTTAGATCCTAAAACAACGATTCAAATTTTAGACTTATTAAAGAAATTAAATAAAGAGTTAGGGTTAACAATTGTTTTGATTACCCATGAAATGCAGGTGGTTAAAGAAATTTGTAATAAAGTAGCTGTGATGGAAGACGGACAGGTCATTGAAAAAAATGATATCGTATCGATATTCAGTCAACCAAAAGAAGCCTTGACGAAGGACTTCATACGCACGGCAACACATATTGATCAAGCGTTAGAAACGATTGTTCAACATCCTAGTTTGACTGATTTAGGTGGAAATGAAGTGTTAGTTGAATTTTCTTATGTAGGCGAGCAGACAAGTGAACCGCTGATTGCTCAGTTATACAGTAAGTATCATGTTGTGACGAATATTTTATACGGAAATGTTGAAATTTTACAGCAAGTGCCTATTGGAAATTTAATTGTAATTCTTTCGGGAGAAGAACATCAAAGGGAAAAAGCATTGGATTTTTTACAAGAACAAGGAGTAAAAATAAAAATTTTAAAAGCAGTGGAATCGAAAGAAAAAATTGTACCGTTACATGTGATTTAAAAAAAGTAAATACGGAATAAGAAAAGGAGTGTCCTACATGCAAAATTTTTTACAACAGTATTTTCCAAATGTTTTACAGTTAAAACAAGAATTTATCAACAGTACGATTGAAACACTTTATATGGTTTTTTGGACAGCGATTATCGCGGGGGCGCTGGGAACACTTCTTGGTGTAATTCTGGTGGCAACAGGTCCGCAAGGTATTTTAAAAAGTAGTTTCATTTACAGTATCTTAGAAAAAATCATCAATGTATGCAGATCCATTCCTTTTATCATCATGCTGGCACTGATTCAGCCAATCACTCGTTTTTTAACAGGAACAACGATTGGGACAACGGCTGCTTTGGTGCCGCTGGTGATAGGGGTAATTCCATTTTTTGCGCGACAGATTGAAAATGCGTTATTAGAAGTTGATCCTGGTGTAATTGAAGCAGCAGAATCAATGGGAACCAGTCCGTTGGGCATTATTTTTAGAGTTTATTTAGTTGAAGGCTTACCAAGTATTATTCGGGTCTCTTCGGTTACAATCATTAATTTGATTGGTTTAACGGCTATGGCTGGTGCAATTGGTGCTGGAGGGTTAGGAAATTTAGCAATCACAAGAGGCTATAATCGTTTTCAAACAGATGTTACAGTTGTTGCAACAGTGATTATCTTAGTTTTAGTATTTGCCAGCCAGTTTATTAGTAATACATTAATCAAAAAAATATCACATTAAAAAATAAGAAAAGAGGAATTTATAATGAAAAAAATAGTTAAAATTATCGGTTTAGCAGTAACAATCGGGTTTGTATTAGCAGGATGCTCTACCGGAAGTGCGAAAAGTGAAAAAAATGAAGTTGTAAAATTAGGTGTAGTTGGTGCAAATAATGAAGTGTTAGAATCTGTAAAAGAACGTTTAAAAGGGGAAGGGATTGATCTTCAACTAGTAGAATTTTCTGATTATACGCAACCAAATGCAGCTTTAGCCGAAAAAGAAATCGATTTGAATTCATTTCAGCATCAAATATTTTTAGATAATTACAATAAAGAACACAAGACAGATCTTGTTTCAATCGGTAATACTGTCAGCGCGCCCTTAGGAATTTATTCTTCCAAAATCAAAGATGTGAAAGAGTTAAAACAAGGCGCTGAAATCGCTATTCCAAACGATGCGACAAACGGTGGACGAGCATTGCTATTATTACAGACTGCGGGTTTGATCAAAGTTGATTCAGCAAAAAAACAAACGCCTACAGTGAATGATATTACAGAAAATAAGTTAGATTTGAAAATCACTGAATTGGATGCATCACAAACTGCAAGAGCACTTCAAGATATTGATGCTTCTGTAATTAATAGCGGCATGGCTGTCGATGCTGGTTTTACACCAACAAAAGATGCCATTTTCTTAGAACCGGTAAATGACACATCTAAACCGTATGTCAATATTATCGTTGCCCGTAAGGCGGATGAAGACAATAAAACATACAACAAAGTAATTGATGCTTATCAACAGGAAGAAACAAAAAAAGTCATTGAGAAAACGTCAAAAGGTTCGAGTATTCCAGCTTGGGAAACATTTGGCAGAAAATAAAAGGGGGGAATGTAATGACTATATTAATAAGAGAATCGATTCAAGAAGAGATTAAACGAAATTCAGCTGATGTGGTTGCCTTAAGACGCCATTTTCATCAATATCCAGAAGCAAGTTTGAAAGAATTTGAAACAATCAAACGAATTAAAGAAGAATTGAATAAGTTGGCCATTCCTTTTGAAGAAGTAGGAGAAACAGGCGTTCTAGGGACGATCGAAGGTAAAAATGGTTCTGGAAAAACGATCATCTTAAGAGCGGATATCGATGCACTGGAATTAGAGGATGCTACAGGAAAAGAATACCAATCTAAAAATCCAGGATTAAATCACGCATGCGGTCATGATGGACACGCCGCGGCATTATTAGGAGCTGCCAGAGTGTTAAAAAACCGTGAAGACGAATTTTCTGGAACAATAAAGCTCGCGTTTCAACCAGCAGAAGAAATCGGTGCTGGTGCCCGTCAATTTGTAGAAGGTGGTTTTGTAGAAAATATCGATCAAGTTTTTGGTATTCATTTGGATTCAACTGTTCCTGTTGGAAAACTAGTCGCAACGAAAGGTGCGACCAATGCTTCTTGTGATATTTTTAAAATCGAAGTAGAAGGATTAAGCAGTCATGTGGCTCAACCGAATGTTGGACGAGATGCTGTTTTAGCTGCTGCAAGTATTGTCGTGGAGCTGCAAAAAATAGCGTCACGAGAAATCAGTCCGCTAGATCCTGTTGTTGTGGGTATTGGTGTGTTGGATGCTGGAACTAGATATAATATTGTAGCAAATCATGCAAAAATAGAAGGAACAGTTCGAGCATTTAGTCATGAAACGCGAGCGTTTGTTTTAAAACGTGTGGAAGAAATTGCTAAACAAATTGCTGAAGCGCATCGAACAAAAATTGCATCATTTCATATTCACGATGCAGCAGGGCCATTAATCAATGATGATACAGCAACAGAATTAGCGCAAAAAGTAGCAACTGAAATCGTTGGTAGTGATAATGTGATAACGGATTATACAAAGAGTTTAGGCGCAGATGATTTTGCAGATTTTTTACTTAAAGCACCAGGTGTATATGGACGTGTTGGTACTCGAAACGTAGATAATCCAGACACTCAATATGGTCATCATCATGAAAAATTTGATATTGATGAAGCTGGATTAGTATTAGCGACAGAATTTCATGTAGGTTATGCGTTGACGTATTTGAATTCATTTGAAGAATGATAAAAAGGGGAAGAATGAAGTTAAAAAAATTCGCTAGCAATTCTTGCTTTTCAAAATAATTATGTTAAAATATCTTCTGTAAAGAAAGGTGATTAAGAATGTTTGTTCTTTCAGATAAATTTGTAAAAAGAATCAGCTCCCGACAAATGAATGTGATGAAGCATTGTTGCGGAGCCTAATAAAATGAACGCTTCATCGTTTAAGGCGAATACTAAATTTTTTTAGACTATCAAGTAGTCTTATTTAGTGTTGTTTTAACGGTGGATCATGAATTTTTAATAGCGCTGATTAAAGGACAACGTGTTTCGTACGTTGTCCTTTGTTGATATAAAACGAGGGATAAGATGGGGAAGCCTATTTGATCGCTTGTTTTTTTGTCTTGATAATGAGACTTGTTACATAAAACGTACTAAAACGTTGTTTAAAGCAACTTAAATTGCGGAAAAGACAAGCAGGTACTTAATGAAATTTACAATAAAGATAAAGGAAAGAGGAAGAAAAAATGAGTTTATTAACAATTGAACACTTAACGCAACGATTTGGTGAAAAAATCTTGTATGAAGATGCATCACTTCGCGTCAATAAAGGTGACCATATGGGATTAACAGGTCAAAATGGTGTCGGGAAATCAACGTTAGTCAAAGTTTTAACAGGTGAAATTTTAGCAGATGATGGAACCATTACTTGGCAAAATAATATCAAAATCGGTTACTTAGATCAATATGTGGAAGTTATTGGAAATAGTACAATTAATGAATTTTTGCACCAAGCGTACAAACCACTCTATGAGATAGAAAAGAAAATCAATGGATTATATGCTGAGTTTGGTGAGACTGGTGAAAACAAACTACTAGAACGGGCAGGAAATCTACAAACACAATTGGATGAAAGTGACTTTTATCAAATTGATACAATTATCAATGACCTTGCTAATGGTTTGGGCATTGAAGCAATTGGACTAGATCGGTCGATGAAAGAGTTAAGTGGTGGCCAACGCTCAAAAGTGATTTTAGCAAAACTACTTTTAGAAGAGCATGATGTTTTACTATTAGATGAACCAACAAATTATCTTGATGATACACATATCCAATGGTTGATTGATTATTTAAACAACTTTGACGGAACATTCATCATCGTCTCTCATGATTATCATTTCTTAAATGCTGTAACCAATTGTATTTGTGATATTGAGTTTGGTAAATTGACAAAATATACTGGAAATGTTGAAAAATCCTTTGCGCAAAAAGAGCAAAACAAAGAAAGTTATTTAAAACAGTACCACGCCCAACAAGCAAAAATTGAAAAAGCCGAAGCTTATATACGCAAATATAAAGCTGGAAATCGGGCAACCATGGCGAAAAGTCGTCAAAAACAACTGGATAGAGTGGAGCGAATGGCTCCTCCGGGAAGTTTGATGAAACCGCAAATCTTATTTCCATATCAATCGATTGTGGCAAGTCTGGCATTAGTTACTAATGACTTAGTCATTGGCTATACTAAACCATTGTTAGCACCAATCAATTTATCTGTTCATAGTGGAGAAAAAGTTGCTATTAAAGGGTTTAATGGAATTGGTAAATCAACATTGATCAAAACGCTGACAGGAAAAATCAAACCTATTAGTGGTGAATATCAATATCCAGCCAACACTAAAATCGCCTATTTCTCTCAAGATTTAACTTGGGAAAATGATTATTTGACGCCCTTAGCTTATTTAAGTGACCGTTTTCCTAAAAAAACAGTTAAAGAAATTCGTACCTATTTAGCTAAATGTGGTTTACCTGATAAATTGGTGAATCAACAACTGCGATTATTAAGCGGGGGAGAGCAAACAAAAGTAAAATTGTGTGAGTTGACGATGGACACCAGCAATATTATTTTCTTAGATGAACCTACAAATCATATTGATATCACAGCCAAAGAAAGCTTACGTCAAGCAATTCAGCAATTTCAAGGAACGATTGTGATTGTTTCCCATGAGGAAGAATTTTATACCGATATTACAGATCGTGTGATTAACATTGAAGAAATGATTCAATAAGAAAAACTGCGGCTTACACTGTTTAAGGTGTGAGTCGCAGTTTTTCTTTTATTTTGTTAATCCATCATGGATTTTATCTAAGTTCCATTTCATCATGGCATAATAACTATCGCCGTCTTCACCTTTTTTAGCAATGGAATCAGTAAAAATCGTACTGTAAATTGGCAATTTAGTTTCTTTCGATACTCTTTCCATACTTCGTTTATCGACGCTTGTTTCAACAAATAAGGCAGGAACTTTAGTTGTATGAATCTTATCTATGATTTGTTTCATTTGGTCTGGGGTTCCTTGGTTTTCTGTGTTGATTTCCCAAATGTAAGCAGCGGTTAAACCGTATGCTTTAGAGAAATATTTAAAGGCCCCTTCACTAGTAACTAATAATTTTTGGTTTTCTGGAATGTCAGCAAATTTTTCTTTTGCTTCTTTGTCTAAGGCTGACAGTTTTTCTATATACTCCTTGGCATTTTTTTCGTAGGTTTCTTTGTTTTTAGGATCTTTTTCACTTAAGGTATCTCTGATTGATTCTACATAAGAAATCCCATTTTGAATATCTAGCCAAGCATGAGGATCTTGTTGATTTTCTTGCCCTGCACTTGTTAAATACATTGGTTTTACTTGTTTACTTACAGAAAAATAGTCTTGATCTTCTTTTTTCTTCGCCGTTTCCATTAATTTACTAAACCAGCCGTTACCGCCAGTTTCTAAGTTCAACCCATTGAAGAATAAAACATCCGCTTCTGAGGCTTTAGCAACATCTTCGGGTAAAGGTTCATATTCGTGTGGGTCTGTTCCAACTGGGACAATACTATGCAAATTGACTAATTCTTTTCCAACGTTTTCTACCATGTCAGCAAGAATCGAATTGGTGGCAACGACATTGATTTTTTCTTTATCTGACTTGTCAGAAGTTTTGCCTTGGCAGGCAGCTAGTAGAAATAAACTAGCTAAAGCTGAAATAATCAGTATTTTTTTTCTCATAATGTAGATTCCTCCGTTTTCTGTTTATTAACAAAAAATAATCCTTTTTTAGGTGAAAATAGAAAGGCTAAAATGAAAAATGCGGCAGCAGTCAAAACGATTGTTGCTCCTGATGCTAAGTTATATGAGTAACTAAAGAATAGACCAATGATTGAACTTAATATTCCAAAAAGAGAAGCTAAAGCAATCATTGTAGGTAGATGATTCGTTAATAGATAAGCAGTAGCTGCAGGGGTAATCAACATAGCAATTACTAAAATCGTTCCAACGGTTTGTAAAGACGAAACAGCAACTAAGGTTAATAAAAACATTAAGGCATAGTGGAAAAATTGAACATTTAATCCGTAGGCTTGTGCCATCGTTGGATCAAAGGATGTAATTTGTAATTCTTTATAGAAAAGACCAACAAAAATCAGCACAATAATTCCAACAATTATAGTAATCAAAATATCAGAATCACGAACAGCTAATACATTACCAAAGAGAATATGGTAAAGGTCAGTAGAACTTTGCGCAAATGAGATCATGATAATCCCTAGAGCAAAAAAGGAACTGAAAACAACGCCAATAGCTGTATCATTTTTCAACTGACTTTTTTGTGTGATAAAGCCAATCAATAAAGCCGCCAAAATACCAAAAATAGAAGCACCAAAGATATAATTGACACCAAACATATAAGATGCCGCAACCCCTGGTAATACTGCATGTGAAATCGCATCTCCCATCAGAGACATTCCTCGTAAAACAATAAATGAACCAATGATTCCTGAAACCAATCCTACAATGATAGAAGTAATCAAAGCGTTTTGTAAAAACTGGTAGCGAACCAATCCGTCAATAAAATTTGCAATCATGCATCAGCCACTCCTTTGATAATAATGTCACCCATTGTTTCTCCATAAGCTAGTTGGATATTTTTGTTCGTAAATGTTGTTATAACAGGACCGCAAGCGATTAATTTTTTCTTTAAGATAATGACATCATCAAAATAATGAGCTACTTTGTGGAGATCGTGGTGAACGATCACAATCGTTTTTCCAGCATCTTTTAATTGTTTGAGAATGTCCATAATTACTTTCTCACTTGTCATATCGATGCCAACAAAAGGCTCATCCAAGACAATAACATCCGCTCCTTGAGCAAGGACTCGGGCAATAAAGACCCGTTGTAGCTGACCACCAGACAACTCACCAATTTGTCGTTTAGCAAAGTCTTCCAATTGAACGGTTTTAAGAGCGGCTAAAGCTTTTTCTTTCTCCTGTTTTTTTGGACGTTTCAATAAACCTAACTTAGGATATGTTCCTAAAAGAACAACCTCCAATACGTTGATTGGAAACGAAAGGTCTAAAGCACTGCGTTGCTCTACATAAGCAATACGCTTTTTTTGAGTATCAATTGCTTGATCTCCTAAAAGGACTGTTCTGGAATCCGTTTTAATCAATCCCAACATTCCTTTTAGGAAAGTTGACTTTCCTGCACCGTTTGGTCCAATGATGCCAGTGATTTTTCTAGCGGGTATTTGTAAAGAAATATCAATTAAGGCCTTTTGACCTTGATAACTAACCGTTAAATGTTCTATTGTAAGATTATTTTTATTTATAGGCATAAAAAAACCTCCTTTTTAGGTTTACCTTAAAATTAGTATATGATAAATTAAGATTAAAATCAATCCATTTTTTAGGTTAGCCTAAAAATAAATAAAAAAACTAGAAAGCGGTCAACCACTTTCTAGTTTTAGCGTAGAGTATTTAGTTCAGATAAGAACCTAACCGATTGAAAATAGTTTTACCTAATTGTGTATAGGCACCATTTTTAGGGTTTTGATTAGTGAACAAAATTACTGCGTTTTGTCTATCTTTTGAAATATAGACGTTAGGTTCAAAACCTTCTTCAACTCCATGACCGCGAATATAATTACTATAGTTGTAAAAACCACCCATATATTTATCTTGTGTTGCAGGTGTCCAGAGTGAATTAAATGTATTTTTATTTATAGTATTTCCTGATAAAAAAGTAGAGAAAAATAAATATAAATCACCGACAGTCATCCCCACACTACCAGTCCCAACTTCCTGTCTGAAAAGGATAGGCTTATCAGCAATTTCAGAACCATAGTTTTTACCATTTACTTTTTCATAGGCGTATGTTCGATTGGATGAATTTAAGAAATCATTATAAAAAAGAGTATGGGAGAGTTGTAATCTTTGGATAAATGTTTGATTGAATAATGTATGATAAGAAGTTCCAGTTAATTGCTCTATAATACCAACTAAAAGGTAATAGTTAATCGCATCATACTTATACTGCCCATATGTACTCATTTGAGCATTGGAGATTGCAAATTGGAGAAAGGCATCATCAGTCATCATGAACTCAGGTTTTACTTTTTGATACAGACCAGAAGACATCGAAAGTAGCTGTCGAATGGTTATCCGTTGACTATCCTGAACATTTGGATAAAAACGATCCAAAGTTTCATCTAGCGAAAGTTTTTGAGCCTGAACTTGCTGTAGAACTAGTTCAGCTGTCAAGGCTTTTTGTATCGAGCCAATTTGGAAAAGAGACTGATAAGTATTTGGCTGATTTTTTGCGAAATTTCCATAGCCGAATCCTTTTTGCAAAATAATCTGTCCGTTTTGGATGACTAAAGCTGTCCCAATAAATTGATTATCATCTAATTGTTGATTTATTTGTTTTGCTAAATCAGAAGTCGGTTTTACCTCTTGATTGAAATTTTCCAAACGTTGCGCATCTTTTGTGAGAGGTTCGCTTGATTGGGAGGTTTCAGATGTTGTCTCGTTTGTATTTTTTTCGGAGATAGAATTAGAATGACTTTGGAAAAATAAAAGATATAGCTCCAATGCGACAAGAATAATCAACAATAAAATGACTAATGTAGGTATCCATGGGTTATTTTTTTTCTGATGTTTTCTATGATTCATATTCAGTTACCTCCGATTATTATTTAATTTTACTCGTCAAGGAGATAAAAGCAAGGTGAAACTAGGCTGATTTAACGAACAGTTTTGTAAGTATAGAAAACTTCATTTAAAAGTTGCTGAAGTTTCAAAAAATTATCACAGGAAAGCAAAAGATCAATGATTTTTTAGCGAATCAATGTTAGAATGTAAATTGAAGTTTTCAATTATATGAATAGAAAATATCTAGATCACGGAGGAAATCATGACCCAAAAATACCAAGATAAAACATTACGAATCTTTAGTTTGAATGCCAATCGCCCATTATCAGAGAAAATTGCTGAAGTTGTCGGGACTGAACTGGGAAAAAGTACGGTGCGTCAATTTAGTGATGGAGAGATTCAAATTAATATTGAAGAGAGTATTCGTGGGGACCATGTTTTTCTTGTGCAGTCAACCAACCTTCCAGTGAATGATCATTTAATGGAATTGTTGATTATGATTGATGCATTAAAACGAGCAAGTGCCAAAACAATTAATGTGGTATTACCATATTATGGTTATGCTAGACAAGATCGAACAGCGAAACCAAGAGAACCCATTACAGCAAAATTAGTCGCAAATTTATTGGAAGAAGCAGGAGCAACTCGTGTTTTGACACTTGACTTGCACACAGTTCAAGTACAAGGTTTCTTTGATATCCCAGTAGATAATTTATTTACAATGCCTCTTTTTGCGCATAATTATCGTCAGCAGAAATTAACAGGAGAAGATATAGTTGTCGTTTCTCCAAAAAACAGCGGCGTTCAACGCGCTAGAAGTTTATCTGAATATTTAGATGCCACATTAGCGATTGTTGATCAAGATGAAATCGATGGTGTTCGTTCAGGCTATGTGATTGGCGAAGTTAAAGGCAAGACATGTATTTTAGTTGATGATATTTTAAATACTGGTGGAACAATTGCGACCGCTGCAGAAATTTTAAAAGAAAATGGAGCAAAAAGTATTTATGCTTGTGCGTCTCATGGTTTGCTATCAAAAGGAGCAAAAGAGATATTAGATGCCTCTCCAATTGAACAAATCTGTGTGACTGATTCCGTCTTCATTTCTGAAGAACGTAAACCAAAAGCTTTAAGCATTGTTTCTTGTGCTGAGTTGATGGGGGAAGCAGTAAAACGAATCCATGAAAATACTCCAATGAGCCCGTTATTTCGTTTAGAAGAAAAATAAATAATCAATCTGCTTAAATAAAGAAAGAAGTTCAGCTAGTATTTTATTCTGGACTTCTTTTTCTCATTTAACTTAATCAAATGAGTAAGTTACGTACTGATAAAAGAAAGAGGTTATATGTGTGAAAGAACAGAAGAAAGGTGTTTTATTAGGATTTATTGCTTATGTATTTTGGGGGATCATTCCAATTTATTGGAAGTTGATGCCTACTGTTGATCCGTTGGATATTTTATGTTACCGGATTGTTTGGTCATTTTTATTTATGATGGTCTACATTTTAATTACAAGAAAATGGTCTTTATTTTTATCAGAGGTTAAGATTGTATTACAAGATAAGAAAAAATTATTTGCTATTATTTGTGCCGCTATTTTGATTTCAGTAAACTGGTTTACATTTATTTATACAGTCAGTCAAGGACATGTTACTCAAGCTAGTTTAGGCTATTACATGAATCCGTTAGTAAATGTGTTGTTGGCAACATTGATATTAAAAGAAAAATTAAGTCGTTCAGGTATGATTGCTTGTGGGTTAGCTTTGGTCGGTGTAACGTTACTAACGGTTCAAACAGGAGAAATACCTTTTGCACCATTGATTATGGCTGTTACATTTAGTTTTTATGGATTGATTAAAAAAGGTGTTTCTGTCAGTTCATATACTGGTTTGACGATTGAAACATTTGTCATTTTACCAATCGCCATGATTTATCTGCTATTTTTTTCACAGCAAGGATTTATGAGTTTTGAAATAACTACTAATTTGTTGTTGATTGGCGCGGGAATTGTTACAGCAATCCCATTGCTACTTTTTGCAGAAGCTGCAAAACAAATTTCTTATATTATTTTAGGTTTCATTCAATATGTAGGTCCAACATTAATGTTAATATCTGCCATCTTTTTATATCATGAGCCTTATTCGGTAGACCAATTTATAGCATTTAGTTTTATTTGGTTGGGAATTGCTGTTTTTACGTATGGAAATATTTATACTTATCGAAAAGGAAAACGTTTTGAAAAGTGAAAGAATCAATCTTTGAGGAACACTTCCAGTTATGGTAAACTAATGCCAATGAAAATGATTCAGAGAGGACGAGTTTCGTGAAATCGATTTATTTAGATCATGCAGCAACAACACCAGCTCATCCAGCGGTTATTGAGATAATGGCAGATGAAATGGCGAATACTTTTGGTAATCCCTCCAGCATCCATACATTTGGTAGACAAGCCCATCGGAAATTAGAAGATATTAGGCAAGTAGTTGCAGCCAGTTTAAAAGTCAAGCCCCATGAAATTATCTTTAACAGCGGAGGCACAGAAGGAGATAATACAGCAATCATTGAGACGGCTCTTTCTAGAAAAGATCAAGGAATGCATTTGATTACCACAGCAATCGAACATCCAGCTGTTTTAGAAACAATGAAGTATTTGGAAAGTCTAGGATTTGAAGTCACATACTTACCTGTTGATGAGAAAGGTGATGTAGCTTTTTCTGATGTGAAGAAAGCCTTGCGTGAAGATACGATTTTAGTTTCTGTGATGTACGGCAATAATGAGATAGGCAATCTGTTACCAATCAAAGAAATAGGGGAGCTCCTTAAGACACATCAAGCATTTTTTCATACAGATGCTGTACAAGCTTATGGTTCTGAAGTGATTTTACCTCATGAATTTGGGATTGATTTATTAAGCATTTCTGCTCATAAAATTAATGGTCCAAAAGGGGTCGGTTTCTTATATAAAAATGATGAGATTTCTTTACCTTCATTTCTTCATGGTGGTGAGCAAGAAGAAAAACGTCGGGCAGGAACTGAAAATTTAGCTGGCATTTCCGGTATGGGTAAAGCTGTTGCGCTTTTGACCGAAAGTGAAAAAAAACAACGCCATGATAAATATGATTATTTTCAACAAGTCATTTTAAGTCAATTGGATAAAGCTGAGGTTGATTATCAAATCAATGGTAATCCTGAAAATAAATTGGCACATATTTTGAATTTATGGTTTAAAGGTGTATCAAGTGACTTATTATTGATGCATTTGGATCTTCAAGGGATAGCAATTTCCACAGGATCAGCTTGTACAGCAGGAACTGTTGATCCTTCTCATGTCTTAGAAGCGATGTATGGTAAAGAACATCCTGCAATCAAAGAATCAGTGAGAATCAGCTTTGGTCTGTACAATGATGAAGAACAAATTCAACGATTTGTGACAATATTGATTGAAACAATCAAAAAAATCAAACAATAATCAAAAGAAACAACGATTAGAACTAGCAAAAAGAAAGCGTAACTACTATAATAAAAGAGACAATAAATAAAGAGGTGGAAAAATGGCATTTAAAGAAAAAGCAACAGTAGAAGGTTCTGAGGTATTTTATAAAGTAAATGAACAAGCAAAGAAATACACATTGAAAGACAATGGCTTTACTGAAACAAATTCAGGGAATTTCCAATTGATTCGTCCATTGGATGCAACTCCGCAAAGTAAGGAAGGGTTCAAACTGAAAATTACAATTGCTGAAGATTTAAAAACACTGAAAATGTCAGTAACAACAGCAAATGGTTTAAAATCAATGAATATTTTCAAAAGCGAATCTCATGGAATGAGTCAAGAGAAGTTTTATTTCTTGATGGATGGCATGATTAGCCGCGGAGTACTAGAAAGAGTCTAATGTCTCAATTCAAAAATAAGGATGGCTTAAAAGAGTCATCCTTATTTTTTATGAAGAAAAGTTTTCATAAGAAGTAAGTTGTTCACATTTAATACCTTTACTTCTTTTAAAATCCTAGTATAATAAGAATCACTGAAAAGTTACGACCTTCAAATCGTAGATGCATTCAGAATCTAAGTTGAAATGATGGTGATCAAATGACAGATAACAGCAAAACTCGTGTCGTTGTAGGCATGAGCGGAGGTGTAGACTCTTCTGTTACAGCGTTGCTTTTAAAAGAGCAAGGCTATGATGTCGTGGGTATCTTTATGAAAAATTGGGATGACACGGATGAAAACGGTGTGTGTACTGCCACCGAAGACTACAAAGATGTGGCTAAGGTTGCAGATCAAATCGGTATTCCTTATTACTCGGTAAATTTTGAGAAGGAATATTGGGATCGAGTATTTGAATATTTTCTTTCAGAATATCGTCTAGGCCGCACACCGAACCCTGATGTAATGTGTAACAAGGAAATTAAGTTCAAAGCTTTTTTGGATTACGCAATGCAATTAGGAGCAGACTATGTCGCAACTGGACATTACGCTCAAGTAGAACGAAAAGAAGACGGAAGCGTACGCATGTTACGTGGTGTCGATAATAATAAAGATCAAACCTATTTCTTGAGTCAATTATCTCAAGCTCAATTGGCAAAAACAATGTTTCCTTTAGGTGGTATGGAAAAGTCAGAAGTTCGAGCGATTGCTGAACGGGCTGATTTAGCCACAGCGAAGAAAAAAGATTCAACAGGGATCTGTTTCATTGGGGAAAAAAACTTTAAACAATTTTTAAGTAATTATTTACCTGCTAACAAAGGTGACATGGTAACTTTAGATGGAGAAATCAAAGGGCAGCACGATGGATTAATGTACTATACCATTGGTCAACGCCAAGGCTTAGGCATAGGCGGTGGTAAAGGATCACAAGAACCATGGTTTGTAGTTGGAAAAGATTTGACAACAAATACGTTATATGTTGGACAAGGATTCCATCATGAACGATTATATGCTACGCATTTGGATGCCAGTGAGATCCACTTTACTGTTGATACAGAGATGCCAAAAGAATTTGACTGTACAGCAAAATTTCGTTATCGTCAACAAGATGTACCAGTCAAAGTTATTTTAACCGACGATGGAACGACAGCAAAAGTGATTTTTTCTGAACCTATTCGAGCAATTACTCCGGGGCAAGCAGTTGTTTTTTATGATGGCATGGAATGTCTTGGCGGTGGATTGATTGATCGAGCATATCAAGAAGAAAAGCTTTTACAGTATATTTAATTTTAGTTATTAAACTAAATATATTTATACTAGACATAATATAATAGCAAACGTTTATCAAACAGATAGTGTGTATCACTATCTGTTTTTTTATCGACTTTCTGTTATTAATTGGAAACATCGTAAAGATAACAAAGCTAGCAACAAGTAAAGTCACTCGTAAAGACAATACGATTAGCACTGCATGCTTATGATGTAAACAAGATACAAGGTTTTCGGTACCGATGATCTGGATAGCGTTTGATTTTTCGACAGGAATGATTACTTTCAAAGAATTGATGGTTCTTTTACTATCCCTCGTTAACGACAGCAACAATACCAGCTTATGCAAAGGTAGGTTACGGTTTCCGATAAAAACCTTAAAAAGAAATTAAACAAATTTTATCGTGCGAAACGGTTTTATCTTACATATTGAAGAAAAACCTTGATTTTTGAAAGATATTATATTTTTTTCAGGGTAGTTATTATAGCGAAGCAGCACCAGTAAATAATGGACTAGAGACATATTAAAAGTAACGTACAGTTATTGAAGGTTAATAATAGTTAACAATATGAATGAAAAAAATAATTAAAAATTTTGATAAAAATAAGAAAAAAAGTTGTATCTTGTCAACATTAGTCAAGATACGAAAAGACAGTATTGGAAATTCTAACTTGTTAATCATATCACAAAAAACTGAACAGTGTAATTTGACATGTTCCATCCTCATATTCATGAAACTGAAATTTTAGTATAAAAAATGAAACTTTATCCAGAGGGACGACTATCCTAGGTAGGACGGTATAAAAAATGAAGTAATTATGGATAACTGTTAAAAAATCAAGTGAGTCATAAAATGAAAAAAGAGGGGTTATTATAATATGCGAGCGAAGAAAGTTGAACTGATTATAAGAAGGTAGTTGACGGTATAATTTAGTTTTAGCTTCGTATATATGATTCCAAAATATAATAACGATATAAAAAAGAAATATATATCTTTGTTATATCGTTGTTTTGTGTTAATATTATATTTATATGTGATAAATAGATTATAAAAAGTTCTTTATTTTGTTTTTACGGAGTGGTTTGGTAATGTCTGCCAAAAATAGATATTTATTACATATATATATTTGAAATTAGTATGAAGGAGGAACAAAGGTAGTAAGGAAAGAGAAAACTAAAAATTAAGGGGGAAAGTTACGTGAGAAGAAAAGAGTTAAAAAAATTATTTTTTGGTTTAGTTATTGTTGGTGGAGTAACTTCTGCTATTATTGGTGATGTTGCGTTGGCTGAAAAAAATGACTCAGCTATTACAGATGCTAAGACTAAGAAAGTGATTACGAAAGAATTTATTGGTAGAGGAAATGTAGCTGATGATATGGAGCGCTTAAAGCGCAGATTAAAATTTAGTTCTTTAGATCCAGTTGGTGTATATGCAAAAAAAGGGGATCAACTGACTGTTGAGGTAAAAGGACAAAGTAATCTTTCAATGCAGATTGGCTTACCAGAAGAAATACAAAATACTTATTCTTTAACTGTTGGTACACAGACTATTATTGCAGAAAATGATGGACCAATTTTTATTATAAATAGTAACAAAGATGGAAATTCGAATGTTTCCGTTTCAGGAGCAACAGGTAAGATGCCTTATTTTGAACTTGGAAACACATCCGTAGATGAGTTTAATAATCAAATGGAAAATTACAAAGATGCTGAAAAGGTTCAATTAGTTAGTAAAAAAGCAATTGTTTCTGTAAGTTATGAGAAGGCAAAAAAATACATGGGAAATCCTCAAACTTTGATGGAGTATTTTGACGCATTTCTTACAGCGCAAGATGATGTATCAGGCATTGTTGAAGGTGCTGGGATTCACGCACCAGATAAACACTATCAGCATTTTGTTGAGACTAATAAGCTGTATATGTATGCTACCAATGAATTTTTAGGATTTAATGGAGACGCAGCTGTAAAAAGACTTTTAACGACAAACGAAGCTTGGGGACCGTGGCATGAAGCGGGCCATCAAAGACAATTGACGCCAATGTTATGGAATGCTGTTGGTGAGACAACGGTAAATATTTATTCATTAGCTTCTGAAAAAAAAGTTCAAGGTGGTTCACCAAGAGTTGATGCATATTATGAAAAAATGCATAACTACCTTAATCAAAATAAAGAAGATAAAAATTACAGTAAATTAGAAGATTTTGTAAAACTTACTTTGTTTGCTCAACTAGGAAATAGCTTTGGGGATGATTTTTATCCGATTTTACATCAAGCTTACCGTGAATCAACTAAAATGTTAAATAGTGAATTAGAAGAAGAGCGGGAATACGAAATCATACAAGACCTGATTGTGACAACTTCTGAAACTACAGGATTCGATTTAACTCCGTACTTTGAAAAATGGGGGATTTTAGATGATCCACTCACGACAAACAAAATAATGTATTTGAATCCATTGAAAAAAGAAATTTGGGAAAATGATAAAGATGTTAAGCATAAATTGCCAGTGAGAATGATTAATGATGTTCAAATTAAGAATGATAAAATTGAAATTGACATGGCTGGATATGAGACAAAGCCATATAGAAACGAAAAAATTGTTCTACTTAAAAATGATAGCTATATTAGCGAATTGACTAAAGGACGCTCTTATTACAGTTCATTTACAGATAATAAATGGGCAACAGAGATTTCTGTTAGTCCAGATGATAATATTCGAATTGAATTAAGAGGTGCTGATGGAACCCAAGTACTATTTGATAGCACACAGAAAAACAATCAGATAGCGAAGGAATTAAAAGACTTAGTTGAGAAATCTGGGGCAATATCAGAAAAAGCGACACCAGAAAAATTAGAAGAATTAAGAGGTAGAATTGAGAAAGTTACTAGTGAACAAAAAGATCATTTGATGTATCAATGGCAAAGAATTAGAGATAAAGAAAGTGTTCCTGTAGCCAGCGTGGAACTGACGCCAAAAGAAATAACGATAAACACAGTAAAAGCGGGAGCCTTGGACGCAAAAGTTTTACCATTGAATGCATCGAATAAGGAATTGATCTGGGAATCAAGTGATGAAAATATTGTTAGAGTGTACGATTATGGAATAATTGAAGGAGTTACACCAGGAAAAGCGACAGTTACTGTGAAAAGTGTAGATAGTGGGAAAGTAGCGACATGTGAAGTGACAGTTACAGGTGAAAATAATGCAATCTATGTAACAGGAGTAACGGTAGATCCTCAAGAAGTAACACTTGATATAGGAAAAACAATGACTTTGAAGTCAAAAATCCAGCCTGAAAATGCTAGCAATCCACGGATAAAATGGACATCAAGTGATGAGGACATAGTAAGTGTAACAGAACTGGGTGAAGTCAAAGGATTAAAAGCTGGAACAGCGAATGTTACTGTCACAACAGAAGACGGTAAAAAGACAGCGAAAAGTGTAGTTACAGTTAATCCAACAGAAGGTGAAACAATCAAGGTAACAGGAGTAAAACTACTACCTAGATCGCTATCACTTGATGTAGATGAGACAGCAACTATGAAAGCACAAATCCAGCCAGAAACAGCAACAAATAAAAAAGTAACCTGGGAATCAAGTGATCCAGCTGTAGTGAGTGTGACAGAAGAGGGTGTAGTCAAAGGCTTGAAAGCTGGAAAAGCAACCATTACTGTGACAACAGAAGATGGTCAAAAGAAAGCGGAAAGTGAAGTTATAGTTGAATCAATAGAAGATGAAACAATCAAAGTAACGGGAGTAAAACTACTACCAAGATCGCTGTCACTTGATGTAGATGAGACAGCAACTATGAAAGTACAAATCCAGCCAGAAACAGCAACAAATAAAAAAGTAACCTGGGAATCAAGTGATTCAGCTATAGCGAGTGTGACAGAAGAGGGTGTAGTCAAAGGCTTGAAAGCTGGAAAAGCAACCATTACTGTGACAACAGAAGATGGTCAAAAGAAAGCGGAAAGTGAAGTTATAGTTGAATCAATAGAAGATGAAACAATCAAAGTAACGGGAGTAAAACTACTACCAAGATCGCTGTCACTTGATGTAGATGAGACAGCAACTATGAAAGTACAAATCCAGCCAGAAACAGCAACAAATAAAAAAGTAACCTGGGAATCAAGTGATTCAGCTATAGCGAGTGTGACACAAGAGGGTGTAGTCAAAGGCTTGAAAGCTGGAAAAGCAACCATTACTGTGACAACAGAAGATGGTCAAAAGAAAGCGGAAAGTGAAGTTATAGTTGAATCAATAGAAGATGAAACAATCAAAGTAACGGGAGTAAAACTACTACCAAGATCGCTGTCACTTGATGTAAATGAGACAGCAACTATGAAAGTACAAATCCAGCCAGAAACAGCAACAAATAAAAAAGTAACCTGGGAATCAAGTGATTCAGCTATAGCGAGTGTGACACAAGAGGGTGTAGTCAAAGGCTTGAAAGCTGGAAAAGCAACCATTACTGTGACAACAGAAGATGGTCAAAAGAAAGCGGAAAGTGAAGTTATAGTTGAATCAATAGAAGATGAAACAATCAAAGTAACGGGAGTAAAACTACTACCAAGATCGCTATCACTTGATGTAGATGAGACAGCAACTATGAAAGTACAAATCCAGCCAGAAACAGCAACAAATAAAAATGTAACCTGGGTATCAACTGATCCAGCTATAGTGAGTGTGACACAAGAGGGTGTAGTCAAAGGCTTGAAAGCTGGAAAAACAACCATTACTGTGACAACAGAAGATGGTCAAAAGAAAGCGGAAAGTGAAGTTACAGTTGATCCAATAGAAGATGAAACAATCAAGGTAACAGGAGTAACTGTAGATCCTCAAGAATTAACACTTAATACAGGCAAAACAGCCACATTGAAAGCGCAAATCCAGCCTGAAGATGCTGAAAATAAAAAAGTGAAATGGTCATCAAGTGATGAGAGCATAGTTAGTGTAACCCAAACGGGTGAAGTGAAAGGTTTAAAAGCTGGCGAAGCAACTGTGACCGTGACAACAGAAGATGGTGAAAAAACAGCAACAAGTAAAATTACTGTTGTAGATCCAGTCTTAGTAACAGGAGTAAAAGTACTACCTAAATCTATGTCACTTGATAAAGGTGATATAGTAACATTGAAAGCGCAAATCCAGCCTGCCAATGCAACAAATAAAAAAGTAACCTGGGAATCAAGTGACCCAACTATAGTGAGTGTGACAAAAGAGGGTGAAATTGAAGCCTTGAAAGCTGGAGAAGCAATTATTACTGTTACAACAGAAGAGGGTGGAAAGACAGCGAAAAGTATAGTCACCGTTGATTCGGATGTTGAAGTAATCAATGTAACAGGAGTAACAGTAGATCCGAAAACATTAACACTTGATACAGGAAAAACAACGACATTGCAAGCGCAAGTTAATCCTGAAAATGCTACAAATAAACAGGTGAAATGGTCATCAAGTGATGAGAGCATAATTAGCGTAACCCAAACGGGTGAAGTGAAAGGTTTGAAAGCCGGAGAAGCAACGGTAACTGTGACAACAGAAGATGGTGAAAAGACAGCAACAAGCAAAATTACTGTTGTAGATCCAATCCCAGTAATGGGCGTGAAAGTATTGCCTAAATCTATATCACTTGATATAGAAGAGGTAGTAACATTGACAGCGCAAATCAATCCGACCAATGCAACAAATAAAAAAGTAACCTGGGAATCAAGTGACCCAACTATAGTGAGTGTGACAAAAGAGGGTGAAATCGAAGCTTTGAAAGTAGGAGAAGCAATCATTACTGTTACAACAGACGATGGCAAGAAAACAGCGGAATGCAAAGTCACCGTTGATCCATAAGAAGTAAGAAAGAGCCTAAAACGTTAACGCTTGATAGTAAGAAAAGCAACGATGTTGAGAGAGAAAGTTAAGTCTGTAAACGCTGAAAATAAATAAGTGAAACAGACTTATAAATGCACAAAATAGAACTGTAAGTTGGTTAACAGAGAAGCAATACGTATCTTGATTAGAAATTAATTAGCAGTATTTAGTAAAAAATAAAATAACCGTATACTTTTGAATGGACATTAAATCTGTTATACGGTTATTTTATTGATTTAAATGAAATAGCACGAAGAAAAATCATTAATGCTTCTAATTGTAATGATTATGAACTCAAAAAAGGATTTTATTTAGGCATAAAATATTATCTTCAGGATTATTCAAGAAGGATAGAAAAAGTAAGAAGGCTTTAAAGATTAAAGAAATAGGAGGTAAATTAGATGAAAAGAACAAAAGTAAAACAATTATTCTTTAGTTTAATTATTGTTGGTGGAATAATAGTAGCTATTTTTGGTTACTTTGCACTAGCTGGAAAAAATGATCCAACTATTGCAGATGATGAAAAGACGACAACAAGCAAAGTCAACTCAGTCCCAGTAACAGGAGTAAAAATATTACCTAGAGCTCTAGCACTTGATAAAGGTGATACGGCAAGTTTAAAAGGTGAAATCAAGCCAGAGACAGCAACAAATAAAAAAGTGAAATGGGAATCAGATGACCCAACCGTAGTGAGTGTGACACAAGAAGGTGAAATCGAAGCCTTGAAAGAGGGAGAAGTACTCATTACTATGACAACAGAAGATGGTCACAAGACAGCGGAATGTTCAGTTACTGTTGATCCGTAGGGAGCAAGAAAGAACCTAAACGTTAACACTTGATACAGGAAAAATAATAACAACAGAAGAAGATTCTAGATTAGAAATTAATTGATAGCATTGGTGAAAAATAAAAATAACCGTATACTTTTGAATGGATATTAAAGCAGTTATACGGTCATTTTAGTGGTTTAGATAAATAGTAAGATAAAAAACATTTCTGTGTGATTAAGAAGATAGTTATGATTTTCGTTTATCGAAATAAATCAAGACGAACTCAGTTTGACATGTTTCTATATTTATTTCGATAGGGGTGGATATCCCATCACCCAGTGCTTTCTGCTGTTTATCCCGAATTGGACTATAATATAAAATAAATTTTTTTGATATTTTGTACCATATTTTATCGATATTATCTTTTGTGTTTTTTTAAGAATGGATTAAAATTCAATAAGATTTATACATTTATCTTTTTATTATATTTATTTTATCTTGAATATGTTAAAATAAACTTTGTGTAACTTATATTTTTATAAGGTGAATATTTTTGGGTTTTAGTATAATAAATAATTTTTCATTTAAAATAGTTAACGTAAGAATGTGGATTATTTATTACTAAAAATATAGAGTGGTCTAGAAAAGGAGGATAGAAGAAAGTAAGTTTCAAATAGTAAAAATTAGGAGGAAAAAATTAAATGAATAAGAAAAGGTTGCAAAAATTATTTTTTAGTTTAGTTATTGCGGGTGGAGTTACATCAGCTACATTAAGCAACGTTGCATTAGCTGAGGAAAATGGAGTAAAAGTTACAAAATCAATGTCAAAAGAGTCCGACACTACAGACGATCTTAAATTGGCTCCATCTAGTAAAACAATTGGCATAGGTGAAGAAACTAACATAGAATTAACAGCTGATCCTGGGAATCCTACTACCTTTACAACCGATAATAAAAAAGTAGCTAGCGTGAAAAGAGAAGGTGATACCTTTGTGGTAACAGGATTAAGTGCTGGAAAAATGACATTAACAGTTAAAGCCAAAATAAATGGCACTGAAGTAACAAGCGAAATTACCGTTGTAGAAAAAATTCCAGTTACTAGAGTAAAAGTATCTCCTAAAGCTATGACACTTGACAAAGGTGATGTAATTGGATTGAATGCAATTATCGCTCCTAACAATGCGACTGATCAGGAAGTCAAATGGACATCAGATGATGACAGTGTAGTGAGTGTCAGCGATACTGGCGAAATAACAGCTTTAAAAGAAGGTGACGCAATTATATCTGCAACAGCAGATGGTAAGACAGGAACAAGTAAAATTACAGTTTGGAAAGAGAATATTCCCGTAACAGGAGTAACAGTAGATCCTCAAACGTTAAGCCTTGAGCAAGATCAAACAGCGACATTGAACGCGAAAATCCAACCGGATAATGCAACAAACAAGAGCGTTAAATGGACATCAAGTGATGACGCTGTAGTGAGTGTAAGCGATACTGGTGAAGTGAAAGCTCTAACAGTTGGAAAAGCAACAGTGACAGTGACAGCTGATGGTGGAATAACAGCTAAAACTGATATTACAGTTACTGCCAAGAAGGTTCCTGTAACAGGAGTAACAGTAGATTCTCAAACGTTAAGCCTTGAGAAAGATCAAATGACGACATTGAACGCGAAAATCCAACCGGATAATGCAACAGACAAGAGCGTTAAATGGACATCAAGTGATGACGCTGTAGTGAGTGTAAGCAATACTGGTGAAGTGAAAGCTCTAGCAGTTGGAAAAGCAACAGTGACAGTTACGACAGATGATGGTGGAAAAACAGCTAAAACTGATATTACAGTTACTGACAAAAAGATTCCAGTAACAGGAGTAATAGTGTCACCAACGCTGACTGTTGAAAAAGGTGAAGCATCATCATTAAACGTAACCGTTCTACCAGCAACAGCGACAAATAAAAAGTTCAAGGTTACATCAGCTGACCCTACAATAGCCGAAGTTATAATTGGTGAAATATTTTCAGCCTTAAAAGCAGGCAAAACGACAATGACAGTTGAAACAGAAGATGGTGGCTTTAAAGCAACAAGTGAAATCACAGTTATAGAAGAAGATAAAACAATTCCTGTAACAGGAGTAACATTAGAACCTCAAACATTGAGTCTTGATAAAAATAAAACAGCGAAATTGAACGCACAAGTTCAACCGACAACAGCAACAAATAAAAAGATGAAATGGTCATCAAGTGATGCATCGGTAGTTAGTGTAACAAGTACTGGTGAAGTAAAAGGCTTGAAATCAGGAACGGCTACAGTAACAGTTGAAACAGAAGATGGTGGCTATAAAGCAACAACTGAAGTTACAGTTAAAGAGTACATTGGAGTATGGGAGGTAATGCCTTCAGTAAATAGAATTAGAGTTAAAGCAGGGGAAGAAATAGAGTTAAAAACCCCAGATCATGCATTTGTTATACCAACTAATGCAACAAATAAAAAGGTTACTTGGTCAACTAATAATATAGTTTTCATTTCAGTTAGAAATGGTAATATTTTACGTGGCCGCACTCCTGGACTAGCATATGTGACGGTAACAGCAGAAGACAATAACTATTCATTAAATATTTTAGTTGAAGTAGTGTAGAAAAACATATTTGATGTTAAGTAGAAGTAAAAAGTAATAAAAGAAGAAAAATTAGTAGGTCTATGTGATTAATATACCGATCATAGATTTGAACTAAAATGAGGTTGGAACAGAAGCGATAAATCCCGAGAAATAAGATGGGATTTATCGCTTCTACTTCCATTATTTATGCACACTAATTTTGGTGGGTCTGTAGAAAAAGGAGTTAATTTAATCTTTATTTTTTATTGTAATTACTTAAGTAAGCTCTTGATTCAGAGGAAAAAATTAAATAAATAAACGAACCTAGTTCAATTACACGAAAAGCGGACATGATGGATTTTGGAAACATACCGACCATGATTGGTGGATAAAAGTATTGTAAAAAAATAAATGGAATGAAAAGAATTGATAGAACATACCCTTTTTTTCCTCCAGATAATATTCCCGCAATTACAAGAATGTATACAAGAAAAATAAATATTTGGTACCAAATTTCTGAAGTGAAAGAAGCATGACCTTCAACCACTGCTTTTAAAGCTATAATCAAAGCGATAATGATTAAAATATTATTATACAGGAGTAAATAAATCCCAATAGAGTTCCAAAATACAGGTTTTTTCATACGAAGCAACATTCCTTTCTATTCATCCCATAGTGTAGCAAAAGTCAGTTTTATTCGCAATGAAATAAAATTTCCACTTCTAACGGGTGTAAGGTATGGTAAATTAAAATAAAGGAACGTTAATATAAAAGTATTTCACAAGCAGTTAAGTTGAAAGTTTTACTGTAAGTGACTAGAATAGCTCTTGTAGAAAGAATTGGAGTGATTGATCAATGTACCAAGTTGTTACCATGTATGGCGATAATGAGCCTTGGTGGTTTTTTGAAGATTGGCAAGAAGATATCGAAGAAGAAAAATCATTTGATTGTCTAGAAGATGCAGAACGTTACTACATAAAAAAATGGCGAGAGCTTTCTTCAGCGCACGAGTACATAAATACAAAAGTTAATTATTTGGCAGCATTCTGGAATGATGGTGATGAACGCTGGTGCGAAGAATGTGATGAAGATTTGCAACAGTACAAAGGACTAGCTATGTTAAAAGATCAACAAGCTGTTACCTTTGAAAGTGGCGATGACTTTCATGAACGGCATAATGATTGTGCCAAACCAAAATGTTGTAAATCTAGTCTTGTTTAAATGGTGTTGAAAAAAGTTATGAGGGTAAGATACGTATCTTACCCTCATAACTTTTTTATCAATCTTTACAAACCCATTTTCCATCTTCCATATCACAGGAACCCTTTTTTGTTTGGTCATTATCAATGACTTCGATAATAGTTGTTTCTTTTTCTTTGATTGTTTGAATTGCTTGGATGATCTGTTCCAAAGGCTGTGCGCCATTAATTAGATATTTTCCATTCACAATTAGTGCAGGGACACCAGTAAGTTGATAAGCGTTTGCTATGCCAAAGTCATCTTCTACCATTGTTAAGGTTGCAGGATCGTTAAAGGCTGTTTGCCATTTTTGAAAATCGATAGAACTGTTTTTTATAATTGATTCAACTACAGCAGAATCATCGATATTTTGGCTATTCACAAATAGTGCTTCCTGTAACGCATCAAATACATCCCAATAACCAGTATCTCCAGCAACAATGCCAGCAGCTTTTGCAGCAAGTAAACCATTCATAGAGGTAGGGAAGGGAAAGTCAGTTTTTTTCATTCCATCTATATTAAAACGGTGGAGATCATCATTTTGATTAGCATGAACCCAGTGAGATAAAATTTCATTTTTTGCATTCTCTCTGGAACCAAACATTTGAACATGATCTTCTTCATCTCTAGCTAAAGCAAAGGAACGATGAATGATCTTTATTTCAGGTAATTCTTTTTGGACTTGTCTCATTCGGTAAGACATTGGAAAACAAAAACTGCAAATAACATCGTGAAAAAATTCAATTGTAATCATAGTTTCTCCTTGATAGGCATTATTTTACACTTACTATTCGTAAGTATAAAACTCTTTCTTTCGCATTTCAATAAAAATGCTTTAAATAAAGGCGCGAAGAACAAGGAGAATGTGGTAAAATTATCTTATTGACGCATTTAAAATTACATCCATGTACATATAGAAGCATAGAAAGCGAGTGAAATAAATGGCAAATAAACAACTAATCATTGCTGAAAAACCTAGTGTTGCCAAAGATTTAAGTAAAGTACTAGGAGCAAATCAAAAAAATAAAAATTATTATGAAGGTCCAACTGTCATTGTTACCTGGGCATTAGGACATCTTTTAGGTTTAAAAATGCCAGAAGATATCAACAAAGAATGGCAATCTTGGCAAATGGAGACTCTGCCTATGGTTCCAAAAAATCTAGGAATCAAACCTTTACCAAAAACGGGTCATCAATTAAAGGCAATCAAACAATTAGCAAACCGCAAAGATGTTACGGAAGCTGTTATCGCGACTGATGCTGGGCGAGAAGGAGAACTTGTTGCACGTTGGATCTTAGAATATGTCCACTTCAATAAACCAGTTAAACGACTATGGATTTCATCTCAAACAGACAAAGCTATCAAAGATGGTTTTAAAAAATTAAGACCAGCAAAAGAATATGATAATCTGTATTATTCAGCCTTAGCTCGTGCAAAAGCAGATTGGTTAGTAGGCTTAAATGTTACGAGAGCTTTGACTGTAAAGTATCAAGATAGTCTTTCAGCAGGACGAGTGCAGACACCAACATTGTCTTTAGTTCGTCAACAAGAAAAGAAAATTGAAGGGTTTAGACCTCAAACGTATTTTTCAGTAGAGCTGCAAGTTCAAAAAGAAAAAGCCAAGCTAGTTCAAAGTAATCCATATGCGTTTAAAGAGCGTAATGATGTAGAATCTTTTGTGAAAAAGTTAAGTGAAGGCAAAGGAAAAGTAACGGATATTCAAGAAAAAAGTAAGACAGAACAAGCGCCATTACCCTATGATTTGACCGAAATCCAAAGAGAAGCCAATCAACGCTATCAATTCTCAGCGAAGAAAACTCTTTCACTAGTTCAAAGTCTCTATGAATTCCATAAAATCGTAACCTATCCAAGAACAGATAGTAAATATTTAACGACTGATATGAAAGCTACAATGAAAGAACGTTTGCAAGCAGTAAGTGATTTTGCTCCAGAGGTCAAAACCTATATCAAAGATGGCGGCCTAGTCAAACTGACAAAAGTTTTCCAAAATGAGAAAGTCACAGACCACCATGCGTTAATTCCAACTGAACAACGTCCACGTTATGAAAAATTAAGTGGAGATGAGCAAAAGATTTATAATATGATCGTCACACGATTTTTAGGGATGTTTGCTGAATCTCATCGTACAAAACAAACAAAAGTAACCGTAAGCTTTGGTAAAGAACAATTTATCTTCCGTCAAAGTAAAGTGGAAGTTGCTGGTTGGAAGCAAGAAAAAGAAGAGATTGTCCCATCTGTTGATTGGAAATTAGGTATGATTATACCGCCAAACTTCACTATTAACAAAGAACTTACCGCACCGCCAAAGCCATTAACTGAAGGAACACTGTTAGGTTTGATGGAAAAGCATAGCTTAGGTACACCAGCTACACGTGCAGAAATTATTGAAAAACTAATCAAATCAGAGTTGATGGAACGTACAACAAACGGACTAAATGTTTCACCAAAAGGAAAGCAGCTACTAGAGTTGGTTAACCCATCATTAGTCACACCTGAACTGACCGAAAAATGGGAAAAAACACTTGAAGCAATTGCAAAAGGCAAACAAAGTAGTACGGTTTTCTTAAAAGAAATCGAGCAGGATACCAAAAAATTAGTTAACGAAATCAAACAAAGTGAAAGTAAATACCAGGATTTTTCAATTACGCAAAAGAAATGTCCAGAATGCGGTTCAAACTTACGGGAGAAAAATACCAAAGACGGGAAAATCTATGTTTGTTCTAATCAAGATTGTAGCTACCGCCGTAGAAAAGATCCCAAAGTATCTAATCACCGTTGTTCACAATGTCACCGGAAAATGGAAATCATTGATGGGAAAAATGGAGCTTATTTCAAATGTAAATACTGCTCAATCACTGAGAAAATGCAGGATAAAAAAGAGCGCAATAAGAAACTTACGAAACATGAAGAACGTAAGTTGATGAAGAAATATTCACAAAAAGAAGAACCGGAAGAAAGTGCGTTAGCACAAGCGCTAAAAGCGGCTATGAAACAAGATTGATATAGCAAAACATACTAAGTTTAGAGGATAAACTTAGTATGTTTTGCTATATTTTATAGCTCACTAATCGAATATTTTTTCCAAATATTTTCTTTGAATTCGTTAACTTCTTCTTCTTCTGGATAAAAAGAGAATAGCTATGAAAAATGTTCAATATACCATTCTTGAATGGGATCTCCAGATCAGATGTAACGACCGATTAAAAAAGATACTGCAAGCTCTTCCCAAGAAGAAAAGTCTTCTTTAACCAACCCCAAAAAGAAATAATGTATTCCCAAACCTCATTTGTAGTTAAGTAACCTAAATTATAGCAATCTTTCGCAATGCTTGCTCCACGAAGGTAATCCCAACAACTAAGATTCTTAAAAGTATAAACTTCATTAGGATTAATAAAATCAGTGTGTTTCTTGTGAATCGAATAAGTAATTTTATTTACATTTTCAATCAATAATGAAATTTCATCGGTCAATTCACTAGGATTATTTAATTGAGTGATAATTGCTTCCTTTTCTTTAAGCATAGCAATATCATTTCTATGACCAGAATTCAATAACCACTCAAGTTTATTTTTGGCAGAAATTGTGTCTACAATTCCCCAAGATTCTTCAATGTTTTTTTTACCATTTTCACTATCATCAGGGTCTTGTAAAAAGAATTTGCTTAAACATTCAATGGTTCGATAAGGATGAAGAGAATACAAAGCACTGACAGCTAAATACTTGCGTTTGTTCTCAGGAGCAATGTTTTTAAAGAGAAAATCTTCTTGTTGATTTTCATCACTTGATATTGAATCAGTAAAAAGCGATAGACCACCGCCAATGAAAACATACAATGCATATTCAGTGTTCCAATCAACAAACGTATCTTTTGTAATGCCTAAAAAAGTAACACTCCCCCAAATAAAAGAAATATTCCTGACTTACTCAAGCCACTCGATATGCGAATATACCACAACATAAAAAAATTATGCATCTAATTATAACAAAAATATATATAAATATATTCTTAGTTCAATACTATTGCTGTTTAAAATGAATATATTTTAGATAGGCAGGAATGAATGCGAATCCATGTTATAATTTATTGATAGAAAAATAATAATAGTAACACGATTGGGAAAGGACGAGGATAATGAAACATAATCAGGTAGAATTTGATAATCAATTCATGAAACAAGCATTAGAACTTGCCAAAGAAGCTGCAAAAAATGGTAACGAACCATTTGGTGCATTACTTGTAAAAGACAATAAAGTTGTTTTGACTGGTGAAAATCAGATTCATACGGAAAGTGACCCTACGTATCATGCTGAATTAGGAATTATTCGCGATTTTTGTTCTAGTCAAAAAATAACAGATCTATCGGAATACACACTTTATACAAGTTGTGAACCCTGTTGTATGTGTGCTGGAGCGATGGTTTGGAGCAGTTTGGGTAGAATGGTGTTCAGTCTAGGACATGATGAACTAGCAGAGATTGCAGGATTTAATATTATGATTGGCAGTGAAGAGATTTTTTCCAAAAGCCCAAATAGACCTGAGGTTTCTAAAGGTGTGTTAAAGAAAGAAGCAGTACCTGTTTATGTCAATTACTTCCAAAAGTAGCAACAAGAAGAGGAAGGAACATCACGATGAAAAAAAATGAATATCTAGCTTTAGTTGCGATGGAAGAGTGTGCTGAGATACAACAAGCATTGTCAAAAGCCCTTAGATTTGGCTTTGACGATCATCATCCTTCTAGGGCAGATGAAACCAATGAAGAACAAATGTTGACAGAATTTTATCAACTGACTGCAATGATCGAAGAGTTGCAAAAACAAGGGATTATTCAAGGTTTTACACAAGATAGAATTGAAAGAGTGAAACAGAATAAAATTAAGAAAGTTTATAAATATATGGAGTATTCTGAGGGAATTGGGCTGTTGGATTGAGAGAAGGAACAACAATTATAAGATCTTAACAGAGATACATCGATGTATAACTATCCTTTTCATTTATTGTAAATTAATACAAAAAAATTCAATTAGATAATCATTGTAAATCCTAGAGGGAAATACCTCTGGGATTTTCTTTTAGTTGAAAAAGAATTTTGCCAAACTATAAAGAACTTTTAAGTTTTAAATCAGAAAATTTACAACATAGGTAAATAGTTTCCTTCGACGCTTCTTAGAGGGTTTGCATATTACTTTTTATGTGTTGAAAATTCTGATTATGTTATTTTATCATTTGAAAATAGTAAAAAATGAAAAAAACAAAAGTATTTAACATGTTACAATATAGTAGAAAAAAATGAATGTTTGGGAGAGGTAAAAATGAAGCGATTAATGTTGGGAATAATGGTTTTTATTGGAGTTTTATATTTATGTCCGGAAATAAATAGGGCGGAAAGTCAATATGATTTTGTAGAGTATGATTTTAAAACGAATGAGAAAAAATTAGTTTCTTTTAGTGAAAGTTACATGGAAGGACTACCTGAAGAATCAAATCCTTATAGAGGAAGGTCTAGTCCAAGTTTTAGAGATATAATAGGGGCAGATGATCGACATCTCGTAGAAGATGCAAAAAAATTTCCTTATTCTGCAGTAGCTAGGATAGAAGGATTTTCAAATGATGGTGGAGTTTGGAGAGGAAGTGGAGCTTTAATAGGGAGTGATACAGTGATAACGAATGCTCATGTGACGGGTGCATTGTCAAAATCCAAATATCCACCAGCTTTGGTAGTGGTTCCAGCCTATGCGAATAAACCATCTACTATAGGAGGTATAAACGCTACTTACGAAGCACCATTTGGAAAAGCTAAGGTTGTCAAAATATATATAATGAAGAAGTATTATGAAACCGAAGATGCAGAATTTGATATTGCTGTTTTAAAATTGGATAGACCTTTAGGGAATCAAGCAGGGTATTTTGGCATGAGTTATTTAGACCGAAAAGAAGATATATTTAGTTTGACTGGTTATCATAGCGATAAGAATGGATTCATGTATACTCAATCAGATAAGCTTTCTGAAACGGTTGTTGGCGAATCTGCATGGAATAAGGATTTTTTACTGTATACTTTTGATAGTATATTAGGAAGTAGTGGGTCTCCTGTATATGATAGTCAAAATAGAATACACGGTGTGCATTCTATACATTGGAAAGATCGTAGTGGGGCGGCGCGGATTTCTAGAGAAAAGTTTTCTATGCTGTATCAATTTGCTAACGGATGGAATCCTAACGACCCGTTAAATAATGGGTTAGAACTAGATTCTGGAAATTCAGTAATGGAAAAGGGACAGAATAAACAGCTAGTAGCATCTATTCAAAAGAATGAGATTATTAATGAAAATCTCATTTGGAGTAGTTCAGATGAAGAAGTAGCTACGGTAAAAAACGGCACTATTAAAGCGTTAAAATCAGGAAAAACAACTATTAAAGTCCAAACAAAAAATGATACTAAGTCAGCTAGTTGTATAATCACTGTAGACGATCATGGAAATATTCCTGAAACAGCCACGATTGTAACCGATAGAAGCAATACAAAAGGTGAATTACTTGATGACAGTGATGTTGATTACTTTAAATTTGTAGCAACAAAAACAACACGTTTTTTTATTGAATCTACGAAAAAAACCGATGTAGTGGGAGCGTTACTAGATGACCAGAACCAATTAATAAAAGAGCAGGATGATATTGATGTTAAAAATAAGCAATTTAATATTTCTCATGAACTAGAAAAGGGGAAAACGTACTATATTCGTGTGACCGGTCATCACCCTGGATCCTATGAAATACGTGTAGAAGAAGATATTGCTGTTTCTAAGGTGAGTCTTCCGAATCCAATATATTTGGAAAAAGATGTTTTTAATTATGTAGCAACAGTTTTTGAACCATCTAATGCATTAAACAAAAGAGTAAGTTGGAAAAGCTCAGATGAATCTGTTGCTAAATATTTTTCAGATAATTGCTGGATTAGGGCTGGAAGTAAAGGGACCGCTTCTGTCACTATAACAACAGAGGATGGTGGGAAAACAGCTACGAGTACAGTAATTATAGATGATCATGGTGGTAATGCTATAACAGCAACTTCGGTGGAAGACAATAGTCTGACAGAGGGGAATTTAGCCTATTCTAAGGATAAAGACTTTTTCAAATTCAAAGCAACTAAAACAGGAACTTATACGATAGTATCTGAAGGAAGTACGGACACTCAAGGCACTTTATATGATTCTAAAGAACAGATAATAGGGTACGATGACGATGGTAACGGTAATGCTCAATTTAAGTTGATAAAAGAGTTAGAAAAAGGGAATGAATATTACATTGGCATAAATGGATTTAAATCCCGAACAGGTACTTATAGATTAAGAGTTACAGCACCTTTAATTCACGTTACAGATATAACTATGGAACCCCAAAATATTCTGTTAGAAGAAAAAGCTAGTCAGCAATTAAAGGCGAGTATCAGTCCAGAAAATGCGACAAATAAGAATATAGTATGGACTAGTTCGGATGAATCAATTGCAAGAGTTGATTCAGAAGGGAAAATTGAAGCAATAAAAGTTGGTAAAGCTATAATTACAGCTACGACTGAAGATGGTAAAAAAACAGCGACGTCAGAAGTTACTGTAATTGAAACCTCAATTCCAGTAACAGAAGTGACGATTGAGCCCAATAAAATTGAGATGGAAGAAAAAGCTAGTCAACAATTGACAGCGAAAATTAGCCCAGATAATGCGACCAATAAGAAAATAGTATGGAAGTCAAGTGATGAATCAATCGCAACAGTTTCACAAGAAGGAAAAGTAACAGCTCATAAAAGTGGAAGTGCTAAAATTACTGTAACAACGGCTGATGGCAATAAAATAGCAACATGTATTGTTCAAGTAGAGAAAAAAAATGAACCCTTTGGAAATGTCCCATGGGTTTGGGACAAAGAAAGTCAGACTGTAACCTTTAAAGGTGGAAAGTTCTTCGATACAGATAATGATTATACTATTAAAAATAGAATAGAGAAACAAACACAACTAGAAGGGAAAAAAATCAAGAAAATAATCTTTACAGAACCAATTGAGTTAGCAAAAAGTTCAAGTAATTTATTTGCTCACTTATATGAACTAGAAACAATTGAAGGAGCCGATTACCTAGATACAAGTAAAGTAACAAATATGGGGTATATGTTTTATTATGATACTGCCTTAAGTTCGGTAGATGTAAGTAAATGGAATGTAGAAAAAGCATGGTCGATGAGCGGTATGTTCTGGAACGCAAGCGCATTAAAAACTGTGAACGTAGAGAAGTGGAAGACTACCAGCTTAAAACAAATGGATTTAATTTTTTCCGGAATGAAACAGGTGACGGAACTAAACCTATCAAATTGGGATACGAGTGCAGTGACTCAAAATAGAAGAATATTCGAGAATAATCAAGCGTTAGATAAGCTAGTACTCAATGATACATTCAAGCTATACGATAAAGAAGAAGCAACGCTTCCGGAAAAAAGAAACCTGCCTTATACAGGAAGATGGGTGAAACAAACCGAAGGTGGCGAAATAGAAAAAGTCTATGAAACCTCCAAGGAACTTTTGGAAACATATGACGGTACAGGTGGAACGTATACTAGAGAAAAACAAGGCACAATATTTGGAAATGTTCCATGGGCTTGGGACAAAGAAAGTCAGACTGTAACCTTTAAAGGTGGAAAGTTCTTCGATACAGATAATGATTATACTATTAAAAATAGAATAGAGAAACAAACACAACTAGAAGGGAAAAAAATCAAGAAAATAATCTTTACAGAACCGATTGAGTTAGCAAAAAGTTCAAGTAATTTATTTGCCCACTTATATGAACTAGAAACAATTGAAGGAGCCGATTACCTAGATACAAGTAAAGTAACAAATATGGGGTATATGTTTTATTATGATACTGCCTTAAGTTCGGTAGATGTAAGTAAATGGAATGTAGAAAAAGCATGGTCGATGAGCGGTATGTTCTGGAACGCAAGCGCATTAAAAACTGTGAATGTAGAGAAGTGGAAGACTACCAGTTTAAAACAAATGGATTTAATTTTTTCCGGAATGAAACAGGTGACGGAACTAAACCTATCAAATTGGGATACGAGTGCAGTGACTCAAAATAGAAGAATATTCGAGAATAATCAAGCGTTAGATAAGCTAGTACTCAATGATACATTCAAGCTATACGATAAAGAAGAAACAACACTTCCGGAAAAAAGAAACCTGCCTTATACAGGAAGATGGGTGAAACAAACCGAAGGTGGCGAAATAGAAAAAGTCTATGAAACCTCCAGGGAATTTTTGGAAACATATGACGGTACAGGTGGAACGTATATCCGAGAAACAAAATAATAATTTTATTTTTATAACGCAACGTATTAGTAACTTAAACAAAATTTCACCATAGACAAAAAGCACTTCATTATGAAGTGCTTTTTGTCTATATCATCATTTAACCCCACTTTTCTTATTTTTCCCCAAGAATCATTGGAAATTTTAATGAAAAAAGCACAGAAACATTTGTATTTTGCAAATAAAAGAGTATACTTTAATTGGAATCATTCTAAATTTAATAAAAAGAGTTTCCACACATAATAATGTATATAGGTTTATTTTATTCCTGATTTGGATTCATTTTTGCAGCGCCAACCAACTGTGCAAATGAGTAATTATTTTGAATAAAATCAGCTTCTTTCTTTTTGTGGAAACGCTAAAAAACAAGGAGGATTATTGATGTTTGATATTGTAACATTAGCAAGGTTCCAATTTGCAATGACGACAGTCTTTCATTACTTCTTCGTACCGTTTTCAATAGGATTAGCTCTTGTTGTAGCAATCATGGAAACGTTGTATGTTGTAAAAAAAGATGAACGTTATCGTAAAATGGCGAAGTTTTGGGGAAATATTTTTCTACTAAGTTTTGCAGTAGGAGTCGTAACAGGTATTATTCAAGAATTCCAGTTTGGTATGAACTGGTCGGATTATTCACGTTTTGTTGGGGATATTTTTGGTGCTCCATTAGCGATTGAAGCCCTATTGGCATTCTTTTTAGAGTCAACATTCTTGGGGTTATGGATTTTTACTTGGGATAAAGCAAGTTCAAAACTGCACTTAACATTTATTTGGTTGGTTGTATTTGGTTCTATGATGTCAGCATTCTGGATTTTAGCGGCAAACAGTTTCATGCAACATCCAGTTGGTTACACATTAAACAATGGTCGTGCAGAATTAATTGATTTTGGTGCGGTAATTGCCAATCCAAAAGTTTGGTATGAATTCTCTCACGTATTAGCTGGCGCAATTGTAATGGGAGGAATGATCGTAGCAGGTCTTGCTGCGTTCCAAATTCTGAAAAAACGCGATGTTAGCTTTCATAAAGTTTCTATGCGTATCGGTTTGTGGGTTGGATTATTTGGTTCTCTAGGTGTATTACTTGCTGGAGATTTACAAATGAAAGCACTGATCGAAGATCAGCCGATGAAATTTGCAGCTATGGAAGGCGCATATGAAGATTCAGGAGATCCAGCAGCTTGGACCTTGATTGCTTGGGCGGATGAAGCCAAGCACAAACAGGTATTTGGTATTGAAATTCCATATGTATTAAGTATTTTATCTTACAACAGTCTTTCTGGTTCTGTTGATGGAATGGATACAGTAAATAAAGAATTAATCGAAAAATATGGCGATAGAAATTACTTCCCGCCAGTTAATACATTATTCTGGAGTTTTAGATTAATGGCTGGATTTGGTGTATTAATGTTATTGGTTTCAGCTTTAGGATTATTCTTTACTCGGAAGAAGAAACCATCACTTTATGAAAAACGTTGGATGGTTTGGATCGTGGCATTATGCACATTTGCCCCATTCATTGCTAATACAACTGGTTGGTTGATTACAGAACTTGGTCGTTACCCTTGGACTGTTTATGGTCTATTTACGATTGAAGATAGCGTGTCACCAAATGTATCAGTAGCTTCATTATTAACATCGAATATTATTTACTTTATTTTATTTGCAGGTCTTGGTTCAGTGATGGTTTACTTGATTACTGTTGAACTAAAAAAAGGGCCAGATTACGAAGAAAAAAAATTAGCAGAGGCAAACTCTACTGATGTAGATCCATTTGATAAGGAGGTCTTTGGCGAATGAGTACGTTGCAATTACTTTGGTTTGTACTAATTGGTATTTTATTCTCAGGCTTCTTCTTCTTAGAAGGTTTTGACTTTGGCGTGGGTATGTCGGTTCAAACATTAGCTCATGATGAAGAAGAAAAAGAACAAATCATCCAAACAATTGGACCGGTTTGGGATGGTAATGAAGTGTGGTTGTTAACAGCTGGTGGGGCAATGTTTGCTTCTTTCCCATACTGGTATGCTTCATTATTTAGTGGGTTTTACTTGATTTTATTTATTATTTTAGTTGGTTTGATCATTCGTGGTGTTTCTTTTGAATTCCGTCATCGTATGCCGGATGGTAAAAGACGCAGAATGTGGAATTGGACATTATCGATTGGTAGTTTTATTGTTCCATTTTTCTTTGGTATTTTGTTTATTAGTTTAGTTCAAGGAATGCCAATTGATGCAAATGGAGATATGACTGCTTCATTTACTGATTACATTAATGTGTTTTCAGTTGTCGGTGGTGTTGCTCTGACATTATTATGCTACTTACATGGTTTAAACTACATCACTTTGAAAACAGAAGGACCAGTTAGAGAACGTGCACGTAATTATGCGTCATTCTTTTATTGGATTTTATATGTTGGATTAGTTGTGTTTGCAGCGTTATTGTACTTTAAAACAGACTTCTTTGATAATCACTTCTTAGTGACTTTATTATTAGTTGTAGGGATCGTTGTATTGACGGTTATTGCCAATGTAAGTGTCTTTAAGAAAAAAGAAATGACAGCTTTTATTGCTAGTGGTTTGACATTGATTCTTCTAGTTGCTTTATTGTTCAGCGGTTTATTCCCGCGTGTAATGATTGGTAGCGAGGGTTATTATGACATTTTGATCAAAGACGCATCAAGTACTCCTTATACGCTAAAAACAATGACTTGGTTATCATTAACAATTTTACCATTTGTTTTAGCCTATACTAGTTGGTCATATTATGTCTTTAGAAAACGTATCAAACATCCAGCAATTGCTGCTGAGGGGTATGAAGGATGATTGACAAAGCCATCTTAAAAATGCCGAAAATCAAAAATATTATGATCTTGCTTGCAGGTTTTTCTTTCCTGCAAGCAGTATTTATTATAGGACAAGCATTTTATTTATCTAAAGCCGTTGTTGGGTTATGGGAAGGTGGTCAGCTAAACGACCAGCTGTTGAATATTTTGGTGTTCTTTTTGTTTTATACTGGCAGACATGTGGTTACTTATCTTCGTGAGAAAATGCTGGATCAATTTAGTTATGATCGTTCTCGTGAATTGAGAGAAGCATTATTGCAAAAGATTTTCCGTTTAGGCCCAACTGTTGTTCAAAAAAACGGGACAGGAAACATGATTACCATGGCACTTGAAGGGATCAGTCAGGCAGAGAACTATCTTCACTTGATTTTGATGAAAATCATGAATATGATGATTATTCCGTGGATTATTTTAATCTTTGTCTTTACCTTAGATATTCGTTCAGGTGTTGTTTTGCTAGTTGTGTTTCCTATGATTATCATCTTTATGATTATTTTAGGTTATGCAGCTCAAAGTAAAGCGGACAAACAATATAAAGCCTTTCAACTTTTGTCTAATCACTTTATTGATTCATTGAGAGGATTAGATACATTAAAATTGTTTGGTTTAAGTAAAAAATATGCCAGCAGTATTTATAATACCAGTGAGCGTTTTAGAGAAGCGACGATGAGCACGTTGAAAATTGCTATTTTATCTACCTTTGCATTAGATTTTTTTACTACGTTATCGGTTGCTGTTGTAGCGGTATTCTTGGGATTAAGTTTGTTAGAAGGCGGGATATTATTATTTCCAGCTTTAACGACCTTGATTTTAGCTCCGGAATTCTTTTTACCCGTTCGAGATTTTGCTAGTGATTATCATGCGACCTTAGATGGGAAAAACTCGTTTCAAGCAATCCAAGAAGTTTTAGATCTACCTGAAATGGCAGAAACAGATCGTCTTTCATTAGGGGATTGGACAGCATTAAGCGAATTATCCGCTGAACAACTAACGTTCCAATACGAAGATGCAGTTCTGCCAGCTTTGAAAGGGTTAGATTTTAAAGCAAAAGGATATCAAAAAATTGGGATCATTGGTGCTAGTGGTTCAGGGAAGTCTACATTGATTAACGTATTAAGTGGTTTTCTAGAGCCAAATGCTGAGTCAACAACAATCGAAGTTGATAGACAAGTGATTCCACATTTTCTACAAAAAGAATGGCAAAAGCAAGTACTCTATATTCCGCAATCACCTTATATTTTCCAAGATACTTTAGCTAATAATGTGCGTTTTTATACACCAGAAGCAACAGATGAACAAGTTTTAGCGGCTGTTCAACTGGTTGGGCTAGAAACGTTGGTAACAGGTCTTAGAGACGGTATAAACACGGTGATTGGTGAAAGTGGTCGAATGTTAAGTGGAGGTCAAGCACAGCGTGTAGCGTTAGCTAGAGCCTTTTTAGACAAAGAGCGACGGATTCTACTGTTTGACGAACCTACAGCTCACTTAGATATCGAAACGGAAGTTGAATTAAAAGAGAAAATGTTACCGTTAATGGAAGACCACCTTGTCTTTTTTGCCACACATCGACTACATTGGATGGCGGAGATGGATTATATTTTAGTCATGGATAAGGGTCAACTTGTTGAAGCGGGAACATTAGATGAATTAATCGCTAAAAATGGTTACTATGTGAAATTAATGAATCAAATGAGGGGGAACGAATAATGGAAAATACCCCAACAAATAAAGAATTATATGAAAAAGATCAATGGGTCAAACCCTTTTTGAAAAAGTATAAAGGATTATTGTACTTAGCGCTGTTCTTAGGTTTTTTGACCTTCTTCAGTGCGGGAGCTTTGATGTTTAATTCAGGTTATTTAATTAGCCGAGCGGCCTCTCTTCCAGAAAATATTTTAATGATTTATATTCCAATTGTGTTGACTCGTGCTTTTGGAATCAGCAGACCAGTTTTTCGTTATATAGAGCGATTGGTTAGCCACAATTGGGTTTTGAAGATGACGTCTGATTTACGATTAAAATTGTATTTAGTCTTAGAAAAAGATGCGATGTTCTTTAAATCAAAATATCAAACAGGAGATATTTTAGGTCTATTATCAGAAGATATCAATCATTTGCAGAATTTATATCTACGTACGGTTTTTCCTACAGTAATTGCTTGGTTATTGTATATCTTCATTATTATTGGTTTAGGATTTTTCTCTTGGTGGTTCGGTTTATGCATGTTATTGATGTTAGGCGTGGTTGTTTTTCTATTGCCTTTGGTCTCCGTTTTAGTGAATGGTGCCAGACAAGAGAAACAAAAAGTGTCTAAAAATGAATTGTATAAAACGTTAACAGATAATATTTTAGGCGTTTCTGATTGGGTGTTTAGCCAACGGGGACATGAGTTTGTTCATTCTTATGAAAAAGAAGAAGCAAAATTACGTCAGCTAGACGAAAAAATCAAAGGGTTTAATCGTTTTCGAGATTTTATTTTACAAGTTACTTTTGGTGTAATCACGCTAGCAATATTAGCATGGACTAGCGTACGTTTTCCTGGTAATCATGGTGGCGCGGCTAACTGGATTGCAGCATTCACTTTGACTGTTTTTCCATTGATTGATGCTTTTGCTCCACTACCTGATGCGGCGCAAGAAACGAACATTTATAAAGATTCCATCAAACGTTTAAATGATTTGCCAGAACCAGAAGAAGCAAAAGAAGTGCTGGAAGATTTAACGATTACAAGTACTGAAATCAACATTAGTGATGTATCTTTTGCTTATGATGGTACATCAAAAAATGTGCTAGAAGATCTAAATTTGACGATTCATTCAAAAGAAAAATTAGCGATTTTAGGTCGAAGTGGTTCAGGTAAGAGCACGTTAGCAACTTTAATTCGTGGGGATTTGCGACCAGATAAAGGAAGTATTACTTTAGGAGGCATTCCAACCACTGATTTTGGTGATCAAATCACAAAATCAATTGGTGTGATTCATCAAGCACCGTATTTATTTAGAACGACGATTCTAAATAATGTGCGAATTGGACGGGAAGAAGCATCTACAGAAGAAGTTTGGCAAGTTTTAGATAAAGTTGGTTTAAAAGAAATGATTGAAGGGCTGCCAGATGGCTTAGAGACAATGGTGGATGAAGCTGGCTTACGTTTTTCTGGCGGCGAACGTCATCGTTTGGCTTTGGCTCGTATTTTACTACAAGATACACCAGTCGTATTGTTAGATGAACCAACAACTGGTCTTGACCCGATTACAGAGCAACAATTATTGAATACATTTTTCAGTACATTGGAAGACAAGACTCTTATTTGGATCACTCACCATCTGCAAGGGGTTCATATGATGGATCGTGTGATTTTCATTGAGGATGGTCAGTTGGAAATGAGTGGATCACCTCAAGAGTTATTAGCAACAAATGAGCATTACCAACAATTATATGCAATTGATCGTGGAAGCAATAAGAATTGATTGACGAAAGTACTTGTTGGAGAATAAAATAAAAAAAGAAAGAGGCAAAACTCTGAAAGCTTTGCCTCAATCTTTTATGAATTTATTGTATTATTTTAGAAAGAACGTTGCAGTAATAATTGAGTCAACTGAGTCAAGTGCTCTTTGCCTAAGCAATCAGGCAGTTTTTCGATATCAGTCAAGGCTTTTTCAGTTACTTTTTTAGCAAAGGCTTTTGCATCGTTAACACCGCCTAGCTCGTGAACCAATTGTGCAGTTTCAGCTGCTTGCTCATTTGTTATCGCTGCACCTTTTTCTAGATAATCGTAGAAGCGTTCCGGTGCTTTTTCCATGGCAAAGATTAACGGGAGTGTATAAACACCTTGGGCTAAGTCTTCTAAAACAGGTTTTTTCAAGGTTTCTATATCGGCTGTATAATCCAAGATATCATCATAGACTTGAAAAGCGATACCAATATGACGGCCAATACGCATTGCCAAACGTTGCACTTCTGATGATGCGTAGCCAAAATGTGCACCTTCGAGGCAGCTTAAAGAAAATAATTCAGCGGTTTTTCCGTTGACGCTTCGTAAGTAATCAGTAACAGTCATATCTTTTTTGTAGCGTGTATGCATTTGATCTAATTCGCCAAGTAGTAAACGTTTCATGGCTGATGCATTCGTATGTAAGAAATCAGAGCCATTCATTGTTTCAGCGAGTAATTTAAAGAATTCGGTGAACAATAAGTCACCAGTGTAAACAGCAATATCTTTTCCATAGCGAGATTGAATCGTTACATTTCCTCTTCTTAAAGGAGAGTCGTCGATAATATCATCGTGTACAAGTGTTGCCATATGCAAGATTTCAATTGAAGCAGCAATCTTAATCAATTGTTCATGATTTTGTTTTTGTTCATCACCAATTTGAGTAAACAAAAAAAAGAAAGCTGGTCGCAATAATTTTCCACCTGAATAGGTTAGCTCGATCAATGCTTGTTCAATATCTTTATTTCGTATTTTGACTTGGTGCTGGATCAATTCGCAGGTTTCATTTAATTGTTGTTGGATAATAGGAAACTCTTTCCAAAAATCATTCATAACACAATATTCCTTTCAGTAGTTCAATACTATTGATTGTATACGAATTTGGCGAAGAAATACAGTAAATTATTCTGTGAGCATAAAACTAAATTTTGAAAGGAGGGAGGAGTATAATTTGAATAGAGCAATATTTTTTGAATTAGTAGAACTAAAAGCAAAGACAGCCAGTGTTTTACCTTTTCTTTTAGGGATTTGTTTTAGTTGGTATCACTATAGAAATGTACACTTATTTTATGTTATTATTTATTTTATTGCGATGTTTATTTTTAATATGGCTGTTGATATTTTAGATAACTATAATGATTACCACCATGCCAAGGAAGGGCATGATTATAAAGAGAAAACTAATATTATTGGGCGGGAGAATTTATCGTTGTCGATGATTCGCCGTTGGATCATCTGGATGGTAGTTATTTCAGCGTTAATGGGAATTGGCTTATCAATGGTTGTAGGTTGGCCTTTGTTATGGCTTGGCTTGTATTGTTACCTGATTGGAATTTTTTATTCTTCTGGGCCTAAACCACTATCGAGCTTACCTTTGGGTGAAATTTTTTCTGGATTTACAATGGGCTTTATGATTATGCTGATTTGTGTTTATATCAATACGTATGATTCTTTTCAGTGGACAATGAGTAATATTGGTAGTATCTTTTTAGTTTCGTTGCCTAATACTTGTTTAATTGCTAATCTAATGTTAGCTAATAATATTTGTGATTTAGAAGAAGATGAGACAAATCATCGTTTTACATTGGTTCATTATTTAGGGAAGCAAGTATCAATTAGATTGTTTGTTGGTTTAATTGTAATTGCTTTTGCTTCGATTGTTTTGAGTGTTGTTTTAGGATTAACGCCGATTACGATGTTACTGACTATTTTGGTTTTACCATTTGTCTGGAAACAAACGAAGTTATTTTTAAAAGAACAGGTCAAAACAAAAACATTTATTTGTGCCATACGGATTTTAGCCGTCGGTGCACTTGCACAAGTTGTATTTTTTGCCATAGGATTGTGGCTTAAATAATAAAATAAAAAGGTCAAGAGGGGATTTTAAAATGAGTAAGCACGTCGTTATTTTAGGCGCTGGCTATGCCGGTTTAAGAGCGTTACATGAGTTACAAAAAGGCAACAATGATATAAAAATCACATTGGTAGATCAAAATGATTACCACTTTGAAGCAACGGACATTCACGAAGTGGCCGCAGGAATTCAAACATCAGAAAGAATTACTTATCCAATCAAAGATGTTGTAAAAAAAGAATGCACGACATTTGTACAAGGAAGAGTAGAGAAAATTGATAGTGAAAACCAATTGGTTCATTTGAAAGATCAAGAAGCGATTTCTTACGATTATTTGATTGTAGCATTAGGTTATGAATCAGAATCATTCGGCATACCAGGTGTTGAAGACTTTTCATTAAAAATGGTAGATATTCCAACATCTGAAAAGGTCTATCAACATTTAACAGAGCAAATGGAAGCCTATAAGGAAACGAAAGACGAAAATTGTCTGAAAATCGTTGTCTGTGGAGCTGGTTTTACTGGGATTGAATTATTAGGTTCATTGCATGAAGGTAAGAAAAAATTAGCTGAAATCGCAGGAGTTGAACCTGAGAAGATTCAATTATACTGTGTTGAAGCTGTGACTCGTTTATTACCAATGTTTAGTGAAAAATTAGGCGGCTATGGAATCGATCATTTGAAAAAATGGGGTGTAAATTTCTTAGTTGGAAAACCAATCAAAGAAATCAAGCAAGATACAGTTGTTTATTTAGATAACCAAGAAACAAATGAATTGAATGAATTAGCAGCTAAAACAATTATTTGGACGACTGGTGTCAGCGGCAGCCATGTAGTAGGTGATTCTGGTTTTGCAGCGAAACGCGGACGTGTAATGGTGCAGCCTGATTTAACTGATGCTAACTACAGTAATGTGTACATCATCGGAGATTGTTCTGCAGTTATGGATAAAGAAGCAAACCGTCCTTATGCAACAACAGCACAAATTTCACTTAAAATGGGTGAACATGCAGGGAAAAATATCAAAGCACAATTAAAAGGTGAAGCGACCAAAGAATTTACCTTTAAATCATTAGGTTCTGTTGCTTCAATCGGAAACAGCCATGCCTTTGGTGAAGTTGGAAAAATGGAAGTCAAAGGATATCCAGCATCTGTTATCAAAAAAGTAATCATGGATCGTTCATTATTTGAAACAGGTGGAATCAAAGAAATGCTGGCAAAAGGCCGCTTTGATTTTTACCGTTAAAATTAAAAATAAAAAAATGCTATGAAGGATTCACAGTAGAGACTTGTTTTGAACTAATAGAAAGTTAACGGCTGATGAAAGTTAACCAAAGCAAATTCTTGAATTACAAATCTAGAGCATGATTGCCATATTCGGGTAAGATCCGTTAGCGTCTTTTGAGAGGAAATTATTTTTTAATTTCAACTATGGGTGGTACCGCGTGTATTTATGCGTATGAGACAAAAACAAAACGTTTGTTTCATCGTTTATTCGTCCCTGACAGTCTATTTCTGATTGTCAGGGATTTTTTGTATTCAACAATTAAATTTATAAGAAGAATGAGGAAAGTAAATGGAAAAAGAATTGAGTGTAAAAGAAGCACTAGTTGTATTTTTGTCATTGTTATTGATTATTAGTGTTTGTGTGATTGGGGTTGGTATGAGTCCGATTTTCCCAGTCTTATGCGCATTAGGTTTATTAATTGGTTGGAGTAAATGGAAAAAAGCATCTTGGGATAAAATCCACGAAGGAATCATAGATGGTGTAAAAACAGGAATCATTCCTATGGTCATCTTTATTTTAATCGGTGCATTGATTGCCGTCTGGATTGCAAGCGGCGTAATCCCAACAATGATGTACGCTGGATTTTCAGTCATTAGCACGAAAATATTTTTACCTTCTGCGTTTGTCAGCTGTGCAGTTGTAGGGATTTCAATTGGAAGTGCATTTACGACTGTTTCGACGATTGGTTTGGCTTTGATGGGAATGGGGATTTCTATGGGATTTAACTCTGCTATATTAGCAGGTGCGATTATCTCTGGTGCAGTTTTTGGCGATAAAATGTCTCCTCTTTCCGATACCACCAATTTAGCTTCAGCAGTTGCTGGCGCGGATTTATTTAAACATATTAGAAATATGATGTGGACAACTGTTCCGGCATTTATTATTTCTTTTGTTCTATACGCAGTTATTGGATTTCAAACGAAGATTGGACAAACTGAGTTAGAAACGAAGCAATTTTTAGAAGTATTGAAAGAAAATTTTTCGATTAGTTGGTGGGCAATTATACCAATTCTCTTGCTAGTATTTTGTTCAATAAAGAGAGTTCCAGCCATTGCTTCATTACTAGTCACAATCTTTGTTTCAAGTATAATGTACATGATTCAAACGGGGAACGTTGATTTAAAACAATTAAGCACGATTTTAGAAAATGGTTTTGTTTCGGAAACTGGGATGGAGCAAATTGATGCTTTGTTGACTCGAGGAGGTATCCAAAGTATGATGTGGTCAGTCTCGTTGATTCTTTTGACCTTATCATTAGGTGGTTTACTGATGAAAATGGATGTGATTACAGTTCTGATGGCACCTCTTGCGCGTAAACTAAGATCAACTGGCAGTTTAGTTGCCGCTACGGTTTTTAGTGGCGCATTAGCAAATGTGATGATTGGTGAGCAATATTTATCAATTATTCTTCCTGGGCGCGCTTTTAAAGAAAGTTACGATAAAGCGGACCTACAGCCAGAAGTTTTATCTAGGGCATTAGAGGATTCAGGAACTGTTTTAAATTCATTGATTCCTTGGGGCGTAAGTGGTGTTTTTATGGCAAGTACGCTGCAAGTTTCTACATTGAGTTATGCACCTTTTAGTTTCTTTATTCTATTATGTCCGATTTTATCGATTCTTTCTGGAATGACTGGTATTGGTATTCATAAGAAAGCTAAGATAGAGTCAAATAAATAGAAAAAAATAAACCAATTCATTAAAATTGTAAGAGAAACAATGGGGGTACTTTTGTTCGGCTCGATTTTTAGGTATAATGGATACTGATTGAAAAGAGGGATGTTATATGGCACAAAAAAGGAAAAGTGCAAAAAAGAAAAAGACAAAAAAACAGCAACAACAACAAGAACATCTTAATTTCATTTTTCTTGGTATCTTTTTTATCTTCTTCGGATTATTCGGACTATTAAAATTAGGATTTCTTGGCACTTTGATTGCCAATGGTTTACGTGTAGTTATAGGAAATACCTTTCCAATTGCTGCTATCTTACTAATGCTGTATGGTCTTTCTTTGGTTATTTATGGAAAAGAATTTCCTATCAAAAAAGCTCGTCCTATTTTTGGTGGTATATTTGTATATTTAGGTGTTTTACTATTTTTACAAGCATATATGTTTCGTAATGTGGGCACCCAGACACCAGATATTTTAGGTACGACATGGGATTTTCTTAGAATAGATCTGAGAGCAAGTACCGTAGCTGAAAATGTTGGTGGAGGCATGATTGGTGCAGCACTTTATAGTATGACGTTCTTTTTAGTGGCACAATTTGGCAGTTACTTGATTGCTGGACTGCTGATATTGATGGGTGTATTTTTAATGAGTATGCTTGATTTTCAACAAGTGATGAATGGCTTGCAGTTCATTCGTGAAAAACTCAGTGGGTTAACAGCTAGAAGTGAAGAACGTCAGATAGAAAAAGAAGCGAAACGTGCAGAAAAACGTGCAGCTAAACAAGCTGAATTGGAACAAATGGCTCAAGAACGTTTGAAAAATGATGTCCGAGAGTTAACTCCAGGTGAAAAATTAGCGCAAGAAGCATGGGAGCAAGAAGAAAAAGAAGTGCAAGAACCAGAACAGTTAACATTGGTTCCTATCGATAGTTTTCAAAGTCAGGCACAAACACCGCCTGTCCAACCAAAACCAATTGCTGAACCAGAGATGGATGAAGAAGGCAATGATTTAGATTTTGAAATTTCAGAAGAAGCTGAAGATCGTGATTACGAGCTACCCCCATCAACTTTATTAGATTCGATTCCTTCTGCAGACCAAAGCGGGGAGTATCAAAAAATCGAAAAAAATATTGGTGTACTGGAACAAACATTCAAAAGTTTCGGGGTAGATGCGAAAGTTGTAAAAGCTAGTTTAGGACCTGCTGTAACAAAGTTTGAAATTCAGCCAGCAGTGGGTGTAAAAGTTAGTAAAGTAGTTAGTCTGACAGATGATATTGCATTAGCACTTGCTGCAAAAGATGTACGGATGGAAGCTCCGATTCCAGGAAAATCATTGATTGGGATTGAAGTGCCTAATAGTACGGTAAGTACGGTTTCATTTAGAGACATTATTGAAGCTCAGCCAAGTCATCCTGATAAACTACTGGAAGTACCCCTTGGGCGAGATATTTCTGGTATGGTTCAGTCAGCCGATTTAGCTAAAATGCCTCACTTGTTGATCGCTGGATCAACTGGTAGTGGGAAATCTGTTGCGATTAACGGCATTATTTCTAGTATTCTGATGCGGGCAAAACCTCATGAAGTAAAATTGATGATGATTGACCCGAAAATGGTGGAGTTGAATGTCTATAATGGTATTCCACATCTATTAACACCAGTAGTTACAAACCCACGTAAGGCAGCACAAGCTTTACAAAAAGTTGTTCAAGAAATGGAATTCCGTTATGAAAAATTTGCAGCAACTGGGGTTCGTAATATTTCTGGCTACAATGAATTAGTCATTCAAAAAAATTTAGAAGACGGTGAAAATCGACCGATATTACCGTTTATTGTGGTGATTGTTGACGAGTTAGCTGATTTGATGATGGTTGCCAGTAATGAAGTGGAAGATGCGATTATTCGTTTAGCGCAAATGGCACGAGCGGCAGGAATCCATATGATTCTAGCGACACAGCGTCCAAGTGTGGATGTTATTACTGGGATCATCAAAGCAAACGTGCCTTCAAGAATGGCCTTTGCCGTTTCTAGTGGTACGGATTCAAGAACAATTATAGATAGTAATGGAGCGGAGAAACTTTTAGGACGTGGAGATATGTTGTTCTTGCCAATGGGTGAGAATAAGCCGATCCGAGTTCAAGGAGCCTTTATCTCGGATCATGAAGTTGAACGAATTGTTTCCTTTGTAACCGAGCAACAAGAAGCGGATTATCAGGAGAGTATGATGCCGACAGAAGAAACCACTAGTGGCAATAGTGAAGCGCCACAGGATGAATTGTATGAAGAAGCTAAATCCTTGGTGGTAGAAATGCAAACGGCCAGTATATCCTTGCTGCAACGACGTTTTAGAATTGGTTATAACCGAGCGGCTCGTTTGGTTGATGAGTTGGAAGAACATGGTGTGATAGGACCTTCAGAAGGTAGTAAGCCAAGAAAAGTTTTCCTAGAGCCTGCTTTGGATGATGCATCAATGGATTATGATTCTGAGTAAAAAGATAATTATTAAAGAAATGGAGCAGGCTGAAAAAGCTTGTTCCATTTTGTATTATAGTTAAAATAAAGCATATTTTTATTGTATCGTTAAAGATAGTTGTTACAAAAGTAAAATTTGGTATAATGTATGAAATACTATTAAACAAGTAAAGACAGATGAAAAGTTGAATAAAATCATAAATGCGATTAAAATTAGAGTAATTTAATTCAATAACTAATAAAAAAAATGAAAAGATAGACAAAAAAATATAAGGATGGATGATATGAGAAGAAAAAGCGTATTATATTTAGATGTTGCGGATCAAATTAAAGCAGATATTATGAATGGTACATATCCAGTGGGTTCATTATTACCGACAGAAGCTGAACTTGAACAATTGTTTGACGTGAGTAAAATCACGGTTCGTCGAGCAATTGAATTATTATCTTCAGAAGAGTTGGTAGAGAAAAAAAGTGGAAAAGGTACGACTGTTTTAAGTAATCGTCCATATAATAGACTATCAAAAGCAGGGACATTTACGGAATATCTAAATGAATCAGGACAAAAAGTGGCAAAGAAAATTTTAAATTTAGAAAATGTGATAGTAAGTCCTGATTCCCCAGTATATCAATATTTGGGAGAAAAAGCAGTGAAAGTTTCACGCTTATATACTCTGGATAACCAACCATATATTTATTTTAATTACTTTTTACCGAATACGTTAGCAGATGTTTCCTTGAAAGAATTTGAAAATGAATCATTGTACCGTTTAATGGATCAAAATGGTATTGAGATTGTTAAGTTTGAAGATAGTTTCCAAACGATTGAATTGACAGCGGAGCAACGAAAAATCCTAGATACTTCTGAACAAAACGGGTTAAAAAGAATACGAAAATCAATGAGTCCATCAGGAAAAGTAGTTGAGTATTCAGAAGCAATTTATAATACAGCACTTTATCCTTATGTTATTGAGTATGAAGCATAGAATCAGTTAAACAAAGTAAACATTAAACTTGTCTTCATTCATGTTGTATCCATGGATTAGAATAGATATATGCTCCTTATTTTACTGTTTTAAAGCAACATTTCAGGTAGTTCTTCCATTAGTTCATAGTTAGAAGAGAGAGAATTTTTTCAATAAATGTACTTCTAAAAAAGGAAAACATGCACTTCAACCTTATTTTTGTAACGCGTAGATACTTTTTTTATCCCAGGAGAAGGATGTTAGCCAAATCAATCAACAAATAACGTAGAATCATTGTTGTATCAGATAGTTGGTTAGAAAAAAGTTGGAGAAACGACGATTACGATGGAATAAATAGCAGGTTACGAGGAACAAAGTATTGCAGTAAAATCAATTCATCCGATTAATACTAAACCTTAAATAAAATACGTACCATTTTTTATAACAAGTTGCTTACAAAAGTGTAAGCAACTTGTTATTTTTTTCTATGGTGTGATAGTTGTATTTAGACTAAACTGATACAGTAGAAAAGAAGGAGCGATAATGATGTTACAAGTTGAAAATTTATCAAAAACATACGGATCTGAAATAAAATATGACGCGCTAAAAGGGTTAAACCTAACCGTTAATGACAGTGAATTTATAGGGATTATGGGACCTTCTGGAAGTGGGAAAAGTACCTTCTTGAACCTTTTAGCAACAATTGATCAACCCACTTCAGGACAAATTTTAATGAATGGAAAAGACCCAAATCAGTTAAACCAAGAAGAAATTGCTAAATTTAGACGCAGAGAGCTAGGTTTTATTTTCCAAAGTTTTAACTTAATGCCAACATTGACAGTAGAAGAAAATATAGTTTTGCCGTTAACATTGGATGGAGAAAAAATCTCGGTTATGAAGAAAAAGCTTAATCTTTTAGCTGAACGATTAGGAATTGCTAGTTTGTTAAAAAAACGGATTGCAGAAATTTCTGGCGGACAAGCGCAACGTGTAGCAGTAGCGCGAGCAATGATTCATCAACCACAATTATTATTAGCAGATGAGCCAACAGGTAATTTAGATACTAAATCATCTAAAGATGTTATGCAGCTTTTACAACAATTAAATGAAGAAGAAAAAGCTACAATCTTAATGGTGACTCACGATCCTTTAGCAGCAAGTTATTGCAAACGGATTGTCTTTATTAAAGATGGTGAATTAGTTGATGAAATCCACCACAATGGAAATCAAAAGATGTTTTATGATGAGATCATGATAAAATTATCTGAGATTGAAGGTGTCGATAATGAGTTTTAGTCAATTTGTTATTCGAAATACTTTAAGAAATAAGCATTTATATATGGCTTACTTTCTAAGTACATTGTTCTCTGTGATGGTTTTCTTCACTTTTACAGTATTTGCTTTTCATCCAGCCTTATCAAGTGGATTAAATAAAAATGCTCAAATGGGAATGTTGGCTGCAGCAATCATTATTTATGGCTTTGCATTCTTTTTCGTTCTTTATTCCATGGATGTTTTTATTCAGTCTCGGAAAAAGGAATTTGGTTTGTTAATGATTCAAGGAATGAGTCCTAAACAATTGAAAAAAATGGTTTTTATTGAAAATTTAGTCATTGGTTTTTTTGCTACGATTATCGGTAGCCTTGCAGGGATTGGTTTTTCACAAGTTATTTTATGGCTAAGTAATAAATTAATGCATGTAAGATTTGGCTTTTATTTTCCGACAAAAGCCTTCGTATTAACCGTGATTTCTTTTGTGGTTTTATTTTTAGCTATTTCGTTTTTCATTCAATTCCGTTTGCCAAAACTAAGTTTACAAGACCTATTAAAGGCTGGGGATTTAGGGAAAGGAACAATCAAAAGCTCTCGTGCCAAAACTATTTTGGCTATTTTGCTGATTGGTATCGGCTATGGGATTGCTTTACTGGTGCAAGGAATGTTAGTGCCAGTGGTCATGATCCCTGTGATTTTTCTAGTTGTGGTAGGTACACGTTTTTTATTCAATCAGTTAAGTGTTTCAGTTATTGAGCGGTTAAAAAAGAAAGAGTCTATTTTTTGGAAAAAAACGAATATGGTCGTTTTTTCTGATTTGGCTTTCCGAATGAAGGATAATGCCCGTTCATTTTTCTTGGTATCAATCATTTCGACAGTTGCTTTTGCCGCGATTGGTACATTGTACGGATTTCAAAATATGATTTTAGATGGAATAAATCAAGTACCTTATGAGTTTCAAATTTCAGGAACTGTTGAAGAAACAGCACCAATAAAAGAGAAATTTACGGAATTACTGGCCAATAAGGGTATTCAAGTGGATGAAGGGGAATTAACCACTTATACAAATCCAGACCAAGTTAATTTTATTAAAGAGTCTGAATATAATCGCTTAGCTAAAATAATCAAAAAAGCGCCTATTCAAACAAAAGGACAAGCCGTTCAGTTATTATCAACAAATACGATCGGAGTAGAAGCCCCCTATATAAATGAAGTGAAATTATCGGATGGGTCAATATTAACGGTTAATAAAAAGGAAAAAACTGCAGTCGTCTCTGCCTATGGAGCGATGGTAGTTGTACCAGATGAGACAAATGTACAAAACATGGAAAATACAACAATGACTGTTTGGCAACCACAAAATGCAAGTTACGATAAATTAGTATCAATTGGTAAATTTGAAGAAAAAAATAGACCTTTCATGGCAAAAAGCTATACAAAACAATCCATCACGGATAGTTTTGCACCAATTTTACTTGTTGGAATTTTTATCGGAATCGTCTTCTTTGTTTCTGCTGGAAGTTTCTTATATTTCAGGTTATATAGCGACATGGATGTGGATGTAGAAAAATTCAAGATGATCTATAAAATGGGTTTGACCAAAAAAGAATTGAAAAAAATGATTTATCAGCAAGTTGGAATTCTGTTCTTTACACCAATTATTGTTTCTGTTATTCATGGAGCAGTAGCATTGACGGCTATGTATCACATGTTTAACCAAGGGATGCAAATGGCTGGTTGGCAAGTATTGGGGGTATTTATCCTGATTCAGATAGTCTATTATCTGGTTGCTCGTGTGTTCTATTTTAAAAAGGTCTATCATTTGGTTCAAGCATAAAATATAAAAGAGTAGGAGAAAAGACATTCAGGTTCTTTAGGAATCAATCTGAATGTTTTTTTTCTTTATGAGAGCCTTCAATCTTTAACTACAGCGACAAAGATATAACCTAGACAGTGTATGGACAAATCAGGTACAATAAGTTATAGTATGAAGCGAATGTTTAGAAGAAATGAGGAAGAAAACTAGTGGAAAAAGCATCCATTTATGGTTTAACAAAAGAAGAACTTATTTCATGGTTTATTGAACACGATGAGAAAAAGTTCCGAGCTACCCAAGTATGGGAATGGCTTTATATCAAGCGTGTAATGTCATTTAATGAAATGACGAACCTATCAAAAGAGACAATTAAGCTATTAGAAGAAAATTTTATTATCAATCCATTACGTCAAGTGATTATTCAAGAAGCTAATGATGGTACTGTAAAATACTTATTTGAGTTACCTGACAAAAATATGATTGAAACAGTATTGATGCGTCAAGAATATGGAATGTCTGTGTGTGTAACAACACAAGTTGGCTGTAATATTGGGTGTACCTTCTGTGCAAGTGGTTTACTGAAAAAACAACGTGATTTAACTGCAGGAGAAATCGTTGCTCAAATTATGTTAGTTCAACACTATTTTGATGAACGTGGTGAAGGGGAACGAGTAAGTCATATTGTTGTAATGGGGATTGGAGAGCCGTTTGATAACTATGACAATCTAATGAATTTCCTACATACAATTAACGATGCAAAAGGTTTGGCAATTGGCGCTCGTCACATTACAGTGTCTACAAGTGGTTTAGTGCCAAAAATTAAAGAATTTGCCAACAGTGGCTTGCAAGTCAATTTAGCCATTTCTTTACATGCTCCAAATAATGATGTTCGAACATCCATTATGCGAATCAATCGTAGTTTCCCAATTGAAAAATTGATGGATGCTGTAGATGAATATTTGGAGAAAACAAATCGCCGAATCACATTTGAATATATCATGTTGAGTAATGTAAATGATCGACCAGAACATGCGCAACAGCTAGCGGATTTATTGAAGGACAAGAAAAAGTTAACATTTGTCAACTTGATTCCTTACAATCCGGTAAGTGAACATGATCAATATAGCCGTAGTACAAAAGCAGACGTGTTAAAATTTTACGATGTTTTGAAGAAAAATGGGGTCAACTGTGTAATCAGAAAAGAATACGGTACAGATATTGATGCTGCTTGTGGACAGTTAAGAAGCAAGCAAATAAAAAAAGAGAAGAAAACGAAAATTCGTTAAACACTGATAAGATTAAAAAAATAAAAAGCACGGATAAAATCGAATAGATTTTATCCGTGCTTTTTATTTTTCTTTGGCGATGGTAAACCCATAATCAATAATGTGTTCCTTTAAATAACGTAAATATTCTTTCCCTAATGGAGATAAAGACAGTTGATTCGATTGGATCCAGCCAATCTCCATAGTTTCATCGACATCTAATGGGAGAGCAACAATATTTTCATCGTTTAATTCACGACTTAAAACACCAGAGCTAATTGTATATCCATCCAGTCCAATCAAAAAATTAAATAACGTAGCTCGATCACTCACACGGATGCTTTTTTTATGATAAAGCGTGCTTAAAATTTCTTCGGAAAAATGAAAAGAATTTAGCTGTCCTTGCTCAAAAGAAAGATAAGGAAAGTCGTCTAGATCTGCTAATTTTACCGATTTTTTCCCGACTAAAGGATTTTTTTTACTCACAAAAACATGAGGATGGGCAGTAAATAGGGGATGGAAGGTCAGTTGTTTTTCTTTTAATAGTTTACGAATTACTTTTTCATTGAATGTATTCAAATAGAGAATGCCTAATTCGCTATGGAAATTACTAACATCTTCAATAATATTGTTTGTTTGGGTTTCACGAAAGGTAAATTCATATTCATTTTTTTCAAAAGATTTAATTAACTGAACAAAAGCATGAACAGCAAATGCATAGTGTTGAGCAGAAACAGAGAATAGTCTTCGTCTTGTTTCAGTACCTTTATATTTTTCTTCCATCAAATCCACTTGTTCTAAAATTTGTCGGGCATAGGATAAAAACTCCGTTCCTTCTGTAGTCAGAACCATTCCTTTTTGTGTTCTCTGGAAAATTTGAATGCCCATTTCCTGTTCGAGTTCTTTAACCGCATTCGAAAGACTTGGTTGAGTGATAAAAAGATGTTTTGCTGCAACATTGACAGAACCAAATTCAACGATTTTTATAATATAATCCAATTGTTTGATTTGCATATTATCTCTCCTTGGTTTTAGAAGCTGAAGTTAAATAAACTGTTGCTGATTTGTTTTTGAATATGTAAGTTATTTGCAACTAAATTGTATCATAAGTTCTGTTTTTTTATTAATTAAAAATAAGTGCGGGACAAAACTAAAGATCAGTTTTGTTTCGCACTCATTTTTAAATTTCTACTTGAATCACTTGAACTCCTTGCTTTTCGATTTCACGAATAACCTCAGGTGGAGCAAATGTATCCGTGATTAAATAATTGATATCTTTAATATTTCCGCTGGTAAAATTAGAAGAAAAACCGATTTTCCGGTAATCAGCTACGACGATCACTAAACCGTTCGTCCGTTCAATAATCAGCGAGTTGATTTTAGATTCATGTAAAACTGGGGTTGTAATGCCGTTTTCAACACTGAGACCAGAACAGCCGATAATTGAAATATCAGAAGACATTTTTGAAAATGAATCAATTGCAATATCACCAACCAAAGCTTCTTTTGGAAAACGAATCTCACCACCGGATAAAATGACGGTCGCATTTGGATTATGATCCAAACTAGCAACCTTTACGTTGTTAGTGACGATGGTCACACGCTTGTTTCCTAAATGTTTCAATGATGACAAGGCGGTTGAACCTGTGTTAATAAATAAGGTATCTCCGTCTTTGACAAATTCCGCCGCTTTTTTAGCAAGGGTATTTTTTAAAACTTCAATTTCTTCGTTATAATCCTCTGTTCCAGTTTTTTCAACTGATCGGGCTTTTCCGTGTTCTCTTTGGACTAATCCCATTTTTTCTAAAGCACTCAAATCACGGCGTACGGTTATTTCAGAAACTGCCAATTCGCGGCTTATATCTTTTACTAGCAAGCTTTTTTGGGCAGTCAATAATTTGAGAAGTTTATCGCGACGTTCTTTGATTGTTTTGTGTGAGCTCTTCATTTAAGTTCCTCCACTCTAAATCACTTGGGTAACCGCAAGTGTATTTCCCAGCTCTTTTGCTTTTTTCAATAAACGATGACCTTCGGATGTTTCATTTAATTTAAGTAAACATTGACCTTTTAGATACAAAAGATACGTCAATTCTCGATTATTCAGTCGGTTTTTATCAATTAACTCTAATTCACTTAAACATTTTTTATTTCTTTTTTGATGGAAATATTTTATTCCTGCAATTTCGTGCCATGAAAATAGACCTCGCATCTGTTTCTTTTTCACATTCTTCAACTTAGATAAATGTTCTATCGCTATTTTTACATTTTCTTCATCATTTAAAAAAGAATAGCAGTACATTTGCGTATGATAATAGATGAAGAGGTAATCAAGTGTGGAATGAAAAAACAATTGATTTTTATGTAAATGCTCTAAACAAAGATCATACTTTCCCTTATCTAGCAAAAGTAAGCTGTCAAAAATAATAATAGACTGTTTAAAGCCATTAAACAAATCTTTTTTCTTTAGTATTGTTTTAAGTTCGATTGCTGCGTTTAAATCACAATTAACAGTTAAGGCATAAATCATTTTTTCGTATATATTTTTTAGGTATTCAAAAAGAAAAGTGATACTTAAAACGACACAGCCGATACTGCCAAAAATAAGCTTTGTTCCTAATTCTTGCGCTGTAAGTACCAGGTATCCAATGTACATTGAAAAGAGTAAGTAAACAAGCCATAAGAGTCCTTTTTTACCAAAGTAAATACTTTTCCAAAAAAAATTATTCATAGTCATCACCTCACCGCAACTATATCATAAAAATGATTATATGAACATAAAATATACTATGTTTAACTAAAAAAATCTTTTTAAGTTACAAACGATCTTAAAATGGATTAAACAATCTTATAAAACGATTGAAAACGGTTTATTTTGTTGTAGAATGAAAAGTGTAATCAAGATTAAGATACTACGGAGGGATCATATGGCAACAATTCATGATGTAACAAAAGAAAGTTGGATTTTAAGTACATTTCCTGAATGGGGAACTTATTTGAATGAAGAAATCGAGCAAGAAAAAGTCAAAGCAGGGACTGTCTCCATGTGGTGGTTAGGATGTACAGGGATTTGGCTGAAATCTCATGAAGGTACGAATATTTTATGTGATTTGTGGTGTGGCACAGGAAAAAGAGCACATGGTGATGGCAAAATGAAAAAAGGGCATCAAATGATGCGAATGAGTGGTTGTGAAAACATGCAGCCTAATCTAAGAACACAGCCTTTCGTTATTGACCCATTTGCTGTGAAAAATGTTGATGCTTTAGTTGTTACCCATATTCATTCAGATCATTTAGATATCAACACTGCAGCTGCGGTTCATCAGAATTGTCCGGATGCTCGTTTTATCGGACCAAAAGAAGTTGTTAATACTTGGTTAAAGTGGGGAATTCCAGAAGCAAAAACGATGATTGTAAAACCTGGTGATCGAGTAGCGATTAAAGATATAGAAATTGTGGCTTTAGAAGCTTTTGATAGAACTGCCCTAGTTACTTGTGAAGATCCAGAAGTAACATTAAAAGGAAAATTACCACAAGATATGGATGAGATCGCTGTAAATTATTTATTTGAAACAAGTGGCGGTAACATTTATCATGCGGGAGATTCTCACTATTCTAACTTATTTGCTAAGCACGGAAATGAACATAAAATCGATGTTTGCTTGGGAGCATATGGAGAAAATCCACGAGGGATCACTGATAAAGTAACCTCTGTTGATATGTTGCGGATGGCAGAGTCATTAAATACGAATGTTGTTATTCCAGTTCACTATGATATTTGGGCTAACTTTATGGCGGACCCAAAAGAAATTACTGAAATATGGAAGTTTAAAAAAGATCGTTTAAATTATCAATTTAAGCCATTTATTTGGCAAGTTGGCGGGAAATTTACGTATCCAAATGATAAAGACAAGCTAGAATTTAATTTTTATCGTGGGTTCGATGATGTCTTTACAACGGATAATGACACACCATTTCCATCATTTTTATAAGAAAGGAGAAAGCAGATGCTAAAGTATTTTTATGAGAACGATTTAGTCAGACTTTGTGAAAAAACACCTTCTAATTGGGAAGAAGCGATTACACTTAGTTGTCAGAATTTACTGGAAAAAAATATTATTACTCAACAATATGTAGATGAGATAGTGTCGTGCGTTCAAAAATATGGTGCCTACATTGTCATCGTTCCTGGTGTTGCTATGCCTCATTCTTCAGAAGACAGTCAAGGTGTTTTAGGAACTGCGGTCTCATTTACCAAAATGAATGACGATGTAGTTTTCGAAGAAGGAAATGATGAAAAAAATGCACGTCTATTTTTTACATTGGCTGCTAAAAATAGTGAAGAGCATGTAGAAAATATCTCAAAGCTATCTGAAATGTTGATGACCGACGGGTTGATTGATGCATTGATGACTATAGAAACAATGGAGGATTATCAAAAAGTAATGGCTACTTTTGATCTGTAGAAAGAAGGGGAGTATATGACACAAGTGTTAGATTTTCTAATGGGAATTTGGGATTATTTTGCCGCAAATATCTTAACTCAACCAGCATTTTTAATTGGGTTTATTGTTCTGTTAGGCTATGTTCTATTGAAAAAACCGATATACGAAAGTATCGCTGGCTTTCTAAAAGCAACTGTCGGTTATTTGATTTTAACTGTGGGTTCAGGAGGCTTAGTTGATAATTTTCGTCCAATTTTAGTTGGGCTGAAAGAACGTTTTGATTTAGATGCCATGGTCATTGATCCTTATTTTGGTCAGAATGCTGTGACCGCTGGGATTGAAGAGACCTTTGGACGAACATTTAGCGATACGATGATCTTGTTACTAATTGCGTTTGTCATGAATATTTTATTGGTTCGTTTTAAAAAGTATACAAAATTACGGGCAGTGTTCACTACTGGGAACGTTCAAATTCAACAAGCCGCAACAGCGTTTTGGATTTTGTTGTTTTGTTTTCCTGATTTAGGACAAATTCAAATTTTATTAATCATGGGACTTATATTAGGGTGTTATTGGGCAGTTGGGTCTAATCTAACAGTTGATATTACACAAGATTTGACTGAAGGCGCAGGATTTGCAATCGCCCATCAACAGATGTTTGGTGTTTATATTTTTGCTCGATTGGCTGAAAAAATGAAAAAAGATAAGAATAATCGGAAATTAGAAGATGTAAAACTTCCTGGATTCTTGTCAATTTTTAACGAAAATATGGTCGCAACGTCAATTTTAATGCTCTTTTTCTTTGGGATTATTTTAATTGTGTTAGGGCCTGACTATTTGATTGAAGCAGGGTTTATGGTAGAAGGGCAGAGTTTCTTCTTCTATATTTTACAAACGGCTTTATATTTTGCTGTTTATTTAGCTATCTTACAATTAGGTGTAAGAACATTCGTTTCAGAACTGACAGAATCGTTCCAAGGAATTTCCAATACGTTGTTACCTGGTGCTGTTCCTGGGATTGATGTGGCAGCTACATTTGGTTTTGGCTCTCCGAATGCTGTAACAATTGGGTTCTTGTTTGGAGCTTTAGGACAATTTATTACAATTGGCTTATTGATTCTATTTAAATCTCCTGTAATTGTTATCGCAGGATTCATTCCGTTATTCTTTGATAATGCTGTGATTGCTGTTTATGCTAATAACCGTGGTGGTTTTAAAGCAGCATGTATCTTCCCCTTCATTTCAGGTGTTGTTCAAGTTTTGGGTTCTGCGTTGATTGCAGCGTTTATCGGATTATCTCAGTATGGAGGATACATCGGTATGTTTGACTGGGCAACTGTTTGGCCAGTCATGACAATATTAATGAAATATCTAGGATACTTTGGTGTTGGGCTAGTTGTCGTTTTGCTATTAGCAATCCCACAATTACAATATCGAGCAAATCCACAAGGGTATTTCTTGATTGCGGAAGATTATGATGAGTATGTAAAGAAAATGGCAGCTAAAGGTGCTTAATCATATTATTAACTAACTATAGGGACTAGTCTCTGGGAAAAAGATAAAATCTGCTTGTAACAAAAAGTATCACAAACGTATTTTCCTATTTTTCTACGAGTCTGGATAACCCCACAACATTTTTAAATTTAGGAGGAAATTAAAATGAGAGTATTAGTATCTTGTGCAAATGGATCAGGAACAAGTTTAATGATGAAGAAAAGTGTGGAAAAAGCATTGAAAGAACTAGGATTTAATATTACCAATATCCACCATTGTGCGATTTCAGAAGGAAAAAGTACAGCAGGGCAATATGATGTTGTTTTTTGTCCAATGAATTTTTTGAATATGTTTGACGATGCGAAGAAAAAAGGGATTACTGTTGTTGGCGTAAGAAATGTTATGTCAGCTAAAGAAATTAGTGAACGAGTACAAGAAACAGAATTAGCTGCAAAATTTAAATAGTTATGTCCCAATAACGTGAATCTTTATGGATAAAAAGAAAGGAGAGAAATAAATGAGTAGACCTAACTTACAGGTAGCTTTGGATCATTCAGATTTACCTAGTGCAATAAAAGATGTTGTTGCAGTGGGTAAGATTGTAGACATTTTAGAAGTTGGAACGATTCTTTGTTTGCAGGCAGGAGCAGAGGCTGTTCGTTGTATTCGTGCATTATATCCTGATAAAAAAGTCGTTGCTGATACTAAGTGCGCCGATGCAGGTGGAACGGTAGCAAAAAATTGTCGAGATGCTGGAGCAGATTGGATGACGGTGATTTGTTGTGCGACAATTCCAACAATGAAAGCTGCTGCAAAAGAAGTTGATGAAGTTCAAGTGGAACTTTATGGAGATTGGACATATGAGCAAGCTCAAAAATGGTTGGATGCAGGGATTTCTCAGGTGATTTATCATCAAAGCAGAGATGCACTTTTAGCAGGCGAAACATGGGGAGAAAAAGATTTAGCGAAAGTTAAAAAATTAATTGAAATGGGATTTAGAGTTTCTGTTACAGGTGGATTAAGTGTAGAGACATTAACATTATTCAAAGGTATTGATGTGTACACCTTTATCACGGGACGAGGGATTACAGCCGCTACAGATCCCAAAAAAGCAGCACAAGATTTTCAAGATGAAATCCAGCGTATTTGGGGGTAAAAACATATGACTACATTAGGAATCTATGAAAAAGCACTCCCAAAAAATATTAGTTGGAAAGAGAGATTATTATTAGCAAAAAAGCTAAATTTTGATTTTGTTGAGATGTCTATTGACGAAACAGATGAGCGACTTAAACGACTAGATTGGACAAATGAAGAGCGAAAAGAAGTGAGAGAAGCAATTCATGAAACCAATGTGCAGATATTATCAATTTGTTTAAGTGGACACCGTCGCTTTCCATTGGGTTCAATGGATCAACAAAAGCGTGTCGAAGCGTTGTTGATTATGGAAAAAGCGATAAATTTGGCTTCGGATTTAGGAATCCGTACGATTCAACTAGCTGGCTATGATGTTTATTATGAAGAGAAGACATTGTCATCACGAGCATATTTTATTGAGAATTTAAAAAAATCGGTAGCGATGGCTGCTGCTAAAGAGGTTGTTTTATCAATAGAGATTATGGACGATCCTTTTATTAATTCGATCTCAAAATTTTTAAAAATCAAGAAACAGATTTCTTCACCTTATTTGCAGGTATATCCTGATCTAGGAAATTTGTCTGCTTGGCCTGAAAATGATGTTGGTTATGAATTAGAAATCGGAATCAATCAGATTTCTGCCATTCATTTGAAAGATACGCTTGCTGTGACTGATGTGTTTCCAGGTAAATTTAAAGAAGTTCCTTTTGGTTCAGGTTGTGTTGACTTTTTAGGATGTCTCAAAACATTAAAGCGTTTAGAATACAATGGACCTTTTCTAATAGAAATGTGGAGTGAAAATAGTGAGTCACCTGAAAAAGAAATTGAACAAGCGAAAACGTTTCTTTTGCCTTATTTAAAGGAGGTTGGATATGTTATCAAATAAACGACTGATAGATGAGATGAAACAACGAGTATTCGTTGCTAATTTGGCCTTGCCAGAAGCAGGGTTGGTAAAGCTTACTTGGGGAAACGTTAGTGAAATCGACCGAGAGGCAGGAGTCATTGTTATCAAGCCTAGTGGCGTTCCTTATAGCCAGATGATAGTTTCTGATATGGTTGTAACAGATTTAAATGGTGAAGTTTTAGAAGGCAACATGAAACCTTCTTCTGATTTAGCAACTCACGTTGAATTATATAAAGCTTTTAAAGAAATCAATTCAGTAGTGCATACTCATTCAAAAAATGCAGTGATGTGGGCACAAGCAGGACGAGAAATTCCAGCATATGGCACGACTCATGCGGATACCTTTTATGGTGTTGTTCCTTGTACTCGTCAATTAACATTAGAAGAAGTTTCTTCTGCATATGAATATGAGACAGGAAAATTGATCGTTGAAACCTTCGAAGAAAAAGAGCTTGATCATTTAGCTGTTCCAGGGGTATTGGTTTATGGTCACGGTCCGTTTACATGGGGACAAACACCGCAAAAAGCTGTGGAAAATAGTATTGTTTTAGATGAAGTGGCTGAGATGGCTTGTGCAACAGAAGTTGTGAACAACGCAAGTCAGTCAATTCCTCAATATCTTTTAGATAAGCACTTTTTTAGAAAGCATGGAAAAAATGCTTACTATGGGCAAGCATAGGAATATAAAATAGGTTGATTGAAGTAATTGTGTGGATAAGTCTAATACTGACTTTATTCACACTTTTTTTATTTTTGAAAGAAAACGATGATTATTTTCTGAAATACTTGAATTTAATTTCAGAAAAGCTATACTAGAAAAATAACATAAAATGGGAAAGAGGATGATCATGGGAGAAAATCAATTGAAGCGGGAAATTTCATCATTTGGCGCTTTTTCAACAGTTATGGGAACTGTCATTGGTGCGGGCGTATTTTTTAAAACTGCAAGTGTGGTTAGCTTCGCTCAGTCACCAAGTTTAACGATTTTTGCCTGGTTGTTAGGTGGTGTTTTGACAGTATGTGCTGGTTTGACAAGTGCAGAATTAGCAACTGCTATTCCAAAGACTGGTGGGGCAGTCAAATATATTGAATATACATATGGAAAGTTACCTGGATTTTTATTAGGCTGGGCTCAAAGTGTGATTTACTTTCCAGCTAATATTGCTGCGTTGTCAATTATTTTCAGTACACAGTTTATTCACTTATTTCATTTATCCAGTGAATTTCTTTTACCGATAGCTTTAGGAACTGGTTTAAGCGTGACCTTAGTTAACTTATTAGGCGCTAAAATAGCATCGCATTTACAATCATTTACATTAATCATAAAAATGATTCCAATTGCATTAATTGTAGTAGTTGGTTTGTTCATGCCAGCTAATGTCGAGGTATCATTATTTCCTGTTGAGACTGGCGGGGATAGTGGGTTTATCCACGCACTTAGTGGTTCGTTACTGGCAACCATGTTTGCCTACGATGGTTGGTTGGGAGTTGGTACTGTAGCTGGTGAAATGAAAAGACCAGAAAAAGATTTGCCTAAAGCAATTTTTTTTGGACTAACGTTTATTACTATCGTTTATATCTTAATCAATATTGTATTTCTTAAAACTTTGCCAATCGAGCAACTTTCCGGAAATTTAAATGCAGCTTCAGAAGCATCTAATCAAATTTTCGGTTCAATGGGTGGTAAATTAGTAACGATTGGGATTTTGATTTCAGTATATGGTGCTTTAAATGGCTATACGATGACTGGTATTCGTGTACCGTATGCATTAGCTTTAGAAGATATGATTCCATTTAGTCAGCAATTTCAAAAACTATCTAAAAAGTTTGTTGTCCCTTATATCGCTGGGATCTTTCAATTTAGTATTGCGGCGATTATGATGTTTTTAGGAAGTTTTGATTTATTAACTGATATGTTGATTTTTGTCATGTGGCTTTTCAGTTTATTGATTTTTATTGCAGTATTGATTTTGAGAAAAAAAGAACCAGAACTAAATCGTCCTTATAAAGTCCCTTTTTATCCTGTTATTCCTATCATAGCAATTTTAGGTGGTTTATTTATTCTAGTTACTACATTATTTACGCAAACCCTTTTAGCTAGTATTGGTATCGGGATTACTTTATTAGGGATTCCGGTATATATGATGAATATAAAATCGAAAAATAAATAAATTTTATTTATTGATTAAAAAATATCTCTTTTTGGTTGAGTTTTTAGAGATTTACGAGGAATTATTTGCTATAATGAATATGATCTAAGTCTTTGTCTTTTGACAAAGCACGAACTCCTACTTAACCCTTTTAAGTAGGAGTTTGTTTTTCTCAAAAATTTTAATAAAATTCACAATTTCTGAAAGTTATTCCGGCTAATTTTTTAGTATAATGAATATATCAAAACGATAAACTATTTTGGGGAAGATAGTGCATCAGAACTCTTAATAAAGCTATAAGCGTATTTTTTACGCTTATAGCTTTATTTTTTTTTCAATTACTCAGTGGGAACGCATTTATTGCCATTGAAATAGGAACCAACTAAAGTTGGTTTAGCATTAAAAACAGAAACAAAACTTTTTTTAGTTTTGTTTCTGTTTTTTTATTAATTTTCTATTTAACTGCGTATATTACTTTGAGGAGGGAAGAGGATGGATATTAAGCAGTTATCTCTTGATTTAATCGAATGGGGGATAAATGAATGTTTACAAGATGTGTATGTTTTACCTACTGAGAACAGGATTCAAATATTTGGAAGAAAAGGCAAAAAAAGGGTGCTTTTCCAAGAGTTAAATGAAAATGAAGGTGAGAAATTGATTTTCCATTTTAAGTTTATTGGCAGCATGGATGTTGGTGAACGTAGGAAGGCTCAGGTTGGAGCAGCAACTTATAGGATTGATGGGGATGATATCCGTTTGCGTTTGTCCACAGTAGGTGATTTTAGGCAAAGGGAAAGTTTGGTTATTCGTTTTTTGCATGTTTTTGGAAACAGCCGTGAAAACTATTTTTTGCCACAACAACTAACAATTATTAGGGATCATGTTAAACAGCGCGGTTTACATTTATTTTGTGGACCTGTTGGTTCAGGAAAAACAACATTGATGTATAAATTAGCGAAAGAAACAGATCAATTTCAGCAAGTGATTACAATAGAAGACCCAGTAGAAATTGAAGAAGAATCGTTTCTTCAGTTACAAACGAATACCAAAATTGATTTGACCTATGACGCATTGATTAAAGCTTGTTTGCGTCATCGACCAGATATTTTGATTATTGGAGAAATCCGAGACGGACTTACTGCTGAAGCTGCGATCAGGGCAGCACTTACAGGACACACGGTATTTGCAACAATTCATGCTAGGAGTATCAATGGAGTCTATGAACGCTTAGCCGAATTAGGTGTAAAGAAAAGAGAGATTGCTGAATGTTTGGCAGGAGTTATTTATCAGAGATTATTGCCTTTTCTGACTAGAGGTGATGAAGAAATTAGCGGATTACTTATGGATTATGATTTCTCTAGAAAAATGGATTCTAAGTGGTCGCAAGAATTAAGAAAGGTTTGGGCGTATGGATTTATTGATGATCAAACATTTGAAGAAGAAAAAGAGTATTAAATTATCGAAACAACAACAGCAACTATTTATTCATTTACTGGCAGATTTATTGAGGAATGGATTTACTATTAAAGAGAGTTTGCTGTTTATGAAAAAATCTCGTTCTATTTCAGAATCAGCGATTAATTATTTGATTACATTGATGGAACAAGGAGTGCCGCTTCATGGTGGTTTAATTCATCTTGGATTTAAGACGGTAATTATTACACAAATTGAATTTGCGCAAACTCATGGAGATTTGGCAGGAACGCTAAAAAAAATCAATCAACATATGAGTATGGTTGATAAACAGCAGCAAAACTTTTATAAAGTAATCAGCTATCCGTTGTTACTTTTACTTTTTTTAACGGTTGTTTTAATAAGTATTCGTCAAGTTTTGCTCCCTCAACTTATGACAAACGGAGCGGTTCAAGCGGACAATATAGGGATTCATTTTATTCAGAAAAGTCCTTATTACTTACTTGCATTCATGAGTAGTTCAGGATTGACATTTGGCCTGTTGCGTTGGCAGTTAAGCAAAAGAACGTTTTTACAAAGAGCTACATTTTTTTCTAGGTTGCCCATTATAGGAACGTTTTATAAGGAGTACAGCTCTGCTTTTTTTGCACTTGAATGGGGGAAGCTATTTTCTCAAGGAATGGAAATCAAGATGGTTATTCAGTTGATGCAAGTTGTAGAGCAACGTTCTCTTATGAGTGAACTTGCTAAAATGATTGAGGAGCAGTCAATACTAGGTCATACATTCTATGAACAGCTACCAACATTTCCATTTTTTTCTCCTGAGTTATCTTTAATCATCCAACAAGGAGAGGTGAAAGGCAATTTAGGTAAGGAGTTAATGTTATATAGTGAGTTGTGTTGGCAACGTTTTTTTAAGCGGATGGAAAAGGTGATTCAATGGATTCAACCAATTATTTTTTTAATCGTTGCATTACTGGTTGTTAGTGTATATGCTGCAATGTTGTTGCCGATTTATGGCGGAATGGAGGAGTTTTTATGAATATAAAAAAGAAAAAACAACGAATGAATTATTATGGCTTTACCTTATTAGAAATGTTAGTTGTACTATTGATCATTTCCGTTTTAATCTTATTATTCGTTCCAAATCTTTCAAAACACAAAGAAGGTGTCGATAAAAAAGGAAACGAAGCGATTGTCAAAATTATAGAGACACAAATGGACTTGTACACCATGGAAAAAAATCAAACGCCAACAATTGATCAGCTGCTAAAAGAGCAATACATTACACAAGAACAATATGAAAAATATCAGGCTAGTAAGAAATGATCTTAAAAAATATGAAAGCTTTTACGTTAATAGAGACGTTGGTGGTTTTATTTATTTGCATGATTTTTATTTTACTTCCTACCCTTGCAATTAAGAAATGGAAGCAAGTATTAGAAGTCGAACAATTTCTATCGTTTTTCGAAAAGCAACTATTGTTTACACAGCAGATGGCAATTGTAAATGTAGTTGATACACAAGTTACCTTTTTGGAAGAGCAGCAACAACTTTATTTTTTATTTCCTCAAAACGAAGAAATGATAGAGGAAGTATTAGAAGTTCCAACTTCTTTAAAAGCTACTGGACCAAACAAAATTATTTTTAAAAAAGGTTCAGGAAATAATGGATTGTTATCAAAATTTTCTTTTTCATGGACAGAAAAAAAGCAGTTAATTGAATTCCAATTTCAACTGGGAAGCGGTCGCTATGTTAAAAAGATCAAACCATTATAAAGGCTATATTTTGTTGGAAAGTTTGGTTGCATTAGGCTTGTTATGTCTGATTTTAGGTAGCTATATGTCCTTGAATGTATTTTTGTTAACGAAGAACAAAGAAATAGAAGATAAACTAGTGATGCATCAAATTTTGTATGAAGAAATAAAACGTTATGAAAATTATGGGGGACAGTCTTTTCAAGAAGTACACTCAGAAAATAAAAATTATCAGCTACAATTTTATCAAACCAATGATACGTTGATGGAAGTGGAGATCACAGATGGGGAAGAGAGTGTTACAGTTAAAAAAGAGTAGTTTTCAAAAAAATTATTTAGCTTTTACTTTAGTAGAATGTTTGCTTGCTCTTCTTGTGTTATCCGTCATTTGTATGCTTTTTTCAGCCGCAGTTAAATATGCATCTGTGATAACAAATCATTTAGAGCGTGAAAGGAAGAAAGAATGGCAAATATTTATGATTCAATTAGAAAATGAATTAAAGGATTGTCGCTATGAAGAAACGCAAAAAAATAAAATTATTCTTAAAAATAAAAGGAATAACAAGAAGGTTTGGATTGAATATAAATTAGGGAAATTTGTAAAAGTCGAAAATGGTGGATATCATCCTCTTTTAACAGGAGTAAAAGAAGCAAGCTTTTCAGAGGAAAATAACTCAGTCGAGATAAAAGCAACCCTTGAAAATAATTCAAATGTTGCAGCAAAATGGATTATTCCCAAGGAGAAGGAAAATGAACAATAAATATAATGGTAGTATTTTGCTTACTACTTTACTATTTCTATTTTTATTTAGTTTTATATTTCAGCTTGTTTTAAAAGATTTTCAATTGACACAACGTTTCTCGAAAAAGACTAGAGATTATTATATTGCCAAAACAATGGTAAGTATGTTTCTTCATGATGTTAAGCAGGAAAAAGGTAGACTTGAAAAAGTAGGTCAACAAAAATATTCAACAGGAATGTTGTATTATGAATATGACCAAACAACATTAAAATTTACGCTGAATCTAAGGCAAACAACGTATAAATTTCAAGAAAACTATCCAAAAGTTGGGGATAATAAAATAAGTATTCAGTGAACAAATTAAAAATCTGTGAATTGTGTATCAAATTAATACTGATATAAACTAATACAGATGATAAGTTGAGAAAGAAGATTCTTTTTAATATTTTTGTAAAAATAAGATTAGTTCAGTGTTTTATAAATATTCATGGGAAATTGATTGATTATTGTCCATTTTTTCGTTAAAATAGAACAGGTATGAAAATTGTTATATTATAGATAGAGATTGAGGTGTTTCTTTTGTTCCCTGAGAAAATAGAAAAGGCTTTCGATTTGATGGAGCAGGCTATTCAACTGCTTAAACAATCGTTAGACACTTCTTTTTTGGATGCATATACTGAAAATGGTGAAAACATCATCGATAATTATCAAGTACGTGTATTAGATGGAGTGCCGGATGAGCAAACCGTTCAACAACTTAAAACCATTTATCAACAACTCCAAGCAATCGAATTGGAACCAGAAGAAATCAGACGTTTATCCCAGTTGATTTTACTTAAAGGCAATAAAGTAGAGTCCCTACAAGCAAATCATCAGTTGACCCCAGACAGTATTGGCTTTTTATTTGTCTATTTGATTGAACAGCTTTATAGTTCCAAAAAGCCGTTAAAAATATTAGATATTGCAACAGGTATGGGGAATCTCTTGTTGACGATCATTCTTAACTTGGATCTAGCTAAATATACTGTTCAAGGTTTTGGAGTAGATATTGATGATACATTATTATCTGTGTCAGCTACTAATAATGAATGGACCAAGGCTTCGATACAGTTATTCCATCAAGATGGGCTGCAAGATTTACTTGTTGATCCTGTTGATGTAGCTGTTAGTGATCTGCCAATTGGTTATTATCCAAATGATGAAAAAGCTAAAGAATTTGATTCAGTGGCAAAAGAAGGGCATAGCTATGCACATCATTTATTGATGGAACAGGCTATGAAGTTTGTAAAACCAGATGGCTACGGATTATTTCTAATACCAACCAATATTTTAGAAACAGAACAGAGCGAGTTTTTCAAAAATTGGTTGCAAAAAAATGTGTACCTACAAGGCATGATTCAATTGCCTGATGAGTTGTTCAAATCTGTTCAGTCCAGAAAGAGTATTTTGTTTGTACAAAATAAAGGCGCAAACAGTGAACAGGTAAAAGAAGTACTTGTTGCAAAATTAGGTTCATTGAAAGATCCTGCGAAAGTGACACAATTTTTTCAACAATTTGAGGCTTGGAAGTCTTCAAATTTAAAATAAAACAACTGACAAAGAGGAGAGTATTATGTCTAAAACAATTGCAATCAATGCTGGAAGTTCAAGTTTAAAATGGCAATTATACCAAATGCCAAATGAAGAAGTAATCGCTAAAGGAATCGTTGAACGTATCGGTTTAAATGATTCGATCTTTACAATCAAGTATGGAGATGGCGAAAAATATGAAGAAGTAATTGACATCAATAATCATGATGTTGCTGTAAAAATGTTATTAGATAAATTAACTGAGTTAAATATCTTAGCATCTTATAATGAGATTACTGGTGTTGGGCACCGTGTGGTTGCTGGTGGAGAAGACTTCAAAGAGTCTGTTATTATCGATGACGAAGTTTTAGCAAAAATCGAAAAATTAGCAGATCTTGCACCATTACACAATCCAGCCAATGCAATGGGAATCAAAGCGTTTAAGAAAATCTTGCCTGAGATTATCAGTGTTGCTGTTTTTGATACAGCTTTCCATACAACAATGCCAAAACATAATTACTTATACAGTATTCCAACTGAATACTATGAAAAATATGCAGCTCGCAAATATGGCGCACATGGAACAAGCCATATGTATGTTGCTAATCGTGCAGCTGAAATGTTAGGACGTCCGATTGAAGAGCTAAAAATCATTACTTGTCACTTAGGTAACGGAGCATCAATCACAGCTGTTGATGGTGGTAAATCTGTTGATACATCAATGGGCTTCACACCACTTGCAGGTGTAACAATGGGCACTCGTTCTGGGGATATTGATCCTTCTTTACTAGCTTACCTAATGGAAAAACTTGAATTGACTGATATCAAAGACATGATTGATATTTTAAATAAAAAATCAGGTTTACTTGGTTTAACTGGTATTTCTAGTGATATGCGTGATTTAGAAGAAAACATGGATAATGAAGCTGTTCAAGTGGCTTATGATATCTTTACTGACCGTATCCGTAAATATATCGGTAGCTATGTAACTGTTTTAAATGGTGTAGATGCAATTGTCTTTACTGCTGGAATCGGTGAAAATGATTCACACGTACGTAGTGAAGTAATCAAAGGTATGACTTGGTTTGGTTGCGAATTAGACGCTGAGAAAAATAACGTTCGTGGAAAAGAATCAGTGATTTCTACAGAAGATTCAAAAGTTAAAGTCTTATTGATTCCAACAGACGAGGAATTGATGATTGCTCGTGACGTTGAGCGTTTAAGAAAATAATTAATAGAAAAAGAAGCAATTCGATTTTTTGTCGAGTTGCTTCTTTTTTTGATGTTTGTTAAATGATTAGTCTTCGTCCTTTTGAACGGGAACTTTATTTTTTAAATCAGTTCTAACTACTAACACATCACAAGCAGCGTTTCGAATAACATATTCAGAAACTGAGCCAATAAATAATCGTTCAACAGCATTTAATCCTGTAGCGCCTAGCATGATTAAATCGACCTCTTGATCTTGAGGTATTTGTTTTGCGATTAATGGTTTTGGAGAACCGTATTCAATGATACTAGATACTTTTTCACAACCATGTTCTTTTGCTTGCTTTTTATATCCTTCAAGCGTTTGTTTTGCCATCTCGGTTGCTTGTTCTGCCAAGACACCATCAAAAGAAGAAACAGATTGAAATGCTCGTGTATCAATAACATGAGCTAATAATAATTCTGCATCATTTCTCATTGCAACATTCATTGCTTTTTGAAACGCTAGTTCAGCTTCAGATGATCCATCTACAGCAACCATGATTTTACGATAATTTTGTAACATTGTGACCACTCCTTTCAAATCTTTTGAAACGATAATCTTATTACTTACTTAATTGTAGAACAAAAACTTAAAAAAGGAAAACAAAAAAAGAAGAGACTGTTATAGAATCTTCTTAGCAAACATAATACTAAACACGGCTGAAATTACTAGTAAACCGAATATGTAGAACAATGAAAAAAACTTCAAGTTAAAAAGCCCTACTAAAATGCCGATACCAGCTAGAATCAAATAAAAAACACCAAACTGATGTAAAAACTGTTTGTTTTCTTCTGGTTCACCATTATGCATGATAGGTAGAAAAACAGTTGCTTTCTTTAATAGATAAACGCCGATAATAAGCAATAATATGACAGCTATAAAAATAAGTACTCGAACCATATAAGCCCCTCCATCAAATAAAAAACAATTTGCATGTTGCAAATTGTTCGGTAATCTAATAAAAATGGTAAAATCCGTCGATGCCGTTATTCGTCTTATAGTATTGAACCCGCAAACAAAGCAGGTGGGTTCCACGACTGACAGCTTCGAACTACCAAATGATAAGGCATGTTACCAGCTTAAGTACCAGAAGGATCCCTAGATATCAATAAAATGTTCGGTCAACACAGAAAAAAGACAACTCGTACATCACAGATTTACCATCTTTATAATAGCACAACCTAGTGCAAACAGCAACGAGGTCGCTTGCGTTTGGAAGCGGATTATTTTTTAGGATTCTTTTCTTTTTTCCACTCTTGAATCCGTTGATACTGTTGGTTTAAAGCCTGTTCATATTTTCCTGTATCGATTGGTTTGTAATAATGGGCATTTTTTATTTTGTCAGGAAGATATTGTTGATTGACCCACGCATTTTCAAAATTATGAGGATATTGGTAACCAATTCCTCGATTTAGGTCTTTTGCACCTGAATAATGACTATCTCTTAAATGATCAGGAACATCGCCTGCTTTTCCATCGCGAATATCTGCTAGCGCAGCATCAATCGCAACAATACCAGAATTCGATTTTGGTGATAAGCATAAATCAATTACGACACTGGCAAGAGGGATTCTTGCTTCCGGAAAACCAAGCTTTTCTGCTGCCTGAACTGCGGTGATGGTGCGAGCTGCAGCTGGGGGATTACCTAAACCAATATCCTCGTAGGCAATGACCATTAAGCGTCTGCAAATAATTGGCAAATCACCAGCTTCTACTAATCTTGCTAGGTAATGAAGTGCGGCATCCACATCGCTGCCGCGGATTGATTTTTGAAAAGCTGAAATGACGTCGTAATGAGCATCACCATTTTTATCATGAGTCAATGCTTTACGTTGTACACATTCTTCAATGATTGAAAGAGTGATCTCAATTTCTTTATTTTCATTTTCTGGTGTTGATTTTACTGCAAGCTCCAGACCATTTAAAGCACTCCGTAAATCTCCATTTGTTGCACGAGATAAATGCTGGAGAGCTTTTTCTTCTAGAATAACTGGGTATTCTCCTAAACCACGTTCTGAATCAGATAGTGCTTCTTTAATTGCTTTTTGGATGTCTGTTTCAGTAAGTGGCTTAACTTCAAAAATTTGTGTTCGGCTTCGAATCGCAGGATTGATCGTAATATAAGGATTCTCTGTTGTAGCACCGATCATAATAATTCGACCGCTTTCTAAATGAGGCAGTAGAAAATCTTGTTTTGTTTTATCTAAGCGGTGGACTTCATCTAGTAGTAAAATTACAGTGCCGCTCATTTTTGCTTCTTCTGCGACGATTTGTAGATCTTTTTTTGTATCTGTTGCGGCATTCAACAAACGAAATGCATAGTTTGTGGAACCGGCTATTGCACTGGCAATACTGGTTTTACCAGTCCCAGGAGGACCGTATAAAATCATTGATGAAAGCATCCGAGCTTCCACCATTCTGCGAATGATCTTTCCGGGACCAACAAGTTGTTGTTGACCTACGACTTCATCTAAATTTCGCGGCCGCATACGATAAGCTAATGGTTGTTGCATCGTTGGACCTCCTTTTCAGTTCTTCATAAGTGTATTATACCATAAAGAACGTACGTTTGTATCTGGTTGTGGATTTACAGATGTGAGATAATTAAAAGTAGAAAAAAACATGGACGCACCTTACTAATTGTGTGTTATTTCAATGGATAATGAGGCTCGATTCGTGTATGATAAGAAGTGGTGAAAACGAATGAATGAAATGATACATTTTTTTAATACAAAGTCGACAGAAGAAATTGCTCAGTATCTACTGGGCATGTATTTAGAACATGAAACAGAAGATGGGATGATCCTTTCAGGATATATCGTTGATACCGAAGCTTACTTAGGGCCAGAAGATGAAGCCGCCCACAGCTTTGGTCTAAGAGATACTCCACGATTAAAAGCCATGTATGAGCACCCTGGAACGATCTATCTCTATACCATGCATACTCATTTAATCTTGAATATGGTAACCCAAGAAAAAGGCAAACCTCAAGGTGTAATGATTCGTGCTATCGAGCCAATTGAAGGAATCGAAAAAATGGAAGAAAATCGTAAAGGCCGCATAGGAATTGAATTATCTAACGGTCCAGGTAAACTTGTTTCTGCTCTAGGAATCACTAGAGATTTATATGGTCAATCAATCTTTGACAGCAAGCTTAGAATTGTTCCAGAAAAAAGAAAAACACCGAAGAAAATCATCTCACTTCCTCGTATCGGCATTCCAAATAAAGGGATCTGGACGGACTTACCCTTGAGGTATGCTGTTTCAGGAAACCCTTATATTTCGAAGCAAAGAAGAAGTGATATCGATCAAAAGGCCTTTGGATGGAAGGAAGAAAAGAAATGAAAAAAGCAACGATGTTAACTTATCTAGATGAACAAATGACAAAGAAAATCACGGAGTATGATGTAGCATTGGATTGGAATACGAAAAACCATTCAATTGAAGTTGTTTTTCGACTATTCGCAGAAAATAAAGAACAGGCAAAAATCGATGATGCACAAGGAATCGTTTCAGAAGAAGAAATCATTGAATTTGAAGATGGGATTTTATTTTATAATCCTGAAAAAACATCTGTAGATGAAGACGATTACTTAGCTGTTATTCCTTATGAAGGAAAAAAAGGAATCAAACAGTCAGTTCTAGATGGTTTTGTAGACTATTTAAATGAAGTATTAGCAGAAGGTCAAAGTGATTTATTAGACTTTTTAACGAATGAAGAACAAGAAGTATTTGAGTTGAAATGGTCACAAGAGTCTTTTAATGAATCTGTTGAAAAATATCAAAAAACTGAGGGCGATACATATATCCCTTACCCAAGTTATTAAGGAGGCTTCTATATGAAATGGACAGAAGTAAAAGTTGAAACTGCAAGTGAAGCCGTGGAAGCAATCTCAAATGTTATGATGGAAGCTGGAGCAAGTGGTGTCGCCATTGAAGATTCCTTAGATGTTGAAAATTTTCAAAGTGATCTTTACGGCGAATTGTTAGACAAAGAGCAATTTACCCATATTAAAGATGGCGCATTGGTAATGGCTTATTTTCCTGAAACAACATTTTTACCGGAAATCTTGCCTTTTATTAAAGAAAGCATTACTCGTTTACCAGAGTTTGGACTAGAAATTGGTAAGAATGAAGTGACTGTTAGCGAAGTAGCTGAAAGTGATTGGGCAACAGCTTGGAAAAAGTACTATCATCCAGTGCGGGTTACTCGTTTTCTAACAATCGTTCCAAGTTGGGAAAAATATGAGCCACAAGATACGACTGAAAAAATTATTACATTAGATCCAGGCATGGCTTTTGGAACAGGAACGCATCCAACAACGCGTTTAACATTACAAGCGCTGGAGACTGTTTTACGTGGTGGTGAGACATTGCTTGATGTTGGGACAGGATCTGGTGTATTAAGTATAGCTAGTAAGTATCTAGGGGCTAAAGAAGTTCATGCCTACGATTTAGATGATGTAGCTGTGACGGCAGCTAAAGAAAATATGGATATGAATCCGATTGCTAGTGATGTTTTTGTCTCAGCTAATGATTTATTAAAAGAAGTAACGATTGAAGCTGACGTAATCGTAGCGAATATTTTAGCGGATATTATTACATTGATGATTGATGATGCTTGGCGTTTGTTGAAAAATGATGGAACATTGATTGTTTCTGGCATTATTCAAGATAAAAAAGCGATGATTATAGAAAAAATGACGGCAGCGGGTTTTCTTGTGGATCAAATTTTCCAACAGGGAGACTGGTATGCGATTATTTTAAAGAAAACAGAGGAAGAGTAAGATGCAGCGTTATTTTTTAACTGAACCTTATGAAACCAAAGAACAATACGCAATTACTGGAGAAAACTATCATCATATTGTAAGAGTAATGCGAATGGAGCCGGAACAGCAAGTGTATTTGGCCTTTAGTGATCGTTTGGCAATCATTGCAGAAATCACTGATATTACGGAAGACACTGTTTATTTAAAAGAAATCAGAAAAGAACAGGCAGAAAAAGAGCTGCCCGTCAATGTCACGATTGCTTGTGGGTATCCAAAAGGCGATAAGCTGGAGTGGGTTGTTCAAAAAGGAACTGAACTTGGCAGTCATAAATTTATTGGCTTTCCTGCACAAGCATCTGTTGTAAAATGGGATCACAAAAAACTGGCGAAAAAAACAGATCGCCTGAAAAAAATTGCCACAGAGGCAGCTGAGCAATCTCATCGCCAGTTTGCACCTGATATTGTATTATTAGAAAAAGAACAAGAACTGATGGAGACTTTTTCCAACTATGATAAAGTCTTGATTGCCTATGAAGAATCTGCGAAAACTGGGGAACGTAGCAGCTTTGCTACAGCACTTAATGAACTAGCTGTGGGGGATTCAATTCTAATTGTATTTGGTCCTGAGGGCGGTTTTTCACCAAAGGAAATAGAGTTATTCCAAGAACATGGCGGTATTCTTTGTGGTTTGGGACCGCGGATTTTACGTGCTGAGACAGCGCCTTTGTATGCGCTTGGTGCCATTAGTTATCAATTTGAATTAGTGTAAGTTATAGGGGGCTATTTATGGAGTTAAGGTTGCAGAAGCTTTCAGTTATGTTAATGGATCCAAACCTTACGGATCAAGTGTTCACAGAAGAAATTATTTTTTTAAAACAATTTCCTATAGGGGTAATTTTGGTTTTGCCTCATAATGTAGCAAGAGCAAAACAACTATTGACTGGAACGATGATTCAAGTAGGTAGTTTTGTTGATTTTCCGCTAGGTAGTGGAACGTTGGCTAAAAAAGCATTTGAAACAGCACAACTATACAGAGATGGTGCATCGGATGTTTTTGTAACTATGCCGCCTGAACAGTTGAACAGTTATGGCAATCAGAATTTTCAAGCATTAGGACCGCTATCATTTGGGCGAAATGCACTTGGATTCTATATAGATAGCAATAATTTAACGGATAATCAAAAACAAGGATTGATAATGGATATTGCAGCGTTGGATGTTAGCAGGATTTCTTTAGGGCTAGATTTGACGATGGAACAGGCAATCTATGATATGAGTATTTTTCGAACAGGTCGACGAAAAAAAATGACCTTCCAAGTCAATGTAAAAGCACCAACCTTACTTGAAATCGAATTACTTTTTCAAGCGGGCGCCTCTCAAATAGGAATCAGTAATGGTCGGGAGATTTTACCTTTAATTTCAAAGTGGAATTAAATCGTGAAGAATTGAAAATCTAGTAAAATTTAGTATAATAAAAGATGTTGGAAGTGCTACTGTTTCAAGTGGTACTTTTCTTTTTTTAAGAAAACATAACGCATTTTAGTGATTTACATAAATCAATCGGGCACGCTGTAAAAGTGTCTGACATAGGGACAAAGGAGTGATAACAATGCCAAAAGAGGAAATTATGACTGCTCCAGGAGTCATTAAACTTGTATCAAAATATATGGCGCCACAACATGTTGCGTTTGTTCAAAAAGCGTGTGATTATGCTGAGAAAGCTCATGAAGGTCAAGTTAGAAAATCCGGAGAGCCTTATTTTATTCACCCAATCCAAGTAGCAGGAATTTTAGCTGAATTACGGATGGACCCACATACGGTTGCAACTGGTTTTTTACATGATGTGGTAGAAGATACAGATGTAACATTGGAAGACTTGAAGAATGAATTTGGTGCAGATGTTGCTATGTTAGTAGACGGTGTGACGAAACTAGGGAAGATAAAGTATAAATCACATGAAGAACAGTTAGCCGAAAATCACCGGAAAATGCTTTTAGCAATGGCGCAAGATTTGCGTGTAATCATGGTGAAACTAGCTGACCGTCTGCACAATATGCGTACATTAAAACATCTGAGAGAAGATAAACAGCGTCGAATTGCTCAAGAAACGATTGAAATTTATGCTCCCCTTGCCCATCGTTTAGGGATTAGCCGAATTAAGTGGGAATTGGAAGATACAGCATTGCGCTACATCAATCCGAATCAATATTATCGAATCGTTAATTTGATGCAAAGCAAGCGAGACGAACGTGAAGCGTATGTTGAAGAAGCCGTTGAGGATATCCGAGTTGCAACAGAAGATTTAGATATCTATGCCGAAATTTATGGACGTCCTAAACATATTTATTCCATCTATCGGAAGATGAAGGATCATAAAAAACAATTTAATGAAATTTATGATTTATTAGCTATCCGAGTAATTGTTGATTCTATCAAGGATTGTTACGCTGTTTTAGGTGCAATCCATACGAAATGGACACCGATGCCAGGCCGTTTTAAAGATTATATTGCTATGCCTAAAGCAAATATGTATCAATCAATCCATACGACGGTTATTGGGCCAAAAGGAAATCCAGTAGAAGTACAGATCAGAACGCATGAAATGCATCAAATTGCTGAATTTGGGGTTGCTGCTCACTGGGCGTATAAAGAAGGCAAGACTGAAAAAGTAGATGAAGATAATGATACGAAACAATTAAGCTGGTTCCGTGAAATTCTTGAATTGCAAGATGAAAGTTATGATGCTTCTGATTTTATGGAAAGCGTCAAAGGCGATATTTTCAGCGATAAAGTTTATGTTTTTACACCAACAGGTGAAGTAACGGAATTACCAAAAGGCTCTGGGCCGCTTGATTTTGCATATAGCGTGCATACGGAAATCGGAAACAAAACAACAGGTGCTAAAGTCAATGGAAAAATGGTTCAGTTGGATTATACACTGAAAAATGGTGATATTATTGAAGTTTTAACGTCACCTAATTCTTTTGGACCAAGCCGTGATTGGCTAAAAATGGTAGCAACAAGTAAAGCACGAAATAAAATCAAACGATTTTTCAAAATTCAAGATCGTGAAGTTAACATCATCAAAGGACATGACGCCATTAGTAAATTTCTGTTAGAACATGGTTTTGCGCCAAAAGAATTTTTAGGTAAAGCCAAAATGGCGGAAGCATTGGAGCGTTTTAATTTCCAGACAGAAGATGATCTTTACGCAGCTGTTGGTTATGGTGAAATCAGTGCGCAAGTGGTGTTCAATCGTTTAACTGAAAAAGAACGTAAAGAACAAGAGATGGAGCGTCAAAAACAAGAAGCAGAAGAGTTGATGACACAACCTGTCAAAAAAGAATCGGATAAAATGAAGGTTCGTCACGAAGGCGGAATCGTGATTCAGGGCGTAGAAAACTTACTTGTTAGAATAAGCCGTTGCTGTAATCCAGTGCCGGGAGATGAAATCGTCGGTTATATCACCAAAGGGCGAGGCGTTTCGATCCATCGCGCAGATTGTCCAAATGTGCAGCATCAAGAAGAACTTGCTCAGCGTTTAATTGAAGTTGAATGGGAAGATACCGATAATTCAAATAAAGAATATGATGCCGACTTAGAAATTTATGGCTATAACCGCAGCGGACTGTTGAATGATGTCCTTCAAGTCATTAGTTCAATGACTAAAAATTTAGTTAGCGTGGAAGCAAAACCAACTAAAAATAAAATGGCAATGATTCACGTGACGGTAAAAATCCAAAATCTGGCGCATTTAAAAACCATCGTGGATAAAATCAAGAATATACCGGACGTTTATAATGTCCGTCGTACCAATGGCTAGGAGGCGTAAATTATGAGAGCTGTCATTCAGCGAGTAACCCAAGCTGAGGTGATGATCGATCAAAAAAGTGTAGGGAAAATCGATCAAGGGTTCATGATTTTGTTAGGAATTCATGAAACGGACACGAAAGAAGACGTGGCTTACTTAATTCGTAAAATCAGCAAGCTTCGTGTCTTTGAAGATGAGGCTGGTAAGATGAATTTAAGTATTCAAGATATTCAAGGAAGTATTTTGAGTGTTTCCCAGTTTACCTTATATGCAGATACTAAAAAGGGCAATCGACCTAGTTTTATTGAGGCTGCTAGACCTGAGACTGCGATCCCGTTATATGAGCTATTTAATAAGCAGTTGAAAGAACTGGAGATTCCTGTGGAAACTGGAGAATTTGGGGCTGATATGGCTGTTTCATTGATTAATGATGGGCCTGTGACTATTATTATTGATACAAAGAATAGATAAAAGGTGAGTCTGGCATAATAGCTTTGCTCAAAAAGAAAATAATCTTGATTTTGATAATAATTGTCGAAATCAAGATTATTTTTTTTATAGAATAAATGTTTATTGGGCTCAAGTAAAGCTATGTTTGAATGCTTGATTTATAACAATCTGTCCTTTATTTTTAGAAAATAGACATATAAACAAGAAATGATTGGTATAATGAAAGAAAAAGAGAGCCTTGAGGTGTAAAATGGAAAAATACAAAGAACAACTATTACCTAAGTTAAAAAAGCTTCCTGTACCTGATTTACTTGAAACCTTAGGTGAATGTAGTGAATGGATGAGACCTTTGGTGACATTAGAAGAGTTAAAAGACTTTCAAAAAAGTGTTGTAGCTTTTGGTTTTTCTGATGGGTTACTGTTGCAAAAGGATTTAGTTCATTACGCCGAGAAAACAACAGGTAGTTGGTTAGCGCCCCTTTGGGAACAGAATTATTTAGAAAGCCGAGGCTATTTACAAAGTGAATCAAACTTTGCTTTGGTCATTGACCCAAGCTATTATGATCAATTGACATCTAAAGAAGCAAAAGCGGCTCAATTGATTTATCAAATGACGAATAGTTATCTTCAATTAGTTAACGGTACATATCCAATTGAGTATACGAAGCAAAATAAACCTGTGGATATGTCATTTTATATGAATTTTTTCAAAAGCTGCAGAATTCCTGGCAGAGAGATTGATTCTTTTTATAGAGGAGAAGTGAAGTCGGAAGATAATTATGTTGTGATTTTTGCAAACGGTATCTATTTCCGTTTAGAGGTGACAAATGCGTCAGGAGAAATTTATCCCGTTGAACAATTATTGGAAAATCTACAGTATCTATTATCAAAGGAACATTTACCTGAAAAAGGAGAAGACTTGATTCCTTATTTTACAGGTGTTAAAAGAGAAGAATCAGCGTTGATTTATGAACAACTAAAACTGGATGAAAGAAATAGTCATAATTTAAAACAGATTGAAGACGCCTTATTTATTCTAAGCTTTTCCAAAGGCAATGATGATACCGAGGATGCACGAATTAATGATATTCTATTAAATACAAGCCATCAATTTTTAGCAAAAACAACACAGGCAATCATTACAAAAAACGGTTATATTGGATTTAATATGGAACATACAGCAATCGATGGTGTACCTACCATGAATTTGCTTACCAATGTATTTAAATCCTTCAATGATGCGCATTGGGTAGCTTCTGAAAATAGCTCTGATCATTTAGTGGAGAGAGTTAAATGGGTGTTAACAGATGAAATAATCGCTGATTTTGAAAATGTACAAAAAAGCGTTGTGAAAGAAAATAATTCTTATAGCATTAAACATCAAGTGATCTCTGATATCGGAAAAGAACGGATGAAAAAGGCCAAAATCAGTCCAGACGCATTTTTCCATATTGCTTTAGCAATGGCGCAACAAAAGGTTTTTAGAAAGTTAAGATCGGTTTATGAGCCAGTCGCTATGCGAATGTTTTATGAGGGACGAACAGAAAGTGCCCGTTCCATTAGTACAGAGAAAAAAGTATTTGTAGAAGCATTTTATGAAAAAAATGAAGTTAATTCTAAAGAAGAATTAGTCGAACTATTTAATGATGCCGCATCAGCTCATTCCAATCGAATCAGCCAATGCCAAAAGGGTAATGGAATAGAACGGCATCTTTTCGGTCTGAAAAAAATGGTACTCAATCCTGAAGAAGGATCAAGATTTTTTTCAGCAGAAGCACTTAAAATTTTAGGGGAAGATTTTATATCAACAACAGGAATCCCTTACGATTTATTGGAGTCATTTAGCTTTGGTCCAGTAAATAAAGCTGGTTTTGGTCTTTATTATGGTATTCTAGATGAAAAAATAATTCTGACGATTTCATCAAAAAAAGCCAATGAAAATGAAGCCAACCAATTGCTTGAAGCTATTCATAAGGCGCTTATTTCATTAACAGAGCTATTAGGTATTTGATCCAAAATTTTTTATATTGTAAGTAATAGATAGGAATGTCCAACTTCTCTATCATTGCTTGCAATATTTTTTTATTTTCTATTGTTTTTTTTCGTAAGGTAGTATAAAATAACTTGATTAAATCGTAATGATTACGTTTTGTTGGTTGCAAACCAGAAATGCTAATAAGCTATTATTGGATTTAGTCAATAAAATTAGAATTGAGGTTAGAAGATGAAAAAGAAAAATGCAAAGTTGTATACAGGATTAGGTGTTCTTTTGTTGAGCGTCCTAATTATTAGTGGTTGTACAAAAGTAAGTACCACAAAAACAGTTGAAACAACGATTCAATCTTCAAAAGAAAAACAAGCACGCAAGCATAAACACTCTCACAGCCATGATGGAGAATTTAAAGATGATGAAATTGAAAATAGAACATTGCAAGATTGGGCAGGTGATTGGCAATCAGTTTATCCATATTTAATGGATGGTACATTAGATGAAGTGCTTGAACATAAGGCAAAAGAAAAGAAAGATAAAAGTTTGGAAGAGTATAAACAATATTATATGACAGGATATAAAACGAATACTGATCGAATTGTTATTACTGGAAATACAGTAGAGTTTTTTAAAGAGGGCACTTCTCAAAAAGCTGACTATCGCTATGATGGATATCGCATTTTAACCTATGAATCTGGTAAAAGAGGCGTACGTTATTTATTCAGTACAGAGGATAACAGTAGCGGTGCACCAAAGAATATTCAATTTAGTGATCACAATATTAAACCAACGAAAGCGGAGCATTTTCATTTATATTTTGGTGATGAGAGTCAAGAGGAGTTACTAAAAGAATTGGAGAACTGGCCGACCTATTATAAGAGTGATTTATCAGGTTCAGAGATCGTTCATGATATGCTCCATCATCATTAAGAAAATGCAAATGAAGTGAATTGAAAACGGTCATGACGTCATTCAGATTCTTTTTTGATTCATAGACTGAAATTTATTGAATTCCCTTGACTTTACTGGGAAATTTTAGTAATTTATATGTAATATCTAAAAATCAATGAAAGAACGAGTAGATTTCAATCTGATTGTATAAGAGAAAGTTGCCGTGGCTGAAAGCAACTTCATTAGGAAATTCGAAAGACATTCTGGAGATGAACGGGGGAAAAACCGTTCCGTTGCGAGCGTTAATCGTTAGAGGAAAGAGCAATCTTTCAAAACTTAGGTGGTACCGCGTGTGTCTATTCACTCGCCCTTGTAATTATACAAGGGCGAGTTTTTGTTGTGAATCACTGCGACTGGCTATGCCAGAGCAGATGATGAACAATACTTGGCGACCAAAGGGAGAGAAGCTACCGTGCTAGTGAATCACGCCACTTTGTTTCGATTTCATCAATTTCTAAGAGCTAAAGCTCTAAGAATTGAAGGACTACGACTAGCTTCACCAAAGTGGATGATAAGCAATACTTGGCGAACGAAGAGAGAGAAGTTACCTTACTAGTGAATCACCAAACACTATGATCTCAATCATTCTATACCAAAATACCTTAAAAATAACAAACAATAAAGTAGGAGATGACAAAATGAGTTATCAAAAACCAAAAGGCACCAATGACTTATTACCAGGAACTTCTGAAAAGTGGCAGTTTGTTGAAGAAACGGCCCGCTTGATTTTCCGTGATTATCAATATGAAGAAATTCGCACCCCCATTTTTGAACACTATGAAGTGATCTCCCGTAGTGTAGGAGATACAACGGACATTGTTTCAAAAGAGATGTATGATTTTTATGATAAAGGCGATCGTCACGTGACATTGCGTCCAGAAGGAACAGCTCCTATTGTCCGCTCATTTGTTGAAAATAAATTATTTGGTCCTGAATTTGCAAAACCTTATAAAACTTATTACATGGGACCAATGTTCCGTTATGAGCGCCCACAAGCAGGACGTCTAAGACAATTTCACCAAATTGGAGCGGAAGCTTTTGGAAGTGTGAATCCAGCGGTAGATGTTGAAAGTATGGCAATGGCTTTAGACTTTTTCAAACAGTTAGGCATCCAACAAATTCGATTGGTGATTAACTCTTTAGGCGACAAAGCAACAAGGGCTGCTTATCGTCAGGCATTGATCGATTATTTAGAGCCAAAATCTGCTGAGTTAAGTGAAGATTCCAAACGTCGTCTACATGAAAATCCTTTACGTGTTTTAGATAGTAAAGATAAGAAAGACCAAGCAATCGTAGCAGATGCACCATCGATTTTAGATTATTTAAGTGACTCGTCAAAAGAGCATTTTGAAACAGTCAAAACAATGCTGAATGAGTTAAATATTCCTTTTGAAGTCGACAGCAATATGGTTCGAGGACTTGATTACTATACAAATACAATTTTTGAAGTGATGAGTGAAGCACCTGGCATGGGCGCTCAAGCAACGATTTGTGCAGGCGGCAGATACGATGGGTTAGTTGAAGAACTTGGTGGACCAGCAACACCTGGTTTTGGTTTTGCAATGGGAATCGAACGTGTCTTGATTACAATGGAAGCAGAAGGTGTAGTTGTTCCGGTAATCAATGAGGTGGATGCATTTGTTGTAGGACTTGGGGAACAGACGAATATCGAATCATTAAAACTAGTTCAAGCTATTCGTAATTTTGGTTTTTCAGCCGATCGTGATTTTATGGATCGTAAAGCAAAAGCTCAATTTAAAACAGCCGCTAAATTAAATGCAAAACTTGCACTAACTCTAGGCGAAACGGAGTTAGCAGAAGGTATTGTAAATGTAAAATCAATGGCTAGTCGTAAAGAAAAAGCATTTCCACTAGCTGATATTTATGAGAGATTTGATGAAGTCTATGATGAAATGATGACAGTGATGTTTGATTAATGAATAGTAAAAAAATGAAGAGGAGCAATAATCAATGACAAAAAGAACAGTATACTGCGGAGAAGTTTCAGCAGATTTAGTAGGACAGGTAATCACCTTAAAAGGTTGGGTACAAAAACGTCGTGACCTAGGCGGAGTTATCTTTATCGACTTACGTGACCGTGAAGGGATTGCACAAGTTGTTTTCAATCCAGAACATTCAAAAGAAGCATGGGAAATTGCGGATAAATGCCGTAGTGAATATGTAATCGAAATCACTGGTGAACTAACATATCGTGATGCAGAAGCTATCAACCCTAAAATGAAAACTGGGGAATTTGAAGTAATGGCAACAGGTATCACGATTTTAAATACGGCTAAAACACCGCCATTTTTAATTGAAGATGAAAATAATGTCGGTGATGAAATTCGTATGAAATATCGTTATTTAGATTTACGCCGTCCACAAATGACAGCAAACTTAAAATTACGTCATGAAGTAACGAAAACAATTCGTCATTATTTAGACGATACTGATTTTATGGATATTGAAACGCCATATTTAGGTAAATCAACACCTGAAGGCGCCCGTGATTATTTAGTTCCTTCTCGCGTACATGCTGGACATTTTTACGCATTGCCGCAATCACCACAAATTTTCAAACAGTTATTGATGAATGCTGGTTTCGATCGCTATTATCAAATCGTTCGTTGTTTCCGTGATGAAGATTTACGTGGAGATCGCCAACCTGAATTTACCCAAGTGGATATTGAGACAACTTTCTTAACACCGGAAGAAATCCAAACAATGACAGAAGAAATGTTAGCCAAAGTAATGCGCGAAACTAAAGGAATCGAAGTCACATTACCATTTCCACGTATCAGTTATGATGAAGCTATGGCTCGTTATGGTAGTGACAAACCAGATACACGTTTTGATATGGAATTAATCGATATTGCTGAGGTTGTAAAAGATGTCGACTTTAAAGTATTCCAAATGGCTTTAGAAAATGGCGGACAAGTTAAAGCTTTAAATGCCAAAGGTGCAGCGGATAAATATTCAAGAAAAGACATGGATAATTTAGGTACGTATGTTAGCCAATTTGGCGCCAAGGGTCTAGCTTGGTTGAAAGTCGAAGAAGATGGGCTAAAAGGTCCAATTGCTAAATTCTTGACGGATGTTTCAGATGAATTGATCAAAGCAACAAATGCTGAGGTTGGTGATATTTTGATGTTTGGTGCAGATAAGCCAGAAGTGGTTGCAGCAGCATTAGGAGCGATTCGTTCTCGTTTAGGAAAAGAATTAGGTTTAATTGATGAGTCTAAATTCAACTTCTTATGGGTTATTGACTGGCCATTGTTTGAATACGACGAAGAAGCTGGTCGTTATGTTTCGGCACATCATCCATTCACTCAACCTAAAGAATCTGATATAGAATTACTTTCTACAGATCCATCTAAAGTCTACGCCGAAGCCTATGATATTGTCTTAAACGGTTACGAATTAGGTGGCGGTTCATTACGTATTCATAAGCGTGATTTACAAGAAAAAATGTTTGAGACATTAGGATTTACGAAAGAATCTGCACAAGAACAATTTGGTTTCTTGTTGGATGCCTTAGATTACGGTTTCCCTCCACATGGCGGAATTGCATTAGGTTTAGATCGCTTAGTGATGTTATTGGCAGGAGAAAACAATATTCGTGAAGTAATCGCCTTCCCTAAAAACGGGAAAGCTTCAGATCCAATGACTAGTGCACCAAGTACTGTTTCACCACTACAATTGTTTGAATTAAATATTGATGTAACAGCAATTGATGAGTAAAAAAAGAACGAACACTTGATTTAGATAAAAAAACGAGTTCCCAGTAAACTTTTTGAGTTTATTTTGGGCTCGTTTTTTGTTTGTTCAATGGATAACTGAATAGCATGCTTTACTTATGTTTACGCTTCCACTATAATGTACACATAAATTTTAACAATAAGTAGGTTAAGTCGATGCTAGAAAAAATATCAGCAGTCAAACATCTATCTGACTCCGATGAAGTACTGCAAAACTACATTTTTAGAAACTTAGAAACTATTTTTACCCTTTCTGCCAGAGAAATTGCAGCTCAAATTCCTTGTTCTCCTTCAACCGTGACACGATTTGTGAGAAAGTGTGGATTTGATTCTTACCATGATTTTCAACGCTACGTCAAAAATGAAGTAAGTAAACTTGCTGGTGAAGGAATGACTAATACGATTTCACTTGAAGAAATTTTTGTAAATCAAGTCTTTGCTGAAAATGTTCTGGAACAAGTTGAGATGGTCAGTGATTTATTGCAACAATCAAGTTTTATTTATTGTGTTGGTATGGGTTCATCAGGAGTTATGGCGAATTATGCTGCTAGAAAATTCAATACGATCGGTTATAAAGCCATGCATTCCAATGAACCATATGCGCCATTTCTTTCTACACAAATGAAAGACGGAGACAGCGTGATTATTATTTTTTCCACTTCTGGAGAAACAGCTGAAATTATTGAACTGGTTCGTTTATTAAAATCAAATAACAAGCATATTATCAGCATCACCAATACTCATGATAATACTTTAGCCAAACTTTCAACGATCAATATTCCTTATTATATTGAAAATCAGCGACTGCCTTATAATTTCGATTTATCCTCACAGATTCCAACGGTTGCGTTGATTGAGTATTTAGTTGCTTTTTGTTTTAATAAGAAATAAAGCTTACCGAAACTATGGAATTTATAATTCGTTTATATTTATGCTTTATACTGAATGTAGAACCCAGTTAGGAGGATAAATAGAATGAAAAAAACATCTATGCTAAAGATAACTGTACTATTTTCTTTATTACTTATTTTTTCAGCCTGTCAAACGAAGAAAACTGAGTCAAAACAAACAATGAAGGAGAGTACGAGTATGACAAGTGAAAAAAGTGATACAAGCAAGTCTCAATTCAGTGAGCCCCAGTCTCAGACATCAGAGTCAGTCAGTAAATCATTTCCAGCAGGAACATTGATTCAGGCTGTGAATGAAAATGATACGGCAAAAGTCCAAGAGATACTTCAAGATAAAAACTATCCAATCGATGAAGTGAACGCTCAAGGAGAATCACCGCTGTTGATTGCTACCCATCAAAATTTTATAGAAATTGCTAAACTGTTAATTGATAGAGGAGCAGATATCAATCAGCAAGATCATATTTCTGACAGCCCCTATCTCTATGCAGGCGCGCAAGGCAAAACAGAAATCTTGAGATATATGTTGGAGCAGCAAGTTCCAGATCAGCAAAAATTTAATCGTTTTGGCGGCAATGCATTGATTCCAGCTGCTGAAAAAGGCCATATAGAAAACGTTCAACTTTTATTAACCGATGGACGAGCTGCTATAGATCATCAAAATAATTATGGTTACACAGCGTTGATTGAAGCAGTAGCTCTAACAGATGGTTCATCCGTCTATCAACAAATCGTTAAGGTTTTGTTAGATGCTGGAGCAAATAAAAACCTGAAGGATAATACAGGGCGAACAGCTGAAGATTATGCGAGAAGTTTAGGCTATTCTGAAATGTTAAACCTGCTAAATTCGAAGTAGATACTAATAAAACCGCAGAGATTAATTCTCTGCGGTTTTTGCATTTTCTTGTTCAAGTTGATATTCTTTTTTATCTGCCATTTTAAAGAATGGATACCAAACGGATACATTAACAATCAATAATACAATAAAGATTAATAAATAATTAAAGCCGCCCTTCAAAGCCATAACAATTGGTGCGGGTGTTGTCCAAGGTAACGCAATTAACGGATTGTATTTAGAAAAATCAAGAATCGACAACATTCCCCAAGTAATACCACCCATCAAAATAGGCGAAGCAACCATTGGTACAAAGAAGAAAGGATTTAACATCAAAGGCATTCCGAAAATCAACGGTTCATTCACATTAAAAATCACTGGTGGACCGGCTAATTTGAACAATTGTTTATATCGTTCAGATTTTGCCGTGAACATCGAAATAACTAAGCCGTACGTACTGCCTTGTCCTCCAAAAGAGTTACCGCAAACAAATGAAACAACGGCCATTGCCAAAAAAGGAAGTTCTTGATGTTGTTGATAAGCCGCCATATTCGCTAGCATATTAGCAGTCATAACTGGCATCACAACTCCATAAACCATATTAGGGTGAATCCCGAAAAACCATAACATATTTGCTAAGGTAAAAATAATGATGATTGCAATTGGCGAACCAGTTAAAGATTGTAATGGTGCTTGAATCAATGTTGTAATAAAAGCGAAAATATTGTCAAAGGGTGTGAATGAGAAAAGTACCCTGATAACAAAAAATACCGCTAGAATTAGACCTGACAAAATTGCTGGACTTAAGGATTCAGAAACATTTGAAGGAACAGTGTCAGGCATTTTAATCGATAAATTTTTTCTGATAAATAAAGCATACATAACAGCTGTCAAATAACCAACAATGATGGCAACAAATAATCCAGTTCCTCCAGTATATTGACTGGCGAAAGCTTCTACATTAGTACTTGCTGTGACAGTTGCTTGAGCTGGAAATTCAGTAACCGTTTTTTCTAAGGTGTAGGTTTGGATCATTTGTGGCATTAAAATGAAAAATGAACCAATGGCTAAAAGTCCCGCCGGCAGTGGATCAAGCCCTTCTTTTTTAGAATAAATATAAGCAAAGTTGAAGGTTACATAAACAGAAAGCAAGCTAATTGTCGCACCTAAAGCAGCATTAAAATGAGCTGTCATTCCTGTTTTAGCTAAAAACTCAATCCATTGCGGAATGGGGAAATTACCAATAATCATCAACAAAGCAACACCTAATGTAATTGGGGTGGTTCGCATAAATGCTTCTGACAATGCACTGAAAAATTTACTACCGTTCATTTTTTGAGCAATTGGACCAATAAATTTATTTAGAAAATTCTCTAATCCTTCCATTATTTACGCCCCATTTCATTTAAGTAGCCACCATTTGTTTCAATTACTTTTTGATACCAGTAAAAACTGTCTTTTTTATAACGATTCAATGTCCGTTGTGATTCTTCATCTCGATCCACATAAATAAAACCATATCGTTTTTGATAGCCATTAAGCCAACTAAGTAAGTCAGTAAAACTCCACGTGCAATAGCCTAATACTTGAACCCCATCTGTGATGGCTTCTTGAATTTCATGTATATGTTTTTCTAGGTATTCGATGCGGTAAGGATCATGGATTTGACCATCCTCAAATGTATCGTACTCACCTAAGCCATTTTCTGTAATTAGAACAGGTAATTGATAACGACTTTCAATCGTTCGTAAAGCGACGCGGATGCCTATAGGATCAATCGTCCAATCCCAATTGGTTTGTTCCAAATAAGGATTTTTGACGAATTTACTGATTCTTGGAATTTCTAGTTCTTGGCTGGACCCTTTTTGACCGGAATTGTTCATTTTCATTTTTCCTGTGAAAGTATCATTAGTGCTAGCTTTAACGGTTGCTGTTTGATAATAATTCAATCCAATAAAGTCAGGAAGTCCTTCAAGTAGCAATTCTTCATCCTCTTTAGTAATCGTTGGTGCTAGTTGTAGTTTTTCCAACTGTTTAATAACTGTTCGGGGATAGCTACCTTTACCGTAGACATCCAACCAGAAAAAGCCCATTAGTTCCTCTGTATCGATTTTAGCAAGAACATTGAGAGGATCGCTATCAAAAGCGTAAGTGGGACCATAATTGAAACTTGGACCGATTTGTCCTGGATAGCCGCCCGCTTTAAAGGCTTTAATCACTGAAGCATTAGCTAAGTTAGCCATGTGATTGGCGTTAAACATCCGTTTGACATCACGAACTGCTGGAGGATGAGTTCCTAATAGATAGCCGTGAGTAATAAACACATTTTGCTCATTTAAGCTAACCCAATATTTTACACGATCAGAAAAAGTATCAAACAAGACTTTAGCATAATTTGTGAAGTCTTCAATAATTGTGCGAGACTCCCAACCGCCATACTCTTCTTGTAAAGCTTGTGGCAAATCCCAATGATAAATTGTTACAATCGGTTCTATATCATATTTCAGTAATTCATCAATTAATTGACTGTAAAAATCCAGACCTTGTTGATTCACTTCACCTTTTCCAGTTGGAAAAATTCGTGACCAAGCGATGGAAAAACGATAGGCCTTTAACCCCTGTTCATTCATTAAAGCAACATCTTCTTTAAAGCGATGATAATGATCAACTGCAATATTTCCGTTCGTGTTTTTAAATGTCGTATCTGGTTTTGTCACAAAAGAATCCCAAACAGAAATACCTTTCCCATCCTCTTGATAGGCACCTTCAACTTGATAAGCGGCAGAAGCGCTCCCCCATAAAAAGTTCTCGGGAAATGAATCTAATGTTGTATGACGCATAATTATTCCTCATTTCATTAAAATTTATACAACCCGATCATAACGGAAAAACTGTTGATTTGTAATCGTTTTCAGTTGTTTTGCAACACGTTGCAGTATTATGAAACGTTAAGAGTAAAATGAAGAATGTGAGATACTTTTGTGTTAAATCAAAGATTGAGCTTTTTTTCTTATCTTAAAGCACGTATAATGAGAAACAAATGAATCAAGTAAAGTGAGGCTACTTCTACATGAAAAAATTCTTTGAAAGTTTACCTGTCCACGATTATACGACGAAACTTTCAGTATCAATCGTTTATGCGATCTTGGCATCCGTTGCGATGAACTTTTTTTACCAACCAGGAAATATTTATTCCAGTGGGATTACTGGACTGGCACAGATTCTAACTACTTTATCAACTAAAGTAGTTGGATTTCAAGTACCGGTTTCGTTAACTTTATATGCGTTGAATATTCCATTGTTTTTTGTTGCTTGGCTGAAGATCGGGAAAAAATTTACAATTTTTACTGTTTTGACCGTCACGTTAACCTCTGTGTTTATGCAGATTGTACCACAAACAACTCTGTCTAATGATCCGATTATTTGTGCCATTTTTGGTGGAGGTGTGATGGGATCAGGTATTGGCTTTGCCTTGAAAAATGGATTATCTTCAGGAGGATTGGATATTTTTAGTATTACGATCCGTAAAAAAACTGGACGTTCTGTAGGATCGATTTCAATGTATTTTAATGGATTGATTATCTTTGTAGCAGGATATTTATTTGGTTGGCAATATATGTTTTATAGTGCATTGTCGATTTTTGTTAGTGGGAAAGTGACAGATGCTGTTTATACGAAGCAAAAGAAAATGCAGGTAATGATCATTACAAAAAATCCTGATAATGTGATTAATGAGATTCAAAAGAAAATGCGACGAGGGATCACGATCATTCATGAAGCAGAAGGGGCTTATCGACATGATAAGCAGACCTTGTTATTGACAGTTGTCACTCGTTTTGAATTACCAGCACTAGAAGCTGCAATGAAAGAATCAGATCCGTCAGCTTTTGTTAGTATTTCAGACAACGTAAAAATTCTTGGTCGTTTTTATGAAGAGGATTTATAAGAAAATAAAACACATAAAAGCCAGATCATATGATCTGGCTTTTATGTGTTTAAAGTAATTTATTCACTTTTGTTATTGTAACTTGATTTAGTTCCTTTTGTTAGAAGCATTATCCTTTCTTTTTATAGTTGGTGTAAGTAGAGAAAGTTGTATAAAAAAGGTATGATTTTTGAAAATGAAATTAAATTTGGACAAAGGTAGAAAAGTCGCTTGATTTTTAAGGGAGAATGTTAAGGTATATATTTAATTTAAAGAAAATAGATGAACTAATTTCAAAAAAATAATCTCTTTTTCTTGAAAAGAAGGATTAAAACTGTTAAACTATGTATGTAGGATTGAGGGACGCTTTTAAGACTGTTAATAGAACTTAACAATGAAAAAGAAGAACATCAATTTTATTTTTTTAAAGTTCATAGGTCGTTTTAAGTCTTACTTGGACGTTTTTAGACCAACGAAGGAGCGCATCATGCTAGATGAATTGAAAATGATTGAAGCTGTTGCTCCAGATTTGCTCGATGTAATGCAGGAAAGGTTTCATATTCTTCGTAATATATACTGGATGCAGCCTATTGGACGTAGAAGTTTATCAGATAGTATGGGGATTACAGAGCGTGTCTTGAGAACCGAGACAGATTTTCTAAAGAACCTACAATTGATAGAAACTTCAAAAAGTGGAATGACATTAACTGAAAAAGGCTTAGATGTTTATCAAGGATTAGAAACAGTAATGAATCAATTACTCGGTATGCATCAAGTTGAAAAAGAGATCAGTCAATACTTTGGGATTCACCGTTGCATTGTTGTAGCTGGAAATAGTGATAATCAAGAGAAAGTTCTTTATGAATTTGGAGATATTTTGACTGATTCACTGAATTTACTTTTACCTGAGGGCAATAATATTATTGCAGTGATGGGTGGTACGACAATGGCAGTGACCGCAGAACATATGGGGACGCTGGAGACGGAAAAACGTCATAATTTGTTTGTTCCTGCCAGAGGTGGAATTGGTGAGGCAATGACTGTTCAAGCCAATTCAGTAAGTGCTGTAATGGCAAGTAAAACTGGTGGACATCACAGAGCATTATATGTTCCAGAACAATTAAGTCTTGAAACATATAACTCTTTGTTGCAAGAACCCTCTATTCAGGAAGTTTTGACACTAATCGAACAAAGCAATTGCGTTGTTCATAGTATAGGACGTGCATTGCATATGGCAGCACGCCGTAAAATGTCAGACGATGAGATGGTTATGTTAAAGCAGAATAATGCTGTAGCAGAATCTTTCGGCTATTTCTTTGATGAAGAAGGCAAAATCGTTTATAAAATCCCAAGAATCGGACTTCAGTTAAAAGATGTCCAAAAGATTCCTAATGTCGTGGCGATTGCAGGTGGCAAGACTAAAGCCAAAGCAATTCGTGCTTACATGAAAAATGCACCAAAACAAACGTGGCTCATCACTGATGAAGCTGCTGCAAATGAGATTTTAAAAGGGGTAACCCTTTAAAATAAAAAAATTTTTGATTTTCATAAGGAGGAAATCTTTAATGACAGTTAAAGTAGGTATTAATGGATTTGGACGTATCGGACGCTTAGCATTCCGTCGTATCCAAGATGTAGCAGGAATCGAAGTAGTAGCAATCAACGACTTAACAGATGCTAAAATGTTGGCTCACTTGTTAAAATATGACACAACTCAAGGACGTTTCAACGGAACTGTTGAAGTTCATGAAGGTTCTTTCAACGTAAACGGTAAAGAAGTTAAAGTTCTTGCTAACCGCAACCCAGAAGAATTACCATGGGGCGACTTAGGCGTAGATATCGTTCTTGAATGTACTGGATTCTTCACTTCAAAAGAAAAAGCTGAATTACACTTAAAAGCTGGTGCTAAACGTGTTGTTATCTCTGCTCCAGGCGGAAATGACGTACCAACAGTTGTTTATAACACTAACCACGATATCTTAACAGGTAAAGAAACAGTTATCTCAGGTGCTTCATGTACGACTAACTGTTTAGCTCCTATGGCTAAAGCTTTACAAGATAACTTTGGTGTTGTTGAAGGTCTTATGACTACAATCCACGCTTACACAGGTGACCAAATGACTCTTGATGGACCTCACCCAGGTGGAGACTTCCGTCGTGCACGCGCTGCAGCAGAAAATATCGTACCTAACACAACTGGTGCTGCTAAAGCAATCGGTCTAGTTATCCCTGAATTAAACGGTAAATTAGACGGAGCTGCTCAACGTGTTCCTGTAGCAACTGGTTCATTAACTGAATTAGTAACAGTTCTTGACAAAAAAGTAACTGTTGAAGAAGTAAACGAAGTTATGGCTAAAGCTGCTAACGAATCTTACGGATACAACACAGACGAAATCGTTTCTTCTGATATCGTAGGTATGACTTTCGGTTCATTATTCGATGCTACTCAAACAAAAGTAATGACTGTTGGCGATCAACAATTAGTGAAAACTGTTGCTTGGTATGACAACGAAATGTCTTATACTGCACAATTAGTTCGTACTTTAGAGTACTTCGCTAACTTATAAGATTAACTCTTATCATTAGTGAAATCTGAACAACTGTGAAATAATAAGCGGGGAAGCAGCGCGCTTCTCCGTTTTTATTATTTTGTTTAAAAATACCTAAAAACTTTTATAGATAGGAGTACTCCATAATGGCTAAAAAGACAATCAAAGATGTAGATTTAAAAGATAAAAAAGTACTTGTCCGTGTTGACTTTAACGTGCCTTTGAAAGATGGCGTGATTACTAATGATAACCGTATCGTAGCAGCACTTCCAACAATCAAATACGTAATTGAAAATGGCGGAAAAGCAATTCTATTTTCTCACTTAGGTCGTGTGAAAACAGAAGAAGATAAAGCAGGCAAATCTCTAAAACCTGTTGCTGAGCGTTTAGGCGAATTATTGGGCAAACCAGTGACATTCGTTCCTGAAACTCGTGGAACTGAATTAGAGACAGCTGTAAACAACATGAAAGACGGCGATGTTTTAGTTTTTGAAAACACTCGTTTTGAAGATGTTGATGGTAAAAAAGAAAGCGGAAATGACGCTGAATTAGGTAAATACTGGGCTTCTTTAGGCGATGTATTTGTTAATGATGCATTCGGTACGGCTCACCGTGCTCACGCTTCTAATGTAGGAATTGCTTCAACTGGTATTCCAACAGTTGCTGGATTTTTAATGGAAAAAGAAATCAAATTCGTTGGTGAAGCAGTAACAGCACCTAAACGTCCTTTTGTTGCTATCTTAGGTGGTGCAAAAGTTTCTGACAAAATCGGTGTTATCGAAAATTTGATCTCTAAAGCAGATAAAATCCTTATCGGCGGTGGAATGACATATACATTTTATAAAGCTAAAGGCATGAACATTGGGAACTCTTTAGTAGAAGAAGATAAAGTTGCATTAGCTAAAGAATTGATTGAAAAAGCAGGCGATAAATTAATCTTGCCAATCGATTCAATTACTGCAGCAGAATTCTCAAATGATGTACCAACAGAAGAACATACTGGTGATGTTCCTGATGGACAAATGGGTCTTGACATTGGACCTGAAACAATTGCGTTATTTGCTCAAGCATTAGAAGGTGCAAAAACAGTTGTTTGGAACGGACCAATGGGCGTATTTGAAATGAGTAACTTCGCTAATGGTACAATCGGCGTTTGTGAATCAATCGCAAACTTAGCAGATGCAACAACAATCATCGGCGGTGGCGATTCAGCTGCAGCTGCAATCCAATTAGGCTTTGCTGACAAATTCACTCACATCTCAACTGGTGGAGGCGCAAGCTTAGAATTATTAGAAGGTAAAGAATTACCAGGTTTAGCTGCAATTAACGATAAATAGAAAAAGTTGAACAAGCTTTTTAGACCTTGAGTATTGATGGAAAAAAATTATAGCAATGTTTTTCATCGCAAATTTTTATCCATTAATGCCGATAGGTCTAGCTTGTGAAACTGGATTGGTTATAACCAATCCATAATATGCCATATCATAATAAGAAAAGGATGTGCTTTTCCATGCGTAAACCAATTATCGCTGGTAACTGGAAAATGAATAAAACTTTAGCAGAAGCGCAAAGCTTTGCTGAAGCAGTAAAAAATGCTGTTCCATCAAAAGATGTTGTTGATTCAGTAATCGGATCTCCAGCATTATTCTTAGCACCACTCGCTTGGAATCTTAAAGATTCTGACGTTCAATTATCTGCACAAAATTGCTACTGGGAAAACTCAGGTGCTTTCACTGGTGAAAATTCACCTGCTGCTATTGCAGATTTAGGGATCCAATATGTAATTATTGGTCACTCTGAACGCCGTGAGTACTTCCACGAAACAGATGAAGATATCAACAAAAAAGCGAAAGCTATCTTTGCTAACAACATGACACCAATCTTCTGTTGCGGCGAGTCTTTAGAAACCTATGAAGCAGGTAAAACAGCTGAATGGATCGAAGGACAAATCACTAACGGTTTAGTTGGTTTATCTAATGAGCAAGTATCTTCAATGGTTATTGCTTACGAACCAATCTGGGCAATCGGAACGGGTAAATCTGCCGATGCTAACATCGCTGATGAAATCTGTGGCGTTGTTCGTTCAACAGTTGAAAAATTATACGGTAAAGAAGTATCAGAAGCTGTACGTATCCAATACGGCGGTTCTGTAAAACCTGAAAACATTGCTGAATATATGGCAAAAGAAAACGTTGATGGTGCTTTAGTTGGCGGAGCGAGCCTTGAAGCTGACTCATTCTTAGCTTTGTTAGATGCGGTTAAATAATCACGACTTATAACAATATACGCAATTAATCAAAGATTCATTGAATAATCTATGAATTATGCAAAAAATGTTTGCATAGCGGGCGTTTATTCACTACAATCATAATTAAGGGAATCGAATCCCCTTAGTATAAAACAAACTCAAAGGAGAGACAAAACATGTCAATTATTACTGATGTTTACGCACGCGAAGTCTTAGACTCACGCGGTAACCCAACAATCGAAGTAGAAGTATACACTGAAAGCGGTGCTTTTGGTCGTGGAATGGTTCCATCTGGAGCTTCAACTGGTGAATACGAAGCCGTTGAATTACGTGATGGCGACAAATCTCGTTACTTAGGTAAAGGGGTTGTTAAAGCAGTTGACAACGTTAATAACATCATCGCTGAAGCAATCATTGGCTACGATGTACGTGACCAAATGGCTATCGACAAAGCAATGATCGAATTAGATGGAACTCCTAACAAAGGTAAATTAGGCGCAAACGCTATTCTTGGTGTTTCAATCGCTGTAGCTCGTGCTGCTGCTGATTACCTAGAAGTACCTTTATATCACTACTTAGGCGGATTCAATACTAAAGTATTACCAACTCCAATGATGAACATCATCAACGGTGGATCTCATGCTGACAACAGTATCGACTTCCAAGAATTCATGATCATGCCTGTAGGTGCTCCTACATTTAAAGAAGCTTTACGTTACGGTGCTGAAGTATTCCACGCATTAGCTGGAATCTTAAAAGCTCGCGGTTTAGCTACTTCTGTAGGTGACGAAGGTGGTTTCGCTCCTAACCTTGGTTCAAACGAAGAAGGTTTTGAAGTAATCATCGAAGCAATCGAAAAAGCTGGCTATGTACCTGGTAAAGACATCGTTCTTGCTATGGATGCTGCAGCTTCAGAATTCTACGATAAAGAAAAAGGTGTTTACGTATTAGCTGATTCTGGCGAAGGCGAAAAAACAACTGAAGAAATGATCGCATTCTACGAAGCTTTATGTGCGAAATACCCAATCATCTCAATTGAAGATGGACTAGACGAAAACGACTGGGACGGATTCAAAAAAATGACTGTTTCTTTAGGCGACAAAGTTCAATTAGTTGGTGATGATTTATTCGTTACAAACACAACTAAATTAGCTGAAGGTATTGAAAAAGGAATCGCTAACTCAATCCTTATCAAAGTAAACCAAATCGGTACGCTAACTGAAACATTCGAAGCAATCGAAATGGCTAAAGAAGCTGGTTACACTGCAGTTGTATCTCACCGTTCAGGTGAAACAGAAGATTCAACAATCTCTGATATCGCTGTTGCAACAAACGCTGGTCAAATCAAAACTGGTTCTCTAAGCCGTACAGACCGTATTGCTAAATACAACCAATTATTAAGAATTGAAGACCAATTAGGCGAAGTTGCTGAATACAAAGGTTTGAAATCTTTCTACAACTTAAAAAACAAATAATTTTAGTTGATTATAAAGTAAAAAGGGACAACGGATCATGAGATTCTTTCTCCTTATACTCATACGTAAAAACTCCTCTTGCTTTTGTAAGAGGAGTTTTTTTATTAGTTGAGATGATTCAAAAACTAAGTATAAATTGTACCTATTGTGTATGATCGGTCATTTATTTACTCTTTTCTTTTACGGACGACAGCCATTAAAAATTTGATACCAGTAACTAAAAATACAATCATTCCAGCAAAAATGAAAAAGAAGCCTATTGGTAAAAGATAAAAACTTTCATGTAAAATACCTGATGCATCAATATATTCTACTGAATTGGCTTTTATAAAGATACAAGCAAATCCAAAGAATAGTAAAAAGGTTCCAATTAAAGTTGTAACCAGATTTAATTTTGCTCGTCTTGTTTGACTCCCATCGTTAATTAGCTTTTCTGTCATATTGTTCACGTTATCTCCTCCTAAAATTAAGTCATCAAGCGAAATATGAAAAATCCTGGAAATTAGAATCAACATTTCAATGTCTGGAAGGTTTCGGTCATTCTCCCAATTAGAAACGGCTTGCCTCGTAACGTTTAAACGAATAGCAAATTTTTCCTGTGTAAGCTGATTTTTTGTTCGCAACGCTTTAATTTTATCTCCAAATTCCATCGTATAAATTCCTTTCGTTAATGTATCCTAAGAATAAAGAAACAGCTTGCTATTTTCAAGAAAGCATTGCTTGCAAGTCTGTAAATAAAGGGAAAGTAATGATTTACAAATGATTTCATTCATGATGGTACTAGTTTTTTTTCAGTAGATTTACCTTATTATTCTTGTGATTAAATTATAGCATCCATTATTTATAAATAGAAATTTGACTGTCATAATTAAAGTTGTAAATAAAAAAAATAATCAAACGTATATGTATTTTTAAATGACCAATTATTTGTTATACTGTTTGTAATAAAAGAAAAGGAGGAAAATTTATGAAAACAACTGCTGAATTAAAAATTGAAGCAAAAGGAATACTTCGTGGACGGTGGAAAGATAGTCTATTGATGTGTTTAGTACCAACGCTAATTGCCATTGCTATTGGATTTTTGCTATTTTTCTTATTGATAGTACCTACTCTTACATTTGTTCAAAATAATTCAGATTTATTAAACAGTACTGCAAATTATGATGGAAGTTCTGGCGGAAGCGGTGGCGGTTTTTTTGGTGGCATAATCGGAGCATTATTTAGTGCAGGAATTTCTTGGACGTTCCTTGATCTTTTAAGAGGAAAAAGACAAGAAATACGTCCATTTTCAGATGCTTTTCGCGGATTTGCAGGACCTGTCATTTTAGGTGTAATATGTATTTATATATTAATGACTATTTTTATTTCTTTATGGTTATTACTACTAATCATTCCTGGAATTATTAAAGGTTATTCTTATTCTCAGGCATATTTTGTTTATTATGATAGTTTTGAAGAAACAGGCGTACGCCCTGGATTTCTAAATTGTATTACTCGCAGTAGACAGTTGATGAAAGGATACAAAGGTCAGTTATTCATTCTAGACTTGAGTTTTATTGGTTGGCATATCTTAGCTATTTTAACACTTGGAATTGGCTATCTATGGCTAACACCTTATATCACTGCAACTAAAGCAGCATTTTATGAAAATTTACCAAAAACAACAACGGTTTAAACAATAAAAAACTGAGCCATAACTTCAAAGGTTATGGCTCAGTTTTTTTATTTCCAATAATTTAGTTGCTTATTTTGTTAAAGCTAGGATATTTCTTCTGTACAAAAATTGTTTATACTTTGTTTATTTTCTTTTTAGAAGCTGTTTAGAACTCTCCTTTATAATAAAAATATAGATTAAGAAAATAGAACTTATTATAGAAGGGAAAGAAAAAGTATGAATAATAAAAAAATTATCGTGGGCGTTTCAAGTTTAGTATTATTATTGGCAGGTTGTAGTATGGGGACACAAGAATCAAAGGAATCTAAAGCAAATAGTCAACAACAAACCGAACAATCCAAACAAGAGAAGGACGGCAATAAAGGAGAGCAACGAACAAGTACGTTAAGCAAAACCAATTGGCAAGGAACAAAGGTATACGACAAAGACAACAACGATTTAACGGCAGAAAATGCTAACTTTATCGGATTAGCAAAATATGACGGTGAAACTGGTCGTTATGAATTTTTTGATGCGAATACAGGAGAGAGTCGTGACGATCGAGGAATATTTTTTATTACAAATGATGGAGAAAAACGTATTCTGATTTCAGAGTCCAAAAAATACCAAGCTGTTGTGGACGTTACCGAATTAACGAAGGATAAATTTACCTATGAAAGAAAAGGAAAAGACAAAGCTGGTAACGAAGTAGATGTATTTGTTGAACATATCCCTTATAATAAAGAAGAGTTAACTTTTACGGAGAAAGAAAAAACGTTTGATACTAAAACTGGAACAATTGATACAAAAGAAAATGGGTCAAAAATTTTAGGTGAAACACTATGGAACGGAACGAAAGTGGTCGACGAATCAGGCAACGATGTGACAGAATTCAACCAAAATTTTATCAGCTTAGCTAAGTTTGATTCTGACAATAGTAAATATGAATTCTTCGATTTGAAATCAGGCATTAGCCGTGGAGATTTTGGTTACTATGATGTGTTGAATCACAATAAAATTCGGGCTCACGTATCAATTGGTGAAAATAAATATGGTGCAGCGCTAGAACTTACCGAATTGAATAGCAAGAAATTCACATACAAACGAATGGGTAAAGATCAAGCAGGAAATGAAATAACTATATTTGTGGAACATGAACCATACAAGGGAGAACATAAACCAGCGTTTAGTTTCTAAAAATCAGGCAATGTAATTGTTCCCTCTATTAAATGGAAACAAAGGAGAAAAAATGACGATTAAAAAGAGATTTCTCATTTCATATATTGGAGGCATTGCGATTGCCTGTCTATCACTCGTTTCAATTATTTGTATTATTTTTTATGTAACAACAGGGAAAAATCCAACTCCTGGCACGTTGTACCGTACCTTTACTCAACAACGATCATTAAGTCCAGAAGAAGAACTAGCATATATCAAACTACGTGGAATAGCCAAAACAGATCCAGACCAGCTTCTTAGACCTCGTGGAGAACTAAAGAAAAATATCCGTCAGTTTGAAGCGGAGTCTTTAGGTGTTGTTGTAAGTATGGAAGATGTGATTGCCTATTATTCAGAAGATTTAGTCGAAAAATCGTTAATTGTCCACTTTCCTAAATTTGATGCCAACAATATTGAAACAAGAGGAACCATCGATAATGCTGGTCGTTTATATCGCTATATGAAATTTGACTTTTATTTTAGTGATAATGTACCTGGCAGCTTATTAGTTTTGAAAAAAGAAAATAATTTTCTTGAATTTATGACAAAATGGGGCGTGTGGGTCATTATCACGATTGTATTGGTCTCCATTAGTGGATTACTTTTTTTAAACCATTTATTAAGAAAAACGATTATTCAACCTCTGGAACATTTAGGAACTGGGATGTCTGAAATAAGTAATGGTCATTTAGAAGTAGCTATGACAGGTCAATCTCAACAGACGGCTAGGGAAGTCAAACAACTAACAGATGATTTTGAAAAAATGCGTGAAGCATTGATTCATTCAACGGAAGAACAAGTGAAACTGGAAGATAATCGGAAAGAACTGGTAGCTAGTATTTCACATGATTTAAAAACGCCAATCACATCGATTATTGGTTATGTGGAAGGCTTACTGGATGGCGTGGCAGATTCCCCAGAAAAACAAGAAAAATATTTACAGACAATCCATACAAAAGCTGTTTCATTAAATGAAATGATTGAAGAACTGTTTCTTTATTCCAAACTAGATGCAGCTGCGATTCCGTTTCATTTTGATCGGATTAATGTTAATGAATTTTTGAAACATATCATTGAAGAATTTCAGCTGCAAAAAAATTCTGTCACTATTCAGTTGGTTAACAAACAAGAAAGCCAAAGTTATATAGTGGCAGATAGAATGCAGTTAAACCGTGTATTTATCAATTTAATCGAAAATAGCCTGAAATTTAAATCTAAAGAACGTTCTCTTGTAATCAAGATAGAGATTTGTGAAACGGAGCAAGAGGTAATGATTCGTATAGCGGATAACGGACAAGGGATTCCAGAAGAACAATTACCATTTGTTTTCGATCATTTTTATCGCGGTGAAGAAGCTCGACCAACGAATACTGGCGGGAGTGGTTTAGGTCTTGCCATCGTTAAACAAATCATTGATATGCATGAAGGAAAAGTAACCATTGAAAGTGAGCTACATCAAGGAACAACGATTACAATTCTACTAAAAAAAGCCTGAGGAGGACAACAAAATGTCAAAAGACGTATCACGTGTTTTATTGATTGAGGATGATGCAAGTATTGCTGAATTACAAAAAGATTATTTAGAAATCAATAAAATAGAAGCAGAGATTGCCAGTGATGGATTGGAAGGGTTGAATCGAGCATTGAATGAACCGTTTGATTTAATCGTGATTGATATTATGTTGCCTTCAATGGATGGTTTTGAAATTTGTCGCCGAATCAGAGAGAAGAAAAATGTTCCTTTGATGATTGTTTCAGCTAAAAAAGAAGATATCGACAAAGTGAGAGGCTTAGGGCTAGGCGCAGATGATTATATGACGAAACCCTTTAGTCCAAGTGAGTTAGTCGCCCGTGTTCAGGCTCATATTAAACGATATCAGTTATTAACAGGTGCAACCCAAGTAAATGATACAGTAGAAAGTGATCAGATCCTTATCGATAAAAATGCTCGCAGAGTCTTTGTTCTAGGCAAAGAAGTTATTTTTACGACGAAAGAATTCGATTTACTACTCTTTTTTATGGAACATCCTAATCGAGTTTGGATGAAAGAGCAATTGTTTCGCCAAGTTTGGAATATGGATGATCTTGATGGTGATATTTATACCGTTGTTGTTCATGTTGGACGGATTAGAGAAAAGTTGAAAAAAGGAAAACTATCAGAAATTCCCATAGAAACAATCTGGGGTAGTGGCTATCGTTTCAATGCTTAAAATATAAATAAAAGGAGAAAATTCATGAAAAAAAGCTATCCACTTGGGGTTTTCTTTTTCTGTATCCTGTTGGTTCTTTCTGGATGTAAACCTGATCAACGAAAGGATACAGAAAAATCCACTGAGTCATCAAGACCTGAACTTTTCATTCTGTCTTCGTCTGAGCCAACTTCATCCAGTGAGGAAATGAAAGAAAAAACAGCTAACGATGTGACTTTTGAAGATACGACCTATAATTATGATGTTGTTACAGGAGCCACTCAGACAACATTTGGCTCAAATCCGAAACCCCTTTACACCTATGAAGAAAAATTAAAGAAAATGTTTTGGTCAAATCAGCCACCCTTAGGCTTGATTGAAGGAAATTATTTTACTAACGAAGGCTATTTTGATGTGGGAAATAAAGGAATTGTTGAAATTGTTACGGATGATGCAGGTAAAATTATCAATGTTGAATTCAACGAATTTGGTGCTGAAAATTATTATGAATCAAAATATTCAGGTGCGAATAAACGTCTTTCTGACTACGCGTTTTTCCAAGCTCAAAATCCTAGAACGGATACTACATTAGTGACGGTAGTTAATGGGATTACTTTTGTAGAAAAACAAATGCGGGAAGAAAATCGTGTTTCTGGAAATTTCAAAACAGTCAAAGGTTCTTCGACAACCGCCAGACAAGGATTGATGGCAATCGCAGCTGAACTGTCAGATGAGATAAGACAACCGTCTAAAACAAAGTATATCGGTTATGCAGAAGAGTTTGGTGATGGATTGATTGGAAGACTGCAATTGACGATGACTGATGGTAAAATCGCAAATGCCCGTTATGATGAATACTTTGCGGATCAACCTGAAAAAATCACTTCGCCTCAATTAAAAAAATTTTATCGCCAATCAAAATATTTTTCTTTAACATATAATGAAGAAACCAACAACGACTTTGTACAATTTTCAGATGCATTAACCAAAGAAATCGTGGATAAACAAACTTTGAGTATTGAAAATAATACACTGATAAATCATCCGTCTTTTGCAACTTACAAAAAATTAATGGAACATATCAAGATTTAACTAACCAAAATAAATTTAGCAAGACTCAATCATTTTTCGACACACTTTTGACATAGTTTACTTTTATAATAAGTAAAAATAAGTTAGGAGTGATCGTTCATGGGTTATTGTTCAGATGTTTTCGCAGGAGGTAGAGGAATGATGAGGGGCGGAATGTTTGGCATGGGACTTTTTTGGTGGGGTCTACTAGTTATTGTCATTCTTGGTGCGGTTTATTTTACAAGAAATAGATCGAAGCAACCAACAGGGTTTGATAATTATCCAAGCTCAAAACCAACAAACGAAGCATCTCGTTCTTCAGCATTTGATGTATTAGATGAAGAGTTTGCTAAAGGAAATATTACGGAAGAAGAATATCTGTATAAAAAAGAAGTACTTAAAAAATAAGAATAGGCAAAAAGCTGATGGAAAATCATCTGCTTTTTGTCTTTTTATTTCTTATAAAAACTGCCTATATCCACGGTTATAGTAGATATCATTAGTTATTTTAGAAAGTAGAGAAAGAATAGTTACTCCTATTCTTTCTCGATACTAAAATTTAAGTGTATAATGAATACATAAGAAGGTGTTTTTTATGGATCAAAAATTAAATATTATCGTTTCTTTGATTTTACTTGCTTACCCAGTTTTATCTATTCCTTCAATTTTTAAATCAAAACAAGAAAATGGCCAATATTTTGCTGAGTCTCATTTTTTTATCCCAAAACGTATTGGATATGGAATTGGTATAAACATGCATAACATTTATGGATTTTTCGCATTACTTAGTATTGGGTTATTATTTTTATTCTTTGGTCTGTTGGGATTGTAGTGTTTTTCTCGAATGGTATAATCATGTACGTTTTGATGCAATTCTTGTTAAGTCAACTATCATTTATAGCCATATTTATGTTAATGAAACGGAGGTGAATTTATATATCTGTTTGTAAGCGCTATCTTTTTTTGTATTATGAGTATTGTCTTTTTTTATATTTGTTTTTTGTTAATTTTTTATTCATAACTTTATCATTTAACTCTTCTTTTCCGATAAGTAATGGATTATACTGTAATAGTAAAGAATTGTTTTGACAGGATGAAGATATTTGGCTTTTATCTAGGCTAGCCTCTCGGAAAAAAGATAAAATTTAATTGTACAAAAAGTATCACCCGCATATTTTTCAGTTGAGGAAAAATGAGCCAATTACCTTTTTAAATTTAAGGAGGATATTATGGAAAAGAAAGAACCTAAAAAAACTGGATTGTTGTTGATTGCATTGTTTTTGGGCTACACTATGGTCTATATTGATAAGCTTTCTGTTGGCTACTCCCTGATTCCGATTTCAATTGAATTTGGCTTAGAGCCAGCCGCTAAAGGGATGATTATGAGTGCTTTTTTCCTAGGTTACGCAATTATGCAGATTCCCATGGGGTTAGTGATAAATAAAGTCGGCTCACGGATTGTCTTAATCGGTTCTGTTTTAGGGATGGGGCTATTTGCTCTATTATTTGGATTTGGTACTTCGTTGATTATGTTTATGTCGCTTCGTTTTTTAACAGGATTACTGGCTCATTCGGGCTATGCATCTTCGGCTAGTAAAGAAATTACCATGAATTTTCCACCTGAGAAACGAACATTTGCCCAAGGAATTTTACTCTCTTCTTCGGGAGTGGCAGCGTTTATAGGTCCACTGGCATTGTCACCAATCATCACAAATTCTGGTTGGAAAACGGCTTATCTTATTTTAACTATCTTAGCTGTTGTCATTTCTATAGTTCTAATTATTGCCATTCCTAGAAATGAAAAAGCAAAAGAAGAAAAAGATGTTGTTGCAACAAAAACAGAAAAGATTTCTATTCTAGTAATTTGGTCAGATATTCGAGTATGGATTTTATTCTTGAGTGCATTTTTCATTAATTGTTTATTATATGGATTGTCCAGTTGGGTACCGAGCTTTTTGACTGGAGAACGTGGTTTAGATTTAAATGGAGCAGCTATAATCAGTAGTGTAGGTGGAATATTTATGCTGATTGGTTCAATTGGTGGGAGTTATATCGTGGGAAAATTTTTCCAAAATAAGGAAAAACTGGTTGTTGCTATCTTTGCCATATTAGGCGCACTTTTAGCATTTGGTTCTTATTATGTCCAAAATCTTGTATTGTTAGCAATTATTATGGGATTAGCAAACTTCTTCCTGATTATTTCATTTGTAACGTTGATGAGTATTCCACTGGGCATTTTTGAAGGGGCAAAATTTGCTCCAAGTTATGGAACACTTGCTACAGGAGGAATTCTTGGTGGTTTTGTTTCACCAACACTCATTGGAAAATTAGTTGAGATGTCAAATGGTCAGTATATCACAACATTTATTTACTTTTTAGTCGTTGGCTTGTTGACGGCTGTAACGATAATGTTCATTAAACAAAAATAAGGTGTTTTTATAGAAGGAGGAAAAACAATGACAAACATTCAAGAACAAATGCCCCAAGCTGAGATGATTAAATGGAGAAGACATTTGCACCGTCATCCAGAATTATCTTTTCATGAAGTGGAGACGGCTAAATATATTAAACGTATCTTGGCTGAATTTCCTGATTTAAAAGTCAGCTCATTAACTGAAAACAGCGTAATTGCCATTCTAAAAGGGAGTCGTCCAGGGAAAACGATTGCTTTAAGAGCTGATATCGATGCCTTGCCGATTACAGAAGAATCTGATGTCGATTTTCCTTCTGAAAACCCAGGTGTAATGCATGCATGCGGACATGATACCCATACAGCGATGCTTTTAGGAGCAGTTAAAACGTTGGCCGGCATGAAGGAGAACATTTCAGGGACTGTGAAATTTATCTTCCAACCAGCAGAAGAAGAGCCGCCAGGAGGCGCAAAATTATTAGTTGAAGCTGGTGTGATGGATGATGTGGATATGGTTTTTGGGTTGCATATTGCACCAAATATTCCAGTTGGTATGGTAGGAACGAGAAAAGGTGCTGCTAGTGCTGCATCAGATGTTTTTACATTAAAAATCCAAGGCAAAGGCTCCCACGGTTCAACACCGGATCTTTCCATTGATCCTATCTTGATTGGTGTAGAAGTTATCAATAACTTAAACAATATCGTATCACGTAATGTTAGTCCTTTCTCAAATGTGGTGATTTCTATCGGTGAATTTAATGCTGGAAAAACAGCAAATGTGATTCCAGATACAGCACAGATTCAAGGGACCGTTCGGACGAACGACAAAGAAGTCCGAATGTTTGTTAAAAAAAGAATCGAAGAAATCATTGATGGTGTTTGCAAAATGTATGGTGCAACCTATGAGTTAGATTATCTATTAGGATACAGCGAAGTTACTAATGACAGTGAAGCGACAGATTTAGTCCGAGCAGCAGCCGAAAAAGTAGTTGGCAAGGAGCGAATGTTTGAAGCCCCTAGAATGATGGGCGGAGAAGATTTTTCTGCCTATACAGATGTAAAACCAGGCTCCTTCTTTATCTTAGGCGGAGGAACAGCAGAAGATGGTTGTGGGTATATGAATCATCATCCAAAATTTAAAATCATGGAAGAATGTTTCCCTGTTGGTGCAGGAATGCATACGCAGATTATTTTAGATATTTTAGGACAAGCATAACTGTTAATAAGAAGGGCTTTAACACTTTTGTTAAAGTCCTTTTGCCAATTATTCTAGATCAACTGATTCTTTTGTTAAGTAAAACTCGTTATCCTAGCGTGACTCAATGGAAGGAGTAGTAAAAAACAAAGAAGTTCACCAAACATCTAAATAAAGATATAATAGAATAGAACAAAGACAATTTGAATTAACAAAATAATTTAAATAAAGGATGAAAAAAATGGAAGCTAAGAAACCAAGGATTTTTACGATGTCTTTTGCTAGTGTTTATCCACTTTATATCAAAAAAGTAGAGAGAAAGGGACGAACAAAAGCTGAAGTTGATGAAATCATTTTCTGGTTGACTGGATATGATGAGGTTACGTTGCAACAACAAGTAGATAACAATGTTAGTTTTGAAACATTCTTTGAAGAAGCCCCTCAATTGAATAAGAACGTTTCATTGATTAAAGGTGTGATTTGCGGTTATCGGGTGGAAGATATAGAAGATGGATTGATGCAGAAAATTCGCTATATGGATAAGTTGATTGATGAGTTGGCTAAAGGAAAAGCAATGGAGAAAATTTTGAGGAAATAAAATAGTAATTATCAGTGAGTCAAAAGGAGATATTCAAGGTGGACCAACTAATCGAAAAAATCAATCAATTCAGAGATGAACGGGATTGGCGACAGTTTCATAATCCAAAAGATTTAGCAATTTCAATCTCTTTGGAAGCATCAGAACTACTGGAAAATTTTCAGTGGAAATCAAGTGAAGAAGCAAAAATAAAAAATAGAGAGAACATAGAGCAAGAACTGGCTGATGTGCTCATCTATAGTTTGATGTTAGCCTCTGATTTGGAGTTGGATGTTGAGGAGATTATTAAAAAGAAACTGATAGTGAATACCCAGAAATACCCAATTGAAAAAAGTAAAGGAATCAAAAAAAAGTATACAGAATTTTAAATTCTGATGCTGCGTTATCTATCGACGGATTAACAACTAAAAGCGTAAGGTACAATAGGAGAGTATAAAGTAAACAAAGAAAGTAGCTGATTTTAAGCAAAATACTTACTTTGTAGACTGTATGCTCTTTTTTAGTATTTAAATGTTGTGATTCCCAGTTGAATAGGAAGCTTCATTTTCTCAATTAACCTTCTTTTTTTAGAGGGTGGTTAACATAAAATTAAGTAGTAACTGTGGCTAAACTCCCAAAAATATTATATTCATCATAAAGTAACGTTGAAATTGCTTTTTAAATAATATATATTGTGTAATATTTAAGTTACTAAGACATAGATATAAAAAATGTTTTTGAGATGTTAGGAGTTGTTGGACCATTTTTATAGTATTGATAAAAAAATGGTTAGTGGTTTAGTAGTTGGTGCATGCTTATTCTATAGATAAGTAGAAAAAAATTAATAGAGTATGATAAGTACAAAAAATCTTTTTAAAGATAGGATGGATGTATGGAGATTGGAACATTATTAAAGGAACGCAGGGAACGGAAGAATTTGACTCAGCAACAATTAGCTGATCACTTTCATGTGACGAGACAAACAGTATCGCGATGGGAAAATGAACAATCTTATCCTAATATTGATACTTTAGTTGAATTAAGCTTCTTTTTTGATTTTTCTCTCGATGAAATCTTAAAAGGGGATAGATATCCGATAGAAAGAAAGTCAAAAATTGAAGTGATGAACAACAAGATGAAAGAAGGTAATTAATGAAAAGCGTTATATAGTTTCTAACATTTATTGTAGGTATTTTTATATCATTGAGTTGCATGGATGCTAGGAAATCAGAAAAAGTGAATAGAAATAGTTGAAACTTTTGATGGTGATGATTTCCACTAAAATAAACTTGATTCCCCAAGTTGAAAATAAGAGTATTTAGATTTAAAAATGCACCATTATCCTATTTTATCATTATTGAACATTATTTTTTTATGTAATCAATAATATAAAAATCAGTAAACTATCTAGTCAAACATCGATAAAAATGATTTTTTATATCTTTTAGGAAAGTATAATGGATCATGACATATACTACCTCACCATTTCTGCAAAAATGGTGGGGTTATTTCGTCTTTTAGTTGGTTTTTGATTCAGTCTTTTTTATTGTTTTGATTGATGACTAAATTATATTCAGTTAACTAAATGAAATCTTGTATTTCAGCAAAGTCACACATACGGAGTGTTCTGCGATGATTAAATTAGAAGATCTAGAACATGATCATTGTATGGTGTTATACATCAATTTGAAGAAGGAAAAGTGGAGCTATATGCCTTAAAAATGAGAGGAAAGAAAACAAGAACAATTAGAAGAGGATCCTCTCAGACTTCATAAAACAGTAACAAGATAAGGAAAAAGGTGTCAAAAATGGATTATAGTGAATGGGAAGTCTTATCAGAGTAAATCACTGCTTAAATCATTTAACCAAATACAACAGTAATTTTTAGACTCTGAAGAGTTATTAGTAAGAGTATTGGATTCTGCCAAAGAATTATTTTGAATGCTGTAGGATCGTCTCTTACACGTTATTTAACATACTCTATGAAGTAGATATACTACTAGCCAATATGTATCAGCATTTATGTCGGAAGTCGGTTCAGCTGAAAACCAATAAAAAAGTTTGATTTTAGATAAATTTGTGACTATGAATATGATTGAAATTAATGATAGGATTGATTAAGTTATGTTCTTTTGAGTCAGATTTTAAAAGAAGATATGTTAGATATAAATTCTAATATAGCTTTTTTTATTTATATTTGATTTTATTTTATAATCAAAAAATATGTATATAATATTAAATGATATTAATTTAGTACATTTAGATTCCATATTTAGATAATAATTGTTACAATATGTTTAAGAACTGAATTGTTTTTAGGAATACAATTTTGTTTTGAAAATAATTATTTAGTATTTTTAAGGAGAGAATTTAATGTCTAAATCAGGTGTCACAGTTAAACCTTTTTTGAGGTGGGCGGGTGGAAAAAGTTGGTTGATTAAATATTTGGATGACATAATTGGGGAGTTGAATTTTAATAATTATCATGAGCTTTTTTTAGGTGGAGGAGCAGTTTTTTTTGCATTAGAACCAAAAAAAAAAGCATTCTTATCAGATGTAAATGAAGAACTTATAAACACTTATACGATGATACAAAAAAATCCTGAGATGGTTATAAGAGAGTTAAAGAAATATAAAAATGAAGAAGATTTTTATTATATGATGAGAGAAAAAGAATTGGAAGATCCAATTTTAAAAGCAGCAAGATTTATCTATTTAAATAAAACTTCATTCAATGGTATTTATAGAGTGAATAATCGTGGGAAATATAATGTTCCATATGGTTTTAGAAATGTTTATAATATTGAAGAAAATAATTTATATGAAATAAGTACTAGATTAAAAAATACAACATTAACATGTAATGACTTTGAAGGTACCCTAAATAAGATTCAAAAAAATGATTTAATTTTATTAGATCCACCTTACACGGTTTCTCATAACGAGAACGGATTTATTAAATATAACCAAAAACTTTTTGCCATAGAAGATCAGGTAAGATTAAGTAAGTTTATAGATAAAATCAAGGAAATTGGTGCTTATTATATATTAACGAATGCAGCTCATAAGACAGTAGTAGAGATTTTTGATAAGGAAGATGATACAAGATTTGACTTATCAAGAGCAAGTATAATAGGTGGTAAACATGCAAGCAGAGGAAAAATAAATGAATTTGTGTTTACTAATATAAAGGGGGAAGTTTTCTGATGATTGAAGAAATGAATACTATACTGGGCGATAAAGAATTGGAAGCTGAAAGAAGGATGCGTATAAAAGAGTATGGAACATTAGGGGTTCCACATGATAAAGTAGAACAATATTTAGCAGACGGATGGGAAGTTGAGAGGGAATTTAAAACTTTAACTAGATTAAAAAAATTAAAATCTTGTGAAGAGCGCTTTATAAATAAGGCTTGGAAATTATTTTTTGATCTTGGTTTTGAGCAAATGAATGAAAAGAAACTTAAAATAAATAATTGTAATGTAGATGTCTTGGCTGTTGATGAAGAAACAGTTCTATTCGTTTTTTGTAAAGTTTCAGAGGAACCTCAGAAAAGGCAATGTTTATTAGGAGATATTAGTGAGATAAGTGAAAATAAAAGTAAGTTAATTGAATATGCAAGAAAACGTTTTCCAGGTACGAAAAAGAAGTATTCATTTATTTTCATGACAAAAAATTATATATTACCAGATCAAGATTTTGCATTTATGAAAAAAGAAAAAATAATTTATTTCAATGAAGAAGGTATAAAGTACTATGAAGATTTGTCTAATCATTTAGGAACCGCAGCAAGGTTCCAGTTATTAGGTTATTTGTTCACAGGACAAAAAATACCTGAAATGGATAATAAAATACCTGCAATTGAAGGTAAGATGGGAGGCTATAAATACTATTCATTTTCAATAGAACCAGAGAAATTATTAAAAATAGGATATGTTTTGCACAGAAATAATGCTAATAAGCAAATGATGCCTACATATCAACGAATAATAAAAAAGGGTAGACTAAATTCGATTCAAGATTTTGTAGAAAATGGTGGTTTTTTTCCAAACTCTTTAATTATAAATATAGAAAAGAATGATTTAACTTTTGATCGTTCAGATAAACAAATAGCAGACGCAGTTTCGAGGATTGGGATTTTACATTTACCTAAACTTTATAGATCGGCTTACATCATTGACGGTCAACATAGACTATATGGATATGCTAATTCTAAGTTTGCTAAGACCAATTCAATACCTGTTGTGGCTTTCGTAGATCTGGATAGGAAAGAGCAAATAAAGCTATTTATGGATATTAATGAAAATCAAAAAGCAGTTTCTAAAAATCTAAGAACAACTTTAAATGCTGATTTACTTTGGGAATCAGAGAATTTATTTGAAAGAAAAATAGCATTAAAATCTCAGATAGCGCAAAGTTTAGGGGAGGATATTGATTCGCCATTATATCAAAGAATTATTGTAGGCGAAAATCCAAAAACGGATACTTGTTGTATAACTTTAGATTCAGTGAAACAGGGATTAGATAACAGTGATTTTTTAGAACAATATGACAGAAAGAGTAATGAGTTGTTAAAAGATGGTACTTTGGATGTTGGTAATAACGATGAAACTAGCGTTATACTTCTTAAATTCTTAAAGGAGTGCCTATTCTATCTTGAGAAGAACTTAAAAGAAGAATGGAGAGAACAAGATAAAGAGGAATCCTTTGTTATTATTAATACTGGGGTATATAGTCTAATCAAAATATTAAATGACATCATAAATTATTTTGTTAAGGAAAAAGATTTTGACTTTAAAGAGCTTGAGCAAGAGGAAATAACTGAACTTGTAGCACCATATTTAGATTCTGTGATTGAATTTTACAAAACAGTTTCAAAAGAAGAAAAAACTAAGATTAAAAAGAGTTATGGGGGAGGTGGAAAGGTAAAATATTGGAGAACTTTACAAAGAGAAATTAATAAAAAACATCCTGAATTTCAACCTGATGGTATGGAAGAGTATTGGTTAAATAATGATATGCGCTTCAATAATGAATCTTATGATATGATTCGTGAAATTGAGACATATTTGAATACTGATTTTAAAAAGAGATTGTACAAACATTTTGGAGATGGTTGGTTTAAAAAAGGAGTTCCAAGAAAAGTCTATGACACTTCTATGCAATTAGCGGCAACAAAAAATTATGATAAAGAAAAAGATGATGAGGTACAACCTTGGGCTTGTTTGACTATAATAAATTATAGAGAAATAGCTACTAGTGGTAAAAATTGGTCAGAAATTTTTTCAGAAAGATATACTATGCCAGGTGAAGAAAAAATCTCTGGTGGAAAAGAAGCTAAGACAAAGTGGATTGAGAAGTTTTCGCGAATAAGAAATGAAAATCATCATACTTATAGTATTACAAAAGAAGAGTTTGAATTTTTGGAAAAATTAAAAGCATGGTTAATTGATTAAAATTAAGTTTAATTAGGGAGATTTTTATGAATCGAGCTATGACTATTCAGATGTTTTTACCAGATGGAAATCCCAAAGGAGTGAAAATATCTGAAGTAACAAATAGAACAATACAAGCTGTTTATATACCTAGATCAGAATTAGAATATGCATATGAACGAAGTGAGCTTTTAAGAGTTGGAATATATTTTTTATTCGGAGAAGATGATTTAACTGAAGAGCCCATGTGTTATATAGGAGAAGCTGAAGAGTGTGCGACTCGTATTGTTCAACAAAATAGAGAAAAAGATTTTTGGCAATATGCTATTGTAATAGTAGTTAATAATGAAGAACATCAATTCACTAAAGCCGATGTAAAATATTTAGAAAATTTATCTTATACTATTGCAAAAAAAGTAGATAGGTATAAACTAGATCAAACTATCCCGACTAAATCTTTTGTACAAGAATGGCGTGAGGCTGATTTACATGATATTTTTGAAACGATTAAGGTATTGGTTACTTCATTAGGTTTTCCTATTTTTGAATCTTTAGAGCAGAAAAAAATATCAGATAAAAACAGTCAACAAGCAACTATTGATAATAAAGAAATTTTCTATTGTAAAGGACGGAGATTTAGTGCTACTGGTTATTTAGATGAGGAAGGCTTTGTGGTTTTAAAAGGTTCTCAATTTGTTAAAGAACCTACTGCTAGTTTTAGACAATCTCAAATAAATAAAATGAAAAACTTCATTCAAGAAGATTATTTTTCCGACCAAGGTTCGTTTTACGTTTTAGTTAAAAACTTACTTTTTTCATCACCTTCAATGGCAGCATCATGTGTTAAACAAAGTTCAATTAACGGATGGATAGATTGGGTTAACGAGTCTGGAAAAACTTTGGATGAAGTATATCGTTAAAATTTTATTATTTTTATATAAACTAGGAACACTCAAACCAGTGAACCTAGTTTATTTTTTATCATCATCATTTTCTCAAAAATTCACCCATAACCTTCCTCTCCCCATCCAACTTCTTTACCTTCTCCTCCTCAACCGCCATCAACCGTATAAACTCCTCAAAAAAAGCATGAAACAAATGCCCGCAAGCATAATACTCTTTCACAACTTTTTTCTTATTAATCGGACCTTTCCGAAACTGAAAAAAATGATGCAACACAGCAAATGGTTTCTCCCAAGACTGTAGGCGGTCTAATGTATGTTGTAAATCTGTAATATCTTGATAAGGAATCATCTTTAAAGCCTGACATTCTTTTTTCATAACCCATTTCCTCCTTTTAATATGCATTGTCTGTCTATTTCTAATCTTGACTAATAAAAGGAAAATTAGAGAGGAGGAGAAAGTGGTGAGTGGCGATGAAAGATATGCTAACACGATACCACCAAGAACAATTTCTGGAGTAATAAAAAAGGTCGAGATTGACAAAATGAGAATAGAACTAGAAGTCACAAATACTCAGCTAGCACAAATCATTAAATCAGAAAATTTAACGTTAGATTTTTCTAAAACTGTGATTGATCATAGCTCAAATTACCCAACAAATCCAACAAATGAATCACGAAAGAAAGAGATAGAAAAATATACGGTTGGCGAAACAATTTCTATCAGATTACGTGAAGATATACCAGTCAGTAAAAATAGTCTTTATATTGAAAATTCACGAGATATTAATGTAGAGAGGAAAAAATTAAGAGTTGTTAAAAATTTGGCGGTTACATGTATCATATCAAAATTATTTAAGTTTTTTATGCGATTTCTGAACAAAGAATAGAAAGTTTAACTGGTAAGTACGTTCGCTCTGTACAAGCGTTTTTTCACATTATAAATCAAGCCTGTTCCATTAATATTGCATTGAGAAAGGCTTATTTTTCTATATATTTTTAGCGCACAATTCCGAAATTCTATACTCAATATCTATGCTCAAAACTAATAAATTATATAACTTCTTAGCATCTTCGATACTGTCAAATTCCCAACGAGCAGTACCATCTTAGCTAACCAATCCAACTAAATTACTTTCTAATAGTATTATTTGATTCATAAAAAAAACTCCTCACGTATAAGTACGTAAAGAGGAGAAGATATTATTCTATTTATTGAAATTCCCATCATCATAGTGAGTTAATCTCCAAAAAATATAAAATGAATATATCAAATACGCTATCAGAACTGTTAAACATATGTTGCTTAGATGGATCAGGGAATTTCCTAGATCATAATTAATAGAAAATTCTTTTTGCAGTTCTATTTTTTCTCCAAGTGTTAAAGTTTCAGGATCTTGCATAGGAAAAAAATTCAGTGTCAGAAAAATTCCAACAACTTTCAAAACTAGGAACATACAGCTAAGTGTAGCGATTAGCAACTTGTTATATTTTATGAAAACTCACTCCTGTCTTATCTTGACATAGATCTTACAATTTCAATTTTATATGGTTTTATATACCCACGAGACTGCATTGCATAACAATAGTTATTACCAAAACCAACAGCAAAATCATTATACCCATTTGGTTCCCAAGCAAAGTCAAATATATCGGTAACTTTTACAGTAGTAAAGTAATTTCCATTTGCTTGTCGTTTATAGGATACCGTATAAGACACACCTCGTAAAGCTGTGAGTAAATGTCCACTTGTGAACGTATGCGACCCTGCGAAAGATCCGGAAGCTCTGCCTCCTCGGAAAGCTTCGGCTTTTAAACGACCGTAGTAAGAACGCATCAAGTCTTCGCTGTCTACCATTCTGGCCCAAGTATCATTAGTGTTGTAATAGGTTGCTGGTGTGTATGCTACGTTGAGTTTGTTTGCTGGAACAATAGCGCGTCTCATATAATTAGCAGTCTGCCAGTGTCCTCTTCGTTCGACCAGTTTAATTCCAGCAACATATGCAGCTGAAGCAAGGTCATACGGTGTTGCGACTAAAACTCTAGACGTCTTAGGTAAATTATTATCCAAAGATAAGTCAACATTTTCCTCAGCAGTTTCAAGCTGAGCTTCTAATTTTTCATCTTGCTTATTATCGTAGTTTTTTAACTCAACTAGGACTGAATTTAGAAATGAATTAAAATCTTCACTAGAATCATTTTCAGAGGGTACCTCATAATACATATCAATAGTGTTGTTGATGTAATCTGAATTTGCAGGTTCTGCTGAGGTGAGTTCCTCAATCAGATTAGTATTATTCTCGCTAATTTCATACCTTTCTTGAGCCTCAACATTGGTACCAAATCCCAAACAAACCAATAGTGCAATTCCTAATAAAAATTTTTTCATATAATTCTCATTCTCCTTTCATTTGTTATTAAAAGGATATTATATTATTCTTTACGTGTCAACATTTTTCTTATTTGTAATCTTTTGGATATTCTGGGTAGAATAATATAGACAAATACTATTTAAGGTTTGAAATACATGATATTAAATTTCTCTGTTCTGCCCAATTTGAAAAATAGAGATATTACTAAGAAATCAGAGAGAACTGATATCCTTATTGACAACAATGGCAAGTTCTTTGAGACTTTTTGATGATTGGAAAAACGATGAATTAAAAGGTGCTTATAACAGAAATTGGGCTTTATCAGGTACAACGAATGATGGAGCAAGACGAGAAGGTATTTTGAAAGGTTCTCTTATTCAGTATGGAACAACACCAATTAATAAAATAGGTTCAACTATAGTAAATTTTGCTAGACAGAAGAAAAAAATAAATTTAAGTTACAACTCATAATTTTATTGTGTTAGCAGACGGATGGGGTTATGATGCTATATATATGGACTATTCAACAATACCGCAAACTTTAAATGGAAGTGAAGCAACTGCAATTTACGGGAAGGTAGTATAAACAATTACTATATCTAACGCTGATGCTAGGCTTTGGCACTTTTTTAATTTGTTTGGTTATAGATATGCTTAAAAACGACAAAGAAATAACCAGTCATTAACTTTAGCAGGTTAACTGGCTATTTCTTTAACTAAAAATTTGCTACCGTCTTAAACGGTTTTACATAAGGGAAGTAAGTTCACGCATTGCTCTCTTATCACATGTGATATCTATTGAATAAGTTAAATTTATGAAGGATTACAGTAAATAGAATAATTAAACTTTAAGGTTAGTTTTCATTGATTTTTACGAAGAAAGGATGTTGTTAACATGAAAAAAAAGATTTATATAGTCAGTTTTTCACTACTTTTACTAGTTAGTTTTGTAACATTTACTTTTTATAATAAGACTAAAGCACAATCTCAACGTAGTGAGGAAACGAAACTTAAAAAACAAGTAATAGACAAAGAAGCAATTGAGGTAGCTCAGAAAAAATTCAACGAAAGTACTAGAGATTCCTTTTCCGTTGACATCAAAAATGCTGATGCTGAGAAGATTTTCAAAACATTTAACGGTCCAAATGCCGATGGAATTATCGATCTTTTAGAAATGGATCATGATGATTCGGATAGAATTCTAGTGGCTTCCGATGGAACGATATTAAAAGGACAAGCTTTCGTAGGGGAAAACCAGGTTGAAATTGATTCTAATACGGATAAAAATGGTATAACCATTAAAGAGCTTAAAGATTTAGTTCAATTAAACAAAGAGAAGATAGATGAATTAGCTATCCAAAATGCTCCAGCTGAATAGTGAGAAAAAATTTGTCAAATAGGAAAGAAAATGAAGAAAATCAGACCACAAAACACAATCTATCTTGTTTTTTATGTAAATTATTAAGTGACCTCAAAAATCAATCCCAGTATAAAAACTTTAAAAATGTACTTTAACAATGTAACGATTTGCCAATCATCAGTGTGTATAACAGTATGCTGAGTCGCCTTACGTGCTATACTATAACTACAACAAACTACCAAAAAGATAGTAGCAAGAAGACTCAAAGGAGGATTTACAATGAAACACATAAAAAAAGAATTCATGCTTAATTGTACTCCCACAAAGGCTTGGCAGCTTATCGTTGATCGTAGCAAATATGAAGTATGGGCTGCACCTTTTCAAGAAGGGTCAACCTATTCTGGTGTTATGGGATTAGAAGAAACGGTTTCATTTGTCGATGAGACAGGAAATGGTTTGGTTTCTAAAGTAGTTGTCTTTGAACCAGAGAAAGAAATTGAGTTCGCATTCTTAGGAGAAGTCACCGATGGTAAATATGTGGAAGTTCCTGAATTTGCAGAGATGACCGAACACTACTTATTTGAAGCAGTGGGTAACCAAACAAAAATGTTAGTGGATGTTGCTATGGATGATGAGTATTATGATATGATGAATGATTTATGGGATAAAGCAGGAACTGAACTGATAAAACTAAGCAATTAGTGTAGAGAATAGTTAAAGAAACATTTAAAACGTCAAAAATTAATACGAAAAGATCAAAAAAGAGTGAGATACTAGTCAGAATTACTGATTATTGATTCACTCTTTTTTCAATTTAAGGGAACACAAAAAGTACTCAAACCAGTAAGATAATTGCGGGTCAGTCTATAGAAATAAAATAGCCAGCAAGTTATTCCAGTATATCTAATAACTTACTTAACATCTTTAAAGATATACCTCATGAAAAAACCTACACAAGCAAAATAATCCTAAAAATTCCCCAAAAACCTGTATAATAAAACCGTCGGAATCTAAGGAGGGAATGATCATGAAAGACGGCTGGTACTACGCAACACAGTTTCGAGAGAAAAAGCTAAGTGTGACAGAATGGATCGACGATCGAGAGCAACAAGTAAAGAAGCTAAACCCTGAATTAAATGCATTCGTTGACTGGGATGCACAAGCTGCAAAAAAACAATACGAATCCAAAGGAGCGGGTAAAGGTCCTTTTTTTGGCTTACCTATTCCTTTAAAGATGTTAGGACAAGACAAGGAAGGAATGAAATCGTCTTCAGGTTCTCGTTTATTTACAGAAAACCGTGCAACCACAACAGATAACTTTGTGAAAGGTTTGGAACGATTAGGCTTCATACCTTTAGGAAAAACCAATGCACCTGAGTTTGGCTTTAAAAATATTTCTGATCCAACTATTTATGGAGCAGCCAGAAATCCTTGGAATCTTGCCTATTCACCTGGAGGTTCCAGTGGCGGTGCCGCAGCGGCTGTTGCAAGTGGGCTATTTCCAATTGCTGGAGCAAGTGATGGAGGTGGCTCCATTCGGATTCCAGCCTCTTTTAGTGGATTGATTGGTCTAAAACCAACACGTGGTAGTATGCCAGTAGGTCCTGATGGTTGGCGAGGTTGGCAAGGTGCGTCAATTGATTTTGCCTTAACGGTTTCTATGAGAGATACGGAAACATTGTTCTATCATATACGTGGAACCGAAAAAGCAGCGCCGTATCAAGCACCTAAAGCTGAGTGGTCGCATCAAAAAGCTGCAGAGAAAAAAGTATTGAAAATTGCTTTTTTAACTGAGTCTCCAGTTGGAACACCTGTTTCAACAGAGGCTGTAAAAGCCATTCGAAACGCAACGAATTTCCTGGGAAAACAAGGTCATGAAGTAACAGAGATCCCTTATCCAGTGGACGGTCGCCAGTTGATTGACAGTTATTATCTGATGAATGGAGCTGAAACTGCCGCCATGTTTGAAGGGATTCAACGAGGAGTTAAGAGGCCGCTTACTAAAGAGGACATGGAATTAATGACTTGGGGGATTTACCAATACGGCTTACGATTACCGGCAAGTCAGTATACACGAGCACTTCAATTGTGGGATCAAGCGGCGTATAAGATGGAGCAATTATTTGAGGAATATGATTTATTTTTAACGCCAACTACAGCAGACATTGCACCTAAAATTGATGCAGAGTTACAAAGTGAGCAGATCCGTAAAGTCTTAGCTCAAGCAGAATCATTATCTGTTACACAGCTAAAAGATTTAGTCTATGAGATGTTTGAAAAAAGTTTAACGATTACACCATTTACTCAACTGGCCAACTTAACTGGACAGCCAGCGATTAGTTTACCAACCCATGTAGCCGAATCAGGTTTACCATTAGGCATTCAATTTATGGCTTCTAAAGGCAGAGAAGATTTATTGTTCCAAATCGGAAAGCTATTTGAACAAGAGCAGAAATTCTTATTACCAAAATATTATCGTGAATCATAGGAGGTTCAAATGAAGAAAGTATTTGCTAGTTTTAGTATTGTTGCATTGATTTTAGTGTTAGCTGCATGTGGTGGAACCAAAGAGAAGTCATCAGGAAATGATGATAGCTGGAAAAAAGTGGAAGAAGCAAAGAAATTGACAGTTGCGACATCAGGGACGTTATTTCCATCATCTTATTATAATGATAAAAATGAATTAACCGGTTATGATGTGGACGTTATCAAAGAAGTTGCTAAACGTTTAGATCTTAAAGTTGAATTCAAAGAATATAATGTAGATGGACAAATCACTTCTGTAGATAAAGGCGAGTCTGATTTAGCGGCCAATGATTTCGGTTTATCAGGTGATAGAGGGAAAAAATTTATCTTGTCTTCACCAATTAAGTATTCTTTTGATAGTATGATCGTCCGTAAAAGTGATGACTCTGGGATTGCTTCTCTTGAAGATTTAAAAGGCAAGAAAGCAGCTGGAGAGCCAAATACAGACTATATGAAAACAGCTGAAAAATACGGAGCAAAGTTGGTAACCTACGACAATGCGACAAACGATCAATACTTAACAGATGTAGCAAATGGTCGGACGGATGTTATTTTGAATGATTATTATTTACAAAAAATGTCAATAGGTGCGTTGCCAGATATTCCAGTGAAGATTTTAGAAAATGTCTATTTTAATGCAAACTTTACTGGGTTTCTTATGAAAAAAGATAGTGTGGCATTAAGTAAAAAAATTGACGAAACCTTAAAAGTAATGCAAAACGATGGAACCATGAAAAAAATCTCTGAGAAGTATTTCAAAACAGATGTCTCAGTTAAGCCAAAAGAAAAAATAGAAGAAAGTGTTTCAGTAGAGTAGATGTATATACCTAATCTTGATTTTCATTTAATGGTGGAGTCTATTCCATTTTTGCTGACAGGATTGCCTTATACACTGGGCATTACTTTGATAACATTTATCATGGGAAATATTATAGGCATTCTTTTGACGGTATTAGGTATGTTGCCTTCAAAAGTGATTAGAGGGTTTGTCCGTTTTTATATTTCCTTTTTGCGGGGAGTTCCAGGTCTTGTGTTGCTGTTTCTTTTGTACTTTGGTTTGCCTTATCATCTAAGTGCTTTAACGGCGGCGTGTATTTGTTTTAGTTTAACCAGTAGTGCTTTTATCGCAGAAATATACCGAGGATCAATTGCTGGAGTGGAGGCAGGACAGTGGGATGCAGCTTACGCATTGGGGTTGCCTTATGGAAAAGTAATGGGGAAAATTATTTTGCCTCAAGCGTTTCGAATTTCTATCCCGGCTTTAGGAAATGTTGCGATGGATTTGTTGAAAGGAACCTCTTTAGCAGCTATGATTACGATACCTGATATTTTTCAAAAAGCGAAAATCGTTGGTGGGAGAACATTTGATTATATGTCTATGTATATTTTAGTGGCAATCATCTATTGGTTCCTGTGTGTGGCGATTGGTTGGGGGCAAAATCGGTTGGAAAAGCATTATGTCAATCGATATAAGCTTAAACCAGAAGTTCGTGTGAAAAAAGTGTTGATTTGAGTTGAAGGTTATCAGTAGGTAGGATTAAATAAATTGGAATAGTAATCAGTTGTTTCTCTTTTTTTAAGAGGAGCAACTGATTTTTTTCTTTGCTCCTATTTTATGAGGGGGATTAATTTGTCGTAGTCAAAAGAAGGATATTATGTAGATAAGTCTAAAAAGCGATGAAGTTCTAAAATCTTGATTTCTAGGTTGTAATTGAATGTGCTAATTTAACTTTAAATGAAGCTAGCGAGAGAAAACTATTATTAAATGTTTTCTCTCGCTAGCTTTTTCAAACGCGAATAAATCATAATTGCTATTTTTTAATTAAAAACTAAAACAATCGAAGCACTTGTATTTCCTTTAAAATCTTTATTAATCAAGTGTAAAACAGTACCAGTTGGTTGCTTAGGAACTTCTAAATTAAAATAACCGTTACTATCTGTAGCAACTTCTAAAACCACTTCATTGGTTGTAGAAACAGCTTGAATTAGCGTTTCAGCTTCTCCTTGACCAGTCAAGATAGTTTTTGGTATGACCTTGACTTCAGTTATTTTTACTGGTTCCGGTGCTTTTCTATCAGTGTTGATTAATTTTACATTCGATAAATACATAACAGTATCTTGACGCCCAAATAAGTTAAAGTAGGTCATTTCTGAACCTAAAATAATATTTTGAGGTCCAGTGGTTTGAGGCGTGTAGGCGATTTTTTTGTTAACTTTATTTTTAGCGATTTGTTTTTCTTGTTTCAGTGATTTCCCGAAGCCATATTTAATAACTTGTTCACTATATTCTGTAGGATTAGGATTATAAGCATCAAAGCTTAGCTCGTAAGGTTGATTTTTAGTTAAGCCAACTTCTTGTGCTGCATAAGCTGCTGATCCTGTCAGTTTTTTATAGAATTTTAAGCCATTACGATCAGTTGACAACGCTGAAAGAATATCTCCACCGTTTCTTTTTAAGACAAATTCGTAAGGGTTAGAGGCATTAACACTATTAAAATTAGCCCCATTATTACTTAATTTCCAACCGTCAAAGCTTGTTTGAGCTGTGTTCCGTTTGAATTCAGTATTGAAGAGTAAATTTTTATCTTCGGCAAGTTGTGGACGTAATGAATTCATTTGGCTGACTGTTTTTAAAAATGAGCTGACTTTATCTTTATATAAATTGCCGCCAACTTTTAAATTCACTGCATGGCCAGCGTTTGGTATGCTTAGCTGTTCTTTATAACCTAGTGATGCGGCATATAATTTGTCCTTAGCAACAGGAGGAATGAACCAATCAGCGGTTCCATGGATAAATAGTTTTGGCACATTGGATTTTGAAACTGAATTCAATGGTGCGATTGAAAATAAATCAACCTTCAAAATAGGTTTTACAAACTCATTATTCATTGAGTCAATCAACTCATTTTCGCAATTATACCAATCTATCTTATTAACTAAAGGAATGTACTGTAGCTTAGAGGTAATTAGACGCATTACGTCTCGTGCTTGTTGTTCGATAGAATAATAACCACAATCTTCAATGACTGCTTCCACATTAGGATGAGGTGTTTCTTGAGACATCATAACTGTTGCGGCTCCCATCGAAACCCCTAATAATACAATTTTTTGATTTGGTTTTACTTCTAATTCTTGATTGATCCAGGCATTGATATCATTTCTTTCATAGGCGCCAAATGCAATATAGGTTCCTTCACTTTTCCCGTGAGAGCGTGCATCTGGAATAATCACATTGTAGCCTAGTTCATAAAGAAATTGAGCTTCCTCCATGATATTCATTGAATTCGAACGATAACCATGCTGGACGACAGCAGTTTTATCCGATTGGTTGTCTACATAATAAGAATGGAGCTTCAGATTTGTTTGCGTTGGTTTATCAAATACCGTGATATAGCGCTCACTTTTTCCCGCAACGTTTTCAAACCAAGAACTTGTTTCACTTGTTCCAGTAATTCCTAATAGGTCCGTAATGCTAAAAATAGTATTCTCTCTTCTCACTGTTACATCAAAAGCTAATGAAGCAACCAACTTATTTAGTACAGGACCAAAATTACGTGCGTTTGGATTTGAATTTTCTGTTAAATATTGTTCCATTCGATTAATGATTTCTTGTTCTTTTTGTGGTAATTGTTCTCTTTCTGCTGTTGTTTTTGCTTCAAATGGTACATCTGGTTGTTCTGGAACGATGCTTCTAGTGGAACGGATTGGTTGATTTTCCTCTCCAATAACAACAATACTTTCGTTAGCTGACGCATGAATTGGAGACAGCATACTAAGTAAAAGCAACCCTACAATAATTTTTGAATTTTTTTTCATTTTTCACCCTTAACCCTTCTATAAATTTTATGATAATTATCTCTAAAAAGATAACATTATATTACAAATAAATCAATAAATATTTCTTTTGGAAATAAAAAATATATTTTTAGTATTTTTTATAAAATATGATAAGTTTATTCAATAATATAGATATGTATATAATAGATTTGTTTGTTTTTGGTAAAAAAATCAATTCTTTTAAGGATTACAAATGGAAAATCTAGTTGATTCTCATTAATTTGGCTGATTAGAAAAAGAATTGAGTGGCTGAACTAACCTATTAAAGGGTATAATTAAAAAGAAATGAAAATACATAGTAACGACTTTAGCTGCGGTTCTAAAGAAGTTAAAAGGAGAATGTTTATGAGTCGAAGTGAATTAAAGAAAAAAGCACAAGCTCACTTGCATGGTTATTATGGAAATTGGAGTTGGATTGCACTTCTACCATGTGTGGCATTATTTATCTACTTACTTTTTACCATTATATTTTTTCAGTCATCTACAGGAGTTATGGATTCTCCCAATGATTATAATTCTTGGCAAGATGATTACACTAAAAGGTCTGATCGTTCTACAAGTCAGTATCAAAAAGGATATGAAGCTGGTTATTCAGATGGGTACGATGATGGAGCTTATCAAGTGGATTCTTATGATTATGGAGATGAAGGTGGAAACAACGGGAACAATCTAAATTCTCTATCTAATACTTCTTCAATTGTTTCGTTGAAAAATACAACACGCGAAGTTACTTACCAGCAAACGACGTCAATTAAGACGAGTATTAGCAGTTTTTTTGTTTTTTTATTTAGTTTAATCGCGATACTTGCGATAATTCTATATCGAGGAATGATTCAATGGGCAGCTGTTGATAATGTAGAAGGGCGCGAGTTTAATCTGAAATCGGTCTTTACAGAGTTTGTCATCGTAAATGGTAAACGGACGGTCGTTGCTAATATTTTAGTAACTCTTTATACCTTCTTATGGTCTTTGTTGTTCATTATTCCTGGGGTAATTAAGCAGTTGTCGTATGGTATGACGAATTATTTGTTGAAAAAAGATCCGATATTAACGGCTAAAGAAGCAATGGCGTTGAGTCAAGAATTGATGAAAGGCTATAAGTTGGAGTATTTAATTTTTTCTTATTCCTTTATTCTTTGGCAAATTGCAGTGTCTTTTAGTTTTGGTTTAGTTAGTGTTTATGTTATTCCTTATTATGGTGTGACAGAAGCGATGTTTTTCGATCAAATTATTGAAGGGAAACATTATTTGTTTTCACAAGAAAAAGAAGCTGGTTTTGTTGATTTTTAAAAACAAATAAAAAAGCGTATGAAAATCTTGTTGGGGATTTTCATACGCCTTCTTTTTTATGAACCTGAGCTAACAAAAGGGCTGATTAAACCAGCTAAACCTTCGAGATTTCGTGTTTGAATCATAATCGTTCCACGGCCGTGAAATTCATTGACGACGCCTTCACCAGTAGTGAATCCAAAAATTCCTGATGCGATTTTGATGTTGTAATCTAATGATTCAGACCAAGCGACAACATGTTGATTATCCACTACAAATGGCTTAGTGCCATCTAATTGAATTTCAACTATATCACCATAGCTGTTGATTAATAACGATCCTGAACCGGCTGTTTCCATCACGAATAATCCACCAGTTCCACCAAAAATAGCTCCGCTAAGTTTTTGACGTTTCATATTATAAGAAACAGAAGCATCACATGCTAAAAATGCACCTGTATTTAAACGCCAGTGTTCAGTTCCAACTTGTAATTCTTTAATTGCTCCAGGTGTTGCAGGGGCTAATGCAATTTTTGCCGTATCTGTTAAGCCGGATGCTTTTGTAATAAAGAAGCTTTCACCGCTAGACATTGAACGTCCTAAAGCGCGAATGGCACCGCCTAAACCAGATTTACCATTGCTGTTCATTTTACCTTCAAGGTTGATCTCACCATTGTGATAAACCATTGCACCACTTTCTAATTGGATGCTTTCACCAGTTTTTAAATCTACTTCAACCAACGGAAACACCGTATCTTTTGTCATTTTGTAATCCATTAAATCGACCTCCTTTTTTATTTCGTTTATTAGTATACCATACAAATATAATGAGTTTTTTGATTATTTAGCTGTGTTATAGAAAATTTTGGGATATACAAAATTAATATTGAAGGAGAAGTAAAGACGTATCTCACTACTATTAGTTTGATCATAGAACATCAAAATAACCAATAAATAAATGGAAATAATTCCTTTACTTATTGGTTATTCTTTATCCTTTTCCGCCATTCATAAGAGTATTCATCAACTAAAAAAGAATATAATGCATTGGAACTGCTATATAATAGTCTGGGTCAAACCATTTCTTATGAGGAGCTTAAAGAAAAACTATGGGATTCTGAAGTAGAGGGTGAGAATAAAAATTATCGAGTGGCAAACCTGATGTTTCATTTACGAAATAAAATAGAAGTTAACACAACTAATCCACGGTTTATCAAAACCGTGCGTTCTAAAGGATATATGCTGGATTTGAAAAAGTTAAAAGAAATGTAGTGGATTGTAGCAAAAAGAGGCTGGGGCAGAAGGGTTTATTTCCGAAGGATTTTCTTCTGCTCCCCACGTTTATGCGAATTTCATGTCCCAAGCACTTTTTTTATATAGTGAAAAATCACTAATTTAATTGGAGTGTGAAAGTCAATAGAAATTTCTCGTTTTTTGTATGTACATGAAGCTCTGTTTGGTTATATTGTTGAAGAATTTTTTGAGCATCAAGTAAATCACGTTCCTTCAATTTCTTTTGTGCTTGGATATTTTGGTTTGGTTTATGATTAAGCAACGTTGAAGGATCCGTTAAGTTAGTTAGGCAAAAGTAAAGGACTTGATCCTCTTTTTTGATAGAAAGATCTAATACTGATTCCTGTCTCGAAACAGTTGTTTTTAAGGCGTAATCAAACAAAGCAGAGATACATCGAATAAAATCAATCAAATTAAGTGGAATATCTGATTCCTGGATCATTCGAGGAATCGAAATCGTCAGCTGAATATTCTTCGCTTCACACAGTTCAATAAAATGGATAAGTAAGCCTTGAACAGGAGGGATTGTTAAATGATTTATCTGATCATACTCGCCTTCTTCCAACAAATTTTTAGAATAGTTTTCTACAGATGAAATAAAATCTAACGCTTTGTGCAAGTCATTATGTTCTATGTAACCCATTAAACTCAAAAGAATATTATGATAATCATGTCTAAATTCATCTGATAAAGTAATTCTTTCCATTTCCTTACTATATTGCTGATACAAAATTTTTTTCATCATCTGTTGCTGATAATACTGACTATATAAATAGGCAGTGGTACCAAAAATAATGGTAAGGGTCAACTGTAAAAACGTTAGATAAAAAAAATCAATGTTAGAGTGAAGAAAAACAGCTAAACGTTTAAAATAATCAAGAGAAAATAAAAGAATCGTTAGTAGAATAGCTGGAAGTTTATAACTTTTTTTAATCTGAATAATTGAGTCGAATATGCTATATTTTAAATCTATTTGCTTAAGAAGAAAAATCAAAATAAAAAGCAAAAGTTGTTGTAGTATCAATGAAACTGGAAGGATTTGTTGATAAATAGTATTGGAAATTTTCCCGTTTTTTAAGAGGAAATCGATTAAATCATTCGTAAATAACCATGAAATGATAATTAATGAGTTTTCTAAATATAAAAAAAGAACCATGGGTAACCATTTTTTTAAAGACCGAACAATAAAAATAGGTTGTAAAATAATAAAGACGGCTATTAAGGAAAAGGGGATAGTAAAAACCAAGTCGAACGGGATCTGAAGAACTAGCAATACTGTTAAAAAAATTGTTTGTTTTGGTGTAATAAACTTTTTATAGTTAAGAAACCAAATAAACTGTATATAATTCACAACAAGTATTCTATTAAAAAGAATGATGGTCATAGTTTTCCCTCCTATACGTTAGTATTTTTTAGGCATCGTAAACTTGGCAATAAAGTGATTATTTTTATTTATAAAATTATGACTACTATGCTTGTAATTCTTCAATATATTGATAAAAATATAAAGCCCTTTTCCTTGATGCCCTTCTTTGGTTGAAAAATTATTTTGTAAAAAAGTGGAGAATGGGACATTGGCTTGATTGTTATAAGTATTCTCAACTTCTATGGTCACGGTACTAGCTGTTCCTGTTATGGTGATTTCAATAGAAGGATCAGTTGTTTTTTCAGTAGCTTCATAAGCATTATCCAACAAGATAGAAAAGCAACGAATAAAATCTACGATATTCATATCAACAGTCGACAAATTTTCAGTTATATGTAAGCTCAGGTAAATATTTGCATTAAGTACTTTATTTAGAAAACTGGTCAATAAAGCTTGAATAGGTAAATTATTAATAACAGAAACTTTCCGATATAAGTTTGGTGTAAGTAATGAATCAGAGTATTGAATAATGCGTTTAAGCTGCTCAAACGCTTTTTCTTGATCTCCAGCTTCTAAAGAAGTCGTTAAGTTTTGTAGGAAACTTTTATAATCCTGACGAAACTCATTTGAAAGAGTGATTTTATTTTTTTCACGATCATACGTTTCAGCTAAAAGTGCAATATATTGTTTCTCGTTATTAGACTTAAGTACGATCAGTAAATTCCAGCTAATCAAACAGGTATAACCAACGATGATGAATAAGCTATACATCAGAGAAAACGTATCTCCACTTAAAACGTTGAATTGTTTGATGACAACTGCTAAAAAAAGCAAGAATAAAAGAAAAACAGATAGCAATCTGTATTTTTTTGGCAGTAGCGCAGGAGTATCATGAGGAAAATATCGTTTCCATAGATAATTCATTAACCCAATAATCAAAAATAATACTAGCTGTTGTAATAAAACAAATAAGTAAAAATACGCATCATAGGTAGCGTTAGAAATTTGATGATTATGATGCAAAATATCCCAAGTATCTAAAGTCGGAATCCAAGAAAGAGTAATCAGAGAAATCTCAAAACTAATCAGTAAGGATGGGGAAAACCAATTATTCAACCTTTTAACAGCAAAAATAAATTGTAATAAAAAGAAGGGGAGTTGAAAAACAGCTACATAAGGTGAAGTTACAAGAAAACCTAAGCCAAATTGGATTACTACGCAGAAAGTCAAAATAAGATTTTCCCGTAACATAAAAATTTTTTTATGGGTAAGAAGCCAGATCAACTGAAAGCAATTAATAGCTAATAATGATGTGAAGAGAGATTTGTCCAAAGTAATGAGCCTCCTATAAGGCTTTTTTAATTTTATCAATAATTGAGATGCCTACATTTAATTGTTCTCCATTTGAGAAGGTAACGATACCATTTGCTCGATCAAGTGTCGCAATGGTTGAGAGGTTGATGATATAAGACAGTAATGAGGTCATCAAGTAGTCTTGTGGTAAAAGTTTTTTTATTTTTCCAATATGACCGTTGATAATGATTTCTTCTGAAAAAGTTTTAATTAAAATTTGCCCCCGTACACCTTTAACGGATTCAATGTAAAGGACATTTTTACAATTGATATAAACTTTTTCAGCACCATTTTTTAATGTAACGATATCAGGGTTTTCAGTCCAAAAATCTTTTAAGTGATGTTCTACTTTTGATAATAATTTATGGATTGAGCTATTCAAATTCCCTGGATAAGTGGCATCTTTGACGATATAACCAATTGGAAAGATATCACTATTAATGATAGAAATAGCTTTATCCTCTAGACTAGTCAGAAAAATAATCGAACAGTTATTATTTCGTTTTCTCACTTCAGTCGCTAAATCGATTCCGGTAAACGTTGTTTTCAACTCAATATCAAAAATAAAAACATCCGTATCAGTAATGGACAGCGTTTGTAAATCCTTTAAAAAAAATAAATGATTATCAATAGAAGAAATATCGAAATCAACAAAGTTAGAGTGATAGTCTTTTAAAGATTGAATAATTCGTTTCCTATATTCATAATCATCTTCTATCACATAAATTTTAGCACATAAGCTCATAATAAAGTACTCCTTAGTATGTAAAATAAATATTAATATTAATACATAGTAAATTATATTACCAATAAAAAGAAGAGTATATTAATAAAAAATTTATAAAAAAACACAAAAAAGACAAAAAAACGTTTACATTCGATTTAAGTGATTTGAAAGTATCGGTATTATTTAAACAGTATTACAGTATCATTTTAATACGAGTGATTTAATAAGGGGGAGTTATATGAAGAGGAATAGATTACTTGCATTTTTCTTGGTGATTATTTGTTTGAGTGTTTATCCAACAATTGGTAATGCAGAAGAACAAAACACAGGCAACCGTGCAAGTAGTCAAGCAAGTATTACTTTTGTCCATGACAACACACCGCCAAAAGGTCAAGAGACTCCAAACGACAAGGGAGGAATATTTGGTGATTTAGGTCTAGGACAAGGGAAAAGGTTACCAAACACCGGTGAAGTTAAGATGATTTTATGGATAGCCACGGGTTATCTTGCATTAATAATTTTAAGCTTCATCATGGTTTATTACTATTTAATTAGGGGGAAGAAAAATGAAATTATGGAAATCAATGTTATTAACAACAGTACTATTAGGTAGTATTGCAGCACCAAGTGTCTCATTTGCAGCAGATGATACGGCAGGAGACGAAAAAGGGAAGAAAGATGCAACATCATATGGTTTAGTAAATTTGGAAGCAGGGAAAGGCGATGAGCCTGGTCAACCTGAAGTTCCTGGTGATGAAGGCGGAGAAGGTGGCGAAGGAGAGACAGGAAATACTGGAGTTCTAGCAATCACATATGTTTCTCCACTAAATTTTGGGAATTTCAAATTAACAGGTAAGCAAGAAGTAATAGCTGCAGAAAATGAAAATCCAAGTCTTCAAATTCGTGATATTCGCGGAACAGCTAAAGGCTGGACCGTTCAAGTAGCCATGACAGAATTTAAACAAAAAACAAACGATAAAATCATTATGAAGGGTGCTTCTTTATATTTACCAAAAGGAACAGCTAAAGCAAGTGGTACAACTTCCACAGCACCTACAACAAGAGAAGTTATGGAAGTAAATGCAAAAGCGCAAACTGTTTTTGAAGCACAAGATGGAACAGGTGCTGGTGCATGGATGGACCAATTTGGTAAAGACGCAGTTAAATTAACAATTCCACAAGATGTATTAGTTGGTGAGTATCAAGCACAATTAACATGGACAATTTCAGACACACCAGGAAAGAAATAAGGAGAGAAAATTAAATGAAAAAAACAATTATTTTAACAAGTGCAGTTGTATTAACATCATTGGCTATGGCCACACAAGCAGCTCATGCAGAAAGTACAAAACCATATGATAGTAAAGCGACATTCAGTCTTAAAACAGAAGATCCGACAAATCCAGATCCCAATGAACCTGTAGATCCAGAAAAACCAGTTGATCCAGGTGAAGAGGGTGGAACAGGTCAAGTAGGCTTATTGACGATTGATGCTGTTTCTCAATTCAACTTTGGTTCAGCAGCTATTTCAGGTGGCGAAACAAAAACAAATGCAATAGCTAAAGATGGAGAAACATTAGGAATTCAAGTAACAGATAAGCGTGGAACAGGTGTTGGTTGGAATGTTCGAGCAAAAATCAGCAACTTTGAAGATAAAACAGATGCTAAAAATATTAAAACATTAAAAGGTGCTACAGTAAAAATCCCTGCTGGAACATTTAAAACATCAGCAAATGGGGATACATTAAATCCACCAACAGCAGCAAATGCTCAAGGAACAGTGATTGGAACAACTGAAACACAACTTATCACGGCAGCTAAAGAAAAAGGAAAAGGTTCTTGGGTCAACGATTGGGCTGATCAAGTAGAGTTAATAATTCCTGGTGGAAACCTTGTTGGTACTTACTCTGCAACAATTACTTGGACATTAATTGATACGCCTACAGGAACAAAATAATCAGATAAAGAAAAGGAAGTAATAACATGAAAAAAATTAATTTATTAGCAGGTGTTGCATTAGCAGGTCTTTTATTCATCAATGGACAAAGTGCTTTTGCAGCAGATACAGCAACACAAAAAACAACTAAAGCAGAAGTTGAAGTAACGAAATCTGCCGGAATTGATCCAGGAAAACCAGTAGACCCAGAAGAACCAATCGGACCAGGAACTGGATCAGGCGACTTCACTATCAATGCCGTTTCTGATTTTGCTTTTGGTCAAATCAAAATTGGTGAAGTTGGTACTGCAACAGTTGCAACTGGTAAAAAATTAGGGATAGAAGTTGTTGATAATCGTGGTACAGGTTCTGGTTGGAATGTCCAAGTGGCTATGACAAACTTTAGCTCAACAGTTCAGGGCAACACAGATACTATCGTAAAAGGTTGGAAATTAGAGATTCCAAAAGGAAAAGTGTCAAGTAAGCAAGGGGATTTAATGAATGCTCCTGAAACAAGTGCTGTAACATTGGATACTGCTGGTGCTGCTAAAACAGTATTTTCTGCGGCAAAAGATAAAGGCTTAGGTAGATATACGAACATCTTTATGGATGATAAAACAGCAGCTGCAGATGGTGTCCGTTTGACAATTCCTAGTTATGCAAAAGTTGGGACTTATAAAGCCGACTTAACATGGACACTAGCAAATGCACCAGCAAAATAATTTTAAAAAATAGGAGTGTAAAAATGAAAAAAAATCTAGTATTATTCTCATCTCTAGTATTAGGCGTATTAGCCGTTAACAGCTTTAACACAGAGGCACATGCAGAAAATTTATCAGATGCTAAGTCAACTGCTGAGCTTCAAATGTTGGCAGGAAACGAAAACGAAGTTCGTCCCCCAGCAGGAGGCGAAGATCCAACTGACCCAGAAAATCCAGGAACAGGAAATACAGGTCTGTTAACGATTGATCGTGTGCCAAACATAACATTTGGTGAAGTAAACATCAATGGTTCTGATCAAGTAGAATATGCCATGAATGAAAATCCATATACTCAAGTAACAGACGTTCGTGGAACTTCTGCTGGTTGGACACTTTACGCTAGAGCTGATGCTTTTACAAGTGCTGCTAAAGACGAATTAAAAGGTGCAACACTATCAATGAACAATAATGAAGTTGTATCAGCTAGTGCAGGAAAAGCAATCGTTGCACCAAAAGGTTTTGATGTGACATTAACAGCAAAAAATCAAAGAGTTATGATGGCAGACAAAAAATCCGGTGAAGGTACTTGGATGCAAAAATGGACAAAAGCAGCTGCTGATGAAAAAAATAAAAGTATCCAATTAGCTATTTTAGCTGGTACAGCTAAAGCTAACACAACTTATACAACAACCATTTACTGGGAGCTTCAAGACGCACCAGGAAAATAAAAATAAGTAAGAGCAAGGCCAAAATTGATTGATACTAAGAAAGTAGGTAGATGATTGGACAAAATAACTATTTTGTTCCAACCCCTACTTTCTAACGATTGATCACATTAAATAAACTAATCGTTATTTTATTCACCACAGACGTTAAAACATCTGTTTTAAAAGTTGGGTGTCTCAAAAGTTTTAGGTTAGCCCAAGCTCATTTACTACAGGAGGAAAACACGATGCGTAACGTCAAAACAATGATTTACAGTTTATTTTTAATTACATTATTCTTCATAGGAACGCCCGCTTTAGCGGCAGATATGGAATATTCCATATCTGCCAATATTCCGGAAAATCAAGTAGATAAAAGTCAAACGTACTTTGATCTACGAATGAAACCAGGACAAAAACAAGACTTAACACTTAATGTTTCAAATGCTGGGGACAAAGAAATCACGTTGAATATCATTCCTAATGTGGCAACAACCAATCAAAATGGTGTGATCGATTTTAGTGAAAAGGACAAGGCCATAGATTCTAGCCTTAAGTATCCACTGACAAAGCTTCTATCTAAGGAACAAAAAGTGACCTTAGCACCTAAAGAGAATAAAGTGGTTTCGTTTAGCTTACAAATGCCAGAAGAGGAACTGCCTGGGAAAATAGTGGGCGGATTTTACGTCTATAAAGATGAATCAGGGGAAAAAGACAAAAAATCTGAAGGCGGCGTTCAAATCACCAATAAATATGCCATGGTTGTTGGTATTCAACTAACTGAAAAAGATGATCCTGTAGCACCTGAATTAAAATTGAATACGATTCAACCAAGTTTACTGAACTATCGAACAGCCATAACAGCTAATTTACAAAACACACAACCAACATTTGTGAATGATTTGAAAATTGTCGCTAAGGTAAGCGAAAAAGGATCAAAAGAAGTTATCCACCAAACAACTAAAGAAGAAATGGCAATGGCACCAAACTCAAATTTTGATTTTCCAATTAGTTGGGATAATCAGGAGATTACTCCAGGAAAATATTCTTTAGAGTTAGTCGCTAGCACAAAAGACAATGAGTGGAAATTCTCAAAAGATTTTGAAATCAACAGTAAGGAAGCGAAAAAATTAACAGAAGAAGCAATTGATGTCAAAAAAGAACCGAACTATTGGTTGATTGGCGGAATTATTGCGGGAATCATTTTGGTTATTTTAATCGTTATTCTGGTGATTGTAAAAATCATAAAAGAAAAACAACGTAAAAAAGCGTTAGAAAAGAAACGTTTAGAGAAAAAACGGAAAAAAAAGAAAATGAAAAATAATGAGTAAATAAGAAAGGAGGTTACAAAATGAAAAGAAAAGCTAAGTTTCTAAGGGAAGCTATGTTATGTCTACTTTTCATCAGCCTACTTTTTTTAAAAATACAGACTGTTGACGCAGCCGTGGCACAAGACTATTTTACACAAATCTCTCCAAAGGGAGTAGTTAGATCTGGAACAATTTTTACTCCTGATAAACCAGTGATTCGACCGGAATATCAAGGAGATTGGAATGAGCTTCTTACTGAGATCGTTGATAAGGATGACAATCCATTTTTTGCAGGCTACGATGTACCTAGGGGCTATACTAAAGGCCAAGTTCTGTATTATAAAGATGTTGGATATTACAAAGATCGACAATTAGCTCTCAAAGTTGTTATTATTAATGGACCAGAGGTAGCAAACGTGTTTGATGTCCTAGCTTTATCTAAAGAGGGTTCTATTAATTTTAGTCCAACACTTACTGCTGATGGAACAACCGGTCTTTTTAATTATCAATTAGTGTATTCAGACACAAAAGAAGTGGTTAAAGATATTTATCTAGAATTCCCTCAGATTATTCAGATGGATAATCATAATCCTAATGCTGGAGTATATCCTTATCAATCGTTTTCTATAGACGGGTTAAAGAAAGTTTATAATAGGCAAATAAAAGAATATGAACAAGCACCTAGTTTAGATATAGTAACGGATAAGGTATCTGGAAAATCGTTTTTGACAGCTACTTTGGACCGTAATAATTATTGGGGACCCGTTGATCAAAGCTATGTGACAATAGGTGACAATAATTTACCTGGAACTACTGGAGTGAAAAACATAGGAGCTGTGTATCGCCAACTTAGAATTTTTGTAAGCTCAATTGCAGTACCCGGTACTCCAACCTATGGAACACCAGGTGTTGTTGGAAAACGAGTAAGCGATGGATTTCATGCATCTTATGATATTTCTCAAGCTGTGAGTGCTGCTTACCCAATATATTATCCAGATAATGTCACTGTTATACTAGAAGACAAAGAGAAAATATTCTCAACATTTGATGCCTCAGCACTTAAAGTGTCAAATCGAAACGGAGATAATATCACCAGTAAAGTTCAAGTAAAACAGTTAGCTGGAGATAAAATAAGCGTCACTATACCAAATAGTCTATTAAACGAGTTAAATAGTAACTCTGTCAAATTGAGTATAGATTTTACTCAATTGAATGTTGATAAAGCCTTATCACTTTTTGATAAAAAAAGCGGTACGATCAAGATTCCATTGACAGCATACAATATCAGAACGGCCGAAGGCAAAGAAGTCCAATCTGACAGCATTATTGGCTATTCAGAAATTGTACCAACACTTTCGGCAACCACAGTTTCTCAAAAACTGCCGATAAATAGTACAACAAATGATTTAGATGTAAGCAAAATTCTGACAGATGTAAAAAGTACGATTCCAGGAGATAAAGTAACCGTTACGATTCCAACTGAAAAAGTCTTTGATACAGTGAAAAAAGATACAGTTAAAGTACAACTTCAAAGTCAGATTTTTCCTGATGTTACTCAAACATTGGATGTCCCTGTTGATGTCACCGATGATGTTGTAACAGCTGCATTTTTTGAGAATCAAAGTTGGATCATCAATGCTGTCAACAATCAATTGAAGCCTAAACAAATTGGCAAAGATGTCTATGTGTCAGACTTACCTAAAGTATCACAACTTAATACAGATACTGATGGACAGTTTACCAATCAATTTATTCCTAAAAATATCAAATATTTAATCAATCTAAGTCTTTTATCGTTAAAAAATAAAGGAATGATAGGAACTTTACCAGAAGGATTAAGAGAATTATCGAAATTAAAATCTTTTTCAGTCAATGGGAATAAGTTTGTTGGACAAGTACCAGCATTTTCCGATGGATTTAGTTTGATCGATATTAGTAATAATCAATTGACGGTCAATTCAGACAAGGTTCCAAGCTTTTTAACAAGTGCAAGTACTGGAACGAATACGAATACGTTTGTTAACGATTCTAGTACCACAAAATTAAAAATAATAGGAAACTCCTCATTAAACATCAATGGTGCTGATATAAAGACGATCAAGCCATTTGATGAAACAAACCAAGGAAATTTCGCTCTGCAGGCATCACAAGTAGGTAGTGATAAAGTATTTTCATTAAATGACGGACATATTTATACAATCATAAATGACGATACAAAAGCTGTTTTATACGAAGGTCCAGTAGATAAAGCGATTTCTATTCCCTACGCAAAAGGGATCAAATATAGGGTGGTCGTGGACAAAGCCACATTAAATCCTAACAGTCAATTTGTGGTAATCACAAAAATACCTGAATTGAAGCTTGATAATGTACCAAGTGATATGTCATTTACAATATCATTAGATGACAATCAGCCTAAACCAGTGAAATTAACAGGAGCTGTTTCTATCTTTGACAATAGAGATAACGGCCACTGGAGATTAGGATTAACGCCAACAACTCTTACTTCTGGTTCTAGAGAGCTTAAAGGCGCATTCGTATATCAAAATACAAATGGTGGCTATCAATTAATTTCAGCAGGTCAAAAGACTATAATTGAAAGCGGCGTAAGTGATCCAGAGAATGAAAGTATTCCTATTTCGACTAATTGGAATGAAAAACGAGGCTTACAATACATTCTATCCTCGGGTTCTAATTATGCGGGATCATATAACGGCAGTGTTACATGGACACTAGAAGACGTTCCTAGTTCGTAATGAGCTAGGAATCTCTTTAGTATATTAGGTAAATAATTGAGAAATACATAGTAAGAATGGGAGTAGGATGGATAAAAAGAGAGAAGCAACATTCAATCCTATTTTGAAGTGAGTAATTCTTCTAATTTTTAAGGGGTGGCAAAATGAAAAAAAACATAATGATTGTCTTGTCTGTTGTTATAGTGTTCTTTTTTTGTGGACAAGTTGCACAAGCTGAAGAAGGCAGTCTAGAGATAACAAGTATGAAAGAACCTACATGGTTATTTAAAGCTGGAATCAGTAAAGGGAGATATCATGATCGACAAGATTTAGGATTTATCCTGAAGAAAAATGTAGTGTTAAAAGTCAGACAAGTCAATCCTGAATTTAAAGATTCGTTAAGGATCCGTTTACTGTCAAATGATTCAAAAGAGGAAACAACAACAACATTCGGGTCAGAGTGGGTATCGATTTCTTCTGGGTTTGAAACAACTCCATTTATCAATAGAGCTTATGGTCAAAAGACAGCTAAAATAGAATATCAAATAGAAGATTCTGGGGGAACCGTACCATTGCCTATTTATGAGGGAAATGGCAATGAAAATGAATTCTTCACTGCTTGGGACAAATCTGATAGTAGCTTTGCCCTTTTAAAAGGAAGTAATTTTCAACTTTTTATCCCTAAGAGAGACAAAGCGCTGGTCAAAGCACATAAAAATTTTAAAACATTGAAGGATGTAGCCAATTACTTGGACGACATCTTAAATAATTATGATCAATATATTGGCTTAGATAATTCTAGTCCAGTAAATATGCGTAGTGAAAACCGTTATTTCTTGAAAGCAGATGTTAGCGGACCAGGAGGGGCTTATTACGGTGTCGATTGGACTGCGAATACAAGTAGAAGTATCGATATGTGGTTAGAGTATAAAGGATGGGGAACACTACACGAAATCGGTCATGGTTATCAAGCAGGATTTGACAATGAAGGCATTTATACAGGAGAAGTATCCAATAATGTATTGGCAGCACGATATCAATATGAAAAATTTGGAAAATCTGCTGACTCATTCAGTTGGCTCTTTAACTTCGGTAAAAGAACAGAAATAGATAGTGGTTTATACAATAAAATCATAATTGGTGGAAAAGGCTATAAAGATGATCTATCTCATCGGGACCGCTTAGTTCTTTTAGTGATGCTACAACAAAAAGCAGGTAAAGAAGCCTATGCCAAAATGTACCAAGGTTACCGTTTATTAGCGCAACAATCAGGCTTTAATACAAAAAACTATCCATTGCCTGAACTGATGAATAAATATTACAGTGAAACAAGCGGCTTTGATTTTACTCCGGTACTAGATCGTTGGAAGATGGGGACAAATAAAAAACAAACAGAACTAAATCGTGCGAGACGATATCAAGCCGTAGCAGCTTTGGCAGATGTTGTTCCTTCGAATCAGCTGGATGCTGCAAGAAAAAGTATTGATTCTCAAATTTTGATTAATTCCAATTTCGAAATTATTCATAACCAGCAACTTGCGCCGTTAGGCTTGAGAGGGTCACTGACAATTGATTTGAAAATTGATGATATCAACAAGATAAAAGGGAAAAAAATTCGCTTGCTAGATGGAAAAGATGTGGTTAGTGAAGCTGTGATTAATCAAGAGCAAGTTTATTTTGATGACATTCCAAATGGTATTTATACGCTAGAGATTGTTGATAATTTAAAACTTGGCTATACTTTCGACCAACATTATTTTTATGTGAAAGAAAAGAAAAATACGAGTACTCTGACATTCAAAAAAATCAATGCAAGTACATTAGTGAATCAAGAAATACTTTTTCAAGGGTTAGGAAACTACCTTGTTGCTTCTTTTAAAACAAATGCAAATCTTCAACAAGCAAGTTTTAAAGTGATAAATAAAGATCCTCATAGCTATTATGACGGAGAAAAATACATCAGTATACAGGTGAGTGATGCAACAGGTAAGATCATTTACAGTAAAGAACTGGAAGGAACAAAAAATACAGTAGGAGAAGATACGTTTCCTTTTGCTCCTGACTATCAAGTGAAAATCTTCCATGCAGAAACAAAAACTCGTCTACTAAGTACTGATAATATCATTTATAAAACGAATAACACAAACAACTTAAAAATGACCACTAGAGGCTTAGAGAATCTGCAATTAAAAAATGACCCAGAATTGATTTTAAGAGGAAAAATTGATGCATTAGCAGCGGAAATAAATAATCAAGAAGAGATAAAAACATCATCAGAATCTGAATTGAAGCAGCAGCTTTGGGCAGCTATGAATGAATTATCAGAAAAAAATAAAATAGTTTATCAAGATAAATACGACTATCTGTTTCCTGTTGCAGAAACAGGGGACGCAGATAGAGCAACTGTTGAGGTAGTTGCTGATCCAAATGATTTTACGCTAAATACAGGCTCAGCATTTTCATTTAATCAAATTCAATTAGGCCAGACAGGTCAAGCCTATGTAGCACAAGGTGAACAACTTGCTTTAGAAGTCATTGATAAACGAGGAGTAGGTAGTGGTTGGAACGTTCAAGTTGCAATGAGTGATTTTTCACCAGAAGATGAAGAAAACAAAGAAACAATTCTTAAAGGTTGGCGTTTAAAAATTCCAAAAGGAACGATTACTAGCCAAGAGGGGGATTTAGAGAATCCTCCAAAAACAAATGAAGTAATCATTTCAACAGCTAATACAAATCAATTGGTTTTTTCAGCAGAAACAAATCAAGGGCTGGGGGATTATACAAATGTCTTTATGACAGATGAAACAACTACGGAAAATGTTGTCAGTTTATCAATTCCCACTTATGTAAAAACGGGAATATATAAAGCAGAAATAACTTGGTCCCTGATTGATGGACCAATAAAATAAAATTAATAGGAGAATTGAAGAATGTATACAATTGGCTATTTAGCTTCAGAGGAAACCACCGAAGATACCCATATGAATTGTTTAAAGAAAAAAGGGTGGGAAGTGAAGCTGATAAAAAAAACTGATCTGATAGAAAAAGAAGAAAAACTTGATGCAATAATTATACAAGAAGAAGATATGCCACTAATATGTGGCTGGTTAATCGAACTTACTCAAATTGTTAAATTACCAATTTATTTACTTTCAAAAGAGAATGATTCTCATACGAATATTGTTTATTTACAGTTAGGAGTAGAGATTTGCTTTTCATCTAAAATAGATCCAGAAGAATTTATGATAACACTAAATAACCTATTAACAAGATTGGATATGGATAAGTATCAAATAGGGGAAAAAGATAATTCTGTATCAGCGTCAGATTTCGTGTTGATGCCGAATAATTTGAGTGTCATTATTGACGAGGAAGATGAAATTTCTTTAACAAGAAAGGAATTTCAAGCAATGGAGATGTTGTATAATAATCCAGGAAGAGCAATTTCATATGAAGAGTTCAGGGAAACGTTGTGGGAGAACGAAATAGATACTGAGGATAAAAATTACCGAATCGCTAATACTATCTTCCATTTAAGAAGTAAGATCGAAAAAAATACAACAAAGCCAAGGTTTATTAAAACAATTCGATCAAAAGGATACATGTTTAAAGTTAAGTAGTTAAACACAGAAACAAGCGTCAGATGATTTGAAACATAAAATAGATTAAGAGATAAAGATCATTGGGATTAAACCGCTTATTTTTGAAGGATTTATATTTTTACCGTTGTTCATTAATATAAAGGATTGCAATAAAACATTGTCCCTGTTTTATTGCGAGCTTTTTTTAGTTTAATTAAATTTTTTCTGTCTTCAAGTTTATAAACTAGTTACAAATTTAAGTTTTGACTAATGTTAAGGAAAAAGATAGTAGTTAAATAAATTAAGAAAAGGAGTATCAAAAGATGGAAGTGTTTGGAAAATACCAAGGAAGATTTAAAGATGTTACACAAAAAAATAAAATAACTGTTATTTTATTAATAATTTTTATAATACTGACGATCCACGTCTGTCCAATCAATACCTCAGCTGAAACATTTGATGGCGAACGGAACATAGAAACAGAGATTATCGCAATACCAAGAGGAAATCCAACTAAAATAAAAGACAGTCAAAAAAGAACCCATGAGCACTCTGCTTTTGAATCTACAGGTCTATTTTTATATCAAGGAGAAGAAGTTGAGATCACTCTAGAAGACGAGCCGGAAAATTTAGAGTTAAGGATTGGTCAGTGGGGTGGGTATACCGCTATTCCTTATATTTTAACAGGAACGCAAACAAAACCTTTTACAAATGGAATTTTTAAATTAAGTAAAGGAACGAATCGCTTTAAAAGATCAGAGTCTGGCGGAATGATTTATCTTGTAAACTATTCTGATACCAAAACTGAAAGGATTACAATCAAAGGTGGTGTGAAAGTCCCACATTATATCGATGGTGTGACGGCACCAGAAGAATTTGAAGAACAACTGAATACATATAAAGACATCCCCTTTATGGAAATGGAAAGTAGTGAAGTGATTGCTACGATAAGGATAGATAGAGCAAAAGATATTTTCAGTAAAAATGGTCAGGTTAAGAAATTTGTTGATATGTTTTCTAAGACTGCGAAGTTAGCAAGTGAAACGTCTGGTTTTTTTATTGATGGAGCTGGAACAGCCAAAAAATCCAATCAACGAATTCATTTAGTTAACCCATCTTTCGGCGCAGGTCAACTTTTCTCAACCAATTATTTTATTGGTATTCACAGTGGAACGACTAAAGATAGAACAATATTCAGTAGTAGTGGAAATTATCCGGACTGGGGTTTGAGTCATGAAATAGGACATACCTATCAAGATAAAGATTATCTATGGAAGAATATGGCAGAAGTTACAGTTAATATCTTTGCTGATTATATTCAAAAAAATTGGACTCTTACAGGAACTGGCAGATATGATGCGGTAAATAGTTCTAATGGAAGTCGCAAGTCAGTAAAAAATTATTTTTCCAAACTAGAAAAAGATCCCACTTGGACATATGATCGTGAAACGCTAGAATCTTCTGATTATCATTTTGCAGTCTTAGGATTGTACTTAACGTTACCAAGAGTTTTCGGATATGATTTTTATCAAATTTTGAATCAAAATTATCGATCACTAACATACAGTGATACACCTAAGAATGAGTTAGAAATGAAACAAACATTTATTGTACTGGCATCATTGACTGCTAAAAGGAATCTATTGCCCTATTTTGATTATTGGAAATTTACCGTAACAGATGAAACCAGAACAAAAATAGAAAAACTGAACTTACAGCCTTTAGAAAAAGAAATTTGGAAAGATATTTTAGCCAGTGAAGCAGAAGAAAAAAATGGAACCTATAGAATAACGACAAGTATGGGACCTTACAGTATACCCACGGGAGAACTAAAAAAAGAAATAGTCCAATTACCTTTCGAAGAAAGTCAAGATCCTCAGAAATACAGTCAGGCATTTAGCAAACTATATTCGGATCCAGTGGATAGTCCTACAAGAATTAAGACAGGAGGCGGTCTCTCACAAAATGTGGATTTTGGTATCAAGTATGCTGATATTTACCTGATAAATGATTTAGCTGTTCAAAATAAATTCAGCATTCCTTTAAACATTCTTCCTGGCAATAGCTATGTTATGTCAGGGCAAAAAGGAGTTTATGCTACTCTTGGTTATAACAGTGAAAAAAAGAGATTAGTTTTCATTGGGAATGCCAAAAAAATCTTGGAGAACATACCAAATACTATTTATCCTAAGATAAAAATCTATAGTAAAGATATGAAAACAGTGAAAAAAGAAGTCGTGGGTTATGGGAAGAATACTGGTATAGAAATTGCAACTGCGTTGAATAATGAAAAAGTTGAAATTGGAGATATCATTGAACTATACCATAGAGAAGCTAGTAAAAGAGTGACGCGCTATAAGAATAACGTTCGTGTAACTACAGATAAAGATACTTATTATTATAAGATACAAGACAATGGTTGGGAAGAAGTGAATGATCCATACGATTTTACTTCAATAGAAGTAAAAGATACCTTATTAGGTGTGGGAGATTATTGGAATCCAGCCGATAATTTAGTTTCTGCTACTGATAAAACAGGCAATGAAATAGGGATAGAAAAAATCAAAGTTGAGGGAAGTGTAGATACAGAACGTTTAGGAGCATATAGTGTAACATACAATGTCGGAGGGGTAAAAAAAACTGCTGTGATCACAGTAAAAGCAGGACCTGATAGTTTTAGACTTGAAGCTGTACCATCATTTACTTTTGATAGAATCAGTATAGGCGAAGTTGGAAAGGCTCAGGTTGAGGTCGGAGAAAAACTAGGTTTGGAAATTGCTGATTATCGTGGTACTGGAGGAGGCTGGACGCTTCAAGTTTCAATGACAGATTTTTTGGAAACATCTACAGAAAAACCAGAAGTATTTACTGGAGGTTGGAATTTAGTTATTCCTAAAGGTAGTGTCGTTAGTAAAAATACTGATCCAAGCAAATTACCAGAGGCCAAACAAGTCACTATAAATGAATCGAATACAAATCAAACAGTTTTTTTTGCTGAAAAAGATAAAGGATTAGGTACCTATAGCATCAGTTTTATGGATGAACAAACACCAATACAAAATGCTGTTCGTTTATCCATTCCAGCTTATGCAAAAATAGGTAAATACCAGGCTCAGTTAACGTGGTCATTGATAGATGCACCAACGAGATAGGGAGGATCAAAAATTAGGAATAATAAAAGTAGAAAATGTTACTTAATCTGTTTCAAGAAAGAATACTTGAAATTTATTTCTGTTAGTGTTATCCTACAAAAGATCAAATAGTAATCATTACGATTTGTGTCCGATATAATTTCTTGAATTTATAAATATAGGAGGAACATGATTATGGCTAAAAAATCTAAAATTGCCAAAGCAAAACAACAACAAGCATTGATTGAAAAATACGCCGAACAGCGCATCGAGTTAAAAGCCAATAAAGACTATGAATCTTTAGCAAAATTACCAAAAGATTCCAACCCAAACCGCTTGAAAAATCGCGATTTGATTGATGGACGACCAAGAGCATATATGCGTAAATTCGGTATGTCACGAATCAATTTTAGAACCTTAGCACACCAAGGAAAAATTCCCGGCATTCACAAAGCAAGCTGGTAAAAGGTTAGTGATAAATAGATGTAAAGAGGTGATTGGATGGAAAAACAAGATCTTTCAAGTGCACGGAGACGATTGAAGTGCGCGAATCGAAAAACAAGAAAACGAGCCTTAAAAATCATTCAACAATACAAACGGGAGCAAAGACATCGAGTGATGGCTTCTGGTAATGTTGGTTGAATGCATAGTTATCAAATTAGATAATAAGAGTGGGAGAGTAATCAAAACAAGATTATTGCCCACTTTTTTATTTTTTGGTGCAGAAAAAAAACGCCCTTTATAAGATTAAAGTAATCAAAAAGGGCGAATATTTTATAGTTAAAAATTATACAATTAATGATATCTGGTATTTTTCTTTAAATTAGTGGTATGGAGAATGTCATTATAAAATCATCGTTTTCAGAATGAAAGAAAAATTTGGTTTCATCATATTGATTGAGGATTTTTTTAAGCGTATTGATTTTCTTTTTTTTGAAATAACTTTTAGAATTTACAGGAGTCACGGGTATTTTTTCTAGAGTATTTTCTATTTTAAATATAAGCTGCTGTTCTATCTTTTTAATTGATAAATATAAATTTTTTCTCGTTGTTGCTTTTACAGAAAAATCCATCAGAATAGATAAACAGTTGAGAAAATCAATTAAGCGAATGGAAATATCTTTTTCCGTAATTATATCCGGTATGTAAAGATGAAGCTGGATTTCTTCATCCTTACAAGATTCGATCAGATAAATCAACAGACCTTGAACCGATGGAATCGAGATATTACTAAGCTCAGCATAAGGATCTTCTTCTAGAAGCTCTGTTGAGTAATCAGTTATAGAAGAAATATAGTTAAGTGCTTCCTTCGTTTCACCTTGTTCAATATAATTAGCTAAACTTAAAAGAATATTTCGATAATCGTGCCTAAATTCATCTGAAATAGTGATTTTTTCTAATTCTTGATTATACTGCTCAAATAAAATATCCTTTTTTAGCTGTTGCTGATAATACTGACTATATAAATAAGCAGTAGCATAAACAATTAAATTTAACGTGAGCAATAAAAATGTGAGGTAAAAGAAAGACTCTACAAAAAAGTAATGAATAGCAAGTTGCTTAATCAAAGCAAAAAGAATGAGAAAAAAAAGAGCGATTATAGAATGGAGCTTATAGCTTTTGTGAATATGTAAAATAGAATCAGAGATTAGGTATATTTTATCAATTTTTTTCACGCCTAAAATCAGCAAAAAGAAACACAGTTGTTGTCCAAGTAATGAAAAAGGAACAAGAAATTGCCGTTGATCTGCATTAAGATAATGCAATTGAAACAGAAAATTTATAAGATCATAGGTGAAAAACCAAGAAAGAATGGTTAAAGAATTAATCGAAAAAAGCGTGAGTGCCATTAAAATCCAACTGGTCGTATATTGTAGTATAAAGATTGCTGAAGTCGCATAAAAAATAAATAATAGCATAAAAATATACGGTGTTCTAATAAAAAAACTAATAATTATTATTGAAACTAGTAGGATAGACAAAGTGATTGATTGTTTCTTACCAATATATTTTTTATTGAGCAAAGCCCAAATAAGCTGGAGATAGTTTATAGCAAATAACTCAGTTGCTAAATAGGTTTCCATGGCATCGGATACTCCTTTACGTAGAAAAATCGTAGGTTTATTTCATCATATCAAAAACCATTGAAAGTCTCAAATTATAAATAGTAATCAGAAAAATGATCGATTGAAATAGAGTGGAGAAACAATGGTTGGTGATACTGACCCTAAAGATAACAAAAAATGTAGAAAAAGGTGAGTAACAGTCACTTTCCTACATTTTTTTATTTGGTTATGAGTTATTGTTTGGTTAGTTTAGGAACTGAAAAACTAACGATAAAATAATCTTCTTTTTTTGAAATTTGATAACTTGCTTTTTTGTATTTATCGATCAATTTTGCAAAAATATGAAGACCTTTTCCTTGGTGGTTTTCTTTAGTTGAAAAATTATTTTGTAAAAAAGAATGGAACGAGATATCTTTCACTTCTTTATACTTATTTTTTACGATGACTTTAACAAACTGTGAATCTCCTGTAATAGTTATTTCAATAAGCTTACTATCTGTTTCTTGAACTGCTTCATAAGCATTATCTAATAAAATAGAAAAACAACGAATAAAATCAACAATACTTATATCAATATTTGTTAACTTTTCAGTGATTTGAATCTTTAACTGGACGTCGGTTTCTGAGCAGCGTTTAAGGAAACTGGTCAAAAGACCTTGAATCGGAGGATTATTGATTACAGCAATCGTTTTATATAAGTTTGGTGTGAGCAGTGAATTGGAATAATCAATAATCGTATGAAGTAGACGCAGTGCCTGTTGCGTATCGTCTGTTTCTAAATAAGAAGTGAGTCCAATTAAAAGCTGTTTATAGTCATGACGAAATTCATTAGAACGTTCAATCTTTTCTTTATCCTGTTCATATTTTTTATTAAGAATAGCAATGTATTGTTGTTCATTTTGTTGTTTAACTACGAGTAGAATATTCCAGCTGAGAAAAGCAGTGAAACAAATAATCATAAAAGAACTATAGAAGTAAGAGGGTGGATAGCCTTCTAAAACACTAAGTTGTTGGAGTACAATTGTTGTAAATAAAAAAAATAAAAGTAAAACAGATAATAAGCGATATTTTTTAGGTAAAAGATGAAGCGTTTTTGTTACTTTAAACCGTTTATTTAAATAATTTGCAAAAATCAAAAGCAAGTAGAAAACAAATTGTTGCAGAAAAATAAAGAACTTTAGGTATGTTGAGTATGTTTCAGGGGATATCTGATGATTGATTAATAAAATATCCCAAAAATCTAAAGTCAAAAGCCATGAAAGCAAAACAATCGCATTTTCAAAGCTTAAAAATAAAGCTGGAATTATCCAGTTCTTTACTTTTCTTGCAGGAAATAAAAACTGTAGAATAAAAAAAGGAATCAGCAGCAAAAGAATAAAATGATCATCTATCAACCATCCAATGATGATCTGAACAATCAAAATAACACTAAGCAACATCGTTTCTCTAAAAGATAGAATTTTTTTATAAGCAAACAACCAAAGAAGTTGCAAAAAATTCAGTGCAATCAATGAAATGAAAAAAGGTTTATCCAACATATTGATACTCCTGCAATCCTTTTTTTACTTTATCAATGATTCTTGTTCCTACAAAAAGTTCATTATCTCCTGAAAAAGTAATTGTGCCATTTTTACGATTAATTAAAGTGATATTTTCAAGATTGATTATGTAAGACTGAAGAGCGGAAAATAAGTACGCTTGTTTTAAATTATTTTTGACCTTACCGATTTTTCCTTCTATGATCAATTCTTCAGTAAGTGTTTTAATAAGTACACGACCTTTTAACCCCTTAAGTGACTCAATATATAAGATATCTTTACAATTAATATAAATTGATTCATATCCATTCATAAAAGTTGCGATATCTTGATCTTGTCTCCAGGTTGTTTTAGTCAAACTTTCAACTTTCATAAGAACATTTTCAATCGTTGATTTTAGTTCAGTTGAATCAACAGGATTCTTTACGAGATACCCAAGTGGGAAGATATCACTATTGATAATCGAAATAGCCTTGTCTTCGAAACTAGTTAGAAAAATAATATTACACTTTGAATTGACTTGTCTAATCTTATTAGCTAAATCAATTCCCGAATACTGGGTTTTTAAATCAATATCTAAAAAGAAAATATCATTGTCAGAGATGTTAAGTGTTGGAATATCTTCCATAAAAAGTAAGTGATTATCCAATGGGGATATTCTATAGTGAAAATGGCTTGAATGATAATTTTCAAGATAATAAATGATTCGTTTCCTATAAAGATTATCATCTTCAACTACATAAATGGTTGTATTATAAGTCAATATATTTCCTCCTAAAAAAGTAAAAAATTAAAAATAAATAATTTTAATATATTCTAGAATAGAATGATAGAAAAAGAAAGGTTTAAATAGATTAAAAATGAAAAAGGTTGTATATGTAATAAGAGAACGCTTACTTGTCAGTTTTTCGTTTTGTAAAAATAAAATTAATAAATAAAAAGATGAAATGTAATTTGGAAACGCTTACTTGCTGTTTTATTTGTTATACGCTAATTGTACTATGAATGAGTTCATTGATAAACAAATATGAACAAGGTATAAAAAACAATGTAGTTCTGGTCATTGATGAACTAAGAAAGGAAGTTAAGATTATTGTGCAGTTAAAAAAAATCATAAATTATTACAGATTGTTTCTATTTATTTGTATCCCACTTTTTATTTCTCCTATTCATTCGATTGCGGCTGAAAAAGAGACAGACCCATTAGGTTTTGTCGTTCAAGCAATTAGACCGGATACACAAATTGAAACGAACAAATCTTATTTCTCTATTGAAACAAAACCGGAAGAGACACAAGTACTGAAGGTGAAAGTCAAATCGACGCAAAAAGATCCACTGAAAATAAATATCTTTGTGGCGAATGGGACAACAGGTTCAACAGGGAATATTGAATACGATAAACCAACAAAAGAATTTGATGAAAGCTTGAAGCATCCACTAACAGAATTTGTTCATATTGAGGATTCAGAAATCACGTTAGAAAATTTTGAAGAAAAAATAGTTGAATTATCTGTAACTCCACCGAAAGAAAGTTACGAAGGAATCAAACTAGGAGCAATTGTTTTCCAATCTGTCGAAGATAAAGAGCAGACAAAGAATCAAACAATATCTAGTAAGTATCAATACAAAATTGGATTGATTACTACAGAAACAGGAGAAGAATACGAAAATGCTAAAAATCTAGAGCTGACTTCAGCTAAACTTGGTTTAAAACTTGGGCGTAAGCAAGTTTCAGCAGTTATACATAATCCAGACCCTAAAATAGCCGATAATTTAAAAATCGAGGCGACCGTCACTAAAAAAGGATCAAAAAATATTTTAAAAAAACAAACAGTTGAAAATGCCCGGATGGCGCCAAATAGTACGTATGAATTTTCAGTGGATTGGGGAATTGATGCGATAGACCCTGGTGAATATATACTAAACGTTCATGCACAAAATGATGAAGAAGATTGGAAATGGGCAAAAGACTTCAGCGTTTCAGCAGAAAAAGCAAAGAAAATGAATGAAGAGACAGTTTTTAAGGTAGAATCGCCTGCTTGGTTACCTTATGTTGTTATTTTAGCAATTGGTTCACTTATATTAGTACTTGTTATTTTGGCAATTAGAAATAAGCGGTGGAAAAAAATGCTTCAAGAACGTGCTAAAAAAAGAAAAGCGAAAAAAGCTAAACGAAAGAAGGCAGAACGAGTTAAAAATAAAACAAATAAACGAGTGAAAGAGTGAGTCCGATGAATCCGAGTCTTAACAAACTATCCTATAAACGATTGGTCACAATAATACTCTTTTTTAGCCTAAACCTCTTTTTAGCACCATCTGTATTTGCTAATGAGGCGGGAGAAGCAGAAGTTGGGATCACTTTTAAAGAAACAGAAGATGAGACCCCGCCGCCTGTGCGAGATAATACACTTACAGCAGATAAAAGCAAACCGACGAATAAACGAGTTAGTTTTCCAAATACTGGAGAAACAGTAAAGCAGTTGACGTTATTGATAAGTGGAATGATTCTAATCGTGATTAGTTTTGCAGTCATTTTAGATAAACAAATTAAGGCAAGTAACCATTAATCCATGTGTAAAGAAAAGAGTCGCTTTAAGTTTGATTAAGGGAGAATATTTTTTATGAGAGTCCATATATGGCTATATATTTTAGGAGCATGTAGCGCAATTTCTTTAGGAATGTTTCTCTTCTCCTTAAATAGAGACAATATTTTATTAAAAAAACTAAAATTTAAAAGAACAAAAATACTAGTAAACTGGCTTTTATTAGCTGTTTCGATCATCTGTTTTCTTTTGCTGATCTATGTATTTATGTATATTCAAAAACAAATCAATATTTTTAATCTGAGTTAAAAAACATTTCTCTTTCAACAGTTTACTACGGTAACTTCCTCAAAGATAAAATATGTTAGGAGAAAATCAATGAATAAAAAAGTATTAGGAACACTAGTTTTAGGTTTATCAGTTGGCGCAGTTTTATTGCCACAAGCAGCTCAAGCAGCGGAAAGAGAAGCAAATACAGGAGTTGGTATTGGATTTAGCAATGACGATGATAATACTGTAATCCCTGGACCTTATGATGAAGCATTAAGTTTGATTAACAAACCAACTGCTTTCAAATTTGGTACGGAAAATGAAGCAAGCGCACTTAGCTCTGTATACTACCAACAATTAAAAGAAAAACAATACATCGCAGTATATGAAGATCGTGATGAAGCTCAACAAACAAACTGGAAATTGACTGCTAAATTGTCTGATCTGGTTAGTACAACAGATGCAACTAAAAAATTAGTTTCAACAATGACGATGAATTCAGCAAATATTTCTACTTTTGATTTAACAGATCAAAGAGATAAAGAAACGGGTAAATTGCCATCGACTATTGGAAAATTACCAGATTTGAAAAAATATGATGAAGATAAAGTGACTGGTGTTACTAAGGTATCTCTAGTAGCAGGAGCTACAGGTAGTTCAGATATCATGGTTGGAACAAAACCTGGAAGTAAAGGTTTTGCAGCTGAAATTAGAAATGTTCAGTTAGCTGTAAATTCTGGTCAAAAAGACGATGCGAATGGCAAACAATTCACAGGTACTGTTAGCTGGTCTTTAGAAGATACAATTTAATTTAAACATATAAAAAATAAAAAAACATAATACGGAATATTTTAATCTTGAGGGAAGTTGTCGTAGTAAGCTGTTGAATAGAGAAAAAATGACGGAGGAAATGTTTATGAACAAAAAAAGAATAACAACTTTAATTATAGCAATCACTTTTGGTGCAACAGTATTACCAGTTGCAGCCAAAGCAGATGAGTTAAAATCTGATATAACGGTAAATGTTGATGCTGGAACAGGGGCAGGGCCAACGGAAGAGGAAATCTCAGATAAACCAGCTCGTGAAGGAGAGTTTATCATCAAAGGAGTCTCTGATTTTAATTATCCATCCGTACCTTTAGGGGAAACAAGAGCAGCAACAATTGCCAAAGATAAAGCATATGGTCTTGAAGTAGTCGATGTAACGGGAAATGGTACTGGCTGGAATGTCAAAGTATCGATGGATTCTTTTAAAGTCAAAGGCGGAGAAAATGACGGAGAAGATTTAAAGGGCTGGGAATTAACAATCCCAACAGCTGAAGTTACCTCAAAAAGTGCGTCCATCCGACCTGAAAATACACCAGTCGGAAAAGAAGCGAAGATATCAGGCACTTTATCTGGCGTAGTTTTCAAAGCAGATGCAGGTAAAGGAATGGGTCGTTATACGAATATTTTTGAACGATATGCCGACAAACAAGAAGTAACTAGAAAAACTGGTGTTCAGTTATCTATTCCTAATACAGCACGTAAAGCAAGCTATATCGGAAAACTGAATTGGACATTAACAAATACACCAAATTAAAACTGAGATAAGAATTTTTTGTTGGTAAATCAAAAAATGGGAGGATAGATAATAGTGAAATCAAAATATTTAAAAGTTGCTTTAGTAGGTTTAGTTGTATCACCAGTTTTTGTAGCAGAAACTGTTTTAGCAAAAACAAGCGATGCTTTAAAATCAGATATTGATGCAGTCATTATCGAAGGGAAAGAGAGTCCCGTCCCCCCATCGTTTGGTCAAGATCCAGAAGATCCAACAAACAATGGTACCAACAGTTCGGGCTTATTAAAAATTGATCGAGTCCCAAATTTTAGTTTTGGGAAAGTGATTAGAAGTGGGCTATATCAAGAAGAATACGCAATCAATTCTAATCCATATATCCAAGTGTCGGATTTAAGAGGAAACTTAGGCGGCTGGTCACTCTATGCGAAGATATCTAATTTTGTTTCTGAGCCTACAACAACAAATCAAAAAAGATACTTATTAAGTGGAGCGAATTTAACGATACAAAAAGGAGATATTCAAGAACACAACTCTGAATATGCCGCTCCTCCCAAAAGCCACTCTGTTTCACTGAACAAAGATTTACAAAAAGTGATGACAGCCGATAAAAACGCTGGTCAAGGGGTTTGGGCAACAAGATGGAAAAGTGAAAAAGGGGTAAATAAAAAGATTACACTGGACATTTTGCCTAATACTGCTAAGGCAGGAAGAGAATACATGGCAACAATCTCTTGGAAATTAGCAGATGTTCCGAGTGCAGAAAATTAGATGGAGAGTAATAGATGACATTTTTTAAAACAATAAAAAATTGCTTAACGGTAGTTTTAATGGTGACGTTCGTAAGTGTTTGTGAAAGTGCATATGCGGATGGAATGGGCTATTCAGTCCAAGCGGTTATTCCAGAAAATCAAATAGATCAATCGAAAACGTACTTTGACTTGAAGATGACCCCTGGACAAACCCAGAATATAGAGTTAGAAATAAAAAGTTCTAGTGAAGAGACGTTAAATTTAGCTGTAGTACCATACATAGGCACAACCAATCAAAATGGAGAATTAGAATATAGTGTGGAACCTGAAAAAAATGATTCAACGTTAGTTTATCCAATTACTAGACTAATTTCAGGAAAACAAAAAGTGACACTAAAACCGAAAGAAACAAAAAGAGTGACCTTTAGTTTAAAAATGCCAAAAAAAGCGTTTGAAGGGAAAATAGTTGGAGGCTTTAACGTTTACGATGAGGCAAATGAGGCAACAAAAGAGTCAGAATCAAAGAAAAATGATGTTCAAATAAAAAATGTTTTTTCTGTTGTGATTGGGATACAACTTCGGGAAAAGTTGGATAAAATCAAACCAGAACTTAAGCTAAATACAGTCAAAGCAGGTTTGTTCAATTACCGAACGGCAATTACTGCAAATATCCAGAACATCAAATCGGATTTTGTTAGTGACTTAACATTAACAGCAAAAATCAGAAAGAATGACTCAAGTAAAGTACTTTATGAAGCAGAAAAATCCGAAATGGCGATGGCTCCTAATTCTAATTTCAATTTTCCAATTTCATTAGAAAATCAAGAATTAGCAGCAGGAAGTTATGAGTTAGATGTAGTTGCACATTCAAAAGATGATGAATGGACGTTTACTAAAAAATTTAGAATCACGGATGAAGAAGCTGCTCGTTTGAACGAAGAAGCTATTGAAGTTGAGAGTAAAACGAGCAATAAATTTGTGTGGATCATCATTTTATCAATTGGTTTAATTACTATTCTTTTGTTCGTAATCTTCTTCTTATTGTGGCGTCGTAAAAAATGAGGGTAATCTAAAATGGAGTTGAATAAATAATGGTACGGAAAAAAATAGGTTGTATTTTATATATCGTCTTGTTTATGGCTAGTTTATTAATTTTACCGAAGATAAGTTATGCTATAGATGTGACTGGGTGGAGTCGTTTTGGGTATTTGCCAAATGAATATATTCTAAATAATCAGGGGATCGCTTCTAATCTAAAAACAGAAGAAAAAATTGATCTAACATCGAATATTATTAATTTGAATTATTTTGGGACAAAATTAGAAGAAGATGTTAGAATTCAAAATTCTTTGCCAAAACTAAACGCTTACATTAGTTTTTCTAAAGGTCAGGAGCTACGTCTTAAAAATGTAGGTATTTATAAAGGTAAAGCATTGGAAATTAGAATTACGTCCTTAGAAGCGCTGTCTGTAAGGATAGCCTCTAGAGAAAATAATACTGCTCTAATGACCTTTCAGAATGGGTCTTCTTCAATGGTGAAAGCTACACCAAGAATAAGTTACTCTTTGGTAGATCAGGAATCAGGACAAGAAATAAACGATAACGTTAAAGTCATGATGCCTATCAGAATAATATCAGGATGGTCTACTTACATAACAGCTATGGTAATCCCATATGATATTCCTTTAATTGTTTCAGATAAGGGCCAAGAAAAAAATTTACTTAGATCTAAATTTAATACTTATTTTAATAGTATTGCTGTAGGAGGAGCGACGACTGAGTATCAAGTATTTGAGATGAGTTTGTTACATCCTCTAAATAAAGGAATACAGTTAGGTTCTTATGTTAGTGACGGCTTTAATAGTACAAGTTTTAGTTTATTTGATTCTCAGTCTAAAATAATCAGCCCTCAAGAGTATAATAAAGTGTCAGTTACATCAATTGATAACGAATCGGGTAATTTAAATTATATAATCGAGCAAGAAGTTCCTGAACAAGAACTCACTGTCTATTATCCCGAAAAACTTGAACTAGATTACTCTAAAGGAACAAGTAACTTAAGGTTGTCAAAACCAACTATTTTTTCTGAGAATAAGGTTATTGCAGTTAACGAGTATAATTTTAGTAACAATAAAGTGATCTTACCCAATTCATTTTTAAAAAAATATGCAGGAAAAAAGGTACAAATAAAATTCAGCAGCGACATTGATTATTCAGATAAAAAGACGTTATCGTATTATGACACAGCCAAGCAGAATTTTAAATTTCCATTGGGACTAAAAAGTACTAGTATAAAAAATTCTGTTAGTAAAACAGAAATTGAAGTGACAAATAATGCCATTGTTAAATTTCCTCTGGTATTAAAAGCAGATGGGAATAATAAAACAGTAGATATTGAAAGTTCTACTAATAATTATAGTGAAAATGAGTTTATCACGAATGTATCTAGTAATTTTCCAAATGATACAGTAATTGCAACCTTTAAAAATAAGGTTGAATTTAATACAGTAGGCAATGTAAGTATCCCAATAACGTTGAAAAGTGGACTATTAGGAATAAAAAAAGAGATATTGGTTCCAGCTAAGGTCATTGCACGACCAGTTACCTCAGCTTTTTTTGAGAATCAAGCCTGGCTTATTGATGAAATAAATCGCCAGTTTTCAACTAAAGGTAAGAAAATAGACGCAAATCTTTATATGGCAGATCTATTAAATATTACGTCAATAACTAACCGAACAGGAGCAGATTTCCTAAATCAGCATATTCCAAAAAATATAGAGGCTCTTCAAAATTTGCAAGTAATAGATTTAAAAGATAAACACCTTAGTGGAAGTTTGCCAGACGAGTTAGGCAATTTAACAAACTTGAAGAAACTATCAATATTCGGGAATAGTTTTACAGGAGAAATCCCCAAAACAGTATCAAAATTAGAAAATCTTGAATTTCTGGCTCTAGATGATGACAAACTGACAGGAACAGTTCCTTCTGGACTTGAAAAATTAACGAAACTAAAACAAGTTTATATTAATAAAAATTTACTCGTTGGGATCTTACCTACATTTAATTTAGGGCCTTTTACGAATTTTGATATAAGTGATACTCAGTTGACATACAATGATAAACTTGCGCCAAGTTTTATATCTAAAACTGCTCAATATCAACAAACGTTCATACCAGGCGATAATAATGTATCGTTAGCAAGTATTTCCAATCTACCAATTATTAATAATGGCACGAAAATAAAACCATTTGATCCCAATAATGTAGGCTTTCTTAAGCTTCATGCACAAAAAAAAAATCAGGAAAAAGTAGCTCTTTACTCAGGTCATACATTTAAAATTATAAATAAGAAAAGCAGTAAAATAATTTACGATGGACCCGCAAATCCAGAAATCGAAATTTCCATTGATTCTGATGAAATCTATCAAGTGGTGATGGATAACGCTGATAAGAATCCAAACAATAGTACTGAGTTTGAAGCAAAACGTCGCGAATATAAGCTTAGTGAAGTACCTAAAACGTTATCGCTAGATTTGAAATTAGGTGATTTAGAGCATCAACCAGTGAAAATTTCCAGTAAAGATAGTTTAAGTGTGTTTGATAATCGCTTGAATAGCCAGTGGCAATTAAAGATTAAGCCAAGTGAACTGAAAAGCAAAACGAGAACAATGTCAGGAAGTTACTTTTATAAATCAAAAGAGGGTGTACCTGTAGAAATTTTAGCTGGAGACTCGTTTACAACGATTGAAAGTGGAACGAGCGAACCAAATGCAGGAACAATAGAGGTATCAAAAGAGTGGAATGATAAAAGTGGATTATTTTATAAACAGTCAACTACTGGTAACTACAAAGATGCTTATACTGGGAAACTTGAATGGCAATTAGTAGATGCGCCGACAGGAGATAGTCAAGAATAAAGTCTGTTTTGATCTCTGTCTCTTTGCTAATTAATGATAATGGCATTGTTTCTAAGCTGGAAATAGTCTTGAAATTCACTGCGTTTCATATGTAAATGGAATCTACTTTAATTTTGATAATACTATTAATTTAACAAATTTACCGTATAAGAAAGGTTGGTATGAGATGAATTCCATGTGGAGATTAAAGAGAGGGGAACAACATTATTTGATAAAAAAAACAGCGCTCAATATTTTATTTTTATTCATACTATATTTAGTTGTATGGGGGAAGCCTACGGTTGTAAATGCTCAACAAACAGTGAACGATAACATGTATGTTGCTTTTTCAAAAAAAAATGAGAAATATGTTTTAGATATCTCTATATATACAGGAAGTTTGATTACCTATCCCTATCATGGATTAGGGAATCAGTTATTTTCCTTTAAGTACAGACCAGAAAAAGACGGATATATTATCCAATTATCTAGAGATGAACAAGAACTTTTAAAGGCTGATGCTATAAAAAAAGAAGTATCTGTTGCTAAACAAACAAATGTAGTGAATAGCTTAAGTGTTCTGGAAGATGAATTAATATGGGATATAAAAAAGGTAACTGGAAAGTATTATACATTATCAAATAGAAAAACTGGCCTATATATTACAAATACTGGTGAGGTATCTACTAATATAACTTTGAAACCATATATGAATGATGATTCACAGTTATATAAACTTGAAACGATGTTGGGGGTTTATACAATTAGTAATCGTTATAATCCGAATATGGTGTGGGATATTAATGGAGGTGTTGGAGCAAACAGAGATATTATTGCTTATCCTTATGGGGGGGCATCAAAGAAAAATCAAGAATGGTTTTTACTATTTAAGCCTAATGATAATCAATATATCTTATCAAATGCAGGAGATAAGCGATTGTTACTTAATCAAACAAGTGCTACAAGCCCACCAAACACTATGTTAAATTCTTTAGGATTTATGGATAATTATGAGAAAAAAAATTTATTAGGGTTTTCAAAAGAGACTGAAATAAATGGCGACATGGTTGTCATAATAAAAAACGCTCAATATGGAACGTATTACAGTATTACTGATACTATTGCTGGAGATACTTTGGGTAGAGCATTACAACTGCAAGGATATCAAAGTAGTGGCGATGCAAGCTATAGACAGCAATGGATTCTAAAAAAGAAAAAAGAGTTAGCAATTCCAACTATAGATAATATCAAAGTAATAGGAACTATTTCAGGAGAAAGCAATACCTTTTATGCAGGCGAAAAATTAACTGTTAATGGAAGATACACGGATTCAGAATTTAAACAATTTGATTTATATGCTCAATTTGATACAGATGCGGCAAAGCTTATTGAACAAAACATCCCTATAAAGAATGGAACACAAAACTTTTCAGCACAAGTAGATACTTCAGATTATAGAGATGGAGAGCACTTTGTGGAGTTTTCTGCAAGGGGTGATGGGATGTTTCAATCAAATAGAGTAGCCTTAAAATATAAGATTGCATATCCCACTCCTGTTGGGAAACCTAAACCTCAAGTAATAGAACAATACACAGATATCAATTCGTTAAAAGCTAGTGATTTTGTAACGGACCTAAAAGATGAAATTGGCAGTAATATTGAAATTACTAGATTGGAGCTAGATACGAGCCTTGAAGGGAATCAGATTGCAGTTGTTTCAATTAAAAATAAATATAAAACAGTTAAGATCGATGTCCCTGTAACTATTTTGCCAAATCCGATTGTTACGTCAGATTATTTTGAAAATCAAGTCTGGCTGATTGATGAAATAAATCGCCAGTTTTCAAGTAAAGGCAAGAAAATAGATGAAAATCTATATATGTTAGATCTATTAGATATTACGTCAATCGTTAACCGAACAGGAGCAGATTTTCCTAACCAACATATTCCAAAAAATATAGAGGCTCTTCAAAATTTGCAAGTAATAGATTTAAAAGATAAACACCTTAGTGGACGTTTGCCAGATGAGTTAGGAAATTTAACAAACTTGAAGAAACTATCAATATTCGGGAATAGTTTTACAGGAGAAATCCCCAAAACAGTATCAAAATTAGAAAATCTTGAATTTCTGGCTCTAGATGATAACAAACTGACAGGAACAGTTCCTTCTGGACTTGAAAAATTAACGAAACTAAAACAAGTGTATATCAATAAAAATGCACTCGTTGGGATTCTACCTACATTTAATTTAGGACCATTTTCTAATTTTGACATACGAGATACTCAGCTAACGTATAATGAAAATAATAGTCCAAGTTTCATTAGTAATGAAATCCAGTATCAGCAAACATTTGCTGTAGGGAAGAATAGTCTAGCCTTGACAGGCAATAAGAGTTTTCTAATTTCAGATGATGGAGCAATCATAAAACCATTTGATTCGATCAATGAAGGCTTTCTTAACCTTCGGGCACGAAAAAAGGATATGACAGATGTTGAACTGTATTCAGGACATACATTCAAAATTATCAATAAAGAGAATGGTCAAGTACTATATGATGGGCAAGCAATTAAAAGTACGGAAATTAAAATTGACTCTGGTAAAATCTATCAAGTGGTGATGGATGATGCTGTTAAAAATCCAAACAATAGTATTGAATTTGGGGTAAATCTTCGCGAATATAAATTAAGTGAAGTACCTAAAACGTTATCACTGGATTTGAAATTAGGTGATTTTGAGCATCAACCAGTGAAAATTTCCAGTAAAGATAGTTTAAGTGTGTTTGATAATCGCTTGAATAGCCAGTGGCAATTAAAGATTAAGCCAAGTAAACTGAAAAGCAAAACGAGAACAATGTCAGGAAGTTACTTTTATAAAGCAAAAGAGGGTGTACCAGTAGAAATTTTAGCTGGAGACTCGTTTACAACGATTGAAAGTGGAACGAGCGAACCAAATGCGGGAACAATAGATGTATCAAAAGAGTGGAATGATAAAAGTGGATTATTTTATAAACAGTCAACTACTGGTAACTATAAAGATGCTTATACTGGGAAACTTGAATGGCAATTAGTAGATGCGCCAACGGGAAGGGAATAATTGCACTGACCGAGAAAAAAAAGTATAACTTTGGATTCTCGGTTTTAAATAGCAGTTAATATAACGATAGTTGTTTATCTAGGAGGGGGTATTTATGAAAAAATTTTGTGAGTTTGTTATTGTATCGAGTATTCTAGCGGGAGTTGTACTTGGTACAAATTTAACTTCAAAGATTGCTAAAGTAAAAGCAAATGCTCATAGTAAAACAGCAGTACAACTCGAATTTAGTGAGGAGAAAGAGAGAACAATACCTTTAGATAAGCAATTTAATCCGCTAAAAGGTGTGTCATTAGTGTCTAGCAACGGGAAAGTTAGTTCAGATACACAGTATTTTGTTGTTTTTGATGGTCACGGACATTACATTTTTGAGGATGGAACAACAACCTTGAAAGCATTAACTAATAACAAACCAGAAATAAAGGCTACTGCTCGAGTGATTCTTAAAGGGACTTCTTTTAAACCATTAAAACATGCGAAAGCTTGGGACAAAGAAGATGGAGATATCAGTAAAAATATTAAGGTAAGCGGAAAAGTAAATACTCTTGTTTCTGGAATCTATTCAATAAATTATAGTATCACAAATTCTGCTGGAAACACTGAAATTAAAACCGTTCAATTTTATGTAATCTAAATAAAGTGAAATTTAGTTAGAACCTAGCCTTATAAAAGAAGAGCTTAGGACAGAATTATTAAATCCTAAGAAATAAGAAGGAATTCACGAAAATTGTTCTTCAAATTTTTGTGAGTTTTTTCTTATTTCCGAAGGCATTACCTTTGCCTCAATTGTTTATTTACCAGTTAGAGTATAGAGTATTTATAAAAAAAGTATAATTGGTATTTGAAAGCGTATACTTGTTGTTTTTTTTATCTTTAATTAAGTGTAATATAGATAAAATAAAATAATTTTAAATAAAAAATGGAGGAATATTTTATGTTTACGATTGGATGTTTGTCAGAAAAAGAATTAGAAGATAATATGCATCTAAATTTTTTGATAGAAAAAGGTTGGGATTTACCCATAATCAATATAAATGATACGTTAGAGCAGCAGAATAAATTAGATGCTATTGTTATTTTCGATGTTGCCATGTCAAAAACTTGTCGTTGGCTGATGGAACTAAAAATACATGCAAATTTACCAATTTATTTATTATCTGAAATTGATGAGTCTCATTCAAATATTGTTTATCTACAATTAGGAGTGGAAGCTTGTTTTTCGACCAAGATGGATCCTGAGGAGCTTTATTATACGTTAACGAATTTACTTATGCATTTTTCTAAAAGTGAAGATAATCAGTTACTAGAGAATAGATTAGAATATTCCAAGGAAAAAGCAGTGAAACTAATATCTAATAATTTGAGTGTATTGATTGATGGAAAAAATGAAATTTCATTAACCAAAAAAGAATATAATACGCTAGAAATTTTATATAGTAGACCACGTAAAACTGTCTCATATGAAGAATTTCAAGAAAAATTATGGACACTTGAAACAGATCTTGATGGTAGAAATTATCGGATTGCGAATCTCATTTTTCATTTACGCAAAAAAATAGAATCAAGTGGAAGCGATCCAAGTTTTATAAAAACTGTTCGTTCTAAGGGATATATGCTATATATGTAGGCTAGAAGAAACGCTTCTGGTATTCAAAAGATTAACAAAATAAGTACTTATAACTAATCTTAAAGTAATGTTCCTCAATGAAGGAGCTTTACTTTTTTTTCGTCTAAGCATAAAATATTAGAGGACGTGTTTAGAAAGAGAAAAGGGAGAATTGTGTGAAAGAAAAACTAAAAATAGTTAAAAAAAAATCAGTTAAATATCCATTGATCATTGTTGGAATGATCCTGCTAGTTTTTATCAGCAACTTGTATCTACAGTGGTGTCAAAATGAATTATCAATGGATTTAGTGTTTAAATTTGCCTTTTCATGGCATACAGAAAAATTTGTATTAGGTTGTCTAGTCTTGATGATCGTTTTATTATTTTTGTGTAGTTTAGCAGGATCCCTTGCTTTAGGGAGTTTACTTTATACGATTACAATCGGAATTTTAGGTTTCGCTGATTACCAAAAAATGTTTTATCGAACAGAGCCGATTTACCCAGATGATTTAAAGATGGTTACAGAGTTTGGCTTACTTAGAGAAATGATCGGAACAGTACCCTTTATTTTAATTTTACTGATTGCCGCAGTTGGTTTATTCTTCTTTGGAAGAGCCGTTTATAAAAGTCGACTATTATCGAAAAAAATACAGATTATACGTTTCTCAGTTTTAGTGGTAACAGTGGGTTTATTGATTTATACTAGCAATTTTAACAACTCGAATAATTTATTGAGAAAAGCTTACGATCGGACAGCACTTTGGATTCCTTACAGCCAAAAAATGAATTACTACAATACGGGATTTATGGGCGGTTTTTTATATAATTTAAAAGTAGAAGCGATGGATGAACCAGAAAATTATTCTCAAAAAAATATCGAAAAAATTACGAATAAATACACAAATAAAGTAAAAAAAACAAATGGTTTATTAGAAGAACAGCCAAATATTATCTTTGTTATGAGCGAAAGTTTCTCAAATCCTCAGAATTTAAAAGGTGTAACGGCTAATTCAGATCCATTAAAGGACTATTACGATATTGCCAAAACAACTTATAGCGGACAAATGCTGTCACAAAACTATGGTGGTGGAACAGCAAATATCGAATTTGAAGCCTTAACCAGCTTCTCGATGGAACTATTTAACCCGCAATTGACGACACCTTATACTATGCTGATTCCGAAAATGACAGAAATTCCATCTATTGTTTCACTGGTGAAAAATCAGAAGTATCAAACAACAGCAATCCATCCATATAATACATCCATGTATAAGCGTAAGGATGTTTACAACAAAATGGGCTTTGACCAGTTTATCAGCGAAGATACAATGAAATATAAGGAGACGATTCAAAACAATCCGTATATTTCCGATGAGTCAGCATACAAAGAAGTATTAGATTTATTGGAAGAGGATCGGACTCCGCAGTTTGTGCATTTAGTGACGATGCAAACCCATATGCCATACAGTGATAAATATAAGACTTCTAATTATTCTTCGAAAAGCCAAGGAAATAAACAAGCAATCGACAGTTATATGCAAGATGTCGCATACAGCAGTGAAGCATTGAAACAGTTCACAACAGCATTAAAAGATATAAAACGACGAACCTTAGTTGTTTTCTGGGGAGATCATTTACCAAGTATTTATTCAGATGAAATCAAGGCTGAAAATGCTGAAGTGAAAATGCATCAAACGGAATTTTTAATGTACGATAATCAAGGAAAACTAACTGGAAGAAATACCCATGATGCGCTTAGCAGTCCATTTTACTTTGCACCAACATTATTTGATCAAAGCGGTATGCAGATGACAGGATTTTACCAAATGCTAGCTGAATTGGAAAAACAAGTCCCTGCTTTTGAAAAAGGTTTCTATTATAAAGATAAAAAATGGACTAAAACTCTTACCTTGAATGAAACGCAAGAAGAATTATATAAAGACTATCGCTTGATCCAATATGATATTGTTTCTGGTAAAAAGTATAGTTTAAAAACTGATTTTTTTAATTGAGTTAAGTGATTAAAAAGGAGAACAGGATGAGTTTTAAAAAGAAAGATAATCAAACCTACTATAATCCAATTCGTAAAGCGGTTTTGAACCATCAAATGATTCAGCCCGGTGATAAAGTGGCTATTGGAATGAGTGGTGGTAAGGACAGTACCAGCCTTTTGTATTTTCTAGACATGATTAGTAAACAAAAACGCTTAGGTTTTGAATTTGAGATCGTTCCTATTACCTTGGCAATGGGCTTTGATATGGATATTACTCCGCTGCAAGAATTTGTAGAAGGATTAGGCTATGAATTAGAGGTAGTTCCCACAAATATTGCCCAAGTTGTTTTTGATATTCGAGAAGAACGTTCCCCTTGTTCCTTGTGTGCCAAATTGCGTCGTGGGATTTTATACAAGCAAGCAAAAGAAATGGGCTGTAACAAAGTTGCCTTAGGTCATCATTTAGATGATGCAATCGAAACGTATTTTATGAATTTTTTATTTCATGGACAAATGGCTAGCTTTGAACCAATCAGCTATTTATCAAAAACAGATATCACATTGATTCGTCCCTTGCTTTATGTAGAAGAAAAACAAATCATTCAGTTTATTAAAAGAGAAGAGTTACCAGTGATTTTCAATCCTTGTCCAGTTGATAAGAAAACGAAACGGGAAGAAATCAAACATCTTGTAAGTGGTTTGGCTCAAAACTATCCTGATATTCGAGAGAAATTTATTATGAGTATGGAACAGGGAACAGCTGGAAATTTCTGGATGAAATCAATGAAACCGATGGAGTAAAAATAAGAAAATCTAAAATTCTAACATGATCACACGGAACAAATTCCCTTAGAGTAGTTGATACTTTAGGGGATTTTTAATGATTAAAGTCAACTATCTGCTATACTTATTTTTCAAATTAAACAAAGACTTTTCTGAAAATTACTACGATTTCATTTGAAAAACATGAAAAGAACAGGTATAATCAATGTAACAATAATTATTGGTGATTCACGTTTTTAATCACCACCATATTATTTCATGAGGGAGTAACTGGCGGCGCTAGCTGCGACAACATCACCAACTCCGAAAGCAATTTCTGGTGTTGTCTTAAACGGTGAGACTTATGTATGTTCTATTTAGGTAGCATACAGAGGTCTATTTTTTTTCGTTTTTGCTGCGAACCATCCTGTTAAGTCAGAAGTTCAAAAACGTGTTCGTTTTGCTTTTATGAAGTAAAATAGATTTAAGTAGCTGCAAAATTAAAGAGGAGGAAGAACATGTCAGAAGAAAAAAAGGTTCAACTATCTGAAGCATTTTACACGCAGTCAGAAGAAGAGGTCTTACAAAAATTTGATACGACTGTAGAAGGTCTATCAGATCAAGAAGCGAAAAAAAGATTAGAAAGTTATGGTGCCAACGCATTAGATGAAGGCAAGAAAAAATCAATCGTTGTAAAATTCTTTGAGCAGTTTAAAGACTTTATGATTATTGTCTTGTTGTTTGCTGCGGTGATTTCAGCAGTATTTTCACATGATGTGGTTGATTCGATTATTATTTTACTGGTTGTTGTTTTAAATGCCATTTTTGGTGTGATTCAAGAAGCTAAAGCAGAACAAGCAATTGAAGCACTAAAAGAAATGTCTTCACCTAATGCAAATATTCGTCGTGATGGACATGTTATCACAGTCAAAAGTGATGAATTAGTTCCTGGTGATATTGTTTTATTAGAAGCTGGAGATGTTGTACCAGCGGATTTACGTTTATTAGAAGCAGCTACTCTAAAAATAGAAGAGGCTGCATTGACAGGTGAGTCTGTTCCTGTTGAAAAAGCAATAGCTGTTTTGCAAGGAACAGCAGATGATATTGGTATTGGTGACCGCATCAATATGGCCTACTCAAACAGTAACGTTACCTATGGTCGAGGAATCGGTGTGGTTGTTGGAACTGGAATGAATACAGAAGTCGGTAAAATTGCCGGTATGCTAGCTAACGAACAAGAAACAGAAACACCATTAAAACAAAATCTAAACCAATTAGGTAAAATGTTGACGATTGCGATATTAGTAATCGCCGCAGTGATGTTTGTTGTAGGGATGATGAACGGTCGTACATGGATTGATATGTTATTAACGTCTATCTCATTAGCCGTTGCAGCGATTCCAGAAGGATTACCTGCAATCGTTACAATCATTTTGGCTTTAGGAACACAAAAAATGGCCAAGAAAAACGCAATTGTCCGCAAACTTCCTGCTGTTGAAACATTAGGAAGTACAGACATTATCTGTTCTGATAAAACAGGAACATTAACACTAAACCAAATGACCGTTGAAGCACTATACACTGATAATAACGTAGCACCAGCTACTGCAGATGTATCAATGGATAATATGGCATTAAAAATTATGACATTTACGAATGATACAAAAATTGCTCAAGACGGTACGTTGATTGGTGATCCCACCGAAACAGCGTTAGTACAATATGGTTTAGACCATGGCTTCAATGTAACTGAAAAAGTTGCAGCTGAACCTCGCGTTGCTGAAATTCCATTTGATTCAGATCGTAAATTAATGACAACTGTTCACCAATTAACAGATGGAAAATTCCTAGTTTCTGTAAAAGGTGCACCAGATGAGTTATTGAAACGTTGTAATCAAGTCCTATTAAATAATCAAACAACAACTTTAGATGAATCAGGACGCAAAGATATTTTAACGAACAACACAAAAATGGCCAAACAAGCTCTACGTGTGTTAGGAATGGCCTACAAAATCGTTGATGCAGTTCCTGGTGAAATGGATTCTGATTTAGTCGAAAAAGATTTAGTATTTGCTGGACTTGTCGGCATGATTGATCCAGAACGTAAAGAAGCGGCAGAAGCGGTTAAAGTTGCTAAAGAAGCTGGTATTCGTCCAATCATGATTACCGGAGACCACAAAGACACAGCAGAAGCAATTGCTGCTCGTCTAGGAATCATCAAAGAAGGTGACGATGATGCGGTCATTACAGGTGCTGAATTAAATGAGTTATCTGATGAAGCATTTGCTAAAGTCGTTGGACATTACTCTGTTTATGCACGTGTATCACCTGAACATAAAGTACGTATCGTAAAAGCTTGGCAACAAGAAGGAAAAGTAGTTGCAATGACAGGTGACGGTGTGAATGATGCGCCAGCCTTGAAAGCAGCAGACATCGGTATCGGAATGGGGATTACTGGTACAGAAGTATCAAAAGGCGCCTCTGATATGGTCTTAGCTGATGACAACTTCTCTACAATTATCGTCGCTGTTGAAGAAGGACGTAAAGTCTTCTCTAACATCCAAAAAACAATTCAATACCTACTTTCTGCCAACTTAGGGGAAGTATTAACATTATTTATTGCAACAATGTTAGCTTGGGACACCTTACTACCAGTTCACTTATTGTGGATCAACTTAGTAACAGATACATTCCCAGCGATTGCTTTAGGTGTGGAACCAGCAGAACGTGATGTTATGAGCCATGCACCTCGTGGGAAAAAATCAAACTTCTTCTCTGGTGGTGTTTTGAGCAGTGTCATTTATCAAGGGATTACACAAGGTGCATTGACACTGATCGTTTACAAAATGGCAATCGAATTCCCAGCACATACAGCAGCCAATATGCCAAACCTATCTGCAACGGCTTTATATGATTTACAACATGGAGATGCATTGACCATGGCTTTTGCGACATTAGGTTTGATTCAATTGTTCCATGCCTTTAACGTGAAATCTATTTACCAATCAATCTTTAAAGTTGGTTTGTTTAGAAACAAATCATTCAACTGGGCAATCTTGGTATCGTTCCTACTATTAGCAGCGACGATCTTGATTCCAGGCTTCAATGACTTGTTTAGCGTAACATCTTTAGATGCTTACCAATGGGCAATAGTTGCCGGAACATCATTTGCGATTGTTCCTATTGTGGAAATCGTGAAGTTTGTTCAACGTAGAATGGGTAAAATCTAATACAATTTATTTAGAAAAATGAAAAGTAGAAATGTGTCTTTAGATGCATTTCTACTTTTTTATTGGTATAATTTTTACTAGATTCAAATTATATTTTTTAAGGTCAAAACAAGTCAAAAAAGTGGACAAATTTTCAGATTGCGGTATTATTAATATAGACATTTAACTTTACATGTTAAATGATTTTATTCAGCTTGTATGTTATCTAGCTGCATGGGTCAGCTTTTTCGTAAAAAATAGAACCGAGCCCATTCTGCTTTTAAAAATAAGGAGGTCACTAGACATGAACTATTTAGATGAAAATGAAGAAACAGAAGAAAAACAACAACCAAATGCCTTTATGAAAAAACTTTTTGAAGAACGAACAATTTTGATTTACGGTGAAATCAATCAAGATTTAGCCAGAGAAGTCACTTCTCAATTGCTTTTACTAGCAGCAATGGGAGATGAACCAATCAAGATTTTTATTAATAGCCAAGGTGGACACGTTGAAGCGGGTGATACAATCCATGATATGATTAAATTTGTAAAACCAGAAGTTATTGTGATCGGTACTGGTTGGGTTGCAAGTGCTGGAATTACAATTTATCTAGCAGCTGATGCCAAGAACAGATACAGCTTGCCAAATACCCGTTATATGATTCATCAACCTGCTGGCGGTGTTCAAGGACAAAGTACAGAAATCCAGATCGAAGCGAAAGAAATCATCCGCATGCGTGAACGTGTGAACCGTTTGATTGCTGAAGCAACAGGTCAAACCTATGAAAAAATTGCTAAAGACACAGACCGTAACTTTTGGATGTCTGCTGATGAAGCGAAAGATTACGGCATGATTTCTAAAATCATCAAAACAAGTGACGAAATCAAATAAGATTAAGAAACTGCAAACAAAGCCGTTTGCAGTTTTTTTTGACTTGAAATTAAGGATTTGCAGATAGTCCTTGTCATGTGAAGGTGAAAAAGTTAAAATTAAGTGATTACTAAAAGAAAGTAGGAAAGATAGTGAAACCAAACTTAGGATATTATGTTCAAAAAATCAATGATATTGTAAAAGAAACAGAAGAAGTCGGAGAAAAAATGAACGACTACTACGAAGAAGTACGTAAAGCAATTGATGAAGGAAAGGTGACTGAGCTAGCTCCTGAAAGAATCGCTGAAATTCAACGTATTTTTCAAGATGGGACGAAAGAGTATACAGCGATGTTGGAGAAAGTCACGCAATTACGTCCGCCAGCACGTGTAATGGGGATTCATAAAAAATTCGAGCGTTCATATATCGAATATTTAGCTGGATGTAATGAAATGATTTTATCTTTAGATCCAGAAAAAGGTGTAGATGTTGATTTATTCAACAACTCTGAAGAAAAACAAGACAAAGCAACTGACGATATTTCGTTTGCAATTACACGAATGAGTAATCTTTTGTTAAATAAATAAAAAGATAAACAAAAAAATGACTAAAAAAAGGAATGCTTAATTTTGTTTTAATGTTATTTTTAGTAGACAAAAGAAAAATTGTGTTGTATTATATGTTCATACCAACAACAACCTTTTTATTTTTCATTTTACTCTTATTGAGTAATACTCCTTTTCCATCGGCCTTTTCAGCCGGTGGTTTTTTATTTTTCAAAAATCAACATATTATAATTTCTATGATAATATATTTATTCTATTTATTTTTAAATAAAGAAAAGTTATTTTATCTATTTGTATTCTATTTTAATCGGACAGATTATTTGCTTGTTTTTTTAATTAAAAGTGAGAAATATAAAAAGTCTAATCCAACGTGAATAAGCGTTGGATTAGACTTTTTAAATAATAACGTAAGAGCTCTATCAATTTTCTACATTACGGACATAGTCATCAAAATACTGAACAAGGTCAGATTTGATCTTTTGGTACTCTGCTTCTGTGTATTCACGTTCTTCGATTGTTCCATTAAAAAATGGAATTTCCAACTCTTCGCGTAAGCGATCTACTACTTCGCTTTGATCCATTTGGGCACCTTCTTTACGTGTTGTCTACTCTATTATAAAACATTAAATTCATTCGTCAACTGCTCAAAATAATCTTGCATAGCTGTTAACTTATTATAAAGTAGGGCGCTATCATCATCTTCAAGGAAGAAGAGCTGTTTTAATTCAAAATAAAAATCTTCAAAAGCCTTGAAGAATGAGTGTACTTGTGGTGCGTTCAACTCACTATTACTAAAGTAAAAAACACGTACACTATGATAATAGGTGAATACTTCATTCATATTCAAAAGGATTCGAGTATCCTCAGAATGCGTACGACTAGTAACAAGATCATATAAAGATAAACTCTTTGTGTGAATTTCAGATAGATAAGACAAAAGTATTTCCACTTTTTCATTACTTGCTGACATTAAATCGACCTCCAGTTTTCCTAATTATAATAAAAAATAGATAGAAAGAGAAATGGGACACCCTGTTTTACTTAAAAATTTATAAAAAATGAAAATAAAAGGAAAAAAGTTGACAAAAAAATAAGTTTATTTTAATATTGATTTCAATAATAAAACTCAGTGAAAAGAAGAGTACACAAGCAGACATTTAAACCAAGCTGAACGAATTTATTTTTAGCTGGAACTAGAGAGCTTTCATTTGGTGAAAGAAAGTAATGAACACTTGTCGAAAATGATCTTAGAGAGGAAAAATCATATTGATTTTTACGGCAGCCACCGTTAACAAAGCACCAAATCAAGAAGAAATTCTGCGTTTGGGTTGAGATGGAAGTTGTTTCCAATAAAGGTGGTACCGCGACAGTCGCCCTTTACTAGCATATTGCTAGTAGGGGGCGGCTTTTTTAGTTCCTTTTTAATGAGAATAAATAAAAAGAGGTGGTCATTATGCAAGAAGATGACATGTGCATCAGTAAGGTAAAAAAGATAAATAAAATAAAAAACAGAAAAGGAATGAAGCATAATGACAAACACTAACTATCAATTCGAAACGATCCAAATCCACGGTGGACATACACCGGATAAAGAGACAAATTCAAGGGCTGTTCCGATTTATCAAACAACTTCTTATACATTTGACGATACGCAAGATGCAGCTGAAAAATTTTCGTTATCTAAAGCAGGAAACATCTATACCCGGATTACAAATCCTACAACAGCAGTTTTAGAAGATCGTTTAAACGAATTAGAAGGTGGTGTCGGAGCTGTAGCAGTAGCATCTGGAACGGCTGCTGTTACTTATGCAATCCAGAATCTTGCAAGTAGTGGTGATCACATTGTCTCGGCTTCAACGTTGTATGGTGGAACCTTTAATTTATTTGCCCATAAATTGCCAGAGTTTGGCATTACAACAACTTTTGTTGATCCAGATCAGTTAATTAATTTTGAAGAAGCCATCAAAGAAAATACAAAAGCGATTTTTGTAGAAACAATTGGAAATCCTATCACGAACGTGGCAGATTTAGAAGCGATTGCAGAAATCGCCCATAAACATGAGCTTCCATTGATTGTCGATAATACTTTTGCAACAGCCTATTTAAATCGTCCTTTTGATTTTGGTGCGGATATAGTTGTGTATTCAGCAACAAAATTTATTGGCGGACACGGTGTGGCTTTAGGCGGTGTCATCATTGATTCAGGCAAATTCAATTGGGCAAATGGTAAATTTCCTAAATTAGTTGATCCAGATCCAAGTTATCACGGACTTTCTTATACAAAAGACGTGGGAGCCGCAGCGTATATCACTCGTTTAAGAGTTTCTTTATTACGAGATACAGGAGCCGCAATTTCGCCATTTAATAGTTTCTTATTGATTTTGGGTTTAGAAACATTATCTTTGAGATTAGAACGTCATGTAGAAAATGCTCTGACTGTTGCGAAATTTTTGAATAAACACCCGAAAGTTCAATGGGTCAATTACCCGGGTTTACCTGATAATAGTTATCATCAGCTTGCAGCAAAATATTTACCTAAAGGCGCAGGTTCAGTGTTTACTTTTGGTGTGAAAGGTGGAGCCGAGGCAGGGAAGAACTTAATCAATCATGTCGAACTATTTTCACTCTTAGCTAATGTTGGAGATGCAAAATCACTGATCATTCATCCTGCTTCAACAACACATTCTCAACTAAGTGAAGAAGAATTAAACGCTTCTGGAACTTCACCAGAATTGATTCGTCTATCAATTGGAATTGAGAATATTGATGATATTCTGAAAGATTTGGAACAGGCATTAGAAAAAATATAGTAAAAAGGTGAACAAAACGTTTATATGTTTTGTTCACCTTTTTTGTTCTATCTCCTCATTTGACACTTGTTTTTTTCTTTTTGCAAAAGCCTCAACTTTATGACGATTTCCACAAATTTTCATTGAGCACCATTTTCTACGTCCTGTACAATCCATAAAAAGTAATACACATTCTGGATTAGTACAACGATGCAGTTTATGAATATCATCATTAATAAATAAAATTTGACTTTCTTAAAAAAATTCCCATAAAACTATTGACTTTGATTTGAAAGTTCTGTATCTTTAACATTATAGTTTGAATTATCCAAAAATTCTGACAATAAAGGATGTTGAAGATGATGAACAAGCAGACAACGACAATTACATTCTTATTATTACTGAAGGACTCATCACACTGATTTATAGAAACTAGCTGAAGCACAGCTTTTTCTTATCAGAGGTTGAGAGTCCTGTTTTCGCATTGCATGAACGGGATGACCAGACATCCCATATTCGTGGGATGTTTTTTTATTGCAAAACACAGCGACTGCTTGCAGAGCTGATGTTGCGCAATACTTGGCGAACGAAGAGAGAGAAGTCTCATTCGTTTCTCTTAACCTAAAAAATGAAGAAAACCATTACTCAATTCAGAAGGGATGTATGAAAAATGAAAAGTATCCAATTCTTTGATACCACTCTAAGAGACGGGGAACAAACACCAGGCGTGAATTTCAACACAAAAGAAAAAGTTCAAATCGCCAAACAACTAGAAAAATGGGGGATTGATACAATCGAAGCGGGATTTCCGATTGCATCAATTGGTGATTTTGAAGCAGTCAAAGCCATTGCAGAGAATGCCGAAAAGATGACAGTCGCTGGACTCGCTCGCTGTCAAAAAGCCGACATTGATCGTGCTCATGAAGCCTTGCAAAATGCCAAGCACCCACAAATTCATGTTTTTCTAGCAACAAGCCCGGTTCATATGGAATACAAGCTAAAAATGACACCAGATGAAGTGATCGCTTCTATTAAAGAACATGTCAGCTATGCAAGAACCAAATTCGAGAAAGTCCAATTTTCACCAGAAGATGCGACTAGAACAGAAAAACAATTTCTACTAAAAGCTGTTCAAACTGCAATCGACGCCGGAGCAACAATCATCAACGTTCCTGATACTGTGGGTTATTCTAACCCTACTGAGTACGGGGCACTATTTAAATTCTTGATCGAAAATATCCAAAGCAACCAAGAAATCATTTTCTCTTCCCATTGTCACGATGACTTAGGAATGGCGACGGCCAATGCCTTAGCAGCAATTGAAAATGGCGCGCGTCGAGTAGAAGGAACCATCAACGGCATCGGCGAACGAGCGGGTAATACTGCTCTTGAAGAAGTTGCATTAGCTCTTTACATTAGAAAAGATTTCTACAAAGCACAAAGCAATATCACTTTGAAGGAAACCAAAAGAACTAGTGACCTCGTCAGCCGTTTGTCTGGTGTGGCCGTACCAAGAAACAAAGCAATCATAGGAGCAAATGCCTATGCTCATGAATCAGGAATCCACCAAGACGGCGTACTGAAAAATCCTGACACATACGAAATCATCACACCGTCACTAGTTGGCGTAAACGAAAACTCATTGCCGCTAGGAAAACTTTCTGGTCGACATGCTTTTGCAACCAAAATGGAAGCTCTTGGTTACCAACTAACAGAAGAAGAACTAAAAGATGCTTTCAAACGCTTCAAATCATTAGCCGATAAGAAAAAACAAGTCACAGAAGATGATCTGATCGCATTGATGATCGGACAATCCCAAGAATGTAATGAAGCCTATCGCTTAGAACGTGTACAATTACAATACGTTTCAGACGGCAGTCAAGGTGCAATTGTTTCTATCAACACAAGAGAAGATGAAACAAAAACAGAATCAGCTATCGGTTCAGGAAGTATCCAAGCAATTTATAATTCTATCGATAAAATACTAGCCCAAAAACCAGAACTAAAAGAGTATTACATCAAAGCCGTCACAGGCGGTGAAGACGCTCAAGCCGAAGTTCACGTAACCTTAGCTGATACAAATAACAAACAATTCAACGGCATCGGTATTGATTTTGATGTTCTTCAAGCGTCAGCCAAAGCCTATGTCAAAGCCAGCGAACAATTTCAAAAAGAAGTGGGGAAAGCCTAATGAGTAAACGAATCGTAGCATTGCCAGGAGATGGCATCGGAGCAGAAATCATGGATAGCGCACTAAAGATTTTAGCAGAAATCATGATTCAAGATAATTTAGATTTTGACATTGAACGCTTTTCTTTTGGCGGTGCGGGTATTGATGAAAAAGGCGATCCATTACCTGAAGAAACGTTAAAAGCCTGCGAAAAGGCAGATGCTATTTTGCTAGGTGCCATCGGTGGACCAAAATGGGACAATGCACCAAAACGTCCGGAACAAGGATTACTTAGTTTAAGAAAAGCATTAGGTCTATTCGCAAATATTCGACCAATTTCGGTACCAGATGCTGTCGTTCATTTGTCTCCTTTAAAAGAAGAAAACGTTCGTGGCGTTGACTTTATTGTTGTTCGTGAATTAACTGGCGGTATTTACTTTGGGGAAAAAAATTTAGGCGAAACAGAAGCCTCTGACCTATGTACCTACTCAAAAGCTGAAATTCAACGTATCATTCGCAAAGCCTTTGAAATTGCCCGTACTAGAAACAAAAAAGTCACATCAGTTGATAAAGCAAATGTTCTAGCCACCAGTAAATTATGGCGCCAAACAGCCGAAGAAGTGGCACAAGAATTTCCAGATTGCACGTTGGAACACCAATTAGTTGATTCAGCGGCGATGGTGATGATTCAAAAACCAAAAGCCTTTGATGTAATTGTCACAGAAAATCTATTTGGCGATATCCTAAGTGATGAAGCATCGGTAATCCCAGGATCATTGGGTATGATGCCAAGTGCTAGTCACAGTGAATCGGGTCCGTCATTATATGAACCAATCCATGGATCGGCTCCAGACATTGCCAATCAAAATATCGCCAATCCAATGTCTATGATCTTGTCGACAGCGATGATGTTGCGTCAATCATTTGGATTAGAAAACGCAGCGAAAAAAATTGAAGATGCCTGTGAATCTGTGATGAATCAGGGAATCTTGACCACAGATTTAGGTGGACATGCAACGACTACAGAATTTACAGAAGCAGTCATAAAAGAATTGAGAGGTGCCTAATATGGGAAAAACACTATTTGATAAACTTTGGGAACAACATGTGGTATCAGGTGTTGCTGGAGAACCACAACTACTTTACGTCAATCTTCATCTAATCCATGAAGTCACATCTCCGCAAGCATTTGAAGGACTAAGAGAAGCTGGCAGAAAAGTTCGTCGACCAGACAGAACCTTCGGCACAATGGATCATAACGTACCAACAAAAGATATCTTTAATATCACTGACCTAGTAGCAAAAAAACAAATCGAAGCCTTGCAGAAAAACTGTGAAGAATTCGGTGTAACACTTTGTGATAACGGCAGTGACCGTCAAGGAATCGTTCATATGGTAGGACCTGAAACCGGATTGACTCAACCTGGTAAAATCATCGTTTGTGGAGATTCACATACCGCCACACATGGCGCATTTGGTGCATTGGCATTTGGAATCGGTACAAGCGAAGTGGAACACGTTTTTGCCACACAATGTATTTGGCAAAATAAACCTAAATCAATGGGAGTCAAAATCACTGGAAAACTAGCGAAAGGCGTTTACGCAAAAGATATTATTCTAGCGTTGATCGCAAAATATGGGGTTGATTTTGGTGTAGGACATGCAGTTGAATTTTATGGTGAAACAATCGAAAACTTAACGATGGAAGAACGGATGACCATTTGTAATATGGCTATTGAAGGCGGCGCAAAAATGGGGATGATGGCGCCAGATGAAAAAACCTTTGACTATGTGCGTGGTAGAGAATATGCTCCGAAAGACATGGAAGCGGCGATTGCTGATTGGAAAAAACTACCAAGTGATCCAGATGCTGTTTATGACACCAATCTAGAACTGAATGCAGAGGAACTAGTTCCCTTTGTGACATGGGGAACCAATCCAGAAATGGGAATTCCAATCACAGGAACGTTCCCAGAAATTACAGATATGAATGATGAACGTGCATATAATTATATGGATCTAAAACCGGGGCAACGCCCATCAGATATTGAAATCGGCTACGTTTTTATCGGCTCTTGTACCAACGGCAGATTGTCTGATTTGGAAGAAGCAGCCCGCATCGTTAAAGGAAAAAAAGTCAAAGAAGGAATCACTGCAATCGTAGTACCAGGTTCAAGACCTGTTCGTAAAGCAGCTGAAAAAATCGGTTTAGATAAAGTCTTCACTGAAGCAGGATTTGAATGGCGTGAGCCAGGATGCTCTATGTGTCTAGGTATGAACCCAGACCAAGTACCTGCAGGTGTACATTGTGCGTCAACCTCTAATCGAAACTTTGAAGGACGCCAAGGCAAAGGAGCAAGAACTCACCTTTGCAGCCCAGCAATGGCAGCAACCGCCGCAATCGTAGGAACATTTGTAGACATTAGAGAGGAGCTTGGTGCATAATGGAGGCATTTACAAAACATACTGGAACCACGGTTCCATTAATGAACGACAATATCGATACGGATCAAATTATTCCAAAATCATTTCTAAAACGAATCGAAAAAACCGGTTTTGGTGAATTTCTATTTGACGAATGGCGTTATTTACCAAATCGTACGCCAAACCCTGAGTTTACGTTGAATGAACCTAAATATAAAAATGCGACGATTTTGATTTCAGGGGATAACTTTGGTTCAGGATCATCGAGGGAACATGCGGCTTGGGCGTTAGATGATTATGGGTTTAGAGCGATTATTGCTGGTAGTTTTAGTGATATTTTTTATATGAATGCTACAAAAAATGGCTTACTGCCGATTGTCTTGAACCATGATGAGTTGGATGCATTGGCAGGACTTGGGGCAGATGAGACAATCACGATTGATTTGCCGAAGCAACAAGTTATTACGCCGAATGGGATATATTCTTTTGAAATTGACAGCACTTGGAAGCATAAGTTGGTAAATGGGTTGGATGATATTGCGATTAGTTTGACGCATGATGATGAGATTGCGGCTTATGAAGCGAAGATTCCAGCTTATTGGCAATAAGAAATAGTAAGAGCGCTACATCGATGAATGATTTCGATGTAGCTTTTTTCATTATATCGTTAGGGGCGTGAGATCAATGTTTTTACGCACTTCATGCAGTCGTAATTACCTCTCTAATCTCTTTTCTTAGAATATTTTGATTTCAAAAAACAAAGATTATTTATGTTTACCAGGGAATAAAAAAGAGTATCTTAGAATTTCAGTCTATGATAAAATTATACATGACTAAAAGTTAAGTATAGGAGTGTTACAATGGTAAATATAGCTTCAGATATTGGGGTTGCGACTGGGGCAGTTTCAAGTATAAATGCTGTACCTGTCAATAAAGGGACACAAGTTTCTTTAGGAAAAAGCAATGTCAGTAGTATGAAACAAGGTTCAGAAGTAAATAATCAGTTACTTTCAGATCTATCACAATTGATTGAATGCGTGAAGGAGCAAAGTCAAAAATTCCCTAAAATCGCTGAAATAATCGCTATAGAGGATAGCAAAATTAAATTCTAAGGAGAATGTTGTGGAGAATAAAAATGATCAAGAGCGAGTAAAATACAGCCGTTTGATTATAGAAAAAGAAAATATCAATGATGAATTGAAACAAGAACAACGAAAAATAGAAGACAGTTTACGAAACTTACAAGAAGATTTACAACGAGGCTATCATACCTTAGCAATGATAAACGAAGAAGAAGTACATAGTGAGAACCATGAAGGTATTCGTATGCAACGAAAAAATGAAGAACAAGAGCGATATTTTAGACGCCAATTACAAGAGGCAGAAGAAACGTTATCTGATCATTATGCAGAACAACGAAAAACACTCGATAAAGAAACTGAGGATCTTTATAAAAAAAGGGGGGCAATTCCTTGGGATTAATTTATTCAAGTTCCGATTCGTTGCAATTAATGTCTGCACTAAAGCAAAATCTACAAAGTGGAAAAGAAGCCTCTGAACAGTTAAAAGCAGGAAGTCAAAAAGTAATTTCTGCTGTAGATGGAAAAACACTTTCTGGTGCAGCTTACACAGCAGGAAAAGGCTTATTTAGTGATTTAATTTTACCAACTATTAGTAAAGTAACCTCTGCCATCGATACTATTGAAAGCGAATTGCAAACGTACGTATCAGCAGATCTTTTAGTTTCATCAGAAGGAACGCTAGATGAGGACAAATTAAACCAACAAATTGCAACTAAAAAAGCAATGAAAGCTTCTGTGGATGCTTCTGCAGCAATAGCAAGAGCATTATCTAGAAATAATCCAGTTGCTAAAGTCTTAGATGCGTTATTAAATGTTCAGTCAAGCTTGACTCGTATGTCGAATGATTTTGAAGAGGATATTCGAGAATTAGAAAAGAAGCTAGAGAAACTACAACAATTTTCTTCACAAACAAATGGACTTTTTAGCAATAGCTTGAATGATATGAAAATTGCTATGCAGGGTGTAACAGTATTGAATAATACGGTAGTCAATAGTGATGGGACCTATCAATTACCTAAAGGTGTTGATCTCAGTTGGTTTAATTCTTTAAAAAATTCTAATGATATAGATAAAATGGAAAAAACGGCTTTAGAAAAGGCAATGAAAGAAATCAATGATCTGTATTCTAAAAATCCAATGGCAGCAATTGAGAAAGTAAAGAATAATAAACGTCTATTTGAGTACCTTATTACATTCTTAGATTCGGAAAAATTACCTAAAGGTATACAAGATACTGTACTCGATATCTTCATAGCGCAAGAAAGTTGGAATAAGTTACCTAAAGATTTGGCAACAAAAATTTTAAATAATCCAAAATTTGGTCTATATTTGATTGATCAATCCATAGATGTACAAGCTAAAGTATATGGAGTGTTGATAAATTTGAGTGACAAGGGTTGGGAGGTATTAGCACCTATCGGTCACATGACCAATCTATTATCCAAATCGTCAGCGGGAGAAGCCCTTATCGCAGGAACAAAAATAGGATTCAATAAGTTTAAAAAGCTAGGAAAAGTAGCCGACTTTTTAAAGAAATACAAAGCAGTTGGAGAAGTTGTAGGGGTAGCAGGTGATGGCTTTAGTATAGGCAGCTTAGCATACAATGAATATATCAATCCTGATAGTCCAGCTTATGGAGATATTAGTAAAGCGTTGTATGGTGGTCAAAATAAATTTTTTGTATCAATTGGTCCTTTAGAAGGGGCACAATACGGATTCATTCCAGGAGCTATTGCTGGTACAATGAACACAGTTGTACAAGGAATAAAAATAAAAACTCCATTTAAACAATTTGGTGATGATGGAAAAATCGGATGGGATGGAATAGCAGGATTTGGAACAAAAGAAGATATTGATAGATGGATAGAAAAACAATATGAAATTTATGATAGAAGACATGAAAACTTGGAGAGTGGAGAAATTGGGGCAATTAAAGAAGATTGGTTTGGAAAACAAAAGGGCCGTGTTGATACAGGAGATTTTAATACAGGATTACCGAGGTGGTAAATATGCATAAAATAGCATTTGAAGAAGCAGAAAAAGACATATATTTAGATGACATAGAAACAGTTGTTTCTATGTCATCTAATAGTTCTTCGTACACCAATAAAATTATATTCTCTTCTCTTTTTTCAGCGCTGATAAGCCTCCCATCACTAAATTACTACTGGGGTATATCTATGGTTTCTTTAAGCATAATTGTTTTTCTTTTAATAAAATATCTTACTTTAGACAACTTTCAAAAAGTAGTTAACTACAATACTTATCTATACATGATATTACAAACGGGCATTATTTTTTTCCTTACGGTTTTTTTATATATAAAAAATGACTCGTATCATATGGTTCCAATAATATATATAATAATTAGCTACATGCTCTCTCTTTTTATTGTATATTTTAAAACATTGAGTCTATTAAGAGCCAAATATAACTTAGGAAATGATAAATGGAGCAAAAAAAGTGAGTTATTTGCAACAAAAACATCAAAACTCTTACAAATTTTTGTAATTCTGATAATTTTGGGGACAATAATTTACCGTATTAATAGATGGTGGTTATTAAATGTCGATATAACATTTGAGAGTGTAAGCATTACAGAATATATATTGTGGGGCGGAGGATTAATTTTTCTTCTAATAGGACTAACTCTTCTACCTACTTTATTGATAAAACCAGATAAAATAGTTAAATATAAGTTAGTTGAAAAGTATGCTGAGGAATTTAGAGAACGATATGACTATTCAAAAAAAGAGTGGTATGGAGATAATTAGCTTTTTCAGTTCGTATCACTAGATAGGTCAAAACGAGATTAATTAATAACAAACTCCCTACTTAATCAAAAACGAGAACCATCAAAACGAGAAAAATAGAAACCTTATTAAATAGTTGGGCTGTATTAGCACGTATAAGTCACGTGGCTAATATAGTATTCAAATCGACACCAGAATCAGCCCTTATCGCAGGAACAAAAATAGGATTCAATAAGTTGAACATGCTAGGAAAAGTAGCCGAATTTTAAAAAATATAGAGCAGTTGAAAAAGTTTTAGGAGATGACTTTAGTTTGGATAGTTTAGTCCGCAATGAATACAGCAATACTAAAAGCCCAGCTTATGGAAATGCCAGTAGAGCTTTGTATGGTGTGAAAATAATTTTTTTCATCAATTAGTCCTTACAGTCAGATTTAATACAGGATTACCTGAGTGGTAAAATAAATTAAGTAGGCGGATTTATGAAGAAAATAGAGGACTATGTTAACAACATCAGTTTTGAAGAAGCGTACGTTAAAATAGGTCGAAACAAAATTGACTATTTAATTAAAGGCAATTCTGATGCAAAATTTCCAATTAGATTAAAAAAGATAGGCTTTTTAGCCATAAGTTTATTTATGCCTATTATGATGATAATGTCTTATACAAGTGCTAAAGATAACATAGTAATAACTTTATTCTCTAGAACTATAGCAGTAACAACAGCCATAAGCTTTATTTTAATAGCACTATTTTCATATTTTAAAAGTAGACACTATCTTAAAAACTATGGTTACAAAGAGTTTATATATTCTAGTTTGAAAATTTTATTTTATCTTATATTTGTGGTTCCATAGGAACTGTAGATTCTAATTATATTATTAATTTGGTTACTATAATTATCTATGTGCCTACTTGTCTATATCTATATTACGCAGTGGAAAAGAATATGTTAATAGAATATATTAATGTAACGTTTGAAAAAGAGTATAAAACCAATAAGAATCTTTCTCTCTTGATAAAAATGGCTGGAATAATAATGATTTTAGGAATAGTAATTGTTCAGTTATATAGAATAAATAAAAGTTGGATAAATAAAGACAGTATAAATGACTCAATAAATGGTTTAGGTATAAGTATGACGTTAATCGTAATTGCAGGGGCATTTTTTATGATAATTATTTCTTTGATACCTACTTATATCAGCTTCAAAGCTGATTTAAGAATTCAAAATAAACTAGTAACGAAATATTCAGAAGAATTTAGAGAAATATATGGGTATTATAAAGAAGAATGGTACGGAGAATAATAATTAAGATAACCTCTGTTAGGCTTGGAAGTGGCACTGGTGGCCGTATCTTAAAAATAAGAGTTCTGAGGAAAAAAACTATTGTAGTTTTTATTGTAAATGTGCTTGTTTATATTTATCTTTTTCCACATGGAATAAGTAAAAAGCTGTTAAGAAAAAAGATTTTCTTAACAGCTTTTTTGTTTTGGAATTTCAAAAGATATTATATATCTATGAAAAATAATGTTTAAAACCATTTAAATGTAAAGGTAAATGAATTATAACGTGGCTTTTAAAGGTATATTAAAAACAAAGACAGTTCAAATTTTTAGGAGGTATAAAAATGAAAGCTGTATTTAGTGAAAACATAGGAAAAATTATGTATCAAAAAGGTATGACACAAGAGGATTTAGCTAAGCAATCAGGGCTAACAAGGCAAACTGTAAATAAGGTATTAGGTCTTAATAGGAAAGCTAATGAAGATATGTCATTAGAAACAGCAATAAGTATTTCTAGAGCATTAGATTATAACTTTCCTGACTTATTTAGTCGGAATTTTGATGCTAGCAAAGTTAGTTTTTTCAAAGAAGATAACTACCTAATTATTTTTACTGGAAATGTTAAAAGAATAATCAAAGGAAAAAAACAAAAGTCACTATCGACTAGCCCAGGGATACAAGAATCCACAATTAGTGATCTTTTTACTGGAAATGTCTCTAATCCCAAAATATCTTCCTTAGTTTCCATAGCAAATAGCATTGAAAAAGATTTGAGTATTCTATTTACAAGAGGAGGACATGAAGATGATATTTGAACCTTACATTGATGAAATGGAAGTTATAAATACTATACATAAGTATAACCAAACTGAGTATATTTTGATTCGATTAACAGCTACTATGATCGAAAAAAATAATATCGATGCAAATGCACTTTTTAGAGATTTACTTCGTAATAAAGGACTTGTAAAATATGAAGTTCTTTTGAATGGTGGGAAAAATGGAGTTAAGAAAAATGCGGAATTTTTATTGAATGATACACAAATTAGTGTAAAAATGAATTTCTACCGTACTATGACTCGTGGTGATCGTAGATTTTCTATATATGGTCTTAGTGCACTTCTTAAAGAGGGCAAAGTTAACATTGGTGATCTATTATACATTTCATTTTCCAATCTAATTGAAAATGATTTAATTATTATTAATCTTACAAATAATACTCCAACTGAAGTAGAGTTACAGAAAATGTTTGGTATAGATGAAATTGCTGACTCTGCAAGCAGGTTAATTCCGCAAGTGAAATCTATAGCAAAATTAGGATATCATAGAAATTCAAAAGGAGTAGGAAAGTTATCTCCAAAAGATTCAGGAGATACACTTGAATATCTTTTAGGAATAAAAACTAATAATAATCCTGAAGCAGATTTTGAAGGGAAAATCGAAATAAAAACTAAGCTAGCGAAAACTTTAGATACATTATTTACTTTACGACCTAGATTTGATGGGACAAAAATAGAAAAGTATGAAACTAAAGATAGAAATCGAGTATCAGCTTTTGCAAGATATTATGGCTATGATTCCGATAAACATGAGGGCTATAAAAGCTTGTATATCACTATTGGCTCAAAGGAAGCTCCACAAAACGCTAGAAACTTTTATTTAGAAGTTAATGAGGAAGACCGACGAGTTGAAATATGGGGGCAAGATCCAATAACAAAAAAAAGAGAGGTCACAGCTTATTGGTTTTTCTCTGATCTACAAGAAGAATTATATATAAAACACCCGGCTACATTATGGGTCAAAGCTGAGAAACGAGTTATTGGAGATATTGTTGAATTTTGTTACACTGAAGCAGAACTATCAAGATCTCCACAATTTTCAACTTTTATTTCATTAATTAAGTCAGGTGGCATTACTTATGATTGGAGAGGATATATTTCTCCAGAAGGAGCTTATAAAGGTAAAAATCATGGAAATGCTTGGCGAATACGCAGTAAATATCGTCAGTACTTATTTGGCAATATTGAGGTAATTGAACTATTAAAATAATAAAAAATTAGTTTTTATATCGAAGCCTAAAATTAAAAGCAACTAAAGTTCAAAATTATATTGAACTTTAATTGCTTTTTTAATTATTATTAAGTGAGTCCATGATAGAATTAGCGATTGCATTCGCCATAAGAGGAGGTACTGCATTTCCAACTTGGGTATACTGAGGAACCTCTTTTTTTCTTTTATCTCCTCCAGTGGTTCTTTTTCCTAAAAATTCAAAACTATCATCAAAAGACTGAAGTCTAGCCATTTCTCTAACTGTCAAAATTCTATTTTCAAAAGGATGAATAAAATCATCTGGTAAAGTAACCATTGTAGGAGCTTGACCAAGAGAATCAAGACGTTTCCTACTATTTTTTTTTGTAAACAGAGCTTCTAAAATGTCATCAGTCAATCCAGAGCCACTTATGCATGCTTTAGAAAGCTGGCTTGAGCTAATTTTACGATTTAACCTACTATGACACATATTAAGAAATTTTTGTGTAGTTTCTTCACTAGAATTTATACGATTTTTTAGTTTGGAAAAGTATATGTGGTATATTTCTTCTTTTGGTTTAGCCATAAATAAAATACTTAGTACTTTATTAGTATCACCCAGCCATCTTTCTTTTTTTGAGTTTTCAAGTGAAATTTCAAGTTCCTGTATAATATCTTCAATTATTAATATGTTGGATGACTTATTAACATTAAAAAGAGTCTCAAAAAAAAGTTCTGGATATCTGTTTTGTAAATCTAATCCTGTTTGCTTTAATCTTTCACTAGCCATTCGGGTTGATTCTCCTTGATTGTATATAGAGAATCGCTGAATTACACTTTTCGTGTGTGTTGACATTTCTTGATTGTTTACTTTAGTTGCTGAAATATAATTACCAATGGTGTTTGGCGTTCTACCAGATTTAGATTGTTTTGCATACTCAGATCTATAGTTGTTCATGATTCCAGATAAAGCTTCTTTCACAGTTACTTTTTGGTTAATTTTTGTCGGATATTCAGGCTCATTCATGCCATCTCGCCAAGCTATGAATACGGCTCTTTTTCGATTTTGAGGAACCCCATAATCCGAAGCATTTAGAAGTTTAGGCTTTAACATATTATATCCTAAACCTTTTAGTTCAGTTTCTAAAATGTCTTTAGCTAATCTTTGCCCTTCATAAATTTTGTTTTTTGATAAAACACTCGGAAAGTCTAACATTTGCATATCCATAAAACCTTCGACATTTTCCATAACAACATATTTTGGATAAACATCGTGAATAATTCTTAAGTACTCGTGAAATAACATGTTTCTAGGGTCACTAGAATCTCTTTTACCAGCTCTACTAAAACCTTGACATGGCGGACCTCCAAACGTAACATCAATATCACCACGTTTAAAATTCATATCTTTATATTTTTTCAGTTTGTTTATTTTTTTAAATATATTGTCACCAGTTAATTCTCTTATATCGGCTAACTCAAAATGAGTATTTTCACCTTCAATAAGACCAAGTTGTTGGTGTCGATTTTTATATGTTGTCATGACTTCAGAACTTTTATCGCTAGAAAAAACAATATCGAAGCCGGCCTGAATGATTCCTTCACTAAAACCGCCAGCACCACAAAACAGATCTATAACGTACGGCATAATATCTCTCCTTATCATTTAAGTATTATAACTTATAATTATTAAAAAAGTAACTAGGTAGTTGTGGGATGAAACATACGTTCTGATTATACCTTTTTTTGTGCACAATTCAATAAGTTTATAGTAATTTTTTTACGTATTTTTCTTATGTACGGTAAATGAGATAAAAGCAGTTCCATTAGAAACTTACGATTTCATAAAACAAAAATAACTTTTTCAGAGGATGGATCATTTCCCATCCTCTTTTAAAACATACGCAATCTATTCCAAATCCATTTTCTTAACCTCAAACCCAGTCTCAACCTTCTCAGCCCTAACCATCTCCAATACCAATTCATCCCCAACCTCAATCAACCGATTATAATCCTCATAAAACGCATGAAACATCTGCCCCCGCGCATAATACTCCTTAACAATCCGCTTCTTATTAATCGGCCCAGTCCGAAACTGAAAAAAATGATCCAAAATAGCCAACGGTTCCTGCCAAGAAGCCATCTTCTCCATAAAATCCCTCAACTCAATAATATCCTGATAAGTAACTGCCTTTAAATTATGTCCTTTTTTATCCATTCTCCTGATCTCCTTTAAATGAGGCTGAGAGAAGTTGATAAACAACTTCTCCCGCCATTTTTTCCGCTGAATTTCTGGCTTCAACAGATCTTTTTCTATATGCGCATTAACGAGGCAAACCTATAATCCAGCGCTACAAACGACTTTCAAAGCCTTGCGGTATTCATAACGCCTTCTCCCAGAGTAAAACAAAAAACGATACTAAAGTAATCAGTGAGAAAAAGTTGCTTTGAATCACAAAGAACGAAGTAATTTGATGATGAAAAGGACAAGAACTGTAAAACAGTTGTTGCTACCTTTGTATCTAATCAAATGTTCAATGTGTCTTATAACTTTCTATCATCCTAAACCCAATACCGTCATCAATCAGCCAAACCAAACCCACAATTCCCTCTAAACAACCATCAATTCTAAGAAATTCCCAAAACAAACTAGAATTTCAAAAGAAAATTAGGTACAATAAAGAAGCTAGTGCTTCGGTGCTAGCAAATTGGCAACTTGTGTAGACATGCTTTGGGTGTCTATTCAAGGCTTCACCATTCGGTTGCCGCCAAATGGTGAAGTGCCTTTTTTGTTTTATCCAGTTTTTCATCAACTCTTAAAACCTTACCTCCCTTCAAAAATAGTCATAGGACAGAAAAAAACGGCATTGAGCAGATGCCCAATACCGTCGACAATAGTCTAACCCCAGATACACAACAACCAATCACACCCAGAAAAAGCAAAGATTCTCTAGAAATCTCAACTTATTTTAGGTACAATAAAGAAGCTAGTACAAGTTGCTAGCGCTATTGGCAACTTGTTTGGACAGCTTTGGGCGTCTTAACAAGGCTTCGATCGTAAGGTTGCCGCCGAACGATTGAAGTGCCAATTTTTATTTATATGTCTTGAATCGTTCAACGATTCGAATTTCTATCCTACACAATTTATTATACAGAAAGACACCACCCACCGCAACGAAATTCGGCATTTCCACCCATTAAATAACATCAAAATCCGCTCCCTTATATATAAAGAAAAATAACAAAATTTTTTTCAACTACAACCGAAAATTTAGGTTTAAATAAGCCAGTCAGATAGACAAGAGACAATAATGAGCAATAGTTTTTCCTAGCCAAAATCTGTACTACATTTTTCAAATTTCCAAATTCTTAGCCTCTTAGAGAAAAAGATGATAACTATAAGACAGAAAAATATGTCAAAATAGAAGGTAAGGGAAACGAGAACAACAAGGTGAAGGAGTTTGTACTATGACTGGAATCAAAAGTAGTCTAACTGTAGCAGGAGACGTTTCGGCACAATTTCGTCAAGTTGCAAGTGGATTTTCCGCCGTTAATCAAGCTGCAAGCAAAGCTGAAGGAACGACCGTTAGTGGGAATAATCATGCAAAAAATAGTTTAACGAGTATTCATAACAGAGGATTACGTGTGGCAAATGCGATTGCCCGTGATGGCAATAATATTCATTCAGTAGCGAAAGAATTCAGCAAAATCGATCAAAAAATCAAAAAAAACGTTGAGTTACCACTATTTTCTCCAACTCTTGGAGGGATTGGTCGATGAATGTAGAAGAAAAAGAATTAAAAATCAATCAACAACTTCAACAAATAAACTTTGATCAAGACGACAATCGTCGTGAGATTCTTGCATTAGAAGAGTTGGAAGCGGATTATTTTTCGATCCATCAACAAGAACAACGCTATTATCAAGAATTGATTGGGAATAATCAAGGGTCACAGTATGTAGGACATTTTATGGAATTAGATGAAGAGGCTATTCGACTACACCAGTATGAGCGCCAACGGTTAGAAGACATAGCAGAACGTTTAGTCAATGAAGAAGTACAATTACAAAATAAAGAAAAAGAACTAGCTATTGTACGAAGAAAATTATTTATAGAAGATGCGGAGGCAACGTGCTATGTCTCTTGATTTTTACATAGGCGAAGTGAAATCCCAAAGCGCCGCTGCCAAACAAATGGCAAATGAGTACATCCAGTTTTGCGGAATGTTGAAAGCTAGTGTGAACAGTTTTATGGATGCACCGCTCTCTAGTAAAACGTACGATTCAGCGAAAATTTATTTCTCAGCGGTTTATCCATCTTTGGCAAGTGGATTTATACTAGCATGTGAGGCCTTAATTGAAGCGCATAGTAAATTTCCGGAAGAGTTTCAGTCATCGGTTGATACGTGTGATGTGATTGAAGAACGATTAAAAGCAGAGATTGCACAAGGACAAGCCTTATTGCAGAATATGGCACGCACGATGGCGAAAGAAAAAGAACCCAATCCACGAATAGAACAACGGTATATGGGCGTAAAGAGTTCGATTCAAAAGAATGAGGAAAAATTACAGAAGTTGTATGAGTTTAATGCGAGTTCACCCAATTTATTTTCAGAATTTGAAGCACAATTGGCTAATTTAGATGTAGGATTGGCGGAAGTAGAAAAAGGTGCGGCGTGGAATCAAGTTTCAGGAACGTTTGATTTATCACGGATGAATTTATCTTGGAGGAAGCCGATTGAAAAGGCTTGGGATAAACTATCCATCTAGTTTATCTCAAGCCATGACCCTATTGCTTATAATTTCTGTGTCGCATTATTCTTCACTAAACGCAACAACACCGAAGTCACTGCAACTGTAGCAATTGCCGCAACAATCGCTTCAACAATTCCACTGGTAAAAATGACTGTCAGAATCCCTGTATAAATCGCTGTTCCACTTGCTCCAATACTTTGTGCATAAGCATCTTTAAATAAAAAATAAATCAAGTTCATGACAAGAATCGTATTTGTTGCTGAACCTAGAAAACCTGCAAGAAACAAGCTAAAAGTTTGCGAGGTTGGTTTATTTTTTGTGATCTTTTTCAATCCCATAAAGACAAAGTAAGGAACCACACCAATCAGAATACGTGGAACCATGGCAATGATGATCGCTTTCCAACTCCCTTGATCTGTTCCAATTACAGGGATAAATGGAGAGAATAAAAAGGATAGCGGCGTTAAGACAACTGTGCTGCGGATCATACTAATGATACCAAAGACGCCACCTAAGAAGGCACCAATTCTTGGTCCTAAAACGATAGAAGCAATGATGACAGGAATATGCATTGTCGTGGCATTGATAGGGCCAATTGGAATAAAGCCTAAGAATGGAACAGATGCTAGTAAAATCAAAATCGCTAAAAACATAGCAGTTAATGTAAATGTTTTTGTATTTTTCATAAATGACTCCTCAAAATTATTTCGCTAATACTTCATTGATTTTTTGAACAATTTCTTCAACTGTTGCCAAGGCGCCTCGACCAAAATCACCACAAGCCAATAGTGCTTCTCGAGGATCGATTTCTTGGTACCCAACTTCTTTTAGGGTTGTTAAATTTCGTTGAGTGATAGGATTTTGATACATATAAGTGTTCATGGCAGGAGCAATAAATTTCGGAACGTCTTCTTTTAAAGCTAAAGCCACGGTCGACAACATATCATCCGCAATCCCATTAGCTAGTTTCGCTAAGATATTCGCTGAGGCTGGCGCAACTAAAAAGAGATCGGCTTTTTTCGCCAGTTCAATATGGTTGATCTTATCTGGTGCGATTTCCTCCATCACATCTGTATGGACAGGATTTTTTGATAAAGATTGTAGTGTTAAAGGCGTGATAAAATTTGTGCTGTTGGTGGTCATAATGACATCAACATTATAGCCTAACTTAGTGAACTGACTAGTTATATCGGCGGCTTTATAAGCGGATATACTGCCGGAAATCCCTAATAATATATTTTTCATCATCGGTTCCTCCATTTTTCTTCAACGCTGTTTACGATTAACTGAGCGATCTCAGCTTTCGTTTCAGCTGTTTGAGTGCGTCCGTCTGTATCGATTAAAATGCCTTTGTGTTGTTCGCCGTAAATATCTTCAAGGTCATTGGCTAACACGAAATCACAGTTATTTTTAGCAAGAATACTTTCACCGACACGAATCAATTCCTCTGTAGAAACGCCAACCAATAATTTAAATCCCACAAGAACTGCCTGAGGTTGTTTTTCTCGAAGCATTGCAATTATTTTAGGGTTTTTCTTTAAAAAAAGCAAGAGACGATCGGTTCCAGAGGGGATTTTTTTTTCATTCTGAATCGTTTCACCAATTTCATCTAAGCTGTTGGAAAGTGCTTCTTTTAAGGTGGTTAAATCAGATAGATCCTGATCTTTTACTAGCTTTGCAGCAAGTTTTTCGATAAAAGTCTCTTCTGATAGCGTGGTTTCAGTTGTAAAATCGCTGACGGCCATGCTGTGGATGATACTGTCAAATGTTTGTTGCTGAAATTGGTCAAGCAGTGCGGATTCTAACTCTTTTGTTGTTTCGATTTCAATAAAGGTTAAATTCGTTTCATTAGTTGGACGGACTGCTTGAGGCGTTGTCACGTAAGTCACGTGATGTCCGTGAGATAAAAATGTCTCGCCGATTACTTTACCTAAACGACCGGTAGAATGATTAGTAATGGAACGAACGTTATCGATCTTTTCAGAGGTTCCCCCCGCTGTGATTAAAATATTCATATATAACTGGCTCCTTTAATTCATTTTAACGATGGTACGACCCATGTGCGTGCCTGCTTGCAGTTGCTCCAAAGTTTTTGGAAGTTCTGATAAGGTTATTTGATTTGTTAGCTCATGACGGCTGACATTTAAATCAGTACCTAATCGTTTCCAAATAGCTAAACGTGGTTCCATTGGGACATTGACTGAATCGATGCCTAACAAATTTACGCTTCTCAAGATGAAAGGTAAAACAGTTGTATTCAGCTTGATTCCTGCCGCATTTCCGCATATAGCAACGCTACCTCCGTAATGAAGTTGAGGCAATAGCGCAGCGGTTATGTCACCGCCAACTGTGTCGATAGCAAAATCAATTGTTTGTTTAGCTAAAGGTTTGATTTTTTCCGGCATAAAGTCATCTAATAAAAGAACGTCAGTCGCTCCGATTTTTTTCAAAGCATCGACGGCTGTTTTTTTCCGGCTTAAGGCTAAAATATTTTTATAGCCTAGTTGTTTTAGCATGGCAATCGCTAAACTACCTACACCACCAGAGGCACCAGTGATTAAAATAGTTGCTTCTTTATTTTCCGCTAAGCCATGATTTTCAAGTGCTTGGACAGATAAAGCCGCAGTAAAGCCGGCTGTACCAAAGACCATCGCATCTTTTAAGCTTAATTCATCTGGCAAGGGAACCACCCAATCTCCAGGAACACGAGCGATTTCCGCAAAGCCTCCTGTATGAGTTACCCCTAGTCCATAACCTGTCACTAAAACCTGTTGTCCTTCTTTAAAACGAGCATCTTTTGAAGTCAAAATAGTCCCGCTTAAATCAATTCCCGGAATCATGGGATAATTGCGAATGACACCACCATTTTGTATTGCTGCTAAAGAGTCTTTATAGTTTACTGAAGAGTATGCAATTTTAATAAGTACATCCCCGTCAGATAATTCGTTCAGTTCCATTTTTTCTATACTTGTAGTTACTATTTCATCTGTTTTTTTCACAGTAAATCCAGAAAATTTTTCCATAAGATCCTCCTTTATTATCTTTCATGGTAGATTTAAACGTGGCATTTATCTTTCTTAGAAAAGTTAGACAAACAAAATTTAGTATTATTGTTACTATCATAACATATTCTCTTTTTATCTTTAGCAAATTCTTCTTGAAGTCCCCTTCTTAATAGGAGAAAAATGAGTTAGAATAGGGAAGATGTGTTTAAGTATATTAAGCCGAAAATAAGAAGTAAGATAGTTTTTATCGTTTGAAAGGAATTTGTTTTGTTGAAATTTAAAATTGGTATGCGAACATTTAAAACAGCGTTAAGTGTCTTTTTTTGTATTTTAATCAGTATTTTATTGAAAAGAGAGACCTATGTGGTGGCTGCAATTACAACGATTTTTACTTTAAGAGAAGATATGGAAAATACGTTGAAATACGGGAAACATCGAATCATCGGGAATGTACTTGGGGCGGTGATGTCGGTTGCGGTGATTGCTGTTTTCAATTTGTTAGGTAAAACAGAACTTGTACAGCTGATCTTTATTCCATTGATTATCATGGTGATGATTGCTTTATTAGCTAGTTTTGGCTATCAGGAAGGAACGGTTGGAGCTTGTGCAACGTTATTGACGATTGTTTTCATGATCCCAGCTGATCGCTCTTATGACTATGCATTTGATCGAGTAGTGGATAGCTTTATCGGTATGGGGATAGCCCTGTTAGTGAACTATTTTATTCCGCTGAAAATAGGTAGGAAAAGTGAGAAAGTGTCTGAATAGCAGACGCTTTTTTATTTTGTCAAAATCCGTCGATCAGTGCTAGTATAAAAGTATGAGATGAAACTAAAAAAATGACGATTTATTGCTAAAATTTATTGCTATTTTTTGAAAAATTCGTATACTAGAGAAGGTAAAATTAAACTTGTAGTTTAGTATTAGAAAACTTTTATAGATATTTTGATAAATTGAAACGAGGTGGTTAGGTGGAGATTGGCGAGAAGCTGCGCAATTTGCGCATACAAAAAAATTTGACTCAAGAAGAGCTAGGTGAGCGTACTGACTTGACGAAAGGCTATATTTCTCAGTTGGAACGTGATTTAAGTTCGCCTTCGATGGAGACCTTTTTTACTATTTTGGAAGTGTTAGGAATCACACCAGAAGAATTTTTCAGTGAAGGAAGCGTAGAACAAAAAATCGTGTATAAAGATGAAGACAGTACGATTTATTATGATGAAGAAAACGGCTATGAATTAAAATGGCTGATTCCAGAATCAAATGAAAAAGAGATGGAACCAGTTGTGTTGACCTTTGATAAAAATGGTGAGTATAAAACCTTTGAACCCTCTTTATCAGAAACCTTTATTTATGTGATTGACGGTTCCGTGTCATTATTATTAGGTGAAGCAACCTATTCTGCCAAAAAAGGGGAGGCAATGTATTATCAAGCGGCCGAACCTCATCAGCTAATCAATCATTCAAAAGGCAAAAGCCGAGTATTGATTGTAGCAACCAAATCTTATTTATAATAGCTAGTTTTATGGGCTAAGAGAGCCCGTTATACTTTTATCTGGGAGGCATTAATGCGTGAAGAAAAATATTATTTCGTTTGAAAATGTCGTCAAACAATATGACGATGAGAAAGTCTTGAAAAAAGTGAGTTTTGACATTCAACAGGGAAAATTTTATACGCTATTAGGCCCGTCTGGTTGTGGGAAAACAACGATTTTACGGATTTTAGCAGGATTTGTAGATGCTACTGAAGGTGATATTTATTTTGATGGTCAACGAATCAATGATATCCCAGCGAATAAACGTCAAGTGAATACCGTTTTTCAAGATTATGCATTGTTTCCTCATATGAATGTTTTTGATAATGTCGCTTTTGGTTTGAAAATCAAAAAAACACCAAAAACAGAAATCGAAAAGAAAGTTAAAGACGCCTTACGAATGGTGCAATTACCAGGGTATGAAACACGAGAAATCAGTGAAATGTCTGGTGGTCAGCGTCAGCGTGTGGCAATTGCTCGAGCGATCGTTAATGAACCAAAAGTTCTTTTGTTAGATGAACCGTTATCGGCTTTGGATTTGAAGCTTAGGACAGATATGCAATATGAATTACGTGAATTGCAGCAGCGTTTAGGAATCACATTTATTTTTGTGACTCACGACCAAGAAGAAGCGCTGGCAATGAGTGATGAAATTTTTGTGATGAACAAAGGGCACATCGTTCAAAGTGGGACGCCAGTTGATATTTATGATGAACCGATCAATCATTTTGTAGCTGACTTTGTAGGGGAAAGTAATATCGTCAATGGAACGATGATCGAAGATAATTTAGTTGAGTTTGTTGGGAAACGTTTTGAATGTGTGGATGGCGGTATGCGTAAAAATGAGCCTGTTGAAATTGTTTTACGACCAGAAGATTTGACGATTACAACACCAGATAAAGGAAAACTTGTGGTAACAGTTGATACACAATTATTCCGTGGCGTTCATTATGAAATTATTTGTCACGATGAAGACAATAATGAATGGATGGTTCACTCAACAAGAAAAGCGACAGAAGGCGGGAAAGTGGGTCTTTTCTTTGAACCAGAAGATATTCATGTTATGCGTTTCAATGAGTCAGAAGAAGATTTCGATGCTCGTTTAGAAAGCTACGAAGAATAGGAGGAAGAAGAATGAAAACAATGCGTCGAATTTATTCGATTCCTTACATGATGTGGCTGTTATTGTTTGTCATTGCGCCGGTTTTAATGATTATTTATCAGTCATTCTTTGATATGAATGGGTACTTTACTTTAGCTAACTATCAAACCTATTTTACTTCTGGCACTTATTTAAGTATGACGCTGAATTCTGTCTGGTACGCTTTTTTGATTACCTTATTTACTTTATTAATCAGTTATCCTACTGCTTACTTTTTAACGAAATTAAAGCACAAGCAGTTGTGGCTGATGTTGGTGATTTTGCCGACGTGGGTAAATCTTTTGCTTAAAGCTTATGCTTTTATTGGGATTTTTAGTATTCATGGGAATGTTAATCAGTTTTTAAGTTTTATTGGAATTGGTTCTCAGCAGATTTTGTTTACCGATTTTAGTTTTTTATTTGTGGCAACATATATTGAAATTCCGTTTATGATCTTGCCGATTTTTAATGCACTAGAAGAAATGAATCCTTCATTAATCAGTGCCAGTCGTGATTTAGGTGCAAATAGTGTTCAAACCTTTCAGCGCGTGATTTTCCCTTTGTCCTTAAATGGTGTGAAAAGTGGCGTACAAGCCGTTTTTATTCCTTCTCTTTCGTTATTCATGTTAACTCGTTTGATTGGCGGAAACCGAGTGATTACATTGGGAACAGCGATTGAAGAGCATTTTTTAGTCACACAAAACTGGGGCATGGGCTCGACAATTGGTGTGATTTTAATTGTTGCGATGTTTGTCGTGATGCTGTTGACAGGTGAGAAGAAGAAAAAGGGGCGTGTGAAATGACAAAGAAAAAATTTAAATGGTCTTATATATACTTGATCATCGTTTTTGCTTTATTGTATGCGCCGATTTTTTATCTTATTTTTTACTCCTTTAACGATACAGATACGATGAATAAATTCACTGGATTTACGCTTGCCAATTATTCGGCTGTGTTTGCGGATACTCGATTGTTGATTATTGTGCTGAATACTTTTTTGTTGGCCTTTTTATCTGCATTATTAGCAACGATTATTGGAACGTTTGGTGCTATGGGGATCTATTATACTCGCCGGAGAAAAACGAGAACAACATTGATGGGTTTTAATAATATTTTACTAGTTTCACCAGATGTAATTATTGGGGCTAGTTTCTTGATATTTTTCACGGCTGTTGGGTTTATCAGTTTAGGTTTTACTAGTGTTTTACTTTCCCATATTGCCTTTAGTATCCCCATCGTTGTGTTAATGGTTTTACCGAAATTACAAGAAATGAATGACTCAATGGTGGATGCTGCTCGTGATCTTGGGGCAAATAACATTCAAGTAATCAAAAACATCATCTTACCGTTTTTAGCACCTGGAATTATTGCTGGTTACTTTATGGCATTTACGTATTCATTGGATGATTTTGCAGTGACCTTTTTCGTTACAGGAAATGGTTTCTCCACGCTTTCAGTTGAAATCTACTCTCGTGCGCGACAAGGAATTAGTTTAGAAATCAATGCTTTAAGTGCGTTAGTGTTCATTTTCTCTATGATTTTAGTGATTGGCTATTATTTTATCAGCCAAGACAATACACCTAAGAGACTGAAAAAAATGCGTCAGGAACAAAGCGAGGTGGCTAAACTCAAATGAAAAAACTACAATCTTTGCTTATTGGGATTTTAGCGATTATCTTCATTTTATTTTTAGGGGTTCATCAGTTAGAAAAAGCCAGTGGAATGGCTGGTGCAGATACATTGACGATTTACAATTGGGGAGATTATATTGATCCTGACTTGCTGCGTAAATTTGAAAAAGAATCAGGCTATAAAGTGAATTATGAAACCTTTGATTCAAATGAAGCGATGTTTACTAAGATCCAACAAGGAGGAACAGCTTATGATATTACGATTCCTTCTGAATATATGATTCAAAAAATGATGAAAGAAAAAATGCTTTTACCTATCGATCATTCAAAATTAAAAGGCTTAACAAACATTGATGAGCGTTTTTTAAATCTTGATTTTGATCCGAAGAATAACTACTCGATCCCATATTTTTGGGGAACGCTCGGAATCATCTATAACGATAAATTTGTCGGGAAAGATCAAATCAAACATTGGGATGATTTGTGGAAGCCGGAGCTGAAAGACAACTTAATGCTGATCGACGGAGCTCGCGAAGTTCTTGGCTTGTCTCTCAATAGTTTAGGTTATTCACTAAATAGTAAAAACAATCAAGAGCTACGCAAAGCAACCGATAAGCTAAACAGACTAACAACAAATGTCAAAGCAATCGTAGCAGACGAAATCAAAATGTATATGATTAACGAAGAAAGCGCCGTTGCAGTGACTTTTTCAGGAGAAGCCGCTGAAATGTTGGATGGCAATGAGCATTTGCATTATGTTATTCCATCTGAAGGATCGAATCTTTGGTTTGATAATATCGTTATTCCTAAAACCGCTAAAAATATTAAAGGTTCGTATGAGTTTATCAACTTCATGCTAAGACCAGAAAATGCAGCCCAAAATGCAGAGTATATTGGTTATTCTACACCAAACAAAGTAGCCAAAAAGTTACTGCCTAAGGAAATTTCTAGCGATGAACAATTTTATCCAAAGGATGAAGTTATTAAACATTTAGAAGTGTATGAAGATTTAGGCTCAAAATATTTAGGTATTTACAATGATTTATTTCTTGAATTTAAGATGTACCGCCGATGATTGGAAAACTCAGTAAAAACGTGTTAAATCAACAAAAATTCAGGAGAATAAGCCACCGTTTTTACTGCCAGTTTTCCAAAATTCTACCAAAAGCGACGAAATTGTCGCTTTTTTGGTGTTTTCTACCAGAGATTTTTAGCTAGAAAGCTTGATGTGTATGGATTAATTTTCTATTTAAATGTCAGTCCTTAAGAATGGTAACTCAATGAGAATGAAACTCTATTAAAAAATTTTTCATTTAGTAAGTAGTTTCAGTAGACAAAATTATAAAAAATCCGTTTTTTGTCATATATTATAGGAAAAACACTTGAAAAAGTCAACTTATAGATGTATAATGCATATATACTAAAAATGTTAGGAGTGTTTTTTTCGATGGATATCGCTACCTCTAAGGAACAGATAATTACTGATGGCATTCTCCATGCAATGTCAATTACTGAAAAAGATGTTATCGACGATTTTAAAGGTTCTATTTCAAAAACTAACAAAAATGGTTTATCGTTTAATGTATGGGCTAGGCGTAGCGATGACCTGGAAAATCAATTTGCTAAATATGATGATATTGAAGTTTTTCACATTGAAAGAACTAAATTATGGCAAATAGATCCTGTTTTTGATAAGAAAACTGGAAATATTTATCTTTTATTTTCAGATACTACTTTATCGCAAATTAGAAATAAATACGTGAAAAAAGGTAAAAGTACTCATTATTCAGTTAGTTTCTTACTAAAAAACGTGGGGCTATTACCAATAGACGGTGAGAAAGTAGAGTTGATTCCTTTTACGGATGAAGAAATTGAAAGATTGAATTTAAAGAGACAAAAAGATATAGAAAAAATGCTTGGCAAAAATGCTGAAAATGTAAAAAAGGTTATTATGGTAAGTGTTTCTTACCATGAAGGAGAGGCAATTGCCGCATTACTTCAAGAATATACATCTAATTTTGAACTGTCATTTGAGAAAGATGTCTCATTCATGCTAAATACTGCGTATTCAGGTGACATCGTAATGGACGATGATGGCACTCAACCAATGGAATCTGAACGACCTTTAGTAACTTTAAAAAGCATCAAAAAAACAGAATAGAAAGAGTGATATACGATGTCTATGCTTTTCAACGGAGAAAGATTGAAAGAAGCACGTCGTTTTAGACAACTGTCTATACCGCAACTTGCTGAGAAAGTAGATATTTCAAAGCAAATGATTTCAAAATATGAGCATAATGATGCTCAACCAAGTCCAAAAACATATCAAAAATTGGTGTTGGCGCTTGGGTTTCCTTTAAGCTTTTTCCAGCAAGGCGATGAATTTTCGTATGATGATTTAGGAACGTTTTATAGAAGTAGATTATCATCTACTCAATCGGAAAAAAAACCTAGTGAGCTATTAAAAAAATATTTAGCAGTGTTGGCTAATTTTTTTGAAAGTTATGTGGATTTTCCAGTATTAAAAGAACTTAGTCACATTGAAGATCCTATTGTTTCTGCTCAATTTTTAAGGAAGGAATGGGGATTAGGTAGTTCTCCAATTCCTAATATACTTCAGTTATTAGAAATTCATGGGTTTCAAATAGCAGCTATTAACTCTAGTTCGGAAAAAGTAGATGCTTTTGGTAGTCAAACTAAAGTTAATGGAAAAGATTATTATTGTATTCTAATTGATCAGGATAATAACTCTTTTTATCGTCAACAATTTAGTTTAGCTCATGAATTAGGACACTGGATGCTGCATTCAAAATCTATTAATCCTCAAGAACTAGAACCGCAGGAATACCGAGAGATGGAAAAACAAGCAAATATTTTCGCTTCCAATTTTTTGTTACCTGAGGAAGCTTTTTCTAAGGATATTCGAGGATATGAAGATGATTTAGATATGTATCTAAAATTAAAATCAAAATGGGAAGTATCAGCAGCTAGTATGGTTTATCGATCTAAGAGTTTGGGTTTGATTTCTTCTGAACAATATCTTAGGTTGCAAAAAAGAATGAGCTCAAGAGGATGGAGAAGAAGTGAACCATTTGATTCAGTTCATCCAGTCCCTAAGCCTATAATTATGAAGCAAGCATATGAACTATTAGTGCAAGCAAATATAATTGGAAATGATACATTAGCCGAACTTTTAAATAGGCAGTACGGAATTAGTTTGCCTAACGATATTCTTGCTGAATTACTTGGAATATCATTAGATGTACTAAGTGATAGTAATAAAGGAAAAATTGTTCAAATGAAAAAAAATTAGGAGGTGTGAAATGGCTAAGCATAGTGGTGGAAAAGTAGGGAAAGCGGGTAAGACTTTGTCATCTAAAAGCAGTAGTAAGTCTGCAAAATCCAATGCAGGAAAAACTTTAAAAAGTCATCAAGATAAGAAACATTAATTGTAAGTAGTGCTAAAAACCTTGTAAAAACAAGGTTTTTTATTTTGAAGGAAATTGCTATAGTTAAAACAAGAATTTCAACTTCAATCTAAATCAAGTGAACTTTTAAGTAAAGGAGAAAACAAATGAATAAACAAAGAACCAAAGCGATTACGCTGTTTAGTTTACTAACAGTCCTAATCGCTTTTTTTATTCCCCCAATCACTTCATTCGCTGCTACAGTAAATTATGAAAAAGTAGCGAACTATATTTCCACATGGCACGTCAAATCATTAGGTGGCTTACATTGGACTGATGAAGGAATCCACATGATTAAAGCGGACAATCAACCTGATTTCTGTATTGAACATGGAACACTTCTTACTGGTGGCTCTAGCTTCACTCCATCAGAACTGACTATCGCAGAAAAAGAACGCCTTTCATTAATCGCGTATTATGGTTATCAAGTAAACCCAACTATTGATAATTATGGAATTACTCAAAATTTAGTTTGGCTCGAATTTGGTGATGAATTACTAACCACAAATATTCCAAATTTTGACAACCGAAGAAATGAGATAGTAAATCAAGTCAAAAATCATAATATTAAACCGACTTTTAATAACCAAACCATCAATCTAAAAGTTGGTGAGTCCGTTACTTTAGAAGATAAAAACAATATCTTATCCAAATATGTTAAGCAGCTTAGTAATTCAGCTAACCTCAAAATTGAGAAAAATGGCAATAAACTAACATTGACTGCTACGAAAGATTCAAAGGAATCTGGAACCATTAAATATAGTATTGCTTATTCCAATTCAGTGGGTCAAAGCTTTGTTTATGCAAAGCCTAATAACAAAAAGTTGCCACCTTTAAACTTTCCAATGCGGGTGAATTCAATCTGAATGTCAAAGCGAAACTAAATGGCAATATTAAGGTAAAGAAACTGGAAGACTTCTACCAAATGCTAAATTGAAATTTGAGTACAATAATCAAACTAAAGAGGTGATAACAGATTCTAACGGACTGGGCCAAATAAATGATATTCCTCAAGGAACAACCGTTATTATTAGTGAAGTGACTGCGCCCGATGGTTTATTTAATCAAGGTGAACTAAAAAAAGTAGTAGTAGAAACAAATAAAACTATTGAAGTGACTTTAGATAATAAACCTCAAAAAGGACAATTTTCCCTGATAAAAAAAGGAAAAGTACCTGTAAGAATTGAAAAGAAAGAAACAGAATATGGTGATTTATATGTACCGCAAGTGAATATAAAATAAATGAATCCCTTAATGAACAGCAATTTTTTTGCTGAACTAAAGGGATTCATTTTGATTTTAAAGAGAATTATAGATAAAAATCGTTTATTTTTTGCTCTAAAAGTGAATTTTTTTCGAAACTTTCCAAACTTTTGAGTCAAGTGGAAGATTTTACGCCATACTTATGGTAAAATTAATTCAACTTATAGAAGGTTAAACGCGATTTTTAGAGACAAAGGGTAGGTGGATTTATGGAGAGAAATCAAAAAAATTCCACTGACAGTAGTTATTAAACACTGTAAATTACTACTAGTCGGAACTGCTAAAAGGAAGATTCTTAGTTAAGAGATTTGATACTAAAAGAATCAACCCGAAAAGATAAGTGATAGATTCTGTGAAAGACAAGGAATCTTAATCTTTACTATTATTTACGAGAGGAACTAAACTGAATGAAGCGTAAACTATTATCATTCCAGATGATTTGTGTTCTGCTTAGTGTTAATTTAATCCCCGTAGTTGGGTTTGCAGATGAATTAACGCAATCAGATTCGAGTACCATCGAAGAAGGAACCACTGAAACAACCGAAAGTTCTTCTACAGAAGAGACAACAACGACAGATTCATCAACAGCTGGAGAAGAAACTGGCACAACAGAATCAAGTACCACCACAGAATCTTCAACAGAAGTACAACCGCCTGCAAACAATCATGAACAGGAGCAGCCGCAAGTACAACAGCCAGTTGTTCAAAATGAAGAGGCACCTATTGAGTCATTACCACAAGTATTGGATAATGGGTTGACTGTTCAGTCAAACGAAGAGATTTCTGTCGTGAAAAATGAGCCTACAGAAACATTTATTCGCCGCATTGGTGAAAAGGCTCGATCTGTCGGACAAAAACATGGGCTATATGCATCAGTTATGATTGCTCAAGCTGTTTTAGAAACAGGATCTGGCGGTAGCCAATTAAGTCAACAACCTTATCATAATCTTTTTGGGATTAAAGGAGAGTACAACGGTGAGAATGTTGTCTTCTCTACTCAAGAAGACGATGGTTCTGGAAACATGTACACAATTGATGCAGCCTTCAAGAAATATCCTAGCTACAAAGAATCTTTTGAAGATTACGCTAAATTGATGAAAGAAGGCACTGACTCCAATTCAGAAATTTATTCTGGAACTTGGAAATCAAATGCACCGACTTATCAAGAAGCAACAAAATCTTTAACGGGTGTTTATGCAACAGATACAAGTTACGATAAAAAGCTAAATGCTTTTATCGAAGAATATAACTTGACTGAATATGACAAGGCTGAACCATCTAAGACGGCAGCGGGTATCATTGTTGCAGATACACATGTAGATAGTGATTTCCCTGAGTATTCAGGTGAAACATTTGCTGGATCACAAGCATACGCTGCTGGAAACTGTACTGAGTATGTTTACAATCGTATTATTCAATTAGGTGGTTATGTTGAAACCAACATGGGTAACGGAATGGATTGGGGTTCAACTGGAAAAGCGAACGGTTATGAAGTATCAAACAAACCAAAAGCTGGAACAGCGGTTAGCTTCCAACCAACAGTTGCTGGAGCAGATGGAACTTATGGACACGTTGCTTTTGTAGAACATGTTTATGAAGATGGTTCTATTCTAATTTCAGAAATGAACGTTGCTGGTTTAGGCATGGTTTCATTTAGAGTTATCGACAAAAATACAGCAGATACTCTAGCTTACGTAACACCAAAATAATTTCTAAATAAGAGAAGTCAATAATAATGTCGGACGGATAGTTTGATGTTGTTATTGGCTTTTTTAGTTTGCTAAAGTGTCTATTTACTTTTTCTTAATCATTCTATAGAAAACCTCAATCTTTTAGGCATAGTTTCTTCAAAACTTTTAGCTATTATAAATACATACCCAATAACAAACCCAAACTAAACACTTTTTCATTTTTACTCCTCAAGTAAAAAAGAACTCCTTGCCACTCGGTCACCCAGCCGAGTGGTTTTGTTGTGAATCACTGCGACTGGCTAAGCCAGAGCAGATGATGAACAATACTTGGCGAACGAAGTGAGCGAAGTTACCATACTAGAGAATCGCCAACAGTTAAACGTTGAAACAAAAAATAGAAGAGAGATTCATAAAAGTACAAATAAAAAGTAGTAAAAGCAAAAGACTGGCTAAGCCAGAGCAGATGATGAACAATACTTGGAAAACGAAGTGAGAGAAAGTAAATATAAACAATCTTATCATTAAATAGCCTATATATACATACAAAAAAACAGCCATAAAAATTATGGCTGCATTTTTTTTATTTCTTCCATTCAGCTACTTCTTTAGAATGACTGTCAATCCAGTTTCTAGCAGCTTGAGTTGGTTCAGTTCCATTGTTGATTTCCAACATGACAGATTCCATGTCTTCTTTTGTCCAGTGGAAGTTTTTCAAAATATTATAGGCTTCAGGATTTTCTTTTTCTAACCCTTTTCTAGCCATGGTATGAATAGCTTCTTCATTTCCCATTGTTCCTTTTGGATCTTCTAAATATTTAAGATCATATTTAGCAAACATCCAGTGAGGAGACCAACCAGTGATTACAATGTCTTCTTTGTTTTTGATGGCTTGTCCAAGTGCGACAGTCATTGCACCAGAAGAAGAAGTTTCAACTGACCAGTCTGCTAAGTTGCTGTATGCTTTTTGTGTTTTCTCAGCAGCAGCGACAACACCGGCGCCAGGTTCGATTCCAGTGATTTTTTTACCAGCTTGATCTTTTAAGTCTTCAATGGAATTGACGTCCATATATTTAGGAACAACAATGCCAAGTTTAGCACCTTTTAGGTTTTCACCTAAATCATCTACTTTGTTTTTATATTGCTTGTATTGTTCACCGTGAGTTCCAGGTAACCAAGCAGCAACCATGGCATCTGTTTCACCTTTTGAGATTGATTCCCACATAATGGCATTATCTAAAGGCGTTAATGAAACGTTATAACCAATATCTTTTAAGACTTCGCCAACTACATGTGTTGAAGCGACTTCTGTATCCCACTCCACATATGAAAGAGAAATGTTCTTTTCTTCCTGTTTATCAGAAGAGAAAAGGGAAGGGGCAACAACTAAACCAATAATAGCTATAGCAGCAATGACAGTACCAACGATTTTTTGTTTTTTAGAAAATCTAGATGTTGAAGGTGCTGTTTTTTTCTTATTTAAATTTTGAGTAAAGCGATCAATGATGATGGCTAAAATAACTAATGCGACACCATTAACAAAACCATTTCCCACTTGAGCACGTTGTAAGGCAGAAAGAACGCCACGGCCAAGTCCTGGTGCACCAATCATTGATGCGATAACGACCATAGAAAGAGCCAACATCGTTGTTTGGTTGATACCAGCCATGATGGTATTTTTAGCTAAAGGTAATTCAAGTTTGAATAATTTTTGCCAACCAGTACTACCGAATGAATCAGAAGCTTCAACCAATTCTTTAGGTACTTGGCGAATCCCAAGATTAGTAAAACGAACGGTTGGTGGTAATGCGAAAATTACTGAGGCAAACACCCCAGGAACCATACCGATTCCGAAAAAGGCTACAGCTGGAATCAAATAAACAAAACCAGGCATTGTCTGCATGAAATCTAAGATAGGCGTAATGATACTCTGAGCTTTATTACTTTTAGCCATAAGAATTCCAAGAGGAACACCAATAACGATTGAAACTAAGCTAGATAGTAGGACTAAAGTTACAGTGTTCATTAAGTCAGTCCATAAATGTTGGTTATAAATGAAAAGTAAACCAACCAATGTAAATAAACTTAAGCCAATTTTCTTATTTGAAATAAAGAAAGCAATTGCTGTCATTATAATAATAAATAGAATTGGTGGAATTCCTACTAATAAAGAGGTTATTCCATCCATTAAACTTTGACCAGTAGTTTGGAAGAAACTGAATAATCCAGAAAATGTATTTGTCATCCATTCTGTGATTGTTTCAACCCAGCTGGCTACAGGAAGTTGATAATTAGTCATTGATCGTCACCTCAGTTTCTGCTAGTGCTTCAAGAACGCTGCCCCGAATAACAACACCAAGCAATTTATTGTTGTCTGTTACTGCAACTGGTGTAGGTGAATCATAGATAATCGGGAAAATATCGTTGACGAGCATATCTTTATCAATACTTGTGATATCTGTATCTACATAGTCAGTTAATGGTTTTCCAGCTTTACGCGCTTCTAAGGCACGTTCTGCTCGAACCACACCTTTTAGTTGACGTTTTTTATCAACAGCTAAAAGCATACTCACTTCTTCTTGGCGCATCCGTGTTAAAGCAACTGTAGGACCATCAATTTCAATATTGGTTGTTAGTGCTGGAACCATGATATTTTGCGCTGTTAAGACTTTCGAACGGTCAACATCTTCAACGAATGTGCGAACATAATCATTTGCTGGATTGGTTAAAATTTCTTCACCTGTTCCAATTTGCATAATCTGTCCATCCTTCATCAAAGCAATGCGGTCACCAATTCTTAAGGCTTCATTTAAATCATGAGTGATAAAGATGATTGTTTTCTTCACGTTTTCCTGTAAATCAACTAATTCATCTTGCATTTCTCGACGAATCAAAGGATCAAGAGCTGAGAAAGCTTCATCCATCAATAGGATTTCTGGATCATTGGCTAAGGCTCTAGCTAATCCAACACGCTGTTGCATCCCACCTGATAATTGATTAGGAAACTGATCTTTAAATGCTAATAAGCTTGAGTTTTCTAAAGCTTGTTCTGCTTTAGCTGTCCGTTCTTCTTTTGGAACACCACGAACTTCTAAGCCATACTCTGTATTTTCCAAAATTGTACGGTGAGGGAAGAGACCGAAGTTTTGAAAAACCATACTCATTTTATTACGGCGAACCTCTCTGAGACCTTCTTTATCCAATTTTGCGATTTCTTGATCATCAATGTAAATATTTCCAGATGTTGGTTCAATCAAACGATTCAACAATCGAATCAATGTTGATTTTCCGCTACCAGAAAGTCCCATGATTACGAAGATCTCTCCTTCTTCTACTTCAAAATTTACATCGTAAACTCCAACTGTAGCACCGGTTTTTTTCAAAATTTCGGTTTTATCTTTGTTTTCTTTGATCATATCCAGAGCCTGTTTTGACTTTTTACCGAATATTTTTGTTAAATGTGAGACTTTTACTTTGGGCAAAACAAAATTCCTCCTAAATTTAAAAGCTGATTGAACTCATTTAGCTCCGACTGAAAATAGAAAAAAATGATTGAGATGCTTTATGCCTCACTCATTTTTATCTTTTTTCCGAGGAGCAAGTCTGATGAGCTATAAATCTTGATTTTCATGTAAAGAAAATCATTATCTTTTCTGTAAAAAAAGTGACCATTCTAGGTTAACATCGTGTAGTCACTTTGTCAAATCACTGGCATAAGGAAAGAAGAGCAATCAAAACCAAAATTGTTTTGATTGCTCTTTCTTTTATGAGTTAGGGTAGAAAAAATTCTGAACACGCTGTAATGTTGATTCGTGACCAACAAAATAAATCGTATCTCCAGCAGTAAGTTTAGCGTATGGTCCAGGAGAGACAAGTAATTCATCTCCATGTTTGATGGCAATCAATGTGGCAGAAGTGCTTTGCCATAAATTTAATTCACTGATGGTCATCTCCAAATGAGAGGCGTCATTCGTTAATGTAAATGTAACTGGATTTAGTGGATTGAAAGAGTCAAATCGCTTTGTCTGATCAACAAGTTTATCTAATATTTCTGAGAAGTGACTTAATTCTTCTTTTTGTTTTTGCACACTTCCGATAAGATCTTCTTTTAAATCGTGAATCGATTGAACATCTTGATATTGATCGACGAAAAGCTTAGCGTTTTCCATTGAGTGAACATAAAATCCGCTGCCATGTTTCGCTTGGACGATTTCTAAATCAACTAAGACGCTGATAGCTTTACGAGCAGTTTCAGGAGAAACGCTGTATTTATTAGCGAGAGTTGAGCGTGCATGTATTTTATCACCAACGATAAATGTTTGATCGGCAATTTTTGCTGCTACATCAACAGCTATCTGTTGATATTTAGGTTTCGTCACATTCATGCGTTTTGAAGTCATGTTTGTCCACCTTTCGTCAATTATTTTCTTCTAGTTCTTCAAGTTCTAAACTAAGATCTTCCCATTCTGTTAGCAATTGTTCTTGCTGTTTACGCTGCGTTTCTAATTCTTCGTTTAAAGACATGAGTTTTACGTGGTCATCGACTAATGACGGATCGCTCATTGATTGCTCTAATTGATCGATTGTTGTGTCTAAAGTAGCCAAATTTTCTTCGATTTGGGTAATTTTTCGAGTCAAGTTACGTAGAATTTTTTGTTGTTCTTTATTTTGATAGAAGTCATTTTTAGGCTTTGCTGTTTCAGCTTGTGTTCCAGAAGACTTTTCTGCTAATAGCTGAGCTAATTCTTCTTCTTCTTTTTTCTTTTCTAGGTAGTAATCATAATCACCTAAATAAAGTTTACTGCCGGTTTCAGAAAGTTCAATTACTTTAGTAGCGATTCGATTAATGAAATAACGGTCATGTGAAACAAATAAAAGGGTTCCTTCATAATCAATCAAAGCATTTTCCAGCACTTCTTTATTGTCAATGTCCAAATGGTTGGTAGGTTCATCAAGAATTAAAAAGTTTTCTTTATCCATGGATAGTTTTGCAAGAGCCACACGAGCTTTTTCTCCACCACTCAAAAGAGGAATAGTCTTTTCTACATCATTTCCACTAAACAAAAAGCTACCTAAAATATTGCGAATATCTTTTTCAGGTGTAGTTGGGTGTTCATCCCAAAGTTCTGCCAAAACAGTTTTAGTACCGTGAAGATTAGCTTGTTCTTGATCGTAGTAGCCAATCTGAACGTTTGTACCAATGTTAGCTTTTCCTTTAATGAAGGGAATTGTCCCAATAATCGATTTTAGTAGCGTTGATTTTCCAATTCCATTTGGTCCGACTAAAGCAATAGCTTCTTGTCGGCGAATATCTAAAGAAACAGGCTCCGATAATATACGAGAATCGTAGCCGATAGCTGCATCTTCAACTTGCAAAACAACATTTCCAGAAATTTTTTCAATAGCAAATAGGAAATTAGCAGATTTTTCGTCCCCTTGAGGTCGATCCAAACGTTCCATTTTTTCTAATGTTTTTCTGCGACTTTGTGCTCGTTTGGTTGTGGATGCTCTAACTAAGTTTCGTGCAACAAAATCTTCTAGTTTGTTAATCTCAGTTTGTTGTTTTTCATAGGCTTTCCATTCACTTGTTAGCTGTTCTGCTTTTAATTCTAAATATTTAGAGTAATTGCCTTTATAATAACGCATTTTATGGCGACTGATTTCGTAAACTTCTGTTACTACTTTATCAAGAAAGTAGCGATCATGAGAGACGATCAAAAGGGCGCCAGAGTAACTAGGTAAATAATTTTCCAGCCATGAAAGGGTGTCGATATCTAAATGGTTAGTAGGCTCATCAAGAATCAGAATATCCGGTTTTTGTAGCAACATACGTGCTAGAGCCAAACGGGTCTTTTGTCCACCAGAAAGTGTGCTGATATTTTTGACATAAAAGTCCTCTTTGAAGCCAAATCCATGCAAGACAGAGCGAATTTCATTTTCGTAACCATAGCCATTTTTTTCTGAAAATTCATGTTGGAGACGGTCATACTCCTTCATAACGGATTCATAATTAGAAGCTTCAGGCAACAATTCACTGATAATTTGCTCCAATTCACGCATTCGTTTTTCCATTGTGATAACTTCTTCAAAGGCTTCCAACATTTCGTCCCAAACGGTTTTATCAGAATCTAGTCCAGTATCTTGAGCTAAATAGCCTAGACTAGCAGTTTTATTTTTAGCAATCGTTCCAGCGTCAGGCGCGTCAATTCCTGCGATTATTTTTAAAAGAGTAGATTTACCGGCACCATTACGGCCAACTAAAGCGATCCGGCTATTTGTGCTAATCTCCATTTGTATGTTTTCAAACAAAGTATCTGCGCCGAAATAACGGGCAATCTGGTTTGCTTGGAGTAAAATCATGGGGCATCCTCATTTCTAGTTGAATACTTTTAGTTTAGCATAAATTGACTGAAAATAGCACCTATACTACAGATAGACTCAAAATTTATTTGAATAATAAAAAAGATTTGAAAATTATTTCTTTTCGTGAGCTGTAATATTGCTTTTTATCTAGAACACCTGATATTATGAGAAGTGGATATTTGTCTATATTTAGAGTATTGGAGGTACGATTGTGAAAGACCAAATTATTCCAAAAGCAACGGCAAGACGCCTTCCCCTATATTATCGTTATTTGAGAATTCTGCATGATGCAGGCAAAAATAAAGTTTCTTCTACTGAACTAAGTGAAGCTGTACAAGTAGACAGCGCAACGATTCGACGAGATTTTTCTTATTTCGGAGAATTAGGTAAGCGCGGGTATGGTTACGATGTAGAGAACTTAATGAACTTCTTTGCAAAAACATTGAACGATGATGAACTAACAAATGTAGCCTTAATCGGTGTAGGTAACTTAGGAAGTGCCTTACTGAAGTATAAATTTCATCAAAGTAATAGTATTCGTGTCAGTTGTGCATTTGATGTTAATGATGACATTGTTGGCAGAATTGTCGATGGTATTCCAGTTTATCCAATGACAGATATGATGGAACAGATTCGTATACAACAAATTGAAGTTGCAATTTTGACTTTACCAGCGAGAAAAGCGCAAGAAGTTGTCAGTCAGCTTGCAGATGCTGGTGTTAAAGGTATTTTAAACTTTACTGCAGCTCGCTTAGTAGCGCCGCCGGAAGTTTTAATTCAAAATGTAGATTTGACAAATGAACTGCAAACATTGATTTACTTCTTGCATCATGACAGCGAACTAGCTGATACTGACATCGAAGAAGAAAAAGAATAATTAAAAAGCCCCTGTGATAGCACTTTTTTCTAAAATGCAATCACAGGGGCTTTATACTATTTTCTATTTAGGTAATTCAATATTTCCAAAATGCAATGCAAGTTGAGCGATCACAACAAGTGTATTCATTCCACAATGGGCAATGATAGAAGTCCAAATCTTTCCAGTCATTTTATATAATAGAGCAAAAAAGAAGCCCATGAAAAAATAAACAAAGAAATGCCCGTCCATGTGAATCAAGGAAAAGAGAGAAGAGCTGATAATAGCTGAAATCCAAAAACCAGTATAGGGTTCAGTCAAACCAATCAACGAACGACGAAAAACAAATTCTTCCATAATTGGCCCGCCAATAGTTGTTGCTAAGATGAACAGAGGATTGGATAAAATAATAGTAATAATATTTTGCGTATTTTCTGAATTAGGTTTAACGCCAGTGATTGCTGTTTCAATACCAAAGACAATTGCTTGAATGATCATCGCAATGAAAATCCCACTGATACCTAGTAATAACATAAATACAGGAGAAGTCAGCTTCGTGTCTCTTTCTACCATAGTAACAGCAGATTCTTTATTTTTAAGATAAAGCCAAATCATTAGAGTTGCACCGATAATATAGGTGAACGTTGTGCCGCCAATTACTACATTTGGTGAAAAGGGGCTAAAGATAAAAGGGGACAAAAAGACGAGTCCATATAATAAGATTGTTGTAATGCTTAATTTTTTAATAGACAGATTGGTAGTCATATAGACAGAAAACTCCTTCCAATAATTTGTAGAATATAAAAAGTATACCATAGCTTACGTTTATTGGAACTGACTATTCTTAAAATATCCGCCAATTATTTATGATTATTGCGATAGCCTAACAATAGAAAGATAAAAACAAAGAAGAAAGCTGCTTCCCACAAAGTAGTCGTCCAATCAAAGCGTTTGTTTACACCAAAAAAGAAGTTACCAATATTAGCAATAATTAAATAAAGCCCAGTTGCCATCAAAGCTGCTGTGATTCGTTGTTTCATTTTAATCGCCTCTCTTTCTTTTCATTTATTTTATCATGAAATCGATAAGAGAGAGGAAGTGGACCATCAACTTTTAAAGAAACTTGATGTCTTTATTTTTTGAACTGATTTTCAGATTGTTTCCGTTCCTTTAATGTAGTAACAATTATTTTATAAAATTGGTCAAAAGACTTGCAAAATGAAGGCGAAATGAGTATTATAAATAGTGTGAGTTAGCACTCGGTAGACAAGAGTGCTAAAAATGAAATTAATTTTTTATGGAGGGATTTATTGTGTTAAAACCATTAAGCGATCGCGTCGTTATTGAAGTCGCGAAAGAAGAAGAAAAAACAGTCGGAGGCATCGTCTTAGCTTCAGCTGCTCAAGAAAAGCCTCAAACAGGTAAAGTTATCGCAGTCGGTGAAGGCCGTGTTTTAGAGAACGGTACAAAAGTTCCTGCCGATGTAAAAGAAGGCGATACAGTGATGTTTGAAAAATACTCTGGTACAGAAGTAAAATACGAAGGAAATGACTACTTGATCGTTTCTGGAAAAGACATCATTGCGATTGTTGAATAATTCATTATCAAGCAGAAACAAATCATTTAAATAGAAAAATAAACTTTTGAGGTGAAGGAATTATGGCAAAAGAAATCAAATTTGCAGAAGATGCACGTGCAGCAATGCTTCGTGGAGTAGATATTTTAGCGGATACAGTAAAAGTAACATTAGGTCCTAAAGGCCGTAACGTTGTTTTAGAAAAATCATTTGGCTCTCCGTTAATCACAAACGACGGTGTAACAATCGCAAAAGAAATCGAATTAGAAGATCACTTTGAAAACATGGGAGCTAAATTAGTTTCAGAAGTTGCGTCTAAAACTAATGATATCGCTGGAGATGGAACAACAACTGCTACAGTATTGACGCAAGCAATCGTACGTGAAGGCTTGAAAAACGTAACAGCTGGTGCTAATCCATTAGGTATCCGTCGTGGTATCGAACTAGCAACAAAAACAGCCGTTGAAGAATTACACAATATCTCAACTGTGGTTGATTCTAAAGAAGCAATTGCACAAGTAGCAGCTGTATCTTCTGGTTCAGATCGTGTAGGACAATTGATTGCTGATGCAATGGAAAAAGTTGGTAACGATGGTGTTATCACGATTGAAGAATCAAAAGGAATCGAAACAGAATTAGACGTGGTTGAAGGAATGCAATTTGACCGTGGTTACTTATCACAATATATGGTAACAGATAACGATAAGATGGAAGCAGTTTTAGAAAATCCATATATCTTAATTACGGATAAGAAAATCTCTAACATCCAAGACATCTTGCCTTTGTTAGAGCAAATTTTACAACAAAGTCGTCCATTATTAATCATTGCTGATGATGTAGATGGAGAAGCTTTACCAACATTAGTTTTAAATAAAATTCGTGGAACATTTAATGTAGTAGCTGTTAAAGCTCCTGGTTTTGGTGATCGTCGTAAAGCAATGCTTGAAGATATCGCTATTTTAACCGGTGGAACAGTGATTACGGATGATTTAGGGCTTGAATTAAAAGATACTGCAATTGAGAATCTTGGTAATGCAAGCAAAGTTGTTGTTGATAAAGACAACACAACAATCGTTGAAGGGGCTGGCGAAAAAGTATCTATTGATGCTCGAGTTCAGTTATTGAAAAACCAAATTGCAGAAACAACTTCTGATTTTGACCGTGAAAAATTACAAGAACGTTTAGCGAAATTAGCTGGCGGTGTAGCGGTAGTTAAAGTTGGTGCTGCTACGGAAACAGAATTAAAAGAATTAAAATTACGTATTGAAGATGCTTTAAATGCAACTCGTGCGGCTGTTGAAGAAGGTATGGTATCTGGTGGAGGTACAGCGCTAGTGAATGTGATTGGCAAAGTAACTGCTTTAGATACAGAAGGCGATGTTGCAACAGGTGTGAAAATTGTTGTTCGTGCCTTAGAAGAACCAATTCGTCAAATTGCTGAAAATGCTGGATATGAAGGCTCAGTAATAGTTGATAAATTAAAAAACATTGATTTAGGTATTGGCTTTAATGCTGCAAATGGTGAATGGGTAAACATGGTAGAAGCAGGAATCGTTGACCCAACTAAAGTAACACGTTCAGCTTTACAAAATGCTGCATCAGTTGCTGCGTTATTATTAACAACAGAAGCTGTTGTTGCAGATAAACCAGAGCCAGCAGGAGCTTCAATGCCTCCAATGGACCCTTCAATGGGAATGGGCGGCATGATGTAAGAATGAATGAAGAACCTTGATATTTCAAGGTTCTTTTTTTTGTTCTCAGCATTATAATAATCAAAATAGTAAACAGTGGAAGTGAATTATAGAAAGTTACAGTATAGATGGAATTTATTTTTTACAATCTTGTTATAACAAGATTCGTTTAATTAAATACAAGTTTTAACGAATATATTTTATAGAGATCAATGATTTTTTAAATATAAAATACATAAAAAATACATAAATTTAATATTTTTGTTTATTTTATACGACATATTGGTTATAATAAATTTATAACGAAAAGGAGGAATTTTTAGTGAAGAAGATTAGTTTGTTGTTATTTGTTTTATGTATAGGGATGTTTTTTCCACTTAGAGCCAATGCAACTGAGGGATTAACAAAAGAACAAGAAAATTTTATTAATGAATTCAATAAAAATAACCCTGTTGTTAAAGACGAAGAGATTAAACGAGACAAATTTGAGTTTCCAAAAGAATTTGAAAGAAACGCTAGGAAATATAAGAATGATTTACCCGAAACGTTTAATTTCGATGGTAAATTAGGAACACCTATCAAACATCAAGGTCAATTAGGAATTTGCTGGGCATATGCATCAACTGGTTTAGTTGAACATGCAGCAGCTACTAAATTAGGAAAGAAGTATAAGTTTTCGGAAAGATATGTTGATTATATTTCAGCTAATAATGCAACAGGAACAGATGGCGAAAATCCTTATACAATTCATGGAAGCCGAAATATAGGAGATTGGGGGAATTGGTCAAGTACAATGCCATTATATACACAAGGTAGATTACCTGTTCTTACCCAAAATTTTGATAAAGGTTATTCAACTGATCCAATTAAAATTGAAGAATTAGGTAAAAATTCAGATTTAGATGTTGCTTCCTATGTAAAATTTTATGCTTCATCCAAGTCAACTAACGAGGAAAAAGAGAAAGTTGTTCAATTTATAAAAAAACTAATTAAAGAAAATGGTGCAGTTACCTATGAATATAATACAAACCTTCAAGAAAGTATTAATGAAGTAACTGGTGGAATTTATAATAGTTATGAAGGATTTCCAGGTACAAATCACTCAACGATTCTGGTAGGTTGGGACGATCATTATAATAAAGACAATTTTAAGAAGGAAAAACGTCCTAATAATAATGGTGCTTTTGTGATGAAGAATAGTTGGGGCACCCGATTCGGTAAGGAGGGGTATTACTATGTTTCCTATGAAGACATGTTTTTATTTGGTCGAAGTATAGGAGCAATTTCTGAAGTTTACGATGAAAAAAATTATGACAATAGCTATATTTCTCAAGTAGGTGAAACGAAATGGTGGTTTGAACGGTTAGAGAAGCCAACAGAATCAGTACTATTATCAAATGATTTTTCTGTTGATGCAAGTAAAGATGAGACAATTTTTGCAGTATCTATTAGAAGTGAGCAAGCTAATGCTCCATATGAAATCTATATCAATCCAAAGAACAATGAAAAAGCGACTTTGAAGGATTATGAGAAAGTTGCTTCAGGGGTAATGGAGAGTTCTGGGACGAAAAGAGTTACATTAAAAAAACCAATAAAGATTACAAGTGATGAAAGTATTTCTGTTGTTGTGAAATATAAATATAATCCTTCTTATAATAGCATAGATTATTATTATAGTTCCATGGATTACAAGAAGTACCCGTTTTTAAAAAAGGATATCCTTGGGTCTAATTATGCTAAATATTCTGATGAGGATGAAGTAAGTGGACGTCGTATTAGCTGGAAAACAAATGATGAAGGTAAAAACAAACCGGCTGCTTTCGATATTAATTTGTACACTACTAATAGTAAGGCTATGGGGAAATTTGGAACTTCTGAATGGAGATGGGATGAAGAATCTCAAACGTTAAGTTTTTATGGTGGTCAATTTCCAGAAGAGAAATCTATTGCTGAAGAAATTGAAAAAGACACTATTTTAAATAATAAAAAAATTAAAAAAATTCGATTTGCTACACCTGTAAAAGCTGGTGAAAGCTCTGAGGATTTGTTTGCTGAATTATATGATTTGGAAACAATCATTGGTTTAGAGAAATTAGACACAAGCAAAGTAACAACTATGAATTGCATGTTTATGGATGCTATATCTCTTAAAACAGTAGATATGAGTCAATTAAATATGAGTAATGTACGTAATATGGATTATATGTTCAGAGGAGCAGAAGGATTACAAAGTGTCAATTTAAATAATGAAACGATAAATAATGTAACAGATATGTTTGAAACATTCAGATATACACCATCATTAAAAGAAGTTGATTTAAGCAATTGGAATACGGCTAAAGTAACGGATATGAGCCGTCTATTTGCCAACTCAACTGTATCAAAACTAATTTTAGGAAAAGACTTCAAGTTTAAAAATACAGATACTATTGGGTTAGATGAGTCAGCATGGGTGAATAAAGAAGCAGATGTTATTTATAACTCAGGAAATGAGTTTGCCAAAGAATATGATGGAGCAGCTTCGGGAACTTATACAGTTGGTAATACTACTGCAGATCACATTTGGGATCAAACAAATAAAACACTCACTTTTAAGAAAGGGACTTTTGCGAATGAATTTACAATGCAAACATTCGCAGAACAAAATAATATTGATCCACAACAAATAGAAATAATCGTTTTCTCAGAGAAATTAAAGTTAGAATCTGCTGATAGTTTGTTTGAAGATTTAACTAACTTAAGAGAAATTAAACAACTGAATAATTTAGATACAAGTAAAGTAACAAGTATGATTTGCATGTTTATGGATGCTATATCTCTTAAAACAGTAGACATGAGTCAATTAAATATGAGTAATGTACGTAGTATGGATTATATGTTCAGAGGAGCAGAAGGATTACAAAGTGTCAATTTAAATAATGAAACGATAAATAATGTAACAGATATGTTTGAAACATTCAGATATACAACATCATTAAAAGAAGTTGATCTAAGCAATTGGAATACGGCTAAAGTAACGGATATGAGCCGTCTATTTGCCAACTCAACTGTATCAAAACTAATTTTAGGAAAAGACTTTAGATTTAAAAATGTAGATACTATAGGTTTATCTAATTCAGCATGGACGAATAAAGAAGCAGATATTATTTATAACTCAGGAAATGAGTTTGTTAAAGGATATGATGGAGTAGCTCCTGGTATCTATGAGTCAGTAACTTATTAAAAATATGAATACCGTTTAATGTGAAAAATTAGTACAGGATAATAAGTTATTTGGATTGATTATTGGCGACATGATGTAGAGAACAAAAAAGAACCTTGATATTTTTAAGGTTCTTTTTTGTTGCAATTTTTTATGAATTAGGGAGTTTATTGGTTAATAAATACAACGGATCTAAAAAAGTACATTTTTCTTTTTTTTAAAACAAAAAAACAATTGAATTATAATTAAAATTAGATTAGAATATATATAATTATTTTTATTTAACTTTTTGTAAAAAATGAAATAGGAGGATTTTGATATGGGGAAGTTTGGCAACACAAAAAAACAGAAATGGAATAGTTTATTTTTACTAACAGTTTTAATGCTATCAACAAGTGTTAGTACCTTTTCTACAATTGCTTTGGGAGAGAAAAACACATCTCAAGAGCAAAATACAAATTATCAAAAATTAGTGGATGCTCATCAAAAGAAAGAGTCATCTACAAATGACCTTAGCAAAAAAGCTTTCGAAGAAAATGTAAAAGCTCAATTAGCAAGCCGAGGCTTTGATGTGAGTCAATTTAATGAAAACGCTTTTGATGATAATCAAGAAATTCGTTTAATCGTACAATTGAAAAAAGATGCTGCTATTGAAAAATTAGCCCCTCCCACAGGTTCTAAAGCATCCGTTCAATCAATTGAAAAAGCAACTGATTCTGTCATTGAGAGTCAATCTACAGTAAAAAAGAAAATCGAAAAACTCACAGGTAATAAAAGTGACCGTGCTTTTGGCTATTTAATCAATGGTTTTTCAATTGATGCAAAGTACAAAGATGTTGAAACCATCCAATCCATGGGTGGAGTTGAATCTGTTTCTGCTGCAAAAGTCTACTATCCAACATCTATTGATGCAAACCAATTAGCCAATGTCCAGCAAGTATGGCAAAATCACCAGCTTAAAGGGGAAGGAATGGTCGTTTCCATTATTGATTCAGGGGTTGATCCGACTCATAAAGATTTACGCTTATCAGAAAATACAAAAGAAAAAATTTCTCTTCAAGTAGGAGAGCAAGGTGTTAAAAACATTGGATATGGTCAAGCGTTCACAAGAAAAGTACCTTATGGTCATAATTATGCCGATAATAATGAAGACATTATAGATACTAATCCAGGAACGAATATGCATGGTATGCACGTTGCAGGAATTGTCGCTGCAAATGGGATTGGCGATGATCCAGCAAAAGCTGTATTAGGTGTAGCACCAGAAGCACAGTTGCTGGCAATGAAGGTTTTTCCAAATAATACTCAAGTAGCGACTGCCTTGGATGATGATGTAATTGCTGCCATTGAAGACTCAGTGAAACTTGGAGCCGATGTATTAAACATGAGTTTAGGTTCTGTTTCTGGTACCGTAGATCCTAATTCACCAGAACAATTAGTCATTAAACAAGCGGCTGAAGCTGGTGTATTATCTGTGATTTCTGCTGGTAATAGTAGCATCAGTACAACGGACAATACGAGTGTTGATCCTCAGAATAAATTGGGAACGATTGATACGGGAACATTGGGTTCTCCTGGTGTTACTACAGAAGCTTTGACTGTTGCTTCTGCAGAAAATACTTATATTACAAGTGACGGATTGCTTGTTCAACTAGTTGATAATGATGGAACAAAGCATATTCATAAAATGGAAACCTCAACTTCTCCATCAGGTGCTATCGTTTTTTCTAATGGAACAAATGCCGATACAAGTTTATTAAATCAAACGACAGATTTAATTGAAGTTGGGATGGGAATAGAAAGTGATTATCAAGGTAAAGAGGTTAAAGGGAAAATCGTATTGATTCAGCGTGGTTCAATCACTTTTTCGGATAAACAACGAATCGCTAAAGAGCATGGCGCAAGTGCAGCATTTATTTACAACAATGCACCAAATAGTCCTCCAATCAATATGCAACTAGATGATCCTACCTATTTAACATTAAGTCTCACAAAAGAGGATGGAGAAGCTTTAGTTGGATTAGTGAAAGAAACAAAAAATCAGCAGTTTAGCTTTGATATTGATGGTTATCAATTTGCTAATCCAAAAACAGGGAAAATGTCTGACTTTTCTTCATGGGGATTAACGCCTGATTTAGAATTTAAACCAGAAATTTCAGCTCCTGGAGGCAATATTTACTCCACAGTCAATAATAACGGCTACCAAACAAAAAGTGGAACGTCAATGTCTTCACCTTTTGTTGCAGGTTCGGAGGCTCTTATATATCAAGCGTTGAAAAAAGGAAATACGACTCTTGCTGGAACTGATCTAACTCGTTTTGCTAAGTTATCAGTAATGAATACGGCTTTGCCAATGTTAGATAAAGACCATGATAATGTGCTTATTTCGCCACGCAGACAAGGAGCAGGTCAAATAAAGGTGGATAAAGCAATTGAAAATACCACTAGTTTAACAGATTCAATTGATGGCGATGGTGCATTAGCTCTAAAACAAATCGGTAAGAATACCACAATTTCTGTTAATCTACAAAACAATGGTAAGAAAGCGGCAACTTACCGATTTACTGATTTTGGTGGTGTTTATACAGAAACTCAAACAAGTACAGCAGAAGTCTATGAAGCAAAAATCAAAGATGCTCAAATCACACCTAATCAAAAAAAGATGACAATTCAACCAGGTGAAACACAAACAATTCAACTTCAATTAGACTTACCAGATTCATTTCCAAAACAGCAATTTGTAGAAGGCTATATTGGGTTTACGAGTGATACGCAACCCGATTTAACAATGCCATTTGTTGGATTTTATGGGGATTACAGTGTCGCGCCTGTTATTGACGCACCAATTTATGATGAGGCTTCAATCCAAGGATTTGGTTATTTTACAGATAAAAATAATACATTATTAGGCCTTGAAAATAATACAATCAATCCTGATTTAGTTGCGATTTCACCGAATCAAGATAATCGTAAAGATGAAGCAAAACCAACGTTGAATTTTTTACGTAATGCTAAGAATGTCACCTATGAAATTGTTGATGGCAATAAAAAGGTAATTCGTCGTTTAGCTGAAGAAAAACAAATTCGTAAAGACACTTTTAGTTCCAGAACAGGTCGTTTTTCGGCTCATACTATTACTAACGCCAATTGGGATGGTACGACTTATGATGTAAAAACAGGGAAAAATAAAGTTGTTCCAGATGGTCAATATCAATTAAAAGTTGTCGCTAAAGCAGATATCGCTGATGCTAAACCTCAAGAAATGTATTTACCGATAAAAGTTGATACTACTGAACCGAATATTGAGCAAATTAACTTTGGAAACTCTTTAACAGAACCAATCTTAAATATAAAGTTAACGGATCAATTAAGTGGGGTAGATTTAAGGTCAGTAACCGTTTCTATTAACGGGAAAATCGAAACCTATGATCTTAGCAAGCAAAAAGCAGGCACTGTTTCAATTCCTTTAGCAGATTCACAAAAACCAAGTGCAGGTCAAAATCAAGTGGAAATTTTAGTGACGGATTACGCAGGAAATTATGGGTATAAAAATCAATACATCCAATATGGTACAAAAGCTGGTTTAGTTCTGTTTAATCTAGCAGACGATCAGGTGATCACAAGCAACACTACTAATTTTTCAACTGTGGAGGAGACCTTAACTATCAATGGTTCATATCCGCAAGAATTATTTGTCAATGGTATTAAAGTATCGAGCAACGCAGAGTTATTTACAGTAGCCGTACCTTTAACAAATGAAACTAAAACAATTACGTTTTCTAACGATGCTGAAGGACACTCGATCATTAAAAAAGTTCCAATAACGGTTTTCACTAAGAAGCCTGACCTATCTATTATCGATCCGAGTCAAGAAAATAGCCAGACTGAGCAAATCGTGTATACTTTGACTGGAATCACAGGAGAAACAACAACAAGATTGGAATTAGAACAGGCAAGTAACGATGAAAGTATCGATTTAACAGACTCAATTCAATCAGATGGACACTTTCAAACAACGCTAAAACTGGTTCATGGTCAAAATTTGATTTCAATTCGTGCAATTGACAAATATGGGAATCAAACCGTGCAAAAACGAATGATTACAACAACAGGGTATCAACAAACGGACATTCTCTCGTTAGAAAATATCAACGTTAGCGGTATTACCTCTATTGGCGTAGGGAATCCAGATTATGATTCAACTACTGGAATTTATACGGTTAGAGGACGTTTAGGTGTAAAAGTGGATCATTTTACAATCAATAAGCAAGAAGTCTCTTATGATCCTAAAACGTTGACCTTCAGTTTCCCGATTGAACTAAAACAAGGAAAACAAAGCCTTGCTTTCTATGTTCAATTAGATAAAGTAAATTATGGAGAGCCGCTTATCAACGAAGGCTACTATGTAATTGTTGATACTGTTTTGCCGACGCTGCAAATGGATAACTTAGATGTTGATGAAAAAGGAAACTATTTTGTTTACACCAATGAAAATCCATTTCATCTAAAAGGGCTGATTTCAGATAATTTCTCTGGCTATAAATTATTTGTAAACAATGAAAATATTCATACAGACATTGACTATAATACTTTCGATGAAAAATTCTTTGAAGGAAAGCCAGCAGCTGCTTTCGATTATAAAGTTCCAGTAACTGATGGAGAAAATCATTTACAGGTTGGACTAACTGACAGCACGGGAAATACAACAAGTAAAGCCATTACAGTCTTTTATAAAAATGACTTACCCAAAGCACCAACAGTTACAGCAAGTCCTACAACTTTAACCAATCAAGCAGTTACACTAAAAGCTACGGCTGAAGATAATACAACAATATTTTATAGTTTTGATGGTGAGTATTACGAACGTTATATAGATGGAGTCGCTGTTGTAGCAAATCAAAAAGTGTATTTTAATGCTGTTGATCGTTATGGGAATACATCTGAGGTAACAAGCTACGAAGTCACCAACATTCAAAGTGAAATAGCTGCACAACCGATTATAAATGTTACTTCAAAAAAACGAACATTAAGTTTTACTCCTCCTGTTCAAGTAGCGATTACGTATGAAAAAGAGTTAACAAAAGAGCAAGAGGCATACACTCATCTTCGTTATAGCTTAGATAAGGGTCAAACCTATCAAGAATATACCGCACCTTTTGAACAAACAAAAGCAACAGAAGTTTGGGCCCAAAGTCATGATGATGCTGGAAATCAAAGTGAGATTGTTAAAACAGTTATACAGTTTACAGAGCAGGAAAAACCAAAAGAACCTGCTGAAAATACAAAACCTGAACAACCGTCAACTGGTAATTCAACTAACAATTCAACGGAGGCAGAACAAACTAAACAACCTGAAAAACAAGGGAATAGCGAATCTATCGCTAGCCAGCCAACGACTCAACATCCCGCTGATAGTTCTTTGAAGTCTGAATCAAAAACCTATCAATCAAAAAAACAACGTAATTCATTTCCTCAAACAGGGGAAGATAAAAATAACGTACTAATGATGATTGGTGTTTTATTTATCCTTTTGGTATGTGGAAATTATTTTAGAAAAAGTAGAAAAGTGAAATAGTAAAAAGCACAAAAATCATCTTTTACGGTGATTTTTGTGCTTTTTAAAGGGTTAAAAAGATGAATATTAGGAGAATAAAAAAACTTCTATATTTATTTCTACTCAATTAATAAATGAACTTTTTATTCAAATTTCAAGTTACCTCCCGGATACTACATATTATTCAAAAATGGCGCAATCAAAAACTGCTGAATCCCTACTAAAACCAACAAATGGACTGGATAAAACCAATAGAAAAAATATTTCCACTGTCTACCACGCTGACCATTATAAAAATAGATCAGTATGAATGCTAAAGGGCCAAAAAAGCTATTTTGTAAAAGGATCAACCCACCCAAAATGCATTTCAACAGAGGAAAGTTTCTAAACAAATACAAACTAACAATCGATAAAATCCCGATCCAACCTCCATAATCAGTTTGCATCCATTCCGCTAAAAAGATACCAGTTCCAATTATTATCAGAGAAATAAGGACATTTTTTACAGTATAAGTATTAAATTTCTTCAACCCGATAATAACCAACAAACCAATCAATAAAGTGAAAAATACATTTTGACTTTCTAAATCAATCAACTGATGTGAAAAGGCCAAATCATATGGAACTTCAGAAATCAAAGCGAAAAGAAACAAACGTACCACATATTTTTTTATATTAGATGTATGAATAAATCCTTCTACAAGTAAAAAACAGAATAGTGGAAAAGCTAAACGTCCAATCATAATAAAAATAGGAAAGATACTTTGAATTGATTCAAGTAGATGGTTGGGTTCAACCGCATAAGGAACAGACATCCCAGGTGTTGATTGAAAGGAAATGATTTTTGCTGTGTGATCTAGCAACATCGCAATGATTGCAATCCATTTTAATTGGCTGCCAGAGAAAAAGTCTTTTGTTTCCAATAAAACGTGCTCCTTTTAATAGATTGTTTTGATACATCATTTTACCATACAAGAAGAGCAGTTTAACTAAAAATTCAAAGAACAATCTTTTCGGGAACCCTTTTATGCTATACTAATTGAACATAAATTAAAAGGAGATATAGGGATGAATGTGGTTTTTTGTGACATAGATGGAACATTTCAAGATATTGGTGTAGATGTGCCAAAAATAAATTATGATGCTATTTATGCATTGCAAGAACAAGGAGATCATTTTGTTTTTATCAGTGGTCGAGGCTATGGTCAGCTGACGGAATTAATGGATTCGATAGAAAGTGACTGTGATGTTATTTTCAGTAATGGTGCAGGATACAAATTGATTGGTGAAGAGCCTGTTTATCAACATGATTTGTCCATTGAAGAGTGCCAAAAAGCAATCGATATTCTGGAATCTAGAACTATTTTTTATCATGTTCATACAAGTGATGGTGTTATTTTAAAACCAATTCAGCAGTATAAAAAACAGTTTTTAGCTTTGAGAGAAAAGTTGAAACCACTGGGAGAAACTGGTGAAAAAATTATGGACTTTAAAGAAGGCTATTTCAACGAAGAATGTCAACATGTAGAAGATCCAATAGAATATTTGAAGGCGCATCCAGAGGTGAAAGTTGTAAAAATAGAGGTGATGGAAGCTGATGATCAAGAGCTTGAATCCTTACGTGAATTATTAACAAGTGAAACAATGTACGTATTTTCGTCTTTTATTCAATGTTTAGAAATGGTTAATCCATTTAGCAGTAAAGGCTATGCATTAAAAGAGTTTATGAAAAAATTTCCTAATGCTAAAAGCTATGGAATTGGTGATGGAGAAAATGATATCGCAATGCTTGATGTAGTGGATGTTGCTGTAGCAGTTGGCAACGCAAAAGACAGCGTCAAAGAAAAATGTAAGCATATTGTGAGTGAGTGTAAAGATGGCGGAGTTGGAGAGTTTATTTTTGATCAGTTGATTATAGATAAGTAAGTTTTTTATTTAACTTATTTTAAAATAGCAATAACCAGATGAGAACGAACTGCTTGCTGTTATTGTTATTTACATAAGGTTCCTGTAAAATAGTAAGAACTAAAAGGATATATTCAGGAGTAATTTTTGAGGAGTAAAAGTTGGGAGGTTTACAAATGGAAGAAAGAAATGAAAACATCAAACATGATCTGGAATACTATAAATCCGGAATCAGGCAATTGTATATAAAAAGTTATCAAATGTATATCATGGGATTAATCGCAACGATGCTATTGACGGTAACAGGGATTAGTATTTCTACTTCCTTATTAAGAGGTTTGTTACTTTTGATTTTTATAGCGGAAATTGTTGGCTTATTTTATTTATTAAGGTTTATAAGAGATGTTTCTTTTGAAGCGTATTATCAAACAATTCCAGATAAATTAATTAAGGCCTTTCCGCTGATGGAAGAGAGCCAGATACAAGAAGATAATCAAGCCTACTATTTTCTTGATGATCAAGGGGAATTGGTTAAGTTAAATAAGAAAAATATTCGTAATTTCCCTTCAAAAATTCGTCAATATACGCTACTTGTGGGCTTTAATTTTGAGACAGATAACGTTCGATTTGAACAGCCACTTCATTTTTATTATTATGATATTACTCAGATTACACATTCAGAAAATTACAAAAAAGAGGTATTGAAAAACACCAATTTTATTGCTAAACGAAGAAAAAGAAGGATCAAAACAATTATACTGACGCTGGTTGGTCTTGCTTTGGTTGGTACAGTCTTGTATTTTAGTTGGCAAACCTATGTAAAAGAGCACCGTTTATCATTAGTTGAAAAACAAGCAAGAGAATATTTAGAAGAAGAAACGACTGAACAAAAAACAACGATTAAAAATGTCTCTATTTCAAGAGGCGAAGAGACGATAGAAATAGATTTACCTAAAGATTATCAAAATACAGAGGGATACTATGTAAAAGTAGATGATGAAAAAGAGCGCTCCTATCAGTCATTTATAAGTGATACATTTTCATTTGATATAAGTATGGTCGAAAAATCAGCGTATCCTACTTTTGTTGCTTATTTAAAAAAAGCCACTCAAACCAGAGATGATTCTTCTGTAGAAAAGAAAGAAGAGACATTACATTCTGACATTTTTGTACATGAATATATGGAACAAACAAAACAAGAGAAAATAAGTAGTTCAGAGGATAACTCTATGGCAGTCTATGCTTATTATTTTGAATCAGAGGGGAACTATGGCTCAGTAGCATTAAGGATCAATAGTAAAAAGAATGATCAATTGATTGCCCCTGACAAAGCAGTTTCGTTTATATTACAGTCATTAAAATTTAATCGAAAAGACAGTGTTATTTAAACTGAACAAATAAGAAAGATCTGAACATTAAATACAAGTCAGATCTTTCTTATTATTTTATTTCATTCTATGTTAGAGCCTAAAAATAATCGCTATCGTTTATTTTGCAAAAGTTTGAATGATTTGATTTAATGTTTCAGCTGCACCATTTCCAGCTCGGTCATTATAATATGCCGCAAATCGTTCATCACCGATATACATCAGACCAAGACCTTTATGCATTTCAGCTGAATAATTAGGTGATGTATAGCTCAACCATTTTTTATGATTGAAGAAAACAGATTCAGCTTCTTTTGATTGATAGTCTTTGGTTTGCATCACGATTTTTAAGGCTTCAAACATTTCTTTTTCGGCGATTTCCATGCCTGTAAAGTCTTCTTTGCTGAGGTTCAACCATTTTTGATTAGATGATTCAACTGCTTCTTCTCCATATTTTTCTCGTATTTCTTCGCCGTAAACTTGTTCATTTTCTTGTAGTTTTTCTTGTTTAAAACCTATAAATTTTTCTTTATCTGTCATAGTTAATTCTCCTTTTTGATAACGTAATGTTTTTTCTACAGTTAGGATTTGATGATCGATTTGTTGGCGTTTTTCCAATAATTGCTGATAATGATTTTGTAACGAAAGCTGTGGATCGTAATTGGGTGTATCCAGTAATTTTTGGATTTCTTCTAATTTCATATCCAATGAACGGTAAAAAAGAATCTGCTGCAGCTTATCGATTTCTTTCGTCCCGTAAATACGGTAACCAGAAGAATTAATACGCGCCGGTTTTAAAAGATCGATTTCGTCATAATAACGCAATGTTCGAGTGCTGATTCCGGATAATTCTGCGACTTTTTTTATTGTGTATTCCATCTAATTCCCTCCTGTATAACTTAGCATAAACCTTTACCTGACGTGAAGGTCAAGTGTTTTTTATAGAATAACATAATTTCATCTTTTTTTTACGAATGTTTATTATTTGATTTACAAAAAGAGGTGGAAATAGTAAAATTTTTATGTAAAGTCTTCTGGACATAGTTTAAAGAAATAGGGAGCTGATGGAATGAAATTAATCGAAACACCTATCAATAGAAATTTGGATTTAGAATATTTTTATCCAAATATTACTAAATTTGTTTTTGGAACTAAAGCAATTAAATTCTTTAAATTATATGCATTGGATCGAACTCAGATTGTATATGCAGACGCATTTGATAAGATCGATATAATCATGATCAATACCAAAAAGAAAATCACCAAAAATGAAGTGGATTATGCCATCAAGAAACTTTTGAATACGACAAGAGAAGAAGTGACTGTGCATATCGGTGTTAAGAACGAAATGCAAAAAAGAGGCTATTCTTTTAGCGCACCTAGAAAAGATATCATTGTGATCCAACAAACCGTAAATCCATCATAAACATAAGAACCCCCAGAGAAAACGAAGCGCTTGATTCTCTGGGGGATTTTTATTTAGTTTTTTTTATGAATAGTCAGCGTAAGACGAATTATGAGAAAGTAGAAAAGAAGTAGGCTTTTTATTCTATCTTTGATAAAATATTAATAGAACCGAAAGGAAGAGTGAATGTTGAAAGAATTATTTTATAAATATAGAGAAGTGATTTCTTATTTAGTTTTTGGAGTGGCAACAACGATTGTTAATTTAATTGTTTTCTTTGTCTGTAAAGATGTATTAGGAATAGACTATAAAGTAAGTAACGCTATCGGCTGGTTTTTATCAGTACTTTTCGCATTTTTCACAAATAAATATTTTGTTTTTGCCAGTAATCATCAGGATATGTTGTCTTTTATCAGAGAAATGTTGCTCTTTTATTGGTATCGTGTTTTGTCCTTTATTGTTGATATGGCGCTAATGATTCTAATGATAGAAGTGATGCATATCTCAGATTTTTGGGCGAAAATGGTGACCCAAGTTGCAGTAGTTGTATTGAATTACTTTTTCAGTAAGTTTTTTATCTTTAAGAAAAAAACACCATAAAGTGAAGTCGAAAACCAGTTTTTAGTTGAAAAAATAATTTTTTGTTATAATAAGAAGAACGTTTTATAAAAAGTAAAGGATGGCATAATAAAATGAAGAAAGTTTATGATGACGATAGTTTAACATTACATACTGATTTATACCAAATCAACATGATGCAAACGTATTGGAAATTAGGACGTGCAGACTTACATTCTGTTTTTGAATGTTATTTTCGAGAAATGCCTTTTAATCATGGCTATGCTATTTTTGCCGGATTAGAAAGACTAGTGAATTATTTAGAAAATCTAACCTTCACGGAAACAGATATTGCTTATCTTAGAGAAGTAGAGAATTACCCAGAAGACTTTTTGACTTATTTGAAAGAATTTGAATTTAAGTGTACGGTTCGCTCAGCTTTAGAAGGTGATTTAGTTTTTAATAATGAACCATTGATTCAAGTGGAGGGACCTTTGGCTCAGTGCCAACTGATCGAAACTGCTTTGTTGAATATGGTTAACTTCCAAACGCTTATTGCAACGAAAGCGGCACGGATTAAGTCTGTTATTGGAGAAGATCCTTTAATGGAATTTGGAACTCGTCGGGCACAAGAATTGGATGCAGCTGTTTGGGGAACTCGCGCTGCTTACATTGGCGGAGCTGATGCGACAAGTAACGTCCGAGCTGGGAAGGTTTTTGGTATTCCAGTAAGTGGGACCCATGCCCATTCTCTTGTGCAATCATACGGAAATGATTATGATGCCTTTAAAGCTTATGCAATGACCCACAAAGATTGTGTTTTTCTAGTGGATACCTATGACACCTTAAAGTCAGGTGTGCCAAGTGCGATTCGTGTAGCAAATGAAATGGGTGACAAAATTAATTTCCTTGGTGTCCGTCTTGATAGTGGGGACATGGCTTACATTTCTAAACGAGTTCGTGAGCAACTAGATGAAGCAGGATACACAGAGGCAAAAATCTATGCATCAAATGATCTAGACGAAAATACAATTTTAAGCTTGAAAATGCAAAAAGCGAAAATCGACGTTTGGGGTGTAGGAACGAAATTGATTACGGCATATGATCAACCTGCTTTAGGTGCTGTGTTTAAATTAGTTTCAATTGAAGATAAAAATGGTCAGATGAAAGATACAATCAAACTTTCTAGCAACGCCGAAAAAGTGACAACACCTGGTAAAAAACAGGTTTGGCGGATCACTCGTAAATCAGATAAAAAATCTGAAGGCGACTATGTAACATTGTGGGATGAAGATCCTCGCAAGCAAGAAGAAATTTATATGTTTCATCCCGTACACACATTTATCAATAAAACGGTTCGAGATTTTGATGCAAGAGCTGTTTTACAAGATATTTTTGTTGAAGGGAAGCGAGTATATGATATGCCGACCTTGAAAGAAATCAAAAGCTATGCAAAAGAAAATCTTGATTCACTCTGGGAAGAATACAAACGTGACCTTAATCCACAGAAATACCCAGTGGATCTGTCAACTGAGTGTTGGAATCATAAAATGCGTTTACTAGAAAAAGTTCGAGTTGATGTAAAAGCATTAAGTGAAGATAAGTAAATGGGAGGTTTTTTGATGGAACCATTGCAAAAATCAATTGTTGAAGAACTGGGCGTAAAACCGCAAATCGATCCGAAAGAAGAAATTCGTAAAAGTATCGAGTTCATGAAAAGCTATCTATATAAATATCCTTTTTTAAAAACACTAGTTTTAGGTATTAGTGGGGGACAAGATTCAACACTAGCCGGACGTCTAGCTCAATTGACTATGGAAGAAATGCGTGATGAGACCAAAGATGAGCAGTATCAATTTATTGCTGTTCGTTTGCCATACGGTCATCAGGCAGATGAAGCAGATGCAAAAAAAGCACTGGATTTTATTCAGCCAGACGTATCTTTACGAGTAAATATTAAACCAGCAATAGATGCATGCGTTCTTTCTCTTAGCGAAACAGGTGTTTCTATTAGTGATTTTAATAAAGGGAACATGAAAGCTCGTCAACGAATGATTGTTCAGTATGCTATTGCGGGAGAGAAATCTGGAGCTGTAATCGGAACAGATCATGCTGCTGAGAACATTACCGGTTTTTATACAAAGTATGGAGATGGCGGAGCAGATATTTTACCATTATTCCGTTTAAATAAACGTCAAGGAAAAGCGTTGTTAAAAGAGTTAGGTGCACCCTCTGAATTGTATACAAAAATTCCGACTGCTGATTTAGAAGATGATAAACCATTAGTAGCAGATGAAGTAGCACTTGGTGTAACGTACGATGAAATTGATGACTACGTTGAAGGAAAAGAAGTCTCAAATAAAGCAAAAGAAACTATTGAGAATTGGTATAAAAAGACGCAACATAAAAGACATATGCCTATTTCGATTTTTGATGATTTTTGGAAGTAAAAACTTGTAAGAAAAAAGACAAATAATTTTTTTGTGCGAACCCTAAGTGCCCATAAAATCACTGAGAGGTTCGCACCAGATTTTCGGGGAAAAAGAGTTAAATTCTTCTTTTTCCTCATTTTATTTTAATTTTTTCTGTTGATTTGTGTGGGGAAATGGTAGATTTTGATGATTTATGTCAGATAATACTCTTTTTTCACGGTCTCACTCTTTATTGAGTGAGTAGATTGAAATACTGCTTACTGCTGATTAAAAGTTTCTTCAAGTGCATCTTACTCTGTTATCAAGGAGAAAGGTGATTTATAAATCATAATCAGATCTAAAAAAGACTAGCCTAGTCTTTTTTTTTAGCCAATTTCAATTAAAAACATCTTCCTTTTGTTCAAATGGTTAAAAAAAGTGTAAACTTAAACAGGTTATCAGACATAATCAAGAAAATGTTTTACAATTAACATAACAATACCTATACAAGAAGGTGAAGGAAAAAATGAAAAAGTTATTTAGGAAAAAAAGAGACATTGACAACGAAGGGTTTCTTTCATCTGACGACGAAAAACAAACAATAAATCATACTGACATCCGAATTCCAGACAATATCAAAGGTCTGACAAATCAAGAAGTAGACCAACTTTATACACAAGGTAAATACAATATGGAGGTTGAAGATTTATCTAGAACGACGAAACAAATCATTCTTGACAATTCGTTGACACTATTTAATTTCATCAACTTATTTTTAGCAGTCGCTGTTTTTTCAGTGGGCTATCCTAAAAATGCGTTATTTTTTTGGATAATTATTATTAATACAGCAATTGGTGTGATTCAAGAAATCCATGCGAAGAAAACAATTGATAAACTATCCATCGTCAATAAAACGGAAGTGTTGGTTTTAAGAGAGAATCAACTATCAAAAATTTTCCAAGACGAAATTGTTCTAGGAGATGTGCTGGTTCTTACTTTAGGAAATCAAGTACCTTCTGACGGAATCGTGATTGAATCAGAAGGCATGGAAGTCGATGAATCTTTATTGACAGGTGAATCGGATAAGATCACGAAACAAAATGGCGATAAAATTATGAGTGGAAGTTTTATTACTTCCGGATTAGGTTTTGTTAAAATTACTGCAGTTGGTGAAGATAATTTTGTTTCTAAGTTATCAAAAGAAGCAAAAACAGAGAAAAAATCCACCTCTGAATTGATGAATTCGTTGAATCTTTTGATTAAAGGATTAACATTTGCAATCGTTCCAATCGGGTTGCTATTGTTTTGGTCCCAATATCAATCTACGCAATCTTTTCCAAAAACTGTTTTAGGGGTTTCAGGAGCCTTAATCAGCATGATTCCAGAAGGTTTAATGCTGTTGACAAGCGTTGCATTTGCCGTAGGGGCAGCTAATTTAGCTAGAAAGCAAACCTTGATTCAGCGTTTAGCCTGTATTGAGACACTTGCTCGAGTGGATACCATTTGTTTGGATAAAACAGGAACCATTACAGATGGTAGTTTAACCTTTAAAGAACTAATCCCACAAGCAGGTTTTCCAGCAAGTGAAATCGAGCGTGCCATGAGTGAAATGATGGCTGGATTATCTGATCAAAATGCAACAGCAAAAGTCCTTAGGTCAAGATTCCCATTACATCAATCAACGTGGAAAGTGAAAGAAGTCATTCCATTTTCTTCTGATCGTAAATGGAGTGGTGTAAGCTTTGAAGAAAAAGGATCTTTTGTAATGGGAGCACCTGAATTTATTTATTCTGAAGTTCCAGAAGAGTTGAGAGAAAAGCTAGCTCCGTATAATGAACAAGGAGATCGTGTACTGATTCTAGTTCATTTTTCTGAAGAGTTAACGAGTCCTCAATTGCCGCAAAATAAAGAAACGGTTGCTATTTTCATTATCTCTGACACAATTCGTGAAAATGCTGTCGATACATTTTCTTACTTTGCAAAACAAGATGTAACCTTAAAAGTTATTTCAGGAGATAATCCAATTACTGTGTCACAAATAGCCAAACAAGCGGGAATTGCTGGTGCGGAAAATTTTGTCGATATGAGCACTATTTCTGATTCGGCAAATTTTAATGAGTTAGTTGAAAATACAACCGTCTTTGGACGAGTTACACCGTATCAAAAAAGAGAGCTTATTCAAGCGCTAAAACAAAATGGTCATACAACTTGTATGACCGGTGACGGTGTTAATGACATTCTTTCTTTAAGAGAAGCGGATGTCAGTGTGGCAATGGCTAGCGGGAGCGATGCGGCTCGCGCTGTATCAGATGTTGTTTTATTGAATTCTGATTTTAGTTCGATGATTCAAGTGCTGAATGAAGGGCGTAGAGTAATCAATAATATTGAACGTGTTGCGTCAATGTACATGGTAAAGACCATTTATTCAGCGGTTCTTGCTGTAACGTTTATCTTTTTATTCTTGCCTTACCCGTTTGCACCATTACAATTAACGCCAATCAATACGTTGACAGTTGGAATACCATCATTTATTTTGGCACTAGAACCGAATTATCAACGTATCAAAGGACATTTTTTAACCAATATACTGCGAATATCAGTTCCGGGAGCCTTGACGGTTGTTTTTAATATTTTAGTGTTACAAGCTGCAGGAATTTGGTTTAATTTACCTCACGAAGAGGTTTCCACTATGTCTGTATTACTTACAGGTTGTGTCGGTTTTCAAGTGTTATTAAGAGCAGCAAGACCATTAGATTTGAAAAAACAGATCATGGTTGGACTTTTATTGGTTGCCTTTATAGTTTGTTTCTTATTTTTCGGTGACTTCTTCATGTTAACATCGTTGTTTACAAGGAATGTTCTATTCTACTTACCATTGATTCTTGGGAGTCGTTCAATTTTCAATTATATCTCTCTATTTATGACAAGAGCAGTTTATGAAGTTGAAAAAAGGAAAGAAAATAGAAAACTTAAGAAGAAAAAACGTGTGATTTAAGGTGTAAAAGCAAGGACGAACTCAATGTCTTTGCTTTTTTTGAATATAAATCTAATAAGGAATGACAATCATTTGAGCCTTTTGGCTTTTATATTTCATCTTCCGAGAGTAACCTTAACATGAAGACGTAAACGTAAATGAAGCATCTAACAAAATTGATTATTACTATAGTAACTGGAATTTTAGCTTTATTTTTGAGTTCGTCTTACATCAAGCAACATTCGCATATGGAATTATTACTATTACTGGCAATGCGTTTTTTATTTACTACGAGAAGAGTCGGTTGCAAGTATCTTTTTTACTTGTTAGAATTAGATTATAAAAATGATATACTTTTTTGAGTTAAGGAGGAAAAAAGATGGATGGAAGTAGAATCAACGGAAAATCGGTAACCGAAGAGATACTTTTAGAAGAAGGATACCGCAAATATTCAGGTGAAGAGTTGGATATTTACTATAGTAAAGATATTTGTGCTCATATCGGTAATTGTGTTCGTGGTAATCCAGATGTTTTTGAAGTAGGAAGAAGACCGTGGATCATTACAGATAATGGTAGCGTTGAAGACGATATTCGTGTCATTAATACCTGCCCAAGTGGTGCATTAAAGTATATTCGAAAGGACGTAAAATAATTATGGAAATCAAAGAAGAAAGTAATCGTTTTGTGTTATTCAACGACGAAAACCAAGAAATTGGTGAAATGACATGGTCAGATGCTGGTACAGAAATGATGATTATTGATCATACATTTGTTGATCCTACCTATAGAGGACAAAAACTAGCAGAAAAATTAGTTTATAATGGCGTAGAAAAAGCACGACGCGAAGGGAAAAAAATCATTCCTTTATGTCCGTTTGCTAAAAAAGAGTTTGATACAAAACCTGAATATGGTGACGTATTAAGAAAATAATGAAATGTGATCTGAGTAAGAGAAAAACAACTCAGATCATTTTTTTAGTTCCTATACAAATTCAACTGGTATTTGTATGAAAAATATGCTACAGTATAATAGATGTATTTTGTGAATAAGGGAGAATTAGACTATGTATAATTTTATTTTAACACTTGTAATCATCCTATCAGTAGTGATGGTTATTGCCGTAATGATGCAACCAAGTAAACAAAACAGTGCAGCAAGTGCCTTTACTGGTGGAGCTGACAAACTTTTCGGCAAACAAAAAGCACGTGGATTTGAAGCTGTTATGCAACGAGCAACAGCTATTATTGGTGCTGTTTGGATGTTACTATTATTTGTTTTAGTGTTGTTATCATCAAAGTAAGACCTTTGAAGTCCCTCATTTACTGAGGGGCTTTTTTTTCTGTCAACGAATCAATAATAATCTCTGAAAAGTTCTGTAAACATCTTTCTTTTCACAAGGTTTTAGAAGGATAATGTGCTAAAATGGGGATGAGGTGAATAGAACAGTGAAAAAAATAAGTCTACCTAAACCATTATTTACAGAAAATGGTTCTCGTGCGGTTTTACTTTTGCACGCTTATTCAGGAAGCAGCAATGATGTCCGTATGCTAAGTCGTTATTTAGAAAAAGAAAATTATACCGTATATTCTCCTAATTTTTCCGGTCATGCGACAACGTCACCAGAAAATATTTTAGAGAAATCAACAAAAGATTGGTGGCAAGACACCCTTGATGCTCTTGCGTTTTTAAAAGAAAAAGGCTATCGTGAAATAGCTGTTTTTGGCCTTTCAATGGGTGGTATATTTACTATGGAGGCTTTAACAAGTCAATTAGAAGGAATCATCGGCGGTGGATTTTTTTGTTCACCAATTTTCCCAGTAAAAAATAATGTGCCTGAAAATTTCGTACTTTATTCTGAAGGGGTATTAAAAATGGCAGGTGTCTCGGAGCAAGAACGAGCGCAACGAATGATAAAAATCAAAGAAGCGTCATATAACCAATTAAAAGATATCGAGACTTTTTCTGAACGAACCGCTAATAAACTTGGACAAGTCAAGGTTCCTGTATTTATGGGACAAGCTGGAAAAGATGAAATGATCGATCCGATGGGCGTTTATAAGACAGCTTTGGCCATATCTCAAACACGATTTACATTAAACTGGTATCCAGACAGCGGTCACGTATTAACTGTTGGACCAGATCATAAACAATTAGAACAAGACGTAGTAGCATTTTTAGATACGTTGTCTTGGAATGAGGAGAAAGAATGACAAAACAAACAATCAAGGAGAAAATCCTATTCTTCATGGAAGATCATACAAAGAAAAGTTTTTCCATGGAAGAAATCGCTGAAGGGTTGCAATTGCAAAAAAGTGCAGATTTTAAACTGCTAGTTCAAACAATTGCGGCGATGGAGCGAGAAAAAACAGTAGAATTTAACAAAAAAGGTAAGATTCGTTTGCCACAAAAAAATAGTGCCATTGAAGGAACGTTTCGTGCCAATGAACGAGGTTTTGGTTTTGTGACCATCGATCCAGAAGAAGCAGATGTTTACATCCCAAAAGAAGCTGTTAATTATGCAATGGACGGAGATGTTGTAGCAATCGATATCATACAGCCGGCAGATCCTTTTTCAGATCGAGGTGCTGAAGGTAAAGTAATAGAAATTAAAACACGAGCAATCACACAAGTCGTAGGTGAATTCATCGCCTATGATGAAAAAGAAGTCAGCGAAACAGACCTTTATGGTTATGCGGTTCCTAAAGATAAAAAAATGGCTGGATTGACGTTTAACATTGCTGCACAAGGAATCAAACCTGTTGACGGTAGCATTGTGATCGTAGAAGTTACCCATTATCCTGAAAAAGAATACCCAAAAAGTTTAGAAGGTTTAGTGAAAAAAGTGGTTGGTCACAAAAATGATCCAGGCATGGATATATTATCAATTGTCGTGGCCCATGGTATTCCCACAAGCTTTCCAGATGAAGTGATTGCAGAAGCGGATAAAGTACCAGATACAATTTCAGAAGAAGACATCAAAGGCCGGAGAGATTTACGAGATCAGCAGATTGTAACAATAGATGGAGAAGATGCTAAAGATTTAGATGATGCGGTAGCAGTACGTAAATTAGAGAATGGTAATTATTTTTTAGGCGTGCATATTGCAGATGTATCTTATTATGTAACAGAAGGCAGCGAATTAGACCAAGAAGCATATGAACGTGGCACCAGTGTTTATTTAACCGATCGTGTTGTACCAATGATTCCACAACGATTGTCTAATGGTATCTGTTCATTAAATCCAAATGTTCCTAGATTGACTATGAGCTGTGAGATGGAGATTACGCCAGAAGGTCATGTTGTCAAGCATGATATTTTCCAAAGTGTAATCCAAACAACGGAACGTATGACCTATACAGCAGTTAATGAAATTTTAGAAGAGCAAAATTCAGAAACGATGGCGCGCTATAAAGAATTGTTGCCTATGTTTAAAGAAATGGGAGAATTACATCATATCCTTGAGAGTATGCGTGAAAATCGTGGAGCCATTTCTTTTGAGGATCGAGAAGCTAAAGTTCTCGTTGATGCAGATGGTCATCCTCACGATATTTTGTTGAGAACACGTGGTGTAGGTGAACGTTTGATTGAATCATTCATGTTAGCAGCTAATGAAACAGTAGCCAAGCATTATAATGAGTTGAAGTTGCCGTTTATTTATCGGATACATGAGCAGCCTAAAGAAGAAAAAATGCAGCGTTTCTTTGATTTTGCAGCCGTACTAGGAATTTTAGTCAAAGGAACAAAGACTGATATCACACCAAAAGACCTACAAAATGTTTTAGAACAAGTAGCTGATAAACCAGAAGAAGCTGTTATCAATACAATGTTATTACGTAGCATGCAACAAGCACGTTACTCAGAAGATAACTATGGACACTATGGTTTAGCGGCAGAATATTATACCCATTTTACTTCACCAATTAGACGCTATCCAGATTTAATTGTTCACCGATTGATTCGTAGCTATGAAGGAAACGTTTCTGAAAAATTAAAAGAAAAATGGGCACAAGATTTGCCAGATATTGCTGATCATAGTTCAAAAATGGAACGTCGGGCAGTTGAAACAGAACGTGAAGTAGACTCAATGAAGAAAGCTGAATTTATGGCAGATAAAATTGGTGAAGAGTACGATGGTATCATTAGTTCTGTTACTCGCTTTGGTTTCTTCGTAGAATTGCCTAATACGATCGAGGGTTTGATCCACGTTAATAATTTGAAACAGGATTATTTCCACTTTATTGAAAATCATATGGCACTTGTGGGAGAACGAACTGGAATGACCTTGAAGATTGGCCAAAAAGTCAAAGTTAAAGTAGAAAAAGCCGATCCTGAAACAAGAGAAATCGATTTTGAATTTCTTGAAGCAGAAGAAGTAGAGAAACTTGAAGCACCAAAACAAAAAAAACGTCAAGATGGGCGCCGGAAACGAACTTCAGATCGCAATGATGCAGATAAGAAGCCCTTCACACAAAAGAAAAATAAGAAAAAAGGCAAAAAGCCATTTTACAAAGAAGTGGCCAAAAAGAAAAAAGGTAAGAAACAGAAGAAAAAATAGAAAATGGAGGAATGGCTATGCCAAAAGGAGAAGGCAAGCTGATTGCCCAAAATCGTAAAGCTAGGCATGACTATACTGTTGTTGATACAATGGAAGCTGGAATTGTGTTACAAGGAACAGAGATTAAATCAATCCGAAATGGACGAATCAACTTAAAAGATGGTTTTGCTAGAATCAGAAATGGAGAAGCTTACCTGCTCAATGTGCATATCAGCCCTTACGAGCAGGGAAACATCTTTAATCACGATCCGTTACGGACGAGAAAATTGTTATTGCATAAAAAACAAATAGCGAAATTGATTGTTGAAACCAAAAATACTGGAATCACAATCGTCCCGCTAAAAGTCTATATTCGAAATGGCTATGCAAAAGTGCTGATTGGTCTCGCTAAAGGGAAGAAGCAGTATGATAAACGAGAAGATTTGAAACGTAAAGAAATCAATCGTGAAATCAGTCGGACACTGAAAAATAATTTAAGATAATGTAGTCAAAATTTAATTGTTTTTGAACAATAGTCAGCAGTTTTAACATCCAATTTATTCTTTTTTGCATATTTCATTTCTTTTCTTTATATTATGTGGAAAATTTGATAGAGTGTAAGGGAACTGATGAGTTTTCATCGTTTTTTCAGTAACCACCCTTATTACTGCCGAATACTAATAAGACCCTGTTCTTTTAATATTTTGTCACATTAAAAGAAGTGTCGAATTTTCATGAAATTTTTTTGAAATTATTTATCGTTGGTGGTATGATACGGATGGTTAAGAAATAGAAGCTTTGTAAGCTTCTCGCAAGTTTGTTGGAAAAGAGGTGAAATAATTTGGAAGAGAAGACACTACTCTTCAAGATTGGGCCGATTTGGTTTGACGGTACTATTTGCTTAATGGTACTGCTAACATGTGTCATTGTCTTTGGGATAGTATATTTCTGCACAAGGAACCTTCAAGTCAAACCTAAAGGCAAGCAAAATGTTATTGAATATCTCATTGATTTTGTTCGAAGTATCATTACTGACAATATGCCGAGTAAAGAAGTAACCAACTTTCACTTGTTAGCATTCACGATGTTCATGTTCGTTTTAGTTGCAAACATCATTGGTTTGGTGACTAAAGTTGCAATTGGTGATTATACTTATTGGAAGAGCCCAACCGCTGATCCAATGGTCACCTTAACATTAGCGTTGATTATGATTGCTTTAACACACTTTTTCAGTGTTAGTCGCTTTGGGCTAAAAGGATATTTCAAAAATAGTTTTTTAAGTCCAGTATCTTTTCTAATGCCAATTAAGTTGATGGAAGAATTTACGAACTTGCTTACTTTAGCGTTACGTTTGTATGGAAATATTTTCGCTGGAGAAGTATTATTGGGGCTGATTGCCGGACTTGTATCAAGTGTGGGACTTTGGACAATACCTTTAGCAATACCACTAGAAATGATTTGGTTAGCCTTTTCATTATTCATCGGTGGAATTCAAGCATTTATATTTGTAACATTATCAATGGTTTACATGGCTCACAAAGTTGAAGTCGAAGAATAAACAATAAATTAAAACAACTATTTCTTAGGAGGAAAACAATAATGAATTATATCGCAGCAGCAATCGCAGTTTTCGGAGCAGCAGTTGGAGCAGCATACGGTAACGGAAAAGTTATTTCAAAAACAATCGAATCAATGACACGCCAACCAGAAATGGCTGGACAACTAAGAACAACAATGTTTATCGGGGTTGCCTTAATCGAAGCGGTTCCTATTCTAGGTGTAGTTATTGCATTGTTATTAGTGCTTAAATAATCTCTTTAGAAGGCAGGACGCTGAGTTTTTAAAACGCCACGCGTTACTGCTTTCTTTGCTGCGAAACACTGGGACTGCCATTGGCGGAGCTGATGTTGAGCAGTACTTGACGAATGCAGTGAGAGAAGTAACCTATTACAAAAAACATCAAGCTCTGCTGAAATCAAGCAGACCGAAAAGAACATTGAACGTTATTAAATTATTTTGGTTTGCAACTATAAAAGCTTATAGAATAGAGTTTTGATAAAAAAGAAAATAAATTATCAACTATTTCAACAACATTACCACGGAGAATTGCAGAGAAAGGAAGTTGAAACTTCATGCTAGATTATTTAGTAATCGGCGAAGCAGGCCCTAGTACAACGATTGGCACAATGATTGTTGTAAGTGGCGCTTTTCTAATTCTGATGCTTCTAATCAAGAAATTCGCTTGGGAAGCAATCACTGATATGTTAAAAAAACGTGAAGAGAAAATTGCCAATGATTTAGATTCTGCAGAACAATCTCGAATAGCAGCAGCAAAATTGCAAGAAGAACGTCAAAAAAAATTACTTTCTTCTAAATCAGAAGCTGCAGAAATTATTAAAGATGCGAAAGAGAGCGGAGATAAAAACCGTCAAAAAATCTTAACAGAGACCAATGATGAAGTTTCACGTTTACGGGAAAAAGCACGTCAAGATATTTCTCAAGAACATGAAGAAGCAATGGCATCTGTTAAAGACGAAGTGGCGAATTTGTCTTTACAAATTGCAGAGAAAATTTTAAACAAAGAATTGACTCCTGATGCACATGAATCATTAATCAATTCTTATATCGAAGGTTTAGGTAAATCAAATGAAGTTAGATAAGTATACTGTAGGTAAACGCTACGGCAAAGCTTTGTTTGAGTTGGCAATTGAAAAGCAAGAAGCCGATAGTATTTATCAAGAACTTTTAACGCTTAGAGAAGTTTTTCACGAAGTTCCAGGTTTAGGAGATATCTTAAGTGATGTACGTCTTGAACCTTACGAAAAAGATGAAATCATGAAACAATTAACTAATGGTTTTGAAGGAACCGTTGAACACTTTTTATATGTTGTTTACAACTATTCACGTATGAATGATTTGTTACTGATGATCGATGAATACGAAAGACGTTACGATGAACATAAGAGTTTACTTTTAGGAACAGCTTTAACAGCTATCCCATTGACTAAAGAGCAACATCAGTTAATGGAAGAAAAAGCAGCTGAACTTTTAGGTTATGAAAAAGCGAATTTAATTAATTTGATCGATCCGGCTATTGTTGGCGGTGTAGTAATAGAAGCGAACAATAAAGTGATTGATGGCAGTATCCATAAACAATTAGAACGAATCCAAGAATTGTTATTAAAATAACGTTCAGCACAATAAAGAGGTGAATTGAATGGCTATCAAAGCAGAAGAAATCAGTGCCTTGATTAAGGAACAAATAGAAAATTATCAACAAGAATTAGCCGTTGAAGAAATTGGAACTGTCACATATGTGGGGGATGGAATTGCTCGTGCCCACGGATTAGAAAACGCAATGAGTGGGGAACTGCTTGAGTTTTCTAATGGTTCATACGGTATGGCACAAAATCTGGAAACCAATGATGTAGGGATTATTATTTTAGGTGATTTTGAAACCATTCGAGAAGGAGACAAAGTAAAACGGACTGGTAAGATCATGGAAGTTCCTGTAGGAGAAGCTATGATTGGTCGTGTGGTAAATCCTTTGGGACAGCCAATCGATGGTTTAGGCGAGATTAAAACAGATAAAACTCGTCCCGTAGAAGCCGCAGCACCTGGCGTTATGCAAAGAAAATCAGTCGATCAACCAATGCAAACAGGTCTTAAAGCAATTGACGCCCTTGTACCGATTGGTCGTGGTCAACGTGAATTAGTTATTGGTGACCGTAAGACTGGGAAAACATCAATTGCCATTGATACGATTATCAATCAAAAAGGCCAAGATGTGATTTGTATTTATGTTGCTATCGGTCAAAAAGAATCAACGGTACGTAACCAAGTTGAAACTTTAAGAGCATATGGCGCATTAGATTATACGATCATTGTGAATGCAGGAGCATCTCAACCAGCTCCATTACTATACATTGCACCTTATGCAGGAGCTGCGATGGGTGAAGAATTCATGTATAACGGCAAACACGTTTTGATCATCTTTGATGATTTATCAAAGCAAGCTGTAGCCTATCGTGAACTTTCATTACTATTACGTCGTCCTCCAGGTCGGGAAGCTTATCCAGGTGATGTGTTCTATCTCCATTCACGTTTATTAGAACGTGCAGCAAAATTAAGTGATGAATTAGGTGGGGGTTCAATGACTGCCTTACCATTTGTTGAAACACAAGCTGGAGATATCTCAGCTTATATTCCAACAAATGTAATTTCCATCACTGATGGACAAATTTTCTTAGAAAGCGACTTGTTCTATGCGGGGACTCGTCCAGCTGTTGATGCGGGACTTTCAGTATCTCGTGTTGGTGGTTCAGCTCAAATCAAAGCAATGAAAAAAGTAGCTGGTACCCTTCGTTTGGACTTAGCAAGTTATCGTGAACTAGAAGCATTTACACAATTTGGTTCTGATTTAGACGCTGCAACACAAGCAAAATTAAATCGCGGTCGTCGTACTGTTGAAATTTTAAAACAAAAATTACATGCACCTCTAGCAGTTGAAAAACAAGTAGTGATTTTATATGCATTAACACATGGATTTTTAGACAGTATTAGTGTTGCAAAAATTTTGGATTTTGAAGCAGAATTATTCGACTTTTTAGACGGCAAACATCCAGAATTATTTGAAACAATTCGTACAACTAAAGATTTACCACAATCAGAAGATTTAGATGCAGCAATCAGTGAATTTAAAGAGATTTTTAGTGCATCTAATTCAGAAGGTTCTATAGCAGAAGAAACAATTGAATCTATTCAAAATGCGTAAGAGAGGTGACGAGAATTGGGAGCTTCATTAAATGAAATAAAACAACGCATTGCTTCAACTAAAAAAACTAGTCAAATTACCAACGCTATGCAGATGGTTTCTGGTGCTAAACTGACAAAATCAGAAGCAGCTTCTAGAAATTTTCAAGAATATGCATCAAAAATTCGATCTGTTGTTACTCATCTTGTTGCAGCTCAATTAAGTGATCTAGCAGAATTGGATGCATATGACAGCGAAGGAGCATCAGAAACTGGAAATTATCATATGATGCTTACATCACGTCCTGTGAAAAAAACAGGCTATATAGTGATTACGTCTGATAAGGGATTAGTTGGTGGCTATAACAGTTCAATTTTAAAACAGACCATGAAAATGATAGAAGATGATCACAAATCACAAGAAGAATTCGTTTTGATTGCTATAGGCGGAACTGGGGCAGATTTTTTTAAAGCTCGAGGTATAAATGTAGCATATGAACTTCGAGGATTGACGGATCAGCCTAGTTTTGATGAAGTCAGAAAAATCGTTTCAACGGCTACTACAATGTATGAAAACGAAGTGTTTGATGAGTTATATGTTTGTTATAATCACCACATCAATTCATTAACAAGTCAATTTCGTGTAGAGAAAATGCTGCCAATTTCAGATCTAGATCCAGATGAAGCGACAACATTTGAGCAAGAATATATCCTAGAACCTTCAAAAGAAGCTATCTTAGATAATTTATTACCTCAATATGCAGAAAGCTTAATTTATGGTGCAATTATTGATGCAAAAACAGCAGAACATGCCGCTGGAATGACAGCAATGAAGACGGCGACTGATAATGCGCAAAATATTATTAGTGATTTGACGATTTCTTATAACCGTGCTCGTCAAGGAGCCATCACCCAAGAAATCACTGAGATTGTTGCGGGTGCTGCAGCATTAGAATAACAATCAGGCACACAATCAGTTTGACTTAAAGATTTTACAAAGTAATAGAGGAAACAAGTTTTTATTACAACCTCTTTAGCGGTATGAAAATAGTAAGAGTTTCTTCAGTTATAAAACTGTTCACTCTTAGTTTTTCACAACCTCTTTTAGACGAAACGGAGGAAAGAAACATGAGTTCAGGAAAGATTGTTGAAGTAATTGGACCCGTTGTTGACGTGGAATTTTCATTAGATCAATCCTTACCAGATATAAATAATGCATTAGTCGTTTATAAAAACGGTGAAGAAAAACAAAAAGTTGTTCTAGAAGTAGCTTTAGAATTAGGTGACGGTGTTATCCGTTCCATCGCAATGGAATCCACTGATGGACTTCAGCGTGGGATGGAAGTCATTGATACAGGAAAACCAATTTCTGTACCTGTAGGAAAAGAAACACTAGGACGAGTATTTAATGTTTTAGGAGATACGATCGATTTGGAAGAACCCTTTCCAGAAGACGCTGAACGTAGCGGTATCCACAAAAAAGCACCTGCTTTTGATGAATTAAGTACAAGTAACGAGATTTTAGAAACAGGGATCAAAGTAATCGATTTATTAGCGCCTTATTTAAAAGGTGGTAAAGTTGGACTTTTCGGTGGAGCCGGTGTTGGTAAAACTGTTTTAATCCAAGAATTGATTCATAATATTGCCCAAGAACATGGCGGTATCTCTGTATTTACCGGTGTTGGTGAGCGAACTCGTGAGGGAAATGACCTTTATTTTGAAATGAAAGATTCTGGCGTTATTGAAAAAACAGCCATGGTTTTTGGTCAAATGAATGAGCCCCCTGGTGCGCGTATGCGTGTAGCTTTAACTGGTTTGACAATTGCGGAATATTTCCGTGATGTTGAAGGTCAAGACGTATTATTATTTATTGATAATATCTTCCGTTTCACTCAAGCAGGTTCTGAGGTTTCTGCCTTACTAGGCCGTATGCCTTCTGCTGTTGGTTATCAGCCGACTCTTGCTACTGAAATGGGACAATTACAAGAACGTATCACTTCTACTAAAAAAGGCTCAATTACATCGATTCAAGCAATCTATGTACCAGCCGATGACTATACTGACCCGGCTCCAGCAACAGCGTTTGCCCATTTAGATGCAACAACGAACTTGGAGCGCCGTTTAACTGAAATGGGTATTTACCCAGCCGTTGACCCGTTAGCATCATCATCTAGTGCTTTAGCACCAGAAGTTGTAGGGGACGAGCATTACGCTGTAGCAACAGAAGTACAGCATGTATTGCAACGTTACCGTGAGCTGCAAGATATCATTGCTATTTTAGGGATGGATGAATTATCTGATCAAGAAAAAATCTTGGTTGGTCGTGCTCGTCGTATCCAGTTCTTCTTATCACAAAACTTTAATGTGGCTGAACAATTTACTGGACAACCAGGTTCTTATGTTCCTGTTGCTGATACAGTTAAAGGATTTAGAGAAATTCTTGACGGAAAATATGATGACTTACCGGAAGAAGCGTTCCGTAGTGTAGGTAGAATTGAAGACGTTATAGAAAAAGCTAAAACATTGAACTACTAGAAGGAGGAGACACAGAAATGGATTATTTAACTGTCAATGTGGTGACTCCTGATGGACTAGTTTATGATCATCATGCAATGATTGTTGTTGCTAAAACGACAGATGGTGAAATCGGTATTTTGCCTAAACATGCACCGATTATTGTACCTCTAGCAATCGATGAAGTTCGAGTGAAAAGAACGGATTCTGAAACTCATGTCGATTGGATAGCTGTTAATGGTGGGATAATGGAAGTACGTGATAATGTTGTTTCAATTATTGCAGATAGTGCAGAGCGTGAACGTGACATTGATGTGTCTCGTGCAGAGCGTGCAAAACAACGTGCTGAACGTATGATTGAAAAAGCAAAAGAAAATGCGAATAAGGACGATTTGAGACGTGCAACTGTTGCACTGCATCGAGCAATCAATCGAATCAACGTATCGAAACATACGTAAAATTATGAGTGGCTGAGGCAATGGACTTTCTGTTGTCTCGGCCCTCTATTATGTTAATTAGAAGAAACGTACATATGTTCTTTTTATGAGAATGAAGAAACTTTATTTTTTGTTTTAAACAATTTATGATAAACTACCTTTATATTACTTATTTAGCTTTATGAACAAACCTCTCGGAAAAAAGATAAAATCAGTAACTGTCGAAAGCACCATTTTTTAATTTTTCGCATTTCTTATCCGAGGTTATATAAGCTCGTTAAGCTTTAAAATTAAGGAGATACAATTTATGCAATTTTTTGGTATTGATGCAATGGTTCGCATCATCAGTCATATCATGTTCATTTACGTTAGTTTTTGGGCGATGCAATCCATTCGAGTAGAACAATTTTTTAAAGCTCATCAAACCTCACAAGTGCGTTTACTGATTGTCCTTTTTTCAATTGTTATAGGTTTCACTGCAAGTTCATTTTTCTTAGAGTTTCTTGCATTGTGCCGTAACTTATTTATTGTAATTTTCCCATAAGGATAGATGAATAAAAAGAAAAGATACTAATTGTTGGTGAATAGTGGTATAATAGAAAAGATTTTGGATTAAAGTATCCAATTCTAACTTTTTTGGGGGGAACAAAATGGAACAGATTATTGTTCATGGTGGTAACCAATTAAAAGGAACTGTGAAAATCGAAGGGGCTAAAAATGCAGTATTGCCAATTTTAGCAGCGACTCTTTTAGCTGAAGAAGGAACAACAACTTTAAATAATGTACCAATTCTTTCTGATGTGTTTACAATGAATCAAGTAATCAAACACTTAAATGTAGATATTGAATTTAATGAAGACTTGAACCAAGTCACAATCGATGCAACTGAGCCTTTGGGCATCGAAGCAAACTATGAGTATGTTAGTCAAATGAGAGCGTCAATCGTTGTTATGGGCCCTCTATTAGCTCGTAATGGCCATGCAAAAGTTGCTATGCCAGGTGGATGTGCAATTGGTAAACGACCAATTGATTTACATTTGAAAGGCTTCCAAGCATTAGGTGCTAAAATCATTCAAAAGAATGGTTACATCGAAGCGATTGCTGACGAATTAATCGGTAATACGATTTATTTAGATTTCCCAAGTGTGGGTGCCACTCAAAATATCATGATGGCTGCTGTTAAAGCTAAAGGCATGACTATTATTGAAAACGTTGCTAGAGAACCAGAAATCGTTGATTTAGCTAATATTCTTAATAAGATGGGCGCTAAAATCGTTGGTGCTGGAACTGAAATGATGCGTATTGAAGGTGTGGAAAAACTTCACGCTGTTGAGCATTCAATTGTTCAAGATCGTATTGAAGCGGGAACGTTCATGGTTGCAGCTGCAATGACAGAAGGCGACGTTTTGATTGAAGAAGCTATTCCAGAACACAATCGACCACTTATTTCTAAATTAACTGAAATGGGTGCTGTTATTCGTGAAGAGAGGGGCGGTTTACGCGTAGTTGGTTCTAAAGTAATCAAACCAACTGATGTTAAAACATTACCTCACCCTGGATTCCCAACAGATATGCAAGCGCAAATGACTGCAATTCAAATGGTGGCAGAAGGTTCAAGTGTGGTAACAGAAACTGTTTTTGAAAATCGTTTCCAACACTTGGAAGAAATGCAACGTATGAACGCTGATGTGAAAATCGATGGTAATATTGCGATTATTAACGGCAGTCAGTCATTACAAGGTGCTGCTGTGGCAGCTACTGATTTACGTGCCGCTGCTGCTTTGATTCTAGTAGGTTTACGTGCTGAGGGAATTACACGTGTATCTCACCTAGAATATTTAGATCGTGGTTACTATAAGTTCCATGAAAAACTTCAAAAATTAGGAGCAAAAGTGGAACGAGTAAATGACGAAAAAGTTGTAGAAAAGAAAATGTCAACTGTTAGTTAAAAGGGGAAAGTGATATGAGTTCGACACGCTATATTATAGTGACTTTGTTGAAAGTTTTAGTAGTGATTGCCTTAGTGATCATTTTATTCGTTGCCGGAACCATGATCGGTTATGGAGTGATCGGTGGAGGACATCCAAAAGATGTGTTCAAAGAAGAGATTTGGACTCATATTCTAGACTTTTTTAAATAGGTATAAGTAGATGGCCATTACACGCTGTGTTTTCAGTATGTAATGGTTTTTTGATTGCCATTAAATAACGATAGTTTTTTTGGTGTTCATATAGAATTTTTTGTAAACTTACTGTAATGTAAGGATTTTTTGGTATTTCTATAGGAATGTATTTGTTATATTAAGTATAAATATAACGCTGGAAGAGGCCGTTAATTATTTTTGCGAGTTTTCTAATGAAAAATATATAAACCCCGATGCATCAAGCTTCTTTAATATCATTTTGCTATTTTTTACTAAAAAAAAAGAAAATATTTCCAATGTAACAATCAATAAAACGCTTCCTTGAATACTGTAACCTAGCCTTAATTAAATAGTAACCATCAGTGTTTTACTCCGTGATATGATAGCTCTCGTACGAATTTTAGGGAGGAAACAATTTAATGAAGAAAAGATGGTTACCAATTTTGATTATCATTACCTGTTTTATTACTGGGTCGGTTATTCCAGTATATGCAGCTGAAAATAAAAGTAGTGAATTTGAAGGTTTAACTAGTTACAAAGTCGTGTCGGAGGATACTGCAAAAAATTTATCTAAGTCCATGATTTATTCATTGACAGAAGGTAAGGCAATTCAACTAGTAAAAACAACTATTTTAAATAAAGAAAAAATCGAAAAAGAAAAGACTGAAAAAGCAAAAGTTGAAGCTGATAAAAAAGCTCAAGCTGAGAAAGTAGCTAAAGAAAAAGCAGAAGCTGAGGAGAAACAAGCTCAATTAGATAAAGAAAAAATAGAAAATGCCAAACCAACTGGACAAAAGATGATGATGGAAGCAACTGCTTATTCATGTAATGAAGGTTATATTGGCGGTGGAAATTTAACAGCTATGGGACAAGATCTTCGAGTTGATCCAATGGCGATTGCAGTGGATCCTTCTGTCATCCCTTTAGGCACAAAGCTTTATGTTGAAGGATATGGTGAAGCTATTGCCAGTGATACCGGTGGCGCAATTAAAGGAAATATCATTGATTTACATTTTTCTGATGTAGCACAATGTATCCAGTGGGGAAGAAAACAGGTAGAGGTAACGGTTTTATCATAAACGTGTCATATATATAATGAAGTATGTATTTATCAGAAGACGAACAGGATGATTAAATTCTTGTTCGTCTTTTTATCTTTTTTGAAATACAAATTATTGAATAAGAAAAAAAGTTATATGTTATAATAAGGATTGATTATTGGGAGAGGGAGAGATTACGATATGAAAGCTATAGTTACTGAAATTGGTGCTCAAGCATTAGATGAGAAAGAGCCGATGATCATACTTTTTGGCGAAAGCACCACAGACGGATTAAAAGAATATTCTGTAATTCAAAAATTTCAAGGGACACAATCTTTAGAGATGAGAAAAGGCGATTCATTAAAGATTGATGAACAAGAATATAAAATTTTGTATGTTGGACCATTTGCTAATAATAACTTAAATAGTATTGCTCATGTGACACTAGTTTTTGATGACGTTCCAGAAGATGATGCAATCGTTAATGGAATGTATCTTACGCCAAGTGTGTTTCCAATAATCAAGGTTGGGTCAACCTTAGAATATATCTCCCATGGAGCGTGATTAAATGGAAAAAGAGAAAGATAAACGTTTTTCGTGGTTTTGGCGTTGGTTTTTAAATAATCAAGTAGTAACAGCATTATTGATTGTATTGTTGATTTTATTGATTCTGTTAGTTTTTACTAAAGTATCTTATTTATTTAAACCTGTTTGGCAATTTATTGGTGTTGTTGGCTTACCCTTAATCATGGCAGGGATATTGTATTATTTAATGAATCCGGTTGTTGATTATTTGGAGAAAAAACAAGTACCTCGTATTTGGAGTATTATTGGACTATTTATTATTGTAGTTGCGTTAATCATTTGGGGACTTGTTGTAATTGTGCCAAAAATTCAAGAACAAACAGTCAGTTTTGGAAATCATTTTCCTCAATATATTGATACTATCGATAAAAAAATGCAAGAGATATTAAGTGATCCTTTCTTTGCACAGTTTAGAAGTCAACTAGAGGATATGGGCGATAAACTAATCAGTTCTTTAGGTGATATTATTCGCAATATTTCTACATTTACTGTTCAAGGGCTAGGAAATTTTGTTGGGGCTGTTGCAACTGTTGTGGTGGCGATTATTACGATGCCATTCATTTTATTCTACCTTTTGAAAGACGGGAAACAGTTAGCACCTTATTTGATGAAATTTTTACCCAATAAAATGCGTAAACCTACATTAAAAGTACTAGGCGAAGTGAATTCACAAGTTTCTTCTTATATCCGTGGTCAATTAACCGTGGCTTTTGCGGTAGCTGTGATGTTTATTTTGGGCTTTTCATTTATTGGCTTGGATTATGCTATTACATTAGGAATCACAGCAGGTTTTCTTAATCTGATTCCTTATCTGGGCTCATTTTTGGCGATGGTTCCAGCGGTCTTCTTAGGAATTGTAGGCGGACCGGTTTTATTAGCTAAGGTTTTAGTCGTTTTTGTTATTGAGCAAACGATTGAAGGACGAGTAATCTCACCTCTTGTGTTAGGGAGCCAACTTGCTATCCATCCAGTGACGATTTTATTGGTGTTGTTGACTTCTGGAAAGTTATTTGGTGTAGTTGGGGTTATTCTAGGAATACCAGTTTATGCTGCAGTTAAGGTGCTTATTACCCACATTTTTGAATGGTATAAGGATGTTTCAAGTTTGTATCATGAAGAAGAGGAATTAAAGAGGTTAGAAGAATAAAAGAAGCTGAAACGGATTAGACCGTTTCAGCTTCTTTTATCTTAAAATGTTTTTCCAAGAGTTGTTGCTTGGTTCATTGCTGTATCTAATAATTCTTCCGCTTTTTCTGGGTGATGATCGATTCCTTCGATGAATAATTGATCAATTTCAGAAACACCGATAAAGTTTAAAATTCCTTTTACATATTGAGAAGCAAAATCTTGCCCTTCGTAAAAACCACCATTTGATTGGATATGCAAGGCTTTTTTACCATTAGTTAACGGTTTAGGTCCTTCTTCAGTATATTTAAATGTTTTTCCAGCGACATTGATTGTATCCACCCAAGCTTTTAGACGAGTTGGGACATTTAAATTCCATAAGGCGTTGGCAATAACCACTTTGTCAGCACTTAAAAATTGATCGGTCAATTCATTGAATCGAGCAACTTTTGTTTGTTGACTTTCGTTTAGAGCAGTGAATTCAGTACCAGTGCGTAATGCACCCCAGCCAGAAAGTAATTCTTCATCGATTTCTGGAATAAAGTCAGCATAGACGTCAAGAAAATCAATCTCATCTGTTGGATTTTGTACTTGGTAACTTTCTAAAAAGGTTTCCAATGCACGGACAGAACGAGATTCTTCTTTGGTAAGTGGGTGTGCTTTAACAACAAGTAATTTTGACATGTAAAATCTCCTTTGAATACCTAGGTATCATTTTATTTATAAACAAAACCATTTTACTAATAAAAAGTAAGGAATGCAATGTTTTTGTGTAAATTTGATAAAAATAAACATTTTAACAGTAAATTTGTTTTATGAAGATAAAAACAAGTATCCAATAATTGGACACTTGTTTAAGAAGCTTTAGATTTTAGATAGTTGTTTCATACCACCAATAACATGAACAGCATGAAAGCCTTTAGAAGCCATAAAAGACGCAATTACTTTTGAGCGTCGTCCGCTGTAGCTTATGATATGGTAGATCTTTTCTTTATTTAGCTGTTTTAACATATTTGGTAAAACAGTAGCAGGTAGTGACATGGAGTGAGCTAAGTGTCCTTGAATAAAACTATCGGTTTCACGAATGTCGATGACGTTAAGTTCATTTTCAGTATAAAGTGTTTCAAAATCGGGTGTTGAAATTGATTCAAACATGTAACTCATCCTTTGAAAATATATATTTTTTAAAACTCTGGGATAGATTGTAACTCTTTTTCAGAAAGTTTACAATTGAATTTGGATTAATCTTAATAGTTGTTTAAAAAATAAGCCTTGTTTTTTTTGTTTGAAAAGGCTTGCAAATGAATTAGAATAATGGTATGCTATGCATGCAATAAGGATTGTTACTGTTCGGCAGGCAAAACCTGAATCTTCCATATTATTTATTTTTGGGTGGATTCTAGGTTTTTTTCATTTGTATTTGTAAAAGTGAGGTTTCATCATGAATATTGAAAAAATTTTAAACAACAATGTCGTCATGACAAAAAATGAATCAGGTGAAGAAATCGTCTGTATGGGTCGAGGACTTGCTTTTCAAAAAAAAATTGGTGATGTGATTGATCCAACCTTTATTGAAAAAGAGTTCGTACTTAAAGATTCGATTACTTCAGGACAGTTTCAGCAATTATTTGCAGATATACCGTTAGAAGAAGTTGAACTTGTCAAAAGAATCGTAGATATAGCAGAAGAAGATTTAGGAATCGAGCTTTCATCAAATATTTATTTAACATTGACCGATCATGTGCACTATGCAATTATACGGGCCAAAGAAGGGCTTGAGATGCCCAACCCATTAATGTTTGAGACAAAAAAGTTTTATCCTAAAGAATTTGCGATTGCTAGAAAAGGCGTAGCTTTGATTAGGGAAAAGTTAGGTATTGATTTTTCGGAAAATGAAGCAGGTTTTATTGCTTTTCATATTGTGAACAGTGAGCAGGCAAATGGAAACATGGAGATGACAATGACTGGTACTGAAATGGTACGAGATATTCTAACAATCATCAGTCGTTATTTTGGTAAACCATTTGATGAAGAATCATTGAACTATCAAAGAATCGTGACTCACTTACAATATTTTGCGCAACGTTATTTGCAAAATGAAGCACATGATGAAGAAGATGATTTTCTTTATGAATTGATTCAAAGTAAATACCCAAAAGCATTTCAGTCAGTACAGAGAATCAACGAGTATCTTATCAAGAAATACGAAAAACCAATTGATAAAGCAGAACAAATTTATCTTACGATTCACATCCAACGAGTAGTTGGAGAGAAAAAAATATAACATTCAATCGAAGCGGATTGTTACTGATTAGCAGGCAAAACCTAGATTGAAAAAACAAACGATTTATCTATATTTATGTCTTTTAAAGTATAGTAGATTATTGTTTTTTCAGTTTAGGTTTTTTTATATAAAAAATGAAGGAAAAGAGGTAAACAAAATGAGTAAAAATCAAGAAATAGCTGAACGCGTTTTAACGTTAGTTGGCGGAGAAGAGAATGTGAATAGCGTCGTTCACTGTGCAACACGTTTGCGATTCAAATTAAAAGATGAAGAAAAAGCGAATACGGAACAATTAAATCAAGATCCCGATGTGATTCAAGTTGTTCGTAGTGGTGGTCAGTATCAAGTTGTGATCGGTAGCCATGTAAGTGATGTGTATAAAGAGTTGATGGCTCATAGTAATTTAGGTGACGACAATTCAGAAAAAGATGAGGGACCTAAGGGAAATATTTTTAATCAGTTAATTGATATTATTTCTTCTATATTTACACCTTTCTTAGGCGCTATGGCAGGAGCGGGGGTCTTAAAAGGTTTTCTTACCTTAGCTGTTACATTAGATTGGCTGACTGTTGAATCAGGAATTTATGTTGTTCTTTTTGCAATCGCAGATGGAATTTTTACCTTCTTGCCAATTATCTTAGCCTTTACAGCAGCGAAGAAATTCAAAACTAGTCAGTTTTTAGCTGTCTGTTTAGCAATGGCTTTGGTTCACCCTAGTATTACAGCCTTAGCAGGTCAAACATTAAGTTTTGCTGGAATTCCAGTGATTATCGGTGCGAGTGCTTATACATCGTCAGTTATCCCGATTATTCTAGCTGTTTATGTTCAAAGTCATGTAGAACGTTTCTTTAAGAAACTCATTCCTACTTTCTTACAAATAATCTGTGTTCCATTAGCTGTTTTCCTTGTGATGGCACCAGTTACTTTTATTGCAATTGGTCCAATCGGTACGATTTTAGGTGATTTACTTGGAAAAGGTTATGATGGTATTTATGGTTTTAGCCCAATTATTGCTGGTGCAGTTATGGGTGGTTTATGGCAAGTATTTGTAATGTTCGGTATGCATTGGGGCTTTGTTCCAATTATGTTGTTGAACCTTTCTGCAGCAGGCGGTGGTGTTGATACAATGGCACCAATGCTTCTACCAGCAGTATTGGCACAAGGTGGTGCAGCGTTAGCTGTCTTCTTTATGACAAAAAATGTTAAATTAAAAGGCTTAGCTTTATCTTCAACAATCACTTCGATGTTTGGTATTACTGAACCGACTGTTTATGGTGTCACATTACCATTGAAAAAACCATTTATTGCTGCATGTATTGGTGGCGCTGTTGGTGGTGCTTTTATCGGTTTCAGTCATGTTCAAAACTATGTGTTTGGTTTGATTAGTTTGTTGAGTTTACCTGGATTCATTCCTCAAGAGACAAAAGACACTTCTGGAATGGTTGCAGCAATCATCGGAACTGTGATTGCCTTTGTAATTGCGTTTGTATTAACATTTGTTTTGAAATTCGAAGATAAACCAGAATCAGGCAGTGACAATTCTGTAAAAGAAAATAACTCTAACTCAGAAACACAAAATAGTAAAAAAAATGATAAAATTATTTTAACAAGTCCTTTAACTGGTACAATCGTTCCTCTAGATAAAGTAGAAGATCAAGTATTTTCATCGGGTGCTTTAGGAAAAGGAATTGCAATCGAACCAACAGTGGGTGAACTTTATGCACCTGCTAATGGAGAAATTACTACACTATTTCCAACAGGACATGCAGTAGGCATTGTAACTGAAGATGGAGTAGAAGTATTAATGCATATTGGGATGGATACAGTCGAGATGGACGGCGATGGCTTCGAGTTATTTGCTAAACAAGGAGATAAAGTAAAACAAGGAGATCTGTTAGTCAAGTTTGATGTTGAAAAAATCAAAGCAGCAGGACATCCGATTGTAACGCCAGTTGTAGTTACTAATAGCGGTGATTATTTAGATATACTAGACATGGATCAAACAGATGTTTTACACGGAGAAGATTTCTTAGCAATCGTACGTTAATCAAAGGGTTTAATTTTTATTAAAGGCTACGTTAGCTCGTTCAGGATTAATACTATCTAGTTTTATGAGCTAGTTTTACAGTTTAAGTCATCAAGTCTGAACGAGCATATCATATTTATAAAATAGGGAGGAAAAACGAATGTCAAACAAAACAACAGTATTTCCGGATGGATTCTTATGGGGCGGAGCAACTGCAGCCAATCAATTAGAAGGTGCTTATCTTTCAGATGGTAAAGGTTTATCAGTAGCAGATGCAATGCCAGGTGGCAAACAACGTTTTCAAGTTTTAGGGAGTGATACATTCAATTGGGAAATCGATGAAGACAAGTTTATTTATCCGAACCATCGAGGTATCGACCATTATCATCGTTTTAAAGAAGACATTGCTTTATTTGCGAAAATGGGATTTAAGTGCTATAGATTCTCCATTGCTTGGTCAAGAATTTTTCCTAAAGGTGACGAAGCAGCTCCAAATGAAGCTGGCTTAAAATTTTATGATCATGTGATTGACGAGTGTCTGAAACAAGGGATTGAACCTGTAATTACAATCTCTCATTACGAAATGCCATTACATTTAGCGAAAGAATATGGCGGTTGGAAAAACCGTAAATTAATTGATTTCTTTGAAAACTATGCGAGGGTCGTTTTAACTCGTTATGGTAAAAAAGTGAAATATTGGATGACATTTAATGAAATTAATTCAGCTTTCCATTTCCCAGCATTAAGTCAAGGAATGGTCAAAGCAACTGGTGCTGGCGATTATCAAAATGTGTTCCAAGCTTGGCATAATCAATTTGTTGCTAGTGCTAAAGCAGTGAAAATCGGACATGAAATTAATCCAGATATGCAAATTGGCTGTATGATTATCTATGCGACAACTTATAGCATTGATGCAAATCCGGTCAATCAAATGGCAACCCTTACCCAAAATCAAGAATTCAATTTTTATTGTACAGATGCCCAAGTTCGTGGAGAATATCCAGCGTATCAACAAAGAATGTTTGAAAAATACGGTGTATCTGAGCTAGAAATCGGTGCGGATGATTTAGAGTTAATGAGAAAATATGCAGTAGATTATATCGGTTTTAGTTATTATATGTCTTCTGCAGTCAATGAAACGGCAGAAGAAGATGATACAGTCATTGGCAACTTATTTGGTGGTGTTCGTAATCCATTCTTAAAAGCCAGTGAATGGGGTTGGCAGATCGATCCAGAAGGGTTGAGAATTGCGTTAAACGAATTATATGATCGCTATCAAAAACCATTGTTTATCGTTGAAAATGGTTTAGGTGCAATTGATAAAGTAGACGAAAACTTCTACGTTGAAGATGATTATCGTATTGACTACTTACGTCGACATATTGAAGCAATGTCTGATGCTGTAAAAGATGGTGTTGATCTGATGGGATACACACCATGGGGCTGTATTGATTTAGTGAGTGCTTCGACAGGTGAAATGAGTAAACGTTATGGATTTATTTATGTTGATTTAGATGATAACGGTGAAGGTACAATGAATCGTTATGAGAAAAAATCATTTAATTGGTACAAACAAGTCATTGAAACAAATGGACAAAACTTAAAATAAAAATAGACAAGACTTAAGGATGAAGCTACGTGTTTTATCTTTGAGTCTTGTTTTCATTTATATTGAAGAGAATCATCTGTTGTTGTATAGTGAGTTTGTAAAGGGGGAATAACTAATGGAAAGAAAAAAACTCATGTATCCTTTTTTTGTTCTCATTGGCCCAAGTGGTTCAGGGAAAACCAAAGTTGCAGAAGCTGTTTTTCCCGCTGAATATAAAGTGATTTCTCATACAACTCGGCTAAGAAGAAAAGAAGAACAAGAGGGTGTAGATTATTATTTCGAGACGAAAGAACGGTTTGAGTACTTACTAAATACAAATGCTTTAGCCGAACATGACACGTATCATGGCAATCAATATGGAGTGGGAATTGATGAGCTGATTCAAAAAACAACGGCTCATTATGCATATGATGTACTAACGATTAAAGGGTTCCAAGAAATAGAAAAAAGATTTGGCAATATGGTGATTCCAATTTTTTTAGAGGTATCTAAAAAGAACGTATTATCGAGATTGCAGAATAGAGAAGACGATGAAGCAATCATAAGGGAACGCACAGCGTTATACGATCAAGAATCTCAGAATAAACTAAAAATAATGACGTATCCAAATTACTTCATTATAGATGCCAATCAACCTTATGAAGAGGTTGTCAAAAATGTGAGGCAGGCGGTAAATAATATAATAAATATAGACTAGGGAAAACAAGTTGTTTTCCCTAGTTTTTTCAAAAAATTATTTAAATAAGTTCTATTGATTTTCCATTTCTTGGTGCTATAATGACATCGTGTCATATGACTTATTGTTATTATGAAAGAAGGGGTGCACTAGATGCCAAAAAGTACTTTTTTTCATCTAACTCAAGAGAAACAGCAAAGGTTATTAAAAGCTGCCAAAATCGAATTTTCAAGAACATCTTTACAAGAAGCGTCAATTGCTAAGATAATTACATTGGCTGAAATACCTAGAGGAAGTTTTTATCAATATTTTGAGAATAAGGAAGATTTGTATTTTTATTATTTTGATCTATTGAAACAAACTAGCAAAAAAAATATTGAAAAATGTATGCAAGAAGCAAACGGGGATTTGTTTGAAGGTATGGACAAGTATTTTTCAAAAATGATTTTTGACGTATTGACTGGGGAAAATGCGTCGTTTTATAAACATTTTTTTATGAATATAGACTACCAGTCGACGAGGCGAATTTCTCCTCAATTTATAACAAGTGGTAAAAAGAGGGAGGAATACCAGAAAAAGTACCCTGGACATAAGCTTTATAAACTGATTAATCGTTCTCAATTAAACATTCAAAATGAACAAGAATTTAAACTGTTGATGCAAATGCTTATGAATAATGTATTCTCTTCAATTGCTGAAAGCTACCAAGAACTTGCAAAAGATCCTTCATACGATATTGATTTTATTATTCAAAGCTTTAAAATCAAATTAAACTGGTTGAAAAAGGGTGCATATAAATAGCAATGATTTATACAATGTTTAAATCCTTCATTGTTGCTTAAGAGCATTAAATAAAAAGAGATAAAGAAAAAAGTGTTTAGCTCCGAGAAATAAGAGGAAGTTGCTTCTTACTTGACGTTTATTAGGATTTAGAGAGCGAAACAAAACTGATTTCTAGTTTTGTTTCGCTCTCTTTTTCTACTTAGTTTAAGGCTGCTGAGAAGAACGAATTATTCAAATATTGCCAATTAGTTGCTATAAAAAAAGTCAGAACGTTCATTCAATTACAAAAATGTCACTTGTATGACATAGTAAATAATGGTTAAATAAAAGAGTAAGGTCACTGATATAGATAAGAAATGATCGTTTTATTAAGCAAAAGGAGATGAGGAGAAGGGTTATGAAGAAAAGAACAATGATTATTATAGGTGTAGTTGCAGTAGTACTTGTCGGTATTTTTATTCTTCCAAGTGTTTTTGGTGGAAAAAAAGAAGCTGGACTGGAAAAGAAAACAGCCTCCGATGAATTAGGAATTGAGTATTTTGAAGTTCCAGATATTGAACAGGTTTATATTAATGGTGTCGTACAGCCAGAACAAGCAGAAGCTTTTTCAAAAGATAATAAAATGACTAGTAATCCGGAAATCAAAGTGAAAAACGGAGATGTTGTTGAACCTGAGACTGAGTTATTTACGTATGAAGATAAAGAAGTAACCAAAGAGATTGAAACTCAGAATAATACTTTAAGTAAATTAGCTACTAAAAAACAGAATATATATAATAAATGGAACCGAGCAATCGACAATTATAATAAAGCAAAAGAAGAAGACCGAAGCACAACGGGCGCCGCTATCAACGAACAACATCAATCTGAAATTGATGCAGTTGATGAAGAAATCTTATTCTCGAATCAGACGATTGAAGATTTATCAACAAAACAATACATTTCAACAAAATCAAAATTCAAAGGTCGTGTCTCAATTCCGGAAGTAAAAGATGAGAATGCACCAATTCTTCGTTTAACATCAGACGGTTTATATGTTGCTGGAAAAGTGAATGAAAAAGATTTAATGAAAATCGCAATCGATCAAAAAGCTAATCTTTCAGTGGTATCAAGTGGAACATCTGTGACAGGGAAAATTTCTTATATTGATGATAATCCGCCAGAAGCTAAAGCAAACCAAAGTCAAGGAGAAGATAGCGGTTCGCAAGCATCAATGTCTACGTATAATGTGAAATTAGCGTTGGATAGTTTAGAAGGAATCAAAAATGGCTATCATATGCAAGCGACAATCAACTTAGGTGAAAATAAACCAATTGAAGTTCCTAAAAAAGCAATCCATGATCAAGATGGTAAAAAATACGTATTGGTCAATGATTTTGGTTCAATTATCCGTCGTGACATTCAAGTGGGAGAAGAAAAAGGTGATAATACAGTTGTTAATTCAGGCTTAGAATCTGGTGATCGAATTGTTGTTTCTTCTAAGAAAGAAGTCAAAGAAGGAGATTTGATCGAAGAAGGCAATAAAGAATCAGAAGCAGCAGCTCCAGCAGCTAAAGAATAGGAGGAAGCAGATATGATACAACAAGATCAAAACCCGCGACCTCTCATTCAGATGCAGGCAATCAACAAATATTTTCCAGTTGGAAAAGAAAAATTGCACGTATTGAAATCACTGGATTTAACCATCAATGAAGGTGAATTTATTATGATTATGGGAAAATCAGGTAGTGGAAAAACCACATTAATGAATATCATCGGTTTTCTAGACAGAGTTTCTGATGGTAATTATCTTTTTAAGGGAGAAGATGTTTCGACTCTCTCAGAAAATAAAAAATCTGAATTTAGAAATGAATATCTTGGTTTTATTTTTCAGCAGTTCTTTTTGATCAATTCATTGAATGTTAGTCAGAACGTCCAATTACCATGTGTCTATGAAGGCAAGAAGAGTAATGAAGAAAAACGAAAAATTGCTGAAAAATATTTAGAACTAGTTGGTTTAGGTGAGAAGACAAAAGCAAAAGTAAATGAATTATCAGGCGGTCAACAACAGCGTGTGGCAATTGCTCGTTCTTTAGTGAACGATCCGTTGTTGATTATGGCTGATGAACCAACAGGGGCATTGGACAGTGAAACAGGCATAGAAATCATGGAGTTATTAACCGAATTGAACCATCAAGGTAAAACCATCGTCATGGTTACTCACGATGCAGATATGAAAAAATATGCGACTCGCGTGATTCATATGAAAGATGGCCGTTTTCTTGAAGAAGAGGTGATCCGATGATTTCAAATTTACTGATTAGCACCTTATTGAGTTTAAGAGCACACAAACTAAGGGTTTTTCTGACGATGATCGGAATTATCATTGGGATCACGTCTGTTGTCACAATTTCGACACTTGGTGAAGGTATGAAGAAGCAAGTAATGTCTGCAACTAGTGCTATGAATACAAATGTTGTCAAATTACATTATACAATGCAGGACGAAAGTTCTACTGGTATGATGTCTTACGAACAACCAGATTTTAGTTTTTCCAGGGTTGACATGAAAAAGGTCAGAGATGTAGATGGTGTTGAATCTATTTATCCTCAATATGGAGACGGTACAATGGGAGACAATCTAAATCTGCAATTGGATTATTTCGGTGCTAAAGCCAATTTAATGGTTACGTCTAATCGAGGACAGAATAAAATTAAATATGGGCGAGATTTTGATAATCGAGATATCAATAAAGATGTGATTATTTTAAATCATGATGTTTTTGATACGAGTTTGAAGATGGATGATCCAAGCGAATTAATCGGAAAAGCAGTATCAATCAATAACTACATGTATAAAGTAATCGGAATTTTAGAACCATTTGATTATGATAATATAGACAATACTGAGGCCATGTCATTAGATTGGAATATTATCAACAGTAGTTTTGTCTCAAGGAGTTCGTACAATAAACTTGCGACCTCAAAATCAATTAGCGGTATTAATTTTAAAGTAAAAGAAGGCGGAGATAAGCAAGCTGTTATTGCGCAAGCCGTTGCTATTTTAAATGAAAGCCATCCAGATGTTAAGGGGATTTTTAAAGAAAACGATCAAGAGCAGAAGAATCAAAAACAAATGGAAGATGCAATTGGCGGTATTACGATGTTCTTGATGGCTGTTACAGCGATCTCATTATTAGTTGGCGGCATTGGTGTGATGAACATCATGTATGTATCGGTCACTGAAAGAAAACGTGAAATAGGCATTCGTAGAGCAATAGGTGCAAAACCACGGATGATCCTAATGCAGTTTTTATTAGAAGCTGCATTTATAACACTATTAGGAGGACTAATTGGTGTTGGATTAGGTTACCTTCTCTCTACATTAGTCGGAGGCTTTGTAGATATCATTCCAGTTATGACACCATCGATTTTTGCTATATCAACATTGGTTTCTATTTTTACGGGAATCATTTTTGGAATCATTCCAGCGATTAGTGCATCAAGAATGGACCCGATCAAAGCAATTTATAATTAAAACTATTAGGCTAAAACTGAGCTGCAAAAAGATGTTTGAATAAGAAATTCAACATCTTTTTTGCTGTATGAGTACTTTAAAGTATTCATACAAGTTATTTTATTTAAATTGGTAAAGGTCATACAAAAGTAAAAAGAAGAAATAAAATAAATCAATTGGTATAGGTACATAAGCTTTATAATTCTCAAATATCTCTTGTATACATGTTTTTTTGAAAAGAGCATTTGCTTGCCGAAATTACTAGAGATGTTTAGAATAAATAGAGTAAGGCATTCGGAGGGGGAAGACGGATGGAAAAGTTTCAATTATCGCAAGATGTATATGTGAAGACGATTGCGCTTCGTGTGAACGATGTGGAGATAATGGTTAACTTCTATAAGAATGTATTAGGCTTTATTTTAAAGTTAGAAGAAAATAACTTATCGATATTCGGTTCGCAAGAAAAAGATAGTCGACTGTTAATATTAGAAGAAACGAACATTAAGGAAGGACCAACAACGTCTCTTGAAAAAGCGCTCTGTTTTTCCTTATTAATGCCAACTGAAGAAGAGTTTTGTAGTGTGTTAAGAAGAATAACTGATCATAACTACCCAATAAAAAAATCAGTAAAAAAAGGAAACCGGCAAAGTATCTTTTTAAAAGATCCTGAAGGTAATGAGCTTGCGATCAGTTATCAAGAAGGGAATACTGATCAGAATGAAGCAAAAACTGAGTTATTGGATATAGATGCGCTAATAAATCAAAGTAAGATTTTGTATTCAGGTCTTTCAGCAGGTGTTCGCTTTGATCAAATTAAGCTAAGTGTTGAAGACAAAGATGAACATCATTATTTTTATCAAAATGTTTTGGGGATGGTCTCAGAAGAAAAAACATTAGATAAATTATCGATGAACGATGGCCGTTTTTTGCTTCATTTAGATGATTGGGTAAAATCTTCTGAGGAAAAAATAGATAGTGAAGAATCACTAGGTGTCGATTTTTTCGTTTTGACATTAGATCATGAGGAAGAGATGAAGAAACTAAAAAAACATCTAGAAAAAAATGAACAAGAATTTTTTGTTGATAAGAAATTAAAAATTTTAACTATTTATGATCCTAGTGAAATCGAATGGTGGTTTGTGAGGGATTAAATCAATCAAAAAATTATAAAGCAAAACTTGGATGAGGAAAAAATAATGATATATAAAGAGACAAGAAAAAAAATCAACGAATTTATGAATGAAGGGGTTTTCTCAGGCGTCAGTTTTTCTTTTATAACTGAAAGTAAAGACGAAGACTATACTTGGGGAAACGCTCAAATACAACCATCTGTCGAAGCACTGAATACATCATTGCTTTTTGATGTAGCGTCTTTGACTAAGGTGATTTGTACCACTACTGTTGTTTTGCAATTGATGGAAACTAAAATTTTAGATATTGATGCACCATTCCAAACGTATTATCCAGCATTTGAAGATGAAAAAATAACGATTCGGCATCTTTTGACTCATACATCTGATATTCAAAGCTATATTAAAAATCGAGATGAGTTGGCAAAAGAAGAATTACGAGAGGCATATTCCAAAGTAAGATCTGGGGAAAACTTGGGAAATCAGGTTGCTTATACGGATACCGGAACGATTCTACTGGGATTTATGCTGGAAGAATTATTAGGAAAAAATGTTATTGAGATTTTTAAAGAGCGTGTACTAAAACCGCTCGACATGTCAGAAAGTCTCTTTTTACCTAGAGATCCTTTCAAAACCGTTCCAACTGAAATACATCCTGTAAGAGGGCTAATTCGAGGTCAAACACATGATCCAAAAGCATTTGTTTTAGCAGAACATGCAGGGAATGCTGGACTATTTACTAATTTAAATGATATAAAAAAATTTGTAACAATGTATTTAAATGAAGGTTTGTATGAGACAAATAGAGTTCTGGAACAAGCTACGATTCAATCTTTAATGATTGATCAAACACCTAATAGAAAAGGTCATCGATCACTAGGTTGGGATTTGAAAAAAGACATCAAAGGAAATCCATTGTTATTTCATACAGGTTATACAGGTACTTTTTTATTGATTGATCCTGTAAATAAAGAAGGTTTTATCTTTCTTTCTAACCGTGTTCATCCTGTTGATAAAAGAGCAGAGTATATCAAAAAAAGAGACGAATTGATTGAGATTTATTTGAAAGAAAAAATAACAAACATAGATGAATCGCTTTCTTTTTAGTGGTATAATTGACGAGTATAAATGGAAGGGAGTCTCTAACTATGCAGGAACCTTTATTTTTAAAACCAGTTTTTCAAGAAAAAATTTGGGGTGGTGACCGATTACACACGGTTTTCGGGTTTGATTTACCTAGTAATAAGATTGGTGAAGACTGGGCGATCAGCGCTCATCCTCATGGTGTCAGCACTGTGGAAAATGGTGAATTTTCTGGTCAAAGGCTAGATGAACTTTGGGCTAATCACCGTGAATTGTTTGGTAATGCTAAAGGAGATGTGTTTCCTTTATTGACAAAAATTTTAGATGCAGAAGATGATTTATCTGTACAAGTGCATCCAGATGATAAGTATGGCTTAGCGTACGAAGGTGAACTTGGAAAGACTGAGTGTTGGTATATTATTGATGCTGAACCAGGTTCAACCATTATTTATGGTCATAATGCAAAAAGTCGTGAAGAGCTTGAAGCAATGATTAAAGAAGAGCGTTGGGACGATTTATTGAAGAAAGTTCCTGTAAAAAAAGGTGACTTTTTCTATGTGCCAAGCGGAACGATTCATGCTATAGGTAAAGGAATCATGATTTTAGAAACGCAACAAAGCAGTGATACAACCTATCGTGTGTACGATTATGATAGAAAAGATAATCAAGGTCAAACAAGAGAGCTGCATATTCAACAATCGGTTGATGTGACAACAGTCCCAGCTAAGGATGCTGAACTATTCATCCAACAGCAAAATCAAGGGCAATCAAGTATTATTACGTATTTGAAAACACCCTTTTTTAATGTGTATGAATGGCAAGTTAAAGGTATATTGAAGTTAAAGAAAAATGCGCCATATACGTTAGCCACAGTGATTGATGGTGCAGGTAATTTAGTTATTGAAGATGAAGGAACGATCCAAATTAAGAGTTATGAGCTGACTAAAGGAACAAGCTTTATTTTACCTAATGATATCGCTAAATGGCGTGTTGAAGGGGAGCTAACAATTATTGCTTCAGAACCTGGAGTAGAGGCATAACATAAATAAAAAGTGTTAGGGATTTTAATCCTAACACTTTTTTTTATTTATTCAACAACTAACATTTCTTGTGGCACTTCAAATGGTTCGTTGTATTTTTTCTCCAATGCTGTTTTAATCAAGCGGATGCCAAGGTTTTCGTTACGAGCAAGAATGGGTCCGTGAAAGTAAGAGCCAAAGACATTTTTGTATATCACACCTTCAGAACCATCTTCACTGTTATTCCCTTTACCTTGTAGAACGTTCCCTAAAGGACGTTCTCCTTTTCCTAGAAAAGTGCGACCATTATGATTTTCAAAACCATAATAGGTTTCATTGAATTCTTCATTATGAATCACAATATCTCCGATGTAACGATTATTATCTTGGCTTAAAGTATAATGATCCAAAGCGCCGATTCCATGGATTTTTTCACCTTTAGCTCCCATATAATAATGTCCTAATAATTGGAAACCACCACAAATGGCTAACATGACACCATCATTTTCAATGTATTCAGTTAATGTTTCCTTTTTCGTTTGAATATCATCTGAGATGATCAACTGTTCAAAATCTTGACCGCCTCCAACAAAAACTAAATCATATTTATTTGGATCGAAGGGTTCATAAATACTGACGATTTCAGAACGGAATGTGACATTCATTTTTTCAGATAAATATTTTAACATCAGCAAATTCCCGTTATCGCCATAAGTATTCAACAAATTCCCATATAAATGACATACAACTAATTCTTTAGGCACTGTAAATTCCTCCTTAATATAAAAGCGGAATGGGCTCGTTAGTCTCGACAGAAAAATAGGAAAACATAGATGAGGCGATTTTTGCCTCCTCTAGGATTTATCTTTTTTCCGAGAGGCTAGCCCATGCAGCTAGAAAATAAAAGCGGGATAGGCTCGTTAGTCTCGACAGAAAAATAGGAAAACATAGATGAGGCGTTTTTTGCCTCCTCTAGGAATTATCTTTTTTCCGAGAGACTAGCCCATGCAGCTAGAAAATAAAAGCGGGATAGGCTCGTTAGTCTCGACAGAAAAATAGGAAAACATAGATGAGGCGTTTTTTGCCTCCTCTAGGAATTATCTTTTTTCCGAGAGACTAGCCCATGCAGCTAGATAAGACATGGTGGGGTAGGGTTGTAAAAGCTAGTTATTAATAAAACCTTGTGTAGTTAAAGATTTACGTAATTGTAAAACCGCTGTATAGGTAGCTAAAATATAGACATGCTCTGTCGGTACTTCTTTGATTGCTGTAATTACATCATCAAGATTCGGTATTTCTTTTAAATTATTTTCAGGAATACCTGCTACTTTTAAGCGTAAAGCCATATCTTTATGGCGATCACCACCAGCAATTACTTCAGGAATATCCATTTGAGCAAAAGCTTCATGATTGCCATCCCAGATCCAGCTGATATCTATCCCGTCTGCGTAATTAGCATTTAATAATGAAACAAGAGAGAACGAATAAGGAGCAAGTTTCATCATATCAATTACTTGATTAAGTCCAACAGGATTTTTTACTAGAATTAAAGTACAGCGTTTACCATCAATATCGATGGTTTCTTGACGTCCAAAGACTTTTTCGTCATAACTTAATCCTGCTTTGATTTTTTCAGGTGCCACACCATAATACTCAGCAACTGCTGTGGCAGCCAAGGCATTGTAGACATTATACATACCACCAACGGCAATGCTATATTCTGAACCATCAATCACAAACTCAGCAGAAGTGTTATCCATCTTAACCATCTCTGTTAATTGAATATCCAATTCAGGACGATGGAAACCACAGTTCGGACAGTAATATTTCCCAAGATTAGCATAAGTAATCATTTTGTAGTGTAAAATGTGGTGACATTTCGGACAAAGTAATCCATCAGTATTATAATGAGCCATTTGTTCTTCATCGGGTTGATGATTAAAACCGTAATATTTTCTTGGATTGACGGTTTCAACTGAGTTGAAAATAGGTGAGTCACCATTACACAAAATAGGTGCATTTGGAGCCGCAGAGGCGCCATCAACAATTAATTTATACGTCGTGTAGATTTCACCGTAACGATCCATTTGATCTCTAAAAATATTTGTAAATAAAAATAATTTTGGTTCAATATATTTTGTAACTCGGCTTAAGCTAGCTTCATCGATTTCTAAAACAGCAAATTTTTTCTTTGCTCCTTTATTTTTAGCAGATAAAAATGTTGAAACAATTCCTTGCTCCATGTTAGCGCCTGTTGGATTTGTCAATACATGATCAAATTCTTGCCTTAAAATATTAACAGTTAAGGCCGTTGTTAATGTCTTTCCATTGGTTCCAGTAACAACGACGATTTCATAGTCTTTAGCTAACGTATCTAAAATTTTCGGATCGATTTTTAATGCTAATTTTCCAGGGTAGCTGCTACCGCCTTTGAAAAAAGTTTGTAATACCCATTGAGAAGATTTTCCAGCCATAATAGCTACTTGACTTCTGATTCCCATATAGTGCCCTCCAATTTCCATCAATTATTGCTGTTAAACACAACAATAAACTCAACCTATAATACCACAATTAAAAAAAAAAATTAATTCCTTTTCCTTTTTCTTACTATATTATAAAAAACTTACATTAGATGTAAAACTTGTCTATTTAAAATAAAAAATTCTTCAAAAATTTCAAAAAGCGTTTCCAATGTGTTATTCTTACGGTATTAGAATTTAAGTAAAAAGTACGCAAAATAAACGTGTACATAAAAATAAAGCAATTATCTGTACAACTTTTCAATTAATAAGGAGGAATTAGATGTTTCCAAGAAAGAAGCTTAGTAAACAAGAGTTAAAACGAGAAATACTTGCAGGAACAACCTCATTTTTCGCCATTTCCTATATCATCATGGTAAACACCGTTATATTAGCAGAGGCAGGGATGCCTAAAGAATTAACCATTTTTGGGACGATTTTTATTTCGATTATTGGATCGATTTTGATGGGACTTGTTGCAGATGCACCGATTGTCTTGACTACAGGAATGGGCGTTAATTCATTTTTTACTTATACATTAGTGTTTTCATTGGGACTGACCTGGCAACAAGCTCTTGCAGTTAGTTTTTGTTCAGGTGTCATTTATTTACTAGTAGCCTTTACAAAGTTAAGTAAATTATTTGCTGAAGTTGTTCCTGAAACCTTAAAAACAGGGATTACTGTTGGGATTGGTTTTTTTCTAGTATTGATTGGTTTGGAAAAAGGGCACTTGATTTTGCGGGGAGAACATACTTTTTTGCAACTGGCATCTTTAAATAATACTTTGACTTTACTTACCTTGTTTTCATTGATTTTGACTGTATTTTTATTTATAAAAGGGATTCAAGGCAGCTTTTTTATAGGTATTGTTGTTGTGACTCTTGTCGCTAATTTTATGGGGATGGTTACTCCTACGGAACATTTTTCGATTAGCACATTAAGTAACTATTCTGATATTTTTTTCCAATTGGATTTCAGCTCATTCTTTTCCAAGAGTTTTTTACTAGGTGTTTTTGCATTGTCAATGATCCTTATTTTTGAGTCGATGGGATTATTAAAAGGGTTGATGCCGGAAGCGGATGAACAAAAATATTTAAGGGCTTATAGAGTCACGGGTTTTATTACGTTATTATCAAGTATTTTTGGAACGAGCCCAACAGTTGCTGCGGCTGAAAGCGCTACAGGGATTGAGGAAGGTGGAAAGACTGGCGTTACTTCAATTACGAGCGGTGTTTGTTTCTTTTTAGCTCTACTAGCTTTGCCATTTTTATCATATATTCCAGATTCAGCTTTAGCTCCAGCAATCATTATTACGGGATTTTTGATGATTCAGCAAATTAAAACGCTGCATTTTGATGATTTTAGTGAATATTTTCCTGCAATGTTAATGATTGTTTTAATTCCATTTACCATGAATATTTCAGATGGAATGGCCTTTGGTTTTGTCGCGTATCCATTAACGAAATGGATTGCTGGAAAAAAAGAAGAACTTTCTTTGTCATTATGGGTTATCTCCTGTTTATTTTTGCTTTATTTAATTGTGAATGTACTGATATAAATTAAAAAAGGAATCAAAAACAGCTGAAACTGTTTTTTGATTCCTTTTTTTATCCAATAATAATTTTCTCAGAAGGATATTCATAACCAATATCACGGGTTTCTTTTGGTACAAATAGCATCAAAGTATAAAGCATACCGATTCGCCCAATAAACATTAAAAGTGCAATCATCAATTTGCCCACTGTCGTTAAATCAGAAGTAATTCCTAAAGATAAACCTGTTGTACCAAAGGCTGAAGCAACTTCAACAATGATTGCGATTAGCGGATGATCTTCCGTCGCAGTTAGAAATAATACTGCAAAGAAACACATAATCAAAGAAAGCATAAAGACAACGATTGATTTTTTCACATCATCATCATCGATTCGTCTGCCAAAAACATTGATTTTGTCTTCACTTTTTAAAAAAGCGTACAAATATAACCCAATGATTGCAACTGTTGTTGTCCGAATTCCGCCACCAACAGAACTAGGGCTACAGCCAATAAACATCAATAAGGAAAAAACAATCAGCGTGGTAATTTGAAAATCACCTAGATCATTGACTTGCAGTCCTGCATTTCTCGTCGTCATAGAATAAAACATAGATGTAATCCACCGCTGTACTTCATCCATGCCAACGAATAAATGATCTTTTTCCAATAAATAGATTAGAATCGTTCCACCGACAAACAAAATCACAAAGGCTAACAAAGCAATTTTACTAAATAATGAAAAGCGGAAGGGTAAGCCTTTCTTTTTCTTTTTAAAAAACAACCATTCACGAATTTCCATTAATACAGGAAAACCAATCCCACCTACAAAAATCAAAAACATGATTGCAATCAAAAAGATATAGTCATTAGCAAAAGGAATAATCGAATCACCTGTGACATCAAATCCTGAGTTCGTAACAGCAGAAATCGATTGATAAAACCCATAAAAAATAGCTTTCGACCAGCTTTTGAAATAACCAGAAAAATAAAAATAAATGGAAAAAAATGTGCCAAAAATTATTTGGAACCATAAAATAATTGTAAAGGTAATACGGATCAATCGAACGATACCGCTTAACTTTGGCTGATTCATATCTGTCATAATCAGTTGCCGTTGCTTTAAAGAAATTCGTCGCTTAGATAAAATAATAAATGCTGTAGAAATCATCATAATCCCTAATCCACCAATTTGAAAAAGAACTTCCATCAAAATGATGCCGCGATCATTAAAAACAGAATTGATATCAAATGTTGATAAACCAGTGACACTTACAGTGCTGACAGCCATAAACAACATATCAATGAATCCCACATGAGAACCTGGTTCTCGAAAGAATGGTAAGCAAAATAGTATATAAGAAATCAGAGTCATAATAATATAATATGAAACAATAATCTGAATAGATGATAAATTCTTGGCTATAAAACGTCTGCCGTTTCGTTGGGCTAGCCATAAAAATCGTATTTGACTCATAGTGGACCTCCTGAATATCAATAAAACCAGTATATCAGAAAATAAAAGATGGGCAAACAAAGAATAAATTGTTTGGTAAAATAAGAAATTGATTAAAAAAAATAAGAATATAATACAAATGAAATGGAACATGTTACTTTAATGGAGGGAGTAGGTATCTGTTGATTTCTATTTGTGAAATATAGTGTAATTTTTTTCGTTAAATAGAGATAGAATAATATAAATGTTTTCTATATGGCAGTTATCGTTTGTTTTATCATGTGATTAAATTCACATTTATTGAGTACTTGATTAGATTTAAACGGAAAAGTAAAGGGAATAGTGGTTAAAATTCGCAAGAGGTGGGGAAAAAATGAAAAAAGTAGTCATGAGTGTTTTATCGTTGAGTTTAGTTCTAGGAATGGTAGTTGGATGCGCAAGTGATCAAGAAAAAACAGCAAAGAAAAGTAAAGAATCAAAAGAAAGTACTGAAGTAACTTCAGGTGCATCAGCTAATGGTTATACTGATTTAAGTGAATTAGAAGATAACTACGATATTGTAATCATTGGTGCAGGGGGAGCTGGAATGACAGCGGCACTGCAAGCAAAAGAAGCTGGAATGAATCCAGTTATTCTAGAAAAAATGCCAGTAGCTGGTGGAAATACAATTAAATCTTCATCTGGAATGAACGCATCACAAACGAAGTTTCAAAAAGAAGAAGGTATCACAGATAACAATGATAAATTTTTTGAAGAAACATTAAAAGGCGGAAAAGGGACAAATGATAAAGCGCTACTGAGGTTTTTTGTTGATCATTCAGCTAACGCGATTGATTGGTTAGATAGCAAAGGTATCGAGCTTAGCAACTTAACGATTACTGGCGGCATGAGTGAAAAACGTACCCATCGACCAGCAGATGGTTCAGCAATCGGCGGTTATTTAGTAGATGGGCTTGTCCGTAATGTTAAAGAAGAGAAAATTCCACTTTTTGTAAATGCAAATGTAACAGAATTAATGGAAACAGATGGTCAAGTAGATGGTGTTAAGGTTAAACTTAACGATAAAGAAACCAAAGAAATTAAAACAGATGCAGTTATTGTTACCACTGGCGGCTTCGGTGCCAACAAAGAAATGTTGGAAGAATATGATCCAAAATTAAAAGATTACGTCACAACAAATCAAGAAGGAACAACCGGTGACGGCATTAAAATGATTGAAAAACTTGGCGGAGCAACGGTTGATATGAAAGAAATCCAAATTCATCCAACAGTACAACAAGATAAATCATTCTTGATTGGTGAAGTCGTTCGTGGAGAAGGAGCTATTCTGGCGTCTAGAGAGGGTGTTCGTTTTGTTAATGAAATGGATACTCGTGATAAAGTCTCTGCTGCAATCACTGGACTTCCAGAAAAATCAGCTTACTTGGTATTTGATCAAGGTGTCCGAGATCGTGCTAAAGCTATCGATTTTTATGATGAACAAGGATTTGTTGTTGAAGGAAATACAATCGAAGAACTTGCGAAAAAAATTGAGATGCCTGAAGCTAAATTAAAAGAAACCATAGATCAGTGGAACAAGGATGTAAAAGGAAAATCAGATGCGCAATTTAACCGTAAAACTGGTATGGACAATGATTTATCAAAAGGCCCTTTTTATGCCATCAAAATCGCACCTGGAATCCATCATACAATGGGTGGTGTGAAAATCAATACTAAAACAGAGGTATTAAAAGAGGATGGTTCACCTATTAAAGGATTATATGCTGCTGGTGAATTAACTGGTGGATTACATGGAGCAAATCGTATCGGCGGAAATGCTGTAGCAGATATTATTATTTTTGGTCGTCAATCCGGATCAGAAGCCGCAAATTTTGTAATGGCACAAAAATAATCGAGTGATATCAAACCAATAGACCAAACCTTAGCGTTTGTCTATTGGTTTTTTTTTGTGAAAAAATACTTGTTCATTAAAACTAGGAAAGCAATTTTTCAAAAATACTGCTTTTTTATTGAAAATATAGTAAAATACGAGAGGGACAAAACGAAAGGTGACGACAGACGAATGGCACAATTATTTTTTAAATATGGCGCGATGAATAGTGGAAAAACGATAGAGATATTAAAAGTAGCTCACAATTATGAAGAACAGGATAAACCTGTTGTTATTATGACAAGTGGACTTGATACTAGAGATGGCGTTGGTGTCGTTTCAAGCCGGATTGGCCTTAGACGAGAAGCTACACCTATTTTTAAGGATACAAATGTTTATGAGTTGATCCAAAACTTAGATTATGAACCTTATTGTATTCTAGTAGATGAATCACAATTTCTAGAAAAAAAACATGTAATCGAATTTGCTAAAGTGGTGGACGACTTAAATATCCCTGTAATGGCATTTGGTTTGAAGAATGATTTTCGTAATGAATTATTTGAAGGATCAAAATACTTGATGTTATATGCAGATAAATTAGAAGAATTAAAAACAATTTGCTGGTTCTGTCACAAGAAAGCCACGATGAATTTACATTATATCGATGGACAGCCTGTTTACGAAGGAACCCAAGTTCAAATTGGGGGCAATGAAGCGTATTATCCAGTATGTCGAAAACATTATTTCCATCCACCAATTGATGGTGAACAAGAATAAAATAATTAGCTAGTCAAAAATGAAAAATAAACAATACTTAATTAAATAAAAAGAGGAGCAACTAACTATGTACGATCAGTTACAATCAATCGAAGATCGCTATGAGGAGCTTGGTGAGTTACTAAGTGATCCAGAAGTTATTAGTGATACAAAACGATTTATGGAATTATCTAAAGAAGAAGCCAACACGCGTGAAACGGTAGAAGTTTATCGTCGATATAAAACAGTTGTCGAAGGAATCAGTGACACCGAAGAATTATTAGGCGAAAAATTAGATGCTGAAATGGCTGAAATGGCTAAAGAAGAACTTTCTGAGTTAAAGAAAGAAAAAGAAGTTTTAGAAGAACGAATTAAAATTTTATTGTTACCAACAGATCCAAATGATGACAAGAATATCATCATGGAAATCCGTGGTGCTGCTGGTGGAGATGAAGCGGCTTTATTTGCAGGGGATTTATTCGGTATGTATCAAAAATATGCAGAATCCCAAGGCTGGAAAACCGACGTGATGGAAGCAAGTATCACTGGAATTGGCGGATATAAAGAAGTAATCATGATGATCTCAGGAGATAATGTCTTCTCCAAATTAAAATATGAGAGCGGTGCTCACCGTGTACAGCGTGTTCCTTCAACTGAATCTCAAGGTCGTATCCATACTTCAACAGCAACGGTGGTTGTATTACCAGAAGCCGAAGAAGTAGAACTAGATCTTGCAGATAAAGATATTCGTACAGATATCTATCATGCCAGTGGCGCTGGTGGTCAGCATGTCAATAAAACAGCTTCCGCAGTTCGTTTGACACATATTCCAACAGGTATTGCTGTAGCTATGCAAGATGAGCGTTCACAGATCAAAAACCGTGAAAAAGCCATGAAAATTTTACGAGCAAGAGTATATGATCAAATGCAGCAAGAAGCACAAAGTGAATATGATGCAAACCGTAAATCTGCTGTCGGTACAGGTGATCGTTCGGAACGTATCCGTACCTATAATTTTCCGCAAAACCGTGTAACGGATCACCGTATTGGTTTAACTGTACAAAAGTTGGATCAAATTCTAGCTGGAAAATTAGATGAAATCGTTGATGCTTTAGTCTTATACGATCAAACATCAAAATTAGAAGAGATGCAAAATGGGTAACCGTTATTTTGAAGTCCTTGAACGGGCTTCTTCTTTTTTAGAAAAACAGGGAAAAGAAGGTTACAGTATTCTTTTTGTTTTCTTGGAAAGAAAAGGTTGGAGTAAAACAGATTGGTTGCTTCATCTAAAAGAAGAAATAACTCCAGAAGAAGAGCAGCAAATCAATGAAGATTTACAGCAGCTTGTTCAAAATTACCCACCTCAATACTTATTGGGATACAGCGATTTTTATGAACACCGTTTTAACGTAAATGAACATACCTTGATTCCTAGACCAGAGACAGAAGAATTAGTTGATCGCTGCTTGAAAGAAAATCCAAACACCCAATTGAATGTCGTGGATGTTGGAACAGGAACTGGTGCAATTGGCATTAGTCTAAAATTAGCAAGACCCAACTGGCAAGTAACCGCAATTGATATTTCTAAGGAAGCATTGAAAGTTGCCTCGAAAAATGCAGATCAATTAAACGCAGATGTTCGTTTTGTATATGGAGATGGACTTAAGCCGATGACAGATCAAAAAATCGATATCCTGATTTCTAATCCTCCCTATATCAGTAACACAGAATGGGATTTGATGGATGAAAGTGTCAGGACTTTTGAGCCGAAAACAGCATTATTTTCTGAAAATGACGGTTTGGCTATTTACCAACAATTAGCTGAAGAGGCAAAAAATATACTGAACATAGATGGTAAAATCTATTTAGAAATCGGTTTTCAACAAGGGGTAGCGGTAAAAGAGCTGTTCCAACAAGCTTTTCCAGAAAAAAAAGTAGAAGTTGCCAAAGACCTATCAGGAAATGATCGCATGGTGATTGTTTCACCAAAGAAAGACGAGGAGTGAAGATGGATACAAAAAAATTTACTTCAAAAGAAATCGATCAAGCTTCAGCTTTAATTCGACAAGGAGAACTGATTGCTTTTCCAACTGAAACAGTTTATGGACTTGGGGCAAATGCTTTAGATGCACAAGCGGTAAAACAAGTTTACGCAGTCAAAGGACGCCCCAGTGACAATCCGCTAATTGTCCATGTTAGTAATTTTGAGATGGTCAAAGAATTTGTAACGGATTTTCCAGTGCATACTAAAAAGTTAGTAGATGCATTTTGGCCGGGACCTCTAACACTGATTTTCAAAGTGAAACCAAATACATTTTCAACGACAGTCACTGGTGGATTAAAAACGGTTGCTTTTCGTATGCCTAATAATGCAGTAACATTAGACCTAATCAACATAGCTAGAGTGCCCTTGGTAGGACCCAGTGCTAATACTTCTGGGAAACCAAGTCCAACAACTCCTCAACACGTCTATCACGACTTACATGGTAAAATCGCCGGTATTTTAGAGGACGGACCAACTCAAATTGGTGTAGAATCAACTGTACTTGATTTGACTGCTGAAGACGGTGTTCCCGTTATTTTAAGACCAGGGGCAATCACTAAACAGCAACTGGAACAAGTTGTTGGAGAAGTAAGAGTCGATCAACACTTAGTTAGCGAAGAAGAAGCCCCTAAAGCACCTGGAATGAAATACAAACATTATTCTCCAGATGTTCCTGTTTGGATTATAGATGGTGATCAACAAGTTTTTGAAAAAGCAATTAAATGGGCAAAAAATAGGAATAAGCGAATCGGCATATTTGCAGATAATCAAATAATTGAGGCATTTTCTAATGAAGTAGCTGAAGTTTTTTCATTTGGCGAGCACTCAGTAGAACAAGCAACAAAATTGTTATTTGCAGGGCTTCGATCATTAGATGAAAAAAACATTGATGTTATTTTTGCACAAGCTTTTCCAGAAATAGACTTGGGAATCGCTTACATGAATCGACTAAAAAAAGCGGCTAATCAAAATATTTTAAAAATTGATTCTATTTTCGAGTAGAGAACTTTTAAGTATGATACAATCGGTACAAACAAATGAAATGGAGGCTTGTTTAATGGATTATAAAACATTTGATCCTGATTTATGGGATGCAATTGCAAAAGAGAATGATCGTCAAGAAAACAACTTGGAGCTAATTGCATCAGAGAACGTTGTTTCAGAAGGTGTTATGGCAGCACAAGGAAGTATTCTAACTAATAAGTATGCAGAAGGATATCCTGGCAAACGTTATTATGGAGGTTGCGAGTTTATCGATATCGTTGAGGATTTAGCGATTGATCGTGCAAAATTATTATTCGGTGCAAAATTTGCCAACGTTCAGCCACATTCAGGTTCTCAAGCAAATACAGCAGCGTACCTATCATTGATTGAACCAGGTGATACCGTTTTGGGGATGGATTTGTCTGCGGGAGGACATTTAACTCATGGTTCACCAGTGAATTTTAGTGGAAAAACATATAATTTTGTTAACTATGGCGTTGATCCAACAACTGAAGTAATTGATTACAATGTTGTACGTATTTTAGCTCGGGAACATCAGCCAAAATTGATCGTAGCAGGAGCAAGTGCCTATTCACGGATAATCGATTTTGAAAAATTCCGTGAAATAGCAGATGAAGTCGGTGCCAAATTAATGGTTGATATGGCTCACATCGCAGGGCTTGTAGCGGCAGGTCTGCATCCTAATCCGGTACCGTATGCAGATATCACAACTTCGACAACTCATAAAACGTTACGCGGTCCACGAGGCGGACTTATTTTAACAAATGACGAAGACTTAGCTAAAAAAATCAATAGCAATATTTTCCCTGGTATTCAGGGCGGACCATTAGAACACGTGATTGCTGGTAAAGCAGTTGCTTTTAAAGAAGCGTTAGATATCAGTTTTAAAGAATATAGCGAACAAGTGATTGAAAATGCAAAAGCAATGACAAAAATATTTAATCAAACACCAGAAGCTCGTTTAGTGAGTGGTTCAACAGACAATCATTTATTATTGATTGATGTAAGTGGTTTTGGTTTAAATGGAAAAGAAGCAGAAGCCATTTTAGATAGTGTAAATATTACGGCAAATAAAAATTCTATTCCGTTTGAACAACTTAGCCCATTCAAAACTAGTGGTATTCGAATTGGGACTCCTGCAATCACAACTAGAGGATTTTTAGAAGATGATTGTATAGAAGTAGCAAAATTGATTGTTAAAGCGTTAAATGAACATGAGAATGAAGGCGCACTTTCAGAAGTTCGTGCCTCTGTTAGTGAGCTAACAAAAAAATATCCACTTTATAAGTAAAAGATTCGAGTGATTGACTAGTCAATCGCTCGTTTTTGTTTTACAATAGGAAGGAATAAATTATTGAAGGAGAATGAACATGGGAAAATTCCAAGTTATTGATCATCCACTGATCCAGCACAAATTAACAATCATTAGAGATAAGGCCTGTGGAACAAAGGTTTTTCGTGAAGTCGTGAATGAGATTGCAATGCTTATGGCATACGAAGTTTCAAGAGATATGCCTTTAGAAGATATTGTCATTGAGACACCAATCTGTGAAACAACACAAAAAACATTATCTGGTAAAAAGGTAGCAATCGTGCCTATTTTACGTGCAGGTATTGGAATGGTAGATGGCATTTTGGAATTGATTCCAGCAGCAAAAGTTGGACATATTGGTTTATACCGTGATCACGATACATTAGAGCCAGTAGAATATTTTGTAAAAATGCCAGAAGATATTGATGCACGTCAATTATTTGTAGTTGATCCAATGTTGGCTACAGGTGGCTCAGCCATTATGGCTATTGATGCATTAAAAGCACGTGGCGGCAGCAATATTAAATTTGTTTGTCTAGTTGCGGCTCCAGAAGGCGTTAAAGCTTTACAAGAAGCACATCCGGATATTGATATTTATACGGCTGCATTAGATGAATATTTAGATAAAGATGGTTATATTGTTCCAGGTCTAGGCGATGCTGGTGACCGTTTATTTGGAACTAAGTAAATGAATAGAAAATAGCTGTTAGAAAATATAAACGTATTTTCTAACAGCTATTTTTGTATAAATAAAAAATCCATCCAATAATAATGGATGGAAAAATCTATACTTTTTTTAGTTTTTTGTAATTGATGACAATGACACCATTACTTTTAACCATTAAATCAGTATTATCAGAATTTTCATCAATTTCCACAACGGCGGAATTATTTAATTGTTTAGTGATAATCCCTGTTTGCGGCTGACCATGCATCAAGAAAGTGACCTGAGTATCGACAGTGAATAAATCCCCTTCAGCAGAAGGCTCAACAGGACGATTAAAGTTACCGAAATTAGACATTCAACAAAACTTCCTTTCTTAACTTATTTCATTATACCATAAATGAAGAAAAATTTCAGAAAACTAATCTTATTTTAAAAAAAGAGGTGTTTTTGTCTTTACAAAAGGTAGGTTTAGTTCTATAATTTTGCTGTATTGCCAGCTTAGCTCAGTTGGTAGAGCAATGCACTCGTAACGCATAGGTCACAGGTTCGATCCCTGCAGCTGGCATAAATAACACGCTAACCTAGATGGAAAAAAGGTTAGTTTTTTCTTTATAAAAAAATCTATCTCCTAAAATAAATCCATAATCGTTGTATATTCACAAAAAAGAGCCTACACTAATAGTACAACTAAGTATATAGGAGGAATGCATCATGTCAGAAAAAGTCGATAAAATCAATAAATTAGCGAATGAAGCTAAGAAAGAAGTCGAACGTTTAGAAGACAAACGTCAAGAAAATCTTGGGAACTCGATTAATTATATTGAAAATGAACTGCAAGTCCAACGTCTGTATGCACAAATTGAAGCTTATGAGAAAGTATTGGATATTGTAAAGTAACTATTTTTTTATTTATAACGAACAGAGATAAGAAGTATTTTTGATTATTATATAAATAGACCATACAAAACATTAATCGTTTTGTATGGTCTATTTTTGTCTCAAAATAGACTAAACAGAATTGTGAAAGAATGTTGGGAGGATTTTGAGGGGGAAGACGCCAAAAAATAACATATTATAAAGACATAGTAATTACCAAACGTATCTATACAAAGGAGGAAAAATAAAATAGAACAAGGCCGGGAATATAAATACACCGATGCTGATGTAGATAGAATCATTAAACAAAAGCACAATCGATGGAAGAAAAAAAGAAAGTTGGAATTAGCTACTTTTGAACAACAAAGAAATTCTATTAATGCGTATAAAGAAGCCACAAAAATTTTTGTAAAGCATAATCTACCTTTTGATATAGACGTTATTGAATGCGTAATAAACGAAAATATGGATGTTACTAGAAAAAATGCACAAGCAATTGTAAATTTTGTCTCTTCCGTTAAAAAAGGAAAAGAAGAACTACCTAAAAGTTACTAGAAAAAAGGCTTTTTATTGAAAGTAATGTGGGAGTATTTTGAAAGGTTAGCGACATAAAAAATAGTTAGAGTAAAGTTTGATCGTCATCGTCCAAGCATTGAAGACAAAAAAAGCAATGGAAACGTGCAAGCATTTATCCACGTAAAAAGATTTGGACAAGCAATTATGATACATCAAAAATAATCAACCAAGAGGAGAGAATCAATTATGGAAAAAGCAATTCATGGTAAAAATGTCAAATTAATGTTTCGTTTGTTAAAGGAACGTGCACACAAAAAAGCGGGGCTATTAGCTTTAGAAATGAGTCATACTTATAATCGTGAAACAAATGTAGAAACACAAGCGACTAAAGACGGAAGTGTAGCTACTGGCGGAAGTATCGAGTCAAATATTGAAATGGAATTTCTAAAAACGAATACGGATGTATTCAGTATGTTGGAATATGCCTATGAAAACGGAGAAGAGATCGAAGTTTGGCGAATCTTTTTCGATAATCCTGTTGAAGGTGAAAAACGTAAATATAAAGCACAATACGGTACAGGTATTTTAGGAAACTTCCCTGATGCGGCTGAAGCTGAAAGTAATGCTTCTGTGTCAACAATGTTGAACTTAAATGGTTTACTAGTAAATGGAGAAGCAACTGTGGATGCTGAAAATGATGAATTAGCTAAAGCTTTCTTCTACGATACTGTAGTGGATGCAAAACCTGAAGAGCCAAAAGCAATTTACGAACCACAAACAACAGCAAAACCTGCTGAATAAAGCTTGATTTTGAACATAACGATGTCGAGACAAGACCTATAAAGTTTTGTCTCTCATCTTTTAAAGAAAGATACTTGGAGGAATGAATTATGAGTAAAAAAACAACAAAAGCAGTAGTAACAATCGGTGAGAAAAAATATCCTTTGATCTTTGGATTTAAATTTTTAAATGATATCAACGCACTACCAAAAGATTCAGAACAAGTCGATAATTTAACTTTATTGATCGGTGGATTGATTGATGGCGATCCGAATGCCTTGAAAGAAGTCTTAATGGCCAGTTTAACTACTTATGAAGAGTTGGAAGAAAAAGACATTATCCATTACTTAGAAACGTCTGATGAGGTTGAAGCATTATTTGAAAATTTTATCGAATACTTAACATCAGCGCCGTTATTGAAAAAACGAACAATGAAAATCAAAATCAACATCGAACAAATGATGAAAACCGTAGAAGCACAAGCCAAAATAAGTTTGGAGCAAGCTATGACGAAATAGTTCTTAGTTGTTTTCGGTATTTTCCAGGAATCACATTAAAAGAAATTGATCGAATGACTCCGTGGGAATACACGTTAAGAACAAAAGCTTATTTGCTTAACCAAAATGAAGCAGAGCGAAGAGTATACACAACTGCTTTTGCGAATCGTTTATTTAAAGCTGAAAAGAAAGGTCGTTTTGCTATAAAAGATGTAAAAAGTATTTACGACTATGAAAAAAATGAACAAACAATTTTAGCGGATTTCAAACAGAAAGGGATTCAAAAACAGGAGGATACTGAGGACTTGTATGAAATGCGCCAGCGACTTATACGAGCAAAAGAAATCGTATCTAAAAAGAATCAGAAAGGAGGTAAATAAATGGAAGAGAAAGATACTAAAACAACTAAGCTTCAAGTAGAAGATAATGAGTTTAGCTCAAAAATCAATAGTGCGAAAGAACTTTTGGAATCATTTGGAAGTACGGTACAAAGCGTCAGTCAATTTAGTGTACAGCTGGGGAATGATTTAGGTTTGCTTACTAGCTCTATGGACTTGTTAGTGGCTTCAGGTGGATTAGCTGTGAATGTGCTTGAGAATTTTCAAAATTATAATGAAGCATTTACAGGAATAAAAAACAGCTTGGAAGGCTTAAATGATAGTCTTGGGCAGAAACTTATGACAAATCTTACAACTTCAACGGAAGCAGTATCTACCTTTTTTTCAACATTAGGTCCAAAAGCTTCAGCTGCAATGAGTAATTTTCAATCAGTTATTGAAACATCTGGTGGTGTGCTACCTTTGTTTCAAAATAAGGTTAGTACAATGGCGACAGGTGCGATGGAATCAATGAAAAGCTTAGGTCAATCTGCTTCAATAGGAATGAATGGATTTAAACTTTCCATTGCGAGTGCAGGTGGAATTGTTCCATTTTTTCAAAGTCAGGTCGTCACTATGTTAACAGGCGTAATGGGTGCGTTTCAGACCTTAAGTGTTTTTTTATTAACAAATCCTATTGGTGCAGCTTTAGCTTTGATTGTTGGCGCAGTGGTTGCTATGACAGTTGCTTGGAAATCAAATTTCAATAACATTCAAGGATTTGTATCTTCTGCGTTTAATGTGATCAAAGGATCAATCACAAGCTTGGCACCAGTTTTTAATCAGTTGATGTCTGTTTTAAAACCAGTTGGTGCATTTTTAATTGAAACATTAGTGGTTGCTGGTGCGGCAGTAGTTGACGTATTCCGTTTTTTAGTAGTCACGGTTATGTCAGTCGTCAATGGATTTATGACATTGCTTACTTTAGGAAAAAGCGTGGGTAAACTATTAACTGGTGATTTTAAAGGTGCTGGTGAAGAATTTAATAAAGTAAAAGAGAATATTAACGGTATCGTTGATGGTTTCAAGAACTTAGGAGAAAATTCAGCTGTAAAAGGTGTATTGACAGAATCAACAAAAGAATTAGGAAAAGAAGCAGCTATTTCCGGTGAGAAAGTTAAAGAAATGGGTGAAGCTTACAAAACTAGTTTAGATGAAGCTGGTACTAAAATTGATAGTTTAAAAACCAAATATTCTGAGGTGGGAAAAGTAGCAGTTAGTGCTTTTTCTGGTGAAGGAATGGAACTGTCAACAACACGATTTGAAGCAGCAGAACAAATTATGGGCCGGCATGCTGACAACATGAAATTAATGAAGGAAAAAACTAGTGAGGAACTTGCCAAATCAGAGGAATTAACTGGTGAGAAGCAAATAGCTGCTCAAAGTAAAGCCTATTCAACAATGATTACTCAAGCAGGTTCTGGAGCTGGTGAGATGTTGACAATTGTAAATGCTAACAAAGAAATGTTGGTCGCCAATAAAACCTTGGAAGGTGAAGCTTTATCTGAAGAACAACGTAAAGCATTACAAGATCAAAACAACGCTGTTCGTGAAGGTCTAATGGAACAACAAGAATTAATTGTTGAGGCTGCTAAACAAAAATTGGAGATTGGTCAACAATTAAGCGAAACAGAACTACAAGCTTCCGTCAGCGCTACACAAGCACTTTATCAAAATAGAAAAGAACAAATGCTCACAAATGAAGAAGAAATCGCTGGCTTAAAACAACAAATCGATGAAACGTCAGATGAAGTGCAAAAAGCAAATCTAAATCAACAACTCACTGCCTTATCTTTACACAATGAGCAAGCAAAAGAACAACAAACTCAAACAGGGATAGATATGCTAACCATGTTGCAAAAAAATGAACAATTAAAATCAGAGACGGTTGCTAATGGTTTAAAAGGCATGGGAGAAATGACTGGTCAAGAGTTAGCAAATATTGTAGGTAAATATAACGAGTCAAACAATAGTGTCAATGATCAAATGACAGTACTTGCTGGTATTTTGCAAAGCAGAGGTCTTGAAGCGAGTGATAGTCTTTTAACTGCTTTACAAAGCGGTGATTTGACACAGGTTGGTGCACAATTGAGTCAAAATGCCGTCGATGGAATCAATAATTTACCTAATGAACTATTCTTGCAAGGAGACATTGGTAAACAGAAATTGATTGAAGGGCTGAAATCAGGAGAGTTGGATGCTTCCGAAGTGGGGGCTATGCTGATTGGGTCGATGACTAACGGTTCAACATCTAAAATGGGAGAGGTACAGACAGCTAATAGAGCAATTGCAAGAGCAGGTACAGACGCTTTAAAGCAGGAAGATGCGCAATTTAGAACAACTGGTTCAGGAAACTCAGGAGCCTATGCAGTGGGTGTTTCTCAACAAGTAGGAAACGCAGGGAACGCAGGACTTGCTCTTGGAAACGCTGCACGCAATCAAGCTGCATCTATAGATTTTCACCCTGTTGGATATGAAATGTCAGCAGGAGTCGCTACAGGAATCACTGCTGGAAAAGAATCTGCTGTTGACGCAATGAGACAACTAGTAAGCGAAGTCAATGAAGAAGCGAAGAAAAAAGCTATTATCAAATCGCCATCAAGACTTTTCAGAGATACTGTAGGGAAATTTATTGCACAAGGTGTGGCAGTCGGAATCGAGGAGGACACAGAAGTTGCAGTAGCAAGTGCTAGAAATATGATTACTGAAATTCAAAATGCAGTTACTGATAAAAATACTACCTCATCAACAACAACTTTAAAAGTGGAGCATGACGTACAAAACAGCATGGTTAACCAAATGCACGAGATGATCGAAACCATTAAAAATATGAAAGTTGTTCTAGAAAGTGGAGCCTTAGTTGGCGGAATCGGTAATCAAATGGATGGATTTTTAGGAAATCAAGCTGGGTATACAGGGAGGTATCGTTAATGGCTATTGAAATAACTGAATATATCGAAATGGGACGTTTTAATAGTAAAGACGCGGGTTATTATGTTTTAGAACACGATGCTCCTAGCCCAGATGAACAAGAAATTATAGAAAGTATTCCATTTATGCAGGGTGTTTATGATTTTTCTATGTTATTAGGTGAAAAAGTCTTTGATAATCGAAAGGTCACCATAAAATTATATCGACCGTTGACCATATATGAAAATCGTAAACGTTTTGAACAAGAAGCCAAAGAACAGTTGATGTTAAATGACATTTCTCCAATTACAGATTCTTGGTTAGATGGTTCTCATTGGTTAGGAAAATGTATAAGCGTTACTGCCGATGATGATCAAAGTAAAAATTCATTAACATTGACGCTGGTTTTTGATTGTTACCCTTTTGCATTGAAAAATGCGGCAGGTTATAACGATGAATTTGATCTTGATTACTTTGTGGATGGCGTAGATCAGTGGACAGGTTTTTTTGTAAAAGGACAAAGGCCGATTCTGTTGATCAACGAAGGTGTGAATGCGACAAGTCCAGTTATCACTGCAACTGAAAAAATGGTATTGATTACTGAGGAAGATGAGACTTTAGAAATCCAAAAAGGTCAAAACCAAGATTTATTTTTTAAATTAAAAAGAGGAGAAAATCATCTTACAATAGTCGGAAATGGTCATATTCATTTCAACACTGAAACTGAGGTGATGGTCTAATGTATCGTGTGACACTTTTTGAAGACTCTCAAGATAAAAAAGGCATCGTGTTACATGAACCAGCAAATTACGGAAATAAAATAAACGCTGGTAATTTAGAACTTTCTTTAGAAGGATTAGGCATTAGTACGTTTGAATTTTCCATTAATGTCAACAATCCCTTATATAGAAAAGCTGAGCCAATCGTAAACTTAGTCACTGTTTCTGATAGAAATGGTCAAATTTTTAAAGGAAGAGTAGCAAAGATTTCAAATACTATGAGTGGTGAAGGCCATTTTGTTGAAAAAATTCTATGTGAAGATCAAAAAGCCTATTTATATGATAGTACGCAAAAATATATAAAATCTATGCTAATGTCTGTTAGCCAATTTTTAAGCAAACTATTAAATGAGCATAACAGTCAAGTAGAAAATCACAAAAAAATCTATTTAGGAAAAGTGACTGTAACAGAGTCTGATAAGGTTTATCGTGGATCTGGTTATGGGAAAACAGCTGATGTTATCAAAAATCAATTGTTAGACCGATTAGGTGGTTATTTAGTTCTTAGAGAAACAGAGCAGACTTTATATTTAGACTATTTATCAGAATATGGGTCGGACTCTAAAACACCTTTGCAAATTGCTCGGAACTTAAAAAGTGCTAGTCGTGAAATCGACATTTCTGAATTAGCCACAAGAATTGTTCCTTTAGGGAAAGATTTAGAGATAAATGAACCAACAGATACAGAAACAGATCAGTTTCGACAAAAAACTACGATTGAGAGTGTTAACAACGGGAAAAACTATCTAGAAGATGAAGCTCTTGTTGAGAAATTTGGTGTGATTCAAACAACGATTGAGTTTCCTAACATAGCAGATAAAAATTTATTAAAGCGTAAAGGTCAAGAATATTTGAATAACCAACGTTTGTTGCTAATTACTTGGACCGCTGAGGTAATTGAACTTGGGTTGTTAGATAAACGTTATGAAATCATCCAACTTGGAAACTCTTATCCAGTAGCTAATCCTTTCCTGTACGAGAAAGAAACGTTACAAGTGATTGAGAAAAAAATCGACATTTTAAATCCACAAAAAATCAGACTAACGATTGGTAGCGGGAAAAAAACACTTTCTCAATATCAGTTAGAGTATAAAGGGATGCAAGAAACGCTAGAAGTAGTAAAAAATAATGTTGGTATCAGTAATAGGACGATAGATGGATTAAAACAACAATCACAGCAATTACAAGAACAAACAGCTGTTTTACCGCAGTTTGAACAGAGGATTAATGAACAAAAACAAGGTTTAGAAGAACAAGGGAATAAACTTATCGAACAATCGAATATGATTCAAACACAAGAAATTAAATTGACAGAGCAGCAAACAAAAATAGAAGAACTGTTTACATCAATAAAAGAATTACAGAAAAAGTAGGTGAATAATCAATGTCGGAACAAAAATTTTACGATACACAACCCACAGGTGAAAATCATGAGGTGGACTACAAAGACCCTACCGATGTGGAAGAAATTGAAGAAGCTATTAAATTTGGTGTGATTGATCCATTAACTCAAAAATATGCTTTATGGGTTAGAACAAAAATGTGGCGTCGACATGTAAGAGAATCGATTGCCAGAATTTCAGAGTATTCAAGTGTCTTATTTAATCGAATCAAAGAGATTACTGAACAAACTGAAAAAAGACAAGGGCAAGTAGAACAGAGGCAAGCAAAAATAGAAGATCAGTTTAGAGATGTTCAGCAAAATGCAACAGTTGATAGTGAAGTGATCAATGCACGAAATAGCGATTTATATGGGAAGTTTCCTGTATTAGATGATCGATTAGAGAACATTGAACAATTGCTTGTTAAATTTTTACCAGTAGGTTTTGATGTAACGATTAATCATAAACTAGGCCTTCAGCCTGAAATCAATGTGAGAACATGGACTCATGGAATTGGAGTAATGAATTTAGGAACAGAGCCAGAAGGATTGTTTGGTGGGTCAGCTAGTCAATCGATTCCTAGTCAGGTGACTCATGTTGGCGCCAATATGAGCACTGTGTCATTGCCAGTTGAATATAAAAATGAATCATCTATGATTAAAATCAATCAATTGACGTACTTAATAATAGATGAAAAAAATAAAAGAACATTAATATTTGAACTACAAATATAGGAGAGTGAATAATATGATACTAAAAAAGATTTATAGAGGGATGGAAAACGGAGCAGAAACCATTCAAGAAAATTTTGGACAATTAATTGATATGTTTTATCCAGTAGGGAGTGTATATCAAAGTAACAAGAATCTAAATCCAGCAGACTTCATGGGTGGAACCTGGACACGTATAAAAGGGAAAGTATTAGTAGGCGTAGATGAAAATGATTCAGATTTTAATATTTCAAGTAAAATTGGTGGAGAGAAAATGCATACGATCACCGTAGAAGAAATGCCTGCACATGGACATCAGCTTGGTTTAAACAAAGGTACAAATCCAGCAATAAACGGTACTGGAACCAGTGGTTTTTTATGGGGGGAGGCTATAGGTAAAACTTCAGGTCTAACAGGTGATGGAAAAGCACATAATAATTTACAGCCATATTACACAGTTTATACATGGATAAGAACAATTTAAGAAGAAAATTGCTTGAGATAATAGTTGTTAGTAACTCAATATGATGTGAAATTAACTACATTTGCTTAAAAAATACTCAATCATTAAAATAAGCTAAAATAATTACCTAAAGTTTTTCCAAAATCATCCAGACTATACTTTCTTTTCTTCCTATAGAAAGTTATAATAAAAGGCGTATGATTTAAGGAAAAGGGATGACGAATGAATAAAAATAAATTAAGAAATAGTTTAGATAACAGAATTGATTACGGTGTGATTTTACCCGTGTTTCTTCTTTCAATTATTGGAATACTTTCATTGTATGTAGCATTAAGTAATGATCCGCTTCGACCAGATATTGGGCCAATGTTGTTTAAACAAGGATTATGGTATCTAGTGGGCGGAGCAAGTATCGTCGTTGTGATGCATTTTAATTCTAAGCTGCTTTGGCGATTAACTCCAGTTTTCTATGTAATTGGACTGGTCATGATGGGTTTACTTTTAAAATTTTATGATCCGTTTCTTGAAGCACAGACTGGTTCTAAAAACTGGATCAGTTTTGGTGGTACTACGTTTCAGCCATCTGAATTAATGAAAATTGCGTTTATTTTGATGTTGGCTTATGTTGTGACCTTGCATAACGTGAAGAATGTTAATCGGACGTTAAAATCTGATGTTTGGTTGATTGGTAAGATGCTCTTAGTTACAATGCCGGTTATAATCCTAATATTATTGCAAGATGACTTTGGAACGATGTTGGTCTTTCTCGCTATTTTCGGCGGTGTGTTTTTGATGTCTGGTATTTCCTGGAAGATTATTGTACCAACATTTTTAGTGGCGATTTTGATAGGTGCTGGAACGATATACTTAGTGACGACAACTGCGGGACGTGATTTTTTATATTCCGTAGGGTTTAAACCTTATCAGTTTGATCGGATTGATTTATGGATGAAACCATTCCATCATGATCCTAACCGTTCTCAACAACCAGCGTTGGCATTGACTGCGATTGGTTCAGGAGGATTATTCGGTAAAGGATTTAATGTAAGTGATGTTTATGTACCTGTAAGAGAGTCTGATATGATCTTCACCGTTGTTGGAGAAAACTTTGGCTTTATTGGTGGTTGTTTTATCATTTTGCTATACTTTATACTGATTTACCGCATGATTCGTGTTTGTTTTGAGACGAATAATGAGTTTTATTCGTATATTGCGACTGGGATTATTATGATGATTTTATTCCATGTATTTGAGAATATTGGCGCTAATATCGGACTATTACCATTAACGGGGATTCCGTTGCCATTTATCAGCCAAGGTGGTTCTTCTGTATTAGGCAATATGCTTGGTGTCGGATTGATTATGTCAATGAAATATCAAAAAGAAGCAACAATCAAAGAATATTAATCGAAAGAAGGCGTTAAAATGTATACATTTTTCTGGTATCCCAAATGTTCAACCTGTAAAAAAGCAAAATCTTGGTTAGATGAGCATCAAGTGAAATATGAAACGATCGATATGATCGAAAATCCACCGACAGCAAAGCAATTAGCAAGTTGGATGGAACAAAGCGATTTACCAGTTCGCCGTTTCTTTAATACAAGTGGCATACGTTATAGAGAGCAAGGCTTGAAAGAAAAAGTCAATGAGTTTTCAATCAAAGAAGCAAGTGAATTATTAGCGACTGATGGTATGTTGATTAAACGTCCGATTTTTGTTAAGGGAGATCAATTTTTAGCGAATGGATTTAAAGAATCTGATTATGAAGGAGCTATTAAATAATGGCTGAAGAATTGAAGATTGTGGATAGTTTATGGCTTTTAAAAACAAGTGATGGGTATAAAATTGGTTTAACAAATGAAGCTCAAGAAGATTTAGGGAATATTACTTTTACAACAATGCCGAAAGTTGGGCAGACGTTGAAAAAAGGGGATTCGCTGATTGAATTGGAAGCTGAAAAAGCAGTGAGCGAATTTAGTACACCAATCAGTGGAACAGTCTCTGCCATAAATGAAGCAGCAGAAAGCAACCCTAGTCTTTTAGACGACACAGATCAAAAGAATGCTTGGATTGCTATTTTGACAAATGTGAATGAAGAAGAATTGGATCAAGCATAAAATTATTGACAAGCCATTTGTATGTTGCTATAATTTCATCAATAAAAGCAAAAGCTTTGAAAAGAAGAGTACATATCAAAATGTTTGAAGAGAGCCCTGTTTGCTGAAAATGGGCAACATGATTGAGATGGAAGATGGTCTTTGAGCGGAATAAGTGAGCTAAGGTGAACTTATTACGGGAGTGCCCGTTACAGCACAACAGTATGCGAACTTCAAGTACTGTATAAGGCTATTATTGTGAAATGATAGTAAATCAAGGTGGTAACACGAAAGACAAGCTTTCGTCCTTTTGTCAGATTAATGACATAGGGCGGAAGCTTTTTGCTGTGAATCACTACGACTGGCTAGCCAGAGTAGATGATGAACAGTACTTGGCGAACGAAGAGAGCGAAGTAACAATTGTGCTGAATCATTTTGACTGGCTAGCCAGAGTAGATGATGAAAACAGTACTAGCGAACCACATTCCAAACCAAAATTTGAAATAAGCGAAGGAGATTCTAAATAAAAAGAGTAATCTATCAATTATTTCACAACACAATGTAAACCATGTAGTATAATAAAAAAGAAGCAAAACAAAAGAAAGTGGAGGGGAAAAGATGCCTCTAATCGAATTACAACACGTAAAAAAACAATTCACCGGTAAAAGTGGACAAGTGACAGCAGTTAATGACGTTTCTTTAACTGTTAATCAAGGTGACATCTATGGTATTGTTGGTTATTCCGGTGCAGGAAAAAGTACGTTAGTCCGTTTATTGAATGGGTTAGAATTACCAACACACGGAGAAGTCGTTATTCAAGAGCAGAACATTGCTGAAATGGCAAACCGAGACTTAAGACAGTTTCGCAAAAAAATCGGTATGATCTTTCAACATTTCAACTTATTATGGTCAAGAACGATTTTAGAAAATATCATGTTACCCCTAGAACTAGCAAATGTTCCAAAGAAAGATAGAAAAGAACGAGCACAAGAACTTTTAACATTAGTTGGTTTGGAAGGCCGTGGAGATGCTTATCCAAGTCAATTATCTGGCGGTCAAAAACAGCGAGTAGGAATAGCTCGAGCACTTGCCAACAACCCAGAAATTCTTTTGTGTGATGAAGCAACCAGCGCTTTAGATCCCCAAACAACAGATGAAGTGTTAGATTTGCTTCTAGAAATCAACAAAACATTGAACCTAACAATCGTGTTGATCACTCACGAAATGCATGTCATTCGCAAGATATGTAATAAAGTTGCGGTGATGGAATTAGGTCAAATTGTTGAAGAAGGAGATGTTCTGGAAGTCTTTAGACATCCAAAACAAGCTGTTACCAAACGTTTTGTCCAACAGGAACTAGAACCAACAGAAGATACAGAAGAATTATTGGAAGAATTGATTAAAGAAAATCCAAACGGTAAAATCGTAGGATTACATTTTGATACTGAAAGTACAAATGAACCTGTCATTTCTCAAGCTATTCGTGAATTTGATATTGATATTTCAATTTTGCATGGTGATGTCAAGCAAACAAAAGAAGGATCATTTGGAACACTTACTGTGATTTTACTTGGAGAAGTTAATGAAATTGAACGAACACTTGATTTCTTTAAAAAACGACACTTAGGAGTGGAGGTGCTCACTCATGAATAAAAGTTTTTCGGAAACGTATTTCAATTTTGAAAAAATCAATCTTGAAACGATGCAAAAAGCATTTTTTGATACATTGTATATGACTTTAATTTCAATGATATTTGTTCTAGTCATTGGTTTATTATTAGGATTATTACTATATAGCACTCGTAGGAAAGAATCTATATATGCTAAAATTTTGTATACAGTAATTTCGTTAATCAGTAATATTTTTCGTTCCACCCCTTTTATGATTTTGATGGTACTGATCATTCCTTTTACAAAAATGATTGTTGGTACAATGCTTGGGGCAACTGCTGCTATCCCTGCATTAGTTTTATCAGCAGCACCATTTTATGCTCGTTTGGTAGAAATTGCATTTCGGGAAGTGGATGCGGGTGTTTTAGAGGCTGCTGAAGCTATGGGGGCTAATTATGGGCAAGTGATTTGGAAAGTTCTAATTCCTGAAAGTATTCCAGCATTAATCTCAGGATTGACAGTAACAAGTGTTTCGATGATTGGTTACACGGCGATGGCTGGTGCTATCGGTGCTGGTGGTTTAGGTGGTTTGGCATGGCAAGAAGGCTATCAATTAGGCAATCTTACGGTGACTTTAGTTGCAACGCTTATTATTTTAATTATTGTATTTATTGTTCAAGGGTTGGGAGATTTCTTTGCCAAAAGAACAGACAAAAGATAAAAAAGATGGAGGAGATTTTTATGAAAAAGAAACTAATTGGATTTGTAACAGTTGTTGCTCTAACTCTTGGCTTAGCTGCATGTGGTAGTTCAGCTAAAAAAGATGACACAGTATTAAAAGTGGGGGCTTCACCAACACCTCACGCAGAAATTCTAGAACAAGTAAAACCCATATTGAAAAAAGAAGGTATTGACTTGGAAATTGTTAAATTTAGTGATTATATTTTACCAAACAAGTCTTTAGCTGAAGGAGAAATAGATGCGAATTATTTTCAACATATTCAATATTTTGATGAGCAAGTCAAAGATAATGGTTACAAGTTTGCAAATGCTGGTAAAATTCACATTGAACTAATGGGCTTATACTCTAAAAAAATTAAAGATATTAAAGAATTGAAAGATGGAGCAACTATTATTACGTCTAATTCAAAATCTGATTGGGGTAGAATCATCACAATTTTACAAGATGCAGGGTTAGTTGAAGTTAAGAAAGGCGTAAATTTAGCTACAGCGACTTTTGACGATATTGAAAAAAATCCTAAAAATTTGAAATTTGTTCATGATATTAATCCAGAATTACTTGCAACTACGTATCAAAATGGCGAAGGAGATTTAGTCGCTATTAATGCTAATTTTGCGTATCAAGCAGGTTTAGAACCGAAAGAAGATGCAGTGTTAATAGAAAAAGAAAATTCTCCATTTGCAAATATTGTCGCAGTGCGTGAAGAAGATAAAGACAAAGAAAGTATAAAAAAATTAGTATCTGCGCTACAAAGTAAAGAAATACAAGATTGGATTTTAGAAAAGTGGAATGGTTCTATTACACCAGTAAAATAATAAAAAAGCTCCATAAAACCAATAAGATGGTTTTATGGAGCTTTCTTGTCATTTAGTAGTAGATTCAAAACGAATCAAAGTTATTAAAGATTTAAAAGATGGTACAACCATTATTGCGTCAAACTCAGAATCTGATTGGGGACGAATCATTACGAGTTTAAATGCTGCTGGCTTGAATCCTTTAAAAGACTCAGTATTGATAGAAAAAGATAATTCTCCATATGTAAATATCGTAGCTGTCCGTTCAGAAGGTAAAGGCAATGACAAGATTAAAAAATTAGTTGATGCTTTACACAGTAAAGAAATCCAAGACTGGATTCTTAAAAAATGGGATGGGTCAGTAAAACCAGTAGATAAATAAAGAGGAAATCTGAAACAAGTATTAGAAAACTTGTTTCAGGTTTTTTATTTATATACAATAAATATATCTTCTTTTTAACTTATTTATTAAACTAATGTTGAAATATTTATATCTTTGTGTTAACATATTTTTTGTAACAAATAAATGATAAAAAGGAGATATGAATGATGAGTAAAAGAAAAATAGGTTTGAGTTTGGTGTTGTCGGTGATTATGTGTTTAGTCTTTGTTTCAAATGGTTACAAAAGTGAAGCAGCAGAAACGAATATGACTAGAGGAGCAAGCTTTGTTCTTGATCCAAGTGGTACTTTTAAAAATATTAATACAGGAGTTTATGAAACGATTAACAGTTCGAAGGGAATCTATCGCTATGATAGTTATACTGGTGAAATTCAGTTCGCCTATGCGAATGCGAATACTAGAAACATTCAAGCGGCGTATATCGTAAAAGGTCGAATGTTTAGTTTTGTCGGGACTTATTCACCGAGTGAATCTTATTTCAATGGCAAAACAAAAATTTGGGTATACAATGTACAGAAAGTTAATGATTTAACCCCTGTATATAAAACTACATTGAAAATTATTGAAGGATTGCCTGGTGGAACAGTCTTATCTTTAGTTGCAAATCAAGGGCTTGTACCAAATTGGACAGGATTGCCTAATATAGATAGCATGTCAAAAGTGCTTATAGAACCAACGTACATTTCGTTGAAAGCTGAATAGTAAAAAAAAGACTTCTATATAATAGAAGTCTTTTTTTATTTTCTAAAGTTCATAGCTGTTTTTGTAGGAGAAGATAAAAGGAATTGAGGAGCAAAGTTTAAACAGCCATTTTAGAAAGATTCTAAACAAGTCCATTTTTTCACAAAGAAAACCTAGTTTAAACAAGAATTATTCTAGCAAAGAGATTGCTTATCATTCTCAATTAGGCTAAAATGAATGAGAACGCTAATAATTATTTTAAGTTGGAGGGAATTGTACATGTCCGTTTTAGAAATTAAAAATTTACACGTATCAATCGAAGATAAAAAGATTTTAAAAGGTGTGAACCTGACAATGAAAACAGGTGAAATCCACGCAATCATGGGGCCAAACGGAACAGGTAAATCGACGTTATCTGCTGCAATCATGGGAAATCCTAATTACGAAGTCACAGAAGGCGAAATCTTGTTTGACGGAGAAAATGTTTTAGACCTTGAAGTGGACGAACGTGCTCGTTTAGGTTTATTCCTTGCCATGCAATACCCAAGTGAAATTCCAGGGATCACCAATGCTGAATTCATGCGTGCTGCAATCAACGCCAAACGTGATGAAGACGACAAAATTTCAGTTATGGAATTCATCAAAAAATTAGATAAAAAAATGGATCTACTAAATATGCCAGAAGAAATGGCTGAACGTTACTTAAACGAAGGCTTCTCTGGTGGAGAAAAGAAACGTAATGAAATCCTACAATTATTGATGTTGGAACCAACATTTGCCATTTTAGATGAAATCGATTCTGGTCTAGATATTGATGCATTAAAAGTTGTATCAAAAGGTGTAAACGAAATGCGCGGTGAAAACTTTGGTGCGTTGATCATTACGCATTACCAACGTCTATTAAACTACATCACACCAGATGTTGTGCACATCATGATGGAAGGCCGTGTGGTTAAAACTGGCGGTGCAGAACTTGCTAAACGTTTAGAAGCAGAAGGTTACGCTGGAATCAGCCAAGAATTAGGTATCGAATACAAAGAAGAAGCATAAGGAGGACAAGATAAATGAAGGAAATAACAACAGCGAATTATCTTGACGACATCAACGCTTTTTCAGCCCGCAACGCGGAACCTACTTGGATGACTGACTTACGTGTAGCGGCTTTAGAAAAAGCTGGAAACTTAGAATTACCAAAGATCGAACGTGTGAAATTTCACCGTTGGCATTTATTTAATGTGAATACTGAAGAGTATATACCTGAAACAATGAACATCCCAAGCTTTGATGCAATGAAAGACAATCCAGTAATCGTGCAACAAGGGTCAATCACAGCATTTGAACAACTTTCAGCGAAATTAGCCGATCAAGGTGTGATTTTCACTGATATGTTCACAGCGTTGCAAGAACATGGTGATTTAGTCAAAGAATATTATATGAACAAAGCGGTTGAAATGGATGAAGATAAATTAACAGCCTTCCATACTGCCTTTATGAATAGTGGTGTGTTCTTATATGTACCAAAAAATGTTGTCATCGAAGAACCAATCGAAGCAATCTTTATTCAAGATTCAGCAAGTGAAGAATCATTTTTCAAACATGTATTAATCGTAGCAGACGAACATAGTGAGTTTAGCTATTTAGAACGATTCCAAACAATTGGCGAGCAAAAAGTCAAAGTGTCTGCGAATATCGTGGTTGAAGTGATTGCCAAAGCTGGTTCAAAAGTGAAATATTCAGCTGTGGATCAATTAGGCGAAAACGTTTCAACTTATATGAACCGTCGTGGTCATATCATGCGTGATGCTTCTATTGATTGGGCGCTTGGCGTGATGAATGATGGTGACGTGGTTGCTGATTTTGATTCTGATTTAGTGGGAGAAGGCTCTCATTCAGAAGTTAAAGTTGTGGCAATCAGTGCCGGCAAACAGACACAAGGGATCGATACTCGTGTAACGAATAAAGCTTCTCACTCAGTCGGTCATATTCTACAACACGGTGTTATCCGTGAACGTGGAACATTAACATTCAATGGAATCGGTCATATCTTAAAAGGAGCTAAAGGGGCAGATGCGCAACAAGAAAGTCGTGTCTTAATGCTTTCTGACAAAGCCCGTGGCGATGCTAACCCGATTTTATTGATCGATGAAAATGAAGTAACCGCAGGACATGCAGCCAGTGTTGGTCGTGTTGATCCAGAAGAAATGTACTACTTAATGAGCCGTGGTTTACGTAAAGATGATGCAGAACGTTTGGTTATTCGTGGGTTCTTAGGTTCAGTGATTACAGCGATTCCTGTTAAAGATGTGCAAAAAGAATTTGTAGACGTAATCGAAGGGAAGTTGAATGCATGATAAACGCAGATAAGATTCGGCAGCAGTTTCCCATCTTGTTTCAAGAAGTAAATGACGAGCCGCTTGTTTATCTGGATAATGCAGCAACAACTCAAAAACCTAAAGCAGTTTTAGATAAACTGACTTATTATTACGAACATGATAACGCCAATGTCCACCGTGGTGTGCATACGTTGGCAGAACGTGCGACAAAAGATTACGAAGATGCCCGTGAAAAAGTCAGAGCCTTTATCAATGCCAAAGAAACAGCCGAAACGCTATTTACACGAGGCACAACGACTAGTTTAAATTGGGTTGCAAAAAGCTACGGTGATTTAGCTGTTGAAGCAGGGGATGAAATCGTGATTTCCTATATGGAGCATCACTCCAATATCATTCCTTGGCAACAATTAGCTGAGCGTAAGGGTGCAACTTTAAAATATATCGAGATCACAGCAGACGGATTTTTAGATATGGAAAGTGCGAAAAAAAAAATCACGGATAAAACCAAGATTGTTTCAATCGCTCATGTGTCCAACGTCTTAGGCGTGATTAATCCAGTTAAAGAACTAGCTGAATTAGCCCATAGTCACGGAGCTGTGCTAGTAGTCGATGGTGCACAAGCTGTTCCACATATGCCAGTGGATGTTCAAGCAATCGATGCTGATTTTTACGCATTCAGTGGGCATAAAATGTGTGGTCCAACTGGAATTGGTGTATTATATGGAAAACGTGAATTACTAGATCAAATGGAACCCGTAGAATTTGGTGGTGAAATGATCGATTTCGTGAATTTGTATGATAGCACTTGGAAAGAACTGCCGTGGAAATTTGAGGCAGGAACACCAAATATTGCTGGAGCGATCGCTTTAGGTGCGGCAATCGATTTTCTAACGGAGATTGGTTTAGAAGAAATTCATCAACATGAAGCGGAATTAGTGGCTTACGTGTTACCAAAACTATTGGCGATCGAAGGTCTGACAGTTTACGGACCTCAAGATCCAGCCCATCATACAGGCGTTTTGGCGTTTAATTTAGATGGATTACATCCACATGATACAGCGACGGCTTTAGATATGGAAGGTGTGGCAGTTCGTGCAGGACATCATTGTGCGCAACCATTACTGAAGTATTTAAATGTTCCAGCGACGGCTCGTGCAAGTTTCTATCTCTATAATACCAAAGCAGATGCAGATCGATTGATCGAAGCAATTTTAGCGACAAAGGAGTTTTTCCAACATGGCTCTATCTAAACTAGATAATTTATACCGTCAAGTGATACTAGATCATTCTAGTCATCCTCATCACCATGGGACGTTGGCAGAATCAAGCAAGAAAATCGAAATGAATAACCCGACTTGTGGCGATGTGATCGAATTGCAAGTGGCTATTCAAGACAATGTTATTAAAGATATTGCGTTTAGTGGCAGTGGTTGTTCGATTAGTACGGCGAGTGCCAGTATGATGACTGATGCGGTGATTGGGAAGACATTAGCAGAAGCAGAACAGTTGGCAGAAGATTTTTCTCAGTTGGTGCAAGGAAATGATGTACCAGAAGAAGAAAAATTAGGCGATGCAGCGATGCTTAGTGGCGTGGCAAAATTCCCAGCACGGATCAAATGTGCAACACTTGCTTGGAAAGCATTAGAACAAGCAGTCGAAAATGACGGACAAGGAACCGCAGGACAATTACACTGCGAATAATAATAAGTAGGTTGATTCGGTAAGGAATCAAGAAAAGGACGTGAGATAATTTGAGTACTGTACCTGAGTTAGAAGAATATCAATTTGGTTTTCATGATGATGTGAAACCAATTTTCAGTACGGGAAATGGACTAACAGAGGAAGTCGTTAGAGAAATTTCACGTAAGAAAGAAGAACCAGAATGGATGTTAGAGTTCCGTTTGAAATCATTGGAACAATTCAACAAAATGGCCATGCAAGAATGGGGACCTGATTTATCTGATATCGATTTTGAAAAAATCAAATATTTCCAAAGAGCTAGCGACAAACCCGCTCGTGACTGGGATGATGTACCAGATAAAATCAAAGAAACCTTTGAAAGAATTGGAATTCCAGAAGCAGAACGTGCGTATCTAGCTGGAGCTTCAGCGCAATATGAATCAGAAGTGGTTTACCACAATATGAAGGAAGAATTCCAAAAATTAGGAATCATCTTTACAGATACAGATTCAGCGTTGAAAGAATATCCAGACATATTCAAAAAATACTTTGCAAAATTAGTCCCACCAACAGATAACAAATTAGCCGCACTAAACTCAGCGGTTTGGTCTGGTGGAACGTTTATCTATGTGCCAAAAGGGGTTCGTGTGGATGTACCATTACAAACATACTTCCGAATCAATGCGGAAAACACAGGACAATTTGAACGTACGTTAATTATCGTTGATGAAGGTGCGAGTGTTCACTACGTAGAAGGCTGTACAGCACCTACGTATACAAGCAATAGCTTACACGCAGCGATCGTTGAGATCTTTACCCATAAAGATGCGTATACACGTTATACAACCATCCAAAACTGGTCAGATAACGTTTATAATTTGGTAACAAAACGTGCCAAAGCTTACGAAGGTGCCACAGTTGAGTGGATCGATGGTAATTTAGGTGCCAAAACAACGATGAAATACCCAAGTGTTTATCTAGATGGAAAAGGAGCTCGCGGTACAATGCTTTCAATTGCATTTGCTGGGGAAAACCAAATTCAAGATACAGGTGCGAAAATGATTCATAACGCACCAAACACTTCAAGTTCAATCGTTTCTAAATCAATTGCGAAAGACGGCGGTGAAGTGAATTACCGTGGTCAAGTAACGTTTGGAAAAGATAGTGCTGGCTCGATTTCACATATTGAGTGTGATACGATCATTATGGATGATAAATCGAAATCTGATACGATTCCGTTTAATGAGATTCATAACAGTCAAGTGGCGTTGGAGCATGAAGCGAAGGTTTCGAAGATTTCGGAAGAGCAGCTTTATTACTTGATGAGTCGTGGCTTGACTGAAGTTGAAGCGACTGAGATGATCGTTATGGGATTTGTGGAGCCGTTTACGAAGGAATTGCCGATGGAGTATGCGGTTGAGTTGAATCGATTGATTAGTTATGAGATGGAAGGGTCTGTGGGTTAACCCTTTGAAATATGCTAGGAATGCTGATATAACAGTGTTCCTAGTTTTTTAGTTTTAGTTGAATTATGAGAAGGTTTGTGTTTTCACTCATTTAATAGTTTATGAGCATGATTAGTTATAATTTCTTTATTTATATATAAGTATTCATGTATAGTTTCTTTTTAATCTATTTTTCATATTTATAATTTATCTAGTATATGATAAACTAAAATAGACAATATGACAATTAAGGAGAATGAAATGTCTATTAATAGTAATTCAAGTATTGCTAGTGGTATTTCGGCTTCTTTTAGTCAGTCTGCTAGCGCATTAAATAGTATAAGTGTTTCTGTATCGGCTTCTAGCACCAATGTTTCAGGAAACGCCCCAGCTGTACAATCACTCAATAACTACCAACAAGGATTAGCAGCATTATCTACCAGTGTTGTTTCAGCTGGTGATAACATTCATTCTATTGCGAAAGAGTTTGAACGAATCGATCAGAATATTGCTCAATTAACAAAATTTAACCTTCCAGGAGGTTTTTCATGAGTGAGATTCAGAAACAACAAGAATTTGATCAAAAAAATTATCAGTTTAGAATTCGTTTGGAACAACTTCAAGAGGATCAGTTAGAGATTAGAAAAGAGCAACGGTACATAGAAGAGCAACAAGAAGAATTTTTCCAGCTACAACGACAAGAACAGGCGGTCTATGATTTTGTCTTAGGTAATTGCGAAGCAGAAGAGCGAGCTTTTTTTGAAGAAAGAGGAGATGAGGGTCTTCATCTTGCTAAAAAAGCCCAACGAGAATTTGATGAACAACTCGTTCAGCTAAAAAAGGACGAACGGATGTTGTTTGATCAAGAAGAAAATCTAAAGGCAGAGCAACAAGCTTTTTGGAAGAAGCTGGAGAAAAAAGAAAATGGGGCTTAAATTTTACGTGAGTGAAGCACAGGCAAGATCATCACAAGCTTCTCAATTGACCAATCAAGCAAATCAGGCAATTGCATCGTTACAAGCAAGTATCCAACTCTTTTTATCTGCGCCACTATCTAGCAAAGCCTATGATTCAGCGAAAAATTATTTCATGGTCGCTTATACACCGCTATGTCAATCTGCTATAATGACAGGTGAAGCGTTGGAAAATGCCCATAGAAAGTTTCTTAGTGAATATCAAGGAACAGTTAGTGGGATCGATACGGACGAAGAGTTGATTCTAGAAGAAATCAATCAATTTGAGCAGTTAAAGCAGCGTTTAGATCACCAAATGAGTACTGCTAAAACACCACGACCAGATTTGGAACGGAGATATATCAATGCCTGTGAAAGTATTGATAAACGTCGAGAGAAATTAGAAAAGTTTCATGCCTACGATGGTCAATCCGCAAGTTTTTTTTCAGATTATGAAGCGAGTCAGCAAGAATTCAACACAGGTTTGGCACAGGTGGCCAACTCTAAAGTATGGAATCCAGCAACAGGTACTTTTGATTTGAAACGTTTAGACATGACGTGGGCAAAACCCATTCATACACGTTGGAAGCAACGTGAAAAAATGAAACAACAAGTGAAAGATGCACTAGTAAAACAAGCAATTGGTCAATTAGATGGGTATGAAATCGTTAAGAATGAATTAGGTCATTGGTATCTAATGAAAAATGGTAAAATTGTTTCACCAGATAAATATCCAGAACTATATGCACAATTGGAAATATGTAAGGATTCTTTAAATGAAGATCAGTACAGAATCCAACAAATAAAAATAATGAGAAATGAAATGCCCCTTGCTCCTGGAATGGGTGGTATATTAGGAAATCTAGGTAAGGCTGGAAAAATAGCGGATGCTATTAAAAAAGGTACTGGAGTAGTAAAAGTAGGACAATCTATTGTGGATCAAATAAATAATGCTCCTTCAATCAATGCGGTAGATGAGGTTGTGGAATTAGATAAGAGTCGTGAAAAAGGTAAACCTGCTAAGAAACATAAAGTCTTTGATTCTGAGAAAAGAAATCTGGATAAAGAAGGTGATCCAAACTCATCTTCTGACCTATTAAATGATGATGGTTCAGTAAAACAAAGGAGATACTATGGGCCAGATGGTCTGCCAATTGAAGATATAGACTACAATCACCCTGACGATGGAACACATGAATTTCCACATAGGCATAAGTGGGATTGGAATAAAAGACCACCTAGACAAAAAGGAGAATGGTGAAAATGAATATGGTACATGACTATGAAATAAAAAGCTATTTTGTAAATTTTGAAAATAAGGATATAGCTATTAATATTTCTGATGATGAGAAAGAAAAACAAATTATATTCCATAACTTTTTATGTTACAAATTTTATGATGAAATGCCTTACAGTATTATTTTAGACCTGGAGGAAAGAGCTTTAGATAAATTTTTTATTGAAAATAAAGAATTATTGATTCAAGGGAAAAAAAATGTATGGCCAATGCGGTATGATTCATTGGAAGAACTAGAAGAAGAAATAAGAAAAGATCATTTGACCTATCAGGTTTTATATTCTTCGTATGGAATGAATGGATGGGTTTTAGCTGAGCGAGTAGAAATTATTGATGTTAAGTAACCTTTATCAACAGTTTTGCCAATAAAAATAGTACAGAATTTAAATAGAAAAAACCAGAAATCTTAAATTAACAAGATTTCTGGTTTTTACATATATAACGTTAAGTATTCATATTTTGTGTAATGTTAGTATACTTAATGAAAATGGGAATGAAGGTGTATGAATATGTTAGAAAAGTGGCGTGAATATAATCGAACGGATGTACCAATAGATAATTATGAAATTTCTGAAGTAGTACAAAATTCTGAAGGAACGGTTATAAAGCTAATGGGAGAAAAAAATAATATGAAGATCACTTTCGGTTTTGTTGATTCTTTACGAATTACTGATGAAGGAAGACGGATACAAACATATAATGAAATTGAAAGCATTCAAAAGTATAGGGAAAATTTCATTGGCAATCCTTTATATAAAGTAGAAAAATCAGAATATGTTGAGTGGATAAAAAAAGAGAGTGCTGGTTTTTGTGCTGATGTAGATCATTATGTAATTATTACGGAAAATGATCTTATTGATATATTGTCTACTTTTCCGCCAACAATCACAAATTATGTATAGCGCCCCATGCTAATGAGAATTAATGAATTATGATTATGTATATTGGCGTCTGTGCATTTGTCTGTTTGTGTAGTTACATTAATCAATTTGAGCCGAAACCTTGTAATAGCAAGGCTAAGTTATCTTATCATAAACTATATAAAACTAGTATTTTAAATGGAAGGGTCAGTTAGTTAATAACAAAATAGAAGCTATGAACGCTGTCATATAAGTATCCCTAGCTTTTTTGATATCTGAAAATAAAAGTAGAAGCAATACTAGCACCAATAGGCATTTTTTAGAACAAATCTTTTACTATCTTGATGAATTTGTAAATTGGCCTTGGGTGAAGATATGTTGTGAAATAGAATGTTTGGTATAATAGAGATAATTATGTGTACTGCAAGAAAAAGTGTTAGGATTATTGAAGAAATTAAATAAATAATATTTAGCAATCACACCCAAAGATGCCGATAACTAAATTATTGCAGTAAGACGGGAGATTATTATGAGCAACTATTATACAGAAAACGAATTTAATGAGTTAGTTGATTCATTAGCAGGAGCAGTAAAAAACTTTAATCTGGTTGTTTTTATAGGAGCAGGTATTTCACTTTCACAAGGCTATCCTAATTGGAATGGGTACATTGAAAAATTAATTCATTTTTGGCAATTCAATATACAACATGTTGCGGGGGGAAAGGTACAAGTAACCAGTAAATTACTTTCGCAGTTTGATGAAATCTTGAGATCAAATAATGGACCCAAAAGAAAGATTGATTTATTACATACTTTGTTGCACGATATTTTGGGAGAAGACTTTGACGATGTAAAGCTTAATTTTGAAAAATATTTTTTTAAAGAGGTCGTACCAGATTATTTAGAAAACAGTGTGTTGGTTGAATTGATAAAATTAGATCCAATCTTTATAACGTCAAATTATGATTTTGAAATTGAGAAACATTTGAAACGTATCAAGCAGAAAGATGCATTTAAATCTATAAATAATCTACATGAATTCACCAGTTGGAGCAATAGACTAATATCAGGCGATATTTTGCATTTGCATGGTACAACTGAAGGAGAAGGGCATTATTTTGTTAATTCATCATTGGATTATTCTCGGCAATATTTAAAAGAGACACAGGAATTTCAGAATTTAAGAACATGGTTTGAAAAGAAACAACCTATTGTTTTATTTCTTGGAAGTAGTATGGAAGAAGAAGAGATTTTATCCTTATTACCAGCAACATCTAAAAATTTTGCTATGATGAAAGCAGAGCGGAAGGAATCTGCAGAGTTTAGAAACCTTTATAATCAAACCTATCAAAAAAATAATCGTACAACCATTTTTTGGTATGGTGATGATTATGATGATTTGCCAAAAGAAGTAGAGAAAATGGTAAGTGCTGTTCAGAAAAAATTAGAAGTGTCTAAGTCAAGTGAGGATTGGGCGATACTTCATAGTATATCAACCGATAATGAAATTTATCAGAAAACACTTGAAAAATATTCAGAAGATGAACGATATCTATTCGATATTTTTAAAACGGATGATATCGATTTACAAAAAAAGATTTTAAAAATTACACTATGTAGTCAAATTTTATTGAAAAAAATTAGTAATATCAGTAGTTTTTGGAATATGGTAAGTAAAAATTTTAATGATATTGACACTGAACAACTCAAAATAATTATTGAAATTTTTAAGGATGAAAAACTAAATATTTACTGCCAAGATCTTTTTGAAGTATATGAACAACTTCCGACCTCAGATAATATTTCAAAAGAAGATATTAATGAAATAAGAAGACATCTGGCACAAAAACAATCGTTAGTTAATACATCTTTTTCAAGTGATTCAGATTTGATGGGATATTGGTTAAGTGAACAATTTCAACAAGAGAACGCACATCATAGGAATATTTTTTACGGTGAACAAAGTCTTAAAATTAATCTTAGAAGTGAATTGATTATGCCAATTATTGAGTCACTAAAAGACGAAGGAATATATCTTTATTGGTCATTTAATGAAATTGTTTCAATGGATGGGTTAATAAAAATTATATATAATTCCCTTTTAGATGAAAAATTATTGTTCGAAGATACGTTTATTTTAGAGAATTTCCCTGAACCCTTATTGGAAACGCGTCTATTTCAACGAATGCTAGTTAATATTGATAATGAAAAGAAATTACCTAATACTGTTGTTAACAAGTTAATAGCTAAAATTGATTTTACTGATACTATTTTTGGAACTGAGCTAAATGAATTTGCAAGAAATCATAAAACAGAAATAGGAGAGGATGTTCTTGAAATTTATGAAAATGCGATTGAATCAGGACCTGCTAGCATTGTTCATCCTCGTTCATTTATAGACAGTAGTCAGATTCTCAAAGAAAATGAAGAATCAATCTTGGAGATTTTATTAGGTAGTCAAGATGAGTCATTTTCACAGAGAGAAGACTTCTATTCTGAAAAGATAAACAAAGAAACGTCTAATTATTTGTTAAATGTATTGAAAAAAGATGATGTAGTTTCGCAAAAAATAGAAAAAATAATTATTGATAAGGGGTCACTTCTATATCCAAAATTTGATAGACTTTTTCTCAAGGTTTTAATGGATGATTATAACTCTGATTTGAAAGAAAAAGCTTTAAGTATATTTTTAGAAAAATTCGATTTTGATAGCTTTAGTTGGGAAGAAAAATTCTTCTTTGAAGAGTTGATTTCTAAAAACGAATTTGAACATAAAGCGTTTGAAAAGCTATTTCAAGTGAACGTTAATAATCTTAATTATAATTATGTGTATACAAATAAAGAGAGACCTGAATTAATTGAACTTGATGATTTTATTAATACTGAGTTAGGAAGGTATTTGAATATACTGATATTACTAAACAAAAAGGACAAGTCTAAATGTGGTGTAATTAAAGAGATTGCATCTAAAGTTAATTTCAATCAATTTAGAGAATTTACACAGGGGGCTTTGACAACAGTTGACAATTCAGTAGATTTAGAAAATGTTACGATCAATACTTTCCAAGGCTATTCTTTTTCAATAAGCGGATTCAAGCAAGGGGATTTAGATAAATTTAAGCTTATAGGTCAAGAATTACTGAAAAAAGGCTATGTGAATAATGTGAATCAAAATAATCTGTTCTTGCTTGCTCTATCTAAGATAAACCCCAGTGATGAAGAAATGGAGATAAATTGGAATAAAATCAATTTTTCTTGGATGCTCTTTCTTATTTTTCAAAGTGAATTTGAGTTTGAGTATGAAGAGAAGTGGCTTCTAGAAGTAATGTTGCATGATAAGGAAGGTGATTTTGGAAGAGACATTCTTTATTATTTAGAGGAAGACAGCACTGTATTATTTAAAGGAGAAAAGGTTTTACGGGTATTTGAAAGAAACATTTCTGATTATAAAGGGAAGGTAAACATTCATTCACTTCCTGATAGTCTTAAAAAACAAAAAAATAGAGAGAAAAAAGATTTATTGATTAAGCTGTTTTTTTTATTGTTAGAAAATGCAAAAATTGAAAAAAGTTATTTTGGCAGTCGTACTTTATTAAGCATCATGCAACAATTACCTTTGGAATCAAAGAAAAGACTTGCAGGTCATGCAAATCTTTCAACGGTTCTTTCACCATTAGAGATTGATGAATTGAAAAGAGCTGTTGATTAAAGTTATAATTTGTAATCTGACTCTTGAATCATTGGATTAAAGCAGTGTTGGAAGGCTCGACATGAAGTGATATGGATAGAACAAAGGATTATCTTACCTAATTGTGTGAAATGAATAAAATGATATTTTACATGTATTAATGCAATAAAAGAAGCCAACAGCTATTATGTAGATTTAACATAGCTGTTGGCTTCTTTTATTAGCTAAATCTGTCAATGTTCGAAGAACTCATAAAATAATAATTGAATCATTGAGAGATTTTCACTTTTTCTTTTTTCATTAATTGGTCAAGTTGTGTTTCTAATCGGTCAATACAGGTTGAAAAATCATCCATAAATGAACCGAAAATTTGAGATATGGAGTAGTAATCTTTTGCAATTTTTTTCTTGTCTAGTGGTAGTTTTCTGTTGGCAAAGTGTTTATCTACTACCATTAAAATATCTGTCCATGATTCAAGTTGTTCCAGAGTATCTTTCATAGCATACATGTCTTGGTAGGAGACTTGTTTGATAGGTTGCTTGTTTGGTGTCATCATAATCTTCACTTTTTCTTCGTTCATAATAATTCCTCCCTTTTCGATTTTACTTTTTTACCTATAAATAAAGAAAGTAGTAGATAATTCAATTATTTTTAGGTAAAATAAGAGTTGCTGATGCAATGCATCAGTATTTGTGGCAACTTGTATGTCTAGTGTACGCTGTTCATACAAGTCTTCATCGTTTGGTTGGCGCTAAACTTTGAAGGGCCACTTTTTAATTACTTTAATTCTAAATTTATCTACTATCTTTCAATATGAAAATAAAAAGCGGCATTGGATACACTCCAACACCGCTTTTTACCTATGTATGTTTAAGGTTTGCTACAACAGAAAAGCATTGTAAATAAACCTATTCGTTAATTAGGAAAAAGTTTTTTTGTTGATAGTGTACGCTATCCATCCTTACTTTAATATTTAGTTGGCGCTAAATATTAAAGCATTTTTTTATTTAAATGTTAAAAGAAATGTAACTTATAATCTGTAGACTTAAAGTATACAAAAATTATATCATGTAGATATAACATAGTCAATAAAAGAAAGGGAACGAGTATTATGACTTCATTAAAAATTATTTTTGCAAATAATGTTAAAGCAATTCGGCAAAATAAAAAATTATCCCAAGAGGGACTTGCCTACGCTTGTAAATTACATCGTACTTATATTTCTGATATTGAACGAGGGAAACGTAATGTTTCGATTGATAACATTGAAAAGATCGCTCTTGCATTAGAAGTAAAACCTTATGAGTTATTGATAAAGAAATAAGCTCACTTCTGTAAATATTTAATGTGAATCTGCATAATGATATTGAATTAATTGGATATAGGAATAAGTCATTCTTTAAAATGTTGAGAATGGCTTTTTTATTCATTTAGATATACAGAATAAATTACATCGAAACAGGTAAAAGATAGCATCAAATACACTGAAAAGTATACTTTTACATTGCTTTCATATATAATTTACTTGACTAGGTATATAAATAATTAAACATATTTTTATAGATAAAGGGGCAACTAAAATTGAATGATAAAGAATTAAAAAAACTGAAAGACGATCTTTGGACGACGGCGATTGATATGCGTGCCAACTCTAATTTAAGTGCTCATGATTATGCTGAACCTATTTTAGGGCTAATTTTTTTGCGTTTTGCTGACGCTAAATATAAAAAATTTGAAAAATCTATTGAAGAAGAATTTGAAAAAAGACAAAAAAGTACACGTATTTCAGCAAATAAAAGTGAAATTGCTCTTGAATTAGCAGGAATTTATGTGCCAGATGACGCAAGGTATGATTATTTATTAAATCTTCCAGAAAAAGAAGATGTTATCGCACCAGCAATTGTGAATGCAATGACAGAAATGGAAAGATACGCATCTTCTGTAGAGGGAGCATTACCCAAAGAAAAATACAAAGAAATACCAGCAACGAATTTAAAAAATTTGCTGAAGAATTTCAAAGATATTCCAACAGAAGGCTCAGTTGATATTTTTGGAGAAATCTATGAGTTCTTTCTGGGAAAATTTGCCATGGCAGAAGGACAAGGTGGAGGTGTCTTTTATACTCCAGCATCAGTAGTTCAGTATATGGTAGAAGTTGTTCAACCAAAAAAAGGTAGAATATTAGATCCTGCATGTGGCTCAGGAGGAATGTTTGTTCAATCGGCTCTTTATGCGAAAAAACATGGCTAATGGCCCAAATGCTTTAAGAGCCCACGGTGTTGAAAAAGAACCGGCAACTGTAAAATTAGCTCAATTAAACTTATTGCTTCATAACATGAACGGAGATATTTTCCAAGCCAATTCATTTTATGAAGACCCACACATTAGCTATGAGAAGTTTGATTATGTTTTTGCCAATCCTCCGTTTAATGTAAGAGGTGTTGAATACGAGCGCGTACGTGATCAAAAAAGATTTAATGAATATGGCATTCCAAGAAATTCTAGTAAAAATGATGAAATTGAGAAAGTCCCTAATGCCAATTACTTATGGATTAATCAATTTGCTACTGCATTGAAAAAAGATGGAAAAGCAGCATTAGTTATGCCAAATGGAGCTTCCACAGCAGGAGATGGTGGACAAAAAGAAATTCGCAAACGTTTATTAGAAAGTGGTCACCTCTCACAAATTGTTGTGTTACCTTCAAATATGTTTAATACAGTTACTTTGCCAGCAACTCTTTGGTTCTTTGATAAATCAAAGAAACATGAAGAAGTTTTGTTTATTAATGCTGATAAAAAAGAATTATATACACAGGTAGATCGTGCACATCGTAAATTTGATGAAGTACATATCAAAAATCTTGCTTTGATTACAAGGTTGTATGAAGGCAATACCCAAGAATATGAAGAACTCAAAAGCTGGTATCAAGAAAATATTGACTTAAATGATGACCAAAAAGAGTATTGGCAAAAACAACTAAACTGGGTTAATGAACAATTTCCAGAAGGAGTGTATCAGGAAATAGCAGGATTATGTAGTGTTGTTCCTATTCATGGAGAAAATAGCATTGAATCAAAAGATTGGAGCTTATCCCCAGGATTATATGTTGGTGTGGAAGAGATAGAAGCAGATGAAGAGCCATTCGAAGAGAAGATGCACAAGTTAACAAAGCAATTATCGGAACAATTTCAACAATCAAATGAATTGGAAAAGGACATTCGTAATGCCCTAGGAGGAATAGGGTATGAAGTATAAATTAGGAGAATTAATAGAAGTGATATCTGGATTTGCATTTAAAAGTCATGATTTTTCAGAGGTGGGCATTCCTGTAATTAAAATAAAAAATATTGTTCCACCTAAAGTAGATACTGAAAATACTAATAGAATATCATTTGAATTGATTGACAAGTATAATAGATGGATTTTAAAATATAATGATATTTTAATTTCAATGACTGGATCAAAAGCAGATCAAATGTCTTCAGCGGTTGGAAAAGTAGGCAGAGTTAAAACTCATGGGGATTTATTAATGAATCAGCGAGTTGGTAAATTAGTGGTTAAAAGATCAGATATTATTGATACAGATTTTTTTTACTTTTGGATATCTCAATATGAAATTCAGTATAAATTGGCATTAGGTTCTTCAGGTAGTGCGAATCAAGCAAATATTAATTCTAAAAATATTTACAATTTAGAAATAGATTTACCATCGCTAAATATACAAAAAAAAAATGCATATATTTTAACTATCATAGATTCAAAAATCGAACTCAACAATCAAATTATAAACACTTTAGAAGAAACAGCAACTACACTTTTCAACCATTGGTTCATTGATTTTGAATTTCCAGATAAAAATGGAAATCCATACAATTCAAGTGGCGGGAAAATGATTGAAAGTGAACTGGGTGAAATTCCAGAAGGCTGGGAAGTAAGCTCATTAAAGAATATTACAGAAATTATTATGGGACAATCACCAAAAGGAACATCATATAATAATGAGGATATGGGCTTACCACTAATTAATGGTGCGAGTGATTTTAAGAATGGTTTTGTTAACCCTAAAAAGTATACTACTGAACCTAAAAAAGTGACAAAAGAAGCCGATATTATTTTTGGAGTTCGTGCAACTATTGGAAATCCAACAATTGTTCAGCAAGAATATGCAGTTGGTAGAGGAGCAGGTATATCAAGAGTTAAAGATAATCGTTATCAAGAATTTGTATTTTTGTTACTAGAAGAAATGTTTAAATATTTTGCGAATACAGGCTCAGGAAGTGTGTATATCAACATTTCTAAAAAAGATTTTGAAAGTTACAAGTTTGTAAATCCATCATTTGAAGTAATAACGAAGTTTCATGAGTCTGTAACGAGTATTTTTGAATTGATTGCAAATAAAAGAAGTGAAATTGATTCCCTAAAAGAACTTAGAGACACCCTACTCCCAAAACTTCTCTCAGGAGAAATTGAACTAGAGTAAAAAAAGAGAAACTTGAACTAAAGGAGGTCTAAAAATGGTTGATTTTATCACGGAAGATGATTTAGAATTGCGCATTATGGAAGAATTTGAAGATTTAGGTTATTCACTGTTGAATGCTTACACAAAAACAAATTCTTCTCTTAAGGACGGAACACATCGACAGACAAAAAAACAAGTCGTTTTACCTGATGTTCTTTTAGAATACGCTCGTCAACTAAATCCTTCAATTCCAGATGCACTCATTGTTGAGGAAGTACAAGCAATTATCAAGGATGATTCTTTAAATTCTAGGTTATTAAAAGATAAAAATTATGAGTATTATCAGTCTTTAATTAATGGGATTAATATAAAATTCTCTCTTAATGATGAGGAACAGATTGAAACATTAAAGCTAATTGATTTTGAGCATCCTGAAAATAATTCTTTTATTGCCGCTCGACAAGTTTGGATTGCTGGTGAGATTGGGTACCGTCGACCGGATATTATCGTGTATATCAATGGACTTCCTTTAGTTTGGATTGAGTTAAAGAAACCAAGTGAAAATGTCCAATTAGGGTATTCAAAAAATCTGATGGATCAGAAAAAGGATATTCCGCAATTATTTTTCTTCAATCAGTTATGTATTATTTCAAATGGGCATATTACGAAGGCTGGTAGCTATAACTCGACCTTCTCTCATTATTTCGAATGGCTTAAAATCAAGGATGAAAAAGAAGTGATTGATCGAACAAAAATTCATGATGAAGAGCTGTCTATTCAATATTTACTTAAAGGACTTATGCCAAAGACCAAATTATTAGATTATATTGAAAACTTTATTTTGTATTTAAATAAAGATACGAAAATAGTTGCAAAAAATCATCAGTTTTTAGGTGTCAATCATGCGATTGAAGCTTTTGATAATCGAGAAGCTAGAAATGGAAAATTAGGGGTATTTTGGCATACACAAGGCAGTGGTAAAAGCTTTTCCATGGTTATGTATGTTCGTAAAATAAGACGGAAATTCGCAGGAAACTATACCTTTTTACTTGTGACAGATCGCAATGATCTAGATTCGCAGTTAATCAAAAATTTTGTCCGTACAGGTGTGGTTGAAGATACAAACATGGTTAAACCAAAAAGTGGTTTGCAACTTAGAGAATTACTTAAAAGTAATATCTCGATGATTTTCACTACGATACAAAAATTTAGGTACGATAAATATAAAGATTTTCCTCTACTTTCTGAACGAAAAGATATTATTGTGATTGTAGATGAAGCCCATCGAACCCAATATAAAAATTTAGCTGAAAACATGCGTAAGGGCATACCTAATGCGCAATACATTGCTTTTACAGGGACGCCATTGTTAGGTAGTAAACAATTAACCTATGATTATTTTGGAAAACCAGTGAGTGAATATACATTTAATGATTCCATTAATGACGGTGCAACAGTTCCTTTATTCTATACAAAAAAAGTGCCTACAGTTAATTTAAATAATGATCTGTTAAATGATGAATTTTTGGATATTATTGATAAGGAAGAATTGACAGACGAAGAACGAAAGAAATTAGAGAATAAATACCGTAGTTCTTTAAATGTAATGAAGCGAGACGATCGCTTAGACGAAGTTGCTCAATACATCGTGAAACATTTTCCAAAAAGAGGTTTTTTAGGAAAAGGGATGGTTATTTCAGTCGATAAATATGCGACAGTTATGATGTATAACAAAGTGCAAGAGCATTGGAAAAAAAGAATAAGAGCCATTAATTCTGAGTTGCAACAAACACATTCTCAGGAAGAAAAAGAAGCTTTATTAAAAGAGAAAACATTCATGAATAGTGTCGAAATGGCTGTTGTGGTAAGCGAAGAAAGTGGAGAAGAAGAAAAGTTCGAACGGTTTGGCTTAGATATTACGCAACATAGAAAAAGATATCATCAAGTTGATGACGAAGGACGTGATATTGAAGAACAATTTAAAGATCCAGATCATCCTTTACAGTTAGTTTTTGTGACTGCTATGTGGCTAACAGGCTTTGATGCGCCTTCTGTTTCAACGCTTTATTTAGATAAACCAATGAAGAGCCACACCTTAATGCAAGCCATTGCACGTGCGAATCGTGTGTATTCAGATGATAAACGTGGGATTAAGATAAACGGCTTGATTGTAGATCATGTGAATATTTTCCATTATATGAAAAAAGCTCTGAAAGACTACGGTGGTTCTCATCATGAGGCTGAATTAGACTTGCCAGTAAAACAAGTAGATGAGTTGATCGAGATGCTTATCTTAACTCAAGAAGAAATTATTCGTTTTTGTACATCGTTAAACATTGATTTGACGGAAATAGTAAATACTGAAGATGTATTTTCAAAAACTTGTAAGATAAAATCTGCAGTTAATGTTGTTCTAGCAACAGATGAGCAGAAAGCGCAATTTATTATTTATACGAATTTATTAAAGAATATTTATGATGCATCTTGTCCTGAAATTTTCCAATATGGTTGGGATAATCGTATCTTTAAGCTGGTTCAATACATGTCAAAACTGATGGGAAATTTGATTCAAAATGAACGAATTGAAGAAGCACAAGTGAAAGTTGAAGAGTTATTGGATGTGAGTGTGGATTCGGAGAATTTATTTTATATCAAAGAAGATTCAGATGCTGATTATAATAAAACAATCTCACTTTCAGAGTTAGATGTGGAATCCATGATTGCAAAAATTCAGAAATCAGAATATGTAAATATTGAATTGGTTGAATTGAGAAATTTTATCGAACAAAAATTAGAAGCAATGCTAAATAAAAATGAAACAAGAGTTTCTTTTGCTCAAAGGTACGAAAAATTAGTTCAAGGATACAATGCAGGTGCCACAGCAAATGAGAATTATTTTGAAGAGTTAAAGAAATTTGTAAAAGATTTGAAAAAAGAAGATGGTCGTGCATCAACAGAACATCTTTCCGAAGAAGAATTGGTTTTATATGATTTACTTTTGAAAGAAAAACTAACAAAAGAAGAAGAAAAACAAGTAAAATCAGCAGCAACCCAATTGTATTATTCATTGATGAAAGAAAACGGAAAATTTTTGAGTGTTGACTGGTTTAAAGATGAACAGCCAAAACAACGAGTGAAAAATAAAATAGAAACAGTGCTTGATAAAGCTTTACCAGATTCATATGATAAAGAAGTTTTTCAAAATAAGACAGAAACAATTTTCCAATTTATCTTGAATAGAGCTGTGTCAGGTAGAGGATATGTTGGAAACTTATAAAATAAAAATAGTATTGAAATGAATGATCAAATTTCAATACTATTTTTGTATAGAAAGTTTTATTCAACCTATGAAGGAGGTTTGGAAATGGAGTCCAAAATTCGGGATTATTTAGCAGGAAATTTAAACTTTTTATCGGAGGAACTAAGTCTGATTGGAAAAGAATACTTATTACCCAATAATGATGGAACAAAAGGATATATAGATTTACTAGCTAAAGATAAGCAAGGAAACTACGTGATTATTGAAATAAAAAGAAGTAATCAAGCTGCACGACAAGCACTACACGAAATTTTCAAATATTCAGCTCTATTAAAAAGAAATCTATATATTAAGCAAAGTGAAATTAGAGTTATTTTAATTTCTACAACTTGGGATGAATTATTGGTTCCTTTTTCTCAATTTGTATTAGAGACTGATTTACTAGTTGAAGGTTATGAGATCGAAGTCAATAATCATTTTATACCAATAGCTAAAAGAAAGATAAAATCAGTGCCTAATCCTATCCAAAGAAAAATATCAAGAATTCAACATATTTTTCTCTATGAAGCTAAACGTTGTATAGATGATGAACTATCAATAATAAGTTATCTTTTAGAAAAGCTAGGTATTAATGAATATATTTTATTAAATCTAAATTATCAAGGTGATGATAATCAGGTTATCTATCCAAAAGCGATATATCTTGCTTTCCAAACAGTACCAATTAGTAACTATATAGAATTTTGTAAAAAGCAGGGTAAAAATGACTTAATAGATTATGGATATTTATATGAAGAATTATTAGAAATTGAAAAAAATTATGATGGAGAAGAATTACAAGGAGAAATAGAACAAGCAATATTAGGTGAAGTGATCAACCGATCATATTGTGATACATCTGAGATTGGTTATCCAGAGAAACTTTTGAATATGTTGCATTCTGATTGGAAGATGGAGAACCATGTTTGTGGAGGAGCTTTTGCTAAAGACCGATTATATACAGTAAAGAAATTAGTACAAGACATAGTAGGATTAAACGATACAAACTATGTTTTCTTTTATGGTTATGCCAAATCTAAGCATTTAGCAAAATTAAAAGAAGTGTTGTACAATGCAAAGAATGTTTTTTATGGTAACAAAATTTGGAAACAACATTTTACTTGTATTTTTAATGAATTAGAAGAGAAATACGACAACTACACGATTGTTGTCTCCATAACAAATCCTGAAAGTATCTTGGAATGTCTAGTGTATGGAATAGAACCTACATATGAAATTATTATAGATCATAAAGATTGTGGAACAATGCAAATCTACCGTGGAACTATCGAGTATACTTTTAAAGAAATTTCTTTAGAAAAGTTATTAGAGCGATATTTTAATAATGATCCCATGATGTTGTTTATTGTACTAAATTATGGAGAATTATATATGAAAGAAATGGATATAATGAAAGATATCGGGCTAAAATATAGTAGTAAGAGATATGATATCTCTGATGATAAAACAGAATGTTATGATGTATGTATTTCAGAATATGGAGAAATATTTTATACTCCTCGTGAAGAGAAAATACTCTTTCAAGATTATTTGAAATATGATCAATTTTTAGTTTCAGATTTAAAAGAACTCTTTTCAAATTATAATTTAAAATTATGAATAAGTAGATAGCTTGTCTTTATATTATTTCTAGTCTATAAAAATGAATAGATGAAAACAAGTCCTTAATTTAGGTTTAAAAACTAAAATAGGACTTGTATTCTTTTTGATAGCGATATTCCTAAATAGTGCGTGTATGTTTACATTTTTCCTCTCTGAACCATCCTAGCTACAATCTCCTCACTCTCCTTCAAAACCCCTTCAAAATCCCCAGCAAAAACCTGATACAACTGCTGACAAGAATAATACCGCATCCGCATATCCTTCTTATTCCTCGTAACCTTTCCATCAAAAAACTCATCCAAATAAACCAACGACTTCTGCCAAGATCGAAGCTTGATCAACTCACTCCGCACATCCAAAATATCCTGATAAGGTATCGCTTTCAAATTCTGTTCTTTACTCATCACTACACATCCATTCCTATTTTTTTGAAAAAACAACAGGAAAATAAAAAACGATCAGACCTATCTGTGCCTCATCGTGTGCAATAGTTCGCCAAAGAACACATGAAATCGCCAAAAAGATGAAAGAATCCAGCAAAGAGACTAGTAAAATCAATCAAAATTAAGTACAATAAAACATGCGAGTACTTCGGTACGCGCTATCGGCAACTCGGATAAGCAGTCGTTGCTGTTTATTCGGGGCCTTGCAACATGATTCCAGTCAGGTTGTAAGGTGCCGTTTTTTATTTTTCTATTTTTTAACTTGTACATCGTTACGTTTGATTATCACCACTATTGCTAAAAATCAGACCTAGAATAGAAACAAAAAAGGCATTGGCGCAATGTCCAATACCTGAATAAGTCAATAGTACCTTAAAGAAACCTAGCAATCCTTTCTAGTGGTAGCTCAAAAAGAGACACGACAAAAAAGCTAGTGATTCATTTACTATTGGCATACTTGCGCGGACAGTCGTTGCTGTTTTCAAGACCATTTCTGCTCGGTTCCAGCCAAACAAAAAGGTGCCAAAGATTAAATTATCATAAAGTTGAGTGATGTTCTGAATCAGGACTTACTCAGCTTTTTATTTCCATTCTATACACTAAGTATAAATAACTTGATCGCGAGAATCAAGGCGAACAGAGAAAAAATCAAACAAAAGTAAGGTTATTTTATAACTGGAGGAATTATAGTTTTGCAAATTGTATAGATAAATAATGTATTGTGTTTTATAATTAGTAAGAACAGCCAATAAACTCTTCAAGAAGTATCTTCTTGCTCGATAAAAATGTATAGATTAACACTTGTTTTTGAAAAAGTTTTCGAAAGGTGTGTATAGTATTCCTATATCCCCTTGTTTATAAACATGTAATATTGGCTGTTCTTTACTATTGTAGGGAGTGTTTTAGAAGTATGGAGCTTTACATTCAATTTCAAAAAGAGGATCGAGAAATTTTGAAAGCATTTAAATCTATGGAGACATTTGCTGATATTGCAAATTTTTTTGAGGTTCCTAAAAAGACACTTTGGAAGATAATTTATAAAGAGAAATATTATGAAGTTTTCAGTATTAGGAAAAAGAGGTTTATAGAAGAAGATGATGATAAAAATAATTATCGGCAGATAAATTCTCCATGCAAAAATATTAAGATACTTCAACGGAAATTAAAATATTGTTTAGAATTGCTTTATCATTATAATCCATCAATTCATGGATTTGTTAAAGACCGAAGTATTGTTAGTAATGCTAATAGCCATCTGATGTCTAAAACGATTCTAAATATAGATTTAAAAGACTTTTTCCCATCCATTCACCAAAAAAGAGTGTATGGAGTTTTTCGTTATTATTTTAAAAAGAATAATTTAGTTAGTGGTGTATTAACAGAGTTATGCACGTATAAAGAATGTTTGCCTCAAGGAGCTCCAACATCACCAGTTTTATCTAATATTATATGTCGTAATTTAGATGTATCATTTAGAAACGTTTGTAGGCGCTATAATTGTATATATACAAGATATGTTGATGACATTACAATATCAACAAAAAGAAGTATAATTCCTGAACAAATTGGTATTCAAAAAGAAGAATGCTTTGAATTAGATACTGACTTAGTAAGTATCATAGAAGAAGAGGGTTTTATTCTCAATCATAAAAAAACAAGATTACAAACGAGTAGAGAGCGTCAAGTAGTAACGGGAATAAAAGTAAATGAAAAACTTAATGTTAACAGAAATTATGTTTTGTCTATTCGGGCAATGTTGCATAATTTTGAAGTTTTAGATAGGAAAGCAGCCAAAGAAAAATTTTACAAACATTATAAACCTCACGATAAGAGAACTGGAAATAGCCGTCTAGAACCTGAGGAAGTTATTCGCGGAATGATTAATTACGTTGCTCAAATTAAAGGGAAAACAGATCCAGTTGTTCAAAAATTTATTCAAAAGTTTAATGCACTTGAAAAACCAGATAAAATCAAGAATATTTCACCATTATCTCAAATTGAGCGAGATTTTATGCATTCTATTTATCGGATTGATGTAGAGTATTTTACGTATTGTGAAGAAATTGAAAAGGAAACGAATCCAGTAGAGGAATTATATGATCCGTTAAAAGAACAATTATTATCAGAATTCGCATTCCAACGTAAGAGGCGTACTATGCAGAAAACTGCTGACAAGCAGCAAAAATTTAAGCTGATTACAGATGAGGAAATAATAAATATCTTTGATGTAGATGTCGATTTCTATAAAAGTGAAGTGGGGACTGGCTTTCTATTAAAAAATGGTAAAATCATTACCTGTGCTCATGTCTTTAAATCATTAATCAAAACTAGTAAAAATTATAATTTATATGATGCTTTTATAAATGTGCGTTGCATAGATCCATTTACAGGTGAGAATACTTTAAAACAAGAAATCGAAATTGAATCAATTAATTTCGAAATAGATATAGCTATTTGTAAGTTTGCAACAAATGAATCGATTATTGGTCTAGAGAAAAATACGAAATTTTTATCTAAGGGAAAATCTGTTAAATTATTAGGTTTTCCAAGTCATCAAAATGGCAGTTTTATAGAAGCATCTGGAGTAATTATTGGTGTGGATCATGAAAAATTAACTAAAAGTATATTTAATAAAAAAAAGGAAAATGTTGTAGATTTTGTTGAACTATATATTATTAATGAAACAATTTTTGAAGGTAATAGTGGTGGACCAGTCTTAAATGAAAATAATGAAGTTATTGGAATTGCTGCTAGAGGCACTACATCTACAAGAATAGTTGGGAATAAAGTTATTCCGATTGATTATTTGGACTCTTTTCACTTTGAAAAAGTAGAGTTGGAAAAGTTGAAATATAATGAGTAATTAGCTATTCTCATAAAATTCAAAAATTGATTGTTATTAAAATAGAGGAGAGATCATGAATACTAACGACTGGTTCGAAGTGATGAAGCCCTTAGTGGAAAATAAAATAATTTGGTTAGCAGTAGGTATTATAGCTTTAAGCTATCTACACAAAATCATTTTATTTTTCATCGAAAGAAACAAAAACTATGAATTAAAAGATATTGATCTAATGACAGGTGAAAAATTCGAACATTACTTTGCTAATGTATTGAGGAAATCAGATTATAAAAAAGTGAAAGTGACACAATATCAAGGAGATCAAGGAATTGATGTTTTAGCACAAAAAGAAAATCGAAAAATAGGTTATCAATGTAAAAGATATAAGAAAAATGTTGGTAACAAAGCTGTTCAAGAAGCACATGCAGGAAAAAGCTATTATGACTTGGCAGAGGTTTATGTAGTTACCAACAGCTATTTTACAAAGTCCGCAAAAGAATTAGCTCATAAAACTGGTGTCAATTTAATTGATCGAGATGGACTTTATAAAATAATAAGAAACATAACAAATTAGTTGATTTAAATAAATCAATATTTTGTAAAAAAAATTAAGAGTTTATTTTTATCAAATAGAATTATTTAGATTTCTGAAAGTGTTTAAAAAGTGAGTGAAGCAAAAAGTTAAGTAATGTTCTAAATCAGGACTTATTCAACTTTTTTATTTACATAAGTATATATTAAACATAAAATGAACAAGACGTGAAACGAGTAAATGTAGGAGGATTATAAGATGAAAAGAACAATTTGGGGGTACATTTTTGTATCATTAGTAATATTGGTATTAGTAGGATGCAAAAGTCAAAAGAATAGTAGTCAAGAGTCGTCAATAAACAAACCAAGTACTTTAAGTTCTAATATCTCCCAATCTAATGAATCTACTCAAAGTAGCAGCTTTGTAGAACAAAACCCATATGGTTTAAAAGCACCAAACGAGTTTTACACACATTTGATTGCCACAAATGCAACAGGCAATGAATATCTGAAAAATAACGGTTACTACGCAGTGCTAAAAACAGACACAACGAATCCTAATCAATCGTTCGTTATAGAAAAGTCAACACTGCTCCCAAACATAAATGATGGATATGGCACGCAAACCTATATATATTTCTGGTGTAATAGTGAAGTGAAGAGTATTTTGGCAAATGTCCAGATTGATGATACTATTATTTTTTTTGAAGCCAATGGGGAATATTTGAATCAGCTTAAGAATACACCAAGACCACTTCAGGAAGATTTAGATATAGAAGCAATCAATAATGGTGACATAAGTAGCTTAGTTGGAACTTGGCAAAACGGAACTGGAGATAGTATAGTAATAAATGCTGACGGAACAACGAATAAAAATCAAACAATTCACACAATAAAAGATTCTGATAAAACCAGTAAAATCCCATATGCTAGTTTATCAACTGGAGAAATGGGAGGATCAACTCCGATAGGATTTTTTAAGGTCGGTTTTGAAAATCCTGATGGAGACAATTCAGATACAACAAAACCAAGACTTATTTTATCTCAACAAGGAGGAGCATATCCTGCAGAAAATTACTATTATCGCCAATAGATAATAATGCATATCTTTGGATATCCTAAAATAGAAAGAATTCATCCGATAGGAGAATGACTAACTGTAAAAAGGAGGTGCAACAATGAAATCCAACAAAAACAAAAATTCCTTAACCCTAAGCAAACAAACATTTTTTCCACCATCAAAAACAGAAACGATACTATCACCAAAACTCGCAAGCCGCCTAGATCTTTACCCAGAAAACAAACGACGTCCAGTCAACAAAACAGTATTCAAAAACGAGTACTTTCAATTAACCTACAACACAAAAGAAAATTCCCTAAACATATCTTCCACAGGAGATCTTGTCTATTCAGCGATACCTTATGATACCGCCAGAAACTATATTCAACGGGCAGCAATTCAATATTTGCTTCATCCAGAAGAGGTTTATCAATATATCAAATCCCATAAAGTTAACCTAGAAACTTATCTTAAACTAAGTATTTTTCAAGTGACAAACAAACGAGTAAATAAGAACTCTTCAAAAGTTATTCAAGCGTACAATGCCATATTTGAAGATCCCTTACTAGAGATTCAAATTCTAGGACGCTTATTGCAGCATGATGAAACTGGCGCACTTTCTGCGAACCTTCCAGGTAAGTTTTTGTTTAGTGAAAATATAAAAACAGGAATATCTGGATACGTTTCAGAGTACCTCAATTTTGTTGTCCAGCTTACACAAGCACTACCTATAACGACAGACGGTAAACATGTACGTCTATTAGAAACAAACCTGCAAGACGGTTTTATTTCGGATAAGCATTTAACAGTTGAATCAGATATCCAACCTGCCTTAGATTTATTACCGCAAGAAATAAAACAAAAGATAGAAGATTCAATTATTGTCATGAAACAAACTGCACCTTCAAATAACAAGTTACTTTTACGATCAGAAATTGGAAAAGAGTTGTCTGAAGTCAGGAAAAAATACACTGCACATAGTGTTGATCCTAGAGAACTAGAACAATATTTTGAAAATGTTCTTCCAACAGAAAATCCTAATATAGTAAATGTTGTCTCTGACATCCATACGATTGATGGGAAACTTACATTTATGAATAAAAACTTCAACATCTTAGTTGGAGATATTTCTGATTCTCATGTAAGAAATGAAGAAATTAAAGGACTCTATGTTATAGGAAATCATGAATTAGCAGATGTATTGCCAGATAATCCAAATAAAGAAGATCAACAGTGGGAACAATGGAGACCCTTTTTCAAAAATGAATGGTTTCAAGATCTTATGCGAAATCCAGATGATTCTTGGTACAAGTTGCCAACAGGAAATCATATCTATTATGAATGTGTCAAAGCAGAGCTAGAAAAACGATTTCCTAAAACGAGCGTGTTAAATAATAGCAGCATTGTTCATGATGGCATTCGATATATAGGACTGACAATCCCCGTTGTACTAGTGAAACGAAAAAAAGAACAACAAAAGTTTATCTTAAATTCATTAAACTACCTGCTAAATAAGGATTACGATATACCAACAGTAATCGTTTCCCATGCTCCGTTGTTCAATGAACTTAGTATGCTTTCACCAAAAAGTAAATCTTATAACAAAAAATATGATTGTTCAGAGCCGAAAATTGAACAGTTATTTGAGGAATATAACATAGTTGGCGCTATTCATGGTCACCATCATATACCAGCCTCTTCAGGACGATATAAAATGGTGGAATTCGCAGGAAAAGAACGGTTCGTAGTTTGCTCCATTTATTCTAAAATGAACACTGGATTTGAATTGATGAGTCTACTAAAAGATGGAAATTAGGATATAGAAAAACATTTATTTATTAAACACTTAGCAATTTAGCTAGGTGTTTTACTATGTATAAAAATAACTATTATTTAACTTACTTATTGTAAGTGATCTTTCTGTATGATATAATTAACCATCAATTAAAGGAGGTTATAAAATTCATGCAGTTAAAAAATGCAACAAGTACAAGTCTTTTATTAATAAGAATAACATTGGGTATTACCATGGTTTTACATGGAGTGGCAAAATTTTCAGATCTTAAAGGAACAACAGAATTCTTTGTTGGGTTGGGTCTGCCATCTTTTATGCCTGTAATTATTGCTCTTATTGAAGTAGGCGGTGGTATTTTTATGATTATCGGTCTATTAGTACCGCTGGTTTCATTGGGATTTATTGCTATTTTAGGTTCGGCTATTTTTATGTTAAAATCTGGCAGCGGTTTTGTTAATGGGTTTGAACTGGAGTTACTATTAATTGTTATGTCAATTGCCTGTGGTTACTCACATTTCAATAAAAAAATTATCCAATTCATACCACCAGCTTAATTTAAATAAATTGACTATGAATTAATTCAGTAGTAAAAAACAAGCAGTAAATCGAAGTAGAAATCGATTTACTGCTTTTTTTTTTGAATCGTTTATCTAGAAAAAAACATAAAAAATAATCAAATCTAATTACATATAGCTTCACTTTGAATTGTAAAATTATTAATGAATCCCTTTTTTTTGTAGAGCATGGAGGTGATAGCTGTTAAAGCATTATTCCAAGAACAATGGCTATACGGATTTTCAAAATGACATATTTTTTCCTGTTCCATCCCTTCATAAGAAAAATCAGTTAAAATGATATCTGCTTGTCGCTGAGAGTTTGTTAATTCGATATTATCATGTCCAAATATCCCTAATAAGTTTTTCTTAAGCATCTGTGTTGAAAAAATATTTTTAGAAAATTCGACATAAACATGGACTTTTTTTGTTTCAGTACAATAGTCTAATATAAAATAACTAAAATTAACCATATACAAAAGATTTGCTTTAGATACTTGAAGAGGGTAGTGCCTATTTTCAGTAGTTAGTTCTTCATAAAATTGAAATAAACTCGTTTCCAATTCAACAAAGCTTAATTCTTCTGAAGTAAGTTCACTTACTCTTGGAAAATTTTCAAAAGGACTAAAGAAGTCAGTATATACATATTTTAAAAAAATGTGTATAACTAACGAATGATAGAAACAAACATTGTATTGAGATTCGTTAGGACAAACTTGATACGATTCAAAAAGACTATTTAAAAAAATAGTAGATAAAGACACAAGTTTATTATTTTTAAGTTCTGATGCCAGTTTTGCTATACACACTTTATTTAAGTCAGAATCGAATTCCGGAATGAACAATCGAATGAAAAAATTTTCTATAGGAGTTTTTGATACTCCAGATGTTACAGCACCATTGAATTTTTGGAAAATATCAAAAATCTCTTTCAAATCAGAATCTGTCGTAAGCTTACGATTTTTAATTGCAGGATGGTTAGAGATGGAACTTATGTAGCGTATTCTTTTCTCCTGAAAAGGTGAAAGATCAGCTGTATTGTAGAACGGATGAGAATCAACAATAAATGGAGGCCATTCGACAGCTTTGTATATTTCCCAAAAATAAACATTAAGAAAATACAGTTTATCAATCTCAGTTCCAACTAAGTTAGAGTTAGTCGTATTATTATGTGAAAAATCAATATCTAGGTTAAAACGGGAAAGAAAAAATCGAAGGCTTTTAACATATTTGTATAAATGAGAGGGACTAATATTTATTCTCAATGATAATTGGTTGACACTATCATAACGCTTGGTAATTAAAGTGTTTAAAATGTTAAACTCATTAGATTGTTTGATATAAAATAGTTTTATGGAATCTAATAAAAAGCTGTTTGGAATTTTATTACATGTAAGTGAGTATCCCGTGTCTAATAAATGGATTGAAATAGTACATTTTCGAAAAACCTCAGCTAGTTCTTGATTGAGCTCATGTAAAAATCTACGAATGCTTGTGGAAGAAATATTTAAATGATCTTTAATACGGCACATTTCAATACCAGGATTCGCCAATATTGTTTTTAAAAGTTTATATTTTTTATGATCTTTGTCACTTAAAAAAAAATCCATTTTATTCACCTCATATAAAGATAACTATAGCATCTTTGTCACAGCTCATTTTCTTGAAAAGTGGCGGCAAGGGAAGCAAATAAAAATAATCCTAAAAACCTTAGGAATGTATTGATTGAAAGTTTTTTGGGAGGAATAGTACGATTTATTATGTAATAAAAGGAAAGATATAATTCTAGTATTAGTATAAAATCTGTGTTACTAAACATCGCTAATAATAAAAATATGGTAAAAACCAATGAATGAACAATCTCATTCATTGGTTTCTACCGTATATTTACGTGGTATAAGCACTTTTTTGTAAAACATTTTTTTGATGGTAGTAATCATTGCTTTCCAATTACTTTCGTCATTAGTGTCATATAAAAAGAAGTAAACTGCGTTGTCGCATTCACCTTGATAGCTATCTGAAATAATCAAGTCAGCATTCTCAGTGGTGTCTACATACATAATATTCTTTGATTGAAAAGTTAAGTTGATTGTATGTTTAATTTGATCATTTAAATAAAATAATCGACCATATTGGACACAAATTTTGATAGGTTCTACTTTTACATTATTATCTACAAGGTAGTGTAGACACTGTGCAACATATTTAGTCATTCCTTCAGTTATCTTAAGTGGCGGGGGAAGATCGGTAAACGTATTAGTGAAATAAGTGATAAAATTTTTTTCAGCTATCTCCCATACTGGATTATGTGTAGGGTGATTTCCCAAACCATCTCGTGTTTTATACCAGTCTGAATAATCAAGATTAACGTACTTTAAATAAAGAAAGATTGTATTTAGATTGTAATAAGAAAGTAACCATACATCTTCAGATACGTCAATATGATAGTCTGAAAATAATTTATTCAGGAGTTTTTTTGTGTATGTGATTAGAGGCGTAGAAGCTTTTAAAAATTGAGCGGCAATGTTAATTTTTTGCGCTCTATCATCGCAATCTGCAATATAGAAACGTGCTAAAAAATTAAAGAATACTTTTTCTTGATCTAGGATTTTTTCAGGAATTTTGTAAGTATTTGAGTCAAGAAGTAGACCAAAGTCATTCTCTATCTTATATGGAGAGAGGTCTAATAAAGCTTCTTCCTCTAGTGCAATGTATTGTTTTCTTGAATAAATTCTAAATTTTGAAAGGGAAGCTAAGTAATTAAATCTTTGAATTTGAGAATATGTAAAAATTTCTAAAATTTTTGATTCAGTCATGCTAGTTTCTGCAAGTCTTTTAAATGGCCACTCCAACCCTTTATAAAAATGCCAATAATAATAATAGAGAAAAACACGCATATTAATTTCTTTTTCACTTATAAAATTACTAAAAGTAGAAGTAGTTTGAAATGAGATTCTAACTTCAAATTTTTCAAGATTAGTGTTTATTTTTTTAATCGCTTTATATAAATGAGGAGTACTAATATGTAAGTAATTAGCTAAAGACTTTACACTGTCAAATCTTTTTTTTATTAATGCTTCAATAATTTTGAATTGATCAGTGTCTTTAAAGTACTCAAGACGAATTTTATCAATAATATAGGCTGCTGGTTTATCTGTCTTGTTTAGTATCGTGTAAATATTATTGTTTCTAACTATTTGAATGTGTTCCTCTTTAAAAATATCTGAAAGATCTTCATTCAACTCACGTATATTTCTAGTGGCTGAAGTGGAGGAAATCATAAAATAATCAGTGATACTTTTAATATACACATTCTCTTCACTAAAATAGATAAAATTAAATAGATCATATTTTTGCTTACTGATAGAAGTCATATGGAAGTTTTCCAGTAATACCATCTCCTTTTAAAATACATATATTATACAAATTAAAAATAAATTAATTTCGTAGATTATAGCATCTGTATATTCAAGAAATCAAACGATTTGACTACTAAATAGAAAAAAATTATTTGATTTTGTTTTACGGGGAAACAGATTACGATAAACAAGAGCATATCAAACGTGTTTAAATAGTGAATAAGCAATTCAAAAAAATTATTTTTAAAAAATGGATTATTGAATTATATGATTATTCAAAAAAAATATAATTCGAGTGCGTGCAAAAGGTGGTGTTTATATAATTGAGAAATTATATGAAAAATAAAACGATAAAAAAAATATTGTCTTTTAGTATGTGTATTACTTTAACATTTGAAAGTATATCAGGATCAGTTTTGGTATTTGCAAAAGATATCACAGAAAATACTGGAATTGTAGAAAGTAAACATAAGGAACTAAAAGAAGTAATGGATTCTAGTACTGAAGATAATGAAGCAGAGGTTAGTACTACAAATCAAAACGAACATGACATAGTAGAATCAAAGTCTATTAGTGAGAAAAAGGAAGATACTCAAGAAACAACTAAAAAAATTAATAGAAATAGCGATGTACATGGAGATGTACCCAAGCCAAGTATAGTAGGTGTAACATTATATATAGGGCAGAAATTTGATCCCAATTCCATATTATTCAATGTATACGATGAATATGGAAGAAGGCTGACTGATCATAAAGATATTTCTTCGACTAATTACATTGTTAATAATCATCCAATAGAATATGAGGATAGAGCTACAGCCATAGATACAAGTAAAGTAGGTATATATCTACTGCAGGTTTATATGCCTAGAGTAGGTTATAGCAATGAAGTATATGTAGAAGTCAAAGAAGATAAAACTAAATTGGAATTACAAAATGTTGAATTATATCAAGGAGAGAAGTTTGACCCAAATTCTCCCTTCAAGAACGTAACAGATAAAGAAGAAAACAAACTTAAAGCAGAGGATTTTAATTATTACTACATTTATCCTGTTGGGCAACAAGTAGGAGAAGAATGGATAAGAAAAAATTTGGATACAAAAATGCCAGGGACATATATCGCTCGAATATACTATCCAGAGAACGAACAGTTTAGTAATGAAGCAACGATCACAATAAAAGAAGATAAATCCTCACTAAAGACAAAAGATTTGGTTGTAGATATGGGGCAGAAAGTAACTGGGAAAGACGGGTTTTTAAGTGCTACGGATGAAGATGGAAATGCTGTTCCATGGTCTGACAAAAGAATAAGCATTAACGGTGTTCCAAACTTAGATACCAATATAGATACAAGTAAATCAGGTGTTTACGAATATGAATATTCGTTTAATGGGAAAGTAAAGAATACAAATTCTAAATCAAAGATTACTGTTCAAGAAATGCTATCAGCACAAGCGAATCCTCAAACCATCTCTTTAGGTGAATCAATAAATAGTTTAAATTCAAAGAATTTTGTTAAAAATGTGAAAATAAATAATGAAGAGCTTAAACCAGAGGACTATACGGTTGTAGTTAAAGATACGGTAGAAGCAGATACGATTGGAACTAAGACAATGATTGTAACTGTAACGAGAAGTGAAACTGGGAAAACAGTTGATGTATCTGTTCCAGTTAACGTTGAGTGGGGTCGTTCTGTTATTGTATATGGTGCTTTGGGGGATAATCGTACTAGTGTTGCCTTTCCATTGATACTTGGAGACAATCCAATCATAGCAGCAGTTTCTGGTTTAGAAAATGACAATACATCCATTCATTATTATTTTAAAGAGTTGTATTATCAGTTTGATTGGTTTGATCTGAGTGAAACAAATACGATTACCATGAATGAAACAAAACATGGGAATACTCATATTGAAGCCATGGGTGAAGACTTGAAACAGGATGCATTAAAAAAATGGGGAACAGACAAGAAACAAGCCGTTCATTATGGTGATGTTGTTCGAGCGTGGCAGAGAGAACCTGAAAAAAACTATCTCTACGAAAACGGACAACGAAATCAATACAACAATGGACTAAAGGCTGTTTATTATGAAATTACAAAGGACGGCTATCAACCATTAAGGGTAAATCAATTAAAACCAAAAAAAGTTTCCACCGTATTGAATGCTTCTGGTGACACGTTAAATGAAGAGTTTAAAAATAATATGGAGAAATATTTTGATGCTAACGAATATAAAAATATAAAATCTGTAGAATTTGTGAATCTACCTGACACCAAAACGATAGGAATAAAGCCAGCTAAGGTAAGAGTAGAAGAAACCCTCAAAACGGGTAAAAAAATTCAGTACGATTACGATATTCAGGTAACAGTAAAAGAAGATAAATCCTCACTAAAGACAAAAGATTTAGTTGTAGATAGGGAACAGAAGATAAGTTGGAAAGACGGGTTTTTAAGTGCTACGGATGAAGATGGAAAAGCTGTTCCATGGTCTGACGATAGAATAAGTGTTAAAGGTGTCCCAAATTTAGATACCAATATAGATACAAATAAATCAGGTGTTTACGAATACGAGTACATGTTTAAAGGAATAGCAAAGGAAACAACTGCCAAAGTTAAGGTGCTTGTCAACGGAAAACTATCGGCACAAGGCAAGCCTCAAACTATCTCTTTAGGTGAATCAATAGATAGTTTAAATCCAAAGGATTTTGTTGAAAATGTGAAAGTAGATAATGAAGAGCTTAAACCAGATAGCTATACGGTTGTAGTTAAAGATACGGTAGAAGCAGATACGATTGGAACTAAGACAATGATTGTAACTGTAACGAGAAGTGAAACTGGGAAAACAGTTGATGTATCTGTTCCAGTTAACGTTGAGTGGGGTCGTTCTGTTATTACATATGGTGCTTTGGGGGATAATCGTACTAGTGTTGCCTTTCCATTGATACTTGGAGACAATCCAATCATAGCAGCAGTTTCTGGTTTAGAAAATGACAATACATCCATTCATTATTATTTTAAAGAGTTGTATTATCAGTTTGATTGGTTTGATCTGAGTGAAACAAATACGATTACCATGAATGAAACAAAACATGGGAATACTCATATTGAAGCCATGGGTGAAGACTTGAAACAGGATGCATTAAAAAAATGGGGAACGGACAAGAAACAAGCCGTTCATTATGGTGATGTTGTTCGAGCGTGGCAGAGAGAACCTGAAAAAAACTATCTCTACGAAAACGGACAACGAAATCAATACAACAATGGATTAAAGGCTGTTTATTATGAAATTACAAAAGACGGCTATCAACCATTAAGGGTAAATCAATTGAAACCAAAAAAAGTTTCCACCGTATTGAATGCTTCTGGTGACACGTTAAATGAAGAGTTTAAAAATAATATGGAGAAATATTTTGATACTAACGAATATAAAAATATAAAATCTGTAAAATTTGTGAATCTACCTGACACCAAAACGATAGGAATAAAGCCAGCTAAGGTAAGAGTAGAAGAAACCCTCAAAACGGGTAAAAAAATTCAGTACGATTACGATATTCAGGTAACAGTAAAAGAAGATAAATCCTCACTAAAGACAAAAGATTTAGTTGTAGATAGGGAACAGAAGATAAGTTGGAAAGACGGGTTTTTAAGTGCTACGGATGAAGATGGAAAAGCTGTTCCATGGTCTGACGATAGAATAAGTGTTAAAGGTGTCCCAAATTTAGATACCAATATAGATACAAGTAAATCAGGTGTTTACGAATATGAGTACATGTTTAAAGGAATAGCAAAGGAAACAACTGCCAAAGTTAAGGTGCTTGTCAACGGAAAACTATCGGCACAAGGCAAGCCTCAAACTATCTCTTTAGGTGAATCAATAGATAGTTTAAATCCAAAGGATTTTGTTGAAAATGTGAAAGTAGATAATGAAGAGCTTAAACCAGAGGACTATACGGTTGTAGTTAAAGATACGGTAGAAGCAGATGCAGTTGGAAATAAGACGATGACTGTAACTGTAACGAGAAGTGAAACTGGACAAAAAGTTGATGTATCTGTTCCTGTTAAAGTTGAATGGGGACGTTCTGTTGTCGCATATGGCGCTTGGGGGGATGATCGTACCAGTGCTGCTTTTCCTTTGATACTTGGGGAAAAACCAATCATAGCAGCGGTTTCCGGAATGTTAGACGATAATACTTCGATTCATTCTTATTTTAAAGAGTTGTATTATCAGTTTGATTGGTTTGATCTGAGTGAAGTAAATACGAGTATCATGGATGAAATAAAACGTGGAAATACTTATATTGAAGCTATGGGAGAAGACTTAAAGCAGGATGCGTTAAAAAAATGGGGAACAGACAAGAAACAAGCCGTTCATTATGGTGATGTTGTTCGAGCGTGGGAGAGAGAACTTAAAAAAAATTATCTCTACGAGAATGAGCAACGAAATCAGTATAACAATGAAAAAAGGGCTGTTTATTATGAAATTACAAAGGACGGCTATCAGCCATTAAGGGTAAATCAATTAAAACCAAAAGAAGTTTCGACAGTGTTGAATGCTTCGGATGATATGTTAAATGAAGAGTTTAAAAATAATATGAACAAATATTTTGATGCTAACGAATATAAAAATATAAAATCTGTGAAATTTGTTGAGTTCCCGGACACCAAAACACCAGGAATAAAGCCAGCTAAAGTAAGAGTAGAAGAAACTCTAAAAACAGGTAAAAAAATTCAGTACGATTACAAGATTAAAATAAATGTTGAGAATAAGTGGGTGAATGTAACTATTCCTACTAAAATGTTATTCTTCTCTGATAGAAAAACGAAAGACAAAATTATTTCTGAATCGTACTCAATAAAAAATAACTCAACAAATACTACACTGGCAGTTGAAATGGCTTCATTTTCTATTGGGAAAACGTCAGGTGTGAACTATTTATCAGAAAAAGAAGAAGATCCATCTAAGCAACAAAAATCATTAAGATTGAACTTGCTTGTAGATGGTAAAGAAAAAGTTAATAGCTTAAATACCAATACACCCTCGAAACTCTTAACAGATTTGACAGCTAGTAAGTCGAGTGAAATTAGGTTTGAAGGAAAGTATTTTAACGATAAATCAGAAGACTCTCCACATTTAGAGAGCAGTATAATTCTGAAGTTTGGTATGAAAGACTAAGGAGAGAACGGTAATGAATAATGAAACAAAAACAAAGAAAAAATGGATGATACTCATGTTATTACTTCTTTTAATTCTTGGAACTGCGGGGTCGTTTTATTGGCATTATTCCCAACAAAATCCAAAAGAATTAATTGCTGGAGAATATCCAGATGTAAGAGATGCCAAAAAAATGACAAGTAAAGAATTGAATGCTTATCAACAAAATAAAGTAGACGAAACACAATTTACTCTAACCATATTTCCAGAAGCTACTTTTGATCAAAAAACTTCTGAAGGAAATATTTATATAAAAAATGAGCCTGTTAATGCCTATCCAATCAATGTAAAAGTGATATTGGATAAAGATAAGTCGCTTGTTTATGAATCAGGAATGATTCAGCCTGGCTTTGAAGTAACAAAAGCAAAATTAGGTAAAACTTTAGAGGCGGGAACATACAAAGCAACAGCTCAGGTAGATATATATGATAGTAAGCTTAAGGAAAAAAGAGGAACAACTCAAGCAGTAATCAAAATTACTGTTAATAAATGAATTTAGTAGCTAAAAGCTGTTAAAGATAAATTAAAAAAATTTTAGGAGAGATTATTATATGAAGAAAACAGTATTTACATTATTAGTATTAGGCGGAATGATTTTAGGAACAGGTCAAGTAGCATTTGCATCAGAACATCAGGTTATTGACAACGTAGATGGCAACCAATACGATTCTAATGAGGGGGTTGAAATCCCAGTTAAAGGTACACTTGGTCAGATGGATAATGCAGATCCCGAAGAAAACATTCCAGAAGGAGATGAAAAATGGCTTAAAGTTGAGTTACCGACTTCAGTATTGTTTCATTCAGACACAGACGATGAAAAAGTAATTACGTCAGGTGAGTACCATGTTTCTAATTTATCGGCTCGTCCAGTAAATGTTAATTTAGCAAGCTTTACTCTTCCAAAGGACGCAACAGCGGCAAAAGCGATTGATAAATTAAGTCTACAACCAAAAAATAACAAAGAGGGTGAGACAGCCTTTGACCTTATTACAGCTGATGGTACCCCAACTGGTGAAATGAACAAATTATTGAGCAAATTGGAATCTCCAATTCTTTCTGGAAAATCAGAAGGATCTGAATATAAATTTCAATATACAGGTAAAGTAACACCAGAAAAAATAGAATCCGACAAAGCTACTAAAGCGGACGAACCTGCTAGACAAACAGTTTCTTATGCAATGACTATGAAATTTGAAGTATTAGGTAAAGATGGAAATCCCGTTAAATAATCGTATGAAAAAAAAAAGCATCATTTTTTCGCTAATCCTTGTTACTTGTTTTCTTTTGGGACTATTTGGAATGGGAAATACTGTTTATGGAGAAGCAGAAGTTAGTATTCCAGTAAACGGAACATTGAATAGAAATAAAAGTGAAAAACAAATTGTAAATGATTCAAATGATGAGGAAAATAAAAGTGATAAAGTTTCAACGGTTATAAAAAGTGATTCTATTGATATCTTACCGACCACAGGAGAAGCAGTAAGTTTGTTTCTTCTTGTAGTTGGCTTAACATTGATTCTCTTATTTTTAATTGTAAAGAAATGGTTATCTTTTAAAGTGTAGTGACATTTATTCCAGAATTAAATAAGATATCCCTAGTTAAAACAGTTAAACTAAAGAGGCATGTAAGAAAGTTGAGTAAGTTCTAATAAAGAACTTTACTCAACTTTTTGTTTTACTATCTCGTAAATTTGAAAATATAAAGAATTGTATTTATGCGAGTTCATACTATGGCGATATTTGTTTTTAGGTATAATAAACGCGAAAAAAACTTGATTGATTATTAGCCTACTAAGTCAGCTTCATTCGATTTTAAGGTTAACTGAAATAACGGAGACTCGTTTTCTGATAAAAGTAGGCTGTTTTTTATCAAGTAAGTTGAAAGTTCTAAGTTCATTGTGTTCAGTAAATTTGTAGCTTTTAGAAGTAAATGTCAAATTATCAAATAAAGACATCAGCGAAAAAATCCAACTTACAGAGTAAGTAATTGGACAACGACTTGCTTAGTTAAAAGATAATAGAAAGAACAATCAACGAAATAGACGAGTTTTTAAAGTCAGCGGATATGCTTGTTATCCGGTTGTTGTTCATTTTAATCCGCAGCAGTTAAATGAATTCATTGAAATCCTCTCAAAATGGGCATGTTGTAATGTAGATTCTGTTGTTAGAAATAGTAAATTTAAATCTATAAAAGTTAGTCTGGGGACATGGCCTATTAATGTTTTCAGATTTTTTTTAGCGAAAAATCTCTTCTCTTTTAAATAGAATATCGAACACATTTTTAAGATTCTTAAATAAAAACGGATTCATTTTTATTTTTAATTCAATACTATTGACATCAAAAGCTATTTGCGTTAATATCGAACAGTATTAATTACTAACACCGTTAGCTATTAATGGTAGAAGCAATTATTTTGAGAAAAGGAGGAGTCATATGTCATTTGCAGAAGAGGCCGAACAAGAGCTTATGCGTCTAATGGTTCAAAATCGACATAGTGCATTTAGTAGACTAGAAAAGAGTAACCAAGGTGAAAGTATTGTCATCAAGTTTCTTTATCGCTATGGTGAACCAACTAGCCCGAAACATCTCGCTGAATCACTTAAACTGTCTAGTGCTCGTATTGCAGTTGTGTTAGGCAGTTTAGAAAAAAAGGGCCAAATCGAACGTACTATGGACCCTAATGATCGTCGTCGCATCAACGTTACTTTAACCGAATGTGGAAAGAAAGTAGCGAAGCTTCAAAAGAAAGAAATGCGTGATAAGATTGTTCAAGTTTTTAAACTAATGGGAGAGAAAGACACAAAACAATTTATCGACCTGACTGCGAAATTCGTAGACTACTCCCAACAAATATCCCTGAAAGAGGAAGGTGACCAATAGTGAAGATTTTTAAATATCTCGGCAAATACTGGTATGCGGTCATCGCAGTTCTTGTGCTTTTAGTCGTACAGGCAAATAGTGATTTAAGCTTACCAAAACTAACATCAGGTATCGTCGATGTTGGTATTCAACAAGGAGGGCTTGAATACTCCACCCCTGAAAAAATCAGGAAAACAACTCTTCAAGGAATTGAAATGTTCATGACCGATGATGAGAAAAAAACAGTTGAAGACAACTATAAACGAACAACCGAAAAGATTGATGGAAAAGACGTTGAAGTCTATAAATTAAACCTTCAAGATGATATGACAGAAGCAAAATTAGCAGATATCTTTAATCTGCCAATGATGATGTTAGCTTCTTCTCAATCAAAAGATTCATCAAGTGGAAGTGAAGCCAAAGCAATTATTGAAGACTATAAAACGGTTGGAGCAGACGCTGCCAAAGCAAAACAACTTGGCGAAGAAGCAACCACTTTAGGTGAACAAGCTAAAGCAGCTGGTGAAGCAGCTGCCTCTTCAACTGATATTGCTATAGCAACTGAAAAAGGCACAGAAGCTCAAGCATTGGCTCAACAAGCTCAAGCGAAAGGTGCCGAAGCTAAAACGTTAGCTGATTCAATCAAAACAAAAACTGAAGCGATGCCAGCTAAAGTCGAGGCGGCTCGTAAAGCAACTAAAGAAAGTTTAGGAGATCTAGGTGCTGATTCAATGAAAACAGTGGGCATTCAATTAACACTTGCTGAATACAAAGCACTAGATATGAATACACAACAAATTCAAACAGACTATATGGTGAAAACAGGGACAAAAATGATCCTCTTAACCCTTGTTTCAGCTGTTGCAGCAATTATTGTTGGACTGATTGCTTCATTAGTTGCAGCATCTGTGGCAAGAAATTTACGTGTGGGACAATATGAACGTACATTACAATTTTCAAACACAGAAATGGAAAAATTCTCCCCCGCTTCATTAATTACTCGTAATACCAATGATATTCAGCAAATGCAAATGGGGATCGTTATGATTATGCGTATCGTTTTATATGCACCGATCTTAGGTATTGGCGGAATTTACAATGTTTATAAAACAGGAACGGGTATGGGATGGATTGTTGGAGTCGCTGTGGTGGCTGTTTTAGTTTTAGTTATGACATTGTTATTAACAACCATGCCAAAATTTAAAGCATTGCAAAACTTGGTTGATAGAGTAAACTTAGTTTCTCGTGAAATTATTACTGGTTTACCAGTTATCCGTGCGTTTTCTCGTGAAAAATTTGAAGAAAAACGTTTTGACACAGCCAACACGAACTTAATGAAAACTCAATTATTCGTTAACCGTGCAATGTCTATCATGATGCCTGTGATGATGTTGATGATGAATGGAATCTCTGTTTTGATCGTTTGGGTCGGCGGGCATAACATGAATAATGGTCAACTTCAAGTGGGTGATATGATGGCATTTATCACATACACAATGATGATTGTTATGGCATTTATGATGTTGTCAATGGTTTCAATTATCTTACCTCGTGCCAACGTTGCAGCTGGTCGTGTGGAAGAAGTTCTTGAAACAGTTCCAACAATTACAGATCCAAAACACCCTAAAGATAATCATGATTTTAAAGGTGAAGTGAAATTTGAAGCAGTAGAATTCCGTTACAGCGATGCTGACGAAGATGTGCTTCATCATATTAACTTTGTGGCTAAACCAGGGCAAACAACAGCTTTAATTGGTTCAACTGGTTCAGGTAAATCAACAATCGTTAACTTGATTCCACGACTTTTTGATGTAACAGGTGGACGGATTACGATTGACGGAATTGATATTCGCGAAATGAGTTTGCATAAATTACATGAAATCATTGGTTTCGTTCCGCAAAAAGGAATTTTATTCTCTGGAGATATTGCTTCAAATATTAAATTTGGTGATGCAGATATTTCAGATGAACAAATGGAAAAAGCCGCTAAAATTGCTCAAGCTCAAGAGTTCATTGATTCAAATGAAAAAGGCTATGACCGTGAAATTTCTCAAGGTGGGACCAACGTTTCAGGTGGGCAAAAACAACGTCTATCCATTGCCCGTGCGTTAGCGAAAAATCCTAAAATATTAATCTTCGATGATTCATTTTCTGCTCTTGATAATAAAACTGACGTAGCGTTGCGTAAAGCGTTGTCTGAAAATATCAAAGGTGCAACACAAATCATTGTAGCCCAAAAAATCTCTACGATTCTTCATGCAGATAACATTATTGTGTTAAATGAAGGACGTGTAGTAGGACATGGGACACACGAAGAATTAATGGAATCATCAAAAGTCTATCAAGAAATTGCCCAGTCGCAATTAAGCAATGCCGAATTAGGCATAGAAGAAGCTGAGTAGGGAGGAGCGAATAGAATGTCAGAACAAAAACAAACTCGCCCTCGTGGCGGTCGTGGCGGTGGACCTGGACAAATTGCTCCAGTGGAAAAAGCAAAAGATTTTAAAGGAACCTTGAAAAAATTACTGTCTTACCTTGGTGCCTATAAAATTCCTGTTTTCTTTGTAATAATTTTTGCAATTGCCTCAACTATTTTCAATATTTGGGGACCAAAAATCTTATCAAAAGCGATCACGGAATTATTTAATGGCTTAATCAAAAAATATCAAGGTACTGGCGGAATTGATTTTGATAAAATCGGCGGCATCTTATTATTCATGTTAGGTCTTTACCTTGTTGCTTCTCTTTTTGGGATTATCCAAGGATGGATCATGTCAACGATTTCGCAAAAAATCACTTATCGGATGCGGAAAGAAATTTCAGAAAAAATCAACCGTATGCCTATGAACTATTTTGAAAGTCGGACAACGGGTGAAGTATTATCACGTATTACAAATGATGTAGATACATTAGGTCAATCCTTAAATCAATCAATCACCCAATTGATTACGTCAACCTTCACCATCATTGGGGTTATTGTAATGATGCTGTCAATTTCAGTACAGATGACGGGTATTGCCATTTTGATTGTACCGATTTCAATGATTTTGATTATGATTGTTGTGAAAAACTCACAAAAATACTTTAAAACACAACAAGAATATCTTGGAGTAATCAATGGTAAAGTAGAAGAAACAATCGGTGGATACAACATCGTACGTTTATTTAATGATGAAGATAACGCTCTGAAAGAATTTAAAGAAAAAAATGATGTATTATTCAAATCAGCATGGAAATCTCAATTTCTTTCTGGTTTGATGCAACCAATTATGAACTTTGTTGGAAACCTTGGCTATGTAGCTGTTGCTATCTTTGGTGGAATTATGGCTTACAATGGTTCAATCACTGTTGGTGACATTCAAGCCTTCATCCAATACGTTCGTAACTTAACACAACCTATTGCTCAATTGGCTCAAGTATCTAATTTACTTCAATCAATGGCAGCAGCTGCTGAACGTGTCTTTGAATTTCTTGGGGAGGACGAAGAAGAGCAAACTGTAGAAAATCCAGTTAAAATTGATAAAGCAAAAGGTATGGTAGACTTTGAACATGTTCGTTTTGGTTACACACCAGATAAAATCATTATTAATGATTTCAGTTCACATGTGGATTCTGGCCAAACAGTAGCAATTGTTGGACCAACTGGAGCTGGTAAAACAACCATGGTTAAATTACTGATGCGTTTTTACGATGTTACCTCTGGTGCAATTAAAATCGATGGCTATAATATTAAAGACTTTAATCGTGCAGATCTTCGTAAAAATATTGGGATGGTTTTACAAGATACTTGGTTATTTAAAGGAACTATTATGGAAAATCTTCGCTATGGTCGTCTAGATGCAACAGATGAAGAAGTGTATGAAGCTGCAAAAGCTGCTCATGTTCACCACTTTATCCAAACATTACCTGGCGGCTATAATATGGAATTAAATGAAGAATCTTCAAATATTTCTCAAGGTCAAAAACAACTGTTAACTATTGCTCGTGCGATTTTAGCAGACAAACCAATCTTGATTCTTGATGAAGCAACGTCATCTGTTGATACACGGACAGAAGGATTGATTCAAGGCGCTATGAATAACTTAATGGCTGGTCGTACGTCATTTGTTATCGCTCACCGTTTATCAACAATCAAAGATGCAGATAAAATTCTTTATATGCAAGATGGCGATATTAAAGAACAAGGAACACACGAAGAATTACTTGCTGAAGGTGGCTACTATGCATCACTTTACAATTCACAGTTTGAAGAGTTAGATGCGTAAAATAAAATTCAATATAAACTAGAAAATAAAAGAGGGGCTTGTCAAAAAAATTGACGGGTTCCTCTTTTAAAATTAAGAAAAAATAAAGAGAAACAAAAAAACTTGAAAAAATAACGTCCAAACGGTACGATTTATAAAAATAAATAAACTTGTTAGGTGAGGCTCCTATACAAACACAAGCTATTGCGCAGAAACGTCGAAAGACGCCAATGGGTAAAACAGGAATTGTCGAATTAAGGCTTTTCATAAAATAGCTAAGAATTTTTCTTTACGTTGTATAGTGCTAAAACTCAGACGATGAGATTGATTGAAAGTCAAACGTCTTATGAAAAAATTGTTTGGCTTTTTTCTTTTGAGAGGATTATGACATCTTAACCTTCACAAGTTTAATGAATTAGAAATGAGAGGATGTCTACATTGAAAGAAAAAAAATTTACTCCAGCTATTTTAAGTATTGTATTATTTTCAATACTTACTTTTTTAGTTGTTACAAATCCTTCATGGTTTAGTCAGTTAGATTCGTTTATCTACCAGTTTAACTGGAAACCTAGTGACGTGATTACCAATTTTGTGAACTTATTTGCCAAAACAGCTACGATCGTTCCTATTTTTATCGTAAGTTTGATTGTTTCTTTTGTACTTTGGAGGAATAACTATAGGATTTTGGCAGTTTGGACGAGTAGTAATGTTTTTGTCGTTAGTGCACTAGGATTTATCCTGAAACAATCTGTTGCAAGGATCAGACCCAATGTAGAACAACTGGCTGAAAAAACTTCTTACAGCTTTCCTAGTGGCCATTCTTTATTGGCGATGTGTCTCGCCTGTTCGATAATTTTAGTGATTCATACTGTCTATTCAAATAATCCAAAAAAATATCAATGGTTAAAAATAGGTCTAGTTGTTTATGTACTGTTGATTGGACTAGGTCGAATTTATTTAAGGGTTCATTATCCTAGTGATGTGATTGGAGGATTTTTATTGAGTTTTGCTTGGGTAAATCTTTCATATATTTATCTGCAAAAAATGGCTATTAACGGGAAATTCTCAATGCTAAAAACTAGCCAAAGATTAGACTCAAAAAAAGAATGAATGTAATTTTCGCAAAATAGTCTGCTTATATAAATTCCAATTGTCAAATGACTTTTCCATTTGGTATAATTTGAGGCATAGAAGTGGAGGAATGTAAGTATGATAAAAGTAGCAATTGTCGGGTATGGGAACCTGGGTCGGGGCGTGGAACGTGCTATCAAACAGAATAAAGATATGGTGTTAGTCGGCATCTTTACGAGAAGAGCACCTGAAACTGTTGAAACAGAAGGTGGACAGGCGTTCACAATGGATCAACTTAAGTCTAAAAAAAATGACATCGATGTTTGTATTTTATGTGGCGGATCAGCAACAGATTTACCAACGCAAACGCCAGAATGGACGCATTTATTTAATACAATCGATAGTTTCGATACACACGCAAAAATTCCAGAGCATTTTGCTAAAGTGGACCAAGTGGCAAAAGAAAATCAAACGGCATCAATTATCTCAACTGGGTGGGATCCAGGTTTGTTTAGCTTAAATCGATTATATGCCCAAAGTATTTTACCGGATGGTGAGACGAATACTTTTTGGGGTAGAGGAGTTAGTCAGGGACACTCCGATGCATTAAGACGAATTGATGGAGTGATAGATGCTGTTCAATACACGATTCCAAATAATGAGGTTATCGAGAAACTCAAAGCAGGTGAAACATTACAGTTGACGACTCGTGATAAACATTTTAGAGAATGTTTTGTTGTTCTAGAAGATGAAGGCGATTCAAAGAGAATTCGGGAAGAAATCATTTCTATGCCAAATTATTTTGCTGACTATGACACGGAAGTTCACTTTATTTCACAGGCTGAACTAGATGAAAATCATAAAGCTATGCCTCATGGCGGAACAGTTCTTCATACTGGGACAACCCATCAAAAGACGAAGCAAGTGATTGAGTATAATTTACAATTGGAAAGTAACCCTGAATTTACCGCAAGTGTGTTAGTTGCTTACGCTAGAGCTTGTGCTCGTTTGGCTAAAGAAAAGCAATTTGGAGCGTATACCGTTCTGGATATTGCGCCTAAGTATTTATCTGATCGCACGGATGAGGAATTGAGAAAAGAATTATTGTAAAGATGGATAAAGTAAATGAGCGAATGTCGATAGCGATATTCGTTTTTTTATGGTTGCATGTAATGTTGTTAAATCATCTCAAGAAAAACCAAATCCATTTTATTTGTCAATGAATCCATCATTGCATATAATTACCATACATCAAAAGAAAAGAGGAGTTCAAATGTCCTATAAAGTAGATTTCAAAAACGTCTCAACAGTTGGTTTTGAAAGTTCTCCAGTGGCGGAAGCGATGGCAGGTTTACGTGCGAATGAAGCTCGTTATTATTGGAATAAATACAAACATGAATTTATAACGGTGCCAGCTAGTGAAGATACTGAAACTTTAGCTTGGATTGAAAAAATTTTAGCACAAAGAGATATGAAATTCCCGTATAAACCATTAGAAGTATCAAGCTTTGAAGTAGAGGGAATTAAGATGGCATATGTTTTTTATGAAAATGGCTTGGCCGTAAATGTGATGTATACACTTGAAGACGGTGGGAAACGTGCAGTAGGATTTAAACTTTCTGACGGTATGGAAATCCCAGTTGAGTTTGAAGGAAAGTTCAAGTTTGCTCGTCAAAAATCTAAGTTGGCAGGAACTATTCGCGGCTCGTTCTTTGTTATTAAAGGTGACTATTAAAAAGATATGTAAAAATGACTGGCGATGTTTAAATAAAATATTGCCAGTCATTTTTATTTCTATTTAAAATAAAGTACCTTGTTCTAGAGAAATTTGTTCCTGTAACCAGTCATTCAAGTTCATTTCAGCTTTTGCATCCCCTAATACAGGAGCCTTATCTAGTAATTTTTTTCCAGCTTTTAAGCAAAGTAAAGCCAGTTTAGGGTCATGGTTTACAAAGTAATAGTAAGAGGCTTCTATTCGTTTATTACCCATTAAAGGCTGCTTTAAACTAAGCTGAACGCTTTTGTCCGACCATAATTGAAGAATACGTTCATCTTCTGGTTTAGTGATAGAGAGAGAAAAAATCAGTTCTTTTTTTACTTCAATTTGATATGGAGGAAGCAAATCATCCAACTGGCTCCACAAGTATTCCATCTGGGTACTTAAACGTCTCCAATCACGTTCTTGCGAGAAACGAGCAATTCTTAAAAAGTATTGATAATCATTGAGATAGGTTTGTTTAGTCTTGGTTGGAGTTAATTCAAAAAACAGTTCAGGTAGGTCAAGATATGTTTTTCCTTGATTCAATTGGTAGTTTGTTTCAAATTGTACATAGAGTAAATATTGTTGCTCATGGCTAGAAGACGCAATTTTGAAAGTCATTCCATCATTAAAACCAGTTGGAAAACCATTTGTTATAACAATAAACATACCTGCAATAAAAAAGGCAGCAGCGATCATGGAATCAGGCATAAAAACTATACCAACAATACAGCTAGTAATTAAGTTAGCTAGAATCCCTCCAAGTAAATATAAGCGGAAGGGAAACTTTCCTTTCGCATATGGAGGTGGTGCCATTAAACATTGGCCTAATGTTCCTGGAACGTTAAATCGTCGAAAAGCAATCTTTCCATCTTTTTGCCAAACCCACATGAATGAAAAAATCCGATAACTAACCATTTTATAACCAGAGACTTTCCCGAAAATACCGTGTCCAGCTTCGTGGATAATAACGTGGAAAATAAAAGAAACAATCAATGCGAAGAGAAAAATTACTGCATCCCAGATTGATAATCTGTTACTTCCAATCAGATAGCTGCCAGAATAACCAATGATTCCTCCAAATACTGCCATAATTAAAATAGAACCAACTTTTTTTACTTTTTTTTTCATCATACTCCTCCTTTTTTTCTTTTATTTTACCTTAAATAGATAAGTAAAACGACGAAATTTGAGTATTAGCTAAAACTTTATTTCTTTACTTTTAGCAACCACCATGTTACGATTCCATTGTTGTCAGTAAAAATGAGAACAACTAAAAATTAAATAGAACCCATCACAAAGGGGAGCCTTGGCTGAGAATGAGTACCAACTCTAAACCCTTCGAACCTGTTCGTTAATACGAGCGTAGGAATTGTGATGGAGTAAATAGATACTTTTACTCCTCCTTTGTGAATTGGTCGTTCTACAAGGAGGAGTTTTTTTTATGCAAAGAAAAGTAGAGTTAAAAATCTGGATTGAAGGAACGATTGTTGCGGCAATTGCGATGATTTTGTCTTTTATTCCAACCAATATCGGCAGTAGCTTTTCGGTTTCACTAGGAATGATTCCGATCACACTTTATGCGTTACGAAGAGGAGCAAAGGCAGGATTTTTTTCAGCATTTATTTGGGGCCTACTTCATTTTCCGGCGGCGCAAGTTTACTATTTAATGCCAATTCAAGTAATTATTGAATATATCTTGGCTTTTGGTTTTGCAGGTTTTGCAGGTGTTTATAGTGGAAGATTACAACAAGCCATCAAAAATAAAGAGTATGTAAAGAGTAGTCGAATTATTATTTATGCGTCATTTTTCGGTACAGTTATGCGTTATTTTTGGCACTTTATCGCAGGGGTTATTTTCTGGGGAAGTTTTGCTCTTTGGGGGATGAATCCATGGTTGTTTTCATTTGTGATGAATGGAGTTAGTGCTTTAGCGACGGCAATCGCAACGTCTGCGGTCTTGATGGTTCTTCTTAAAATTAACGCTAACTTATTTATACCTACTGATAAGGTGTAAGTTGATTAGTGCAAAAATGAAGCTTAATAAATTTGAAATAGTTTGATAAACGGAGCTGAAACTTATAAAGTTTTGGCTTTTTTTGTGATATAAATAAACAATTAATTGAAACTTAGATTGGAAAATGGGGAAAATTTTACCATTCAGAGCTTTCATTGATGAAAAAATGTAAACTAAAAAAAGACCAATATAGTAGTTAAAATCTTGCGTAATCAACGTAAATATCTTTACAAATAATTATTGTCGCAAAAAATCAAATTAATTATTTGTTTGAGAAGCATACATCAGGTAAAATCAACCTATAGAAAGCTAACAAAGAGAGGAAAGAGCCACATGATTTATATGTTGAAGACAAATATTGATTCAATCCGTTTGAAAAAAGGATAGGCTTTTCTAGTTTTGGACAAACGCTTCAAAATTAGAAAAGATTATTATATCTGAAATTGAATAATAATTAATCATTCGAGGAGTGTTTTTATGTCTAAAAATTTAATTATATTTAAGCCTAATCAATGGAAAGGAAATTTTTACCTGTTTCTAACAGGACAATTTTTATCGGGAATCACAAGTATGGCTGTCCAGTATTCTATCATTTGGTATCTGACAAAGACAACGGGTTCAGCAACTGTTTTGAGCTTGGCTATGCTTTTGGGAATGTTGCCAATGGTGCTGTTGAGCCCGTTTGCGGGCCCTCTTATTGATCGTTGGAATAAGAAAGTTTTATTAATTTTAACAGATGTCATTGTAGCTATTTTTGCATTAATACTATCAATTGTCGGAACGATTTCATCCGATTTTCCATTGTGGCTAGTATTTATCTCGTTGCTGGTGCGTTCGATTGCACAAACGTTTCAAATGCCAACGATTCAGTCGATATTGCCTACGATGGTACCAGAAGATGAGCTAACGAAGGTCAATGGACAATTTAGCATGGTTCAATCGGCAAACTTTATCATTGCCCCTGCATTGGGTGCAGTGCTCTACTCTATGATTCCAATGAATTTTCTTATTTTGTTGGATGTTCTTGGGGCTGTTTTTGGTATTGGGCTGTTGATTCCAGTTACGATTAAAAAGATTATCTCAGAAGGAGAACCAATTCATCTTTTAGAAGATGCTAAATTTGGGTTTAACAAGCTATTTGAAAATAAAGGTCTTTGGTATATTACCATCGTTGGGGCTATTTTTATGTTGCTGTTTATGCCCGCTGCTAGTTTATATCCTCTGATGACTATGAATTACTTTAATGGAACTGTTGGTCAAGCTGGATTGGTTGAAGTAGTTTATTCTGTAGGGATGTTGATTGGTGGTGCTGTGATTGGGATTTTTGGGAAGTGGAAAAATCGCATGAATCTAATCTTTTTTGCTTATGCTGTGATTGGTGTAACAATTGGATTGAGTGGTTTGTTGCCGGCAACTAGTAGAGGATTTATCTATTTTGTTATTCTAAATTCAATTGCAGGTTTTGCCACCCCGTATTTCAATACCTTGTTAATGGCAATGATCCAACAAAGTTATGAACCGAATGTTCTTGGACGTGTGTTAGGTGTATTGAATTCTTTGATGAGTATTACAGGACCAGTAGGGTTAGTTTTTGCAGGGCCCTTAGCAGATAAAATCGGTGTGGAAAAAATGTTTGTGATTGCAGGTATCGGTGCGTGTGTATGTGGTGTAATCAACTTTCTGATTCCAGTGGCGAGAAATTATGATAAGGAATTACAGAAGAGGTTAAGAGAAGAAAAAAATAGTGAAAACTTAGATAACATAGAAAGTTAGTAATAGGGTTGGGAAACAAAATAGTAAAATATTTGGAATTGAAATTAATCGAAGGTAGACTTGCAAGCTTATCAAAACATCCATCTAAATAATAAAAACTAGCAGGTAGGATTTGAAACATCTGATCAGATCTGCTAGTTTTTTATTCTAAAGTGAACCGTTCTTACATCACTCGCTCAAAAGGATCTAAACTAATCCCTTTCTCTAAAACAATCTTCGCGTATTCCTGAGCAGAAAATAAAGAATGGTCTTTATAATTTCCACATTCTTTTGCTGAAACCGCTGGGACAAAATCAGTCTCAACAATAAAGTTCAATACCTTAACCAAGGCATCACGAATTTCTTTTGGTGAGTGCTCGTTCCACATAATCATATAAAATCCAGTACGGCAGCCCATTGGAGAAATATCAATGATTCCTTCTAAGTGATCGCGTAAATTCACTGCTAGTAAATGCTCCAATGTATGAACTGCAGCTGTTGGTAATTCATCTTCATTTGGTTGTAAAAAGCGTAAATCATATTTTTCAATCAATGCTTCGCCATTTTTTTCAGTACCCGCTAAACGAATATATGGGGCTTTTACTGTATTGTGATCTAATTCAAAACTTTCAACACGTGCCATCTTATTCACTCCTTCAAATTAAGTAAATGTCGCTTTTAACTATAACAAAACACATTCAAAAGTCAATAGATTCGACTGGTATTGAATTGAGATAAACGTGTAAATATTAAGAATTTTGTTTGGCAAAAATCTTGGCTAGTTTTTTTAATAATTCCGGTGCATCTTCTTGATCCATCACAACTTCGATCCATTGTAATCGTTTTGTGTCATTTCTAGCTGTTTTCATAGCTTCATATAATTCAACTTCTGTTTTAACGTTGTAAGTTGCCACAGTATCGTTAGTACCGCCAAATACCAGTGGCAAATGTTGATAATCCCACATTGGAATATCATTGTATTGCTCTGTAGCACCATGAATTTCCCGCTCAACAGTATAGCCGTTGTTGTTAATAACAAAAATGATTGGTGATAGTTGTTCACGTAAGGCAGTTCCTAGTTCTTGAACCGTTAATTGTAGTGAACCGTCTCCAATAAATAATAGATGGCGACTATCTTTGTTGGCTATTTGGCTACCTAAGACAGAAGGGAAAGTATAACCGATTGATCCCCATAAAGGTTGACCGATAAAATGCATTTCTTTTTTTAAGGGAACATTCGTTAGTCCAAAGAAAGAAGTTCCTTGTTCACCAACCACTGTATCTCCTTGGACAAGGAAAGTTTCAACCATTTCCCAGAAATGGTTTTGTGTCAATGATTTAGTTATATTTTCTATATTTGATAATCGTTTTACAGGAATGATTTCACCAATAAAACCAGAATAATTGATTGTTTTTAATGCAGGAATAAACAGATCCAGTTGAATACCTGCTTGTTTTTTCCCATAGATGGATACCTCTGTACTTCCAATAGAAATAATTTGCTTATCAGTAAAGCCAAAACTAAATCCAGAAGTGGCTGAATCTGTTAATTTGACGCCTAAAAGTAGAACTAAATCGGCTTCATCAACTCTGCTTTTTAAAGGTTCTGTCGTTGGAGAACCGGAATAAGTGCCTAAATAATGTGGATCCTCTTCATTGAAGGCTCCTTTTCCAAAAGATAAAGTAGTCACTGGAAGATTGTATTGTTGAATGAAAGCATCTAAATGTTCCTCAAGATGATAACTTAAGATTTCATGGCCAGCGATGATAACTGGATTAGCTGAATTGCTTAGAGCTTTTTCTATAGTTTCTAAAAGTTCTGATTCAGCTTTCGTTAGCTCTTTTTGTCCAGTTAATAAAGGTGTATCAGGTTTAGATACCTCAATTTCTGCAATATCGATGGGCAAATTAATATAAACTGGGCGTTTTTTACTTATAGCGATCGTTAATATACGATCAATTTCTGTCAGAGCATTTTCCGCTGTTAAGTGAGCGCTTGCAGCGGTGACTTTTTCATGCATTTTTTCAAAGTGTAAAAAGTCACCGTCGCCTAGTGTATGATGAACAAGTTTTTTGCCTTCTTGAACAGTTGTTGTTGGTGAGCCGACGATTTCAATGACAGGCACGTTTTCTGCATAACTTCCTGCTAAACCATTGATAGCACTTAATTCACCGACGCCAAAAGTTGTGACAAAAGCTGAAACCCCTTTGGTTCTAGCATAACCATCCGCCATATAAGCAGCGTTTAATTCGTTGGCATTACCGATCCAGTTTAAATCCTTTCGAGCGGTGATATGGTCTAAAAATTTTAAATTATAATCTCCAGGAACGCCAAAAATATCATCGATCCCTATTTCTTTTAAACGATCTAGCAAATAATCTGCTACGGTGTACATCTAAAATTCCTCCTCTTAAAGCGTAACGGACCCGTTCAGCCCGCAAAACTAGGTAACACAAAATAAGTTGCTAAGCTAGTATAAAACTGTAAAAAAGATTAGTCGAATAAGTTGCATAGATCATAAGAACGACATTAAAGAATCATTTGAAATATATTATCTTTTATTTTGATGAAAAATCGTTTTACTTCCTATGTAGTAAAAGCCGATATTATGGTAAAATAGAAAAAGCAACTTTCTTCAGGAATTTGAGAGGAGATCAATAAGTATGGAAAAAATGTATAATGTTGCCGTGGTAGGCGCAACGGGTGCTGTTGGCACAAAAATGATTGAGATGTTACAAGAGACATCATTGCCAATTAAACAGGTAAAACTTTTAGCTTCAAAACGTTCTGCGGGAAAAGAAGTAACGTTTAAGGGGCAACCCCATGTAATCGAAGAGTTAGTGCCTGAATCTTTTGATGATGTGGACATTGCGTTATTTAGCGCTGGGGGAAGCATCTCAAAACAATTTGCACCAGAAGCGGTCAAACGTGGAGCCGTTGTGGTGGACAATACAAGCCATTACAGAATGGATCCAGAAGTTCCCTTAGTTGTGCCAGAAGTCAACTCAGAGGCATTAAGACGGCATAGAGGAATCATTGCTAATCCAAACTGCTCAACGATTCAAATGATGGTGGCTCTTGAACCAATTCGTAAAGTATACGGGTTAGATCGCTTGATTGTTTCAACTTATCAAGCAGTCAGTGGTGCTGGAATTAATGCTATGCAAGAGTTGAAATCACAAGCATTAGCTTATATCAATGGTACGCCTGCTGAAGAGTTAGAGGCTGATATTTTACCTTGTGGAGGAGATAAAAAACATTATCCAATCGCATTTAATGCGTTACCACAGATTGATGTTTTTTCAGACGCTGATTACACGTACGAAGAGTGGAAAATGATTAATGAAACAAAAAAAATCATGGAAGATGACAGCATCAAAGTCGTTGCAACATGTGTACGGATTCCTGTTTTATCTGGTCATTCTGAGTCGATTTACATTGAAGTTAAAGAAGAGGGATCTGACGTCAATAAAATAAAACAATTGATTTCAGATGCTCCAGGAGCAGTTTTACAAGATGATCCAAGTCAACAATTGTACCCTCAAGCTTTGACAAGTATAGACCGTAAAGAAACATTTGTCGGAAGAATTCGTCAAGATATTGACATCGACAAAGGTTACCATATGTGGGTCGTTTCTGATAACTTGTTAAAAGGAGCAGCTTGGAATTCTGTTCAAATTGCAGAAAAGTTACATGAGATGGATTTGGTTACTTTAAAACATAGTTAATCGTATGAACAGATGTTTTAAAGTACAAGTTATAGCAAAGTAGAAGGTTGTTACGAAAAAGTTATCTAGCTATGAGGATTAGTACTTCGAAAAAAGAAAACCATTGAATGTGACAAAAATCATCATAGTCAATGGTTCCTATTTTTTAGTCAGCGCTGAACGAGTCCTCTACACTTTTAAATGTTATCTAGCTACGCGGGCTAGTCTCTCAGAAAAAAGATAAAATCTGCCTGTGGCAAAAGCACCACAACCATATTTTCCTATTTTTCAGCTGAGATTGAAAGAGCCCGATACGCTTTTAAAATTAGGAGGTAGTAAGTATGAATTTAGAAAACGCAACGATTATTACAGCAATGGTCACACCTTTTGATGAAAATGGCGCAATTGATTTTGCTCAACTGCCTAAATTAGTGAAACATTTGCTTGATAATCATACAGAAGGTATTATTTTAGCGGGAACAACAGGGGAATCACCAACATTAACTCATGATGAAGAAATTGAGTTGTTTCATGAAGTAATCCGCTTAGTCGACGGACGAGTGCCGATTATTTGTGGTGTGGGAACCAATGATACAAGAGATTCTGTTGAGTTTGTGAAGGAAATTTCAGCAATTAGAGGGATCGATGCTGGATTAGCAGTCGTTCCATATTACAATAAGCCAAATCAAGAAGGATTGTATCAACATTTTAAAGCAATTGCTGAGGCCAGTGATTTGCCGATTATTTTATACAATGTACCTGGAAGAACGGTGGCAAGTCTTGATGTATCAACAAGTTTGCGATTAGCAGAACTGAAAAATATCATTGCTATCAAAGAATGTTTCGGTTTAGATGCACTGACCGAGTTGATAGAGAAGGCGCCAAAAGACTTTTTAGTGTATACTGGAGAAGATTCCTTAGCTTTTTCAATCAAAGCAATAGGAGGACAAGGGGTCATGTCAGTTGCAAGTCATGTTTTTGGAACTGAGATGTATGACATGTTCCAAGCACTGGATCAAGGTGAAATCAAGAGAGCTGCAAGCATTCAACGTAAGCTATTACCTAGAATGAACGCACTCTTTACAGTACCCTCTCCAGCTCCTGTAAAGGCCGTATTAAATCATATGGGCATATCAGTTGGCGAATTACGTTTACCTCTTGTATCATGTACTTCTGAAGAAAAGGCGAAAATTTTAAGCATACTGGATCTTTGATTCAGTATGAGAATATAGAGAGGTGAAACTAGTGAGTACAATAAAAATCGTTCCCTTAGGCGGCGTTCGTGAAAATGGTAAAAATATGTATATCGCAGAAGTGGAAGATGAAATTTTTGTACTGGATTGTGGATTAAAATATCCAGAAAATGAACTTTTAGGAATTGATGTAGTGATTCCCGATTTTACGTATTTGGAGGAAAATATTGACCGCGTTGCAGGAATTTTCTTAACGCATGGTCATGCTGATGCGATCGGAGCATTACCCTATCTTTTATCTAAAGTTCATGTACCAGTATTTGGGACGGAATTAACAATCGAGTTAGCAAAATTAAATGTAGGAGATCAAGCAACATCTAAAGACTTCAATGATTTTCATGTAGTTGATGCCCATACAGAAATTGATTTTGCCAATGCAACGATTAGCTTTTTCAGAACCACACATACGATTCCTGATTCTATCGGAATCAATTTAAAAACTAAAGAAGGCAACATTGTTTATACTGGTGATTTTAAGTTTGATCAAAGCGCAATTCCGATGTATCAAACAGATTTTGGTCGTTTAGCTGAGATTGGCAAAGAAGGCGTATTGACACTGTTAAGTGATTCTTCTAATGCTGAAAATCCAACCCAAGTGGTTTCTGAACTTCAAATCGCTGATGAAGTATTTGATACGATTCGCTATTGGGAAGGCAGAATCATCGTGGCTTGTGTGGCAAGTAATTTGCAACGTGTTCAACAAGTACTAGATGCTGCGCATCGTTCAGACCGTAAAATTGTTCTAACAGGTCAAGATTTCCAACGAATTATCAATACAGCAATTAAGTTAGATAAATTAAAATTACCAAGCGAAGATTTGATCATTAGTGTGAAAGATATGAAAAAATATCAAGCAGATCAATTAGTCGTTTTGGAAACAGGAACAATGGGCGAACCAATTAAGTCTTTACAAAAAATGGCGAATGGCACGCACCGTGTCATCAAAATTAAAGAAGGCGATTTGGTTTATATCACAACAACTCCGACAACTGCAATGGAAACAGCTGTGGCAAAGACAGAAGACATTGTTTATCGTGCAGGTGGTGTTGTTAAACAGATTTCTGATAATATGCGTGTTTCCGGACATGGAAATCCAAATGACTTACAGTTGATGTTAAACTTGATGAAACCAAAATATTTTATCCCTGTTCAAGGGGAATATCGTCAATTAGCAGCACATGCTGATTTGGCTCATGAACTAGGAATACCTTACAAAAATATTTTCATTACTGGTCGAGGAGATATTCTTGAATACAGTAAACAGAAAATGACCGTCGCTGGCAGCACAACAGCTGACAATATCATGATCGATGGAATTGGTGTTGGAGATATCGGGAATATCGTACTTCGAGATCGTCGGATTTTATCTGAAGATGGTATTTTTGTAGCTGTAGTGACAATCAATCGTCGTGAAAAAAGAATTGTTTCTCCTGCTAAGATTACATCAAGAGGCTTTGTTTATGTAAAAACAAGTAAAGACTTGATGCAAGAAAGCAGTAATATTGTAACTGAAATTGTTGAAAAGCATCTTGAAAGTAGCGATTTTGAGTGGAGTAAGTTAAAACAAGACATTCGTGAACAGCTTAGCCGTTACTTGTTTGAGCAAACAAAACGCCGTCCAGTAATTCTTCCAGTAATTATGGAAGCAACACAACGTAAAGGACGTAAAGCAACGAATTAAGATAAAAAGATCACTCAGTCAGTTAGTAGCGACTGGGTGATTTTTGATTCTATCTGTTAAAAATTTCAAAGTGAATTTTTTTTTACAGAAGCAGATTTTTTGTTACAATAAATGGAGTGATGTTATCTAATTTCATGAGTTGGACACGTTGATCTCACTAATTACTAAGGGCTAAAACCCCAATGAGTGAAGGGTACTGGAAAAGATAAAATCTGCCTGTGACAAAAAGAATCGCAAACCTATCTTTCTATTTTTCTACGGGATTTGAAGAGCTTATTATATTTTTAATTTAAGGAGGGAAGAAGATGGAAAAGAAAGATGAGACACGTTGGATTAAATTTCTTGGTGGAAAAAACTTATTATTTACACTAGTTGCATTATTGTTGCTAGGGGCAGTGATTTTTGTTTTTCATCAAGTTGGTTTTATTTTTGGCCCAATCGGTGTTGTCTTTAAAACAATTATTGGCCCAACGATTTTAGCCTTGATTTTATATTATTTGTTTAACCCATTGGTGAATTGGATGGAAAAACATAAAATCAAGCGAGTGTATGGTGTTTCAGCTATTTTTTTGATTCTAGTAACATTGATTGTTGTGGGAATTATACTTGTAGTTCCGATTCTACAAAAGCAAGTAGATGGACTAATCAAAAGTTTTCCCCAGTATATGATTGATTTAAATAAGATGATTACCGAGTTTTTCCATAATTCTGCGTTAGAGAAACCATTAGCAAATGCGCTAGCGGGAATTCAAAAATGGTTTGACAATGTATCCGATGGAATTGGTAGTTATTTCAGCAAAGCAGTGGAAGGTGCATCCACAGTGTTTTCTACGTTGACAGGTTTTGCTTTAGTAATGGTGACAGCACCAATTATCACTTTTTTCCTGCTAAAAGATGATCAGAAATTTTTCTCTTTTATTTTACAGATTGTCCCACCACGTTTTAGAAATGATGCCAAAGAAATTGGTGCAACGATGAGTAGTCAAGTAGGTGCGTATTTAAAAGGACAAATTTTAGTATCAATTGCGATTGGTGTTTTAACGTTTATCGGATTTTGGATCATTCAAATGCCTTATTCTGGAACCTTATCCATTATTGTGGGAGTAACAGCAGTTATTCCTTATATTGGACCAGTTATTGCATTTATACCAGCAGCGATTGTTGGGTTAATGGTTTCATTTGGAATGTTTATTAAAATGACAATCGTTTGGATGATAGTTCAAATGTTAAATGGGCATTTAATTGCACCGCAAGTCATGGGTAAACGTTTAGTTGTCCACCCATTGACAATTATTATTGTCTTATTGGTTATGGGGGATTTATTAGGGATGTTTGGCTTGATATTTGGGATTCCGATTTATGCGATTGCCAAGGTGTTAGTTACCTATATATTCCGTAAGTTTAAACAACGATATAATCAATTTTATGGTGATAGTGGGGAGTATGAAGATACGGAATTTTCTAAAGAAGAGTATCTTGATGAATAATATTGAAAAAAGTGGTCATTATCTGATTTTAAAATAAAAAACGATTATTTGTGATTCAGTGAGTAATAAGCTGGATATCAGATAATTGTTTTTTTATTCTCGAAACTTGAACCGTCGATTACAAAAGACAATTCGTATCTTTTGTAATACTTTTTTTTAGGCGTTACAATTTGATTAGTAGCAAAACAACTAGTCTTTGAAGGAGGGAAGTATATGAAACGGTTGTTAAAAATTATTTTTGCACTAATCATACTCTTGCTATTTGTGGGCACTTTGGGCTTACTTAGTCAATTGATCGACCTTCCGTGGGTGTCATATGAAGTAGATTGGCTTCTTTATAGCTATCCTTGGTTATTTTCCTTCTTTGAAGGTATTTTACTTGCCTTAGGGGTACTTTTACTTCTAAGTTTAGTGGTGGTTCTTTCCGTTTCTGGTCAAAGAAAACGCTTGGTCGTGAAGGAAGGCAAAAATCGGATTGAAATACCCAAAAGTACAGTGGAACAATTGGTAGAAGAGGCGTACAGTAAAATCATCCATCCAGATAAGACAAAAATGAAAATCAAAATCAAAGGAAAAGAAAAAGTAGCTGTCAATTTATGGCTTGACGTTCTTAGTAAAGAACGATACCAGCCGATGGCAGAAGAGATTAAGGCAGAGATACAAAGCGCATTATCTAATGCTTTGGAATCAATCGAGAGTCACGTAACCGTTCATTTAAGAGAAAAACAACCAGCAGAATCTACGACTTTCGGCAAAAAGAAATCACGAGTGATTTAGGAGGGGAAAGCAATGGATCAAGAGCAAAAAAAACGATGGTTTAAACTGCTTAAACCTTATCGTTTCCGGATTATTTGGACAACTCTGTTTTTCCTATTAGCTGTACTTTTGTTACTTATTGGCTTAGGAAAAACACTTGTTTTATTGATTTTTGCAGCAGTAGGTTATATCATTGGAAAAATGCGTGATGAAGACTTGGATTTTTATTCCTTGATAGATTCAGTAAGATCTATGATAGGAATTTAAAAACTATTTTTAAAGGAGGGAATGCAAGTGACAGAAGAGTTACAAAGTAATACTGGTAATCTAAAAACAAAATTGACGTTTAGTGATGTGGTTATCAAAAAAATCGTAGGTGTCATTATTTCAGATGTAGATGGTATTTTAGGATTAAGTGGTAATCTTTTTACTGATCTTGCCGATCGCTTTAGAGACAATGAAGACATCACTAAAGGAATTGATGTGGAAGTTGGGACAAAACAAGTGGCTGTTGATGTATCTGTGATTTGTGAATATGATGTGATTATGTCAACTGTTTTCGATCAAACAGTTGCAAAAGTAAAAGACGCCATTCACCATATGACAGGGTTAGAGCTTATTGAGTTTAATATGGATGTGGATGATGTTATGACAAAAGAACAATATTTAGAGAAATATCGTGGCAAAGATAGTGAAGAAAATAAAGACAACAAAGAATAAATTTTAAGTGAATTTTCATTCTATTTATACAACAACAACGAAAAATAATGGGCGAACAAAACGAGTGCCGTTTTGTTTGCTCATTATTTTTTGAATCTACAATGTATTTTCTATTTGTAGAAGAAATTTTTTTATACTAAGACCATCATGCTCAGAACTCCCTAAATAGCCAGTTAATTTTCCATTTTTACCAATTACTCGATGACAAGGGATGATAATAGGAATCGGATTTTTACTATTTGCTTGACCGATTGCTCGAACAGCTTTAGGTGAATTGACTGCTTGTGCGATAGCTAAATAACTACGAGTTTCACCATAAGGAATCTGATACAGTGCATCCCAAACTTTTTGTTGAAAGGGTGTGCCGATATTAATGGATAAAGGAACAGTAAAATTGGTTCGCTTCCCCGAAAAATACTCTGCTAACTCTTTTGCAGCTTGCTCAGTGTGCTGATTTGTCTGATGATTGTTAAGTTCAAAAAAAGAAACGGTTGTTAAGCCTTTATTATCAGCGTCCAACCAAATTGTTCCGAAAGGTCCATTGATTTTCATTTTTTTCTCCTTTTTTTAGCGGTTAGTTTATTATACTTCATCTGGAAGTATGGTACTATATTTTTATATACTAAAATCGGGGGACGAGACAATGGAAGAAATCGTTATCATGCATACCAACGATTTACATTCACATTTGGAAAATTGGCCCAAAATCAGACGATATTTAATCAGTCAGAGAGAAAAATATAGAAAAGCTGGAAAAACAGTAATCACGGTTGATCTTGGAGATTTCATTGATCGTTGGCATCCGCTGACAGAAGCAACAGACGGACAAGCGAACATAGAGTTGATGAATGAAGCAGGCTACGATGCTGCAACAATTGGCAATAATGAAGGAATCGGTAATTCCAAAGAACAACTGAATCATTTATACGATCATGGGAATTTTGATGTTTTGTTAGGGAACTTATTTGATTTAAATACAGGTGAAGCACCTGATTGGGTAAGGCCTTACAAAATCATAGAAACAAAAGAAAAAGTGAAAATTGGTTTGATTGCCTTGACAGCATCATTCCCTTTAACTTATGAGCCAAATGGTTGGTCTATTCACTCAACCAAAGACATATTGCCGCTTTTAATCAGAGAAGTTCAACCAAAATGTGATCTCTTGATTTTAATGAGCCACTTAGGAATCGATGAAGATATTAAGATTGCAAATGAGTTTCCTGAAATCAATGTTCTGTTGGGTTCCCACACACATCATGTATTCAAACAGGGCGAAAAAATCAATAACACTCAATTATCAGCTGCTGGGAAATTTGGTTATTATATTGGAGAAGTTCACTTAACCGTTGATACTGGACAGATCATTCACAGTGAAGCCAAAGCAGTTCCAACGGCTGATTTACCTGACTTGCCAGATGATCAAAGAGAGAGTGAAGACTATTTAGCTTTAGGTCATCAGTTGTTAAAAGCAAAAAAAATCGCTGATATCCCTCAGACATTGTCCTTTACCTTAAATGAGGAACAATCACTGATGGTAGTCACACTAAAGGCTCTGAGAGAAAGGGGACAGACGGATGCAGCAATTTTAAATAATGGCCTATTTTTGGCAGATATCCCTCAAGGTATCGTTGATGAAGATCAGTTACACGAAACCTTACCTCATCCAATGCATCTTATTCGGGTAACATTAACAGGAAATGAATTGATTCGTTTGGTTCAAGAGATGGAAAAGAACCGTCAGTACTTACGTAAATTTCCAATCACTGGGATGGGATTTCGCGGGAAAGTTTTTGGGGAGCTATACTATGATGGACTTGCCTACAATAAAAAGAAAAAACAAGTTCTTTGGCAGGGGCAGCCCATCAATTTAGAACAGAAATATACATTTACTACCGTTGATCATTTCATGTTTATCCCGTTCTTTCCGACAATTGAACTTGCGGGAGAGGTAGAATTTATTTTTCCAGAATTTCTCCGAACTGTTTTAGCAAACTACTTGAGTGCCCACTACCCAATCCTATAAAAACAAGGTATAATAAAATCTAGGCGGTGAAAAAATGACAGACAAAGTAAAGAAACCATACAAATCTAATAAACCAACTAAACATAAAGAAGAACCAGCAGCTACCTTAACAGAAGAAATAACTGCTGTCCTTGAAGAAATAAAAGAAGAACCTGTCAAAGAAAAGAAAAAAGGCGAAATCGTTACTGTTGTTGATGATATTCATTTAACGATTGGTGAACGTCAATATCTTTTAGTGAAGAATCATCGAGAGGCTTTTGATGCGGAAAGATTAGGAGAACGCTTTAGTGATGTTCTTTCAAGATATGATTATATTGTAGGTGATTGGGGATACGATCAACTTCGTTTAAAAGGATTTTTCAATGAATCAAATCGTAAAGCTTCACCAGAACAGAGAATTGACACACTGGAAGATTATTTATATGAGTACTGTAATTTTGGCTGTGCTTACTTTGTAATCGAGCGAATTGGCGGAAAAAACGAAAAGCCACAACCTCGTCGCAAGAAAACAAATAAAAAACCAGTAAATCACAATCAAGCTCATACAGAAGAAAAACGTGTACCAGTAACAAACAAAACGAAACCAGTGATTAAAAATCGTAAAGAAAATGAAGTGAAAAAACCAGTCGTTGGTAAACAAGATAGTGTTTCTAGCCAAGGACGTTCATTTACTATTCGTCAACGTGAGGAGTAATCATCTGTGAAAAAGCATTATCAAGGATACTTAATTGATTTAGATGGCACGATTTATTTAGGCAAAGAAGTTATTCCAGCAGGAAAACGATTTGTAGAACGCTTGCAAGAATTGAATTTGCCTTTTCTTTTCGTGACGAATAATACAACAAAAACACCAGAAGCCGTTGCCAATCGACTAGCGCAGGAATTTGATATTCATGTATCTGCTAAGACTGTTTACACAGCAAGTTTGGCAACAATTGACTATATGAAGGAACAAGGCAAGGGGAATCGAGTTTTTGTGATTGGTGAGTCTGGGCTTGTTGATTTGATTTTATCTGCAGGTTTTGAATGGGATGAAGAACAGCCAGATTATGTTGTTGTCGGATTGGATACTAATATTCATTACGAAAAATTTGCAACAGCGGCTCTTTGTATCAGAAATGGTGCAACATTTATTGGTACAAATCCTGATAAAAGTATTCCGACTGAACGAGGCTTATTGCCTGGAGCAGGTTCGTTTGTTTCGTTAATTCAAACAGCAACACAACAAGAACCCGTTATGATCGGCAAACCAAATGCCATTATTATGAATGAAGCGCTAAAAGTTATGAAGTTGGATAAAGAAGCTGTTATCATGGTCGGTGACAATTATGAAACGGATATTCAATCTGGTCTTAAAAACGGTATTGATAGTCTGCTGGTTTTATCTGGTTTTACCTCTAAATCAGCTGCTGCAAGCTTACCTGAAAAACCAACTTACATTGTTGAGTCTTTAGATGAGTGGGATTTTTGATTATGAAAGTAAAAGAAAGAAGCTGGATTTGGCTTGAGAGAGCGGGTCTTTTATGTTTGATTTTGACTATTATCTCTTTAGCTATTACAATTACGATTAATTTTCGTTTATTGTATGTGATTGATATTGATTCGTTGAAGATTTTAGATTATGTGTCAATGGATAAGTCAACCTTATTACAAAATTATGATCAATTAATGGCATACTTAAATAATCCCTTTAATCACACCTTGAAATTATCGGATTTTCCAGTTTCTAAAAGCGGAGCATTTCATTTTTATGAAGTAAAACGTCTATTTTTACTTTGTTATGGAGTTCTTGCTATAACAGTCATTCCAAGTGGTATTTTTCTTTTTCGGCTAATTAAGCAGAGAAGAGTATGGCGTTTGATTCGTCCATTTCAATGGGGAATGCTTATTCCAGTATTCTTTGGTATCATGATGGCAATTGGTTTTGATCAGTTTTTTGTCGCATTTCATGGGTTCTTTTTCAATAATGATGACTGGTTATTTGATCCTGTGACAGACCCCATCATTAATGTATTACCAGAAGAATTTTTTATGCATTGTTTTATTTTGTTCTTTGTTTTATTGGAGTTATTCTTTTTTATTGGCATTGTTTTTGGAAAACGAGAGTTGAAAAAAATATAGAATTTAATTAAGTGGTTAGAAGCAGAACGATCGAGTTTGCATCTAACCTCTTTTTTATTATGCAGGTAACTTTATAATAATTGATTACTTATTATTATTTAGTTGTTGACTTTTTAATCAGGTACCTTTATAATAAAAGACAGGTACCTGAACTATACTGTATTTTATGGAGGAATCAATTATGGAAAAACAAACATTGATGAAACAATTTATTAGTTTGCAAGCAATGATGCAAAGATATTTTATGAAACGACGCAGAGAACATGGGCCTTTTGGCAATCCTCATAGAGGACAAGGTAGAATCCTGAATTTGTTAAAGCTAAAACCTGAAACGACTCAAAAAGAATTATCTTATTTACTAGATATGCGCCCACAATCTTTAGGTGAATTACTAGGGAAATTAGAAAAAAAAGGCTATATCAGTCGTGAGCCCTTAGAAAGCGATCGACGAGTGATGGTCATTCGCTTAACAGAATCAGGAATGACAGCAGCTGATAATAGTGAACAAGAAGAAAAAAACATATTTGATGTTTTAACAGAATCAGAACAAGAGTCCTTCCAAATAATTATGAGTAAATTACTTGAAGCTTTGTATGATGAAATACCTGAAGAAGAGAGAAACTTTAAAGGTCATCATGCTCGAGGTAGACGTGGTCGCGGTTTTGGTAATCCTAGAAAAATGGAGCCAGATTTTGACCCTCATGGAGGATATGGCTCACCTGATTTTCCAAATAGAGGAAAATTTGGATTTGATCCTTCTAAGCAGGATGCGAAAGAGGATGATGGATTTAACGATTTTTAAGGGATGGTCAATTTAAGATATTAAAGCAAGCTTGCTAACTAAAGAAAGCTTGCTTTTTTCTTAACATTCAATCTAGTTTTAGAAACTAGATTGAATGTTTTTCAAAAAAATGTTAAACTGTTTTTGTAAGTAGAAGGAGGGATCTTGTGAATGAAATAAAAACCTCTTTGCAAGTCTGGGGAGAAGAATTAGTAGATGTTCATTTGCCGAGATGGCATGAATTACCTGAAATAGAATTATATATGGATCAAGTGATTACGTTAGTTGAACGCTATTTATCTCCTGTTATTCTAAAAGAAAAGCACACATTGCTAACATCATCAATGGTCAATAATTATGTGAAATTAGGATTGATTCCAGCACCCAAGAAAAAACGATACAATCAAAAACATTTAGCATTTTTAATAGCTATTACGTTGTTGAAGCAAGTATTAACCATACCAGAAATCAAGCAAGGAATTATTTTTCAAGGTGCAGCTGTTGGTATTCGTGAAGCATATAATCTGTTTTGTGATGAACAGGAGGCTGCATTAGCAGTTGTTGTTTCACAAGCATTAGGAAACAAACCAATTGCCGCTTTTGAACAACCAATTCCTTTTGAATTTATGGTAGTAAAAGGTGCGACACTATCTTTTGCAACAAAATTATTTACTGAAAAAGTCATTGAACTAGAACAAAAATATTTAGAAGAAAATGGAGAACAAGAGAATGAATAAAGAAAAAATTGCCTTATTAGTTGATTCAGGAACAGATGTCCCGCAAGAATTAGTTGAACAATACGGAATGTATATGATTCCTTTACAAATTATTTATAAAGATCGTATTTATACAGATAAGGTAGATATTACACCGGAAGAAGTCTATGAACGTTTGCCGATAGAGATTCCAAGTACTTCTTTACCAGATGGTGAAACGATTACAAAAATTTTTGAACAGATCAAAGCAGACGGTTATGAAAAAGTTCTAGCTGTGACGATTTCTAGTGGGTTAAGTGGAACCTATAATGTGGTTCGATTGATTTCAGAGGAGTTTGAAGGTCTAGAGACATATGTTTTAGACACAAAAAATATTGGGATCGGCAGCGGTCTGCAAGCAATTGAAGCAGCTAAATTAATAGAAGCAGATCTTTCTTGGGATGAAATCAAAACAAAATTGACTAGCAATGTTGCTAAAACAAAAGTATTTTTCAATGTTGCAACGTTGGAGTATTTACAAAAAGGCGGACGAATTGGTTTAGTTGCTTCTATCTTAGGAAATGCGTTGAAGTTAAATCCAATTATTTCTTGTAATGGAGATGGGGTCTATCACACGGTAGCTAAAGCTCGTGGTAGAAAGAAGAGTTTAGACAAGACATTTGATTTAGTCAAAGCCTTTGTTGGAGATCATAAGAAATTTGTTTTAGCAGTTGCTCAAGGACAAGCAGTAGAAGAAGCAGAAGCTTTTTACGAAAAACTGAAAGAGCAATTTCCACAAGCAGAAAAAATTTATTTTGGTACGATCAGTCCCGCTTTAGTTGTTCATACAGGACCAGGGCTTTTAGGGATTGGTATCCAACTTTTAGATTAATTTTTGAATATACCAACAATGTACATTAATCCGATGTCTTTTGTTGGTATATTTTTTCATTTCCTTTTATGATTAAATTTGTCAAATAGATTAAGATATTACTTACTAAATTTTCCTTTAATTTTAGTTGAAACTATCATGAAAATTTTCGTGAGTATGGTAATCTTTTGAAGCAGTAAAATCGAAGGGAGAAAAATTTATGAAAAAAGCAATTGCAGAATGTCTTGGAACATTTATCTTGGTTTTCTTTGGTACAGCAACCGCGGTATTGGGAAATGGAATGGAAGGTATTGGTACAACAGGGATCGCTTTAGCATTTGGCTTAACGATTATTGCAGCAGCCTATAGTATTGGTACAGTGTCTGGTGCTCATTTAAATCCAGCAGTATCATTAGGTATGTGGTTCAATAAACGTATTTCAACGATGGACTTGATTTACTACGTTGTTGGACAAATCGTTGGTGGTTTGATTGCATCTTTTACATTGTTGACTATTTTGAAGGCCTCTGGAAAAGAAACAATAAACTTAGGCCAAAATGCCTTTGGTGACTTGAGTGCAGTTGGTGCTTTAACAGTTGAAATTATTTTAACATTTATTTTTGTTTTGGTTATCATGACTGTAACAAGTGCTAAAAAAGGCAATGCAAAACTTGCAGGAGTAGTGATTGGTTTAACTCTAACCATGATTCATTTAGTTGGGATTCCACTAACTGGTACATCTGTCAATCCAGCTAGAAGTTTAGCCCCAGCAATCTTTGTTGGAGGCGAAGCATTATCGCAAGTTTGGGTATTTATTGTAGCTCCACTGATCGGCGGTATACTTGCAGCTTTAGTTGGTAAGTACTTGCTTGATACAGAAGAATAAAAAAGAAAATAAAACTTGCCTGATGGACTAATTCTGTCAGGCAAGTTTTTTACGTAAATGAGTTACAAATTTTTTATGCCAGTTTGATAATAATCGAAGCGTGGACCGGATAAATTAAACTCAAAAGTATTTCGATCAACAAGTCCAACAACCTGTTGACTTTGATAAAGTTCTACAAGAAAATGAGCCATTTCTTTGGCTGTGTGAAACTTAGAAAATCCTTCATTATAGTTATAAGAGGTGGAACCATTGGCAACTTGAGCAAACTCTGTTTCAGTAGCGGCAGGAGCTAAAACTTTGGCTTTGAGAGGTGCACCTTTAGCTTGTAATTCAAGAGAGAGCCCTTCAGTAAAAGCACTCACATAAAATTTAGTAGCACAATAGGTTGTTGCATTGGGGATATTTTTATAACCGCCTGCTGAAGAGACATTAATCAATTGAGTTTGTTCTTTATTTTCATAATCAGTGACATAGAGAGTTGATAATAAGGTAAGTGCTTCAATGTTTAAGTGAAGCATTTGATTTACTTTATCTAAGTCCTGATCTGCGACAGAATGATAATAACCAAAACCAGCATTGTTAATCCAAGTCTCAATGTCGTAAATTTTTAGGTCATTGTACATTGTCAAAACCGTTTCCCATTGTGATAAATCAGTTGTCTTGATGATAATATCTAAGCTAGGATTTTCAGATAAAATTTCCTCTTTCAAGGTAGTAAGACGATCTTCTCTGCGAGCAATCAAAATAAGATTTTTCCCCATCCGGCTAAATGCTTTTGCTGCTTCTAATCCAATTCCTGAACTGGCTCCTGTGATTGCTGTATACTTCATAATTATTTCCTCCTAAAAAATAGAATTGATGGTACAATTGAATTATAAAGTTTAGAGTCATCTCTAAAGCAAGGAGAAAATAAAAAAAGGATGAAAAAAATGTATACAATCAGTGAATTTGCAAAAAAAATTGGTATTAGTGAACATACATTGAGGTATTATGAAAAAGAAGGGTTAATCGAGCCATTAAGAGATGAACATAATTATCGGGTTTATGGGGAGAAAGAATTTGATTGGGCAACTTTTGTGATTAAATTAAAAAATACAGGAATTTCTTTAAAAGACATCAAAAAATATACTGAGTTAAGAAAACTAGGTGATACAACAATTACTGAGCGCAAACAGTTATTATTAAACCATCGTATAAAAATCGTATCTGAATACCAAAAAGTCAAAAGTCACCTTGAATTATTAGATGATAAAATAACTTTATATGAACAATGGGAAAAAGAATACAAAAAATAAATCCACTAATGTCAATTTTACTCTTAAATGAAGTGAAGTTGACATTAGTGGATTTCAATTTAAAAAAAGGTGAGTTTTTTCTGAGAGGTATCAACAGTTACTTGATCACCAATAGGAATGGTGAAAATCGGTTGAGTATGACCAAAATTCATGTCATAAATAACAGGTATCTCACGTAATACAGGATATTTTCTTAGAACAGCTAAAAGTCGTTCTTCTGTCATTTCAGTTTCTTTAGGGAAACGTCCAATTAATAACGCCTGAGGATGTTTCACAACTTGTAATAACGAAGACAAACCACGTGCAAAATCATGATAATCATTTTCTTCCGCACTTTCAATAAATAAAATTGATCCTTCTAGTTTAGGTAAAAAGCGAGTACCAAAAAGTAGCTGGAATGTACCCAAATTACCGCCATAACAAATGCCAGTTACAGGCTTAGAATGACTATAAACTTTCCAATCATTTGCAAGTAATGTTCGTTTAGAATCCGGTAAATACCATTCATCTTGACTCCATGAATCAGAAGCGCAAACGTCAAACGCTTTTTCATCGGACGTTGCATGCAAAAAGAATTCTGTTTGATACTCTTGCAGTTCGTCCATTTGAAAACTAGAAAAATGCGGGCCTACGTAAGTAAGCAATTTTGTTTTTGCAGTAATTGCATTACATAAAGCCGTGATATCACTATAACCGCAAAAAATTTTAGGGTGTCGTTTAATTAATTCAAAGTCAAGGTAAGGGAGCAACTCATTGCTGTTAAAGCCGCCGATTGCTGTTAAAATACCTTTGACATTTTCATCTGAAAAAGCTTCATGTAAATCTTTGACTCGGCTCATGATAGAAGAAGAGCCAAGGATATCTTGTTCATTCGTGTGTTCAGAAAAAGTGACGTTAAATCCTAATTCTGTCAACTTTTTCACAGCTGCTTCAGTTCCCAAATCCGTTAATCGTAAAAAACTACTAGAGGGGGCGATGACTCGAATTTCATCACCAGGTTGTAATCTTGGTGCTTTCATTTTTATCGCTTCCTTTAAAAAATCTTATTCTTAATTATAGTCGGAAAGCCTAAGTTTTTGCAAGGTATAGATAAGAAAAGAGTAAGGAGTCTTTTATCAAAGGTGAAACAGTGGACAAAATAAGGTATAATAAGGGAGAATATGGTTAAACAACGAAAAGACAAAAGAAAAAAGAGGTGCCTCTTATATGAAAAAAATATTAGTTGTAGATGATGAAAAGCCGATTTCGGAAATTGTGAAATACAACCTTACTAAAGAAGGATACGAAGTATTTACTGCTTATGATGGTGAAGAAGCAGTCGAAAAAGTGAAAGAAGTTGAACCAGATTTAATTATCTTAGATTTGATGCTTCCAAAAATGGACGGACTTGAAGTGGCTAGAGAAGTTCGTAAAACCTACGATATGCCTATTATTATGGTGACGGCAAAAGATTCTGAAATTGATAAGGTTTTAGGTTTAGAATTAGGTGCAGATGATTATGTAACCAAGCCTTTCTCTAATCGTGAGCTTGTAGCCCGTGTCAAAGCTAATCTGCGTCGTGGTGCAACTAGTGCCAAAGAAGCCGAATCAACAACACAATCAGAATTAACAATTGGTGACTTAACGATTCATCCAGATGCTTATATGGTGTCAAAACGAGGGAGCAAAATCGAACTGACACATCGTGAATTTGAATTGCTTTATTATTTAGCCAAACATATTGGTCAAGTGATGACGCGAGAACATTTACTGCAAACGGTTTGGGGCTATGATTATTTTGGTGATGTTCGTACAGTGGATGTAACCGTACGTCGCTTAAGAGAGAAGATCGAAGACAGTCCAAGCCATCCGACTTATTTAGTCACTCGCCGTGGTGTCGGCTATTATCTTCGAAACCCTGAACAGGAGTAGTGATTTATGAAGAAAAAAGTTCACTTTTTTCAATCGGTAAACTTTAAGATAGCCTTATCATTTATTTTGTTACTATTGATTGCAATCCAAATCATTGGAGGCTACTTTATCCGAGAGTTAGAGTCAACAACGATCAATGATTATAAAAAAAATGTTGATTTACAAGTAACTCAACTAGCTAGCACATTGAGTACGAAACTAGGAGAAAAAGATCGAGATCGCTCAGAGATTGATGCTAATTTAAAGAAAACATTGAGTGATTTCTCAGCCTCTGAAACGATCGAAGCCCGTGTTGTTGATGATAAAGGAATTGTTCGTGCGACGAGTGATTTGAATCAGCAAGGAATCGTTGGTAAGAAGAATGATTATCGTGATTTAAATGACTTCAGTGCTAAAAAATATTCAGCCATGGATAAAGATAAACGTGTATACATCAATGTTCAGCCTATCCAATCCCCGACTGGCGACACAGTCATCGGGGTTCTTTATGTTAAAAGTAATATCGAAGGAAAATATCAGGAAATTACAGATACCGCTCGTATTTTCTTTACGGCTTCGCTTATTGCTGGAGCGATTTCAATCATTGTAACACTGTTGATTGCTAGATCAATCACCCAGCCAATTGGTGAAATGAGAGAACAAGCACTGCGGATTGCTAGAGGTGATTACACTGGTAAAGTCAAAGTCTATGGAAAAGATGAGTTAGGACAGTTGGCGGAAACCTTCAACCAATTATCTGAACGAATTGAAGAGGCACAAGAAACAATGGAAGCCGAACGGAATCGCCTGGACAGTGTGTTAGCTCATATGACGGATGGCGTTATTGCAACAGATAGACGAGGTAAGGTCATCACTATCAATGAAATGGCACTTTCTTTACTAAACGTCAAAGACGAAGGTGTGATTGGTTCTTCGTTGTTGGAGCTTTTAGATATTGAAACAGATTACACTTTACGGAAATTACTGGAAGAACCTGAGGAAATACTGATTGATCGTTCGTCGTCTTCAATGGAAGAAGACCAAATGATTATTCGTGTTGATTTTGCAATGATTCGTCGGGAATCCGGCTTTATTACAGGTCTTGTTTGTGTTCTTCATGATGTAACAGAACAAGAAAAAAATGAACGAGAACGTCGAGAGTTTGTATCAAATGTTTCTCATGAACTAAGAACACCTTTAACTAGCATGCGAAGCTATATCGAGGCATTAAGTGAAGGGGCTTGGGAAAATCCTGAAATTGCACCAAATTTCTTGAATGTTACATTGGAAGAAACGGATCGAATGATTCGAATGATCAATGATTTGCTAAATCTTTCAAGGATGGATTCAGGTAATGGTGAGTTACAGTTAGAGTACGTCAATTTTAATGAATTGATTAATTTTGTATTGGATCGTTTCGATATGATGGTGGAAGCCAATGATAAAAATTATACCATTCACCGTGAGTTCACGAAACGTGATTTATGGGTGGAACTAGATACAGATAAAGTCATTCAAGTATTGGATAATATCTTAAACAATGCTATCAAATACTCTCCTGATGGTGGAGAAATTACTTGCCGTTTGTTGGAAACTCATAATAGTGTAGTATTCAGTGTTACGGATCAAGGTCTAGGGATTCCAAAAAAAGATGTAAATAAAGTTTTTGAACGATTTTATCGAGTAGATAAAGCTCGTGCCCGGGAACAAGGTGGTACTGGACTTGGTTTAGCCATCTCAAGAGAGGTAGTCAAGGCTCATAACGGAGCGATTTGGGTGGAAAGTCAAGAAGGTCAAGGTTCTACCTTTTATATATCCTTGCCTTATGAACCTTATGAGGAGGATTGGTGGGAATGAAAAAAACAGAGCGAATCGTACGAATTGGTTTAGTTTTTTTAGTGCTGTTGAGTCTGTATCTTTCAGTTAGTATCTGGATCAGTTCAGCAAAAAAAGAACAGCCAGTTAAAAATGATCCTAAACTTGCCACTCCAGTTGTAAATGAACGGCTGGATACAGATGTATTTTTACCATTACGTTTAGTCAGAATGCAGGATGGCAAATCTGAAATGAACAACAGTGAAAATCTGATTACGAATATTCAAAACGAAATTAAACATAGTACCTTTGGTGAATTAGTCCAAACAGTTCAGGGGAATTCAGAACAGTTTGAAAAATATCTATTAATAAATCAAGGATTTGAGCTATTATATGAAGGTCCTTTTTTGTTAAGCGAGTATACCTCGGTATATGATCTAGATCTTAAATTAGCAGATATCAACGATAATGAGGATATTTATTTTACGTGCATTCAAGTTGATTTAAGTCAAAATAAAATTCGTTTCTTGGATTTTAACCGTAAAGATATCTATGAAGCGTCAATTACTATTGACAACGAAAAAGTATTAACCTTAATGAATAAGGTTGGTGTAAAATACAATCAAATATCGGAGCAACAGGCTATCGCTGGAAAACATTATTTTATGTCAGAAGATTTAAAAATGAAAAAATACAGTTATATCTTAGCTTCTCAGCCGGTCACTAAGTTCCGCAATGCATTTTTTACCAATCCTGATGATATTCAAACAAATGAAGATAGTAAGGATCTGTCTTATACCAGTGGCAGTGAGCGATTGATTGCGGAAGAAAAACTTGGAACAATCAAATTTAATGGTGAATTAGGAACTCGAACGCCCGAAGATAATATCTATTCGGACAGCTTTAATTATGTAAAAAAATTAGGCACAAATATGGGGAATATTCGTTATTTTGATCGAGTTAATTCTGAGGTCAATTACCGCACGTTTGTCGAAGGTTATCCCGTTTTTAGTGAAAATGACAAAGGGCAAGTTCGTGTTACGATTGGTAATGAGAAGGCAGAAAAAACAAGCGTTGTAATCGAAACAAGTGTGGATACGATTCAAGTACCGATTCCATCAGAAGAAGAAGTTGTTTTGAAAAGTACAGAAAACTTGTTGGAACAATTAGCTGCAAACGGTGCTGATTCAGGGAAAATCAATTCAATGGTAATCGGTTATACGTGGCACAAGATTGAAGAGATTACACAAGTTGTCGATTTAACTCCAGAATGGTACATTCGCTATGATAACAAATGGTACCCAGAACGTGAATTATTGGAACATCTGGCGAATTTGGAGGTGGAATAATGGACTTCAAACGAATCGAATGGATTTTCTTCCTCGCATTTTTAGGTTTAAATATGTTCCTCTTTGGTATTTATCAAGAAGGATTAAAAGAAGAAAGCAACGTTTCTTTTTCAGATCAGACTGACAGTATTGAAAAACGTCTAGGCAAAGATGGAATTACCTATAAAAATGCTCTTTCTAGCGACAAAATGGAAGGGTACTATTTAAGTGGGGAACAAACAAACTTTGATGAGGCGATTCAAAATGAACGTGAAACAAGAGATCGGAATTTCTTTAGAAATGGAGTCGAATTAATCGATAATTCTTTAATCGGTTATCCTCAAATGAGCAACAGCCAAACTAGTTATTTTATTGATGAAAAAAATGTAAACAAATCACTTGAAGCTTTTTTAAATAATAAAGACAGTGTTCTTTTTGGTAATCAATATCACTATTTACCTGAGTTTTCTAGTTTAGATGGGGAATTTCCCGAAGTGATTGTTTCACAAAATTATAAGGATATTCCTTTTAAAGATGATACAGCACAAATTTCATTAAAACTAGAAAAATCAGATGAATCTGCAGGAATTCATAAAATTTATAAATATACCCAAACTCATATCCAGGGGATAGAGGAATTACGGGATAAGATGGATTTATCCTCTGAGCGTGATGCCATAGAAACGTTGTATATAAATAATAAGATTCCAAGCAATTCAAAAATTTCCTTTAGAGAACTAGCGTATACGAGGATTTATAAAATTCGTGAAAAAAATGTTTATGTTCCTGTATGGTTTATCGGTATTAAGTCCAATGGAAGTAATCTACAAATCGAACAAGTAAATGCCATGAGCAATACGATTATTACAAACAATACTGTCCCAAAGGTGGAAAATCGTTAGCGATGGTTGTATAATAAGTAGCTGTAGACTAAAGAAGGGAAGCGAACAGATTAATGAGTCAAGAAAAAGCTTTTAATATCAGCATTCTTGCTAGCGGAAGTACAGGTAATTCCCTTTTTATTGAAACAGAAAACAAAAAGCTACTTGTAGATGCCGGATTAAGCGGAAAAAAAATTACTTCATTACTGGCCGAAGTCGATCGCAAACCAGAAGATTTAGATGCTATTTTAGTTACCCATGAGCATCGAGATCATATTCATGGTGTAGGAGTACTTGCTAGAAAATATAAATTAGACGTTTATGCAAACGAAAAAACATGGGCAGCAATGGACCCTTTAATCGGAAATGTCGCACTTGAGCAAAAACATATATTCGATATGGGTAAAGTTTTGACTTTTGGTGATATGGATATCGAGAGTTTTGGGGTTTCACATGATGCTGCAGCACCACAGTTTTACCGTTTCTTTAAAGATAACCGTTCGTTTGTCATGTTGACGGATACTGGTTATTGTAGCGATCATCTTCGAGGAACGATCAAAAATGCGGATGCCTATTTAATCGAAAGTAACCATGAACTAGAGATCTTGCGGATGGGTCCTTATCCTTGGAGTTTAAAGCAGCGAATTTTGGGAGATAAAGGTCATTTATCTAATGATGATGGTGCCTTAACGATGGCTGATGTGATTGGTGATCAGACGAAACGAATTTATTTAGGGCATTTAAGTAAAGAAAATAATACAAAAGAACATGCTCGGATGGCAATGGAATCAATTTTAACTGAAAAAGGATTAGGAGTTAATTTTGATTTTAATGTATATGACACAGATCCAGAATCAGCGTCAGAATTATTTGCAATCTAAGTGACTGGGTAAAACAAAACTAAGTATTGGTTTTGTTTTACTCTTTTTTTATGTGTGGAATATATTATAGAACTTTTAATAAATGCGGCATTATCTTGTTTTTTTTTTGCAGGTGCAGTATAGTTAACTATATTTTTGAATGTTAAAAAGCAGATGTAAAGATACAGTTACTGATGTTATTTTTAACAGCAGTAGGAGGAATTAGATGTTTCAGTTTTTACCTCATTCAGTTTTGCAAATGGGCACGATCTTTTTATCAATCGTAATCGAAGCGTTACCTTTTGTTATGCTTGGTTGTGTGATATCAGGTGCGTTGCATGTATTTTTAACCCCAGAAAGAGTTAAAAAATTATTACCTAAAAATAAACTTTTATCAATCATTGTAGGGAGTTTTCTTGGTTTCTTTTTTCCATCTTGTGAATGCGGCATTGTTCCGATTGTTCATCAATTTGTGAAAAAGGATGTGCCAACATATACTGCATTTGCATTTATGATCACGGCACCAATTATTAATCCAATCGTCCTGTTTTCTACTTTTATTGCTTTTGGAAACTCAGTGGAATTTGTTATTTGGCGAGTTTTAGGAAGTATGTTAGTGGCATTAGTTGTCGGTGTTTGGCTAGCTTATATTAATAAAGAACCTGTTTTACAGCAATCTGCTCTTAATGATGCCTGTGCAATTGAAGAAAATCATCATCACGATCATGAGAAGGAGACTTTTTGGCACAAGTGCTGGTCTGTATTGACCCATGGAATTGATGAGTTTTTCGATACGGGACGTTACTTGATTTTTGGTTCTCTTTTAGCAGCTGCAATGCAGACGTATTTACCAACAGGAGCTATTTTACAATTAGGTCATACAAAAATTTTAGCTATCTTAGTTATGCTTGTATTAGCCGCTACGTTGTCATTGTGTTCTGAAGCTGATGCATTTATTGGCTCGTCTTTATTGAGTTTATTTGGTAGTGGACCAGTTGTCGGCTTCCTTGTTTTTGGACCAATGGTGGATATTAAGAATTTATTGATGATGAAACGTTATTTTAAAACATCATTTATGTTGAAATTTGTTGGTATCGTTACGGTAGTTGTCAGTCTTTATGCGTTAGCAATCTAAGGAGGGAAGAATAAATGATTCGATTTTTGATTTTGGTAGGATATACGATTTTAATGATGTACCTACAAGTGTCTGGCAGATTAAATCAATATATAAATGTTCATTACCAATATTTAGCGATTTTATCGATGGTGCTTTCTTTTGTTCTAGCGATTGTTCAACTGATTATTTGGAATAAAGAAGGGGATCAAAAAACAACTGAATACCATCATCATGACCATGATGAACACGACCATGGCTTAAATAAACCTTATCAAAAGGGGATTGCTTATCTGTTACTGTCGTTGCCTTTGATTGTTGGATTTATGTTTCCAACAATTAGTTTGGATACCTCGATTGTTGAAGCAAAAGGCTTTAATTTTCCTTTGAGTAAAGAGTCTGTCGGAGATCCGGATGTCCAAACACAATACTTAAAACCTGACACGAGTATTTATTTTGATAAGACTGATTACAATGAACAGATGAAAAAAGCGTTGAGTAAATATGTTAAAGATAATCATGTAGCAGTTACCGATGAAAATTATTTAGAAGTCATGGAATTAATCTATAATTATCCAAGTGAATTTATAGGTAAGACCATTTCTTATAAAGGTTTTGTTTTTAATTCTACGCAAAATGAGCAAACGGCTGCTTTTGTTTTCCGCTTTGGTATTATTCATTGTGTAGCTGATTCTGGTGTGTTTGGATTATTGACGCATATGCCTAAAGAACAATCATTTAAGAATAATGATTGGGTGGAACTGACGGGAACAATCCATTCAAACTACTATTCACCATTTAAGCGAGAAATCCCTGTTGTAGATGTTACGAAAGTAAAACAAGTAGAAACACCGAAAAATCAGTATGTCTATCGTTCGTTTTAAAAAAAGTACCAGCCGATTTTTTGGCTGGTACTTTTTTAGTAATTATCTTTCCCAAACAAGTTTATATTCCAGTTCACCATTAGTATCAAATTGTTCTGAAACCATTTGAAATTCGTGTTTCTGGTAAAAATGTAAGGCATTTTGATTTTTTGCATAAACAGAAAGATTTAAGGTGCTGTAGGAACGTTTAACTTCGTTTAAAAGCTTTTGACCGATTCCTTGATTACGGTAGGCACTCAATACAAAAATCCCTGCAATATATGTCTCATTCATCCCTAAAAAAGCGACAATCTGCTCTGTCTCTTTGTAAATATACAAATCAGCTTGAGGTAGTTGCTGTCTAACAAAATCAATATTTTCTTGCCAGTAGCTTTCTGGAATAAAGGGATGAGCTTCGATATTTGCAGTCAGCCAAATTGTCATTATTTCTTCTAATTCTTTAGAAGTTAGCTTTTCTATTTTTTTAATCATTATTTTTTTCCTTTCTTCATTTATCTATGAAAGAATAATCAATGCACTCATCTATTCACCTCTTTTGCAAGTATCATAAATTTATTTTTCTTCTTTTTTTCGAATTAAACTCAATATCTCACGTTTTTCTCTAAAGTTGCGGATATTATGATTCAAAACCTCAGATAAAACCAAACCTAATGCAATTGCACCAGCAATCATGATTGCTTGAACCATGGAGTAAATTGCGGTCTCGTAGTTGCCGATAACTAAATTTCTGACTGCTTGATATGTAAGTCCACCAGGAACTAAGGGAACCATTCCCGGAATATTAAAAATCGTAACAGGCAATTTTAACGTTCGTGAACAAACAAAACTAACCGCAGCAACACTTAAAGCCCCCAATAAAGAACCTAAAGCCGCATTGCCACCTAATTGAATCGAAACCCAATAAAACATCCAGCCAGAAGCACCAGATAAACCACAAGCAACCAACGAACGACGAGGAACATTTGTAATAATGGCGTATGCTGCAGATGCTAAAAAACTAAAAGAAAATTGAACTAATAGATTAAACATGAATGATGGACCTCCTTAAATTAAAAGCGTAATGAGTTTGTCTATCTCAACAGAGAAATTTACCCAACTCTTAATAAAACAATTGAAAAACAAAAGCAATAGCAAAACCAATCATTGAAGCAGTCATCATCGCTTCTGTCCCTCTAGAAACGCCAGATAAATAATGCCCCGCCAATAAATCTCGTAAGGCATTTGTCATTTGAACGCCTGGAACCAAAGGCATGACACAACCGATTATGATCATATCTTGATTTATCCCTAATCCAATTTGAGTGCTTAACAGAGCCGCACAACCAATAGAAAAAGCTGCCAGAAATTCCGAAAGAAACTTGATACGTAAAACCCTTAAACTGGAGTAGTAAAGGCCATACCCTAAACCTCCAATTAAGCAAGTTAAAGGTAAATCTGTCCAAACACCGCCAAACAAAATCATAATAGTTCCGCTGACAATAGCTGCACTAACAAATCGCAACCACAAAGGAAAAAATTTACGTTCTTGTTCTAATTCTTTGAGTTGCTCTAGAAGTTCATCTAAAGTGAAAGTACCAGCCACGTATTCTCTGGAAAGTTGATTGATTCTTGAAACTTTTTCCAAATTGATGGAACGATTCAAAATCTGAACCATTCGAATTGTTGATGTCCCATCAAGTCCCACAAAAAGCCCCGTTTGTGTCACGTAGCTTACTAGTCGGTAGTCTCCAGAGGCCAATGCAATCCGACTCATGGTGTCTTCTACCCGATACATTTCTGCATCACTTTCCAGCATAATTTTCCCAGCTAGCAAACAGGTCTCCAAGACCTTTTCTATATCTATAGTTGTCATTTTGTTTCCTCACTTTTTAATTGTCTCTTTTTATCTATGATTAGTATAGTTGATAATACAGGTAAAAAATAGCACGAGACTACAAAAAAATAATTATTCATCAGATATATTGCACAATAAACGAATAATATTCCCCTTTTACTATTCCTATCGTATAATAAGAAAAAATGTAGGATGAAATAGGAGTGGGGTAGAGAAATGATTTTACTAGGTTCAATAGTCAATGGGTTAGCAATTATAATTGGGAGTTTATTGGGGGCTGTTTTACGAAATATATCAGAACAGATGAAAGATACAGTCACTAAAGGAATTTCTTTAGGGGTTATAGTATTGGGGGTTCAGATGGCTTTTAAAACATCTTCGTTTATTGTGATTTTAATTAGTTTGTGCATAGGTGCAATGCTGGGTGAAGTAATAAATTTGGAAGATAAGATGAATCATTTAGGGTTGAAATTGGAAAAGCGTTATGCAAAACCAGGCAGTAATTTTGCTGAAGGGTTTGTGACAGCTACGTTAATTTTTTTAATTGGTTCTATGGGAATCATCGGTGCAATCGAAAGTGGTGTAGCAGGCAATCATCAGACTCTATTTACAAAAGCTGTGATGGATGGATTTCTATCAATCATGTTAACAGCTACACTAGGTGTAGGCGTGCTTTTTTCTGCAGTACCTGTTTTTCTTTATCAAGGGATTATAGCGATACTAGCCAGTTTGATGATGGGATATATCCCTAATGAACTGCTTGATTTATTAATGAGAGAAATAAGTTCGATTGGTGGACTGATGATTTTAGGTATTGGACTGAATATTATGGGGATTACAAAAATCAGAGTATCTAATTACCTTCCTGGGATTCTTATTTTGATTGCAATTGTTATTGTTCAATTTTACATGTAATTAATTGGACGATAAATGATGACAGACAGTTGTCATTTTTATTATGTTATGCTCCTCCTAGACCGATGAAAGGGTGTAGAATATGACGATTCAGTTAAGTGAAAAAATAATCAGAGGAAAGAAAATTCGTACAAGTAACGATCGGGTGGATGAAATCATCTCATTATGGGGCGAGGTTTCAACGATGAAATTAGAAGGAGAATTTTTTGCAGTTTATTCTAACTATGAGAGTAATTTCAAAGGAGAATATGACTTATTAATTGGTAATGAGATAGCAGATTACCCTGATAATACTGTAATCTATAAAGGGGATTATATAGAAATTCCAGTAAAACATGCTAGTCCAGAAGCTGTAGGAGAAGCATGGCAGGAAATTTGGAAAGATGAGGATTTAGAAAAAAGACGTACGTATAAGAGTGATGTGGAACATTATAAAAAAGACGGAACCGTAGCAATTTATCTTTCAGTGTAAATTGTTTATATGAATCAGAGATAAAGCTTATGAAGCTTTATCTCTGATTCTTTTTTATTCATAATTAAAATGGATAACCACACTTTTTTGCATAAATATTTATATATTTGCATATTTGTAAATAAAAAACCATTGACTTGTACTGGGAGAGAACGTATAATATGAAAAACAACATCTGATAGATAAAAACTAAAAAGAAAAGAAGTGAAGTGATGAAGGTTTCTATTATTGGTGTTACAGGTTATAGTGGATTGGAGCTTCTACGTTATCTTAGACAACATCCATTTGTTGAAGTCGTTTCGATTCATAGTCATTCAATGAATAAAAAATCATTTAGTGACGTGAATCCACATTTGCAACAGCTAATCTCTTTGCCTTTAGAAGAAATCAATCCAGAAAAAATTATGGAGCAAAGTGAACTTGTTTTATTAGCAACGCCATCTGGAATTTCCAAAGAGTTAGCTGTTCCTTTTATAGAAGCAGATTTTCCTGTGATTGACTTATCTGGTGATTTTCGTTTGAAAGAGCAAAGTGAGTATGAAAAATGGTATTCATTTAAAGCTGCACCAAACAACCTAATTCAAAAGTTTGATTATGGTTTAGCTGAATATAGACAAGATCCAGAATCAAAATGGATTGCCAATCCAGGTTGTTATGCTACAGCTGCGGAATTATCTTTAGCACCTTTATTGATAGATAATAAAATTTTTCTAGATTCTATTATCATCGATGCTAAGTCGGGCATTTCTGGTGCCGGCAAAGGGCTATCGCAAAGCACCCATTTTTCTGAAACACATGATAATATGACGCTGTATAAAATGAACACACATCAGCACATTCCTGAAATCAGCCAACAATTACGAATTTGGGAGCCCAAACTCAAAGCAATTCAATTTTCTACTACGCTGATTCCAGTAACAAGAGGGATTTTTTTAACGGCTTATGCAAAATTAAAACAACCTATTTCTGACGAGAAATTAATCCAGTTATATGAAGAACACTTTGAAACGAATCCATTTGTCCGCATTCAAAAAGCAGGTCACTATCCTGTACTTAAACAAGTTATCGGATCGAATTATTGTGATATAGGTCTTGCCTATAACCCAGAAACGAACATGCTAACGATTGTAACCGTCATCGATAATTTAGGAAAAGGAGCTGCTGGACAAGCGATTCAAAATTTGAATATTTTTGCCGGATTTGATGAGACATGCGGATTAAATAATCTACCAGTTTATCCATAATAATAGAGAAGCGAAGGTTTAAAACACAGAGGGAGCGACAGATATGAAGAAGGTCATTGTTATAAAAATGGGTGGAGTAGCCAGTGATAACTTAACAAAATCATTTTTTTCGCAAGTTAATCAATGGCAAACACAAGGGAAAAAAGTAGTGATTGTTCATGGTGGGGGACATTATATTTCAAAAATGATGCAGCGTTTAGGGGTACCTGTGAAGATTCAAGAAGGCTTGCGAGTAACAACTGAAGAAACGTTGAAAATTACCAAAATGGTATTGATTGGCCAAGTCCAGCCGATGATTACAACACATTTTCAACAAGAAGGATTTTCAGTTGTTGGTTTAAACGCATCATGCGGTCAAATTATTACTGGAAGTTTTTTAGACAAACAGAGGCTGGGAGCTGTTGGAAAAGTAAAACAGGTGGATACTGAACTATTAGAGCATTTACTAAAAACCAATCATATTCCGATCATTGCTCCTTTAGGCTTAACAGAGACTGGAGAATGGCTAAACATTAATGCGGATCAAGTCGCTTGTAAAGTTGCCGAAGAACTGCAAGCAGAAAAACTTTTTTTATTAACAGATGTTCCCGGTGTAAAAAAAGAAGAACAATTGTTGGAAAAACTAACTACTAATGATATCTCTAAGTTAAAAACAGAAAAAATCATTAAAGGTGGGATGCTGCCGAAATTGGAAAGTGCGGTTTCAGCAATTAAAGGTGGTGTGGGAAATGTCCATATTACTAATAGAATCCAACATCCAGGGACAACAATCACGTCTACGGGGGTACATGCATGAGCTATTTATTTCCTAATTATCAAAGAAAAGAATTGGAGATCATTAAAGGATTCAAAAACACACTAACAGACCAAACTGGGAAAAACTATCTTGATTTTACTAGCGGCATAGGTGTTATGAACTTAGGCTATAATGATCCTGAGCTTAATCAAGTTTTAACAGATCAGTCGAATCTTTTATGGCATACGCCCAACTTGTACCAAAATCACTTACAAGAAGAAGTCGCTAAGAAATTAGCGGTAGGAAAAGACTATGTTAGTTATTTTTGCAATAGCGGTGCAGAAGCAAATGAAGCAGCAATCAAGTTGGCTCGTAAAGCAACAGGAAAAAGTAAAATCATCACATTTACGAATTCTTTTCATGGGAGAACATACGGTGCAATGAGTGCTACGGGACAAGAGAGTATTCATGCTGGGTTTGAGCCATTAGTACCAGATTTTGTTTATTTACCCTTTAATCAAATCGAACCATTAAAAGAAGAAATGAATCATCAGACAGCAGCTGTTATGTTGGAATTGATTCAAGGCGAAGGCGGTGTGGTGCCGGCAGATAAGAAATGGCTTCAGACTGTTCAATCACTTTGCCATGAATTTGGAGCCTTGTTGATTATCGATGAGATTCAAACTGGAATTGGCCGCACAGGAACTTTTTATGCTTATGAAAATTATCATATTGAACCAGATATTTTTACCTTGGCAAAAGGCTTGGGGAATGGGATTCCAGTTGGTGCCATGTTAGGTAAAAGTAGTCTGGCAAAATCATTTGGACCAGGCAGTCATGGATCGACCTTTGGCGGCAATAAATTAGCAATGAGTGTGGCAAACAAAGTGATTAATCGAATCAATCAACCAGCATTTTTAGAAGAGGTTCAAAATAAAAGTAAGCAATTATTGTTAGGATTAGAACAACTAGCTGAAAAAAGTTCGATTGTCCAATCGGTGCGGGGGAAAGGGTTAATGATCGGTATCCAATTATCTGATCAAAGGACCTTAAATCAGGTGAGCCAACAACTTGAAGCAGAAGGTTTACTTACTTTAAAAGCAGGGAAATCTGTCTTGCGATTATTACCGACACTAACAATTACAAAAGAAGAAATTACAGAAGCTCTGGCAATGTTAGAAAAAGTATTGAGTGAGGAGAAGGCAGATGATTAATTCGATGTATGGCAAGAGTATATTAGATTTAACAGAATTAACAAAAAAAGAATTTATATCAATTATTGAACTTGCAATCGCAATAAAAGCTAAACCAGAGGCCTATCGTGGCGCATTGTCAGGGAAAATTTTAGCGATGATTTTTGAAAAAAACAGCACACGGACTCGTATGTCATTTGAAGCAGGAATTATTCAGCTTGGCGGACAAGCCATTGTTTTAGATTCTAAAAGCACTCAAATGGGGCGAGGGGAACCAACCAAAGATACTGCCAAAGTAATGTCTAGTTATGTCGATGCAATCATGATTCGGACTTATTCAGATCAAATGGTCGCTGAACTGGCTAAAGAAGCATCGATTCCTATTATTAATGGATTGACAGATGACCATCACCCTTGTCAAATATTAGCTGATTTCCAAACGATTTATGAACAAAAAGGAAAAATTGAAGGAATCAAGCTAGCGTATATCGGTGATGGAAATAATATGGCTCATTCCTTTTTAATTGGAGGAAGCTTGGTGGGAATGGATGTAAGTATTGCGACACCAGTAGGATATGAACCCAAAAATACAATTGTTGAGATTGCTCAAAAAAATGCGAAAGATAGCGGAAGCAAGATTGAGATAGTAAATGATCCAGCTGAAGCTGTGAAAAATGCAGATGTTCTAGTGACAGATGTGTGGGCAAGCATGGGAGATGAGTCAGAGCAGCAAGAACGGGAGAAAGTCTTTAAAGACTTTCAAGTCAATAATCAATTAGCTGCTCAAGCAAAAAAAGATTACCTTTTTTTACATTGTTTACCTGCTCATAGAGGAGAAGAAGTGTCCGTTGATATTATTGATGGTCTGCATTCAGCAATTTACCAAGAAGCAGCTAATCGTCTACATGCTCAAAAAGCATTGATGGTTAAAGTGATGTCAGAAATATAGAAGACAGAAGCTAAACAAAAACAGTTTAGCTTCTGTTTGTTTTTATATGTATCATTTTAGTCAGTCGGAATCAGCTAAAAAAACTCTTATCTCTCTGATAATCAATTGATTTTGATAGAAATTAAAGGAAATCTTTAATATATAGAAGAAAATATTAAGTTTTGTTTGTAGTTTTGCTTTGTTTTTAGTAGAATGAAACTGTATGAATAGAATAAAAGTGAGGTGTAGATAAATGGGTTTTACAGATGAAACTGTGCGTTTTGATTTTGATGACAGTCGTAAGAAGGAAGTAAGTGAGACTCTGGCTACTGTATACAAGGCTTTAGAGGAAAAAGGATATAATCCGATTAATCAGATTGTGGGCTATTTACTTTCTGGAGACCCGGCCTACATTCCTCGTTATCAAGACGCTCGAAATCTGATTCGTCGTCACGAACGAGATGAGATCATGGAAGAGCTTGTTAAATTTTACTTATCAAATCATGGAATCACTATTCGATGAGAGTAATGGGACTTGACGTTGGTTCTAAGACAGTGGGGATTGCTGTTAGCGATCCGTTCGGTTGGACAGCACAAGGTGTAGAAATCATCCGAATCAACGAAGAGCAGGAAGAATTTGGTTTTGAACGTTTGGCAGAATTAGTGAAAGAATATGAAGTCACTAAATTTGTCGTAGGATTACCAAAAAACATGAATAATTCGATTGGACCAAGAGCAGAAGCTTCCATGGCTTACGGAAAGAAGATTGAAGAACTTTTCCAATTACCTGTTACGTACCAAGATGAGCGATTAACCACTGTACAAGCAGAACGCATGTTAGTCGAACAGGCAAACGCATCAAGAGCCAAAAGAAAAAAAGTCATCGATAAAGTAGCTGCAGTCATGATTTTACAAAATTATTTAGACGGCGCTGGAAATAAAATCTAAACAGCTTGTTTTAAAAACAAGTGTCAAATAAAAGGAGAGCAAAATAATGGCAGAAGAACATAACCACGATCACGAAGGACACGAACACATCACTTTAGTTGATGAGCAAGGAAATGAAACACTATATGAAATTCTTTTAACCGTAGATGGTCAAGAAGAATTCGGTAAAAATTACGTACTTCTATACCCAGCTGGTGTTCCAGAAGAAGATGACGTTGAATTGCAAGCTTACGCTTACATTGAAAACAACGAAGGAACAGAAGGCGAATTACAACAAATCGAAACAGATGCTGAATGGGATATGATTGAAGAAGTCTTCAATACGTTCATGGCGGAAGAAGAAGAATAGAAATTAAATGAGAGCTAAGTCCTTGGTAATAGGGCTTGGCTTTTTTATTTTTGAGAATATTGTTAGAAATAAGCTATGTCTTTTGATGATTGACAGGTGATAATTAATTACTTTAATTAATGTTAATATCACTTTTGGTATGATAAAATCAAAAAGATAATATGAATAAAAAGGAGTAAAAGATGGCAATTAACAGTAACTCAAGTATTGCTAGTGGTATTTCGGCTTCTTTTAGTCAGTCTGCTAGCGCATTAAATAGTATAAGTGTATCTGTATCAGCTTCTAGCACCAATGTTTCAGGAAATGCTCCAGCTGTACAATCGCTCAATAACTACCAACAGGGATTAGCCGCATTATCTACCAGTGTTGTTTCAGCTGGTGATAACATTCATTCTGTTGCGAAAGAGTTTGAACGAATCGATCAGAATATTGCTCAATTAACAAAATTTAACCTTCCGGGAGGTTTTTCATGAGTGAGATTCAGAAACAACAAGAATTTGATCAAAAAAATTATCAGTTTAGAATTCGTTTGGAACAACTTCAAGAGGATCAGTTAGAGATTAGAAAAGAGCAACGGTACATAGAAGAGCAACAAGAAGAATTTTTCCAGCTACAACAACAAGAACAGGCGGTCTATGATTTTGTCTTAGGTAATTGTGAAGCAGAAGAGCGAGCTTTTTTTGAAGAAAGAGGAGATGAGAGCCTTCATCTCGCTAAAAAAGCCCAGAGAGAATTTGATGAACAACTCGTTCAGCTAAAAAAGGACGAACGGATGTTGTTTGATCAAGAAGAAAATCTAAAGGCAGAGCAACAAGCTTTTTGGAAGAAGCCGGATGAAAAAGAAAATGGGGCTTAAATTTTATGTGAGTGAAGCACAGGCGAGATCATCACAAGCTTCTCAATTGACCAATCAAGCAAATCAGGCAATTGCATCGTTACAAGCAAGTATCCAACTCTTTTTATCTGCGCCACTATCTAGCAAAGCCTATGATTCAGCTAAAAATTATTTCATGGTCGCTTATACACCGCTATGTCAATCTGCTATAATGACAGGTGAAGCGCTGGAAAGTGCCCATAGAAAGTTTCTTAGTGAATATCAAGGAACAGTAAGTGGGATTGATACAGATGAAGACTTGATTTTAGAAGAAATCAATCAGTTTGAGCAGTTAAAGCAGCGTTTAGAACACCAAATGAGTACAGCTAAAACACCACGACCAGATTTAGAACGTAGATTTATCAATGCCTGCGAAAGTATTGATAAACGTCGAGAGAAATTAGAAAAGTTTCATGCCTACGATGGTCAATCAGCAAGTTTTTTTTCAGATTATGAAGCGAGTCAGCAAGAATTCAACACAGGTTTAGCACAGGTGGCCAACTCTAAAGCATGGAATCCAGCAACAGGTACTTTTGATTTGAAACGTTTAGACATGGCGTGGGCAAAACCCATTCATACACGTTGGAAGCAACGTGAAAAAATGAAACAACAAGTGAAGGATGCACGAGTAAAAAAAGCAATTGGTCAATTAGATGGGTATGAAATCGTTAAGAATGAATTAGGTCATTGGTATCTGATGAAAAACGGCAAAATAGTTTCCCCAGATAGATATCCAGAACTATATGCGCAATTGGAAATACGTAAGGATTCTTTAAATGAAAATCAGTACAGAATCCAACAAATAAAAATAATGAGAAATGAAATGCCCCTTGCTCCTGGAATGGGTGGTATATTAGGAAATCTAGGTAAGGCTGGAAAAATAGCGGATGCAATTAAAAAAGGTACAGGGGTACTCAAAGCTGGACAGTCCATTTCGGATATAATAAATAATGCGCCTACTATCAATGCGATGGATGAAACGGCAGAGCTGGATAAGAGCAGAGAAAGCGGTGAACCAGCTAAAAAACATAAAGATTTAGAAGTTGGAGAGCGGAGATTAGAATCAACTGGAGAGCCCAATTCTTCAACTGATTTATTGAATCCAGATGGCTCTGTAAAGAGAAGAAGATATTATGGTCCAGACGGAAAAGCAGTGGAAGACATAGATTATAACCATACAGATGATGGAACACACGAGTTTCCACATAGACATCAGTGGGATTGGAATAAGATACCGCCAAGACAATAAGCATGCATAAGGAGAGAGATATAAGATGAATACAATTCATGATTATGAAATAGAAAGATTTATAGTAGAATTTAAAAAAAATACAATATCAATAGATATATCAAGCGAACACAGGCAAAAACAAATTGTATTTCAAGAAGTATTTTGCTATAAATTTTATGAAGAGATGCCATATAGTATTATTTCAGATTTAGAAGAAAGGCCAATAGAAGATTTTTTTAAAGAAAATAAAGAATTGCTAGATCAAACAAAAAATTATGCTTGGCCGATAATGTATGATTCAATACAAGAACTGGCAGACAAAATTAAGGATGCTGGTGTACACTATCAGGTATTATCATCTTCATACGGATTAAATGGTTGGGTTTTAGCCGAGCGAGTGGAAATTATTGATGTTAAGTAACCTTTATTAACAGGTCTGATAATAAAAATAGTACAGAATTTAAATAGAAAAACCAGAAATCTTAAGTTAACAAGATTTCTGGTTTTTACATATATAGCGTTAATTATTCAGATTTGTATTAGATACGATAATGAGAGCGTAAAAGTGAGCCGTCAACCAGCGCAGATTTGTGCTGGTTGGGGGGTACCCTCCCTATGTAGAATGTTTCTCTAGGATCAATGAGAAGGAACGTGCAGTCATCTACACAGAAAATTCCTTTTATTCAGATTTTTAGATAGTGAAAAATTATGGACAACAGAAACTAGGTTATTTCTAGTCAGTTTGAAATGATAGCGGATAGATGAAGGGCAGTCCTAAGAAAAGAGATATCTTATAACAAATTAATATAGCTATTTTTTCTTACTTTTGGTATGGTTGTTTTAGTGTCATACAAGGAGAATATAAGATGAAAGATAAATTTAATGATCTTATGGAGCGGAATGAGATAGTCATTAAGAATATTGTTGTAATTGGGGACGTTCTCAATAAGTTGATATTTGGCATAGCTATAGCAGTAATAACCATATATATTTCTATAACAGCTAACAATATATCTAAAACTGCTAATAGCTTGACAGAAGTTTCTAATAATATTTCTAAACAAAACCTAGAATTAAATCAAAAAAGAGGAGCACCAGTTTTTTTATTTAAAGTTTTAGAACAAGACGGAATAAATAAATATCAGATGGAACTGAAAGAAGGGAGTGCAAAGGATGTTTCTATGAATTTGAAAATAACCGTTTTAATTCGTAATAAAACTAAAAATATGGCATTTAACAGTACCTTATACTCATACGAATTAGGAAGTGAAAGTGATAACAAATGGGTTTTAAAAGGTGAAAATTTAGACTTTGATTTAAACAAGTACGTCGTGGATATTGAAAATGAATTAATGCAAAGATTTGAAGGAGATAGTTTTTTACTTATGCGGTCAAAAGTAATTAGTGTTTCTTTTAGAGATTACAATAATAATTATCTCACGGAATACTATACTATTAATGATAATAATATTAAATTTGATAGTGAGCGTACTAAAAATAATGGGGCGTACTCTCTTGAGAATGAATATACAGCATCAGTGAACAGCTTAATAAAACCTGACATGGAGAATAAGTCTGATAATAATCAAGAGTACAAAAGTAAAGTAACAGGGCTAGTTGATTTCACTGAAGATGTTTCAACAGGGGATTTTAAAAATAAAATTACAAAATAAATATAGAATAGCATAGGGATTTTTGTCTGTATTCTATGTATAGCGCCCCACGCTAATGAGAATTTTAGTGAATGCCATTAAGAAAATGGTTAATGATATTCGGTGATTGACTATGAATATTTTTTTCTTACAAGTTACTAAATGATGATAGATACAAATCTATGAAACGCGATCGTCATTCATGGCGGAAGAAGAAGAATAGAGTTTAAAAAGAAAAAGCTGAACCCTTGATAAATAAGGATTCAGCTTTCTTGTTTACAAATATTATATAAGAAAAGGAGATGGCGACCGAGCGTCTCCTCTTTTATTATAAATCAAAATCAATATCGTTGTAATCCACACATGGTAAGTCTCTTGGATGGATTGAAGAATTAACAGAGAAAGTAATTTTTAATGGTTGAGCTGAATAATTATATAAATCAAAAATTCGGCCTCCACTAGTCCATCCTTTCACTGTCTCGTCTAATAAATTAGTGTGTACTGTTTGAGAAGCATTAGTATAGAAAAATTTTCTAGATGCAACTTGCCAGCTATAGCCATGATCATATAACTCTTCAAGAAAGAAGCTCTCTTTATTTTCTGATTCAGCTTTAAATTTTATTACATATTTTGATACAAATTCTTTTGCTCTTAAGCTACCTATGGAAATCCGAAGTTTTTGACCACTTTGAACTACTGATTCTTGTTTTGCGGGAGCCCCTCTCAATAAGTTAAAGGTAACAGGTGAACTAGAAGAGTCAACAGACTCTTGTGCCTGAACGTTACTATTTTCAAAAAACAATCCAAATGCTACCAAAAAAATTGCTATCAATAATTTCTTTTTCATAAAACACACTCCTTATATTTTGTAATATTATTTTATCATTAAGTAAGTTTAGTTTCAATGTGAATTACTTTTTGATTATGTGAAGTTGGACAAAAAAATTCAACAAGCAAAATAAAAAACACCTAAGACAATCTGAATCGTTGTCTTAGGCATTTTTTCTTATTTTGAAGCGATTTTTTTCGCTTTTTCAGTATTAGCAAAATGGAGTTTTACATATTTGCTTAATAGCTCCATGCCACCTTTGGCTAAAACCTTAGCAGCGACTTTATCAGAAACTGTTCCCGCACCAGAAGGAACTTTCATACCTAATTCTAGTGACTCTTTATCAAGCTCTTCTAAAAAGGCTGCTCGACTGATGATAGAAGCCGCAGCAACTGCTACATGATATTGCTCGCCTTTTGTAATGAAGTACAATTTTTCGTTCACTTGATTTTTTTCACTTTTGACATATTTTTTATAATTACCTTCAGGTGTAAATTGATCGATCAATATGGCGTCGGGCTTTGTTGGGGAGATTTCATTCAATAATAGATGAATTGCCTGATTATGCAAGGCAACTTTCATGTGGACTGCATTGTATTTAGGCTGAATCTCGTTGTATTTTTCTGGTTCGACAATCAAGAGCTTATAAGGAATCAATTCTTTAATAACGGTTGAAAGCTGGACAATTTGAGGATCCGTTAACTCTTTGGAATCTCTAACCCCAAGCGCTTTTAATTTAGCAACCATGCTTTTATCTACATAAGCGGCGCAAACAGTAACAGGCCCAAAGTAACTGCCGTTACCAACTTCGTCGCTACCTAAAACAGAAAGTTGACTAAAATTTGCTGGTAATGAACCTGATTTTTGAGTGGAAGTGTTGCTAGTACCTTTGCTTTGGAGGGGATTTCCCCATTTAGACGCTGCTTTTGCTGCATCTGGACCTTGAAAAACTATTTTTCCAGAAGTGTAGGCTGTAATAGTAGTATTTCCTGTTTTTGCAACAAATTCGGTATAAGGAACGTTTTTATTTAAACGATTTTTTTCGTAGAAAGCGTACATTTTCTTTATTGTATCTTTGGTTACTTTAATTACTTGAGTTTGAGACATAGTGGCGCTCCTTTCAAATCTTCTTATCTATAGTAAAACAAAAAATCTGAAAAGTGAAGTATGTTTCTTTCAAAAAAAGTTAAGAATATTGGAGTGAAATGCCTTTTATGATAACGCAAATTTGAGTTTATAGAAAATCTGTGTTAAAATACTTTATAAGTAATGATACTAGTTTGAGTGAGCGGATTTCTGCTCACTCTTTTTAATGGAGTAACATAAGGAAAGAAGAGAGAACGCTCGTTTCATTACGATTCTCACTATAGTTCTTTTTCCTTGTTGCTCAAAGCCTAATCAGCTTGCTCCGCTCTTTACTAGTGCGTCGTTACATAAATCTCGAAGGAGGCGAAAATTTTGAGTAGTGTTGTGGAAACTGTTACCGAGTTAGTCACACCAATCTTAGAAAAACAAAATTTTGAACTTGTAGAAGTAGAGTTTGTCAAGGAAGGAAGAGACTGGTTTCTCCGCGTCTTTATTGATAAAGAAGGCGGCATTGATATCTTAGACTGTGCCCTTGTTAGTGAACAGCTAGATGAAAAGCTTGATGCTATGGATCCTGATCCGATTCCTCAAGCGTACTTCTTAGAAGTGTCCTCACCGGGAGCTGAACGTCCGTTGAAGAAAGAAAGCGACTATGAACAAGCGGTTGGAGAATACATTCATCTTTCACTCTATCAAGCAGTTGACGGTGAGAAACAATTTGAAGGTACTTTAAAAACACTTGATAAAGATCAGTTGACCTTGACAGTCAAAATTAAAACAAGAGTCAAAGACTATACATTTGAACGAAAAAACATTGCAAAAGCTCGTTTAGCAATTCAATTTTAAAAGTAAAAAGACTATCACGGGCTAGAATTGACCCGCTTAAAGGTTGATCAGTACCGTTCACCTTTCATTTAAACAGTAGGAGGAAATGATAAAAAAATGAGCAAAGAAATGTTAAATGCATTGGATGCATTAGAAGCTGAAAAAGGTATTTCTAAGGAGATCGTGATTGATGCGTTGGAAGCAGCATTAGTTTCCGCATACAAAAGACATTACGGACAAGCCCAAAACGTTGAAGTAGAATTTGACGGAAAAAAAGGGAATATCCACGTTTATGCAGTGAAAGAAGTAACAGAAGAAGTATTTGATTCACAACTAGAAGTATCATTGAAAGAAGCGATGGAAGTTAACAAAGCTTACGAAATTGGCGATAAAATCCGTTTTGAAGTAACGCCAAAAGATTTTGGCCGGATTGCAGCCCAAACAGCTAAACAAGTTATCTTACAACGTGTTCGTGAAGCTGAAAGAAACATCATTTATAACGAATTCAGTGCTTATGAAAATGACATCATGCAAGGGATTGTCGAAAGACAGGACCGTCGCTATATTTATGTAAACTTAGGTAAGATCGAAGCTGTTTTATCTAAACAAGATCAAATGCCAAATGAGTTTTATCAACCTCATGATCGTATCAAAGTATATGTTTCAAGAGTTGAAAACACATCAAAAGGCCCGCAAGTCTTTGTTAGCCGCAGCCATCCAGATTTATTGAAGCGATTATTTGAACAAGAGATTCCAGAAGTATATGATGGAATAGTAGAAATCGTCAGCATTGCTCGTGAAGCTGGGGATCGTTCAAAAGTTTCTGTTCGTTCGACTGACCAGAATATCGATCCTGTTGGAACTTGTGTTGGACCAAAAGGACAGCGTGTTCAAGCAATCGTAAATGAATTAAAAGGTGAAAATATGGATATCGTTGAATGGAGCGAAGATCCAGCTGTTTTCATCAGTAATGCACTGAACCCGGCGCAAGTAGTAGACGTTATTTTTGATCCAAATAACAGCAAAGCCTGCACAGTCGTTGTTCCAGATTATCAGTTATCACTGGCTATTGGTAAAAGAGGTCAAAATGCTCGTTTAGCAGCAAAATTGACTGGTTTTAAAATCGATATCAAACCAGAATCTGAAATGGAAGAATACTATGCACAACAAGCAGATCATCAAGAAGCTTCTCCAGAAGAAGTTCATGATGATGTTATTGTAGAATCTGACATGACTGCTGATGATTACGAAAACATAGAGTTTGAAGAAAAAGTAGCAGAAAACGAAGAACAAGTCTAACGATTTGGAGGGAATCACATGAAAAAAAGAAAAGTCCCGATGCGTAAATCTGTTGTTTCAGGTGAAATGAAACCGAAAAAAGAATTAGTTCGAATCACTCGTTCTAAAGAAGGCGAAGTTGCTATTGACCCAACAGGGAAAATGCCAGGCCGGGGTGCCTATGTTTCCCTTGAACCTAAAGAAGTTCAAGAAGCGTGGGATAAACATATCTTAGATCGTGTGTTGGAAACGAAATTGACGGATGCGTTTTACCAAGAATTATTAGATTATGTTGAACATCAAAAAGCACGTAAAGAGTTGTTTGGCAATGAATAAAGAGAAAATACTGAATTTATTAGGTTTGGCTATGAGAGCTGGAAAGCTAGTAACTGGTGAAGAATTAACAATCGGTGATATCCGTAGCAATAAAGCAAAATTTGTTTTTGTTGCCGCAGATGCTAGTGATAATACAAGAAAGAAAATAAAGGACAAATGTTCTTATTACAAAGTTCCTTGCAATGAGTCGTTTCTTCATTCGGAGATAAGTCAAGCGATTGGCAGAACACGTATGGTAATCGGCATTAATGACCAAGGTTTTGCGACCAAGTTCAAGGAACTAATCAAAGGTTAGGAAGGTGATTGCATGGGGAAAAAAAGAATTTATGAATTAGCAAAAGAAATCAATCAATCGAGTAAAGATGTTGTGGAGAAAGCACATACTTTAGGTATGGATGTGAAAAATCACATGGGCGCTATTTCTTCTGATGACGAATCAAAACTTCGTCAAGCGTTCGGAGGAAACAAACCAGCTCAATCACAACAAAAACCCGTAGCTAAACCACAAGCAGCACAAAGTGGTCAAGCGCAAACAAAACCAGCAAATCCAAAACCAGCTAACCAAAATGGAAATAGACCAAACCAAAATCAACATAAACCGCAACAAACAGGACAAAATCGTCCACAACAAAACAATCAAAATCAAAATCGTCCTGTACAAACTGGACAACAAAACAATCAAAACCGTAACAACCAAAATCGAAACATGCAAGGAAGCAGCCAAAATATGACTCAAAATCGCCCAAATCAGGGACAGCAAAATCGTCCTCAACAAAATAACCAAAATCGTCCCGCACAAGCTGGACAACAAACGAATCAAAACCGTAACAATCAAAATAACACGAGCCAAAACCGCAATACACAAAGCAACACTCAAAACACAACTCAAAATCGCCCAGCACAAGCTGGACAACAAAACCGTCCGCAACAAGGACAAGGTAGTAACAATACACAAGGTAACCAAAATCGTAATAATAGTTTTGGCGGCGGTGGACAAAACCGTAACCGTAATGGCTACAATAACCAAAACCGCAATAGATTCAATAAAAAAGGCAAAAAAGGCAAATACCAAGAATCAACAAAACCAGCAGTTCCAGCACGTAAGTTCCGTGAATTACCAGACGTATTAGAATATACAGAAGGCATGAACGTAGCAGACATCGCGAAGAAAATTCACCGTGAGCCGGCAGAAATCATCAAAAAACTCTTTATGATGGGTGTTATGGTTAACCAAAACCAATCTCTAGATAAAGAAACGATTGAACTATTAGCAGTTGACTATGGTATGGAAGCGCAAGAAAAAATTCAAGTAGATGTAGCGGATATCGATAAATTCTTCGAGCCAGAAGCATTAGTTGAAGAAAATCTTGTTACCCGTCCTCCAGTTGTAACAATTATGGGTCACGTTGACCATGGTAAAACAACATTGCTTGATACTTTACGTAATTCACGAGTAACTTCAGGAGAAGCTGGCGGTATTACTCAACATATCGGTGCATATCAAATTGATATCGATGGTAAACCAATTACTTTCTTAGATACACCAGGACATGCGGCCTTTACAAGTATGCGTGCTCGTGGAGCTGGTATTACTGATATTACGATTTTAGTAGTTGCAGCAGACGATGGTGTAATGCCTCAAACAATTGAAGCAATCAACCATGCTAAAGCGGCTGAAGTGCCAATTATTGTTGCAGTTAACAAAGTAGATAAACCAGGTGCAAACCCTGACCACGTGAAACAAGAATTAAGTGAACATGGTTTGATTCCAGAAGAATGGGGCGGAGATACGATCTTCGTAAATATTTCAGCGAAATTCAACCAAAACATCGATGAATTATTAGAAAATATTCTTTTAATTGCAGAAGTGGAAGACTTGAAAGCTGACCCAACACAGCGCGCTATCGGTACAGTAATCGAAGCTCGTTTAGATAAAGGAAAAGGTCCAGTTGCAACGTTACTTGTTCAACAAGGTTCTCTAAAAGTTGGTGACCCAATCGTTGTCGGAAATACCTTTGGACGTGTTCGTGTAATGACGAATGACATTGGCCGCCGTGATAAAGCTGTAGGTCCAGCAACACCAGTTGAAATCACTGGTTTGAATGATGTACCGCAAGCGGGCGATCGTTTTGTAGTCTTTGAAGATGAAAAAACAGCGCGTCAAGCTGGTGAAGAACGTGGCAAACGTGCACAGCTTGAACAACGTTCATCAAATAATCGTGTAACATTAGACAACTTGTTTGAAAGCTTAAAAGAAGGCGAATTGAAAGATGTTAACGTGATTATCAAAGCAGATGTACAAGGTACGGCTGAAGCTCTTGCTGCTAGCTTACAAAAAATCGAAGTTGCTGGTGTTCGTGTGAAAATCGTTCACTCGGCTGTTGGTGCAATTAATGAAAGTGATGTTACACTTGCCGCAGCAAGTAATGCGATCATCATTGGATTTAACGTTCGTCCAACACCACAAGCAAAACAACAAGCAGATCAAGAAGAAGTAGATATCCGTTTACACCGTATCATCTACAAAGCAATCGAAGAAATCGAAACAGCAATGAAAGGTATGCTTGATCCTGAATTTGAGGAAAAAATTACTGGTCAAATGACTGTTCGCGAACTTTATAAAGTGTCTAAAGTTGGAACGATTGCTGGTTGTTACGTAACAGAAGGTTCTATCCGTCGTGATAGCGGCGTTCGTGTAATCCGTGACGGAATCGTTATCTTTGAAGGCAAATTATCTAGTTTGAAACGTTTCAAAGACGATGCTAAAGAAGTTAAACTTGGCTTTGAATGTGGTGCGATGGTTGAAAACTTCAACGATCTTAAAGTTGATGATGTAATCGAAGGTTTTGTTATGGAAGAAATCAAACAATAATAACAAATAAAAATAAGAAAGAAGGAGAAACAGTATGGCAAATTATCGTGACCGCCGAGTAGGTCAAGAAATTATGCGTGAAATCAATGATATATTGAGAAAACGTGTAAGAGACCCACGTGTGCAAGACATTACGATTACCGATGTTCGAGTAACTGGTGATCTGCAGCAAGCGACGATTTATTACAGTTTGTTATCTGATCTAGCTTCTGATCAACAAAAAGCACAACAAGGATTAGATAAAGCAAAAGGATTGATTCGTAAAGAATTAGGCCAGCATTTGACACTATATAAAACGCCGGAATTGATTTTTGAAAAAGATGAATCTGTTCAATATGGCAATCATATTGATGACTTAATTCGTAAGTTGAATCAAGGAGAATAGTTTGACTTTATGACAAATCGTTTGTCGAAACTTTAAAGAATATTAAAGTGACTAAACTCGAACTAAAAACCAAATATAGAAAAAAGCCAAATGGGATGCTTCCTGTTTGGCTTTTTTTCATCATTTTCGAAAGAATTCTGTGGTTTCATAAGTAACTTTTGGCAAAAAAGTATTTTTGTAACTATATTGAAAGAAATTGTAACACTTTTATCAATCAAATAAACAAATTTTGTGATATGATTATAAGATACAAGACTTATTAAAACAACCACAAAAAATTGGAGGTTTAATTGTGAAGAAAATAAAATTATCATTAGTAATAGCTTGCTTGGTTACAGTTACGGGGACAATAGCACCAATCAGCTCATTGGCCGAAACAACTGATAAAAAAATAGAACAACAAGATAAAGAAATTTCAGCATTAAAATCGAAACAAAAAGAGGTAACTGCACAGATTACTACGTTGGAAGAGGAAATATCTTCGATTTACAATGAAGGAATTAATTTAAATAAACAAAAAACAGATTTAAGCAAACAATCTGAACAACTAAAAAAAGACATCGTTGCTTTAGATGTACGAATCAATAAACGTACAGAAGCAATTCAAAAACAAGGAAGAAATGTCCAAGTAAATGGGCAAGGAACTCAAATTCTTGATATTATTTTAAATTCAGAATCTATTTCAGATGCAGTAGGTCGTGTTCAAGCGATTTCTTCAATTTTGACAGCAAATAATGATTTAGTTCAACAACAAAAAGAAGACAAATCACTTGTTGAAAGTAAAAAATCTAATATTGAAAGTAATTTAGATGCCATTGAAAAGGCAACTAGTCAACTTGAAAAAGAAAAAGAAAATCTTGTTGATAAACAAGCGGATTTGAATATTTTAAAAGCTGGGATAGACGCCGATACATCTGGTGCTGAAAATTCAAAAAATTCACTATTAAAACAACAACAAGAAGCACTAAAAGCTCAGCTTGCAAATGAAGCAAAAAAGAAAGAAGTAGAAAAAGCTGCTACATCTAAAGAATCAGAGAAACAATCTGCTCAAAACGAAAAAACGACGACTACAACCGATAGCACTAAAGAATCTAATTCAAATGAATCTCAAGAGACTGTCAATGATAACAATTCAAATAATCAAGAAATCACTAAACCATCTGAAAATCCTGGTAATCCAGTAACGCCGCCAGTTACTTCTGGTGATGCAACATTTCAAGCATTAAATGCTTTACGTGCGGCTCATGGATTGAATCCAGTAAGTTGGGATCCAGGACTTGCCGCTGCAGCAACTAGCAGAGCTTCAATCATGCAAGATTTCCAAGTGCCATCAGATCATTGGAATAGAGGAGATGAAGTGATTGCTTTCATGTTTGCTCCAGGAAATTCTGTAATTATGGCTTGGTATAATGAGACGAATATGTCATCTCCGTCTGGTACAGGTCATAGAGATTGGGAATTGAATCCTGGTATGTCTCGAGTTGGATTTGGCTATGTAGGAGACGTAATTGTGGGGCATTCTGCATAAAAATAGTAACATTTTCCGAAGAACATTTATTGATTTTTTTACTGTGAAGGCAAGAGAATCGGAAGAATTAAATTAATTGTTTAAAGCTTAGAGAGGATTTGCTCTAAGCTTTTTTTACTTTTTTAAAGTATTAAGCCAATATTATAAAGTTTAAACTATCGGATAAAATGCCTGTGAAAAATTGGACCAACTATTGATAAGCGGCGAACGAATCAATCAAAAAATAACGCATTCAACGGAAACCATATTAGCGATAAATGCGCCAATGGCACGAGCTTTTCCTGTTCCAATAGGAATGTGAATGGTCTTTTTAAGTTAGAAAGGAAATTAATCAACTCCTAAAATAGTTAATGAAACACATTTAATAGCTTAGTGAAGATTAACAGTAATTGTTTACATTTGACTAAGTCTGTTCGAAAGATAAATAAATTGAACTACTTCATTTTTTCATTTTTTTTACCCTTCTATGCTATAATAAACAAGTTAGTAATGTAAACGGAGGAAAACAATGGACGGTATTTTACCTTTATGGAAAGAAGCTGGCATGACAAGTCATGACTGTGTTTTTAAACTAAGGAAAATTTTACATACAAAAAAAATTGGTCACGGTGGTACATTAGATCCAGACGTATCTGGGGTTTTACCTATTTGTATCGGTAAAGGAACGAAAGTAATTGAATACATGGTTGATTCTGGCAAAACATACGAAGGAGAAATCACACTAGGTTTTTCTACGACAACAGAAGATGCAAGTGGAGAAATTGTTGAGAAGGTAAAGCTCTCTCAACCTTTTTCAACAGAAGAAATTGATGCAGCTATGAAGAAGATGACAGGGGAAATCACGCAAATTCCGCCGATGTTTTCAGCAGTTAAAGTTAATGGAAAACGATTATATGAATACGCTAGAAATGGCGAAGAAGTTGAACGGCCAGTTAGAAAAGCGATGATCTATTCTTTTCAAAGGACGAGTGAGCCTGTATTTGATGCAGAAAAAGGAACGCAAAGTTGGCGTTTTAAAGTGGAGTGTGGGAAAGGGACCTATGTTAGAACCTTATCTGTAGACACAGGAATAGCTCTAGGTGTGCCTGCTCATATGTCTGATTTAACGCGCACAGCAAGTGGTGGTTTAATTGCTGAACAATGTTTGACGTTAGAACAAGTCGCAGAAATAATGGCGAATAACGCTATTGATGAAACCTTATTGCCAATTGAAAGGGCTATTGAACAATTTCAACGAGTTGATCTAACAGATGGACTTTACCAAAAAGTGAAAAATGGTGTTCGTTTAACTCCTGCCGAACTTGGATTAAAAGAAATGCCTGATGATTTGTTAGCCTTGTTTTATAAAAATCAAGTTGTTAGTCTATATATGGCGCATCCAACCAAACCTAATGTATTAAAACCTAGCAAAGTGCTAAGAAATAATTAATAGAAAGAAGTTTTATCATGCAAGTTATTCCAATTAGACATCCCTATAATTTAGAACAAATTCCAACAGATGATGTTGTTATGGTACTAGGCTTTTTTGATGGTGTTCATCGCGGACATCAAACAGTAATTGAAACAGGTAAGAAATTAGCTGAAGAAAAAGGCGTGAAATTAGCCGTGATGACCTTTAATCAGCATCCATCAATCGTGTTCCAAAAGGTATTACCGGAGAATATGAAATATTTAAATAGCTTAGAACAAAAAGAACGGTTAATGCAAAAGCAAGGCGTAGATATTTTATATGTGATCGAATTTACTTCAGCTTTTGCTCATTTAGCGCCGCAAGAATTTGTAGATCAATATATTGTTGGCCTTCGTGCGGTTGCTGCTGTTTCAGGTTTCGATTATACTTATGGACCTAAAGAGATTGCAGATGTTGCTCATTTACCAGAATATGCCAAAGATCGTTTTGAGATTGTTACTGTGAATAAAGAAGAATTGGATGGTGAAAAAATCAGTTCAACACGGATTCGCGGGCTAATGGAGCAAGGGAAAATGGAAGAAGTTACTGAGCTGTTAGGCTATGTATACGAAATTGATGGAACCGTAGTTCATGGAGATGCCAGAGGACGTTTATTAGGTTTTCCTACGGCTAATATCAAAGTGAAAAGTACAGTTCGTCTGCCTAGAATTGGTGTTTACGCTGTAAAAATCCAAGTTGGAAACAAATGGTATGTTGGCATGGGGTCAATTGGACATAATGATACGTTTGGTGATGGTCGAGAATTGACTGTAGAAGTTTACATTTTAGATTTCCATCAAGATATCTACGGCGAGCAAGTAACAGTTCGCTGGAATCATTATCTACGCGATCAAGTGAAATTTGATGGTGCGGATAATTTAATTATTCAGTTAAAACAAGATGAAGTAGACACAGCAGCCTATTTTTCAGAAAGTGAGGGCTGATATGACTTCAGCTTATATTCATATCCCGTTTTGTGAACATATTTGTTATTATTGCGACTTCAATAAAGTCTTTTTAGAAGGCCAGCCGGTTGATGAATATATTCAAAGTCTTTTGACAGAAATACGCTTAACAAAAGAACAGTATCCAAGCAAAGATACTGAAACTATCTATATTGGCGGTGGAACACCAACTTCATTATCAGCCAAGCAATTAGCAGTTTTATTGAAAGGTGTACGAGAGTTACTACCATTTGATGCTAAAAATGAATTTACAGTAGAAGCAAATCCTGGCGACTTAACTCAAGAGAAGTTACATGTAATGAAGGAATATGGTGTAAATCGCTTATCAATGGGTGTGCAGACTTTTGATAATCAGCTATTGAAAAAAATCGGACGTAAGCACACAGCAGAAGATGTTTACGATACAATGAAATTTTTGGAAAAAGAAGATTTTATGAATGTAAGTATCGATTTGATCTATGCATTGCCTGGACAAACAATAGAAAGTTTCCGTGATACATTAACACGAGCGATTGAACTTGACTTGCCTCACTACTCTTTGTATTCATTGATTTTAGAAAATAAAACAATGTTTATGAATTGGGTTCGGCAAGGTCGTATACAGTTGCCGGATCAAGATGTGGAAGCGCAAATGTTTGAAGAAACAATTACAGCAATGGAAAAAGCTGGTCGTCATCAATATGAAGTGAGTAATTTTGCCTTAAAAGGGCAAGAAAGTAAACATAATTTAGTCTATTGGAATAATGAACATTATTACGGATTTGGCGCGGGAGCAAGTGGTTACTTAGGCCATACTCGTTACCGAAATCATGGCCCAATCCAACATTATTTAAAACCGCTAAGAGAAAACCAATTACCGACTGTTGAGACAGAGATTTTGACATTGAACAATCAAATGGAAGAAGAATTATTTTTAGGTTTGCGAAAAAAGAACGGTGTTTCGAAGCAACGATTTAATGAGAAGTTTGGGATTCCATTGGATGAAGTGTATAAAGAAACAATTCCAGATTTGGTTCAAAAAGGCTTGTTGCTAGAAAATGGCGATTATATCCAACTTTCTGAAAAGGGATTATTTGTCGGGAATGATGTATTTGAAGCGTTCCTTATTGATAAAGAATCCAGATCGAAATAGGTTTTTTACTTTGAATTTCTAGAACTGAACTAGGGCTAAACGCCTTTAGTTCAGTTCTTTTTCTGTTTTTAGCACTCGATAATAAAGAGTGCTAAAAAAGTTTGTTTTTCTCTTGACAATTAGGAAAGAACTTGATATATTAATAATTGTATTAGCACTTGAACGACATGAGTGCTAATGAAGGGTGGTAACTATGATAACTGAAAGACAAAAGAATATTTTGCGACTTATCATCCAAGAATACACAAACACAGGAACTCCTGTCGGATCAAAGAAATTGATGGAAGACGGAATTCAATCAAGTTCTGCAACGATTCGTAATGATATGAAAGCCTTAGAAGAGCATGGATTACTCCTAAAGACACATTCGTCTTCTGGTAGAATTCCTTCAATGGATGGCTATCGTTACTATGTAGATCATTTATTGAGTCCTGCTGAAATTGAACATGATGAGTTGGAAACAATCCGTCATTCATTAGGTAAAGAGTTTCATGAAATCAACGATATTATCGAACAATCGGCTGAAATTCTTTCTGATTTGACGAGTTATACTGCTTTTTCATTAGGTCCAGAAGTGAAAGAACGAAGATTGACAGGTTTTCGAATCGTTCCATTAAACGAACGCCAGATCATAGCGATTATTGTTACTGATAAAGGCAATGTAGAAAGCCAAGTATTTGCAATTCCAGCGTCAGTTACAAGCCAAGACTTGGAGAAAATGACGCAGATTATCAATGATAAACTTGTCGGACAACCATTGTTGACTGTTTATCATCGCTTACGAACAGAAATTCCGATGATTTTACATCGTTATTTTCAAACGCCAGATGGCATGATGAATTTATTCGATGCAATGTTGGGACATGCTTTTGAAGAGAAAGTTTTTGTCAGTGGTCGAATGAACTTATTAGACTTTGGTGTAGAAAATGACATCAATCAATTAAAATCTGTATACTCCTTTATGCAGAATACAGATGCAATTACACATTTGTTAACTACAGATGAAAGAACAGATACTCAAATCGCCATTCGAATCGGTTCAGAAATTGGGAACGATTTACTTGATAATATGAGCATGATTACAGCAACATACGAAGTAGTCGGTCATGGAAAAGGAACCATTGCTTTATTAGGACCTACGAGTATGCCGTATTCAAAAATGTTTGGTTTAGTGGATGTTTTCCGCCGCGAATTAGCTACAAAACTTGGAGCTTATTATCGGTACCTTGATGAATAAGTAAAAAGTTAAAATATAGAATTCTAATTAATTCTACGGAAATGAGAAGGGAAGTTGCCAGAGTGAGTAAGAAAGAAGAAACAAACGAAGAATTACAAGAAGAACACATGGAAGCAATTGATGATTCAGGAGTTTCTGAAACAGAAGCTGAAATGACAGAATTAGAAAATTCTCAAGCTGAGCTATCAGAAATGGAAGATAAATTTCTAAGAGCGCGAGCTGAGATTGCCAACATGAGCAATCGTTTTAAAAATGAACGTGAACTTCTTGTTAGATACCGTTCGCAAGACTTAGGTAAAAAATTATTACCTTCAATCGATAATCTAGAACGTGCGATGGCAATTGAAGTTGACGACGAACAAGGCGCAAGCTTGAAAAAAGGAATCTCAATGGTTCTTGAAGGTTTACAAGCGGCTTTGAAAGAAGAAGGTATCGAAGAAATCCCAACAATGGGTGAGGCTTTCGATCCTAATTTACATCAAGCAGTTCAAACGATTCCAGCGAATGAAGAAACACCTGCTGATACAATCGTTGAAGTCTTACAAAAAGGCTATAAATTACATGACCGCGTTTTAAGAGCAAGCATGGTTATCGTTGCTCAATAAGCAACACACAGAAATGTTTGCATCATATAAATTGAAAAAATTAAAATTAAAAAGTAGATAGGAGATCATTAATTATGAGTAAAATTATTGGTATTGACTTAGGAACAACAAACTCTGCAGTTGCAGTATTAGAAGGCGGAGAAGCAAAAATCATTGCAAACCCAGAAGGTAACCGTACAACACCTTCAGTAGTATCATTCAAAAATGGTGAAATACAAGTCGGTGAAGTTGCAAAACGTCAAGCAGTAACGAATCCACACACAATTTCATCAATCAAACGTCATATGGGTGAAGCGGGCTACAAAGTAGAAGCAGACGGCAAATCTTACACACCACAAGAAATTTCTGCAATGATCTTACAATATTTAAAAGGTTTTGCTGAAGAATACCTAGGTGAAAAAGTTGATAAAGCTGTTATCACAGTTCCAGCATACTTCAACGATGCGCAACGTCAAGCAACAAAAGACGCTGGTAAAATTGCTGGTTTAGAAGTAGAACGTATCGTTAACGAACCAACTGCTGCAGCATTAGCATATGGTTTAGATAAAACAGACAAAGACGAAAAAGTGTTAGTATTTGACCTTGGTGGTGGTACATTTGACGTATCAATCCTTGAATTAGGCGATGGCGTATTTGATGTATTATCAACTGCCGGAGACAACGAACTGGGTGGAGATGACTTTGATAATAAAATCATCGATCACATGGTAGCAGAATTCAAAAAAGAAAACGGTGTTGACTTATCTCAAGATAAAATGGCTGTTCAACGTTTGAAAGATGCTGCTGAAAAAGCGAAAAAAGATTTATCAGGTGTAACTTCAACACAAATCAGCTTACCGTTTATCACAGCAGGAGACGCTGGTCCATTACACTTAGAAATGAACTTAACTCGTGCGAAATTTGATGAATTAACTAGTGACTTAGTAGAACGTACTAAAATTCCTGTACGCCAAGCATTGAAAGATGCTGGTTTGAACCCATCTGAAATCGATGAAGTTATTTTAGTTGGTGGATCTACACGTATTCCAGCTGTAGTTGAAGCTGTTCGTAAAGAAACAAACAAAGAACCAAACAAATCAGTTAACCCTGATGAAGTAGTAGCAATGGGTGCTGCGATTCAAGGCGGCGTTATCACTGGTGATGTTAAGGATGTCGTATTACTAGACGTTACACCATTATCATTAGGTATCGAAACAATGGGCGGTGTGTTTACTAAATTGATCGATCGCAATACAACGATCCCAACAAGTAAATCACAAGTCTTCTCTACAGCGGCTGATAATCAACCAGCAGTAGATATTCACGTATTACAAGGTGAACGTCCAATGTCAGCAGATAACAAAACATTAGGTCGTTTCCAATTAACAGATATTCCAGCAGCTCCTCGTGGTGTGCCTCAAATCGAAGTAAGTTTTGATATTGATAAAAACGGTATTGTAAACGTTCGTGCGAAAGATTTAGGAACACAAAAAGAGCAAACAATTACAATCAAATCTTCTTCAGGTTTATCAGACGATGAAATCGAACGCATGGTAAAAGACGCTGAGTCCAATGCTGAAGCAGATAAAGCGCGTAAAGAAGAAGTTGACTTACGTAATGACGTTGATGCTTTGTTATTCACTGTTGATAAAACATTGAAAGAACTAGAAGGCAAAGTAGACGCAGACGAAGTGAAAAAAGCAGAAGATGCTCGTGATGAATTAAAAGCAGCTGTTGAAGCGAATGATATTGAACAAATGAAAGAAAAACGTGATTCATTAAACGAAATCGTTCAAAACTTAACAGTAAAACTTTATGAACAAGCAGCGCAACAACAAGCACAAGAAAATCCAGAAGCTGCACAAGGTGGAGCAGATGATGTTGTAGATGCTGACTTTGAAGAAGTTGAAGGCGACGATAAATAGTCATTGATCGTTAACAAGCTGGCAAAGACCAAAGTCATCGCTTTGGTCTTTGCCTATCTTTATTTGTAGAAGCATTTGAATGCTAAATTAAGTGCAGCTGTTTTTCTTTTACTTAATTTGTGGTATGATTACAACGATGTTTTTATATAAATAAATTGGCGTCGATCCTTTTTTAGAATAAATGGAATAATAGTTGGAGGGGAACTAATGGCTACGAAAAGAGATTATTATGAAGTCCTGGGTTTAGCAAAAGGAGCTTCAGATGATGAGATAAAAAAAGCTTACCGTAAGCTTTCAAAACAATTTCACCCAGATATCAATAAAGAATCAGATGCAGAAGAAAAATTCAAAGAAGTGTCTGAAGCATATGAAGTATTGAGCGATCCTCAGAAAAAAGCAGCTTACGATCAGTATGGTCATGCTGGCACCGATCCAAACTATGGCGGCGGAGCTGGTGGTTTCGGTGGCTTTGGCGGCGGTGGTTTTTCAAGCGGTGGTTTTGGCGGTTTTGAAGATATTTTTGATTCATTCTTTGGCGGCGGATCTCGAAGTGTTGACCCGACTGCTCCAAGACAAGGGGCTGATTTACAATATACAGTCAACCTTAAGTTTGAAGAAGCAATTTTCGGTGTAGAAAAAGAGATCAAGTATAATCGCGAAGATAATTGCGAAACGTGTGGAGGAAATGGTGCTAAACCAGGTACTCATCCTGAAACATGTCATAAGTGTCACGGATCTGGTTCAATCAATGTTGAACGTCAAACACCACTTGGACGTGTCATGAGCCGTCAAACCTGTGATGTTTGTCATGGAACTGGGAAAGAAATCAAAGAACCTTGTCCAACTTGTCATGGAACAGGTCATGAGAAAAAAGCGCATAAAGTGAAAATCAACGTTCCTGCCGGAGTTGAAGATGGACAACAAATGCGTTTGGCTAATCAAGGAGAAGCTGGATCAAATGGCGGACCATATGGTGATTTATATGTTGTATTTAGCGTAGAGCATAGTAATATTTTCGATCGCGAAGGTTCAGAAATTTATTATGACTTGCCATTAAGCTTTGTTCAAGCAGCCTTAGGTGATGAAGTGAAAGTACCAACTGTTCATGGCGATGTTAAATTGAAGATCCCTGCTGGAACTCAAACAGAGACAAACTTCCGTCTAAGAGGAAAAGGTGCACCTCGTTTACGCGGCGGAGCTAATGGTGACCAACACGTGAAAGTTAAAATCATTACACCGAAAAACTTGAATGACGAGCAAAAAGAAGCTTTGCGCTCGTTTGCTAAAGCTGGCGGTCAAACCGTGAGTGAACAGCAAGAAGAAGGTTTCTTCGATAAAATGAAAGATGCTTTTGGCGGTAAGAAAAAGAAATAACATGATTAAGCATCTAAAGTTGTACTAAGTTCTATACAACTTTAGATGCTTTTTTATTATTCTTGATATAATTTAAGTAGATTTTCAATACGGTGTTTTAGTTCAGTTCTAACATGTTGCGGCTCTAAACACTCACACTGATTGCCAAATCCTAAAAGTAAATTGTAACCGAAGTCATCTTCCATAAAGGGAAATTCCACAATGGATTTTTCGGAATCTGAGGATGGAGAAAAGCTTAATTGTCCGAACTTATCTATCAGTTGTTCTTTGATTTTATGAGTGACTTTTAAAGTAGTCATTGTAAAATGCTTGCCATAAAAAGGTTCTTTTCCTAATGGTTTTGGTTTAAATTCTCGAGGTTCAAATTTTTCTGAAAGTAATTTTAGTCCAAACATTCTAGAAATCTTAAACGTTCGAAAATCATTTTTTTCTCTACAAAACGCTTGAAGATACCAACTGATTTCTTTTAATACAAGTCGATAAGGTTCAACGATTCGGCTCGTTTTTTGACCTTGGTTATCTTCATAATTGAAGCAAAGCAACCGATGCTGATCCATTGCTGTTTTGACGATTTCTAAAAAAGGCTGCAGGGTATGATTACTTGTCCAAGGCGTTAAGTCGATTACGATTTGATTGGTTTTGAATTCAATTTCTTCTAAAAATTCTGTTGGAACTAGTGTTTTTATTTTTTCAAACGTTTGGTTTAATTGTATTGGAGACACATTATTAGCTAAACTTTCTAGGGCTATTAGCAAAGATGTAATGTCCGAAGAAGTAAAAAAGTGTTTATCTATTTTGTAGTTGTCCATGATTTGTATGCCGCCATTTACGCCGGGAAAAGAAGTTACTGGTACACCAGCTTCGCTTAAGGAATTTATATCTCGATAAATGGTTCGAACAGAAACTTCTAACATTTCAGCTAATTGAGAAGCACTGATTTGTTTTTTATCTAGTAGGATCATAATAATCGCAAGCAGTCGTTCAGTTTTCATAGATGCACCTTCTTTTTTATCTTAAATAACTCTTTCCATTATAGCGAAAAATCAGATGGTTTTGGGAAAAAGATGTAAGAGCCGATGTTTTAACGGATCTACTAGTTTGGAGATGTTGACTTTAGTTAGATAAATTTATATAATTGTTGTGTTGTTTAAAGTTATATGAATCTTTATGACATAAAAAATAATGTTTTTACATGCAGCGTGCTTTGGCAAAAGTTATGGCTGTTTTTTTATTGTTTACAGTAATATACATCTAGTAATTAGCAGAGGAAGGAAGCGTGAGATGAATAAGTACTTGTTTAAGCAAAGACATCCACTTGTGATTTCCTGTTATTATTTAATAATGCTCATACTTGTTATGTGTACAACAAATCCAGTGGTTATTACTTGTTTCTTTTTTGGAAGCTTAATGTTGCGCTTGATTGATTTGGAAGGAAAGCAGAAGACTTCAATTATTTATCCATTGATTTTTTTAGTAGCAATCGCCCTAACTAATCCTTTATTCGTTCATCGAGGTGGTACGATTTTATTTTTCTTTCTAAATAAACCAATTACGTTAGAAGCTTTTGTTTATGGATTTTTTATGGGGATGATGATTGCAGCTGTTATTTATTTGTTTCAAAATTTTCAGTCTTCAGTTGATAGCGAAAAGTTCTTTTATATTTTCGGACAACGATTTCCTAAAGCAACATTGATTTTAGTTATGATTTTTCGATTTATTCCATTATTTCAGCAGTATTATAAAGAGCTGAATAACATCCAAAGAAAACTTCAGCAAACGCAAACGCGAAGCTTGAAGGAAAAAGCTTCTTATGGTTTAGATCTATTTGGAAATTTATTTTCCTGGTCTCTTGAAAATGCTATGGATACAGCAGATTCAATGAAAGCAAGAGGGTATGGGGTTGGTGTTAGAAGCAGTAGAATCAACTATCAATGGAGCAAAAGGGATACGTTATCATTATTAGCAATTATCAGTTCCGGTTGTTTGTTTTTGTTTTATATAATGAATGGCAACTATCAATTTAATTATTATCCTTATCAGGACGATATTTTTTTACTAATAGAACAACACTGGGTAAGCTATTTTCTGATTGTTATTTTAGCGTTTTTACCAATGTTTAAGCGAATATGGGAGGGAATTTTTTGGACTATCTTGAAATCAAAGATTTAAGTTTTCGTTATGCCGGCAGTGAAAAAACGGTTTTGGATAATGTATCCCTCTCTATAAACAAGGGAGACTTTATTTTGATTTGCGGTGCTTCTGGAAGCGGGAAGTCATCACTGTTAAAAATGTTAAAACCTCAACTGACGCCCACTGGGATACGAACTGGGGATATCTATTTAAATAAAGAAAATATCTCTACTATTCCAGATGCTTTTTCTGCTAGTAAGATTGGTTATGTTATGCAAAATCCAGAAAATCAAATTGTGACTGACAGCGGCTGGCATGAACTAGCTTTTGGACTGGAGAATATGGGTGTTACGCCTTCTGAAATAAAAAATCGAATCGCTGAAATGGTCAATTTTTTAGGAATACAAAATTTAGTTGAAGCTCAAACAAAGGATTTATCTGGCGGTCAAAAGCAATTGTTGAATTTAGCTTCTATTTTGGTGATGAGACCAGATATTTTGATTTTAGATGAGCCAACAACACAGCTTGATCCGATTGCTTCCCAGAACTTTGTAGATATTTTAGTAAGACTACATCGAGAAATGGGTTTGACAATAATATTAGCAGAACATAGCTTAGAATCAGTTTTTTCATTGGCAAGTAAGGTGGTTCTTTTAGATAAAGGTCAATTAATCTTTGCAGAGAAACCTAATAATATTGCTAATGAAATCAAAAGCAACAAGCTTGATCTATCTCGATTTATTTCAAGTTTGCCTAGTGCAGTGCAAATTTATCTTAAAAGTGGAGGAAGTGGGGAAACACCAATTACCGTTATTGAGGGTAAGCGTTACTTAGCGGAACATTTTCCTAAAATTATAGAGAAACAAAGTGAAACAATAAAAGAAAAAAATACTCAAAATACAAGTATTCAATTGAAAAATTGTTGGTTTCGATATGAAAAAAATAGCCGAGATATTTTAGCTGGTGTAGATTTCGATTTGTACGAAGGAGAAATTTTTTCTTTGGTTGGAGGCAATGGAACTGGGAAAACGACTTTGTTAAAAGTGATTGCTGGCATTCACAGATGTTACCGTGGCAACATCACACTGTTCAATCAGCCGATTAAAAAAAATCAACAGGCTGTCGGCTACTTACCTCAGGAACCTCAAATGATGTTTATTAGAGATTCGGTGATAGATGATTACAAAAATTATTTGCTCAATAAAAATCTTGATGGACAGGAACAGCAGAAACAAATCGAGAGAATCACCACTATGTTTGATCTAAAAGAAATCCTAACACAACATCCTCTTGATTTAAGTGGAGGGGAGTGTCAGCGTGCTGCACTTGGGAAATTACTTTTGACTGATCCTAAAATATTATTATTAGACGAACCAACTAAAGGAATCGATAACTACGGAAAAAAAGAGTTGATTAGATTACTAAAAACAGTATCACAACAAGGAAAGTCCATTTTAGTAGTGACCCATGATTTAGAATTTGCTGCAGAATTGTCTGATCGTTGTGGATTATTTTTTCAAAACGATTTATTAACCACAGGGACGCCCAATGATTTTTTTAGTCGCCAAACTTTTTATACAACAGCAGCTAGCAGAATCTCTCGTGAAACATTTTCAGATTTGGTTACAACAGATCAAGTAATTACTGCATGTATTGAAGCAAAAGGAGCTGCCAATGAATAAAAGTGTATTACTCAAAATGCTGGTTGTAATGATTCTAATTATTTTGGGAATTGCTTTATTTCAAGGCAGCCAATATCAGATTATTTCAATGTTGTTGGTCATAAGCGCCTGCATTCCGATTTATTATCGCTATGAGAAAAAGCAACTAAATGTGAAAGAATTGGTTTTAATTGCTGTATTGACGTCGATTGCTGTGTTAGGTAGGTTCTTATTTTATATGATTCCCGCAATCAATCCGATGGCAGCAATTATTATCATTTGCGGAATTTGTTTGGGTGCTGAAGTAGGATTTTTAGTAGGTTCTTTGTCAGCAATTACGTCAAATATGCTATTTGGTCAAGGACCATGGACGCCGTTTCAAATGTTTTCATGGGGGATGATTGGATTTATTGCGGGTCTTCCGTGGATTAGAAAAACTCTAGAGAAAAGTTACTGGTTTTTAGCTATTTATGGCATTTTAGCTGGTATGTTCTTTTCTTTTTTCATGGATACTTGGACAGTATTTTCCATTGATCGTTATTTTTCATGGCAGAGATATCTAGCTTTGCTAGTCACAGCCATACCTTATACAGTTTCTTATTGTTTTTCAAATGTGTTCTTTTCGTGTTTGTTGTATAGAGTCATCCGTTCAAAGCTTCAACGTATTTTAATCAAATACGATATAAAATAAATTCAGAAAAGGTGGAATTAAAATGAAAAAAATCATAAAAACAGCTATGATCGTAACCGTTATTTTTTTATTAGGGGCATGTGGTAAAACTGCAGATACAAAAGAGTCGAAAAAAACAAAAGAAGATTTGCTTAATGTAACGATCGTCTTAAAAGAAGAGGGGAAAGAATTCGATAAAAAAGAATTAAACGTCAAAAAAAATGAATCCCTTCAAACAATCCTTGAAACAAACTATAAAGTCGAGATGGATAAAGATTTTATTAGCGGAATCGATGGACATCAGCAAGATGCAAAATCAAATAAATATTGGCTATACGATATAAATGATAAACAAGCGGAAGTAATGGCCGTTGAGTATTTTCCAAAAGATGGGGATATCATTACTTGGGATTTAAAAAAATTATAAGCCTACTTTAATAAAATAATTACTTTCGCAAACCCTGACAAGCTGTTGTCAGGGTTTGTTTGCTAGAATGAACTTGTCAGTCAGACAATTGAAAAATAAAGGAGTAAGTATTTTATGAAGACAACAGAAGCATTTAAAAAAATAATGAATGAACAAACAGAGATTGCTTTAGCCACAAGTGTAGGAGAAATCCCCAATGTACGAATCGTCAGCTTTTTCTATGATGAAAACAAGAAATGTCTGTTCTTTTCAACATTTAAAGGAAATCAGAAAATTACGGAATTTCAAGCAAATCCCAATGTAGCTTTTACAACCATTCCCACAACAAGTACAAATCATGTACGTGTTCAGGATGCTCAAGTGAAAAAAAGTGATCGGACAGTTTTTGATGTTGCGGAGAAATGGATTCAAAAAATACCTAATTACGAGGAAAACATTAAACAAGCAGGTGACATGCTAGAACTATACGAAATCCATTTTTCAGAAGTTATCGTAATTTTAGGGATGGACAGCAGAGAAACAATTCAATTATAAGGAGAGATAATATGAATTACTGGATTGGTGTCGCATCAGAAGATCATGTGAATATTGGAGTAGCAGGTGGTTTTTGCCAATTATGTCATGGGAAATCAGCACCTTTAAACAAAATGAAAGAAGGAGACTGGCTGATTTATTACGCGCCAAAGAAAATTTTTAAGAAGAAAGAACCTTGTCAGCAGTTTATTGCAATGGGACAAATTTTGGCAGGAGACACTTATTTAGTTGAAATGGCACCTGGTTTTATTCCTTACAGAAAAAATGTTACCTTTGTGAAAAATATTGAGACAGTTCCATTGCAAGCCGTTGCAAACGACCCATTATGGCAGGAGTATCGTTCAAGATTAAGATTTGGGCATTTTCAAATTCCAAAGGAGTTATTTGACCTTATTTCCTCTAGAATGATAAAAGAAGTGTAAATAAAAAATCAGGAGAGAAAAACAATTCTCATCCTGATTTTTTTTACTAGAATAATCTTAATTATTCGTAACGTAACGCTTCAATAGGGTCAAGTTTTGCTGCTTTTCTTGCGGGATAAACACCGAAGAAAATACCGATCGCACTTGAGAATAAAAGTACAGCAACGATTGAGCCTAACGTGAATTGAGGAGTAATGTCTAAAGCACTAGCAACAGTAACAGCCAAGATTGCTCCTAAAGTCAATCCAATTAAACCGCCTATTAAGCATAAGATAACAGATTCAGTCAGAAATTGGAATAAGATGTTGCTGTCAGTTGCGCCTAAAGCTTTTCTTGTCCCAATTTCTCTGGTTCGTTCGGTGACAGAAACCAGCATAATATTCATCACACCAATTCCTCCTACAAGAAGAGCGATTGCAGCAACTGCTGCGATAAAGTTGATGAATAATCCTAAAACATTATTGACTTGATCAAGTGCTTGTAAGAAGTTAGTTGCTGTATATACTTTTTCTCCTACTGTGTTGTGACGAACAGATAAAATATTTACGATTTGCTTAGAAACGGCATCTATATCATCTTTGGATTTGGCGATAACCGTTAAATTAGTGATTTTTGTTGCGTCAGGATTTAGACTATTTGCTGTTGTTAGCGGAATAGAGAGGTAGCCCATTATTTCTTCTTCATCAAAAGAGCCGACCATCTTTTCTATCGTGCTTTTAGTCACACCGATGATCCGGACACTGATTTGTCCTTTTTGTCCTCGCAAGTTGATTTTTTCACCAACGACATTTTCACGTCCATTAAAAAAATAACGAGCGGTATCAGCGCTAATTACAGCTACTTTACTGCTTTCCGAATATTCTGTTGTATTGAAATAACGGCCATAGACAATCGCTTTATCCATTGTTTGATTGGTATATTGTAAATCAGGTGTTCCTGCCATAATCAACGTAGGTTTTGATTTTTCATTGGCAGCAGCGACCGCTTGAATAGAAACAACAGGAGAGAGATGATCGATTTGGGGAATCCCATCTTTTAATGCTTTGATATCTTTACTAGTAATTTTTTGGCTGTCGGTAGCATCTCTGCTAGTAGAAACAGAAATCGTAGAAGCTCCTAGGTCGCTAAACGTACCGGTAATTTGACTGGTGGCGCCATTGCCTACTGCCAAAATAGCAATAACGGCTGCGATCCCGATGATAATTCCTAGCATGGTTAGAAACGAACGCATTTTATTGGCTAAAATACTATCGATCGCCATTTTGAAACTTTCAATAATTCCCATAAAAACGGCTCCTTTCTATAATGTTTTTCGATCTTTCACTGGTTGGTCATCAATGATTTCTCCATCTCTAAACGACACGATTCGTTTAGTATATTGAGCGACATCTGGTTCGTGGGTAACCATTACCACTGTTGTACCGGTATCATTTAAATCTTGGAAAATCTTCATGATTTCCAGCGTAGTTTTTGAGTCTAAATTCCCTGTCGGCTCATCAGCCATCAAAACAGCAGGATTATTTACGATTGCTCGAGCTATGGCAACCCGTTGTTTTTGTCCACCTGAAATAGCATTTGGACGGTGGGAGACACGATCAGCCAAACCGACTTTTCTCAAAGCCTCTAAGGCTCGTTCTTTTCGTTCTTTAGCAGAAATACCTGAGTAAACCATTGGTAGAGCCACATTATCTAAAATGGACATGCGAGGCATCAAATTAAAGGATTGAAAGACAAAACCAATTTCTTTATTTCTAACATGAGCACTTTCATTACTAGTCAGATTAGTAACATCTTGCCCATTTAAATGATAAGTACCTTTGTCAAAACGGTCCAGTAAGCCAAGAATGTTCATCATCGTCGATTTACCAGAACCACTAGGTCCCATTATAGACGTAAATTCACCTTCAGCGATATGCAGAGAAACGTTTTTTAAAGCTTCTAATTCTTCTCCGCCAGTACGGTAGATTTTTACTACATCTTTTAAATCAATCATCGTCTCACCTTCTATTCTTTGGTTACTTCAGTATTGTTTTTGACATCTGAGCTGGGTGAAAGAATCACTGTTTCGTTTTCTTTTAATCCATTTTTCACTTGAATTAATGTATCAGATTGAATCCCAATCTCAATTTTTGTTTCTTTGGCTTTACCATCTTTGACAACATATACGATGGGGTCATTTTTAGCATTATAGGTTAAGGCTTCAATTGGTAAGGCAATCGCCTCTTCAACCTTATTTGTTGTGATATCTACATCAACGTCAAACCCTGCAAAAAGATTTTCTGGTGTGTGATCAAATACTACAACGGCGCCTAAGCTTGCGGTTGTTCCAGCAGCTGATTGCGCATTGACTGCAACGGGATCTTTTTCAGCAACTTTACCAGGAAATATTTGATTGCTATTTGAGATTTCGGCTTTTTGATCAATTGCTACTGCAGAGGCTTCAGAGTTAGATAATTCCAGTTGAACCTTTAATGTAGACAAATCATCTACTTGGATAGAAGGTTTTCCTTGTTGGGCATTATTGTCAGGTTGTTTTGATTTAATGTTTACTTGAGTGACAGTGCCGTTGAAAGAGGCAACTAATTGTAAACCATTGTCATAAGTTGCTAAAACTTTGTCTTTTTCTACTTTATCACCCACATTGACGTTAACATCAATAACGTTACCTGTACCAATAAGTGATTGAGTTTGGTTTGGAATTAAGGTTCCTGTTGTTGATAGTTTTTCAACGATTGTTTCTTTTTTTACTTCACCTGTTCTAACAGTGATTGCTTTACTTTTTCCGGAATTTCCTTGAACAAGCAAGAAAATAACGATGGCAATAACTATGACTGCAAGAATACCGAAAATTGTTTTTTTCTTCATACATTTCAGCTCATTTCTACTAATTTTATGACATGCCGTCATTTATGTAAGTTTACTCTCTTTCTAATGAAAAGTCTAAGATTAGTTTTAATGTTTTAACTATTCCTAAATTGATGATTTTTGGAAAATAAAAATACGAAATAAGTAGTGAATTTACTCATTTCGTATTTTTTATAAATTATTTTTGGTCTCAAAAATTACTAAAAACGAATAGTAATTCCAATAATAATCCCAATTCCCAAAAGTTCAAACATGATTTTCACCTCCAATGATTAGTTTTAATGTTTATTTTAACCATCCTTAGATGGAAATACCATAATTATTTATCGTTCTAAAAGTTAGATAAAAGTTACCTTTAGTTTATATTATAAGATTTCATTATCTTTGTCAAGAATATTCTGACAATTAAAGCTGATTATTTGAAAGAATTATTTTTGTGAAAATGGAGAATAGTTCAAAAGTTTTTCGTCAGTTGTATTGTGTTCATTTTCTATTGATACATCTTCTGGGTAAATAATGTGATTCAAAAAAACTCTTTTTGAGAAACTCTTTTTGTTTCTTGCGTTATAATAAATAAAAGAATGCTGAAAAGGAGATAGGACAATGAAAGAATTTGTCTACGCAATCAGTGATATACATGGAGAATATGATTTATTTGAAGAGTTAGTTCAGTATTATGACGAGTCTATGCATCAATTGGTCCTAATTGGTGATCTAAACGATCGAGGACCAAAAACAAAAGAAAGTTTCCTACTTGGAAAAGAATTAGTTGAAGTCTATGGAGCAGTTTATCTTAGAGGAAACCACGAAGAATATTTACTGCAGTTTTTAAATAAACCTGAAGATTGGTTTACCAGTTATGTCCGTAATGGGGGAAAAGAGACAATGGAAAGTTTGCTTCATAAAGGAGCTGCGGAAGAGTACTCACCAACAGAAATTGCCATGATGATTCGCAGCCGATACAAAGAGTTAATAGACTTTTTGACACAACTTCCATTGTATTTTGAGTGGAATGACTATATCTTTGTTCATGCAGGTGTCGACTTAACGAAAAAAGATTGGCATGAAACTAGTTCTCATGATTTTATCTGGATTAGAGAGGCTTTTCATAAAGGGAAGAACAAGACTGGTAAAAAAATTGTCTTTGGTCATACGATCACACCAATGCTTCATGGGGATATGGAAACGACAGATTTATGGCTTTCTGATGATAAAATCGGCATTGATGGAGGAGCTGTTTTCGGTGGTTCTGTTCATGGTGTGATTTTCGACCAAAAAGGGATTGTACAAGACATTGAATACCAAAATTTAAATGGACCATGGCAGCCTGATTTTTAACTGTTCATTTTTAGTAGAATCTTTTAAAGCCTTTTTAAGCTTTTACCTCTTCCTATATTTCAAAGGGGAAATATGCTAAAATGAAAGAGTATGCTAATGAAGAGAGGTATGAAAATATGGCGGAATCTTATAACCAAGAAGTAGTTGATTTACTTCAAAAAGAATTGACAGAATATCGTCCCAAACAAATAACTACAGTGCTGACTTTGCTAAGTGAAGGAAACACTGTTCCTTTTATTGCCCGTTACCGTAAAGAGATGACTGGCAGTTTAGATGAAGTGCAAATTCGTGAAATCGAAGAACGCTATACGTATTTAGGCAATCTAGAAAAACGTAAAGAAGAAGTCTTAAGACTGATTGAAGAACAGGGCAAACTGACGGAAGAATTGGCTAAATCCATTCAAAAAGCCACAAAAATGCAGCAAGTAGAAGATCTATATCGCCCGTATAAACAAAAGCGACGCACAAAAGCTACCATTGCTAAAGAAAAAGGATTAGAACCTTTAGCTGACTGGTTAATGAGTTTTCCAGCACAAGGGGATGTAGTAGTAGAGGCTGAACAATATGTCGATCTAGAAAAAGAGGTTGATTCAGCTGAAATGGCATTACAAGGTGCTCATGAAATCATAGCTGAACGAGTATCTGATGAACCGAAGTTTCGTTCATGGATTCGTGACTTCACTTTTAAACATGGTCAGTATGTCAGCACCGTCAAGGATGAAGAGAAAGATGAAAAATCCGTTTATGAAATGTATTATGATTTTTCTGAACCAGTAAGTAAAATGGTTTCTCATAGAGTTTTAGCGACGAATCGCGGCGAAAAAGAAGACATTTTAAAAGTGACTCTTTTAATAGAAGAAGATAAAATTAGTTCTTATCTGGAGCGCCAATTGATTGGAGATAATAAGCAATCGCCAACGGCTGCTTATGTTGAAACAGCTTATCTAGACAGTTACAAACGATTTATTGGTCCAGCAATTGAGCGTGAAATTCGCAATGAATTAACTGAAAAAGCTGATGAACAAGCGATTAATATCTTTGGTGAAAACTTACGTAATCTGTTGCTTCAGCCACCATTAAAAGGGAAAGTGGTCTTAGGATTTGACCCAGCTTATCGCACAGGTTGTAAACTAGCTATTGTTGATGCTACTGGGAAAGTTCTAGCTATCCAAGTGATTTATCCTCATAAACCAGCTTCAGGGGAAAAACGTGCTGCAGCCGGTCCTGCCTTTAACAAGTTGATTGAAGATCATCAAGTTGAAATGGTAGCTATCGGTAATGGAACAGCTAGCCGTGAATCAGAATTGTTTGTGGCAGAGCAGTTAAGACAAATCAAACGAGAAGTTTTTTATGTGATCGTTAATGAAGCAGGTGCCTCTGTTTATTCCGCAAGTGAAGTAGCACGAACAGAATTTCCAGACCTTCAAGTAGAAGAAAGAAGTGCTGTTAGTATTGCTCGACGCTTACAAGATCCATTAGCTGAATTAGTAAAAATCGATCCTAAAGCAGTCGGAGTTGGTCAATACCAGCATGACGTTTCTCAAAAACGTTTAGCAGAGCAATTGGATTTTGTCGTAGAAACAGCAGTTAACCAAGTTGGTGTCAATGTAAATACAGCTAGCGCTCAACTATTGCAGCATATTTCTGGATTAAATAAAACAACCGCTCAAAACTTAGTCACATATCGTGATGAAAATGGAGCGTTTACAGCTCGTAATCAAGTGAAAAAAGTTCCTCGTTTAGGACCAAAAGCCTATGAACAAGCGATTGGATTCTTGCGGATTCCAAATGGAAAAAATATCTTAGACAATACAGGAATTCATCCTGAAAGTTACGATATTGCCAAAGGAATACTAGAAAAAGCCAACGTTAAACTAGCAGAGCTTGGAACCTCAGAAGCTGCTGAAAACATCAAAGGCTTATCTTTGAAGCAACTTGAAACAGAACTGTCTATCGGAACGGAAACATTAAAAGATATTGTTGCAGCTCTAGTTCAACCTGGAAGAGACATGCGTGATGAAATGCCTGCACCTCTTTTAAGAAAAGATGTCCTATCGATGGAAGACCTTAAACCAGGAATGGAGTTACAAGGAACGGTTCGTAATGTAATTGATTTCGGTGCCTTTGTAGATATCGGTGTAAAACAAGATGGATTAGTGCATATTTCTAAATTAAGCGCGAAGTTTGTTAAGCACCCGACAGATGTTGTTGCTGTAGGAGATGTAGTTACTGTTTGGGTGGAAGATGTCGATATGAAGAAAGGGCGCATTAGTTTAACGATGTTGCCGCAAACTGAAAGGAAAGATTGATTTTGAATCGTTTTTCTAAAGAAGAAAAACCAACAAAACAAGAATTAACAGATGAAGAATTACAAAAACTGGTAGAAGAAATCTCAGTCACTTCTTTTGGGAAAATTTTTCGACACAAAGCATATTTTAATCGGCGTTTAAAAACAACGGGTGGACGGTATCATTTAGGTTCTCATAATATTGATTTTAATCCAAAAGTTTTTGAGATTTATGGTGAAAATGAATTGATAAATGTAATCAAACATGAACTCTGTCATTACCATCTTCATATTGAAGGTAAAGGCTATCAACACAAAGATATTGATTTTAAAACATTATTAAAAAAAACAGGTGGCAGTCGATATGTTCGTCCTTTAGTAGAACAAAAACCGCGGTCCTATCATCAATATCAATGTGAAAAATGCGAAACCTTGATTTTAAGAAAACGTAGAATCAATATACAACGTTTTGTTTGCGGAAAATGCCGTGGAAAGCTTGTGGAATTAAGTCCAAATAAATAAGTAGTAATCGGACAGGCATAGATAAAAGCCGTCAGATTAGAGAAAGAAAAAATTACGAAAATGACAAGAAAAACAGGATTTTCACTATAAAGATCCGTTGGTTTACTGTGTTTTACAACAATCTTTACTTTACTTCGATTACATTAATTTCATTAAAGTGATGTAATCGAAGTAAAGCGGAGTTGTTGTTTTTTCTCGTCATTTATAAGGCAGGGATGAGGACATGATTCAGCACTGGAATGAAGTTATCAACTATTTAGCTGCAAAAGAAAAAATGACTGGAAACTATGATTTAGCTATCTTAGCTGGAAATAGTCTCCCTTATCTTGCAGATGAGATGATTCATTTATATGAACAAAAAAGAGCTTCTGCATTTATGCTTGTAGGAGGTGTCGGTCATGCCACACCATTTTTGAGAGAGAATTTTAAAAACTGGGGAATTAATGTTAGTGATGCTAGTGAAACGGAAATGTATTTGGAGTATTTCAAGTTAAACTATCATTTAGATACAGATCTATTTTTAACTGAAACTAAATCAACAAATTCTGGTGAGAATGCGGTTTTTGCATTGAATAAGGTAAAAGAAGCTGGTTTGAATCCTAGAAATGTTTTGTTGTTAGAAGATCCTATGTTGCAAAGAAGAATCAAAGCAACATTTCAAAAAGAATGGCAAGAAACCAATGCGCAATTCACTAATTGTGTGCCAATTGTTCCTATTGTCAAAACTATTGAGGAAACGATCACTTTTGAAGACGACCGTCTTAACGGTTTATGGAATAAGGATTATTTTCTTTCTCTCGTTTTAGGTGAAATTCGTCGATTAAGAAATGACGAAAATGGATATGGACCCAATGGAAGTAATTATATAGGTGTGGTGGAAATCCCTGAATCTGTTCAATTGGCTTATGAAGAACTGTGTCAGGTGTATGAGTATAAACAGAAACGATAGTTGGAAATTCTAGGAAAGATTTTGTTGCGGCGAAGAACTATCTAAAGAAAACTAAAATACTTGATAGAAGTAATAAAGATTATTACTTTGCATTAAATGTTGAATACTTGAAAAATTTGCTTGGCTATTTGATAACTGGCGAAGCTTTTTACATGAAAAACATTCATACGTACATTAATTTACTTGAGTTTGTTGGTGATAAACAAACATAAAATGCAGTAAAAGAAGAAGTGAAAATTTTAACATATAATAATAGTTACACCGTAAACATGGAGAATAATGATTTTCCTGTAGGGGTATTAAAATGAAACTTCCATGACAAAAACTATTGTGAGGCAGTTTAGTAAGAAGGTGGCATACTTCTACTCAAATATATTACAAGTTTAGACTGATGAATACTTAAAAGTAGAATCAAAGAGGGCAAGTAGTAAATAGCTGCTGATGAGTTGGGTAAATGGTCAGAAGGTGTAATTGCTACAGTAATCAATTGATGTAAAAGCCTACACTGATGAAGAAAAACTGCAAATTACCAATGACTACGGTTTAAATATGTCTGGGAAAGTAAGAGGTCTTTTATATGGTGCTGATCCAGAGATAAAATCATTTATTGAAGTTCATTATCAGAATGATGATGTTATAGCACGCTCAGATATACTTAAGAAGAAAATGGTACTGGAAAATTAATAGAGAAGAATAGTGTGGAAGTGTTCAGTTACATAGAGCACTTCCATTTTTTTATTGACAAGAAATTTTTGTTATTTTATTTTTTAACGCATGATATTTACTTGTGATTTATTGTAATGTATAATTAACTTTTAGGTAGGTGGGGGATAATTGGAGAAAAGAAAAATTATTGTTATTTCTTTAATAGTTACAATATTGATTATAGGAATCGGTGGGAAAATGTATATGGACAATAATAAAAATGAACAAAAAGAGCTAGGTGTTAAGAAGGAAATTGCATTATTCATAACTCAAACGTATGAAGATATAAAAGAAATTGAGTTTGGCAGATTTTCTCAAATAAAAGAAACGGGTACTTGGCATGTAGTTGTGATAGTTAATTCTAATTCAATTATCCAATTTGATTTAAACGAATTAGAAAAGAAGGATGATTTTCATTTAGCTTATAATAAAAATGATTTTCATTTAGAAAAGAGAGAGAAAAAAGATTCTTCTTTAGATTTAAGTAATATTAATATAAATTATGGAGGAGAGTATGGTAACCGATAAAGATTATAATTACCTAGCTGACAAAGCCTATGCCGGAGATGTTGCAAGAGAAGAAAAAGAAGGACGCCTTCCTGTAAAAAATGGGCAAATCTTTGAAGATAAAGATTTGTCTCAAGATTATAAAGTACTAAAAGTGGAAGACAACACAGAAAACGGCATGCAAGCTATGGCAGTAGCTCCTATAAAAAATGGAAAGGTAGACACATCAGAGGTTGTCATTGCTTTTGCAGGTACAAACTTTGGAGATTCAAAAGATCGAGCAACGGATATACAAACAGTTGCTGGAGGAGATAAACAGCTAGCTCTAGATCCCTATAATAAAACTGATGGACAAGCAATCACTGCCCAAAATTTCGCAGATGACATAAAAGCAAAATACCCGAATGCTATAATAACGACGACAGGGCATTCTTTAGGTGAATATCTAGCGCTAATGATTGCAGCAGAAAATCAGTGGCGAAACGTTGGCTTTAATGGTCCAGATCCATACGGAATATTATCTCCAAAAGCAAAAGAATGGATCAAAAATAATCCTGGTATGTTAACCAATTATCGTAATCGTGGAGATAGTGCCATTGGTAATTTAATGGGAAATGGAACTGGGGCACAGATTAAAGTAAGTCTTGAATTGGGTTTAGATAATCCACTAACTTATCACAGTTTAAGCGTATGGAAGTTTGATAATAAAGGGAATTTAATCATTCCTAAAAATGGCTACAATAAAAAGGCAATACAAGAGCAAGCAGAACGTCAATTGAAAAATCAATTTATTTTAAGCATGTATACGTTAGAATTATTGAAGAAAAAATTTAAGTCCAGTAGCGGAGGCCTTTCAACGAATGAACAAATTTATTTGAATAACAGTCAAGCACTAGCTGTTGTTCAATATACCTCTTCTGAATTTGAAGTAGTGATGACTAATACGGTTAAAATTTATCAAGATGGGACAACAGAATTAGAAGAACTGTGGCAGAAAATGTATTCAAAAGCATTTAGTGATGTCCCTGATTTGAGCCATGGAGAAGTAATGGAAGTATTGGAATCAACAGGTAGCTCAGAACATAGTATTGTAACAGAGCCGAGTGAATTATTTAGAGAAAAGATAGCTAAAGCAAAAAAAATGAATGAACAATTTAATCAGTTAACTTCTGAAATTAGGGGCAAAATAGCCGAATTAGTTCAAAGAGACCAAGAATTAGCTCGACAATTGGGGTAATGGAAAGTGATCAGATGGATAAAGAAGAGCAACTAGTAAAAGAGTATCAAAATAATAGACGGAAATTAGAAGAACAAGAAGATGATATCAAACATTTTCAGAGACAAGGACAACAAGTAGCAGAAGATGCTTATTCAGAAATCCGTTATTTATTATCTGATATTACTGAGAACGATGAAGTGTTAAATGAGACTCGAATGGAATTATCTCGTTTGGAAGAAGAACTGATGCTAGCACTAGACAAGGAAAAGAAAAAGGTGCTGAATCGGCAAGAAGAATTAGAACAAGGATATCGGAAAGAGTTGCAGAGGTTAAAAAAAGGGGATTGATATGTTAGAAGCGTTAGAAAAAATAATGAAAGAATATAGGAAAAATGTCCAAAAAACTAAAATAAGAGCAATTGGTCGTTCTGGGTTTCAGACTAAAGAACTGAAGAAAGAGAAAACGATGCGACTAGGTGAACAAGAAAGTAAATCTGGACAAAAAGCCATTTCAAAAGCAACAACTGGGTTACAAGAAACAGTAAAAGGTCAATTTGGGAAGAAAGTAATACAAGTATTCGATAAACAAAAACAAACACTGGATTCTTTTTGAGTGGTTTTGCAATAATAACTCTTGAAATCCTTTCTGTAAATCATAGTAGTAAGTATAGCTGTCACAGCTAATTACTTCTATCGCAGAAAAAAGCATTCTGATCAGTTAATCATCTGGCTAGGCTGTTTTCTGTATGAAAATGATTTATGGGGAAGGGTGAAGGAATACAGATATACAAAAAGAAATTAACTGATGAACAGTTGAAAGCAATTGATCTATTGATTAAAAAGTCACAAATGGGCATGACAAATAAGCAAATTACTGAAGAAGTTGGAGTTTCAACAGTTTTTTATATGCTTGGATGAAAAAGCCAGAGTTTAATGATGAATTTCTAAGTCAATCAGCTATTCTAAACGGAGCCACTATTCAATTTGTTTATAGCTATTTCTATGCAGTCATAGAAGAGACTGAATAAATAACGACATTTAACAAAGAACGCATTGAGCCTAAAGGCTGGCGCGGTCTTTTTAACAGTAAATATCTTTGAGAATATTGACAAAAACAGAAGCGTATTCTATCATAGGCTTACGTGGCTAGTGTAGTTTTTTACTGAATTCTCTACATGAAACAAGTAGTTATTATAACTGATATTATTATATGAATTGCGGTCATGGCGGAATGGCAGACGCGTCAGCTTGAGGGGCTGGTGGGAGTAATCCCGTGGAAGTTCGAGTCTTCTTGGCCGCATAAAAGATAAAAAAACCTTTTTCTATTTTAAAAGAAAAAGGTTTTTTTATTTTTTATTCTTTAACAGCTTTAAACAAAACTTGGAAGAAGTATGCTAATCCCACAGTAATGATGATATGACCCAGTCCAGCAATACCTGAAATAGCTGCTGATTCAGGATAAGCCAACACTTGTAAAATACCACGAACAATCATCATTAACAATGTTATTCCCAATCCCATATTGTATATAATGTAGAATTTCTTATAGTTTTTTTCTTTAGTTAATTGGAAGTTCTTTTCTAAAAGTAAAACAATTAAGAAAAAGAACATGCCTAAAATCAAAATATGAGTGTGTAAGACACCCAGTTGTGTTTCACCAGTAAAATCATTCCATTTCGTAAATTCACGATAAAAAATACCTGCTAATAATCCAAAAATCATATAAGACATACTAACTCTAACTAATTTTTTCATTATCCACCTCTAAATATATTATTCAAACATCTTAACTATAGCAAAGTTGTTTTGGTATTTCCATCTGAATGCTTAGAAGCGCTTATTTCTAAAGTTACACATAATAGTATGCATTTCAGATACGCTTTTTCTTTCCATCTTATATAATGTAATGAAAGACGAAGATAAAATGGAGTGATACATATGACAATCAAGCGCACTTGGTGGAAAGAAGCAGTTGGTTATCAGATCTATCCAAGTAGTTTTATGGATACAAATGGTGACGGTATTGGTGATTTGAATGGTATTCGCTCAAAATTAGACTACCTTAAAGATTTAGGAGTGGGATTTATCTGGATTACCCCTATCTATGAATCTCCTAATGTAGACAATGGATATGACATCAGTGATTATCAAAAAATACTTGCAACCTTTGGAACGATGGAAGAGTTTGACTTATTATTGAAAGAAGCCCATGAAATGGGAATCAGGATTATTATGGATTTGGTTATTAATCATACCTCTAATCAGCATTCTTGGTTTTTAGAATCAAGATCTTCTATTAAAGACGATTATAGAGACTATTATATTTGGGCTGATGGAAGAATGGGTGGTCCACCCAATGACTGGGTTTCGATTTTTGGCGGTTCTGCTTGGGAATATGATGAAACGACCAATCAATATTACCTACATGTTTTTGCTAAAGAACAACCAGATCTTAATTGGGAAAATCCTCGCGTAAAAAGAGAGCTATTTTCAATGATTGATTGGTGGCTAGATAAGGGAATTGATGGCTTTCGTGTTGATGCAATTTCTCATATAAAAAAAGCCCCTTTGGAAACAAAATCTACAAATGATCCATTCGATTCATTCAAAAATGTTCCTGGAATTGAAATCCACTTGGAAGAGTTAAGAGATATTTTTAGAAAAAGAGATATCTTGACGGTTGGAGAAGCCAATGGGGTTAGTGCAGAGCAAGCTTCCCAATGGGTAGGAGAAACAGATGGCTATTTCAATATGCTATTTGAATTTGACCACATATCACTTTGGAATAAAGACGAACAAGAAACATTGGATGTGGTTCATTTCAAACATGCGATCACTAGATGGCAAGAAGCTTTAGCAGATGGCAAAGGTTGGAATGCACTGTATATGGAAAATCATGATATTCCAAGATCTGTGTCAAGTTTTGGTAGTGAAGAAACGGTATTTTGGAAAGCATCGGCCAAAGCCTTAGCCTTAACATTTCTCTTACTGCAAGGAACTCCATTTATTTATCAGGGACAAGAAATTGGCATGACGAATATGCCATTTGCTTCAATCGATGATATTGATGCAGTAGATACCAAAAATTTTTACCATGAAATGATCCATGCTGGGGTTGATCCTGTAAAAGCAATGAAAGTGATTCGCAGAACAGCAAGAGACAATTCACGAACACCAATGCAATGGACAGCGGAAGAATATGCTGGTTTTTCAAAAAGAAAACCATGGATGGTGATTAATCCAAATAAGCAAGAAGTTAATGTCTTAGATGAACTAGCTGATTCAGACTCTATTTTAAATTTTTACAAAAAGGTTATCCAGTTAAGAGCTGAAAATGAAGCATTGATATACGGCAACTATAAACTTTACTTACCAGAGCATCCGCAACTATTTGTGTATGGTAGACGCTTAGGTGACGAACGATTTGTAGTCATCATCAATTTGTCAAAGGATTTTGCTTCTGCTGATTTGCCTGAAAATGTTCGAATAGAAGATTGGACTCTTGAATTATGTAATCTTGATAGTCACACGATTCATCAACACACGATTTTTGCGCCTTATGAAGCAAGGGTCTATAAATATAAAATGGAAGAATCATGAATCGAAAGAACGATGTCCTTCCATTTTGGCAGTTGTCAACGTCATTGAAAATCCGAAGAATTGATGTTTTAATGCATTTAATTTTCAATAATTGATAGCTTCAATTACTTCTCAAAAACCGCACCTTGCATTTTTAAGCATTGTGCGGTTTTTAGTCTAATTAATTTTTGATAGTAACAATTTAGAAAAATCAGGTAATTCATGTAATAAAAAATATATTATTAAAAATAAATGGAAAATATCTTTTTTTATCCAAAAAATCATAATTTTGTACAAAAAAAGATAATATTAGAGTTAGAAATTTCTTTTTTGATAGAGTAGAATATTAGTATTAAAACATAAAAAGGATGAGGCGTGTGAGTAAATATAATAAGCAAGTATTTTTATTTTTTTGATAGTACTAATTTTTTGCTTAAATGGAAAGATTGTATATGCTGAATCAAGTTCAAAAATGGAAAATAAACCAACAATCACAGCGGAAGCAATTCCATTTAATACACCTTTAGGGGCAGGAACTAATCATTATGAAGCCAAAAACTTCGTGAAAAATGTGAAGTCGGATGGTGAGCTAGTACCTGAAACGAATTATACAGTTACTTATGAAACAACTAACACGGCTAATCTAATTGGAGAATACACGTTTAATGTAAAAGTCAGTGTTTTACCAAGTAAAGCTGAAACAACGGTAACCGTTCCAATGGTAGTTAGTTATGGAGATACATTAGCACTAAGGGGTGCAAATCACCAACCTGTATTAGGCCTAACGGTGAATCATTATAACGAACAACCTTATTATTTAGATGCCTCCCGCATGAAAATTAGTACTTATCTACCCGAAGTTAACGAAAGATTTACAGATTATATGAAACTTTCACTACATACACCAACCGAAGCTGTAAGTAACTTGAGCAGTATTTCCTCGTATTATGATACAAAAATTCAAGGGACTGACAAGGTAGACACTGCCTACACGAAATTTAAAGCTCAAGAAGTAAAAGAAGGAGACTTGATAAAAGTTTGGCATCAAGAAGTACTGAACTGGGTTAAAATGATTCTGTTGTGGAGTAATGGGAAAGATCATGTACCACAAGAAAATTATATTGATAATACTAGTTTTTATGAAGTAAGTAAAAGCGGCTTGCGGCCAGTCCACGTCAATCAGTTAAAAAGTAAAACAGCTTCAATAACATTGGGTACAACTAAGGAAGAGCTTGACCGAGATTTGAAAAATAATTTAGCTAAGTATTTCGAATTATATGATTATGAAAGACTCAATGGCGTAAAGTTTGTCAATTATCCGGATACTTCTAAAACAGGGAAACAAAATGCGACTGTTAGAGTAGAGGAACATCTTTTATCAGGTAAAATAGTTCAAAATGATTATAAAATAGAAGTAGCTATTATAGCAGGTGAGCTAGGATTTCAAAATGTTCCAAATTTTGATTTTGGAGTAAATAAAATTCCTACAAAGAAAACATTAGTATCGAGAAAATCTGATCAACAAATCATTGTTAAGGATGCTCGAGGAGAAAATAAAAATTGGAGACTTTCGGCAAATTTGACAGAAGAAGTCGGCAATGAAGAACATCGCTTGGGCGAGTTAGTTTTTATTACTGATAAGGGAGATGAATTAGAGCTAAAGCTTAATGAGTTATTTATTGTCAAAAAAGCTCAAACAACAACAAATCCAATCCAGTCGTTAGACTGGGAAGAAAATACAGGTTTATTGTTTAAAACATCAAGCGGTTCTTTTGTAGGAAAATATCAAGCAAAAATGGACTGGACATTGGAAGATGTGCCTAAGGAATAAATTGAATGAAACTTTTTAGTCCTATGAAATAAATAATGATAGAAAATACTTAAATGCTAATCCAACTATTAGTATTTAGGTATTTTACTATTTCTTGAAAACCACTCAAGAACTATTTTTAGAGAATCCCAAATTTTTCATTGCTTTTTTTGTTCTAGTAGCGTAACTTTAAAGATATAAATTTTGAAAATGAGGGATACAGTATGAGAAATTTTGAAAAATCCAACAAACTTGATGGTGTAAGTTATGATGTGCGTGGACCGGTTTTAGAAGAAGCCGACAGAATGCATGAAGAAGGTATTCGTATTTTGAAACTTAATACTGGTAATCCCGCTCCTTTTGGTTTTGATGCTCCAAATGAAGTCGTTCGTGATATGATTATGAATGTTCGCAACTCAGAAGGATATTCTGATTCAAAAGGTATTTTTTCTGCAAGAAAAGCAATTGAACAATATTGCCAAGTTAAAGGTTTTCCAAATGTAACAATCAATGATATTTATACTGGAAATGGTGTAAGTGAACTGATTTCAATGTGTATGCAAGGCTTATTGAATAACGGTGATGAAGTGCTAGTTCCGATGCCTGACTATCCTTTATGGACCGCATCCGTGTCACTAGCTGGCGGAAATCCCGTTCATTATATTTGTGATGAGCAAGCGGAGTGGTACCCTGATATTGATGATATCAAAGCTAAAGTCACAGCAAATACGAAAGCAATTGTTTTAATCAATCCTAATAACCCAACAGGAGCATTGTATCCTAAAGAAATACTTGAACAGATCGTCGAAGTAGCAAGACAAAACGATTTGATTATTTTCTCAGATGAAATCTATGATCGCTTAGTGATGGATGGGTTAACACATATTCCAATCGCTACATTAGCACCGGATCTATTTGTTGTAACATTAAATGGTTTATCTAAATCACATAGAGTAGCTGGTTTCCGTTGTGGGTGGATGGTACTTAGTGGGAATAAGAAAAATGCTAAAGGTTATATTGAAGGCTTGAATATGTTAGCTTCGATGCGTTTATGTTCAAACGTATTATCTCAGCAAATTATCCAAACGGCTTTAGGAGGCTACCAAAGTGTAGATGATCTATTATTGCCAGGTGGAAGAATTTATGAACAAAGGGAATATATTTACAATGCAATCAATGATATTCCTGGACTTTCGGCAGTGAAACCTAAAGCGGCTTTCTATATTTTTCCTAAAATAGATAGTGCCCGTTTTAATATTTATGATGATGAAAAGTTTGTCCTAGATTTTCTCCACGAACATCATATTTTACTCGTTCATGGCGGCGGATTTAATTGGACGCAACCTGATCACTTTAGAATTGTCTACCTACCAAAAATGGAAGACTTGAAATTTACGACTGAAAAAATGCGTGAGTTTTTAAGTACGTATAAACAAAAATAAAAAGAGAGTGACTCAAAACGGCTAAACGTTTTGAGTCACTCTGATTTTAAGAATGTCTGAAAACAGAAGTTACTCTGTCGTCTGACAATCTTTTTTACTAATAACCATACGATTTGTATATTTCTCTTCCATATCCGGACTCGGGTCCGAAACAACAACCAAATAAGCATTTTCATACTCTTTTTCGATATAGCCCATATAATCACTTTTTTCCCAGCTAAAGCTAATTCGTCTCTCCTGTGTCATGAGTAACACCCCTTATTTGCAAAGTAAAATTATTTTAAATCGTCTCGGTTTAGTATTAGGTAATGTTCTTGCAGTATATTATGCAATAAAGTACAATAAATGCATAATGCGAATTCGCATATTTTAAAATTTTAATAAAAAAGATATATTTTATTCAGAATAGATAATGGAAATTGGTATAGGAGTGAAGCCATGGATTCTTTTGGAGCAGTTATTAAAGAAATTCGCAAGAATAGAAAATTAACACAAAAAATGTTATCAGAAGACATTTGTTCTCAGAGTGTATTGAGCAGAATCGAAAATGATGAGGAATTACCTAATGTGGTTGTGATGCAGCAAATTTGTCAGCGTTTAGGAGTAACCGTTGATCAAATCATGCAGTTTAAGTCAGAAGAGGTTCGTTTGATTACCCAAATATTTGAAAAAATCGCAGATTATTTTCGTCATAAAAAATACGAAAAAATAATGAACTATATGAAAGATACTCAGATTGAAGAACGTTTACATTTAGACACAGATTGGCAGAGATATTATTATTATTTAGGCAGTTGTAAATTTTATTTGTGCAATGATTATGAGCAAGCGATACTTGATTTGAAAAAAGGATTATCTTACACGTATCAAGCAAACAAAGTTAACTTATCAGATTTTGAAATACAGGTAATTAGCTGTATCGGAAGTACATATGCAAGTATTGGACAAATAGTCGAAGCTGAAAAATACTTAAAGCTGAGCATTCATTATTTTCATAAATTGCCAAATGAACGAGTGACCGCGGAATTAACAAAGATATTTTATAACTATTCCAAATTTTTGTCAGACCAAGATCGTCTGGAGGAGTCTCAAATTTATATCGATCAAGGAATTGTTTGGTCAAGGAATAGAAATAGTTACTACTATTTAAGTGAATTGTTTCAATTGAAAAGTCAGTTGCTTCTTGTAAAAGGAATTCCAGAAAAAGCTGAAGAGTACTTAGTATTATCAGAACAAATCCATCGTATTGTAACAATTAAAATCTAACGAAAATTAAGTGTTTTTTTTTCAAAAGGTCTACACCATTCTTGACTTTAGTGGATTTTAAGAGTACTTTTAAGAGAGTAAATTAAAGAAAGAAGGATGAAGATGAGAACGTTTATCTTTGCTGAAAAGTTCTTTTTAAAAAGTGATGTAAAAGGACCTGGATATTTAGAAATTACAGATGGCATATTCGGAGAGTTTTATAAAGAGGTCCCTGAAAATGATGCAAAAGTAATTAAAGAAGAAGGAAAATGGATTGCACCTGGTTTGGTGGATACTCACATTCATGGTTATATGAATCATGATGTCATGGATAGTGATGCAGAAGGTTTGAAAGTTATGTCTGAAGGATTATTGTCTTGTGGCGTTACGTCATTCTTACCTACAACATTAACATCAAGCAAAGAACGTTTGAAAGATGTTGCTAAAACCATTGGTGAAGTTCATCAAGAAGTTCCTGGTGCCAAAGTACAAGGGATTTATTTTGAAGGACCTTTCTTTACGGAAGAACATAAAGGAGCTCAAAATCCAAGTTATTTCAGCGATCCTGATTTAGCTACATTCAATGAATGGCAAGAAGCATCTGGTGGTTTGATTAAAAAAATTGCTTTAGCTCCAGAACGTAAAGGCGTGAAAGAATTTGTAAAAGCTGTAACAGATGAAGGTGTGGTTGTTGCTTTAGGCCATAGTGATGCAACATTGGAGCAAGCAACAGATGCTGTTGAATCTGGCGCTAGTGTTTTTGTTCATGCTTATAATGGTATGCGTGGGTTGAATCATCGTGAACCAGGAATGGTTGGCGCATTGATGTCATTAAAACATGTTTTCTCTGAATTAATTTGCGATGGACACCATGTTCACCCAAATGCAGCAGATATTTTAATGGAAAAAGCAGGACATGATCATGTTGCTTTGATTACTGACTGTATGATGGCAGGCGGTATGCCGGAAGGTGACTATATCTTAGGTGAGTTTCCAGTTGTTGTTAAAGATGGAACAGCTCGTTTAGAATCTGGCAATTTAGCTGGTAGTATTTTAAAATTAAAAGAAGCAATTAAGAATGTTGTTGATTGGGAAATCGCAACACCGGAGCAAGCGATTATGATGGCAACATTCGTTCCAGCAGTTAGCTGCAAAATTGATGATAAATGCGGAATGATCGCAAAAGGCCGTGATGCCGATTTCATCGTTTTAAATCCTAATATGGACTTAGATGCAACATATTTAGATGGTGTACAACGATATCGTGCGTAAAAAAAGAGTGAGATAAAAGTGTTTAGCTTCGATAAATAAACTGAAGGTTCTACTTTTTTCTCGTTATTTATCTAGATTTAAAGAGCGAAACAAAACTGATTTTTAGTTTTGTTTCGCTCTTTTTTATTTCGTAATGGGAGGTAAAATTGAAGAGTTTAAAGTACCATTTATATATTTAATAAAAAAATCAGTTAAAAATAGGTCATAGGTCTCTATATCTGTTTTAAAAAGTGAAACAGGAATTACAAATGTTTGATTTGATGTACCTGCAATATAATCTCCGTCGATTGTTTGAGCAACAACTAGAAAACTACTTTCCTTCCAACAGACAAGATCATCTAGAGAAATCGTTCCATCAGAAGCAAGATACTGCAAATTATTTTCAAATTGTTCTTCCAATGATTCATCAAAAATAATCGTATCATTCTCCTCTTGTTTTGACGCTAAAACAAGAGTCAAAAATTTTTTTGGGTTGGTACCTGTATATTGTTTTTTAATTTTTTTAAAATTCATAGTAGTACCTCCTGTTTTTAAAAGCTGAACAGCCTGTTTAGAGAAATAAGAAAACTTAGCTATGATTTTCCTTTTTCTAACATGCTAATCGTTAGTGATTTTTATCGTGTTCAAATAAAAAATATAGCAGGTTACTGTTCATTTAAAATCGTTACACGAAAATCAATCGTTGTATTCTTATTAAGGCCTTTAGCTTCTATATCAATTTGCTTACATAGTAATTCAGTTCCATCATAAATCGGAGTGACACGGTAACGGATGGTTTCGCCTTTATCTAATGCCAGACGAATCTGATTTTCATATTTTGTCATAAAAGGCGTATTAACCGGTGTTTGATAAAGTGTAGTAAGATTTCTAGGGTCATCTCCTGAACCGCCTAATTGACGTCCAATAAGGTGTCCTCTGGAATGATTATGCGGAGCAGCGCCAGAGATAAAACCTGGTGGTCGCACATCTTTGTTGGCAGTTGTACCTGTGTTGACCATCTTTGGTTTTAATAACGCATCTGCACCGGTTGCACGTCCTAAGGAATCTAGAGAATGATAATCAATCCAGCCATTTTTACTATCTGCCAGTTCTGCCTTAGAAAACGTTGCAGCTCCTAATTCTTTAGGACCAGGATTTTTAGATGTTGTATGTTTGGATGTACTAGGTTTTGTTTGTTGTTGTGTTTGTAAGTGAATGCCAAACAGGTCCTGAACACTGTCTGGGACTTGAACGCCAAAAACTCCTAAAACTAAAATAATTAAAATCGCCATAAGCATGACTGCTGGACTGAATGGCGGTTTTTGTTTTTTTCTTGCCATGTTTTTTTCTCCTAACTGAAATCAGAGCTTGAGGAAGTTGTTGTTTTTCGACTCACCATCAATTCAGATTTAATTTCATCCTTCTATTATACGAAAAAAAAACAAAAAATCAAAAACCTTTTGAGCTTGTAGAGGACTTGTTTGACTTCTTATGATAAAATTTCTTTGAGAGGGGATTGAAAGTCATGGCTTATATCGATGTAATAAATGAATATAAAAGATATCATATGGGAGATACAACAATTGCAGCAAATGATGGGATAACTTTTTCAGTAGAAAAAGGCGAGGTTGCTGTTATTTTAGGACCTAGTGGAGCAGGGAAATCAACGGTTTTAAATATTTTAGGCGGTATGGATTCTTGTGATGAGGGACAAATCATTATTGATGGAACTGATATTGCAAAGTTCAATGAAAAACAATTAACGACTTATCGTAGAAATGATGTTGGTTTTGTTTTTCAATTTTATAATTTAGTACCTAATTTGACTACAAAAGAAAATGTTGAATTGGCTTCACAAATCGTATCTGACGCATTAAATCCGGAAGAAGTTTTAACATCTGTTGGTTTAGGAGCTAGATTGAATAACTTCCCAGCTCAATTATCTGGTGGAGAACAACAGCGTGTTACAATTGCCCGAGCGATTGCTAAACGTCCCAAGTTATTATTGTGTGATGAGCCTACGGGAGCTCTTGATTATGAAACTGGGAAACAAATATTAACGATTTTACAAGAAACAGCTCGTAATACAGGAACCACAGTAATCATTATCACTCATAACTCTGCTATTGCACCAATGGCTGATCGTGTGATCCGCATCAATGATGCAAAGGTTAGAAGTGTAACGATCAATGAGGAACCTAAACCTGTAGCTGAGATAGAATGGTAGGTGACAGTGTTGAAAAAAACAGCGTTACTTAAAACCAGCTTTCGTGAAATCAAACAATCAAAAACACGTTTCATGTCAATCATGGGGATTATTTTTCTCGGTGTTATGGTGTTTGTTGGTTTAAAAGCTACTGGTCCAGATATGACCCAGACGGCTTCAAACTACTATGAAAAACAAAAATTACCAGATGCTCGAATCGTGTCTACACTTGGCTTAGTAGACAAAGATATTGAAACAATCAAACAAGCTAAAGATGTTGAAACTGTTTTTCCTAGATACACAAAAGATATTGCTATCAGTGAGCGGAATGTAGCTGTAAAATTTGTTAGTTACGATTTGAAAAACAAGCAGCCGTTGATGGACTATCGAGTGGTAAAAGGACGATTACCTGAAAAAAGTGGAGAAATTGCATTAGATGATTTAGCTCAAACAAGAGGACACTATAAATTAGGTGAAACAATCACTTTATCAAAAGAAGACAACAAAGATAATTCTATAAAAAAAGATCAGTTCAAAATCGTTGGATTTGTCCAATCACCTGAATATATTGAAAATACCACTCGAGGAAATACTTCGATTGGTAAAGGATCATTAGACTTCTTTGCAGTGGTACCAAAAGAAGACATGGATCTTTCAGCATATACAGAAATCCTTGTATCTTTTAAAGGACTTAGTGACCTAGATAGCTATTCAACAGATTATAAAGATAAACGTGAAAAAGCAGTTACAGCAGTAGAACAAGCAATGAAAAAACGCCCTGAACAGCGTGTGCAAGAAATTCGTGAAGAATCAAAAACAGCACTTGAAACAGCACAAAAAGACATTACTGATGGCGAAAATGCTCTAAAAGATGCTGAAATCAAATTACAGGCAAGTGAACAAGAACTTGCATCAGGTAAACAAGAGTTGATTCAAGCACAAGAGGCATACACTCAGCAAATTACATCGGCAGAAAATGAGCTTAATGCAAATCAAGTGACGATTACAACAAGTGAAAATCAACTTGTTGAACAGAAAAATCTTCTTGAAACGAAGAGAAATGAATTAGCACAAGCGCAAGCTCAAGTTACTGAAGGTCAAAACGCATTACCTGGCTTGCAACAACAGAGAAGCGAATTATTATCAGCAAGTGAAGCATTAAATCAGTTAGTAAATGGCTATCAGAGTTTAGGGGCTTCCGTTGCTGTTTTAGATCGTGTATCTGATGAATCATTAGCAGAAAGTATTGCAGATGCTGCTCCTCAACTGCAATCAGCAGTCCAAGCATTAGGGGCACCACCAGAAATTACTAGTGCGGTTAATCAATTGATTCAACAACCAGTTAGAAGTAATATTGCAGTTGTGATGGATACGATTAATGGGGCGTTAGCTACTTCGTCAGAACAACAGACTCAAGCAAATCAAAGCTTACAATCACTTGATCAGATGATTGGTACGATTAATCAATCCATTGCACAATTTACGGAAGGTCAGCAACAAATCGATGCAGCGCAAGCACAAATTACTGAAGCGCAGGCGCAGATAGCTTCTGGCCAAGAACAATTAGCCGCAGGGCGTCAGCAATTAGAACAGTCAAAAATTGAAGGGCAAGGAAAATTAAACGAGGCACAGGCAAAAATTGATGCAGGTCAAGCTGCCTACGATCAAGGACTAGCTGAGTTTCAGAAGAAGAAAACAGAAACCTTACCCAAATTGAATGATGCTAAGCAACAATTAGAAAAGAAACAAAAAGAATTAGCTGATTTAAAAGCCGCTGACTATTATTATTTTACAAGAGATGATAATCCAGGCTACTCAGAATATGAAGACAATGCCAACCGTATTGCTTCATTATCTACAGTCTTTCCAATATTCTTTTTCTTAATTGCAGCTTTAGTTAGTTTAACAACAATGACACGAATGGTTGAAGAAAAAAGAATGGAAATTGGGAGTCTGAAAGCTTTAGGCTATCGAAATGGCGAAATTGCATTTAAATTTTTAGTTTATGCAATAATAGCTAGTCTATGCGGTGCCGTTTTAGGTTTAGTTGTAGGGTATTATCTATTCCCAACAATCATTTTTGATGCCTACGGACAATTATATAATATTCCTAATTTTGTCACTCCTTGGTATTTAAGTTATAGTTTGATTGGTATTTTAGTCGCTGTTTTATGTACTGCAGGGGCTGCGATGGTTGTCTTACGAATTGATTTATTCAGTACACCAGCTAGTCTATTACGACCAAAAGCGCCAAAAGCTGGACAAAGAATTTTCTTGGAACGGATAAAACCAATTTGGAATCGATTAAGCTTCATACAAAAAGTGACAGCTCGAAATTTATTCCGTTATAAACAACGGATGTTAATGACTGTTTTGGGAATTGCTGGATGTATGGCGTTGATTATTACCGGATTTGGATTAAAAGATTCTATCTCTGATATTGTAGACGTGCAGTTTAATAAAATCTGGCACTATCAGGCAGTCGTGACTTTTAAAAATGATGATTCTGAAAAAGACGCACAAAACTATCAAGCAGTATTGGATAAAGTGGAGGACTTAAAAGAAACGATGCCGCTTTATGTAGAATCATTGAAAACAACCAAAAATACAAATGCGAAACAAACTGTTTCTATTTATGTTCCTGAAAAACCAAATGAGATAGACAAATTCATTTTATTCAATGACCGACAATCCGCAGAGAAATATAAGCTTACGGATGACGGTGTGATTATCAATGAAAAATTAGCCAATCTTTTCAACTATAAAACAGGAGATACTCTTGTTTTGAAAAATAGTGATAATCAAGAATATAAACTCAAAATTAAAGCCATTGCAGAAAATTATACGGGTCATTTTGCTTATATGTCTCCAAGTTATTATGAAAAGATTTTTTTGAAACAGCCACAATACAATACAGAATTTTTACTCTTTGGTAAAGCACCAAGCGAGAAAGTAGAAGCTTCCATTGGAAAAGAATTGATGGAAAATCAAAAAGTCTTAAATGTTTCCTTCTTGTCGATTTCAAGTGATGCTTTAGATGATACGATTCATAGTTTGAATATCGTAGTTTGGGTCTTGATTACGGTTTCTGGATTATTAGCTTTCATCGTTTTGTACAATTTGACAAATATCAACATTTCAGAGCGTATCAGAGAGCTTTCAACAATAAAAGTATTAGGTTTCTACGATAAAGAAGTGACGATGTATGTGTACCGTGAGAATATTATTTTGACATTGATTGGAATTTTCTTCGGTTGTTTCTTTGGAAAAATTGTTCATGGTTATGTACTGACCACTGTGGAAGTGGATATGCTGATGTTTTCACCAACGATTCATTGGTTTAGTTATGTCTATTCAGCATTAATTACTTTGTTCTTTACTTTCCTTGTTATGGTCTTTATGCATAAAAAATTGAAAAAAGTTGATATGATCGAAGCTTTGAAATCCAATGAATAAAATAGAATGGAACGAATTTTCTTTTAATAAAGATTTATTCGTTTCATTTCTTTTTTTTACTACATCTTTGGACGGATTTTTGAAGAATAACTGTCCTTTTGTACAAAGTATTGGTAAAATATATATATCGTCGGGAGAAAGTCGGAAGAGAATGGGAGAAGGTTGCCAAAAGAAATAGGTAATTAAAGGCAAAGGAGCTTAATTTGGGAAGAAAGCACCTCTATTCTAGAAAGTTAAATGAGGGAAAGGAGTGAGAATGTGATACAAGGAATTCCGATTGAAACAATTTATCTTTATCTGTTAATTATTTGTGCAGGAATTGCTGTGTTATTGGTAATTTTTGGTGATGTATTTAATTTTGATGGACCAATTGATCCGATGCTGGTTATTCCATGGTTAGCTTTTACATCATTATTTGGCTATCTAGGGGAGCGTTTGTTTGAATGGAATCACTTAGTGTTATTTCTAGTCAGTGGAGCAATTGCATCAATACTCGTTTTTTTCTTAAATTTTTATGTGTTGATGCCAATGAAAAATGCGGAAGCGACCATTTCAATTTCTGAAAAAGATTTAGAAGGTAATACTGCAACTGTTGTTACACCGATTCCTGTTAGTGGGATGGGCGAGATTCAATTTAAAAGTGTCACAGGTTCCATCAGCCGTCCAGCAGCTTTCTATGCGCCTCAAGATCAACCAATCCAACGAGGAGCGCAAGTACTGATTATTGAAGTCAGAGAACGCGTTTGTTATGTGGTACCCTATAAGGGGAGTCTAGAATTATAAAAAAGAAGGGATAGAAAAAAATGGAATTAGGAATTTTGGGACCAATTGTTCTTGTTATTTTTATTTTACTAATGCTATTGATTGTTTTTATTTCAAAATATCAAACAGCAAAACCAGATGAAGCGTTGATTATTAGTGGGAGTTACTTAGGCAGTAAAAATGTACATTCAGATGAAAGCGGTAATAAAATCAAAATCGTTCGTGGTGGAGGAGCTTTTGTACTTCCAGTATTCCAACGATCAAACCGTATCAGTTTACTGTCAAGCAAATTAGATGTATCCACACCAGAAGTGTATACAGAACAAGGGGTTCCAGTTATGTGTGATGGAACATCCATCATCAAAATTGGTTCTTCTGTCGAAGAAATTGCAACAGCAGCTGAACAATTTTTAGGTAAAACACGTGAAGAACTTGAAAATGAAGCTCGTGAAGTATTAGAAGGACATTTACGTTCGATTTTAGGCTCAATGACTGTAGAAGAGATTTATCAAAACCGTGATAAATTCAGCCAAAGTGTGCAAGAAGTTGCCAGTGTGGATTTAGCGAAAATGGGTCTGATTATTGTATCGTTTACGATTAAAGAAGTTCGCGATAAAAACGGCTACTTAGATTCTCTTGGTAAACCAAGAATTGCCCAAGTAAAACGTGATGCAGATATTGCAGAAGCGGAAGCATGGAAAGAAACGCGTATCAAAAAAGCAGAAGCTGAAAAAGAATCACAACAAGCTGAATTGCAGCGTCAAACTGAAATCGCAGAAGCATCAAAAGAAAAAGAATTGAAATTAGCAACTTACAAAGAAGAACAAGATATTGCTAAAGCCAAAGCTGACCAAGCGTACAATTTGGAAACAGCTAAAGCTCAACAAGACGTTATAGCACAAGAGATGGAAGTTAAAGTCATCGAACGTCAAAAGCAAATCGAATTAGAAGAAAAAGAAATTATCCGTCGAGAAAAACAATACGATTCAGAAGTGAAGAAAAAAGCCGATGCTGATCGTTATGCAAAAGAACAAGAAGCATTAGCTCAAAAAGCTCGTGAAGTTGCTGAAGCCGAAGCTGAACGTTTCCGTGTTGAGTCATTAGCTGAAGCCGAAGCGAATCAAACACGATTAGCCGGTCAAGCGGAAGCAGAATCTATCTTAGCTCGTGGTGCTGCTGAAGCCGAAGCCAAACAGAAAATTGCTGATGCCTTTAAAGAATATGGTGAAGCTGCTGTCTTAAGTATGGTAATGGAAATGTTGCCTCAATTAATGAAAGAAGCTGCTCAACCACTTAGCAATATTGATAAAATCTCTGTTGTGGATACCGGTGGCGGCGGAGAAAATGCTGGTGCTAATCGCATTACTAACTATGCGACAAATCTGTTAGCCGGAACACAAGAAACATTAAAAGAAACAACAGGTATTGATGTAAAAGAATTGATCGAAAACTTCTCTAAAAAAGGAACGAACAGTAATGTGAATTTCTATAGTGACGATGAAGTTAAGAAATAACTGAAGAAACGACGTACAACATTTTTCTCTTAAGAAAAGTTGTACGTCGTTTTTTATTGTTGATATACAAATAAAACAAGACTAAGCTTCACCAGATTCTTCCAATTCATAAACATTCTTTTTTTCAGGAAGTTTGTTTACAAGGAAAAAGGCAACAGCAGAAAGAACCATTATAATAATTGAAATATAAAAACCCATTTCTCTTGTTCCCGATGCATCTGATATAACGCCGGTGATAGTCGGAGCAAAGATAGAGGCACTTAAACCAAAAAAGTTTGAGATACCCAGTGTCGTTCCTAAAATCAAAGGATTTGCCTGATCGCTAATAAATGAAATAATAATAGGTTCAACGGCTAATTTTCCTAAGAATCCATACAAAATCAATGAAAGCAATAATAAAGAAGAATTATTTGCTGTGACAGTTAGTAACAACATTGCAGCGGCTCCTAGTTCAAGAGCTAAGATAATAGAGATTTTTTTTGACTGCCATTTATCAGAAATTCGACTGAAAATCAACGCACCCGGAATAGCTGCAAAAGCAACTAAAGCAGATGAAAAGCCAATAGCTAATCCTTTAAATCCTCGCTCGTCTTGTAAAAATGCTGGAAGCCAAGTTACTACCATATAATAGCCATAACAAGTTCCAAAATATAACAGATAAGAAACAAGCATTTTAGGTGAAAAAAGACCTTTAGGTTGTTCTCCTGAAAGAGTGGAGGACTTCACTTTAGGATCACTAACGACATCAACTGCTGACTCTTCTTTTTTTCTCAATGGACTGGATTTAATCCCAAATGTAAAAGCAAGGATCATGGCAACAATCAGACTAAAACAAAGAAACATCATTGATTGCCAAGGTAGGTCAAACTGTTTAACTAATAAACTGGAAAGTATCATCCCAATACCCATCCCAACAGCAGATCCACTGTTTATAATAGCTGTAGAGAGACCTTTTCTATCTTGAGGAATACTTTCAGAAGAAAGAGAGAACGCAGCACCATAGTAAGAACCACAGCCTAAGCCTGCTAGAACACTAGCAAAATAAATCATCGTTAGTGACTGAGCTTGTGTAATTGCAAATGCCGCAATACCAAATAAAATAAATCCCGGTATCATCACAGTTTTTTTACCTAGTCGATCAACTAACATTCCAGCCGGGATCTGCATACTAGTAGCGCCAAAAAAATAACAGCTAGAAATCAATCCCATTTGAGCATTTGTGTGAAAGCCAACGGTTCCTTGAATCTCTGAGAATAATGGGGTCAGTGAAGCACGATAAATCCAAATAGTTACCCAGCCAAAACATAATAACACTACAATTCGCTTCCAATAATTTTTGTCGATTTTTTCACGGTTTGTCTTCATTTTCTTCCTCCTGCAAGGTTTTTGGTTAGTAAATTAAATGTTTATAAAAGTTGTGTTGTAAACGTTTTCTTATATAATAGTAAGAAATGGAATGTATTACATGGTTCATTTTGACTAATATTTTTAATTTTATTTGCTCTATTTGGACAAATACAACAATATTTTCATCCATTATACTATCTTCAATATTCTAAATTGTAAGCGTTTTAAAAGGAGAGAGGATACTTTATGATGGAAAAAGAAATTGAGTGGGGTTATTCTTTGGGAAATGGACCGGAATCATGGGTGAATTTATGTGAAGATTATCGTCAAGCATGCACTAAATATATGCAATCACCAATTGCTCTATCGAAAGATAAAGTAACAAATCAACTAGATAAAAACCAATTAACATTTGAATACATGTGCGATGAATTCCAAATAAGATGGTCCAAACATACCTTTCATTTTATTCCAAAAACTAAAAAAAATAAAGTGAATTTTAACGGAATAGATTATTATCTTGATGACATTCACTTTCATATTCCTAGTGAACATAGTTTAGAAGGGAAGGTTCATCCAATTGAATTTCATTTTGTTCATCTATCTGAAACAAAGGAACCACTTGTCATTGCATTGTTATTTAAAAAAATAGTAGGAAATGAAGAACTTTTACAAATTGAAGAATGCTGTACCACAATCAATTGGGATTTAAGGAAAAAAAATCTACAACTAAACCCAACAGTATTTATCTCTAAACCAATCGAATATTATGCCTATTATGGTTCATATACAACACCACCGTGTGAGGGGAATGTACACTGGATTGTTCTTTCCAAAGTGTCTTCTTTGTTTAGTAAAACAATTTTAAAGTTAGTAAAGGAAAAAGATTGGGCAAGTAATAATCGACCAATTCAACCACAAGAACAAAAAAAGATTTGGCATACGTAAGTGTGCTAAATCTTTTTTCGCATCTAATCAAGTGAAAAATTTAAACCATTAATTTTTTAATCGTTTATGTCGGCGTTTTCATTTCCTGAAAGAGATAAAGCAACGCGTAACTTAAGGGATAGGTTAGAGTCATCTACCGGTTGACCAAACAATTGATTGCATTTTTCAATCCGATATTTCACTGTGTTCCGATGAACAAAAAGTTGCTCAGCAGTATCAGAAATTTTACATTGACAGTCCAAATAAGTGGTTAATGTTTTTCGTAACTCTTGACTGGTTTGATTGGTTGGATAAGCAAGACTTTTTAATATAGATTGACAGAAATGCCGCATTTCATCCTCTGAAACATTCTCAGCAATCCGATTGATTCCTTGAACAGTATTATAAAATACAAAATTATTCTTTGAAGGTGAATGTTGAAGCGAACTTTTTGCTTCTTTATAGGAAAAATGAAAAAGACTTAACTGATTAACTGGATCACCTACACCAAAACTAAGTGAGATATTTAATAATTTAAATATTTTATCATGTAAATCTTCTAGAATCTGTTGTAAATTTTCTTTCTTTCTAAAAAGTAATACATACCGATTATTTTCATCAGTGGGTAATAACAATAAATCAGCATTTGTTTCAGATATATATTCTTCTAAAAAGTCATAGACAAACAAAGCAATTTCTTTTTCATAAAAAGCCTTATTTTTTGGTATTTGGATTGAAACTATAACAACACGTAAGTAATTAGAATCTGTTGTACCAATAACAGGATGTAATTTGGCAAAATCAATAGACTGTACATTTTTGTCAGAATGCAATAGGTTGTCGAATAACTGTAATTTTGCTACACGGCTTTCGTGCTTGATTGTTTGTTCTTTATAAATCGAAAGGGCCAAAATAATTAAAGATTGCTCGATAGCAAATTGAGAAAAAGGATAGACTAACTGATCTACTTTGAAAAGAACGAGTAAATATGGAATATAACTGTCTGAATTGATCGGAATAACATTGACCAAAACTTGCTCATTAGTATCATCTATTTTGAATAAAAAGGACTCTTTTTTTGCATTATGTTGTTTAACTGTTAATTGAGACAGAAGATCTTTTTTCTTGGAAGGACATAGGAAATTATTAACGTTATGGTTTCTGCTTGATGAGACCAATTTACCAAAAGGATCAATTAACATAATAGGTTGTTTAATCATGTAGCTTAGTTGTTCGATTAAAACAGGAGTAGAGGCACCTTTAAATAGCATTTCAGCAAACTTTTGTTGTATTTCAAGTGAAAAAAAGATTTCTTCGGTTTTATCTGTCCAAAGGTGGCTTAATAATTTATGCGAAATATCTCCTAAGGTCGTGTTCATCGGGATTTGAATAATTGGAAACTTTAGTGAATCTGCGAAATCTAAGACCTTCTGACTTATTTCTGGTATAAATCGACCTAATTTTATTGCCAATCCAGCGCTTGGAAGCTTGTGCAAGTTTTCGATCAGTTCGCATAAATCTTCAGGTGTATCTTTGTAAGCCATGCCAGTTGTCAATAATAAAGAATGAGGAGATAGGTAGTTAGCAACATCAGGAGTTTCTGATATTTCAATTGTGTGTAAAGGCAAATTTAAATCAGCTTGGTTATTTAAAACAATTAAGTCTGAAAAACGTGGAATTTTTAAAAGCTCTTTGAGATTTTTCAAAGTGATCACTCCTTCATTTTTTTAAACAACAGTTCTTCTTCTTTACTTAATTTGATCTAGAAGATAAGGCAGCAACTTCTTGCTTAGACAAATCTAGTACAGTTTTTATTTTTGCTTCATCGATTCTAATTGTTGGTATCGATATACTGATAGCCGCAATTATTTGGTTAGTAGAATTGAAGATTGGAGTGGCAATACAGTAGACCCCGAGTTCACATTCTTCATTATCAATAGCAAATTGTTGCTTTCTGATTAATTGAAGTTCTTCAAGCATTTTTTGTTTGCTTGTGATTGTATTTTCTGTCAATGGCTGTAATTCAATAGTTTCCAGATATTCTGTCAATTCTTTTTTAGATAATGCGGATAAAAATAATTTACCTGCCCCAGTACAATATAGAGGGGCTTTTTTTCCGATTTTTTGAGAGATACTTAAAATTCTTTCTTGGCTGTCTATTGAATTGATGTATTGTAATTGATCGCCAGACTGTATAGACAAGCAAGTCGCTTCAGCTAATGAAGATGATAGTCGATAAAGTGCAGTTTGAGTTAATTGAATCAAACTTTCAGGAGAAACTAAATTAGCTGAAATATTTTCGAATTTATTAGATAGAGAATAATATTGATTTTCCGGGTTTTGATTTATGTAACCTAATGTCATAAGTGTATATAGAAAACGTAATGCGGTCGATTTTGGTAAGTCTGCTGTTTGAGCAAGTTCGACAAGAGACATTTCTTGTTTATCGCTAGTAAAACTTTCAATAATAGCAAATGTCTTAATCACTGATTGATTTAATTTTACTTTTTTTTCGTTCATGAGTACCTCCAATATATTTTTTTAGCCAGATTTGTACATCCTGTACAAAAGTGGGAATTGTTTTTCGTGTGAAACGGTCAAAGACCACTTTGTAAGGTCATGGTAACATGTTGTTAAGTGAAACGCAATGCCACTTAGTGGAATATTGATTTTAAAATAGAAAGAGGGAATTTAAATGAAAGCTGCAGAAGCAATAGTACAAATTATGGTTAAAGAAGGAATAAAAGATGCTTTTGGGATACCGGGAGCTGGGATAAATCCAGTGTATAAATATTTGGAAGCGGCACCAATCGAACATTTTTGTATGCGTCACGAAGAAGCTTGTGTTCATGCAGCAGATGGATATTATCGTGCAACACATGAAATTGCACTTGCTATTTGTACGTCAGGACCGGGAGCAACAAACTTTGTAACTGGTCTTTACACGGCCAATATTGATTCAATCCCTGTATTAGCTATTACAGGTCAGGCCAATAGTTGGCAAATGAAACAAGATGCATTCCAATGTGTAGACATGGTCAGCATTGCATCAACGGTATGTAAAAAAGTTTACTGCCCTTTAGATGCTCAGAAAATTCCTGATATTTTACGTGAAGCATTTTACATTATGCGTTCTGGAAAACCTGGCCCAGTATTGCTTGATTTACCTCTTGATATTCAACAGGTGGAAATTGACTTTGATATCAATAAATATGAACCAAAAAAAGTTGAAACAGTAAAAGCAGCTTCAACACAAATCGATCAAGTCCTTGATATGATTGCTGAAGCAAAATCACCAGTTATCATCATGGGAGGCGGAGTGATTTTAGCTAAAGCAGAAAAAGAACTAATCCAATTTGCTGAAAAACTTCAAATTCCTATTATACAAACCTATATGGCTAAAGGTGGTGTGCCAATAAATCATCCTCTAAACGCAGGACATGCAGGGATTCAAGTAGGGCAACCGATTGGGAACAAGATTTTCTTGGACTCTGATTTAGTGATTGGAATCGGTAATCGTTTTACAGATCGACATACAGGAAATCTTGATGTTTATAGAAAAGGTCGCAAATTTATCCATATTGATATCGAAGCAAATCAAATTGGGAAAGTCTTTAATCCAGATATTGGTGTTGTATCAGATGCTAAAGAAGCGTTGAATGACTTGCTGGCGGGGATTGAATCACGTAATATGTCGCAAGTAAATCGAGCTGGTGTTAGTGAAATCCCAGAATTGAGAAAACAATTAGCTAGAAAAACAAACTTCGATCAAAAACCTATTATGCCTCACCGTGTATTTGGAGAAATGAATAAATTTTTCGATGCAAATACGATGTTTACTGCAGGTTGTGGAATCACGCAAATCTGGAGTGGTCAACTGCAAGATATTGATAAACCACGTCGTTACTTACCGTCTGGTGGTGCAGGAACTTTAGGCTTTGAAGTACCCGCTGCATTTGGGGCAAAAGTTGCTGATCCGGAGTCGACATCAGTTACTGTACTTGGTGATTTTGGTTTTACATTTATGGGAGAAGAAATCGCTGTTGCAGCAGCATTCAAAAAACCAATCATCGTAATTATTGTTAATAATGCTTATTTAGGATTGATTCGCCAAAATCAAATTTCAGCTTACGATTTTGAATACGGTGTAGATATGCCATATAACCAAGACGGATTGATTGATTACGTAAAAGTGGCAGAAGGACTTGGTTGTCTAGGAGAACGAGTATTTGATCCAAATGATATAGCTGGTGCATTCAAGCGTGCAGCTGATTCTGGGAAAACGTATGTAATTGATATTATTTGTGAACCAGAACAACTTTGTGACATGGGTGGAGCAGTTGACCAAATCAAAAATTTCGGAGACTAAAAAAATAATAGGAAAAAAGGAGCGTTTAAAAAATGAAAGAAAGCATTGAAAGATACTTTGACCTAGGTTTAATCCAGTGGATGAGCTATCCACCTAAAAATTATGATTTAAAAGAAACTCTCTTACAAATTGCCAAAGATCCTGATTTTCGAGCGATTGAAATAACTCAAATTAAAGATGATCAAACGCGTTTAGAAATCAAACAAATTTTAGAACAATCTGGTTTGAGAGTCGGCTATGGCGCGCAACCACGTTTATTAGGACCGGGTCTTAATCCAAATGCGTTAGCCGAAACGGATCGAGTTGCTGCTGAAAAAACCTTGTTAGAAGCTGTGGATGAAGCTGAATATTTAGGCGCTAAAGGGATTGCTTTTTTATCAGGTAACTGGGAAGAAGAATCAAAAGCAGAAGCCTATTCTCAACTGTTGAAAACGACAACTAATGTTTGTAAATATGCTGCAACTAAAGGTATGATGGTGGAACTAGAGGTATTTGATTATGATATGGACAAAAAATCTCTAATTGGTCCCGCACCTTTAGCAGCAGAATTTGCGGCTGATGTTCGGAAGTATTGTCCTAATTTTGGATTGATCGTGGATTTATCTCATTTTCCAACAACCTATGAAACAAGTAAATTTGTGATTCAAACAACACGACCTTACATTACTCATTTGCATATTGGAAATGCTGTTGTGAAAGAAGGTTGTGACGCATATGGTGATCAACATCCGAGATTTGGCTACCCTAATAGTGCCAACGACGTAGCTGAGCTAGAAGACTTTTTCAAAATTTGTAAAGAAGAAGGTCTCTTTAATAAAGAAGAACCTCTGATCCTATCTTTTGAGGTAACACCTCGTGATAATGAAGATGCGGATGTGATTGTTGCGCAAACAAAACGTGTGATCAAACGTGCATGGGCACTTTTAGAAGAGTAGCGAACGGATGGAAGGAGAAGGATAACTATGGATATTATTGTTCTTGATGGGTATACTGAAAATCCAGGAGATTTGTCTTGGAGTGGTTTAGAGAAATTGGGAAATGTAACAGTTTATGATCGAAGCCCTATTTCAGAAGCAGAACTGATTAAACGCATAGGAGAGGCAGAAGTAGTTTTAACAAATAAAACCCCTCTTTCAAAAAATGTTATTCAAGCAACAAGTCATTTAAAATATATTGGTGTTTTAGCCACAGGTTACAATGTAGTCGATGTAGTAGCAGCAAAAGATAAAGGGATCGTTGTAACCAATATTCCAACATACGGAACAGATACAGTTGCTCAATATACGATTGCGCTACTTTTAGAACTAGCTCATCATGTTGGTGCACACTCAGATAGTGTAAAAAATGGAGATTGGGCGAATTCCAAAGATTGGTGTTATTGGAATTATCCACAAATCGAACTTTCCGGCAAAACATTGGGAATTATTGGCTATGGTAGAATTGGACAAAAAGTTGGAGAAATTGCTTCAGCATTGGGAATGAAGGTTATTGCAACCAATGGGGAAACAGAAGAAAAAGAGTGCAATGGAACGGAATTAGTCAGCCTTGAAAAAATCTTTGCTGAATCAGATGTAATCTCTTTACATTGCCCACTATTACCTGAAAATGAAGGCGTTATTAATGCAGAAAATATTGCAAAAATGAAATCAGGTGTTCTGATTGTTAATGATTCCAGAGGACAATTAATTAATGAAAAAGATTTAGCAGAGGCACTAAACTCTGGCAAGGTGGGAGCTGCAGCAGTAGATGTTGTATCACAAGAGCCGATTTTAGAAGACAATCCATTATTACAAGCAAAGAATATCATTATTACTCCTCACATTGCTTGGGCATCAAAAGAAGCTCGCTCTCGTTTAATGGACATCGCAGTAAATAATGTAAGTGCTTATCTAAATGGTGCACCAACGAATGTAGTTAACGGTTAGCTCACAGTGAAGGATGGAGGGATTATATGAAAATATTGGTAGCTATGGATTCGTTTAAAGGCAGTGCGACATCCATCGAAGTCGGGGAAGCGGTAAAAAAAGGAATTGAAGAATCTTTCAAAAAAGAGAAGGCTGTTCAAATAGACGTTACTCCGATTGCAGATGGTGGTGAAGGAACGGTCGAGGCTATATTTTACAATAATCCCCACTTCATTTATACAGAAAAAGTCCAAGGACCGTTATTTAAGCAAGAAGTAACAGCAGAATATGGTATTGATGGTAAAAAAGTTGTGTTGGAAGTAGCAGAAACATCAGGAATCATGTTAATTGAAAAAGAAGCTTTGGATCCTTGGCAGGCTACTTCTTATGGTTTGGGCCAATTGATGAAAAAAAATATTAATGCAGGTTATCGAGAATTTGTTATAGGATTAGGTGGCAGTGCAACAAATGATGCAGGTATTGGAATGTTAAGTGCATTAGGTTATGATTTTTTTGATGCTGACGGTCAAAATCTAGGTTACTTGTTAAAAGATATGAAAAATCTAAGCAGAATTGATGATACTTCTGTTTTACCAGAATTGTCAGAGTGTTCTATTCGGATTGCAAGTGATGTGAAAAACCCGTTAAATGGTCCAAAGGGTGCCACTTATATATTTGGCAAGCAAAAAGGTGTAACAGAAGAAAATCAGAAAGAAATTGATTCTATTCTTGAAAAATTTGCATTCTTAACAAATCAGTTGACAGAAACTGCTTATCAAAATACACCAGGAGCAGGTGCTGCTGGTGGTTTAGGCTTTACTTTATTATCCTATTTCAAAAGTGAGCTTGTTTCAGGATTTGATGAAATAGCTGCAATGATCAATTTAGAGAAAAAAATAGAGCAAACCGATTTGGTTATCACAGGTGAGGGAATGCTGGATGCTCAATCCATGATGGGAAAAGTGCCAATTGCGATTGCTAAGATGGCCAAAAAGTATGATAAACCAGTACTTGCTTTATCCGGCGGTGTTTCTGAGGATGCCTCACAGTGTAACGATGAAGGAATCGATGCATTTTTTCCAACAATCAGGAAAATTTCCTCCGAGCGGGAAATCTTAGACAGAGATAATACAATTCATGCAATTAGAGAAACTGCGGAACAATTGTTTAAGTTTGGACAATTATTTATGTGATTTAGATCTAGAAAGGAATGGATGTAGTATGTCAAAAGCGAGAATGGGAGAACGATTATTTAAACTTGATGAAGTGATTGATTTTTGTGAGCACGAAGGAAAAAAGACAATTTTTTATGAAACTAAACATACCGCTGGTGCAGTATGGTGTTTGAAACCAGGACAAAGTGTCTTTACTCACTCACATACTACTTCAGACGATTTATGGGTCGTCACCAAGGGAACCGGAACTTTCTTTCCAGGGGAAGGGGAAGAAGTTCGTATTTCTAAAGGGGATATGATTGTCTCTTTACCAGGCGAGCAACATGGAATGAAGAATACCGGGGATGAAGACTTTGTGTTTATAGGACTTGCAGGGCCTCAGCCAATGGATCTTATTCTTCACGATTGAAAAATAGGTTATGATTAAAAAACGAGTGTCGAGCAAAACTATCTATCAGTTTAGCTTGACACTCGTTTTTTGTCTAAGTCTATTATTCGAAGAATAAGCATGACGATCCATTACAAGTATCCGATTAAATATGAACAAAAAATAATTAAACGTTCATTTAAAAAAATAATACATCATAATTACATAAGTAAAATAGATAGTGTAAATGAGTTCTTTTACATTATAATAGAAAAAGAACGTTTAAAAACAAATACTTATATTGTTTCTATTTTAATAAAAGAGCAGGTGGGAAAATGGAACAAGGATATTTTACTATAAAAGAAATGGCTAAAATGTATGGTATATCAACCCATACCATTCGACACTATGAAAAATTAGCTATGATTCGACCGGAAAGAAGCGAAAATAATTATCGATCATTTTCAGAGAAAGATATCTATAGTTTGAATATTATTCGTGATTTAACTGAATTAGGTGTCCCACTGAAAACAATCCAATCCTATTTAGAAAATAGAACAGTAGAAAGTACGACACATCTATTAAGAGAAAACGCCAAAATTCTTGAAGCTGAGATTTCTCTATTGGAAAAGAAATTATCAGGAGCTACCTCTCGTTTAGAAATTATGGAACAACTGAAAAATAATGAAACTTCCATGAATCAATTAACCATTAGAAAAATAAAAGAGCGGCGCGCTTTTCAACGGCTTACTGAATTTACCGATGAAGCTGGTTTTGAAAAAGAGATGAGAATTTTATATGGAGAATTACTGAATATAACGGAAGTCTATCAATTTCATCATGTTGGAGGAATAATTGATTGGCATCCACCTGAAAAGAGTATCTATAAAGGCGTATTTGTTTTAGAAAACCAATTCATTAATAGCCATTTAAATCAGTTTGTTTTAGAAGAAGGAAACTATGCTTCTTATTTTTATCAAGGAACATACGAGCAAACTAGCAAATGTATTATGAAAATGGAAGAAGAGTTGAAAAAAGAACATTATCGTATTACTCCACCTTTTTATGAGTTTTATCTAATTGATTTCCATGAAACAAATGACAAAAATGAATATTTAACAGAAATTCAAGTGAAAGTAGAAAAGCCTTGACCTTAGAATCGTTCTAACGTTTATACTTTATTCATAAACGGTGAAAGAGGGGGATTTTATGGTTTATAAGTACGATGTAGTAATTGTAGGAGCAGGATTTGCAGGGCTGTCAGCTGGATTGTCACTTAAAGAAAAAGGCGTGAAAACATGTATTTTAGAAGCAAGAGATCGAGTTGGGGGACGCGCAGAAACAAAATGGCTGGAAGAAGAGATTCAAATTGATTTAGGAGGTCAGTGGATCGGTCCAACACAAGATCGTATGTATGAACTGGTACAAAAATATAAAATGAAACTATTTTCAACACAACTTTTTGGGAAAGGGCAATATCATTATTTTAACGATCTATACGATCAAGTTCCAAATGAAATGATGACGATGTTTGATGTAATTGATGATTTAGCAAAACAAGTTAACCTAGAGAAACCTCAAAATAGTCCGGATATTTACTATCAAGATAGAATAACCTTTGATGCATGGTTAAATATACAAACAGCTAATGAAGAAGTGGCGGAATTTTTAGGTAGAATTTTAGCTGGAGGACTTTTAGCATCTGATGCCGGAGAAGTTTCTCTCTTTCAAATGTTATATTATATTGCTTCTGGTCAAGGAACTAAAATCCTTTTAGGTACAAAAGGAGGTGCACAACAGGATAGGATTGTTGGTGGACCGCAAGCTTTAGCAGATAAAATGGCAGAAGACTACGGAACCGAATTAAAGTTCAATCAAATAGTCCGAGGCATTACAAAAATGGATCAGTCTTATTTCATAGAAACAGAAAAGGGACACTGTTATGAATCAAAATTTGTCCTTATGGCTTTACCGCCGAGCGTTATAAATTCTAAAATCACTTTCGTACCTGAACTACCAACAATGAAGAAGAAAATGCTTCAAAATTTTTTACCCGGAAGTGCGTCGAAATACCATGCAGTTTATGATAAACCCTTTTGGCGTGAAAGCGGCTTATCTGGTCAATTTAATAAAAGTCAGGGTTGGATTATGGAGTCTATTGATAATTCTAATGAAAATAGACAAGAAGGGATTCTTACGTTTTTCATATATGGAGTTGATTCTATAAAATTAAATGAATTACCTGAAGAAAAACGAAAACGCTTATTGATAAAAGAATTAATAAAATTATATGGTGAAAAAGCAAGCAAACCAAAGTATTTTTTAACACAAGATTGGAATGAAGAAACGTTTACAAATGGCTGTTTTACAGGACACTTTGCGCCATGTGGTTTTCTAAAATATGGAGAGTTTATCAGCGAAGAGACAGGGAATATCCATTGGGCAGGAACGGAAACTGCAACTGTTTGGAATGGTTATTTCGAAGGGGCTGTAAGATCAGGGGAAAGAGAAGCTGAAAAAATAATAAAAAAATTAAAATGAGACTTTTATGACATACTCCAAATTAAAATGTTCAGCTATCTATTGATTCGTCAATGTCGGGGCAGACATAATGAGCGATCCTTAATGAAACTTTACACATTTGGTGTTGTAAAGACTTATTAAGGATCGCTCATTTTATTATTTTTGTTGCTCTTCTATTTTTGTTTGAATTTTTTGTTTAAGTTCTTCTAATTCTTTTTCCTTTTGTTCCAATTCAGCCAAATCTTCTTCAATTTCATGTTTTTCTTCAATTGGTTTTGGTTTAAAAAAGAAATTAAGACCAATACCAATGAACGTCCCAATAAACGTATCGATCACCCGTGACAAAGCAAAATAAAATGATTCCCCTTGAGGAATGCTTAAAGAAATCAATAGTAAGGTTGCGATTGCTGAGATAATGCCTTGATTATTATTCATACCATCAGAAACAACAATTACCACAATTACTAAAAAAGGCAGTAAAAATAATTCAACCAAAAAATCATTGGAAAAAAGATCCTTCACCAAAAAATAAACAATGGCTAGACCACCGCCTAAAGTGTTGCCTAGAATTCTTGATTTTCCAAAAGAAAGACTAGTGGTTAAATCTTGCCGTAATGAAAAAACAGCGGCTAGAGCTGCAATCATTGGTGCTCCCCGATCAAATACTTTAAATAAAATAATACAGAGCATAACAGCTAAAGCTGTTTTCAATGTGCGCATGCCTAAACGAAAATGGCCAACTTCCATAGACTTTCTCTCCTATAATCAACATTTAATCAGTTTTCTATTTAATGATAACCGAAATAGAGGTAAAATTACTAGTATTAATACCAAAGATTAACGATTTTGTGAGGAGCAGTCATATGAAAATTGGATTACGAACAATCAAAACAGCAGTAAGCGCGACGTTATCAATGATTGTTGCGGGAAGTTTTGGGCTATTGTACCCTGCATCTGCAGGTATCATTTCTGTATTGAGTGTGACCAATACGAAGAAGACGTCTTTATTGACAGGAGTTTATCGACTACTTTCTTTAGCTTTAGCTACGGTTATTGCCTATATTTGTTTCACTATTATAGGATTTAATGCCATTGCATTTGGTGTCTACTTACTTTTATTTATTCCAGGAGCGGTTTATTTTAAGCTGTCAGATGGGATTGTTGTAAGTTCAGTTTTAGTGACTCAATATCTAGTGGAAAAAGATTTATCTTGGATGATTATAGGGAATGAATTTCTGTTGATGACCATTGGTGTTGGGTTTGCTCTACTCATGAATTTATACATGCCCGATACTGAAAAACGCTTGAAAGAAGATCAAGAAGTAATTGAAACGATGTTCAGAAAGATTTTAAATAATATGGCAGAATATCTCAATCACCATGGAAAAGAAAGAAACTTATTTGAAAAATGTAATGACTTGAAAGCCTTCATACGGACAGGAGAAAATTGGGCAAAAAAACATGCTGAAAATCAATTAATCTCTTCAAATCATTATTATATAGAATATTTTACGATGCGACGGATGCAAAGTAATAGTTTAAAAGATATGCTCAATATTTTGAACGACATCACAGTTGAACCTGAACAAGTGGGGAATATTCAAGAATTATTGCAGTATACAGCAGAAACTTTTGCTGAAAATAACGATGGACAAGACATTTTAGATAAAATTACTGAAGTATATGACATCTATCGAAAAAAGGAACTACCTAAAACAAGAGAAGAATTTGAAAATCGAGCGAAATTATTTCAGTTGTTGCAAGTATTTCAATCATTTATAGAGATTAAAGCAGAATTTGCTAAACATCAACATGAACAAGAGTAACGTTAAGAAAACGAGTGTTTCGTATGTTTGCCATTTAAGTAAATATAGAAATAATTATAAAGCAAATATTAAACTTTAGTTACGGAATTCAAAAATCCTAGTATTTTGAAAATCAAGGTGCTATACTTTCATCAAATTAAAAAAAGACTTTATCTTAAATTCGTAAATAATAAAAACATATAAGTCTCTAAAAAGGTGGAACCAGAATTAATGACTGAAAAATGGCGTGAAGATCAAGAATATATGTCTTATGTAGAAGATTTGTTGGAAGCAGAAGAAGTACAGCGTTTAGGTAACTATACGCAGCACGTTCACTCAACTCGTTTAGATCATTCAATCAGCGTTTCTTATTATAGTTATAAACTAGCTAAAAAATGGAATGGCAATGCTAGAGCAACCGCTCGTGCGGGACTGTTACACGATTTGTTTTATTATGATTGGCGTACAACTAAGTTTGACGAAGGTTCTCATGCCTATATGCACCCAAGAATCGCTGTGAAAAATGCAGAGAAATTAACGGAACTTTCAGATTTAGAACGTGATATTATCATCAAACATATGTGGGGCGCTACAATTGCTCCGCCAAAATACAAAGAAAGCTACATCGTTACAATGGTAGATAAGTATTGTGCGGTGAAAGAAGCTTCTGAGCCGATGACGACTTCAATAAAAAATAAATGGCGTCAGTATTTTGGTAGAAAAGAATCAGTACAATAAAAAAATCGATCGATTTTCTTTTTGAGAATCGGTCGATTTTTTTGTAGAGAAATAAGGAAATAACTAGTTCAATTCAAGTTCTTGTTCATACTCTAATTTTTTTAAATGCTTCATTGCTTTGAAATAAGAAGCTAGCAAAACAATTACAGAACCAGCCCAAGCAAGTGGAGAGGCTAAAGCTGCTCCGACAAATCCTAAAGAGGCTGTTAAAAAAATAGCTGCAAATGATCGCATAATCAATTCCATAATCCCAGCTATTGTTGGTATCACACTTTGACCAAGACCTTGAAGCGTATAGCGAATAATAAACAAGATTGCCAACAACCAATACATACTGCCATTTACATTAAAATAGGTTTGAGACAACTGAAGAACCTCAGTTTCTTTTCCGCTGACAAAAAGCGTAACTAGATTTTGTCCAAAGATAATAACAATTCCTCCGGCCAAAAGACTAAAGCCAATACTCATTATTAAGCACTGATTAACGCCTTGCAAAATTCGTTTATACTTTTTAGCACCAAAATTTTGGGCAGTGAAAGTTGCCATAGCGATACCAAATGACATCATTGGTTGCGTCGCAAATTGTTCGATTTTTCCAGAAGCTGCTTGAGCGGCCACTACATCTGTGCCCAAACTATTTAAAGCTGCCTGTAAGATGATTGCACCAATTGCAATGATTGATGACTGAAAAGCCATAGGCAACGCAATGTTTAAATGAACACGAAAGTCATGTCTATCAATAGAAAAATCTTTCTTACGTAATTGAAGATTAGGGATTTTCCAGCGAATATAAAGTACACACAAAACACTTGAAATGATTTGTGCTGTAACCGTGGCTATCCCAGCGCCAGCAACCCCCATATGAAAATTGATAATTAAAATCAAATCTAAAACAACGTTAATAATACTAGCAATAATTAAAAATAGAAGCGGTGTCCGGCTGTCTCCTAAAGCACGAATCACATTTGATAGAAGATTAAAAGCCATTGCAGCAAAAATGCCAAGAAAAATAATCGAAATAAATGTCTGAGCATCATCAATAATTTCTTTAGGTGTCTGCATAAGTAAAAGCATGGGACGAACAAAGATCAAACTTAAAGCAGTTAAGACAATCGTCACGATTGCACTAATGATAATGCCAGTAGCAAAACTTTTTTTCACACCGCGATAATCTTGGCCGCCAAAACGTTGTGACGTTATAATGGATAAGCCAGCCGTTAAACCTTGTGCAAAACCGATAATCAAAAAAGTAATGCTGCCAGTAGAACCAACAGCTGCTAGAGCATCTTTTCCTAACGTTTGACCAACGATAATCATGTCAGCCATATTGTAAAACTGTTGGAAAATATTACCAATCAATAGAGGGATCGTAAATAAAAATAGTAGTTTTGCAGGATTCCCATGTGTTAATTCTTTCAATGAAAACATCCTTTCATCTTTGAGAGAACAATCTGTTACTCGATTTTCTCTACAGCTTTAACAGGAAACAACAATATAAAGTTTGATAAATTTAATAGGAAAATAAAAAAATTTCCTATTTATAGTAGCACATTTTTTTTGTTTTACAAGATTAGGATTCAATTTTTTAGCAAAAACTATTATAATTTACCAGTATAGATTTCAGAAGTGGTATTATAGAATAGTCAATATGTTTTTAAGGAGCTGAAAAGAATGGAAGACAAAATACATACACCAGTTAAGATAGGCGTATATATGACTAAGTGGTTAGTGATTGCATCATTGATCGGCTTGTTTATGGGAGCCTTGTCAGCATTTTTTCTGAAAAGTTTAGATGTAGTGACAAAAATGAGGCTTGATAATCCTTGGCTTTTGTTTTTGTTACCATTCGGTGGCGCTATTTTTGCTTTTTTATATAAAAAATTCGGTGGAAATTCGATTCGAGGGAATAACCTTGTAATTGATCAAGCAAATGGTGAACAAGAAAATATTCCTTTGCGCTTAATTCCTTTAACGTTATTTGGGACAATTACGACACACTTGTTTGGCGGTTCAGTTGGTAGAGAAGGAACAGCTGTACAAATGGGGGGAACAGTAGCAGATGCTGTAGGTCGGCTTTTTCGTTTAGATAAAGTTGAAAGAGAAATCGTAATTATTAGTGGAATCAGTGCAGGGTTTAGCTCTGTGTTTGGCACACCTTTGGCAGGGACGATTTTTGGATTGGAAGTTTTAGTGATTGGCCGTTTGCGATCAGATGGACTTTTCCCTAGCTTTTTTGCTGCATTTTTTGCTAATTTTGTGACTGAATCTTTTGGTGTAACGCATACGCATTATGCCATTGGACAAATTCCCAGTTGGTCCTTGTTATTGTTTGTTAAAATAGTGATTGCTGGTATTTGTTTTGGCGTGATTGGTTGGGTATTTAGTCGATCAATCGTGTTTCTTAAAAAGGTTTATGCTAACTGGTTTGAAAATGTTGTTTTTCGAAATTTCATTGGTGGAGCTGTTGTAGTGGTGGCTGTTTTTATTTTACAAACTCATCGTTATTTGGGACTAAGCCTACCATTGTTAAAGGATGCATTTAACGGTGATAGCCTCTGGTTTGATTTTTTAGGTAAGCTTTTTTTCACGGTGTTATCATTAGGAGCGGGGTTTCAGGGTGGAGAAGTGACTCCTTTATTTGAAATTGGCGCAACTTTAGGTAGCAGTTTAGCAATGGTTCTTCATCTTTCTATTCCGTTTTTAGCAGGATTAGGCTTTATTGGTGTTTTTTCTGGAGCGACGAATACGCCGATTGCTTGCTTTATTATGGGCATCGAGTTGTTTGGCAGTGAGGCGGCATTATTTTTATTTATGATTTGTTTGATTAGTTACATGTGTTCAGGAAATGCTGGGATTTATTCTGCTCAAAAAGTAGAAGTAGAAAAAGGTGTTTTATTCTTGCCGATTTTGGGAAACTTTAAAAGGAAGAAAACAGAGTAACAGGTCATAGCAATATATTTTAGACGTTATTAAATAGTAGACAATGAGGTGAAAACATGAAAGACTATCAATACCCCTTAGATTTAGATTGGTCGACAGATGAAATGGTGATTGTTACTAATATGTGGTCAGCGGTGGAAGAAGCCAATGAAGCAGGGATCGATACAGGTGTTTTTTTGAATAAATACAAAGCATTTAAAACGGTGGTCAAAAGTATTGGAGAAGAAAAGCGCTTAGGCAATGAATTTCAAAAAGCATCTGGTTATTCGCTATATCGAACGGTTCAGCAAGCTAAAAAACAAGAATCAGGTAGATTGAAACTAGGAGTTGGCTAAAATGACAACTGAAAAAATGATCATTGAAATCAAAGAATGGTTAAACGAAGCAGCTGGTTATATCCGAGTGAGCCTAACCAATCAGCTAACTGTATCACAAAAATCTGGAAGAACAGATTTAGTTACAAATATTGATGAAGAAACACAAGCTTTTTTTATTAATAAAATCAATCAACATTATCCAGAAGATCGAATTTTAGCAGAGGAAAAAGAATTTAGTACGATTGATTCGCTATCTGGACGTGTTTGGATCATTGATCCAATCGATGGTACGATGAATTTTGTGATGGAACAGGAAAATTTTTGTATTATGATTGCTGTTTTTGAAGAAGGTGTTGGACAGCTTGGGTTTATTTACGATGTGATGAAAGACGAATTATATTGGGGTGGTAAAAACCGTGGTGTCTTTTTGAATGATCAGAAAATGACTGCTCCAAAGAATCTATCTTTATCGGAAGGTTTGTTGGGAATGAATGCTTATATGTACGGCGAAAATATTTATTCTGCAAAAGAAATTGGTCGTGCAAGTATGGGTGTGAGAATTAGCGGTTGTGCTGGGGTTGAACTAATTGCGATGCTAAAAGGAAATCACATTGGCTATCTTTCTAATTTAAGCCCGTGGGATTATGCTGCAGGTTTGGTTTTAATAGAAGAATTTGGGTTTAAATACTCTAATTTGAATGGAAGTCCTTTGTCCTTTTCAAAGAGAGAGTATTTTTTAGCAGCAACACCTAAAGCATACGAAGAGATTCAAAATCATATAGCTAGTGAAACGTTAAGCTAAAAAAAGCAAAATCTATAGAAAGAATCGTTGATTTTTTTCGGAAATTGTGTTACTTTTTCAAAAAATAGTAATAAAATATGAAATTTTCATAACTTTTGAAAGCTTTAGACTATATTTCATGAAAAAAATTTGGTATAATAAAAAGTCGGATTTAATGAACAAGTGACGTAAGGCAAAAGGATAAGGAGCAATTACATTGAAATACAGAGAAGATATTAGAAACGTGGCAATCATCGCCCACGTCGATCATGGTAAAACAACATTAGTAGATGAATTATTAAAGCAATCAGATACTTTAGATGGACACACACAATTACAAGAACGTGCGATGGATTCAAATGCTATTGAAAGCGAACGTGGAATCACGATTTTAGCTAAAAATACAGCAGTTGATTACAAAGGCACTCGTATCAACATTTTGGATACACCTGGACACGCGGACTTCGGTGGTGAAGTTGAGCGTATCATGAAAATGGTCGATGGTGTAGTTTTAGTTGTTGATGCCTACGAAGGAACGATGCCTCAAACTCGTTTCGTATTGAAAAAAGCATTGGAACAAAAAGTAACACCAATCGTTGTTGTAAATAAAATTGATAAACCTTCAGCGCGTCCTGAACACGTTGTTGATGAAGTCTTAGAATTATTTATCGAATTAGGTGCGGATGATGAGCAATTGGATTTCCCAGTTATTTATGCATCAGCTTTAAATGGAACTTCAAGCGATTCTGATAACCCAGAAGACCAAGAACCAACAATGGCACCAATTTTTGATCAAATCATTGAACACGTACCAGCACCAATTGATAATTCAGATGAACCATTACAATTCCAAGTATCATTATTAGACTACAATGATTACGTTGGACGTATTGGTATCGGCCGTGTGTTCCGTGGAACAATGAAAGTTGGCGACCAAGTTGCTTTAATGAAATTAGATGGTAGCGTGAAAAACTTCCGTGTTACTAAAATCTTTGGTTTCTTTGGATTACAACGTGTTGAAATCAATGAAGCAAAAGCAGGCGATTTAATTGCCGTTTCTGGTATGGAAGATATCTTTGTTGGTGAAACAGTTGCAGACGTAGCACACCAAGAAGCGTTACCAATCTTGCACATCGATGAACCAACATTGCAAATGACCTTTTTAGTAAACAACTCGCCGTTTGCCGGTCGTGAAGGTAAATACGTAACTTCTCGTAAAATCGAAGAACGTTTAATGGCAGAATTACAAACAGATGTATCTCTACGTGTAGAACCAATCGGACCAGATTCATGGACAGTATCAGGTCGTGGCGAATTACATTTATCAATCTTGATTGAAAACATGCGTCGTGAAGGATACGAATTACAAGTATCTCGTCCAGAAGTTATTGAACGTGAAATCGAAGGCGTGAAATGTGAACCATTTGAACGTGTTCAAATTGATACACCAGAAGAGTACATGGGTAGCGTTATCGAGTCATTAAGCTTACGTAAAGGTGAAATGCAAGACATGATCCATACTGGTAATGGTCAAATTCGTTTGATCTTCTTAGCGCCAGCGCGTGGTTTGATTGGATATACAACTGAATTCTTGTCAATGACTCGCGGATACGGTATCATGCATCACACATTTGATCAATATCTACCTATGATTCAAGGGTCAATTGGCGGACGTCATCAAGGCGCGTTGGTATCTATTGATACAGGTAAAGCAACTACTTACAGTATCATGAGTATTGAAGAACGTGGAACAGTTTTTGTAGAACCTACAACTGATGTTTACGAAGGAATGATTATCGGTGAAAACAACCGTGATAATGACTTGACTGTAAATATCACAAGAGCAAAACAAATGACAAACGTTCGTTCTGCTAACAAAGACCAAACATCAGTAATCAAAAAAGCAAAAATCCTTACATTAGAAGAATCATTAGAGTTCTTGAATGAAGATGAATATTGTGAAGTAACACCAGAAAGCATTCGATTAAGAAAACAAATTCTTAATAAAAACGAACGCGAAAAAGCTAGTAAAAAGAAAAAATAGTTTAATAGACTAAGCAGATGGAGCAAAACTTAAATCGTTTTGTTCCATCTTTTTTTGTGGATAACTTTTAGTAAATAAGTCGAAAAATTGCGTATCTTATCTTAGAAAGCTTGAAAAATAAAGGTTTTAATTTTTAGAAAAAAAGCAGAGATGTTTCACACGGTGCGAATTGTTTCACGCTATAGGAAAAGCGCTCTTGAATTGGCTAATAGCCCATGCTAAAATAACTACCAGACACAAAGAACGGAGAGAATTTCATGATTGGCACTAAAGACTTATTAAAAGAAAAATTTGGATATGACGAATTTCGTCAAGGACAAGAAGAAATTATCAATCATGTTTTACATAAAGAAAATGTTTTAGGGATTATGCCTACAGGTGGTGGAAAGTCGATTTGCTACCAGTTGCCTGCACTGATGTTGGAAAATTTGACGTTAGTAATCTCACCACTGATTTCTTTAATGAAAGACCAAGTGGATGCGTTAAATATGATGGGGATCCCTGCAACATTTATTAATAGTACGATTTCTCAACAAGAGATGAATAATCGTGTTCAAATGGCTGTAAATCGTGAAGTTAAACTTTTATATGTGGCGCCAGAGCGTTTAGAATCTTTTGATTTTCAACAGTTATTGCTACACGTACCGATTGATTTATTGGCGGTTGACGAGGCACACTGTATCTCTCAATGGGGACATGATTTTCGCCCTAGCTATCTTCGTTTAGCTGAGATCATTGAACAATTTCAGCAACAGCCAACCGTGATTGCCTTAACTGCTACAGCTACACCTCAAGTAGCAGAAGATATCCTTCAACAATTGCACATCCCAAAAGACAATCAGATCCAAACAGGATTTGCTCGTGAGAATTTATCATTTCAAGTTGTTAAAGATCAGAATCGTGATGTGTTTCTTTTAGAGTACTTGAAGTTGAATCAAGGACAATCAGGTATCGTGTACGCTAGTACCAGAAAAGAAGTTGAACGGATCTATCACTTGCTTCAGAGTAAAAAAATTGCTGTTGGCAGGTATCATGGCGGGATGAACGAGAAAGAACGGAATCAAAATCAAGAACAGTTTTTATTTGATCAGATACAAGTGATGGTTGCGACAAATGCATTTGGTATGGGGATCAATAAAAGTAATGTGCGTTTTGTCATTCATGCTCAAATCCCTGGAAATATTGAGTCTTACTATCAAGAGGCGGGTCGGGCAGGCCGAGACGGATTACCAAGTGATGCCGTTTTACTTTATGCACCACAAGATTTGCAGATTCAACAATTTTTTATCGATCAATCGGAAATGACAATTGATTATAAGCAAAAAGAATATATGAAGTTAAGAGAAATGTCACAATATGCAAATGCACAAATGTGCTTGCAGAAGTTTATTTTACGTTATTTTGGAGAAAAAGGATCTGATTGCGGTCGTTGCTCTAATTGTTTAGACGAAAGAGAATTGGTCGATATCACTGTGGATGTCCAAAAAGTTTTATCTTGTGTGAAACGAATGGGTGAAAAATTTGGTAAAGGGTTAGTTGGAAAAGTATTAACTGGATCAAAAGACCAAAAAATCGATCAGTGGCATTTTGACCGTTTGCCTACCTATGGATTAATGAAAGATCGAACGCAAAAAGAAGTGAATCAATTGATTGACTATCTTACAGCTGAGAGATATTTGAATCCGTCTGATGGTCAATATCCTTTGTTGTCTGTGTCGCCGACAGGGGTTAAAGTCCTTTTAGGTCAGCAGACAGTTTTTAGAAAAGAAGATCAGCGTGTTAGAAAAGTTTCAGTAGTTAATGATGGCTTATTTGAAACGTTAAGAGAATTGAGGATGGATTTAGCACAAGAAGCAGGTGTACCGCCATATTTAATTTTCTCTGATAGTACATTGAAAGAAATGTGCGAAAAACTACCTAAAAATTCAATTCAATTACTACAAGTAAAAGGGGTAGGACAGAATAAGTTGGATAAGTATGGGGAGAAGTTTTTAACAGCGATTGAAAGATTTAAACAAACAGAAGAATAACTATCGTTATCTATTTGAATAGGTAGAAAAAAGCAGTTGGTAATTAAACCAGCTCCTTTTTGTCTACAGTATGAGGTTGAAAAAATATTTTTTCAACTTTTTTATTTTCACTTAGTGTTTTCTACATTTAAGCACTTGGTTTCACAATAGTAACCTTTGCCTCCAACGTAAACCTTTTCAATTTCATTTTTATTGTTGGTCACTAACCTAACTAATATTTCAGAAGGTGAGTCTAAAGAATAACCTTGTTCAAATACATAGACTTCTTTTTGCAAGTGTTGCTGTTTATAAAGGTAGCAAGCTAATGCACCATTTGAAGTTCCTGTGGCTGCTTCTTCATTGATGTCGAATAGTGGAGCGAAATTTCTACATATCATTCGATCGTCATTAAATGTATACAGATGCATCCCAACAACATTATAATGCTTGCTGATTTCTTGAATTTTTTTAAAATTAGGTTGCAGTTCATGTAAACATAGTTCGTTTTTTATAGGAATTAAAATATCTTTTAAACCAGTTGAAACAATTTGAATGGGAGATTTATTGTCTATAGCGTTAATGTCAAAGCAGTCGCTGAACTCGTTTGGAGAAAGAACATCATAGAATGTCGGTTTGTTTTGTTCCATGAATATGATGCCATCTTTTATGGTAATAGTAAGAACACCACTATTTGTTTCAATTGTATAGTGATTTCTGAAGAGTTTATTTAAATGCATCAGTATCGTGAAAGAGGCAATTGTGGCGTGACCACATAAATCAACTTCTTCTTTGGGAGTAAAATAGTCAAATTTATAATCAGCAATTTCCGATTCTGATATAAATGCGGTTTCTGCATAGCCTAGTTGTTTAGCAATTGTCATTTTTTGAGTAGTGTTCAATGTATTCTCAAACAGTACAACACCTGCTTTATTTCCTCCTTTATTATCCTTACTAAATCCACTTGCAACATAAACGGATATTTTCATACGATACCTGCCTTTCTCGCTTACTTATAGTGAGTTGTAGCATAGAGGTCACTACGTATAAATATTGATGGATACATTTGTTATAAAGTAAGAGACAAACTATTTTTTTCATCTGATTTTTCAAAAATAGTTTGTCTACATCATGGTGATTCCTTCTTTTATTTGGGATAAACAGCAAAACGATTATCTTTTAATGGAATAATTTGAATCGGTTCAGCATAAAAGGAAGCTAGCTTTTCTTCATTAAAAAGTTCTTTTTGTGTTCCTTCAGCGAAGATTGCTCCATTTTTTAGAAGCATTAAACGATTAAAACATGGGAGTATTTCTTCTGTGTGATGAGTGACATAAAGTAGCGTAGGATGATTTTCTTGCTCTGCGATCTGCTGAATCTGGGATAATAGCTTTTCTCTAGCAAATAAATCTAGCCCATTACAAGGTTCATCTAGAATCAATAATTCTGGATTAGTCATTAAGGCTCTGGAAATCAGAACTAATTGACGTTCCCCTTGAGATAAAACCTCATATCTTTTTCCGATGAGTGATTCACCACCAGCGTTTATTAAAATGTTTTTTGCTTGTTCTAACTCTTCTTGAGTATAACGCTGATAAATACCGATACTGGCAAATTTTCCGGAAAGAACAATTTTTTCAGCGGTTTCGCTATTTTTCATACGGTACTGCAACGCTGTGCTGACCCAACCAATTCTTCGTTGTAACTCTGGAATGGAAGCTTGACCAAATACCTGACCCAAAACCGTCAAGCGACCTTTGGACGGCCACAAATAACCACAAATCAATTGTAAAAGTAACGTCTTACCAGCGCCATTCAATCCAAGAATCGCCCAATTTTCAGCGGATCCAACTTTCCAGCTTACGTTATTTAACAATGTCTTTTTATCCCGAATAAAAGAGACATTTTCAAATTCAAATGCTTTCATACAACTCCTCCTTTTATTTATTTTACCATTAAAAATACAGAATAAAACCAAGAAGTTTTGAAAAAAATGAAAGAAGAAAATACTGTCAAGAAAATTTCATTGACAAAGCTTTCATCCCCCTGTATAATTGCTTTTGTTGCGTTATGAGGTGATGAATATGAAATGGTCTTTACTAGAACTAAACAAATACAAAGACAAACCATGTGAATTTTCAGAGACACTTGATTTAAAAACGTCCCTGATGAAAAGAGATGATCTGATTCTAGATGTTAGTCCTGTTAAAGCAACCGGGATATTAACTGTAGGAAAAGAAGAGTATTTGCTTCATTATAGAATAGATGTTATTGTAACAGTTCCATCTTCACGTTCGCTGACACCTGTTCCGCTAGCAATGACGATCGATGTTGATGAGGTCTTTATGACTCCTGAGCAATATCAGAGCAGAGATTTACGAATGCCTGATGAAGAAATCATCTTGTTGGAAAAACCAACGATTGATTTAGATGAGTCCGTCGAAGACAACATTCTTTTGTCTATTCCGATTCAAGTATTGTCAGAAGAAGAGCAAATAAGTCATGATATGCCAAAAGGCAATGACTGGGAAGTTCTATCAGAAGAAGATTACTTACAGAAAAGACAAGAAGAAGCACAACAAACAATGGATCCTCGTCTTGCTAAATTATCCGAATTATTCAGTGAAACATCTGATGAAGACGATAATCAGTAAGATTGGAATATATCGTGCATTTAATGCACGCATCTTTACAAGGAGGTGGAACACCAATGGCAGTACCAGCTAGAAGAACTTCAAAAGCTAAAAAGGGCAAACGCCGTACTCATTACAAATTAACAATCAAAGGTTTGAACGCATGTTCAAATTGTGGTGAAATGAGAAAAAGCCATCACGTATGTCCAGCATGTGGTCATTACGATGGAAAAGACGTAGTCTCTAAAGAAGCATAAAACATTTTTTTGAAAATGTTAAAATCCCCTAGGCTAACCATGGAGCCTAGGGGATTTATTTTGACTAGAAATACCCAAGCTAATTAATCAATCCATTGAATTGCAAGAACTATAAAAAAATAAAGAAGAATAAATCGAACTATTTTGTTTTCATATCAAGCATTCTACGTTATAATGATGTAGATTATAAGAAAATTCTAATGAACTTTTTTTTAAGATAGTGGGAGGATACAAGATGACAAAACAACAATTTGGCGTAGTCGGAATGGCCGTAATGGGAAAAAATTTAGCCTTAAATATCGAAAGTAGAGGGTACTCAGTTGCTCTATTTAACCGTACAGGTTCAAAAACAACAGATGTCGTAGAAGAGCATCCAGATAAAAATTTTAAAGCGACTTACACAATTGAAGAGTTTGTAGACTCTATTGAAAAACCACGTCGTATCATGTTGATGGTTCAAGCTGGTTTTGCAACAGATGCAACGATTCAAGAGTTATTGCCTCATTTAGATAAAGGGGATATTTTGATCGACGGTGGAAATACATTCTTTAAAGATACAATCCGTAGAAATGAAGAGTTAGCTAATTCAGGAATCAACTTTATCGGGACTGGTGTTTCAGGAGGGGAAGAAGGCGCATTAAAAGGACCTTCTATTATGCCTGGTGGTCAAAAAGAAGCGTATGAATTAGTTGCACCTATTTTAGAGAAAATTTCAGCAAAAGCAGAAGACGGCGAGCCATGTGTTACCTACATTGGTCCAAATGGCGCTGGTCACTATGTTAAAATGGTGCATAACGGGATTGAATATGGTGACATGCAATTGATTGCTGAATCATATGATTTAATGAAAAATATTCTTGGAGTTTCTGTTGATGAAATGGCTGAGATTTTCAAAGAATGGAATCAAGGCGAACTAGATAGCTATCTTGTAGAAATTACCGCTGATATTCTAACACGCAAGGACGACGAAGGAACAGGCAAACCAATCGTTGACGTAATTTTAGATGCTGCTGGAAATAAAGGAACAGGAAAATGGACAAGTCAAAGTGCGTTGGATTTAGGTGTTCCACTACCATTGATTACTGAATCTGTTTTTGCTCGTTTCATTTCTGCTTATAAAGATGAACGTGTTAAAGCAAGCAAAGTTTTAGCTAAACCAGCTAAAGTTGAATATCAAGGTGACAAAAAAGAATTGATCGAAAAAATTCGTGAAGCTCTTTACTTCAGTAAAATCATGAGCTACGCACAAGGATTCGCTCAATTACGTGTAGCTTCAGAAGATTATGATTGGGATTTACCTTTTGGTCAAATTGCTAAAATCTGGCGTGCAGGTTGTATCATCCGTGCTCAATTTTTACAAAAAATCACAGATGCATATGATAAAAACCCAACAATTGAGAACTTATTACTAGATGATTACTTTATCGAAATTACGAAAAAATACCAACAATCTGTTCGTGATGTTGTGTCAATCGCTGTTCAAGCAGGCGTTCCAGTTCCGACATTTGCTTCAGCAATTGCATACTACGATTCGTATCGTTCAGAACGTTTACCAGCTAATATCATTCAAGCACAAAGAGATTATTTTGGTGCTCATACGTATCAACGTGTTGATAAAGAAGGAACATACCACTATAGTTGGTATAACGAAGAATAATATGTTGAAGAGCCATGGGATTCAAAGATTTCTCATGGTTTTCTCTCCATTTTAGGTAAAAAATAGGTTGTTGCTAGCTTTTTAAGTTAAAAGTGGGTATAATGGGTAGGCTTTAAGATAGCTTTTAAAGAGAAAGGACAAATAACCAATGAGTAATATTCTAATTATTGAAGATGAAAAGAACTTAGCGCGTTTTGTAGAACTAGAACTGAAACATGAGGGTTACGTTGCAGAAGTTCACTACAATGGACGTACTGGTTTAGAAGCGGCTTTAAATAATGATTGGGATGCTATCCTTTTAGATTTGATGTTGCCTGAATTAAATGGGCTTGAAGTTTGTCGACGTATACGCCAAGTGAAAAATACACCAATCATCATGATGACTGCACGCGATTCTGTCATTGATCGAGTTTCAGGTTTAGATCATGGAGCGGACGATTACATTGTAAAACCATTCGCCATTGAAGAACTATTAGCTCGTTTACGTGCTTTACTTCGTCGAATTGACATCGAAGGTGACAAGAATGTGGCTAAACAAACTACGATTACTTACCGTGATTTAACGATTGAAAAAGAAAATCGTGTGGTACGTCGTAATTCTGAAATGATCGAATTAACGAAACGTGAGTATGAGCTATTACTAACATTAATGGAAAATGTCAATGTTGTTTTAGCGCGTGATGTATTATTAAACAAAGTTTGGGGATACGAAACAGAAGTTGAAACCAATGTTGTTGATGTGTATATCCGTTATCTACGTAATAAAATCGATGTTCCAGGTGAAGAAAGCTACATTCAAACCGTTCGTGGAACAGGATATGTGATGCGCTCGTGAAAGCAATAAAAATGAAAAAAGCAGCAAAAAAAGAACTGAAGGGGCCTTCTTTGACAATCAAGTGGGCTTCTGCAAGTTCTTTCTTCATATTTGTTGTATTCACAATCTTTGCTGTGATTACATATAAATCTTCTGTTAATCTTATAGTTGAAAAAGAACGTGAAAACGCTGAAAGAACAATTGCTGAAGTTGGTAATCGATTATCTAATATAGAAGAGAATTTGACGGTAACTGAGGTGTATGAAAAATTAAAATCACCTAGTGTTGATGAGAATGAGTTGAATAGTAAAAAAGTATCTGTAGAAGGTTCATTGATGGAAATGGATAGTATGCTTTCTGAACTAGGTCAACCAGCATTGTTCTTATCTGTATACAACACACAAGGCACATTGGTATTTGAAACACAAAAGGTACAAAGTAAATTGCAAAAAAAAGAGAAACAAGAAGCAGAGATCAAAACCTTGGATGATAAGACAGGTTTTTTAATCATTCAACCTGTTTACTCAAAAGAAAATAGAGAGAAGATAGGGTATATTCAAGCTTTTTATGAACTATCTTCATTTTATGATATTCGAAATCGATTACTGGTAACATTGATAGTTTTGGAGATTATTTCATTGATTTTAAGTAGCATATTAGGCTTTATTTTATCTTCATATTTCTTGAAACCATTGAAAGTTTTAAGAGATACGATGGACACCATCAGAAAAGATCCACAATCAGACATTCATATGCCGGATATCCACTCAAATGATGAGTTAGCAGACCTTGCTGAAATTTTCAATGAAATGCTAGATCGTATGAGACGGTATATTGAGCAACAAGAACAATTTGTGGAAGATGTTTCCCATGAATTACGAACGCCTGTTGCAATCATTGAAGGACACTTGAATTTACTGAACCGTTGGGGCAAAGAAGATCCGGAAGTGTTGGACGAATCTCTAGAAGCTAGTCTACAAGAAATTGTTAGAATGAAGAGTCTTGTTCAAGAAATGCTGGACCTATCTCGTGCCGAACAAGTAGACATTCAATATTCAAATCGTACATCAAATGCGAAGCAAGTGGTTTACCAAGTGTTTAATAATTTTAGAATTTTATATCCAGACTTTGTTATTACTTTAGATGACGACTTGTTTGAAGAAGTGACACTGGGGATTTATCGAAATCACTTTGAACAACTTTTGATTATTATTTTAGATAATGCAGTGAAGTATTCAACAACGCGTAAAGAAGTTCATATTTCTATATCTAAAACCTTAAGTGAGTTTGAAATTGCGATTCAAGACTTTGGGGAGGGAATCCCAGAAGAAGATTTAGATAAGATATTTAATCGTTTTTACCGAGTTGATAAGGCTAGAGCTCGAAATAAGGGTGGAAATGGATTAGGATTATCGATTGCTAGACAGTTAGTTGAAAACTATAAGGGTAGAATTGACGCAGAAAGTGTCGTTCATCAAGGGACGATATTTAGGATATTCATTCCTATAGTAGATAAAAGTAAAGCATTAGAGTAGGGGCCAAAAACCTCTGCTCTTTTTTTAACGAATGATCTATTTATATATGAAAGTAATGTTACAGAAAAAGCGAATGCTCAAATGAAGTTCATCGTGTTTGTTCGCTAAGTGAAAAAAGAATTGAAAATAGGCATTTTCTAGTTGCTTTTTATGATAAGTATTGTTATATTTATACATGTTCTCGTGATAGTATTTGATTCATCTCAAGCAGTGAAAAACATTTTTTTTACTCTTGACGAAAGAATGCTGAGCATGATAGAATAACAAAGTTGTTAATTCAAAAACAACTAAAACATCTTGAAAAATCAGGAAGAAAGTTGTTGACAAATAACAAACAACCTGATAAACTAATGAAGTTGTCAAGGAAGACTCGGCAACAACAAGCAGAAAAAAACTTTGAAACTTTTGAAAAAAAGTGTTGACATCAAATCGTCGATTTGATATGATATAAAAGTTGCTGCGAGGTAACAAAGTAGACCTTTGAAAACTGAACAAAGTAAGACGAACCAAATGTGTAGGTTGTTTTTACAACGGTAAAAACAAACAACAATTTTTAACAAAAGCGAAGCAATATGCTAGCAACCAAATGAGCTTAACAATCTTCGGATTGTGTTCAACTTTTATTATGAGAGTTTGATCCTGGCTCAGGACGAACGCTGGCGGCGTGCCTAATACATGCAAGTCGAACGCTTCTTTTCTACCGAGTGCTTGCACTCATTTGAAAAGAGGAGTGGCGGACGGGTGAGTAACACGTGGGTAACCTACCCATCAGAGGGGGATAACACTTGGAAACAGGTGCTAATACCGCATAATAGTCGACACCGCATGGTGTTGATTTGAAAGACGCTTTCGGGTGTCACTGATGGATGGACCCGCGGTGCATTAGCTAGTTGGTGAGGTAACGGCTCACCAAGGCCATGATGCATAGCCGACCTGAGAGGGTGATCGGCCACACTGGGACTGAGACACGGCCCAGACTCCTACGGGAGGCAGCAGTAGGGAATCTTCGGCAATGGACGAAAGTCTGACCGAGCAACGCCGCGTGAGTGAAGAAGGTTTTCGGATCGTAAAACTCTGTTGTTAGAGAAGAACAAGTAGGAGAGTAACTGCTCTTACCTTGACGGTATCTAACCAGAAAGCCACGGCTAACTACGTGCCAGCAGCCGCGGTAATACGTAGGTGGCAAGCGTTGTCCGGATTTATTGGGCGTAAAGCGAGCGCAGGCGGTTTCTTAAGTCTGATGTGAAAGCCCCCGGCTCAACCGGGGAGGGTCATTGGAAACTGGGAGACTTGAGTGCAGAAGAGGAGAGTGGAATTCCATGTGTAGCGGTGAAATGCGTAGATATATGGAGGAACACCAGTGGCGAAGGCGACTCTCTGGTCTGTAACTGACGCTGAGGCTCGAAAGCGTGGGGAGCAAACAGGATTAGATACCCTGGTAGTCCACGCCGTAAACGATGAGTGCTAAGTGTTGGAGGGTTTCCGCCCTTCAGTGCTGCAGCTAACGCATTAAGCACTCCGCCTGGGGAGTACGACCGCAAGGTTGAAACTCAAAGGAATTGACGGGGGCCCGCACAAGCGGTGGAGCATGTGGTTTAATTCGAAGCAACGCGAAGAACCTTACCAGGTCTTGACATCCTTTGACCACTCTAGAGATAGAGCTTTCCCTTCGGGGACAAAGTGACAGGTGGTGCATGGTTGTCGTCAGCTCGTGTCGTGAGATGTTGGGTTAAGTCCCGCAACGAGCGCAACCCTTATTGTTAGTTGCCATCATTCAGTTGGGCACTCTAGCGAGACTGCCGGTGACAAACCGGAGGAAGGTGGGGATGACGTCAAATCATCATGCCCCTTATGACCTGGGCTACACACGTGCTACAATGGGAAGTACAACGAGTCGCTAGGCCGCGAGGTCATGCAAATCTCTTAAAGCTTCTCTCAGTTCGGATTGTAGGCTGCAACTCGCCTACATGAAGCCGGAATCGCTAGTAATCGCGGATCAGCACGCCGCGGTGAATACGTTCCCGGGCCTTGTACACACCGCCCGTCACACCACGAAAGTTTGTAACACCCGAAGTCGGTGAGGTAACCCTTGTGGAGCCAGCCGCCTAAGGTGGGATAGATGATTGGGGTGAAGTCGTAACAAGGTAGCCGTATCGGAAGGTGCGGCTGGATCACCTCCTTTCTAAGGAATATTACGGAAACTTACACATTCGTCGATACTTTGTTCAGTTTTGAGAGGTTTACTCTCAATTTTAATACGTAATACGGGGCCTTAGCTCAGCTGGGAGAGCGCCTGCTTTGCACGCAGGAGGTCAGCGGTTCGATCCCGCTAGGCTCCATTAGTAACCATTGGTTACTAAAATATTGTTCATTGAAAACTGGATATTGAAGTAAAAAAGTAATCAAAACAAACCGAGAACACCGCGTTGAATGAGTTTTTTAATTAAAATTGTTCGAAGCTTATTTTATTGGTGACGCCTCTATCGCTAGAGAAACGAACCAAACAAAACCGATCGTAAGATCGTAAGGTTAAGTGAATAAGGGCGCACGGTGGATGCCTTGGCATTAGGAGCCGATGAAGGACGGGACTAACACCGATATGCTTTGGGGAGCTGTAAGTGAGCTATGATCCAGAGATTTCCGAATGGGGAAACCCAGCATCTTTTATAGGATGTTACTTTCCAGTGAATACATAGCTGGTTAGAGGTAGACGCAGAGAACTGAAACATCTAAGTACCTGCAGGAAGAGAAAGAAAATTCGATTCCCTGAGTAGCGGCGAGCGAAACGGGAAGAGCCCAAACCAACAAGCTTGCTTGTTGGGGTTGTAGGACTCCGTTGTGGTAGTCTGTCAAGATAGTCGAAGGACTTGGAAAGGTCCGCTAAAGAGGGTAATAGCCCCGTAGACGAAATGTTGGCAACACCTAGGAGGATCCTGAGTACGGCGGAACACGAGAAATTCCGTCGGAATCCGCGGGGACCATCCCGCAAGGCTAAATACTCCCTAATGACCGATAGTGAACCAGTACCGTGAGGGAAAGGTGAAAAGCACCCCGGAAGGGGAGTGAAATAGATCCTGAAACCGTGTGCCTACAACAAGTCAAAGCCCGTTAATGGGTGATGGCGTGCCTTTTGTAGAATGAACCGGCGAGTTACGATTGCATGCGAGGTTAAGTTGAAGAGACGGAGCCGCAGCGAAAGCGAGTCTGAATAGGGCGAATGAGTATGTAGTCGTAGACCCGAAACCATGTGATCTACCCATGGCCAGGTTGAAGGTGTGGTAAAACGCACTGGAGGACCGAACCCACGTACGTTGAAAAGTGCGGGGATGAGCTGTGGGTAGCGGAGAAATTCCAAACGAACTTGGAGATAGCTGGTTCTCTCCGAAATAGCTTTAGGGCTAGCCTCGGAATTAAGAATGATGGAGGTAGAGCACTGTTTGGACTAGGGGCCCATCTCGGGTTACCGAATTCAGATAAACTCCGAATGCCATTCATTTATATCCGGGAGTCAGACTGCGAGTGATAAGATCCGTAGTCGAAAGGGAAACAGCCCAGACCACCAGCTAAGGTCCCAAAATAACTATTAAGTGGAAAAGGATGTGGGGTTGCACAGACAACTAGGATGTTGGCTCAGAAGCAGCCACCATTTAAAGAGTGCGTAATAGCTCACTAGTCGAGTGACCCTGCGCCGAAAATGTACCGGGGCTAAATAGTTTACCGAAGCTGTGGATTACACCTCTGGTGTAATGGTAGGAGAGCGTTCTAAGGGCGTTGAAGGTCGATCGTGAGGACGGCTGGAGCGCTTAGAAGTGAGAATGCCGGTATGAGTAGCGAAAGACGGGTGAGAATCCCGTCCACCGTATGACTAAGGTTTCCTGGGGAAGGCTCGTCCGCCCAGGGTTAGTCGGGACCTAAGCCGAGGCCGATAGGCGTAGGCGATGGACAACAGGTTGATATTCCTGTACCAGTTGTTTTTGTTTGAGCAATGGAGGGACGCAGGAGGCTAAGGAATGCATGCGACTGGAAGTGCATGTCCAAGCAGTAAGTCTTGAGTAGAGTCAAATGCTTTACTCTGTACGGACAAGCTGTGATGGGGAGGGAAATAATAGTACCGAAGTTCCTGATGTCACACTGTCAAGAAAAGCTTCTAGTGAGAAAACAACTGCCCGTACCGTAAACCGACACAGGTAGTCGAGGAGAGTATCCTAAGGTGAGCGAGCGAACTCTCGTTAAGGAACTCGGCAAAATGACCCCGTAACTTCGGGAGAAGGGGTGCTGACTTCGGTCAGCCGCAGTGAATAGGCCCAAGCGACTGTTTATCAAAAACACAGGTCTCTGCAAAATCGAAAGATGACGTATAGGGGCTGACGCCTGCCCGGTGCTGGAAGGTTAAGAGGATGGGTTAGCTTCGGCGAAGCTCAGAATTGAAGCCCCAGTAAACGGCGGCCGTAACTATAACGGTCCTAAGGTAGCGAAATTCCTTGTCGGGTAAGTTCCGACCCGCACGAAAGGCGTAACGATTTGGGCACTGTCTCAACGAGAGACTCGGTGAAATTTTAGTACCTGTGAAGATGCAGGTTACCCGCGACAGGACGGAAAGACCCCATGGAGCTTTACTGTAGCTTGATATTGAGTGTTTGTACCACATGTACAGGATAGGTAGGAGCCGATGAACCCGGAACGCTAGTTTCGGTGGAGGCGCTGGTGGGATACTACCCTTGTGTTATGAACCCTCTAACCCGCACCGCTTATCGCGGTGGGAGACAGTGTCAGGTGGGCAGTTTGACTGGGGCGGTCGCCTCCTAAAAGGTAACGGAGGCGCCCAAAGGTTCCCTCAGAATGGTTGGAAATCATTCGCAGAGTGTAAAGGCAGAAGGGAGCTTGACTGCGAGACTTACAAGTCGAGCAGGGACGAAAGTCGGGCTTAGTGATCCGGTGGTTCCGCATGGAAGGGCCATCGCTCAACGGATAAAAGCTACCCTGGGGATAACAGGCTTATCTCCCCCAAGAGTCCACATCGACGGGGAGGTTTGGCACCTCGATGTCGGCTCGTCGCATCCTGGGGCTGTAGTCGGTCCCAAGGGTTGGGCTGTTCGCCCATTAAAGCGGCACGCGAGCTGGGTTCAGAACGTCGTGAGACAGTTCGGTCCCTATCCGTCGCGGGCGTTGGAAATTTGAGAGGAGCTGTCCTTAGTACGAGAGGACCGGGATGGACTTACCGCTGGTGTACCAGTTGTTCTGCCAAGGGCATTGCTGGGTAGCTATGTAGGGAAGGGATAAACGCTGAAAGCATCTAAGTGTGAAGCCCACCTCAAGATGAGATTTCCCATTTCTTTAAGAAAGTAAGACCCCTGAGAGATGATCAGGTAGATAGGTTGGAAGTGGAAGTGCAGTGATGTACGGAGCGGACCAATACTAATCGGTCGAGGACTTAACCAAAGAAACGAAATAAAAAAGTTTTTCGGAAGCTTTGATTACTACTTCAATCCAGTTTTGAGTGAATAATCACTCAACTTAATAGTAACAACACCCAGTGTGGTGGCGATAGCGAGAAGGATACACCTGTTCCCATGCCGAACACAGAAGTTAAGCTTCTTAGCGCCGATTGTAGTGAAGGGTTTCCCTTTGTGAGAGTAGGACGTCGCCACGCTAGTTGTTATTCCGGCATAGCTCAGTTGGTAGTAGCGCATGACTGTTAATCATGATGTCGTAGGTTCGAGTCCTACTGCCGGAGTTCCTTAATATAGGATTTATGAGTAATGTTTTGCTTCTTTTAACTCTGGAGAGTTGTCCGAGAGGCCGAAGGAGCATGATTGGAAATCATGTAGACGGTGAACACTGTCTCAAGGGTTCGAATCCCTTACTCTCCGTATTAAGTCATATTGGCCCGTTGGTCAAGCGGTTAAGACACCGCCCTTTCACGGCGGTATCACGGGTTCGATTCCCGTACGGGTCATTTATATTTTTTGGAGGTTTAGCTCAGCTGGGAGAGCACCTGCCTTACAAGCAGGGGGTCGGCGGTTCGATCCCGTCAACCTCCATTAAATTACGGTTTGGTAGTTCAGCTGGTTAGAATGCCTGCCTGTCACGCAGGAGGTCGCGGGTTCGAGTCCCGTCCAGACCGTTTTATAGTTTTTGGCGCAGTAGCTCAGTTGGTAGAGCAACGGATTGAAGCTCCGTGTGTCGGCAGTTCGATTCTGTCTTGCGCCATTTGGAGGAATAGCGAAGTGGCTAAACGCGACGGACTGTAAATCCGTTCCTTAGGGTTCAGTGGTTCGAATCCACTTTCCTCCATTACACAGGGATATAGTTAAACGGTATAACTACGGTCTCCAAAACCGTCATTGTGGGTTCGATTCCTACTATCCCTGTTACAATTTAATTTATGGCGATTGTGGTGAAGTGGTTAACACAGCGGATTGTGGTTCCGCCATGCGTGGGTTCGATCCCCATCAGTCGCCCTTAGTTTTAGTTTTTTATCATATGTTTTATGGCGATTGTGGTGAAGTGGTTAACACAGCGGATTGTGGTTCCGCCACGCGTGGGTTCGATCCCCATCAGTCGCCCTTAGTTTTAATTTTTGGGGTATCGCCAAGCGGTAAGGCAACAGGTTTTGATCCTGTCATGCGTTGGTTCGAATCCAGCTACCCCAGTTCTCTTTTGAGATTATTTAAATTGTAATATGGCGGTATAGCCAAGTGGTAAGGCAGAGGTCTGCAAAACCTTCATCACCGGTTCAAATCCGGTTACCGCCTTGCAAAATTATTTCATGCCGGCGTGGCGGAATTGGCAGACGCGCTGGACTCAAAATCCAGTGCCCGCGAGGGCGTGCCGGTTCGACCCCGGCCGCCGGTATACTAGTATATCAACGTTTCTAACGATTCGTTGATATTTTTTTTTGCTTCCAAAATAAGCTTGTCCCGCAGTAACTTTTTTAAGTGGCTTTTGAATTAGAAAACATACTTGTATTATGATATATAGTATACTGGAATTATTAAATAATAAATTTTGAAAATAGGATACATATTATTATAAGAATCGGAGAAGTACATTTTGAAATGGAGTAAGCTATAAAAAAAAGTGTATAAACTTACGGATATGTCTATCAATTTTCAAATTTACTGTTCAAAATAAAGAATGAATTCTAGATATGGATGTACAGATTTACCAAGATATTTTATTACTTTAGATGATGAGATTATTTGGAATTATCCAAAAGACTTTATAGATGAATTTGGAGATATAAAAAATTTGTCTGGAAAAGATACTTATTATCCATATAATACTGATATTTCAGCTATCTCAGCACTCATAAGACAATACATTGATACCCTAAAAGCGAGTTATTGACAACGACTTTTAAAAATGATTACTGGGGATTAATCAATATTTTAAGAGCTGCTGATAAAAGAATTGGACATAGATGATTAGATAAATTGAGACGGAAAACACATAATAAGGCTGGAAATAAAATTATTTTAAAAAAAGAAAAGAGTGTAACAAATATGAATGATGAGTATCCTTTTAATGAGCATTCAGCTCCAAAAGAAATTGTTGAATTTCTTTGTTTTACTCTTTCAGAACACTTAAAGGCTACTGTTTTTAACTTTAAGTATATAAAAAGTCGCAATTCACTTGAAATGAAAACGAAAACATTTGTTTTTTATTTACAAATGCAATCAAATAGATATAACCAATCAGGTGTATCAACAGATGTATGGCTTAGATGTGGAATTGTTAGCAGAAAAGAAAAACTATGTATTGGTGTCAAGGAATATTATTATGAGACAGGATTGAAACAGTATGAGTTGTTTCCTAAAGAGACTTTTTTAGAGAATTATAAAAGCATGTATTGCTTTATAATGAAGGAGTTTGTTCCACTAATCAAAGAATTTTCAACTAATTTAGATAAGTTTTTACAACATCAAACTGAGAATAATACACTTCGGTTAAGTGCCAACTTTTTTTATCGATTTGGAACGCAAGAACAGTTTAATCAAGCAAAGAAAATGTATTATTTATCACTATCAGAAGAACGTAGAGAAAATTTTGATAAGCTAGTAGAGTGGTTTAGATTAAATCCAGAAGGAAATCGGATAGATGAGAATAATTGGGCTTGTTTAACAGCTAATGGATATAGAAATTGAAAAATCTAATATTAAAAAAATATATTCCTTATGAAGAAGAGCGTAGTGTTTTCACTATTTATGGCTATCAATCAGCTCATTAAAATAGTGCATATCTAGGCCAGTAGAATCGTTTTTCATTCATGTGATAAATCAAAAGGAGATGTAGGATGAATCAATATCAGCATTTAGAATAAATAAGCGACGAAGACATTCAAAGGATGCTAACTTCTGAACATTTGGAAGACCTGTTCCAATTTATCGTGAATTATTGCCTATTTTTATTCGAACAACAAGATTATTGCAAAATGATTGATCAAGTTGTTGCTTTTATTGGAACGCCTGGTATGGCAATGCTATTATCTTTATTATTCGCAATTTATACTATGGGTATTCGGCGTAAACAAACTATGCCGCAAGTTATGAAATCAGCTGAAGAAGCAATTAAACAAATTGCCATGATGCTATTGATTATTGGAGGCGGGGGCGCTTTTAAACAAGTACTAATTGATGGTGGTGTGGGAGATTATGTGGCACAATTATTCGTTAATTCAACGCTGTCACCTTTGATTTTAGGCTGGGTGATTGCTGCAGTATTAAGAATTTGTTTGGGATCTGCTACAGTAGCAGCATTAACAGCTGCTGGTCTGGCTGCACCATTAATGGCTACTACGGGAACGAATCCAGCATTGATGGTAATTGCAACAGGAGCAGGGAGTTTGATTGCTTCTCATGTAAACGATGCTGGTTTTTGGATGTTTAAGGAATACTTCAATCTATCTATTAAAGAAACGTTCGCTACTTGGACTGTTTTAGAGTCTATTATCTCAGTTGTTGGATTGATTGGTGCTTTAATCTTAAATTTAATTGTTTAAACAACTAAATTACTAAAAAAGATCAACGTTTCTAATGATTCGTTGATTTTTTTAGTAATTTATATTTAATGAATACTTTTTCTATAGAAGAAATGAATGATGTTGTGTCCTAGTAAAGTTCAAAAGAAAACATATCATCAACTTGTTCTTCAGCCCATTGGCACCAACGTAATTCTTCTTCACACATACGTATTTTTCTTTGGATAACAAGAAAACGTCCAAAGTTTTTTTGTTGTTCTTCAGGATCAGTTAATTGATCGATTTGGGCTTGTTTTTCTTGATTTTTTTTGAGAATTTTAAGTTGGTGTTGCTTTCTTTCAAAGAGTAGACCTTTGACAGTATCTTTATCTAAAATTGATGCTACGTACATCTTGGCTAGGAATTCGTCTTTTTGAGAAGGTTCTTTCGTTTCTTCTTGAATCCAACTATTGACAACTTTCTTTCCTTTTTCTGTTAAATGATAGATTTTTTTTTGTGAATGTTTGTCATCGTTTTCGACTGAGACATATTTTTCTTTTAAAAGTTTAGCTAAAGAAGTATAAATTTGGCTGTGATGAGCTTCCCAAAAAAGAGCCAGATATTGCTTTAATTCATAACCTGTACAAGGTTTTCTAACTAGCATGCAAAGCAAAATATAACTAAGAGTATTCATAGTAAAAAAGTCTCCTTATAATTGTTGAATCTACTTATTTTTTATTATAACATATAAAAATAGTTTCGTTGTAAAATATTACATGTAAATATTGACATGTTTTTGTTTTTATAGTATTTTTATAGAGAAAGAAGGTAGAGAAATGGAAGAAACGAACTATTTAGAAGAAGTGAATTATGATAAAGGGGGACTAAAATCAGCATATGCAGTCGCTTTTACTTGTATGATTGCATTTATGGGAATTGGGCTTGTTGACCCTATTTTAAAAACAATTGCACATCAATTGGATGCAACCCCTGCGCAAACGACACTTTTATTTACAAGTTATATGTTAGTAACAGGTGTGATGATGTTATTTACTGGTTTTATTTCTAGTCGGATTGGTGCAAAGAAAACGCTAATCGTTGGACTTATTATTATTATTTTATTTTCATGTTTAGCTGGTTTTTCTGAAACAATTAACGGACTTATTTATTTACGTGCTGGTTGGGGCTTGGGGAATGCGTTGTTTATTTCTACTGCTTTGTCAGCAATTGTTGGAGTTTTAGCTGGTCAAACTGAAAAAGCGATTATTATGTATGAAGCATCAATGGGATTGGGAATGGCTATAGGTCCTTTACTAGGGGGAGTTTTAGGTAGTCAATCTTGGCGTTTGCCATTTTTTGGTGTGGCTACTTTGATGCTTGTTGCGACATTTGCGATTGGCTTTTTGTTGTCACCAATTGCTAAACCAAAGAAAAAAGTCTCTCTTTTTGCAGGAATAAAAGCGTTAAGTAATCATAAGTTACGTTCAATCGGAATTATTGCTTTATTGTATAATTTTGGTTTTTTTACATTGTTGGCTTATGCTCCATTTTTACTTGAAGGTTTTTCTGAAATGCAAGTAGGTTTTGTCTTTTTTGGATGGGGTGCATTATTGGCAGTATCTTCTGTATTTATAGCTCCCATTTTGGAAAAGAAAATCAATACCTATCGAACGATCTTACTTGCTTTGTTCTTTTTCTTAGCATGTTTGAGTTTTATCGGATTCAATGCACAATCACCAGCTTTAGTCGCATTAGGAGTAGTTATGGCTGGCTTCTTTCAAGGGTTAATTAATACCTTGTTAACAACTATTGCAATGGAAATACCTGGTATTGAAAGAAGTGTAGCATCTTCTTCTTATAGTTTTATTCGATTTTTTGGTGGGGGAATTGCACCTTTTGTAGCTGGAAAATTGGCAGAAATATGGAATTCTAGCGTTACATTTTACTTTGCAGCATTTATGGTTCTGATTGGTTTGATTGTTGTATCTATCCAAAATCAGTACTTTGCAACAGAAGAAGAGTACGAATAAGTACGTAGAAAAAACCTAGAAGGAAATTATATCTAGGTTTTTTCTACGCACTTGAATTTAAAATACTGTTAGTTACGTAAATTATTTGATGTGTGAGGTGAAACGTGTTTTTAGTTTCATCTCACACTGTTATTTTTTAGTTGGTTAAATGAATGATTCATTCATAAAAAAGGCAGTAATATAAAATACTTCATCTTTTGGTATTTTAATAGCGTAGTAACTTTCTAAGAATTGACTATTTTTTTGAACACTTGCAATTTCAGTTACATATTTTTCCTGAAAACTCGATGTTTGTGGGAAACTACTAACTGTTTTTCCTTGTTTTAAACGGTCGATCATACAAACAATATGGCACGCTAAGCCAACTTTGACTTCATAAGAAACTGCAGGATTTATTTCAGCTGCGATTGTTTCGACCCATTCTCGAATTGATGAAATTAATTTTTCGCCTTGTTCATATACTAACATGCCGGTAATATTTGTACGCATTCCTTCAAATGCAATTTCATAGTCAATAAGAGATTGTATTTTCTCTGTTTTTGTCTCATCTAATGCATCTGTAATTGAAAAATGAGGGGAAGTTAAGGGTAACTGAAATGTACCGACTGTGCAAATTATTTTTCCAGAGTGACTTAGATTGCTTATCGTTTGTTCTAATAGTCTTTCATCAGTCACTTGCAGCGATATAATTTCACAAGTGCTATTCCTTAAATTTAAGCGGTCAGCAAGCATTGTTTTAATAAGTTGAGCAGAGCCTTCTCCTGTAGTGCATAATGTGAGTATATATAGTTTTAGTACTTTTAGCTCATCATTCTTTTTTTTGTAGGTAGAGAGGCCTTTTATATTCATAGTAGATTCAAAAACTTCATTCAATCCGTAACCAAGAGAAGCTTTTCTGCTTGCTTCAAGAACGTGTAGAGTACTGACTAACTCAATACAGCGAATTCGAATAGCTAAACTTTTTTGTAGCTCGTCACTAAAATTAATCAATGAGCCCATATCAACTAATAAAAGGACTTCTTTTAACTGGTCTTTTTTTGAAAGGTATCCTTTAATCTTAGACAAAGTAATGATTGGTTTGTCCTCAAGTCTCATGTCAAATCCTACAGCGATTTGTTCTCCAAGGAGCTTATTTACCACATTAGCCATGCTTGTTGCAGTTGATTCACCATGAGCTACAACAATTACTTCAACTTTCGTTTGCTTTCTATTTTGTTTTTTTTCAGATGCAAAAAATAACGCAACAAAACCAGCTTCATCTTCAGGAAGTTGGATACTAAAGTCGGTTTCAATAACAGAAAGACAGTGTTGAGCAGTCTCAAAAAGATGTGGATGTTCTTTTTTTATTTCATCAATTCGTGGATTACTGATTGTTTGACCTCTTTTTACTCGTTGAATTGTATTATATAAATGAAGCGCTAGTCCGTAACGAACATTATCTGGTAGATATACATTAAGCAAACGAGAAGCTTTTTCGCATACTTTATTGGCGGTTGTAACGATTTCTGAACCAACAATCTGTTCTAAGTTAGTTAGGTCAACCGTAGATTCGGTGTTATATGAACGGTAATAATTAGTAATCGTCGTATCAATGATTTCTGATGTTTGGGAAATATCAAGCCCAATTCGTTGCATATCACTTATCTTTTGTTCAATAATTTGGTAAATATCATTCCCTTTTGTATTATTAGGTAATAAAAGTGTTGTTTCTTCTTCATTAAATAGGAAGAAACGAGTATTCATATTCGGTAAGAGCAGCCAGATTTTTTTTCGGTCCTCGCTATTATAAAGGCCTTCTCGGATATAATGGGGTAATTCATAGCTACTGATTTTAATCGTTTCTTCTTGTCGAGCAATAAATTGAGAATAAGCTTTCGCACAAAGTAATTGAATATCTGCTTTTAGCTGACCGACATTATTTGTACAATGATAACCTAATAAGGCTCGAATTGTGTTTGTGGAAACTTCGATGGGGGTTCTTAATTTCTTTGTTTCTATTTGAAAAAAAGTTGAGATCAATTGCAATCGTTCTTCTAAACCACGGTCAACTAAGTTAGGAATTTCGATGCGCATTGGAATTCTGCGGATGAATGTTTGCAATAAGGAAGATGAAGTATCTTCCGTTGTTGCACAAATGAGTAATACTTGTGCTTTTCTGTCACTGCTTGTTTCACCAAGTCTGCGATAAATCCCTCGATCAATAAACGTAAAAAGCATTTCTTGACCTTCAGGAGGAAGACGATGGATTTCATCAAGAAAGAGAATCCCGCCATTTGCTTTTTCCAATAGTCCCATTCGATCATTGTCTGCGCCTGTATAAGCACCTTTTAGGACTCCAAAAATTGAACCTACTAATAATTGCGGATTATTCGCATAATCAGCACAATTGAAGGTGATAAATTCAGAATGCGCTTTCATTTTATTCTGCGATTTTGCATAAGTGAAAATCAATTCAGCAAACATACTTTTTCCTACGCCGGTTTCCCCAGTTAGTAAGATATGCATCCCGTTTGGTGGATAAAGAATAGCAGCCTTTGCTTGTTCACTACAGTGAAAAAGACTAGGGCTTTTTTTTATGAGTTCATCTAAAATATTTTTTGTACTTTTTTCTTTTGGTGTTGTTGAGTAAAAATAGATGGGTTTTGTACCATTTTTTTTTGCTTTTCCTAGTTTGACTAGCTGATTTAAGTCACTGCTGACATTTGCTCGTGTGATATTCAGTTGTTCAGCTACTTCACTTGCAGTAACTGGTTTTTCTTCAGAATACTCTTTAAGTAATTCTGCTACCTTATCAATTCTTTTCATTTTTCTTCCACCTTTTAATGGATATTGTTTATGAACTTAGTATAATGTTGCCAGCTCAAATAGTCAAAGTCATCTGTTTTATTTATTTAAATGTGTTTTGCAAGATGATTAAGATGTGTTTTAACAGTAAAAAAATAAAACACATTAATTTTGGTTGTTGCTATATCAATGATTTAGCTGTTTGGCATGATAGTTGCTTATATAACTATGTAGAGGTAATTAGTGTTTGAAGGGAGAAGGTCAAATGATTTCAGAGACAGATGTAATGCAAATCATTGTTTATGCCGGGAACGCAAAATCACTGGCAATGAATGCAATTAAAGAAGCAAAGGGTGGAGAGGTTGTTGTTGCAAAAAAAATGTTAGAAGAGAGCAAAAAAAATATGAAAATTGCTCATCAGCACCATACCAATATTTTACAAACATTTGCCAGTAATCCAGATGAACCAGCAAATATGTTCTTGACCCATGCACAAGATCATATGATGGCTGCAATTACTGCAACAGATTTTACGAAAGAATTTATCGATTTACATGAAGAAATGCAAGAATTGCGTACCTTAATTAGAGAGAACAAATAAAAAATAAAATGGAAAAGGTGATTAGGATGAAAATTACTTTAGCATGTGCAGGTGGAATGTCAACGGGAATGTTAGTAAAAAAAATGGAAGAATACGCAAATTCACAAGGAATCAAAGCAGATATATCTGCTTGCGGATTGAGTGAATTGGAGGATCGAGTTATAGGATCAGATATTATTTTATTGGGACCTCAAGTTGGTTACCAGCAAGATGATGTGAAAAGAGAATATCCGGAGATTCCTGTTTTAGTGATCGAGATGATGGACTACGGCATGATGAATGGGGAAAAAGTTTTTAAAAAAGCTCAAGAAATTATAGCAGCTAACTAAGGATAGTTAAGGAGGAATACAAATGTCAGAAACGAAAAAAAGTTCATTTATCAATGGATTGAATGTGTTTGTTAATAAGTTTTCAAATAATACTTTTGTAAAGAGTATCGCTAATGGAATGATGATGACGTTGCCGATCACTATTGTGGGAAGTCTGACAACCATCATTGGGATGATTCCAGGTTTACCTGAGGTTGTTATGAAAGCCTGTTCGCTAGGAACGTCGATTTCAAGTAATTTAATTACTATTTATGTGATTATTGGTATTTCTTGTGCGATGGCGAGAGAGAAAAAAGGAGATATGATTTCCTCAATCATATTATCGCTCGCTGCATTCTTTGTTTTAACACCGATAACTGCATTTGATATTGGAAAAGAGAAACCTGCTATGGCGTTTGAACTAACCTATTTAGGATCAAAAGGAATCTTTGTTGGGATGATCGTTGCATTAGTTGTGACTTGGGTGTTTGCTAAAATGGTAGAGAAACGGATTACTTTTAGAATGCCAGAAAGTGTACCAACAGCCATTGCTAAAACATTTGAAGCAATTGTGCCAGCAGCAATTATTTTTATTGTAGTTATTATTATTAGTACAGCATTTGCTGAAACGAAGTTTGGCAATGTCCATGATTTTATTTATACGAATCTTCAAACACCTCTTGAGGCTTTGGGTGGTTCAATTTGGTCTGCTTTATTTATTATGTTTTTATCAGAATTATTATGGTTTTTCGGTATTCATGGCAGTATGGTTGTAGGGTCAGTTATTGCTGTTTTATTTACAACACAAGCATATGCGAATATGGAGGCAGTGGCCGCTGGGGAGACGGCTACAAATATTATCAATTCATTTTTCTTAGATGCATTTAAAGGTCCTAGAGCTTTGGCTTTAGCTGCTATTTTAGTATGGATGAGCAGAAGTGAAAAATTTAAATCGATTGGGAAAATATCTTTAGTACCAAGTATTTTTGGCATTACTGAACCAATGAAATTTGGTATTCCAATGATTATGAATGCTCTAATTTTTATTCCATTGACTCTTTCAGCGGCTATTTGTGTAGGGATTGCTTATCTAGCAACTATTGTTGGATTTTTACCTGTTATTAGTGTCAATGTACCAAAAAATTTGCCAACTTTCTTATCTGGCTTTATGGCTGCAGGGTGGCAAGGATTGGTCGTACAACTGATTCAATTTGTTGTGGTATTATTATTATATCTACCATTCATGAAAAAGTTAGACAGTCAAGGAGTAGCAGAAGAAACGATTAATCTTGAAAATCAATAGGAGCGTGAAAACATGCAAGCACTTCAAGTGAAGCGGAACGAAGATAAGTTGGCGATTTACATTCCAGATACAGTGGAGCTGCCTGTAAAAGTCTACTATGGAACGAATAGTTTATTCGATGTCACTGGGACTGATTATATAGAAGTTCATGAAAAAGGTTGGCAAACGTTGGAGGATCCAAACGTTAAAGAACGACTTTATTTTAAGCTCAGAACAAACGCTGATACTTTTATTGGTTCAGAACGGCGCTTACCTTTAACTAATTTGTATAATTGCCGTGATATGGGTGGATATCTCACCATAGATGGTCGATTGACAAAGTGGGGAGAAGTCTTTCGTTCGGACGCATTACATCAAATAGATCAACGAGGGCAAGAATATATTGAGGGGATAGGTGTAAAGAGGATTATCGATTTTCGCTCGCCAGAAGAAATAGCGAAAGATCCAAATAAAAGTATTTCGACAAGTCAGATGTTTAACTTTAATCCTCATGCAGATGTTGCTCAACAAGCTAGTACTCAATCTGTTTCTAAGAAAGACGAAGATAAAATAGCTCAATTGGAAAAAATGGTACAGACAAAAACAGGGCGTGAACAACTAATCAAAAATCGTAATATCATGATCAAGCAAATGGAACAACTGGTTTTAGGAGACAATGCTATTAAAGCGTATCAACAATTTTTTAAGGTACTCTTACAAAAAGATGCAACACCGTTAATATTTCATTGTCAAGGAGGGAAAGATCGAACAGGTTGGGCTGCTGCATTATATTTAGCTGGATTAGGTGTTGATAAAGAACAAATCTATCAGGATTATTTGTTAACAGATAAAATGAATGCACCTAGAAACTCTAAAAGAATGGCTATCTATAAAAAATACACGAACAATGAAGACGTGTTAGCTTTTCTTGCGTCCTTACAACAAACAAGAAAAGATTATTTAGATGGAGCTTACAATACTGTGGAAGAACGATATGGAACGATGGTTAATTACTTGAACGACGTTTTGAAAGTAGATGATAGTCAGTTAGAACGTTTAAGAAACAATTACTTATATGAATTAGTAGTAAAATGAGTAGAGGCAAAACAGAGAGTCAGACTAGTTTTTCTGTCTCTCTGTTTGTCATATGTGCGAAAAGTAACAATAATTATAAATAAAACGATATTATTTATTCTAGAAAATAAAGCTAGTTTTTCCATTATTGACAACGCTTTATTTTCATGGTTTAATTACAAGAGAAATCAAGATTGTTACTGAGTTTTCAGGCTATACTTAATTTCTTTTATTTACATTGTTTTAGCTAGCTGATCTAATCTCATTGAGGAGATATTATGGAAGTAAAAAAAGTAATCAATAATAATATTGTTAAGTCTCTTGATGCAGACGGTCATGAAGTACTAGTAATGGGTAAAGGTATTGGCTTTAAAAAAAATGTCGGTGATAGCATTGATGATACGCTTGTAGAAAAAGTGTATACAAGTAATGCAGATTTAAATACAAATAAGCTAACTCAACTGTTATCAAATGTTCGTTTAGAGCATTTACAGGTTGCTAATGAAATTATTGGTTTTGCTAAAGTTTCTTTAGGAAAAAAGTTAAACGAAAATATCTATCTTACATTGACTGATCATATTGATTATGCAATTGAGCGACATAATAGTGGTTTACCTGTTAGAAATGCACTTCTTTGGGAAATCAAACGTTTTTACAATCATGAATATCTGATTGGCAAAGAAGCGTTAAACATTATTTCCAATCGTCTGGATATAGTATTGCCAGAAGATGAAGCTGGTTTTATTGCTTTGCATATTGTTAATGCAGAGCTAGACTTGTCACAAGTCAGCCAAGTTTCTGAGATGACGAAAGTCATTCAAAAAATTATCAATATTGTTAAGTACCATTATAAAACTGATTTAGACGAGTATACGTTGAATTATGAACGTTTTATTACGCATTTAAAGTTTTTTGTCCAACGATTATTCAGCGGAATAGAATTAGATAAAGACAAAGACGAAGGTTTCTTGTTTATGCTAAAAGAAAAATATCAAGAAGAATATCTTTGTGCTTTAAAGATTCGTGAGTATATTGGGAAAGAATTTGGTCGTGATTTAAAAGAAGATGAGATGATTTATCTCACCATTCATATTAGAAGAATAACCAATAATTAAAGGATTGTTACTGCATAAAAGCAGGCTATACCTAAGAAAAAACTCTTTGTAATAAGAGGTTTCTTAGGTATTTTTTATTGTTTTTTAGCTACCTTAAAGAATCAACAGTATGTTTTTAAAGGCAAAAATGTGATTACTCGTGTGATTATTTGCTACGTCGTACAAAACAATGGAATGTAATGTTGATTCGTGACTGATGTGAGGAGTACAAGAGTTTCAGGGAAACAATTATTTAGCTATAAAGGAGGAAATGGAATGAATTATCAAGAACTAGCACAAAAAATTATCGAAAATATCGGTGGAGAAAAAAATATAAGTGGATTAACTCACTGTGCAACCAGACTACGCTTTAACCTAAAACATGAGGACAAGGCACAGACAGATACAATAAAAAATACTGCAGGTGTTATGGGTGTTGTTTCAAAAGGTGGACAATATCAAGTTATTATTGGGAGCGATGTAGGAAGTGTTTACAAAGAGATTTTAAAAGAAGTGCCGTCTTTAGATGGAGAACAAGCTGTCTCAACTGAAAAAGATGATCGCGGTACAGCATCAAAAATCATTGATACTATTACTGGAATTTTCACTCCCATTTTACCAGCAATTACTGCAGCTGGGATGTTAAAAGCGGTTCTTTCATTATTAGTTGTTTTTAATGCAATTGATAAAACTGGTCAAACGTATATTATTATTGATTTTATGGCGGATTCAGCTTTCTACTTTTTACCGATTCTTTTAGCTGCATCTTCTGCTCAGAAGTTTAAAACAAACATGTATTTAGCAATGATGGTGGGTGGGATCTTACTACATCCTAATTTTGTAGGAATGGTAAATGCTATTAAAGAAGCTGGCGAAGGTGGTATTCATCTTTTTGATATGCCAATTTCTGCTGTAACTTATGGTTCATCAGTGATTCCGATTATTTTATCTGTCTGGTTTATGTCTTATGTTGAACCGATTGCAGATAAAGTATCACCAAAAGTAATCAAGTTCTTCAGTAAACCTTTAATTACAATCGCCATTGTTGGGACTGTTTCATTAGTTGTGATTGGTCCAGTCGGTTATTTAATCAGTGATGGTATTTCTAATGGAATCAAAGCCTTGGAAAATTTTAGTCCTTGGTTAGTGCCTACAATTATTGGTGCATTAACTCCTTTATTTGTAGCAACAGGTACGCACTATGGCCTTGTTCCAATTGGTATTAACAACCGTATGACAACAGGGTATGATACTGTGATTTATCCAGGGATGTTAGCATCAAACTTGGGTCAAGGAGCAGCATCATTAGCTGTTGGTCTTAAAAGTAAAGACTCTTCAATTAAGCAATTGGCATCTTCAGCTGGTTTAACTGGTTTGTTTGGGATTACAGAACCTGCTTTGTATGGTGTCAACTTGAGATTTAAAACACCTCTTTATGCTGCGATGATCGGTGGTGGTCTGGGTGGATTATTTATGGGAATAGGACGAGTGAAAAACTTTACAGGTGGTTCACCAGGTCTATTAACATTGCCAAGTTATATTGGGGACGATACATTGAAACATTTATACCTTGCCTGTATTGGTGCAGCAATCAGTATTGGAATTTCTTTTGTCATTTCTTATATATTATATAAAGAACCTGTCACAGATGAAACAAAAAAAGGAACTAATGATGAAACAATTAACAACCCTGTCTCTTCAGAAGATAGCTTAAATGTGGTAACACCAGTTAAAGGAGAAATTGTTTCTTTAACAGCTGTTGAAGATGGAATGTTTTCAGAGGAAATTTTAGGAAAAGGTTTTGCAGTTAAACCAGTGGAAGGTATTGTTTTTGCTCCATTTACAGGAACCGTAACAGCAGTATTTGATTCTAAACATGCTATTGGTTTAACTAGTGATTCAGGTATTGAATTATTGATTCATGTAGGTATTGATACAGTTCAACTAAATGGAGAAGGGTACGAATACTTTGTTGAAAAAGGTCAAAAAATCCAAACAGGTGATAAATTAATTGAATTTGACTTAGAGAAAATTTCTGAAAAGGGTTATAATATAATTACACCTGTTGTTGTAACGAATTCAGCTGATTTTGGTGATATTATTACTTTGACCAAAGCTTTAGCTGAACCTGGTGAGGAAGTAATGAAAGTTATTCGTTAATAATACTGTTACTAAAATAAATTGATGGAGGATGAGTCAAATGTCATTTAGAAAAGACTTTTTATGGGGCGGAGCAACGGCTGCCAATCAATGTGAAGGCGGCTATAATGAAGGTGGACGAGGCTTAGCCAATGTGGATTTAGCACCAGTTGGATCCGATCGTTTTCCAGTAATCACTGGAGAGAAAAAAATGTTTGCATTTGATGAGGAACATTTCTATCCAGCTCAAAATGCGATTGATATGTATCACCGTTATAAAGAAGATATTGCTTTATTTGGTGAAATGGGGTTTAAAACCTATCGTTTGTCGATTGCCTGGAGTCGTATTTTCCCTCTAGGAGACGAAACAGAGCCAAATGAAGAAGGGTTGAAGTTCTATGAAGATTTGTTCAAAGAATGCCGCAAACACGGTATCGAGCCTCTTGTAACGATTACACACTTTGATTGTCCGATGCATCTTGTTGAAAAATATGGCGCATGGCGTAGTCGTGAATTGGTTGGTTTTTATGAAAACTTGTGTCATGTGATCTTTAATCGTTATAAAGGATTAGTTAAATACTGGTTGACCTTCAATGAAATCAATATGATTTTGCATGCACCATTTATGGGGGCTGGTCTTTATTTTGAAGAAGGCGAAAACAAAGAACAAGTGAAATATCAAGCGGCACATCATGAATTATTAGCCAGTGCCATCGCAACAAAAATTGCGCATGAAGTGGATCCAGAAAACCAAGTGGGTTGTATGTTAGCGGCAGGGACAAACTACGCTTATACATGCAAACCAGAAGACGTTTGGGCAGCTCGCCAAGCGGATCGGGAAAACTTTTTCTTTATTGATGTACAATCTCGTGGGGAGTACCCAGCTTATGCGTTGAAAAAATTAGAACGTGAAGGAATTGAATTACCGATTGAAGATGGGGATTTAGAGCTATTAAAAGAACATACAGTAGACTTTATTTCATTTTCTTACTACTCTTCAAGAGTGCAATCTACAGACCCAGCCGTTAACGAACAAACTGCCGGTAATATCTTTGCCTCTGTGAAGAATCCTTATTTACAAGCCAGTGAATGGGGCTGGCAAATTGATCCATTAGGCTTACGAACAACAATGAATGATTTGTATGACCGTTATCAAAAACCATTATTTATCGTAGAAAATGGCTTAGGGGCAGTGGATACACCAGACGAAAATGGGGATGTAATCGATGATTATCGTATTGATTATTTAGCAGCCCATATTCAAGCGATGAAAGATGCAGTAGAACTGGATGGAGTAGATTTATTAGGTTACACCACATGGGGCTGTATCGATTTAGTCTCAGCTGGAACGGGAGAAATGAAAAAACGATATGGTTTCATCTATGTCGATCGGGATAACGAAGGAAACGGTACGTTGAAACGTTTGAAGAAAAAATCATTTAACTGGTATAAAAAAGTCATTGCTACAAATGGGGAAGATTTGACGAATTAGATTCTCATTAAAAGTAGCAAAAGATAAAAATTTACTTTAGTAGTAAGATTATTAAAACAGTTGTTTTACAAAATAAAAAAGTTGTCATGAATTTAACTATTCATGACAACTTTTTTATTATAACTTTCCGTAATCGTATTGATGTTTCGGAGCATGTTTTAAAATTGAATATGCAGCAAGTGTAATCGCAGATAATGTTGCCCCAGTAACCAAGAGTGTTTTCATAAAACAGCCTTCCTTTCGTCAGTTCCTATGTTTATAATCAAGTGCAAAATTTGCACATACGTGGACGGTAGGATTCGAACCTACACCTCATCGGGTCGAGAATAAACATCCGTTAGTCCTCAAAGAGTTTTAACACCACGTTCATCCACAAAAATGTTTAAGTTGTTGTTTACTATAGTTAAACTATATCCTTAATAGATTAAATCAAACATAAAAAAGATTGAAAAAAGTGTGAATTCATTTGAAATTGTTATGAAGAATATAAAGATTGTGAAAAAGAAAGGCATTCACAATCACAATCTCTCTTTTTTACAATAGAAGGTCTTTATTTTAAAAAAATCTATGAATTTTACAAGTTAAACTAAATCATGTAAACAAACTTTTTTTTGTGGAAATGTAAGCGTGAACAGTTTAGTGAATGAAGGAGAGTGGAGGATATATTCAGAATAAAAAAATATAACTGTTAGAAAACATCTGATTTTTTCTTATCACAATATATTAGATGTTTGATCTGCAATCATCAAAAAATCATTTAAAAGAAAACAGAGGAGGAAAAGTAAATGAATAATCAACTTTTAGAAAAACAGTTACTTGATGCTACAAAAAATCTATCTAATACGGAGTCAAAAGAGCTAGTCAAAGTATTTTCTGGTGTCATTCAAGAGTTAAAAGAGGAGGATTCTGTTGTTATATCAAATCCTTCTTCTAGAGAAGCAGATGAGTTAAGCACATTTAGCCCTCGCTTGAAAAAGTTAAAAGAACATTATTTAACCATTCGTCCCTCAGTGACGGCTCATCGAGCAAAAGCAGTGACAGAAATTGCCCAAAAATATTGGGGAATGCCTAAAATCATTTTGCGAGCTAAAGCTTTTAAGCATGCATGTGAAACAGCTCCTTTATTGATTCAAGATAATGAATTGATTGTAGGTCATCCTTGTGGACGTCCACGTGCTGGGGCAGTTGCTCCAGATATTGCTTGGCGTTGGGTACTAGATGAACTTGATACAATTGATTCGCGGCCGCAAGATCCTTTTGAAATTACAGAAGAGACTAAGAGAATGCTCCGTGAAGATATTTTCCCATTTTGGGAAACTCGTTCATTAGATGAAGTTTGTCAGTCTCAATATGAGGAAGCAGGACTTTGGGAATTTTCTGGTGAAGCATTTGTTAGTGATCTATCCTATCACCAAATAAATGGTGGTGGCGATACTTGTCCAGGTTATGATATTTTATTGATCAAAAAAGGAATCAATAAAATCAAAGAGGAAGCAGAAACAAAACTTTCTGAATTATCAATGAGTAATCCAGAGGACATTGAAAAAATTTATTTCTATAAAGCTGAAATCGAAACTTGTGAAGGGATTTTAAATTATTCTAAACGCTTGTCTGATTATGCTAAAGAGCTTGCTGGTAAGGAAAATGATCCAATCCGAAAAGCAGAACTTTTAGAAACCGCAGAAATTTTATTAAACGTTCCAGCAAATCCACCAAAAACATTTAAAGAAGCGCTCCAATCAATTTGGACAATGGAATCATTATTTGTTATTGAAGAAAATCAAACTGGTATTTCATTAGGTCGTTTGGATCAGTATATTTATCCGATGTATAAAGCCGACATCGAAGCTGGGCGAATGACAGAACATGAAGCTATTGAATTATTAGGTTGTTTCTTTATCAAATGTTCTGAATATATGTGGTTGTCTAGTGAAGGCGGGGCAAAATTCTTTGCAGGGTATCAACCGTTTATCAACTGTACAGTCGGCGGAGTAAAACGTACAGGAGGCGACGCAACTAATGAGCTAACATATGCGATTATGGAAGCAATCCGTATGACAAAAGTATATCAGCCTTCATTAGCTTGTCGAATTCATAATCAATCACCACAAAAATATTTGAAAAAAATTGTTGAAGTTGTAAAAGCGGGTATGGGATTTCCAGCATGTCACTTTGATGATTCCCACATCAAGATGATGTTGGCTAAAGGGTTCGGTATTGAGGACGCTCGTGATTACTGTCTGATGGGCTGTGTAGAGCCACAAAAATCCGGTAGAATCTATCAGTGGACTTCAACGGGCTATACGCAATGGCCAATTGCAATCGAATTTGTTTTAAATCGTGGAACCATGAAATGGCATGGCTCAAAACAAGGAATTGATACAGGGGATTTAGATAAGTTTACAACATTTGAACAATTTGATGAAGCCGTTAAAGAGCAGTTAAGAAGAATCGTTCACCTATCAGCGGTTGGAACTGTAATAAGTCAACGTGTCCATTCGGAAGTTGCTCCAAAACCATTGATGTCATTAATGGTCGAAGGCTGTATGGATACCGGAAAAGACGTTACGCATGGCGGAGCAGTAGTCAATAATGGCCCTGGATTAGTTTGGTCAGGTTTAGGGACTTATGTAGACTCAATGGCTGTAATTAAGAAATTAGTTTTTGAAGACCATAAATATACGCTAAAACAAATTAAAGAAGCGTTAGATGCCGATTTTGAAGGATTCGATCAAATAAAACGTGATTGTTTAAATGCACCAAAATATGGAAATGATGATGATTATGCGGATTCGATTGCAGCAGAAATCATTAACTGGACAGAAAGAGAACATCAACAATATGACATGCTTTATTCAAAAATGAGTCATGGAACATTGTCAATTTCTAACAATACACCATTTGGTGAAATGACAGCTGCTACTCCAAACGGTAGAAATGCTTGGGTACCACTTTCTGACGGTATTTCTCCAAGCCAAGGAGCCGATAAATTTGGCCCAACAGCAATCATTAAGTCGGTCAGCAAACTAGGGGTTGAAAGTATGACTATCGGTATGGTTCATAACTTCAAACTACTAAAAGGGATTTTAGAGACACCAGAAGGCGAAAATGGTTTGATCAATCTTTTACGAACAGCTTCAATTTTAGGGAATGGTCAGATGCAGTTTAGTTATATTGATAATGATGTATTACTGAAAGCCCAAGAACACCCAGAACAATATCGTGATTTGATTATTCGTGTAGCGGGTTATAGTGCCTATTTTGTTGAATTATGTAAAGAAGTACAAGATGAGATTATTAGTAGAACAATGATTGAGCATTTTTAGTTTTATATTTTGAGAGGTAGTCTGTTCTTTCTTGTTAGTTTAAAAGTTAAAGAATTGCAAGGAAAAGCTGTTTAGTATAGAAACGATTAAACAGCTTTTGTCTTAACCTCATTTTACAAATGGAGGAAAAAGAATGAATAATGTAAACGACCTAAGTACTTCTACTATTGAACAAGCAAAAATAAAACAAGCCAGCAGTTTTGAGCGTAAAGGGCTACTAAATGGTTTGTCTTCTGGATTACTATTTGGACTGAATAGTGCATTATTAGCTTTAGCCATTTCATTGTTTCTGTTTTCAGATGAACCGAATGCCTATGCTCTTCCTTTAGTATTTGCTGGATTTAATGATTTTTTAGCAGCAATTTGGTTGATTATTTATAATGCATATCAGGGTAGATTAAAAGAAATTTTTAGAAGTTTAAAATTATTTCCAGGTAAAATGACTTGTTTAGCAGCTTTAATGGGTGGACCAGTTGCACAAGGTGCGTATCTCTTAGGAATTGCTTTTGCAGGACCAACATATGCAGTGCCAATTTCAGCATTGTGTCCAGTGGTTGGAGCTTTGCTTTCGGCCGTTTTCTTGAAAGAAAAAATTACCCAGCGCGTTTGGGCTGGTATGGGAATTTGTGTAGTAGGTGCAGTTGTTATTTCTTATACACCACCTGCAGGAAATGTAGAAAATTTTTATTTAGGTATTATTTGTGCAGCAGTTGCTGCTCTAGGTTGGGGACTTGAAGGAGTTCTTTCAGCGTTTGGAGGTTCTGTTCTTGATCCTAAAGTAACGATTACGATTCGTGATATTACTTCTGGATTAACATTCTTTTTGATCGTTATGCCTTTAGTGAATGGTTTTGGTGTCTTTCAACATGTATTTCAATCGCCAAAAACTTTGGTTGTCTTATCATTAGCAGCATTAGTTGCAGCAGTTTCGTTTTTACAATGGTATAACGCAAATAGTATGTGCGGAGTAGCCAAAGGAATGGCTTTGAATAGTACGTATGTAATGTGGGGGATTATTTTTTCAGCAGTTGTTTCACAAGATTTTTCAGCGATTACACCAACAGTTATTATAGGTGCATTACTTATCACGTTTGGAGCAATCATGGTGTCAGTAAATCCACTTTCATTCTTTAAAAAGGAGGCAGTGTAATGAGTGAAACTTTGTTACCTTTACGTTTTCGTGTGTTAAAAGAGTTAGAAGGACAAAAAATGCATTTTCAAGAATTGATGACATGCCTTCATCAAGAATATGGTGCAGAAAAACAGTTTAACGAAACAGCATTTTTAGACCATGTACTTGCTTTAAAAGAAAATGGTTTATTAGATGCAGCGGATGCATACATTAATGAGGAAAATCAATTATTAACGACTTATCAGATAAATGATGCTGGAAAAGAAATGTTAAGAAAATATTTGCCGAAAAAATAAAGGAAAGTAGTGAGAGAAGATGTTGTCAGCAAATAAAACGGCCCGGATCTTTAATATTCAGAAATATTCTATTTATGATGGGGACGGGATTCGTACGCTAGTCTTCTTTAAAGGCTGTCCGTTACGGTGTAAGTGGTGTTCGAATCCAGAAAGTGTGGAATCAGGTTTCCAAGTCATGAAACAAAATTCGCTATGTGATGATTGCGGGATTTGTGCCGAAGTTTGTCCAAGTAATGTTCACAAAATGCGTACCACTGTTGATGGCCGTAAAGAACATTTTATTGATCGAGAAATTACTTGCAGTGGCTGTCGTATTTGCGAAGAAAGCTGTCCTAAAAATGCATTAAAAGTGATGGGACAGGATATGACAGTTCCAGAAGTGATGGATATTATCTTACAAGATACATTGTTTTATCTGAGTTCAAATGGTGGTGTTACACTTGGTGGAGGTGAAGTGACTTATCAGGGGGATTTTGCTGTAGAGCTTTTAGCAGAATGTAAAAAGAACGGTATTCATACAGCAATCGAGACATGTGGTTATACTAAATGGGAAACCATGGAGAAATTTGTTGATGTGACGGATTTATTTTTATTTGATGTAAAGCATTTTGATCCTGAACGGCATCGTGAATTAGTGGGTGCAAGAAATGAACGGATTATGACAAACTTGGAACAGTTGTTCCAAGCAGGAGCAAATATTTCAGTTAGAATGCCTTTGATTAAAGGGTTAAATGATTCGATGGAAACACTAAAAAATACTGTTTTACACATTAAAAAGATTCAAACAAACGGTTATTTAAAAAGTATCGATATTTTACCTTATCACAAACTAGGTGTGGCGAAGTATGAACAATTAGGACAACATTATCCTTTAGAAGATATAGATATGTCTTATACTGATGAGGAGCTTGAAAAAATCAAAGAATATATGGCTCAATTTGATTTACCAATCAGAGTAGTCAAACATTGAGAAAAGTCGTTGATGGATAAATTGAGGTCCTTCAATCTCATTTCAATACACTTTACAAATTAGGTAACTATGGCAGGGTTAAAAGCTTAAATTACAGCGAATGTTATTTATGTTATACTTTAAGTAAACATATTTAGTATTGAAAAGGAGCGAATAGTGTGGAAAATGTTTATCTAACCGTCTACACCAGCTCAGAGCTTTCTCAACAAACAGTTGAACAGTCCAAAGAACTATTAAAAAGATTTCCATTCAAGGTACGTCCGCGTTTTGAATCTTTCAATAAAGTGAGTTCAAGCTTCGATGCAACGAATCAAAGTTTCTGCAAGCGATCAACGGATTGTTCTTCTTGTCCATCAAGCAGTGGTATTTTTAGAAAGAAGAAAATTGCTTCTTATTGTCATCGCTGTAGTTATGGATTAAGTAAATTCATTTATCCGTTTAAGTATAATGGAAACGAACGGGGCTTGTTGATTTTTGGCCCTTTTTTTAGAGATGAGACAGATCTTAACTTATTGATTGTATCTGATATCGATAAGGCTGGTGCAAATGAGAAAATGAATATCTTACACCTTTTTGAAGAGGAGGAATTAGAAACAGTTGAAAATTTCGCTTCAGTCTTTGCGGCTTTTTTATCTCAAACTTTAACAAGAGAAAAATTGGAAAAAGAACAACAGAAGACTGAAAATAATTTGAAAATTCTATCTCAAAAAATTGAACATATAGAAAACCAGGACAATATCAAAGGACTAACACCTTATTTTGTATTTAATTCACTAACTACATTAGCAAGACTTGCTCACTTTAATGAAAATACGGATTTAGAAGAAGCTATCTATAAGTTATCAAGTGTTATCCGTTACAATTATCAATCACAAAATCATTTCATTTCTTTAAATGAAGCATTCGATTATTTAAATAACTATTTAGAAATTAGTACAACTAGATTTATGAATCGATTATCCTATCAGGTTGATCTTCCACCAGAATTGGCAGAGTATCGTATACCTGTGATGACACTGATTCCAATTGTAGAAAAATTACTAGAAATCAGACTGTCCAAGTATGGAGAGGATTGTTCTCTCTTGTTTACAGTAGCTGAAACAAAAGGCAGCATTATCATTACTATTCAAGAACAGATTCATTTAGAGAAAAAAAGAGAATTACCAATAGAAGATGAATTTCTACATGTTGTTGCTAAGAGTAACGCTAGATTGATTGAATTATTAGGAAATCAGGCGCATGTTAAGATGTTGGAAACGTTGAATAAGTTAATTGTAGAGGTTATGATTCCAGCTTCAAAAGGGTTAACATTATGACCAGAGGATGACGTATATGAAAAATATAATGATTGTGGAAGAAGATGAATTAGAGCGACAATTTATAAAAGAGATTATTAAAGAAAATTATCAGCGAGAAAATCTAAATGTAGTTGAAGTTCAGAATGGGTGTGAAGCGCTGAAGAAAGCTAGAGTATTTCAGCCAGAGCTAGTTGTTATGGATATTGAGGCAGCAGGTATTAATGGATTAGAATTACAAAAAAAAATGCTCCAGATCAAACCAACGATTTATACAATCTGGACGTCTATATATTCTAATTTCGATTTGTTAAGTCAAGGTTTAAGTTACAATATTCGTGGCTATTTACTAAAACCATATTCGAAAACGCAGATGATGCAGCACCTGGATAAGTTTATGACCCGTAAGAAAAAATATACACTTTCAGAAAATTATAATAAGCAATTTAGCGAAGGAATCAATAAAGCCATTCAATTTATCAAGAAAAATTTTAAACAGAAAACAACGATTGATGATATTGCTAGTCATGTCTATTTGAATCCTCAATATTTTGGACGATTATTTCGAAAAGAACTTGGGATTAGCGTGAGTGATTATATCAATTTATTGAAAATAGAAGAATCCTGTCGGCTTTTACATGAAACAGATTTGCCCTTATATCGAATTGCAACAGAAGTAGGATTTGCAGATTCTTCATACTTTACCAGAGTGTTTACGAAGCATTTAAAGATGACACCTCATGAATATCGAAAACAAGAAGCTGCTAAATAATTCATAAAACAGCATTTTCTAATATAAGCTTATGATATAATAAGAAAATAATTAATGGATTTCTTATTTATATACTTAAAAGAGAGTGTGAAGGAAATATGTGGAAAACAAAAGAAGAAAAAATTTCGGCATATCAATTATTAGTACAGCAACAAGCCGCAATCATTGAAATAGAGCACGATAAAATTGCTAACTTAGCAAATTCATCTGCACTACTAGCAGATGCTTTACCGAATACTGTTTTCGCAGGCTATTATTTATTTGATGGAGAAGAATTAGTTTTAGGTCCATTTCAAGGGAAAGTTTCCTGTACTAGAATTAAAATGGGAAAAGGTGTTTGCGGAGAGTCTGCTGAAAAGCGCGAAACTTTAGTAGTAGATGATGTGAAAAATCATAAAAATTATATTTCCTGTGACTCGGCTGCTCGATCTGAGATAGTTGTTCCTATGGTAAAAGATGGGAAGTTAGTAGGTGTTTTAGATCTCGATAGCTCAGTAACAAACGGTTATGATGAAGTAGATCAAGAATATTTGGAACAATATGTTTCAGTGCTATTAAAAGAGACCAATTTTTTGTGAAACGTGAGCCTTCTTTTCGCATTATCTATTTTTACATGAGATAATCAAAAAAATAGATAGAGAGGATGACTATCATGTTAGAAGTATATTTGAATTTTAAGAATCAAGCATCTGAGGCCATTGCTTTTTATGAAACGGTTTTTGATGTGAAAAACGAGGGAATAATGACATTTGCTGATGCTCCGCAAGATCCTGAAAATCCAACTCCGGAATCATGGGAAAATTTGGTAATCAACTCTTCGATGACAATCGAAGGTGTACCTGTGATGATCTCAGATGTTCCTGATGGGATGGGATTTCCATTTATTGAAGGGAATAATGTTTCTTTAGTAATCAGTACAGGTGATGAAACGAAGATTGATCGGATTTTTGCACGCTTATCAGAAGGTGGAAAGGTAACTATGCCACTAGGTGAGACATTTTGGTCTAAAAAATATGGGATGGTCGTTGATAAATTCGGTATTAATTGGATGCTTAATTATGATGTGGAATCTTGAATTTGAAGTAGTGTATGCTGTTTAACTATTAAGAATCAATTAGGTAGGTATAAGAAATCATCGATGGATTTTAGATGTTAAATCCATCGATGATTTCTTGTTTTCAGAGTAAAAAAGAACATTCGAATAGACCAACATAAAGAATATTTATTTGAGTAAAATTTTTTGATATAATGTTTAGGAAATAATTGAGGAGGAAAAGCATGTGATCGGATATTTGTATCTTTTTATCGCTGTAATCAGTGAAGTTATAGCAACAAATCTTTTAAAGGCAACGGATGGTTTTACTAAAATAGTCCCTTCTTTAGAATGTGTTGCTGTTTATGCGATTTGTTTTTATAGTTTATCCAAAGCAATAAAATATATGCCATTAAATGTTGCCTATGCGTTATGGGGAGCGATTGGAATTATCTTGATTACTTTTTTTTCAGTTATTTATTGGAAAGAACCAATAAATACACCTACAATTGTTGGAATTGGTTTTATTGTCATTGGAACAATTCTAGTCAATATTTTTGGAACAGGTCATTAGAACAATTAAAGTGAATCCGAAGTATGTAATAATGATGTATCTTGATTAAGTAGAACAGTGAGAAATCAGTCTCTGAATCTTTAATAATCAAGAAAAATATGTTATACTAACAAAAGCGTATATTATGCTATTTAATCTTAACGGGGACGTTACGGATTCGACAGGCATAGTTGAGCTTGAATCGCGTTTCGTAGGTTACGTCTACGTAAAAACGTTACAGTTAAATATAACTGCTAAAAACGAAAATAATACTTTCGCTCTAGCTGCGTAAAAACAGCGGGTGAAGATCCTCTCGGCATCGCCCATGTGCTCGAGTAAGGGTCTCAAATTAAGTGGGATACGTTAAATTTTTCCGTCTGTAAAATTTAAAAGAGATCATCAGACTAGCGAGAGTTTGGGCCTGTTATGCGGCATGAACTTCAGCGAATCCTTAAAATAGTATGACTATGAGCGTAGAAGTTTAAGTGACAATGTGTTTGGACGCGGGTTCGACTCCCGCCGTCTCCATAATTTTTATGGAGACAGACAGTAGAAACGTTGATGTACAGAGGTTTGTACAGCGTTTCTGCTGTCTATTTTTTTGCATTGAATGCCATCACTATAATTCTACGTAATTTGCAAACAAAGCGGCAGTCTGTTCTTGTTTTTCCTTTAATACATGAAAAAAAGGGTGAACAACTCTTCGAGGAGATTAGGAAAGCTTTACACTATTATCTGAAAGATTTTGTTTTTGATGGCGAAGCCATGACTCAAGCGCAACGAGAATTTTCTCAAAGAGAAGAGGACTATGTTGATTTAGTAACTAAAGATCGTAGAGCAATTCTAAGAAAATAAAAAGAAAATTAGACTGGAATGTGCTCGGTTCAACACCGAATTCATACCAGTCTAATTAATTAATCTATATACTATTTTTCAGTTCTAATGTCCTTTTATAAATGAATCAATTGTGGCACAATCATCAATGATTTTCAATTTTTCTTGTAAATAAATTCCTTAAAATCAATAGACAAGCCAACAAAACGGAAAAAATACTTGAAATTTTTTGAATAGTCGTCTTTGTATACGAGATAGTAATATCATGTACACCTTTAGCAAGTTTAACCGTAACAAGACCATCTTTATTGTAATTTCCAATGACCTTTTGATTATCTTTAACTTCGTATCCTTTGTAGTAAAATTTTGGTAACTGGACTTCAGAATTACCACTCGTTTGCAAATTGTATTTACTATGATTGTATTGATTGATCTTGTAGGTCAAAGAATCAGTATAAGGAACGCCGTTAACGATTAAATTAGGGGAAGCAAAATATTTTTTAAAATCAGTATCTTTTACTAAGTATTCTTTTCCATGTCCGATTTCCGACTCATAAAAATCAGAATAGTTTTTGTTGGTTACGGTCGCGCTATTTTGAAGGTTACCTTGCATTAAGTTATTTACATTAAAGCCGACAGTCAAAAGACTGCTCAAACTGACAAATATAAACACATTCTTACTAGAAAGAAAATGAAATTGCTCAATCAAATTAACCGCAAGTAAACTAGCAAAGAAAGAAGCAAATAACAATAAACGCCATGGAAACTGTATCTTTGCTAAAATAGAGACTTTAAACATCGCCCAAGGGAAAAGGTTTGTAGTCAGGATAATTAAAAAGACTGTAATTAATGTTAAGCGTTTATTGGTTGGTGTTAATTTAGGATAGTTAAAACCTGCGATAATAACTGTGAACAGTAGTAATAAACCAATATTTGGTTTTAGCTCGCTATAAGGTGCACTTAAATTTGCAAGACTATTAACAAATAGATTTCCTAAACTAAAGTTCAAGCCACTTGTCCACAATGTTGTGTGATCAAAGTTAAAGGTCAAATGATAGGTTTGTTCCAGATAAGGAAACAAGAACCAAGCAGATAATCCGATAGTGAGCAGTCCCGATTGAATCAAGTTTTTGATTTGAGTTTGTCTACACTTTTTCCAATGAATCAATATAAAAAGAAGTAGTAGAATAAATGAATAGAACGCTGTAATCAAGTGACTGGCAATCAGCAAACTCATACTAACCGCCAATAGTTGCCAACGAGGCTTATTACTATAAAAAATGGAGTAAATACCTAAAACAAATAAAGGCAAAAAGGCAAAAGCTAAGGTTTCTCCAAGAGCAGCTCGAACAGACTGATCAATCAAACGATAAGTCGAAAGGGTATAAAAACAAGCAAACAACAACGCCTGCTTTTGCTTGTTTTTGATAGAGTACAAAAAAAAGTAAGAGGTAGCTGCTGTAAAAAAGCTAATCAGTAACTGATATAAATAATAAGAAGGTACAAAAGATAGTCCAATTATCCGAAAAAAAGTAAAAGGAAACAACAGAATTGATGGATAAAATAAATCTGCACCGTATCCAAAATTTAATCCCATATTAGGAAAGACTCTTGGAAAAAAGTCAAGATGCTTAACTGCTTGATAGTAGCTTTCCAATCTAGTTCGATGAAATAAGAGATCATCTTGGTTGAAAATATAGTTATTAAAAAAATAAGGGAAAATGGAAATCATACTTATCCATAATAAGAATAGCAAAATAATAATGTTCGTTTTATTTCGTTTAATAGTCAACTGAGTTCGCCTGCTTTGTGTATTTTTATTTTATTTTAACAGAAAACGGAATATTAATATAAGATAAACCTTGGAAAATAGATTATCGTTAAGTGAACTCAAGGGGGATTTGTAAAAAATAGATGAACAAAAAAACATTTACTTCAGGGTTGAAATTGATAACATTTAGTGATATTATAAATGTACCCTAACAGTATTTTCATTTTACTCAATCCGAGTAATACTCCGTATCCCACCTTGAAAAAGGTGGGATATACTGTTTTATTGAATTTTTGACAACACTTTAACTTTCTTTCAGCAATCCAACAGTGTAATTATTCAATAATTTCTCACTATCTCTTTCATGAGTTAACATCTTGACTTCTTTTTTTACATTCGTTGCATGTGTGACATCACCTGCATTTTCTAACAAATGAATGAAGTCGTAGACACGTTCCATATAAACTGGTTCTCCATCCAGCAGATAATTTAAAAGATTAGTTAAGTATTGTAAATTTAACTTAAAATTATAATTTTCATTTTGTCTATCTTGTTTTTTTGCTAGCTTAATGTATTTTTCTGCACCTTCGTAATCCTTAGCATATAATTTTAAAGAAATTAGATTAATCAGGATGTTATGAGCGAATTTCTTTGTGGTAAAATCACGTTGTTCCTCATATTTAATTGGAAACATCTTAGCCAGAAGTAAATCGGTTTGTTTGGCATTAAAAAATTGAATAAGATTATTGGTAATTGCATAATCATATTGAAGATAGAATGATTTATTTAATAAGTTCTCTAAAGTATCTGTTATTTCTTTTGGAGTAAGTTCATTTACCTCGACCCATTGATCATGAAAAAAACTCTTAATTGCTATATAATTTGATAGCTCTCGTAGTGTTTTTTCTTCTTTATTTTTTAAAGAAGAATAATAATTTAGAAGCTTTTGTTTTGTAGTTTTATTTTCTAGATGGTTAGCACAATAGTAAAAGTATTTTCTGAAATCTTGTTGCTCTTTGTCAAAGGTTGCAAAATGAAAAAATTCTTCAGTATTAACAGAAATATGACTCAATATTTCTTCTAATTCGCTTACCTTCAATGAGCGTCGCTCACTTTCGATTTTTGAATATGTTGAAGGATCTGTATATACAGGCATCATTTCTTTTTGAGTAAGTTTTAGTTTCAATCTAAAAAAACGTAAAGTATCTATGATGTTCAAGGGTTTTCCTCCTTTTTTATGCGATTATAGCATGAAAAAGGAGGGGAATGCCTATTTTTTATAAGAAATTTCGAATATTTTATATTTCACATGCTAATTTCGCATTTTGCGATTTTTTTACTTTCAATTTTGTTTGTTGTTTGTTATTCTGTACTTTAGGAAAGTTATTTGTTTGCAAACTCTGATTTTTTCAAAAACTAAATATGGAGGTGTCCGTAATGGTTTCTTTTTTTACTTTAGTTTCAGGAGCTATTAGTGTTTATGTAATTTGTATTGGAGCCTAAAGATATATTCATTTAATTGAGTTTAAGTCATCAAAATAATTTTTGCGAACAAAAAATTTAACTAAAAACTAGATGTATAAATAAAAAGTGCGTAACAAAAAAAGTGCAAAATAGTAGCTTCTGATTTACTTTTCCTGTTGAATGAAGTAAATCAGAGGCTATTATTTATTTTTATAGGCTTCTTTCTAAATCTTCAGAAGCTATTGTCGGAAGTACATATTGTTCTAATTTATATTTTGCTGATAATGTCTTTGAAAACATTTTTTCTTGAGCGATTTTCATATAGTTGAAAAAGTCAATTTCGCTTTCAGTTGGCTTTTCTCTTGATAGGATTTCTTTACTGTAGGTAAGGGCAATTGATTCAGCAAAATAATAAGAATCATTTTTAGAAATGGAAAGTCGTAGAGTATCACCAAATAAAATATTGTTTTCTTCAGTAAAGTCATCTTTTTTCAAATCTATCAACCATGTATTATGAAAAGTCGTCGTTACTTTTACCAAGTTTTGTCCCATTTCTTATTTCTCCAATCGATAAAATAATATATGAATAACTAGGTTATATTATATCAAATAGTAATCATAATTGTACATAAGGTTCGTGTGGGTCTTTCTCATAATGATTTTAATTCAAATTTTTAAGTTTTTAAATCATTGATATGATAAAATAGACAAATAATGACAAAGTAACGTAGAAATGGAGTAACAAGGATGAAGAAAATCACACCTCAGATGTTTATCACATTATTAGAAAAAAAAGAAGAACAATTTGCGGTTATCATCAATCACTGGTTTTATTACATAGAAAAAGGGCGTATTTACAAATTTCAACAACATAGCAATACGAAAGTTTTAACAGTGATGGATTCATATTACGAAGGGCAAATTGATAGTGAAGCCATGAGTGATGAATTAAAAAAAAATATTATCAATCAAATTCAATATGATTGGTTTACAGATGTTTGGAAAGAAGCAATGATTGAACGTGTTAGCCGTTTATCATATGATTTGGAAGTATTCTTTTTTTAGTAGTATAAAATAAATATAATAATGATATTTTTTAAGGATTGTAATGCTTTTTATTTGTAAATTGAAAAATAAGATAGTAACATAATGATATCCTAACAACAAAACTTTTTTTCATTTACTCGCATGAGTAAGACTCCTTTTCCATCTTCAATTGAAGGTGGAATTTTTTTATTTAAGTCAGGTAAGTGTATTACTAAAGAAGTTGTAATTTAAGTATTTTTTTGCTAAGATAAATGCATATGAATAATAATGGTTGGGCGCAAGCTTCAAGGATCAGGTTCTTCAAGGGGTGAGAAGGACGAGTTTTTGAACTTAGGCCCTTTTTTATTTTCCAATCAATCTTTAAGGGAATAAGTTGTGTTTTTAGTAAATAAAAGCACAGTTTATTCTCTTTTTAATTGTAAAAAAAGGTCATACGTTCAATAATAGAGAGGAATACAGAGTACTAAAATGATAGGGGTGAAAAAATGGTTTTAGAAGCGTTAGATAAGATTCGTGAAGCAGAAGAAAACGTTGAAATAATGAGACAAATGGCTAAAGAAGAACTTGACAAGTATGAGCAAAAAAAAGCATCAGATTTTAAGGGGAAACAAGAAGTAAGTCAAAAAAAAATTGCGACTTTGCTACAAGAGTTAGAGACTCAAAAAAATGAACAACTTCAAAAAGAAAAAGACATTTTGCTAATTGAAGCAAAAGAACAAAATCAAAAATTCCAAGAAAAATATGAAAAAAATAAAGAATCTATCATTGATCACGTAATAGAAAGGGTGAAAACAATCTATGGCAGTCAATAAAATGGAAAAAATGACAATCATCGCTTCTGCCGAAAGTGAAGAAGTAATTCTTCAAACGATTCAAGGGTTGCAAGCGATTGAGATCAAAGATTTTTTTCATTCGAACGTAGATAGCTCTTATATAGAAAAACATTTTGCATCAACATTAATGGATGAAGATGAAAGTCAAAAGAAACATTTTCAATCAATGCTGACGGATATCCAGGAATCCCTGACGTTTATTGAACGATTCGGGGAGAGTTCTTCTAAAAAGAAACCATTAAAAAGACAAGTGCGTACATTAAGTTCTCTGGAGAAAAGTTTCGACGAGTTCAAAATTAGTGAATATTTAAAAGAAATTGCTTCACTTAAAAACGAACTGGCAACAATCGAAGCTAAGCGAAAAGACTTGTTATCAAAAGAAAAATGGTTGACTCGCTGGCAGTATTTAGATATTATTCCACAGAAAAATTCATTAACGAGTACTGATATTTTACTGGGAACAATCAATTCAGCGAATCAAACCGAATTTTTAGCTGATATAGAAAATAGTTCATCTGTGTACATCGAAGAAATTTATCACAGTCAAAATCATGTTTATTACAGTTTAATTTATCTAAAGAGTCAATCTGAGGATTTGGATGATATCACAGCTAAATATAGTTTCAATGAGTTCTATTATCCATATGATATCTTACCTAAAGAGGCTTATCAGAAAAATAAAGAAGAATTAGGTGCACTTGTTGAAGAAGAAAAGAGAGTGAAAATTAGTCTATCATCCTATCGAAATCATTTGGAAGAACTATATTTTGCTGAGGAGATGACCTATGCATATATTCACCGGGAGGATGCCAAGAAACATCTGTTAAATACTTCTTATTTCTTTGTTATGCAAGGATGGATTCCGATTGATGAAAAGCATGAGTTGACAGTTGCCCTACAAGAGGCATTAGCTATAGATGAGGTTTATATCACATTTGATCAACCAACCGAGGATGAAATACAAGCGGATATTCCCGTGAAACTGAAAAATAATTCCCTTGTGGCACCATTTGAAATGTTAACTGAAATGTATAGTTTGCCAAAATATAATGAAGTAGATCCAACACCAATTATGACGCCTTTTTACATGGTATTTTTTGGTATGATGGTGGCAGATATCGGGTACGGTTTGTTAATGTTGATAGGTGCATTGTTTGCACTTAAATTGATAATTTTACCTAGAGGGATGAAACGTTTTGCGGATTTCTTTCTGATACTATCATTTCCAACTATTATTTGGGGCTTTATCTATGGTTCATTCTTTGGAGCAGCTTTACCGAAAATGCTGTTTGGTGTTCGGTGGCCTTTCCCAATACTATCCACGACTGAAGACGTGAATACAATCTTGATTTTATCTGTTATTTTCGGGTTCATACAGCTGTTGACAGGATTGATGGTTAACGGAATTGAATTGACTAAGAGAAAACGATATTTAGACAGTATTAGTGATAGTTTTGCTTGGCAAGGTTTATTGGTGGGGATTTTGATTGCGGTTTTAGGTATGTTGATTTTTAGCAATGATGGCTTAGTTACAGCTGGAGTCGTTGTTGCAGTAATTTCTGCTGTATCAATTGTTGTAGTACCAATCATTCAATCGAAATCAAAAATTAAAGGATTAGCGAAAGGTCTATATGGATTATATGGTTTGACGGGTTACATTGGTGATTTAGTCAGTTATACACGTTTGATGGCCTTAGGAATTTCAGGTGGAAGTATTGCTGCAGCATTTAATATGTTAGTCGCATTTATGCCACCGGCAGCTCGATTCACTGTGGGAATCTTCTTGATTATCGCTTTACATGCTTTGAATCTCTTTTTAAGTTTGTTAAGCGCCTATGTCCATGGTGCACGTTTACAGTATGTAGAGTTTTTTGGAAAATTTTATACTGGCGGCGGTCGTGCATTTAAGCCGTTAAAAACAGAAGAGAAGTACATGAATATTGAAAAAAAATCAAAAGTAAATGAATAGTGGAGGAATATAAACATGATAGAATACTTAATTAATAACAATGGTGGAATTCTTTTTGCAGTTTTAGGAATGGCAATGGCAACAATTTTAGCTGGGATTGGTTCAGCTAAAGGTGTTGGATTTACTGGTGAAGCGGCTGCTGCATTAACAACAGAACAGCCTGAAAAATTTGGACAAGCATTAATCTTACAATTATTGCCAGGTACTCAAGGCTTGTACGGTTTCGTAATTGCCTTCTTGATTTTTATCAATTTAGATAACAGCATGTCAATGGTTCAAGGATTAGATTACTTTGTGGCATCATTACCAATTGCCTTTGCTGGTCTATTTTCTGGTATCGCTCAAGGACGCGTTGCAGCAGCAGGGATTCAAATTTTAGCGAAGAAACCTGAACATGCAACAAAAGGGATCATTTATGCTGCCATGGTTGAAACATACGCCATTCTTGGGTTTGTTATCTCATTCTTACTTGTACTAAATGTGAAGTAACAGGAGGAAAAAAATGGATGCAATCGAAAAAATTGTCGAACAAATTCTAGAAAAAGGTCAAGCAGAAGTTTCAGAACTGAAAAAACTAGAAATCAAGCGAATTGACCAAGAATATGAAGAGTTGGAAGAAGCCCTTTTTTTACAAGAAAGTAAGCTGATTGAAAAAAATGAAGAACAAACACATAAAGCATTTAAACAAAAGCAAAACCGACAACAGTTAGAGATCAAACAAGGAACATTGAATCAAAAACAAGGGTTTTTAGAACTGCTTTTCTCAGAGTCTGTTGAGCGAATGAATCAATGGACTAAGGTAGAGTTTCAAGCCTTTGCTAAACAAATTGTCAGTCAGTTACCTGTTGAAGGAGATGCCCAGTTAAAATTAGGAGAGTACTCAAAAGGGAATTTAGACAATCACTGGCTTACGGAACATACTTCTGACAAACTGAGATTGACGCTGGAAGAGGAGTATATACCAAATGTTGGCGGATTTATCATCGCTAAAGATGGTATTGAGTACAATTTCTTATTCCCAAGTCTTGTTCAGGAAATCAAAAAAATGGAAAGTTTTAAGATAGCTGAAATGTTGTTTCAATAAATTTAGTGTTTAATAAGTTAAACGACTCGCTTTTCAGAAAAAGATAAATTGTGAAGAAGAAAAAAGACGTCTCAGTCATAATTTCCTATTCTTCAATCGAAGCGAGGCGAGTCTTTTCAGATTTAAATTTAGGAGGATCATGATGAAAGAGACTGCATATAATCAAATTAATCCTTTAATTCGTCTTAAAGAAACAGAACTTTTAAGTACGGCACAATACGAACAATTATTAAATGCGAAAAATACAGAAGAATTAAAAGAGATTTTAAAAAATACTGTTTATGGAACCTATATGACGGATGATTTTGCTGATAGATTTGAATATATTTATTCAAAAGAAAAAGGGAAGTTGTATGAATGGTTGTATGAACTGGCTCCAGAACCTGAAATCATCGCTATTTACACTTCTCGGTCAACTTTTCATAATTTGAAAGTTCTAACGAAAGCTGAATTGACAGGGAAAAATTTGGATTACTTATTTATTGATGATGGACGTTACGCTTTAGAAACAATGAAAAGTGCGATCCATACAAGAGTTTCTACCGAGTTACCAGAAGTTTTGATGAATGCCATTCTTGAAGTATTAGATTATTTTCAGGAATCATCGATGCTTCAAGCCATTGATATTATTTATGATCGAAATTTTTTAACATTTCAGCGACAGTTAGCTGAATCATTAGGTTACCCAGATATCGTAGCAGAGGTTACAGCATTTATTGATTTGACGAATATTTCTACCATGGCTAGAGGAATCATTCAAGGACAGCATGAGAATTTCTTATCGACCGTTTTATCCAGCTCAGGCAATATTCCTAAAGAAAAATTTTTAGACTATGCCGAACAACCTTTAACCATTTTTACAGATTTTGTTCTTGGTACGACTTATGGTGGATTATTAGCACCAATTGTTTCCGCTGAAACAAAAAAATTAGACTTGGTTGCGTTTGAGAAGGTAAAAGATGATTATTTGACGGGATTATATGATAAAGCCAAAATCATGGCATTTGGTCCGTTGCCTCTGCTTGCTTTTTTAAATGCAAAAGAAGTTGAATGGAAGAATTTACGTTTGATCCTAGTGAGTAAGCGAGGTAAATTTTCAATTGATACGGTTAGAGAAAGGATGCGGGTGACAGATGGCGTATAAAATAGGTGTAATTGGTGACAAAGATTCTGTCATGCCTTTCAAGTTATTTGGTTTTGAAGTGGTTTATGCCACTTCTACAAAACAGGTTAGAGAAACAATCGAATCAATGGCAAAAAATAATTTTGGTGTGATTTTTATTACAGAAGATGCATCTGAACAAGCTGTCGAAACAATCGAACGCTATAAAAGTGAAGTTACTCCAGCGATTATATTAATTCCAAGTCATAATGGGACAAAAGGAATTGGATTGAAAGAAATTCAGGATAATGTGGAAAGAGCGATTGGACAGAATATATTGTAGGATGTTGAAAAGCTAAACTGCTTGTTCAGCTTTACGTTTGATCTAGCTTCTCAGGCTAGTACTTCGGAAAAAAGATAAAATATGAATGAGTCAAAAAGCGCCTCAGTCATATTTTCCTATTTTTCAGTCAGTACTAAATGAGCCTGTTCAGCTTTACGTTTGATCTAGCTTCTCAGGCTAGTACTTCGGAAAAAAGATAAAATATGAATGAGCCAAAAAGCGCCTCAGTCATATTTTCCTATTTTTCAGTCAGTACTAAATGAGCCTGTTCAGCTTTATGTTTGATCTAGCTTCACGAGCTAGCGTTTTCGGCAAATAGATAAAATTATTCAATGATAAAAAGCATCATTAAATAATTTTCCTAATTTGCTTAAAGCTAAACTGCTCGTTCAGCTTTACGGAATAGGAGGAATGATTTTGCAAACTGGTAGAATTATTAAAGTTTCCGGACCTTTGGTTATGGCTGAGAATATGTCTGATGCAAGTATTCAGGATATTTGTCATGTTGGAGAACTGGGTGTTATCGGAGAGATTATTGAGATGCGGGGAGATGTTGCATCAATTCAAGTATATGAAGAAACAACTGGAATTGGACCAGGAGAACCAGTAGTGACGACTGGAGAAGCTTTATCAGTTGAACTAGCGCCTGGATTAATTGCAGAGATGTTTGATGGGATTCAGCGTCCGTTAGAAACTTTTGCAGAAGTAACAAAAAGTGACTTTTTAAGTAGGGGTGTTCAGATTCCTGCATTAGATAGAACGAAAAAATGGTTCTTTGAACCTAGTGTTTCTGTTGGCGAAGAAGTTTCAGCAGGTGATATTATTGGTCTTGTTCAAGAAACAAAAGTAATCCCTCATAAAATCATGGTGCCATTTGGAATCAGCGGAACAGTTAAAGAAGTGAAGCAAGGTGAGTTCACAATTGAAGAGACTGTTTATGTTATTGAAACAGTAACTGGCGAAAAAGAATTCACAATGATGCAAAAATGGCCGGTCCGCCGTAGCCGTCCGATTTTAGAGAAATTAAATCCTGATGTACCTTTGCTTACTGGGCAACGAGTGATTGATACTTTTTTTCCTGTAACTAAAGGGGGAGCTGCTGCAGTTCCAGGACCTTTCGGCGCGGGGAAAACTGTAGTGCAGCATCAAATTGCTAAATGGGCTGATGTCGATTTAGTGGTTTATGTAGGTTGTGGTGAACGTGGTAATGAAATGACTGATGTACTGAACGAATTTCCCGAATTGATTGATCCAAATACAGGAGAGTCTGTCATGGAGCGTACGGTATTGATTGCTAATACATCTAATATGCCTGTAGCAGCTCGTGAAGCATCAATATATACAGGAATCACCATTGCTGAGTACTTCCGTGATATGGGCTATTCTGTGGCGATTATGGCAGATTCAACATCTCGTTGGGCTGAAGCATTACGTGAAATGAGTGGACGTCTAGAAGAAATGCCTGGAGATGAAGGCTATCCTGCATATTTAGGCAGCCGTTTAGCAGAATATTATGAACGTGCTGGACAAGTTGTGGCTTTAGGAAAAGACCATCGTGAAGGTAGTATTACGGCAATCAGTGCGGTTTCTCCATCTGGTGGGGATATTTCTGAACCTGTTACGCAAAACACGTTACGTGTTGTAAAAGTTTTTTGGGGATTAGATGCAACACTGGCTCAAAAACGTCATTTTCCATCAATCAATTGGCTGCAAAGTTATTCTTTATATGACTCAGAAGTTGGGAAGTATCTGGATCAACAATTACAAGTTGATTGGTCTGAAATGGTCATAGAAGGCATGAGGATTTTACAAGAAGAGTCACAATTGGACGAAATTGTTCGTTTAGTGGGAATAGATTCATTGTCTGATAAAGATCGTCTGACGTTAGAAGTTGCTAAATCAATTCGTGAGGATTACTTGCAGCAAAATGCATTTGACGATGTTGATACATTTACTTCAAGAGAAAAACAATACAAAATGCTTCGCTTGATCTTAACATTTTATAAAGAAGGTCAAACAGCTTTAGGCTTAGGAGCTTATTTATCTGAAATCATGGCTGGAACAGTTGGATTAAGAGATCAAATTGCTAGAAGTAAGTATTTACCAGAAGATCAAATCGATCGTTTAGACGGATTGGTGGATGAAATCAAACAGGTCTTAAAACAAATCGTTGTAGATGGAGGGATGACGAATGATTAAAGAGTATCGTACGATTAATGAAGTTGTTGGTCCCTTGATGATCGTTGAAAAGGTTGAAGGGGTCAAATATGAAGAATTAATCGAAGTCCGTATGCAAAATGGTGAGATTCGTCGTGGACAAGTTCTAGAAATCAACGGAGATAAAGCAATGGTTCAGATATTTGAAGGAACTAGCGGAATTAATCTTCGAGATTCAAAGGTTCGTTTTTTAGGTCATCCTTTAGAGTTAGGTGTATCAGAAGACATGGTGGGACGGATTTTTGATGGTTTAGGTCGTCCTAAAGACAATGGGCCTGAAATTTTGCCAGAAAAAATGGTAGATATCAATGGTGAAGTGATTAATCCTGTTGCCAGAGATTATCCAGATGAATTTATTCAAACAGGGATTTCAGCCATAGATCACTTGAACACCTTAGTTCGCGGACAAAAATTGCCCGTATTTTCTGGATCAGGTTTACCTCATAAAGAACTAGCGGCGCAAATTGCTCGTCAAGCCAATGTTTTGAATAGCGATGAAGATTTTGCAGTTGTCTTTGCAGCGATTGGAATCACATTTGAAGAAGCGGAGTTTTTCATGGAAGATTTCCGTCAAACAGGAGCAATTGACCGTTCGGTGATGTTTATGAATTTAGCTAATGATCCAGCAATTGAGCGAATTGCTACACCAAGAATGGCATTGACAGCAGCTGAATACTTAGCTTATGAAAAAGGCATGCATGTGTTAGTAATCATGACGGATATGACCAATTATTGTGAGGCTTTACGAGAAATTTCAGCGGCGCGCCGTGAAGTGCCAGGACGACGTGGTTATCCAGGATATCTTTATACGAATTTGGCAACACTTTATGAGCGTGCTGGACGTATTCGCGGGTTAAAAGGTTCTGTAACTCAGATTCCGATTTTGACAATGCCAGAAGATGACAAAACTCATCCGATTCCTGATTTAACGGGCTATATTACTGAAGGACAAATTATTTTATCTAGGGAATTGTATAAGAGCGGTATTCAACCACCTATCGATGTACTGCCGTCATTGTCTCGATTGAAAGATAAAGGAACTGGCGAAGGAAAAACTCGGATTGATCATGCACCAACGATGAATCAATTATTTGCAGCTTATGCGCAAGGGAAACAGGCGAAAGAGTTGGCTGTTGTACTTGGGGAATCAGCGTTGTCCGATGTTGATAAAATCTATGCAAAATTTGCCGACCGTTTTGAAAAAGAGTACGTGAATCAAGGTTTTTATACAAATCGTTCAATAAATGAAACGTTAGATTTAGGTTGGGAATTATTATCAATGTTGCCAAGAACAGAATTAAAACGAATCAAAGATGACATGCTGGATGAATATTTAACCAAAGGAGAGTGATCGAAAGTGGTGCGATTAAATGTGAATCCCACGCGAATGGAACTCTCTCGGCTAAAGAAACAACTTGGAACTGCAACTCGAGGACATAAGTTATTAAAGGATAAGCAAGATGAACTAATGCGTCGATTTATTTTACTAGTTAAAAAAAATAATCTGCTGCGGATTGATGTCGAAAAAGAATTAACGACAGCCTTATCTAATTTTGTCTTAGCTAATGCGACCTTAAATGAAGCTTTTATTGAAGAATTAGTTGCAGTTCCTGCTAATGAGGTAACACTTGATGTTATTGAAAAAAATATTATGAGCGTGACCGTTCCAATCATGAATTTTCACTATGACGAAACAGTTGTTGAAGCGCCATTGAATTATGGTTATTTAAACTCCAATGCTGAATTGGATCGTTCGTTTGACAAAATTTCGACTATTTTACCGAAATTATTGGAATTATCAGAAGTTGAAAAGACGTGTCAGTTGATGTCAGAAGAGATTGAGAAGACTCGTCGTCGAGTAAACGCATTAGAATATATGACGATCCCTCAATTAGAGGAAACAATTTATTATATTCAAATGAAACTGGAAGAAAATGAGCGGAGTGAGATTACTCGTTTGATTAAAATCAAGAACATGGGAAGTAATGCGTGACCATTAAAAATAGAGAGAAGATAACGTTTTTACGAAATCTTCTCTCTATTTTTTTGGATAGTCATTACTTTGTACACTCCATAACTGATCGGTTATCGTTGAAATAAATGGAATTCCAGCATCTGTTTGTCCATTAGTAAAAACCGTTAAAATAAAAGGATGCTCCGTTTCTAAGATACCGATATCGTGAAGATATCCTTCATAAGAACCAATCTTATGAGCCACTTTCCCTGATGTAGTTGCTGTGTCCAGTCGCTCATGGAAAACTGTATTTTTCATATAATTATAAATTGTTTGATACTCTTGGTTGGATGCTTTTTCTTTGTATAAAATTTTGAGGATTTTAGCTGCATCCTCCGAAGTGAACTTTGCATCGTCCCAGTCTGTTTCTTTTTGTAAGAAGTGAGCATAAAGGGTTTGTTTAGCTTTAATACCGCCACCAAAGGTATCGTACAACATATTTTTGGCAATATTATCTGAATAGGTAATGTTATATTCCTGTAATGTTCTTAGTGAATAGGTTGGCTGAATATCATTTATGATGATACCTGTACCGTCCTCATAATCTTCTTTTTCCTTATAGGTAAGTTGATCATCCCATTTTAAATTTCCCGCTTGAACCTTATCTGCGATCATCATTGCTAAAGGTACTTTGATTGTACTAGCGCTGTAGAATTCTTTCGTTCCATTAATAGAAATTTGTTTCCCAGTTGCTAGATCCACATAAGTCATCCCTACATCGCCTTTGAAAGAGTTTGCTGCATCCGTCATCGTTTGATTGATTTTATGATAAAAAGCCGTAAGTTCCGGATTTTCTTGCTCTTTTAGTTCTGGATTTTTAATTATGGAAGAAGACGTAGTCTTAGTTGGTTCACTGATTTTTTCAATTGTTTCTGTTTCGTTTGCATAATCTACTGTATGAGTAGAAAAAAAGAATGAAACAATCAAGAAGAAACAAATAGAGAAAATCATCCCGTATAGAGTCATTTTCTTTTTTTCCAAATACCATTCGTTCCTTTCAAAATATTTAGATTGTAAACGGATCATACCAAAGAATGATTAAAGAAAGCTTAGAACCTCTGAAATCTTTCAATAAAAAATACAACCACAACCATTTAATCATTTTTCACTTTCTTTTGCAAGATTTGTTGAGACAATAATCAAAAGGGAAGACCATATGATTATTGTCTCAACCGTTTTAATAAAAAAGAAAGAACTAAGACAGAAAATTTTCGTCTTAGTTCTTTCTTTGAATCTTATAAGAAAGAAGAGTAATCATGACTTTCTAAATGTTGTTTTAACCGTTCTGTCTCTTTAATTAAAGAGAGTCCGATGGTTGTATCTCTTACTTTTAAGCGTTTCAATTGTCGATCAACTATTTGTCTTGTGGAAATAATATCATCATTTTTTTCAATTGCCGTTTCTTTATCAGAAAAAGGTTTATGAGCTGCCAACTGCATACCGAAAGAATTATAAAGTAGCGTATAACCGCCAATTCCCGTTACCTTTTGATAGGCTCGTGAAAATCCACCGTCAATCACAATCATTTTTCCATCTGCTTTAATTGGAGATTCTCCTTTAAGCAGTTTGACAGGTGTATGTCCGTTAATAATGTGGGCGTCTGCTTCTTTAAGGTCGAATGCATTTAAAATTCGTTGACAGATTTCAGCGCTGTTTCTCAATTCATAGTAAGGATTCTTTTCTTCTACATGGGTTTCATTTTCTTTGATAAAATAACGTTCAAAGGTTTTCATTGCTTTCTTTCCAAAGAGAGAAGAACGTTCACCACACCAAAGATACCAGATAATGTCTGTTGAGAAATCTTCTGTTTGCCAAGGTTTAGCAAAGGCTTGTTTAATTGTTATTTCAAAAAAATCAAGTAAGCTTTTGCCAGCAAATGTTTTTCCATCGAAAATCACAGATTGAAAAGTTCCATCTTCATTAAGAGGAATACAGCCATGGATTAACAAGTTATGGTTATATGGAAGGTATAGGGAGCCTTTTTCGATAAGAAAGGCCATGTGCTGATTTAATTTTTGAGCGTGTTGAAATTGGCGCAATAAATCAGTGATGATTAGTTCTTCCTCCAGAGTCAACTTATAAGGATCATCCCAATCGATGGTTTGAAAACAAGTATTTAGCAGGTTATAAGACTTGTTATTAATTGTAAGTTTATTGTCAACAATGTTATTCAATAATAACCGATGATCCATTTGAAATTCTGGGCGACGTTTGATAAGCTGACCTTCTAATTTTTCTTGAATGATTGCCATCGCTTGTTGAATCTTCATGGCATCTGTTATTTCTACGACAGAAAGGTTTCTATAAGGATTTTTTTTAGGTTTAAAATGGATATTTTCTTGATAGGTTTTGCGGCTAAATGATTTTAATAAATGTAAATCAATGCCATAAGCATCTTCCAAAAGATCAAGATTTCCGTAACGGGCGCAAATCCGTAACACATTAGCTAAACACGCTTTTGATCCACTCACAGCACCTAACCAGATAATATCATGGTTGCCCCATTGAATATCAAGAGAGTGATAGTCAATCAAAGAATCCATTATTTTGTCAGGATGGGGTCCCCGATCATAAATATCGCCAATTACATGTAAGTGATCAATAACAAATCGCTGAGTTAAATAGGCTAAATCGGTGATGAAACGTTCCGCTTCCCCAAGTTCGATGATTTTTTGGATGATCTGACGATAGTAGGCTCTTTTGTCTGTGTCTTCATCGTATTGATAAATCAATTCCTCTAAAATATAAGCATATGTTTCTGGTAAAGCCTTACGAACTTTAGAGCGGGTATATTTACTTGATGAAAATCGAACAATAATCAATAGATGTTCAATAGTTTCAAACCACCAAGTATTAGATAGCACTTGCTGTTTTTTTAAGGATTGTAGCTTTTCTTCAGGATAATAAATCAAAAAACACAACTCATCCATTTGCTTCGTAGAAAGGTTTTGATTAAAAAGGGTGTGAACCTTATTGCGAATACTTCCAGAGCCGTTTCTTAAAATATGGTTGAATGCATCAAATTCTCCATGAAGATCACTAATAAAATGTTCAGTTCCTTTAGGTAGATTCAAAATGGCTTCTAGATTAATAAGCTCCGCAATCATTTCATTAGGTTGAGATTCATTCATCAGAAACACTCCTTAGTGTTCGTTTTTGGTCAAATTTTCAATGATTGTAGTTGTTTCTTCAATAGACTTTTTGTCAACATTGATGACTAAAGCATTGTATTTTTCAAAAACACTAGACGCATAATCTAGTTCTTCTTGAATACGATCAGCGTTTGTGTAGGCAGAATCTTCTTTTAGTCCTAATGAGTGTAAACGAGATTTGCGAATGTCCATCAAACTATCAATGCTTGTTGTTAGACCAATGATTTTTTTAGGATCAATTTGATCCAATTCAGCTGGCAAAGCAACTTCTGGAATCAAAGGTAGATTAGCTACTTTATGGTTTCTATTAGCCATATACATACTTAAAGGTGTTTTTGATGTGCGTGAAACGCCTAGCAATACGTAATCCGCTTCTAAGAAGCCTTTTGAATCTTTACCATCATCATATCGTACCGCAAATTCAATTGCCGAAACACGACTAAAATATTGTTCGTTCAATTTGTGAATGGCCCCTGGCTCTTGTAAAGGCTGAATACCAAAGGTTCCTTCAACAATTTCACTTAATGGGCTCATGTAGTCAACAAATTGCAACCCAGTTCTTTTGGCAAAATCTTTGACTAAATTGACCAATTTTTTATCTACCAATGTTGTAACAACAACAGCTTTATCATGTAAAGCATCTTTTAAGATAGGTTGTAATAGTTCTTCATCTGTAATGAAGGGGAAACGTTGAATGTCACTCATATCAATACTTGGGTATTGAGCTGATACAGCTGAAATAATTTTTTGTGCCGTTTCTCCAACTGAATCTGATACTAAATAAATTTTGATTTTGTCATTTTTCATTAAAATGTACGCTCCTCTTTTTTTCACTATTTCTATATTTTTTTAATAGTTTTCTTTCTCGATATCATTGCCAGCATTGATAAAATAAGCCATCATTTTAGTTTTTGTTACTTTACCAATAACTTTTTTAGGCTGATCAATTTCTACAACGGGTAAAGTGTCAATATTATGTTGAATTAATAGTGCTCCTGCCTCTAAAATAGTTCGCTCGCTAGTGATTGTGACAATATTTGGCATGCGAGTCATGATCATAGCAACAGGCGTTTTTTCGGTATTGGGATTACTAATTGCAGCCCGTAGCAAGTCTTTCCGAGATAAAATACCTAGTAGCTCATCGTTATCATCTTTGACATATAACGAACCAACATCGTAAATAAATAAATTAGTTACAGCATCATAAACGGTGGTACTTTGATGGATCAAAATCGGCGGTAACATGATATCTTTGACTTTCTTTTTATATAATTTTTCATAAAGCAGTGGTTCAACAGTTTGTCCCGTATAAAAATAACCAACTTTTGGTCTAGCATCAAGCAAACCGGTCATCGTCAAAATAGCTAAATCACTTCTCAATGTAGCTCGGCTTAAACCAAGTGTCTTAGCAATACTATCACCACTGATAGGTTCATTTTCCTTAACGATTTTAATGATCTCCAATTGTCTTGAGGTAAGTTTCATTCTATCGACCTACTTTCTTAATGTGACACACTAATGATTATATATTTCTTCTAAAAATAAATCAACAGTAAATAAAAGATGTATTTTTGATTATTGACTTCTAATGTGATACACAATATAATCGTTTTAAAGTTAATGTGATACACTAATTAAAGAAAAGGAGAATTTAGCCATGAAATATGTGATTGATTTTTCACAAGGAAGCAAAGAGCAAACTGATTTATTAGGTGGAAAAGGGGCTAATCTAGCTGAGATGACGAGATTAAAGTTACCCGTACCAACAGGATTTACCATTACAACAGAGGCGTGTTTGGATTATCTACAAAAAAAGGAACATGTCTCAAACGAACTTTACAAAGAAATCAAGCAACATATCAATAGCATGGAAGGAAAAACAAAAAAGAAATTTGGCGATATCACAGACCCTCTTTTAGTTTCAGTGAGAAGTGGTTCAAAATTTTCTATGCCAGGAATGATGGATACGATTTTAAATTTAGGACTGAATGACGAAACTGTTGCGGGGTTAATTAAAAAGACAGGCGATGGTCGCTTTGCATATGACTGTTATAGAAGGCTACTGCAAATGTTTGGTGATGTTGTTTTTGGTATTGATAAGAATCGCTTTGAAGAGCAATTGGATTTTTACAAATCAAAAAAAAATTATCTTGTAGACACAGAAATGCAGGAAGAAGATTGGCAAGAATTGGTAGCGGTTTATAAAAATATTTTTCTAGAAATGACTCATCAACCATTTCCACAAGACCCTTTTGAACAATTAACTTTGGCAGTTGAAGCTGTTTTTCGTTCATGGAATAATTCTAGAGCAATCACTTATCGTCGCTTACACGATATTTCAGATTCATTAGGTACTGCAGTCAATATTCAGGCGATGGTTTTTGGAAACTTTGGCTCCGATAGTGGTACTGGAGTTGCATTTACTAGAAATCCTGCAACTGGAGAGAAAGGGATTTTCGGTGAGTTTTTAATAAACGCTCAAGGGGAAGATGTTGTTGCAGGAATCAGAACGCCTCAACCAATCAGTGAACTTAAAGCATTGATGCCGGATGTTTATCAAGAGTTTTTAAATGTAAGTCATCTGCTAGAAAATCATTATAAAGATATGCAAGATATTGAATTTACCATTGAAAACCGTAAACTTTATATTTTACAAACAAGAAATGGTAAAAGAACAGCTAAATCAGCATTTAAAATATGTGTTCAGTTGGTTGAAGAAGGAATTGTTTCAAAAAAAGAAGCCATTCAGCGAATCAATCCAACAATGGTAACTCAATTACTTCATCCAGTTTTTGAACCGGATCAATTGAAACATGCTGAAATTTTTGCTAAAGGATTACCTGCTAGTCCAGGTGCTGCAAGCGGCAAACTCTATTTTACAGCGGAACAGGCAAAAGTCGCCAGCGAACGAGGAGAAAAAGTCATATTGATTCGCCAAGAAACTTCTCCTGAGGATATTGAAGGTATGGTTGTTAGTGAAGCAATCGTGACTTCTAGAGGTGGGATGACTTCCCATGCAGCTGTTGTGGCTAGAGGAATGGGCGTTTGTTGTGTTGCTGGATGTGAAGAAATCTATGTTGATGAATTCTTAGAGCAGGCAACCTCTGGTAATGTTACCTTACACCAAGGGGATACAATTTCTGTAGATGGAACAACAGGAACCATCTACAGAGGAAGTATTGCTTATATTGAAGGCGATGAATGGCAATTACTGGAAACAGTCATAGAATGGGCCAAAGAAGATGTAAGTATTTCTGTTAAAGCAAATGCTGAAACACCGGCAGATATCAAGACTGCACTGAAATTAGGTGCAGATGGCATTGGTTTAGCAAGAACGGAGCATATGTTTTTCGGTGAGGAACGGCTTTTTGAAATGCGCAAAATGATTCTCTCCGAAAATACAGAATCATTGTTGGTACCGTTAAATCGACTTAAAGAATTTCAAAAAGAAGATTTTAAAACAATGTTTACTTTATTAAAAAATAAATCCTGCACTATTCGTTTATTGGATCCGCCACTTCACGAATTCTTACCTAAAACGGAAGAAGAGATTATACATTTAGCAAATGCAACAAAACGGACAGCTGCTGATATCCATCATCGAATTGAAGAATTGCACGAGCAAAACCCAATGCTAGGTCATCGTGGCTGTCGTTTAGCTGTTACCACTCCACAAATTTATGAGATGCAAGTTGCGGCTATTATTGAAAGTGCGATAGAAGTTTCTCAAAAAGAAACCCAAGGAACAATTGTACCCGAAATCATGATTCCTTTGATTGGAAGTCAAGAGGAAATGAGCTGGTTGAAAGAGCGTTTAGTCCAAACAATCCAGTCTATTTTTGATATGACAGGACAAACTGTGCCATACAAAATAGGGACAATGCTAGAAATACCTAGAGCATGTTTAACAGCAGAAAAAATAGCAGAAGTTGCTGACTTCTTCAGCTTTGGTACGAATGACTTAACTCAGTTGACTTATGGTTTTTCACGAGATGACTCAGGAAAATTTATAGGTGCATATCAAGAGAAACATCTGCTGAAAGAAGATCCATTCCAACATATCGATGAAGAGGGTGTGGGAATGTTGATGAAAATTGCTGTTGATAAAATAAGAGCTTTTGACTCAACAATTAAAATTGGTGTTTGTGGTGAAGTGGGAGGAGACCCTCAATCAATTCGGTTCTTGAAAAGAATCGGTGTAGATTATATTTCATGTTCTCCCTATCGGATTCCGGCTGCCATTTTAACAATCGCCCAAGATAATTAACAAGTCCATGATCTAAAATAATGCTTTTATAGCGCTATTTTAGATCATTTTTATTTTCTTGATTCATGATGTGCTGCTTTTTTTTAAGTAGATGGTATAATTTATTAGAAATATTTTGAGAAAGAAGTGACTTGGATGAATAAACGAATAAAGGGCTACATTTTAATAGGGATACTATGTTTATTTTTTATCCTATTCATTGGGTGGCTCTTAAGTAGTGATATGAGATTTTTTGCCAAATATTCATCTGAAAAAAAGCAAGTTAGTGATAGCCTAGTCGAAAAATCCGATATAGAAAAGAACCTTGATCAAGAAATTAAAGCGAGTCATTTTAAAGGGACCGCTTTACTAGTCAGTCAAGGAAACATTGTTTTTCAACAAAGTTATGGCTATGCAGATGCAGAAAAAAAGATTTCGAATAAAATAGACAGTGTTTATCCAATTGCTTCTTTGCAAAAAATAATTACGGGATCAATTATTTTAGGGTTAGTTCAGAATGCAAAACTCAAAATGGATACGACTTTAGCAACCTTTTATCCGGAGATAAAGCATAGTGAGACGATTACAATCAGAGATTTGCTTAACCATACTTCTGGTATTATGATGGAAGAAGAAGAACCAGAAACACTTTTAAAGACGCAAAAAAATCAAATTGATAATGCCTTAAAAACATTAGAGGTATCGCAAGATAAAGAGTATCTGTATACAAATGGAAACTACACATTATTGGCCGGAATCATTTCCAAAATTACTGGACAATCATATGAAGAGGTTGTACAAAAAAGAATCATTGATAAATTATCATTAACACATACTTATTTTTGGAATAACTTGCCAAAAAATGAAACGAAAGCACAGCCTTATTATTATATGGAGCAAGACTACCAAGCCGATCCGTTTCCGGCTAGTGAAAAGTTGTTTTCCAGTTTATTAGGTGCAGGGAACATGTATATGTCAACGAAGGATTTCCTTGTTTTTATTCAAAGTTTAGCTAATGGTAAGCTTTTTAAGCAAAAGGATTATGAAGGCCTTGCTAATGCAGACAAAGAGGGATATCAATCAGGGATAAACTATTTTGATGGGTTGAAGTATTCAGAAGGTAATTTAAGTGGTTATGATACAGTTCTTTTGGGTGATCAAAGTAATCAAAACCTAGTGATTCTGTTTGCTAATCAGCAAGCCAGCGAAGGTATGAGAGCTTTAAGCGAAAATTTATACGATCAAATACTAAATATGTAAGCTTTTCTTTGTGTGTAAGATGAAAAATAGATAGGAAGTTTTTCATTTTTATGCTATCATTTTTAATAAATCTATTAAAGAAGGTGTAGAGATGCCACTATTATTTGGAACAGCAGAATTTAATGAAAAAGAACATTTAACCATTGGCGGTTGTGATACTGTTGATTTGGCAGAGAAATATGGAACACCATTATTTGTTTATGATGTTGCTCATATTCGTCAACGTGCTAGAGGGTTCAAACAGACTTTTAACTCTTTAGGAGTAGAAAATAAGGTTATTTATGCGAGTAAAGCATTTTGTTGTTTAGCAATGTATAAGCTCTTAGAAGAAGAAGGATTAGGTTGCGATGTCGTTTCTGCAGGAGAAATTTATACGGCAATTAAAGGCGGTATGGCACCTGAAAACATCGAATTTCATGGAAACAATAAAACCAAAGAAGAGCTTATTTATGCTGTGGATCAAGGAGTAGGTACAATCATTATTGATAATTTTCATGAGATTGATTTATTAAGTGAGATTTTAAAAGAAAGAGATAAAAAGCAAAAGGTCATGTTTCGTATCACACCGGGAGTAGATGCCCAAACGCATGATTATATTTTAACTGGGCAAGTGGATTCTAAATTTGGTTTTGATGTAAATAGCGGCCAAGCAACAGAAGCTTTAGAAAAAATCTTAGCAGATGAATATTTAGTTTTACAAGGGGCTCATTGTCATATTGGATCACAAATTTTTTCTGCCGAAGGATTTTTAGCGGCTGTTGAGAAAATGATGTTGATTCTTAATGAATGGAAAAAAACATTTGGCTATACTGTACGTATTTTAAATATGGGTGGTGGTTTCGGTGTGAAATATACGGAATCTGATGATCCACTTGAACCAGAATATTTTGTAAAAGCTATTGTAAATGCAGTAAAAGGTCAATGTGAATTATTGGATTACTCGTTTCCAGAAATTTGGATCGAACCAGGCCGTAGTATTATCGCTGAAGCTGGAACAACGATTTATACTATCGGATCACAAAAAGTGATTCCAAATGTTCGTCATTATGTTTCTGTAGATGGTGGAATGGGTGATAATATCCGTCCTGCGCTATACGACGCAAAATATGATGGTTTTTTGGCCAATAGAATTAGTTTAGCAAAGCCAGAAGAAGTTAGAATTGTCGGGAAATATTGTGAGTCCGGTGATGTCTTAATCAAAGGGATTGATTTGCCTCAAGTAGAGCCGGGGGATTTATTTGCTATCACAAGTACAGGTGCGTATGGATATTCAATGGCAAATAATTATAACCGTAATTTGAAACCTGCTGTTGTTTTTGTTGAAAATGGTCAAGATAAATTAGCTATTCGTCGTGAAACGTATGAAGATTTGATTGCGTTGGATTGTGAATAGTTACAAGGGCTAGTGATAAAGCATCGTATTAACATATTAAAGTATGAGGAAAATGTAATTTTTTACTTTTTCTCATACTCTTTTTTTGCTTTAAAAAATCTTTGCTGAGTACATCCGTACTTTTTTTCTAAAATAAGAGTATAATTATCTTAAGAACTAAATCTTAGATGTTGAGGTGATAGGGTTGAAGTGGATTGTACTAATACTTATTATTGTATTGATTATGATTGTTGTAGCTTCGGTTTATGCGGCAAATTTTTTCTTGAATGTTGCACTTTTTAGAGATAATAAATGGTATGACAAATCAGGACATGAAATGATGAATCCAGATAATTTTAATAAAGGAAAATCTCAATATGATCTTATTGAAGAAGAACAAAATCAATTGGGTGATGTATTTTGGCATCAGGATTTTGCTCAAGATCATTGGCTAGAGGCGGATGGAGAGAGACTATATAGTCGTTTAATTGTTCCTCACCCTGAAAGCAAAAAATGGGTAATTTGTGTCCATGGTTATCGATCATTTGGTCAACGTGACATGGCATTTGTGGCATCAAAATTTTCTGATCAGGAGTATAACATTTTAATTCCTGATTTAAAAGCACATGGGAAAAGTACTGGAAATGTGATAGGGATGGGATGGTTGGATCGTTTAGATTTATTAAAATGGATTCAAGAAGTAATTACCATTGAACCAATGGCTGAAATTGTTTTATTTGGCGGATCAATGGGGGCAGCAACTGTAATGATGACAAGTGGTGAAACCTTGTCCGCAAATGTAAAAGGTTTGGTCGTTGATTGCGGTTACTCATCTGTTTATTCGGAGTTTGGGGCTATGTTGCGTTCTGCATTCAAGTTACCGGCGTTTCCGATATTGACTATCGCCAATGAACTTGCAAAGAAAAAAGCTGGTTATTCACTTAAAGAAGCCTCTTCTGTCAATCAGTTAGCCAAAAATGAGTTACCAACATTGTTTATTCATGGTACAGGAGATAAATTTGTACCTCATCAAATGCTCTATGAAAACATGGAAGCAACAACTGGTGTAAAAGAAAGCTTGATTATCGAAAAGGCTCCTCACCTATCTTCGTTTATTTATGAACCAGATCACTATTTTGATACGGTTTTTGAATTTATTCATCGCTATTGCTAAGAAAGGGGAAATCATATGGATGCAAAAAACAAGCAACAAAAGTTAAGTTTGGGGATTGTATTGATTCTCATTGCTGCAGCTTTAAGTAGTTTAGGGCAATTGGCATGGAAATTTGGTGCAGATGGAACGGGAAATTATGCAATCATTCTTTACATTATCGGGTTTATAGCAGCAGGTGCAGGAATGTTTTTTATGATGGCGGCCTTTCGTTACGGTGAAGTGTCGATCTTACAACCAATGATGAGTTTGGGATTTGCCTTGTCAATTGTATTAGGTGCATTATTTTTAAATGAAAGCATCACTTGGTATAAATTAATAGGAACGGGATTTATAATTGCCGGCTCAATTCTTTTAGGTATTGAAGGAAATGAGGAGACCCTATGATTGACTACGCAGCGATTTTGATGGTTCTAGTTATTACGACATTTTCAGGAAGTGCTGGGGCACTGGCGTTGAAAAAAGGGATGAATGATTTACCGCAATTAACTCTTTCCCTTGTACTAAAGAATGGTTGGATTTATTTAGGGTCTTTCTTATATATTTTAAGTGCAGGAACAAATATTGTATTGTTAAAATTTTTAGATTATTCTATCGCTTTTCCCATGACATCGTTGACCTATGTGTGGACAGTTATTATTTCTTATTTTATTTTTAAAGAGAAGCTGAGTTTTCGAAAAATATTGGCAGTCGTTTTGATTATTGTTGGTGTGTTTATCATAAGCCGATGATTATGAACAGGAGGGATTAATATGGCGGTTAAAACAAAAGGAATCGATAAAATAAAATTATTACAAGCGGTAACAACGATTGTTACTGGAATTATCATGCTAAATGCGGTATTGAAAAATAAAAAATAAGAGTGTATTCATTACAGAACTTACTGGAATTGTTCATTTAACGAACAATTCCAGTAAGTTTTTTTGTTATAAATAGGGAGACTTCTAAGAGGTTGAGCTATGTTTGATCTTATATACTTGAATAAAGAAAATAAATGACTAATGAGGAGGGATTAAATGAATAGAAACCTAAAAATAGTGTTGATTTTTGTAGTTATGTTAGTTGTTTTGTCAGGTTGTGTTATCGTACGAATGTAAGGAGGGAAAATATGAAAAAAACAGTAGTTTTGTTATTTTTTTGTTTAATTGTGTTAGCCGGATGTAAATTTGAATGCAATAGTCCGCAAAGTGCTAGAGATGATAATTATGGAGTAAATCCGCAAAGTAGTTATAGTAATGAGGGGAGTGATGATGATAAAACCAGTGGTACACTTGTAACAAAAACTGGAACAGGTGATGAGGTCATCACTAACTTGGCTTTTAAAAAAGGACCTGTCGTTATCTCACTTACACATGAGGGAAAATCAACATTCACTGTTAAAATGATAGACAGTAATGGTCATATAATAGCAACTTTAGTTGATAAAAAAGGGAAATATTCAGGAAAAGTTGTTGTACAAATCCCTAAAGATGCAGATAATTATATTCTAGAAATAACTGCAGATGGAACTTGGCAGATAGCAACATCAAAAGCGGATGAAAAGAGCGATTAAATGATGTAAAACTCTACAATGATGAAGATAACCTGCAGATTATTAATGACTATGATTTAAAGATATACTTAAGAAGAAAATGGTTGTGGAAAATTAGTAGAGCCAAAATATTATGGAAGTGTTCAGTTATATAGAACACTTTTTTTGTATGAACAAGAAACGGATGTTATTTTAATTTATAAATATGACATTTACTTATGTTTTATTGTTCTGTATAATTAACATTTGGATAGGCGGGGGTATAATTTGGAAAAAGGAAAAAAATTGTTATTTCTTTAGTAACGATATTTATTTTCGGGGTTGGAGTAAAAATGTATACGAATAAACAAGACAAGATTAGAAAAGAAAGAAATATGCAATAAAAAATGTACAAGAAGTGCGTCAAAATATATTATAGAAAACTATACTGGGATAAAGAAAATTGAGTGGAGTGGTTGGTCTATATCTAAACCATTTTCAGTTATCTTGGTACTCGCAATCAGCCTATATGCTAAAAGTTGGGGTAAATTTAGGGATTCCTACAACTATTTTTAATGGCTGGTTTCACTATGACTCACTAACGCAAGATGAAAAGAAATTTATTTTAGATGATAACCCATATTTATTCATTAACTACAGAAAGAGAAATGATGATGTTACTGTTTATCATGATTTTAATAATCCACTTTTTAACGGTAATGATTTAGGCACAATTCTCTAGGGTGATGGGAAATCTCATATACATTTGTAAATGGGAATTTAAAGATGGAAAACTAGTTATTTCTGGCAGTGCATCAGATGAAAGCGCTGTAAAAGAAGCGCAATTTCAAAATAAGATTGCATTTTCACTATGGATGATTGACAGTTTAAGAAAACGTCTAAAGGCTAGTGGCAGCGGTTTGTCTGCTAATGAAGAAATTTATTTAGATAATAGTCAAGCACTACTTGCTGTCAGTGCTACTATTGGAAGTTCTGTAAAAGGACAATTTGGTAAGGAGATAAAAGAAACATTTAAGGAGCAAAATAAAAAATTAGATAAATTTTAAATGGTTTTTTGGGGTTTAAGAACAGGATGAAGAACTGATAGAACAAAAAAGCCTCTTAATCACTATTATTGAAATAGCAGTTAAAAGGCTGTAAATTTAATCTATAGTCCAATGTAAAATTAAGCAAGCTTTTGGCTACTGACAGGTTGCACATTTTTAGTTTTTTTCGAAAAAATGCTGTTATATCGGGGTTAACGAATTCCCAAAGCGATCCGAGCGTAACGTGACATTTTATCTGTTGTCCAAGCTGGGTACCAAACTAATTTTACTTCTGGGTTTTTCACTTCTGGGATTTCTTTTAAAGCTTCATGAATTTGCTCTGTTAAGACATCTGCTAATGGACAACCCATTGTTGTTAGTGTCATTTTGATGACAGTATCACCATTTTGCGCAAATTCAACTTCATAAATCAAACCTAGGTTAACAATATCAATCCCAAGTTCAGGATCAATAACTGTTTCTAAGGCAGTTAAAATTTGTTCTTTAATATCTTCTATTTCTTCAGCAGACCATTCTTGATTTGTTTCAGTCATTGTATCTACTCCTTTTTAGTGATAGTCCGTCAATCCTTATTTATTAGCAAGAGTAACGGCGCGCATATACAGGTTGTTCTTCAATATAATACCTTTTTTTAAATACTTTGTAAATGAGAATCTTTTTCAATAAAGCCATATTGAAGTAAATGACAGTCAAAAAAGAAGTGTTTCAACTAAAATTGTAAAGTAAAAAGCATGAGCTCATTTTTGGTTGCATTTATAATATTATGTTGCGTAAAAGCTTCTAAAAAAATCGCATCTCCCTCATTCAAAATAAGTACTTCATTTTTGAGTTCGATAGTTGCTTCGCCTTTTAATACATAATTTATTTCACAAAGATTATGTGCAATTTTTTTACCGCTAGATGACGATTGAGCGTCGATGTAAATTTTTGAAATAACCATGTTACTCGTATGTACAGGTAAATTGAACAAAGTATCATAATAAGTAGAATTTGTTTGCCACGGATTATAAATTGTACCAGAAGAGTTTCGAATGACTTTATAACCATGTTCTGAAGTTTCATCGTCTTGGATGACCTGAGGTGCTTCGTTTGCTAATAGGGAGGCGACAGTTACATCTAATGCATCAGCAATTTTTCTTAAAGCTTCAAGAGAAGGGCGATTAGTACCGCGTTCGATTTGTGACAAAAAGCTAGCAGAGTAGCCTGTTTTTTCTCCCAACTCAGTTAACGTTATCTTTTTTTCTTTTCGTAAACTTTTGATTTTTCTAAATTCCATATACAGCCGTCCTTTATTTAGAGTCCTTTTTTCATTCATATTATCTCGGATTCGTTACAAAATTACAAGCACTTGAGTTTATCTTAAGAAAAGCACATCTTATTCTCATTAATATATTGACATTTTCATATGGAAAACTTAAAATTGTAACAACTAATTCAAAACATGTGTTAGAATTTAATTCTTAATTAAAAAAAGAATGCTTATTTTGTCATTTGGAAAGAATTATTTATTTAAAGCTGTTTAGAAAAAGACCGCAAATATGAGTACAAATTTGTAGAAAAGAATACTGGGGGGCATGAAGTGAAAATAACTAAAATTAATGTAGAACCAAAAGCAGTAAAATTGAAGGAACCAATTACTATTTCACTTGGCACGATTGAGCATTCAATGAGTGCTATCGTTGAAATTGAAACGGATGAAGGAATTGTAGGTTATGGGGAAGGTTCACCCGGCATTTTGATTACTGGGGAAACGTTACAAGGAACGACAGAGTGCATCCAACTGTTTGAAAAACATTTATTGGGTGTTGATCCTTTAGATATGGAAAAAATCCACAGTATCATGAATTCAGTGGCGGCGCAAGCGCCCTCAGCAAAGACAGCAATCGATATTGCTTGTTATGATTTATTTGGGAAAAAAGCCAATTTACCTGTTTATAAACTTATCGGTGGGAATGAATCTTCTGTTAAAACAGATATGACAATTGGAATTGATACACCTGAGAGAATGGCAGAAAAAGCAAAGCTGGCAGTATCTCAAGGATTTGATACATTAAAAATCAAAGTTGGCACAGGCTTCAATTCAGATATTGCTCGAATTAAAGCAATAAGAGAAGTGGTTGGCAGTCATATCCATTTGCGTTTAGATGCTAATCAAGGTTGGAAACCCAAAGAAGCCGTTAATACAATTAATCATCTAGCTGAATACGGAATTGAATTAGTCGAGCAGCCGGTTGCTTATCAGGACATTGAAGGATTAGCTTTCGTTACAAATAACGTGTCAACACCAATTATGTCAGATGAAAGCTGTTTTAATTCTAAAGATGCATTACGTTTGATTAAGGCTCGTGCCGTTGACTTTGTTAATATCAAATTAATGAAATGCGGAGGAATTCATGAAGCGCTGAAAATAAATAGCATCTGTGAAGCGGCAGGTGTTGAGTGTATGATCGGATGTATGGTGGAAGAAACCAACATTGGTGTGACTGCCGCGGCTCATTTGGCAGCAGCAACAAAAAATATTACAAGAGCAGATTTAGATGCTACATTTGGCTTAAACGAAGTGGCAATACCTGGCGGTGTAGGTTTGGAAGCCGTTAGCCTCATTTCTTTATCTGATAAAGCTGGATTAGGTTTGAGCAAATAAGAAAGGTGAGTGACAAATGTATTATGATTTAAGCTATATGAGTGTACCGTTGCCGGAAGATATTATTAAGTTGAAAAACTACGGTGATTTTGATGGTGCTGAAAAGCTAATCGAACACCTACTATCTAATGAATTACCTGAAGCATTGAGAAAGCGTTTGGAGATTGAACAAGACATTATTCGTATTGTTGGGATTAACGAGTACCCTTTTGGTGTGACTGAAGCAAATAAAATGATGAAAGAAACTTTCAAAGATTATCAAGAACAAGAATTAACACGCCTGAAAGAAATAGGAAAAGTAGATTGGCTTTATATTGACGGCAAGGTTCATTTTCAACGTCGTTTTTTAATGAATCTAATCAAGACGCAAGCTGATTATGAAGCAAGATTACTTGTTAAAGAAGATAACGAAGTAGATCGATTGAGAAAACAAGAGTTGACTCAAAATGTTCAATTGATGAAAGCAAAGGGCAGCAGAAAAGTAAAAATCCATTTGAAAACCAGTATTCAAGTGAAAAAAGAATACGAACGTCCAGGAGAAAAAGTACGGGTGTATCTACCATTGCCTAAAGACTGTAAACAAGTTTCTGATATCCAAATTTTAAAGACTACGCCAGAAGCAACATTTATTGCACCCGAAGAAGAAGAACAACGAACTGTTTATTTTGAAACGATTTTAGAAGAAGATCAAGTTTTTTCAGTGGAATATAGTTATATCAATCAAGTAGAGTATCTTGAGTTGGATCCAGAAAAAGCCTCTGAAGAACAGCCAGAATTTGAGCTAAGTGAGCAATGGCCTCATATACGTTTCACACCTTATTTGGAGCTGTTGCTTGATGAAATTTTATCTGGTGAAATGAACCCAATAAAAAAAGCACGAAAAATTTATGATTTCATCACAACTAAAGTCAATTACTCATTTATGAGAGAGTATTTTACCATCGACAACATTTCAGAGTATGCTGCAGTGAATTTAAAGGGGGACTGCGGTGTTCAAGCGATTTTGTTTATCACTTTATGCCGGATGGCTAACATCCCGGCAAAATGGCAGTCAGGACTATATGTGTCACAATACTATACTGGATGTCACGACTGGGCACAATTTTATGTGGCGCCTTATGGATGGGTTTTCGCTGATCTATCCTTTGGCGGGGGAGCACGTAGAAATGGTGATTTAGAGCGCTGGAATTATTATTTTGGTAATCTAGATATCTATAGAATGCCAGCAAATAGTGAGATTCAAAAAGATTTCAATCCTCCAAAACAGCTTTTGCGAGCTGATCCAATTGATAATCAACGGGGAGAATTTGAATATGAAAACCAAGGTCTTCCATATGCATACTTAGAAGTGAAACAAAAGTTGATTGCGATGGACGAACTTGTTTAATAAATAAAAAAGAGAAGGAAAAGGTGGAACGTATGAAAAAAGGGATTAAAAGCAGTCTTGTATTAGTGACAACAATACTATTGCTTTCAGCTTGTGGGGGAAATAGTAGCAACAAATCAAATGATAGTGCAAGTAAAGGTGGTTCAAAAGAACAAAAGTCTTCAAAAGTCTTGAATTTAATGGAAGCTTCTGAAGTAGGTTCTATGGACACGATTTTTACTCAAGATGAACCTAGTGTAAATGCACAAAGTAATGTTTTTGAAGGACTTTATCAATTAGATGAAAAAGATAACGTTATTCCTGCTGTGGCAAAAGAGATGCCAGACATTTCAGAAGACGGAAAAACGTATACCATCAAACTTAGAGATGACGCAAAATGGTCAAACGGTGATAAGGTCACAGCAAATGATTTTGTTTTCGCATGGAAAAAAATGGCTGATCCTAAAAATCAAGCGAACTATTTTTTCTTAATGGATGGAACGATTCTTAACGGAACAGAAATCGTAAATGAGGAAAAATCAGCAGACGAATTAGGTGTCAAAGCGTTAGATGATTACACACTTGAAATAAAAATGGCTAAACCAGTGACTTACTTCACATCGTTATTAGCATTTTCACCTTTCTTTCCACAAAATGAAAAATTTGTGACAGAAAAAGGCAAAGAGTATGGAACATCCAGCGAGAATATCGTGTCAAACGGACCTTTCTTAATGGAAAACTGGGATCAATCTTCAATGTCGTGGGATTTAGTCCAGAATCCAGATTACTATGATGCAGATAAAGTGAAATCAGAAAAAATCCATTTTGAAGTACTAAAAGAAACAAATACCGTGTTTAACCTTTATGAATCTGGTGAATTAGATGTAGCCGTTCTTACAGGAGATTTTGCTAAACAAAATAAAGATAATCCAGATTACGAAGCGATTCAGAGATCAAAAGTCTATTCATTAAGAATGAACCAAAAAAGAAATGACAAACCATCGATCTTCGCAAATGAAAATGTTCGTAAAGCAGTTGCATATGCCCTTGATAAGAAAAGTTTAGTTGAAAATATTTTAGCAGATGGTTCAAAAGATATTTACGGATATATTCCTAAAGATTTTGTTTCAAATCCTGAAACAGGAGAAGACTTCAGAAAAGAAGCTGGAGATTTAGTTAAAACGAATGAAAAATTAGCCAATGAATATTTAGAGAAAGCTAAAAAAGAATTGAATGGAGATGTAACAATTGAACTCCTATCCAAAGATGGGGATGGCGATAAGAAAGTTGCTGAATTTATTCAAGGACAATTGGAAAAAACACTACCAGGATTAAAAATAAATGTAAAAACGGTTCCTTTGAATAACTCAATTGAGTTAATGAAAAAAGGAGACTATGAACTTTCTGTCAGTATGTGGGGACCAGATTACCAAGATCCAATGACTTTCTTAGAAAGTTCTGTTAGCACAAAAAACAAAACAAGTTATCGTAGTGAAAAATACGATAAATTAATTGATGATGCGTCGAATAAATACGCAAATGAACCTGAAAAGCGTTGGGAAACATTGATTGCTGCTGAAAAAGTGTTAGTAGAAGAAGATGTTGCGTTGATTCCACTATATCAACAAGCAAGAGGACAATTAGTACGTCCAGGTGTTAAAGGGATCGAATATCATAACTTTGGAGCAACTAGCACTTATAAAAATGCTTACATCAAAGAATAAATAATGGATGCTGTATATATTTAAAAAAAAAACAAAAATCTTCTAATAGAAAAACTTGACCTCAAACAGATTTGCTTGTATTATACTACTTGGGCACCTTTAAGAAGGTCAGAAGTTTACAACGAATTTCAGCTCCCTATTCATTTTGGATAGGGAGCTTTTGCTTTTTATGGCTATTAAAAAGAATCGTTGTTCACTCATCTCTACAAATCTATTTTGAGAAAGGGTTTTTTTATATTATGACAAAATATATCTTTGTTACAGGCGGCGTGGTTTCTTCAATTGGTAAGGGAATTGTCGCAGCATCTTTAGGACGTTTATTAAAAAATCGCGGCTTAAAAGTAACGATTCAAAAATTTGATCCATATATCAACGTGGATCCAGGAACAATGAGTCCTTACCAACATGGAGAAGTTTTTGTCACAGATGATGGTGCCGAAACAGACTTGGATTTAGGTCACTATGAACGATTTATTGATATCAACTTAAATAAATATTCAAATGTGACAACAGGGAAAATCTATTCAGAAGTATTAAGAAAAGAACGTAAGGGTGAATACTTAGGAGCAACTGTACAAGTTATTCCTCATATCACGAATGAAATCAAAGAAAAAATCATGCGTGCAGCCAGCATGACAGATGCTGATATCATCATTACAGAAGTCGGTGGAACAGTCGGTGATATTGAATCATTGCCGTTTTTAGAAGCATTACGCCAGATGAAAGCTGATGTGGGTAGCGACAATGTAATGTACATTCACACAACCTTGATTCCATACTTAAAAGCTGCTGGTGAAATGAAAACTAAACCAACTCAACATAGTGTGAAAGAATTGCGCAGTTTAGGTATCCAACCTAACATTTTAGTTGTTCGTACAGAGTTACCAGTTTCTCAAGGCACAAAAAATAAATTAGCTCAATTTTGTGATGTTGCACCAGAAGCTGTTATTGAGTCACGTGATGTGGAAACTCTTTATTCTATTCCTTTGGCTTTACAAGCTCAAAACATGGATCAAATTGTCTGTGATCACTTGAAGCTAGATGTGCCAGTCGCTGATATGACAGAGTGGCGTAAATTGGAAGAAAAAGTATTAGGCTTGAAGAGAACGACTAGAATTGCACTAGTTGGAAAATATGTAGAACTTCCTGATGCATATCTTTCAGTAGTAGAAGCATTAAAACACGCTGGATTTGCTTTTGATTCTGATATTAGTATTGATTGGGTTGATTCGCAAGAATTGACTGCCGATAATATTGATGAGCGACTAAAAGGTGCTGATGGAATCTTAGTTCCAGGTGGTTTTGGTGATCGAGGTGTTGAAGGGAAAATCGAAGCAATTCGTTTTGCTCGTGAAAATGATGTGCCGTTCTTAGGGATTTGTCTAGGGATGCAAATGGCTTGTGTAGAATTTGCTCGCAATGTTGTCAAATTAGAAGATGCTGGGTCAGCAGAAAATAATCCTGATATTCTTAATAACATTATTGATTTAATGGCCGATCAAGAAAATGTTGAAAACCTTGGTGGAACATTGCGCTTAGGCTTGTATCCATGTAAGTTGAAAAAAGGTAGTGTCACTGCTGCAGCTTATGAAGGACAAGAAGTGGTGCAAGAGCGTCACCGTCATCGTTATGAATTCAACAACAAATACCGTCAATTATTTGAAGAAAATGGCTTAGTATTTTCAGGGGTTTCACCAGATAATCGCTTGGTTGAAATTGTTGAATTACCTGAGAAAAAATTCTTTGTGGGTTGTCAGTTCCATCCAGAATTGATTTCTAGACCAAATAGACCACAACATTTGTTCAAAGGATTTGTTGAAGCAGCTTTAAATAATCAATAAAGAAAAAAGTACGAAGTCTGAAAATCAGACCTCGTACTTTTTTTTAAAACTTAAGATGAACGCCTTCGAACTGTGTTATTTGGTGTTATTGGAGTAGTAGGTTGCGTCGACTCACTACTTGGCACTGTTTCAGAAGATATTGTTGGTTCCGATGGTTCGACTGGTTGACTTGATGAATTTGGTATTTCACTAGATGGAATTACTGGTACTTCGGTTTGAGAAGGAACAGTGTTACTACTTGTTGCTTCAGTACTTGTCGAACTTTCTGTACTTGAAGAAGCATAAGAACCAGTATCTGAATTAATTGGTTGTTCTTCGTAGGCACCTTTCACATATAGTTCGCTACCAGATCGTATAACGCTATCTGGCATTGTCCAATCGTCATTAGAAACACCTTCTGAGAGATAAGTCATCATTTCTCTGTAGACATCAGAAGCAGTTCCCCAATATTCAAACGGAATAGGGGTTAATCGATTCTTATAGCCTGTCCAGACAGAAACGGCATAATGAGGCGTGTAACCAACAAAAGTACTGTCAGGAGCGATACTAGATGATTCAGAAGCACCTATTTTTGCTAGGTCCTCGTCGGTATAATTAGCTGTTCCTGTTTTTCCAGCTTGAATTAATCCTGGTATTCCAGCATTAAATGCGGTACCGCCACCGATAACATCTTTAAGCATATCTGTCATCATATAAGCAGTTGAATCTTTCATAGCACGTTTGCTTTCAGTTTGTGTTACATCTTCTGAACCATCTTGATAGACTACTTTGTTAACGTAATAGGGTTTATTGTAAACACCCATGTTGGCAAATGATGCATAAGCGGCAGCCAACTTCAAGGAAGAAACTCCGTATTTGTTTCCACCTAAGTCAATAGTATTACTTGAAATTGCATTAGCAGCAACGATTTGTTTAAATTCAATTCCTAAGTTTTTAAGGAATGCAGCAGATTTATCACTACCAACAGCATCGAATGTTTGAATGGCTGTTGTATTACGAGAATACATAATGGCTTTGCGCATTGTAAGAGCTCCATAATATTGCATATCTGCGTTTGTAACTGGTATATTTGTTCCTTCATAATTAGTTGGTTTATCAAGCATTATTCGTCCAGTAGAATAATTCAAGTCTTCAATGGCTGGACCGTAATCAGCGATGGGTTTCATTGTTGAACCAACATCACGATCTGTTTCAACAGCCGAATTAGTACCCAACTGAACATCATCTGGAATGTTACGACCGCCAATTTGAGCTTTGACTTGACCCGTTTTGACATCAATGACGGTTGAAGCAACTTGGAAATCTTGGTCAGGATATTGAACATATGTGTCACTGTTGACAATATCATACAGACGTTTTTGGGCATTCATATCAAGGTTGGTATGGATTTCTAACCCGTCAGTGTAGACATTTTTCCCCATTTTTGAGACTTCATCAATAACTTCTTTAATATAGTTGTCAACGATTTTACGATTGTCATTAGACTGTTTTAATGGCTGTAATCCGTCGTCTATTGGGGTCGCTTTGGCATCATCATATTCTTTTTGCGTGATTTTATCGTTTTCTTTCATAGTGTATAACACAACATCACGTCGTTCTTTCGCAATCTCAGGTTTTACATAAGGATCATAATCATTTGGCGCTTGTGGCATTCCGGCTAATAATGCTGTTTGCGGAAGTGATAGCTCAGATAATGGTTTACCATAATATGTTTGAGCGGCTGTTTCCATGCCGTATAAACCATTTGCCATATAGACTTTATTGATGTAATAAGTTAGAATTTCTTCTTTTGATTTTTCTTTCTCTAACTGTATCGCAAGCCACGCTTCTTGCGCCTTACGTTTAAGGTTTTGATCTTTTTCTGTTGTAGAGAAGTAAGAAAGTTTGATTAGTTGCTGAGTGAGCGTACTACCACCTTGAAGACCACCTGTTTTAAAGTTAGAAAAAGCAGATCCTAAAATTCGAATTGGATCGACACCGCTATGTTTGTAAAAGCGTTTGTCTTCAACTGATACGACAGCATCTTTCAATAATTGAGGAACTTCAGTTGGTTTAATCATTTCCCTTTTTTCAGCACCTAATTCTTCAAACACTTCATTGTTTGCATCGAAAAGTTTAGAAGAAACGGTTGCACTTAGTTTCTCATCATCTAGTTTAGGTGCCTCTTTGGCATAGGACCAGAAAAGACCTAAACCAGCGAGAAAACCAATGATTCCTAGGAGAATCAATACTAGAAATAGTTTTAGTAGGATTCGTTTTTTCTTCGGTTTTTTGCCCCCATTAGAAGGGGTGTTTATAGTGCTGTTAGAATCAGGAGTATGTCCATGCCTAGCAGCACGTGATCCTATTTCATCAGTTGTCATTAATCGCAACTCCTTTGTTTGATTGAATATGTTGCTTCACTGCATCCAAATATGGGATTCTAGGCGCAATGCCAATTTGGATTTCTATCCCATTATTTTCAATAATGGGTAAAGGCAACGATTTTTTTCCAGTGCTCTCTTGTTTTGACCAGCAGGTGACCAAATCTTCTCCGCTAAAAAAGAAACACCTATTCAACGAAGAGAACCATAATAACACAAAGCAAATTCCTTTTTGCGCCAAACATTGTTGAATGTGATCAATCTGGTGTTGATGGAAGTTTTTTAAAGGAAAAGAGGTTTTATTCTTTGTTTCCTTTGCTTCGAAATCCAGATAATAACCATTATATACACCATTATAATCAGTTGTTGAAGCTTGTCTAAAGTAAGCTTCTTTGATTACAGCAGCACTGCGGCTAGGATAATCAACTTTTACAATTTGAACGGGAGTGGGCTTTTTATGGATGACCGCTGTGTTGCGCATTAAATAATACGCATTACTTTTGTTGATTTCTTCTTCAAAATCCATTCCTCGTTTACCAAATTGAATTGTTTTTTGGTTTTTTACTTGTTTTTTTGATTTAGGTACTTCATGATTGTTATAGGGAGTACCATTAGGATAATGAAAAGCCATTTCTATCACACTCCTAGCCAACATTATAACAAAAAATCTTTATGAAAGAAAAGGAATGTCTATGGAAAACGTAAAAACACTTTATGTGACTGGTTATAAAAGCTTTGAAATCGGGGCTTTTCAAGACAATGATCCGAAAATAGCAGTTATTAAAAATGTATTAAAAAAGGAAATTATAGGCTATTTAGACACTGGATTAGAGTGGGTTTTGGTTTCCGGGAATCTTGGCACAGAAATTTGGGCGGCAGAAGTTGTGGCAGAATTGAAAAATGATTATCCAGAATTAAAATTAGGGCTGATTTATCCATTTAAAGAGTTCGGCAGCAATTGGAATGAAAAAAATCGTGGAAATTTAGAAAAAATTGAACTTTTAGCCGATTTCGTAGATTCTGTGAGTCATCAACCTTATAAATCTCCAGCCCAATTAAAAATGCATACACGTTTTTTATTAGAACATTCTGGTGCTAGTTTGTTGGTTTATGATAAGGAATATCCAGGGAAGACGGAGTATTTCTTAAAGGATGCGGAACTTTTTTCTGAAAAATTTCCGTATGAAATTCGCCTAATAACAATGGATGATTTACAAAACTCGATGGAATAGTGATAATCTGTTTGATTTTCTGTCGATTTTCCTATACAATAATGCTGTTGAACTATGAACTTTTATCCTAATCAAAGAAAATAACGAGGTGTAAGTATGGCAAATTTAGTATACAGTCCAAAAGATATTTTACAAAAAGAATTTAAAACAAAAATGCGCGGCTATGATCCAGTTGAAGTTGATGAATTTTTAGATAACGTAATCAAAGATTATGAAGCGTACAACAAAGAACTGTTAACTTTACAAGAAGAAAACAACCGTTTATTAGCTAAGCTTGATCAAGCGTCTAAAGTACAGCAAGCAATGCCTCCACGTGGCGGACAAGAAATGCCTAAGAGTGCAGCTGTAACAAACTTCGATATTCTAAAACGTTTGTCTAATCTAGAGCGTGAAGTATTTGGTAAGAAATTAGATGATACTCCTGCTTCAAATCCAATTTCAGGTATGAGTCATTCTAATCCGTACGAAAGTAATTTGCATAATCCTTACGAACGCGAAGTAGATAACTCAGAAACACGTCAATTTTAATTAATCGAATAAAATATTTTGTAATTTTCGGGTGATCGCGGTTTGAATTATTCAAGCTGAGGAAAGTCCATGCTCGCACAGACTGAGATGTCTGTAGTGTTCGTGCTTAGCGAAATCATAAGCTAAGGTACTTGATTTAGTAAAATAAGCTAGTTTTTCAACAAACTTATTTTTACTTTTAAGAGTAACGGCAGGAAAAATGACTAAGGTTTCGGCTATGTCAAAGTACCCTTGAAAGTGCCACAGTGACGAAGCAATTTTGGAAACGGAATTGGTGGAACGCGGTAAACCCCTCGAGCGAGCAACCCAAACAATGGTAGGGGCGCTCTTCTAAAGGAAATGAACGAGTAGAAGAGGCAGATTAATTTCTGCAGATAGATGATGACCGTCGAGTGTTTTTCCCTGAGAGGCACTCGATACAGAACATGGCTTACAGAAAATTACAAGTATTCAGGATGACCTTCCAACTTTGTTGTGAAGGCTTTTTTTAAAGTAAGAGATACTCTAGAGTATTTTATATAGTCGAACAAATTAGTTCTTAAGATCATCAAGAACAAGAGGAGATATCATGACAAAAGAGAAAACATTTAAACTTGTTGCTACAGCGGCAAGCGGATTAGAAGCATTAGTAGGAAAAGAATTACGCGATTTAGACATTCCTTGTGAAGTAGAAAACGGTAAAGCTTTATTTGAAGGGAATATGGAGACGATTGCTACAGCCAATTTATGGTTAAGAACAGCTGACCGTGTGAAAATTATCGTGGGTGAATTCGATGCATTTAGCTTTGATGAATTATTCGAAAAAGTCAAAGCACTGCCTTGGGAAGATTATTTACCAATGGATGCAGAATTTCCTGTAGCTGGAAAATCTATCAAATCGAAACTATACAGCACACCTGATTGCCAATCAATTACTAAAAAAGCAATCGTAAACCGTTTGAGAGAAGTGTATCATCGACCTGCTACAGTTCCTTTAGCTGAGACTGGTGCTTTTTTCCAATTAGAAGTTGCACTTTTAAAAGATCATGTAACGTTGACGCTTGATACGACTGGACCCAGTCTATTTAAGCGAGGCTATCGAATTGAAAAAGGTGGGGCACCTTTAAAAGAGAATATGGCAGCAGCTTTAGTGACTCTAACAAACTGGCGTAAAGATCGTCCCTTTTATGATCCTGTATGTGGTTCTGGTACGATTTGTATTGAAGCGGCCTTGATGGGGCATAATATTGCACCTGGCTTTAACCGAGAGTTTGTTTGTGAGACGTGGGATTGGTTTGATTCGGCTATTTTTGAAAAAGTTCGTAAAGAAGCTGATGAAAAAGCGGATTATGATATCCAGCTGGACATTATGGGTTCAGATATCAATGGGAAAATGATCGAAATTGCCAAAGCAAATGCAGAAGAAATCGGTTTAGGAGATTCAATTACATTTAAGCAACTAGCTCTGCGAGATTTTACTACAGAAAAAGAATATGGTGTAATGGTTGCAAATCCGCCATACGGAGAACGTTTGGGCGAAGAAGAATCTGTGCGTAAATTATATAAAGAAATGGGAGAAGTCTTCCGTCCTCTTAAAACCTGGAGTAAATATATTTTAACCAGTGATTTAACTTTCGAACAATATTATGGAGCAAGAGCTACTAAGAAACGAAAACTTTATAATGGTGCATTACGTACTGATTTATTCCAATATTGGGGAGAAAGACCACCGAGAAAACCAAGAGAAGAGTAGGTGAAAGAATATGAAAGAACAAGAATTTTTACAAGAGATAAAAGAAATCCAGTTATTGAAAGAGGCGCTAGGATTGCTAGAATGGGATAGCCAAACAGGGATGCCGGAAGCGGGTAGTGAATTCCGTGGAGAAACTGTTGGGTATATATACGGGATGGCATTTGAACGAAGTGTAGGACCAAAAGTTCAAGAAGCCTTAGCTTATTTTGACTCACATTCTGATGAGTTATCAGAAGTGGGTTTGTCTGTCTATGAGGATGTTAAAAAAGATTATGAGCTGAATCATAGCATTCCAGCTGAAAGAATGCAGGCCTATAATACAGCCCTAACAAGCGCTCATACAGCTTGGCTAAAGGCTAGAAAATCTAAAGATTTTAGCAAGATGAAAGCAGAAATTCAAACAATTATTGACTTCTTAAAAGAGTTTATTTCCTATTGGAAAAAAGATGAAGCGACGAATTATGATGTCTTATTAGATCAGTATGAACCTGGATTAACAGTTGAAAAATTAGATCAAATTTTTGAACAAGTAAAAACGGGTATTATGGAAATTAGAAAAACGATTGCTGAAAAAGGAACTGCTCCGCGTACTGACTTTTTGTTTAGACGAGTGACTAAAGAACAACAACGGAAATTTGTCATTGGTATAGCAGAAAAAATTGGGTATGATTTTTCTCGTGGTCGTTTAGATGATACGGTTCATCCGTTTATGTTGGCTTTGAATCGTAAGGATGCTCGAATCACGACTCGTTGGGATGAAAATAATTTTTCAATGGCAACTTTCGGCGTTATTCATGAAGCAGGTCATGGAATTTATGAACAAAGTATCGATCCTAAATATGATTACACACCTCTTGCAACAGGAGCATCAATGGGGATTCACGAATCGCAATCGTTATTTAATGAGATTATTATCGGTAGCAATAAGCAATTCTGGAAAAAACAATTTCCATTTTTCAAAGAATGCACGGAGGGGACATTTGATGATATTGATTTTGACACCTTCTATGATTCGCTTAAGGAAACAAAAGCTAGTTTAGTTAGAGTTGAAGCGGATAGTTTAACTTATCCATTGCATATTATTATTCGTTATGAAATAGAGAAAATGATTTTTAATGAAGATATTTCTGTCGATGAGCTTCCGCAAGTATGGAATGATAAATATGATGAATACTTAGGGATTCGACCAGAAAATGACCTAGATGGAATTGTTCAGGATGTTCATTGGTCTGGCGGTAGTTTTGGGTATTTCCCATCGTATGCATTAGGGTATATGTACGCAGCACAACTGCATCATGCAATGGAAAAAGAAATCGATGTTGACAATGTTTTGGCTAGCGATGATTATTCTCCAATCAAAAATTGGTTAACGCAACATATCCACCAATACGGGGCATCAAGAAAACCAAATCAGCTGATTCTAGATGCAACAGGAGAAGCATTGAACCCGCAATACTTGATCGACTATATGAAATCTATCTATTATGATGTGTACAATATTAAAGAATAACGGTTTTTATAGTTATATCTATTTAGTAGCAGAAAGTAGGGAGCAGTTATGTTATCAATTAATGAATATCTAAAAGCTGGTGAAACGACTGTCTCCAACTTGGTAATTGAGAACTATCAAAAAATTGGTTTAACCGATGAAGAATTTTTATTTTGGCTGCAATTGTTCCGTTCACAAGCAAAAGGAGATTTATTTCCAGATTTAGCAGATATCAGCCAGATTATGGGGAAATCAATTGATGTTATTTATAAACTTATGAATCAACTTGTTTCCCGTGGTTTTTTAATGATTGAAACAAAACAAAATGAACAAGGGCAAATGATGGATACGTATGATTTGCTGCCGATTTTTGATAAAATTGCTCTTTTACAACAAAAACAAATGGAGAAACAAAAAGAAGTGACATCAGAAGAAACAATCAAACAACTCTATCAAGGCTTTGAAAAAGAATTTGGGCGCCAGTTATCACCAATTGAATTAGAAATGATAGGACAATGGCTGGAAACGGATCATTATCAACCTGAGCTTATAAGATTAGCTTTGAGAGAGGCTGTATTGAATCAAGCCTATAGTTTGAAATACATTGATCGGATCTTACTTGCTTGGGAACGTAAAAATATCACAACAAAAGAGCAAGTTGCAGAAGATCAAAAGCGCAGAAAACAGGCATTGATTCAAAAAGAAATTGAGGAACAGGGCCCTGTTACTGAGTCAATTCCAAAAGTTACCCTACACAATTGGCTTAATCCAGAAGATAGTGAGTAGGAGGTAGATAGATGCTTTCAAAAGAGAAAACGATGGAAGCAATAGAAATCATGTATGATATGTTTCCGGATGCTGCATGTGAACTTACACATGAAAGTCCCTTTCAACTGTTGATTGCTGTTATTTTAAGTGCACAGGCGACAGATGTTTCAGTAAATAAGGCTACACCTGCACTATTTGCTGCATACCCAACACCTGAAACACTTGCGGCGGCTTCGGTTGAGGATATTATTCAAAAGATTAAAACGATTGGTTTATATCGAAATAAAGCGAAAAACATTAAAGCTTGTGCAGCTCAACTATTAGAACGTTTTGATGGTAAAGTTCCTGAAACGAGAGAAGAGCTGACTTCACTTGCTGGCGTTGGTCGTAAAACGGCGAATGTTGTGATGGGTGATGCCTTTGGTGAGCCTGCGATTGCAGTGGATACTCATGTAGAGCGGGTATCAAAACGTCTGCGAATCTGTAAATTAGACGCTAATGTTATGGAAGTTGAACAAACGCTGATGCGAAAAATTCCTAAAGAACTATGGGTGAAAACTCATCATACAATGATTTTTTTTGGTCGGTATCATTGTTTAGCAAGGAATCCAAAATGTGATACTTGTCCATTGTTATATATGTGTCAAGATGGCAAAACAAGGATGAGTGGAAAATAAAAATAAGAGCTTAAAGTAGACTGAAATGTTTACTTTAAGCTCTTATTTATTTTTTAGCCAATACCAATTACAAAGTGTAATAATTTATCTGAATAGGTTAGTTCATCTAAATCAGTCTTAATCGTTTCATTCAGCAATTTCAACTCGTCAGTAACGATACCATCTACACCATAAAACATCATACGTGTCATTGTATCTTCATCATTGACCGTCCAAGCATAGACTTTTTTTCCGTCATCATGAGCTGCATTGATAAAGTTTCGATTTAAAGTTGTATATTCCATTGTAAAGAAATCAACATTTGTAATTGGTGGTCCTACAATATTAAAAGGAAGAATGTAGCCAACATAAAACTTTGGTTCCTCTTTTTTCAATTGCGTTGCTGTGTTAAAAGTTAATGTATGAAGAATATGTTTTTCGGATAAGATTGTTTTCCGATATTTCTCAGTAAAGCGTTTGACTAAATCTGGACTATCTTGAGGTGTCGTTTTGATCTCAATTAATAGTTTTTGATTGAGTGATTTTGCTTTATCTAGATAGTCATCAAAGGAACAAACACTAGCTTTCATTCCATTTTCTTTGACAGTTAATTTAGTTAATTCTTCCAAAGTCAGTTGATTGGGTCTCTTGTCTACCCCAGTCAATTTTTTTAAATTAAAATCATGCATGACAACAAATTGCTTGTCTTTGGTTTCTTGTATATCCATTTCCACATAACTAGGATGCTCTAAACTCGTTTTTTCAAGTGCTGGCAATGTGTTTTGAACACCATTTGAGGCATCAACACCTCTGTGAGAAATTGTTAGTGGCTCTGTAACCGATGGATTGCTTAAATAATTAGTATTGTAAGTTCCAACACCAATCCCAAATATCGCGGCGATAAAAGCAAATAAACCAATTTTTAGAGCTGTCCATTCTTTTTTTGTTTGTTTTGGCTGGTTGAAAAACCATTGTGGCAAGTCTGGTAAAAATCCTTCATCATCCATATAGTCAATCGTGATATAGAAAATTCCGACAGTAGAAAAGATGATATTAAGGAGTAAAATAAATTGTAATAGTGTCATTGCAACCACAGCACTGATTAGCGCATAATTTGGAAAAGCAGACTCAATAATTGCTTGAACGCTCAAAATTACAGTATAGCTGACAACAAAAACTAAAAGAATACTTCCACCAATTACAACAAACTGTCCGAGAATTCTAAAAAAGTGATTCTTTGTTGAGCGCCAACTTTCTTTTATGGCTTGACGAAAAGGGACATCTCTTAAAATCATTTCAGGCAGTGCAAAGATGAGACGAATGGAAAGGTAGAAGAAGATTAAATAACCTAAACCAACTAGAGCAATGATTGTCACACGATTGGCAAAGATAAAATCCATAATAAATGCTGGAACTTTTATTTTTGCTAATAGATCTGAATTGAATCCTAACCCGCTTAGGGGCAAAACAAAGAAAAAATAGAACAGGAAAAAAAGAATAGTGCTAAAACGAATTTTCTTTAGTTGCAGGAATGTCCCTTTAAGCAAATTTGTTAGAGAGATTGGCTCTCTTTTTTTTATGAAAAAAATGCTCAATAGTAAAAAGGTAAATTCAAAAAATACTGCAATTACAATTGCCAAAAGTACGATAATCAAGGCAATTAGTACGCCAGGATGTTTTGCTAAAATGATTGGAATTGTATCATAAGATAAGTACTCGATTTTTCCTTGTTTTAAGATAAAACGTGTTGAACTAGCCAAAAGTGGGAGTAGTATAAAAAGCATAAATCCATGCATCAATAAAACATCGCGGAAATAGGCTGTGGTTCCTGAAAAAAAATCAATCATATTTTTAAAACTATTCTTTAAGTATTTCATTATGTAATCCACCTTTATGTAGAAATAAAAGGGATAGGATACAATTGCATCCTATCCAGCTAATGTTTATTATATAGTTTAAAGCTTTAAAAGCCCAATAAACCGTTTAAGAATGTACCACCATAAATCAAGGCTAAACTATATAAGAAGATTGAAACAGGTTTTGCCAAGATAATGATTAGTGTAAATTTCTTTAAAGACATTTTAGTTAAACCTGCCATCAAACAAAGAGCATCATCTGGAGCAATTGGAAGGAAAATGGCTAATGCGAAGAGACGTTCAAAGCGCTTTTCGTTGTCCAACCAGCCGATATATTTGTTATAGGTCTTATCGCTAACTAAACTTAGAATAAATGGTTTCCCATAATGTCGTCCTAATAAGAAAATAATGACTGAACCAATTGCAATACCTACGTAGTTATAGATAAAACCTGCATAAGGGCCAAAAATCAGAACCCCTGCAGCACAACTAATACCACCAGGAATGATAGGAATGACAACCTGAATAATCTGTATCAACATAAATAAAACAGGTCCCAAAATAACTGAGTCACCGACTAATCCTCTCAAAGCGTCTACATCTTTAAAAACACCTAATCGTATAAAGTAAATTGTCACAGCGATTGTGGCGATCATTCCTACGATAGAAATGCCATTAATAATCTTTCTTGAAAGTGCGATGCTCATTTGTATCATCTCCTTAAAGTAACTATCCTTAGTATAAAAGTCTTCTTCTTATTTTACCATTGTTAGTAGTCGTTTTTCACGAACAAAGTTGTAAGAACTAATCTATAATAAAAATTATACGAAAATCACGTAATGAAAACATCCTACTTTAGACTGAATTGGAAAAAATAACTAAGAGTTTACTATTTACAAGAAACAATGAGAGGATTATAATAAATTTAAGGATTATGGCGCACCTAAAAATATAATAATTTAAACCTGATAGATATAGATGAAAGAAGGAGAAACATGAAAGAAGAAAAATCAGAAACTGAAAAATTACTGGAGTATGCTAATGGCCCCAGTCTAGAAGAAATCAATAATACTGTTGAAGTACCAAAAGATGCTAATTTTTGGCGTACATTATTAGCGTATAGTGGTCCAGGAGCCTTAGTTGCAGTTGGCTATATGGACCCTGGTAATTGGATTACATCTATTGCTGGTGGTGCAGAATATAAGTATGCCTTGTTAAGTGTCATTCTCTTATCCAGTTTGATTGCTATGCTACTTCAAAGTATGGCGGCTAAATTAGGTATTGTGACTGGTAGAGATTTAGCACAAGCGACTAGAGAGCATACCAGTAAAAAGACTGGATTTGTTTTATGGATCATTACTGAGCTTGCCATTATGGCAACGGATATTGCCGAGGTAATCGGTGGAGCGGTTGCTTTACAATTGCTGTTTGGTTTTCCATTACTACTTGGGGTAATTATCACGACATTTGATGTTTTACTATTATTACTTTTGACAAAATTAGGTTTTAGAAAAATTGAAGCGATTGTTTTTTGTTTGATTGCTGTTATCTTTTTTGTTTTTGCTTATGAAGTAGCACTTGCTGATCCGAATATTGGAGAAGTGTTACGTGGTTTTATACCAGATACTAGAATTGCTACTGATAAGTCAATGTTATTTTTAGCATTAGGAATCGTCGGTGCAACGGTGATGCCGCATAATTTATACTTGCACTCATCAATTGCTCAAGCAAGAAAATTTGACCGTAATGATGATGAAGAGAAGGCTAAAGCTATTCGTTTTACGACTTGGGATTCCAATATTCAATTGACTGTTGCATTTATTGTTAACTGTTTATTGCTGATTTTGGGTGGAGCTTTATTTTATGGAACAAATAGCGATCTAGGTAAGTTTGTTGACCTATTTGACGCATTAAAAAATCCAGATATTGTAGGGAATATTGCTAGTCCGGTTTTAAGTATTTTATTTGCAATTGCTTTACTTGCCTCTGGTCAAAACTCAACGATCACAGGAACACTTTCAGGACAAATCGTTATGGAAGGGTTCATTCATTTGAAAATGCCTCTATGGATGCGTAGAGTCGTTACACGGTTGATAGCGATTGTGCCGGTTATTATTTGTGTGATTCTTTATGGGGGAAGGGAATCAGCTGTAGAAGATTTATTGCTTTATACGCAGGTGTTTTTAAGTATTGCGTTACCAATCTCAATTATTCCTTTAACGATGTATACAAGCAATAAAAAAATCATGGGTCGGTTCGCTAATCCAATGTGGGTAAAAGTTTTAGCTTGGATAATCGCAATTATTTTAACAGCGTTGAATTTATTTCTTATTTATGGAACACTCACGGGTGTGAATGCTTAAACAAATTAAAAGAAGGCGATTCTTTATTGAATGGCTTTCTTTTTTTGTATATATAATAGAATTCAGTCTATAGAAATGGTAGAATGAGAAAGACTAAAATTTTGAAATGAGGGTTTTAAGTGACTGAATATTTAAATGTTGGGAAAATCGTTAACACCCAAGGCTTAAAAGGGGAAGTACGTATTATTTCTCAGACAGATTTTCCAGAGTTACGCTATAAAAAAGGATCAGTTTTGACATTATTTCAAGAAAAGAAACAACCCATTGAATTAACGATTAAATCTCATCGGAAACATAAAAATTTTGATATTGTCACCTTTGAAGATCATTTTTCTATCAATGATGTAGAAAAATATCGTGACGGTATTTTGAAGATATCAAAAGATGATTTAACAGATTTACCAGGAGATGAGTTTTATTATCATGAGATCATTGGTTTGACGGTTATTGATGAAAAAGATCAAGAACTTGGCAAGATCAAAGAGATTCTTTCACCAGGAGCTAATGATGTTTGGGTGGTTCAGCGTCCGAAGAAAAAAGATATATTAATTCCTTATATTGAATCTGTTGTTCAGTCGATTGATTTAGAAAAAGGAATCGTTCGCGTAGAAATTCCAGAAGGTTTGATTGACGATGAGAATTGATGTATTGACGCTTTTTCCAAGAATGTTTGAAGGTCCAATGGGAGAGTCAATTATTGGAAAAGCTGTAGAGAAAAATTTACTGGAGATCAATGTTTCGAATTTTCGTGATCATGCGGATAATAAGCATCAGTCAGTAGATGATTATCCTTATGGAGGTGGAGCTGGAATGTTATTAAAAGTCCAGCCAATCTATGATAATTTGAAGCGAATTGAAGAAGCAGCACCTGAGTCGAAGAAGCGTATTATTTTGCTAGATCCAGCTGGTAAACCATTTGATCAAAAAATGGCGGAGGAATTTTCTGAAGAAGAGCATTTAGTTTTTATCTGTGGTCATTATGAAGGGTATGATGAGCGTATCCGTTCTTTAGTGACTGATGAAGTTTCTTTGGGGGATTATGTGCTAACTGGAGGAGAGTTAGGTGCTATGGTGATGATTGATGCTACTGTTCGTTTACTACCTGATGTTTTAGGTAACAAACTATCCGCTCAAACTGATTCTCATTCAACAGGTTTGTTAGAGCATCCTCAATATACACGTCCAGCTGAATTTAATGGTATGAGTGTACCAGAAGTTTTAACGAATGGAAATCACAAGCTAATTGCTGAATGGCAGTTGAAAGAATCATTACGTAGAACCTATTTAAGACGTCCTGATATGCTTGAAACACTTGAATTGGATGATGAAATGAAAAAGTTTCTTGCTGAGATTATTGAGGAAGAAAATGCGACAAAAGACTAGACGATAAGTTGCCTTTAAAGAAAAATCCCTTTACAGCTAGGAAGAGCTGTGTTAAACTATTCCAGTGAGTGCAAAGCGCTCAACTATTACGATATTCCGCTGTGGCAGTGCCATAAGAATGTTTGGAATGAGGAGAAAAAAGAATGAATCCATTAATTCAAGAATTAACACAAGATCAATTACGTACGGATATCCCTGCGTTTCGTCCTGGAGACACTGTTCGCGTACATGCGAAAGTAGTCGAAGGAACACGCGAACGTATCCAATTATTTGAAGGAGTTGTTATCGGACGCCGTGGCGCTGGTATCAGCGAAACTTATACAGTACGTAAAATTTCTAACGGTGTTGGTGTGGAACGTACATTCCCATTACACACGCCACGTGTTGCTCAAATCGAAGTAGTTCGTTATGGTAAAGTTCGTCGTGCGAAACTTTATTACTTACGTGCATTACACGGTAAAGCAGCTCGTATTAAAGAAATCCGTCGTTAAAAACTTGTTATTAATTAACAGTAAACCCCTTGATTATCAAGGGGTTTTATTTTTTTGTCTATTATTAAATTGAATGATTAAGCTGAAATATTTCTTTAGTAATTTTGAAAAGGGGGCAGAAAAGGGGCGGAGGGCTAAAAAAGTTCAATGTCTTTTTTCAATTTATCTTTGACTCCTTTAGTAACGTGCAGATATATTGATTCTGTAATTCGACTGTTCTCGTGACCCACTCTATCTTGGATTGCGAAAAGAGGAGTACCAATTTCAGCCAATTTTGAAATATGAGTATGTCTAAAAATATGAGTGCTTAGAGGTTTATCAATTTTAGTTTTTTCTTTTAGCCACCTTAGATAGGTGTTGACCGCAGTGATTTGAATAGGTGTGTCTTTTGAGGTTGAGAAAACAAAAGGGGTTCCTGAATCTGGAGTTAACGTTAGTAGTTCCTCATAAATAGTGACTGCTTTTTTAGGTAAGTCAATTTCTCGCATACCAGCAGTTGTTTTAGTTTCCTCTGATTTGATCCGATACTTTACGTCCTCTTTTTTGTTTTGCCTTTTCATTGAATCTCTCTTGGTTAGTGTCAGTAATCAATATTTTCGCATCAGAAACTTGGGCTATACTGTCATAATCAAGAGGGATATTGTTAAAATCAATCAGATAAGAATCATCATCAATTATAGAGCCTCTAGAAGTAACGTAGTAAAGTATAGCCTCAACAGCAGGAGGTAGATTAAGATAATACGTAAATAGCGAAAAAATGAATAAGAAAAAATAAAACAGTTGCAAGAATAAAAATAAGTAGTATGCGTTTAGATAAAAACTTTTTCAAGAAAATCACTCCTTTTAAATAATTGTATCACCAGGAGCGCAAGAAATAAATATCTAAAACTGACGAAAGGAATGAGTGGGGATGGTCAGCGAAATTGTAAATTACATTTCCACAATTAAAGGCAATGACGATTGTCTAGACGATAACACCAAACAGATTAATGATTTTATCAAAAAATATACAACGAACGAAACAGAAGAGAAATTCATCAAAGAACTTAAGGATTTAATTATTAATATTATGTAACATGAAAGGAGCGGAGGTTTGTCGGCCGACACTAAAAAGCTCTTTACTCCTTTGTGATTATATGAAAATATTAGAATTATTTGCGGGAACAAGATCGATAGGAAAAGCCTTTTGAGGCAAAAGGTCATGAAGTTTTTTCGGTCTAATGGGACAAGCAATCATTAATCCTATATTAGTCTATGATATATTTTTCTATCTTTATTTCACTATATTTTTCACATCATTAGGTTTTCATGTATGGGGAGAGATCAAAGAAGAACTTTAGTTCTCTTTAAAATCATTTTTCACTCAGATATGATATAAGAAAAACATATCGGGGTGAAACAAATGGAAGTTGTAAAAATAAGTAAGGATGTACTTGAGCAAATGGACAGGCAAATTACTTTTGCTTATACGTTGGTTGGAATAGTTACAACATTGGCTTTTTTTATAGTAGGCTATCAAATTTATATTAACTCTAAGACAATAGCTAAACTAAAAAAAGAAAATGAACAGATGGTAAAAAAGATGTTAAAGCCATTATTTATTAGCCAAATAGCAAGTATTATGGATTTTAGTCCTAGAGAAAATGAAAAAACAACAAGAAGTTTACTTGATTTATACCCAAAATATTTCAGTGAAGATCAAGAAGTTACAGAATCTGTAACGAAAAAGTATTATGAATTACGGGGCGGTAAAATCAGCATGTACTTTGAACCGTTTTTAAACATGGGGGTTAAAGATTCGTATGGTAAGTTGTTGATGCCATATGAGGTAAAGGCTCATATGACTACAAAAGAACTAAATGATTTTCTTTACAAACACATGGAAAACTTAGATGAAAGTTGGGTAAAAATTCTGACGGATAACATAAAACAAATTGAAGAGTATGACAGGTATTTTGAAACAGTATTTTTTATATCTAAAGTTAATAAATAAGGATATGTAAAACATAAATTATATGTGATTTAAACAAGGAGACAGCTTAGCGGGCATCTCCTTTTTATATTACATAAAATACTTAGGAGGTAACTAATGATTGCCAAAGTGACATTACTTTTAAACGGCATCACATATTGCATCAAAGGTGAGCTAATCCGATTGGTGACTCAAACTAATAAACTTACCGTGTTCCAGCAGTCGGGAAAGACTTTAGATTCAGAAGGCAAAGAGATTGTCAGGTATACTGATTTTAGAGTTGCTAGCGACTTAGTGGGATTATATTTCAGATAACCGTCATTCGTGGCGGTGGCATTTTAAATTATAACCTTTCACTTTAGTGTTCTTTATGTTAAAATTAAGTTACTAAAAGTTAAGGAGTGGTTTGATGTTAAAGAAAAGTTTGTTAGTTGCAAGTTGTTTGGTAGTAGTCGGGGTGTTTGGAATAGCTAATATAGCAGAAGCGGAAGAACAAATGCCAAAAGCGTTAAATTATTCAGCAGCACGTGCATTGCCGCTGATACAAGAAGCAGAGCTAAAAACTGGAGAGTTTGTAGAGTTTAATGTTGGTGGATTTTCTAGCCAACAATTAGCATCGAAATTTAAAGTTAAATTTAAAATTGATTCTTGCGAACCAGAAGCGATCGTTGTTGATAGATTTGGTCTATACGATAACGTTCACAATCGATATAATTCTTTTGCGGGTTATGGTACGAAAGGAAGTATTGATTTTACAGTGCCTGATAATTTTCCGGGATCAGCAAATTTTGTGGGTAAAGAAAGAATTAGAGTTATGAATGCATCGGTAACAACACTAAAAATAAAAGTAGGGTTAACTTCGGGAATTCATGTGAAGTCCCAGGAAGTTATCGACTACAGCGATATTGATTTTGAATTATAATAAAACAAACAAGGAGACAGCTCAAAGGCTATCTCCTTTTCTTGTGCCTTGGTTTATACCTCTTAACCCTGTGACGGTGATAGATATCATGCAGTATTTTAACCATGGACAAAGTTTTAAACAGTATAACTAATATGCGGGTGGCTCCTTTGTTAGGTGGCTATGATCAGTATTATTATAACATAATTAACTAACCGTCATTCATGGCGGTTGTTTTTTTAGAGGAAGGAGTTTGATTGTGAAAAAAACCAAGAGCACAAACATAAAAAATTTACAGAACAAGATCATTTAAAAATTATGAAAGAGTTTCGTGATGGAAAGAATGTTGATAATATTGCTGCTACGTTTTTAGAAGTGCTGGGTTTATATGGGGTCACAGTAGAAGAAACATCAGCGCTATTATTTTATGTCATGCAGACGATTCTTCAGCAACCTCATAATAAATCAATGTTAGAACAATTGCACATAGATATTAATAAACCAACTGAAACAAGTGATGGTGTGGTTACGCCAGTTGATAAGGTGTTAGACATCCAACGTATTTATCTAGGGGTGTATCACGAAAAACTGAAAGGTGGCGGTGAGTTATGAAACAATCGGAACAAATAAAATTTACACTAAATAAGAGTGCTGTTCCTGAAGTGATTATTAATGGTGAAGAGGCGCCTGTTGTTTCTTGTTCGTATCAATACATGACATAAAACCCTATCGATGGTGGTGCAAATATGTTTGTAGGTTGGTTCTGACTTTAATCAAAAGACTTTGTATCACAATAGTTTAACTAATGAGACTTATATGCAGTGAGGATAGACACATCAACAAAAGCTTCACGAGCTAAGTTCTATTCCTCGCCTTCTTGGAAACAACTAAGGAGGCTATGTTTAGAATGCGATCACTATGAATGTCAATGGTGTAAAGAAGAAGGTAAAGTTACTACTCAATATAGTATTGATTAACATGGTAATCCAGTTGTTCTGGAAGTAGATCATATTAAAGAGTTAGAAGACTATCCGGAATTAGTTTTGGAGTTTACCAACCTTAGAACTCTATGTAAAGACTGTCATAACAGAAGACACAAGCGGTTTAACTATCGATCCAGTAAAAAGAAAAGAAAGTGGGAAGATGAATGGTGGTGAAAACATGCTAAAGTCAACAGGAATCAAGCCAATGCGAAAAGATATTTCGCCTAAAGAGGTAGTAGCTTTGTTAGGTTATATTAATTCGTATGAACGCATTACTATAAGGAATCTCATAAGCATGTTAAAGGTTTTTAGTTATGGAAACGAGGAACGACTTAATAATCTGACGAAATCCATCTTAGATATAGAACAAGAAGAATTAACGCAGGGGATTTTATCATTAACAGTTAAAGAATTTTATACACACAGATTAGCAAACAGGACCCCCATCGAATAATTTTGGTGTTTTTTTCCTTTGCGGGAAACCGGTGGATGGGGTCAACTTTCCAAATGCGGAGAAACAATTAACGTAAAATAAAGAATAGAAGCAAGGAACAGACAAAGTAAGATAATGCGATATATAAATATAGACTTTCCTTTGTTACTCGATACTTAAATAATGATAAAATTGCTAAAATAAAGAAAATTACGAATAAAACCACTATTTTCACCTCGAAAATAATTGTAACAGCTTTAAATAAAAATTAAAAAAATTTACAAAAAAATCTGAAATAGTATTAAATTTAAGATGGTTTTAAAAAATAGGTAAGAAGAAAGTAGAATAAACTGTATAGGTAGCGTATCTGGGGTCGGCTACTGACACAGTCTATTCTACTTTGTCTAAGTGTTTAATTTTTCTCGTGAAATTGATATAAAAATAAGACGTTTTATGTTGTAAACGAGCATTACGACTGTCTTAATTCTAATAAAAACGCCAATGCTTGTTCTTGATTCATTAAACCTGTTTTTAGCTTTTCTGCGATGATTTCAATTTCTGATCCTTTCGCACCGATAGACATAGCTAAAGAACGAGCTTGCATGGACATGTGACCTTGTTGAATTCCTTCTGTCACTAAGGCGCGTAAAGCAGCTAGATTTTGAGCTAAACCGACAGCAGCAATGACTTCTGCTAATTCTTTTGCGGTAGTTACGCTTAAAATTTCTAAAGCAGCTTGTGCTTTAGGTAATACACTAATGGCACCGCCAACTGTTCCGATAGCTAAAGGTAACTCTATTGTGCCTTTTAAGCCATCTTCTAGAATTTCCCATTGACTTAATCCACGATAAGTTCCTTTCACTGCATAGGCGTGAGCCGCGGCAGCTACTGCGCGTGTATCATTACCGGTTGCTAAAACTACAGCTTCAATACCGTTCATGATTCCTTTGTTATGTGTCGCTGCCCGGTAAGGATCTAGTTGAGCAAATTTTGAAGCAGCAGCAATTTTTTCAGCCACTAATTTTCCAGATTTTACATCTCCTGTTTTACTTAAACTAGCAAAGGAAAGACTACAAGTAGAAGTTACTAAGGATTCTGTTGCAAAATTACTTAAGATACTAAATAGAATTTCTTCATCAAACCATTGACGGAATAAGCTGGCTACACCTTCCAAAATGGAATTTAGAATATTAGCTCCCATAGCATCTTTTGTATCAACAAGTAAATCCACTGATAAGAAGCCTATGTCATCTGGAAATTGACGAACTTGGATTTTTTTTAATCCGCCTCCGCGTTTCACGATAGAGGGATAACTTTTTTCTGCTTGAATGAAAATTTCTTCTGTAAACTGGTTGATTTTTTTCTCTATACACATTGGTTCAGTAACATTCATAAAAACGATTTGGCCTCGTAAAAGACCTTCTGATAATTCACTATGAATTCCTCCACAGTTTCGAATCATTTTGGCTCCATTACTACATGCGGCAATAACTGAGGGTTCCTCTGTTACCATAGGAACATTATATTTTTTTTCATTCACTAAAACATCCATAACAACACCCATTGGCAAAGCCAGTTCGCTAATTTGATTTTCTATTAAGTGATTAGCAATATCTTCATCTAAAGAGGTGTTTTCCAACTCTTGTCTGTTCTCTAGAGAAAGGTTTCCAGTTTCTTGCAAAAAAGTTAATCGTTCATTTTTGGATAGTTGATAAAATTTTTTTTTAGAGTTTTTTTTTTGAGGGCGTTCAATAAGCATAGCAAGCCCAAGACCACCACCGACACAAAGTGAAGCCACACCGTATTGACTATTTGTGTCTTCTAATTGGTGCGCTAAAGTTGATACGATTCTTGTTCCAGAAGCACCAATTGGATGTCCTAAACTAATGCCGCCACCCCAGATATTTAATTTTTCTTCAGGAATATTCAATTCATTTTGAACGACAATTGAAGATGCCGCAAAAGCTTCATTGATTTCAAATAAATCTATATCTTCAACGTTCATATTGTTGCGTTGTAATAAGGATTGAATCGCTTTGATTGGTGAAATACCCATTATACTTGGGTCAATTCCAATTTCAGTAGCATCTTTAACGATAGCAATATAGGGAAGATGGTGCTTTTCTGCGAAAGATTTTGACGCTAGAATCATTGCAGATGCAGCATCGTTAATCGTTGATGCATTTCCTGCAGTGACAGAGCCATTGTCCTTAAAAACTGTTTTTAAGGTACTTAGTTTTTCAGAAGTTGTATCTTTACGAACACCTTCGTCATCTTGAAAAATAGTCCCATTGATGATTAAGGGTACTATTTCTTTTACAAATTTTCCTTCAGCTTGTGCTTTAGCTGCTTTTACTTGTGAATGAGCCGCAAAGTTATCCTGCATTTTTCTTGTAACGTTAAACTGTTCAGCAACATTTTCTGCTGTCAATCCCATCGCTTTGCCACTAAATGCATCTGTTAAGCCGTCAACCATCATAGTTGGAGCAGGTTTTGAATAGGTGTCTTCTTCCTTGTAAGTGATAGCAGGAGCATTTGTCATGCTTTCTGTTCCGCCAGCTAAAACAACGTCCGCTTCGCCTAATTGAATGGCTTGTTTCGCTAAGCTGATTGCTTTCATTCCTGACCCACAGACTTCATTTACGGTAAAAGCAGGCACTTCAACGCTTAATCCGCTGTTGACTGAAATTTGTCTTGCAGGATTTTGGCCATTTCCTGCTTGTAATACATTTCCAAATATTACTTGTTTTATATGGTTTGCCGCTTGTTCATTCCTTTTAAGTAACTCTTTTGTAACAGCCGTTCCTAATTCTACTGCAGATAATGATTTTAATTGTCCTCGGTACTTGCCGATAGGCGTTCTCAAGGCGTCGATAATTACGATTTCCACGACGTCACCTCCAATATGAAATATACCATGATTTGTGAAAAAAGAATACTCTATAATCCAGAATAAAAAACTTCTGACATACTCAAATGAATATTTAATTCTTTTTTTACCTATTTTCATCAAAGTTATGATAAATTATACTATGTAATGAAGAGAATATTGAAAAAGGAGATATGAAATGAACGTTGGCATAGATAAAATTAGTTTCTTTGTCCCACCATATTATGTAGATATGACCGATTTAGCTTTGGCAAGAGAGGTGGATCCTAACAAATTCCATATTGGTATCGGACAAGATAAAATGGCAGTTAACAAAAAAACACAAGATATTGTGACTTTTGCTGCAAATGCTGCAAAGAACATTTTAGCTGATGAAGATAAAGAGCAAATTGATATGGTGATTGTAGGGACTGAATCTGGTATAGACGAATCGAAGGCATCAGCGGTAGTTTTACATCGCTTGTTGGGCATTCAACCGTTTGCTCGTGCCTTTGAAATAAAAGAAGCCTGCTACGCAGGAACTGCGGCATTGCAGTACGCTGTAGCTCATATTCAAAGTCATCCAGCAAGTAAGGTATTAGTTGTCGCTTCTGATATCGCTAAATATGGATTAGCTTCTGGCGGTGAGCCTACACAAGGAGCAGGTGCGGTTGCTATGTTGGTTTCGGCTGAACCAAAAATTTTACGATTAAATGATGATAGTGTGGCATTGACGCAAGATATCTATGATTTTTGGCGTCCAGTGGGACATGAATATCCAATGGTTGATGGGCAATTATCTAATGAAACATATATCCAAGCTTTTCAAAAAGTATGGGAAGAATACCAACGAAAAAACAAGAAATCATTTGCTGATTTTCATGCATTAACCTTCCATATACCTTATACAAAGATGGGGAAAAAAGCATTATTAGCTGCTTTAGAAGAGGAGTCACCTGAAGAGCAAGAACGAATTTTAGCGAAATATGAAGCAAGTATTTTATATAGTCGACAAGTCGGTAATTTATATACAGGGTCTTTATATCTGGGTTTGATTTCACTATTAGAAAATGGTGGATTGAATGGTGGAGAGCAAGTGGGCTTGTTTAGTTATGGTTCTGGTACTGTATCCGAGTTCTTTAGCGGTAGACTTGTTGAAAATTATCAAGAACACCTACTTACGGATCTTCACCAAAAACAATTAGAAGAACGCAAGGGATTATCAATTACTGAGTATGAAGAGATGTTTAATGATGTACTAGATATTGATGTAGATAGTGATTATGTAGACCAACTTCTGTACAGTATTGTTTCTATTTCAAATACGGTGAGAACCTATAAAGAAAACTAACTTAAAAATTTTGTTGTAACAGTTGTTCCTGACTGTTTCGTTTCGCACGAACTTTTTAGAGTGCGAATGTCTATTATTTTTTATATTTAGAGGTAGTGACAAGGGAAAAAAAGTTGTGTTACGATATTATTGAAAAGAGGACTGCAAATTCATGCCTCTAAAAAACGGTGACTAATAGTTAAATAGTTTTTGATGCCATCTAATTACTGCCTAAAGTAAAATTAGATGGTTTTTTTTTGGTTTATTTTTATCTATCATCAACACAACTAAAGTTGCAAAGGCAATCAACTCCTTCATGAGAGATTTAGCCACCATCTTTTTTCACTTTTCTACAATGTTAAAATACGCATTAAATAGATAAATCGATTATTTTTTATAGAAATCTTAAATCTTCTACATATTGTTGAGCTTCTAATTAGGTTATTTTAGAGTAAACGATAGTCAGAAATTTTTTATTTATCAGAGAAAACGCTTGACTTAGAGTTCACTGTAAGAAGTAGACTATACTTAGTAGCAAGAATTGCAATTCATTAAGAGGAGGAAATTCAATGAACTATGTAAAATTTGGGAATACAGGAATGGAAGTTTCAAGACTTTGTTTAGGTGCAATGGGGTTTGGTGATCCGAAAAGTGGATTTCATGAGTGGGTATTAGAAGAGGAAGACAGTAAAAAAGTTATCAAAAAAGCCCTTGATTTAGGGATTAATTTTTTTGATACAGCTAATGTTTATTCATATGGCGCAAGTGAACGGATTCTTGGAAAAGCATTGAATGAATATGCCAATCGTGATGAAATTGTTGTTGCGACAAAACTATTTACCACGATGAAAAAAAATGTACCAAATAGTGGAGGACTTTCAAGAAAAGAAATCTTCCATCAAATTGATGATAGTTTGGAACGATTAGGTATGGATTATGTAGATTTGTATATTATTCATCGGTGGGATTACACTACGCCAATTGAAGAAACCATGGAAGCATTACATGACGTAGTAAAATCTGGTAAAGTTCGCTACATTGGCGCATCTGCTATGTTTGCTTGGCAGTTTGCGAAAGCACAAGCAGTGGCTGAGAAAAATGGTTGGACAAAGTTTGTTTCCATGCAAAATCACTTAAACCTATTATACCGTGAGGAAGAAAGAGAAATGCTGCCATTGTGTGAGGATCAGAAAATTGCTGTTACCCCTTATAGTCCATTAGCTTCTGGACGGTTAACTCGTGATTGGAGCGCACAAACTAAGCGTTTTGAAATGGATAAAACGGCGATGTCAAAATATGACACTACCGCTGATCAAGACCGGATCATTGTAGAAAGAGTCGCTGAAATTGCTGAAAAACGTGGCGTTGAGCGAGTGCAAATTGCGCTTGCTTGGTTACTACAAAAAGAACCTGTTGTTGCACCGATCATTGGTGCAACTAAAGAAAGTCATTTAACGAATGCAATTCCTGCTTTGGATTTAATTTTAACCGAAGAAGAAGTGGCGTTTTTAGAAGAACCATACGTTCCACATGTAATCGTTGGGCATAAATAAATATAATCGCTGGAGGAATAGAAAATGGCGAGATTTCAAGAAGTAAAAAATGGTGTGATTTTTCCTATAGGAGAAAAAAATGATGCTTACGGACACTATTTTATCGGTCAGAGTTATTTAAAAAATTTAGTCACAGATCCTAAAGTCAATGTTGGAGTTGCTAATGTAACATTCGAACCTGGTTGTCGAAATAATTGGCATGTTCATCATGATGGCTTTCAATTGTTATTAGTAACAGGCGGTGAAGGCTGGTACCAAGAAGATGGGAAACCCGCCCAATTTTTAACAGCTGGAGATGTTATCGTTACACATGATGGTGTCAAACATTGGCATGGTGCCACAAAAGACAGCTGGTTTGAACATCTAGCAATCACTGCAGGGATGCCAGAATGGTTAGAACCTGTTTCAGATGAATTATACAGGAAATTAAAAAATGAATAAAAGATGGGAGTTCTACCTAATGAAAAAACAAACAGCCGGCAGAGATCAACTTGGTGCGTTTGCTCCAAAATTTGCAGAATTAAACGATGATATCTTATTTGGAGAAGTCTGGTCACGAGAAGAACAACTTTCGCCACGTGACCGAAGCTTGATTACTTGTTCAAGTTTATTAACACAAGGCGCGCCACAATTAGAAGCTCATATGAAAATAGCTAAAGAAAATGGTGTTACTAAAGAAGAAATCGTGGAATTGATTACACATTTAGCTTTTTATAGTGGTTGGCCAAAAGCGTGGTCGGCATTTTCGATGGCAAAAGAAATTTTTGGTGAATAGAACAAAGTAATTCAATATAAAAAGGGAGTAAGACAAGTGCTTTTTTACTGTTTTACTTCTTTTTTGTTGAAAAAATAGTTAGAACTGGATGCTAATTTTTTATTAAATTTAATGCTAAAGAGAAGAATATTTAGCAGAATTCAGGATAAAATGATAATGTAATAAAAAATCAAATGATAGTTTGTTAAACTGGGAAAGATCATTTATTTATAAGAAAGTAGGTCATAATGAAAAAAAGAGCGATACTGATTATTCACGGCTTTGGTGGTAATGAACAAGAAATTCTTTATTTACATGAATATTTGGAAAAAAGTAATCTTGCTTCTTTTTGGATTCAATTAACTGGACACGATGGAAATAGACAAAACTTTTCAAAAGCTACCTCTGATCAATGGTTAGCAGATGTTGATAGGAAATTAGATGAACTTGAACAAAGTTATACGCACATTACCTGTATTGGTTTTTCAATGGGTGGTTTGTTGACAATTCAGGCATCTGAGAGAGAATCAGTGGATCAACTAATTTTATGTAGTACACCAATTTATCTGTATAATGCCAATGTCATCATACAAGATATTCTGCAAGGATTATTATTCAAACAACAAGAAAAATTAGATTATTATGTTAATTCAGCAAAAACGACATCTATTCATTCATGCTTTCAGTTCTTGTCGCTACTAAAAAAAACAAAGAAAAAAATGAAAAAAACTCTCAAATCAACACCGACGAAAAGAATGCTTATTTTGCAAAATAGAAAAGACGAAACTACATATTATAAAAGTGCATATTATCTAGCCAAAGCCAGTAATGCAAAAGTATCTTTGAAAATATATGAAAATGGAAGGCATCAGTTATTTTTGGGAGAGAATAAAAATCTAGCAGTGAGAGATATTAAAAATTTTATCCTTAACTAGTTTTGTTGATCGTGTAAACTTTTGAAATATTCAAGTCTTTCTTAACTGTGTGGAGAAGTCCATCTAAAAATATAAATGGCTTGAAAATTAGGTTAAAACATAAACATTCCCAATTTCAAGAACAAGGAAACTTAAAAATAGTGAACAAAGAAGAGAACGAAAAAGCATTTTATTGATAGCTCAATAAAATGCTTTTTAAAGGTTCTGGAAAAAGGAATGATTAATAAAAAAAGAGCGGACTATAAACTTATTTTTTAGAAAAGTAAAGACATATTTAGTCTGTGCGAAAGTAATAAATTTGGATTAAAGAGAAGAATGATTCAACCTCTTGCAGTCCGAGAGCTTTTCATGGATAATAAGTACTTGAGTCTCAACGTGAACAGATGATACTTGGAAGACTTTGATTACATTAAATTCACAGTAAATAAACTAGTTTTAGTCGTGTAGAATATATGTTGATCAATAAAATAATAGATTGGGGAAATAATGAATAAAAATAATTTTGATAGATATCCACTAAGTGAAGTCATCTTAAATGCCGTGTCTGATTTAGGGTACGAAACACCAACAGCTGTCCAACAAGCTGTGATTCCGGCTGTTTTAGAAGGAAAAGACTTATTAGTTCAGTCTCAAACAGGAAGTGGAAAAACAGCAAGCTTTGGTATCCCACTTTGTGAAAAAGTAGATTGGATTGAAAACAAACCTCAAGTCCTTGTTTTAGAGCCTACTAGAGAGTTAGCGCAGCAAGTTCAAGAAGATTTAATAAATATTGGTAGATATAAACGAATCAAAGCAACGGCTGTTTTTGGAAAAGCATCATTCGTTAAACAAAAATCAGAACTAAAACAGAAAAGCCACATGGTAGTTGGAACACCTGGACGAGTATTGGATCATATAACTAAGGGGACATTACCTCTTGAAAAGATAGATTATTTGGTTATTGATGAAGCTGATGAAATGTTAAATATGGGTTTTATCGAACAAGTCAAAGATATTATTAAAGTTTTGCCTAAAGTAAAACATACGCTTTTATTTTCTGCAACGATGCCTGAAACCATCGAGAAGATGAGCAGTTCGTATTTACGTGAACCAACAGTCGTAAAAATTGAAGCAAGCCAACAGACGACACCTAAAATTCAACATGCTTATTTAGATATAACAGAAGAAAACAAGTTAGCAGGGCTACAAGCAGTGACAATTGTTGAAAATCCTGACACATGTATTATTTTTTGTAATACACAAGGAAAAGTCGATGATACTTATGAATTTCTTGTTAAAGCAGGTTATCCTGTCGGTAAATTACATGGTGGAATGATGCAAGAAGATCGTTTTGACGTTATGGATGCCTTTAGAAAAGGGAAATTTAGATATCTTGTGGCGACAGATGTGGCGGCAAGAGGAATTGACATTGAAAATATCACGCATGTCATTAATCTGGATGTTCCTTTTGAAAAAGAAAGCTATATCCATCGAGTAGGTCGAACAGGTCGTGCTGGCAAAGAAGGCTTTGCGTTGACATTTGTCACACCAAAAGAAGAGCAACTTAGAAAAGAAATCGAAGATTATGGTAATCTTTCCATGAACCGAATTACGATACCAAATTCTAAACTAGTGACAAGAAGTAAAGATGCTTTTGAGAAAAAAATAACGACTAAGCAAAGGCAAAAAGGTCAAAAAGCCAAACGTCTAAATGAAGAAATCACAAAAGTTTATTTTAATGGCGGCAAGAAAAAGAAATTGCGAGCACTTGATTTCGTTGGAACAATTTCAAAAATTGATGGTGTTACTTCACAAGATATTGGAATCATCACGATTCAGGAGAATGTGACGTATATTGATATTTTAAATGGTAAAGGTCCACTTGTTATACAAGCAATGAAAGAACGTACAATTAAAGGAAAGCAATTAAAAGTACATGTTGCACGAAAAAAATAATTAAAGAAAATGGGAGAGAGACACAACTAAACCTTAGTTTTGTTTCCCTCTCATTAATTTTTATGTTTGAAACTGGGGAAAGGTGATCCCGCTTACCAATGCCTGTAAAAAGTCTTTTACCAGTTTTGCAATACTCCGGCATTATTGATAAAAACATCAATACGTCCAAATCGTTCTATTGTTTTGTTTACGTAAATTTCGCAATCAACTTTTTGCTAACATCAGCTTGGACGAAAATAGCCTATCCACCTTGTTCTCTAATTGACGCAGCCACCTGTTCTCCTTTGATTTTGTTGATATCAACGATGACAATATTATAGTTTTTTTCAGAAAACTTAACCGCTGAAGCCTGGCCAATACCTGATGCAGCGTCAGCGATGATAACGCTTTCTTGATTCAGTGAAATCACTCCTTAAATTTAAGTATAGTCTAAATTTAAATCTTTTTAGAATTTCATTCAAATAATAATTTATTTTATTCTATTTGTTTGTTAAAATTGATATATGCTCTTAGATTACTGGAATATAAACAAATAAGTAAAATCTAATTTTTTATTAAGAAAGCTATGATAAACGCTAATTATTCTTCCTATAAATTATAGTTAAGAAGAAGGTATTTTTTAATCAATTAACAAAAAGTTCATGAATGATTTGGAGATAAATAAGGATGGAAAAAATAAAAAAATTTATTAATAGTCGTAAACTTTCAACAACCAAAAATCGCAAGCGGGTGAGTGTGATTATTTTATTTTTAACGGTTGCTCTGTTCTTATTGTTTGTGACACGACTTTCATATATTGTAATAGCAGGTAAAGTTGCAGGTGTTTCTTTGAAAGAAAAGACGAAAGAGCTTTACGAAGTTCATGAAAGTCTTGAGGCAAAAAGAGGATCGATTTTTGATAAGGATGGCAATGTGTTAGTTGAAGATTCCAGCGCATTTTCTTTGTATGCCATTTTAGATAAAAACTATACAAATTTAAATGGAAAAAAACTATATGTTCAAGAAAAAGATTGGTCTACAATTGCAGAGATATTTGAAAAATACGTGAAAATCGATAAGTCGGTAACCTTGAAACAATTAAAACCTAGTGTAAATAAAGATGGAGAAGCAATCACAACCGTCGAATTTGGAACAAACGGTAGAAATTTAAATTTTGAAACAAAAAGAAATATTGAGGAAGAATTAAAGCAGAAAAAAATATCAGGAATTTATTTTAAAGAAGAAACAAAACGTAGTTATCAAGTTGGAAACTTTGCTTCTTATTTTATCGGTTATACTCAGCAAGATGATAATGAGAATGAACAAGGGATCATGGGAATCGAAAAATCCTATAACAAGCAGCTGTCTGGTAAAAATGGCTCTAGAAGCTATGAAAAAAATTCCCCATTAGGAGATGTAAAGCCTGGAAGTGTCAAAGAAACAAAACGAGTTGATGGAAGCGATGTGTATACAACGTTAGATAGTAATCTACAATTTTATCTGGAAGAACTATTAGACGATGCTGCAAAAAAATACCAACCAGAGCATATCACAGCAACTTTGATGGAGGCAAAAACCGGGAACATCTTAGCAACATCTCAACGGCCTACTTTTGAATTAGACACGAAAAAAGGGTTGAGTGATATAAATGCTAGTTGGCGGAATATTCTTGTAGAGGATGTCTATGAGCCAGGTTCAACTATGAAAAGCATGACAATAGCAAGTGCAATTGAAGAAAATAAATTCAATGAAAATGAGCAATTTACCTCAGGAAACATCAAAGTCGATGATACAACAATCAATGATTGGAATAGCGGTGTAGGTGAGGGGAATATGACCTTTAGACAAGGTTTAGCTTGGTCAAGTAATGTGGGAATGGTGACGCTTCAAGAGCGAATGCCGGATTTGTGGCAAAACTACCTGACAAAATTCGGTTTTGGTAAAAGTACAAATTTAGGTTTGGCTGGAGAAGCTAATGGAGAGATTCAAAATAAGACGACTGTTGATAGAGCAATGACGTCTTACGGACAAGGAATTTCTGTTACGCACTTACAAATGCTTCAAGCTTATACTGCGATTGCTAATGGTGGTAAAATGCTAAAACCAAATATCATCAGTAAAATAGTCTCTTCAACTGGAGAAGAAAAAATGATTCAACCAGAGACTGTAGGAACACCGATTTCCAGTGAAACTGCTGGAAAAGTTTTACAATATATGAAAGACGTTACGACAGATCCTAAATATGGAAAAGGTCGAGAATATGCGATAGAAGGACTGAATGTGTCTGCAAAAACAGGTACAGCAGAATTTTTTGAAGATGGCATTTATCAAAAACAAGATTATCTCCATTCAGTGGTTACAATCACACCAACGGAAGATCCTAAGTACATTTTTTATATGACAATTAAAAAACCTTTATTAGAAGGTGTCTCTGCAAATAAAATCATTTCTGATGTATCCAATAAATTAGTACAGCGGGCAATGGTTGCTCGTGATTAAAAAAAACGAACACCTCTCTTAGTGAGGGGTGTTCGTTTTTAGTGTTTCTACTAATTGTTCATCTGGTGTGACATAGAGGGTTTTCTGGTTTTCATAAATGACGTATCCTGGTTTAGCTCCGTTAGGTTTATGAACATGTTTCACTTGTACATAATCAACAGGAACTTGTGCCGATAAACGATATTTCGAATAATAAGCTGCCAAGTTAGCTGCCTGTAGTAACGTTTCATCAGATGGATTAGTATCTTTAACGATTACATGAGAACCAGGAATATCTTTTGCATGTAACCAAATATCAGTTTTTTTCGCTGTTCTTAGTGTTAGTTGATCATTTTGCAGATTATTACGACCAACAAGAATCAAGCTGCCATCAGTAGAATAAAATTCTTCTGGTTTGCTTTTTTTCGTTTGCTTGTGCTTTTTAAATCTTCGTCTTTTGACATATCCTTGTTCAATCAATTCTTCACGGATGGTTTCAATATCCATCGGGCCCGCAATTTCTAATTGAGATAAAACAGACTCTAAATAACTAATTTCTTGATCGGCTTGTTGGATTTGTCCATGAACGACTTTGACCGCATTTTTTAGCTTTTGATATTTTTGAAAATACTTTTGAGCATTTTGATTGGGTGTAAGTGCTGGGTTTAATTTTATTTTTAGTAATTGATCTTCTTCATAATAATTCGGCAGTTCAACAAATTCAGCGCCTTTAGGGACTTGAGTCATAAAGGTTGTTAAAAGCTCACCATCACGTCGATAATTTTCAGCGTGTTCTGTATCTGCTAAGGTTTGTTTGAGCTTTACAACTTTACTTTGGTTACGTTTTAATTCATTTTCAATTTTATGAATCAACTCACCGCCTTGTTGTTTCACTCGATCTTTTTCTGCTTTTCCACCATAAAAAGTATCTAGTAATTTGCTAAGTGAGTCAAAACTTTTCTGTTTTCCTTCAAGTGAAGCAAATGGAAGAGGAGTAAAGTACTCTTTTTTTTCATTTGATGTCAAAGTTGGAAGAGTCTTACTTTCAAGTGAAGACCAGAATGTTTGCCAGACAAGCATTTTTTCGTTTGGTCGTTCATTTAAACGAAACGCCAATTCATCAGCGGTGTCTTTACCTAAACCTTGAAATTGACTTTGTAAATATTTCCCGTTAAGTTCACTGGTTTTTGAAAGAATCTCGAAGACTTTTTCTTTACTAGCTAAGAACGGGTTTTGTTGTTCTTGTTTTGGTGGATCAATGTATTCAACGCCAGGCAGTAAAGAACGGTAACTATTTTGAGAACTGCCGATATGTTTGATAGCATCTAAAATTTTTCCGTTTTCTTTGTTCATTAAGACAATCGTGCTATGTCTGCCCATCAATTCTACAATTAGAATGATATTTTGCAAATCACCCAGTTCATCTCTTTTGGTGAAGGTAAAGTGAATCACTCGATCATTATCGATTTGGTGAATCTGTTCCAAGATAGCCCCTTCAAGAAACTTCCGCAGCATCATAACAAAATTTGGTGGCGTTTCAGGATTGGCATAAGCGATTTCAGTCAGCTGTACCCGAGTGTAACTTGGGTGAGCAGATAAAAGTAATTTATGATTTTTTCCTTTTGTGCGGATAACTAGAATAACTTCATTTTCATATGGCTGATGAATTTTTGAAATTCGTCCTGTAATTAATGCCTCAGATAATTCTGAGACCATTGTATGAGTAAATACGCCATCAAATGACATAAACATCCCTCAATTCTTTATACGTAATAGTACTATTATAACGGAGTTCTTTTTATTTATAAAGGAAGTGGGAAATAAAAGTTGAAGAATGTGAAATTGTTTAATTTGAATCGTAAATAACGTAGTTTTCTTTACTCTTAGTCAATAAAAAACAAGAAGCTGATTTTATCTAACAGCTTCTTGTTTTTTATTAAGCATCTTGCCAAACATTTTTTGCAGTATCAATAACTAGTTTAACTTTCGCCCACTGCTCATCTTCTGTTAAATGGTTTCCTTCCTCCGTAGAGGCAAAACCGCATTGTGGAGAAAGACAAAGGTTTTCAAGTGGGGCATAGTTGGTTGCTTCAGTAATTCGTTTGATTAAACTTTCTTGTGATTCCAATTGAGGAAATTTAGATGTAACTAATCCTAAAACGATTTTTTTAGCTGCACCATTTTTATAAATTTGAGCTAAGGGTTCAAATCCACCGGAACGTTCATCATCATATTCTAAGAAATAACCATCTATGTTTAACTGAGCTAAATAAGCAGCAACATGGTCATAAGGACCAGCAATCGCCCAGTCAGATTTGTAATTACCACGGCAAACATGCATAGTGATGGTCAAATCTTCTGGTAATCCTTCAAGTAATTGGTTAATAACAGCCACACCAGCTTCACATTGATGATGCCATTGTTTAATTTCCGCATCTGTTTTAGCATTTTCAATAAAGCCTGTATACATTCCCCAAGAAGTGTCATCTAATTGAAGGTAACGGCAACCTAAGTCATAAAATTTTTGGATTGTTTGTTTATAGGCTTGGACTAAATCATTAATATAAACACTTTCCTCTTGATAATTTTCTGGAATAAATGTATTACTACTTTTTCGATTGAATAAGAGAGTAGGGGAAGGTATAGATACTTTAGAAAGAATGCCGTTTGGTGTATGTGCTTTTAAAAATGTAAAGGCATCAAAAAATGGATGATTCGGATTAAACGACACAGCATCTGTAATTTCATAGGAAGCAGCTCTGGTTTTAACTTTGTTAAATTGATAGCCAGTATCAGGGATGGTTTGCTTAACGCCATTTAGTCCCCAAAGAAAATCTAAGTGCCACCAACTACGGCGGAATTCACCATCTGTTACGGCTTTTAATCCAACTTGAACTTGTTTGTTGACCAATTCGATAATTGCTTGATCTTCAACTTGTTCTAATTCCTTTGCTGATATTTCATGATTTGCAAATTGTTCTCTAGCTGTTTTTAATTTCTCGGGACGTAAAAAACTACCTACCTGATCATAGCGAAATGGGATATCCTTAATTGTTGTCATATTGTTTCCTCCTTTTTATATTTTAATAGATTGCTAAATGTTTTTAGCAATCGTTCTCACAAGTTGAATATTACTCCGTTGATTTTCAGTGGTAAAATGATATCCTTTTTGTATTGAAAAACGCAAAAAAGCCCAATACTTTTCTTAAAAGTAAAGGACGACAAATCGTGTTACCACCTTTAGTTTAAAAATCTCTCACAAGATTTTCCTCAACAGGTACAAATCACAAGGATTAATACCGTAACGCTGTAATGGGCGCCCCCAACATTAGCTAATTAAGTATTCACTAATGTTAACGAAAAGGCCATCTTCCTATTTTCTAAAATTATCTCTTTTCAGCTACCGAGACTCTCTCATGAATTTTATAAAAACAGTACTTTTCTTTTCATGGTTTTCTAATGTATTCATCATAAATAAAAGTATAGGCTAGAGGTGAGTTTTTGTCAATAACTGAAATCCGTCTTTTATTATTGCGATTTATTCATATTTATGTAATAAAAAATAAATAACAATACATTCTATTATTAAAACTATGAGAGGTATTATTTGTTATACTAGGCAAAGATAAGAAGTATTAGTATAATAAACATATAAGTTGTAGAGGAGAGAACCCATGAAGAAAAATTTTATTGATGTTAAAGATGATTTCATGGCTATTTTAAATAGACAGAAAAAGCTTAGTGCAATTATTTTAGCAGTGATCGTTCTATTCATTATTAGTTTATTTATCATTGTACCAAAAGTGCAAGCGAATATTCGTGCATCTGAGATCAATTCTTTAGTAAACGAAGTAAAGTTAGCTAAAAAAGCAAATTATTTAGATGCAAAAACAGCAGATAAAGAAATTAGCGAAAAAACAGCAATGACTGTTTTATTCTCAGTTCCTAGTGGAAAAACTTATCAGAATGTGATTGATGTTTTAAAAGATTCTAAATTAATGAACGACTTTAATCATAGCATTTACATTTATCCAATTGTTTATGATGCCCAGACAATCGAAAGCAAATATAATATCAAAAAGAATGAAGTGACAATTATTTTCTTTGAAAATGGAAAAGAAAAAAATAGATTATCTATTAGTGAAAACTTTGATACGTCAACTATGCTCATACCAGGATTGAATCAGTTGCCATTGTCAAGTATCGGACAAAGTGTTCAGACACCAGCATCATCGGCTCCGCCAGTAAAAACACAGACGACTCAGTCAACGACAGAAACGCAAACAACAGGGCAAGAGGGAGCAGACGTTGAACAGTCAGTTGAAGCTGACTCTATGGCGCAATAAACCTCTAAATTTAGAAAGAAGGGTTTAATATGGAAGGAATTGTTCTATTCATTTTATTGGGAGTTTGGATAATGAGACCTAAATTACAGCCTGAGTATGTGAGATGTGATCGACGTGAAAAGTACTAAATGGCGGAAGTTGGCCGTAGATGCATTCAAAAAGAGGACTCAGCCTAACACTGAGTCCTCTTTCAAACATAATTTATCAAAAAAGGTCAGAATAAATGAAAAACTTCGTTTAGTGCCTTTTGATAAGATTAGAAAAGAGTCGCTGAAATGGTATCAGGACCCAGAAAGCATGTATAATATTGTTGGTGTTAAAATGACCTATTCAAAAGAACAAATCCAACAAATGTATGCGTGGCAAAATGAACATGGATTGCTTTATTATATTGAGTATAACAGCGGTAGTCGTTTTCAAACAATCGGAGATGTCTGGTTGGCGGAAGATGATTATGCGATTGTTATCGATCAAGAGTTTCGTAATCGTCATATTGGACGAATGGTTACGAAGTACTTTATCTATAAATCAAAAAAATTAGGCAGAGATTTTATTACCGTAAGCGAGATTTTCAATTGGAATAAAGGCTCACAAAAAATGTTTACAAGTCTAAAGTTTTATCCGTTCAATGAACAAAAAGATAGTTGGAGTTATCGTAGAAGGTTAAAAAGAACCAAAAAAGAAAATTCAGTATAGTGATAGGTTTGAACATTTTTAGACTTGACGAACAAATTGTATTTGGTGTAAACTTGTTTTTAACAAGACTATAGGAGTGATTACATGAACAGACTATCCAAACCAATCAACCAATTGAATAATTCATGGCAAAACTGGCGTAGATAGTTGTATGTATGAGACTCTCATAGATGCAACTTTAGAAGATAAATTCTAAATTTTGTATCTATGTCAGTTTGTTCAAGTTGAATTTTTGACTGCATAGATGATTGATCTATGTGGTTTTTGTTTATAAAACAACGACCGCTCCTTTTTAGGATTTGTCGTTGTTTTTTTGTTTGAGTATTGTTACTTCGTTAGTATTTAGTTTTTATCGTAGGAGGAATAGGAATGAGAAAAAACCGTTTATCAATCGTTATAATAATTATTGTTGTTTTTTTAGTTGTTTCATTTTTTATAGAAAAGAAAGAAACCGTTAAAGAAAATCTACCCACAGTTGGAGTATTGCAATTTGTTAGTCATCCGGCCTTGGACCAAATTTATAAAGGGATTCAAGCAGGGTTGAAAGAAAAAGGATATGAAGATGGGAAAAATATGACAATTGCTTTTCAGAACGGACAAGCTGACCAAAGCAAGTTAGCTACTATGAGTCAGCAATTGGTTCAAGAAAAAAAATCGGATGTTTTGATTGGAATTGCCACTCCAGCAGCTCAGGCGCTTGCTAATACAACCTCAGAGACTCCTATCGTACTTGGGGCAATCACTGATCCGGTTAGTGCAGGGCTAGTAAAAGATAATCAAAAACCAGGAGGCAATATAACTGGTGTCAGTGATAAATCACCTGTTGATGCACAGTTTGATTTAGTGAAAGAAATTTTACCGCAAAGCAAAAAAATTGGAATTTTATATGCATCATCTGAAGAAAATTCAAAATATCAAGTGGAAGAAGCGAAAAGAGTGGCTGAGAAGAAAGGTTTGACTGTTAAAACCTTTGCCGTTCCTTCGAGTAATGAAATTGCTCAAACGGTTCAAGTCATGGCAAGAGAAGTAGATACTATTTATATCCCTACAGATAATACCATTGCCAATGCGATGCAGACCGTTGTCAATGAAGCCGATAAAACCAAAACACCTATCATTCCATCTGTAGATACAATGGTTGAACAAGGTGGAGTAGCTACAGTTGGAATCAATCAGTATGATTTAGGGGTTCAAACAGGTAAAATGGCAGCTGACATTTTATCAGGAAAAGCAAAACCTGCGACAACGCCGATTTATACATTTAAAACAGGAGATATCATCATTAATCAAAAGCAAGCGGATAAATTAGGAATTTCAATTCCTGAAACAATTCGTTCGAAAGCAAAAATTATAGAATAAGCATAAGGAGAGGATCAAATGATTGTTTCAGCAATTGGACAAGGAATGTTATGGGCAATATTAGGATTGGGTATTTTTATGACCTATCGTATTTTAAATTTTCCGGATATGACAACGGAAGGATCGTTTCCTTTAGGAGGAGCAGTTTGTGTTACAGCAATTACTTCTGGGATTCATCCGATTTTAGCAACTTTATTAGGTGTTTTAGCTGGAATGTGTGCGGGATTGGTAACAGGTTTATTGTTTACAAAAGGAAAAATCCCAGTAATTTTAGCGGGTATCTTAGTGATGTCAGGTTTAAATTCAGTTATTCTTTATGTGATGCAGACACCAAATTTATCTTTATTGAACAAACCGAAAATTCAAGATTTCTTTTTACAACTAAACCTACCTAATTATTATGACATTGTATTTTTAGGTGTAATCTTTCTAGTGATTATCATTAGCTTACTATTATATTTCTTCAATACAAATTTAGGGCAGGCATATATTGCAACAGGAGATAATGAGCACATGGCTCGTTCAATTGGTATTAAAACAGATTCTATGAAAATTTTAGGATTAACGTTATCAAATGGTGTTATTGCTTTATCTGGTGCATTGATTGCTCAAAATGATGGTTATGCCGATGTGAATAAAGGAACGGGTGTCATCGTTATAGGTTTAGCGTCGATCATTATAGGTGAAGTGTTGTTTGGAGAATTAACTTTTGCTGAACGATTAGTGGCAATCGTTGTAGGAAGTATTATATATCAATTACTTATCTTACTTGTGATTAAACTTGGGTTTGATACAACTTATTTAAAAATCTTTTCAGCAGTAATCTTAGCTGCATGTCTAATGATTCCTCAGTTGAAAAAAGCATTAAATCTACACTTTCTACCTGAAAAGGAGGATGGAAAATGAGTACAGTTTTAGAACTTAAAAATGCTACCAAGCGAATTGATAATGGTTTAAATGAAACGAAGGTGATTTTAAATCATGTGAATCTAAAAATTGCTCAAGGTGAATTTGTTACAGTATTGGGCGGTAATGGTGCTGGTAAAAGTACATTATTCAACAGTATTGCAGGGACGTTAGCCTTAAGTGAAGGGGACCTGTTCATTAATGAACAGAAAATTACTACTTATTCTGAAGAAAAACGAGCGAAATATTTTTCCCGTGTTTTTCAAGATCCCAAGATGGGAACTGCACCGAGAATGACCGTTTCTGAAAATTTACTCCTAGCGATGTACAGAGGACAAAGACGCGGCCTGCGCTTGCGGAAAATAAACGAGCAACGAGCATTGTTTTCAAAAATATGCAGCGAGGTAGGCAATGGACTAGAAAATCATTTAGATACACCAACAGGAAACCTTTCCGGTGGTCAAAGACAAGCGTTAAGTTTATTAATGGCAACATTAACGAAACCAGAATTATTACTTTTGGATGAGCATACAGCAGCGTTGGACCCTAAGACATCTAAACAGTTGATGCGTTTGACAGATCAACGAATCAAAGAAGCTAATCTAACTTGTTTGATGATTACTCATCGAATGGAAGATGCGCTGCATTATGGTAATCGATTGATTGTTTTACAAAAAGGTCAAATCATTAAAGATTTAAACAAAGAAGAAAAAGAAAAATTAACATTACAGGATTTATTGCTATTTTTCGAAGAAGAACCTGAAGAAATTGCAATAGATTAATAAAAAACAGACTATTCCAGTTATCATTATTGATTACTGGAATAGTCTGTTTTTATTTGTGTTAAAGAAGCTATTCTGGTATTTTTATTATTGATTTATTTTTGTCAAATAATTTTTTTAATAGTCGTTCTACAATTCCAGTAACCATAAATCCAGCAGCAATGGCTCCAGCTGTCATAATGACTTTAATAATAAAATGAAAGCCACTAACGTAATCACCTAAAACAATACTTCTAACTGCTTGATAGGCGGGTCCGCCAGGAACCAAAGGAACAAGACTAGGGATATTAAAAATTGTCATAGGCATTTTTTTTCTACGGGAAAAATAAATACTCATCATGCCAATGCCAATTGCACCAAGAAAATTGGCAAAGATTTCACCTGTTTCCAGATTTTTAGTACACCAAAAAACCATCCATCCAACAGCACCAGTTATACCACAAGCGTTTAAAAGTTTTCGAGGTACATTTGTGACAATACCAAAAGTAACTGTACTGAAATAACTAAATAAATAATGAATCACAACTTCCACATTCATTTCTCCTTACATAAATAGTTTAAAAACAATTGCTATCCCAATTCCGATTGATCCGGCGATAAAAATTGCTTCTGTTGCCCGAGCTGTTCCGCTGATTAAATGACCTGCTAATATATCTCTGAAAGAGTTTGTAATAGCAACACCTGGAACAAGAGGCATTACAGCGCCGATGATAATGTTATCTATATTTTGTGCTAGATGAAATTTTACAGCAAGATAGGCCAGTAGACCAATCGTAAAAGCCGAAAGAAAATCATCCAAAAATTTAATACTTAGCCATTCTTTCGTAAAAAAGGAAACGCTAAAACCGATCATTCCAATAAAGAAAGTAGCTAAAAAATCGTTCCAAGTTCCACCAAATATATACATTAATGTACAACTAACTACTCCAGCAGCAAAAATTTGTAACGGAACAGAATAGGTAGGGGCTTCATGATTAATATTTGTAAGCCTGTGGTTAAGTTCCTTCAAAGAAATTTCTTTATCAGCAAATTTTCGTGAAAGGTTGTTGACGATTGCTACTTTTTCTAAATTAATGCTTCGTTCGGTTACATTTTCTAATTGAGTATAATTACTTGAACGGAATCCCATAAAAAGTCCAGTCGCAGTGACATAGCTAACACTTTCTTTTTGACCAGCATTTTCAGCAATTCGGTTCATGGTATCTTCCACACGATAAACTTCTGAGCCACTCTCAGTCATAATTTTACCAGCCAATAAGCAAGTATCTAATATAAGCTGAATAGGCGGTTGTTTCATTTCATTCATATATCATAACTCCTAACAGTAAAGATTGCAGTAAAGTTAGTGTATCATTTTTTACAACGGTTTGAAATGGATAAAACTTCTTAGTGATAAAAAGGGGCAATTAAATGACTTTTAGAATTTACTTAGAATTATAAAGAAATACTAAAAAATCATATGAATATTCACAGATACAGGAAAGACCCTTGCATTTTTCAACCAAAAGTCCTATCCTTGATATAACAAACCGAAGGGGTCTAGATATTATGGATAAACAATGGTCACTTTATTCAGTAAGCAGTCTGATTTTACTTGTATTGTTAAAAAGAACGTTCGATCAGGGACATATGTGGTTAAGCTTTGTTTTGCTTTTAATCTTACTGATTCAAGTGACAGGAACCGTTATCTGTGTTCATCAAAAAAGACATAAAAAAGAAATCCCATCTTCTAAATAGAAGAGGGATTTTTTCTTGTAGTTAAGTCAGTTTAAATCAGATCAAAATGTTTTAAGGCATGAACAATTCCGCCTTCAGTATTTTTTTTAGTAATATAGCTAGATCGCTCTTTTAACTCTTTTCGAGCATTTCCCATAGCAATTTTGTTATCACAAGCATCAAATAAGGCGAGATCATTAATCCCATCACCGAATGCAAAAGTTGGAACTTTTGGTAAATCCAGTGTTTTAAATAAGTTTTGGACACCAGAGCCTTTAGAAACACCTTTTCTAACTGTATCGATAGAGTATGGGCCATTACGATAAAAAGTCATTTCTGGAAAATGTTTCAAGTAATGCTCATCACCATCTTCAGATAAAACTAACATCATATTGACTGTCTTATCTTTTAGATTTGATCGATCGATTATAGGCGGTTGGGAATGAATAAAGGTATAAGCATTCTCAACGATGTTATTATGGCCAGAACACCAAATCTGCTGATCGTTGTAGTATGAAATTTCATGACCTAAGCTTTTAACGTGCTCATACATTTTTAAACATTCTTCATACGTAAATTCATCTGAATAAATCTTCTTTCCTTCGACTTGAATGAATTGTCCATTCATTACAATTGCAGAATCGATACCACTATCCTTCATAATATGTTCAATTTCTACAATTGTACGGCCGGTTGCAATCATTGGTAGGACATGATTGTCTTTTAAAGTATTGATGGCGGTAGTAATTTCAGGTGTAATCTGTGATTTATGATTCAATAATGTGCCGTCTAAATCAAAAAAAGCAACTGCTTGTATATTTTCCATGAATTTTCAACGTCCTTTCAGTCTTAATCTTATCAAAGAATGAACAAAAGACAAAGCTTTTTTGAAGAAAGAGAGAAGTTATTGGAGCTGGCCGAATTTTAGAGTATAATATAACTGACGTTAAACTTGAAGGAAAGAGGCGAATATATAATGAATGTATTAATGATAGAAGATAATGAATCAGTATCAGAAATGATGCAAATGTTTTTCTTAAACGAAGGTTGGGATGCTACCTTTAAATATGATGGCAAAGAAGGCTTGGATGCTTTTTTAGAGAATCCTGAAAAATGGGATATGATTACATTGGATTTAAATCTACCAACAATGGACGGAATGGCTGTATGTCGAGAGGTTCGTAAGGTTTCTAATACTGTACCAATTATTATGCTAACAGCTAGAGACTCTGAAAGTGACCAAGTTATAGGATTGGAGATGGGAGCAGATGACTACGTGACTAAACCATTTAGTCCACTAACATTGATTGCTCGTATAAAAGCCTTACACCGTCGTTCAGAGATTGGTGATCATGGGACTGAGGGGAGTGATCGCTCAGATGATCAATTTGATGTGGAGACAGATCACTTTAAGATGAATACAAAAACCAGAGAAGCTTATCTAGATAATAAATTGATTGGTGGTTTAACACCAAAAGAATTTGATTTACTTTATACTTTAGCTAAAAAACCAAGACAGGTATTTTCACGTGAACAGTTACTTGAGATGGTTTGGGACTATCAATATTTTGGCGACGAACGTACCGTTGATGCACATATTAAAAAATTACGTCAAAAAATTGAAAAAGTAGGACCACAAGTGATTCAAACTGTTTGGGGCGTTGGGTATAAATTTGATGATTCCGGAGTCGCTTAGATGAAATATTTATATCAACAATTATTGGCTTTTTGGGGTGTAATTATTCTAATCATTTTGATTGTAGGTACATCATTTACACAACTGACTAAAAAAACAATGCAAGATAACAACTATGAGCAGCTTCGAGGCTATGCAATATCTGCTTGGCAAACGAAAGATTCCATCAATCGCTTACCTGGAATGACAGATCAAGATATCTGGAATAGATCATTTAATTTGTTTGAAGGCTTTTTAAGCAATCAAGATGTTCAATTTGTCTTTTATGATAGGGCAATGAACGTTCAGTATCCTGAAAATACAGAAAAAAAAATAGATAATTCTGTAATCAAAGAGAACTGGAATGCATTAATGGAAGGACAGCAAAAATATGCTACGGTAGATAAAGATATTTATGGAGCGAAACATGTGTCATCTTATGTGATGCTGCCTGTTAGCCAGATAGATGTTCAATCCAACAAAAATGTCATTATAGGTGCGTTGGTAATTACGCAACCAGCGAAGAATGTTTCTAATAGTGTAGATGCAATCACTGCAAATTTATTTAAAGGTTTCATTATATCAAGTATTGTAGGGTTGATTTTGAGTTATTTCTTTGCCAGTTTCCAAGTGAAACGAATTAATCGAATGAGAAAAGCGACAAAAGAGATAACTAGTGGCAACTTCGATGTTAAACTTGTCACCCATGATAAGGATGAATTTGATGATTTGGCGGATGATTTTAATAAAATGGCTGAATCTTTAAAAGAATCTAGAGAAGAAATCGATCGTCAAGAAGAGCGAAGACGTCAATTTATGGCAGATGCCTCTCACGAAATGAGAACCCCATTAACAACGATTAATGGCCTACTTGAAGGACTGCAATACAATGCAATACCTGAAGGTCAAAGAGAGAATGCTATTAAACTCATGCAAAATGAAACCTCTCGCTTAATTCGCTTGGTAAATGAAAACTTAGATTATGAAAAAATCAGAACCAACCAAATCAGTATTGTGATCAAGAAATTTGATGCAACAGAAACGTTGAAAAATATTCTGACACAGTTAGATGCAAAAGCTGACTCTGCCAATGATCGACTTATTTTAGAGACGAATGAACCAATTGATGTTTATGCTGATTACGATCGTTTTGTACAAATAATGGTAAACATTATTCAAAACGCAATACAGTTTACCCAAGATGGTGAAATACGAGTTCGCATACAAAAAGGCTATTTGGAGACAATTGTAACGATTACGGATACAGGTATCGGGATGTCAGAAGAACAAGTTCAAAATATTTGGGATCGTTATTATAAAGTTGATCCATCTAGAAAAAATACAAAATATGGTGAGTCTGGTTTAGGCTTATCAATTGTTGAGCAATTGGTTCGTTTACACAAAGGGAAGATTAGTGTTGAAAGTGAAGCAGGGAAAGGGACCAGTTTTACTATTTCATTTCCTGATGTAGAGATTGCTGATCAAGAATAGAATAAAACTAAAAGATCCGATTAAACATTAATGTTTAATCGGATCTTTTAGTTATGCAGTTTTGATAATTTTGTCCATATAAGGACTTTCCGCAATTTGAATGTCATTTGTTAAAACCAGAATCGCTTTTTGCCTTTCCTTTGCTATTTTTTGAAGCAAAGGCAGTAAGTTTTGCCGCTGGCTGATGGAAAGCTCCTGAAAAATATCATCAATAATAATAATATCCTTATCAATAAGCATTAGTTGAACTAGTTGAAGTTTAATACGTTCAAAAGAAGTGAGTTTTTTTTCTGGAGTGTTTAAAACACTATCCGGAAGTCCCACGTATTCAAACAGCTCATGAAGGAGCATTTTTTTATTTTTTTCTTTGATAGAACTCCCTACAAATAAATTATCTCTAATGGAAAGATAAGGTAAAAATGTGTTTTCAGAAAGAATGAAACCAACGGCCATAGATTGTTTCAAATCAAATGTTTTGTCAATTAGAAAATAAAAATCTGCTTGAATACTGCCTTGATCTTCCAAAACAACAGTCATGTGTTGTTGCTGGAACAATTCATTGAAGCGGTCATCTGTCCAATTTTTTGCTAAAGAATGATTCATTCACTCACATCCTAAATACGTTTTTAGATTTTTTTGAAGAAAAATAAGATAACAATAAAGTACTCCCAATTGTAATAGATAATAGGATAAGACAATTTTTTAAGAAAGCCCTAAAAATTGTTGCAACAGGCAAGCTGTTAATTCCGATTGCAAGAAAATGGGTATCCTTGTTTGCATTGACGATTTGATTAGGTGTACTTTCCAAAAGTACACTAGATGAGAAGAAAGAGACTTGCTTGATGCCGACTCCATCTGAAACCAAAGGTCTAAGGAGCATTAAGATAAACTCATATGTATGTTGGCAAACTAAAAGCAGCACGGCAATAGCCAAAATTCCTGCAATTATAGGGATAAGATTTTCTAAAAGGGACTGCTTAATGATGAAACGATTTGAAAAGCCCATAATACGCCATTTCATCATATCCTGTTCTTTTATCTTTGATGAAACAAAAATCAATCTTACAATTAAAATCAACCCGAGTAATAGAACAATCAAGTACATAGCAGTATAAAGTTTCATAATTTTTTGGTAATTAAGGAGGTAGTCAGATTCGTTGATAAAATTACGAATTTGTTTGTTCACCATTTTTTCTGTATCAACTAAGTTTAAAATACTTGTTGAGAAAAGTAGAAAAAAAGCAGAGCAGACTCCAATACCAAAAGAAATTTTTTTATGGTAAGAAACGCTGGCAAAAGCGTAACGTATATTTTTCAAATATATTCACCTCACTACAATAAGTATAAAATAAGAATATGAATTAATTATGAACAAGATATAAAAAAGCTTGAGTAATTTACTCAAGCTTTCATGACTATTTTTATGCTATTTTCCAGATTTTAGATAATCTTGGAAAGACTCAGTATGGTATTTATCAACAGTAGATGTATTATTATTTTTACTATAAACACTAGTTGAATCTTTACCTTTGTCTTTTTCAATCTTCTCTAATTGTTGTAATTGATCTTTGTAGTTATAGTTATCTGGGTTTACAGGATTTAATCCGCTGTTGGTATAGAATCGTAACAAGTCACCATTAGTTGTTTGATCAGAGATTTTAAGCTGCAAATCCGCTTTTTCTTTTAATGCTTGTGCTTCTTGTTTCTCTTGCTCAGTTGGTTCTTCAATCAAACGACCAGTTGCTGTTTCATAAATACTAGAGCCCAGCATAGTGTATTTTGGTGAAACATAGTTTCCATTTCTAAAGGCAACAAGTTGAGAATTTTCTTTAGAGAATAAGTCTTGTCCCATTTGAATATACTCTTTTGAATCAATCCCCATTAAATGTAATAGGGTAGGTAAAGCATCAACTTGACCACCATAAGTATGATTGATACCGCCGTTTGTTTGACCTGGAATATGAATCATATATGGAACACGCTGCATTGCTGAGTTGTCAAAGTCATTCCAAGTTGATTTTGTTTTTCCAAGTAATTCAGCCAAGTTTTGGTTTCTAGAAGTTGAAATACCATAGTGATCGCCATAAAGAACGATTACAGAGTTTTCATACAAGCCAGAAGCTTTTAGGTAATTAAAGAACTCTTCAACTGCTTTATCTAGATAATTTGCTGTAGCAAAGTATCCATTGATTGTTTCATCAGATGTTTGAGCAATCGGGAATCCTGCTTCATTATTTGTGAATTGTGAATACGGATAGTGATTAGATACAGCAATAAATTTAGAATAAAACGGTTGTTGTAAATGCTCTAAATATTGTGCTGATTGCTGGAAGAACGGTTTGTCATGTAGTCCATATTGGAACGAATTATCTTCATTAACATCATAGTAATTTGCATCAAAGAAATAATTGTACCCTAAATGTTTGTACGTTTCATTACGGTTCCAGAAGTTACCAGCATTTCCGTGGAAGACTGCACTTGTGTAACCAGCTTTTTGATCTAAAATAGCTGGTGCTGCTTCAAAGGTGTTTTTGCCACCAACTTGAGTGAAAAGTGAACCTTGATCTAAACCGAATAAAGAGTTTTCGAACATCGTCTCAGCGTCACTAGTTTTTCCTTGTCCCACTTGGTGGAAGAAGTTATCAAAACTATACGTGCTGTTGTTGTGATATAAGCTATTAATAAATGGTGTAACAACATGTTCAGTTCCATTTTCATCTTTTAACTTATAGTCAATTAAAAATTGTTGGAAACTTTCTAAGTGAATGTAAATCACATTTTTACCTTTTGCTATACCGAATGTATCTGGGTTTGGAGCTGCATAATGACCTTTTACATAATCAGACACAGTATCCATATCATTCTCACTAGCTTCCGCTCGAACTTGGTTTGTCTGATAAGTAGTAACGCCATCATAAACTGTAAAAGCGTTAAGCCCTAAGAATTTAACGATATAGTCCCTAGAAAATTGACGGCCTAATAATTGAGGACGGGCAGTTTCAGCTAAAGTTAAGTTTGCCGCAAAGAACAAAGCAGACAGTAAGCTAATTGAAACAGCTACTCGAGCTCGCACAGGACGTTCATCCATTTTGATTTTTTTAGCAATTAATAAGATACCAATAATAATAAAGTCTAGCCAATAAACAATATCGTAGGGTCTGAATAAACGCAAGGCACTTTCACCAAGACCACTAGCAACTTTACCAGCTCCAAGCATTGTATTGACAGTAATAAAATCAGTAAATTCTCTATAATAAACAACGTTAGAAAATACTAGTAAAGTCATTAAGAAATAAATCAGCATCATAGTTATATAAGATGCTTTTTTTCGTCTTACATATAATGCAATAGCCAATAAGAAAAATGTTGAAGCAATTGGATTAATAAAGAGAATAAAATACTCGAAAGCATTCTCAATTCTTAAATGAAAATCTACTGTATAAGCAAAAATATTTTTTAGCCAAATTAATATAGCGACAAAACCGAATAGTCCCAACCGTGTGTTTAAAATGTTAGGCATTTTTATTTTTTTAAAAATAGTCAAAGTAAACGTATCCCTTCCGATATCAAGTCTAAAGAAAGCTAATGAAAAGTTTTCATAAGCTTTACATATACTGTTCTAATTCTACTCTCTCTCTAATTTTATGTCAATTTAAATCAAGTTTTGAGACGGAAAAGTTAATAAAATTTTACTTTTCTTAAGATACTGAAGTTAAATCATTAAATTAATGCTAACGACAGGCGAACTGTTTTTTGATATACTAACGAAGGATGAAATAAGTAGCAGCATTAATATAGAAAGAAATTAGATAAAGGAAGTCGCAAAAAATGGATATAATAGTAACGAATAAGTCAGAAAAAAAGTTTAAAGAGAGATATCCTCTTATTCAAAAAGAGGATTTACTAAATGTTCCCAATTCATTTTCAGATGAATGGATCAATTTTGTAAGTAGTAAGGGGCAGTATATTGCTACAGGTTACCTTGGTGAACAAAATAAAGGGATTGGCTGGTTAGTGAATTGGAATGGCAATGTAGATTCACTTTTTTTGGAAAATCTATTTCTAAAAGCTAAAAATCATCGTGCTCAATTTGAACAGGATGAATCAACTTCTGCATATCGCTTATTTAACGGAGAAGGTGATGGGTTAGGTGGATTGACCATTGATCGATATGGGGATTTTGCAGTTTTTTCTTGGTACAATCAAACGTTATATCAGAAAAAAGCTGAGATCCTTCAAGCCTTTAGAAAAAGTGTTCCTGAAATAAAAGGGGCATATGAAAAAATTCGTTTTTCCAATCAATCGTTACCAGAATCTCAAAAATTATTTGGTTCGGATGCTCCTGAACCACTGTTGGTTTGCGAAAATGGCGTGAATTACGCTACTTATTTAAATGATGGCCTTATGACTGGGATTTTTCTGGATCAAAAAGAAGTAAGAGGTCGTCTGGTTGATGGTATCGCTGCTGGAAAAACGGTATTGAACATGTTTAGTTACACTGGGGCTTTTTCAGTTGCTAGTGCAATGGGTGGCTCGGATGCGACAACAAGTGTCGATTTGGCTAAGCGTAGTTTACCAAAAACAAAAGAGCAATTTGAAGTGAATCATCTGGATGCGGATGCTCAAAAAATTGTGGTAATGGATGTTTTTGAGTATTTCAAATATGCGAGTCGGAAAAATCTTAACTTTGATGTGATCGTTCTAGATCCACCAAGCTTTGCTCGGAATAAGAAAAAAGTATTTTCAGTTGCTAAAAACTATGGTGATCTAGTGAAGGATTCTGTTGATATTTTAAAAAATAAAGGCTTGTTGATTGCCTCGACAAATGCGGCAAACATTTCTATTGATAAGTACAAAAAAATGATTACTCAAGCACTAGAAGAAAAACAAGTTCGTTATGCATTTAAAGAAACGTATCAACTTCCTAGTGATTTTAAAACAAATAGACACTTTGAAGAAGGAAATTATTTAAAAGTTTTCTTCATTGAAATACAGAAATAATAAAAGAGGAATCGTTCGATTAGTTGAACGATTCCTCTTTTTATTGATAGAACATATTTTGAGCAAATGGGACAACAAATTCTTTGAAGCGTAACGCAGCTGGTGAAAGAAAATGTTCCTTTTTGGTGGCAAGATAAATATAACGGGGGAAGAAGTTATCTTCAAGAGCAATGGTTTTAACCTTATAGGCAGAAATCGAAGGGATTTTTGGAATTAATGCAATGCCATAATCATTTGCAACAAATCCTAACATCGTATGATCTTCTTCTACTTCACAAATAATTTTTGGAGTGATAGAAGCTGCCGTCAGCATTTTATCAATATAAGGTCTGAGTCCGCTTCTATTATTGAAATAAACGAAAGGAAAATCTCTGGTTTCGTTCAGTGAAATGCTGTCATAGATTGCTAATGGATGATCGAGGGGCACAATCAAGACGATTTCTTGTTCAGTTAAAATTTCATAATTCAACTGTTCATCTTCTTTTAACTTAGACGTTATGGCAATATCAACTTCTTCTTTTAGTAACAAGTCAGTCATATCAAATGAATTTCCTTGAAACAAGTTAAAACGGATTTGTTCATTACCGGGATAAGCTGAAAATTCTTTCATTAACATAGGGGCTAAATAAGAGCCAGCAGTGTAGATAAAACCGAAATCAATCAACCCTTTTTCTGGGCTGACTAATTCTCTTAGTGCTCGTTCACCCTTAGTTAATTCTTCTAATGCAGTGGAAACATAGGTGTAGAAAAATTTACCATATTTTGTCAACTGAATATTTCTACCTTTTTTTTCAAATAGCTGGGCATCTAACTCTTTTTCCAATTCAGACATAGAGTGACTTAAATTGGGTTGCGTTGTATTTAACAACTTTGCAGCATGGGTCATGTGTTGGGTGTCTGCCAACATTCTAAAAAACTCTAATTGCCTTAGATTCATCCAGAAAACTCCTTATTGTTGATTCATAAATTCAGTTTATCAATAATTACACAAAGATGCATTAAAAAATAAAAATCTCTTTAATAGAAATAATCGTTAATACATGAAATTTATTTATTGAAAGGATAAAAAAGATTCATTGGAATTTATGGGTTGTCTGAATTAAAATAAAACTATAGAAATTGTGAAAAAAGTAACAATCAATTTTATTTAGTTTCAATAGGTACTCTAGCTGTGTATTATCTAGTTACGCTAGCTTGCTTACCTTTCAAATTTAGGAGGTCATCATGAATAATTATCAAGCAATCTTTGAACCTTTAACGGTAAAACGAATGACGCTAAAAAATCGAGTTGTTATGCCACCCATGGGAACCAACTTTGCAAATATGGACGGTACATTCAGCATGCAGCATGTTTCATATTATGAGCAACGTGCCAAAGGTGGAACAGGTTTGATTACGTTAGAAAATGTTTGTATCGATTTTCCAATGGGTACGAATGGTGCTCGTCAACTAAGAATGGACAATGATCAATATATTTCAGGATTATGGAATTTCAACGAAAAAATGCATGCATACGGTGCCTGTACCTCTGTTCAAATCAATCATGCTGGTGCATCAGCTTATGGCTTACGTTTAGAGGGTGAGCAGCCTGTTTCTGCATCAAATATTCCTTCTAAAAAAGGAAATCCAATTCCTCGACCTTTAACGGAAGAAGAGATTTATGGAATTGTTGATCGGTATGCACAAGGAGCTTTAAGAGCGCAGCGGGCTGGATTTGATTGTGTAGAAATTCACGCAGGTCATTCTTATCTGCTAAGTCAATTTTTATCACCGTTGTACAATAAGCGAACAGATCAATTTGGTGGCAGTGCAGAAAATCGTGCTCGGTTGACTAAATTAGTCGTTGAAGCGGTTAGAAAGGCTGTTGGGCCATTTTTCCCAATTTCTTTACGTTTTAGTGCGGATGAATTATTAGAAGGTGGCAATAGCTTAGAAGATACGATTGAAATTTTGAGTTATTTTGCTGAGGAAGTGGATATTTTAAACGTTTCTGCAGCATTGAATGATAGTTTACAATACCAAATTGATAAAATGAATTTGCCAGATGGCTGGCGTGCATATATGTCAAAAGCAGTGAAAGAACGTTTTCCTGATAAAGTAACGGTAACTTCTGGAAATATTCGCAGTCCTAAACGGGCGGCAGAAATTCTTGAATCTGGCGATGCTGATTTGTTAGCAATGGGTCGAGGACTGATTGCAGAACCCAATTGGGTCAATAAAGTAGCAAACGGGCAAGAGGATCTTTTGAGAAAATGTATCTCTTGCAACATTGGTTGTGCGGATCATCGTATTGCTAAGGCACGTCCAATGCGCTGTACAGTCAATCCTGATCTACATTATGAAGATGAGTATAAAATGAAACCTGTGTTGCATCCTACAAAAATGGTTGTGATTGGCGGAGGAACTACTGGCCTTGAAGCAGCAGCAACAGCTGCTGAAGTTGGGGTGAATGTAGAACTTTTTGAGCAAAAAAACTATTTAGGCGGTTTAGGACATGAAATTGCTCGCTTCCCAGATAAAAAAAGAATTGATGATTTTATCACTTATGAAATTAATCGTTGTAAAGAATTAGATAATCTTACTATCCATTTGAACCACGCCGCAACACTGGCAGATATTGAAAAAATCGGTCCAGATATTATTGTCAATGCAACAGGAGCAAAACCTTTGTTGCCGCCAATCAATGGGTTAAAAGAACAATTAGACAATCCAAAAAGAAAGATATTCTCTATTTTTGATATTTTAGATGATATGACAAAATTCCAAGAGTTTGAAGGCAAAGAAGTTGTTGTAATCGGCGGCGGTGCTGTTGGTTTGGATGTTGTTGAATATTATGCAGAACGTGGTGCAAAAAAAGTTAGCATTGTAGAAATGCAAGGTGAAATTGGAAAAGACTTGGATTTGATCACGAGATTAGCAATGATGGAAATTGTAGAAAAATTTGGTGTAGAAGTTCATGTTGAAACGAAACTGACAGAAGTTAGAGAAAGCAGCTTCGTAGTTGAAAAAGATGGACAAACGATTGAGCTACCATTTGATTTAGGTTTTGTTTGTCTAGGGATGCGTGCACAAGCACCGATGATTCGTGAATTAGATAATTATGCTAGAAGTAATGGCGCTGTTCTTCTAAATATGGGAGATAGTAAAGTTGCTAGACGAATTATGGAAGGAACTAGAGAAGCGCGGGATATTCTGAAAACCATCGAAGTATTGGAAAATACTCGAACACAGAAAGCGTTATTTGAACAAACGAAAAATCTGCAAAAAGCACCACAAACTATATAAAGCGAGGGAATTTGAAATGACAGAAAGAATTGACGGCCATACGTTATTAATCAGTTTGATTGCAACACCGATTCGACATAGTTTATCACCAACCATGCATAATGAAGCATTCGCTAAGTTAGGTTTAGACTATGCTTATATGGCATTTGAAGTAGGGAATGAAGAGTTAAAAGATGCCGTTCAAGGTATCCGAGCTCTAGGGATTCGTGGTTCAAATGTTTCTATGCCTAATAAGCAAGCGATCATTCCTTATCTAGACGAGCTATCACCTGCTGCAAAATTAGTTGGAGCAGTGAACACAGTGACGAATAAAGACGGGAAAGGGTATTTAGTTGGACATATAACAGATGGTACTGGCGCTATGCGTGCTTTAAAAGAAGAAGGGGTAGAAGTAAAAGACCAAATCGTCACAATGACAGGTGCTGGTGGTGCTGGAACAGCTATTGCAATACAAGCTGCTTTGGATGGTGTTAAAGAATTACGAATATTTAATATTAAGGATCAACATTATAAAACTGCAGAGGAAACTGTGAAAAAAATCAACGAAAATACTGAATGTAAAGCAACGCTTACGGACTTAGCAGAACAGGAAGCATTCAAAAAATCAATTAGTGAAAGTAGTATTTATATTGATGGAACAGGTGTTGGAATGAAACCTTTACAAGAAGAAAGTCTGATTAATGATCCAGCAGTTATTCATTCAGATTTGGTTGTATTCGATGTAGTTTATAGTCCAAAAGAGACAAAATTATTAAAATTTGCTCGTTCAAATGGTGCGAAAAAAACAATCAATGGTCTAGGTATGATGCTTTATCAAGGGGCAGAAGCATTCAAACATTTTACTGGAGAAGAAATGCCAGTTGATTACATTCAAGAATTATTATTTAAAGACTAATAGTTAGGAGAAAATGATGAAAAATAAATACACACCGACCGCGATAGGTCTATATATTAATTATATTGTACACGGTATGGGCGTTATCATTATTTCGCAAAACCAAAATTCGTTAATGACTCAATGGGATACAGATTTGATGGGGATTGCTAAAGTAATTTCAATGTTAGGAATTGGACGTTTGATTGCTATTATGATTTCAGGAAGATTATCTGATAAATTTGGACGTAAACCATTTATTTACCTAGGGATGGTTACCTACGCTGCTTATTTCTTTGGCATACTTTATAGCCCTAGCGTTGAGTTAGCGATGTTTTTTGCAGTAATTGCCGGAATTTCTAATTCGTTTCTTGATTCAGGAACATATCCAGCACTAATGGAATCGTTCCCTAAAACAGCAGGTACAGCGACCGTTTTGTTAAAAGCATTTATTCAAGCTGGTCAATTTGCGTTACCTTTGATTATTAAATTCTTAGTTTCTAATCACTTATGGTTTGGTTGGTCCTTTATGATTGCAGCAATTTTACTTGGAATAAATGCCATTTATTTGTGGAAACAACCGTTTCCAGATACAGACGCAAAACAAGTGGAAGAGACACAAGAAGTGATGGAAGAAGCACCCACAGTAGTATTTAAATCAAAGCCAAAAATGGCCATCGAAGGTGTAGCTTTTGTTTTATACGGTTTTATTGCACAAGCAACATTTTATTTAATCAGCCAATTTATCGGAACTTATGGTGAAAAAGTAGCAGGTATGTCTCAGACAGATGCAGGCGTTTTGGTTTCTTATTATTCAATTGGTTCATTATTATGTGTGGCATTTACAGCAATTATGGCTTCTAAAGTCCGCTCCGTTTATTTAGTAGTGATTTATACATTGGTTTCTTTCCTTACGATTTCTGTTATGTGGTTATTCCCAACACCTTTAGTATGTATGATTGGGGCAGCGTTAGTCGGTTTCTTTGCAGCTGGCGGCGTGTTACAATTAGGCTTAACAGTTATGGGGGAAATGTTCCCGGCAGGAAAAGGAACGATTACAGGTATTTATTATACCTTTGGAAGTATTGCCTCATTCGTTATTCCTGTAGCAGCAGCTCAAATTGCAAAAACAAATGTACGTGGTATTATGTTATTCGATACGATTATTGCGGGGATTGGTTTTGTGTTAGCGGTTATTATTTTCATTCGCTATCGTCAAACAATCGATACGTCTAAATAAGGAGGAGCCAAAAAAATGAAGACAGTTACGATTAAAAATGTGACACTTGGAAGTGGAAGTCCTAAAATTATTGTTCCTCTTGTAGGTAAAAATGAAGCAGAGTTAGTAGCAGAAGCAAAACATTTATTGACAATTGATTGTGATCTTGTTGAATGGCGCGTAGATTTTTTTGATCAAGTTCAGGACTTTCAAGAAACAGCTGAAATGTCAAAAAAAATTGCAGAAATTTTATCAGATAAACCAGTTCTATTTACCTTCCGTACCAAGCAAGAAGGTGGCGAAATTCCATTTTCAGATGAACAATATTTTGGTTTATATGAAACAGTTATCACAAGTGGAGTGATTGATTTATTGGATGTTGAATTATTTATGGATGAAAAACTGGTTCAACAAACGATCAACTTAGCTCATAAAAAAGATATTAAAATTGTTATGTGTAATCATGATTTTGATAAAACACCTGATAAAGGAGAAATTGTTGAAAGATTATGCAGTATGCAAGAAAAAAATGCGGATATCTGTAAAATTGCTGTTATGCCGCAATCATCAGGCGATGTATTAACTCTTTTAGAAGCAACTAATGAAATGAAAAGAAGCCACGCAGATCGACCAATTGTTACGATGTCAATGGGACAATTAGGAATGGTTAGTCGGATATGTGGAGAAGTTTTCGGTTCAGCGATGACTTTTGGTGCAGCAAAAAAGGCTTCAGCACCTGGACAAATACCCGTAGAGGAATTACGAGAAATTCTTGAAACGTTATCGTTATAATAAGCAGGCTAGGTTAGAAGCGAGGATGTTCGTTTCTAATTTAGCCGTTTTTTCTTGCATCCCATTATTTATTTGATAAACTTAAATTGAGGTGAGTAAAATTGAGCAAGAAAAAGAAAATACAAAAAACAAATGCTATGCGGATTGTTGAGCAACAAAAAATTCCGTATAAAGAATATGAATTTGAATGGAGTGAAGACCATTTAAGTGCAGATCATGTGGCAGAAAAGTTAGGAATAGAAGATGGGAAAATTTTTAAGACATTAGTAACTGTTGGTAATAAAACAGGTCCTGTTGTTGCTGTTATTCCTGGTAATAAGGAATTAGACTTAAAAAAGTTGGCCAGTGCAAGTGGCAATAAGAAAGTTGAAATGCTTCATTTGAGGGATTTAGAAGAAACGACAGGCTATATTAGAGGTGGTTGCTCACCAATTGGAATGAAAAAATTATTTCCAACCTATCTTGCAGAAGAAGCCAATACTTATGAAACTATTATCATCTCAGCTGGTAAACGGGGGATGCAGATCGAATTACCGTCTGCATCAATTCTTCAAGTAACGAATGGTAAAATGGTTAGTTTGACAATATAAGGTTCTTATAAAAAACAGGAACAGATGGACTTTGCTAGTCCTGATATTTTCGTAATGCTTGTCTTGCCAAAGTATCAGCACCTTTATTTTGACTTTCAGGAAGCCACTTTACTAATAGTAGCGGGAAATTATTTTCTAGCTCTTGAAAGGTATGTAGATAGGGCTGGAATAATGGATTTTTAGCATGTTTTTTTTCAATTGTTTGAACAACGATTTTGCTATCAGAGTGAATTAAAACGGATTGATTATTTAAATGTTTTTCAGTCACTAATTGAAGAGCCTTAATAAAAACTTTAAATTCCGCTTCATGATTGGAACACTCACCAAGTGATACATGTATCTGCTCGTGAAGAGAATCACCCACAATAACGATACCACCGGCACTTGGACCAGGATTTCCTTTTGTTGCAGCATCGACATATATTCGTAACATAAATATCTCCTTATTTTCTTTTCGTTCAAAGTTGAAGTATGTTATTATTATAACATACTGAATTTTTATTAAGGGGTCGCTACATGAAGAAAAGAGTCTATCATTGGCAACCAGAATTATCAACAGCGATAATTTATTGGTCTTGTACATTTGGCATTTTATTTTTAAGTTTAATTTTGACATTGGAACATACTCGTCCTTATACGACTAGTAATATTGTGTTAGGCATTTTCTTTTTCTTTGCGATATTAGGATTTAATCGTTATTTTATAATTGAAGATGAACACTTGCTCGTCCATGCTTTATTGCCAGTTAGACGAAAAAAAATAGCATTAGCAACAATCGAAATCATCCGAATTGGACCTAAATGTATTGAATTAAAATCAACAGATTTTAAAGGCAAGACAAAACTATTTATTATGACACAAAAAAACAAAATAGCCTTTATAGAGTCTATGAAACAGCAAAAATTGTTTACAGGAAAAATCATAGATGATCCTGAGCTGAAAATAGGCAAACATTATTAAAAAAACAGTATTCTGCTTAGAGCAGGATACTGTTTTTATCTATATTTTCTTCACATGAGCGGCTTGTAAACCACGTGTACCTTCCATTACTTCAAACGCTACTGCTTGATTTTCTTCTAATGACTTAAAGCCATCTTCTTCGATTGCTGTGAAATGAACAAAGATTTCATCGTCTTCATTGTAACTAATAAAACCATAACCTTTTCTATTATCGAACCACTTGACAAACCCTTTTTCCATTCAAATCACGCTCCTTTAGTTTATAAAGTCTAGCATCATTATAAAGTGAAAAAAGGTACCCGTCAAACTTTTGCAAAAATGTGGTTTTTATGAGGGAAAAGCATAAGAAAAAGAATATAATCGGAAATAACTTAACGAAATGATAGGAATGTTGTAAAAAGGTTCGGTAAATAATTATTTTCAGGAAACTAGATATCAAAAACACATAAGATATTGACTTACCACTAATCAATAAAGGATTTGAATCAATCGCTTTGATAGAAAGTTATCTAGAATTGTTTGGTAAATACAAGATAAAAATTGTTTTTTTCAACTATTCAGCATTTGGCTAAAATAATAATGCGATTGGTTTATTTTAATAAGAGTGATTTTTTTTAAAAAGAGTTTATGGTTGAGACTTTTGTTCTTTGTTGTCATTTAATGTAGTTTATTTCCGTTCAAATCAACTTACTTCTTTCAGTCTGACGTTTTTTGTTATATACTTTATATTAAAGCTCGAGGAGGGATCAACATGAATATTCGTTGTACGAGAAATACCGGATTTTATGGAATCGGCAGTCCAATCGAGATCAAAAAAAATGGTGAAAAATGGTTTTATTTAAGCCAAAATGAAACCAAGCAAATTGAGTTAGATGACAAAAACTGTACAATTCAGGCAAAATTTTTCTTTTTGAAAAGTGCGCCGTTGATTGTTAATGACGAAGGACAGCAGGTTGATTTAGAGATAACAATGAATCCTACGCTGATTTTGATTTATGTTATACTCTTTGTTGGAATGTTTTTAATCCCTCTGCTTCATTTGAATATAATAGGCATTTTAATGTTATTCATTATCTATTTTATTTTTGTGCTTTCAATGTTGAATAAAGCTTATATTATCAAGGAGAAGACGTAATGGGAGAGAGAGCTGAAGAATTTTTAAGTAGTTTTAACCGGATTGAAAAATGGTTTCGTGAGCAATTAAATAATCCAACAAATATGGGATTTAGCGAAATGGTTCGTAGGTTAGCGAGAAAAAAAGAAAATCAGGTTTTGACTTTTCAAGATGATTTACTACAAATGGCACAGCTAAGAAATGCAATCGTGCATGAAAGAATTTCAACAGATTTTGTTATAGCAGAACCAAACGAGTGGGCAGTGAAACGTATTCAGGAAATTGAAGAAGCCTTGATTCGGCCTGAAAAAGTTTTACCTCGTTTTGCAAAGAAAGTGACTGGATTTGATGTAAATATTTCAATCAAAGAAATTTTATCAATCGTCGCTCGTAAACAATATTCTCAGTTTCCAATATACGATGATGGTATCTTTCAAGGATTGATTACGGTTCGTGGCTTGGGCATTTGGTTAGCTGTTGAAAGTTGTAAAGGAGACATTCATTTAGAAGGAAGAATAGCTTCTGAGCTTTTAGTCAGTAATTACAAAGGTAGTAATTACCAATTTGTTAGTAAAGAAACGACGGTTTATCAAGTAGAAGAAATGTTTGCAACTCAAATCAGATTAGAAGCCATATTGATAACCAAAGATGGTAATCCAAATGGCAGTTTACTTGGTATTATTCGTCCAAGAGATTTATACAATAATTTAGAGAAGGAATGAAAGCCGTTGTTAGCAGTCTATCTTATTATCAGTGCCGCATTGATTGGTTTAGATCAGTGGGTGAAATATTTAACGGTAGCTAATATCCAATTAGGGGAAACGAAAGAATTTATTCCCGGATTTTTATCATTTACCTATATTCGTAATACCGGGGCTGCATGGAGCCTTCTAGAAGGCAAAATGTGGTTCTTTTATATTATTACAGTTATTGTAGTCGCTGTAGTTTTATATATCTTAGTTAAAAATATTAATGGAAGCAAATGGCTTACCGTTGGTTTGAGTTTAGTTTTAGCAGGAGCGATTGGCAATTTTATTGATCGTTTACGTTTAGGTTTTGTTGTTGATATGTTCCAGACAGAATTTATTAACTTTCCTATATTCAATGTTGCTGACTCAGTACTAGTTATAGGTGTGGCATGTATATTTATTTATTTGCTTTTAGAAGAAAAAGCAGCGAAGGATGGAAAAAATGGAACCAATTAATGTGAAAATAAAACAAGAAAAAGGACGGATTGATAAAGTTTTAAGCGAGTTGTTAAAAAATCACTCCCGTTCTCAAATTCAACAATGGTTAAAAGACCAAAATATAACTGTTAATGGTGAAGTGACTCGTTCAAATTATAAAGTAAAAGAAAACGATGAAATCAGTATCACTGTTCCAGAACCAGAAGAACTGAATGTTCAAGCTGAAAATATTCCTATTGAAATTGTTTATGAAGACGACGATGTACTTGTCATCAACAAACCGCAAGGCATGGTAGTTCATCCATCAGCAGGACACCAAAATGGTACATTAGTTAATGCATTGTTGTACCATATTAAAGATTTATCTTCAATCAACGGCATCATTCGCCCTGGTATCGTTCATCGTATCGATAAAGATACTTCTGGTTTATTGATGGTTGCTAAAAATGACAAAGCTCATGTTGCACTGGCAGAACAATTGAAAGATAAAACATCCCTTAGAAAATATATTGCCTTAGTCCATGGAGAAATATCTCATGACAAAGGTGAAATTAATGCACCTATTGGTCGTTCAAAAAATGATCGGAAAATGCAGGCTGTAATTGAAGGTGGAAAACCTGCAGTAACTCATTTTGAAGTTTTGGAAAGATTTAATGATTTCACATTAGTTCAGTTGCAGCTAGAAACAGGGCGTACACACCAAATTCGAGTACACATGAAGTACATTGGCTTTCCAGTTGCTGGCGATCCATTATACGGACCAAGAAAAACGTTAAAAGGCAAAGGTCAATTTCTACATGCTGAAATGTTAGGATTCAAACATCCCACAACTGGCCAAATGATGGTCTTTGAAGCTCCTCTGCCAGCCCTTTTTGAAAAAACTTTAGATCAATTAAGGAATAATGATTGATTTATTTCAGAAGAAAAGGTACACTGTTTGAGAAAGAAAATTAAATAAAGTAATCCTTTAAGAGTAGTCCCGTGAGGCTAAGAAGGAAACATGCAGAACAATATCTAGGTGCGCTTAGAGAAAATCTGTGTGAGATGAATGGTATCTTTGTATAGATAAATTCAATCCTCCTATCCGAACACGGGTAGGAGGATTTTTGTTTTTCCTCACTGCGACTGCCAGCATAGCTGACAGAACAGGTGATCAAAGCAAATGAAGTGAGAGAAACTACCTTACTCAAAAGATACAAAGTGTTTACGGTATTAAACAAGACACGGCAACTAAGAAACATCGCAAAAAATGAAAAAGAGCAAGCGTCCCGCCTTATACGCTGAAACAGGAAGCTCAAAAGGCAACAGAAAAACCAAAATTACATTTTCAGAAGGAGAAAGAAATGCAAAAAAAAGAAGTCGTTGACGCAGTAACAATGAAACGAGCATTAACAAGAATTACTTATGAAATTATTGAAAGAAATAAAGGAATTCAAGACATTGTCTTAGTAGGAATTAAAACTCGTGGGATTTATATCGCACAACGGATTGCAGAACGTTTAAAACAATTAGAACAGATTGAAGTCCCTGTAGGAGAGCTTGATATCACGTTATATCGAGATGATATGGATGGTCAATCAATGAAAAAACGTTCACTTGTAGAACCAGAGCTTCATTCATCAGACATTCCAGTTTCTTTAGAAGGTAAGGAAGTCATTTTAATTGACGATGTACTCTTTACAGGAAGAACGATTCGAGCAGCCATGGATGCAGTGATGGATCTTGGGAGACCAAGAAAAATTTCATTAGCTGTTTTAGTGGATCGAGGGCATCGTGAACTTCCTATTCGAGCGGACTATGTTGGTAAAAACATCCCGACATCGATGGCAGAGGAAATCATTGTGGAAGTAGAAGAAAAAGATGGTGCTGACCGCATCTTGATTGCAAGTACAGAAGAATAAACAAATAAATATAGTAAAGATGGGATAGGTAGAGATGACAGAAAAAAAGTTTCGCAATGAAGAGGCAGTTTTAGATATACATGATAAACCGAAGACGGCTCAGTGGATTGGATTAAGTTTACAGCATTTATTCACGATGTTTGGAGCAACAGTTATAGTTCCAATATTAGTAGGAATTGATCCGGGAATAGCTTTGGTCAGTTCTGGTTTAGGAACGATGGTTTACTTGTTCGTCACAAAAGGGAAAATCCCAGCATATCTAGGCAGCAGCTTTGCCTTTATTGCAGCTATGCAGATGTTGATGAAAAGTGACGGATACCCCGCTATCGCTCAAGGAGCAATCACAACTGGTTTGGTGTATCTGATTGTTTCACTCATTGTTAGTAAAATTGGTTCAGCTTGGCTAGACAAAATTTTACCACCAATCGTTGTAGGTCCTGTAGTGATGGTCATAGGTCTAGGACTTGCAGCAAATGCCTCGAATAATGCCATGTTTAATAATGGAGAATATGATTTCAAATTTATCGCTGTTGCATTAATCACTTTAGGCTTAACGATTTTTTACAACATGTTTTTCAAAGGGTTTCTAGGATTGATTCCGATCTTGCTGGGAATTGTCAGTGGCTACTTAGTGGCGCTATTATTCGGAATCGTTGATACAGAGCCAATCAAACAAGCTGCGTGGTTTACAGTACCGAGTTTTGAAATTCCCTTTGTTCAATATCAACCGAAACTATATCTAAACGCAATTACAACGATGGCGCCGATTGCTTTTGTCACAATGACTGAACATATTGGACATTTAATGGTTTTAAATAAATTAACAAAACGAAACTTTTTCAAAGAGCCTGGTTTATCAAAAACATTGATGGGAGATGGAGCTGCACAAATCGTTGCTGGCTTGGTGGGAGGACCTCCTGTCACAAGTTATGGAGAAAATATCGGAGTGTTAGCAATTACAAGAGTGCATAGTGTCTTCGTTATTGGAGGTGCAGCAGCTTTTGCTGTAGGACTTGGCTTTGTTGGGAAACTAAGCGCTGTGATCTTAAGTGTTCCAGGACCAGTAATTTCCGGTATCAGCTTCGTTTTATTCGGAGTAATCGCAGCAAGCGGATTGAAGATCTTGATTGATAACCAAATCAACTTTGATAAGAAAAAGAATTTATTGATTGCATCTGTAATCTTAGTTATTGGCATCGGAGGATTAGTGTTTAAGATAGAGACATTTGAATTATCATCCATGGCATTAGCAACTGTATTAGGGATTATTCTGAACTTAATCTTACCAGAAACAGCCCGTAGTGAAGAAAAATCTGTCTAGCTTCAAGTCTAGACGAGCCTGCTACGCTTTTTGTAAAAAAGTGAACTGAAATACAAGGTGTAGTGAAGCGAAACGTTGTTACTTATATAAGGAGGAATGGATGCATGATCATCACATCTGAACGTATCAGTTTAAAACATCTTTTAACCGTAGAAGTATTAAGCGATCAAGAGGTTATGGGGCTGATCCATCGCGCACAAGAATTTAAACAAGGTGCAACGTGGCAGCCAGAAAAAAAACAATATTTTGCGACAAACTTGTTCTTTGAAAATAGTACTCGAACCCATAAAAGCTTTGATGTTGCTGAGAAAAAACTAGGGATTGAAGTGATTGAGTTTGAAGAAAGTATGAGTTCAGTCAAAAAAGGTGAAACACTTTATGATACGGTGCTGACAATGTCGGCAATCGGAGTGGATGTGGCAGTCATTCGTCATGGAGAAGAAAATTATTATGATGAACTGATTCAAAGTAAAACGATTCAATGTGCCATCATTAATGGCGGAGACGGTAGCGGACAGCATCCAACGCAATGTCTGTTGGATTTAATGACGATTTATGAAGAATTTGGTCATTTTGAAGGATTGAAAGTAGCGATTGTTGGGGATATTACTCATTCCAGAGTTGCAAAATCAAATATGCAAATGCTCAAACGACTTGGTGCAACGATCTTTTTCTCGGGTCCTGAAGAATGGTATGACAAGCAGTTTGAAGCTTATGGACATTATATGCCGCTAGATGAAGTAGTAGAAACGGTGGATGTCATGATGATGCTTCGTGTGCAGCATGAGCGTCATGATGGATCAGAAATCTTTTCAAAAGAAGAATATCATCAAGACTATGGTTTAACAGTAGAACGAGCAAAACGATTACAAAAGCAAACAATCATCATGCATCCAGCACCAATCAACCGCGATGTTGAATTAGCAGATTCTCTTGTAGAGGGAATCCAGTCACGTATCATCCAACAAATGAGTAATGGTGTTTACATGAGAATGGCTATACTAGAAGCAGTACTACAAGGAAAGGCATAGGTGAACAAAATGAAAACACTTATCAAAAATGGAAAAATCATTAAAAAGGGTAATCAATTGATTCCAGCAGAAATTTGGATTGAAGATGGCAAAATTAGAGCAATTGGTGAATCTTTTGACGAAAGTAACTTTGAAAAAGTGTATGATGCAAAAGGACAATTAATTACACCAGGATTAGTTGATGTTCATGTTCATTTAAGAGAACCGGGTTTTACGTATAAAGAAACAATCGAAACTGGCAGTAAATCAGCTGCTAGAGGTGGATACACAACGGTTTGCGCCATGCCTAACTTAAATCCAGTACCAGATACCGCTGAAAAACTAAAAGAAGTTTACGATATCATTAAAAAAAATGCTGTGGTAAAAGTTCTACAATATGCACCAATCACAGAAGAGCTCCGTAGTGAAACCTTAACCGATCAAAAAGCTTTAAAAGAAGTTGGCGCATTTGCCTTCACTAACGACGGTGTAGGTGTACAAACTGCCGGGACGATGTATCTTGCCATGAAAGAAGCAGCCTCGTTAGGAATGGCAATCGTTGCCCATACAGAAGACGAGTCCTTATTATTCGGCGGTGTGATGCATGAAGGAGAGGTATCTAAGAAATTAGGGCTGCCAGGTATTCTAAGCTCTACAGAGGCCTCACAAATTGCTCGGGATGTTGTTTTAGCTGGGGAAACGGGCGTTCACTATCATGTTTGCCACGTATCTACAAAAGAAAGTGTCCGTGTGATTCGTGATGCTAAACGAGCTGGCATTCATGTGACAGCAGAAGTTGCCCCGCATCATTTAATTCTTGTTGATGAAAATATCCCTGAAGACAACGGGTTTTGGAAAATGAATCCGCCATTAAGAGCAACTGAGGATCGTGATGCGTTGATTGAAGGCTTACTAGATGGAACGATTGATTGTATCGCAACTGACCACGCACCACACGGATTAGAAGAAAAAAATCAAACATTCTTAAAAGCACCTTTTGGAATTGTTGGAAGTGAAACAGCTTTCCAATTGATTTATACAAACTTTGTTGAAACAGGAAAATTTACTCTTGAACAAGTCATTAATTGGATGGCAACAAAACCAGCAGAAATTTTCGGTTTAGATGCTGGCACGTTAACAATTGGAAGCGCAGCAGACATTGCAGTGTTTGACTTATCAACAGAAGAAGCAATTGATGACAAAGATTTTGAATCACTAGGTGTCAACACGCCCTTTGTTGGCTGGAAAGTTAAAGGAAATACATTAATGACTTTTGTTGATGGACATTCAGCTTGGTCTAAAGGAGATGCATAGAATTTGAAGCGATTATTGATACTAGAAGACGGAACCGTTTTTGAAGGAAAAGCATTTGGAGCAGCAAGTGATGTAGTTGGTGAGGTTGTATTCACCACGAGCATGACGGGTTATCAAGAAACGATCACTGACCAAAGTTTCAACGGTCAAATCATTACATTTACTTATCCAATGGTTGGTAATTATGGTATCAATCGTGATGATTATGAATCAATATCTCCTACCTGCAAAGGTGTAATTGTTAAAGAGCATGCCCGCCTTGCATCGAATTGGCGTGCCCAAATGACACTGGATGAATTTCTGAAAAGAAAAGGGATTCCAGGGATTTCTGGAATTGATACTCGCGCATTAACAAGAAAACTTCGTTCTGTCGGAACAATGAAAGGCGGATTCATTGATGAAGGGGATGATTTAACTCATGCCTTTGACCAATTGAAAGCGACAGTCTTGCCTCAAAATCAAGTTGCCCAAGTTTCAACAACTAAACCTTACCCAAGTCCTGGTGTTGGGCGTAACGTTGTAGTAGTTGATTTTGGATTGAAACATAGTATTTTACGAGAGTTGTCTAAACGTCATTGTAATTTAACTGTTCTTCCTTATAACGCAGATGCTGAAACTATTTTAGAACTTTCACCTGATGGCGTCATGTTGACAAATGGGCCTGGTGATCCAAAAGATGTGCCGGAAGCTATTGAAATGATTCAAGGAATTCAAGGGAAAGTCCCGATTTTCGGAATCTGTTTAGGTCACCAATTATTTGCGCTAGCAAATGGCGCTGACACATACAAAATGAAATTTGGTCATCGTGGATTAAACCATCCAGTTCGGGAAATAGCTACTGGAAGAATTGATTTTACTTCACAGAATCATGGTTTTGCCGTAGATGAGTCAACGGTTGACCCTGAAAAATTGATGGTGACTCATGTGGAAGTAAATGATGGTTCGGTTGAAGGAGTCAGACATCGTCAATATCCAGCATTTACTGTTCAGTATCACCCAGATGCGGCACCAGGTCCACATGATGGATTGCACTTATTTGATGAATTTATGGAACTAATGGATGCATGGAAGGAGCAAGACTAATGCCTAAAAGAACAGATATCAAGAAAATCATGGTCATTGGTTCAGGACCTATTATTATCGGTCAAGCTGCAGAATTTGATTATGCCGGAACACAGGCATGTCTTGCTTTAAGAGAAGAAGGTTATGAAGTCGTTTTAGTAAACTCAAATCCGGCTACGATTATGACCGATAAAGAAATTGCAGATCAAGTGTACATAGAGCCCATTACACTTGAATTTGTTTCTCGAATTTTACGAAAAGAACGTCCAGATGCATTACTTCCAACACTAGGTGGACAAACAGGTCTTAATATGGCGATGGAGCTTGCAGCATCGGGTATCTTAGATGAACTAAATGTTGAATTATTAGGGACAAAACTAAGTGCTATCGACCAAGCAGAAGATAGAGACTTATTTAAACAACTAATGGAAGACTTAGATCAGCCGATTCCAGAAAGTGAAATTGTTAATACTGTAGAACAAGCGGTAGAATTTGCGAATATAATTGGTTATCCGATCATTGTTCGTCCTGCATTTACATTAGGCGGAACGGGTGGTGGGATGTGTGATAATGAAGAAGAGCTTCGGATCATTGCTGAAAATGGGTTGAAATTATCACCTGTAACACAATGTTTGATTGAAAGAAGTATCGCTGGTTTTAAAGAAATCGAATATGAAGTAATGCGGGACTCTGCAGATAATGCTATCGTTGTTTGTAACATGGAAAACTTCGATCCAGTAGGCATCCATACGGGAGATTCAATCGTTTTTGCACCAAGTCAGACATTATCTGATCATGAATATCAGATGCTTCGTGATGCCTCCCTAAAAATTATTCGAGCATTAAAAATAGAAGGCGGTTGTAATGTTCAACTTGCGCTTGATCCTCATAGTTTTAACTATTATGTGATCGAAGTAAATCCACGTGTTTCCCGTTCATCTGCACTAGCTAGTAAAGCGACAGGTTATCCAATCGCCAAATTAGCTGCGAAAATTGCAGTGGGATTAACACTAGATGAAATGAAAAATCCTGTAACTGAAACGACCTATGCAGAGTTTGAACCTGCTTTAGATTACGTAGTAGCGAAAATTCCTCGCTGGCCTTTTGACAAGTTCGAAAAAGGTGATCGTCGTTTAGGTACTCAGATGAAAGCAACAGGAGAGGTTATGGCGATTGGTAGAAATATTGAGGAATCATTACTAAAAGCTGTTCGTTCACTGGAAATCGGTGCTTACCATAATGAATTAAAAGAACTGCAGAATGTTAGTGACGAACAACTGATAGAAAAAGTCGTAAAAGCCCAAGATGATCGCTTATTTTATTTATCTGAAGCCATTCGCCGAGGGTATCCAATCGAAGAGCTGGCAATGCTGACAAAAATCGATTTATTCTTCTTGGACAAAATACTTCATATCGTTGAACTAGAAAATGGTTTGAAAGAAAATAGCAAAAACAGTGAACTATTAAAAGAAGCGAAACAAAATGGCTTTACTGATAGGAAAATCGCTGAATTATGGCAGATGAGTGAACAAGAAGTGACAGATTATCGCCATGAACAAAAAATTCTTCCTGTCTACAAAATGGTAGATACTTGTGCAGCTGAATTCGAATCTCAAACGCCATACTTTTATAGCACTTATGAATTTGAAAATGAAAGTATTCGTTCTCAAAAGCCATCCGTATTAGTTCTAGGATCAGGACCGATTCGTATTGGTCAAGGTGTTGAATTTGATTATGCAACAGTTCACTCTGTCAAAGCAATCCAAGCAGCTGGTTTTGAGGCGATTATCATGAATAGCAATCCAGAAACAGTTTCAACAGATTTCTCAATCTCAGATAAGCTTTATTTTGAACCATTGACACTAGAAGATGTTATGAACGTGATAGAATTGGAGCGACCCACAGGTGTCATCGTTCAATTCGGTGGTCAGACTGCAATCAATTTAGCTGAACCATTGGTAAAACAAGGAGTTAAAATCCTTGGTACATCAATTGAAGATTTAGACCGAGCTGAAAATCGTGATTTATTTGAGCAAGCATTGCAGGAATTGGGTATTCCTCAGCCGCCAGGAAACACTGCAATAAGTCCAGAAGAAGCAGTTGCTGTAGCTAATAAAATCGGGTACCCAGTCCTGGTACGTCCAAGTTATGTACTCGGCGGACGAGCAATGGAAATTGTAGAGAATCAAAAAGATTTAGAAGACTATATGACTAATGCTGTGAAAGCTTCCCCTGAACATCCAGTGTTAGTTGACAGCTATCTCTTAGGAAAAGAATGCGAAGTGGATGCGATTTGTGATGGAGAAACAGTGCTGATTCCTGGCATTATGGAACATATTGAACGAGCAGGTGTCCACTCTGGAGACTCGATGGCTGTTTATCCGCCCCAAACGTTATCAGACGATATACAAAAGACAATTGCTGATTATACTAAAAAATTAGCTCTGGGGTTAAACTGTATAGGAATGATGAATATCCAATTTGTTATACATGAAGAAAAAGTTTATGTGATTGAAGTTAATCCTCGGGCAAGTCGTACTGTACCATTTTTAAGTAAAATCACTGGTATTCCTATGGCTCAAATTGCTACAAAAGCAATTCTTGGTGAGAAATTAAATGAATTAGGTTACCAAAATGGATTATACCCTGAAAGCAAACAAGTACACATTAAAGCACCAGTCTTTTCTTTCACTAAACTCCAAAAAGTGGATACCTATTTAGGTCCAGAAATGAAATCAACTGGCGAAGTAATGGGTTCAGATTATAGCTTAGAAAAAGCTTTATACAAAGCCTTTGAAGCATCTGGATTACATTTACCAAACTTTGGCGCAGTATTGTTTACAATAGCGGATGAGACAAAAAATGAAGCATTAGACTTAGCAAAACGATTTAACGAAATTGGGTACAGTTTGATTGCAACAGAGGGAACAGCAAAATTCCTGAGAAAGAATGGGTTAGTCGTCAAAACAGTTGATAAAATCAATCCTGAAGGTCATAAAACAGTTCTTGATTTGATCCGTACTGGAAAAGCGCAAGTGGTTGTTAATACGATGGATAAAAATCGTTCTGACCTAAATCAAGATGGTTTCTTGATTCGTAGAGAGGCAGTGGAACATGGTGTACCACTATTTACTTCGTTAGATACGGCAGAAGCAATTTTGAAAGTTTTAGAATCTAGAGCATTTTCAACTGAGGCTATCTAATATTCATTAAATGTTGAGAAAAACCACTGACATTTTGGCGTTAGTCGGTTTTTCTCAGCTGCTGTTACTACCAATATGTTATAAAGGAGTAGAAAACATGAAACAGGAAATTATGACGATCGTTTCTCAAAAACAATTAGCTCCTAGGATTTTTCAAATGATTTTGACTGGCGATTTAGTAAAAGAAATGGAAAAACCTGGTCAGTTTATTCACATCAAAGTTCCAAGAGAAGATATGCTTTTAAGAAGACCCATCAGTTTAAATCAAATTGACAAACAAGCGCAAACATGTACGATTATTTATCGAACAGAAGGAGAAGGTACGAAAGTCTTTTCTATGCTCTGTGCTGGTGACACTTTAGATGTAATGGGACCTTTAGGAAATGGTTTTGACGTGAATTGTCTGAATCCTGGTCAAAAGGCATATGTGATAGGCGGTGGGATCGGTATTCCCCCAATGTATGAACTATCGAAGCAATTGAAACAAAAGGGAATAGAAGTCGTTCATTTTCTTGGCTATGCCTCTAAAGAAGTTGCGTATTTTCAAGACGAATTTATAGCATTAGGAGATACGAGATTTGCAACGGATGATGGTTCATTCGGTGTTGAAGGAAATGTCGGTAATCTCTTGTTAGATGCTGTGGAAAAAGAGCAGCCAGATGCTGTTTACGCCTGTGGGGCTAATGGAATGTTAAAAATGGTAGCACAAGTTTTTTCTGAAAATCCTAATGTCTTTCTCTCTTTGGAACAGCGCATGGCTTGTGGCATGGGAGCTTGTTATGCTTGTGTTTGTCACGTTCCAGATGATGAAACAGGAACAAAAAGTGTCAAAGTATGCGATGAAGGACCAATTTTTAGAGCGAGTGAGGTGGTTTTATGATGAATAATCCTTTAGCTGTAAGTATTCCTGGTTTAGAATTGAAAAATCCAATTATTCCTGCAAGCGGTTGTTTTGGATTTGGTGAAGAATATGCAAAGTATTATGATCTTGGAAAGCTAGGCTCCATCATGATTAAAGCAACAACACCGCAAGCACGCTTTGGTAATGCAACCCCTAGAGTAGCAGAAACGCCTAGTGGTATGCTCAATGCGATTGGTTTGCAAAATCCAGGCTTGGATGTTGTTATGAATACCAAATTACCTGCTTTAGAAGTTTACGATTTACCAATCATAGCCAATGTCGCTGGAGCCTGTGAAGAAGACTATGTAGAAGTTTGCAGTAAAATCGGTGATGCTAAAAATGTAAAAGCGATTGAATTAAATATTTCCTGCCCAAATGTAAAACATGGTGGGATAGCTTTTGGAACAGATCCAGACGTTGCCTTTCAATTAACACAAGCAGTAAAAAAAGTCGCTAAAGTCCCGATTTATGTTAAATTATCTCCCAACGTAACGGACATTGTACCAGTAGCCCAAGCAATTGAAGCTGGCGGAGCTGATGGCTTTTCAATGATCAACACTCTTTTAGGAATGCGAATTGATTTAAAAACACGTCGTCCTATTTTAGCTAACCAGACTGGAGGCTTATCAGGTCCGGCCATTAAACCAGTTGCTATTCGACTTATTCATCAAGTTTCTCAAATTTCTAATCTACCAATTATCGGTATGGGTGGTGTTCAAACAGTTGATGATGTGCTAGAAATGTTTATGGCTGGCGCCAGTGCGGTAGGTGTTGGAACAGCGAATTTTACAGATCCATACATTTGTCCAAAATTGATTGATGCTTTACCCCAAAGAATGGCCGAACTTGGGATTGAATCATTAGAACAACTAATCAAAGAGGTAAGAGAGGGAAAAAATCAATGAGTCAACGACCAATCATCGCATTAGATTTTTCTTCAAAAATTGAGGTAGAAACTTTTTTAAACAAATTTCCCCAAGATGAATCATTATTTGTCAAAGTTGGAATGGAACTATTTTACCAAGAAGGCCCAGAGATTGTCCGTTGGTTAAAATCATTAGGTCATTCTGTATTTTTAGATTTAAAACTACACGATATTCCAAATACGGTTGAAAAAGCAATGACAGGTTTAGCAAAACTTGGAGTGGATATGACCAATGTTCATGCTGCTGGCGGAATTCAAATGATGAAGGCAGCTAAAACAGGATTGGAAAAAGGAACCAAATCAGGAGAGCAAGTTCCGATTTTGATTGCTGTAACACAGTTAACCTCAACGAGTGAAACTGAAATGCAGCAGGACCAATTAATCCAAGTACCTTTAAAAGAAAGTGTACTCCATTACGCAAAATGTGCGGAAGAAGCTGGTTTATCTGGTGTTGTCTGCTCAGCTTTAGAAGCTGAAACGATTCATGAGGCAACAAGTGAAAAGTTTGTTTGTCTAACACCTGGTATACGCCCGAGCGGTAGTGATGTTGGCGATCAAAAACGTGTTGTCACACCAAGTGAAGCTAGAAAAGTTGGATCAACTTATATAGTAGTTGGAAGACCAATTACAAAAGTAACTGCACCTTATGAAGCATATCAAACAATAAAAAATGAATGGAATGGAGTAAACCAATGACTGAATTAGCTAAACGCATTGCAAAAGAGTTGTTAGAAATAGAAGCAGTATTTTTAAGTCCAAATGAACCATTTACTTGGGCAAGTGGGATTAAAAGTCCAATCTATTGCGATAATCGTATTACCATGAGTTACCCAGTCGTTCGTAAAGACATCGCTAAAGGATTAGCCGCAAAAATCAAAGAAACTTATCCAGATGTCCAAGTCATTGCTGGAACAGCAACAGCTGGTATTCCCCACGCAGCTTGGGTAGCTGATATTTTAGATTTACCAATGGTTTACATCCGTAGTAAGGCTAAAGAACACGGTAAAGGCAATCAAATTGAAGGTCGGATTTTTAAAGGCCAAAAAATGGTAGTGATTGAAGATTTGATTTCAACTGGGGGAAGCGTGTTGGAAGCAGCGACTGCAGCAGAACGTGAAGGCGCTGACGTTTTAGGAGTTGCAGCAATCTTCACTTATGAATTGCCAAAAGGTAAAGAAAAATTTGCAGAACACAATATGAAGTTAGTTACATTAACGAATTATTCAACCTTGATCGATGCAGCTTTAGAATCAAACTACATCGAAGAAAACGATGTTACTTTGTTAAAAAATTGGAAAAAAGATCCTGAAAACTGGCTAAATGATTAACTAAAGTAAAAAGAGGCATGATTTTTGAATGGGTAATCAAAAATCATGTCTCTTTTTTTATACCTCAATTTTATTGTATATGCTATAATTTGTTTATTAAAAAATAGTGAACGATTAAATAAACAATAAATCGTTTTTGAAAATTGACTGTTAATAATAAATAGGATAAAGTTATTTAAATAATAAAATCTGAAGGTGGGGTTTGATGAAAAATATTCGAAATATGGACGTAGAATGGGGATACACAGGTGAGCGTGGTCCAGAAAACTGGCACACTCTTTGTGATTGGTTTTCGACAGGAGCAAAATATCCATACCAATCACCAATCAATTTATCCAAAGACCTAATCAATGGTGTATCCGAAAATAGAAAAATCAATTTTTGTTATACAACAGAAGAATTTACAGAAAAAGAATTTAAAAATACGTTCCATTTTATTCCACCTAATACAGAAAGCTATGTAATTTTTGAAGAGGAAAAATATTATTTGACAGATATTCATTTTCATACTCCTAGTGAGCATACATTTGATGGAGAACATTGTCCAGTAGAATTTCATCTCGTTCATATGAACAATTCTGGCGAAAACTTAGTTGTAGGCTGTTTATTTACGATTACTAAAGAAGAAAATAAGTTTTCAAAAAAACAGGAGACATTATTATGGAATGCAAAAACCCATCAACAATGGTTTAATCCTTCCATTTTTTTACCAGAACAAAAATCTCATTTTCATTATTTGGGTTCATTAACTACACCGCCAACGAAAGGTCCGGTTCATTGGTTTGTATTTGATACGGTTCAAAAAATGGATAGTGATTTTTTCCAACGTATAGATGAAGGCATGTTGCCGTTCAATAATCGACCAGTCCAACCGCTGAATGGACGTAAAATCTATTTTTCTGAATAAAACGGAGGACTTCTATGAATATTCAACAAATGAAATATGTTGTAGCTGTCGCTAATAATGGCAGTTTTCGGGAAGCCGCAAAGAAACTTTTTATCACACAACCCAGTTTATCAAATGGGATACGTGAGTTAGAAGAGGAAATTGGTGTAACCTTATTTATCCGCACAAACAAAGGAGCTTCCTTAACTGATGAGGGGTCAACTTTTTTAGAACATGCAGAAAAAATTTTAACACAAATGGAAATCATAGAAAACCGTTATCAAGAAGCGGCGACTAGTGAACGATTTTCAATTTCATCTCAACATTACGATTTTTTAGGAGAAGTGATGGGAAGGGTGATCCAGCAATTTAAGGATCAGTACAAAAATTTTCGTGTATTTGAAACAACAACCTTAAAAGTAATTGAAGATGTAAAAAGCTATCACAGTGAATTAGGTATTATTTATCTGAATAGTCAAAATCAGGCTGGAATCGAGCGTTATTTAGAACAAGCGAACCTAACCTATGATGTAGTAGGAAGTTTTAAGACACACATTTTTCTTGGAAAAAACCATCCCTTAGCTAGCCAAAAGGAAATCCAATTGGAACAATTATGCTGCTATCCACAAGTACGTTTTACACAAGAAGGTAGCAATTTTGCTTATTTTTCTGAGGATTTGATCGAAAACCAAGAACAAGAAACGGTGATTTACACGAACGATCGGGGAACCTTAATGAATTTACTAGTAGAAACAGATGCTTATGCATCAGGTTCTGGCGTTGTTACTGGATTTACTAAAAAAGAGATTCGCTTAATTCCATTAGCCGAAAGTACAAATAACAAAATTTGTGTACTCTATCAAAAGAACAAAGCCATAAGTACAATTGGCCAATATTTTATGAAAGAATTGAAACAGCTATTCTAAGTAAGTTGGCTGTTGATAGTACTATTAATTTATGTTGAGTTATAGCAAAGACATAATAAATAACAGATAAAAATCACTCTTAAAAATTAAATTGTTAAGAGTGATTTTATACGTTGAGCGCTTTTTTTATATGTAAGCAAAGAAGTTTTTGTCGCAATATGTGAATTTGAATAGAAAACGCGTTTTTTTGAAATAGAAATTTCATTTTCAATCATATTATGCTATTATAAATTCATTAATAAAAATGTGGATATATACAAGTGTTTTGATGCACCAACTTCTAAATACTAAAAATATTCAGCATTAAAGGGTGGATCATAAGTAAGAGGAGGGTGTTTCATGGATTTATCTAAGAAATTTAACAAGCAAGTATATAAAATTGCCGTATCCACGATTCGTCAGTTTGATGAACAAGTTACGGACATTGAAGGAATAATAAAGCTAACTTTGGGTGAGCCTGATTTCAATACACCTGAGCACATAAAAAAAGCGGCTCATGATGCGATTAACAACAACTTTTCCCATTACTCAGGTATGGCTGGATTGACTGATGTTAGAGAAGCAGCAACTTTTTTTATGAAAGAAAAATACGGTGTAAGTTATCAGCCAGCATCAGAAGTTTTAGTGACTGTTGGGGCAACGGAGGCAATCTCAGCTAGTTTATTATCTATTTTAGAACCAGGAGACAAGGTACTGATGCCTGCTCCTATTTATCCTGGATATGAACCTGTGATTACTTTAGCTCAAGCAGAGCCAATCTATATTGATACAAGACCAAATAATTTTGTTTTAACTCCCGAAATGATCGAAGCAGCTATGGAAGAACATGGGGATCAAGTCAAAGCAATTATTCTAAATTACCCAAGTAATCCCACAGGAGTCACTTATAATCGTGATGAAGTTAAAGCGATTGCTGACGTTTTGAAAAATTACTCGATTTTTGTTATCAGTGATGAAATATATAGTGAACTGACCTATGAAGATCAACATGTATCCATAGCAGAGTTCATTCCAGAACAAACCATTTTAATCAATGGTTTGTCGAAATCTCATGCAATGACTGGCTGGCGAATTGGTTTTATTTTTGGACCAGAGAAATTGATTGGGGAAATTATCAAAGTTCATCAATATTTAGTTACAGCCGCAGCTACTATTTCACAAAAAGCAGCTGTTAGAGCTTTAATTGAAGGAATGAATGATGCTGCAATTATGAAAGAAGAATATCGTGAACGGCGAGATTTTGTCTATGAACAAATGACATCTTTTGGTTTTGATGTCGCTCGACCAAATGGTGCTTTTTATATCTTTGCTAAAATTCCTGCAGGTTATGAACAAGATTCAATGAAATTTTGTGTGGATTTAGCACAGAAACAAGCAATTGCTATCATTCCTGGAGTTGCTTTTGGTAATGAAGCTGAAGGCTATGTACGCATTAGTTATGCGGCTGATTTAGAAACATTGAAAGAAGCTATGAGAAGAATAGGTAGTTATATGAAATAGAAAAAATATGTAGCACTTATGAAACGATACATTCTATTTTAGTTCCTAGACAAAACTGGTTTCCAGTTCTGTCTAGGGCTTTTTTTACTAAACAAAACCTTTACATTCCTTTACTCATTATTTACAGAACGTTGAAACAGAATTAACACAACGCTGTTAAACTAAGCTTGTAACTAATTGAAAAGGACGTGCAAAGATGAAGAAACGTTTATTATCAGCAATTGTGTTAAGTGTAGGACTTTTAGTCGCAGGGTGCGGCAACCAAGGAGCTGCAACTAATCAGAGCAGCAATAAAGAAAAAGACAGCGGAAGTAATCAACCTGTTAAAATCGTAGCAGTTGGTTCTACAGCGTTACAACCTTTAGTAGATGCAGCAAAGGATCAGTTTGTTTCTGAACATCCTAATTATACAATTTCAGTTCAAGGAGGAGGAAGTGGAACAGGACTTTCTCAAGTAGTAGACGGAGCGGTAACCATAGGGAATTCTGATGTTTTTGCAGAAGAAAAATCTGGAATTGACGCGTCAAAATTAGTAGATCATCGCGTTGCTGTAGTGGGTATGGGCCCTGTAGTAAATAAAGATGTTGGCGTTAAAAATATTTCTAAACAAGAATTGATGGATATTTTTACTGGAAAGACCAAAAATTGGAAAGAATTAGGCGGAAAAGATCAAGAGATAGCAGTAATCAATCGCCCGAGTGGTAGTGGTACACGAGCGACATTCGAAAAATGGGGACTGGATGGAGCCACTGCCGTTCAATCACAGGAACAGGACTCATCAGGAACCGTTCGCCAAATCGTTTCTCAAACACCTGGAGCAATTAGTTATCTTGCATTTTCATACATGGATGACTCCACTGTTGCTTTAAGTATTGATGACGTAAAACCAACGGAAGAAAATGTTGCAGATAATTCTTGGAAAATTTGGTCATACGAACACATGTATACAAAAGGCCAACCAGATGCTGATGTCCAATCATTTATCGATTTTATATTGTCAGATGATGTTCAACAAGGTGTTGTCAAAAAATTGGGTTACTTACCAATAACAGCGATGAAAGTTGAAAGAGATGTATCAGGAACGATTACAACAAAATAACTTCTTCCCCTAACAGTTAAAAAAGAGGCGAATGTTTTTACATTCAGCCTCTTTTTGTTTTAGTTATTCTTAGGCAATTTAACCGTAAATGTTGAGCCCAAACCTATATGACTATCGATTGTCACAGAACCGCCTAACAATTCAGTATAGTTTTGTACAATTGATAAACCTAAGCCAGTTCCGCCAGAATGACGGCTTCGAGCTTTATCTACGCGATAAAAACGTTCAAAAATTCGTTCCTGATCTTTTAAGCTAATTCCAATTCCGCTATCTTTTACAGTGAAGAAAAACGTATCATCAAAACCAAAATCAATTGTAATAGTTCCGTCCTCTTGAGAATATTGTATCGCATTTTCAACTAAATTTTTAATGATTGGGTAGAAAAGCTCATACTTCGTTGTATAAGTTAGCGTTTCACTACCAATGATTTTTATAGTTAGATTTTTATCCTTAATCGTTTTACGATAGGAGCGTAATATTTCTTTGATAAAAGGTTTTAAAGAAATCTCTTGGTCATTGTAAGATATATTTTTACCATCCCGTGACAGTTGTAAAATCTCTTGAATTAATTGTTGCAGACGTAAGGCATCTTTTTGCATGATTGCCAAAAATTGCAATAACGTTTCAGGATCATCTTTAGCTCCATCAAGAAGCGTTTCGGTAAAACCTAATAACGAAGTAACTGGTGTTTTTAATTCATGTGACACATTGCTGACGAAGTCTTTTTGCATTTTTTCTAATTGCCTCACACGAGTAAGATCATAAGCGATTCCTAAAACCTGATAATCATTGCCGTCTTCTTCGATAAAACGTAAAGACATATCCAAAATCATCTCATTTAGTGGATCTGTTAATTTAATTTCTTGATGTACTGAGCTTTTTTCTGTAATGACTTGATGGATCAAATGAATCAAGGCAGGTTCTTTGATGACTTCAAAATAATCTTTCCCTGCATCAGTTGCTTGGATCATTAATATATCAAGCATCTTAGGGTTGATTAATTGCAATTTTCCATTGACATCAATGATGAAAACACCAATCATTAATTCATCCAGCAACGCATGAAATTGCTCATCTGTTGAGGTATAAGCTAAATAGGTTTGACTCATTTGTTGACTTAGAAGATTGACTGTTTGATAAAGTTCATTCCATTCAGGAGAATCTTGAATAATGGAACGAGCTTCGTCAGGATATTTTACAATTTTTTTCAATACAGGTAAAACAGTTACTAGAGGTTCATTTTTTTGATGAAGTAATAAAAAGACAAAAGCAGTAATAATTAAAAATAAAATCCCTAAAGTAAACAGAATATATCTGCGGAAAGATTGAATGCTATTTGAAAATTGTGTCGTTTCTTCAGCAACTCGTAGAATACCGACTAATTCACCATTTTCCCGAATCGGCAAAGCTAAATAAAGTAATTCTTTTTTCAACGTATCACTTTTTCTTAATGCCGAACCGAAATCAGCACCTGAAAGAATTGCTTTTACTTCAGGGCGATTACTTCTAGATTCGTGAAGCACAGTATTGCTGCTGTCATAAAAAATAGTTCCTTTAGTATTCATCAATGTTAGGCGCTCATTTTCATCTGTCGCATAATGATCAACAAGTTTTTTTTCTTGTGCTGAAAAATCTTGTTTTATAAATATATTGGGAGAAAGCTGATCGAGAATCAGTGTTCCTTTTTTTTGTAAATATTCTTCTTGTTGAGAGAGTAGTTCCTTTTTGAAAAAGTAATTGGTTAAAAGAACACTACCAAAGAATAAAGCAAGCATCATGATGCCAACTAAGAGATATTCAATCCGTTGCCTTTTTTTCATTTTTTAGGCTCCTGAAAACGATAACCAAACCCTCTAACTGTTACCAAGTAAGCAGGTCGTTTTGGATCAATTTCTATTTTATCTCGCAGATGACTCACATGAACATCGACAATTCGGCTTTGACCAGCAAAATCATAGTTCCAAATCCGTTCAAGAAGAGTGTCTCGGTCAATGACTCGATCTTTACGTTTGATGAAATAAACTAATAGCTCAAATTCTTTAGGTGTCAGTTCGATTTTTTCACCGCGAACCTTTACTTCATAATTTTGCTCATCAACACTAATTTCACCTAATACTAAAGCTGCTTTTGTTGGTTCACTAAATTCTTCTGACTTGCTTGATGTAGGTTTTAACCGTCGGAAGATTGCCTTCATCCTAGCAAGTACTTCTCTAGGGCTGAAAGGTTTGGTTAAGTAGTCATCTGCTCCAATTTCTAAGCCGATAATTTTATCAACTTGGTCATCTTTGGCAGTCAAAATCAAAATAGGTGTATCGATTTTCTCTCTGCGTAATGACTTTGTAATTTCTAAACCATCCATATTTGGCAACATAACATCCAAGATGATAAAATCAAATTGATTGGACAAGGCTAATTCATAACCAACTGCACCATCTGTAGCAGTCATTACTTCATAGCCGTCTTTTTCTAAATTAAACGACAACAATGTTACGATCGATGGTTCATCATCGACAACTAGCACTTTTTTCATCAGTATGGCTCCTTTAAATACGAAATAAACACAACGTCATTTTATCACAAATCTGCAGCTATCAAAAACTTTATGGAATGTTTCTAAAACTACTTTCAAAGCCAAAGAAATGGTATAATAATAAAGATTGAAATGAGGGAAGTAAAATGATTGGAATTAGCGCATGTCTCGGCGGGATTTGCTGTCGTTATGATGGTCAAGCAAAAGAAATCAGTACCTTAAGAAAATTAGTAGAAGAAGACAAGGCAATTCTTGTTTGTCCTGAAGTGTTAGGTGGTTTGCCGATTCCCAGAGACCCAGCTGAAATAAGTGGGGGAGATGGGTTTGATGTTTGGAATAATAAGGCAAAAGTCCTTACTGAAAAAGGCGTTGACATGACTAATTTATTCAAGCAAGGAGCAATCATAGCTCATCAGAAACTAATTGAAAATAATATCACAACAATCATTTTAAAGGAAAATAGTCCATCATGCGCTAGCAATAGCATTTACGACGGAACGTTTTCTGGTCATCACCGAAGTGGTTCTGGAGTCGCAACAGCTTACTTTATTTCACAAGGTCTTGAAGTGGTTTCGGAAAATGAATGGGAAAAAGTAGTTGAACGTGAGGAAATGAATGACAACAAATAATAGAAGTGTTCATTTCTGGAAAGGATTTTTGTAGTAGCAAGCAAAATTAGTATGATCAGGTCAGTAAAACTAAAAAAATCCTTGGAAATCAAACAAGAACTATTGACTAATTCCCCTGAAATCGGTAACCTAAAAGGGATTGAAGATAGGAGTAACAACTATGGAAATTGAAAAGACCAATCGAATGAACGCGTTGTTTGAATTTTATTCTACTTTGCTGACGGAAAAACAAATGAATTACATGGAAATGTATTACGCCGATGATTTTTCATTAGGCGAAATCGCTGAAGAATATAACGTTAGCCGTCAAGCTGTTTATGATAACATTAAACGTACAGGAAAGATTTTGGAAGAGTATGAAAAAAAACTACATTTATTTTCCGATTATATTGTACGTGGAGAGTTGTTAGATACGCTTAAAAGTTATGTGAATGAAACCTATCCAAAAGATACAACGATTGCAAATTATATAGAACAAATACAAGAAGTAGAGGAATGAGATTATGGCATTTGAAAGTTTAACAGACCGCCTACAACAGGCGATGAGCAAATTACGTCGTAAAGGGAAAGTATCCGAAGCTGACGTAAAAGAAATGATGAGAGAAATTCGTTTGGCATTATTAGAAGCCGACGTAAATTTACAAGTAGTAAAAGATTTTACTAAACGTGTCCGTGAACGTGCGGTTGGTGTTGAAGTTCTTGAAAGCTTATCACCAGCACAACAAATCGTTAAAATCGTTGACGAAGAATTGACAGCAACTCTGGGAACTGAGACCGTTGGATTGAACAAATCTGAACGTATTCCTACAGTAATCATGATGGTTGGTTTACAAGGGGCTGGTAAGACAACCTTTGGTGGAAAACTAGCTAATCATTTAATAAAGACAGAAAATGCCCGCCCATTGATGATTGCAGCCGATGTCTATCGTCCTGCAGCAATCGATCAGTTGAAAGTTTTAGGTCAGCAATTAGATGTACCTGTTTTTGATATGGGTACAGATACCAATCCCGTTGAGATCGTTCGACAAGGAATGGAATTGGCAAAAGAAAAGAAAAATGACTATGTTTTGATTGATACAGCAGGTCGTCTTCATATTGATGAAAACTTGATGGATGAGTTAAAACAGATTAAAGAAGTAGCACAACCAGATGAGATTTTACTTGTAGTTGATGCTATGACTGGGCAAGATGCAGTTAATGTCGCTGACAGTTTCAATCAACAACTAGGGATTACTGGGGTTGTGATTACTAAATTAGATGGAGATACTCGTGGAGGAGCGGCTCTTTCAATCCGTGCTGTAACTGGGGCTCCAATCAAATTCATCGGTTCAGGTGAAAAACTAACAGATTTAGAAATTTTCCATCCGGATCGTATGTCCAGCCGTATTTTAGGTATGGGAGATATGCTAACTCTGATTGAAAAAGCGCAACAAGATTATGATGAGAAAAAGGCTGAAGAACTTGCAACAAAAATGAAGGAAAACAGCTTTGACTTTAATGATTTTATTGAGCAATTAGATCAAGTAATGGGTATGGGGCCGATTGAAGACTTACTGAAAATGATTCCTGGTATGAGTAATATGCCTGGATTAGAAAATGTTAAAGTAGATCCAAAAGATGTAGAACGCAAACGTGCGATGATCTTATCAATGACACCAGCTGAAAGAGAAAATCCAGATCTATTAAATCCAAGCCGCCGCCGCAGAATCGCTGCAGGTTCTGGAAATAACGTAGTTGAAGTCAATCGCATGATCAAACAATTCAAAGAATCTAAAAAAATGATGCAGCAAATGTCTAAAGGGAATATGGATATTCCAGGTATGGATCAAATGCTTGGTGGAGGTATTAAAGGAAAACTAGGTAAAATGGCCATGAATCGCATGGTGAAGAAAAGCAAGAAGAAGAAAAAGAAGAAAAAATAAATAAAAAGAAGAAGCTAACCAAAATCAGGTGATTTTAATCGGCTTCTTCTTTTTATTTAAATGGTAAAAACTACATTTATATAAAACTAGCTATTTTTTTCTAAAAACACAAGATAAGAGTCAACAATTGTTTTGAAAAATCCCATAGTACTTTCAATAATTGTTCCGTCTTCATTGATCAGATTTACGACATTTCCAATATAAGCTTCAGGTTGTTGTAAGGTAGGAACGTTCAGAAAAACAAGCGATTGTCGCAAATGATGATTTGCACCAAATGCACTTAACGCTCCTGGAGAAACACTGACAACTAAGCCGGGTTTACTATCCCAAACGTTTTGACCATAAGGGCGTGAGCCAACATCCAGTGCATTCTTTAAAACAGCGGGAACAGATCGATTATATTCTGGTGTAACAAAGACTAAACCAGTTAAAGATTTTACTTCATCTCTAAATTTTGTCCAACTATCTGGTGGTGTTCCTTCGTCATCTAAATCCTGATTATACATATCTATATCGTTTAAATCGATAAAAACTGGTTGATATTCTTCTGGAAATAGACTGGAAAGCGCAATCGCTACTTTTTTACTATAAGCATCTTTTCTTAAACTGCCCACAAAAAAACCTATTTTTTTCTTCATAAACAATTCCTCCATTCAATAAATATCATCTGTTATTTATTATAGAGCCGATTTTATCTTTTTACAAGCATTTGAGGTTTTCGTACTCTCATAATTTACTAGGAATAGAGGGCTGTAACTTTTTATTGCCTTTTCACTACAAGTCTTATATAATCAACATAATTTATATATAAAAGGAGAAAAAATGACTATAAAACAAGCAATTCACATGGAGTTAGATTCACAGGAGATTATGGCTATTAAGGACTTGAAAGAAAAAAATAGTACTCTCTATTCTGTGGAATACAAGCTCGATTTAAGTATGTTCAAAATTACTGATGGAAAAATAAATCACTTACTATGTTGGGATGAAAATGAATTGGTTGGCTATGCGGCTCTGAGTCATTTTGATCCAGAAGAGTTGGAAGTAACAATCATTGCAAAAAACGATAGAGAAATTCTTCAAAAAATGAACGAGGCTTGGATTGATTTTTTGAAGAAACAGGAAATTAAAAAAATATTAGTGATTGTTGACCGAAAAGACTCTTTTGTAAATGAATTCATTAGAGAGATAAATATATACAAATATAGTTTTTCAGAACATTCTATGACTTTGTTGGTTGATAAAGTTACAGAAAAACTTCCCACTATCATTCTAGAGCCTGCAAAAATAGAAGAAGCGAAAATAATTGCTGAACTAGAAGAGTTTGGAGAATTACAAGAAATAACCCCATTGGATGCAGAGGATTTGAAAAAGACTCTTGTGCTTAGAAAAAATGGAGCTGTGATTGCAAGTATTAGAATAGAAAATGAAGGTTTTTCTTATGGACTTTACGGTTTTGTCGTTAGACCAGATTTTCGTGGAAAGGGCATAGGTAGGTCAGTTCTCAACAAGGTAATTCAATTGTTATTAGAGAAAAATGCACGAGAAATTTATTTAGAAGTGGAGTCAACAAATAAAGGTGCGTTTAATTTATATCGGTCGATGGGATTTGAAGAGAAAACATTATTTGATTATTATCTTTACAAAGAAAACAATTAACTCTCTAAAGTAAAAAAATAAGCTGTAAAAAGTTTGATTTTTTACAGCTTACTTTTGTTAAGCAACTATTGATTGCCCCTGCCAAGGTGAAATAAGTATACCATATATTGAATCAAAATAGATTGGAAACAGCGGTTCAAAGCTTTTTTTAAGGTGTCAAGAAAAAACTCTTTACAGCTTGTTGAAAATCTGGTAAACTAACATTTGTGATTAAGTTAATGGAGGTGTAATATATAAAATGTCAGTAAAAATTCGTTTAAAACGCATGGGTTCTAAAAAGAGTCCTTTTTACCGTATTGTAGTCGCAGATTCTCGTTCTCCTCGTGATGGACGTTTCATCGAAACTGTTGGAACTTACAATCCTTTAAAAGATCCTGCAGAAGTAGTTTTAAAAGAAGATTTAGTTTTAAACTGGTTGTCTCAAGGCGCTCAGCCTTCAGATACAGTTCGTAACATCCTTTCAAAAGAAGGCGTTATGAAAAAACACCATGAAGCTAAACTTGAAAAGAAATAAGGTGACCGATGATGACAGATGTGAAAGAGTTAGTCCTAACTATCGTTCGCCCATTAGTCAGTCAACCTGAGCTGGTCAAATTAGAAATAGAAGAATCTGATGTTTTTCTAGAATATAATTTGACTGTATCCCCTGAAGATATTGGACGTATTATTGGTAAACAAGGGCGTGTTGCTAAAGCAATTCGTACGATTGTTTACAGTGTACGTATAGATGGACCTAAAAAAGTCCGTTTAAATATTCTAGATGGTAAATAGTTCGAAGTAAAACACCCAATTTTTGGGTGTTTTTTAATGTATATTTGATTAAAATGACAAATATAAAAAGATGAAGAGAAACCAGGTATTGGTTTTCTTCATCTTTCTTTTTTGAATCATTATTTTTTTCTAAATACTTTAATCTCAAAAACTGGTGCATCAAACCTAATTTCGGCTTCGTCGATCATTAAACCAAGCAGATGATAATCTTCTTCTTCATGATGGGTGATACCAAGCAATTCATCATAATAACTCTCAATGCTTAGATCTCTAGGTGTATTCAATAACTCTAATAAATGCAATACATTCTCAGGCTCTTCTTCGGTTTTCCCTTGCATATCAATATAAAAGCCATCAGGAGTAAAATCCACGCCAATTCGAATTTCTTCAATATCGTTTGAAAAAAAGTAAGTCAATAATTCGTCTACAATTCTCTTAGCTTTGTCTCTTTCTTGCATGCTGCTTCACCTTTCTGATCTGTAAAATATTATCAAGTAATGGTACCATGACTGCCGCCACAAAACCAGTAGAAAATCCATTGTTATAAAGATTAAGACCACCATGAAGATAACTGACATTGGTAACTAGGGACATATGTAAAAATCCAGCCACGAGACCAAAAGTAATACCATAATATCCAGCAATAGGAGCAAGACCAGTGCCAAAAATCCCGGCAAGCACAACCGTCGTTTGGTCAACTTCAAAAACAGAAGATAATTGAGCTGTTAAAAAGACGCTAATCAACAAAGGTATGCTATTAAAAAGATGATTACCGAATGCACTAAACCCGACAGCAGATAAAATAGCACCCACAATGGGCCCATTAAGAGTGGATTGACTAACTTGGGTATAACCAACAAGTAATAATCCCATCAGCGCCATATTCATCATGGTGGCTCCAACACCTGCAATGGAGATGAAATCAGTAATCAGTTTTCCAGATGTTTTACTGATGTCTTTTAATCCTTTTATTGAAAAATGATTGACTATAAAGCCGACAAAAAACATCAAAAAAAATAAAAACAATAGGAAGAATAGTAGATGAGTATGATATTCAGTTGAAACCAAATTTTTCCCTTCGATTTTCCAACCAAACATCCTCAAAATCCCAGTAAATAGCATTGCAATAAGCCCAGAAGTAAACCCGACATTATACAAGGAAAATCCTTGATGGAACGTCAGAATATGCGAGGCTAGAGGTGGCAAAATCAAACCAATAAAAATCCCCACCAAACAACCTAAAGGAACAGAAATCATCAAAGGTAGAGAGATTCCAAAGGTGAGGTAACTAATGATTGGCGATAATGCACTGCCAAATAAACTAACAACAATGAATTGTGAAAAAGGTTTTTTGACGATCCTTGCGTAGCAAAGTCCACCAATGATAATGGGGATGGAATTGTATAAGTTTTTTCCAAAAAAAGAACAACCAGAGACAGTAAAGAGTGCAGCTATAATTGGTCCATTGATTGGGATTTTTGCCTTTTTTGCAAGTAGCACACTGATTAAGGTGAGCAGTCCGCTGTTTACAAAAGCACTGCCGAATGTTCCTAACTCAACATAATCCGTTAACAAATTACTAGGTGACGTTAGGATACGAATCATCCCGCCCCATAATATGTTTATAGGCTCACTAAGTAGCCCCAGAATGATGAGAATTAAGCAATAGCCTATTAAAAAATAATAACTTCTATTTTTATCAATCGTATCTGGATTTTTTTTATTAGTATGTAGAAAAAGTGTTTGGCTGTTATTGTTAGCCATAAATAATACCTCCGTTTTTTTTCTATAACTTAACTATAGCTTGAAAAACTATCATCGGTCAATAACATTTAAGAGAAGTCTGCTAAATTATCACGTTTTTAGCATTTCTTCATAATTATTGATAAAATATGTTGCTAAAAGAGTGTAAAATAAAAGAATAACTAATTTTAAAAAAATATACCGATATATTTTTTTAAATAAATAACGATAAAATAAAAAGTGGGGGGATTATTTTGGTAAGGAAAAAAGTGTATACAAAAACACATATTTTAGTTGCTGCACGTGATTTACTAATTGAAAAAGGTTTTTCTTTCATAACTGCAAGAAATGTGGCTGAACATATGGGGATTTCAACTCAGCCTATTTACCTTGAGTTTAAAAATATGGAAGATTTGAAGTTGACATTATTGAGAACCACATACGAATATTTAGACAGTGAATTTTTTACTAAAAAGCAAACGGAAAATAGTTTTGCGAATTTTGGTTTAGCCTATATTAATTTAGCTAAATTAGATAAAAAGCTGTACATATCTTTATATTTAGATAAACATTCATATGGTCAAGAATTACAAAAATTATCATTTGAATTATTCAAAAAATGTATGAAGGCAGATGAAAAGTACGCTGCTATGTCAAAAGAACAACTTGAGAAGTTGCATATGCACCTTTTGATTGCTGCCACAGGTATGGCATCACTTACTCTTTCCGGAATACTACAAGAAACAAAAGAGCAGCTAGTCACAGCATTTAACTCTGTAGAACAGTATAGTAAAGTAAAATGAGAATAAAAGTAAGGGTAAAACGAGTAATCCTTGTTCTACCCTTATTTTCATAGCTCTAATAAAATGGAACTCTATATACAAGACTGAGAAAGTTCTATGTCAAAAGTATTATGTGAATTTCATAAATTTGACCGATTTTCATTTGTTAATCTACTGTTAAAATAAGCTTATCAAGTGAAAACAGGAGGAATTATCGTGAAAGTTATTAAAATAATTTTTGTATTAGGATTCGTTGGAGGAGTGGCTCTTTTTGGCGCAAAACTATATACGCAAAATCAATCAGATGAACTTGCTGGTACGATTGATCAATTAAACCCATTAGTCGCAAAAGGGGAAGTTTATGTCAAAACAAAAAAGTCTGACAGCACCAACAGCTATGGAATCACTACCTATAAGCAACAAACAGTTGATAAAAATGGTAAGATAAAAGAACTTACTTTTACAGCAGATCATGAATTGTTAATAAATCGCTATTTGAAAATTTATAATAAAGGAGCACACGTAGAAACCTATGAAGAAGTTTCTGAAGATACTGTTCCACAAAAAGCACTAAAACAATTGAATAGTTAAAAAAAAACTGCAATGGCGATACCATCCGATTAAATAAGTTTGACAAAGTAGTATCAGTAGAAATCTACTTTTGTTCAACTAAAGTTAGGATGATATTCCTGCAGTCTTTTTAGTATAATCAATTTGTTCAAATAGCCTGAGGTATAAAGTCAATCGTACATAAATCATTATAATGAAAATGGATAGTTGCTTTTATTTGTCCATCTTCAATTAATTTTAGTGCGGTGTCTTTTACGTCTTCTTGGTCAAATTGCTGAAAATTGATCACATTTGCTACAAAACGAGGAGCTTTTCGATTGGAAGCTTCAAGTATGAGCGTTTCTAATTGTGGATTAAACGTCATTGGTGTTCACCTCTTTTGTTAACAATACCATTTATTTTCTAGATTTGATAGCAATTCAATGATTAATTAGGAAATGGAAAGAAGTTTCTTCATGTATTGAAAGTGTATGTATAGGTTTGTTAAAAGTATTAATTTATCAATCTTTCAGTTAAATTTCATCTTTAATATAAAAGAAAAAAGAATGGCGATAAAACACCATTCTTTTTAATCGTTCATTATTTAGCTTCTTGTAAGATATTGATTTTTTCAATTTTAATATCATTTTTAGGTTTATCTTGTCCGTCTTTTTCAGCAGAAGCGATCTTATCTACAACGTCCATACCTTTAGTTACTTGACCAAAGACAGTATGTTTGCCATCTAAGAAAGGAGTTCCACCTTTTTTGTAAGCTTCGATAATTTTTTCTGGATAATCTTCTTTTAATAGACCATCAGAGGCATTTTGGTCATTTTGAACAATAAAGAATTGGCTGCCATTGGTACCATTTCCTTTTTCGTCTGTACCAGCGTTCGCCATAGATAAAGCACCGCGAAGATTGTATAATTTGTTAGATATTTCATCGTTAAATGGCTTATTCCAAATACTTTCACCACCGGTACCATCACCTTTAGGATCGCCACCTTGAATCATGAAATCTTTAATAACACGATGGAAAGTAAGGTTGTTGTAATAACCGTCTTTTGCATGTGTCATAAAGTTTTCCACTGTTTTTGGTGCTTCTTTTGGAAATAGTTTGATTTCGATTGTACCTTCTGTAGTGACCATCTCAATTAAATCTTCATCTTCGCTAACAGTATCGGATAATTGTGGTAGATCCAATGCATTTAAATCAACAGATTCAGATGTTTTTGTCTCTGAAGAAGAAGTAGCAGAAGAATCTGCCGTTTTTTTCTCGTTTTTAGGTCCGCATGCCGCAAATAATACTAGAGCAGCCAAAAGAGATGATGCAGCAATGAATTTTTTTGTTTTCATAAAGTTAAGTCTTCCTTTCAAAAATAGTTACATCTCATGATAACAAATCCTTTTTAGAACCGCTAGTCAAAATGGCAATTTTTTAAGAATAAGAAAAGGTGTAGACCACTTTTTCCTATTCTGCTATAATGAAAATGGATACATTATAATCAATACAAATTTTAGGAGGCAGTATAATGGGAAAACTAGGCATTTCTATTTATCCAGAACGTTCAACTTTCGAAAAGGACAAAGCATATCTTGATTTAGCTCATAAATATGGATTTAAACGTGTTTTTACAAGCTTACTTCAAATTACAGATGACAAAGAGAAAGTTTTAGCAGAGTTTAAAAAAGTTGTTGATTATGCAAACAGTCTGGAAATGGAAGTAATGGTTGACATTAATCCTGCCTTGTTTGAACAATTAGATATTTCGTATGATGATTTGTCATTTTTTGATGATATGGGTGCTTATGGTGTACGGTTAGATGTCGGATTTACTGGTGCTGAGGAAGCAAAAATGACTCGTAATCCTTATGGCATAAAAATTGAAATCAACATGAGTACGGGTACAAGTTATGTAGATAACATCATGAGTTATTCGCCAAATATAGATAATTTATTAGGTTCTCATAACTTTTATCCGCACCGTTATTCTGGTTTAGGCTATGATCATTTTGTATTCTGTTCTGAAAAATTCAGAAAATATAATTTAAATACAATGGCATTTGTGAATTCACATGATGCGACATTTGGTCCTTGGCCAACACAAGATGGTTTATGTTCTTTAGAAGATCATCGTGATTTGGAAATTGCTACTCAAGTAAAACATTTAGTATTAACTGGTTTGATCGATGATATATTAGTGGGAAATGCTTATGCTTCAGAAGCAGAGTTAAAAGCAATGGCAGAGGCATTTAATGCAGAATACCCATCAGTAAAAGTAGATGTTGCTAATGACATTACTGATGATGAAAGAGAAGTTTTATTCACAAGTCTTCATAGCTATCGTGGAGACCGTTCAGAATATATTTTACGTTCGACAATGACACGAATCCATTTTAAAGATCGTGAGTTTCCACCACATAACACGAAAGACATGACCAAAGGCGATGTTTTAATCGACAATGTTGGTTATGGTCAATACAAAGGAGAAACTCAAATTGCATTGAAAGAAATGAAAAATGATGGACGAGTAAATGTGGTTGGTCGTATTTCGGCTGATGAGCTATTCTTGTTAGATTTCTTAAAGCCATGGTCTAGTTTTAAATTGATTGAAAATAAAAAGTAGTAGCATTGAGAGATCGGGGAAGTCATAGACTTTACCTGATCTTTTTTTCTTTTTATTCCTGTTTGTAAAATAATGAAAAAAATATCATGATTTGTGATTAATATTGCGAAAAATTCAATAAAATATTATACTGTTTAAGGATTTGAAAAAAAAGTTTAGTGTTATTTGTTTATTTTTGAGGCAATTAAATCAAAGACAAATGATTAGTACTTTCAACAAGGAGTAATCGAATGAGTCGAATAGTAAAAATTTTGATTGTTATCGTAATATTGATTGCAATCGTATTAATAGGTGCTGGCATGTATTTTTATAATTATGCAGTTGTTCCTTCAGAAAAAGATTTCCTAGCTGGTGACACACCGGGAACCGATGTTGAAGTGAAAAAACCTGAAGAAAAGTGGTTTAAAGACGATAAAAATCGTTCTTATTGGGAAATCACATCCACTGATGATCTAAAATTAAAAGCCATTTATTTACCAGCTGAAGAAAAAACAGACAAAAATGTTATTATGGCTCATGGTTATATGGGAAGTGCCGAAACAATGGCCAGTTTTGCTAAAATGTACCACGATTGGGGGTACAATGTTCTAGTACCTGATGCTAGAGGTCACGGCGAAAGTGAAGGAGATTATATTGGTTTTGGTTGGCCTGAACGTAAGGATTATCTCCAATGGATTGACAAAGTAGTTGCTAAAAATGGTAAAGATGCTCAAATTACCTTATATGGTATTAGTATGGGTGGTGCGACTGTAATGATGACCAGTGGCGAAACATTACCGAAAAATGTTAAAGCAATTGTTGAAGATTGTGGCTACTCCAGTGTCAACGAAGAATTAGCGTATCAATTAAAAGACATGTTTAACTTACCAGCATTTCCGCTAGTTCCAGTTACAAGTGTGATTACTAAAATTCGTGCAGGATACTTCTTTGGTGAAGCTAGCTCAGTTGCACAATTGAAGAAAAATAAAGTTCCAATGTTGTTTATCCATGGTGATGCAGATAAATTTGTACCATTTAAAATGTTGGATGAAGTCTATAATGCGACAGATGCACCAAAAGAGAAGTTCGTTGTTCCAGGAGCAGGGCATGCAAAAGCTTATTCAACAGATTCAAAAGCATACAAAGAAAAAGTATCAGAATTTTTAACAAAATACGTACATTAAAGAAAAATCGTCATTCAGTTTTGGAAGCTGATGGCGATTTTTTGAAGTAGAACGTAATATCTTTTATTACTTTGTTGATTGAGGATGAGAGTAGTTAGCTAAAAATACTGCATATCTTACTAGTTTTAAGATTTTACTATGCATCGACTAGAATTCTTTGATATGATAATAAAAAGAAATGAGGTAAAATAGATGGAAGAACAAATGATTGACTATCTGCATTACTTACAAATAGAACGAGGGCTTTCTCTTAATACCAGAAAAAGCTATGAACGTGACTTACATAAGTATCTGGCTTTTCTAAAAGAACAAAAAGTTGGATCTTGGCAGCAGATTGATCGCTACATAATTATGGAATATTTACAAACACTCTACAATGAAAACAATTCATCGGCTACAATTATTCGAATGATTTCAAGTCTAAGAGGGTTTCATCAGTTTTTAAGACAAGAGCGCGTGACAGATCATGACCCAATGCAACATATAGATTCACCAAAAAAGGCGCAAAAACTTCCTAATACACTTTCTGTAGAAGAAGTTACCTTATTAATCGAAACGCCTGACACGACTAAACCCTTAGGTATAAGGAATCGAACGATTTTGGAAGTAATGTATGCTACTGGATTACGTGTTAGTGAGTTAGTAGATTTAAAAATAGGAGATTTACATTTGTCTATGGGTTTACTGCAAACAATTGGTAAGGGAGATAAAGAACGGATCATCCCTTTAGGTGATTATGCAATCCAATGGATCGAAAAGTATTTAGAAGAAGCACGTCCTAGTTTAATCAAAAAAAATCAAAACGAAACACATTTGTTTGTAAATCATCATGGCAGATCACTTTCTCGTCAGGGCGTTTGGAAAAATTTGAAACAAATTGTTCGTGACGCAGGAATAGACAAGACCATTACACCACACACGCTACGTCATAGCTTTGCTACGCACCTATTAGAAAATGGTGCTGATTTGAGAATTGTTCAAGAACTTTTAGGACATGCAGATATTTCTACTACTCAAATCTATACTCATATTACCAAACAACGTATGGCAGATGTTTATAAACAACATTTTCCAAGAGCCTAATAAAAAGCTTTTAAAGAAAGAGGGTGAGATCATGTTAAGTTATTATCGAAAAGAGCAACGAAAAATTGCGATGGGCATATTGAGTTTTCATCAAAAATTAACTGAATACCAGGAGTTATTAAAAGAAATAGATATGTATGAAAAAGAAGAAGATTTGCATTTACTATTTTGGACACCTGCGGGAGATAAAAATATTCAGGGGATTGTAGGAATTGAAGTGGAAACATCTGAGTCGATGATTTTACATGATATATCGATCAATCCTTCCTTTCGAGGAGAAAAGCTTGGATTCGATTTGCTTGATGAGTTGGTAGATTTGTATCCAAAGACGAAAATTTATGGAACTTTAGCTACATCTACTTATTTATCTAAGTGGAAAGAACACAACGATTGAGTTTTATGGTAAACTAGAGAGTCGAAAAAGAAAGTTGGATGATCTTGCAGGAAATTAATGTAAAATTAGATGTATTTGAAGGACCGTTGGATCTTTTGTTACATTTAATCAAAAAATTGGAAATTGATATTTATGATATTCCGATTGCTGCAGTGACTGAACAATATATGAATTATATTCATACAATGAAAACACTGGAATTGGAGATTGCTGGTGAATACCTAGTGATGGCAGCAACGTTAATGGCAATTAAGAGTAAGATGCTTTTACCAAAGCAAGAATTAGAAGTAACCGAAGACGATGAACTCCTTGGAGGAGAAGATCCACGGGATGCATTGGTTGCCCAATTGTTGGAATATCGTAAATTTAAATATGCAGCAGGACTTTTACATGAAAAAGAATCTGAAAGAAGTCTTTATTATACGAAAGAACCCATGGATATCGATGAGTATAAAGAAGAGAATCCATTTTTAGAACCAAATCAATTAAATACGATTGATTTATTTCTGGCCTTTCATGCAATGTTGGAAAAGAAAAAAAGTCGTCAACCAGTAGAAACTACTGTTGCAGGTGATGATGTATCAATTGAGGAAAAAATAGCAACAATTTCTGAAAAAATGTGTCAAATTGATCGGGATACGCCAGTCAATTTTGAATCTTTTTTTACATCATATTCTAAACAAGAAATTGTAACAACCTTTATGGCTTTATTAGAATTGATGAAAAAAGGGGTTGTTCATGTAGAGCAAGAAGACAATTATAGTTCAATTTTACTATATAATACGTCTGAAAAGATTGAATCAAATACGGAGGAAACCGCGTGACCACAATCAGTCAAGTTGAAGCGATTCTATTTGTTGTTGGCGAAGAAGGAATCGGTTTAGAGGAATTATCTTATTTACTAGAGCTATCTACAGCTAAAACCTATGAAGCTGTGACAGCTTTAAAAGAACACTATGAATCAGATGAACAATCAGCCTTAAATATTTTAGAAGTCGGCAATCATTTTGTGCTGTCTACTAAAAAAATATTTGCACCATTATTAAAAAAGTATGCACAGTCACCTTTATCTAATTCATTATCCCAAGCTGCTTTGGAGACATTGTCAATCGTCGCCTATAAACAACCCATCTCAAGAGTGGAAGTAGATGAGATCAGAGGGGTTCAATCTGCAGGGTCAATGCAAAAACTAGTTGCTCGACAATTGATTGAAGAAAAAGGTCGAGTGGATGGGCCTGGTCGAGCAATTTTATATGGAACGACAGCTTATTTTATGGACTATTTTGGCTTGAAATCCTTGGAAGAGTTGCCGGATATCCATCAAATGGAAGAAGAAATCGCTGAAGAGTTGCCTTTAGATCTCTTTTTCGATCGTTACAAAGAGTTAAATGAAGAAGAGGCAACATCGGATATAAATGAATCGGAGGAAGAAAACTAGATGGAAAGACTTCAAAAAGTAATTGCTCATGCGGGGATCGCATCTCGTAGAAAAGCAGAAGAATATATCGTCAATGGGCGTGTAAAAGTAAATGGAAAAATCATTCGAGAATTAGGGACACAGGTAGGGAAAAATGATAAAGTCGAAGTAGACGATGTACCGATTTACAAGGAAGAATACGGCTACTATCTATTTTATAAACCAAAAGGGGTTATTTCTGCTGTTTCCGATGATAAAGGTAGAAAAGTTGTTACCGATTTTTTCTCTCACATTAAAGAACGCATTTATCCTGTCGGCAGGTTGGATTATGATACGTCAGGATTGCTACTGCTAACGAATGATGGCGAGTTTTCACAAAAATTAACACACCCAAGCCACGAAATTGATAAAGTTTACGTTGCAAAGGTAAAAGGATTAGCTAAAAAACATGATTTTCTTCCATTGACTAAAGGAATAAAAATCGAAGGGTACAAAACGGCACCAGCTACGTTCCAAATTATATCGGTTGATCTTAAAACAAATACTAGTATTGTAGAATTAACGATCCATGAAGGACGTAACCATCAAGTTAAAAATATGCTGCAAGCTGTAGGTTACCCCGTTCAAAAACTAAAAAGAGAAAGATATGGGGATTTAACCTTAAAGGGACTACGTCCAGGTGAATATCGTAATTTGAATAAAAAAGAAATAAGTACCTTGCTTAATCAATCAAAATAATATAAAAATAAGATGCTAGATAGTTTTTAGTATCTTATTTTTATATTTATACAATGCGGAAAACCTATAGATTGCTTTTTTAGAATAACGTTGTATAATAAGTGTGTACAAAAATTTAATAAAGGTTCGTCTTCAGGGGCAGGGTGCAATTCCCGACCGGTGGTTATAGTCCACGACCTACTTCATTTGAGGTGGCTGAATTGGTGAAATTCCAATACCGACAGTAAAGTCTGGATAAAGAAGATAGGGCTTATTTGAATTGGCTTTTTTCAGATAAGATAACTCTACTCTATTTTCCCTGCCGGAAAATAGAGTTTTTGCTTTGTATCACTGCGATTGTCTAAAGGACACCGTAGATGATGAATAGTACTTGGTGAACAAAGTGAGCGAATTACCTTCGTATCGAAGTAACAGAATCAACTGAAAATCACAATTGATGGCGAAAATATAGGAAGATAATTTTTAGTGTTAGTTGGATAATTCTAAATACTGTCATATAAAATTAAAAATGTATTTGGAATTGCAGTTAAAGAAGTTTTGTCACTCATTCAGTTAAGTCAACACAGCAAATCAAGAGAAATCACTGAAAAGTTAATTTAGAAAAGTTCGTTTGAAGATGGGTCCTTAACAGGAGGATTTCATATGCGAAACAACAAGGTACAAAAAATGGTAAGTGTAGCAATGCTAGCAGCAATAGCGGTGGTTTTACAGTACGTGGCTTTTCCAATTATGCCAATTCCTGCACTCAGCTTTTTGAAAGTTGATTTTAGCGATATTCCGGTTATGATCAGTATGTTTTTATTCGGACCACTGGCTGGTATCAGCACGGCGTTCATAAGATCAGTATTGCATCTCTTTACAACAGGTGCATCACCACAAAATTTGGTAGGAGATACAGCTAGTTTTTTTGCAACAATGGTTTTCACCTTACCGATGTATTACTTTTTTCAACGAGGAAGCAAAAAGCTTTCAAATAAAATTCTAGGAGTTTCTACTGGAATTATTGCTCTAACTGTTTTTATGACGGTAGCAAATTACTTTGTAATTACACCAATATACTTAAAACTATTTGGTGTATCGGCAGGACAATTTTTAGGAATGTCTTTAGCAAAATATGTAACGATTGGCATCCTACCTTTTAACTTAATAAAAGGTATCATCGTGAGTGCTGTTTTTTTAGTACTTCACGCCAAACTTCTGCCATGGCTGTCTAGAAAACAAAATCAGTTGGGAAAACAAAAACCAATAATGAAATAAGAGATTGATATAAATATTTAAAAGCGTGAAACAGACTATTTTATAGTTTTGTTTTACGCTTATTTTATAAGTAAACCAAAATATTCTATTTCTTTGATTATTTCTGATAAAATAAATTTGATGAAGAACGGAGGAAAAGGAAAATGAAGAAATGGCAAAAGCGGCTACTTTGGGTGGTAGGATTAATTGTGGCATTGGTTTTAGTGGGACTATTTTATATAAAGACAATTACTTATACACCGACAAAGGATGCTTTAGAAATATCCAAGAAAGCAAAAGATGAAAGTGGTGTTTTATTTTTTAAAGGAGATCAAAATAAGCCATCAGTTATTTTTTATCAAGGAGCCTTGGTTGAAAATGCCAGTTATAGTATTTGGGCTGACAAAGTAGCAGAAGCTGGATTTTCCGTCTATCTTATAAAAGAGCCCTTGAATTTAGCTGTTCTAGGACAAAACGCAGCAGAAGCAATTATTCAATCCAAGGATTTAAAAAATTATGTAATCGGCGGGCATTCTCTAGGAGGAGTTATGGCGAGTCGATTTGTTGCATCACAAGAGAATCAAACTAAGTTAAAAGGCGTTTTTTTCTTAGCAAGTTATCCAGATCAAAAAGGTAGCCTTTCTCAATTTAAAGGGAAAGTTCTTTCGTTGACAGGATCTGAAGACGGTGTTTTAAACTGGCAAGCCTATAATCAAGCAAAAAAATATTTACCTAAACAAACGGTTTATAAGGAAATAAAAGGGGGAAATCATGCTGGATTTGGAAGTTACGGAGAACAAAAAGGGGACAAACCAGCCTTGATAAATGACGAAGAACAACAAGAAAAGGTAGCGAAATACCTGATTGACTGGTTAAACACAATCAAATAAAACAATAAAGATGGGACATAACCTTGTGAGTTATATGCCATCTTTATTTATCTGATTTTCTTTAATTTTCTATGATCTCTATTGCACGCACAGGACATTTGCGGTACGCTGTTATCGCATTGTTTATTTCATGCTCAGGAACAAATTCTTGAAAAGCTTCATGATCATTTTTTAAAATAACAATCCCATCATCGTTATAATCAAAAATTTCTGGGGCATATACTTGACATAGACCACAAGCGATACATTTCTCAGGTATTATTTTACATAACATATATGTGCACTTCCTATCCTAATCATTAAAAGAGGTGAAAATATGGATTTCTTATTCATTTTAGCTTTATTTCAGCATGGATACAAGGTAAGAACCTCAACTTTGTATCATCTTTTAAAAGGTAAACGGACTAGTTCTGTTTTGTTATACGGTTTTCTATATGAAAATTTACGCTTTTTTCAGTTGACTCCAGAGTTATCTGAAACTCAATTTAATCAGATACTAAATGACTTAAGCGTAAATCAGTTCTTGACATTGAGTGCTGACGGAGAAGCTCAAATAACAGCTCTTGGAAAGCAAAGGTTAGTTAAAGATGATAACCATTTTATTTGGATTGACAATTATCGTTTTGGCCGAACAGATGAAACGATCTGGCGTTTATTACAATTTACCGTACAGGTAGTTTCTCATTTATCTTATGCCAATAAACAATATATTCCTCTTGAACAATCGCCATTATACCAGAAACAAGTAAAAGTATATATCAAATCAATGCCGAAAAATTTGTTGATTCGAACAGTTAAAGAAGAATGGAGACAGATTTTTTCATGCTTGCCTAAAGAAGAAGCGGATTATTTTGCAAAACAATTTTCAGGATACCAGCAAATTGGTAAAACATCTTTTCAATTGATGGATACTAATCAAAAAGCATTCAAAAAATATCTTTTAAACAAAGAAAGACTTCACCATTTATTTTATATGATTTATCAGATGCCAGAAGATAGTTTCTTAAAAAAGTTTATTACTCCGCTAATTAAACAAAATGAAAATCAAAGTATGAACGAAACAAGACATTATTTAGACACACAGCTATCAATGGATGAGGTTGCTCAACAAAGGAGAGTAAAAAAAAGTACGATACAAGACCATTTTATGGAACTGGCTCTAACAACTGATTTTCCATTTGAACGTTTTATATCGAAAGAGACTTATCACTCTTTAAATCAACAAGTTGGTCCATATCAAGAATGGGTGTATCGTTCATTGAAACAAAATGATCCAAAACTTGATTATTTTGAGTTTCGATTGTATCAAATTCAAAAACTTAGAAAAGAAAGAGAACAGAGAAGATGACCATTCATTTAGAGCAAGTATTGCATGATAAATTCGGGTTTAGTAGTTTTAAGCCAGGACAAAAAGAAGTTGTTGAATTGCTTTTAGCTAAGCAAGATACATTGGCAGTTTTGCCTACAGGTACGGGAAAATCTTTATGTTACCAATTTATTGGACAACTGGTTGAGGGGACAGTGATCATTGTTTCTCCATTGTTGTCATTAATGGAAGATCAAGTAATTCAACTCCAAAAAAAAGGGGAATCTCGGGTTGTTGCATTAAATAGTAGTCTATCCTTTTTAGAAAAGCAGTATGTGCTGAATCATTTAAGTGACTATAAATTTATCTTAGTTAGTCCAGAAACGTTAATGCAAAAAGAGGTCAGACAAAAAATAGCACGTTTAACGATTGCATTGTTCGTAGTAGATGAAGCCCATTGTGTCTCTCAATGGGGCGTAGACTTCAGACCTGAATATACAAAACTGGCTAAAATTCAAGCGGAGTGCGGGTATCCGTTAACATTAGCTTTGACAGCTACAGCAACACCTGCGGTAAAAAATGAAATCATCAAACAAGTATTTACTCATTGTAAACATGTTTCAGAAGTGATTTTTTCCGTTAATCGACCGAATATTGGTCTGATTGTTAACCAAACAACGGAGAAAAATGATGCGTTGTTGTTTTATCTGACGCAATTAAAAACTAAAGGAATCATTTATTGTGCAACAAGAAAGAAAGCTGAGATACTCAGTCGAACAATCAAAGAACAGACCAACTTGAAGTCGGCATTTTATCACGGTGGGTTAACACCGAATGAACGCAGTTTATTACAACAGCAATTTGTATCAAATCAATTAGATGTTTTATGTGCAACTAACGCCTTTGGTATGGGCATTGATAAGCCGGATATCCGCTTTGTCATTCATTATGATTGCCCAGATAGTTTAGAAAACTATGTCCAAGAAATCGGCCGGGCTGGTCGCGATGGCCAACCTAGTGTTGCGATTTTACTGTATAAAAAAGGGGACGAATCCATTCATTATTATTTTCAGTCTGAAAGTCGACTTGATCGTGAACTCTTAAATGCACCAGGGATATTTCAAATAGAGAATGAAGAAGATATACTTCCAGTTTTAAATGAAATTCAGCAAAAATGGCTTCAAGGGTATTTAGAAAACGAATATACGATTGAAGAGTTAGAGAAAAGATTATTAAGAAAAGAGAAAGAACGGCAACAACAGCTAAACAGTATGTTAAACTATATAAATGAACAGAAGTGCCGTCGTGTATTCATCCAACAGTATTTTTCAGAAAAAAATGACGACATAAAACAAGAAAGTTGTTGTGATCAGTGCGGCTTATCTTTTGACAATTACAAAGATCAGATAGTACAATCACCAGAAGAAAACGAAATCTCCGATCAGTGGGAGGACATTTTAATAAGATTATTTAAAGAATGAAAATAATCTTTATTTAGACTGCAGTTGATAAAAAGCTGTGGTATAATAGCACACGAGAGAAATTTAGGAGGAACGATACGTGAGTAAAAAAGATACGAGAAAACCATCAGGAGCACGTGAACCTTGGGAGCAGTCAATTTATGATACAGATAAGAACACTGGAGGTTCTCGCTCAGAAAAACGTCAACACAAAAAAGGAAATACGGTTTTTCTGACGATTTTAGTTATCTTATTACTATTGATTATTGCTTTACCAGTAGGAACATATCTATATGTGATGAGAGATAAATCTGACAATAAAGAAGCAACACAACCTTCATCATCTGTGGTTGTTCAATCATCAACAACACAACCATCGTCATCAAGTGCCCAAAGTGAGTCATCATCTTCAAGTGCGGCGAACGGTGAAAGTAGTGTGTCACAAGAAACAACACCAACAAGTCAGGCAACAGAAGAGACATCTGCTTATACGGAAGTACTTGCAGGAGAAGGTCCGAACCAAGTTGCCGCAAGAAATGGTATTACAACGGATGAATTATTACAATTGAATGGTTTGACATTGAATTCTGTTTTACAACCAGGTCAATCGTTACGTGTTAAATAATAAAAAATGAGCCAACGGTGAGATTGAGCAAACCTCGATCTCAAGGTTTGCTTTTAAGGGTCTGAAACAAAACAGTCTTTGTTTTGTACCAGACTCTTTTACTATGTAGTAAACAAAGGAGTTTGTTATGAAGAAGATAAGTATTGCCATTGATGGACCAGCCTCGTCTGGAAAAAGTACAGTAGCCAAAATTTTGGCAAAAAAATTGAATTATATCTATTGTGATACAGGTGCAATGTATCGAGCATTAACCTATTTGGCAATTAAAGAAAATGTTGATTTTGAAGATGAAAAAAGCTTAGTGGAACTATGTTTGGATCACACGATTTCATTTAAACAGACAGAAAAAGAGCAGCTTGTCTTCATAGATACTCTCGAAGTAACAGAAGAAATCAGACAACCTGATGTGACAAATTCCGTTTCAATCGTTGCCAAACACGGAGAGGTTCGAGAAAAAATGGTTCAGCTTCAGCAAAAAATCGGACGTGCAGGAGGAGTAGTTATGGACGGACGAGATATTGGAACGGCTGTGCTGCCAGATGCAGAAGTTAAAATTTTTTTAGTTGCAAGTGTAAAAGAGCGCGCTGAAAGACGTTTTAAGGAAAATCAGGCAAAAGGAATTACTACTGATTTTGATACACTGAAAAAAGAAATCGAACATCGGGACTACCTTGATTCCACTCGAGAAGTATCACCTTTGAAACAAGCAGAAGATGCAGTTAAAATAGACACAACTGGCATGAACATCGAGGAAGTTGTCACAGCGATAGAACATGTTATTGAGTCGAAAATTTAAAAGTTGCTTTAGTTTAACTACTTGAAGCCTGCGATTTTTTCTCTTTAAGAAAGAAATTACCCTCTTATTTCAAAGAAAAAAAAGAAAATGAGAGAAATCGCTTTATTTTTTCAGTAAAATCCCTTACTATTAAAGAAGTAGGTCAGTTTTTTACGAATTTTTTGGTGGCATAGGAGGATAAGTATTCATGACAGAAGACAAAAAAGTGGAAATTAGCAATGAAACAATGGAAGATGCAATGAACAGCGTCCAAGAAGTAAGTGTCGGCGACATCGTTAAAGGTGAAGTGTTGGCCATTGAGGACAAACAAGTAGTTATCGGTATTGAAGGTGCTGGTGTTGAAGGCGTGGTACCAGCAAAAGAATTATCTACTACACAAGTAGAAGATATCAACGAGTTAGTGAAAGTTGGAGATATCTTAGACTTAGTTGTAATCACTTCGATTGGAAAAGATAAAGAAAACGGTAGTTATTTGCTTTCTAAACGTCGTTTAGATGCTAAAAAAGTTTGGGAAGAAATCGAACAAGATTTCCAAGCAGGTAAAATTATCGAAGCACCAGTTACAAATGTTGTAAAAGGTGGTTTGGTTGTTGATGTCGGCGTTCGTGGATTTGTTCCTGCATCAATGGTAGAAGATCATTTTGTGGATGATTTTTCAGAGTATAAAGGTAAAACTTTGACATTTAAAATCATTGAAATCGAACCTTCTGAAAACCGCTTGATTTTATCTCATAAAGCAGTGGTTGAAGCTGACAAAAATTCTAAGAAAAAAGATATCTTAGCTACGCTTCATGAAGGCGATGTTGTTGAAGGAAAAGTTGCTCGTTTAACAGATTTTGGTGCGTTTATTGATTTAGGCGGCATTGATGGATTGGTGCATGTTTCTGAGATTGCGCATCAACATGTTGGTAAACCAAGTGACGTATTAACTGTTGGAGATGATGTGAAAGTCAAAATCCTTTCCATTAATCCTGATGAAGAACGCGTTTCTCTATCAATCAAAGAAACATTAGCTGGACCATGGGAAGATATCGAAACTAAAGCAGCTGTTGGTTCTGTTCTTGATGGAACAGTCAAACGTCTAACAAGTTTTGGGGCATTTGTAGAAGTATTCCCAGGAGTTGAGGGCTTAGTTCATATTTCTCAAATTTCTCATAAACATATTGCAACACCTCATGAAGTATTACAAGAAGGTGAAACAGTTCAGGTGAAAGTCTTGGAAGTAAATCCAGACGAACATCGTATTGCTTTAAGTATCAAAGCTTTAGAAGCAAAACCAGAATCGCAAGAAGAACCAAAAGATGTTCAAGACTATGAGTTGCCAGAAGAAAATACTGGTTTCACAATGGGTGATATCTTAGGTGATGCTTTAAAAGGGCAAGATTCTGATTCAGAATAATTTTAACTAAGATTTATAAAAACGAAGGGAAACCTTCGTTTTTTTGTATCTATGATAAAAAAGCCGACAACTAAATACTTTTAGTTGTCGGCTTTTTGTGTAATCTATTAATTATAGATTACGCGTAAATCTCCTGGTATATAATCCCCTTGATATTGTTTCCGAAATTGGTGAGGGGACTGACCAACTTTTTTCTTAAATAACTTACTAAAATAAGTAGAATCAACATAGCCAACAGTACCAGAAATCTCAGTAATGGACTCTTCTGTTTTCATCAATAATTGTTTAGCTTTTTCTATTCGGTATGTAGTTAAATAATCGATAAAGTTCATTCCTACAGCATCTTTGAAAAACCGACTAACATAATGGCGATTCAAATGCATGATGTCTGCTAAAGTAGCCAAATTTATCTCTTCATTGTAATGATCATGAATATAATCAAGAATAGTATTGATTTGTTCTTTAGCTAATACAGTGGGTTTGTTGTTCAAAACATCTAGTAAAGATACTTGATTTAGTGATTTGACACAACGGTGGATTGCGAATTTTAATTCATTAAAGTCAATTGGCGCTAGTAAATAATCAATAACTCCACATCGTAATGCTTGTTGAATGCTTTGGAAATTATCTCGTTCCGTTAATATGATTACTTTAATATTTGGTAGATGTTGTACTATTTTCCGCTTAACGATGAAACCATCAACATCAAGATGATCAATCGCTATCAAGAGAATTTCTGGAAGGAGTTTTTCAGCGATACTCAATGCTTCTTGTTCCGTTCCAGCAGGAGGTAAAACTTTTATATTCATGAATGAATCATTGATAGATTGGTGAAGAAGTTTTTGTTCTTTTGGATCATTACTAACAATCAATAATCGGCACATAAGAAAACCCTCTTTTCTTTGATAGAATGCTCGTACTTTTGTTTGTGAAAACCTATTTACTATTCTATCATACCCTTAATATATTCAGCTTTCAAGTCAAATAATTTGTGAAATATATAAACTAGAAGGTAAATTTTGTCCATAATATTCTTAAAATATTCCCTAACAAATTGAAAAAAATAGATTAAAATAGGTTTGTAAGCGTTTAACGAAATCTTACTGCTCTAAAAAACTAGGCAGTTAGAAGATTGAAAGACAAAAATTTGAAGGAGTGTTCAATATGACTGAAGAAATCAAAGTGAAAGAAATTGACACATTAGTTGAAACAGCAAAGAAAGCACAAGCAGAATATGAAAAATTTTCTCAGGCTCAAGTAGATGCTGTTGTAAAGAATGTCTATCAAAAAACATTAGATAATGCAGAAAAATTAGCTATAGCAGCCAATGAAGAAACTGGATTTGGTAAGGTTTCTGATAAAATAATCAAAAATACTTTTGCTAGCGAACAAGTCTATGACAGTATTAAAGACTTGCCAACTGTTGGAGTAATCAATCGTCGCAAAGAAGATAAAATAATTGAAATCGGGATTCCTTTAGGTGTCGTAGCAGGGCTAATTCCATCAACCAATCCAACTGCAACAGTTATCTTTAAAGCATTAATTGCATTAAAAACTAGAAATGCCATTGTCTTTTCTCCACATCCGAAAGCTTTGAAAGCAATTTTAATGGCTGTAGAAATTATTGAGAAGGCAGCCGTAGAAGCTGGTGCACCTGCTGGTTTGGTTCAAGTAATCCAAAATCCTACATTAGATGCAACTAGCGCATTGATGAAACATAAAGATGTTTCCTTGATTCTTGCAACAGGTGGTAAAGCGATGGTTGAAGCGGCGTATAGTTCTGGAAATCCTGCGATTGGTGTTGGACCTGGAAATGTTCCTGTTTTAATTGATGCAACTGCAGATATCGCTCATGCGATTGATTGCGTGATTAGTAGTAAAACTTTTGATAATGGAATCATTTGTGCATCAGAACAAGCGCTTGTTGTGGATGCTGCAGTGAAAGATGCAGTTGTTAATGAATTAAAAGTGAAAAAAGCTTATTTTATGAACGAAGAAGAATCTGCAAAAGTTAGTAAATATATTTTGAGAGAAACTGGCACATTGAACCCAGAAATTGTTGGGAAAAGTGCAGTGGATGTTGCAAAACTAGTTGGCATTTCAGTACCGGAAGACACGACTATTTTGATTTCTGAGCAAACGGAAATTGGACATCACAATCCTTATTCAAGAGAAAAATTAACACCAATTCTAGGTTTGTTTACAGTTGACTCTTTTGAAACTGGTGTTGAAACATGTAAAGCATTGCTTGCTAATGAAGGAACCGGACATACTGCAGTAATTCATACAACAACGGATGCTAACGCTGAAAGATATGGGCTAGAGATGAGAGCTTCACGCATTCTCGTTAACACATTAGGCGCATTAGGTGCGATTGGTGCAACAACAAAACTTGCTCCATCAATGACATTAGGTTGTGGAGCAATGGGCGGAAGCAGTACAACAGATAATGTTACAGCACATCATTTAATGAATGTAAAACGCATTGCTTACGGTATTTAATATTAAAATATAAAAACTGAGATTATCGTTGACTGTAAAGTGAAACGGTAATCTCAGTTTTTTTGAAAAGAAGAGGGGTAATAAATAATCAATAAAAGTGATTAAATAGAGAATCTTTTAGATGAAATTGTTCAAAAGTGGTCTGAAGTTTAGATTAAATAATATTTTTTCTCATTTTTTACTTTGTTCTTCAACTATATACAACATTTTCTTGCATCTTAGACAAGCATTAGGTAAACTAGTAAAGATTGAAAACTTGTCAAGGAGGTAATTTGAATGGCAAATCCAACAATTGCAATTGTCGGACGCCCGAATGTAGGGAAGTCGACGATTTTTAACCGTATAGCTGGTGAAAGAATTTCAATAGTGGAAGATACACCAGGTGTAACCAGAGATCGTATTTATACCACAGGAGAGTGGTTGGGTCGCGAATTCAGTATTATTGATACAGGTGGTATTGATTTAGGCGATGAACCATTTATGGATCAAATCAAACACCAAGCTGAAATCGCTATTGAAGAAGCTGATGTAATCATCTTTGTTGCTAGTGGACGTGAAGGTGTGACTGATGCGGATGAATTAGTGGCAAAAATTTTATATCGAAGCAATAAACCAGTTATCTTGGCTGTAAATAAAGTCGATAATCCTGAAATGAGAAATGAAATCTATGAGTTTTATTCTTTAGGATTAGGTGATCCTTTTCCTGTTTCCGGTAGTCATGGTTTAGGACTTGGGGATGTACTTGATGAAGCGGTCAAACATTTCTCAACTGAGATTGAAGATGAAGATGAAGATACGATCAAATTTAGTTTGATTGGACGTCCCAACGTTGGTAAATCTTCATTGATTAACGCAATTCTTGGTGAAGAACGTGTGATTGTTTCTGAAATCGAAGGAACTACTCGTGATGCGATTGATACACATTTTGAATCTGAAGATGGTCAAAAATTCTTGATGATCGATACGGCAGGTATGCGTAAACGTGGAAAAGTTTATGAAAGTACTGAAAAATATAGCGTGATGCGTGCGATGCGTGCCATTGAGCGCTCAGATATTGTTTTAATGGTATTAAATGCAGAAGAAGGTATCCGAGAACAAGATAAAAAAGTAGCAGGGTATGCTCATGAAGCAGGTCGTGGTATTATCATTGTTGTTAATAAATGGGACACAGTTGAAAAAGAAACTAATACAATGCGTGACTTTGAAGAAGAGATTCGTGATGAATTCCAATATCTTGATTATGCTCCAATTATTTTCGTTTCTGCTTTAACCAAACAACGCTTAAATAAACTACCAGAATTAATCGAATTAGTCAGTATGAATCAAAATCTACGGATTCCATCTGCCTTGTTAAATGATGTTGTGATGGATGCTATTGCGATTAATCCGACTCCGACCGATAAAGGGAAACGATTGAAAGTATTTTATGCCACACAAGTAGCAATTAAACCACCAACATTTGTTATTTTCGTAAATGAAGAAGAATTGATGCATTTTTCATATGCACGATTCTTAGAAAATCAAATTCGAAAAGCATTCACCTTCGAAGGAACACCAATCAAAATCATTCCTAGAAGACGAAAATAGTGCATTTTACCACACTTGTTTCAAATGTACAAATAAATTCATTGAGTTATAAAAAAAAATGATATTTTTAGAAAAAACTGGTTAAAAGATATCAAAAACCTTGCTATTACAAGCTTCCTATGATATCGTGATAACAGAATATTGATCCAATTCAATATTTGTACGTGATTTTTGGACCACTCAAAAATAAACGTAAATTAGATATCTTTTTGATATCCTATCCCTTGTGGAGGAGGTGAAATAATCCATGGCAAATAAAGCAGAATTAATCGAAAACGTTGCATCTTCAACTGGTTTAACTAAAAAAGACGCAACTGCAGCAGTGGATGCTGTATTTTCAACTATCCAAGAATCTCTTGCTAAAGGTGAAAAAGTTCAATTAATCGGTTTTGGTAACTTTGAAGTTCGCGAACGTGCGGCTCGTAAAGGACGTAACCCACAAACTGGTAAAGAAATTCAAATCGCTGCAAGCAAAGTACCTGCGTTCAAACCAGGTAAAGCGTTGAAAGATGCTGTTAAATAAGACAGTTCTTAGAACCCTTGATTATTCAAGGGTTCTTTCTTTTTTTTAGATGGAAATTATTGTTTAAGATCAGATAAACGGCCAAAACATTTTATATAAAAAAAGACTAGCAATTAATCGCTAATCTTCACAACATGAATCACACATGGCAATAGCCGTAATCATGCCAGATGCAGTTAGAGCTAACGCAGCAATTAGGCTAGCGTAAAATACTTTTTTCATTTATTTTACCTCCTATATTTGCAATGAGTATAGCACAGATTCAAGTAATAGGATAATTAAATCTAAAAAAAATAAAAGAAGCCAATCTAAAAAGATTGGCTCCGAAGATTACGAATAATCAGCTATGTTAAAAAACGTAAGGTCTTACTATGAACTTTAGGATTTGCTAATTATTCAAATCAGACCGAATCACTCTGTTTCTTTGCATCTGCAATTTTTTAAGAAGTGCGCTATAGTTCTTAAAAGTTGCATGTACTTGAAACAAATTTAGTATATAAGATAAATAAGAATTTTTACATAGGAAATTTTGAATAAATATAATAAAATAGTGAATCAATAATGCCTGTTCTTTAAGAGAAATAAAAGAACGATTGTCTTTATTTGACAAACCACCAAAAATCAAATGTGTCTTAACGTACAATGGCGTATCTTTATAAAAACATCCTCCTTTTTGTTTTATGACAACTAATGGTAGAATAAAGAAGAGGGGTGTTATCAATGGAATTAGTTTATAAGAAAAATCAGCTCCAGACAACAATCATTTATGGCGAAACCTTCGCTGCACAGATTAAATTGGCTTCGCTTGGTTCAAAGCATATTTTTTTGATTACCAATCAACGTTATTATGATTTGTTTTCGGATAAACTGATTCAGCTTTTTGATGACAAACAGGAAATAGATTGGTATATTTGTAAGAATGATGCTCATTGCAACAATATAAATGAATTAGAAAATCTCTTGGCATTTTTAACTGACTTTGATCAGCAACAGGAATTTCTCTTCTTGGGTGTTGGAAATGAAGGAGTTGTTCAACTAACAACGTTTCTTCATAAATCATCTGTGTTAACTTCTGAGTGTTGGTTATTACCGCTGTCGGTTCAATCACTAAGTAAAAGTTTGATTCCAAAAGGTCAAATTGAACTAATGAATCATCCTGTTTTGGAAAGTTCGGTACTAGCTCAAAAAATTATCTATGATCGTACTTTAACGACTGATTACGGAGATGGAAAATTAGTCGATTTTCTTGTTTTTGTTAGATGCGGATTAGTTTGTAGTCATGATTTTTTAAGAATGCTTTTTAAAAATTATAGTGATACAACACGCTTGAATCAGCACTCATTTAACGGTATGCTGGATGAAATGATTCGCTATTATGAAAAAGACGGTCAAATAATCGACCAATTCGGTCATTTATTTGAACATGGTTTTCTAGAAACCGCAAATGGACATTTATTATCTAGTCACATGAAACGATTTTTAGGTTGTTTATTGCAGCTTTTATGGTCGCAAGAGGTTAATGGTTTTTCATTTCATTATAAAAATTTTATTATATGGTTGATTCGCTTGGGTTTTCCAGTCGATTTTCCTGAGCAAATTTTAGTTAGTGATTATGTGGAAGGTATTTTAAAGTGCATTAATCATGGTGAAAGTGTAGCTCTTTTAAAAGAAGTAGGGGAAATTGATCAGATGGTAAAACCTAAAACAGAGGACTTATTAGTAACAATAGAAAAATATAAAACTATTTTAAAAGAAATTAGAGGATAAAAAATGACAACATACAGTGAAAAAATGTTACAAGCATTACATGAAGAAGAGTTGGCTCAGGCTCAATTAATGTTAGCAGAAGCTATCAGAAAGGACGACGATGATACCTTAGCTGATTTAGGTGAAGAATTATTATCTCTGGGCTTCTTAGAGGAAGCTCAATTGGTTTTTGAACACTTATTGACGATTTTTCCAGATGCCGACGGATTGAACATCCCATTAGCAGAGATCGCAATCGAAAATAATCAGATTGATGATGCTTTTGCTTATTTAGAAAAGGTGGATAAAGACAGTGATAGTTATGTTCAAAGTCTTCTTGTAACGGCTGATTTATATCAAGTGATTGGAATTCCAGAAGTCAGTGAAGCAAAATTAAAAGAAGCACAACGATTATTGCCTGATGAGCCATTAATTTTATTTGCTTTAGGTGAGTTGTATTTTGTGAATGGTCAATTTCAAGAAGCGTCACAAGCCTATCAGGAACTCCTTGAAACGGACGTAACAGAAATCTCTAGTGTATCAATGAACGAGCGTCTAGGAAGCAGCTACAGTATGTCAGGTGACTTTGAAGAAGCGATTCCATTTTTAGAAAAAGCTTTGGAAGAAGAGCAGACAGATGATCGTTTATTCCAATTAGCATTTACTTATTTACAATTACATGAAAATGAAAAAGCAATTGCGCTGTTACAGCAGTTAAGAGTCTTAAATCCCCATTATCAATCATTGTATTTATCTTTAGGGGAAGCATTGCAGGAAGAAGAACAATTAGAAGAAGCACGCACTGTTTTAGCAGAAGGAATCAAAGAGAATCCTTTTCAAGTAGACCTCTATCAGCTAGCTTCTGAAAATGCTTATCGTCTACATGATACTGAACAAGCAGAATCATTACTTAAACAAGCACTAGAACTTGGGGAGAAGACCGATGAAACAAGGCTGACATTAAGTAATTTGTACTTAAACGAAAATCGGTTTGAGGAAGTTATCAATGTTGTGCAACAAATGGAAGAACAAGGTCATCCATATGGTGAATGGAATTTAGCTCATGCATATAATGAGTTGGAGGAATTTGATTTAGCAAGAGTCCATTATGAACAAGCCTACCAAGAACTTTCTCATGAACCGGAATTTTTAAAAGAATACGCAGTTTTTCTCCGTGAAGAAGGCCATTTAGAGAAAGCTAAAGGAATGTTACAACACTATCTTCAACATGAACCTGGTGATAATGAAGCACAATCATTGTTAGAAGATATTGAAGAAAGATAGGTGATAAGATGTTTATCAATGTCTCAGATAAGAAAGAATTTTTGCTTTGGTTAGTCAATAATATTTCATTTAGTCAAAGGGAAGTATTATGGATTTTAAATTATTTAATCAATCATGAAGCTATTTTAAATAATGTCCATTTTATAGAGCAAGCGGATAAAGCGGCTCGTGGATTAAAAGTCACTTCAAGAGAGATGGAAGATGAACCTATTAGATTGTTTCTATCAGGAAAAGAATTTACAGATACAGATCAGATTTTTCATGAAATTCGTATGAATTGGAAAGATGCATTGTACCTAGAATGTGTGTTTGATGGATCTTGGCAAAACAGTCAATATCTATCGATTTTAGAAGATAACCCTTATGCCCGTTGGAATGAACAAATAAGTGAAGACGTGGTTGAAAATATCAATAACTTCTTTGCTCAGGAAGAGAAACAAGCAAAAATGGCTTTGTTATATAGTCAAATTGATTTGGCTTTGGAAGATAATAATTACGAAGCGTTTTTAGAATTGACAAATGAATTAAACCATTTAAAAAACATCTGATCTAAAGAAATAAAAACTGGCTAAAATAGACGACCAAGAAAGGTACTTGTCTATTTAGCCAGTTTTTATGTTAGAATCGTTACTATTTTAGTTGAGCTGAGTTTTTCTTTTAAATAGATTTTTTGCGGGTCTAGCATAGGTAAATCCTTCGCCAATAGCTTCATGGACATTTATAACAGAAATAAAGGCTTTAGCATCTAGTTCGTGAACGATACGTTTGATTTCCATAATTTCGCTAGGACTAACAACAACATAAAGGACTTTTTTATCCACTTGAGAATAGCCACCTTGTCCATCTAGATAAGTTACACCGCGTTCTAAAACAGCCATAATTACTTCGCCGATATCTTCAGTATGATCTGAAATCACTAATATCCCTTTAGCGGCATAAGCACCATCTAAAACCGAGTCAACTACTCTGCTGAAAACAAATGAAACAATCAGTGTATACATCATTCGTTTGACATCAATATAACTCAAAGAAAGAATTAAAACTAAGATATCAAAAATCAGCAATGAACGTCCCATGCTGATACCATAATTTTTTTCTAGAATACGAGCAACGACATCTGTTCCGCCAGTTGTTCCACCAACTCTATAAACTAATCCACTACCTATACCAGCGGCTAAACCAGCCAGTAAGGAGGCAATCAGTAAATCATGATCCAAGTTAATTTCGATTGGCCAGCGTTGCCATAACCATAAAAACACCGATAATGAAACAGTTCCTAAAATTGTATAATAAAAAGAGTGTTTACCTAAAACTTTTCCGCCGATTAAAATCAGCGGAATATTGATAATCAAAGTTGAGTAAGCAGGATCAATATAAAAAAGTGCACGTAAAATCAAAGTAATACCAGTTACTCCACCCTCAGCTAAATCGTTGGCAATGTTAAATGTGACTAACCCAAATGCATAAAGACATGTTCCAGCTAAAATTAATAGAACATCTTTTACATAAAATTTTTTTTCTTCCATGATTTTACCTCCATATCCAGTACTCACTTTATCATTCTCATTATAAAACAACAAGTAGAACCTTTCCAGATTGCGTAGTTTTTGATAAGATGTTTAGTAAGAAAGGTTGGGGTAAAATGAAAGACAAGAATCAATCGCTTACTTCCATGCAGCAAGAAGTAGATGCATATATCCAACAATTTAAAACAGGTTATTTTTCTCCATTAAGCCAAATGGCACGTTTAACAGAAGAAGTAGGTGAATTGGCTAGAGAAATCAATCATTACTACGGTGAAAAGCCTAAGAAGGCAGAAGAAAAACCAAAAACTGTTTCTGAAGAACTTGGAGATGTGTTATTTGTCACGATGATTATGGCAAATTCATTGGATATAGATCTAACCGAAGCATTTCAAAAAAATATGGATAAATTCAACCAACGAGATAAATTTCGGTTTGAACGAAAGGACGGGCAGACTAATGATTAAAATTCTAGTCGCAGGTTTTAAAGGGAAAATGGGCGCTACTGCTACCAATATGGTTTTAAATCATGATGGATTTGAATTGGTCGGTGTGTTAGATCCATTTGAAGAAAAGACAAACCTCAATCAGTTAGCAGAGTACTCAACAACTAATGTTCCGATTTTTAAAAACAAAGAAGAGGTACTTTCTTCGAAACCAGATGTTTGGATTGATTTCACAATTCCAGCAGTGGCATATGAAAATACTCGTTTTGCTATTGAACATAAAATTTCACCTGTTGTCGGAACAACAGGTTTAACAGAGGAGCAATTGTCTGAATTAACAGCTCGCTCAGAAGCATTAAAAGTCGGTGGTTTGATTGCCCCCAATTTTGCTGTTGGAGCGGTTTTAATGATGCAGTTTGCCCAAAAAGCAGCTGAATATTTTCCAGATGTTGAAATTATCGAGTTGCACCACGACAATAAATTAGATGCGCCAAGCGGAACTGCAATCAAAACAGCTGAAATGATGAGTGAAGTTCGCTCGAAAAAAAATCAAGGTCATCCAGAAGAAAAGGAATTGATGGAGGGCGCACGCGGTGCTGATTTTGAAGGGATGAAGATTCACAGTGTTCGTTTACCTGGTATGATTGCACACCAACAAGTGCAATTCGGCGGAGTTGGAGAAGGATTGACCATCAGACATGATTCTTATGATCGTAGTTCCTTTATGACAGGTGTTGCTTTGGGGTGTGAGAAGGTCATTCATTTAGATAAATTAGTCTATGGATTGGAAAATCTATTATGAAATTAGATACGATACCAGATGAATTTACCAAAGCAGCAAGTGTGCTTAAAGAAATCCAAGCTCATGGGTTTGAAGCTTATTTTGTAGGCGGTAGTGTTCGTGATGCTTTATTAAATCAGCCGATTCATGATGTTGATATAGCTACCAGTGCTTATCCAGAAGAAATCAAACATATTTTTCCTAGGACGATTGATGTGGGAATCGACCATGGGACCGTTTTGGTTTTAGAGGGTGAAGAACAATATGAGATCACTACATTTAGAACAGAGTCAACCTATCAAGATTTTAGACGACCTGATACCGTGACTTTTGTGCGATCATTAAAAGAAGACCTGAAACGACGAGATTTTACTATTAATGCATTAGCGATGGATGTTGATGGCAATATTATTGATCTCTTTGATGGAATGGATGACTTAGATCAACAGATTATTCGAGCTGTGGGCAATCCTAAAGAACGTTTTCATGAAGATGCCTTACGAATGATGAGAGGATTGCGTTTTGCTAGCCAATTAGATTTTACAATCGAAGAAAATACATTGGCTGCTATTCAGGAATTCCACCCGTTATTAGGTAAAATATCTGTTGAACGAATTGCTGTTGAATTTATCAAACTGTTATTGGGGAAAAATAGGCGAGCGGCATTGTTGCCATTTATTGAGACTGAATGTTATCAATATTGCCCAGGGTTAAGTCCATTTGGGGAAGCTTTATTCACTTTTTCTGAACTTCCAAATCAACAAATTCAAATAGAAAGTGAAGCTTGGACATTGTTACTGAAAACAATGCAGTTAAAAGAAAGTGACGTTCGTGGATTTTTGAAAAAATGGAAACAATCGAATCAAATGATTCATGATGTCCAACACCGAATTTACGGATTGAATAAACGCTTGACAGAAGACTGGCAATTACAGGACTTATTTGATTTAGGTTTAGACGCAGCTTTGTCGGTAGAAAAACTATTGTTTTATTATGGGCAAAAGAGTAAACTTGAAGATGTAAGAGATTGTTATTTACGCTTGGCTATTCATGATAGAAAAGAACTTGCCGTTACTGGAAACGATTTATTAGAGTATTTTGATAAAAAACCAGGTAAATGGTTAGGTGAGATGATTGAATCAATCGAATCAGCTGTAGTAAATAACAAACTAGCAAATGATAAAGAAGTGATACTTGCATTCGCAAAGGAAATGATTGATAAGGAGTGATAATCTTGAAAGAGTTTTCTAAAGAGTTTGTAGTGGAATCAAAGGATACAGCAAAAGAAATCGGTTCCGGTGATTTAGATGTATTAGCTACACCATCTATGATTGCGATGGTGGAAAATACAGCGAAAGAATACTTGCACAAAGAATTAGCACCAGAAGAATCAAGTGTAGGTACAATCATTGAAGCCAAACATTTAAGACCTTCTAAAGTTGGTGCTGATATTATCGTAAAAGTAAAAGTAGAATCTCAAGAAAAATCCAAAATAAATTTTTCTTTTACTGTTTTAGATGGTCAGCAGATCATAGCGACTGGTATTCATCAAAGAGCTGTTATCTTAACAGATGTTTTTTTGAGTAAATTAGCACTTCCAAAGTAAAAAGACGAATAGTGTGACCTAGGTTAAAAGTTATGCTAAACTTAACTTTGTATAAATTATTTTAGATAAGGAGACTTATATTATGAGTAGAGAAATGACCGGATTAAAATTTTATTTTAGAAATGGTGAAACTTGGACGATTGGTCGTCGCTTCATCGGTGATTTATGGATCAAACAAATTACAACTAGCTTTGGCCGTATTCATGGAAGTGAATTTATGGAAATCCATCCATGTGAAGGGTTTAAAATTGAAATTTTTCAAGAAGGCGATCACGTACAAACACACGATATCAATCTTGGTGGGCTTGAATTAGGTATGTTTGCTCGTGCCTTAAAATATGAAGATATTGAACGTATGGAAATTTTATACAAAACTGGTACACCAGATTTAGTTTACTTCCCATACAAAGACAAAACTGACGAAGGCTTAGATAACATCTATCAATCTACTAAAGTCAGTGAAAAAACAAAAAGTTTATATATCGTAATTGACCCTAAACAAACAGTTGACGATGTATATGGTGAAGAATTATAATAAAGCACTGTTTTGACCGTAGATATCTTTCTAGAAAGATTCTGCGGTTTTTTCATTAAAGTTTATAAGATGAGGTGATAAAGTGAGAGCGATTGAACTATCATATATTGAAAATCAAGCAGTTTTACAGCTGAATAATAAGGCTGAGTTACCTATAAGAAATCCAAATCAGCTATTAGTAAAAGTAGAAGCTGCTGCAATTAATCGAACAGATTTAATGGCAAAATCGACTGGGAAACTACCTAAGGGAAATGCAATTTTAGGTGTTGAAGTTTCTGGAACTGTGATAGAAAGCAATTCTGAACTTTTTCCTAGTGGAAGTCGGGTGATGGGGCTTGTCAATGGTGGTGGTTATGCTGAATATGCTGTAATGAATCTTGGTAATGCACTCTCTTTACCTGAACGGTTGTCATTTGAAGAAGGAGCAGCAATTCCAGAAGTATTTTTGACTGCATACCAAACGTTATTTTGGCTTGGAAAACTAAAGTCTACAGAATCTGTCCTTATACATGCAGGAGCTAGCGGGGTAGGAACAGCAGCAATTCAATTAGCTAAACAACTTACTTCAGCAAAAATTTTTGTCACAGCAGGTAGTAATGAGAAGCTTGAATTATGTCGCACACTAGGAGCGGATGTTCTGATTAATTATCATGACGAAGATTTTAGTGAGAGAATCCAGCAAGAAACAGCTGGAGAGGGAGTTAATGTTATTTTAGATTTTATCGGTGCTTCTTATTGGGACAAAAACATAGCAAGTTTATCTTATGATAGCCACTTAATACTTATTGGGATTTTAGGAGGTGCGCTTGTAAAAGATGTTAATTTAATGAGTTTATTGGAAAAAAGAATAATAATTAAGGGTACATTACTTACACCTAGAAGTGATGAGTATAAAGCTAAATTAACAAAAGAATTTTCAGAAAAAACTAAGCTATTGTTTGAAACAGGTCAAATAAAACCAATCATAGATTCAACCTTTTACTTGGAAGAAGTGGAACAAGCCCATCAATTTATGAAAAGTAACAAAAATAAAGGGAAAATCATTTTAAAAATAAATCGTCGAGTCGTCTGAAACAAAAAATAACTATGAAAAGCACTGGTACGCAAGGTTTTATATGAATAAACGAAAGAATTTCATATGATATTAAGAAAAATAAGTTGACACCATGTATACGTAGGTATATACTGATAACAATTCTTAAATAATCAGTTACGGAGTGAGTCATAATGACAACCATGAAACATAACCAAATACAACTGAATAATTATTACTTTAGCTATTTTAGATGAGTTTGTATTCATGAACATTATGGATGCAGACTAGCAAGTTTGTATCTATGATGGCTAGGGGATTTTGAGATGACTTTCAGCCGCGTAGATGAGTAAATCTATAGTGGCTTTTATATTACCTATTTTTTGTGAGGTGTTCACTGTAGATTTTTCTAAAATTTACGTGAATACCTTTTTTGTTTGAAATAAAATCAAGTTTTAGGAGGAATTAAGATGGAAAATAAGATCACAGGTCACACAAGATTAGCCGCATTATTTGCTACACCAATCCGTCACAGCGTTTCACCAATGATTCATAATACAGCGTTTCAAGCATTAGGTATTGATGCCGTATACCTTGCTTTTGAGGTTGGAACGCAAGGGCTCGCGCAAGCTATTGATTCAATTAGAAATCTAGAAATGTTGGGCGCAAACTTATCAATGCCAAATAAAATTTTAGCTGTTGATTATATGGATGAGTTGAGTGAAGCTGCTCGTTTGATAGGAGCGGTCAATACCATCACCAATGAAGGTGGTAAATTAACGGGTCATAATACTGATGGTACAGGATTTATGAGAAGTTTGGAAGATATTGATGTAACTATCATAGGAAAAAAAATGACGATTATTGGTGCAGGTGGAGCAGCCACAGCGATTATTGTACAAGCCGCTTTAGACGGTGTAAAAGAAATTACTGTCTATAACCGAAAAGATGATTTTTATGATAATATCAAGAAAAAATTAGCATACATCTCTGATAATACAGAATGTGTTATTACTTTACATGACTTAGCAGATCAGAATGAATTGGCAAAAGATGTATCTGAAAGTGCCTTATTACTAAATGCAACGGGTGTTGGTATGAAGCCATTAGAATCAGAAACACCGATTCAAGATTTTTCAATTATTCGTCCTGATTTAGCTGTATGCGATGTGATTTATACACCACGAGAAACAGAATTTTTAAAGCAAGCTCGTTTGCGTGGGGCTAAAACAAACAACGGGCTTGGCATGTTGTTATATCAAGGTGCTGCTGCTTTTGAAAAATGGACAGGACAAGAAATGCCAATAGAAATCGTTAAACCAATTATTGAAAACAACTAATATTTATCTAGGGAGAGAAAAACAATGATCGTAATTATGAAATCAGAAGCAACCAAAGCACAAATCAATACAGTAATCGAGCGAGTAAAAAAAGAAGGACTAGAAGTTCATCTAAGTGAGGGCAAGGAACAAACAATCATTGGTTTGGTTGGTGATACAAGAAAAATGCAAGATGTGGCATTCAATAGTTACGATGGTGTTGAAAATGCAGTTAGAATTTCATTGACCTACAAACTAACGAGTCGTGAATTTCATCCAGAAAACACAATTGTTGATGTGGATGGCGTGAAAATAGGTGATGGTAGTATGACAATGATGGCAGGACCCTGTTCAATAGAAGGGTTAGATCAAATTCGTGAATGCGCCAGAATAGCTAAAGCAGGTGGTGCAACAATTTTACGTGGTGGAGCGTTTAAACCAAGAACATCTCCGTACGCTTTTCAGGGACTGGAAGAAGAAGGATTAAAGTACATTCGTCAAGCGGCAGATGAATTTGACATGAAAGTAATCACAGAAGTAATGGATGAAGCACACATTGATATGATTGCAGAATACAGCGATATTTTGCAAATTGGTGCTAGAAACATGCAAAACTTTAAATTATTACAAGCTGTTGGAAAAACTGGCAAACCCATTGGATTAAAACGCGGTATTTCTGGTACAATTGATGAGTGGTTAAATGCGGCAGAATATATTGCTGCACAAGGAAATTTCAATGTGATTTTTATTGAACGAGGCATCCGCACTTACGAAACAGCTACTCGAAATACACTAGATCTAAGTGCCGTTCCACTAATTAAAAAATTAAGTCATTTTCCGATCATTGTTGACCCAAGTCATGGGGTAGGAATCTGGGATCTTGTTCCTTCAATGGCACGAGCAGGTGTTGCTGCAGGAGCCGATGGTTTAATTGTTGAAATCCATCCGGATCCAATCAATGCATGGTCTGATGGTCCTCAATCACTTAACGAAAAGACGTACTTACGTATGATGGAAGAAGTACACATCATTGAAAAAGCAATGAAAGAAATTAACGCTTTAGCATAAAATTAAATTAAAAATGTCAAAAAATGGGGGTTGAATCAAATGGAACTCACGGTAACTTTACCCAATCATTCTTATGATTTGATTATTGAAAAAGGAATTTTGGCCAATATTGGTCAATGGGCGAAAGAGTTATGGTCACCACAAAAAATTGTAATCATAACAGATACAAATGTAGCACCTTTATATGGCAATCAAGTTGAAGAACGTTTGAAAGAGGCTGGATTTGATCCATCACTTTTTGTGATAGAAGCAGGAGAACAAAGTAAAAGTTTATCTGTAGCTGCTGAAATTTATGATTTTCTAGCAGATGAAGGTTTGACAAGAAGTGATGGGATAATTGCTTTAGGCGGTGGTGTTGTTGGCGATTTAGCTGGTTTTGTTGCTTCAACATACATGCGAGGTGTTCATTTTTTACAAGTTCCAACTACATTATTAGCTCAAGTAGATAGCAGCATTGGCGGGAAAACAGGTGTTAATACGACAAAAGCGAAAAATTTAGTGGGGACATTCGCCCAACCAGATGGCGTGTTGATTGATCCTGATACATTGAATACATTAGAATTAAGAAGAGTTCGTGAAGGGATTGCTGAAATCATCAAATCTGCTGCAATTGCAGATAAAAATTTGTGGTATAGATTGGATGAGTTAAAGGATGAGCATGATTTATTGACAAATGCGGCAGAGATTATTGCAGCATGTTGTCAAATCAAACGTAAAGTAGTTGAAGAAGATGAACTGGATAATGGTGTTCGCTTACTTCTTAACTTTGGGCACACAATAGGACATGCTTTGGAAAATACTGCTGGTTATGGAATTTTGACTCATGGTGAAGGAGTAGCGATTGGGATGAGCCAAATCACTAGAGTTGCAGAAGAAAAGAAATTAACACCAACCGGAACGACGAGACAGTTAAATAAAATGATTAAAAAATTTCATTTGCCAATTACGTCTGATTGTTGGAACCAAGAGCAATTATATACTGCATTGACGCATGATAAAAAAGCGCGAGGCGAAGAAATCAATATTATTTTACTAGAATCAATAGGTGAGGCAAAAATTGTCCGTATTCCAATTGAAGAAATGAAGAGTTATTTAGACTAGGGGGAATTTATATGCGTTTTATTACTGCGGGAGAATCACACGGACCAGAACTAACAGCAATTATAGAAGGTTTGCCAGCAGGTATGCCTTTATCGCCAGAAGATATTAATTTAGAATTGGCTAGAAGACAAGGTGGATATGGTCGAGGCGGAAGAATGCTGATTGAAAAAGACCAAGTAAGAATCACATCTGGGATTCGTCATGGAAAAACATTAGGCTCACCAGTTACACTAGTTGTTGAAAATAAAGACTGGAAAAACTGGACATCTGTTATGTCTATCGAAGAAGTTACAGAAAAAGAGAAGAAAATTCGTCGTCTAAATAAACCGCGTCCAGGACATGCAGACTTAGTTGGTGGTATCAAGTATCAGCATGATGATCTTAGAAATGTATTAGAGCGTTCATCTGCTCGAGAAACGACTATGCGTGTAGCTATTGGTGCTGTTGCTAAAAAATTATTGAAAGAATTAGATATCGAAGTTGCTGGACATGTGGCTGTCTTAGGCGGAATAAAAGCTGTAATTCCAGAGAATTTAACCGTTAAAGAAATTAAAGAACGTTCAGAAAATTCAGATGTTCGAGTATTGGATCCATCAGTGGAAGATGAAATGCGCAGTTTGATTGATCAAACAAAGAAAAATGGAGATACCATTGGTGGTGTCGTAGAAGTTATTGTAGGCGGTGTACCAATTGGTCTAGGTAGTTACGTTCAGTGGGATCGTAAGTTAGATGCAAAAATCGCGCAAGCTGTAACAAGTATTAACGCATTTAAAGGTGTTGAATTTGGTATTGGTTTTGAAATGGGATTCAAGCCTGGTAGTCAAGTGATGGACGAAATCATTTGGAATGAAACAACGGGGTACACTAGGACATCAAACAACTTAGGTGGTTTCGAAGGCGGTATGACAAATGGAATGCCAATCATTGTTAGAGGGGTAATGAAACCTATTCCGACTTTATATAAACCTTTGCAAAGTGTGAATATTGATACAAAAGAACCTTTTAAAGCAAGTGTTGAACGTTCTGATAGTACAGCTGTTCCAGCCGCTAGTGTAGTTTGTGAAGCTGTTGTAGCAACAGAAGTCGCGCAAGCGATGTTAGAGAAATTCGGCAGTGATGCTTTTGAACAAATGAAAGCAGAAGTAAAAGCTTATCGTCGCTATACTCAAACGTTTTAAGAAAAATATAAATGGAGAGTGGCGTGTAATGAAAAAAAAGGTATTAATTGTCGGCTTAGGTTTAATTGGCAGTTCATTAGCACTTTGTATAAAGAAAGAACATCCATTAGTGACAATTATTGGAATAGATGAATTGGATACTTCTGAAGAATTTGCTTTAAAAAGACAGATCATTGATCAAAGAGGATTATCTTTAGAAACATCGGCAGTACAAGCAGACGTGATTCTCTTGTGTACACCTGTAAAAAGCGTGTTAGGACAAATAAAAATCCTTGGGGAATTGCCGTTAAAAAAAGATGTGATTATTTCAGATGTAGGCAGTACGAAAAGTGAGATCATAGATACTGCTGAAAAGGCTGGTTTAAAAACGTTTATTGGCGGACATCCAATGGCTGGATCGCATAAGTCTGGTGTCACTGCAGCAGATGAAAACTTATTTGAAAATGCCTACTATATCTTAACTTCATCTGATACAAAGAAACAATCACAAGTTAGTGAATTAAAAAAATTATTAGAAGGCACTAGAGCAAAATTTGTCGTTCTAACTGGGGAAGAACACGATCAAATTACAGGAATGCTCAGCCACTTACCTCATGTTATTGCTGCAGGCTTAGTCAATCAAAGTAAAATGTTTAATGAAAAACATCCCCGGTCTCGTCAACTAGCAGCTGGTGGATTTCGTGATATTACTCGAATTGCTTCATCAGATCCCCAGATGTGGACGGATATTTTATTAAGCAATAAAGAGGCGTTGTTGGAATTAATGGATTCGTGGCAAGCTGAAATGGAACAAGTTTCATCATGGATTCAAACTGAAAATAAAGAAGCTATTTTTCAATTTTTCTATGAGGCAAAAGAAACGCGTAATCAAATGCCTGTTCATAAAGAAGGGGCAATTCCAGCATTTCATGACTTGTTTGTAGACGTTCCAGATGTCCCAGGTGTTATAGCTGAAGTCACAGGATTACTTGGAAATGCGAGGGTATCACTGATTAACTTAAAAATTCTTGAAACACGGGAAGATATTTATGGCATTTTACAATTAACATTTAAACGTGAAGAAGATTTAAAAAAAGCTAAGGAAACCATTGAAAAACAAACGGATTATTTATGTTATGAAAAATAGAACGTTGTTATAAATCTGGTATCTAGCTTTGTGGGCCAGTTCTTCGAAACAAGAGCTGAAGAAGCCCACTCCGCTTTTAAATTTAGGAGGGATTTTTTGGAATTAGTAATCAATAAAGTTGGTTTAAAGGGAATGATCGACATTCCTAGTGACAAATCGATTTCTCATAGAAGCATCATGTTCGGCGCTATTGCCGAAGGGAAAACAACGATTAAAAACTTCTTGCGTGGGGACGATTGTTTAAGTACATTGAAAGCATTTCAAGATTTAGGTGTGAAAATAGAAGATGATGGCAAAATCATTACGGTTCACGGAACGGGGGTCTCTGGATTAAAACCGTCAAAAAAAGCTATTGATGTGGGAAATTCAGGAACCACGATTCGTTTGATTATGGGGATTTTAGCGGGGACGTCTTTTACTACTGAATTATTTGGCGATCATTCAATTGTAAAGCGGCCGATGAATCGAGTGATGGTACCAATCAATCAAATGGGAGCTGTCTGTTCTGGGCATGATGGAACAGAATTCCCGCCACTGACAGTAACGGGGACAGAGAGTTTATTACCTATCAATTATCAGATGCCTGTTGCTAGTGCACAAGTCAAATCAGCCATTCTTTTTGCGGCGATACAAGCTCAAGGAGAGTCTGTTATTATAGAAAAAGAGAAGACAAGAGATCATACAGAAGATATGATTCGTCAGTTTGGCGGTGAAATCACTGTAGCAGGTAAAGAAATCCGGATTAAAGGTCCACAGAAATTAATAGGCCAAGAAGTCATTGTACCAGGAGATATTTCTTCGGCAGCGTTCTTTCTTGCAGCAGGTTCCATCATTCCGGATAGTCAAATTATTTTGAATAATGTTGGCTTAAATCCAACCCGTACAGGTATAATTGATGTTATCCAACAAATGGGTGGGAAACTAAGCATTCAAGAAACTGGCAGCAAAGAAAATAAAGCAGGAACATTAACTATCGAAACCAGTGAATTAACAGGTATTGAAATTAGTGGTGAGATTATTCCTAGGTTGATTGATGAGTTACCAATCATTGCTTTATTAGCAACTCAAGCGCAAGGAACTACAATTATTCGTGATGCTGAAGAGTTGAAAGTCAAAGAAACTAATCGAATTGATGCTGTGGCTAATGAATTAAATAAAATGGGTGCTGCTATCGAACCAACTGAAGATGGGTTGATTATTCATGGAAAAACACCATTGCATGGTGCAAACGTTACGAGCTATGGTGATCACCGTATTGGCATGATGCTCCAAATTGCTGCTCTTTTAGTCAAAGATGGATCAGTCAAATTAGATAAAGCAGAGGCGATTTCTGTTTCTTATCCACCCTTTTTTGATGATCTAAACAAATTATATCGATAAACGGAGGAAGAAGAATGAAGGGGATTATTTTAATTGGCTTTATGGGAGCAGGGAAAACAACTATTGGGAAACTCCTTTCAGAAAAAACAGGTATGGAGCATATCGATTTTGATGATAAAATCGTTGAAGAAATTGGCATGACTATTCAAGAATATTTTGATTTGCATGGAGAAGAAGCATTCCGTGAAAGAGAAACAAATGTCTTGAAACGCTATCTAGATCACGATCAGGTTGTATCAACAGGTGGCGGCATTGTTATGAGACCAGAGAATCGAAACCTTTTAAAACAAATGGCGCCAGTCGTTTATTTACAAACAAAACCAGAAGTGTTCATTCCAAGATTGAAACATGATCATACAACAGTCAGACCTTTAGTTGTCTCAAAGTCTCCTGAAGAGATCAGACAAGTTTTTGAACCGAGAATTCCTTTTTATAAAGAAAGTGCCAGTTTGGTCGTTGATACAGACAATCGTACGCCAGAAGAAATTGTGGACGAAATTTTAGAGAATATATAAGTAGGTGAGCCAATGAGAGTCGGTTTTTTAGGTCCAGAAGCATCTTTTACTCATAATGCAACCAAAACTGCGTTTCCAAATGATGAGCTTGTTTCCTATCATTCAATTCCTGCCTGTATTAAAGGGGTTGAATTCGGCGAAGTTGATTTAGGTGTTGTACCAATCGAAAATACAATTGAAGGGTCTGTGAATACTACAGTTGATTATTTGTTTCATCAAACAAGTATTCCAGTTGGAGCAGAAATTGTATTGCCTATTTACCAACAATTGATGGTAGCTAAAAACAATCAAGATACATGGCAGAAAACAACAAAAATTTTATCTCATCCTCAAGCATTAGCACAATCACAAGATTTCATTCGTACGTATTTTCCAATGGCTGAACTAGAAGCGACACCATCAACTGCTTATGCAGCAAATTTTGTTGCTAGCAATCCAGATCAAAAGATTGCAGCAATTGCACCGAAACTTTCTGCACAGACTTATGATCTATCAATTGTTGGAGAAAACATCCAAGATGTAGCAATCAATCAGACTCGTTTTTGGGTGTTGGGCGCTGAAAAGGTTGATCTCCCAATTAAATCAGAAGATAAGAAGTTGACGATTGCTTTGACAATGCCTAATAATATACCAGGAGCTTTACACAAAGCGCTATCTGTATTTAGTTGGCGGGATATCGATTTAAGTAAAATTGAATCAAGACCACTTAAAACAACATTAGGTGAATATTTCTTTTTAATTGATATCAATGTTCAAAAACCACAACAATTGATTGATAATGCATTGGAAGAGATACGTTTAATGGGAGGGGCAGTAAAAATATTTGGAAACTACGCTATTCATCCAATAAACGGAGTATAAAGATCTGAAAAGGTCTTTTTATTTTTTATTAAATTTTAGCGATATAAATAGGAATTTTCAGCAAAATAAGGTATGCTTATAAATGTTGTTAATTGAAGAGAGGTGGACATAATGAGCCGTGTGGATCGTTATAAACATATACATGATAGTGCCAAACCAGTAGAAGAAAAAAATGGATTTAATCCTAGAAAAGAAAAAAATTATTCTGAAGAACCTAGAAATAGCTATTATCAAGAACAAGAACCTAATCAATATCAAGAACCAATGGGCGGCGATCCAAGACAGAGATTTGAACAAGCTAATCCCGAGGAGAAAAATAAACATTTTTCAAAAAAGGAAAAAAAACCAAAAAAACCAAAAAGAAAAAGACGGTTCAGTTGGCCTAAAAGAATTCTTTTATTTTTAATTTTATTGATTGTTTTAGCGGTCGGGTTCTTTTTTAAAGGGAAGTCTTATGCTGAAAATGATAATTCATTACCTAAAGAAGCAATCCAGACTTTTAATGGTGTGAAAAGCGCGAATGGTGCGAATAATATTTTAATTTTAGGTAGCGATACAAGAGGAGAAGATGCTGGTCGAGCGGATACTATTATGGTATTACAATTGGACGGACCTTCGAAAAAACCTAAGCTAATTTCGTTTATGCGGGATACATTCGTTGATATTCCTGGATATGATGCGAATAAGATCAATGCCGCATATGCATTAGGTGGAGCGGAATTAGTTCGCCAAACATTAGCTGAAAATTTCAATATTCAAACGAAATATTATGCAAAAGTTGATTTTCAATCATTTGAAAAAATTGTGGATTCGATGTTTCCTGGTGGTGTCAAAATTGATGCTGAAAAAGACTTGAATTTAGATGGTGTGGACATTGCCAAAGGCGTTCAGAAAATGGATGGACATACACTTTTGCAATATGCACGTTTCAGAAAAGATGAAGAGGGAGACTTCGGACGTGTGCGCCGTCAACAGCAAGTCATGAATGCCGTTATAGGACAATTAAAAAATCCTTTAGCTTTGATTCGTACACCAGAATCTTTAGGACGTCTAGTTGGTTACATATCAACGGATATTCCTACATCATTTATGCTGAAAAATGGTCCATCAATGATGCTAAAAGGTGGTAGCGGGGTTGAGCGACTAACTGTTCCAGTTGAAGGATCTTGGAGCAATGAAGACGTTTATTATGCGGGTAGTGTACTTCAAATTGATCTAGATACGAATCGTTCATCAGTTCAAAACTTCCTAGGGCAATAAGTATTTTATTTAAATCTATATTGATTTATGCTATATTTATATTACCGTGTAAAATTAGTGAAACGAGGTTACAAAATGAAAATTGCTATTGTGACAGATAGTACAGCTTATTTACCTGAGCGAATCAAAAATTCGCCCAATCTATTTGTTATTCCCATCCCGGTTATTTTAGATGGTAAGATATATAATGAAGGAATCGATATCGAAGCTGATGAATATTACAGCTTGTTGAATCATAGTAATGAGTTTCCAACAACTTCTCAACCTGCTCTAGGAGAGGTTATTGAATTGTACGAAGGAATTTCTGCTAAAGGTTATGATACGATTATCAGTATTCATCTTTCGTCAGGTATTTCGGGTTTTGTTAACACGTTATTTTCATTAACTGATTCAATAAAAGGTGTTACATTGTACCCATACGATTCTAAAATTACAAGTGTACCAATGGGTCATATGGTAGAGTCAGCATTAGATTTAGTTAAAGAAGAAGCTAGTTTGGAAGAAATCTTCACTAAATTAGATGTTATTAGAGATAATACATATGCGTATTTAATTGTTGAAGATTTAAATAACCTAGTTCGTGGTGGAAGACTGACAAATGGTGCAGCTTTAATTGCCGGATTATTGAAGATTAAACCTATTCTAACTTTCGAAGATGGAAAAATTGTTTTATTTGAAAAAATTCGTTCAACTAAAAAAGCTTTCGCTCGTGCAGAAGAGATTATTGGTAAAAGAGACAAAGAAATTGGTCGACCCGTCAAACTATATGTTATTCACGCCAATAATTTAGCTGTTGCAGAACAAGAGAAAGCAAAACTTGAAGAAAAATATCCTAATGCAATTATTGAAATTGGTCATTTTAATCCTGTTATTGGAACTCATTTAGGTGAGAAAGCAATTGCCCTTTGCATTTGTGCCCAGTAAACTAAGAAGAGGATGAAACAAAACTAAAAATAGTTTTGTTTCATCCTCAATTTTGTTTTTTATAAGTCGACTTTATAAAAGGCTCGTAACGTTCACCAGAAAATAAATAGTATGTTACAATAACAAATAAATCATACTTTTTTTGTTGAAAATCGAAAAAAATAACGATTCAATAGTCATTTCCCTTTAAAAGTAAGGTATACTTAAAGAAAAAGGAGGGCGAGTGGATGAATTTAATTGAAGAACGTTTACAAAAAGAAAAAATGAAGCAAGTTCAACTGCTCGCTGCATATTACCAAGTAGTTAACCGTTTGCCACTTGGAGACAAAAGAGATAAGATGATTCGCGACATATTGGCTTGCAAAGATAAAATAAAAAAAATTAATCAGCAATTAACAGAATTAAATAAAAAAGAATAGCTATCAATCGTCAGTTTAGACAGACTTATTTCGTAAAAGGAGAACATTTTGGGTATAGAATTTTTTACGGTACTACTCACTATTTTTGTCGTGCTTATTTATGTTTACTTAAGCTTAGTAAGAAAAAGTATTTTGATTAGAAGTGTAAGGAGACCTCTTTTTTATGTTTTAGTTATCGGGCTTAGTGTAATTGCCTTAATAACTACTTTATTTTCTGAACAAACAAGTGATCAAAGAGTTCGGGGAATTCTTTCAGTTTTACTTATGCTAAGTTTTTTATTGGATACAAAAGGTTTATCAGATGATCGAATCATTTTAGGGCCATTTGATAAGAATGGTGTTATGTATCAGGATGTTGAAAAGATGGCTTTATTACTTAAACATAAAGAAATTAGGCTGAATTATTTTAAAAATGGACGCAGAGGTCCCATGATGAAATTTTCTATACCATTAGAAGATCTGTTGGCGTTCCTTTCTGAGCGCTTGAACGAAGAAACTGAAATCAATATTTTGTTTGACGAAGATGATGAAAGTAAGTAAAAAACGAGAATGAAGGAGTAAAAGCACTCTTTACTTTCGTTTTTTATTGATGATTGGGAGTTAAAAGTTAAATTCAAAAAGATTTTTTTAAAGAATAGTAAAATTTAGTAGGTATTTCTTCAACTGTTTGCTATAATGTGTCAGAGAATTTCTGAAAGGAAGTAATGTTGTGAATAAAGAAATAGAGCAACGAGTTGCAGAATTGCGTGAGAAGTATAAAGAGTTGCCACCAGAAAAGAAGGCAGAATGGGAACGTCATATAAAAAAGAGAAACTTTTTGAATTACAAAAAGATTGAATTAGTCAAATCAGAATTACTAAGATTAGAAGCTCGTCGTGCTCAGTTAGAGCTATGCGACAAGGAAAAAGAACTCGGACTACTCGAAAAAAAAATAAGCTGTAAGAAAGAAAAATTATTACGATATTTAGGTAAACAGATAGATCAATAATTAATAAAGGGGGATACAAGATGGGGTTTGTGTATTTAATTATTGTTTTTGTATTTGCTATAACGTTTTCTAATGTATTCAATCGGATTGTTCCGATTATACCATTACCGATTGTTCAAATCATTGTTGGTATCTTAATTGGATTGACGGACATCGGTCGAGAAATAACTTTTGAACCAGAAATATTTCTAGTAATGATTATTGCACCATTACTTTTCCGTGAAGGACAACGAAATGATATTTCTGCTACTATGAAAAATTTTAGTGTGATTTTATTTTTAGCTTTTATCGGTGTTTTAATTACGCTTGTAAGTGTTGGTTGGGCGTTACATATGATTATTCCGGCATTACCGATCGCTGCTTGTTTTGCATTAGGAGCAGCATTGGGGCCTACAGATGCAGTAGCAGTAGGTTCTTTATCTGGGAAAATCCAGATTCCACCTAAAGCGATGCACATTTTAGAAGGAGAAGCTCTCATTAATGATGCTTCCGGCGTTACAGCGTTTCAATTTGCATTGGCGGCGCTACTAACTGGTACATTTTCAGCGACAGATGCTGGAGTTACATTAATTTTTTCAAGTATTGGCGGGGCCATTGTTGGAGCTGTTTTAGTAATGATCAAACGGCAAATAGTTATGGTCCTAGAAAAAGCTTCAGCAAGAGATGTAACCGGTTATTTATTATTAGAATTATTATTGCCATTTTTGGCATACATGGTTGCTGAAGTGTTCCATGTTTCAGGGATTATTGCAGCTGTTGTAGCAGGTGTTATGCAAGCGGCTAGTTTTAAGAAAGTTTCACTATTTGAAGCCGAATTATCAAGTGTTTCTGAAATTACTTGGGGAACAATTACGTTTACGCTAAATGCGTTGGTATTTCTGTTTTTAGGAATTGAATTATCGCTAGTTTTCTCTCCCATTTGGAACAGCCAAACCTACTCTAACAGTTTCTTAATGGTGGTTGTTATGATATTAAGTGTTACATTATTTGTTGCGCGCTTTTTATCTATTGTCTTAATTTATAGTGTAAAAAATGGATTAAAGAATATTTGGCAATCAATGAATGAAATGTTGATTTTGACTTTTGCAGGAGTCAAAGGGACAGTGAGTTTGGCTACTATTTTTATTTTACCTCTAACTATCAATGGACAGAACTTTCCTGAACGATCTTTACTTTTGTTTATCACAGCTTGTGTGATTTTAGTTACTTTAGTAGGTGGGATTCTTGTGTTGCCTTTTTTAACTGAATCTGATGAAGCAGAAAGCATCAATGTTCAAGGGATTACTTTACTCCAAGAGGTTATCGAGCATCTAAAAAAAATCAATAAAAACGATCCACATGTAGAAATGAATGTTGTGATTGAAAACTATCAAGATCGCGTGAAAGAGTTATATACAGATCAATTGCCATCAGATCAGCGGCAAGAAGTTCAAGAACTTCGTGCACTGATTGTTTCTATTGAACGAGATGGGTTGGAAGAAAGTTTTCGTCAAAAAGAAATTGGCATAGAAGGGTATCGTTTATATGAGCGATTGATTTCTAGAATGGAACGTTCTATTGTTCGACAATTATTGTCTATTATTGGTTTTTGGCTCCTTTTTGTTCGACAAATTATTGCATTTTTTGTACATCCTAAAATGTTATTGGCAAAAAAAGATGAAGAAAATAGACGCGAATTTCAAAAAGAAGAGCTAGAAAATGTTCGGCAAGTATTTTTGCAAAACACAGAAGTGATTTTGAAAAGTTTGGATAATCTAAAAGGTGTTTATGATGATGAAATTATTCAATTCTTTATCGAAGGGCGTTTACAATTTGCTCAAAGACTGGAAGATGGAACGTTTATTGATTCATTTATTGTTCGTTCTCAATCTAATTATGTAAAAGAATTGTTGATTGGGTATCAAGAAGAACGAAAAATGATTGATGAATATGAACGTTCAGAAAAAATATCTTCTTTCGAAGCAAATGAATATAGAAAAAATGTTAATTTGTTAGAATCTTATTCAATCAATGATACTTCTAACACTATTCCATTACGGAAACTGACAAGAGAGCTAAAAAAAGAAGCTGAGTAAGGAAACTCGCTTCTTTTTTTTGTAATTTTTTGATACAATAAGCAGGATGAAAAGGGCGTGAACATATGAAAGAATTAAAAGTGAGTGAGTTAACGAAGACATATGGGGAGAAAACCTTATTTGACCATATTTCTTTTCACATCCATGATAAAGAACGAATTGGTTTGATTGGTACAAACGGAACAGGGAAAACCAGCTTATTGAATATTCTAGCTGGTAAAGATAGTGGTGATGGCGATATTAACGCTATCTTGCAACCCAACGATTACCAAATAGGTTATCTTTCGCAAGACCAAGAATTTGATCCTAGATTAACAGTTGTTGAAGCATTGTTCCAAGGTGAGACACCGATTATTCAAGCTGTAAAAAATTACGAATTGGCGTTACTAGCGTTAACTGAAGATGGCCTAAGCGAATTAGCTCAAAAACAATACGCTCAAGCAGAAGAGCGAATGAATAAAGAAGATGCCTGGACAGCAGATACAGATGCTAAAATCATTTTGCAAAAACTTGGAATTGATACCTTGCATAAAAAAATCGGTGAATTATCAGGCGGTCAAAAAAAACGTGTTAGTTTGGCCCAGGTGCTGATTGAATCCCCTGATCTATTACTTTTGGATGAACCTACCAACCATTTAGACTACGAAGCAATCAGTTGGTTAGAAGGCTATTTAAACAGCTATCGAGGGGCGATTTTGATGGTTACGCATGATCGCTACTTTTTAGATCGGGTAGCAAATCGGATTTTTGAGCTATCTTTTGGTAAACTACATGAATACAAAGGAAACTATGAAGCTTATATCTTAGCGAAAGCTGAGCGTGAACGTGTGGAGCTTGAACAAGAAGATAAACGAAAACAGTTATACAAACAAGAATTAGAGTGGATGCGTGCTGGAGTCCAAGCTAGAGGGACAAAACAGCAAGCAAGGCAAGACCGCTTTCACGATCTGAAAGAAAATCTCCATCAAGTGAATCAAAAAAATCAATTGGAAATAGATGTAGCTACTCAAAGATTAGGAAAAAAAGTATTAGAGATCAAAGATGGAAACTATACGATTGAACATAAAACGATTCTAAAGAACTTTGATATTCTAATTCAAGCAAAAGATCGAATAGGGATTACTGGAAAAAACGGTGCTGGGAAATCCACCTTGTTAAATATTTTGGCTGGTCGTTTGACACTTGAAAGTGGTATTTATTCGATTGGAGAAACAGTGCGTTTAGCTTACTATACACAACAAAATGAAGCGATGGATCCAAACCAAAGAATGATTTCTTATTTACAGGAAGCTGCTGAACAAGTACAACGTACAGACGGCACCAGTATCAGTGTTGCTGAATTATTAGAACAATTTCTTTTCCCTCGTTTTATGCATGGAACAATTATTGGTAAACTTTCTGGTGGAGAGAAGCGTCGCTTGTATTTATTAAAATTGTTAATCAGTCAACCAAATGTGTTATTATTGGACGAACCCACAAACGACTTAGATATCGACACCTTAACGATTCTGGAAGATTATATCCAAACCTTTAGAGGCGCAGTGATTGCTGTCTCTCATGATCGTTATTTTCTGGATAAAACTATGGATAAATTACTTGTTTTTCAAGGTGAAGGCCAAATAACTACTTATTTCGGTTCGATGAGTGAATACTTGACACTCAATAAAGAGCAGTCAAAAAGAACGGTCAAAACCGATACAAAGTCGGTACAACCAGTTGAGAAAAAAGAAAAAACCAAATTGACTTACATGGAGCAAAAAGAATGGGCAACCATTGAGACAGATATTGGACAACTTGAAGAACAAGCAGCAAAGCTGACAGAAGAAATGAATCATCAAGGTGATGATTTTACTAAGCTACAGCAACTTCAAACTGAATTATCAACTGTGGAGCAAGAATTAGAAGAAAAAATGGAACGTTGGGAATATTTGAGCGAATATGCAGAAAATTAGGAGGCAATAACTATGGAAGAAGCATACTTAGCATTAGGCCGCAAAATTTTAGGGGAAGGTCACTTGAAAGAAGACCGAACAGGTACAGGAACACGCAGTATTTTTGGTCATCAAATGCGTTTTGATTTATCAGAAGGATTCCCGCTTTTAACGACGAAAAGAGTTCCTTTTGGTTTAATTAAAAGTGAACTGCTATGGTTTTTAAAAGGGGATACTAATATTCGTTATCTATTACAACATAATAATCATATTTGGGATGAATGGGCTTTTGAGCGCTATATAAAAAGTCCTGATTATCAGGGACCGGATATGACAGATTTTGGTCGTCGGGTTCTGGCAGACGAAGTGTTCAAAGAGAGTTATGAAAAAGAGCATAAAGAGTTTTGTGATAAAATTTTGACAGATGAAGATTTTGCCAGTAAGTATGGTGAGTTAGGAAATATCTATGGTGCTCAGTGGCGCCACTGGGAAACAAAAGAGGGGCATTTTATAGATCAATTAAAAAATGTAATCGATATGATTAAAAAAACACCTGATTCACGTCGTTTGATTGTTTCAGCTTGGAATCCTGAAGATGTTCCTTCTATGGCGTTGCCGCCTTGTCATACGATGTTTCAATTTTACGTAAATGATGGTAAACTAAGTTGCCAGTTGTATCAACGTAGTGGAGATGTTTTTCTAGGTGTGCCATTTAATATTGCTAGTTATGCATTATTAACACATTTAATCGCACATGAAACTGGGTTGGAAGTAGGAGATTTTGTCCATACCATAGGAGATGCTCATTTATATACCAACCATATCGATCAAATGAATGAACAGCTTTCTAGAGAGAGTCGACCATTTCCTACTTTAAAATTGAATCAAGAAAAACAGTCTGTTTTTGATTTTGACATGGAAGATATTGTCATTGAAGGTTATGACCCGCATCCAGCAATTAAGGCACCGATTGCCGTATAATTTGAAAGGAGTTTCCTAATGTTAGCAGCCATATGGGCACAAGATGAACAAGGAACAATCGGTAAAGAAAATCGGTTACCTTGGCATTTGCCAAATGATTTGAAATTTTTTAAACAAATGACTGAAGACAATACAATCGTTATGGGGAGAAAGACTTTTGAAGGAATGGGAAGCCGTCCATTGCCGAATCGTCAAACAATTGTGATGACGAGAGATAAAGACTATCAGGCAGAAGGAGTTAGTGTGCTTCACACTATAAATGAAGTGCTTGACTATGCAAAATCATTTTCTGGTATTACATTTATTGCTGGAGGTTCAGCAGTGTATGAGGATTTTTTACCTCATTGTGATGTGTTATATCGAACGGTTATCCATCATGTTTTTGAAGGGGATACGAAGTTTCCAACTGTTTCTTGGGATGATTGGACAATGATCAACTTAAGTGAAGGAGAGCAGGATGAACAAAATCCTTATGCTTATCAGTTTGAAACATACCAACGAAAAGTTTCAGCAGAGTAAATAATTTGACAAGATACTTAATTATAATAATTGAACTACTAAAAAAACATACTAGTTAATAGTATGTTTTTTGCTGTTTTAAATATGATTGCGATATAATCCAACAACTTTGCCTAAAATGCTCACATTACTTAAAATAATAGGGTCTAAAGCGTCGTTTTCAGGTTGTAAACGAATATGATCGATTTCTTTGAAGAATCGTTTACATGTAGCTTCGTCCTCATCAGTCATCGCGATAACGATATCTCCATTAGATGCATTACTTTGTTTTCGAACAATAACTTGATCACCATCTAATATTCCCGCATTAATCATACTCTCACCTCGAATTGTTAACATAAACAAGGCATTTTCTTCTGATTTTAAATCAGGAGGAAGAGGGAAAAAGTCAGATGCTTCTTCAACAGCTAAGATAGGTTCACCGGCTGTAACTACACCTAACATTGGAATAATCGTCGGTCGAACACCGATTTTTTCTAAACCTTCTGCAGTTAGTTCGATAGCTCTTGGTTTTGTCGGGTCGCGTAAAATCAATCCTTTTTTCTCCAAACGTGCCAAATGACCATGAACAGTGGATGTTGACGAAAGATCAACGGCTTTTCCAATTTCCCGAACGGTCGGAGGATAGCCCTTTAGTTCAACTTGTTCGTATATATATTTTAGTACTTCTATTTGCCTTGTATCTGTACGTTTCACCAAAACCCGCACCTTCTTTCGATTTATAATTTTAGTGTACCATAGTTTTCCAAAGGAATCAAACAAGCGTTCGTATTTTTTGCTAGAACATATAATTTAAGTGCAACACTAAAAATCAAAGGTGAAAAAGCCTGTTATAATGGTGTTGACGAATTATATCAACTAGGAGGTATTCAGCTATGACTTGATACACAACTTACTATACGTGAGTGGGAAATGATCTTTCCTTATCATGGTTTTGGTTTTATTATTCGTAGAATTGGGTGCTTAATCAAAAGAAGTCTTTCAACTGTTATGAGGGAACTTAAGAGGAATACTACAAAGTTTAGAGCATATTCGCCTTCTCTAGCACAAAAATCGTATCATAAGAACAAGCAGAAATGCGAAAGAAAGAGAATCTTGGAACAGTCACCGTATAAGGAAATCATTCGTAAGCTACTTTTTTAAGCCCAATGGTCTCCAGAACAGATAGCGAATAGAATTAACTTAGAGAATAATGAATCTGTTATCAGTTACCCTACTATTTACAATGGTCTATTTGATGAAGGATTTCCTGTAGGAAGTCCTAGAGCACGAAAAATGTTAAGACGAAAAGGAAGAAAATCAGTGAATAAAAGAATCGGTGATCGTTGTGGAAGATTTACTGATATGAAAACGATTCATGAACATCCGACAAAAGCTGAGACTAGAGAAGAATTTTGACATTGGGAGGCAGATACTGTATTAGGACGCTGAGAAAAATCATGTCTGGTCACACTGGTTGATTGAAAATCTCGATTCTTGTTAGCGGGGAGAATTTCTAATAATGATTCAATTTGTGTAAGAGATATGATTGTAAAATTATTATCGCCTCTAAACAGGAAACAACGCAAAACTATTACGCCAGACAGAGGATCAGAATTTGCAAAATATAAGTACTTCAGTAGATTATGTGGTATAGAATGCTATTTTGCAGATCCTTGGTCTCCATGGAAACTTGGAACAAATGAGAATACAAATGGATTGATACGTGAGTACTTACCAAAACGTACAGACATGTCACCTGTTTCAGAAGAGTATATTGAATCAGTCATTCATAAATTAAATAATCGTCCTAGAAAATGTTTAAACTGGAGAACGTCTTATGAGATATTTTATGATAAATCATTATGCTTAATTCAATAATACTGGTTAGATATATTTTTCTCTTGCTATAAAGTGAACTTCAGGGTTTATGATAAGTGTGCATGAAAAAACTCTTTAGGAAAGTAGTTGGTGCTATGATGAAAACATTATATTTGATGAGACACGGCGAAACACTATTCAATCGACAGAAAAAAATTCAAGGTTGGTGTGACTCTCCTCTTACATCAAAAGGAAAGGAACAGGCGATCATTGCAAGGAACTATTTCAAAGATAAAAATATTGTTTTTGATGATGCGTATTCGTCTACTTCTGAGCGTACGTGCGATACTTTGGAATTAGTTACAGATATTTCTTATAGTCGAATAAAAGAACTTAAAGAATGGAATTTTGGTGATTTAGAAGCTGAACATGAATATTTAAACCCGCCACTTCCATATGGGGACTTCTTTGTTACATATGGCGGAGAAAGTGAACAAAAATTTCGAGAAAGAGTTTCTTCTAGTTTATTTACAATTATGAAACAGACTTCAGGAGAAATTATTTTAGGGGTCTCACACGGGGCTTCTTGTCGGCAATTTATGCGAGAATGGCAACACGCAAGTACCGTAGATCAAGAAGAGCGAATCGGAAATTGTTGTATTTTGAAGTTTGATTTTGAGAATGACACATTCTATTTAAAAGAAATCATTAATCATGATTTCTCCATGCTAGAGTAAAGGAGTTTATTGGAATGAACATAAAACAAGTGGCGGATATGTTCAATTTAACAGTTGAGACTATTCGGTATTATGAACGTGTAGGAGTGATTCCTCCTATTAAACGGGACAAGAACGGCTATCGTATATTTACAAAACGAGATTTGAATTGGGTTTTTCTAGCTAAAAGTTTAAGAAATGCTAGGTTATCTATTGAGTCATTAATCGAATTTGCCACACTCTCTCAAATGGAAGGTGATGAGCGACTCGCTCAAAAGGATATTCTTAAAGATCAGTTAAAAGAGTTAGATGAAAAAATCGACGAACTTGCACAAGTTCGTAAGCTGCTGCAATATAAAATTACAACTTATGATGAACATATCGCAAAATTTAGAGCTGGAAATATGTCTGATGATGATATTGAGGAGCTTTGGACAATGAAGCATATGAACAAAGACAACTAATAATGAAATGGAGGAAATAAATAATGCAAACAATTAAACTTAATAATGGAGTGAATATTCCTGTGTTGGGCTTTGGTACATATCAGATAACAGATCCGAAAGAGGCGGAAGAAGCAGTTTATGAGGCTATTAAAGCCGGCTATCGTCATATCGATACTGCGCAATCTTATATGAACGAAGAAGCTGTTGGCCAAGGTATTACTAAGTCAGGTATTTCACGTGACAAGCTGTTTGTTACTACTAAAATTTGGGTTGAAAATGTATCTTATGACGGTGTTATGAAATCGTTTCAAGAATCTCTTGATCGTTTAGGAATGAACTATATAGATTTATTGTTATTACACCAACCTTACAACGATATATACGGTGCTTGGCATGCGATGGAAGAATTACAAGCTGACGGAAAAATCAGAGCAATAGGTGTATCTAATTTTGCTGTTGATCGAGCGGTAGATCTAGCAGAGTTTAATAAGATAACTCCGCAGGTAAATCAAATAGAAATCAACCCGTTCAATCAACAAGTTAAAAATATTCAAGCGTTAAAGGAAGAAGGCATTTTTCCAGAAGCGTGGGCTCCTTTTGCTGAAGGCAAAAATAATATTTTTAAAAATGAACTTCTTATGAGTATTGGAAATAAGTATAATAAGACAGTGGCACAAGTAATCATTCGCTGGTTGCTAGAACAAGAGATTGTCGTTCTAGCTAAATCAATAAAACCAGAACGAATGGCTGAAAATTTGAATGTTTTTGACTTTTCTTTATCTGATGATGATAAGCAAAAAATTGCGAGCTTGAATGAAGGAGGAAGCCAATTTTTCTCTCATGCAGACCCAAAAATGATTAAGTGGATGGCCAGTAGAAAGCTGGATAAATAAAAAAAGAACAGTCGCACTCTTTGAGAATCTAATTCAAAAGTGCGGCTATTTTTTTATAGAAAGGGTCTTAATAGCAATAAATTTTTATATTATCTCACAAGTGTTGCATTTAATTAGACAATTTTAGTGGAAAATATAGTTAAACTTTTTTTATGCCTTAATCAGAAAATGATTACGTAAGAATAACAGATTGTTTTTCTTTTTTATCAAGAATATAGTTGTGTTTTTCAAGCCCATCTTATAAGATAGACATGGAAAGTAAACAGGTTTTGTTAAACAAACTTGTTTGGCTCGTATATTATTATGTTTTTGTCTAGTTTTGTAGAAAAAATTTAGCGTTTTAAAATTTAAGGGGGATAAGCATGTTATCAAGAGAAAAAATGAGCCGAATAAATGAACTTGCAAAAAAAGCAAAAGAAACTTCGTTAACTGAGAAAGAAAAAGAAGAACAAAATATTCTTCGGCAAGAATACTTAGCTGCTTTTCGAGGAGGAATGCGTCATCATATTGAAGGGATGAAAGTTGTTGATCCAAAAGGAAATGATGTCACTCCAGAAAAATTAAAAGAGATTCAAAAAGCTAAAGGATTGCATAATCGAGAATAATTTTAGTTATTTTTACTAAAAGTAATTGCTTTCATAAGTGAAATACGATAAAATATAGTTAATAAAGGTAAAAAAAACCTAAATAGGAGATGATTTTTTTGTTCGATAACACTGATCAGTTAGGCGTCAATACCATTCGTACACTAAGTATCGAAGCGGTACAAAAAGCAAATTCAGGTCATCCTGGATTACCAATGGGTGCTGCACCTATGGCTTATGCACTTTGGACAAAACACTTAAAAGTAAATCCTAAAACATCAAGAAATTGGGCAGATAGAGACCGTTTTATTCTTTCTGCTGGTCATGGCTCAGCAATGCTTTATAGCTTACTTCACTTAGCAGGCTATAATGTTACGATAGATGATTTGAAAAGTTTCCGCCAATGGGAAAGTAAAACACCAGGTCATCCAGAAGTTCATCATACAGACGGTGTTGAAGCGACAACTGGTCCTTTAGGTCAAGGGATTGCAATGGCTGTTGGTATGGCGATGGCTGAAGCTCATACAGCAGCAGTTTATAATCGTGACAGCTTCCCTGTAGTGGATCATTACACTTATGCATTATGTGGTGATGGTGATTTGATGGAAGGGGTATCTCAAGAAGCAAGTTCAATGGCAGGTCATATGAAACTAGGCAAGTTGATTGTGTTATATGATTCAAATGACATCTCTTTAGATGGTCCAACATCAAAAGCATTCACTGAAAATGTCGGGGCTCGCTATGAAGCTTATGGTTGGCAACATATTCTAGTTAAGGATGGGAATGATTTAGAAGCCATTTCTAAAGCCCTTGAAGCAGCGAAAGCTGAGTCGGATAAACCGACTTTAATTGAAGTTAAAACTGTAATTGGTTATGGCGCTCCAAAGGAAGGCACTTCTTCAGTTCATGGTGCACCAATCGGAGCTGAAGGAATTGCAGCAGCAAAAGCTGTTTATGGATGGGAATATCCTGATTTTACTGTGCCGGATGAAGTAGCTGCTCGTTTCAAAGAAACAATGGTTGAAAAAGGCGAAAAAGCTGAAGATGACTGGACTAATATGTTCAAAAATTATGAGAAAGAACATCCAGAACTAGCAAAACAATTTAAACAAGCGTTTGCTGACGAACTACCTGAAAATTGGGATAAAGAATTACCAGTATATGAAGTAGGATCAAGTGCGGCAAGCCGTGTAACAAGTAAAGAAACAATCCAAGCAATCTCCAAATCTGTCCCTAGCTTCTGGGGAGGTTCTGCTGATTTATCTGCATCTAATAATACAATGGTTGCAGCTGAAAAAGATTTTGAACCTGGACAATATGAAGGCCGAAATATTTGGTTTGGTGTTCGTGAATTTGCGATGGCCGCAGCGATGAATGGTATTCAATTGCATGGTGGAAGTCGAGTTTACGGAGGAACATTCTTTGTATTTACCGATTACTTACGCCCAGCTCTCCGTTTAGCGGCTATTCAAAATACACCTGTTACTTATGTTTTAACACATGACTCTGTTGCAGTTGGAGAAGATGGACCAACACATGAGCCTGTTGAACAATTAGCAAGTATTCGCTGTATGCATGGTGTACAAGTTTTACGCCCAGCTGATGGTAATGAGACTGTTGCAGCTTGGAAAATTGCAATGACAACCAAAGATGCACCGACTGTTTTAGTATTAAGTCGTCAAAACTTACCAGTTATTGAGGGAACAAAAGAAAAAGCTTCTGAATTTGTTCAAAAAGGGGCATATGTGATTTCTTCGCAAAAAGGGACTAAACCTGAAGGGATTTTAATTGCCACTGGTTCTGAAGTAAACTTAGCAATCGAAGCCCAAAAAGCATTAGCAGAACAAGGAAAAGACGTTTCTGTTGTTTCAATGCCTAGCTTTGATTTATTCGAAAAACAAACTGCTGAATATAAAGAGTCTGTTTTACCGGAAGATGTCAAAAAACGTGTGGCAATCGAAGCTGCTTCTCCATTTGGTTGGGAGCGTTATGTTGGTACAGCAGGTACAACAGTGACAATCAATCATTTTGGTGCATCAGCTCCAGGTGACTTGGTATTGAAAGAGTTTGGTTTTACAACTGAAAATGTAGTTGAGAAATACAATAATTTATAAAATAAAAAGGATGAGAAAATTCTCATCCTTTTTATTTGTGCTTATATTTTCTTTTTTGTAATATTTGTGCAATAATATCGATATAAAAGAAAAATATGGAAATATTTATTTTTTTAATTAAAGGTTTTTTAATAAAATTGAATTTAAAGCATCTGTAGCTAAAATAATATTCAATTAATCTACAACATGTAAAAATGATGAAACATAAATTGGATTATTAATAAAACAAAAATTTCAGATGCATTACATAGCCTTTAAAACTTCAAGATTTTAGAGTAAATAATTGTTTCTAAAAAGAGACCAAAGTAAAATGTGATTATAATGTTCTATCAAGGAGGACAAAGGAATGGAAGAAAAGACAAGAAGCAGCAGGCATAAAAATAAAGTCCACACTATCAGTAGTAAAAAGGTTGCAGCTGCGCTAGGAACTTCATTGATTTTTCTTCCTGTTGCAAGTAATTTACTGCCCGTAAGTGTACAAGCGACAGAAACTGATCAACAAGGAGAGGTTTCCCCACAAGCATTTATTGAATCTATTGGATATTCGGCTGCTTCGGTTGCGAACGCTAATGATTTATACGGATCTGTAATGATTGCACAAGCGTTGTTAGAAAGTAGCTATGGCACATCTGGCTTAGCCGCGGCACCAAATTATAATTTATTTGGTGTAAAAGGTAGCTATAATGGTCAAACAGTCTATATGGCTACTTCAGAGTATTTAAACGGTGAATGGGTTACATTGAACGAACCTTTTAGAAGTTATCCTTCATATGCAGACTCGTTTCAAGATCATGCTAATGTTCTTAGAACGACTGTAGGTTCTAGTGGAAACTATCACTACTCAGGTGTGTGGAAAAGTAATACATCTAGTTATATGGATGCTACAGCTGCATTAGCTGGACGTTATGCAACAGATCCTGATTATGCAAGTAAGTTAAATTGGTTAATTGCAACATATAATTTAACAGATTATGATTGGGGAGCAGCTACAACAGGAAATACAACATTCGATATAACTGCTATTGGACAAAGTGGAGCTAGTTCAGTTGATTCAACCGCACATACGTACACAGTTGAATCAGGAGATACGCTTTGGGCTATTGCCGATAAAAATGGTCTTTCAGTTGATCAACTAATGTCTCTCAATGGACTAACAGCTGAATTAATTACAGTTGGACAAGTGTTACAAATTTCATAAAAAATAAACCTCTGAAAGATTGTCATTGTTAGTGGCAATCTTTCGGGGGTTATTTTTTATCTTTTTCCAGCGCGAAGTTCTTCTAGTCTACGTTGACGATTTTTAGTTATATCCTTGATTCTTGGTCTAGGTAAAATAGCCTCTGCTGTTGTTGTTGAATGTTTTTTATACGTAGAAGAATCTTTTATATCGAAGTTTTTTAAATAGTCAATAACCTCTCGAACAATTTGCGTAGGTGTGGAAGCCCCAGCAGTTACTGCGATTTGTTCAACATTCATTAACCAATTAGGATCAATTTGTGAAACATCAGAGATTCGATACGCTTTAACACCAGCTTGCTCAATTGAAACTTGAGCTAAACGATTACTGTTATTACTTTTAGGATCCCCCACAACAATCGTTAAATCACAACCTTTAGCCTGTTCAACAACCGCCTCTTGACGTACTTGGGTAGCTTTGCAGATATCTTTATGAATCAATACATGAGGATATTTAGTTTTGATTGCGTCCATTAAATCGCTCACATCCCATTGACTCATCGTTGTTTGGTTTGTTACAAAAATTTTATCAGCTATTAATGCTAGAGAAGAAATATCTTCTGAGTTTGAAACCAAGTGAACGTGTTCTGGTGAAACGCCATGTGCACCTTCAGGTTCAGGGTGATTTTTCTTTCCGATATAAATAATCTCATAGCCTTCAGAAACTTTCTCAGCAATCAATTCATGTGTAATCATTACATCTGGGCAGGTGGCATCAATCATAGTCAAGCCTTTTTCGATTGCTAGTTCTTTTACCTTAGGAGATGTCCCATGAGCGGTAAAAATGACTGTCCCGCGATCAACTTTGGCTAAAATCTCTTCTCGATTTTCTCCTTCTAGTGTATGGATGCCAATACTTTCAAAAGCATCAGTTACATGTTTATTATGAACAATCATTCCTAAAATATAGATGGGGCGAGGTAATGTTTCATCTAGAGAAGCGTTTCTCGCTATGACCATTGCATCTACAACACCATAACAATAACCACGTGGACTAATATTTATAATTTTCATCTATGAATACTCCTCTTTACTTTTTTCAGTCTTCTATACTATACATCATTTTTGTTAAATTTGTTTAAAGAGTACATACAATAGCAAATTAATAGCCAGATGACACTATATAAGCTATTATAAAAAAAGAGAAAGTTTATCTGTAAAAAAGAAAATGGAGGAATGTAATATGACTCAAATTTTTAATTCAGTTACAGACTTGATTGGGAAAACACCAATTGTCAAATTAAACCAAATCGTTCCTGAAAATGCAGCAGATGTTTATGTGAAACTGGAGTTTTTTAATCCAGGCGGGAGTGTAAAGGATCGAATCGCATTAAATATGATTAATCAAGCTGAAAAAAACGGGGAACTTAAAGCAGGAGATACGATTGTTGAACCGACAAGTGGAAACACTGGAATTGGTTTAGCGATGGTAGGGGCTGCTAAAGGATATAAAGTCATGATTGTTATGCCTGATACAATGAGCATTGAACGAAGAAAATTAATGCAGGCTTATGGTGCTGAATTACTATTAACTCCAGGGGCAGAAGGAATGAAAGGTGCCATTGCTAAGGCAGCTGAATTATCAGAAAAAGATGGTTACTTTATGCCGATGCAATTTGAAAATCCAGCAAATGCGCAAGCACATGAAAAAACGACTGGAAAAGAAATCCAAGATGCATTCGGTTCTTCAGGTTTAGATGGCTTTGTAGCAGGTGTTGGAACCGGTGGGACAATCACAGGCGTCGGCAGGGAATTAAAACGTGTTTATCCAACTATTTCAATTGTTGCTGTTGAACCAGTTGAATCTCCTGTTCTAGAAGGAGGGAGCCCAGGACCGCATAAGATTCAAGGGATTGGAGCTGGTTTTGTTCCTAAAGTTTTAGACACAGACATTTATGACAAAGTCATAGCAGTGTCGAGTGATACTGCTATTGAAACAGCTCGACTATTAGCAACAAAAGAAGGGCTGTTGGCAGGGATATCTGCAGGTGCTGCGGTTGCTGCTGCTATTCAAGTTGCTAAAGAGCTAGGATCGGGTAAAAAAGTCTTGACTGTAATTCCGGACAATGGAGAGAGGTATCTGTCAACTGCTCTTTATGATTTTTCTGATTAATTTTTTTAAAATGGGAATAATAGACCATTCCCATTTTATACATAATTCAAACAAAAAGTATGTAATTGTTTTGTTGTCTGAATAATTGAGAGATAAAATTGATATTTCCTGTTATATTCTTTAATTATTCTTGTCAATCTAGATTAGAAATAGTATTATTTAAGAAAGAAAGACTGGGAGGGGAACCAAATGGACAATATATTGGTAAAAAATGCACTTGAAGAATTAAAAGAAGCCAATATTCGTATTACTCCTCAACGATATGCGATTTTAGAATATCTAATTGAGAATCATAGCCATCCAACCGCTGATGAAATTTATCGTTCGTTGGAAGATCGTTTTCCTAATATGAGTGTAGCTACTGTATATAACAATCTGCGATTATTTACAGATATCGGTTTTGTTCAAGAAATGAATTATGGCGATGCATCAAGCCGTTTTGACTTTAGTTCTAAAAAACATTATCATGCGATTTGCCAAAACTGTGGTAAAATTGTCGATTTTCATTATCCAGGTTTGGAAGATGTGGAAATGGCGGCAAGTAAGTTGACAGGTTTTGAGATTAATGAACACAGATTAGAGCTTTATGGACTATGTCCAGAGTGCCAACAAGCAGAAAAAAAATAAAAGGAGTGAAAAAATGAAATCTATACATACAGAGAAAGCGCCAAAAGCGATTGGACCTTACGTTCAAGGGAATATCGTAAATGGTCTGTTGTTCGCTTCAGGACAAGTACCATTAAGTCCTGAGACAGGAGAGGTTGTTGGTTCTACAATAGAGGAACAAACAAAACAAGTCTTGAAAAATATTGCGGCAATCTTAGAAGAAGCAGGAAGTGATTTTGATCATATTGTAAAAACAACTTGTTTTTTAAAGAATATGAATGATTTTGCAGCTTTTAACGAGGTCTATGGTTCAGCTTTTGTAAATCAATTACCAGCGCGTTCCGCTGTTGAAGTAGCCCGTTTGCCAAAAGATGTTCTTATTGAAATAGAAATTATTGCGGAAATAAATGAATAGCATTTTGTTTTCACAAGCTGAGAAAGAGTTTTTTCTCAGCTTTTTTTATTGTAAACACTACATTTTTATTGTTTTCCGAAATATTACATAGGATAATCCAGTTAAAATAAGAAGAGTTTGTGAAAAAATATGTTTGCGATTCACAAGCAAAGAACTCGAATGTGTCCTTCCGCTTTGTTATATTTCTAGTATACCAATAGATTCATAATGAGTTCATTGGTGAAAAATTTAACTTGAAAGAAGGGATTTACAAAATGAAAGTCGTAGTCGTAGGATGTACGCATGCAGGAACTGCAGCAGTCAAAAGTATTTTAACAAATCACCCAAATGCGGAGGTAATCGTTTATGAGCGAAATGATAATGTGTCATTTTTATCATGCGGTATCGCTCTGTATGTAGGAGGTGTCGTAAAAGAAGCATCTAGCTTGTTTTATTCAAGCCCAGAAGAACTTGCGTCACTTGGAGCTACCGTCAAAATGGAGCATGAAGTCGAAACGATCGACGTGGATCATAAAACAATTACTGCAAAAAACTTACACACGGGTATAGAAGAAACCGTTTCGTATGATAAATTAGTAATGACAACCGGATCATGGCCAATTATTCCGCCAATCAAGGGAATTGATGCTGAAAATATCTTACTATGTAAAAACTATAATCAAGCAAATGTGATTATTGAACGAGCGAAAGATGCAAAAAAAGTTGTTGTTGTAGGTGGTGGATACATTGGTATCGAATTAGTAGAAGCATTTGTGGAGTCAGGAAAAGAAGTCACTTTAATCGATGGATTAGATCGTATTTTAAACAAATATTTGGACAAGCCCTTTACGGATGTTTTAGAGAAAGAACTTGTTGATCGAGGTGTGACTTTAGCACTAGGTGAAAATGTTCAAGAATTCAAATCTGATGCAAGCGGACATGTGAATAAAGTAATTACTCCTAGCCAAGAATTTGAAGCAGATATGGTCATTATGTGTGTGGGATTCACTCCAAATACTGTATTGCTTAAAGATAAAGTGGATATGATGACTAATGGTGCTATTGTAGTAGATAAATATATGAGATCAAGCAATCCAGATATTCTTGCTGCAGGTGATAGTGCAGTTGTACACTATAACCCGAGTAATTCAACTAATTACATCCCATTAGCTACGAATGCGGTCCGTCAAGGAATGCTAGTTGGCTATAATTTAATTGAGGAAAAGCTTGCATACCGTGGGACTCAAGGGACTTCTGGACTCTATTTGTTCGGTTGGAAAATTGGATCAACAGGTGTAACGTTAGAAAGTGCGAAAATGAACAATTTAGAAGTTGAAGCAACACAATTCGAAGATAACTATCGACCAGAGTTTATGCCTACAACTGAAAATGTGATGATGGAATTAGTTTATGAAAAAGGAACAAATCGTATAGTAGGTGGTCAATTAATGTCTAAATATGATATTACTCAATCAGCCAATACTTTGTCATTAGCTGTTCAAAATAATATGACTGTTGAAGATTTGGCCTTATCTGATTTCTTCTTCCAGCCACATTTTGATCGCCCTTGGAACTATTTAAATTTACTAGCTCAAGCTGCATTAAAGGATATTGCCAAACATTAATAGAGAAAAACTAGAGTTTGAGATAAATAAAACTCTAGTTTTTTTGTAAAAGATTAATGGTTTGCCTTTTATGTCTATTTTTGAGAAACTTATCATGTTAATTGAAATGGGGTGTGTGTTTGTGAAAGGACAAAGAGGAACTAAAGAAATTGTCATACGTTCCTTATATGCTTTGATTGGTGTAGCAATACTATCGTTTGGAGCGGCAACATTACGAGTGGGACAAGTCGGATTAGATCCTTATACTGCAGCTAATATTGGTATAGGTAGTATTTTAGGTCTTTCATTAGGAGTTTATCAGCTCATTATCAATATTATTATTTTGGGATTGGTATATATTTTCGGGAAACAGTATATCGGTATAGGGACATTAATCAACATGATATTGACAGGATTCTTTATTGATTTTTATACGTGGATTTATACAAACGTGCTTACGATTAAAATCAATCTACTCATTCAACTAGTATTACTTGTTGTGGGTGTATTGATTTTCACTTTTGGTGCATCATTTTATATGTCTGCTAAACTAGGAAATGCTCCGTATGATGCAATTGCTCCGATTATTGTCGACCGCACTCATGCACAGTATCGGTTCGTAAGAGTGATTCAAGATGTCTTTTTTGTAATATTAGCCTTTATTTTTGGAGGCCCAGTAGGAATTGGTACAGTAATAAATGCTTTTTTCACAGGACCGCTAATTGATTTTTGGAACAAAAAAGTAAGTGTACCTATTATTGAAAAAAATTTAAAAAGATGATGCAAATCATTAACTTTAGATTATTTAATGAAATCTTACTAGGTTCTTTTTATTGTCATTTATTTTGATTTTATGAGTCGGAGATACAACTCCAAAAGTTGTATCTCCGACTCATTCTTTTTGTAGTATTCAAAAAATAAATTGTTAGCGCTGACAATTAAAAACCTTTAAAAGGACATATTATTTGAGTAATATTAAATCGATTCAATTATTTAATTTCATTAAAATTGGATTAGTATATACAAGGTCGGAAAACCTTTCTATATTAATGATATTGGCGTTTTTTTATACAGTTATATTTGTTTTTTTATTTTTATATTAAAAAAAAATAAGCATTTACGATTCATATCATTTCCAAAAATATTATAAAGGTTATAAAATCCATAGGTAGAAGCTTAAATAAATTTTTATGTTGCTCACATTTTTTGAAAGGAGAGTGTCTATTGGTTTTAACTAGCTTCTAACATCTTTTTATTATGCAATTTTAGTTTAAATGCAGGAGGAGGACAATTATGAAAAATGATAAGCAGAAGAAAAAAAATGGTACTAAATCAAAAAAACAAAATAAGTATCGTGCATTATCGTTAGTGTTAACAAGTAGTTTGGTTATTGCACCCCTGACTGTTCCATTGACATTTTATTTACCTGGGGGAATTACGGCTTCTGCTGCAATCTTAGATGCAGAGATTTTGTCTAATATCACAAGTTCTAATGATAGCGGAACTACAAGCGGAGCTCCTTGGGCATCTGATGGGTCCTCTAAGAATGTTGATTTCACAATTTCAGGAAGTGCGCTAGTAGGCGGATCGGTCATTAAAACTGGAACAAAACAAGCTGTTTTGACAGTCCCAACGCAATTAAAAGGGAATGTAACGCCTAATGGAACGGCTCAAATCAATACGAATGTCACTATTACAGTTGGACAATTGTCATTTTTGACTGCTACTTTAACAGCAGCAAATAACTTGGCAACATTATTAAATCAAATTAGCAGTGGTACAATAGCTTCACTAACGGGCGTTACACTGGATTTGACTACAGTTCAACAACAATTAAATCTTTTAAACAATATTGAAAACTTCGGAAGCGCATCATTCACTTCTACTCCAACGCTTTCGGCTGACGGTTCATATATTAGTGCTAATATTGACGATGGTCTAGGGGTGGTATTATCACAAAATATTACAACTATCCTTCAAAATTTAAAATCAGCAGTGGATGCTTTACACGCGACAGGAACTGGGTTAACAGGTCCCGCATCAGCAATCCTTATTAACACGGCCTTAGCACCAGTGAAATTAGCTGTAGATGGTGCTATTAATACAGCCGTACCATTAGTTCAAGCTGGTGGAACTGGTTTTAATCAATTACTAGATGCATCTCTTTTAGGTTCAACAACTATCAATATCCCTACAACAGTTGTTAGCCCAACAAACTTAACTCAAAATTTAGATGCAAAATTTGTTGGTACTGTGGTTCAGACAGATACCATTGATGTAAACTTACTAAATACTGCAAACGGTGTTTCAGATATTTACTACGCAGGGACTGCAGCTGTTGTTCAAGCGCCAGTTGTAACGAATACAACTGGAACATCTGCAACAGGCTATACAGTAACAGGAACGGCTACAGCTGGCGACACGGTAAATATTCTCAATGCAGGAGGAACGGTAATTGGCACAGCAACAGCAGATCCAAGTGGTAATTTCAGTGCGACAATTGCTCAAGGAAAAGCAACAGCTAGTGAAGCATTAACAGCTGTCGCAGTTGATGGAGGCGGCAACCAAAGTACGCCTACACCATTTACAACACCAGCTGATCCAACGGCAGTAGCCGCTCCAGTTGTTACTAACACAACTGGAACATCTACAACAGGCTATACAGTAACCGGGACAGCAACAGCTGGTAATACAGTGAACATTCTTAATGCTGGAGGCACAGTTATTGGAACCGCAACAGCGGATCCAAGTGGTAATTTCAGCGCAACAATTGCTCAAGGAAAAGCAACAGCTAGTGAAGCATTAACAGCTGTCGCAGTTGATGGAGGTGGTGACCAAAGTACGCCAACACCATTTACTACACCAGCTGACCCAGTTGTAATTCCAGCACCAACAGTAACTGGAGTAACTGGAACATCTGCAACAGGTTACACAGTAACCGGAACAGCAACAGCTGGCGATATTGTTTCAATTAAAAATGCAGGGGGAACTGTTATTGGAACCGCAACTGCAGATCCAAGCGGAAACTATACAGCAACAATTCCAACAGGTTTAGCTACGCCAGAAGAAGCACTGACAGCAACTGCTTCTGATGGAAGTGGAAACCAAAGTCCAGCCACACCATTTACCACACCGGCAGATCCAGTTGTTGTTCCAGCACCAACAGTTACAAGCGTGACAGGAAACTCAGCAACAGGTTACACAGTAACCGGAACAGCAACGCCTGGAGATACAGTGTCAATCAAAAATCCAGGGGGAACTGTTATTGGAACAACAATAGCTGACCCAAGTGGTAACTATACTGCGATAATTCCAGTTGGTTCAGCCACACCAAACGAACAATTATCTGCAGTCGCAACAGATGGTGCTGGAAATTCAAGTGTCGGTACACCATTTACTACACCAGCAGATCCAGTCGTTGTTCCAGCGCCAACAGTAACAAACGTGACAGGAACATCTGCCACAGGTTATACGGTAACCGGAACAGCAACACCTGGAGATACAGTGTCAATTAAAAATACAGGTGGCACAGTTATCGGATCAGGAGTGGCAAACGCTAGCGGGAATTACACAGTAACGATTCCAACAGGTTTGGCAACACCCGTTGAACAATTAAAAGCTATTGCATCTGATGCAGACGGCAATCAAAGTACAGCCACACCATTTACTACACCAGCAGATCCAGTCGTTGTTCCAGCACCAACAGTAACAAGCGTGACTGGAAACTCAGGTACTGGCTATACAGTAACAGGGACAGCACCAGCAGGAGACCTTGTATCAGTCAAAAATGCAGGTGGCACAGTTATCGGTACAGCAATAGCTGATCCAAGTGGAAATTACACACTTATAATCCCAACTGGAGCAGCAACACCAAATGAACAGTTAACTGCAACAGCAACAGACGGAGCTGGAAATTCTAGTGCAGGAACATCGTTCAAAACTCCTGCTGATCCAATTGTGGTACCAGCACCTACGGTAACAGGGGTAACGGGAACAGCAGCTACAGGCTATACAGTAACGGGGGCAGCAACACCTGGAGATACAGTGTCAATTAAAAACACAGGTGGTACAGTGATTGGTACAGCAGTAGCGAACGCTGGTGGAAATTATACAGTAACAATTCCAACAGGCTTAGCAACACCCGTTGAACAATTAAAAGCTATTGCATCTGATGCAGACGGCAATCAAAGTACAGCAACACCATTCACTACACCAGCAGATCCAGTCGTTGTTCCAGCACCAACAGTAACAAGCGTGACTGGAAACTCAGGCACTGGTTATACAGTGACAGGGACAGCACCAGCAGGAGACCTTGTATCAGTCAAAAATGCAGGAGGCACAGTTGTCGGTACAGCAATAGCTGATCCAAGCGGAAATTACACACTTGTAATCCCAACTGGAGCAGCGACACCAAATGAACAGTTAACTGCAACAGCAACAGACGGAGCTGGAAATTCTAGTGCAGGAACATCGTTTACCACACCAGCTGATCCAGTAGTAGTTGTGGCCCCTACAGTAACAGGAGTAACAGGAACAGCAGCAACTGGTTACACAGTAACGGGAGCAGCAACACCTGGAGACACAGTGTCAATCAAAAACACAGGTGGTACAGTAATTGGTACAGCAGTTGCGAACGCTGGCGGAAATTATACAGTAACAATTCCGACAGGTTTAGCAACACCAGTAGAGCAACTAAAAGCAGTTGCATCTGATGTAGACGGTAATCAAAGTACAGCAACACCATTTACTACACCAGCAGATCCAGTTGTTGTCACTGCACCAACAGTAACAAGCGTGACTGGAAACTCAGGTACTGGCTATACAGTAACCGGGACAGCGCCGGCAGGCGATGTAGTAACAATTAAAAACTCCGGTGGTACAGTAGTTGGCACAGCAACAGCAGATCCAAGCGGAAACTATACAGTAGTAATTCCAGCAGGAGCAGCAACACCAAATGAACAATTAACTGCAACTGCAACGGATGGAGCAGGAAATTCTAGTGCTGGAACATCATTTACTACGCCAGCAGATCCAACGGTTGTCACTGCACCAACAGTAACTGGCGTTTCGGGGAACTCTGGAACAGGCTATACAGTAACAGGAGTTGCAACACCTGGAAATACAGTATCAATCAAAAATACAGGTGGTACAGTAATTGGTACAGCGGTAGCAAATGCTGGTGGAAACTATACAGTAACAATTCCAACAGGTTTAGCAACACCAGTAGAACAACTAAAAGCAGTTGCATCTGATGCAGACGGCAACCAAAGTACAGCAACACCATTTACTACACCAGCAGATCCAGTCGTTGTCCCTGCACCAACAGTAACTGGTGTTACAGGGAACTCAGGTACTGGCTATACAGTAACAGGTACAGCGCCAGCAGGCGATGTAGTAACAATTAAAAACTCTGGCGGTACAGTTGTCGGTACGGCAACAGCGGATCCAAGTGGGAACTTTACAGTAACAATTCCTACAGGATCGGCAACACCAAATGAACAACTCACTGCAACAGCAACAGATGGTGCTGGGAACTCAAGTGCGGGTACGTCGTTTACTACACCAGCAGATCCAGCAGTTGTGGTAGCACCAACAGTAACAGGAGTAACTGGTAAATCTTCAACAGGTTATACAGTAACTGGAACAGCAACACCTGGAGACACAGTATCAATCAAAAATACAGGTGGTACAGTAATTGGTACAGCAGTAGCAAATGCTGGTGGAAATTACACTGTAACAATTCCAACAGGTTTAGCAACACCAGTAGAACAACTAAAAGCAGTTGCATCTGATGCAGACGGTAATCAAAGTACAGCAACACCGTTTACAACACCAGCAGATCCAGCAGTTGTTCCAGCACCAACAGTGACAAGTGTCACAGGGAACTCTGGAACAGGCTATACAGTAACAGGAACGGCGCCAGCAGGCGATGTAGTAACGATTAAAAACTCCGGTGGTACAGTAGTTGGCACAGCAACAGCAGATCCAAGTGGAAACTATACAGTAACAATTCCAGCAGGAGCGGCAACACCAAATGAACAATTAACTGCAACAGCAACGGATGGAGCAGGGAATTCAAGTGCTGGAACATCATTTACTACACCAGCAGATCCAGTAACTGTTATCGCGCCAAGTGTAACAGGAGTAACAGGGACAGCTGCAACAGGTTATACAGTGACCGGAGCTGCAACTCCTGGAGACACAGTAAATATCAAAAATACAAATGGTACTACTATAGGTACAGCAGTAGCAAATGCTGGTGGAAACTATACAGTAACAATTCCAACAGGTTTAGCAACACCATTAGAACAATTAAAGGCGATCGCCTCTGATCCAGACGGTAATCAAAGTACAGCAACACCATTTACTACACCAGCAGACCCAGTCACGGTCGTTGCACCAACAGTAACAGGAGTAACTGGTAACTCAAAATCTGGTTATACAGTAACTGGTAAAGCAACTGCTGGCAATACTGTAGAAATTCGAAATGTAAGTGGAACAGTAATTGGAACAAATGTTGCAGACTCCAGTGGAAACTATACAGCGATAATTCCAGTTGGTTCAGCAACACCAAATGAGCAATTAAAAGCTGTAGCTAAAGATGGAAGTGGTAACACTAGCTCTGCTACACCGTTCAAAACACCAGCGGATCCAAAAGTTGTCGTTCCTACACCAACAATAAGTAAAGTAAGTGGGAACTCACTAACTGGATATACAATTCTTGGTAAAGCAGCACCTGGAGACAAAGTAGAGATTCGTAATGTGGATGGTACTCTTCTGGGTCAAGCAGTCGCAGGAACAGATGGTGTATTTGAAATTAAAATTCCTATCGGATTTGCATTCCCTAGTGAGGCATTAAAAGCAATTGCAAAAGATAGTAATAATAATCAAAGTGAGCCAGCTAACTTTAATTTACCACCTGATTCAATTTCAAGATCTGTTACTCCACCAAAAGTAATTAGTGTAAATGGTAATTCAACAACTGGTTATACAGTAGTTGGAACCGCTGATCCTGATGATGTTATCAAAATTTATAACGTAAACGGGGTATTAGTGGGAACAGCTGAAGTTGATGGTTCAGGTAACTACAGTGTCAAATTACTGATTGGCATGGTAATGCCAAATGAGAAAGATACAGCGGTCTCTGTTGATCCAGATGGTAATCTAAGTGCCCCAACTGAATTCCTTATACCAGCTGATTCTGGTAACGGGAACGGGAACGGTAATGGTAATGGTACTAATAATAACGGCAACGGCAGCAGCGGTCTTTTAACCAGTAATGGAAGATACGGCTCAGGAACTCAAAAAGATCTCCCGAACAATGGAGAAATAGTTAACAATTGGGGATTAGTGGGAGCATTGTTACTTGGTGGTTTAGGAGTATTCGGCTTTATACGTAAAAGTAAAAAAGAAGAAGAATAAAACGCTAAATTAGCCTTCTATAAGTAAAAACATGAGGTGGGATGTATGTCCTATCTCATGTTTTTTTATAGTACACCTGATTGTTTCAAGCTAATTTAGCATTTCGTATAAAGGTTCTTTCTTTCTGCTCATTTTTATCGTAAAATGACAATATATAAATAAAAGGGGAGGATATAGACATGCCGATTCGTGTTCCAAAAGAATTACCAGCAATTAAAGTGTTAGAAAAAGAGAAAATTTTTGTAATGGACGAAGATCGCGCTATGCACCAAGATATTCGCCCGTTGGAAATTCTAATTTTGAATTTGATGCCTAAAAAAATTGAAACAGAAGTTCAGCTTTTGCGGCTATTAAGTAACACACCTTTACAAATCAATGTAGAGTTTTTACACATGAGCAGTCATGAAGCAAAAAATACTTCAAGAGACCATTTAAAACGTTTTTATCATCAATTCGATGAGATAGAGGAAAAATTTTATGATGGCTTGATTATTACAGGTGCACCGATTGAGCAACTCCCATTTGAACAAGTTGATTATTGGGAAGAGTTGCAAAAAATTTTTAAATGGAGTAAATCTCATGTATTTTCGACTTTTCATATCTGTTGGGGAGCGCAGGCCGGACTCTATTTCCATCATAATATCAAAAAATATTCGTTAGAAGAAAAATTGACTGGCATTTATGATCATGATGTATTAGAGCCTACTTGGAGCATCTTAAAAGGGTTTGATGATGTATTTTTAGCACCACACTCTCGTTATACCGAAATTAGAAGAAGTGATATAGAAAAAGTTAGTGAATTAAAAGTGTTGGTTGAATCAAAAGAAGCCGGTCTTTTTTTAGTAGGAAATAAAAATAATCGAGCTTTTTATGCAATGGGTCATCTAGAATATGATCGCGAGACATTACAACAAGAATTTGAACGCGATCAATTAAAGGGATTATATCCCACATTGCCTAAAAATTATTTCCCAAACAATAATTATGAAACATCTCCGCAATTGAGATGGCATATGGCAGCCTCATTGTTATTCTCTAATTGGTTGAATTATGCTGTGTATCAAAATACTCCATATGATTTAACTAGGTTATTGGGTTAAAAGATTAAAGCTGCAACAAGATGATTTAGTGATATATGTTTTAGTTTTATTTATCTAAAAACATAAAAATGATAACGCTGTCTTTTTTATATATTAACGCTATTTATTCGATGCATTCTCTTTTCCTTTTAGTGAAAATAAACGTATTATATAAAGAAAGGAGGAATGTTTCAATTTCTTTTAATAATCAAAAGGGAAGTAGATGTTCATGAAGTAAGTTAAAAGTAATTTAATCAATTTTAGTGAGGAGAATAAGTATGAAAATGCCAAAAAGGTTTTTAGGTGGATTAGTTATTGCAATTTTATTTTTGCTTTCATTTGTTCCAGCTTTTGCACAAGAAATCGGAAATATTAGCGCTCCAACAGGTATAAAAGCAGTGATTGTGATTATTCCGTTGATTTTAGTGTTGGTATTATTGTTTTTAAAAGTAGATATGATTATTGCGGGATTTGTTGGTGGCATATTAGCGATGATTATTGGAGGAATCGGTTTAGAACAAGCGAACAAACAATTACTGGAAACCATACCTATGATGTTGGGTATCACTGTCCCGATCATCAATTCAGCAGTTGCGATGGCTGTTTTTAAATCGGGTGGTTATTCAGCAGCGCTAACATTAGCTAAACGAGGAACGAAAGGCAAAGTCGAATATGTTTCAGCCTTTATTGTTATATTATTGGCTGCTGCAACGTATATGTCCGGTATCGGTGGTGGTAGTGCGATGGTAATAGCACCATTGGCATTTGTAGCTGTAGGTGTAGTTCCAGAGTTGATAGCAGCGATGTCACTTGCTGCAGCCGTATCATTTACAACATCACCAGCGTCATTAGAATCAAGTATCGTCTCCAAGCTAGGAGATTTTAGTGTTGCTACGTATGTTTCTAATATGCGTCCGATTTGGCTTTTATTTTGTGTTTTGGCAATTATTTTGGCCTTTTGGGGAACAAAGAGACGAAATATCGGTTTTAAAGAAAATGCGGATGATGAATATGCAACAATGAGCAATAAGCAATTATTCAAATTAACATTACCAGCTATTTTTTTACTTTTTGCTGTTATTTTTGGTCCTATCGTAAATGACCTAGTAGGTTTTGCTTTATTAACACCATTAGTTTATATGGTTGTAACGATTGTACTAATCTTTATTTGTACAACATTTACTTTGAATGAATCTGTTGAAGCAATGGTAGATGGTTCAACTTATATTTTGACTCGGTTATTCCAAGTGGGGATCTTCCTTGCTTTCATTAATATCATTGCACAAACTGGAACTTTTGCTGTTATTGCAGGTATCGCTAGTGCAGCACCAACCATGATTATGGTTCCTGTCGCAATTTTAACGGGAATTTTAATCGGAGTTCCCGCCGGTGCGTATGTAGGTTCTGTCTTAACGCTGGTTTTACCAGTCGCAGTATCATTAGGTTTTTCTTCAATCGAACTTGGTTTAGTTGCTGTTGGAGTAGGGTTAGGTAGCCAAATGAGCTTTGTAAATATAACGATGCAGGCACTATCATCAGGGTTCCAAATTCCAATTCTAGAAGTGGTAAAAGGCAACATAAAATGGATAAGTGCAGCATCAATAGTTTTAATTGGAATTGGTTTCTTCATTTAATATAAAAAAGGGGTGGAAAAAATGGATATATTAATTAAACAAGCGAGATTAAACGATAGTGAACAGTTGCAAGATGTCGGAATTAAAGATGGGAAAATCATTGCCATTTCAGAAAAATTGACGGATGATGCAGTTACAGTGATTCAAGCTCATGGACGTGTGCTGATTCCTGGTTTAGTAGAAAGTCATATTCATTTGGATAAAGCATTAATAGCTGATAGAAAACCAAATAAATCGGGTACATTACAAGAGGCAATCAAAGTTACAGCTGAACTAAAACCAACATTCACTGAAGAAGACATTTATCAAAGAGCAAAAAAAGCGTTGGAAATGATTATCTCTCATGGTGTCACTGCGGTTAGAACTCATGCGGAATTTGATCCAGCACAAGGATTTTCAGGTTTCAAAACGATTATGAAGTTAAAAGAAGAGTACAAGGATTTAATTGATATGCAAGTTGTAGCATTTCCTCAAGAGGGGATTTTTAAAGCACCAGGTACTGAAAAGATGATGTATGAAGCTATGGAGATGGGAGCAGATGTTGTAGGAGGAATTCCTTATAATGATGCACCAGCAGAAAAGCATATTGATGTAGTTTTTGAAATTGCTAAAAAATATAATAAAGATATCGATCTTCATCAAGATTTCAGTGATGAAGCAACAGATATTTCTATTGAATATTTATGTAAAAAAACAATTGCTGAAAATTATCAAGGAAGAGTTTCTGTAGGACATTTGACTGCATTACATGCATTAAAACCCGAGCGATTAAAAGAGATCATCACACTGATGGCAGAAGCTAATATTAGCGTTATGGCACTTCCAGCTACCGATTTACATCTTGGAGCCAGAAATGATCAGTATAATGTAAGAAGAGCGGTAACGCCAATTAGAAAGTTACGTGATGCTGGAGTTAATGTGTGTCTTGCAACGAACAATATTCGTAATGCATTTACTCCATACGGCAACGGTGACTTGATGCAAATCGCAATGTTAGCAATTCCTGTCGGGCATCTTGGTGGAGCTGACGATTTACCAACAGTCTTACCAATGATAACAAATAATCCTGCAAAAGCATTAGGCCTTTCAAATTATGGTATTCAAATTGGAAATAAAGCGGACTTAGTGTTGTTAGATACAAAGGTTAAAGCGGATGCGATTATCGATATCCCGGAAAGAAATTTTGTTATCAAAAACGGCAAAATTACTGTTGAAGTAAAAAAAGAAGTAACCATTTTTAAATAAGAGATGTTAAACAGCTAATTATGAACAGGATATTCTTGTTTATAGTTAGCTGTTTCTTTCTATCTCTGCTCAAGTTACCATAAATATGTTATGTAAACCTTAAAAAAAGCTCTATTCTCAATTAAATTACATAATTGAGAAAATTAAGCTTGAATGCTTGTTATTTCATGTGATTATATGATACTCTTTATTATGTAATAAATAATATTGGAGGTACATGAAATGAAAGTTATTGTTTTAGGTTCATCACATGGTGGTTATGAAGCAGTGGAGGAATTATTAAATCTTCATCCCAATGCAGAAATTCAATGGTATGAAAAAGGAGATTTTATTTCTTTTCTATCTTGTGGTATGCAGCTATATTTAGAAGGAAAAGTAAAAGATGTCAATTCTGTTCGTTACATGACTGCTGAAAATATGGAAAATAGAGGAGTCAGCGTCTTTTCAAATACTGAGATTACTGCTATCAATGCGGAGGAACATCAAGTTACTGTTAAAGACTTAATAGCAGATACAGAACGCGTTGAAGAGTACGATAAATTGATTATCAGTCCAGGAGCCGTTCCTTTTGAATTAAATGTTCCAGGTAAGGATTTAGAAAATATCTATTTGATGCGTGGTAGAAAATGGGCCATCAAATTGAAAGCAAAAACAGTTGATCCAACTGTGAACAATGTAGTAGTTATTGGTAGTGGTTACATTGGCATTGAGGCTGCAGAATCCTTTGCTAAGGCAGGTAAAAATGTCACAGTTATCGATATTTTAGATCGTCCTTTGGGCGTTTATTTAGATAAAGAATTTACAGATGTTCTGACGGAAGAAATGGAAGCGAATAATATCAAAGTAGTTACAAACGAAACCGTACAAAGTTACATCGGAGAAGGACAAGTTCAAAAAGTTGTAACGGATAAAAATGAATATAAAGCTGATCTTGTTGTCGTTGCAGTAGGAGTTCGTCCTAATACAGGCTGGTTGAAGGATACACTGGAGTTACATCCTAACGGTTTGATCAAAACAGATGAGTATATGCAAACAAGTGCTGCAGATGTATTTGCAGTGGGAGATGCTACGTTAATCAAATACAATCCTGGTGAGACTGAAGTGAATATTGCTTTGGCAACAAATGCAAGAAAGCAAGGTCGCTTTGCAGTGAAGAACTTAGAAGGACCTGTAAAACCTTTCCCTGGTATACAAGGTTCATCTGGTTTAGCTGTCTTTGATTATAAATTCGCCTCAACAGGAATTAACGAAGAAATGGCTAAAAAGTTGAATAAGAAAACAAAATCAGCTTTAGTTGTTGAAGATTATTTAATGGATTTTAATCCAGATAAACAAAAAGCTTGGTTCAAACTTGTTTATGATCCAGAAACAACTCAAATTTTAGGAGCACAATTGATGTCAAAAGCTGATCTAACAGCAAATATCAATGCGATTTCATTAGCAATTCAAGCAAAAATGACGATAGAAGATTTAGCCTATGCTGACTTTTTCTTCCAACCTTCATTTGATAAACCTTGGAATATTATCAACACTGCTGCTTTAGTGGCAATGAAAAATGAACAATAATTTTCTTTTAAAAGCTGTTGCAAAACTATTTTTAGTTTTGCAACAGCTTTTTTAGCATTCTTAATTCTGAAATAATTTAAATGTAATTTGAATGATAGAAAAAAGACTTTAGGTATGGATTTATCACTAATATTGTCTCTTTCTTCTTAATAATTTAGCCATTATAAACTTACTTAAGTTAAATTATTTCATATATATTGATTTAATAATTCGGGTTATTTAATGTTGAGATAAACAAATTGTTAGTATTAATTTTATTTTCTGTAATATTTCTACTTTATACTCAATCAGGTACTACAAAAAGTGAACAAGGAGAGATACTATGTTTAAAAAAGTGTTATTTTTATTTTGCATTACTTTATCTGGAGCAATTATTCATACTGAGGAGGTTCATGCATCTGAATTAGAAAATAATCAAGTAATGTCAAGCAGAGCTATTCAAAACGATAAGTATGAACCCGTAGGTAATCCCAACGTTTCGTACCCGCAAATTGTTATTAGAACGAACCGGACAGCTGAACGAACAGACATGAATGATGTAATAAAAAAAGCTGACAACGCAGCAGATCAATACCCGATAGAAGATAAAGAAAACAGAGCTAAAGCGGTAACACAAGAACTTACCAAAGAATTTGGCAGCGGTAGATTTGGCCATACCTGGATTATTGTATTTAATAGTAATAAAAAAGGGGATGCTACAACATATGGTTATCATGAGAAATACGGCTTTGTAAAAAACGGAAAAGCTGGTGACAGAAATGATAATCCAGAACGCAAATTTCATGTTGAACGCGCACTGCCACTAGATAAAAACATGACTACTGAGAAATTAGAAAATGAAATTATACCAACACTTAACAAACAAAGTGCCGAGATTGGAAAAATCATGGGGATTCCTATCGAAAATCCTTCTAATGGTGCCTATACACCAATAAATAACTGTGCTTGGTTTGCTGGCAATGTTTGGAATTTTGCAACCAACACTGGATTGATTTTCACACAAAACTTTGATGGAGCAGCTCATGGTAATTATTGGGGGATGCCATTTTTATCAATGGTTAAAGAAATAGCTGATCCTGGAATGGTTGCTGAAAGTTTAGCTGCTTTTTAATAAATAATAGTAAGACTGTAGTAGATATAAATTTACTATAGTCTTTTTTCTATAAAAATAGAAAAGTTTTAGCACTTATAACAATTCGTCGATAGTGTGTTAAACTTAAAACAAGTATATTAACTACTAAAATAAACGTTACATCAAGGAGTTACTTTTATGATTACTAAATTGCCGTTGAATAATAATGATCATTGGATCAACATCAATACAGATGATAAAGATACATTGGAAAAGCTATATGAAAAATATGATATCGATGAAGAAATTGTTGCCTATTCTTTAGATAAAAACGAAAGAGCTCATCTAGATTACGACCAGTCTACAAATACATTTGTCTTGATTTTCAATGTTCCTAACCAAAATAAAATTGATGATCACTACGAAACTATTCCTATGACTTTTATAGTCAAGGGCACGCAATTAATTACCGTAACAAACAATACCAATCATTATGTTTTTTTTGAGATGAAAAAATATTTAGCTCATAATTCTCACACAACTATTTTTAATTTTTTATTTAACAGTTTATTCTTGATTGTTGATTTATTTTTTCCCCTCGTTGAAGAAATGAATATGGATCAGAAATTGATCAATCATAAATTGAAAAATAAAACGACAAAACAAAACTTACTTTTATTATCAGATCTCGAGACAGGGATTGTGTACTTTGTTTCCGCTTCAAAGCAAAATGTTGTTTTACTTGAACAGGTCAAGACACACTATATTTATCGTGTTCTAACTGAAAATGAGAAAGAACAATTAGAGGATGCATTGATTGAAGCAAGACAGTTGGTAGAAATGACACAGTTATCTTCACAAATTTTGCAACAGTTATCAGGAACGTATAACAATGTATTAAATAATAACTTAAATGATACGATGAAAATTTTGACAGTTTTATCAATATTACTAACAATCCCTACAATAATAACCGGTTTTTTTGGAATGAATATGCCACTACCCTTGGAACATAATGTTTTTGGGTGGATTATTACGATTGTAATAAGTGTGGTACTGTGGTTTGGACTGTCATTAATATTACGTAAATTAATGAAGTAGCAGAAAAAGACGAGAGGGGACACCGTTTTAGGCTATTTTTATGAATCTAAAATATTCCTAATAAACTAATCTTATAGTTGATTTAAACCCTGATTCAGAAAAGACTTTTGGCGATAGATCATTTTGATGAACTGCAGTTAAAAGTCTTTTAATGCATAGGAATAGAATTTTTGGATATCCAAAAAAACTTCGTCCTTCACGGTGGAATTCCACAGAAAACGAAAAGACTTTTCGGAATGTGTAAACTAATAAAAATGTTTCTTCTAAATAAGACGTTGATTCTCTAGAGTGAATTTTTGTATAACAAACGAACTGAGGTAGGCATCCAGAGAAAACATAGGTTTATTGACGATCGGTTAAGATTTAAATCTACTTTGTATAATGTATATTATGTAAACTAGAATAAATAGATAAATCAATATGATTGTTCATTCTAGCTTCTACCTCTATTTATAAATAAAAACCACATAAGACCTTTTAGTGCCTACGTGGTTTTTATAAAAAATTTTTAAAGTATTGGTGATAATAATCTTGAAAAGTTTTGTTTAAAACGCAACCAATGTGATTGCTCCTTTATAATATTATCTGTTAACAAGATGCTTTGTTCCATGTCTTGTTCAAATATTTGTGTTAATTGACATGAGATTTTTGTATCGTATATAAATGTACTCACTTCGAAATTCAATGCATAGCTTCTAATATCTTGATTTGTTGTACCAACCATGGATATCTCATTATCAATAATCATTGTTTTGGCATGTAAAAAGCCATTTTGATACATATAAATCTTGATGCCTCTTTTATGGAGATAGTTTGCATAGTATTGTGTTGCACGGTAAATAAACGGATGATCTGGCATACACGGAATCATAATACGTACATCGATACCTGAACGAACTGCAATCAATAAAGCGTTAATCATACTATCATCAGGAATTAGATACGGCGTTTGTATCCATACGGATTTTTCTGCAGATAAGATCATTTTGATGAAGCCGCTTTTTAAAATTTCTTCTTCCGAATCAGGTCCGTCAGAAACGATTTGTAAAGCTAGATTATCAAGCTGGCTATCTTCAGCAATTTGAAAATAATTCTCCTGATAGTCCATTTTTTGTGCAGCATGCTGCACAGATGCATTCCAATCCATAATAAATATTTCCTGTAAAGAAAAAACAGACGAGCCAACTATACGAATGTGTGTATCACGCCAATAACCAAATTTCTTACTTTCACCTAAATATTGATCGCCAACATTAAATCCACCAGTCCACCCTATTTTCCCATCAATTACTACCATTTTACGATGTAAATGATAATTTAAACGAGTCTTGCTGATCATGTTTTTAGAAGTAATAAAAGGTGTTACTTTCCCACCGAGCTCGACAAATTCTTTAAAAAACTTTTTGTTTGCTCCAGGAGACCCCCACGGATCATAAATCAGGTGAACTGACAGTCCCTCTTTCACTTTTTCTCCTAGTAAATCTAAAAATTGATTTCCTATCTTATCATTGAAAAATGAGTAGTATTCCACATGAACAGTTTCTTTCGCTTGACGAATATCTTCAAATAATGCGGCAAATTTTTCTTTTCCATCTGTATAAATTTTCAAGCTATTTCGTTTACTTAATGGCGAAGAATCCATATTTCTAAAGTATTTATTGAGTACACGAGCATCGGTTAATAAATTGATATCTAACGTGCCGTCAGCTTTTAAGTTATCATCATCGACTTTGTGTTTAATTTTTGTGATTTGTTCTTTATCATAATTCGTCAAATTAAACACTTTTTGACCATTGATTCCTCTTCCGCAAAAAATATAAATAATAAATCCAATACCTGGTAAAAATAGTAAAGTCATAATCCAAGCTAAAACGCTTGAAATGCTTCTTGGTTTTCTAAAAACGGTAATCAGTGCTGCTGTGGTATTTAATAACAATAACCCCAAAAGTATGATGATAAAAATTCTCATCTGTTTTCATTTCTCCCTCTATTTACATAATATATTGATTATAGCAAAAACTATCCATTCATCCAACAAATATAACATCACTATAAGTAATAGTTTGTAAAGAAAAGACTAACTATACTTTTGGCCCATTACCTATTTCAATTCTCATAAACTTGTACTATAATATGCTGATATATTTAATTGAAAAGAGGCTCACAGAACATGGATTTTAAAATGTTTTTTATGATTTTTGTTATAAACTTTTCTTATATAACATTGAATACCATTCGTTTTATGTTGACTATGAAAGGTTATCGATTGATTGCTCCTTTGGTAAGTATGGCTGAAATAACTATTTATGTCTTAGGATTAAGTATGGTTCTTAATCGTTTAGATGATCCTTTGAATTTAGTTGTTTACGCTTTAGGGTATGCTGTAGGAATCAGTGTTGGAATTAAAATTGAAGACTATCTGGCTTTAGGCTATATCATGGTCACGGCAATTCTTCCTTCTTCAACTGAACAACTAAATTTACCTGAAATTTTAAGAGAACACGGCTATGGAGTGACCCAAAGTTTTGGTCATGGACGTGAAGGTGAACGAATGATTTTAGAAATCCTGTCTCCCCGTAAAAATGAACGTAGTTTGTACAAACTAATCAATGAGACAGAACCTAGAGCATTTATTATTTCTTATGAGCCAAAGTTTATCTCAGGAGGCTTTTGGACAAAGAAAGTACGAAAAAGAAACAACTAAGTAAACAACGCCTTCTTCTTTTATTAATTAAGAGGCGTTGTTTATATATTCACACTATTAGTTTACATAATATAATTATAGTTAATTAGTTATTTAAAATAATGAAATGAAGTGGATTTTTGAAAACAATCACTAAATAATACACTGTATAATTGTTTTTTTAAGAACACTCGTTGATTTTGATCTTCGATGGATTGCCATAGCGAATTTAACTCTATTTTCAGCGTATCTAATGATTCTTGAATGTCCGCTGAAGGTACATAGTCTTTAAGAATAGGCGTTGCAAAATAAACTTGTCCCTCTGTATTTCTTTTTAAATCCCCAGTTAATAATAATGCTTCTTGAAATATATTCTTTTTACCCTGATCAGGTTTACTTCGTTTAGTTGCACGAATCACTTTTTGAACTTGAGGAATAAAATAATTAATATCTACATCACCAATTAAGCTTTGCAATGCCTCAAATCGTTGAGGTAATTCAAGTCTTTGAGCAAGTATAAAGAAATAGTTTGCCAAATCAAACGGGATAGTGTTATCTGAGAAGATAGAAACAACACGCATGTTCGCAGTCCCCTCTTCCCTTCTGTTTAAAAATACTGGGAGACTTTGTGAAGAATTGTCCACACCAAAAAAATAATTTCCATTTTCTCCTTCGAAAAGCATGGACCATAACCATTCTCCGAATACAAAGTAACTCATACCTATATCTTCTTTTATAATCATTTGTATTGATTGTTTGATTGAATCACTTACTTGTAACTGAGACTCTTTTTTTGATGAATAGATAGGAAATGATACAGTATATCTTCTGTTTTTACGTTCAAGAAGATTGTATTTGATTAATTTATCCAGATAGAGTTCGAGATTGCTATCTGTCTGAATATCCAATTTTAGTTGCCGTAATATCACTTCTTGTCCCTCGCGTTCCAAAAGGTAATCCACTATTTTTTTGAACAATGGATCAGACACGATTTTATTTAAGGTTGCGTCGTATTTATTTGATCCAAAATAATATGCTACATTTTCCAAAGTCAAATCACTCTTCCTTTTTTCAATCTAGTAGCAAAAACCACAGATGGCCTTATAATTGCTCCATCTGCGGTTTTGTTTAAAAGATGTGTAAATTTAGCTAAAGGCTTCAGTTAATTGAGGAACGACTTGTTTTTTACGTGAAACAACCCCATTTAAGAATGCACGGTTATTTTCTAAACTCACATTAAATGCTGCTTCTACTTTATCTAATGAATCACCGATTACTAACAGTTCAGAATCACTATTTAAAATATTTGTGATAATTAAAACAAATAAATCATAGCCTTTTGAAGAGTTTTCGTTCTTCATAGCCGCTTCTAATTCTGCTTGACGATTCAACACGTCATTTAAATCAACTGTATTCACTTGAGCGATGCGGACGTTTTTATCCCCCATTGGAAAGCTTTTAGCGTCTAAATCTAATAGCGTTTCAGCAGATTTATCATTTAAATTCGTACCAGCTTTTAACATGTCTAAGCCATAGCCATCTAAATTGATTTCTGCTATATCAGCTAATTCATTCGCTGCATTAATATCTTCTTGTGTGCATGTTGGAGACTTGAATAATAACGTATCAGAAATGATTGCTGATACCATCATTCCAGCAATTTGCTTAGGAATAGTAACGTTATTTTCTTTAAACATTTTCAAGACGATTGTGCTTGTGCAACCAACTGGTTCTGCACGATAATACAAAGGATCCGCTGTTTCAAAGTTAGCGATACGATGGTGATCGACGACTGCAAGGATATTTAATGTTGCAATATCAGAAATACTTTGTTGAAACTCGTTGTGATCGACCAACATTACTTGGTTTGTTTCACCAGCAGCACTTTCTACCACTCTTGGTGCATCAACGTTAAAATAATCTAAGGCATATTGTGTTTCTTCACTTGGCGTACCTAGAGCTACTGCTTCGGTATTTTTTCCAAGTTCTTTTTGTAAATAAGCAAAGCTGATAGCAGCTCCGATTGCATCTGTATCTGGATTTTGGTGTCCAAAAACAAGAATTTTTGACATAATTATAGTTCACTCCTTCTTTTTCTTCATTACTAATAATAACAAAAAATAGAAAAGAAACAACAATAATTGCTGCTCTTTTCTATTTTTATAACCTATCTTGCAGCGTATCCGTTGTATTCATCAACATTTAGTAGTTTCTTAGCGTTCTCTACACGATCATCTGCGGGTGGTTCAATGCCTTCTAATGGATAATCTAAACCTAATTCTTCCCACTTGTATTTACCCATTGTATGATAAGGTAAAACTTCTACTTTATCAACGTTTTTTAAGGTCTTAATAAAGCTATCTAAGCGAATTAAGTAATCATCATAATCACTACGTTCAGGAACTAAAACGTGACGAATCCAAACAGGTTTCCCGATTTCAGAAAGATATTGAGCCATTTCTAAAATGTTCTCATTTCCTAAAGAAGTTAATAGTTTATGCTGTTCATTGTCTATATGTTTAATATCAAATAGTAGTAAATCAGTATAATTCATCAACTCTTGGAATTGACTAAAAAATGGTTCTTCTCTTGTAAATGGTTTTCCGCAAGTATCTATTGTTGTATGTATCCCTTTGGCTTTCGCTTTTTTAAATAAGTCGGTTAGAAATTCTAGTTGAAGCAATGGTTCGCCCCCACTAACAGTGATACCCCCTTTTTCACCCCAGTAAGAACGGTATTTGATTGCTTCATCTAATACTTCATCTGTAGTTACTTCACGTCCGCCAGAACCGATTTTCCAAGTGTCCGGATTATGACAAAATTGACAACGCATACGACAACCTTGTGTAAATACAATAAAGCGAACACCAGGCCCGTCAACAGTTCCAAAATTTTCTGTAGAGTGAATTCTACCAATAACAGGAGTTGTCATTCCTTGTTCCTCATTTCTTGTTGTTTTACTTTATAGTTATTCAAGTTTGCTCAGTATTTCTTTAAAAAAAGGGATGACGCGAGGTCACCCCTTCAATTGTTTATCTATTACAGTCTGTCATGTGACGTTCTAGAGATAACATCTGCTTGTTGTTCAGGTGTTAAGTCACGGAATTTAACAGCATATCCTGATACACGGATTGTTAAATTCGGATATTTTTCTGGATGAGCTTGCGCGTCTAATAATAATTCGTTTGTGAATACGTTAACGTTCAAGTGGTATCCACCTTTATCAAAGTAGCCATCCATTACGTTACGTAAGTTATCGATTCTTGTGGCGTCATCTTTACCTAGACCGTTTGGATTGATTGTTTGTGTATTAGAAATACCATCTAATGCACTTGTGTATTCTAATCTAGCAGTTGAGTTAAGTGATGCTAAAAGACCATTTTTCTCACCTAAGAATTTGCCATCTTGATAACTTGGGTTAGCACCTGGTGCTAATGGTTTACCTGCACGACGTCCGTCTGGTGTATTACCAGTTGCTTTACCATATACAACATTTGAAGTGATTGTTAATAGTGATGTTGTTGGTTTAGCGTTACGGTACGTATGTTGACGTCTGATTTGAGTCATAAAGTACTCAAGAATCCAGTTAGCCATAGCATCCGCTTCTTCATTGTCGTTACCATAAGTTGGAAACTCATTTTGGGGAATATAATCAATTGCTAAACCATCTTCATCACGAATAACTTGTACGTTACCATGTTTAATAGCCATTACCGAGTCAGCAGCATGTGAAATCCCTGCAATACCCGTTGCAAATGTACGTTGTAAATTACTTTCCATGAAAGCTAATTGAGCAGCTTCATAAGAATATTTATCATGCATATAATGGATAACGTTTAAAGTATTTACATACAATTCAGCTAACCAATCCATGATGTCTTTATAACGATCAATAAATTCGTTGTAATCTAATGTATCACCAGTCATAGGACGGAACTTAGGCGCAACTTGCATTTTAGTTTTTTCGTCTACTCCTCCATTGATAGCGTAAAGAACAGCTTTAGCTAAGTTAGCACGGGCACCGAAGAATTGCATGTCTTTACCCATAACTGTTGCAGATACACAACATGCGATTGCACAGTCATCTGATCCCCAGTTTGAACGTAGTAAATCATCATTTTCAAATTGGATAGATGAGCTTTGTTTCGCAATTTTAGATGCAAACGTTCTAAAACCTACTGGTAAGTGTGAAGAATACAACACAGTTAAGTTTGGTTCTGGTGATGGTCCCATATTTGTTAGTGTGTGCAAGATACGGAAATCACTCTTAGTTACTAATGAGCGTCCATCCAAGCCCATACCGGCAATTGATAAAGTTGCCCAGATTGGGTAACCAGAGAATAATTGGTTATATTCTGGTGTACGTGCAAATTTAACCATACGTAATTTCATGATTAAGTGGTCAATCATTTCTTGTGCTTCAAATTCAGTGATCAATTCAGCTTCTAAATCACGTTGGATATAGATATCCAAGAATGCTGAAATACGTCCGATAGACATTGCTGCACCATTTTGCGATTTGATAGCACCTAAGTAACCAAAGTATAACCATTGGATTGCTTCTTGAGCGTTTGTTGCTGGTTTAGAGATATCAAATCCGTATGTTGAAGCCATTTCTTTTAAGTCAGCCATTGCTCTGATTTGTTCAGAAATTTCTTCTCTTAAGCGAATGACATCATCTGTCATTACTTTATTCCCGGTGTTGCTTAAATCTTTTTTCTTTTCAGCAATTAGGAAGTCCATCCCGTAAAGTGCAATACGACGATAGTCACCGATGATACGACCACGGCCATAAGCATCTGGAAGACCAGTGATAATTTTGTTTTTACGTGCTGATCTCATTTCTGGAGTGTAAGCGTCAAAAACACCTTGGTTATGTGTTTTTCTCCACTCAGTAAAGATTTTAGACATTTCATCGTCTACTTCGTAACCATTTGAAGTTAAAGAATTGTTTGCCATATTGATACCGCCAAATGGCATAAATGCTTGTTTTAATGGTACATCTGTTTGTAAACCAACGATTGTTTCTTCTTCTTTAATCAAGTACCCAGGTTCATGAGAAGTAACAGTTGCAGGAATATTTGTATCCATATCGTAAACACCATTTTTTTCATGCTGTACTTCAAATAATTCCTGTAATTTTGTCCATAATTTGTCTGTACTTGGTGCGATAGTTTCTAGGAAAGAATCGTCACCTGTGTATTCAGTATAGTTTCTTTGAATAAAGTCACGTGTATCTACTGATGTTTTCCACTTGTCGCCTTTAAAGCCTTTCCATTGTTCCATTGTGGGCCTCCTTAGTATGCTGAAATCTACTGTAACAGCTTTATGTGATTAGTATAACACACGATCGTTTTTATGCAAGTATTTAATTACTATTTCTTGAACTAACTAGTGTTTTTTTGAAGAAAATTATCATTAAATGCCTATTTAATAAGGTTTTTCAGTTTGTGATATATATAACTAAATAGCGTGATTATAATGTGAATCATATGAATTCTGTAATATAAAAAGAGTTATCTGTACTAATACAGATAACTCTTTTTATTAATTATATAGAACAGACAGAAGAGTTATTTTGACTCTTCATTCGCTTTTTCTTCTAATTCTGCTGTATGCATTTCATGAACTTCTAAAATTTCACCATCTTCTTTTTCATCCAGCATGAATGAACCGTTTGATGTTCGATCATTTATTGGATAGCTCTTGGAATCAATGGTGTATTGTTTGCCCTTTTGTGTAGTAACTAATAGTTCTAAAGAACTACTTTCAGACATGAAGCTTACACGATGCGGATTTTTTTTCAATTCTCTAAGAACCATCAATCCTCGTTTTGCTCTTCCCAGTTGTGTTAACTCTTGCGCTAACATTCGTTTGATACTTCCTCTTTGTGTTAAGATCACAATCGGTGTATCACCATCTTCATGGACCAATAGACCATTCACAACATAATCTTGATCTTTTAAGTTCATGGCTTTTACACCTGCTGCTTTTGCGCCTACTACAGGCACTTCATCTAACGGATAACGTAACCCAAAACCGCGATTGCTTACTAAGAAGACATCTAAGATTTTTTGTTCGTTTGTCAAATAAACATTGACGATTTCATCTGATTCAGATTTTAGTTTCATACAATTTGTCGGACGGCTCTTGTATGTTCTCCATGGCTCAAAATCAGTCATTTTACTTTGTTTGATCATACCTTCTTTGGTCATGAAAACAAATGTTTTAGTTGGAGAAAGTTCCTTATAGGTGTGAACAGCAATAATCGATTCATCTATTGATAGGTTTAAAATCGTTTGTGAAATATGTTCACCTATTTCTTTCCATTTTAAATCTGGAAGTTCATGAACAGGTCTGTAAATCACATTGGCTTTGTTTGTAATCAATAAAATATGATCGAGCGTATTGACTTCGCCTGTATAGAGAAGGAAGTCCCCTTCTTTCATTCCGACTTCTTCTGGTTTTGATGCACTGTAAGAACGTAAACTACTGCGTTTAATGTAGCCTTCGTGAGTAACAGTAACAACTACGTCTTCTTGAGTAACTAATACTTTGGTATCAATTTTAATTTCTTGTATTTCATCTTCAATCTGAGTTAGACGTGGATTACCATATTGTTTTTTGACTTCACGTAATTCTTTTTTCATTACGTTGAATAATTCTTTTTCATCACTTAGAATTTTTGTCAATTCAAAAACAAGCTGATTCAACTCTTCTGCTTCTTTTTCAAGTTGAGTGATATCTGTATTGGTTAAGCGATATAATTGTAAAGTTACAATAGCTTCAGCTTGCTCTTCAGTAAATTCATAGGCTTTTACTAAGTTCATTTTTGCGTCTTTTTTATCTTTACTGCCGCGGATTGTTTCGATTACTTTATCCAAAATAGATAAAGCTTTTATCAATCCAGCAACGATATGCTGACGTTTTTTAGCTTTGTTTAATTCAAACTGACTACGGTTAGTAATAACTTGTTTACGGTGAGCAATATAACTGTCTAAAATACGTTTTAGCCCAACTTGTTGTGGTGTCATATTATCGATGGCCACCATATTAAAGTTATAGTTGATTTGTAATTCAGTATTCTTGAATAGGTAGTTTAATATACCTTCCGCATTTGTATCTTTTTTCAACTCGATTGCAATTTGTAATCCCGTACGGTCACTTTCATCGCGTACTTCAGCAATACCATCGATTTTTTTATTTAAACGAACTTCATCCATTTTCTTAACCAATGTGGCTTTATTGACTTCGTATGGAATTTCAGTGACAACAATTTGTTGCTTGCCGCCTTTTAGCGGTTCTATTCTTGTTTTTGAACGAAGAATAACTTTTCCACGACCTGTTTCATAGGCTTTTTTGATTTCTTCTTTTCCTTGTAAAATCCCGCCTGTTGGAAAATCTGGTCCTGGAATAAATTCCATCAGCTTATCCAAAGTTGCATTTGGGTGATCGATCAAGTAAATCGTCCCATCAATGATTTCAGCTAAATTATGTGTAGGAATTTCAGTTGCATACCCTGCTGAGATCCCTGTCGAACCATTTACCAGTAAGTTTGGATATTTTGCTGGTAAAACAGTAGGTTCTTTTTCTGTATCATCAAAGTTCCAAACAAAATCAACGGTTTCTTTTTCGATATCTTTTAAAAGTTCTCCACTTAGTTCAGACAAGCGTGCTTCCGTATAACGCATCGCAGCTGGCGGATCTCCGTCCATACTTCCGTTATTTCCGTGCATCTCAATTAGGACTTCACGGAGTTTCCAGTCCTGACTTAAACGAACCATTGCTTCATAGATACTACTATCACCATGGGGATGGTAGTTCCCCATGATATTTCCGACAGATTTTGCGGATTTTCTAAAACTTTTTTCAAAGGTGTTTCCATCTTTATTCATAGAAAATAAAATTCTACGTTGTACAGGTTTTAACCCATCACGAATATCAGGTAGGGCACGTTCTTGAATGATATATTTGGAATATCTTCCAAAACGATCGCCCATTACTTCTTCAAGAGTCAATTCTTGAATATCTTGGCGTTTTTCCAAATTCGTCACTCCCTACTCTAAATCAAATAAACTGATTTCTTCTGCTTCTGCATTTTTACGTTCAGCTTCTTCTCTTTTTTCTTCATCTAAAACTTCATTTGAAATGGATGGAGAAATTTCTGTTTCTCCGTCTTTTCTATCTAAAATACTGCCATCTTCTTCTAAAGTGAATTGGACATGACGTTCAATCCATTTTCTTCTTGGTTCTACTTTATCGCCCATGAGTGTCGTTACACGACGTTCTGCTTGTGCTGCATCATCTATTCTAACTCGGATCAATGTACGTGTCTCAGGGTCCATGGTTGTCTCCCACAGCTGATCAGCGTTCATCTCCCCTAACCCTTTGTATCGTTGAAGCATATATCCTTTACCGACTTGCTCTGTTACGCTAGACAGTTCTTCGTCTGTCCAAGCATATTCTGTTACAGCTTTTTTTCCGATTCCCTTTGATACTTTATAAAGAGGCGGTAAAGCAATGTAGATTTTGCCAGCTTCGATCAAAGGTTTCATATAGCGATAAAAGAATGTCAGTAATAAAACTTGAATGTGAGCACCATCGGTATCCGCATCGGTCATGATAATAACTTTATCGTAGTTACAGTCTTCAATTGAAAATTCAGGACCCACACCTGCTCCAATAGTATAAATCATGGTGTTGATTTCTTCGTTTTTCAAGATATCCTGCATTTTAGCTTTTTCAGTATTTAGAACTTTTCCTCGTAAAGGTAAAATCGCTTGGAATTTTCTGTCTCGTCCTTGTTTTGCTGAACCACCGGCAGAATCTCCTTCGACTAGATAAAGTTCGTTCTTTTTAGGATTTCGTGATTGCGCAGGTGTTAATTTTCCAGATAAAAGAGATTCACCCTTTTTCCGTTTTTTTCCATTACGGCTTTCTTCACGGGCTTTACGAGCTGCTTCACGAGCTTCACGAGCCTTGATTGCTTTACGAATAAGCTGCTGACTCATTTCACTATTTTCTTGTAAATAAAAGCCCATTTGCTCACCAACAACGTTGTCGACAGCATTACGTGCGGCTGGAGTTCCTAGCTTTTCTTTGGTTTGCCCTTCAAATTGCAGCAAGTTTTCAGGAACACGAATTGACAAAACAGCTGCTAAGCCTTCTCGGAAGTCACTACCTTCAAGATTCTTATCTTTTTCTTTTAGTAATCCGACTTTTCTTGCATATTCGTTGTAAGCTTTGGTCATGGATGTCTTCATGCCGACTTCGTGTGTACCGCCGTCTTTTGTGCGGACATTATTTACGAATGAAAGAACATTTTCTGAATAACCGTCATTGTATTGGTAAGATAGTTCTACTTCAATCGCATCTTTCTCACCTGAAAAATAAACAACAGGTGTTAAAGTGTCTTTTTCTTCATTTAAATAAGCAACAAACTCTTTGATCCCTTCTTCATAATGAAAGATCTCTTCTTTTGGTTCTTCACCTCTAAGGTCTGTTAGAGAGATCTTTACACCTTTCAATAAGAAAGCAGATTCTCTTAAACGTTCAGATAATGTGCTGTATGAAAAATGTATTGTAGAAAAAATAGTCTCATCTGGAAGGAAAATCACAGACGTACCATTCTTTTTATTCGTTTTACCAACTTTTTTTAGTGTTCCAACTGGTTTTCCGCCATTTTCAAAGCGTTCCATATACTCAACGCCATCACGAACGATACGAACTTCCAGCCAACTGGACAATGCATTAACTACACTGGCACCTACTCCGTGGAGCCCGCCAGATGTTTTATATCCACCTTGCCCAAATTTTCCTCCTGCATGAAGAACCGTGAAGATTACTTCTACAGTAGGAATTCCAGATGCGTGCATTCCTACAGGCATTCCACGACCGGAATCGGTGATTTTAATACTATTATCTTTTTGGATTGTTACGCTAATTTCATTACCATATCCAGATAATGCTTCATCAACTGCGTTATCAACAATCTCATAGACTAAATGGTGTAATCCACGGCTGTCTGTGGAGCCGATATACATTCCTGGTCTTTTTCTTACAGCTTCCAATCCTTCTAAAACCTGGATGGAGGCGTCATTGTATTCATTGTTTACTTTTTTCGCCAAAGAAAAAACTCCTTATACTTGAATTATAGGGCTTTTCGCCACATCATTACAATAATACTCTAAAAGCTCTCAAAAAAAAAGAGCTTTCCTATTCGGTAACTCTTTCTTAAGATCATTTGCATCTATTTAGGCATTTCAGCTAATTCAATTTTAATGCAACGATTCATTATAATAGCATTTCTTCCTGCTTTTTTCAACAATTCAGCTGCTGCTTCATTCTCTAATCCTAATTGAGCCCAGAAAACTTTTGCATCTGTTTCTATGAAATCTTGAGCAACTTCCGGTAAAAACTCGCTTCGACGGAAAATATCAACAATATCGATCTTCCCTGGAATATCTTGTAATTTTTCATAAACTTTTTCCCCGAGAATTTCTTGTCCAGCTAAAATTGGGTTCACAGGAATAATCTCATAGCCTTTTTCTTGTAAAAGTTTCGCTATTTGATAACTTGTTCGGTCTTTTTTTTCGCTCAGTCCGACTACTGCAATTCTCTTGGCTTCTCTTAAATAATCAAATATTTTTTCTTGTGATGGATTTTCTACAGGCATTTCAGTCATCCTTTCTCATTTCTCTTCTATTTCATTATACAACGAATATTTAATTATTGTTAGCTGTTTCTATTCATGATAAAATAAATGCTAGTTTGAAGAGAAAGAGGTTACTCAATGAAATTTTTGGTGCTATTAGTTATAGCCTACTTATTAGGATCTATCCCTTCTGGTGTTTGGGTCGGAAAAATCTTTTTTAAAAAAGATCTTCGTCAATTTGGAAGTGGTAATACAGGAACAACAAATACGTTTAGAGTTCTTGGGAAAAAAGCTGGAATAGCTGTTTTATTAATGGATATTTTGAAGGGTACATTGGCAACTAGTTTGCCTGTATTATTTTCTTTAGATGTTAATCCGCTAATTTTTGGTGTTGCTGCTGTATTAGGGCATACATTTCCAGTCTTTGCGAATTTTAAAGGAGGAAAAGCTGTCGCTACAAGTGCTGGTATGATTTTAGCTTACAATCCAACATTTTTTGTTTATTCTGCATTAATTTTTATTATTATGTTATACATTACCAGTATGGTAAGTTTGACTAGTATGATCAGCGCTGTGTTGATTACCCTTTCAACAATTATCTTGCCCTTTGCGATTCCTGCAATCTTACCTAAGTTTGATTGGTTATTGACAATTATTGCTGTAGCTTTGACGATTTTTATTTTTATCCGCCATAAAGATAATATAAAACGGATCAAAAACGGGACGGAAAGTCGCGTTCATTTCGGACTGGGTGCTAAAAAAATAAATAAATAGTGTTAGAAAAGTCAAGGTATGAAGAGGATAAACTCATTTCATACCTTGACTTTTTTAGATTATTTAGTTGTAAGTGTATAGTGTGTTTTGAAAATATCTTTTACAGCTAATTTATTTATGCCTTTTTTATCAACAAGATTTCCAGTTCCGTTCACTTCGTCGGCAATGCCACACCATGGCTCGATACATACGAATGGCGCTTCTAGCGGATAAGGTGACCAAATTCCTACATACGGCATGTCTGTGTAGCTTAAACTAATGCTATGAGGGCTTTCATCTGTTTCAATGGTAAATGTATTGGTGCCTTTAGTTTCAAAAATGATTGCATCTTTTTTGAATAATTCACGGCGCAGATCAAGACTTGTATTGGTTTGACCTAATGTTTTGTGTTCAAAATCGGTAAAAGGTCCTACTAAAGGAATTTGAGTTCGAGATTTTTTAGGCGAGAAGCTTAAATAATAATCGTTGAACGTCAAGTTCTGCTCTAAAGGAACATTAAATGCCGGATGTCCACCGATTGAAAAATACATTTCATCGTTACCAGTATTTTCAACTTGATAATTAACAACTACGTTCTCTCCCTCTAAAGCATAAGAAAGTATTAACTCAAAATCAAAAGGATATATTTTTTTCGTTTCTTTACTGCTTTTTAGCGATAAAGAAACGAATTCAGAACCATGCTCAATTACTTCAAACAGACTGTCCCTAGCGAAACCATGTTGACCCATAGGATAAGTTTGGTTTTGGTAAGTATACTGGTCTTCTTTTAAACGTCCGACAAATGGAAACAAGACTGGTGCATGACGTCCCCAAAAAGCGGGATCTCCTTGCCAAATATATTCAATGTTATTTTTTTTTGATTTTAAACTGACTAGTTCAGCACCATCTTCAGCAATTGTTGCAATCAGATAGTCATTTTCTATTTGTACAGTCATTTTCACAGCCTCCTACTTGTTGTCTTTTTCCAATTCTTTTATAAATTGTTTGTTTAAAACTTTCAGATAGGTTCCCTTCATTCCCAGAGATCTAGATTCAATGATTCCTGCTGATTCTAATTTTCTTAACGCATTCACGATCACTGAACGGGTAATACCAATTTCATCTGCGATACTTGAAGCAGTCAATCTGCCTTCTTCTCCATCCAAAGCTTTGAAAATCGCTTGAACTGCTTTTAATTCGCTGTATGATAAGGTATTGATTGCCATTTGCACAGCCGTTGCACTGCGGACTTCTGCTTCAATGTTTCTTGATTGTTGATAAAGAATCTGCATACCAACAACTGTTGCGCTGTATTCTGCTAAAACTAAATCTTCATCATTAAATGATTTTTCTACTCTAGCTAAAATAATCGTTCCAAGACGCTTACCAGCTCCAAACATCGGTACAACCGTTGTTAAACCAAAAGGATATTTTTCACGTAATTCCACTGGAAAGGCAGTTAAATCACTAGTGATAGAAATATTTGCCTTCGTTCTTATTAAGTCATCAACTGCATCTGTATAACTTTGCGGGAAGCGTTTTTCCTCAAACATATGCTTCACACGTGCATTATTAACATCTAATTTTTCGTTGTACCCTAACAAAACACCTTCGTTACTAATGATATAGGCATTACTATCCAAAACGTCCCCCAAAATCATTGCCATTTTGTCATAAGGTAACTCTGCTTTTTGGTCAAATGTATTATTTTGTTGTAAAAGTTTGTTTATTTGACGTGTTTTTTCTAATAAAGTAGTCATTTTTAGTCCTCCTAATTTAAACGTGCAGCGGGCGCCTTAATAATTTATCTATTTTCGAAGCATAATTTTAAAGAATGTAGCGACTTAAATCTTCATTTTGAACAATACTGTTCAGTTTTTCATTTACATAAGCTTCAGTAATGGTAATTTCTCCCATTTGCATATCAGGTGCCTCAAATAATAAATCTTCCAACAAACGTTCTAAAATCGTGTGCAAGCGACGTGCACCGATATTGTCAGTATCACGATTAACATCAAAAGCAATATTAGCAATTCTTTCGATGGCCTCTTTTGTGAAGATTACCGTTACATTTTCTGTGCCGATCAAGGCGATATATTGTTTAATCAATGCATTATTTGGTTCTGTTAAAATCCGTACAAAATCTTCCGCTGTTAAATCATCCAATTCTACACGGATTGGAAAACGTCCTTGCAGTTCCGGAATCAAATCACTTGGTTTTGATAAATGGAATGCTCCAGAAGCGATAAATAAAATGTGATCTGTTTGAATCGGACCATATTTTGTATTGACTTGCGAACCTTCAACAATAGGTAAAATATCACGCTGTACTCCTTCACGAGAAACTTCACCTGAATTTTGTTGGCTTTTTGAAGTGATTTTATCAAATTCATCAATGAAAATAATACCACTACTCTCAGCTAAACGAATCGCTTCACTATGAATATCAGCTTCTTTGACGATTTTTGCTGATTCTTCTTTCACCAATAGATCTTGTGCTTCCTTAACTGTTACTGTTCGTTCAACTTTTTTCTTTGGTGATAAAGCACCTAGAGTCTCATTTAAATCAATACCCATTTGTTCCATGCCGTTGTTCATAGCAGGCATCGTTTTTTTAGGTTCTTCTATTTCAATTGTTACTTCACGATTATTTAGTAAGCCTTTTTCTAATTGATCAAGAATCGATTTACGATTGATTTTGATTTCTTCGGTTACTTCTTCTTGTGTTTCTTGAGGTTGTTGTGCATTGCTGAACATTTGCATCATTTGTTCGAACTGATTGTTCGATGTTTGCTTTTGTTCTTTTTTAATCCCAGGTACAAGTACTTTCACTAGACGGTTATTCGCTTTTTTTAAAGCTTGCGAATAAACTCGACTATATTGTTGTTTTTCAACGATTTGAATCGCATTTTCAACAAGATCTCGAACCATCGACTCTACATCACGACCAACATAACCAACTTCTGTAAATTTGGTAGCTTCAACTTTGATAAACGGAGCGTTAACAATTTTGGCCAAACGTCTCGCAATTTCCGTTTTCCCAACTCCAGTTGGACCGATCATCAACATGTTTTTAGGTGTTACGTCTTGCTGCATTTTTTCTTCCAACTGCAAGCGACGGTATCGATTTCTTAATGCGACTGCGACAGATTTTTTGGCTGTTTCTTGTCCGATGATATACTCATCTAATTCTTTGACGATTTCTCTTGGTGTTTTATTTAATTCATTCATGGATGCTGTCTCCCATCTATAATTCTTCGACAATAATATTGTGATTTGTAAAGACACAGATATCTGCGGCGATGTTCAACGCATTTTTAGCGATTTCTTTGGCCGACATTTCTTTATCTCCGTAATGTTTCATTGCGCGTGCTGCAGACAGGGCAAAATTACCACCTGAACCAATTGCTAAGATGCCGTCGTCTGGTGTGATTACTTCGCCTGTACCTGAGACTAACAGCATTTCTTTTTTATTCATCACAATCAGCATAGCTTCTAATTTTTGCATTGATTGCTGCGTGCGCCATTCTTGCGCTAATTCAACCGCTGCTCGAGTTAAATTACCGTTATATTCGTTTAATTTACCTTCGAATTTTTCCTCCAGTGTAAAAGCATCGGCGACACTTCCTGCAAAACCGACGACTACTTCGTCATTATATATTCTGCGGACTTTTTTTGCGGTCCCTTTCATAACGACTGATTCTCCCATCGTTACTTGACCATCTCCGGCCATTGCAAATTTTCCATTTTTTTCAACTGCACAAATGGTCGTTGAATGAAATTGTGATTCAACCATTATAATTCCTCCTAATTTAAAAGCGTAACGGGTTCTTTTTTTTCAAGAGATTAGCCCGCACAGCAAGATAATAGTAATAAACGTAACTATATATTTTCACTCGTTATGCACGAGGATGAAAGGTTCGATAATTTTTTTGTAAGCTTTCTTTTGTTACGTGGGCATAGATTTGAGTAGTTGATAAATCAGAGTGACCCAATAATTCCTGCACTGTACGCATATCCGCTCCATTATTAAGTAAATGGGTCGCAAATGTATGCCGTAGCATGTGAGGATGAATATCGCTATTCAAGGTACTTTTTTTGATTAATTGATTTAAAACATACTCAATCCCTGTCGGTGTGATCTGCTCACCATGATGGTTAATAAAAACAAAGGCATGTTCTTGATGATATTTGTCCATTAAAACCGCTCGGCCATTTTCAAGATACTCTTTAAGTGCATCTTCGGCAAATGATCCAAAAGGTACATAACGATCTTTATTCCCTTTTCCGTGAATAAGCAGTACATTTGCAGAAAAATCAATTGACTGTAGAGTCAAATTTGTACACTCACTAACACGAATTCCAGTGCCATATAGTATTTCTAATAATGCTTGATTTCTTAAATCTAATGGTTTTGAGCCTTTAGCGCTTTCGAACAACGCATCCATTTCTTTTTCGTAAAAGAATCTAGGTAGACGTAATTGTTTTTTCTTCATGTGTACGTATGAAAAAGGGTTCTCTTTGATTACTTCATTTTTAAGTAAAAATTGGTAGAAGGATCGTAAACTTGCAATTTTTCTGCTGATAGAGTTTCGGCTATATTCTTTATCGTAGAGAAAACTCAAGTATGTACGGATATCTAGATGATCCACGCTTAAGTAATTCGTGTCCCCAGTATTCTTTAAAAAAATAAAAAAGTTGATAATGTCTTCTTCATAGGCAATTTTAGTTTTTTCAGAATATCCGCGCTCAACGATCAAATAATTTAAAAATAGCTCTGACCAGTTTTTTTCCTGCATATATGACTCCCTCCAATAAATTACAAAGTAACTTTAGCATAACCATTTTGAAAAAACAAATGAATTGTCAGAATTTAATTAATATTTTCAAATTTAGTAACAATTTATTCATATTTAGCGATAAAGTCCCCTGAATTATAAGTGAAATTTAATTTATAAATGAAAAAGAGTGCGAAAAAACTGATGTCCAGTTTTTTCGCACTCTTTGTTTATTTACTTTATAACAAGGTCTAGTTCTTTACTAACTTTCTCTAATGTTGTCAAAGCTCTATCAGCAATTGCTTCGTAGCGCTCTTTTTTATCACGAATTCTTTCAGGTAATTCAGGGAACAAACCAAAGTTAGCATTCATTGGTTGGAAATGTTTGCCTTCTGCATGAGTAATATAATACGCCATACTTCCTAAGGCTGTTTCTCTTGGTAAAACAATTGGTTCTTCTTCTTTTGCTAAGCGTGCAGCGTTGATACCAGCTAATAGACCGCTAGCAGCACTTTCTACATACCCTTCAACACCTGTCATTTGTCCAGCGAAGAATAAATTATCTCTTTTTTGAGATTGGTATGTTGGTTTTAATAATTCAGGAGAATTCATGAAACTATTACGATGCATGACACCATAACGAACAAATTCAGCATTTTCTAATCCCGGAATCATTTGGAAGACACGTTTTTGTTCTCCCCATTTTAGGTGTGTTTGGAATCCTACTAGATTATATAAAGATGCCGCAGCATTGTCTTGACGAAGCTGAATCACAGCATATGGACGTTTTCCAGTCTTTGGATCTTCCAATCCGACTGGTTTTAGAGGTCCAAATAACATTGTTTTAATACCGCGTTTGGCCATTACTTCTATTGGCATACAACCTTCAAAGAACTTCTCTTTTTCAAATGTTTTTAATGGCACGACTTCAGCTGAAATTAATGCTTCATAAAATGCTTTGAACTCTTCTTCTGTCATTGGACAATTTAAATAGGCTGCTTCCCCTTTATCATAACGGGATTTTAAATAAACTTTATCCATATCAATGGTTGCTTTATCTACAATTGGTGCTGCTGCATCATAAAAATAAAAACCATCTGAACCATTAAACTCTTTTATTTGTTCAGCTAAAGACTCTGAAGTTAAAGGCCCTGTTGCAACAATGACGATTCCTTCAGGGATTGCTGTGATTTCTTCGTTTTTAACTGTTATCAGGGGATGATTCTTTATTCTATCAGTGATTTCTTGTGAAAAAGTATCCCGATCCACTGCTAAAGCGCCACCTGCTGGTACAGCAGTTTTATCTGCACTAGTAATAATAATTGAGTCCAAACGACGCATTTCTTCTTTTAATACACCTACTGCATTCGTTAAGTTGTTCCCTCTTAATGAGTTTGAACAAACTAACTCAGCAAAATTTTCTGTTTGATGCGCTGGGGTATTTTTTACAGGGCGCATTTCATAAAGTGTAACTGGTACACCTGCTTGTGCAACTTGCCATGCTGCTTCACTGCCGGCTAAACCAGCGCCAATAACTGTTACAGAAGTAGTCATATATTTCCTCTTTTCTTCAAAAAACCAACGGTATTGTCCGTTGGTTTTTAATTTTTTTCTTTAAAAGTACGAGCTATTTTTGAACGTTTTCTTCATAATCACCATTGATACAAACTACTTGCTTACCGCCTTTGACTTTTTTCTCAACAAGATATTGACCACATTTTGGACACGGACGCCCAATTGGTTTATCCCAAGAAGTAAACTCACATTCTGGATAGCGACTGCAGCCGTAAAATAAGCGATTCTTTTTGGATTTTCGTTCAATGACTTGGCCTTCCTTACAAACAGGGCAAGTTACGCCAATTTCTTTGACGATTGCTTTTGTATTTCGACATTCTGGGAAGTTACTACATGCATAAAACTTACCATAACGTCCTAGTTTGATCACCATTGGATGGCCACAAAGATCGCAGTCAAATCCGGCAGGTTCATCTTTGATTTGAATTTTTTCAATTTTCTCTTCAGCATTGGTTAATTCTTTTTCGAAAGGTTGATAAAAACGGTCAACCACTTCAACCCATTTTTCATTACCAACACCAATCTTATCCAAATCACCTTCCATTGAAGCAGTAAAATGAACATCCACAATTTGTGGGAAGAATTCAACGATTAGAGAATTGACAATTTCCCCCAATTCAGTGGGTTCAAATCGTTTATTTGTCAATTTAACATAATAACGTCTTTGAATCGTTTCTAGGGTTGGTGCATAAGTAGATGGACGTCCAACACCATTTTCTTCTAATGCGCGAATCAAAGTCGCTTCACTAAATCTAGCTGGTGGTTGTGTGAAATGTTGTTTTGGTTCAATATCAAGGGCGTTCACTTTATCTCCTTGAACTAAATCAGGTAAGATATTTTCTTTGTCTTCTTTGCCGTCATCACGACCTTCAACATAAACTTGCATGAACCCTTTGAATTTCACTTTCGCACCATTAGCAATGAAAATTACACCATTTTGTTCTAAAGTTACTTTCATTGTATCCAAAACAGCTGGTGTCATTTGACTGGCAACTAAACGTGACCAGATCAATGTATAAAGTTTTAATTGATCTTTATCTAAATATTGTTTGATTTCATTTGGTGTACGCAATACACTAGAAGGACGAATTGCTTCATGGGCATCTTGAGCACCTTGAGCATTTTTGACTTTGCGTCCGCCATGGGCTGAGAACTCACTACCGTAAGCTTTTTCAATGTATTCTGCAACTTCACTTTTAGCTGAATCAGCTATTCTAGTCGAGTCTGTACGCATATATGTGATCAAACCAACAGTCCCTTGTTTTCCTAAAGGAATTCCTTCATACAACTGTTGTGCAACCATCATAGTTTTACGTGTTCTGAAATTTAACTTTCTAGCTGCTTCTTGTTGTAAGCTACTCGTTGTGAAAGGTAGTGCTGGGTTTCGCTTGCGCTCTTTTTTCTCAACTTTCGTTACATCATATTCTTTACCTTTAATGCGAGTGGTCACTTCTTTAACAGCTTCAGCATTTGGTAATTTTTTCTTCTTGCCATCTAGACCCCAGAAATTTGCCTTAAACTTTTTCTTGCCTTTCTGGAAGTTTCCGTCAATACTCCAATATTCTTCAGGAATGAATTTACGAATATCATTCTCACGATCAATAATGATTTTTAAAGCTACTGATTGCACTCGGCCAGCACTCAAGCCTTTTTTGACTTTGCGCCATAGAATTGGGCTAAGTGAATAACCAACTAGGCGGTCTAAAATGCGGCGTGCTTGTTGTGCATCTACTAAGTCTAAATTAATCGTACGAGGTTCTTTAAACGCTGATTTTACAGCTTCTTTAGTAATTTCATTAAATACAACACGATTTTTATCAGTCAAATCTAAGCCAAGAAGGAAAGACAAATGCCAAGCAATGGCCTCTCCTTCTCGGTCCGGATCGGCTGCGAGATAAACTTTATCTGCTTTTTTGGCAGCAGCTTTTAAGCTTTTGATTACATCGCCCTTGCCCCGGATAGATATATAGTGAGGTTCATAATTATTTTCAATATCGATCCCCATTTTACTTTTTGGTAAATCTCGAATATGCCCAACACTGGCAACAACCTTATAATTTTTTCCTAAATATTTTTCAATTGTTTTGGCTTTAGCGGGGGATTCTACAATAACTAGATATTTATACGCCATTCAACGTGTGGCTCCTTTCGGTTTTTGTGTTTCTTCTATTATATATATCAAAATGTAGAGAACTCACAAATCGTAATTCATCATATCTATTCATCACAGGTTTGTCAAGGATTGATGCAGTTAAATAGAAAAAAATTGAATTTCTTCTAGGATATCTTTAGGAGAAATAGTGCATTTTGCCCCCTCTTTGATAAGACCATGACAGCCATCAGATTGCGAATCAAAGAGATTACCTGGAACAGCAAAAACTTCCCTCCCGTATTCTAAAGCGGCTTGTGCAGTTATTAGAGAGCCGCTTTTTTTTCGAGCTTCAATTACGCAAGTACCTAGACTCATACCAGCTATTATCCGATTTCTCATAGGAAAATGATATCTTCTAGGTCCTGTACCATTGGGATATTCACTAAGAACTAATTGCTCTTCCATCATCTTCCGTTGAATATGAGCTGTTTCTTTCGGATAGCATATATCCAAACCTGTTCCTATAACACCAATAGTATTTCCGCCATGTTGCATCGCAACTTGGTGGCTAACACTATCGATTCCTTTGGCTAAACCACTAACAATAACCAGATTATTACTGATCATTTCCGGGATCAATTGTCGTGCAACATTTATACCATAAACTGAAGCGGCTCTTGCTCCAATAAAAGCCAAACAATTTTTTTCTAAAAGTTGTAGGTTTCCTTTGTAGAACAATAATACTGGACAATTATATATTTGTTTTAAGTAATACGGATAGACTGGATCTAAAATGGTGATAAAAGTGTGTTGCGCCTGATATTCTTTCAATTTATCTGTGTTTTTGGACCAGTGATCCCATGACTGAGCAAATAATTTCTGATAGGTTGTGATTCCAGCGATTTGAATGATTTCTTCTTTTGAAAAATCAGTACCATTGTTGTATTTCATTGAAAAATCTAAGACTTTTAACATGCCTAAATTACCGATACCATTGCAGACAGCTAATTTAAATATTAAATCTCGTTGTTTTTCTTCCATAAAAAAACCTTCTTTCACAAATACTTGTTATAGTAAGTATCCGCAAAAAAAGGGGCTTTTTATTTTTTTAACACATATCTTTTATTGGAGCAAATGTTTTTCTGTGAATTGTACAGATTCCTTGATTCTCTAAACCTAACAAATGTTCTTTTGTTCCATAACCGGCGTTGTTTTCAAAACCATATCCAGGATACATTTTAGCATAGTCTTCCATTAGGCGATCACGGATAACTTTCGCAACAATACTTGCAGCTGCGATGGACACTGAACGAGCATCACCTTTGATAATACTGTCTTGAGGGATTTTTACGTCTAGCTCCATTGCATCAATCAATAAATAGTCGGGAATGAAGCAAAGGTCTTCCAGTGCTATTCCCATCGCCAGTTTGGATGCTTGATAAATGTTTATTTCATCAATTTTATTATGATCCACCATCCCAATACCAATCGAAATTGCTTGATTTTGGATTTCATCATAAAGCTCATCTCTTTTTTTGGCAGATAACTTTTTAGAATCATTTACTCCAAGAAGTTGAAAGTTTTCCGGCAAGATAACTGCAGCAGCTACAACTGGACCTGCTAAAGGACCACGGCCTACCTCATCTATGCCAACAATCAAACGATGACCTTTTGCTCTCGCATTATTTTCAAACTCTTGCATTTCCTCAAGTAATGCTACCTCTTTTTCATGCCGCTGCATTCTTCTATTCCATTGAGCAATAGCTTGCTGAACACCGCTGCGTTCATCTTCTTTCCATTGCTGGATTCTTTTATCATCTCTTGTTGTAATAGTTGCTAAAGCTGTTTTAATTTGCTGAATTGACTCAGTTTTCATCTTTTACGACTCCTAATTCTTCCCAACGATCTAATGTATACGGACCTAATTTACTGCTACGTATTTCTTGAATAATCATCTCACTTGCTCGATCATAATCATCACGATAACCGCGCTTTTGACTGATCAGCATCAAAAGTTCAGCAGCAGGTAAAAATGTTTCTTCCTCTGTTAAATGATAGCGTTCAACTAAACGCCCAGGATGGAAACGTGAAAAGAATGACAATCCGTAGATAGCTAAATCATCCAAATGAAGTAGTTGATCTTTAATCGCGCCCGTCAAGGCTAACTTCTTACCAATTTCCTGATCTTCAAATTTTGGCCACAGGATTCCTGGTGTGTCCAACAACTCTAGGTCAGTACCAGAACGTAACCATTGCTGTCCTTTCGTAACTCCCGGTTTATTACCAGTCTGAGCGATTTTTTTTCCTACTAGACGGTTCATTAATGTTGATTTTCCAACGTTTGGAATACCAATACACATCGCACGGATGGCACGTGGTTTAAGCCCTTTTGAACGTTCGCGTTCAAGTTTTTCTTTTAGCGCTTTTTTTGCTTCAGGAACAATTTTATTGACACCTTTATTTTGTTGCGCATTAATAACTAAAGTGTGATAGCCTTTTTCCTGAAAATACTGCTGCCATTTCTGGTTCTGTTCTTTGTCAGCTAAATCTCCTTTGTTTAATAAAACCAAACGAGGTTTTTGCTGAACGATTTGATCCATCATTGGATTTCTAGATGAAAGGGGTAACCTAGCATCAACCAACTCAAAAACGATATCAACATATTTTATTTTTTCAGATACTTCTCTTCTGGCTTTAGCCATGTGTCCTGGAAACCATTGTATTGTCATCTTATCACCTATCTTGGTATGAATTTCATATGTTTTATTGGGTAGTAAACAAATTGTGCTTTTCCTATAATATATTTACTTTCAACAGCACCAAAAGAACGGCTGTCTTTTGACATTCTTCGATTATCTCCCAACACAAAATAACTATTTTGGGGTAAAACTTCTTCTGTTGTAAGATCACTTAAATTAAAATTTGTCGTATACGGAGCTGTTTCATGATCTTTTTTTATATTTTTTTCTAAGAAGGGTTCTTCAATCGGTTTTTCGTTTATATAAAGTTGATCATTTTCGTACCTGACAGCATCTCCTGGCAGTCCAATCACTCTTTTGATATAGATTGATCCATTTGGTAGCTTGAATACAACTACATCAAAACGCTTGATGGATGAGAATTTTTCCATCACGATCATGTCACCTTGACTAAGTGTTTTTTCCATTGAATTACCATCAACAGGAACAGGGATTAGAATAAAACCTCTTAGTATAAATAACAGTACTAAAGAAGGAATGAGCAATTTCATGAAAAAAATAAAATACCCGATATATGTTTTCTGCTTTTCCACTCTCTTCTCTCCCTTTCTTTTGTTGATTCTATTATAAAGGAAAATTACTAGAAAAAGCGACTAATTTAAAGGAAAAGTTAACGCATTTAAAAATCAATGAGAAATAGGTGTGAAAAACTCGTTTTTTTCTTCAAACGAACTTTTTTCACGCCTATTTTATTTAATCTTTTTTATTTTCTTTTTGAATTTCGTTGATTCCTGTCTCATAAGCTTGATCATTTTCTTTGATTTTTTTTGATACAGCTAGCTCGATTTGAGTTGCTGTTTCATTATCTACTTCTCCAGTAACAGGTAGGTTGTTATCCGTTTGTAAAGAACTAACCGCTGCTTTTGTTTGTTCAGAAAAATCACTACTTTCTCCATTAACATCATAGTCTAGCGCTTTTAATAAGGAATTGACATTTTTAACTACTGATGAGGAATCGCCTATTTTTAGGGTTTTATCTCTAGAAATTGGAGTCAAGTAGGCGTAATCAGGATAATCGGCTTTAATAGTTGGTTCTAGACCTTTTTCATGGATCCATTCGCCATTTGGTGTTAACCATTTTAGAACCGTTAATTTAATCTCACTTTTATCATTTAGATTTTTTACGGTTTGAACGGTTCCTTTACCAAAAGTTTTCGTCCCGATAATTTTTTTATTGCCAGATTCTTTTAAAGCAGCTGCGAAAATTTCTGACGCACTAGCACTACCTTCGTCAACAAGAACAACTGTAGGTTCAGTAACTTTAAATCCGCCATCTAATTGGCTAGAAGCAACATCTTCACTTGTGTTTCCTTTTTTGTCTTCAAATTTGATGATTGTTTTTCCGTCTTTTAGGAACATACTAGCCATTTTTTCAACTTGATCAAGTAATCCTCCTGGATTTTGACGTAAGTCAATCACAAATGAAGTAGCGCCTTCTTTTCTTAATTTTTTTATTGTTTCTTGAAGTTCTTTGTAAGTATTTTCACCAAAAGAAGTAATCTTGATTGAGCCAATTGAAGAATCAGTTTTATCCAATTCACCGCTAACAGTTTCAATTGGAATGGTATCTCGAGTGATCTTCAATTCAAATATTTCTTCACCACGTTTAATCGTCAATCGAACTTCTGTCCCTTTTTTACCACGAATTTTACTGACTACTTCAGAAAGTTTTTTTCCTTTTGTTTCTTCATTATCAACTTTTAAAATCGTATCATTGACTTTCATTCCTGCTTTAGCAGCTGGAGAGCCTTTAATTGGTGCTTGAGCAACAGCAGGAAGATCATCTGTCATTGTCATTGTTGCGCCGATTCCTTCAAAACTGCCTGCTAGGCTTTGATCTAATTCGCCAGCTTCTGGTTCATTCAGATATGTGGAGTAAGGATCGTCTAATGCTTCAGTCATCCCTTTTAAGGCGCCGTCTACGAGTTTATTCTCATCAACTTTCCCTACATAATTACTAAGTATTTCGTTATACAGATTATCTACTTTTTTTAAATTTGTATTTTGAACAGGACTGTCAGCAAGTTGCTTTTTATATTGATAATCAAAATAAATATAGGAGCTGCCACCTGCCAAAAAAGCAACACAAGCAATAGAAATAATATATTGATGAAATGGGACTTGTTGTTTGTTTTTCATAAAGTCATCTCTTTCTGTAAATTTATCATTGCATGTTTTCCAGTTTACCATGAAAAAAAAGGAAGGAAAAGCTTTCTTTTCCCCCTCCTTCTTTTTTTATTTATTATTCTCTACATATTTTTCCCATAACTCGTCAAAAATGTACATGTTTTTTACATAGTCTGTATTCATTTCTAAATAAGTTGAGAGTTCATGATAATCTTCTGATTGTTTTGGAAATTGAATATCTTTTGCAGCATCATTTGCAAATTGACTTTCATCTGTTTTTTTGGGTGCTCTCAATGTCATTAAATAGTGATAAAAACTTCTTCTCATAGATTCACCAATTCTCTTTTATAAAATTTGCTCGATTTGTTTTTGATTCTTTGTAACGTTCAGGTTCTTTTTGATAAAAGTTTTGATGATAGTCTTCCGCAGGATAAAAATCAGCTGCTGGTTCAATCGTTGTTACGATAGGCTCTGTAAAACGTCCACTATTTTTCAAAGCGTCTCGGCTTTTTTCAGCTGTTCTTTTTTGTAGCTCGTTTATATAAAAGATAACCGGCCGATAATTATCTCCACGATCCTCAAATTGCCCTAAAGCATCTGTAGGATCGGTTTGCTGCCAGTAGATTTCTACTAATTTTTCATAGGACATTAGAGCTGGATTAAACTCGATTTTTACAGCTTCAGTATGTCCTGTTGTGTGGCTTAAAACTTCTTCATACGTTGGATTTGGAACATGTCCGCCGGTATAGCCTGATGTCACAGAAATAATACCGGGTTGTTTATCAAATGGTTGAATCATACACCAAAAGCAGCCACCGGCAAAAATTGCGATCTCGCTCAATTTGACTCCTCCTTTTTATCAGTATTATCTTTTGGTAAATAAATGTTCATTCGGATGTCATCATCAACTAAATTTATTTTTTCAGCCCGTATAAATAAACCGTTTTGCATTCTAAATTGATCTAAGCGTAGTAAAACTGTGATATCATCAGGATTCACTTCAACCCAGCTAGGTAGTTTATAATCCCTTTGAACGAATTTTAAGATTTCTTTCATTGGAAGTCCTAACGTTCCTACAGATAAACTTTTTGCTTTTAGTTGTACGTTTCCATTGTCCATTACATATGGATCAAAATAAAGATAAAACTGAATTGGGTGTCCAAGAACTTCGAACGTACCATTCAACATCGCTTCATTTTCTAAATAAAATTTATAAGTAATGTCAGATCCTTTTTGAAAATCTTCAAGATAAAAATCGATTAATGCATTTACCTGCTTTTTATTTGATTGGATGGCGATAACTGGTGTCCCATCTTTTTCTACTAATTCAGGAACCGGTTTGTAGTTTGGTTCTCGAACTTGTGTCACTCTTACAAAAACAAAAATCATACTTCCAATCATCAGACCAATCAAAACTAGGAAAGCAATTTTCCAATTGTTTATCGTTTTTTTCACTTCTGGTGCTTTTTTTCTTCGTCTATTCGCTTTTTTTCCTTCTGGTTCATTCGTCATTTGTCTCACTCACTTCCTTTATTTAACCATTTATCTTCGGTACTAGTCATCTTGTCACGTACTGTGCTGGCCATGATTTGGTAGCCTAAATTATTGGGGTGAAAACGATCTTCTTCATATAACGCATTATTTTTGATATCACGGTCTTCGCTTGATGTTGTATTGATATCTTCGCTGCTGACAATTCCAACCTCGTCCCCTACTCCTTTATAGAGTAAATCATTGACTGGAATGAAATAGGCGTTCTTCTCTGCCTTTACAACTTCTTGTGTCCCGTTATTCCAATTATCCACTATCTCTTGCATTTCTGTGATGTCAGGAAAATAAAGGTAAAAGGGATTGTAAATACCTAAAACATATATCGGCGCATCAGCATTATATTTACGAATTTCTGTAAGGAGCTTTGCGACTTCTTTTTGGTAGTTTTTCAAAGGATTACTAAATGAATTTTTGGTTAAGCGAAATACATCTCCCTTAATCACTTTCATTAAATCATTCCCGCCAACAGTTAAAGTAATCATATCTGCTGAAGCCAATCCTTCTTGAATTTCTGTGTTTTTTTTGATTCGTTTAAGAATTTGGTCACTACGGTCGCCGTTTTTACCGAAATTATCGGTTTGAACACCATTTAAATGGTATTTTTCTTGCAAATCTTTGGCAACTAAGGGAACGAATCCGCCTGAGTTGGTTGAATCTCCGATCCCTTCAGTCAATGAGTCACCAATTGCAACATAATGAATCACTTCTTTGGTTTCGTTTTTAACAGTTTGCTTTGTTACAATTCCTAAAACTGGTTTTTCCTTAGGAACAGCTATCATCAACACTGCAAAAGTGCCGATAATCATAATGAAAAAAAGGGCAAAACTCGACCAATTTTTTTCTAAAAATAATTTCATTGTATCCCTTCCTTTACTGCAAATCAAAAAGAGCATGTCGATCTACAGCACAAAGTCTCTAAATGATCCCTTGCTTCTTCTATTTACTTAGATTTTAAAATCCTGATTATTAAATTATCTCTATTTTAAGTGCATTTGTACAGTAAAATTTATAAAAAATAATTTTTTATAAAAAAAGAGTCTGGGACACAACTCTTGGAGTTATATCCCAGAACCTTAAAAGGCGGCAAAAAAGCAGCTCCTTCTTATTTATCAGAGTGGAAGGCTTTTGACTCAGTCTGTATAATACATGATAGCAAAAGCACCTTTACCTGTGTGAGTTGCAATTACAGGATTTGTATGAAGTACCGGAATTTCCATGTCAGGAAACAGCGCTTGTAGCCCCTCTTTAAATCCATTAGCCAACTCTAATCCATCAGCGTGAGAAATACCAATTTGTCGAACGTTTGATAAATGACTCAATTCATTTTTTAATTCTTCAAACCACTTATTGAAAGTTTTCATTCCTCGACCTTTAGCAACTGGAATCAGCTCAGTATGATCAAAATCCATGACAACTTTCATATTAAAAATATTAGATAAAAGTCCTGTTGTACGACTGATACGGCCGCCTTTAACAAGATTATCCAACGTAGAGATTCCAATAAATAATTTAGTATTTTCTTTGACATGATTGATTTCAGCTAAAATTTCAGGAACACTTGCGCCGTTTTTAGCAAGTTTGGCTGCTTGAATCACTTGAAATGATAAGCCTTGATCGGTAAAGTCACTATCTATCACTGTAACCTTGCTAGAACTTAAGTTTCCAGCTTGTCTAGCTGCTTCAACTGTACCGCTTAATCCTTTAGTCATATGAATCGAAACCACTTCGCTGCCATCAGCTCCTAAACGATCATAAAGCTCAACAAACTCACCGATAGGCGGTTGGCTAGTCTTAGGTAAAGCTTTTGCTCCGCTCATAAGCTCCATAAAATGTTCGCCCTCTAAATGATCATCATCAGCGTAAACAACACCATCGATCATCACAGATAAAGGCATCATCTGAATATCCAACTCATCACGAACGCTTTTTAGCATTGTACAAGAAGAATCGGTTACAATTTTAACATTTGTCATAATTTTATCACTCTTTCTTTATAAACAACCTCAATTCGTGGTAAAATACTTTTGAGGCTTAAATGTCTGTATATAGTATAACAGACAAATAATTATTTTTCACCAAATTAAAATGAAGGAAGTTGATTTCTTGGAAAAAGTTAAATTCTCCAGAAAATATATGATTGTAAATGAAGTTCTCAATGCAGTGACTCACGGGATTGGGGCTGGATTAAGTATTGTAGGATTAGTTGTTTTACTTTTAAAAGGGGCGCGTCTTGGCTCGGCAGTACACGTTGTTTCATATGCTATTTATGGTACAACATTGATTCTTTTATTTTTATCGTCTACTTTATTTCACAGTTTGATTTTTACTAGAGCTAAGAAAGTTTTTCAGGTTTTTGACCACAGTTCAATTTTCTTATTAATTGCTGGAAGCTACACACCATTTTGTTTATTAAGTATCAAGGGGTGGTTAGGCTGGTTATTGTTTGTTCTTATATGGCTGATGGCGATTAGCGGAGTTGTCTATAAATCATTAACTCTTCATAAACAAGAAACAGTTAAAAATATTTCTACTGTGATTTATATTATCATGGGTTGGTTATGTATCATTGCTGCCAAGCCGTTATACGATTCTTTGGGATTTACAGGTATTGCATTGTTGGTCGCTGGTGGTGTTTCTTACACATTAGGCGCTGCTTTTTATAGTTTGAAGAGTGTTCGATTTATGCATGTAGTTTGGCATCTATTTGTTATGCTGGGTGCTGGGTTTATGTTCCTTTCAATTTTATTATATACGTAAGAAAACAAATTACCTTCATTTTAAAGGTTAGCTAAAGCATTTCTTTTTGATTCGTCAAAAAAGAAATGCTTTTTTTATATTTTTCTCTTTACAAATCGAACAAACATTCGTATAATGAATATACAAACGTTTGTTCGATAAAAATTATGAGGTGATTAAGAATGAAAGCAGTTCGTCGAGGTGGATTATTATTTTTTGTATTGGTTATTGGTATTTTCTTAGGAACATTAGGGTTACGTTCAGCTTTGCTTATTGTTAGCCCTCTATTTATTATATGGTTCATGTTATGGGATGAGAAAAGATATACTCAGGCTAGAAAAAAAAGAGAACATCAGCATTATATCTATCGTAAATATCCGTAAAACAGATTTGCTAATATACTACAAAAAAGTCTTTACTCTTATGTTACTAAGAGTAAAGACTTTTTTAGTATTCCATTAATGTAACTATTTCGTAATCTGCAATTTTATCTCGCCCATGTAAATCCATCAATTCAATCAGGAATGCACAGCCTACTACAATACCACCTAAAGACTCAATCAATTCAATTGTCGCTTTGATTGTACCGCCTGTAGCTAATAAATCATCACAAATCAACACTCGTTGTCCTGGTTGAATAGCATCTTTATGAAGCGTTAACGTATCTGTTCCATATTCCAATTCATAGGTCACTTCGATTGTTTCACGAGGTAACTTCCCTTTTTTACGAACAGGTGCAAAACCTACGCCTAGTTCATAGGCAACTGGACAGCCAACAATAAATCCGCGTGCTTCAGGTCCAACCACCATGTCGATTCTTTTTTCTTTTGCATAATCGACGATTTGTTTTGTTGCTTCACGATATGCGTCCCCATTTGCCATCAACGGTGAAATATCTCTAAAAACAACACCCTTTTCTGGATAATCAGGAATACTAGCAATATAATCTTTTAAATTCATTCTTATACTTCCTCCTCATTCCACAGCCATTGTTGTATTGTCTCACGATCGCTGTATAACAAAAATTCTTCTGTTTTGATTCTTTTTAAGCGAGTTTGATAGACCTTACTCTCAGTCAACGGATGATTCTCTGGACTATCGACTTTTCTTAAAACACCGTTTTCTATTGTAACAAATCCTAGGTCAAAAAACACCTGAATCATAAAAATTAGTAATTTTTCTTGTATTTTTAAGTGTTGAGCAACAACATTTAGCTTATAACGAACATCCACTTGTTCTTGTTGTCTTACGAATTTGTAGAGTTGAGCATATTGTTCTCTGGTTCCAGTACCGTTTAGATACGCTTCCTCTAGAGAAATTCCCATCATATAAACACGCTCTATTTTTCCAAGTTGTGTAATTTGCTTCAGTAAAGCAATATCATCTGGGCAATCGACAAAAACTAGTTGTTGAATGTCCTTGTCTTTGATCTTTTCTACTGCTTCATCTAAATCGTTAAACAATAATTGATCACTGGCAGTATCATCAATTAGCTTCTTACTATCGTTACTAAAGTACACATATAGCGTATTTGAAGCTGGAATTTCTTTTTGACGACCATTTTTACCGCGAAGATCAAATAATTGAACACCATCAACTGAAAAATCATTAACCATTAGTTGTGGTTTTTTATTACCGTTCCACTCGTTGATAGATAATTGCCCAGAAACACTTGTTGCTCCTTGCTCAAATTCATCTGCTTGATTTCCCATTTGAAATGCAATTGCATCTAATTTAGCACTGTCTTGACTTAACTGAAACTTAAGGTGACTTTTATCTGCTCCGATTTGACGAATTTGTTCAATAGAAACATCTTCGAATAAAAAGTTTGGGACTGGGTTATCTGTTCCAAATGGAGCAAGAATTTTTAGTTGCTGAATGAATGGAATTGTTGCTTCTTCCACTTTTAATGTTTCATCTATCAATAGTTCTTGTCCTTGAGAAAGATCGATTTGATTGGCTTCAAGATAGCTAATGAGGTGTTTTTTTACTTTATCGATATTAGCAACAGGCAGCGTCATACCAGCAGCCATATGGTGTCCACCAAAATGAGTAAAGTCTTCACGGATTTCACTCAATGCATCAAATAGATTCAATGCTGAAACACTACGACCAGAACCTTTTGCAGATTCATTATTTTCGTCTATCGTCAATACAATCGTCGGTTTCCCGGTTTCCTGCATAATTCTTCCCGCAACGATTCCAAGAACCCCTTCATGCCAACCTTGTTTTGCCACAATATGAATTGGCTCACTGAGATCGATAAGCTCAAAGGCTTCTTTTGTAATTGTTGCAACAATTTCTTTTCGTTCGTCGTTTTGACTATTAATGTATGTTGCAATTCCCTCAGCTTCTTCTTCATCAAAGGTCGTCATCAGTTCAACACCTGGTGCAGCATCGCCTAATCTGCCTAAAGCATTCAAGCGTGGGGCAATGGTAAAGCCGATATTCTCTTCACTTATTGTTTCTTTTTTGACTTCTGCTAAATGGATCAATGTATCTAAACCGATTCGTTCACCGTTTCGAATCATTTCAAGCCCCATTTTTACTAGCACTCTATTTTCGTCTGTCAATGAAACCAAATCAGCAATTGTACCAATCGCAACTAAATCAAGAAATTCAACAGGCAGCTCACCTAGTAAAGCCGTAGCTACTTTGAATGCTACTCCTACACCTGCTAGATCGCCAAATGGATACTCTCCTTCTGGATGTTTGGGATGGATAATTGCAAAAGCATTTGGTAATTCTGGAGGCAACTCATGGTGATCTGTAATAATCACATCAATTCCTTGTTCTGTTGCATAATTAATTGCTTCGTGACCAGCAACTCCGTTATCCACTGTAACAATTAATTGTATACCATTTTCAATCTGTTCTTTGAATACAGATAGATTTGGTCCATACCCATGAATGAATCGATTTGGTAAGAAGTATTCAACTTCACCACCAATTAACTCGATTGCTTCTTTCATAACGGTTGTACTAGTGATACCATCCGCATCATAATCGCCATAGACCAGAATTTTCTCCCCTTGTGCGATAGCCTCCTGAATTCTATTTACAGATTTTTCCATATTATGCATCAAAAAAGGATCGTAAAGATTTTCAACTGTAGGACGTAAAAACGTTTCTAAAGCATCTTTTGTCTGAATTCCTCGATGCCATAAAAGTTGCCCTAGCAAAGGATTGATTTTTTCATTTGTTAGTATTTCTGAAAACTCTTGAGGCAACTCTGTCTTGTCCCGTAATTGCCATGTATATTTTGCTTTTTTCACGACGTCACTCCTAACCAAGTAATTATAACAAATAGAATGGGAAAACTAAAGAAAGTATCATAGAGGAAAAACTATTTTCGCAAATTAAAAAGCAGAGATAAACTATTTCTGCTTTTTCTCTGCTTCTGTCGACTTATTCTTCTTCATTACTTCTTGGTTTCGTGAAGTGGTCTACACGACTGCCAACAGGTTCTGTATCCTCTGTAGCAGTTAGAGGTGTATTAGCAACGACCGTATCATATTTTGCTTGCAATTCAGCTAATTGATTTTCATATGTTCGTTTAACTTTTTCAACTTCTTCTTGCGTTAGTTTCTCTGCATCGTTTTTGTAGATTCCAATGGTTTTCTCTAATTCTTTCACTTGCTTTTTCTGCTTCCACATTGTCGTAGTTGAGGTTAGTAAACCTATCAAAGCTCCTAAAATGGCTGAACCAAGAATAATTAGAATTAATGGCCCCGAAATTTTCGCAAAACCGAAGCTGACTGGAACTGTTTGGTTATTTAATACAGCAAAGATTACAATGATAAGAACCAAAATTAGACCTATAACTACACGCCACTGATTTTTCATCTGTTCTTCCTCCTTATTTTTTGTTTAGTAATCCGCCAGCCAATAAATCACCTATGTGAGGAAATAAGGTATACAAACGATAGGCACCTTCCATGATTCGGGGGCGATTAATTTCTCGTTTGAACGTTCCCATTGCATTTACAATTTCTCGTGCTAATTTATTTGGTTCTAGGACGAATAAATCAACCGAGGATAAGTAGTCACCTGAAGGATCAGCTTTATCGAAAAAGTCAGTCTGTATAGGACCAGGATTTACGGTAGTAACAGAAACTCCTAAAGGTTTTAATTCTAATCGTAAGGCATTTGAAAAACCTAAAACTGCGAATTTTGTTGCAGAATAAACAGTTGACTTTGCTGTGGCCATTTTCCCAGCCATAGACGCCACGTTAATAATGTGACCTGTTCCTCTTTCTGCCATTTGAATCGCCGCCTTTTGTGTAAAGACCATCATCCCTAAAACATTGACTTCAAACATGTTTCTAGCTATTGCTAAATCTGTGTCTATAAAGTTTTCAAAAATTCCAAATCCAGCATTGTTGACTAGTACATCAATGGGCCCAACCTCTGCTTCGATTTTTTCAAAAACAGTGTCCACATTTTCAGGATCTGCAATATCTAACTGAAAGGAAAAAGCTAATTTTCCGCTTAACTCTTCACATGTTTCTTTTACTTTGCCAATCAAGTTAATCCTTCTAGCACATACAACAACAATTGCGCCTTTTTTCGCTGCTTCATAACAAATTTGTTCCCCTAAACCTGCTGAACCCCCCGTTACGACAACTATTTTATCTGTTAAATCTTGTCCTGGATACATTCTCTTTCCCCCTTACTGATCTTTGAAAGGTATTTCTATTATTTCCATATCTTTAACGATTTTTGTTCTAGGAAATATTTCTTTAGCTTCGTTTTCTAAATGAATGATATCTCCAGTTAAATAACGTGCGCTGATATGAGTCAAAACAAGCTTTTCTACATTGGCTTTTAGTGCAACTTGTGCAGCTTGATGACTTGTTGAATGATAATAAGCTTTGGCCATTTTTTCCTCATCTTTGTTAAAAGTACTTTCATGAACTAGGATATCGGCATTTTCAGCGAGTAACACACTGTTTTGTGTTTTTCTTGTATCGCCTAAAATAGTTACGATTCTTCCAGCTTTTCTTTCTCCAACGAAGTCTTTTCCATCAATTACTTGACCATCAGGTAACTCTACTTGTTCTCCTCGTTTGATTTTTCCGTAAATCGGTCCTGATGGGATATTTAAGGCAGCAAGTTTTTCAACTTGTAATTCTCCTTCGTGATCTGCCTCAACAATTCTATAACCAAAACTTTCGATTCCGTGATCCAACGGCAAACAGGAAACAGTAAATTGTTTGTCAGAAAATACGATTCCTTCTTTAGCTATTTCAATAAATTTCAGCTCATATGAAAGCCGCGTTTGCGATACCTTTAATGCTGTTCGAACAAATGCAGCAACACCTGGTGGGCCATACACTTCAAGTTTTTCGTTTCCGCCTTGAAAAGATCGACTACTTAATAATCCGGGTAAACCAAAAATGTGATCCCCATGTAAATGAGTAATAAATATTTTTTCTATTTTTCTGGGACGAATATTACTTTTTAAAATTTGTAATTGTGTTCCTTCGCCGCAATCAAATAACCAGACTGCATTTCTTTCGTCTAATAATTTTAAAGCAATACTGCTTACGTTACGATGTTTTGCTGGAACCCCAGCTCCTGTACCTAAAAATTGTAATTCCATTGGCTACCTAACTTTCTTTAAACTTCTTCTTTATTTTAGAAGAAAGTTACCACTTTAGCAAATAATATTTATTTCACAGGAAAACGTAAAATAACGGTGGTCCCTTTTGGCGAGGTATCAGTCAACTGGATTTTTCCATGATGTTCGTCTACGATCCATTTTGCAATCGCAAGTCCAATCCCGTAACCGCCTGTTTTACGATTTCTAGAGCCTTCCCCTCGATAAAATCGTTCAAACGCTGCTGCTTTTTTCTCATCAACGATCCCTATACCTGTATCACTGATTTTTATTATCCATTCGTTATTTTTAACCGTCGAGAAAACAACTATTTTTTCACCCGATGCTGTATATTTCAATGCATTATCTAACAGAATGATTAATAGCTGATGGATTCTTTTTTTATCAAAAATCAATTGTTGCTCTTCACCTAACTCAATGGTAAATTCTTTTTCTTCAGCTAAAGCTAACTCTTGATACGGAAGCAAGACATTCTCTAGGAAGTGATTAATTTTTACTGCTTCCTTTTCTAAGGTTAGTGAATTTGAGTCTGAACGGGCCAGTAAGAGTAAATCGCTTGTTAACTGACTCAAACGTTGCACTTCGTCTAAAGATAAAGCTATCGTCTCAGATTCTTCTAAAATTGTATGATTTGGCTTGGTAAACAATTTTTCTAATTTTGCTTGGATGATTGTCAAAGGTGTTCTTAATTCATGAGAGGCATTTTCTACAAACTCTTGCTGCTTTTTCCAAGAAATCAAGATGGGTTTCATAAACCACTTTGAAAGAAAATAGCTTAAAGCAATTGATAATAAACCAAAAATAACCATACAAATAATCAATATTTGTTTAAACTGCTGAACTGTCCCTTTAATTGGATCAGTATTTACTAACAGTTGAATATAGGTTATCTCAGATTGTTTTTCAACTGACAACGTAATCGAACGAAATTGAAGTGACCGATTATTACTATCTTTTGTTTGAATACTAGTTATTTTATTTAAATCTTCTGTCGATAATGTTAAATTTTGGAAATCATAGAAACGAGAACCTAACTCAGCTTCATTGAGTATCTTTCCATCTTTTGACCAGAGAATTACTTGTTGTTGAAAATTATTGGGCGGTGGTGTATCAAATTTCCCTAATTCTGGTATTTTTTCCTGTAATCGTTCATTTTTTGTCAATTGGTGTTCTATAAATTGTTTATCTTCAGAAAGTCGCTGTAAATCATGGTCAACGGACGTATAAATAGATGATTGCACCAATTGAAATACAATTAAACCTAAAATCAGAAAGATACTTGCAAACGAAATCAAGTTCATCAGAAAATAATTAATTCTTTGTCTTTTACTTAATTGTTTATTCATTCTCTTTCTCCTCAGGCACTTCAAATAGATAACCAACGTTACGCAACGTTTTTATCCAACGATCAATTCCGAAGGGTTTTAAATTTTTTCTGAGATTGCTCATATAAACTTCAACAACCGTTAACGTTGTATCGGATTGAAATCCCCATATTCGATCAAACAATTGATCCTTGGTGATGATTCGTCCTTGGTTTTGCATAAGATAATGTAGTAGATCGAATTCTTTCCCTTGAAGAATTACTTCCTTCTCTTTAAAAATCGCCTGACGGTTATCCAAATCTATTCGCAAATCATGAACAACTAATTCATTCTTTTGATTTAATCCCAAAGAACGACGGGCAAGCGCTTGGACACGTAACAATAATTCTTCTCTATGAAAAGGTTTAGTCAGGTAATCGTCTCCACCAGTTTTAAATCCATTGACTTTATCTTCCAAACCATCCTTAGCCGTCAAAATCAGCACAGGAGTGTAAATATTTTTCTTTCGTAAAGCAGTTAAGACTTCTTCACCAGTCATTAAGGGTAACATCAAATCTAAAACAATTAGATCATAAATACCCCTTTGTGCTTCGTATAGAGCTTCTTCTCCATCATAAACCTGAAAAATTTCGCCGATTTTAGATAAAATTTCCAAAATACTGTCTGATAATATTTCATCATCTTCTACTAATAATATTTTTAGCACTTGTTTTCACATCCTTATAATCAAAAAAGAAGACGAATAAAAAGAGCTCTTTATCACATCTTCTCACTTACCATTTATTTAATTTGAAGAATAGGCTTAAATAGACATCGTTGTTAATTATCTATTTAAACCTATTTATTATATTTCCGGTAACTAATTAATTTTCTGTTTTTTCATTGGAATCTTGTTTTTTATTTCTCCAAGATTTTTCAGCTGAATCTTTTGTTTCTTTTTCTACGTCTTTGGCATCAGTGATTTCTTTTTCTACATCTTCAAAATCTAAACGTGTGATTTCGCCGCCTAATTCATTCATAATTAACTGATTTAGTGGACGATTGTCATCTTCTTCTGCAATTAAAATCAGTCCAGTCTCACCTTCGCCGATTTGTTTGGTTACGTGTTCAAAGACTGTTTGAGCATCTTGGATTTCTTTGGCATCTTGAGAAGCTCCAAATAAACTTCCCGCAAACCAACCTAATAAAATACCTAATGGTCCGCCTAAAATTCCTATTAGCATTCCTATAAAACTATTCTTAGATGTATGATTATTTCCTGTAAAATCAAGAAAATCATCTATTTTGAATTGATGAACACCATCGTTTTCATGGGTGACAACCGCCATTTGTTCTCCTTTGATTTTTTTCTCCAGATACAATTTTTTTATCTCAGAAAATGCTTGGTACGCTTGGCTCTCTACATCAAAGTGCATAATAATAACTCGTTTAGACATATAACCACCTCGTTCTATTTGATATCCTTATTCTATCAATAAACTAGCTATTAAAGCAATGGAAATAAATTATCTAGGTGGTTGTCCACCAGGTCCGCCACCCATTTGACTGCCATTAACTTGTGAGCCAGTTTGGTCTACTGAAGTCAACGTATCACTTATAGTGATTTTAGCTAATTCTGTTCCGTTAGAATAGTTGCTGTTACTGTATAATCCATTTTTTTCGGTGCCTGTATCTTGACCACCCGTAGATAAATTAACAGTTTCACCAACTTTTAAATCAGGTGAACTAATAGCTATATGGGAAAACTCTTTTTTAGGAGAAAAGGACAGAATTGTTTTTCCATCAGTATTTTTTAAATTGATGAGTGTCCCTGCTTTTTGCGTTTCATCAAAATAAAGACTAAGTGCTGCTTGAGTAGAAGAATTACTAGCACTCATTGCCATACCTGAACTTCCACTCGCAACAAACAACCCGCCATCCATTGTAAAAGTACCGTCATAATCCAATGCACCATTTCCATTATCTATTGGACCATTTACAATCAATGTACCAGCAGTCATGCGAACATCTCCGTTGCTGTCAATCCCGTCACCTTCTGCATTAACATAGACCGTTCCACCATTTATTTCTATAAATTTAGTACTATCACCGCCGTCACCAGGTTTACCAGCTCCGCCAGGTCCTCCAAAAGAATCTGCACCAAACTGTCCATCCTGATTGGTCTCATCAGAACTTCCACCGGCAGCATTAATCCCATCATCTGTCGCTTTTACCGAAATATCGCCGTCATTAATTGTAACCGTGGAGCCTTCTAAGCCTTCATAAGAGTGACCGACATTGATTGTTCCTTTTTTAATTACCAAGTCTGTATTAGCATGAATACCGTCATCACCGCTGGTTAGTGAAAAGGTTCCATTATTAATCGTAACAGCAGCATTAGAATGAATGCTGTCATCTGCTGTGTTTAACTCAAAGGTTCCATCATCTATTATAATGTTGCCAGATGCTTTTAACCCTTTGTAGCTAGCTGCAGTGTCGATTGATTGATCTTCATACCCTTTGGCTGTTTGTATGGTGATGTCAGCTTTAGAAATAGATAGATTTGTTTCAGCTTGAATCCCATCGTTACCTGCTTGAATCGTGAATGTGCCCCCGTCGATTGCAATCCAGCCTTTACTGGTGTCTGTGTTATTATTGGCTTGGATACCATCTCCTTCAGTTGTTTTCAAAGAAAAAGTTCCACCTGCAATTGATAGTGCATCTTTCCCCTTCAATGCGTTATTTTTTGCACTAACGTTGATTGTACCGTTGGTGATGACTAAATCATCTTTGCTGCGGATACCGTTGCTGTAGTTTCCAGTAAGGTCTAGAGTACCCGTTCCGTTAATTGTCAAATCGTCTTTACTGAAAAAAGCTGCGTCAGGCTCAGTTTCTTCGGTTGAAGCAAAAGCATAATCTTTTCCATCAGTCAGAGTATTTTTCGATCCTTCAGCTAAGGTTGTAATGACTTTTTTTGCTTGTTCAACATATACAGCAGAAGAAGAATCATTGTTTATTGACACATTGTTTAAAACCAGATGAACCATTTCGTTATTGGCATTGATTTTGACCTGACCTTTATAACTTCCAGATAAAATGTATGTCCCTCCTGCAGTAATGGAAATTGTATTGCTCTTTTCAGAAGCACCTGATCCATCTATTGTGCTGCCTGAATCTTTTAACGCTATTTTCGTAGCGGTTGTTTCATCATATGTTTCAAGAAGATCATCATTGTCATACTTACCATATTTATTATCTGCTGTTTTTTTCGTTTCTTGTACGGCAGCAATTTCTTCTGTGCTTTTTGAAGTTGCTGTCGTTTTGTTTGAGGTTTCTTTAGTACACCCAATCAATGTAATGAGTAGAATAGCCAATGGTGCTAAACCAAGTTTATTTTTTTTCATGACCATCACCTACAGTTCTTCTCTATTTGTTGAAACTTTTCCAGAAACAATTGTTAAATTCCCATTTCTTACACGCAGAGCATCCATTAACTCCTTTTCCTGTTGATTATCTTTTAACTTAATTCGATAACGTAATTCATAGAGACTACCCATGTTCGTCGTTTTTACTGAATCTAAATGAGCAGAATACGTGTATTGCTGAAATAAATCATCGAATAATCCTGGATAATCTAAATCTTCTGGAATCGTAATCTTTACTTCACGTTCAGCAATTTTTGGTTTTTCACCAAAATTTACTGTGTTTAGGAATAATAGAAAAAGAGTAATAATCAGAGAGAATAATGCAATATAACTCACATACCCCATTCCTGTTGCCAGCCCAATTCCCATAGACCAGAAAATACTTGTAATTTCCCTAGCCCCTCCTGCTACAGAACGAAATCTAATTAAACTAAATGCACCTAAAACTGCGACTCCTGTTCCTAAGTTTCCATTTACAAGCATAATGACTAACTGAACTAAAACGGGTAGTACAGCTAATGTCATCACAAAATTTTTACTATAAACATTTCTATACATATGAACGAATGCGACTAAAAGACCTAATAATACTGATGTGGTAATACAAACCAGCAGTTGTTTGAATGACAAATCAACTGAACTTTCTACTAATAAACTCGATAACATAACAAAAATCCTCCTTAAATTTTAAAAACATAATATACTCATTAAGCTCTGACAGAAAAATAGGAAAAAATAAAGGTGGTAGCTTTTGCCACAATTAGTTTTTGTCTTTTTTCCGAAAGACTAGCTCGCAAAGCTAGATACATATAAATACCGTTGATAGGTTTGTGCATATTTTGAAAAAGATGTTGGATAGATACCAAGTTCAGCTAGGATTTCTGAAAACCAAAGAGGATATGCCCCCAATGCTTTAACTTCCATCAATACATCTATCTCAGGGGCTACTCGCTCCCCTTTATCATCTAATGTATTCGTCAACGCTTCTTTTCGATAACGGATATTAAAATCAAAAGTTATTCGAAAATCTTCCTTTTCTAAATCAAACAATGCTCGTCTGTCATAAGCAATCATCACTTTAGGTTCCAGATTTCGCTTAGACACAAGCCAATCAATTTCCTGTTTTATTTGCTTATCTTTCTTTTTTTCTAAACGAAACGAATGAGGATATCGGATATAGTCTTTTGCTGATTGATAAGGTAATGCCACCCTTCTTTTATAAACCACACCGCTGACTTTCTTTTTTATTTCCAGAAAAACATCGGAAGTTTCTGTTGGTATACCGTAGCTTCGAATCCGAAATTTTTCTTTGAATACTGGTTTGGCTATTGAATGACGTATCATTTCATAATTTTCAGTATCGAAATAAACAGAAATAATTGTATGTAGGCCATAGTCGTCTTCCTGCATATAAGGATGTAACTTTGCTCTTAATTGATGATACATTTTATTCGTCAGAGCATACTTTTTTTCTTTTCTTTTAAAACTATTTTTTAGTTTAACCATTTTATCTCCTCCTTTGGCTGAATTCATTGTATAAAAGGAAACATAAATGAAACTTAAAGATAATCCGTAAATGAAATTCATATTGTTAATGGTGCTAGTTATGAAGTAGATAAAATTTGAGAATGTCATTTTAGAGATAGAGTAATCATCATCTCCTCTCACCTTTTAGTTATTTTCTCTTACCTAATCTGAAAATAATCACTTGAAGAAAACACAAAAAAGAGCTGAAAAATTATCAGCTCTCATCTTTTTTCTATTTTTTTATTCTACAAACTCAAATTCATATTCATCAATTCTGACGATATCGCCATCTTTAGCACCACGAGCACGTAAGGCCTCATCGATTCCCATACCTCGTAATTGACGTGCAAAACGCATCACACTTTCATCATGTTCAAAGTTGGTCATCTGGAACAATCTTTCTAATGTTTCTCCAGATAAAATCCAAGTAGCATCTGAATCACGATCGATTGTAAATTCTGGTCCTTCTGGTTGGAAACCGTAGTGAACAGTATCTTCTACAATTTCTTCCTCATATAATGGGAATTCTGGTGTCACATCTAATAAATCTGCTGTTGCATTTAATAAAGGTTCAATACCTTTGCGTGAAACCCCAGAAATTGGGAAAACAGGTAGATGATCTGCATATTCATCTGACCGTTCTTTTTCAAGCTGTTCTCTGAATTTTTTTAAATTTTCTTCTGCTTCAGGCATATCCATTTTGTTTGCTACAATAATTTGTGGACGTTCCATCAAGCGTAGATTGTGAGATGCTAATTCTTTATTGATTGCTAAGTAATCTTCATAAGGATCGCGTCCTTCCATCCCACTCATATCGATTACATGCAAAATAACTCTTGTCCGTTCAATATGACGTAAAAACTGAGTGCCAAGACCAATACCTTGAGAGGCGCCTTCAATCAAACCTGGTAAATCAGCGGCAGCAAAACTACGGCCGTCATTTGTTGAAACCATTCCAAGATTCGGTACTAATGTTGTGAAATGATAAGCACCTATTTTAGGTCTAGCAGATGAAATAACAGAAAGTAACGTAGATTTCCCTACGGATGGGAAGCCCACCAAACCAACATCTGCTAAAACTTTCAACTCTAATTCAATTATTCTTTCCTGACCCGGCTCACCATTTTCAGCGATTTCTGGTGCTGGATTTTTAGCTGATGCAAAACGAATATTACCACGTCCACCACGTCCGCCTTTAGCTACAGTCAATGTTTGACCATTTTCAATTAAATCACCAATCAATGTACCTGTATCAGCATCACGAACGGTTGTGCCTGGTGGAACCTTAACAAATGTATTTTCAGAACCACGTCCGTGCATTCCTTTACTCATACCATTTTCACCTGGTTGTGCTTTGAAATGACGATTGAAACGGAAATCCATTAATGTACGTAACCCTTCTTCTACAACAAGGATCACATCTCCTCCTTGACCGCCGTCTCCGCCTGCTGGTCCGCCGTCTGGTACATATTTTTCTCTACGGAAGGCAACCATTCCGTCTCCGCCTTTACCGGCTTTGACATCGATTGTTACCTGATCTAAAAACATGGACATATTTTTGTCCTCCTATCTAAAAAGGTTGGGACACAAGTTATTCAAGCCTATCAACTAAGAAAAAAGTGTGCTTGTGTCTCACCGTTTATTCTTTTCTAAATGAAAAATACTGTTTTAAAGCCTTTCTTATTGTAAAGGTTAAACTGGGATTTGTCTAGCCAAATTCGTTTTTATGAGTTGAAATTTGAATAGGCAACTGACACTGATGATTAGAGCACAAATAGATCCCTTCATCCAACTAGAGACCTAAATATAAACACTCTATAAAACTGTATTTTAATCCTATTTGTTTTTCAAAACTAAAAAAGACAAGATTTTTGACAAACGCTTTAAAAGCGTTCATGCTATGAGTATAGCGTGTGTAGCCGTTTTTTTAAGAATCGGTTATATAACGCTGACGTTATCAAGCTCTATAGCTTTAAAAAACAACATATAGAGTGTCACTTGCTCTTAATGATCAAAGGAGGAAATTTAGTATGACAGTAAAAGTAGGTATTAATGGATTTGGACGTATTGGCCGTTTAGCTTTCCGCCGCATCAAAGAAGTTTCCGATGATATTGAAGTTGTAGCAATCAATGATTTGACTAGTCCGACGATGTTAGCACAATTATTGCAATTCGACTCTACCCATGGAACTTATCCTGGAAAAGTAACGGCAACTGACGATGCGATCGTAGTGGATGGACAAAGTACAAAAGTTTATGCAGAAGCTGACGCAAGTAAGTTAAAATGGGTAGAAGAAAATGGTGTAGATATCGTCTTAGAGTGTACTGGTTTTTATACATCAGAAGCAAAAGCACAAGCCCATATAAATGCTGGTGCTAAACGTGTCGTTATTTCAGCTCCTGCTGGTGATATGAAAACAATCGTTTATAATGTTAATGATGATACCTTGACTTCTGATGATAAAATTATCTCAGCGGGCTCTTGTACGACAAACTGTTTGGCCCCGATGGCTTATTTCTTAAATAATGAGTTTGGTATTGAAGTGGGTACAATGACAACCGTTCATGCGTATACATCAACTCAAATGTTACTAGATGGACCTGATAGAGGTGGAAATTTGAGAGCTGCTCGTTCTGCTGCTGACAACACTATTCCCCATTCAACAGGTGCTGCTAAAGCAATTGGCTTAGTTATTCCAGAATTAAATGGAAAACTACAAGGTCATGCCCAACGCGTACCAGTTGTTGATGGTTCTTTGACTGAATTGGTTTCTATTTTGAAAACAAAAGTAACTGCTGACCAAGTAAATGAAGCAATCAAAAAACATACGATTGATAACCCTTCTTTCGGTTATGATGATCGTGAAATTGTTTCTAGTGATGTTATTGGTACTACAGAAGGCTCTATTTTCGATCCAACTCAAACAGAAGTAACAACTTCAGGTGATTTCCAATTAGTGAAAACTGTGGCTTGGTATGATAATGAGTATGGTTTCACTTGCCAAATGATTCGTTTGTTGGAAAAATTTGCTAATCTATAAAAATTAAATCATCTATATTATGCTTTTTAGTCAATAAACGAGCAGTCAATGAATTAGTGTTTAAATTCATTGACTGCTCGTTTTTTTGTTCATTTATCAGAAAATTAAACATTTTCAGCAATATGTTCAACTAATCGTTCTGTCTCGTCCCATCCCAGACATGGATCAGTAATCGATTGTCCAAAAACTTTTCCATCGGCTTCTTGACGGCCGCTTTCAAGGAAGCTTTCAATCATAAATCCGCGAACCCATCGTTTCATATCATCATTCCATGAACGGTTAGTTAACGTTTCTTTCACGATTCTGATTTGCTCTTTGTATTGTTTACCTGAATTATCATGATTTGTATCAATCATGATAAATGGATTTTTGTAGTTGCCAGCTTTATATAAATTAACAACTTTTAATAGATCCTCATAATGGTAGTTCGGGATATTTTCACCATATTCATTCAGCCCGCCTCTTAAAACAACGTGCGCTAGAGGATTTGAGCTAGATTCCACTTCAAGTCCATTAAAAATAAATTCTTGTTTTTGTTGCGCTGCGTATAAAGAATTAAATAAAACCTTTAAATTACCACTAGTTGGGTTCTTCATTCCAGTTGGTTGATCGATTCCACTAGCGACAAAGCGATGCTGTTGATCTTCAACAGATCGTGCGCCAACAGCAATATAGCTGACTAAATCTTGGACAAATTCCAAATTTTCAGGATAAAGCATTTCATCCGCTGTTGTTAAACCTGTTTCACTAATGACACGATTATGTAAACTTCGGACAGCAGCGATTCCTTTGATTAGATTGCTTTTCCCTTCTGGATTTTGTTGATGTAGTAAACCTTTGTATCCGTCGCCGTTAGTTCTTGGTTTATTTGTATAAACGCGTGGCACCATGAATACTTTATCTTTTACTTTTTCTTGTAGTTTCGCAAGGCGAATAACATACTCCATCACAGCTTCTTCATTGTGTGCAGAACAAGGCCCGATCACAAGTAAGACTTTATCATTTTTTCCTTCAATGATTTCTTTTAATTCTTGATCACGAATCGCCTTTTTTTGTTCTTGTTGTGTTGTTAGTTTGGATAATGATTTGACTTGTTCAAAATTAATTGGCTGGCTCAATGGCTTAAAACTCATACGATAACTTCCCTTCATTCTTTCTTATGGACAAACAATAAAAAAACCCGCCCTTTTCATTTCTGAAAAGGACGAGTTTTGAAAACTCGTGTTACCACCTTTGTTTACAATCAGCTCACACTCATTGTCTTGATAGGTACAAAATTATACCTTGGCACAATAACGGGTGCGCTTGACCGTCACAGCCTACTTTATTCGGTGTGAAGTTCAAAGAGGAATTCAGATACATTAGGTTTATGCGCCTCTCAACACCCGGCTGCTTTCTGTACACCTGTAATATCCTACTAGTTCTTATCAAAACTTTTATTGTTTATTGAAGTCATTGTAAGAGATTCTCCAAGAGATGTCAATCATTTTCATGAATAAAAAATTAGGTGATTGAGATACAACTCTTTGAGTTATCTCTCAATCACCTAGCATTCCAAGTTGTTAAAGGCTTATCCTTTAACTTCTTCTGTTGGTTGGTTTTTCTTTTTTTGTTGGCACTCTTCACAGATGCCATGAAAAGTTAGTCTATGATCTTTCACCATAAAACGGTAACGCTGTTCAATTACTTGTTCCACTTCACCTAATAGATCTTCTTCTACTTCTTCGATGTTTCCACATTCCAAACATAAAAGATGATGATGAAAGTGCTTGGCTCCTTCTTTGCGTAAGTCATAACGGGCTAATCCGTCATTAAAACTTACCTTGTCGACGACTTTTAAGTCAGTTAATATTTCTAATGTACGATAAACAGTTGCTAGACCAATCTCAGGGCTTTTTTGTTTGACTAAAAAATAAATTTCTTCTGCCGACAGATGGTCTTTCTCATTTTCCAGCAATACCAAAACTGTTGCTTCTCGCTGAGGAGTCAGTTTGAAACCAGATTCATGCAATTGTTGTTTTGTTTTCTTTAAAGCAGCAGTAGAATCCATAAACGCAGCTCCTTGTTTAGAATGATTTTAATCTATATCTATAATTTCTAGTAACAAATTATAATAAGTATAAAATAACTCCACAACATTTGCAAGTCATTCTCAATTAGAATGAAAAAACAATTATTTTTCTTGAGATTCTTCTTTTAAAATTGTGAATCCTTCTTTTTGAGAAATCTTTCCTTGCTTCAGTAAATTACCGATTGCTCGTTTAAATTGTGCTTTACTGATACCGAAAGTTTGTTTGATTTCCTCTGGATTGGATTTATCTGTAAACGGAATCTTGTGATCAGCGGAACGCTCCAAGAATGTTAATATCATCGCGGCATCGTCACTGATTGCCTCATATCCACGAGGTTTTAAAGAAAGGTTCAGAACACCATCAGGTCTAACACCGATCACACGACCATTGATTCTTTCACCTAAACGAGGTTCTTGGTAACGTTCTGAAGGATGAATAAATCCAATACAAAAATCGTCTGTTAAGACAAATGAACCTACCATTTTCAAACGATAAACAACACCACTGATATTTTCATTCTTTAACTCTTCTGTTCCTTGTTTAGCCATAGCTTTAAAGATTTTTTCATCAGCTAATTGACCCCAAATCCGTTCTTTATTATCCACCTTTAAAGAAACCATCAACTGATCTCCTTTTTTCGGCCATAATTCACGCATAACAGGAAGTTCATCTAAAGAAACAACAACATCCTTATCTTTTAAACCGATGTCTACAAAGGCTCCTAGATCTCTTCTAGTGCCAGTTACAGTTCCAAAAGCATATTGATCTATTCTAGCTGTAGGAATGTTTGTAGTCATTTCTGGTTCTTGTTTTTGGTTTAAATATCCAAAGCCTTCTACTGCTTCCCCTATTTCATGACTGCCTTCTTCTTTGGCCAATCTCAAAGTGATCCCATTTTTTTGTAAAAAGTAGTAGCTCTCATTTTCATCTATGACTAATGCTGTAAATACTTGTGCTAATAGTTCGTTCATCTTTTTCTCCTCCTGGCGCTTAGCCTAAAAAAATACGTAATAAAGCAATGGTAATCATCCCTACCAAAACTGTTTTCATTAAATCTTTTGTTCGAATAGCAACAAGTAAAGTAGGAATACAACTTATTGCTTCTAGCGTCTTTATTTTAGGAAAGCCTGTTGCTTGGACTTCTAAAATACTCTGAAATAAGAGCGCCGTCAAGATACAAATTGGAATATAGGATAAAAAACGCAGAAACCATTCAGGGAAATCGACCTTCTTTGAAATCAGAAATGGAAAAATCCTCGGAATCCAAGTGACTAATGAACATCCTAAAATTGTTAGTAAAACATAATTGTTACTCATGGTGATTCACCATCCCAACTGTACAACCTAAAATTGTTGCAAATAAAACGGAAAGTTCTGGTGAAAAAAAGCCCATAAAAAAATATAAGGATAAGCATACTGTTCCCAAAACAATCAATGTTTGTTTTGTGCGTTTTTTAATAGGAGTTTCTACTTGTAAAATAAATAAACCAGCAAACATTGCCACTAAAGCAAAATCTAGTCCTAAAAGATAAGGATCTGGAATCCATGTACCTAATAAGCCTCCAACAATCGTAGAAATAATCCATGTTAAATACGCCGTGATGTTCAATCCGTGTGTCCAAGCAGAACTGATACGATGATCATTATTTAAAGCTGTCATCAACACCCCATATGATTCATCCGTTAACAATGTTCCAATACCTATATTTGTAATCAGCGGTTCCCTCTTAAAGTAAGGAGCGACAGACATACTCATTAAAAAATGCCGTAAATTGACTAAAAATGTTGTGAAAATAATAGCTGAAATCGGGGATTGAATTGCAAGCATCCCGCAAATAATAAATTGTGCGCCACCAGCATAAACTAAAATCGACATCAAGGCAATTTCTAAAATAGATAAACCTACATTTTTACCAACGACCCCAGCGGCAATCCCGATTCCCAAATAACCTAAAATTGTTGGTATACATGCATTTACACCTTCTTTAAATGTTAAATACTCTTTTTTTTCTATACCCATACAGTTCTCCTTATGATACAACGTGGTTTTAAGCCACCTTTTAATTCCAAACAGTTCAACCTACAAATACTTTTGAAATACGATTTTTCATAATTTAGCAGGAAAACCAGAGTGTGAGACAAAAGTAAAAACACTTTTGCCTCACACTCTGAATCTAAGTAAACAGGGTGCAAAAGCAACTAATTTAAAATAGTCGCTTCTGTTCCCGATATCATTTCAACACTTAAATTATCTTCCTGCATTTCTTGAAGCGTTCCCCTTAAACCAACCAGTTTTTGCATTGATAGTAACCAAATACTGATTGTCCGCTCCGTATAAATTGTAATATCCTTCGCCGTTAATAATTCTAGCTGGTTGTAAAGAGTATGCTCCAGCTGTAATGTACCCACGTTGAATAGATGTTGCAATGACTTTTTCCTGAATCCCAGGAGCCCAAGCCCAAGCAGGATTGCTCATATCACTAATATCATTTGGATTAACAGAATAGACAGGATCAGTATAAACTCCCTCAGCATTTGGCGCAGAGAATGTACTAGGGTCTGGTTGTACACCATTAGCAGTTTGAGTATTATTGCCTTGGTAATCTGCCGTTGTTCCGTTGTTAGTTGTTTGTGCAGGTGTTTGATCTGTCACTGGCTGATTTTCTATCGTAGTTTCAGTATCTGTCAATGATTTATCTGCTTTAATTAGTGCATCATTCAGTGGCTTACGCAATGATTCACTTTTGACTTTATCAACTTCTGCTTTTGCAGCATTGTAGTTTTCTCTTGTTAAAGCATCTGTCAATTCATTGTTTTTATAAAAAACATCTACCGCTGTTTTAGCTTTTTGTAGTTGATCATACTGTCCCGTAGCTTGACCAACTGCTTGATTAAGTAATTTATCAAAATCGTCTTTTTCTTCGCGTTTTGTCAACTCAATTTTTTTATCTGCTTTGATTGCTACGTCTTTTAATTTGTTCCCATTAATAATCGGTTCAGCAAATAATTCATTTACTTTTGCGACTGCTGTTTGTTTGTCCACGACTTTTTTATAAACAGCTTCCAGATTTTTATAGTTTGAGTCATCTTTTAACGTATCTAAATTTTCTTTAATTGTTTTCGTGTTGACACTGACCATTTCTGGTTTGAGGAATAATTGCTTATCATCTGTAAAATAACTATTTAATTCTTTTTCAGTTTGTGTTGCTAATTTTTCTTGTTTTTGTGTGACTTGTTCTCCAGTTGCAGATTTTTTTTGCGTTTGACTATACGCAAACCAAGAACCACCTGCAAGAATAACAGCTGCTGCTAAAACGATAGACATTTTTTTATAGTTTTTACTTATCGGCTGCTTTGATGGTTCATTTTTAGTTGCCTTCTCAGCTGCTGGTTTTTCAAATTGAGTTTTTGTTGTTTTCGTTTCTTCTGTATCTTTAAAGAAAATAGGTGCAGCATCCATCTCGATCTCTTCTGGTTTTTTACTCTTTGATGGGATCTCAGGATTATTGTTAGGTAAAGCTTTTGGTCCGATGGTTTTGGTTTCTTCCGCTTTGTTATCAGGTTTCTCAAATTTTGTAATTTCTTCTTTTGGTCTATTTTTTTTCATTTGCTCAGATTCTTTTTTCACCGGTTCTGTTGTTTTATTTTCAGATTCCGTAGGCTTCACTTCATCTACTCCTTTATCATTTAATTTTGATTTCTCATCAGCAGTTGTTGCTTGACCATTATTTTCTGATGTTGCATCAATTTCTTTAGGTATTTCTTGCTGTAAATCTGTCTTATTTTTTGAAGGTGTTTCCTCAACATTTTCAGGTTTCTCATTTTTATGTTCATTGATGTACTGATTTAAAGTTGCAGTATCTGCTAGTTTGTCTGGATCTTTATCTTGAGAAACGGACTCTTTTTCAACGGTATCTTCTATTTCAGTTTCCATTATTTTCGTTTCAGCTTGTTCTTTTTCATTCTTTTCCGGTTTTTCGTTACTTTTTTCTTCTGGTTGTTGTTCGTTGAACATTGTCATTACATGACCGATACTCATATCTTTTAGTTCAGACCATTCAATATTTTCATTTTGATCTTTAGTCAAAAAACTGGAACTATTTTCTTCTTTTTCATTATTCTTGTCATTTTTAATTGTTTGTTTAGGTGAAGTTTCCTCTTTAGCTTCTTGATCTTTAAAAGAATAACCGCAATTTGGACATACTTCTTCTTGGTTGTCTATTTCAGTTCCGCAATCCGGACATTGTTTCGTCATTCATTCCGCCTCACAATCTATACATTCATGTAAATCTAATCTACCATAAAATCGTGTTTCTTCCAATATGTACTATCTAACTTTTTTGTTACGATTGTTTAAAAACAGCCCTTTTCGAAAAAAATCGAAAAGAGCTGTTCAAAGTTCAAAGAAAAACGTCTTATTCTAGAAAATCTTTTAGTTGTTTAGATCTAGAAGGATGGCGTAATTTACGTAATGCTTTGGCTTCAATTTGACGAATCCGTTCACGAGTTACACCAAATACTTTTCCAACTTCTTCTAATGTTCGTGTACGTCCATCGTCTAAACCAAAACGTAAACGTAAAACATTTTCTTCACGGTCAGTTAATGTATCTAATACATCTTCTAATTGTTCTTTTAATAGTTCATAAGCTGCGTGTTCAGCAGGACTTGTGGCATCTTGGTCTTCAATGAAGTCTCCAAGATGAGAATCGTCTTCTTCACCGATTGGCGTTTCCAAAGAAACAGGTTCTTGAGCGATTTTCAAGATTTCACGCACTTTTTCAGTAGGCAAGTCCATTTCAGCACCAATTTCTTCTGGTGTTGGTTCCCGACCTAGATCTTGCAATAATTGTCGTTGGATACGGATCAATTTATTGATAGTTTCCACCATATGAACAGGAATACGAATCGTTCTCGCTTGGTCAGCAATTGCACGTGTGATCGCTTGACGAATCCACCATGTCGCATATGTTGAGAATTTAAATCCTTTACGGTAATCAAATTTTTCAACAGCTTTCATCAAACCCATATTTCCTTCTTGAATCAAGTCAAGGAATTGCATACCACGTCCTACATAACGTTTAGCAATCGATACAACTAAACGTAAGTTTGCTTCTGCTAAGCGTTGTTTTGCTTCTTGATCGCCTTCTTCGATTTTTAAGGCTAATTCTACTTCCTCTGCTGCAGTCAATAATTGAACGCGCCCGATTTCTTTTAAATACATACGGACAGGATCATTGATTTTTACACCAGTCGGGGCAGATAAATCTTCCATTTGAGCTTTTTCAGCAACTTTTACATCTTTTTTAAGACTATGTTCACTTGGATCACCATTCTCATCGACAACACTAATTCCGGCATCCTCAACTTTTTGAATCAATTTTTCCATTTCATCTGCATTCAATGTAAATGGTGTTGCTAATTTGTTTGTTAAATCATCATAGAAAACATTACCTTTAGGCTTATTTTCTTTGATAAAGGCTGCCACTGCAGCTGAATATTTTTTTTCTGTTTCTTTTTCCATGAAAGAAGGCCCCCTTCATTTTTCCATTCGGCTAAATCTATAAATCATAGTCAGATACGTTGTCTAAAAAAATTAAGACGCTGTACGACTTTTTTGCAATTGTTTTACTAAGCTGATAACTTCAATGGCTAGTTCGTCTACTAATTGTTTGTTGCCAAGTCGTTCTGCTTCTTTCTTTTGTAACTGCTTTTCAGCAATTAATTCTTCTAAACTGGAATTATCAATCACTTTCAACACATCAGCTATCTCACGCTCAGAACTTTCTTCTGAAATGGTCTGTAAAGAAATGTCGATTGCTAATTTTTTAATTGCTTCTTCTTTTAAATAATCCAAAAAGTCAGCAAGAAGAAATTCATCATGAATACTCATATAACTATCTAACAGCAAATATAATTCTTGATAATGATCATGAGCAAAATTAAAATCTGCAAGTTGAATCATTTGGTTTCTAACACTTTGTTCATTCATCAAACGATATAACAGTGTACGTTCTGCCTTCTCTACTTGTGTTAATGGCAGTTTATTTTGAACAGATGGAGCAACATCTTCAAACATCTCTGGAGGTTCCAGCATGCCTTCCATTTCAAATTCTTGAGGCGGAGGTGTTGTTTGTTGTTGACGTTCTCTTCGTTTAGTTGAGCGCTGTTGTGTCTCAATTTGTTTCAATTGCTCTTCTAAAGAGTGGAAAGATAGCTGAAATTCTTGGGCTAACTGATTTAAATAGCGATCTCGCTCAAGTGGTGATTGTACCAAGATTAATTCCTTCAGTAAGTCATTCACATAATCTAACTGTTCTTTTTCGTTATTCATATTCCTAGTCAAACGATGGTACTGCATTTTAAAACTAAATACTGTTTCTCGACCATGAAGTGCTAACTCACGGAATGACTCGTTTCCATATTTTCTTAAGTACTCATCTGGATCTAGTTTTTCTGGAATGCTAACAATACTTAATTGAAAACGACTATGTTCACTCAACAACGAAATTGCCCGATTCGTAGCTTCAACACCCGCCGTATCACCATCATAACAAACCACAAGTTCCTTAGCTACTCGTTCAAGCTTGCGAATCTGCTCATTGGTTAAACTAGTTCCCATAGATGCAACGCCACTTGTGATTCCTGCTTGCCAAGCTGCAATTACATCCATAAATCCTTCAAATAAAAACACAGTATTTTCTTTACGAATTTCTTTACGGGCTTTATCAAAATTAAATAAAGTATCTCTTTTATTAAACAGGACTGTTTCCGGGCTATTTAAATACTTAGGCATGTCGTCACCTGGAAAATCTTCTGTCTTAAGTAACCTTCCAGAAAAAGCAATCACGTTTCCACGATCATCATTGATTGGAAACATCACTCGCTGATAAAAACGATCCAGAAAATCGCCATTGTCTCGTTGAATAAACAATCCAGATTCTTTCGATAGATTTTCAGCCACTTCTTCATTTTGGAATACTTGACTTAAAAAATCACGTTTTTGAGGAGCAAATCCAATTTTGAACGTTTCAATCAACTCTTTTGTTAACCCGCGTTCTAATAAATAATTCAACGCAGGCTCACCGATTTGCGTGTTCATCAAAACATGATGGTACAAATCCGCTGCTTTTTTATGCAGTTCAATCAGTTTGCGATTTTGCAAATTTTCTGTCGAGTCAGAATCTGTGGTATTTGTCCAATCGATATTGACTGGGATTTGTTCTAATTCAGCTACTCTTCGTACTGATTCAGGGAAATTAATTCCTTCTATTTCCTGCAGAAAATTAAAAACAGTTCCGCCTTTTCCGCAGCCAAAACAATGAAAGATCTGTTTATCTTCTGCTACTGAAAATGAAGGGGAACGTTCTTCATGAAACGGACATAGACCCATATAATTTTTTCCGGATTTTTTCAATTGAACATATTGTCCAACCACATCAACAATATTCGTACGTTGCCTTACTTCCTCTATAACCTCTTGAGGAATTCTTTGTGCCACTGTTCTCACCTCCAATAAATAGCTAAAAGCTAATTCACGTGATCAGTCAGTAAAAAAGCACTGAATCCTTCAGCGCGATTTTAAAAAGACACAATTACACATGTTTCATTGTATCATAATAAACGTAATTTTCAAGTAAGTTGCATCTTTATTTTCATTATTCTTACTTACTTTTAAAAAGAATCTGAGGTATAACTTTTCTAGCTATACCTCAGATTCTTAAAGCAGAAAGAAAAGCTTGATCAAACCTCTTCTTATAAATCTTTAATCGTTTTACCTACTCGTTGCATTTGGAAAAAACCAATTATGATTCGTACAATGATATTAATAAGCATCATCACAGCAAAAATCGGCAATGTTTGTTGATTTAAAAAGCCGACTTCTAAAATACTGTGGAAGAGCATTGCAGCTACATAAATTCCACTGACAGTTGTAATTGCTATGAAAATTCGCAAAGGATTAAACGGTAAACAAGCGCGAACAACAGCCATACAACTAATACCAATCAATAAATAATACATTAATGTGGTTGTTTCTATTTGAGTAAAACCTTGATTTTGTCCCATTAAATAAACAGCAACAATGTTTGCTACCACCAACACAGCATTAACAGAAGCATTTCTTAACGCAGTTGGTAAAAATTTCCCTGTAACTTTCCTCTTGTCACCTTCAAAGGATAAGAAGAATGCTGGATACCCTTCAATGGCCAAGTCAATCAACGTGATTTGAATTGGAATGAAAGGAAATGCCACTGCTGTAAACACACAAATCATTGATAAAATAAATGAATAAATGGTTTTAATAAAGAAGATACTTGCCACTTTTGTTACATTATTAACCACACGTCTGCCTTCAAATAAAACATCCGGCAATGTAGTAAAATCTGAATCCAACAAAACTAAATTTGAAATTTGTCTCGTTGCACCATCGCCTTCTGCCATAGCAATACTACAATCCGCTTCTCTCAAAGCTAAAACATCATTTACGCCATCACCTGTCATGGCAACTACATGGTCATTATCTTTCAGTTCCCTAACAATTGTTCTTTTTTGTTGAGGTGATACACGGCCAAATACAGTATATTCATGAACAGCTTGACGTACCTCTTCTTCGGTTTCCATTGTTGACAAGTCGATATAAGACTCATAACCAAATAGACCAGCACGACGAGCAATATTAGAAACGGTCACGGGATTATCACCAGAGATAACTTTTAAGTCAATACCTTCTTCACGAAGATATGCTAAAGTTTCATTGGCATTTTGACGAATTGGATCATCGATTTCTAAAACAGCCAACGGTTCTAAATAAGGCATCGTTTCTTCATTTAATGGCGTATTTTCTGCGATAGCCAACATTAATACACGATACCCATTTTCTTGGGCTTCTATCACTTCTTTGGGTAATCGATCTTCTGCTACTAATTTTTCTGGAGCTCCAAGATAAACGGTTCCCAATTCATTAAATTCGATTGCTCCCCATTTTCGTTCAGATGAAAATGGCAATGATTTTATCGCGCCATAACGGTTCGATAAGTCGAAGTGGTCACGGATGGCTTGCATTGTAATATTATTGTCCGTGCTCTCTGCTAAGTAACTGCCGATGATTTGCGGGAAATTCTCATGATAATTCGCATGCATAACTTTAACTTTTTGAACTTTCATTTTTCCTTCAGTGATCGTTCCGGTCTTATCTAAACAAAGAGTATCAACATGTGCTAATGTTTCAATTGAATACATATCTTGAACAAGAATACGTTTTTTTGCTAATTTCACAACACCGGTTGTTAATGCAATACTGATTAAAAGAACTAAGCCTTTAGGCAACATTCCAAGCAAAGCTGCCGCTGAAGCCACAACTGAAGCTTTCATTCCAGAATCTCGAATCATAAAACCTTCTAAAAATAGAATAATCCCTATAGGAATAATAACTAAACTTGTAAACTTCGATACTTTGCGAATCGAATGAACTAATTCAGACTGGATTGGTTTATGTACTTTGGCTTCTGCCGTAATTTTAACAGCATAGTTATCAGCTCCAACATGAATGACTCTTGCATACACTTGTCCACTTGCAAGAAAACTTCCAGATAATAGAACATCTCCTTCTGTTTTCTCAATTAAATCAGATTCACCAGTTAACAAAGCTTCGTTTGCTTCTGCTTTACCTTCTATAACTTCCATATCAGACGGAACTTGCTCACCAGCAGAAATTAGAACAATGTCGTCCAACACTATTTCTTTAGTATCGATTTCTACCTCTTTGCCTTCACGAATCGCATGGACACTTTCTTTGGCAACGATTGATAATTTTTGTACTAAATTTCTTGCATGGATTTCTTGATAGATTCCCATCCCCATATTCACCAATATGATAGCCAAAAACGCCAAATTGGAGTACGCGCCTACAAAAAATAAACAAATCGCAATCGCAAAGTTTAAAAAGTTAAACAATGTCATTACATTGTCGTAAATAATATCTTTTGTTGATTTAGCGACGTTTTCTTCATAGTTATTTTGCAGCCCTTGCTGTTTTCGTTCCTCCACCTCTAATTGGGTCAGGCCTTGTTTTAAGTCGAACTTATTTGTCATGGATTTGATTCCCTACTTTCTCATTGTTAAAAATACACCTTCTTTAGTTTACTTGTAAATAGAAAGAACATCAAGAAAATCCTTAAGAATTCGTATTTTTTAATAGACGATAATTCCTAAGGATCTGTATTTTTAATATTAAAATTATTTTAACCATTTAATAAATTGCTGATTCATCTTAACAATATCCGCATAAAACATGTTGCCTCCGTTACTATAGAGGAAACCTCCATTGTATATAAGAGCTTGCGGACGATAATAACGATAGGTTTTTTTATCTGTGTTACCTAGTAATGGCGATAAAATCTCTTTTGAATATTCTTCTGCAAGAGCAATGGAATTTTTTCCACCTCTATTTTTAACAAATTCAATATAATCTAAACCAAAATTATAGGCTTGCACTCCAGTCCACAGATCACAGCCTGCTTCATTTGCTTTTTCAATGGATTGAGCTAAAAAAGCGACACCCATATCAATACTTTCTTTCGTCGTACCTATCAATTGACGTTTGCCATAAGCACTCTCGCTGCTTTGCATCAAATCATCTGACAATCCTTTTGATTCAGTGTAAATAATAGCCAAAACTAAATTTTTATATTCAGGAATATTATTTTCTTTAACTGCTTGCTCCACTTCTGGCTCATAGCTCATGACTTGTTGAACATTTTGACGGATTTTAAACCCAAAATAGCCCAAGCCAATAACCAATACCAATAAAAGTAATAATAGCATTCTTTTAACGATTTTCATCACTTTTCTCATCTTATCATCCAAACTTTTTTGAAGTAGACTTTATAATACGTTATTATTCAAAAAAAATCTAAAAAAAAAGCGATTCTTTATTATTCTTTAATAAAAAGTTGATTGTTATTTTGCCTATTCAGTTTCCAATCTCTTGGAAAACCGATATACTGGATAAGAATAGGTGGTAAAGATATGGAAAAACAAAAAAAGACGTTGTTAACTGTTGATAAAAGCTTAATTTATTATGAAGTATCTGGTCATGGTTTCCCTTTGTTTCTTCTTCACGGAAATGGTGGCAGTGGAAAATATTTTGAAAAACAAGTACCGGAATTTAGCCGTAACTTCACTGTTTTCACTGTTGATAGCCGTGGGCACGGACGCTCAAAAAACAGCGGAACTTCTCTCTCTTTTGAGCAGATGGCTGAGGATCTTCATTTGATTATGGAACAAGAACATATTGTTCAAGCAAATATTGTTGGCTTTAGTGATGGTGCTAACTTAGCAATGGTTTTTGCTAAAAAATACCCTGAATCTGTTCATCGCTTAGTTCTAAATGCGGGTAATACAGTTGTAGATGGTGTCAGTTTCCCCATAAAAATTGTCACTGTTCTAGAATATATCTGTTTTAAGTTTCTAGCGCTATTTAATAATAGAGCCAAAAATAAATTACTTGTTATTGGGTTAATGTTGAAGGATATCGGTGTTTCTCGACTAGATTTACAACGATTCTCCGCTAAAACTTTAGTAATCGTTGGCAAATATGATATTATCAAACAGTCTCATTCAATGTATTTGGCTAAAGAAATTCCTCATGCCTCGTTTGTTTTGGTTCCCAAACAAGGCCATTCCTTCGCTAAAAAAAATCCTAAGTTATTCAATCAAGAAATTTTAACATTTTTAAAAGAAAAGTAGGTGCTAATAATGAAAAAAATGCTTCGATGGGTTAAAGATCATACCAGCTATTTTAAATCAATTTTTATTTTTTCAGTGGTTATTATAATTATTCGTGAATTGCTATCTATTAGTAAAACAATCTCACTGGATCAACTTGCAACTATTTTTCAAGATATTGCAATTTGGAAGATTGGTTTGATGTTTCTAATTGGTTTAATTGCTGTTTTTCCTATGATTGGTTATGACGTAATTTTAAACAAAATTTTGAAACAAAAACCTAAAAGAATTTATCTTCTAGAAAGCAGTTGGATGATTAATACAATCAACAATATTGCTGGTTTTGGTGGATTGATCAGTATTGGTTTACGATCTGAATTTTACGGAAAAGAAAAAGATGGAAAAATGGTCGTTCGAGCTCTTTCCAAAATTCTGATTTTTTTAATGTCTGGACTTTCAATTTATAGTCTGCTGGCATTTTTCCTTGTTATGTTTGGACACACTAATGATTATTTACAGCAATATTGGATTTGGCTGATTGGTGGCGGGTTATATTTTCCAATTGTTTTGATTGCAAGTCTAGTTAGAAAAGATGAATATATTGGGGATATTGATAATAAGACACGAGTTGGACTTATTTTGACTTCTTTCTTAGAGTGGACAGGCGTTTTAGGCAGCTTCTTAGCAATCGGTATGTTAATGGGCATCAAAGCAAACTCTATGCAAATCATCCCTCTTTTCATCGCTGCTTCAGTGATTGGGATTGTCTCTATGATTCCAGGAGAATTAGGAAGTTTTGATATTATGATGATTATCGGCTTATCCGCATTGGGAATCGATCGCGATGTTGTTGTTGCTTGGATATTGCTGTATCGTCTTTTCTATTATATCGTGCCATTCATTATTGGTGCTATTTTCTTTATAAAAAATCTAAGTCATGGTTTAAATTCTCGGTATTCTGGCATCCCCAGAGAGTTATCAACTGAATTAGCACATAAATTCGTAGTATTCTTAATGTATTTTTCAGGTGTTATGATTGTCCTTTCTGCTACGATTCCAGAAGCATTTAGTCAATTTGGTTGGTTAAAACATTTAAACCCTCTTTCGTTCCATCTCATCACACAATTTCCAGCTATTTTATTAGGTTTTCTATTACTAATCATGGGACGAGGAATTGCAGCTAGAGTTAAACGAGCCTACCTGCCAACGATTGGCTTAATTTTAGTGACATTGATTTATACATTTATTAAAGATTTCAGTTGGGGCGTTATTATTTTCCTTAGCCTCCTATTGGTCATCATTGTTTTTTCTAAAAGAGAATTATTTAGAGAACAACTAGTTTACTCATGGGAAATGCTTACTATTGACGGCATCATATTTCTCGCTCTAACTGTATTATATATTGTAATCGGCGTATACAATTTACCTACGTTTCCTCATCACAATCGCCACTTTATTTCTTTCTTTTTCTTTCCATCTGAAAAAGTTTGGTTCTCTGGTTTTGTAAGTATTTTACTAGTTACATTGTTTAGTTACTTATTTATCCGCTATCTTGAAGGTGGACGTCATAAAATGGGCGCCCCATTAGATGAGGAACGGGCACATACCATTTTGAAAACTTATGGTGGAAATACTGACAGTCAATTAATTTTTCTCAACGATAAAGACATGTATGTTTATACGAATCAAGAAAATGAAGAGACTGTTTTATTGCAGTTTAAAACATTAAATAATAAATGTATCGTGATGGGAGATCCTTCTGGAAAAAAAGCAGATTTTTCCGTTGCTATTGAACAATTCATTAACGAAGCGGACAAATGGGGCTATCTCCCTGTTTTCTATGAAGCGTCAGAGGAAATTGTGATGTTCCTCCACGAATTCGGCTATGATTTCATTAAAATGGGGGAAGAAGCTCACGTAGACTTGCCTAATTTTACGTTATCTGGTAAGAAAATGAAAAGTGAACGAGCCGTTATGAATCGTTTTACAAAAGAAAATTATCGCTTTGAAGTACTTCAACCTCCCTTTTCAAAAGAATTGATGCAGGAACTAAAACAGGTTTCTGATGAATGGCTAGGCAGTCGTAAAGAAAAAGGATTCTCGTTAGGCTTCTTTTCTGAGAGCTACCTGCAACGTGGAAAAATAGCAGTTGCTAAAGACCAAGAGAATCGAATTGTCGCTTTTGCAAATATTATACCGACTTATACCCAAGAAGAAGGCACCATCGATTTAATGAGATATAGTAAAAAAGCCCCTTCTGGTGTAATGGACTACCTATTTATTTCTTTATTCAATTATATGAAAGACGAAGGATTATCTTATTTTAATCTGGGAATGGCTCCTCTATCAAATGTAGGAACCTCTAAAAAAAGCTTTATTCAAGAGCGGATTGCTTATTTAGTCTATGAATTTGGTTCACGGTTTTACTCGTTCCAAGGATTGAGAGATTACAAGGAAAAATATGCTGCTGAATGGGTTGCTAGATATACTTTATATTCCAGAAACAGTTTCATCGCCTATGTAATGATCGCATTGTTGATTATTGATAATGCACCTATTGAGGAACAAAAGAAAATGCACGGTGTACGTCGTATTCTTAGAAATAGATCTCAACGATAAAAAATAAAGAGGAGAGCTGAGATAATTTCAGTCCTCCTCTTTATTTATGGAAACCTCAAATTTCTTATTAAGACAGGCGGTTCCTGAAATAGCAACTTCATGCGCTCCCGCCTTCCCTTTGTCAACATGAACTATAACTTCCCCTTCCATTTGAACATGATATCCCTGAAAAACAGTCATCACTTTATTTTCATTCTCTTGATAAATATGGTTCAGTGAATAAGCTCCCATTACCCCCGAAGCAGTTCCTGTCACAGAGTCTTCGGTTGTCTCTGAGAATGGTGAGGAGAAATGTCTAGCAATAAAAGTTCCCGATTTTTCTGACATAACTGCAAAAGGATGGACAGATGATCTGGGAATCTCTTTTAAAATCTTAGGGAATTCATCCGTTTTAGGCTTCATCTTATCTAAAACATTCTTATTAACAACTGGTACAAGTAATGTCCAAGAACCTGTATTGCCATATTGAATAGGTAATTCAGGATGAAGATCCTCTATTGTAATTCCTAGACTTTTACAAAGAGCAATTCTATCACCATTAAAGTCGACAAATTGAGGGTACGCTTGTTTCATTGTAATTCTTCGAGATTTTTCCTCATATGAAATTGGCAAAATACCGGCATCAGTTTCTATATGGAACTGATGATCTTCTGTTCCATTATATAAAGCAAATATTGCTCCAATCGTTGCATGACCACAAAGAGGCGTTTCATGTCCAGGAGTAAAATATCTTAATTTGACTTTCGCAATATCACTCTTGCAAACAAAAACAGTTTCATTAAAACCAACATTCTTTGCAATATTTTGCATTTCTTCAGCACTATAATTATCCCCATCTAAAACAACACCAGCTGGATTACCTTGTCCTGGAATAGTTGTAAATGCATCAACTCTTAAAACAGTACAACTCACCTATACCCCTCCATCTTTTTGTCCATAGTATACCAATAAACAACATTCCAGTCATGTAAAAAAAGAACCCTTGACGACTGTCAAAGATTCCTTTTTCGTTTATTTTTCTATTTCAGTAACAATACCTGATCCAACAGTTCGACCACCTTCGCGAATAGAAAATGTTGTTCCTTTTTCTACAGCAATCGGATGAATCAAATCAACATCTATCGTTACGTTATCTCCTGGCATAACCATTTCAACGCCCTCTGGTAATTCCACAACTCCAGTTACATCCGTTGTACGGAAATAAAATTGTGGACGATAATTTGTAAAGAACGGTGTATGACGCCCACCTTCTTCTTTTGTTAATACATAAACTTCTGCAATAAATTTTGTATGAGGGGTAATTGAACCAGGTTTGGCTATCACTTGCCCACGTTCAATTTCGTCTCGAGTAATCCCTCTTAAAAGAACTCCGACATTATCTCCTGCTTCTCCATAATCTAACGTTTTACGAAACATTTCAATTCCAGTTACTACTGCTTTTTGAGTGTCAGGTTTAATTCCGACGATTTCAATTTCGTCTCCAACACTTACTTTGCCTCGGTCAATACGTCCAGATGCAACTGTGCCTCTGCCTGTAATTGAAAAGACGTCTTCTACTGGCAACAATAGTGGTTTGTCTGTATCTCTTTCAGGGGTTGGAATGTAGCTGTCCACAGTATCCATCAATTCCATGATTGTAGCTTCTGCGGTCGGGTCACCTTGTAATGCTTTCAACGCAGAACCTTTAATAATTGGTGTATCATCACCAGGGAAATTATATTCGTTTAATAACTCACGAACTTCCATCTCTACTAAATCTATCAATTCTTCATCATCAACTAAGTCTATTTTGTTAAGAAAAACAATTAAATATTTCACCCCTACTTGACGTGATAATAAAATATGTTCTCTTGTTTGAGGCATTGGTCCATCTGTTGCAGATACAACTAAAATTGCCCCATCCATTTGAGCAGCTCCTGTGATCATATTTTTCACATAATCTGCGTGTCCTGGTGCATCAATATGGGCATAGTGACGAGCCTCTGTTTCGTATTCCACATGTGATGTGTTGATTGTAATCCCACGTTCACGTTCTTCTGGTGCTGCATCAATACTAGCATAGTCTTGCGGGTTTGCTAGGCCTTTTTTTCCTAATACTGTAGTAATTGCAGCGGTTAATGTTGTTTTACCATGATCGACATGTCCGATCGTTCCGATATTTACATGTGGTTTACTTCTGTCATAATGTTCTTTTGCCATAATTTACAAACCTCCTATTTTGATTAAAGATTCAAAGTAAAATCAATTTCAACTGACCATCTTTGACCTTTATACTGTTATTATATACCTATATTTAAAATACACAACTTATTTGCTTACTTTTTATAAGTGAAAAAAACTACTGAAGATACGCTAAAAAGGAAGGATAAAAATACACCTATCCTTCCTCTATTCATTATTCGATTAGTTATTCATCGTATTACAAACTGATCCATCTTCTTTTCGACAGCTTCGCCACATACATTTGCAAATTCTGCTGATAAGCGCCGAAGTTTTATCGCATCTTCCAGAGAAAGATCTTCTGTTTGAAATTTTTGAATTAGTTTTAATAATTGTTCTGTATTATCATTCATACTGCTACCACCTTATTTATTCATCCATCACTTTTTCATACTCCAATTCATCAGAAACAGTTAAGATGAATTTTTCATTATACAACTTTGTAATGTCTCTTATTGATTCTACCAAATGACTTTCACAATCAATATAAAGAACGATTGCTTCAAATCGGTCTTTCGCCTCATTTAAAAAATGAGTTAAATCAGTAAGTGTATTGTTTTTTGTCATTGTTTCATAGGCAGGCATTTGCTTTGCTCGAATAAAATTATGCGGAATTCCTCCTGAATAGCCAACAATCGCAACTTTCTTACCAGAGTGCTCTTTTTTTACTAATTCCCAAATTTTTTCGATTTTCCTTGGATTCTTTCCATTAATAATAATCATTTGATTCTGCTCCTTCTTCTTTATCATATTCTCTCAATATGACACAAAGAAACCATATGATCATCAACTGGCACTTCTTTGTGTCCAGCCTTATTCATGCAAGATAATCTCCTCCTAAATTAAAAGCGTAATTGGCTCGTTCAAACAGAAAGATATTTATCTCCGAAGAACTAACCCGTTTAGCTTAATGACATAAAACAAGTACAATTTAACCATATCACAGAAATAAAATAAATCAAGAGTATAAAAAAGCTATCCAAGAAAAATCTTAGATAGCTTTTATTTAACTATTTTACAGTTACTTTACCAATTGAATCATTCGCAGAAACTGTTTGGTTTGATTTAATTAAATCGTAGTTTTCAACAACATCTTGGTTTGTGAATACAACGATCAAATCAGATTTTTTCCCTGCAGTTTCTAGAGCTGCTAAATCAATTGTTGCTACCTTATCACCTTGTTTAAGAGTTTGACCTTCTTCAACATGTAAAGTGAATGGTGCGCCTTTTAATTCAACTGTATCTAGGCCCATGTGCAACAATACTTCGATTCCAGAATCTGTTTGGATTCCTAACGCATGTTTCGTTGGGAAAATACTTGTGATTTTACCAGCTACGGGTGTAAATACTTCACCATCAGTTGGAACAACAGCAAAACCATCGCCCATCATTTTAGCAGAAAATACATCATCTTGTACTTCTGAGATTGGAATAACTTTTCCGTTGGCAACCGCGTATAATTCAGTTTCTTTTGCAGTTGCTTTTGGTGCTTCTGTTTTAACCTCAGGCTTTTTTGCAGGTTCACCTGTAACAGGAGTTGCGCCATTACGAATTTTGTTCATTTCATCTGCTACAAATTGAACTTCTGTACCAACGATAACTTGGATGTTAGTATCGTCAATTACTTTCACACCTGGAACGCCAGTTGCTTTGATTTTAGCTTGATCGACTTTACTTGTATCATTAACTGTTAAACGTAATCGAGTTGTACAGTTATCAATTGAAGTAACGTTTGCATCCGCGCCAAGACCTTGGTAAATTTTGTTTGCTAATACAGCAAATTTATTATCACCAGTCGTATCGATATCTGGCGTTTCTTCGCCTTCGCCTTCTTCACGTCCTGGAGTCATTAAATTGAATTTTTTAATTGCGAAATCAAATACAACAAAATATAGAACAGCCATTACTAAACCTTGAACAATCAACATATATGGTTGATTTGCAATTGGGTTACGTAAGCTTAAAACGAAATCGACTAAACCAGCACTGAAAGCAAATCCTGCTGTCCAGTGGAAGAATGCAGAAATAAATAATGAAATTCCTGTCAAAATAGCATGTAAAACATATAAAGGCCATGCAACAAACATAAATGAGAATTCTAATGGTTCAGTGATACCTGTAAAGAATGATGCGAAAGCGGCTGCGATCATCAATGAAGCAGTTGCTTTTTTCTTTTCAGGACGAGCATTACGATAAATTGCATAAGCACCAGCTGGTAAACCAAACATCATCATTGGGAAGAAGCCAGCTTGATACATACCTGTAATCCCTTTTTCACCAGTACCAGATAAGAAATTACCAATATCATTGATACCAGCTACGTCAAACCAAAATACTGAGTTTAATGCGTGATGTAAACCTGTTGGAATCAATAGACGGTTAAAGAATCCATAAAGACCGGCACCAACAGCACCTAGTTTAGAAATAGACTCACCAAAAGTAACTAATCCAGAGAATACAACTGGCCATAAGAAGAACAATACACCAGAAGCAACTAACATTGCTAAGGCAGTCATGATTGGAACCAAACGTTTTCCACTAAAGAAGGATAACGCCATTGGTAATTTCACTTGACTAAATCGATTGTACATTGCAGCTGCAATTAAACCAGATAAAATACCGATAAATGCATTACCGATTTTAGCAAAAGAAGGATCCACTTGTTCTACAGGAATACCTTTCATTGCACCTACTGTTGCAGTTGAAAGCAACGTTGTTACTACTAAGAAGGCAACTAATCCACTAAGAGCTGCTGCACCATCTTTGTCCTTAGACATACCTAGCGCTAAACCTACCGCGAATAAAACAGGTAGATTATCAATAATTGCGCCACCTGCTTTAACTAAAAATACAGATAGAAAATTAGGATCTCCCAAACCAGTCATTACGTTAGGATCAATCCAGTACCCAATACCCATTAAAATCGCCGCAGCCGGTAATACCGCTACAGGAAGCATCAACGAGCGTCCCATTCTTTGCATATATGCTTTCATTTTTGTCTCTCCCCTTGTCTTTTATTTGATCATCTTTAGCCGTTCGATATGAATAGCTAGATAACCTAATTCTTCATTTGGTACTTGGTAGTGAAAATTTCTCATTAACAAAACTTGGACTTTTTTCGAGATTTCGTAACTGTCTGCATATTTTTTACGCACAATATCCAAAATCTCATCATCTAATACTGCATACTGACTTTGCTGAAACCGATGAATAAACAAGCGCAAATGATTGACCAGTCGTGAATAACTCAGGCTCATCTTTTCATCATGAATGTTGATTCCTAATTCTTGCTCGATTAAATGAATAATTTCTGAAACAATAGTGACTTCACGAATACTTTTACTATTATCCGTTCGTCCACTGCGAGCACTGTGAATATGGATTGCAATATAGCCTGCTTCATCATAACTAAAAGGAATTCCTAATGTTTGCGTCAAATAATCCACCGCCCATTGTGCAATCGAAAATTCTTCACTATAAAGAATTTCAATCTCATTTAAAAGCTTGTTTCTCACAATGATATTATTTTGGATATTTTCAGCAGCAAACGCGATGTGATCACTTAAACCAATATTGATGTGTTCATTTAGTTTCTCACCAAGTACAGTCTCAGCATGAGCGATGATTTCTTCTGTGACAAAAAAATACTTTTCATCGATTTGTGATAATAAAACTTGGAGCTTTTTCAAGCCTTCTGGTTCCATTACAAACATTCGTTCCACTTGTTGTGGGGGTAACAAATCATTTTTCTTTTTGTTAAAACCCACGCCCTTACCAACAGCCACTTTTTCCTGCCCAGCATCCACGACAAGTACTGCATTTTGATTGAGCACCTTTTTGATTTTCATAAACATTCCTCTTCTGCAGAAGTAGATTGTCCATTTTCTTGTTGTAAGATAACAAAAAAAGCATAGAACAACCCCGTCAAAATATGAGTATATCATATTTTAATGAAATTCTTCCATGCCTAGTATTATCTAGTCACATGAAAACGCTATTTGCATTTTGTTAACAGTGATAGTTTACAAAGATATAGACCATTTGTCAATCATTTTGATTCATTTTTTTCTTATTGATAAAAACAAGCATTTTGGAGAGTTCTCTCTATAAAAAACATGAGTGTTCTCATGTTAGAACACTCATGTCTTCTATTTATTCTTCTTCTGGAACTACATATTCATCTTCATCATCAAAGTCATCGTCTACATCATCTTCATCAATAATTGTAAGATCTTCTTCGATTCCTGGTAACTCTTCTTCTTCATCATCAGAATCTGCACCGATTTCTTGAAGATCTGAGTTGTATGCTTTAATTTCTTCATCTTCCTCATCGTCATCATCATCATAGATAATGTCGTCATCTTCATCCGTTAATTCAGCATCTTCTGGATCGTCATCGTTATAGTCGATCACGTCTTCGTCATTTGCATCAATAATGAAAGCATTGACTTTCTTACGTTTTCTACGGCGTGGTTTATCCTCTTCATCTTCGTCTAAACCGTGTGTTACTTCTTCATCGATAGAATCGATTGGATACCATGAGCGCAAGCCCCAACGGTTATCTCCTAAAGAGATAAAACTGCCATCAATATTTAAGTCAGTATAAAATTGTGCTAAAGAGTCACGAATTTCGCTGTCAGATTTCCCAAGATAATTTTGAATTTGGTTTACTAAATCAGAGAAGTCCATCACATCTTCACGTTGTTCTAAAATTGCGTGCGCAACTTCGATCATGGATAATTCTTCTTTGTTCAACCCGTCAAATACATTAATTTCCAAACGGTACACGTCCTTTCACAGTCTACTCCTTATCATACAAAAACATCAAGAAAAAATCAATTGATTATTGCATAATTACGCAGTAAATTCTAGTTCTAAATGATATTCCCCTATTTTTTCCTCTTGAGAGTACAAATCATAATCAATCAAAATACTTCCAGCAACAGGCTGATCCTTCAAACTAAAGCGTAAATTACGGGTAAATGTCGTAATTTGGAATAAGCCATAAGGTGTTTTATAACTGGTATCTAAACGCTCCTGATAAGCAAATTTCAACCGCATTCTAAGTCCACCAGCTCGAATTAATTGAATTTTCCCATCCGGTTCGACTTTGATTGTTACCGGTACAGCCTCCCCTTCTTCTTGCTCTTCTTTGTAACGGATATATAAAGTATCTCCGATTTTTACAATTTGACCTTCTAAGTCAAAATAAAAATTTTTCTTGTCCCCAGCTTGATCTACAACAGTTTTCAACTGAATAGATACTGGTGTCCCTTGTGATAAATCCATTAAAACACTCTCCTTAAATTAAAAGCGCAACAGGCTCGTAAGCTCTGACTGAAAAATAGGAAAAATTGACTGTGACGCTTTTTGTCACATTCCATTTTTATCTTTTTTCCAAAAGAGCTAGCCTGTGTAGCTAGATCAATTAAAAGCGCAACAGGCTCGTAATGCTCTGACTGAAAAATAGGAAAAATTGACTGTGACGCTTTTTGTCACATTCCATTTTTATCTTTTTTCCAAAAGAGCTAACCTGTGTAGCTAGACAATGCAAATGCATGGTAGTTCATTCGGTTCTGACAGAAGATTATTCAGCACCACGTTTTAAATCAACGCTTCAGCAATCATCTGATCAATAACTAAAATAGTACAACATTTACCGACTAATAATGGTTCAATACTTTCTGCTTTTTCTTTACCACAGCCGATAATCATGACATTTCGTATATTCACTAAATCTTCCACTTTAATCCCTAGCATTCGCTTACTTATTTCATTGTTCACTGTTTGACCGTTTTTGTCAAATAAGGACGCCACAGCATCTCCTTTGACACCTGTTTCTTTTATTATTTGTAATTCTTTTGTTTCTATATAGCCAAGACGCTTCCAAGTTGAACTTTCATTTGGATTCCCTACACCAATAATCGCAAAATCAACGTTTTTAGCTTGTTCCATCGCTTTTTCAACTAGTGTTGTATCATTTAAAACCTCTGCTAACTTGATACTTTCAGCTAGTGCTGGTGCATAAAAATATTGACAACGACTATTAAGTTTCTCAGCTAATCTAAAAACCAAGTGATTGGTATCAAAATAAAGATGCTCACTAGATACTCCACCTACTAAAGGGCAAACGTTAATCGTCGGAAACGAACAATAAGCCATTTCATCAATCATATCAGCCAATGTCGTTCCCCACGATAATCCTACGCTCATATCGTCTTTTAATCGATCTTTCAGGTAAAAAGAAGCTGCACGACTAACTTCTCGCTGTAATGTCTCTGTTTTGCTTTGATTATTTGCAGGTATCACGATGACATCATCTAAGTGATATTTTTTTTCTAAGCGTAAAGCAAGTTCTACCGCATAAGCTGATTCATCTTTAATTGAAATTGAAACGACCCCTGACTCTTTTGCTTGTTGTAGAATTTTAGAAATAACAGGACGTGAAATTCCCATCTTTTTAGAAATCACAGTTTGAGTCATTCCTTGCTCATAATACATCGTAACAATTTTTAGCATTTTTCTACGATCTTCACTTATTTTCATAACTACAGTTCAACCTCGACAATCAATTTCTCTATCGCTTCAACTAATGAATCAACTTGAGGTATTGCACGAGATTCCAATATTTTTTGCGCTGGCATCGGAACAAACTCTCCACCTAAGCGAAGAATGGGTGCTTTTAATTGCATTGCTACCTCTGACTCAGCGATAATTGACGTAATTTCTCCGCTAAAACCGCTGTTTTTGACTGCTTCAGTGACAACGATTACTCGCTTAGTTTTTTCAACAGATTGTAAAATAGTTTCCTTATCAAGAGGCACCAAGGTTCTGGGATCTACAACTTCAACAGAAATTCCTTTTTCTTTTACAATTTCTGCTGCTTCTAATGCTTTATTGACCATAATTCCTGTAGCAATGATTGTTATATCGCTACCTATTTGCTTGATGTCCGCAACGCCAATTGGAATTGTATAAGATTCAGCTGGAACCTCTCCAGTGGTTTTATATAATAGTTTGTGTTCGTAGAACATCACAGGATTATTATCTTTGATAGCCGCGTGAAGCAATCCTTTTGCATCATATGCATTAGACGGCTGAATAACTTTTATACCTGGTATATGAGCCATCCAGTTTTCTAAACTTTGCGAATGTTGAGCTGCCGCTCCTGTGCCGGAACCTGCTGCGGTGCGCATGACTAAAGGAACTTTGGCTTTTCCGCTATACATATAATGGATTTTAGCTGCTTGATTGACTAATTGATCCATTGCTACTGTGATAAAATCAGAGAATTGCAATTCCATCACCGGACGCATTCCTGTCATTGCCGCTCCTACTGCTGTACCAGCAATTGCACTTTCAGAGATTGGCGTGTCTCGGACACGTTGCTTCCCATATTTTTCTTGAAGTCCTTGAGTTGCGCCGAATCCGCCTCCATAAATACCAATATCTTCACCTAAAAGAAAAACACGTTCATCTTCAGCTAAGGCTTCATCCATTGCTTCGTTGATTGCCTGTAAATAAGTGATTGTTCTCATGCTCCATCCTCCGCATAAACATGTGTCCATAAATCAGCAACTGTCGGTTCACTATCCAATTTAACCGAAGAAACTAAATCAGCCAATTCTTTACGAATCTCCGTTTCCATCTGGCGAATCTCTTTTTCTTTAAGCACATCTTTTTCAATCAGTTCTTTTTCCAAACGAAAAATTGGATCATTATTTTCTTTCCAAGCACGAGCCTCATCTTCCGAGCGATACGTTAATTTGTCTGATTTAGAATGCCCTTTATGGCGATAAGTCAATGCTTCAATTAATGTAGGACCACCGCCGTTTCTCGCTTTTTCTACTGCTTTAGAAACCGTTCTAGTAACAGCAGTCAAATTATTTCCATCAATCGTTATACCTTCAATACCGTAACTTTTACCTCGTTCAGAAAGTTTATCAATATTAACCATCTGATCAATTGAGCTGCTCATGCCATATTGATTATTTTCAATGAGATAGACAACTGGTAATTGCCAAATCGACGCTAAATTCAAGGCTTCATGGAAACTTCCTTCATTTGTAGCACCATCACCAGCATAACATAGCACTACTTGATTAGTACCTTGCATTTGAGCACTCAATGCAGCACCTGCTGCAATAGGGAAACCAGCACCAACAATACCATTGGACCCTAAATTTCCCACATCTAAATCCGCAATATGCATACTGCCGCCTTTGCCTTCATTTGTCCCTGTTTTCTTACCAAGTATTTCAGCAAACATACTTCTGATGTCTGTACCTTTAGCTATACAATGCCCATGGTTCCTGTGAGTTGATACAATCCAATCACTCTGCTTTAAAATCCCTGCTCCTCCGACCGCTGTCGCTTCTTGTCCAGTACAAAGATGCATCGTACCATAAAGTTCTCCAGCATCAAAAAGTTCTTGAATCATCTCTTCAAAAATACGGATTTCCCACATTTTTTTTAACGCATCAATCTCATCAATCGATTTAATTTGCTTGTTATCAATCATCTTTTGGCTCACTTTCTCACTCCTTTACATTTGTTCTCATACGAATCATATGTAAATATTCTATAGTTTTCTTTAGTCGATAGCAAGATTTTCTCTGTATTTTTTTGATTTCCTTAAAAATTCTCAATTTTCCTGCCCTTTTCTACATAGATAAGCATGATTTTTCTTTTAAATCGTATATAATAGAATATGGAGGTGGAAACCGATGTTATTTCACGATGAAGAAGCAATGTTGTTTTGTATGCATTGCCAAAAAGAAACACTCCATGAGATTGAATATATGAACGATATCATTTCCAGTATTGAATGTGAGGAGTGTCATAACCAAATGAGCATCGATATTGATGCGATGAATCATTTTTATCATTATCTATATGAACGCTTGGTTTCTAAGCCTGGTCGTTTAACTGAAGAAGCTAGACAGGATTTCAGTAAATTTTTAGCCACCATGCCCATGCGAATTATCAGTAAACCAATGCGTTTTACGAACGAATATAACCAAATGAATAAAGAAGTGAAAGACTACGTGTCACGCGTAAAACAGGATGAAGAACAAGATGACTAATTTAAATGAATTTTTTACAACCAATCAACTTTTTTTATACGATCAAGAGTGTTTGACGGAAAAAGACTATTATCTTCCTTTTGCCTTAACAGATACTCTAACAACTTTTTCTGGCATTAATCAACAACCCATCGTTCATTTTTGGCAGTTTGACCAAGCAATGATTCTTGGAATGAAAGATACTCGAGTCTCTGATTTAAATAACGGGTTAGTTTCGTTGAAGCAAGATGGCTACAACGTCGTTATTCGTAATGCTGGAGGATTAGGTGTGATTTCGGATGAAGGAGTTTTAAATGTTTCATTGATTCTGCCAAATTCGCCTAAGAAAAAAATCAGTATCGATGAAGCATATACAGTGATGTGGAACTGGATTAAGCGTGCTTTTGAAGATTCCGCTCACTCTATCGAAGCTTTTGAAATTACTGAATCTTATTGCCCAGGTACATTTGATTTAAGCATTGCTGGGAAAAAATTTGCTGGGATTGCTCAGCGTCGAGTGAAAGATGGGATTGCTGTAATGATCTATTTAAGCATCAACGGGGATCAACAAAAGCGTGGAGAAAGTGTTCGTCGCTTTTATCAAGCTAGTTTACATGAGGATTTTGGCAAAAATGGCTATCCCCCAGTTGATCCATCTGTAATGGCGAATTTAGAAGATTTACTGCAACGCCCGTTAACTATTGCTGAAGTGAAAAAACAACTGATTGCCACACTGATAGACGACATGCAAATCACTATAGATGAACAAACGCTGCCAAAATTACTAATTTCAGAATGGTTCACCTCTGAAACTGAAAAACAGATAGATAAAATGAAGCAGCGAAATCTACTGTTAGATTAGCTAAACATAATAAGAATAAAATGATTTTTCTTGTACTGTTCAACATCAGCTCATAAAATATTCGCTGTGTCTCACAGCAAAGGAGTGGAACAATGTCAACACCTTATAAGTATCAAATTTTACCAATTGAAAAAGTCTTTAGGGATCCTGTTCATAAATATATTCACGTACAACATCAAGTTATTTTAGATTTGATTAATTCAGCAGAAGTACAACGATTACGGAGGATCAAACAGTTAGGCACCTCTTCTTTCACCTTTCACGGTGCAGAACATAGTCGTTTCGCTCATTCTTTAGGTGTCTATGAGATCACCAGACGCATTTGCGATATCTTCCAACGTAACTATTCATCTGAACGTTTAGGTGATGAAGGTTGGGATGATAGCGAACGTTTGGTTACGCTTTGCGCGGCTTTACTTCATGACGTTGGTCATGGGCCTTATTCTCATACTTTTGAGCATATTTTCAACACGGATCATGAAGCGATTACAGTAGAAATCATCACTTCGCCTGAAACAGAAGTTTTTCAAATATTGAATCGTGTTTCAGCTGACTTTCCTGATAAAGTAGCTAGTGTAATCACTAAACAATATCCAAATCCTCAAGTGGTTCAAATGATTTCCAGTCAAATCGATGCTGACCGTATGGATTATTTATTGAGAGATGCTTATTTTACAGGTACGGAATATGGTACTTTTGATTTAACTAGGATTTTGAGGGTGATTCGCCCGTATAAGGATGGTTTAGCTTTTGCTATGAATGGAATGCATGCTGTGGAAGATTATATTGTCAGTCGTTATCAAATGTATGTTCAAGTCTATTTCCACCCTGTTTCTCGCGGTATGGAAGTTATTTTAGATCACTTACTTCATCGAGCAAAAGAATTGTATGAGCAACAACCAGAAGATTATCAGCTACACTCTCAGTTACTTGTTCCTTTTTTCAAAGGAAACTTTTCGCTGCAGGAGTATTTAAAGTTAGATGATGGCGTTCTTAACACGTATTTCACACAATGGACTTCTTTACCAGACCCAATTCTATATGACTTAGCCAATCGCTTTTTAATACGCAAACCGCTAAAATCAGCAACATTTTCTGGTAATCGTGATTCTGTAACTATCCGCCATTTAAAATCCTTGATTGAAAAAGTCGGTTATAACCCAAAATACTATACTGCCATCAATTCAAGTTATGACTTACCTTACGATTTTTATCGTCCGGAAAAAAATAGTCATCGCACACAAATTGAAATTATGCAAAAAGATGGTACACTCATTGAGTTATCTAAAATTAGTCACTTAGTTGCTGCTCTTGCAGGACAAACACAAATCGATGAACGTTTTTTCTTTCCAAAAGAAATGGTTGATCCTAAAAGACGGCAACATTATGATTTATTCGACGACACGTATCGTGAATTTGCTTCGTATATTCATAATGGGGCATTAATTGAAGAAAAAAATTAAACTATATATCCACTGGAGGAACCTATGTCAATCAAATTAGTCGCAATAGATATCGATGGAACATTACTTGATTCAAACAGAAAAATCACCCCAAAAGTCAAAGAAACACTAAAAAAAGCCAATGAAAATGGTATGTTTATCGTTTTATGTACAGGTCGTCCTTTACCAGGTGTAAAAGAACAGTTAGCAGAACTAGACTTGTATGGAGATAATGATTACGTAATCACTTACAATGGTTCTTTAGTACAAGCAACTAAATCAAATGAAGTTATCTCTCAATACACATTAAGTTATGATGACTTTTTAGAAATCGAATTAATGTCACGAAAAGTTGGTGCTCATCTTCACACGATTGATGACAAAGCAATTTATACAGCCAATCGAGACATCGGTAAATACTCTGTACATGAAGCTTATCTGGTTGATATGCCTTTAAAATATCGTGCAGTGGACGAGATGACTTCTGATATGTCAATTATTAAAATGATGATGATCGATGAACCAGAAATTCTGGACAAAGCAATCAGCCAACTGCCAGAAGAATTTTCAACTAAATATACCACCGTAAAAAGCACTGATTTTTACTATGAAATTTTAAATAAAGAAGCAAGTAAAGGGAATGCTTTAGCTAAACTTGCGGAACACTTAGGTATTTCCAAAGAAGAAACAATGGCAATTGGAGATAATGAAAATGATTTATCAATGATTGAATATGCTGGAGTTGGCGTTGCAATGGGCAATGCAACTGAAAGCGTGAAGAATGCAGCTGATATCCAAACAACCAGTAATGATGAAGATGGTGTTGCAGAAGTTTTATTAAAATACATGTAATAACTAGATTCATTCACTTAAAAAAGCCAAGAAAATAATTCAAGAATGAGTTATTTTCTTGGCTTTTTTATTTTTTCGATCTCCACTTCTTTACTGCCCATTTATGACTACCTCGTTTTAACAATTCAATTCCCTCTTCGACAGCAACCCAACGAATTGTATTTGTTTTTTCCAATGGTTCACAAATTTTTTGCCAATCATCTGCAACAAAAAAATAACCTGGATTATAATAATCTGTACTGCGATGTCTCGAATGAAAATATTCATCTGCTTGTCCAAGATATTCACCGATGGTCACTTCAACACCCAACTCTTCAACCATTTCTCGATGTATTGCGATTTCCTTTGTTTCCCCTTGTTCAATTTCTCCACCTGGTAAAAAATATGCCCCATTCGGTGCTTGAACTAAAACAATTTCTGTCCCTTCGTTTCTTGAAACAATAATATATGCACCTAACCTTTTTTTATATATCAACGTTTCCGATTTTTCACCGAATGACGGTATACTCATAAAAACAGCTCCCTTTTCTTTTAACCTAATTTTACATGAGAATTTTCTCATGAACAAGTAATATCTTATCATTTCACTCACAATTTCTATAAAGTCTATGCTACTATGAAAATATCCGCAAATTGCTTAAATAATTTGTGCTATTATCTATTTATAAAAGGGAGATGACTCATATGAAAATGGCTCACACTTGTGTTCGTGTCAAAGATTTAGAAGCATCGTTAGAATTTTACCAAAAGGCATTCAATTTTGAAGAAAGCCGCCGTCGTGATTTTCCAGAACATAAATTTACTTTAGTTTATCTTACATTACCTGGTGATGCATACGAACTAGAGCTTACCTATAATTATGATCATGAAGCATACAACTTAGGAGATGGCTACGGTCATATCGCTATCAGTACAGATGAAATCGAAAAACTACATGCGGAACAAAAAAGTGCAGGATTCACAGTTACTGATATGAAAGGCTTACCTGGAACCCCTCCATCATATTATTTTATTATGGATCCAGACGGATATAAAATCGAAGTCATTCGTACGCGTTAATGGTTAAAACGGTTATTCATTTTTTAGGTTGATCCTAATTTATGAATGACTGTTTCTTTTTGAAATGACATATAAAACATTTATCCCCTATTTTTACAAAAAAAGTGATAAACTGTTACCCTAGATATTAATTGAGGACGTGATCAAATGAAAAGTATTATCGGCATAGCTGGCAATCAAATTATTCAATCCGTTGATGTTTTCAACGGCAACCATGTAAGTTATACACCTCAAGGATTTGTTACGGCAGTTCAAGACGCCGGCGGGTTACCGATTGTTTTACCTATCGGCCCACAAGAAACCGCAGAGGCTTATATTTCTAAAATCGATAAACTATTATTAGCAGGTGGACAAGATATTTCTCCTGATTTCTTTGGTGAAGAACCTCATCCCAAACTTGAGGAAACCAATCGCAACCGTGACCTTTTTGAAATAGCTTTGATTAAAGAAGCTGTGAAACAACAAAAACCAATCTTCGCAGTTTGTCGCGGTATGCAATTACTTAACGTTGTTTTAGGTGGAACATTATATCAAGATCTTTCTTTATATTCTGATTGGAAAGTCAAACATGGGCAACAGCCTACTCAACCGCAATTTGCGACACATAGTATTCAAGTAGAAAAAGACAGCTCTCTTTATCCATTGTTAGGAGAACACTATCATGTTAATTCTTATCATCACCAAGCAATAAACAAATTAGCTGCTCCTTTAAAAATCGTTGCAAAATCTTCTGATGGTATTGCAGAAGCTATTGAATCAATTGATGCAAAACAACGAATATTAGGTGTTCAATGGCACCCTGAACTTCGATTTGATATCGAATCAAAAGAATTTAAACTATTCGATTACTTTGTGAATCAACTATAAAAAAATAAGGTAGAAAGTTGGTTTAAATCAACTTTCTACCTTATTTTTTTATAATTTAACAGAACTAAAAATCAAACTTTTCAGGATTAGAACCGAAACGCTCATTTTTATTTAGTTGATTGATCTGATTCATATCATCATCAGTCAATTCAAAATCAAAAACATCAAAATTTTGTTTAATACGATCTTGATGGACAGATTTTGGAATAACGATAATATCGTTTTGTAAATGCCAACGAATGATTACTTGTGCTGCCGTTTTATTGTACTTTTTGCCTATTTCAACTAAAGTAGAATTCTCAAGAAGTTTCCCTTGACCTAACGGTGACCATGCTTCAACTGCGATGTTTTTCTCAGCTAGATATTTTCGTAATGGTTCTTGTGTTAGTGCAGGGTGAAGCTCAATTTGGTCAACCATTGGTACGATTTCAGCTGTGGTTAACAAATCATCCATATGATGTTCATGAAAATTAGAAACACCAATCGCTTTCGCTCGTCCACTGCGATAGATCTCTTCCATCGCACGCCAAGAATCTCTATATTTATCCTTTACTGGCCAATGAATCAAGTATAAATCAACATAGTCTAAACCAAGTTTATTCAAACTCTCATCAAAAGCTTTTAACGTTGTTTCATATCCTTGATCTGTATTCCATAATTTGGTTGTTACAAAAATTTCTTCTCTAGGAATACCAGACTCACGAATGCCTTTTCCAACACCAACCTCATTTTTATAAACTGCAGCAGTATCAATCAAACGATACCCAGCTTCTAACGCCCACTTTACAGAATCAACAGCTTCTGCCCCGTCGTTTACTTGCCATACTCCTAAACCTAAACGAGGGATAATCGAACCGTTGGCTAATTGTTTTGTTTTTTCAACAGACATATTTGTTCATTCCTTTCTTAAAAAAGCGAATACATTCTTAGTATACTCCTTAAACCGTCATTTGCAAAACAGCTAAACTATAAACAATTGGCGTTTTATTCAATTTTGTCATCAAGTATAGAAATCTCTTAGTTGGTAGCTTATGATAAAGAATGATTCTATTTCACATAAGAGAGGTTAACACTAATGACACTTGATTTTAAAAAGCACATCGATAATTACCTTGAAGAGCGAAAAACATTTAGTAACATTTCAAAAAAAACATTAAAAGCTTACTATTCAGATTTGATTAACTTAAATCAGTTTTGCTCTAGAAATAATTATACTTACACTATCGGTATTAGTAAGTATATCAATGAATTCCAGCAAACATTAAAAGCAACGACGTTAAAACGAAAAATTGTTGTCTTTAAAATGTTTTATCGGTACCTAACAAATGAAAACTTACTGGATGTTTCAATGTTTTCAAAACCGAATTTTAACTACTATTACATCACTCCAAGAAAGCTTCCCAAAATAGTATCACCTGATGAAATAAATACAATATTAAAGAAAATGTATTTACTCCAATCAACCAATCTAACACCATCAAAACACAGAAATCTTATTCGTGATATTGCCTTAATTGAACTTTTAATTGCAACAGGTATTCGAATTGGTGAAGCTCATGCTTTAAATATCGTTGATTATCAGCCTAAAAGTCGTTTATTGCTGATTAAAGGGAAAAACCATAAAGAACGGCTGATTTATATCTCTCCTTTTGAGACAAACCATGCACTGGCTGATTATCTTAGTGCTAGAGAAGGTTATCAACCTAAGTCGAATGCTATATTTCTAAATAAATATGGTAAACGTCTTTCGATTTATGGTATTGAAAATATTTACTCGAAATATCGAGATTTAGCAAATATCGCCCCCTCTTCTACTCCACATCACTTGCGGCATACATTTGCAACAGAATTACTATCAAATGGAGCGGATATTCGAGAAGTTCAGGAGTTACTTGGACATTCGAGTATTGTTACTACGCAGATTTATACTGCTGTGAGTACAAATCAAAAGATTAAAGTGTTGGATACTTATAATTTGAGGAATAAATTACATCCGAAAACCTCCGAATAACTATAAATTATTTGGAGGTTTTTGGATGTTAATGAAAATAAAAAAAAGTATTGATTATGCAAAACAAGTAGCTGAAAACTATGAAGTATTATTTGTTGCCAATGTAGAAGGTGAAACACATAAAATTGACTATAGTAATACCGAAGACTCAATTATTACTGAATATTTTACTAAAGAGGAATATAATAGCTTGTTTAATGCAATTAAACATAACGGTTTTTCTATTCGTACTTTTTTTAATGAGGAAGAATTTATAAGCTATGTTTTAAAAAATAATATAAGAAATAGCAGAACTCATATTGTATTTAATCTTGCAAGAAACGGAAAAGGGCTGAATAAAAAATCATTAATCCCATCTTTTTGTCAATCACGTGGTTTAGCATTTACAGGCTCTTCTGCATATGCAACCTGTTTAGGAAGACACAAGTTTCATTATAGTCAAATTTTAGAAAACCTGGGTATATCGACAGCCAAAACATGGGTGTATTCCTCTAAGGGTTGGTTAATGAACAAAAAACCACCATTAGGTATGAAGGTTATCATAAAACCAATTTTTGAATCAGCTTCTAGAGGAGTTAGAGATCAAGGGATATTTAATTTCGAAAATTCTAAACATCAAATTGAATATATTGAATCATTATGTAATGAATTCGCACAAGAAATTCTTGTACAAGAATTTATTACAGGTGAAGAAATTGAAGTACCAGTATTAATAACAGAATCTCCAACTGCTCTTGGTGCAGCAAAAATCATTTTAGATTCATCAGTAAAATCAATACATGGAATTATTGATTATGAAATTGCTTTTAATGAGAGCTACAATTTTTGTATTCTTAAAAATAATGAAGATACAAAAGAACTTCTAAAAGTCGCTGAAAAAATAGTTTTATGCTTAGGTTTTAGCGTGTACTCTCGAGTAGATTTCAGAAGAGACTTAAATGGTAATATCCACGTTATTGATTTATCTACACATCCATATATTATTGGACATAGTTCATATGCACTTATATTTCAAAATTTAGGGTACTCATATAACGATTTATTTGCATTTATCATAGGTCAATCATTATTAAATAACAATGAATTAAGGAGAAATAGTTAGTTTTTCTAACTCCAATATTGAAAGTCAGTAAGTAGCAAACTCTTTTTCCAATAGAGCCCGATGTTCTGAGATAAGTTCCTTTCAAAAATGTCTTCAATTTGAGACAAGGTAAATCTCTTATTAGAAAGTAAAATTTCATTAATGCCAGCAACTCTTTTTTCAATTTCATATTTTTCTTGATTAGAAATTGCTGGCACAATTTCTTTTATATTTTCAAATATCTCTAAAGCTAATTCAAGTTTATTATTTACTATAGCTAAGATAACTGTATTTGATCCCAGCAGAAAGGAATAATATTCATCCCTTTTTTCATTTTCATATAAATTAACCATATCATCAAACGCTTCTACATATTGCCCAGAAAAAGCTTTCAATACAGTGTAATTATTTTTAAACAGAGTACCACTACTTCTGTTAATTTTAGGTATGATTTGTCCATATTGCTCTAATACTTCATCTAATAATAGGCTGTTATTATACAAGCCACATAATAAAAAATTACTAAGAATTCTTTCTTTTTTGTAAAAATCTAAAGACAACTCATCAATCATTTTCAAAGCTTCCTGACTTTTTATAAAACCTTTATCAAATTCTGAGCTATAAAAATATACACCAGACAAATTTGCTAATGCCCTTATATATTCAATTTTATATCGGGGAAGTTTTTGACTAAAAAAGTTTATCGCTTTAGTTAGTTCCCACTTTGAGATATCCACAGTATCTAAAGCTGGAGATATTAATTTCAAATAGTTCTGATAGTAGATAATTGATTGATCATTACTATTTTTTGCAAAATAATAGGCGATTTTTTTATAAGTTTTATTAGCTTTGTCAAATTCATCCAATCGATTAATATATAATAATAATAGTAATATCGAAAGTCGTATCCATTGATCTGTATCAATTTCTAGTCCACTTTCCAATGTATTTATAATAAGGGATTCACATTTTAAAAAATCTTCTTCATTTCCCAGTTTATATAAAAGATAATAAATAACGTAATTATACTCTACCATTAATAATGGAGAATCAATTATAATTTGCTCTTTACAATGTAAAAAAACGTCTTGTTTTGATTTATTCATTTTATATCGTTTTAATGCTTCAATTAAAGGCATATAAATTTCCGTGTAATATATATATGAATTTTTCTGAATTTCATTTACTAGTTTTAAGTTTGGTTCCATATCATAAGTAATGTAATTTGTTAATAAGTATACAATTAAAGCTGCAATACTTTCATCTTTTTTTCCTGCTAGTTGTAAATGATAATATCTTCCATAGTAGTCCCTTGATTTAAGTTTCCTCAAAGCTTTTGCCATTTCAAAATTATATTCAGACTGATAATCATCAACTATAGAGGAAAAAAAATTAAAGATATACTCCGAAGTAAAATATCCCTTGTCCTCTATACTGCTAATGAATACTTCTTTTTCTGCCTTTTCCAACGTTCTTCTAATTTCAAATTCTTCTTGGTTACAAATCTCAAATAAGTATAGATAGGGAAATGCTTCTCCAATAATAGATGCTCTTTTAAGAATCTCTTCAATTTCAACATTTTGTTTTATAACATCATCCAAACGTTTCCGAATGCTCTTGAAAATCGGATCTTCAAAATTCCTTGTATTTTCTTCTAAAATTTCGGACAGATTTTTATTGTCAACTTCATTTAATATATCTTGTGTTAATCCTAATTTTCCATTTGTGATTTTATAAAGTTCTAAAATAGAAGTTTCTTCTAATCTGTTTTTTAAAGTGTTAAAATAAGTGTTTTTAGTTAGTTCAGTATTAATAACATGCTTTTTGTAAGTTATGTCATTTCTATTTTCTTGTAAATTATTTTCCGATTTTATTGTAGCAATAATTGTTGTACCCTTTAAAAATTTAAATACAGAGTGTTCACTTTCACAAGAAATGAAAGAGAGTAGGTTTCTGGAACTTTCATCTAGTAAATCAAAGTTATCTACAAAAATTAGAAGCCGGTTATCCTTCTTTAGTAGTCTTAATCGATCGATTATTTCTTTTTCGATTTCATTTAAATGAAATCCATCATAATTTATTTTTTTTCTTTGAAATTTCATAACAAAAGATGCCAATTGACTCGGAAATTTTAATTTATCTACTTCGATTTTATCTAATAATTCAGCACTTAGATTCCTTTTTTTTCCAACATCGTGTAATGCAATATGAAAATTACTGTAGTCTCTTTGACCTCTATTTCCAGTTAAGAATAATATCGAAAAACCTTCTTTTTGTGAAAAATGATTCTTAATTTTTTTTAGAAATGTAGTTTTTCCACTCCTGTTTTCTCCAAAGATAAAGATATTTTGGTTATTTTTTTCAATCAGCTGTATAGTAGAGAAATAAATTTTTTTTAATGGATCAAAAAAAATAATTTTTTGATTTCTCATTATATTTCCTCCAAATAATTTATAGTTATTTGTATATTATTATAACACAAAGTTTTTTATTTTTTACAAATTCCGACAAGAAAGCTGAAACTGATTTTTTACCTTTAGAATTCAACATATTAATCCCTTTCATATCCCTACTCCCATAAAAATACTTGTAAAACAACTCCCCACTCCTTCAAGTATCAACCCGCACCACTTCTCTCGCCTCTTTATCCTCTTCTCCTCAACAGCTCTACGAATCAAAGTCCTGATCTCATCTATTCTCAAAATATCCTCAACATGCTCTTTCACTCTTGTTTCAGCTCTCACCATCTTCTCTGGTTCTAGATTCCTCTTGATTTCTTCTCCCTGATATTCATCATAACTAGTCAACCCATAAACATCGATCAACTTATCAAGCTTTTCAGAATATTGAACATCCGTCGCATACCTTCCTGTTAAAAAAATGGTCGCATTTCGAAAGTCCCTTGTTTCACTCTTCCACGCTCCTTTATAAAACTCCGAATCACCAGACACTCCACTTTTCAATAACTGAGCATAATCTTCCAAGGATTCTTTATAAGAGCTATACTTTCTAAATCCTGCATCTATCGTAAACAAATTCCCTTTACCGTCATCTTCCTGCGTTTTCATGACAACTGTTGATCCACTGTAATTCCCTTTAATTCCAAACAAATTATAATACGGCGCCATTGATAATCCGCTATTTCCAGATCCAGACTCTAAAATAGCTTGAGCAATCATTACTGAAGCATATAAATCATACTCAAAAGCTACTTTTTCAGCTTGATTTCCGATTGTTTTGATAAATTCTTCAGTTGTTATATTTTTGACAATGACAATCTCTGGTGAAGAGATATTTGTTGCATCAAGCATTTGCCCTTCTCCTAGTTCTTCTTCTAAACCATCGGTTGATTCGCCTTCACCAACAAGAGAAATTTCTACAGCATCTTCAAGAGTTTGGTCACTTTCTTTTACGTTTTCAATGACCGCTAAACCAGTCTTAACATTTGCTTCTTTAGATACTGATGAACTACTTGAATTTTCTATGGAAATAACTGTTTGTTCGATTTGATTCATATCTGATCTTGATAATTCTCCAAACATAGCTCTAACAAAAATAGGTGAAAAAACTGCGTTTAATACAAAAGCTATAACTACCAAGGATAAAATTTTTTTCTTCATAAACATCTCCTCTTTCTTACTCCTCTTAAAGTAGTTATACGCATTTTTTTTAGTTTTCAATCAAAAAAAAGAAAACAACGAATCACTCTCGTCGTTTTCTTTTATAAGTTAATGAATCTATAGTTTTATATTTCTAATCCAACCGTCTGGTGCAGGTACATCACCAAACTGGATACCTGTCAGTTCATCATAAAGCTTTTGCGTCACTGGACCAACTTGTGTCTCACTATAAAATACATGAAAATCATCATAGGTCTGAATCCCCCCGATTGGTGAAATTACAGCCGCTGTTCCACAAGCTCCTGCTTCTATAAATTCATCCAGAGAATCCAGATAAACATCTTCTTCTACTGCTTCCATCCCTAAATTGTGTTCTGCTAGATAAAGCAATGAATGCTTAGTGATACTTGGTAAAATAGATGGAGATAATGGGGTTACAAAACGATTATCTTTCGTAATTCCAAAGAAATTGGCTGAACCGACTTCTTCAATTTTTGTATGTGTGGCAGGATCAAGATAGATACAATCTGAATAACTTTTTTCTTTCGCTTCTTCTCCCGGCAACAAACTCGCTGCATAGTTCCCCCCCACTTTGATCGCTCCAGTACCTTGAGGCGCTGCTCGGTCATAGTCAGAAACGATAAAGTTCGTAGGTGTTAATCCACCTTTGAAATAAGCTCCTACCGGCATGCAGAAAACGGTAAAAAGATACTCAGGTGCTGGGTGTACACCGATACCTTCGCCAACACCAATCAACAAGGGTCGAATATACAACGTACCGCCACTACCATAAGGTGGTATAAATGCTTCATTTGCTTTTACAACTTCTTCTACGGCGCCAATAAATTTCTCTTCTGGAACCTCAGCCATTAACAAGCGTCGAGCACTGCGATTCATTCGTTTAGAATTTTCATCAACTCTAAATAAATTAATTGATCCATCTTTACAGCGATAAGCCTTTAACCCTTCAAAACATTGCTGCCCATAATGCAAAGCCGCAGATCCTTCGTGGATATGCAACATGTTATCTTCCGTCAATTTACCTTCATCCCACTTGCCATCTTTCCAAGTTGAGGTATAGCGAAAAGGTGTTTTTATATAATCAAAGCCTAATTTGTCCCACTCTATCGTCATAAAATCACTCCTTATTTTCAGAATATTGTAACACATTTCCAATGAAATTGTTAAGCTTTTTAAATAAATAATGACATCTTTTTTCAAATTCAAGTATAATAATAAAGTAATCATAGATAAAAAAAGAAAGTTGGGATTTCCTTGTTTATTCTTGGACAATCAGGATCTAGTAAAACACTTGAAAGCACTTTAGATTCTACACTTGACATAAAAGATGCCACTGAAAAAAAAGTCAATGCCCTTCAGAGATTTTGGAATGGGATTAATTGGGACCAAATTTTAGCTACTTTGATTGAAAAAGCAATTTATCTCGTATTTCTGATTCTCCTTTTTGTGATTCTTAATCGCATAGGTAAAGCTCTTATCGATCGAACCTATGGGAATTACAGTAAGAAACAAACGCTAAGCGAGAGTCGTTTAAAAACATTACACACATTGATTATTAATGCTTTTCAATATACACTCTTTTTCTTTTTCATCTACTCTTTACTTACAATAGTAGGTGTTCCCGTTGGTTCATTGTTAGCTGGAGCTGGTATTGCTGGTGTTGCGATTGGTTTAGGTGCTCAGGGATTCATGAATGATATTATCACAGGTTTTTTTATCATTTTAGAGCAACAAATGGATGTTGGCGACTATATTCGTTTGACTACACTAGGTATTGAAGGAACGGTCACTGCAGTTGGTCTAAGGACAACGCAAATGAAGGCTTTGGATGGAACGGTTCATTTTATTCCTAATCGTAATATCACTACTATTAGTAACCTTTCAAGATCAAATATGCAAGTTTTGATTGATGTTAGGATTGTACCTGATGAAGGATATGATAAGATTACAGCAATTATTGATCATGTTAACCAGGAGCTAAAGGAAAAATATAGCGAAAGTATCCAAACAGGTCCAACAATTTTCGGTATGGTGGATCTTGGGAATGGTAACTTCGCTGTGCGAACAACTATGTATGTCTTAAATGGTAAACAAGCAATCATTAGAGAAGAATTTCTAGCTCAATATGTTAAGAAATTATCTGAAGCAAATTTTACCATTCCAAACACACCCATCACATTAAAATAAAAAATACGATCCAGATCTTCTGTAAAAGAATCTGGATCGTATTTTTATTTGTCCAACGATTTTAGAAACCTACTAATATGTTTCACAGCAAACGGTATAGCTTCTTCTTTTGGCTCAAATTTATCTGAATGCAGACCGTATGGACTATCTACTCCTAACCAAAACATTGTTCCAGAAACTTTAGATAATAAATAACCGAAATCTTCACCAGTCATTGCTACTTCTGCTTCTTTAAAATCAACATCTGACTCTTGTTCCATAAATTCTATAAATTTCTCTGTGGTGTTCTTATTATTAATTACTGGAAGGTATCCTTTTTGATCTAAATATACATCTACCTGACAATTAAACGACTTAGCGATTCCATCACCAATTTCTTTGATTCTAGTTTGTGTTAATTGATTCATCTCTTCTGTTAGTGTACGAATCGTTCCAGAAATCTTTGCCTCTCCAGCTATAACATTCGTTGCAGTTCCAGCGTTAAATGTCCCAAATGTGACAACAGCCCCTTCAACTGGATTAACATTTCGACTGACAATTGTTTGCGCCTGTTGCACCAAACTCATTCCTGCTACAATCATATCATTTGAATCGTGCGGAAAAGCCGCATGCCCGCCTTTACCTGTCAGAGTGATTTGAACTTCACAAGTAGCAGCAAATAATGTTCCAACTCTTGTTGCTATCGTATCAACTGGCAAATCAGGATTCACATGAAGAGCATAAAACTCATCAGGCAACCAAGAACCGAACGCCCCAGCTTCATACATCAACATACCGCCAGCTTCATTTTCTTCTGCAGGTTGAAACAAAAATAGATAATTATTTTTGGGTTGTTCATGTGATAATTGTTCCAACAAGCCTAAGGCAATCGTCATATGTAGATCATGCCCGCAAGCATGCATAAACCCAACATGGCTAGATTGAAAATCAGAGATGACCCCTTCTGTTATTGGTAATCCATCAATATCTGCCCGCCATCCAAACGTCTTTTCTGGTGATTTTCCGTGGACAAAAACTAAAATGCCAGTTTGCCAAGTTTTAACCTCTACAAAATTTTTATCAATTGAAGTAATAATTTCAAGTAGTTTTTTTTGCGTTTTTTTTTCTTCCAAACCGATTTCTGGGATTTGGTGTAACTCTCTGCGAATTTCTATTAATTGTTCTTGAATCACTATGTATCCGCCTCTTTTCTGCTTCTTTATGATTTATTGTCGAATAAAAATTCCGTTCTGTCAATCCATTACTAATAAACATTAACAACGATCTTTTACTTTTAAAGTCTTAACGTACATAAAAAACATACTAAACAACTGATTTCCCAGTTTATTTAGTATGTTTTCAACTGTTATTTATAATTTACGTAATTCATCCATCATATTTGTTTTGCCTTTGGTTTTTTCATCAATATCTTTGATTTTTCTAGCAGGTACACCGGCAACAACAGTATGGGGTGCGACATCATCAACAACGATCGCTCCAGCAGCAACAACCGCACCTTCTCCTACTCTTATACCTTCTAATACAACAGCATTTGCGCCAATCAATACATTATCTTCGATTACCACTGGTTCTGCACTTGGTGGTTCAATAACGCCTGCAAGAACCGTTCCAGCACCAATATGGCAGTTTTTACCAACAGTAGCACGTCCCCCTAGAATCGCACCCATATCAATCATTGTGCCATCTCCGATCACAGCACCAATATTAATCACGGCACCCATCATAATCACAGCATTATCACCGATTTCAACTTGATCGCGGATGATTGCTCCTGGTTCGATTCGAGCATTGATTTCTTTGATATCCAACATAGGGATTGCCGAATTACGAGCATCATTTTCAACCACATAATCGACAATTTTTTCTTTGTTCTCTTCTAGAAATTCTTTGATTACTTTCCATTCACCAAATAGTGTCCCTGTTTTACAATTAGTAAACGCTTGGATATCATCTGGAAAAGTAACTTCTTTAAGTTTTCCTTTTAAAGTAACTTTTACTGGTGTTTTTTTCTCTGCATTCCCAATATAACTAATGATTTCATATGCGTCCATAAAATAACTCCCTTCAATTTAAACCGAAAAACCTCAATGCTTTTACGGTTAGTTGTCCACTAGTTTGCTGATTCTTAGCATATCAAAAATCTAGAAAAAAGTGAATCTTTAATTCGTAAAATTAAATCACTTTCATCTCTCTAGAATCTCCGTCAGATTTTGGCTGAATACTATTCTTTCGTTCTAATTCATGCGCCATGTGATTAATTGCTTTTAGCAGTTCTTTGCGGGTAATAATTCCTTTAAATCGTTGATTGTCATCCACAACAGGTAGAAATGCAGCATCTACTAATAAGTGCAGCACATCTTCTAATTGCCATTTCTCACCAATTACAGGAACATTTACCTCCATTACATCGGCAACAGTGAAATCCTTTAACTTTTCAAAATCAACTGACGTAATATCAAACATTTTATCGACTACATCAGATAAACTGATTAATCCAACAAAACGATCACCTTTATCTAAAACAGGAATTTTTGAATATTTTACTTGAGATAATACCAATAAAGCATGGCTTAATGGATTTAAACACATCACGTTTGCCACATTTTCAGCAGGTATTAAAAAGGTTGCTTCTTTTTCTAATATTAATTCTTTTACAGCAGATCCAATCATTGGAGTGCCTCCATTTCATTTTCTTTGCCACAACTATCATTGTACAGAAAACGAATGCAAATGTCTTTAAATTCAAACTTTTTTCATAACTCTTAAAAAAAATTAACATTTACACTTATTTTTTTCAACCTAAGTAAAAAACAGCTGCTACTTTTTTTAAGCAACAACTGTTTTAAATTAATTCTTTTCAAATGTAAACTGCAGTTCTTTAACAGGCTTATGATTACGTCCATAATACTGAATATTCAATTCATTTTTTGTACTTTCAATAACAGCATATGATTTCAATTGAATGGGACCTCTAGGTTGACTGATACTTCCTGGATTCAAATAAAGAACATTTGCTTGCATCTCACAACCAATTTCATGAGTATGTCCAAATAAAACAATCGTTGCATCAACCTCTGATGCCTGCATAGCTAGCGTGGTTAAGCCAACACGAACATTCGCTAAATGACCATGCGTCATAAATACTATGTCAATTCCCGTTTTTTCTACGATTGTATTTGGAAACTCTGGATCATAATCGCAATTTCCTTTCACAACAACGAAATCATTCCACAACACATCGGTTGGTTCTAGTTCTGAATCCCCGCAATGAAACATTTTATCTACTTTGCCTCGATAGGTTTCAGCTAAGTCAACCAAAACATCACGATCACCATGATTATCACTTACTACTAGATATTTCATGAAATGCCTCCTATTTGTTTAACCAATTTTCCCATTGACTTCTAAGTTTTGCCACAGCTTTTCCTCTATGACTAATTTCATTTTTCCGATCATCTGATAGTTCTGCTGCTGTTTTTTGCTCTTCTGGAACAAAGAACAATGGATCATAACCGAATCCTTTGTCTCCACGAGGAATCGTGCCTATTTCACCTGACCAATCACCTTCTACAACTAAACTTTGTTTGTCAGGTGCAGCGAAAACAAGTGTACAGTGAAAAGTAGCTGTTCGTTTTTCTTGTGGAACCCCTGTTAATTCATGAAGTAATTTCGCATTATTTGCTGCATTATTAGTCGGTTCACCAGCAAATCGAGCAGAGAAAATACCTGGCATACCGTCTAATGCATCAACAATCAATCCTGAATCATCTGCTAAAACAGGCTGTTTCAAGATATTCGCAATCGTCTCGGCTTTCAAACGAGCATTTTCTTCAAATGTTTTTCCTGTCTCCTCAACATCAGGCAATTCTGGATAATCTAGTAGTGTTTTTACTTGATAGCCTTTTTCAGCAAAAATTTTCTTAAATTCTTTAGCTTTTCCTGGATTTCTTGTAGCAACAACGATTGTATTAGCATCCGAAGCATAGTTGTTTTCAGTTGATGACTGATTCATTAAAGCTTCTTTTTGATAAGCAATCAAATGTTCGATTCCTGTTTTTCCATAAAACAATAATGAATTTAACTCATCACCTGAAAATGTTGATTCTTCTCCCGTTCCTTGCAGCTCGACAAAGTTACCAGATTCAGTCATTACTAAATTCATGTCAACGGCTGCTGCCGAGTCTTCCTCATAATCTAAATCAAGAACGCAGTCGCCTTTACTTAAAATTCCAGCACTGACCGCTGCCAAATATTCTTTGATTGGATTTTCCTGTAGCTCACCTTTTTGAAGCATTTTATCAACGGCTATCTTCATCGCTACAAAGGCTCCTGTAATACTTGCCGTTCGAGTACCGCCATCCGCTTGCACTACGTCACAATCAACAACAATACTTCGTTCCCCTAACTTTTTCAAATCAATAACTGCTCTTAGCGAACGGCCAATCAAGCGTTGAATTTCCATGGTTCTACCAGTTAGTTTGCCCTTAGCGCTTTCTCGGATATTTCTTGTATTCGTGGCTCTTGGTAACATACTATATTCTGCAGTTACCCAACCAGTTCCCTCACCTCTTAAAAACGGCGGGACTTTTTCTTCCACAGTTGCCGAACAAATAACTTTAGTATCCCCGAATGAAATCACTACGGAGCCTTCTGGATGTTTATAAACATTTGTTTCTATAATGATTTTTCTTAATTCTTTCGCTTGTCTTCCATCATGTCTGATCATGGCGCACTCCTCCTAATCGAATTTGTTCTACAATAATCGTTTCTAAATCCAGCCAATCATTAGCAATTGCTTCAAACATTTTTGCAGAGCCGGTTGTGTAAAATTCATTGGCTTTATTTTCATATTGTGGAGTATTTGCGATGTCGAAATAATCCAACAGCATGCTCACTTCGCTAACAGTTTCAGCACCCGAATCAATCAATTTCACATGGTTACCCATAACATTTTGAATCAATGGTCGCAATAATGGATAATGGGTACACCCTAAAATCAGCGTATCTAGTTTCTTTAATAGTAGCGGATTTAGTGTCTCTGAAACGACTTTTTTAGCTACAGAAGAATGAAACTCATTACTTTCAACGATCGGAACAAATTTAGGACAAGCTAAACTAGAAACAGAAGTATTTGGCGCTTTGCTTTTTAAAGCAATTTCGTAAGCACCACTTTTGATTGTTCCGGCAGTCCCAATTACACCGATACGATTATTTTTTGTTGCTTTTAATGCAGCTCTAGTTCCTGGTAAAATAACACCCACTACTGGAATATCTAATTGAGCTTTGATTTCTTCTAAGGCCACCGCTGTAGCCGTATTACAAGCAATAACCAACATCTTAATCTTTTTCTCTAAAAGAAAATTTGTCATTTCCCACGTAAATTGAATGACCTGTTCTGCTGGGCGTGGACCATATGGGCACCGCGCTGTATCTCCAAGATAAATCAATCGCTCATTAGGCAATTGTCTTAATGCTTCTTTCACTACCGTAAGTCCACCGACTCCGGAATCTATAAATCCTATTGCTTCATGATTATTCAAGTCACTCAAACCTTTACAGTATTTTTTCAACACTCTTATTCTCTACTTTTTAGCATTATTTTTCAAGTTTTATTATCGTACTTATACCATTATATCATTCTTTATCTGATAATCTGCTATTTGCCCCATGCAATCTATTGCACTTTATCCGACCTGCTAAAAAAAACTAGTATTCTTATTTTTCTTATGTTATAATTTCTAACATTAACAAACGAATAGAATTATGGCTATTGAATTAATTATAAAAGTTAATTGTGTTTATAAAAAGAAAATATTTTAAGTTTTTTTCTATCAAAAAAATGCTTAAATAATACTATATTTCACAAAAAAACTTACTTATCATTTTCTCATATATGTTTAATAACCATTCTTTTCGTTTCTATGATACATCTATTTCATTTACTTAAACATCACTAATCGTGATAATTTGATGTAATATAATTATACATAAAGGAGAAGAACTATGATTTCATTAGAACATGTAAATAAGTTTTTTGGAGAGCATCACGTATTGAAGGATATCTCTTTGAAAGTTGAAGAAGGTGAAAAAATTGTCATTATTGGCCCGTCTGGTTCTGGTAAAAGTACATTGATTCGTTGTATCAATCGTCTGGAAAAAGTCAGTGATGGACATATATATGTAGATGGTATTGATATCACCGAAGCTAAAGCGCCTGTTCAGAAAGTTCGCCAAAAAGTAGCGATGGTTTTTCAAAGTTTTAATTTATACGCTCACAAAACAATTATTCAAAACCTCACGCTAGCACCGATAAAAGTAAAAGGTGTCAGCAAAGAAGAGGCAACAAAAACTGGGATGGAGTATTTGGAAAGAGTTGGATTAGCAGATAAAGCAAATGCTTACCCCGCTCAACTCTCCGGCGGACAACAACAACGGGTTGCTATCGCCAGAGCTTTGAATATGCATCCTGAAATCATTCTTTTTGACGAACCAACTTCAGCACTTGATCCTGAAATGATTCAGGAAGTTTTAGATGTTATGGTCGATTTATCTAAACAAAACATCACTATGATTTGTGTAACCCACGAAATGGGCTTTGCACGACAAGTTGCTGACAAAGTCATTTTTATGGATGATGGACAAATCATCGAAACTGGAACACCCGAGCACTTCTTTACTAACACACAAAACGATCGTGCCAAAGACTTTTTAAGTAAAATTATTCATAACTAACATTTTGATCACAATATAAGGAGGAATTATTAATGAAAAAAACAAAAAAAATAATAGGTACATTATCTCTTGCTCTGTTACTCGGTATTATGGTAGGTTGCGGAAGCGGAAATGATAAAAAATCTGACAACACAAACTCAACAAGTCTTCAGAAAATCAAAGACGCCGGAGTGATTAAAGTTGGTGTAAAAGAAGACGTCCCAAACTTCGGTTATATGAATCCAGATACAAATAAGAATGAAGGCATGGAACCGGACATTGCTCGTTTGATCGCTAAAGAATTAACTGGCAGTGAAGATAATGTAGAATTCGTTGGTGTAACCGCCAAAACTCGTGGACCATTATTAGATAACGGTGAGTTGGATATGGTTATTGCTACATTCACGATCACAGATGAACGAAAAGAAACCTATAACTTTACAACTCCTTATTACAAAGATGAAGTTGGTTTCTTAGTAAGAAAAGCAGACAAATTCACAGACACAGCTAGCTTAGACGGAAAAACCATTGGCGTTGTCCAATCTGCAACCACAAAAGAAGCTATTGAAAAACGTGCAAAAGAATTAGGTGTCTCTTTCAAATATCAAGAACTTGGTTCTTATCCAGAACTAAAAACTGCCTTAACTTCAAAAAGAATTGATGCATTTTCTGTTGATAAATCTATTCTAACAGGTTATGTAGATGACAAAACTGAAATTCTTAAAGATGGTTTTTCCCCACAAGAATATGGTGTTACTACAAAAAAAGAAAATACTGAGTTAAATGATTATTTGAATGAATCAATAAAAAAATGGGAACAAGACGGCACTTTAGATAAAATTTACAAAAAATGGAATCTAGATTAATTCCTCTTGATTCTATCAATTTTGTTCGGATTTAGGAGGAAATTAGATGTTCATTATAGCAAATACAAGTCCCTTTGCACTCTATCGATGGGAAGCGTTATTGAAAGACTGGAAACTTTTTTATGATGCTTTTCTATATACTATTCTTTTAGCTGTTGGCTCACTAATCGTTGCAATGATTCTAGGTATTGTATTTGGCAGTCTTTCAGCAATGCAAAATAAACTGATGAATATAATCAGCCGGATTTATGTTGAATTTTTCCAGAACACACCTCTGTTAATTCAGTTTATCGTAGTCTACTATGGCTTTCCTTTAATTAGTCCTGCGTTGACTTTTTCGACAACCACGATTGCGATTATTTGCGTTGGTCTTTATCATGGCGCGTACATCTCAGAAGTAGTCCGTTCTGGGATTGGAGCAGTCCCTAAAGGTCAGTTTGAAGCAGCTTATTCACAGGGCTTTTCTTATGGTAATACGATGCGATATGTCGTTTTACCTCAAGCATGGCGGATTATGTTGCCTCCTTTGACAAATCAAATTGTTAATTTGATCAAAAATACATCAACTGTTGCAATCATCTCTGGTGCTGATATCATGTTTACAGCAAACAGTTGGTCTTCCATTAATTTAAATTATATCCCTGCTTTTGCTGTAGCTGGATTCCTTTACTTTATTTTGTGCTTCCCCCTAGCCAAACTAGCTCGAACAATGGAAGAAAATAATAAGAAAGCATATACCCGATAGGAGGATGCAATGATGTCTTTTTCAGAACAAATGAGTCAACTTCTGACCAGCAATAATTTGCGTTTTTTATTTGATGGTTTAAAGCTTACTCTTTACATTTCTTTTGTATCAATTGTTTTAAGTACAATTTTTGGGACGATTTTAGCTGTTTTACGTAATCAGAAAACAGGTCCATTGAAATTTTTATCTAGCTTATATATTGAAATCGTTCGAAATATTCCTAATTTATTATGGATTTACGTGATTTTTTTAATTTTTAAAATTAAATCTACTCCTGCTGGTATCGTTAGTTTCACTGTTTTCACAACAGCAGCCTTGGCAGAAATTATCCGAGGTGGATTAAATGGTGTAGATAAAGGTCAAAAAGAAGCTGCTCGTTCACAAGGTTTTAGTGATTTTCAAATCATTTTGTATATTGTTTTACCACAAGCAATTCGAAATGTCTTACCAGCAATCGTTTCACAATTTGTAACGGTTATTAAAGACACTAGTTTCTTATATTCTGTTATCGCTTTACAAGAGTTATTTGGAAAATCTTACATCTTGATGGGACGTTATGCTCAAACAGAACAAGTTTTTATGATTTACGGACTCGTTGCGTTAATGTATTTTGTAATTAACTTTTCTATCTCTCAATTTTCTAGATGGTTATCTCGAAATTGGGTATAATAAACTATAAAAAATCCACGAGCCTTTAACTAAGGAAACTCGTGGATTTTTTATTATCTAATTGTTACATCAAATTCCTCAACTAACGCTTTTTCAACCTTTTCAAGTGAGCGATTGATCTCTTCATCTACCAACGTTGCTTCAGCATTTACAAAAGTTAAGCTGTAAGCCATTGATTTTTTCCCTTCAGCGATATTCTCACCTTGGTAAACATCAAATAGATGGATCGACTGTAAGAATTTTCCAGCATGTTTAGAAATCGTTCCAACTAATTCTTGATTTGTTACCGATTCATCGATCAGTAACGCGATATCTCTTGAGATTGCTGGGAATTTTGAAACCTGTTGATATACTAATGGATCATTTTGTTCTTCAATGATCGCTTGAAGATTTAATTCAACAGCATATGTTTCTGGAATTTCATATTCTTTAGCAATCGTTGGATGAACTTGACCAATAAAACCGATCACACTTTCATTCAATTTCACTAAAGCTGTTCTTCCTGGATGTAATTCTTTGTTTTCTTTTGTTGCTTCATAAGAAATTTTATCAGCAATACCAATAGATTCAAATAACACATCCAACATTCCTTTAATTGTATAAAAATCAACAGCAGTTTCTTTTGTCTGCCAATCTTTTACTTCTGTATTTCCAGATAAAACAAGCCCCAAGTGATTTTCTTCGTAAGGTAATTCCTTCTTAGGATCATTCTCTTGGTAGAATACTCGTCCAATCTCATAAAGTGCAACATTTGTATTCTTACGTGCTACGTTATAGGCAACGTCATCTAATAAACCTGAAATCAAGTTCATTCTTAAAACAGAACGTTCTTCACTCATCGGCCACTGTAAACTTGTTGTAAGGCTTTCTCTCATCATGAATTGACGGGATTTTTCTTCTGTTGTCAAAGCATAACTGATAGCTTCACTTGCACCGCAACCTTCTAATAAGCCTTTGATTTTCCGAACTAGTATCTGTCCATTTGTTAGACTACCAGCAACGGTCTCACCTTTTGGCAATGTAGAAGGCAAATTGTCATATCCATAAATACGTGCAACCTCTTCAATCAAATCTGCTTCTATTGTGATATCCCAACGTCTAGGAGGAACTGTTACAACGTATTTCTCTTTGTCTACTGTATAGACAAAGCCTAATGTTTCGAAAATTTCACTAACTGTTTCTTGATTTAATTTAGTACCTAAATAATCATTGATTCTTGAAATCGTTACATCAACTTTAACTTCTTCCAATGTTATTTCAGAACCAACACTTTTACCTGAAACAACAGTTCCGCCAGCTAATTTAGCAATCATCGCAGCAGCTACATCACCTGCTTCACCAATTGTTGCATGATTGATCCCTTTTTCAAATCTACTAGAGGACTCACTACGTAAATTAAATTCTTTTGACGTTCTGCGAACAGATAAAGAATCAAATAAAGCTGATTCCAAAGCAACTGTAGTTGTTCCGTTGGTGATTTCTGAATCTTCACCGCCCATTACGCCCGCTAAAGCAACAGGAACTGAACCGTTTGTAATCACAATGTTTTCTTCAGAAACTTTTCTTGTTTCGCCATCTAAAGTAACTAGCTCTTCTCCTTGTTTCCCGCGTCTCACCAAAATGTTTTTGCTTTCCAATTTATCGTAATCAAACGCATGTAATGGTTGTCCAAACAGTAAAAGAATGTAGTTTGTTACGTCAACGACGTTATTGATTGGGCGAATCCCTTCGTTCATCAAACGAGTTTGCAACCATAATGGGCTTTCAGCAACTTTAACATTTTTAATCACTCTAATTTGATACGCTGGTACATCTTCCTTATCTTCGACTTCTACAGATAGGTAGTCACTAGCAGTTTCACTTGTATCTTCTTCTAACGTTTGATCATTAAATTTAGGTGTTTGACGGTAAATTGCTCCCACTTCATAAGCAACCCCACGCATACTTAATGCATCTGCACGATTAGGTGTAATTGATAACTCAATAATATGATCATCCATATCTAAATAAGGAAAAACATCGTTACCATTCACCGCATCTTCCGGCATATAGTAAATACCTTCTGAATAAGCTTTAGGAATCACATTATCTGAATAACCTAGTTCTTGTAAAGAGCAAATCATACCATTTGAGACTTCGCCTCTCATTTTGCCTTTTTTAATTTTTTGGTTCCCTGTAATTCTAGAACCAGGCAAGGCTACGATCACTTTGATTCCAACTTTTACGTTAGGAGCTCCACAAACGATTTGCGATAAGTCCTCTTCGCCAATATCTACCTGACAAATCGATAAATGATCTGAATCAGGATGTGGAACACATTCTTTAACCTCACCTACAACTATTTTCTTCAAGCCTTCTTCTGGCACTTCGACCCCTTCAACTTCAATCCCAGTCAAAGACATTTGATCAGATAATTCTTTTGCAGAAATGTTTGAAAGATCTAAATATTCACTTAACCATTTATAAGAAACTAACATTGTCGATTACTCCTTTACCTTGAACTGATTTAAGAAACGTAAATCATTTTGATAGAAATTACGAATATCATTGACACCATAACGTAACATAGCCACACGATCTGGACCTAAACCAAACGCAAATCCGCTATATTCAGTTGGATCGATTCCCGACATTTTCAAGACATCAGGATGGACCATCCCAGCACCTAAAATTTCGATCCAGCCAGTTTGTTTACATACATTACAACCTGCACCGCCACACTTGAAACAGCTAACATCCACTTCAACTGATGGTTCTGTAAATGGAAAATAACTTGGACGTAGACGAATTTTACGATCTTCACCAAACATTTTTTTCATAACAACTTCCAGTGTACCTTTAAGGTCGCCCATAGTTATGTTTTTATCAATGACTAATCCTTCTATTTGATGGAATTGGTGACTATGTGTTGCATCATCAGTATCTCTGCGGAAAACCTTCCCTGGAGAAACCATACGCAAGGCACCTTTTGAAAAATCATGTTTTTCCATTGTTCTTGCTTGAACAGGTGATGTATGAGTACGAATCAAAATCTCATCTGAAATGTAGAACGTGTCCTGCATATCGCGAGCTGGGTGATCTTTAGGTAAATTCATCCGTTCAAAATTATAGTGATCAGACTCCACTTCGTACCCTTCAACGATTTGATAGCCCATGCCAACAAAAATATCTTCGATTTCTTCCATTACTTGTGATAACACATGACGAGTTCCATGACTCATTTGTTTTCCAGGTAATGTCACATCAATTGTTTCTTGATCTAATGCCGCATTTAATGCAGCTGTTTCAAGAACTTCTTTACGTTTTTCAACAGCATCAGTCAATAAGTCACGAATCTCATTTGCAAAGCTTCCAACCACAGGACGCTCTTCAGCAGACAAGTCTTTCATTCCTCTCAATACTTCTGTAATCGGACCTTTTTTCCCTAATGTTTCTACTCTAATTTGGTTAAGTGATTTAAGATCAGTCACATTTTCAATACTAATTAATGTTTCATCTCTTAATGCTTCTAATTGAGCTTTTAATGTCATTTTTCTATTCCTTTCTTATATATGTTTAATAGAACTGAATTTTTTTAGTGTGAATCATAATTTTATCTTTCTATTAAGTTAGGAAAAATAAAAAACGATAGCCCGCTCCTTTATAAAGGAACGAGCTATCGTGTTACCATCCTACTTCATGACAAAAAAATCATGCACTCAATTCTTATAACGGCTTTCGCCGGTCTGTTCTCTTTAGAACAAACAAACTCCGGAAGTGAACTTCATTTTTCGATTACGTAATCTGTTTACAGTCTAAGACAGATTTTCCCTTTTTCGTATCAGCCAAATTACTTTTTTCCATCAACATTTTTTGTTATTCAATTGATTACAGTTTACAAGAAATTGTGTCTGAGGTCAACTGCATTCTTCAGCTGTAACCCATTTTTCTGCCCAGGTCTGGATTTTTTCCATTGCTTGTTGTAAGTCCATACCTTTATTTGTAAGAAAATACTCTAGACGGCTGCTCTCATCACAGCGCACAGCTTTTGAGATGAGACCTTCTACTTCCAGTTCTTTCAGGCGTTCAACTAATACTCGATCGCTTAGTTCTGGAATTTTTAGTCTTAACTCACCAAAACGTTGAGGACCACTTTCCAACAAAACATCAATAATCAAACCATTCCATTTTTTCCCTAAAATTGCAAAAGCTTTTTCAAATTTAGGGCATAGTGAAAATTCGGTTGTTTTTACTTGCTCCATTTTCCTCACCTCGTGAAATGATTATAGCACACAACTTACAATTTGTAAGTATATTTGCTTTTATTCATTCATTTTTTCAATAATTTGTTCCTGATCCATATCAATGATGATCCCAGCGGATAATAACACCAACAAGACGTTGGTTACCTGCTTATTCGTCGCTTGTTCTAGCGCTTTTCGATACAAATTCAGTTGTCCTCTATACCGTTGAATGATTGTTTTTATCTCTTTTACATTATCAACATCTTGAATAAAATCAGTTTTATAATCATATAAAATACATGTATCTTTCTGTTCTATATAACCATCGATCATCCCGTGAATCAACAAATCATCTTCCGTTTCTTTTGGATAATCTTTAATTAGTTCTTCTGCTTTTAGTAACATTGAAAACGGTTGTTCACGAACTACTTCGTTAGGATTAGCTAACAATTGTTGCCCTAAATTCGTTTGATAAAAAGCTAGAACTTGATCAATATTTATTTCTTTCGCCACATTTTCTTGGATAATCTTTGTTTGAATCAATTCTTGGACTAACTCTTCTAGATTCTCTTTTGTTGGTTCTTTCGTTAGATCTAAAAGTTGCAATAGATAATGAGTAGCTGTTCCAATCTCCACTGCAGATGCTTTACGTATGGTTTCTATAAATCTAGGTTTTCCTAGCTCTCCATCACTCATTCGGTGGACAATCATGGGTGCTGATTGAATAGTGTTTTTCTCATCTAATTCTATTTTAGCAATCTCTCTATTGTCAGGATCTTCAAACACTCGTTTAATTTCAGACACAGACTGATAATTTGTCGTCTGTGTTGAAAGCTGAAATGGATAAATATAATCTAAACGTTGTCGGGCTTGTTTTACCATTTTTGGATCACTACTTTTAGTAGTGTCTTCTTTTATTGAAGATGTATCAATGAATTGTAGTGATACAAACTGTTCTTTAATTTCTTTTTCTGTCCTAAAAGTCACTGAAAAGTTTGCCGGATGTTGTGTAATTTCCCCAACATTCTCAGTTGTATATTCGGTCTGAAACTCATTCATTCTCTGATGACGTATTAAACTCATCCCTACCCAATTCATTAAGCTACTTTTTCCTTGCAAACGATTTCCACTAGGTAAAACCTTTGTCTGAACATCTCCAACTTTAAGCCATTCTTTCCAAGTCGCATCTTGATCGTTATATGAACCTACAAGGTATAACTTTTGTTCAGCTCTTGTCAAGGCCACATATAATTTACGCATTTCTTCTGACAATAATTTTTTCAGTTTTGCCTGCTTGATGGCTAAGAATGGCAATGTTTCATAAAGCATTCGATCCGTTTGGTCAAGATAACGAATCCCCACACCTAATCGATCATCAAAAATATATCGTTCATTCAAATCTCCAAGGTTAAACTCTTTGGTCATATCTAAAATAAAAACAACTGGAAATTCAAGACCTTTACTTGCATGAATCGTCATTACTCGAACTGCATTTTCTTCACTTAAAATTACAGGCTCAGCTAAATCTTTGTCTTTTTCTTGCATCTTTTCAATGAAACGAACAAATTGAAATAAACCACGAAAACTCGTTTGTTCATAGCTTGATGCACGTTCAACCAATGCATATAAATTGGCTTGTCTTTGTTTGCCTGCAGGCATGCCCCCTACATAATCTAAATACGCACTATCTTGATAAATTTGCCAAATCAGTGTAGATAATTGATTTCTTCTAGCAATTTCTCGCCAATTCTCCAACCATTTTGCGAACTGTAATGTTTTTTCTTTTAATATTTGCTGATCTTTATCTACAGCTTTGGTTTGATTAAATGTTAAAAAAGCATCATAGTAAAAACTTTTCTTAGCAGCTAAACGAATCATAACTAATTCATTTTCTTTTAAACCGACAATCGGTGAGCGTAATACCGCTGCCAACGGGATATCTTGATAAGGGTTATCAATAATTTGCAATAGAGCGACCATCGTTTGAACCTCTGTTGCTTGGAAATAATTTTGAGCATCGTTTACTTGAATCGGAATTCCAGCCAATTTGAATATTTCTAGAATCGTCAAATTATTTTTCTTGGTTGGTGATAGTAACACAATATCTTTGTAAGTAATCGGACGGTTTTCTTTCGTTGATTTGTCATAAATCAAAAATTTATTATCTACCAACTCTCTAATTTTGAGCGCTGTCATGTGTAGCTCGCCTTCCGTTTTATCTTCCAAGATAAATTGTGAATCCTCTGATTTTATTGGTTCCTCTAATTGTCCTGATTTTTTTTCATATATTAATAACTCAGTATCATAATTTTCCGCTTCTGCAAACTGGTCAAATCCATGAACCAGCTTTGCTGCCTCATCATAAGCAATTTGCCCCACTCGTTCATCCATCAACTGTTCAAAAACTAAATTTGTAAAATCTAAAACATTTTTTCTAGATCTAAAGTTTTCAGCTAAAACAATTCGTTTCCCCTCTTTGTTTTGACCATATTGATTATATTTTTCGATAAACAATGTTGGATCGGCTAAACGGAACGAATAAATTGACTGCTTCACATCTCCAACCATAAACAAATTGCCTTCTTCAACACTTGGTCTTCTTAGCCAATAAATAATCGTCTCTTGTAAACGATTGATATCCTGGTACTCATCAACTAGCACTTCATCAAATTTATCTCGATAATACTTTGATGCTTCTGTTTCGAACCACTCACCCGCTTCTTTTTTCGCTAATATCGCTAAGGTAAAATGTTCCAAATCGTTGAAATCAACTAGCCCTTTTTTTAATTTTTGCTTGCTGTATTCATCAATGAACGATTTTTCTACTTTAGCCATTTCTTCAACAACAGGAAGTGATTTATCCATAATCTCTTTCATTTGTTCGGGAGATAAAGTAAATAAACTTGTTAGTATATCATTTATAACTTTTTTATTTTGCTCACGTAAGTTTTTAGCCTGACTGGAAGTTTCTTTTAATTCTTCTACACGCACTGTTGGAAAACGTTCAAAGCTTACCGTTTTTGAAATATCAAAGCTTGCTTCCAAATCGTTATCTGCTAATAGACTGGAGAATGTTTCTACAAATTCTTTTTCATTTCTAGCGAGGATAGCTATTTTTTCTAGCTTTTCCTCTCCTTCTGTCATATGAATCATTTCTTCGTAACGATCTACACAACGAAATAAACTTTCCATAATTTGTGGCTTCAAAAACTCTTGAAATAACGCAGAGTCACCTAATTTTCCAGTCACTCGATAGCTATCAGCTAAATGTACCAGCCACTCCTGTGGATCTGGATTAGCTCTGGCGAACTCATAAAGTGAAAAAATTAAGCGAGTTAGCCCATCGTCACTGCGATCATTGGAGAAATTACTAGTCAACTGATAAAAAGATTCTCTATTTTCAGCGTAAAATTGCTCTCTAAGTTCATCCCAAACATCTTCTTTTAATAATAACATCTCCGTCTCATCCGTTAACAAACGAAAAACCGGGTCCATTTCAATCAAATAATAGAAACGGCGAATCACAGTTAAACAAAACGCATGAAGCGTGCTGATATTGGCAGTTGGAAGTAGCGTTAACTGTTTCATAAAGTGTTGCTTTCGTTCTTGATTACTTTCATTTGTGATAGCTTTTTGAAGAGCTGTCTGAATCCGCTCTTTCATTTCTTTGGCCGCAGCTTCTGTATAGGTTACAATCAATAATCGATCAATATCCACACCACTTTTTAGCTTTTCAATGACTCGGCGAACAAGAACCGTCGTTTTTCCAGAACCAGCTGAAGCTGAAACTAAGATATTTTCGTCTCCATCAAATACTGCTTGCCACTGATTATCAGTAAATTGCTCATTTTCTGGACGTAAAGGAATTTCTTTACTCATCGATGGTACCTCCTTCATGCTCATTTTCAACCAAACGGTCCATAACTTCCTTTTTAGATAATGTTTCGATTCGATTGTAATTATTTTCTTTTAGCATCACATCAAAATTACAGACACTTCTAAATGGACAATAACGGCAGGCAATACGTTCTTTCCCTTGATATGCAGGATTTAAATCAATCTCTCCGCTAGTGATCTTATTACCAGCTTCGATAAATTTACTACGATTATGTGTTAATAACGCCTCTAGTTCAGGTTCAGTTACAAATTTGTCTTCTTGACGTCGACCGGGTTTAATAATTTCCTTCGCAGATTCTTCAATTGGATAAATCAGTGAACTTTGTTTAGGTTGCAAACTTTTATCTAGATTTTCCAACAAGACTGGGTCATTCAATAATAACCCGTCAAACTGAAATTTCTTTAAAAGTTGCTGCTCTTTTTTATCTTCTGTTTCGTAGGACAAAATCGGATTATGAACATGAAGGTAAAACGATCCAGCAGGTTTGGCTGCCTGACCAACTAAATTTACAGCATCCATCAAAGCAACATCTAAATAAGTTAACATTTGCATAGCTAGACCATAATAGGCTTCGGTAATGTTAAATTTTTTATGACTAGATTTATAATCAACGACGCCTAAATATAAAGAATCTGGGGTTACTAATTGATCCAAGCGATCAATTTTACCTCTAACACTGATATTCCCACCATTTTGCAGGGGAAGTTCTAGCCCTTTGATCCCTTTTTGACTAGCAATTTGACCAAATAATACCTCTGTCTGAATGGTGCTCATTCCGCTTCGATCACTTTGACGTCTTAATGCCCAGCTAACTTTTTTGATTGTCTGTCCCAACTGATAACGAATGTAATTCATCCGATTTGATGAATCAAGAATTGAAAATTTGATTTCACCAAAAACAGCATTTAAGACTTGCTCCGTAAATTCATTGACTTCTCGATCCGTCAATTCAGATAATTGTTTATTTTGCATGATTAGTAATTTAAAGAATTGATCCAATGCTTCATGGAAAAAATCTCCTGTTGCAGCTGGAGATAAGCCAAAAACATCTCGTTCCTTTAATCCTAAACCAAATCGAGAAAAGTATTGATATTGGCATCGATAAAAACTTTCCATTCTTGAAACAGAAGTATAAATTTCTTTGCTATACAGATCCTCTGCTAACTGATCTTCTAAATTCTCAGGTAAGTTTTGATGCCCTAAACTTTCAAAGACATGTGTAGCTAAACTTGCTTGGTCTTCTGTCATTAATATTCGTTCCAACGTTAACCAAAATGCTAAAATACCTTCTTGTGTTTCTTTTTTCTGGCGTTTCAAATTTGTTAACTCACTTATCAATGTCCGATATGTTCCGATATGTTCCAAACTAACTTGTTCATTATCTGAAATTGTCAACGCATTTCGCTGCTGCAATTTCAAACCTAAATCATGTTGAATATTAGTTAAATAAGTAGAAACTTTTACATCTTTAGCTGTATCCTTCACACTTGGATACGAAAAATACAATCGCTCTGTTGCTGCAGAAAACATAATATATGCGTTGAAAGGTTCTTTAGCAATATTTTTTCTAGTATCGTTCAATAAAAACTGTCCTTCATCTAAGTGACCATTCACAAATTGACGCTCTTCATCTGAAAGTAATGTTTTATTATCAAATTTTTGCGGCAGAACTTGATCCGTTAACCCAATGGCAAAAACAACTTTCGCTTGCCCTGACCGAGCGAGATCAATGGCACGAACTTGTACTTGATCAATAGCCGTTGGCACTTTATTGTAGCGTAGTCCTTCTAAACCACTGGAAAAAATTTCTTCAAATACAGCTAAGTTAAAGGAATCATTTCCATAAATCGTTACATATTCATCCAGCAAGGTCATTAATGCTTGCCATGTTTGTTCATGATTCCTAGCATCATCTAATTGACCATTGTCAATAGCTTGATTACGCCACATCATTAATTGCTTTTCTACCCCGCTATTTACTAAAAATTGATAAAAAAAGGCGGCTGCTTCAATACCATTTTTAGCTTTTTGGATCTTTTTGAAGAACGTTGGAATGCTTTGTTGGATCATTTTCCGAACAGTGTTGGCATCTTTCTCGATCAATTCAGTATCATCTTGTTGATCGGCTTCAAAATCATAGCGAATAAAATGCCACTCTTTGTCTTTTTCCCAATGATACCCTTCATACCCATATGCGAGTACAACATTTTCAGCCACATCGATTTTACGACGCCATTCATTTCGTTTTATTTTCCATTCTTCAATTGAAATTTGATCTTCAATTTGGAAAAACAGTTCCGTTCTTAAAAAGCGCAACACGTCACGATAGCGATAACGATAAGCATTAATTGCAAATAACGACTGAATAAATTCAACTAAAGGATGTTGTTCCATTGCCATGTCACGATCCAAATAGACTGGAATTTCATGTAATGAAAATAACGGCTCAATAAGTGTTTCATAACTATCCAGTTCTCGCGTAAGAATCTGAATATCTTTATAGCGGTACTTTTCTTCAACAACTAATCTTCTAATTTCTTTTGCAATATGGCTGACTTCTTCTTTAAGATTTTCTGCACACCAAAATTGTACAGAATCATTATTCAAATACATCTTATTCTTTTTAGAGTGACTCTCCTGTGCTGTAATCCAATAATTTTCAAGGGTTTTAATATCCTCATTGACAACTAAAAATTTATTCTTTTCAACATAATCAGGTAGAATCGCTACATTTGATTTTCTAGCTAATTGATACAGCTTATGATAAGTAGTACCAGTTTCATAAAATAGATTCATCATTGAGGGTAACTCATTTGGATATTTTTTATCCAAAACCAAAGAAATTTTGACTTCCCCGCCTCTGCGCATTAAAACATCGATCAATCTTAACTCTCTTGCTGAAAATTGATGATACCCGTTGATTATAAATAAGACATTACTAAGATCTTGGGTTTCTAGATAATCAGTCAAATAATTAATGATTTCTGCGGATTTAATGCCATATTGACTCATGATTTCTTCAAATTTTGAGAAGATCAATTTAATATCTTGAATCTTTAATTGTAGATCTTGCTCTTTGCTATCTGAATTTTGTCCTGATAAAAGACCAAACAACTCTTCTAAATCGACGTTTCCTTCCTTCATTTCCTGATATAAATCAAATAATTGTTGGATAAACCCGGATTTATTGATTTCTCCACGAAAGACTTTCAATGATTCTTCATTCTCTGTTAGAATTTTTCTAAAAACCATTGCAGCTCCAGCTTCAGACAACACTTCAGAACTATAGTATTGAGTATGTTGTAAATAGTACCAAGCTAAACGATAAAAACTAAATACTTGAAGGCGCATCGTAGCAATAGAATCGCTTTGATTATTTTGTATGCTTTTAATACGCTTAAGCGCATTGATTTCTTGTTCGAATTTCATATGGTTTGGGACTAAGTAAAAAACTTCATTTATATTTTTTTCTGACAACCACTTAACAGATTCTTGCAAAAGTACTTCTTCTAAATCCATTTCAGCAGTTCCACGGATAAATTGTAGGCTCATGCGGTCACATCCTTTATAAACATCTCTTACTTCTTAGTTTATCATAAATCAGCACGGAATACGGCGTTCACTATCTAACAAAAAAAGCCTCTTAATTAAAAGAGAGCTTTTTTAAAATTCTGTAACTAAATCAACTGTATCTGTTTTTTTAAATCGTTCCAAAACGATTTAACGGCCATAAAACGAACTTAACATCACCTGATATGTTTGCCTTACTAATGAACCCAATCATTCGTCCATCCTTAGAATTTCGACGATTATCTCCCATTACAAAGTATTCGCCTTCTGGGACTTTCTTCTGGCCAGTTACCTCACTTAATGTAAAATCAAGTGTTAATGGCAAGCCATCCGTCACTTCACTTTTGAATTGATCAAGATAAGGTTCTTTTACTTCTTTACCATTGATGTATAAAATATCATTTTTATACTCAATTGTATCCCCAGGCAAACCAATTACTCGCTTAATGTAACTCTTTTTGGGTTCATCTGGAGCTGGGAACGTCACGATATCATAGCGCTTGATTTCCGTATTTTTTAGTGCAATCACGCGTTCACCATCCGCCAAAGTTGGATCCATTGAATGTCCCTTAACCACAACAGGCGTAAAGACAAATTCTCTCAATAAAAGTAAAACCACAGCTAGACCGATAAAAAACAGTATGGTATGTAATAACTCTTTAGATTTCAAACTCATTCCTCCAAAAAACTTGCTTTATATATTTTACCACAGACAATAGAAATTCTACAGGATTCTTTTCTTTTTACCTAATTTTTTAAAAGATCTCTTAATAATTGTACCAATTCAACCTGTAAACAATGAATTATTTGTTCTAACCAATAACTTAAATCTCAATGAATTCACAACCAACTCTGAAATGTTGCAATACATAAAAAACTCTTTTCCTAAATACTTAAACTATTATATAGAAAAATCATTCTTTATTACTTATATCGGAGAAAAATAGATGACTGTGGAAGCAACATTTGATAAACTGTAGGAGAATATGATTAAAGGAGGATATACATCATGTTTATTTCATTCGGTATGTTTATTGGTTTGATTCTGCTGACGCTCATTATGATTGCATTAATTATTTATTTAACATTTACCAGCGGAAAAAATACTAACTTACGACATATAAAAACTCAGCAAGCAGAGGAAGCTGCTAAAGAACGACTTGCTAATAATAACGATCCATCACAACTGTCAATTCACTCAGAACACGATACGTCAAATCAACAAAACGACTTCATACAAGAATCAGAGGCAATAGATACGTCAGAGGATGACCATTCTTTACATGTTCTCCCATATCCTAAAGATAACAAATTCCAATAACAAAAAAAGACAATATTTATGTCTAAATATAAATATTGTCTTTTTTTTGTATTAAAAAATTAAATAATTATCGTTATATGTGATACTATCCATAAAATTTGACTTTAAAGCGTTCTATTTCTATAATTTGAAAAAAGATAACTAAAAGGAATGATGAAATGGAATATACATTGAATGAAAAAAGCAAAAAAAAAATTCAGCTTTTCACTGAGCTATTGTATAGAGAAAATGAAGAAATTTCCTTTTCTTATTTACAAAATTTCCTAGACATTTCTTTGAGCACCTTAAAGCGATATTTCCAAGAACTCGCAGCAGATATAAAAACCAATGAACACCTTCAACATGTAATATTAATAAAAAGAACAGGCGGATATTTAATTCGAAATCATTCCGCTCATGATATGGATTATCTGGTTATTCGTCTACGCCTCAAATATTTTGAACAATCACTACTATTTAAAATATTTTTAGAACTTATGCTGAATCATTACAATTCTGTAGAAGATTTAGCTGAAAAATTATATGTCAGCCCACCACATATATACAAAAATATTAACATACTAAATGCTGAGTTAAAAAGATATCCCCTAAAAATAGTTTTTCATCCTAATACTAATTTTCAAGGAAAAGAAAAATACATCAGAATGCTGAACTTTTATTTCTTTTGGGACGTTTACAGAGGAATCTCTTGGCCATATAACTTTCCAAACATGAAGCGCTTTTCAACAAGCGTTGATTTGACAAACTTGGAAACATCTTATCCTGATTCAGTAATAAAACGTTTAGAATTTATGGTTGGTTTGTTTATGGCTAGACAAACAAAGCATCCTATCCGTTTACCAAAAAAAATCAAAGAACTATCAAAACACTTTACAACAGCTAATGAAATTTCCCATCTGGTAGAACCTTTTCTTTCTTCTGAGGATGAAATTCTATTTTTTAATTTGATTGCTAGATGCTATATTTCTGAAATAGACACATTGCAAGATAAAATCAGACTGTATGACTCATTTCCAAGATCCTTGCCACTAATCAAAGCCTGCGACTCATTAATAGAAGAATATGAAAAAGAAATCTACCTTGGTTCTTCTATGGATAAAAGTCAAAGAGCCACCATCTTTTACTATGTATTGATAGGCATGATACAATCAACTTATTTTTCAATTAGTCCAGTCCAATTTTTCAGAGCTTCATTTATTGATGATAATCACACTAAACTTTCAATAAAAGAAAATAAAAAAATTCATCAAGTGTATCATAATTTTAAAGAAAAACATCCTGACTTTCCTGTGCCCGATTCCTGTGATTCTGGAATTTGTGTTTTACTAACTGTTTTAACCGAAACTTTTTCACCTCCCACTCTATCAGTATATATTCAATATTCTAAAAATAATATTGGTACAGTTTACATTAAAAATAAACTACAGACGATTTTTAATCCTAAATCAATACAAATAACAGAGTGTTTAGCAGAGGCTGATCTGGTTATTATCGATTGTTTTGAGCCAAGAAATGAACAAAAAAAACAAAAGGTTTTCTACATTTCAGATGTTTATGATGAACAAACATGGTACGAATTATTTTCTTGCATTCAAATGATTTTTTTCAAATTAAATAAAGGGATTTCTTAAGAATCGTTAAAAGAACTTAAACTACCATTTATAAAAATAAAATACCGCCGAGTAGGATTTTGAAAATCCATTCGGCGGTATTAGTTTCGCTCATCTTAAATATTATATTACAGACGTGCATTCAATTCTTTTGCTAAGTCTTCAAAGCCAGGTTTACCAAGAAGTGCAAACATGTTTTTCTTGTATGCTTCTACACCTTCTTGATCAAAAGGATTCACACCATTTAAATAACCTGAAATCCCAACTGCAATTTCAAAAAAGTACATTACATAACCTAATGAATAAGCATCCATCGCAGGAATTTTTACGATCATATTCGGCACACCGCCATCTGTATGAGCAAGTAAAGTCCCTTCAAATGCTTTTGTATTTACAAAATCAATCTCTTTTCCTTGTAAATAACCTAATCCATCCAAATCTTCAGTTAGTTCTGGAATCGAAACTGTGTGACGTGGCGTTTCAACTTTAACAACTGTTTCAAATAAATTACGCATTCCATCTTGAACATATTGACCCATAGAGTGCAAATCAGTAGAAAAATCTGCTGCTGCTGGGAAAATACCTTTTTGATCTTTTCCTTCTGATTCCCCAAAAAGTTGTTTCCACCATTCAGAGAAATAGTGCATTCCTGGTTCATAATTGATCAACATTTCGGTTGTCTTACCTTTACGGTATAAAATATTTCTTAACGCAGCATATTGATATGCTTGGTTTTTACTTAAGTCAGTTGTTGATGCGTATTCCTTACGTGCATCATTGGCACCTGTCATCAATGCATCAATGTCACCACCACTAACTGCAATCGGTAATAAACCAACTGGAGTCAATACAGTGAAACGTCCACCAACATCATCAGGAATCACAAATGTTTCCCAACCCTCAGCATCAGCTTCAACTTTAACAGCCCCTTTAGCACGGTCAGTTGTTGCATAGATACGTTTATTCGCTTCATCTTTACCATATTTTTTAATCAATAACTCTTTAAATACTCTAAATGCGATTGCAGGTTCTGTAGTTGTCCCAGATTTAGAAATCACATTTACAGAGAAGTCACGATCACCAATAACGTTGATCAAATCAGCCAAATAGGTTGAGCTGATACTATTTCCAGCAAAAAATACTTGTGGTGCTTTTCTTTCGTCTGCTGGTAATAAATTATTAAATGAATGATGTAAAAATTCAATTGCTGCTCTAGCACCTAGATAAGAACCGCCAATACCGATTACAACTAAAACTTCAGAATCAGATTGAATTTTCTCAGCTGCTTTTTTGATACGAGCAAATTCGTCTTTATCATAATTTTCTGGCAAGTCGATCCACCCAGTGAAATCACTTCCAGCTCCAGTTCCTTCTCTCAATGCTTTGTCTACTGCGGTCACTTGTGTTTGCATGTATTCCAATTCGTGATCAGCAATAAATGGGGTCAACTTAGAATAATCAAATTGAATGTGTGACATTCCTTCTCCTCCTTGAAATTAAACTTAATACAGTATCTACTTTACGTTCTTTTTCTGCTTTTTTCAAGCAAATTATTACTGTATGTACCAATTTTCTTTTTTTTCATTCTATATGCATAATTTATACGATAAAAATTGACAGAAAAAAAGAAAGAATGATTGTAATAAGCTAGATCATAATCACTCTTCTTTAATCCTCAACAATATCTTCAATTTTATTCTACTGGAAATACGCTCTCCGTTTGTCTAGACTAAGCCTTGACTAAGCATTGCTTTAGCAACTTTTTCAAAACCAGCAACATTTGCACCTAAAACAAAATTATTAGGCGCTTCATATTTAGACGCTGTATCACGGCAAGTTTCATAAATATTTTTCATGATATCTTCCAGCATGCCATCAACTTTCTCAAATGACCAAGATAAACGTTCTGAATTTTGACTCATTTCTAAAGCTGAAACAGCTACCCCACCGGCATTTGCCGCTTTACCAGGACAATAATGAACTCCAGCTTCGTCTAATACATGAACTGCATCTAAAGTACAAGGCATGTTTGCTCCTTCAGCAACGATTTTTCCGCCATTTTTCACTAAGCGTTTCGCTTGTTCCTCATTGATTTCATTTTGAGTAGCACAAGGCAAAGCGATATCATAAGTTACATCAAAATCCCAGACTGATTGGCCATCATAGTACGTAGCATCTTTGTGAGTATCTACATATTTAGAGATCCGTTCACGATTTTTTTCCTTCAACTCTTTGACTAATTCAACATCAATACCATTTGGATCATAAATAAAGCCATTTGAGTCAGAACATGTCAGAACAGTTGCACCTAACGCTTTTGCTTTTTCCATCGCATAGATAGAAACATTTCCGCTACCTGAAACAACAACTTTTTTACCTGCAAAAGAATCATTTGAATCGGCCAACAGATGTTTTACAAAATAAACACAACCATAGCCTGTCGCTTCTGTTCTTGCTTCACTCCCCCAATAGCCTAATGGTTTCCCTGTTAAAACCCCTGCATCATAGTTTCTCAAACGTTTATATGTGCCGAATAAGTAACCAATTTCTCTTGCACCAACACCAATATCTCCTGCTGGTACATCTGTACTTGGTCCAATATGTTTTTGAAGTTCAGTCATGAAACTTTGACAAAAACGCATAACTTCTGCATCTGATTTCCCTTTCGGATCAAAATCACTTCCGCCTTTGCCTCCGCCAATCGGCAAGCCTGTTAAACTGTTTTTAAATATTTGCTCAAATGCTAAAAATTTCATCACACTTAAATTCACGCTAGGGTGAAAACGCAAGCCGCCTTTATAAGGTCCAATCGCAGAATTATACTGTACCCGATAGCCACGGTTCACACGCCAATTCCCTTGGTCATCTTGCCATGGAACTCTAAACTGCAAAATTCTTTCAGGTTCAATCAAAACGCCTAGAATATTGGCTTTAATAAACGTTGGATTTTCTTTTAAAAACACCTCAACTGTAGGTAAAAATTCGTCAATGGCTTGCAAGTATTCTACTTGCCCTCGATCGTTTTCATGAATCTTCTTTTGAATTTCTTCCACGTACTGTTTTGCTTCCATTTAATCACCCTCTCATCGTTATAATCTTATTTTAACCTAAATTCAGAAAATTTCCACAATTTTTTACTATAAATTGCAAAAAACACCGAAAAAGTTTTCAAAATTGTGTTAAACTACCATTGAAGTGGAGGAGAATTTATGAAATCATTCGATGTTATTGTAGTCGGGGCCGGTACTAGCGGTATGATGGCTGCTATTGCAGCTGCTAAGGCTGGAAGTAATACATTATTAATAGAAAAAAATAAACGTGTAGGTAAAAAACTCTTATTAACTGGTGGCGGGCGTTGTAACGTGACCAATAATCGTCCAGCAGATGAAATTATTGCCCACATTCCTGGAAATGGGAAATTTTTATATAGTGCTTTCTCGCAGTTTAACAATTACGACATTATGGAATTTTTTGAATCCAATGGCACCCATTTAAAAGAGGAAGATCATGGACGGATGTTCCCTATCACAGATCGTTCTAAGACGATCGTAGAAACCTTGTTTAATCAATTGGAGAAACTTGATGTAACGATTTACACAGAAGCAAAAGTAGAAAAAATCCTACGCAAAGAAGAGCAAGTCATCGGAGTCGCCTTAGAACATGAAAAAATTTATGCTCCCTGTGTCATTTTAACGACTGGCGGCCGTACATATCCTTCCACTGGATCAACAGGTGATGGCTATAAGCTCGCTAAACGATTAGGTCATACTATAAGCCCGTTGTATGCTACAGAATCTCCAATTATTTCTAATGACGATTTTATTAAAGATAAAACATTGCAAGGACTTTCTTTACAAGACGTTTCACTTTCAGTCTTAAATAATAAAGGCAAAGTGGTTGTTGAACATCAAATGGATCTCTTATTTACTCATTTTGGAGTCTCTGGACCGGCTGCTTTAAGATGCTCCAGTTTTGTTAATCAAGAATTATCTAAAAATGAGCCCCATCCTGTTGAGTTACGGCTAGATATTTTTCCTCAAAAAACGGCTCTGGAACTAAACAGTGAGCTTAAAAGAAAACTTGTAGATCAACCGGAAAAATCCCTAAAGAACGCTTTAAAAAACCTTGTTCCTGAGCGTCTATTAGATTTCGTCTTAAATAAAATTGATCTTTCTGAGATCCAATCCAAACAAGTCTCAGACCAGCAACTTGGACTGCTCGTTGAACACTTAAAGTCTTTTGAGATAACCGCAGAAAAAACATTACCTATCGAAAAGTCTTTTGTAACCGGCGGAGGAATTTCCTTAAAAGAGGTTCAACCGAAAACGATGGAAAGTAAATTAGTAAATGGCTTATTCTTTGCAGGTGAGCTGCTAGATGTTAACGGATATACTGGTGGATACAATGTCACTGCAGCTTTTGTCACTGGACATGTAGCTGGAACTCATGCAGCAAGTATTGCTGAGTATACTTATTTACCACCATTAGATTAAGCATCAGGTTTCGTTCATTATTTAACAAACATACTCCTGTATAGATTCATTTTAGTATGAATCTATACAGGAGTATGTTCCTCTTTCTGACTAAGACCTTAGCAGGATAAAATTTATAGAATAAATAAGTCTTTAGCTTGATTCTTTTTTTTATCAATCATGTGAAAATAGTTTAAGGAGGTAGTTATAATGAAAATTAATTTAAAACGACAAACCACATGGGGCTGTGTACGTCATTTCACTGTTTATAAAAATGGTCTTTACCAAATAAAATTATTTAATAATATTCCTATCGAATTGGAAACCAACATTGGTGATACCCTTGAATTTAGGGAAGGTCTTTTTCGATTTTCTCAAAAAGTTACTATAACTCCCGAAACTAAAGAAATCGTTATTACTAATACAAATCAAATTAAGCGCTTATTTTCTTTATTTATCATTCTGTTTTTAGCAATTTCATTGCTTAGTCTTTCTATTGATTCTTTAAAAATATTCTTATTAACTGAATTATCTGCGTTTCTTATTTTGAATCATTTGTTTCGTTATCGTTCCTATACCTTTAGTATTGAGCCTTTTGACTCATTATTAAGTGACAATTCTTGCATAGAAATATACTAAATAAAAGCTCTATAAATCCAGTTATGAATTTATAGAGCTTTTATTTTTTTACGAAGTAATTTTCGTTTCATCGGATGCTATAATTCTTTTTCTGAAAAAGAAACATCTAATATATATCCAATTGAGCGAATTGTTTTCACTTGAGCTGGCGAGTTTTTTAAATCAGCAAATTTCTTTCTCACATGTGATACTAAATTACATACTCGATTCTTTTGAACCTCACCAGTGTTACTAGACCACACACCTCTGTATATATCTTCATATGTGACAGTCTGATTCTTATTTTTATATAAAATTGACAATGCCAAAAATTCTTGTCTTGTTAAATCAACTTCATGCTTTTTATTTACTAATACACATGATTTTTCTGGGATAATTTCAAAAGAAGACTCTTTCTCCTTCTTCTTAACTGTTTCTTTTTTTATTCTTTTTAAAATATTTTTGACAATCAAATCTAACTCGTCAGGTTCTTCTGAGAAGATACCGTCTGCTCCTAATTTTAAATAAACCATTCGCGAGGTGAAAATCATTTGATCTTTATCTGCAAGAATAAGAATGTAGATATCAGAGATTTTTCTAATTTCCAACAATAATTCGCATATATTGGTAAAATTTAATTCAACACTTTCTTCTATTATAAGTATATCTGATGAACCTAAATCATCTAGACAAACTTCTTCTAATAGGTCAAGTGAGCATTGTTGGTCTAATTCCAATGTTTTATAGTAGTTATTTTGAGGTGGTCTTGATGAAAGATAACCTATGCTGTACATATACATTTCTCCTATATATAAATTTTATGTTGCTTAACGAATCTATATTTTTATTTTTTTCTAACCCTATTTTGTTTAGATTTATTATTACTTACTTGGCTTTTTTGACTTTTTTGTTTTTTTCTCTTTCTCTTAGCCGCTTCAGCTTTTAGTTTTCTTCTTTTTAATCGTCTTTTTTTACTAATATATTGGCTAAATAGAAAAGTTATAACCATTAATACTATAACTCCAGCGACGCCTCCGATAATATACCATTTTGTATTATCTACTTTTAATTCAACTGCTTTATCATTTAATTCTTTAGCTTCTTTTTGATTGATTTCAAAATCTTTGGACCATTTCCATTTCTCTGATCCGCTAGCAACATTCATGTGCAATGTATACTTTCCAGCTTTAAATTCTTGATTTTGCCAATTGATTCCATAATTAAAATTAGAATTTGGTGCCATACGAAGACCAGCTTTTTTTTGCTCAAACATAGATTCCTTACTGTCTTTTTTAGTTACGCGGACATCCACTTCCATATCTTGAATAATTACAGGTTGTGTATTTTGGATATTCGCTTTCAGAACGTTTCTATAGTTTACTTGAGAAGGCTGTATTTTTCCTAGCTTCAAATCTGGAGTTATCACATTGTCATTTTCTCTTATTAAAACGCCAATAGCAAAAGCAAATCGATTTTTGATTTGCACACCTGAATCATCTTTATTTTCGTTGGCTTTATCCTCTTTCTCAGTAAAATGAAGTCCACCTAAAATCACACCATCTAATTCTTCATCTGGCATAGTCACTTTTACTTTTAGTGTTTTTGAACTTTTTGCAGGTATTGTCGTTTCATTTTCTACCTCAGTAATGACAGAAAAAGGAGCTTTTAAGGTTTCATCTATTTTAGGCTCTGCATTGCTATAATCAACAATTCCATTATCATTAGTAACCGCTGTGTTTGCATGATTTTCAACCGTTACTTCTTTATCTAAAGGATTATTCATCAACACTTCTAATTCTTGTACTTGACCAGGTTTCATTTTCAAATCGAAATAGGTCTTTGTTTTATCTATTTGATTTTCTGGAATGATGGCCGTTACGGAAAAATTCATTGTTCCGTCTTGTGCTAAGGCTTGTAGCGGAGCAAACCCTATCATGATGATTAATAGTAATAATGGTACTATTCGCTTATTCATTACTTGCATTTCTCCCAACTTGCTTATGTTTGATTTTATGTTATTACATTATTTTTATGTAAGAATCAATGCAGCAGAATATTGCTTTTGCTGCATTGATTGGGTATCTTAGTTCTTTTAGTTTTCTGCTGGAGGAGTTGTTGGTGTTGTTGAAAGTGTCCAAGTAATTGTAGATTTGTATTCTTCATTCGGATCTTTCTTAGAATCAGCAGGAACATGAAGTGTAACGTCAGTATTTTTTTCTACACCCACTAAAGAAGCTTTTGGATCTTTACTAAATATAGTTGACCATGAACCCATTCCTTGATCAGCTTTTGCTTCTGCAAGAACTTGAGCATCTTTAGATAATGTTAGATTTGAGTTAAGTGTAGTTGGTTTAAAATCTTTTCCATCAACTGGTTTAACAGCTGTAACAAAATTAGCATTTACTAGCGTCAAAGTAGCTTTCAAATCAGCTTTTGGATCTTTTGTTCCATTAAATGGAGTTGCAGTAACACTTAATGTCCATCCTTCATTCGTACCTCTGTTATCTGTTACTTGTACATAATGAGGAACAAGTTTTTGTTGAACAGGCTCTGTTACATTGCCTTTTTCATCTAGTGAATTAACTTTCAATAAATCTGGATGATAATCAGCAGCGTTACCTGACATTGTTACTTCACCAAACTTAAAATTAGGTGCAAAATCAATTCTTAAAGGTCCTTTAGTACTTTCTGAACCTTCACCAGGATTAGGTTTAACTCCATTACCATTTGGATTTGTTGGATCGATAGTATTTCCGCCGCCAGTAGCAGTATCTCCTTCTGATTTAAATTTTACTGTTGCATCTGTAGTTGGTGCTGCTACTTGATCTGCAAAAGCTGGTGAAGCTGCTCCTAATACAAATGTACTGATTAATAACGTTGAAGCGATTCTTGTTGTCTTTTTCATAATTAACTTCCTCTTTCTTATTGTTCATTTTGTGTTTTTTACTTCTATCTTTTTCTGTGTGTGTTATTTTTAAGGCGCTTGCTCTGGAGTAACATCTGAGCCTGCTGGCGCATCAACTAATGTCCATGTTAATACTGTTTTATATGCTACATTTGCTACTTTTGCAGTTTTACCAGGAATAGATAATGACACGCTATTTTTTCCTTCTTCATTAGTATCTCCTAATGAATAGTGCCAAGTTCCCATTCCTTTACCAGCAGCAGCTCGAACCACTGAACTAGCAGCTTCACCTGGTACAAATGTTTTCTCAAGTCCTTCTGGCGCAGTATCTGCTCCTTTTTCACTTGACTTCAATTTAGGGTTGCTAAATACTAATTGAGCGCCTGTAAGTTCTGAAACTGCACCTTTTTCATCTTTTGCTTTGAATTGAGCATCTTGTTTTACTTGTAATTCCCAACCAGCGTTTGATCCACGGCTATCTGTAACTTGAACGTAGTTTGGTACTTCTTTTGGTGTTTCAATCCCTACTAATTTAATTTGTGCTAACTTGGCGAAATAAGTTTTGTCGTTACCAGAAACTTTATAGCTGCCAAAGTTAAGTTTGCTAATGTAGTCAATTGTTAGAGGTCCAACCATTCCTGTTTCGCCTTCATTAGGTGATTCAACTTCTTCACCACCAGGTCCTGTTGGTTTTGTTGGATCTGTTTGATTTTGAGTAAATGAAATTTCAGCCTCTGATTTAGCTGGATCTTTAATTGTCATTGGCGGTTTTACTTCGTTGCCTTCGCCTTGTGTTTCAGCAAAAGCTGCTGGTGTTCCTAGTAACAAGCTCGCAAATGTTACCAGTCCTGTAGTAGTTAGTGTTACGTTCTTTTTTGATATCATGTTTTTTCCCCTTTAATTTAAATTGGTGTATCAATCAACTCCCAAGATAAGGAAGTTGTATAGTTACCTTTTTTTTTCTCTGTTGTCCCTGGAACACTGACTTGTATGCTTGTTTTACTTTCTTCCATATCTTTACCAAACATAACCAGCCACGTTCCTTTACCAGTAGTTTCTGTAGACCTGGATATTTCGGCCGGTGCTCCGCTTTCAGGATCCAAATGGATAGTTTCTGCAACGATTGGTTTCTCTCCTTTGTTTGGAGAAACCAAAGTGATGTTTTTTAACGATATTTCGGCTCCTTTTAAAAAATGATTTCCATTCCTAAGTTGTCCATTTTGCTTAATCGTTAAACGCCACCCAGAATTTTTTCCTCGATTGTCAGTTAACTGAATAAAGTTTGGTACCTCAGATTCAGAACCGTCATCATTTTTTTGAATCCTTGTTAATTTTGCATAATAAACATCCGTTTTTTTTGAACCATCATGTTCCCCAAAAATAACATGAGGTGCAAAATCAACACTCAAAGGTCCTGAAGTTCCTGGTTGGACAGGAAATTGTGAAACAATTTCTGTTGGATTATCAGGTTTTAACGGATTTAAAGGTGGTGTGATATCGGTATTTTCTGTGTAAGAAATTTCCGCCTCAGATTTAATACCCGCTATTGAATAGGCTGATACAACATTTGCCTCCATACTAGTCCCGGCTAGTAAAAGAGCTAGAAAAACAATAAATTTTCTTATAGTTTTTTTCATTTTCCCCCCCCTTTTTTTATTATGGTCCATTTTTAGGTATCCACAGTATTATTGGGATAAGTATTCTTTGTTTTAACCGACCGTGTATTAGCACAACATAAAAAAATCATTCTTTATCAACCAAAAGTTAGCTACTATTATTAGGATCTCTTTATGGATCTGGTAAATAGAATTCTCTTCCCCAATAGACTTCTATTAATCAACAATAAAAAGTCGCAAGTAACCACTTATGCTAATACTATATGCTCTTTACTACGTATTATTTGTAGGTAGAACATAACTTTGTCAGATAAAATAAAGTTACTTCTAAAATTCTCACCTCCTATTTAAAAGCATTTTTTTAAATGTACGGAAGGCTTTAAATCTAAATGTAGCAAAAATAACGATTAAAATTATAAAACCTAAAAATATGTAAAGATAATTATTTTTAGAACCTGTACTTGGTAACAATCCTGTAATGCCAGATTTAACAGTTTTTATTATTCCTGTTTCAGGTAATTGCGACTTATCTTGTGATATAACGCTACTACTTTCTAATGTCGAATACGTGCTACTTTCTGATGTTGAATACGTGCTACTTTCGCTTGTAGTACTCGAACCACTACTAGTTACCGCATCCACGTCACCATTAAAAGTTAAACCAATCTCAGTGTCGTAGTTTACAGCTTGGGATTCATTAGATAATTGAAACAAAGATATAACCAAAAAAACAATACTAAGGAAAATAACCTTTTTATATTTCATAGTACCCCCTATTCATCCTCCATCTTTCCTTTACTTAAAAAAATGTTGATCGTATATTTAACAAATATAATATAGATATATTAAATAAATTTTCGGAGAATTTGATTAAATTTTTTCCTATTTCATGTCACTTTATTATCATAAATCATAAAGATTTATTTTTAAAATCCAAAACTGGTCACATTTTGATCCTCTTTTAGATAAAATAACAAAAAACTGATTAGAGAGATCTTCAAAAACAACTTAAAACTAACTATAAATAACAAATTTAAAACAAATATTCTTTGTTTTATTCCATACTTCATTGACTTTGTTTTTTTTCTACTCTATAATTCCACGGAAAACAACTAAACAAAGGACGTAAATACATGGACTTTTTTTTAAATGATAAAAACAAAAAAAAATTAGAACTTTTTAAAGAATTAATTTCCAAAGATGGTGAAAAAGTTTCCTTCAATTATATTCAAAATCATTTAGATATTTCTTTAAGCACTTTAAAAAGATATTTTTATGAATTAGAAGTAGATATTCAAAAAAATGAACAGTTACATATGATTATTTTTGAAAAATTTACTGGAGGTTTTCAACTAACTAACCTTACAGATTATCAAATTGACTATCTTGTTATTCATTTAAGACTCTATTATTTAAATGAATCTCTACAATTTAAAATAATTTCAAGTATTTTTACTCGAAATTACACAACTGCGGATGAATTAGCTGATAATTTATTTGTCAGTATTCCTTACCTATATAAACAAATCAATATGTTAAATGAACAACTTAAAGATTTTCATATTAAGATCGTTTTCCAATCAGATGAAAATTTATGTGGTGATGAGAAACATTTAAGAATGTTTTGCTTTTACTTCTATTGGAACGCCTATCGAGGAATGATTATTCCTTTTGAATCTGAACTCAGCTGTATATTTACTCGACCGGAAATAATAAAAAATCTGGAAAAGCGCTACTCAGCTTCAGTTGTTAAACGTATAAAATTGATGCTAGGTATTACTATCGTTAGACAGTATAAATATCCAGTAACGTTACCAGAAGAAATAAAAAATATATTAAAACCATTTTCAACATCAACAGATATCTCATCCATCGTTAAAGAATACTTCATAACAGAAGATGAGCATCTATTTTTTAACCTGATGCTACGAAGTTTCATCTCAGATATTGATTCTTCAGAAGAAAAAAACATTCTTTTTGATACTTTTCCAAGAACATCCTCTTTAGTTTTTTCGTGCGAACTATTAATAAACGAATATGCAAAAAGTTTTCATTCTAATGTTCCTATGACTCCAAAAGAAAAATCAAGCATTTTCTATTATGTACTAATCGGTCTTGTTCATTGTACTTATTTTGATATCAACCCACTCTACTTTTTCAGACAAGTGCTTATCAATGAGCCTAATAACACAGAATTTTTAAAGAAGTATATGAAAAAGCACCCTAAAAACTATCGTTTTTATAAAGATTTTAGAAAAAAACATCCTGAATTTGTCGTTGACCCGTCATTTAATTTTGGTATTTGTATGCTTCTGACTATTTTGACAGATATGTTTTTACTGCCTTCTGTAGCTATCTACATTCAGTATAGTAGCAACAATTTCGGTTCTGTTTTCATTAAAAATAGACTTTTAACACTTTTTAATCCTGAAACAATCAACTTCACAAACCAGTTAACTGATGCAGATATTGCTATTGTTGATAATTTTGAAGTTCATGAAGAAAAGGAACATCAAAAGTTTTTCTTTTTAAATAGTTTTCTTGATGAAAGAATGTGGCTTGAGCTAATTATATTTATCCAAAAAAATCTTTTAATTAATGATTGAACGATTAAATTTTTACATCATTCTAAAAAATAGTATTCAAAAAAAGACCGACGACAAACGATTCGGTCTTTTTTTGAATACTATTTAATTACTTTTCATTAATTCAGTAACATAAGCTACCGTATCTGGCTGCTCTTTTTCAATCTTAGCAATAGCCTCTGAGAAATTTGGAAGGTGATCTTTATGAGCAATCAATAATTCATCTAGTAATATTTTAGACATCGTCCCCCCTGGCACCAAAGGATTGATAGTGAACGCATGCAATGCAGCACCATAATCTCCATCAATAGCTGCGCGAATCACAGTTTCTTCCATTCCTTTCATTACTTGGATAATTCCTCTTGCAGCAGGTGGAAAGGCTCCCCAATTATATGGTTCATGTCCATGGGCTGTTACAGGACCTGAAACTTCAACAACACAGTCGTAAGGTAAATCTGTAATTGTTCCATTGTTTTCTGTAGAAACAACCATATCTGTTCGTTTATCATTATGAATCGATGCAATCAACTCACACGCTGCATCACTATAATGTGTACCACCACGTTGTTCTAACTCTTTTGGTTTGTAATCTAAAGTTGGATCTTTGTATAATTCAAACAAGCGAGCTTCAGTTTCTTTCACCACTTGCGCTCTTGTTTCACCTTTTTCAAACTCTTCGATTGAGTGTTTTAACATCTCATCTTCAATATAATAATAACGATGATAACCGCATGGCAACAATCCCAAATCTTTGATTTGTTCATAGTGAAAAGGCGCATTATGAATATTTTTCAAATGACTTTCTGAATCTTCTTGAGGTCCATAAATCAGGTCAATCAATTCTTGCGTTCTTTCTTTTCCTTCTTTGTCCCATACTCGATGCCAATGAAAATGATTGATTCCAGCAAATTTGAAGAATAGATCATCTTCTGGAATTCCTAGTTTTTCAGCAGCTTGCTTTCTATGCCCAATCGGCACATTACATAAACCAGCAGTTTTTTTCCATCCACCATGTTTAATTGCAGCTTCTGTAACCATACCAGCAGGATTTGTAAAGTTTACTAACCAAGCATCGGGACATAACTCTTTCATGTCTTTAATAATGTCAAGAATGACAGGAATCGTACGAAATGCTTTAAACATTCCGCCTGCTCCATTTGTTTCTTGCCCTAAAACACCATGTGATAACGGAATTCGTTCATCTTTGATTCGTGCATCTAACAAACCTACACGAAATTGTGTGGATACAAAATCTGCATCTTTTAAGGCAGCACGACGATCTAATGTCAAATGAACCTCCCAATCTAACCCAGCAGCTTGAACCATTCGCTTTGCCATAGCGCCAACTGTTTCTAATTTTTCTTTTCCAGCTTCAATATCGACTAACCAAATTTCTTTAATTGGTAATTCGTCTTTTCTTTTGATATATCCTTCAATTAATTCCGGTGTATAGCTTGAACCCCCACCGATTGTTGCGATTTTCAATGCATTTCTTGTCATGTGTTTCCCTCCTGATTTTTTGTTCAGAATACGTTCTGACATCGATTACATTTTCATAATAATCTGTGGGAATGTTCCCATGTCAAGCTCTTTTTTTAATAATTTTGTGTTATACTAAAAAATGTACAGAATCTAACTTAAAGACTAACTAAATGTATAAAAAACCATTTTTGTAGTTTTTAATTCTATGAAAAAAGGAGTAAAAATGACAACGATTATTGATGTAGCAAAACAGGCCCAAGTATCAAAATCTACTGTTTCTAGAGTGATTTCAGGAAATGGTTACGTTAGTCAAGAAAGTCGTAAAAAGGTTCTCGAAGCAATGGAAACTTTAGCGTATTCTCCTAACTTAATTGCTCGTAATTTACAAAGTGGAGAAACAAAGACCATCGGCTTTCTTGCACAAGGTTTTATCGATCCTTTAGGAATTTTTCTTGAAAGCTTTATTTCTATCGCTAAGCGTTATAATTATTATGTAACATTGTATTTTACTGATGGAGACAAGAAAAAAGAAATTGACGCCTTAAATCAGATGAAATACAAACAACTAGATGGTGTTTTTATTTTAACTAGAGCAAATAGATGGGAAGTTATTGAACCTTATAGTATTTATGGTCCCATCTCAACTTGGCATAGGATTGATTCTGAGCGAATCTATTCTTCATATATCGATCATTACTCAGGTTACTTACGCTCATTAAATTATCTTTTTCAGCGAGGTTATCGCTCTATTGGTCATGTTTTAGGTAATTCTGAAAATCTAAATACTAAAGCTAGATTACGTGCTATTAATGATTTTCACAAAGAAAAAAACATTTCAAGCAAAGAAGAATGGCTTTTCCACGATAATGCAAGATTAGACAATGGCCGCAATATCGCTCGACTTTGGCATGATATGGCCAATAAAACTGATGCAATGGCCTTTTATACAGACTCAGTTGCGGCTGGATTTATTTCTGAACTTCAATCATTGGGTTACTCAATTCCAGAGGATGTAGCTGTAATTGGATTTGATAATAGTGAAATCAGTCGATTGATGCATATCACAACTGTAGATTATTCTATTAAACAACAAGCTGAGAATTCTTTTATTTATATTTATAATCAATTGAATACAGAAGTTCTTGCCCAACAGGAAATGAGTGTTCAATTGATTGAACGAAATACTGTTCCTATCAGAGAACATGAAAAAAAGCAGTGAAGTTTTTCTTCATTGCTTTTTTTGTAATTATTTTTTTCGTTCATTCTTTAATATTGAAATGGATTGTTTTAATGATTTCCACACGCCGCCTTCGCTGTAAACTAAGACATTTGATTTATATAGTTTCGCTGAAAATAGTGTTAATAGCAAACCGAAAACAATTAGAATTCCAACAGAAATAGCTGCCCCAGCAGTACTTACTGTCTCACTTGCTAATCGAATTGGCATAATGAAGGATGAAATCAATGGAATATAAGATGACACTTTAATCACAATATTCTGCGGATCGTTTGCTCCTAAAAAAATTCCGATAAAATATCCAATCATCGCAATGTAGATAATTGGCTGAACAGCTTTTGCCGTATCTTCTGGTTTTGATACCAATGACCCACATAAAGCTGCTAGTACTGAATAAACTAATACCCCTAACACAAAAAATAGTAACGTGAAAAATAGGAAACTTCCAAATAAATTTGCAGATGACAACCCAGATATGAAACTTTTCACTATATCTAAATTCTTCAATTGCGTATAACCTATTCCGATTGCTCCTGCATAAATTACGATTTGAGTAAGTGCCACTAAAATGACTCCAGTCAATTTCCCGTAAAAATGTGTTTGAGCTTTTGTACTTGATAAAATGACTTCCATAATCCGAGTTCCTTTTTCAGAGGCAATCTCTTGAGCAATAATCGATGCATAAGTGATAATTATCACCCAAAGAATGATAGTTACCACAAGTGATACAACTGATTGAATTGCTGTATTGTCTTGTCCTGTCGTCATTTTTCCATTCTCATCAAAACTTACTTTCGTTTTTTTAAAATTTGCTGTTTGACTTAAGCTGGTCAGTTGATCAGGAGTTAACTTCAATTTTGCGGCATTCAGTGAAGATTGTAAGCTATTAAGCATTTGACTCAACATCAGTTCAGTTGTCGTACCTAGAGATGATTCAGCGTATAATTTTCCTTGAATTTGTTCCGTTTCTGTATCTAAGATAAGAAAAGCTTCAATGTCTTTGTCTTTTAATTGCTTCTCTGCTTCTTTTTGAGACTTGACTACTTTAAATGTATAGTCATCTGTTTTTGATTTGGCTAATTCTTCTGCTACTTTGGGATTATCTGAAACAAGACCAACTGTTGTCTCTTCTGACAAACCTCCGGCTATTGAACCAGCAATATAAATGATTCCCAAAACTAGGAACGGGACAATTATCATGATGAGAAAAGAAACAGATTTTACATTTTTTTTATATACGTCACTTGCTATAATCCAAAACTTACTCATTTGGTTCACCTGCTTTCATCTTGAATATTTCTTCTAAGCTCGGTGGTTGCTGATTGAACATTGGGATATAACCATACTGAGTTGCACGAGCAAAAATTTCTTGCCCCGCCTTTGGATCAGTTAATGTCGCTTCAACAACACCATCTCCACGCTTGATAGCTGTTTTTACCCCATCAATGGATAAGATATCTTCAGGATTTAACGGTGATTCTAAAAATACTTTCGTACGTCCAAAACTCTCACGAATTTCGTGAACTTTACCATTTAGCACCATCTTTCCATTTTTTAACATGACTAGATGATCACAAATTTTTTCAACATTATCCATATTATGACTGGAAAAAATGACACACGAGCCCTTTTCTTTTAGAGCGAGTATTCCATCTTTTAAAAGCTCCGCATTCACTGGATCTAATCCACTAAACGGTTCATCCAAGATAACTAGTTTAGGTTCGTGAATGAGTGTTGCGATTAACTGAACTTTTTGCTGGTTTCCTTTAGATAATGATTTTACTTTATCTGTTTTTTTACCTTTAACTTTAAATTTTTCCATCCATTCATCAATCTTAGGTTCGATTTCTTTTTTTGTCTTGCCTCTTAGCTCAGCAAAATAAATCAATTGCTCTTGAACCGATACTTTTGGATATAATCCACGTTCCTCAGGTAGATAACCAATATCATTGTAGTCTTTTCCACTTAATTGATGACCATTCCAAAGTACAGTTCCACTATCTTGTGTTAAAAAATCTAAAATTAAACGGAATGTTGTTGTTTTACCAGCACCATTTTGACCAATCAACCCAAGTATTTTACCATCTGGTATTTTAAAAGAGATATTATCTACAGCTGTATAATCACCAAATGTTTTAACCAAACCATTTACTTCTAACATTTCCCATCCTCCTGTATTCAAATTAAAAATCTGTGCACTAATCTTTAACAAATTTTACCATGTATTAGTATTAAAAAAAATCATTCAAGATTCTACTAGAATTTCCTAACTACACTACCCGAAATTTCTAAAGATTCAGATAATTCATCTTCCAAAACTAACGCTATCTTCTAATCAATGTTTCTAGTCCTGCTTTTTACTGAGACATAATAATATGATATCGTTTGTTATTAGTGGAGTCAAACCTTTTCTTCTTCATATGAGCATTTTACTTGACATGGATAAAAAAATCCCACAATCAATTCTTTGACAATGGGATCTTTCAACTTAATGTTCAAATATTAAGAATCTTGTTTTGAGTCTATTTCCTTATGAAGATGATCGTACACATTTTTTGCCACATTTTTCGGTAATCCAGAAGCATTTAGCTCCTCTACCGATGCAGCTGTAATATTTTTTAACGATTTAAATTGTTTTAATAACTCTTTCTTACGCTTTGGACCTAAACCATCTATCTCATCTAATTGAGAAGAAAAGCTGTTTTTACTTCTTAATTGTCGGTGAAAAGTAATCGCAAATCGATGGACTTCATCTTGAATCCGCTGTAATAAAAAGAATTCTTGTGAGTTTCTTTCTAAAGGAACGATTTCTAAATTAGAACCAAAAAGAAGCTCACTTGTTTTGTGTTTATCATTTTTTGCTAGTCCAGCAATTGGAATATCTAACCCTAGTTGATTGTCTAAAACCTCTTTAGCAGCATCCACTTGCCCTTTCCCACCATCAATGACAATCAAATCAGGAAATGGTAAATTTTCTTTTAGGACTCGTGAGTAGCGGCGATAAATAACTTCCCGCATTGATGCATAATCATCAGGACCTTTTACCGTTTTTATTTTGTATTTTCGGTATTCTTTTTTGTCTGGGCGTCCGTCTATGAAAACAACCATCGCTGAAACCGGATCGGTTCCCATGATGTTTGAGTTATCAAATGCCTCAATTCTCACTGGAGATGGAATGTTCATGGCATTCCCTAATTTTTCTACCGCTCCAATGGTTCGTTCTTGCTTACGTACAATTAAATCAAATTTTTCTTGCAGGGCAACTATTGCATTTTTCCCAGCTAATTTGACTAATTTCTTTTTCTCACCTCTTTGAGGCTGCAAAACTTTTGTTGCTAACATAGCTTCTACACTGGCAATATCGATGTTATCAGGAATCAATACTTCTTTTGGAATAAAGTGTTCATTTTCTTGATAAAATTGTCCAATAAATGTTAAAAAGTCTTCTTCTTCTTCATTATAAAAAGGAAAAATAGAGACATCTCGCTCTATCAGTTTTCCTTGACGAACGAAAAATACTTGAACGCACATCCAACCTTTATCTACCGCATAACCAAAAACATCACGGTCAACTAAATCAGCATTGGTCATTTTTTGGCGAGTCATGACTGTTTCAATTGCTTTGATTTGATCCCGATATTCAGCTGCTTTTTCAAACTCCATATTTTCTGCAGCTATATCCATTTTTTTCTGTAATTCTTCTTGTATTACTGGATGTCCACCATTTAAGAAGCGTTTGATTTCACCAACCATCTCTGTATAGGTTGATTTTGGAATATCAAACACACAAGGAGCCAAGCATTGTCCCATATGGTAATATAAGCAAACTTCCTTAGGTAAAACTCGACACTTTCTTAATGGGAAAAGGCGGTCAAGCAAGCGTTTTGTCTCATTGGCTGCACCAACGTCTGGGTAAGGCCCAAAATATAATGCTTTATCTTTAGACACTTTTCGAGTAATCAACAGGCGGGGATAATCCTCATTTGTAATTTTGATAAACGGATAACTTTTATCATCTTTCAACATGACATTGTACTTAGGATCATTTTTATGAATCAAATTTATTTCCAAAAGCAATGCTTCAATATTTGATTCAGTCACAATATATTCAAAATCTTCAATTTCACTGACAAGACGCTCTGTTTTTGTGTCGTGGCTGCCAGTAAAATAAGAACGTACGCGATTTTTTAAAACTTTAGCTTTCCCAACGTAAATGATTGTACCATTTTTGTCTTTCATTAAGTAACAACCTGGTTGGTCAGGAAGCAATGCTAATTTATTTTTGATTCTATCGTTCATAATACTTCCTTTCTTTTCTTGATAAATTTTATTATACCATTTTCTCTAAAGTTAGACATAAAAAATAGGATGAAGAATATCTCCATCCTAAAATTTTATTCTACAGATGTTTGTCGATTAATGCACGTAGTTGTTCTTTTGAATGAACACCAACTGCTTTTTCTACAACTTCTCCATCTTTTTTCAAAAGTAAAGTTGGAATACTCATGATTCCAAATGATGCAGGCGTTTCTGGATTTTCATCTACATCCATTTTTGTGATTTTTACTTCACTCTCATCATATTCTTCGCTTAATTGTTCTAAAATCGGTCCTTGCATACGACAAGGGCCACACCAAGTTGCCCAAAAATCGATCAAGACAAGACCGCTATCTGTTTCAGTTGAAAATTCTTTATCAGTAATTACTTGTGTCATATTAAAGACCTCCTACTCTTTCATTTCTAAACTGATTATATCACTCGTTTAATTATTCGACTAGTTTTCTGCTTACCTTTAGTAAGCAGACTATTTAAATTTAACAATCGTTGCTCCATTACCGCCTTGATTCCCTGGTGCAAACTCAAAACTGCTAACGCTTCTATGATTCTTCAAATAATCTGTAATCCCGGTACGTAATGCTCCGGTTCCCTTACCATGAACGATCGTTACTTGAGGATATCCAGCTAAAATAGCCGCATCTAGATATTGATCAACTTCGGCTAACGCCTCTTCGTAACGTTGGCCTCGTAAATCTAATTGATTTGCTACATGGCTGCTTTCGCTTGAACGGACAGCTGTAACTCTTTGTTTCGGCTCTTTCTCTGGAGCAACTGGTGTCATATCACTTTCGTCAACAGCCATTTTTAAGATGCCTAGTTGAACTTGCCATTCATGATTTCCTGACTTACGAATCAATGTCCCTCGTTGCCCGTAAGTATTCACGATCACTTCATCACCTATTTTTAATTTCTTTTGTTCTTTCGCTTTTTTCAGAACTTTATTTTTTTCCAACTTTGCTTCCTCTTGGTGCAGTTGGGAAAGTTTAGATTTTGCATCAATCAATTGATGTTCTTTTATGCCGCCTTGATTACCGTTGTTAAGCTGCATTTTGCGAATATCAGAAATAATCCCGCTAGCTTCTTCTTCTGCTTGAGAAACTAGATCATTGGCTTTTTTACGCGCCTTAACCATTTCTTTCTCACGTTCATCAAAAAAGTAACTATACGCTTCTTTTAACTCATTGTACAATCGTTGGGATTCGTCTACATAATGACGTACTTCTAAGTATTCAGTTTCCGCCATCTTACGACGATTTTCTAAATCAGCGATCATTTCATTTAAATCTTGGCTTTCACCGTCCATAATGTGTTTTGCTTCATTAATGATTGTAGTATCTAAACCCAAACGTTTTGAAATCTCAAAAGCGTTACTTCGGCCAGGAACCCCTATTAATAATCGATAGGTTGGACTTAAGGTATCTACATCAAACTCCATACTCGCATTGATGGTACCAGCTCGATTATACCCATAGACTTTTAACTCTGGGTAATGCGTTGTAGCCATTACATAAGCACTTTTACTTCCTAAGGCATCCAAAATTGAGATAGCTAGCGCTGCCCCTTCTTGAGGATCCGTCCCAGCACCTAATTCATCGAACAACACTAAACTGTGACTATCAACTTTTTTTAGTACATCAACGATATTTGTCATATGAGAAGAAAACGTACTGAGGCTTTGCTCAATTGATTGTTCATCTCCGATATCCGCAAAGACTTCATCAAAAATACCCATTTTACTTTCTTCACCAACAGGCAGCGGTAACCCAGATTGCCCCATTAATTGAAGTAATCCTAAGGTTTTCAATGTAATGGTTTTACCACCTGTATTGGGTCCCGTAATAACAACCGCTTGATAATCTTCCCCAATCGTAATATCATTTGGAACAGCTTTTTCTTGATCTAATAACGGATGTCTTGCTTGCTTGAAATAGATATGGTTCTCTTCGCTTATTTCAGGAACCACGGCGTTCAGTTCTTTACCAAATCTAGCTTTCGCATTCACAAAATCCAATTTCCCTATCACATATGCATTGTGCATAATGTCGTTTCTATGAGGAACTAGTTCAGCGGATAACTCTGATAAAATCCGTTCAATTTCATTACGTTCAGAAATTTGATGCTGGCGTAAGCGGTTATTCAGATCAACAATTTGTTTTGGCTCAACAAATAAGGTTTGTCCTGATGCACTTTGGTCATGGATAACACCGCCAAACACACTTTTATACTCTTGTTTAACTGGAATAACATAGCGTTCATTTCTCATTGTTACAATTGCGTCACTTAGGTATTTTGCATTTTTCCCTCTAACGATGCCATCTAATTGTTCTCGGATTGTCTGTTCACTTCTACGAATATTATTTCTGATGATTTTTAATTCTGGTGATGCTTCATCAGTTACTCGTCCGTCTTCATCGATTGACTCTTTCAGACGTCGATTCAATTCAGGTAAAACAATCAATTGATCCATCCAAGAATAGAGTCTCAACAATTCAATTTCGCTGTCTTGTAAATCACTAAAAAAGCGAATAATTTCAGAAGTCGTTGACAGCACTCGCCCCACTTGTGCTAATTCAATCCCATTTAAATCCGCACCAATTTCGATTCGTTTCATATGGGGACGAATATTCTCTACTTTAGGAATCGGGATTCCTCCACGTAAACGCTGAACTTTTAATCCATCCTCTGTTTCTTCCAACCATGCATGAATTTTAGCTGCATCGTTTACAGGAACTAAATGTTCAACTTCCTCTAGCCCTTGGGCTGTCACAATATACTGAGACACCAGCAATTTAACCTTGTCAAAACCTAATGTCATTAAAATTCGTGTATTCATTTTTCACCTTCTGTTCTTGTAATACTTAAGATAAGTCGTTTCTATAATATAATTTAGCATTATTTGAATATCCACTCGTCAATAGCGTTGATATTTTATTTTATCATCTGTTCAATCCACATATGGTAGACTTGTTTTGAAAAAATCGGTGTGTCTTTTACAATAAAACGAGCGAACCCGCTATTTTTAAATTGGTTTTGAACAGCATCAACTGGTAGCATCGATAGCATACTCAACACCAAAAATACACCAATATAAATAACCAGTACGCTTATTATGCCTCCTGCTAACCAATTAGCTTGTTTTAAAACTGGTACAAAAGTCAATCCATGGGCAAAAATGGCTAAAAATCGTACAACTAGCCAACCGGCTACTAAAATAAGTAAAAAAGCCACTGCTCCATAAAATGCCTGATCCAAATCTAGTGTCAATTCTTGGTTGAAAAAAACTAATTTAGTATCCGCTGTTGGTGAAGGATATGGGATGTACAATTCCAAATGAGAGGCCAAGCTCTTATAAAACGTTTTTGCTACTAAATAAGAGCATAGATAACCGAATGTATATATAATTTGCAGAACCAATCCGCGTTTAGCTCCTGTATAAAATCCAATGGCTAATAGTAGTAAAATGAGTAATGTTAACATCCTGTCATCCTCTCAAATTATTGATCTTGAGTACTTTTGTTTTGAATCTGTTGTTTACGATTTTCATTTAAAATTTGTTGCGCTTCCATATGATTATGGATTTCAACGTCTTCTTGACCATTGTTTTTTAACACAACTCTTGCTTCTTCTTCAATGGCTTCAATTCGCTTGATACGATTTTCTAACTCAGCTAATCTAATCGTCCGTTTCTTTAACTCAGCCACTTCTTTTTCTAAATTAAGAACTTTCTCTTGTTTCTTCAACTGATCAGAAATTGCATTGATCGCTAACAAAATAGATGCTTGCTCATTATTCGTTTGTGGTGAGATATGTTTAATTTCTGCTAATTGTTCATTGACTAATTTCGTCACTAAATCCATATGTTGTTTGCTTTCTTGTCCGATGATCGTATACGTATGATCGGCAATCACAGCTTTATATCTTGATTTTTCTTTAACCATAATCGTGTTCCCTCCTGTAGTGATCCATTACATGCTATTGTACCATGAAAGTCATCATTATGTGTTCTCAAATAAACCCTTTCTTATTATATGCTACTAAAAAGAAAAGTTAAAGGTTTAGTGTTATTATTAAAACTTTTATTACCTTTTTTTCTAACAATACTTGTTATTAGACACTTACTGCTATTCTTTATTTCAAAAAAATCGATCTAAACCTAATGTTATCAATTTAATATGATAAACTATTAGGCTTAGATAGACTTTTTATTTAAGAGTGTAAACGAGTTCACACAATTTTTAATTTTTTATTGAACTACGGTCCAACACTTAATAAAAGCTCTACTTCCGTTTGATAGGACAGATCTTTTTTGATTGCGCTTGGCGGTACACTTAAATAAAATCCATTTAACCCCTTCCACTGGATGATATTACTACTTTCAGGGGTTTCTTTCATATAAATATTTTTCACTTCTTGATTTAAATAAATTATATTCCCATTATCCTTTATCTTTATTTCAGCTCCGTTAAGTTCTTTCGTTGTCTCTCCAACCTTCGCTTGAAAAGGATGCATAACGCGTGCTTGAATTTCCCATGAAGTTTTCCTTAAACGATTATCTAAGATATTTAGTTTCCAATCTGGATTTGTTTGCTGTATTTCTTGTTGACGGGAGCTAATTGTTGGTGTTCCAAATAGTTAGATTGCGGTAACCAAACCTCTTCAGCTTCAACAATAGCTGAAAACATTGTATTTACATAAACTATGAGGCTTAAAAACATTAATATATAAATAGAAAAAAACCTTTTTTTCACTAAATTAAAATCTCCTAACTATTAACTCATTGTATTAATATTGTTATAACAAATAAGTATTGCTTTTGACCTCTCCAATCATGAATCTATTAGTGAGCAAAATACAATGATATTTCATAATATATATAAAGCTAAGATTTAATTAGTATATTTTAACGGAATCTATTCATCAAGAAAAGGAAATACCACAAAAATTATCAAGATAATTTTTGTGGTATTTCCTTTATTATTTTAGAGCTAAATATCTAAACTTTACTCTATTTTTTATAACATATCAAACAATGATAATTGATTTTCATCCGGCAAATCTTTCAAAACGCCATTTTCAGTCATATACTCAATCAATGTTTTAGATACTTTTCCTCGACTCGCAAGATCTTCCTTAGATAAGAAAGGTTGCTCTCTTGCTTCAACAATTGATTTCGCCACATTAAGACCTAAGCTAGGTACAGCTCTAAACGGCGCAATCAATGTATCTCCATCAATCACAAAATTTTCAGCATCCGATTTATATAAATCAATCATACCGAATTTAAAACCGCGCTCGATCATTTCATTGGCAAGTTCTAAAACTGTTAATAAATTTTTTTCTTTTGTAGAGGCTTCCAGCCCTTTATCTTGAATCTCTTTCATTCGAGCCTTTACTGCTTCTTTTCCTTGTGACATTGCAACTAAATCAAAATCGTCTGCACGTACGGAGAAATAAGCACAGTAGTAAAGGATTGGAAAATACACTTTAAAGTAAGCCACGCGAAGCGCCATCAGAACATATGCTGCTGCATGGGCTTTTGGAAACATATATTTGATCTTTGAACAAGAATCAATATACCAATCAGGTACATTATTTTCTTTCATCGCAGTTAAATATTCTTCCCTTAACTCATCAGGAATTTTGTTCCATAACCCTTTACGAACAGTTTCCATAATCTTGAACGCCATTCCGCTGTCTAATCCTGAGTGAATTAAATAAACCATGATATCATCACGACAGCCAATTACTTCTGCCAATGTTGCTTCGCCTCTACGAATCAACTCTTCAGCATTCCCTAACCAAACATCGGTACCATGTGAAAGTCCAGATATTTGCAGTAACTCTGCAAAGGTTGACGGATGTGTTTCTTCAAGCATCCCTCGTACAAAACGAGTCCCAAACTCTGGAATCCCTAATGTACCAGTTTTAGAATAAATTTGTTCTGGCGTCACACCTAATACCTCAGGTCCGGCAAAAATCCGCATCATCTCAGCATCATCTGTCGGAATCGTTTTAGGATCGATTCCTGATAAATCCTGCAACATCCGAATAACCGTAGGATCATCATGTCCTAAGATATCGAGTTTCAAAATATTGTCATGAATCGAGTGGAAATCAAAGTGAGTTGTTTTCCATTCAGAATTTTGATCATCTGCAGGATATTGAATCGGCGTAAAATCATACACATCCATATAATCTGGAATAACAATAATTCCTCCAGGATGCTGTCCAGTTGTCCGCTTCACCCCTGTAGAACCTTTAGCTAAACGATCTACTTCGGCTCCTCTAAAATGTAGATTATGATCTCGTTCATAACCTTTTACAAATCCATAAGCGGTTTTATCGGCAACAGTACCGATCGTTCCAGCACGATAAACGTATTCTTCACCAAACAAAACTTTCGTATAGTTATGCGCTTCCGCCTGATAATCACCAGAGAAGTTCAAATCGATATCGGGTACTTTATCTCCATGGAATCCTAAAAAGGTTTCAAATGGAATATCATGACCATCCTTAAATAAACGCTGACCACAATTAGGACAATTTTTCTCCGGCATGTCAAATCCTGAACCATAAGATCCATCTTCGAAAAACTCAGAGTGTTTACAATTGACACAATGATAATGGGGCGCTAAAGGATTCACTTCTGTGATACCAGTCATCGTCGCTACAAAACTTGAACCTACAGAGCCACGGGAACCAACTAAGTACCCATCTTCCATACTTTTGTGCACTAGTTTTTGTGAAATCAAATAAATAACTGAAAATCCATTTCCGATAATACTATCCAATTCTTTTTTCAAGCGCTTCTCAACAATATCAGGTAAGGGATCTCCATATAACTCTTTGGCACGATTGTAACTTAAATTTCTTATTTCATCTTCAGAACCTGGAATTTTTGGTGTATATAAATCATCCTTAACAGGTGTAATTTCATCACACATATCTGCAATTGCATTAGGATTTTCTACAACCAAACGATGCGCCGTTTCTTCGCCTAAAAATTGAAAGGCTGTCAACATTTCGTCGGTTGTTCTAAAATGAACTTCTGGTAAACTATGACGATTCAACGGATTTGCACCACCCATAGAACCAACTAAAATCTTACGATAAATACTATCTTCTTCATTCAGGTAATGAACATTTCCCGTCGCAACGACCGGTTTATCTAATTCATCACCAATTTTAACTAAGTTAGTGATGATTTCTTCTAAATCAGCTTCACTTTTTACTAATTCCTGTTCAAGTAACGGTGCATAAACAGCCTTTGGCATTACTTCGATATAATCGTAAAACTTCGCTCGATTTTTTGCTTCTTCCACACCTTTTTGCATCATCGCCTCAAATATCTCACCGTTAGAACAAGCTGATCCAATGATCAGCCCTTCTCGCAATTTGTTTAATTGAGAGCGGGGAATTCGAGGAATTCTGAAAAAGTAATTGACATTAGACATTGAAATCAGCTTAAATAGATTTTTTAAACCTGCTTGAGTCGTTGCTAATATCGTTGCATGAAACGGTCTGGCACGTTTATAAGAATCTCCTTCTCCAATATGCATATTCAATTCGTCATGATAATTCATATTGTGATTTTCTTTGGCATCTTTTAAAAAGATCCAGCATAAATGACCCGTGGATTCAGAATCGTAAATTGCTCGGTGATGTTGTTCTAGATTCACACCGAATTTTTTAGATAATGTATTTAATCGGTGGCTTTTGAATGTCGGATGTAAATAACGAGATAACTCTAGTGTATCGATAACTGGATTTTCTGCTTCTGGAATATCGTATTTGCCATAACTGGTATTTAAGAATCCCATATCAAATGATGCATTGTGGGCTACTAAAATAGTGTCTTCAGAAAACTCTCTAAATAAACGAAGAACCTCTTCTTCTGATTTTGAGCCTCGTACCATTTCATCTGTAATTCCAGTTAAATTGATTGTTGTTTGAGACAACGGGTGACCTGGATCAATAAATTGTTCAAATGTATCAATTATATTGCCTTTATGCATTTTGACAGCTGCCAACTCAATAATCGTATCATAGACAGCAGATAATCCAGTTGTTTCCACGTCAAATACTACATAAGTCGCTTCACTTAATTCAATGTGCGCTTCATTATAAGCAATAGGTACACCATCATCAACAACATTAGCTTCTAAACCATACAAAATTTTCACGCCAGCTTTTTTTCCTGCACTATGAGCATCAGGAAATCCTTGAGCTCCTCCATGATCAGTGATGGCAATTGCCTTATGTCCCCATTTACCTGCTTGAGCAACATAATCAGCTACATTGTTTGTTGCGTCCATTGTACTCATATTACTGTGTAGGTGAAGTTCCACTCGTTTGTCACCTTCTGGCGCATAATCTTTCCGCGGTGCATGTTTGACTTCCATCAAATCTTGACAGTTCATTACCAAATCACGCATAAATGTATCTTCTTGTATACTTCCACGAACTCGAATCCAACTATGTTTTTGAATCGCATCAAATACTTGTTCATCTTTTTCGCCGTTTGAAAATTTCTTAACGATAAATGATGAGGTGTAGTCGGTGATCTTTAAAATCAAAATTTTACGTTTAGAGCGTAATTCACGTACTTCTACATCAAAAACAAATCCTTCGATGGTCACTCGACGCTCTTCTTCTAAAATATTGCCCATAGGTATGATCGGTTCGTCATTTGGTAAGTTTCTTCCTAGACGAATGGGGCCTTCAAGGGCAGGCCCTTGTTGCTGTTGTTGTTTTTTCTTTTGTTCATGCTTAACAAGTGATTCTGCCGCTTGTTGCTGGAAAGCTGCATCTTGTTCTTGTTTGCGTTCTTCAAAAAGCGCTAACACGCGTTTTGCTTGTTGTTCATCCATTTTAGGTTCGATATGAAATTTTTGAAACCCATAATTAATATAAAGCTCTTCAATAATTGGTAAATATTGTTGTTTTAAATAAGGAATAACGGCTTCATTATCAACAGGTAAGATTATTTTTTTGTCTTCAATAATTGGTGTTTGCGTTTTTATCACGCGTTGAACTAGCGGTGTATCACATTGACTATTTAATAAGGCTAATTGCCAGTAGTCCGTTAATTGCTCTTCAGTAAATTCATTTTTGTCTGCTGAAATTTTTACAGATACACCAGCAATTTGCTGAAAAGAAAGTTCTAATTGCTGCATGAATGATTGATAAAGCATGACAGGTAAAATCTCTGTGAACCCTAAATGAAATTCCCATAAGCGGCTTTGTTGATGAACGACTACTTTGTTGATTCTCCCCTGTTGAATTAGAGGATGCTGACGTTCTTGGTCACTTAACTGAATCTGATCAATCAACTTTGCGAATAACTCCTGTGCCTTTTCTGCCACTAAATGAACCTCCTTGTTTTAAAAGCTGAACAGGCTCGTTCTGCCTTGTCTAAAAAATAGGAAAACATGAGAGTGACGATTTTTGTCACAATCAGGTTTTATCTTTTTTTCAAAAGGCTAGCCTGAGAAGCTAGATAATGTTACAGCTGAACAGGCTCGTTCTGTCTTGTCTAAAAAATAGGGAAAACATGAAGATGACGATTTTTGTCACGATCAAGTTTTATCTTTTTTTCGGAAAGCTAGCCTGTAAAGTATATTGAAAATCCAATAACTTTTTAATTGGATAATTTGATAAGAAAGAGGCCCTTAGACATTCCTGCCAAGTGCCTCGCCATATTTAAGTATACTATTTTTTTTACTGAAATACAACGTAAATCAAAATACGTTTTCTTTATTTACTTTACTTTTACCAATATGAAAACTAAAAGAAAATGTTTGCGAAATCTAATTATGGAAAGATTTCGCAAACATTTTTAATACTATTCTTTATCTGCATTAAGTAAAATAGACAACGTGCTTTCAAGTTCTTCTTTACGAACTTCAACCATTTCACCTGTTCTTTTGATTTTAACTTCTACAACCCCATCAACTGCTTTTTTACCAACAGTGATACGGATTGGACAACCAATCAAATCAGCATCAGCAAATTTCACACCTGCGCGTTCATTACGTTCATCGACTAAGACTTCGTAGCCAGAAGCTGACATCATCTCTTCAACTTCTTGAGCTAATTTTGTCTGATACTCGTCTTTTACGTTCATTTGAACAACATGTAAATCAAATGGAGAAATACCAGCTGGCCAATTAATACCATTCTCGTCAGTATTTTGTTCAACAATCGCTGAAAGTAAACGGCTGACTCCAATACCGTAACATCCCATGATTACATGTTTTTCTCTACCATTTTCGTCTAAAACTGTAGCACCCATAGATTCACTATAACGAGTACCAAGTTTAAAGATATGACCAATTTCAATTCCTTTAGTAAATTCTAAAACACCATTTCCATCAGGAGAAGGGTCACCCTCTTGAACAAAACGTAAATCTTCATAACTGATAGGTGTAAAATCACGTCCTGGATTAACGTTACTTAGGTGGAAACCAGTTTCATTAGCACCTGCAATTGCATTAGCTAAATCTTGGACATGAAGATCCGCATATAATTTTACTTCTTCAGATAATTCAACTGGACCAACAGAACCAAAATCAGCACCTAAATATTTACGTGCATCTTCATCGGTTGCTTCATCTAAGAAATTCACGCCTAAGAAGTTTTTCAACTTCACGTCATTTACTTCATGGTCTCCACGTATCAAAACTAATACAGGTTCTTCATCAGCCATAAATAATACTGATTTAATGATACGTTGTGGTTCCACGTTGAAGAATGCAGAAACTTGTTCAATAGATGTAACATCTGGTGTTGCAATTTTTTCTATATCTAATTGCGTTTCATGTGATTTTTTTGGTGTATATAAACTTGTTGCCATTTCTAAGTTAGCTGCATAATCGCCTTCTGTTGAGAAACAAATTGTATCTTCACCAATATCAGAAATCGCCATAAATTCTTTAGAGTCTTTTCCGCCCATTGCACCACCATCGCCAATGATTGCACGAAAGTTCAAGCCGCAACGTTCAAATATAGCTGAGTATGCTTTTTCATAATCACGATATGATTGGTCAAGACTTTCTTCATCAGCATGGAATGAATAGCCATCTTTCATAATGAATTCCCGTCCTCTTAACAAACCAAAACGTGGACGTTTTTCATCACGGTATTTTGTTTGAATTTGATACAAATTCAACGGTAAACGTTTATATGAATTTATCTCATCACGAATCAATTCTGTAAAGGTCTCTTCGTGTGTTGGACCAAGAATGTAATCACGCTCATTACGATCTTTTAAGCGATAAAGGTTCGGTCCATATGTTTCATAACGACCGGATTCTTTCCATAGTTCGGCTGGAAGTAATGTTGGCATCAGCATTTCAACCGCGTCAATTTTCTCGAATTCTTCACGCATGATGTTTTTCAATTTCTCAATCACCCGATTAGCCAATGGTAAATATGAGTATATTCCAGCTGAGACTTGACGAATATAACCTGCTCTCAGTAACATTTGGTGACTTAAGACTTCAGCGTCATTAGGTACCTCACGTAAAGTAGGGATTAGCATTTTTGATTGTTTCATTAGAACTCTCCTTTGTTTAAACGAATATGTTGAATCTCCTCAAGTGATTCGTCATAAAATCTGATTATTTAATTAAAAGAAAAAACGTTGAATATCATTCCAAGTTACCAACACCATCAATAACATGATAAACCCAAAACCAATGAGTGTCAGTATTCCTTCTTTTTCTTGACTTAAAGGTTTCCCTCTAACTCCTTCGAAAATATTTAATACAAGTTTACCACCATCTAAAGCTGGAATCGGTAATAAATTAATAATTCCCAGGTTGACTGACAACATAGCCATTAACCAAATCACTGTGTTTAAGCCTGCTTTAGATGCTTCTGAAGACATTTGGAACATCATTACTGGACCACCCAATTTATCTAAACTAAATCCAGTAACTAGTGATTTAAGTGCTTTGAAAATTTGCATAGAACTATCTAATGTTGTTTGAACACCGCCAATTAATTTATCCGAAAAGCCTGTTTTCTTCGGTGGTAAAATTCCAATTACACCAATTTCTTTTTTACCTGATTTTTGACTTTTGGGAGTGATATCAACTTCTCTAGTTTTCCCTTGTGATTCAACCATTAGATTTAATTCTTTGTCGGGGCTTTCTTGAATGATTTTTGTAAAATCTTCCCAATTAGCAACTGACTGTCCATCGATTGATACGATTTTATCATCCGCTTTTAAACTAGCTTTTTCAGCTGGGCTATCTGCTTGCACCCCGCCGATTAAGTTCGTATTAGTATATGTAACTCCGCCTTGCATGAAGACATATACAGTAAATAATACAAACGCTAGAATAAAGTTATTCATCGGACCTGCGAAATTTGTCAACATACGCTGCCAAAGTTTCGCTGATTGAAATTGCACATCAATCGGTGCAATCCTAACTTCAGTGCCGTCTTGTTCAATGATTGTTGCATCATGGTTCACTTTATAAGTGATTTCTTCTAACTCGTTCCCATTAACATAACCTTTTATAAATAAGTCTTTTTCTAAGTCAGCTTCCAACATTTCCATTGGAATACTATTAGTCAATTGAACTTTCTTACTCGTATTGATTTTCACGACTTCTTCTTGTTCATTTAATTCAACAGAAAGAGTCATTCCTGGGGCCAGCTCTGTTTCATCTTCTCCCATACCAGCCATGCGAACATAGCCGCCAATCGGTAAAATACGAATGGTATAGGTTGTACCGTCTTTCCCTTGATGAGCAAATATCTTTGGTCCCATACCTATCGCAAATTCACGTACTAAAATACCCGAACGTTTTGCGAAGAAAAAATGTCCAAATTCATGTACTAAGACAAGAATCCCAAAGACAATAATAAATGTAATGATAGTTTTCATAAACGACCTTCTTCCTTAATCCATCTTTCTACGATAGTTCTTGTTTTTTTATCGATTTCAATCACTTGTGCTAAAGTGACTTCAGTAGTTTCAGTGTAGTTCTCCACTGCTCTTTGAACAAATTGCTCGATTTGCAGATAGGAGATTTGTTCATTAATGAATGCTGTCGCTGCAATTTCGTTGGCCGCATTATAAACCGTTGGATATGCCCCACCTTTTTTTCCAACAGTAAAAGCGAGTGCCAACATTGGAAAGCGGTCAAAATCCATCTCTTCAAAATTTAATTGAGCAATTTGAGTTAAATCAAATGTTTTTTCATTTTTAATGGGTAAACGAGTTGGGTGTGTTAACGCGTATTGGATCGGTTCCCGCATATCACTTGCTCCCAATTGAGCTAAATAAGCGCCATCGTTTAAGACAATCATTGAATGAACAATACTTTCTTTATGTAAAACAACTTTTATTTTATCATAATCTGTACCAAATAACCAATGGGCTTCTATAACTTCTAACCCTTTGTTCATCATTGTTGAAGAATCTATGGTGATTTTTTTACCCATTGACCAGTTTGGATGTTTCAAAGCTTGCTCTAGAGTCACAGATTTCAGCTCTTCACGACTTAAATCTCTAAAACTTCCGCCAGAAGCCGTAATTACTAATTCTTTCAAATTCTCTTTCTTTTGACCTTCTAAACATTGAAATATGGCTGAGTGCTCACTATCTACAGGTAAGATAGTGACATTCTTTTTTAACGCCGCTTCCATTACCCACTGCCCTGCCATTACCAGCGTTTCCTTATTGGCTAAAGCGATATCCTTACCAGCTTCAATCGCAGCCATCGTTGGATTCAAACCAACACTTCCTGTAACAGCAGTCAAAACAACATCCACATCATCAAGGGTTGCCGCTTTTATCAGACCTAACTCTCCTACACCAAAAGCAGTATTTGGAAAGCGCTGAGATAACTCTGCTTCTATTTCTTTTGAACCAACTCCCACATATTGAGGGTTTAATTTCTTGATTAATGCTGCACCTTCTTCAACACTGGAATGAAATGTTAACGAAACGATTTGAAATAACTCAGGATAAGAAGTAACTACATCCACTGTACTTGTACCTATCGAACCTGTTGCTCCTAATAATGCGATTTTTTTCATATTAAAAAGAAAAACCCTGAACATTCAGAGTTTTTCACCTTCCCTTCTTGTTTAGAAATTAAAATAGTCCGAATAAATGCATAATTGGAAAAACAAAAAGTAAGCTGTCAAAACGATCTAATATACCACCATGTCCAGGTAATATATTTCCAGAGTCTTTTACATCATAATGGCGTTTAATAGAGGACTCAACTAAGTCACCAAATTGTCCTACCATTGAAAAGACTACAGTTATAATCAACATAATTGGTAAATTATAAGCAAACAATTCTTTATTAGGTGTTAACGTCAAGAATAACAGTGATACAACTACTGCACAAAGAACGCCTCCTAATGAACCTTCAATTGTTTTATTGGGTGAAACTTCTGGCCAGAGTTTTCTTTTTCCAAAGCGTTTTCCTATAAAATAAGCGCCGATATCTGTTGACCATACAACAAATAATGCATAAAGTAAAACAACAAATCCGGTATGTCTTGCACTTACAAAATTTTGGAAACCAACACCGACATATAAACTTGTGATAACCGGAAATCCTGCTTGAGAGATCGTATACATATTCTTTGAAGCAACTAATCCACCTAAAAGAATCATTACTGTCAGATAAAATAAAATAAAATTATCCGCTTTTTCTGGTAAAAAGAAAAACCAACGTTCTTTTGGCAATACTAAAAATACTGCCCCTAAAGCTGAAAGTACCCCTTCAAAACTAGCTATTTCTAAGCCCTTCATTCGAAATAGTTCATAAACACCTACAACAGCAAGTAACGCTGCGGCTAATTCGATGACAAAACCTCCATACCAAATAATCGGTATAAAAACAACTAATGCTACGGCTGCTGTAATAACACGCTGTCTCATTTATCTTCCTCCTCAGTTTCTTTTAAACCACCAAAACGACGATTTCTATTTTGAAATGATGCTAAAGCACTTTCTAATAGCTCGTCATTAAAATCAGGCCACAATGCATCTGTAAAAAATAATTCGCTGTATGCAATCTGCCAAAGTAAAAAGTTACTTATTCTCTCTTCACCGCTTGTACGAATCAATAATTCAGGATCTCTTAACTCTTCAGATAAAAAGCTTGTCATTAAATGATCCGCAATTGTCTCTTCCGTGATATCTTCTGGTAAAAGTTGCTTATCTGCAGTTTTTTCAGCAATTTCCTTCACAGCTGTAATGATTTCAGCTCTTGATCCATAGTTTAAAGCAAAATTCAAAACCATACCAGTATTATTTTTTGTTTGTTCTATTGCACGTTCTACTGCATCTTGTGTATGAGTTGGTAAAAATTCTTTATAGCCCATAACATGTACTTTTACATTTTCTTTGATTAATTCCGGTACAAAGGTATCGAAAAAATCAACCGGCAACTGCATCAAAAAGCTCACTTCATCATTTGGGCGCTTCCAATTTTCAGTAGAAAAGGCATATAGGGTCAGGACTTTTACTCCTAATTTGTTTGCATGTTTAGTGATTTTTTTTACTGTATTCATGCCTTCTTTATGACCAGCAATTCTTGGCAAGCGGCGATTTTGTGCCCACCGTCCATTCCCATCCATAATTACTGCTACATGTTTAGGGATCGGTCCTTCACTATTGAAAATGAAAGTACTCTCTTTTTGTACGTATTTATTTTTTTGTGGAAAAAAACGTAACATATTTTTCCCTCCAATCCAAAATCTATCTAAACCATTATAACAATATCTTTCAGAAAAACCTATGCAAATGAAAAATTTTTCGATATTACTTAATAATTAAATGGCTGATTGTACGTGTTTCAAACTAAATCAATCACTTTTGCTTATTCTCCTCCTCTCAATTGTTGGAGGTAAACAAAAAAGTGAGGATGAGACAAAACAAAAAACAGTTTTGCTACATCCTCATCTAAAATTTATATTAGTTATCTACATATTCTGTTTTTTCAGAAGCTTTATTATCTTCGGGCTTCAAATTCCCTTTGCTTATTCCAATTTGAACAACATAGTCAATTGGTACAAACTCATTATATTTGCTCATTTTTACAACGGTTCCTTTGGTTACCGTTGAATCAACATAATAAACTTGATAAGTGATATTTGCCCCTTTTGATTGATATTCATCATAAAAAATCTTTTGGAGATCACCTTCTAGTGTACTATCCTTCAAATCTTTAATATAGGGTTTACCAAATGAATAAACAACTTGAATTATAGGTTTTTGATCTTTTTCAGTATATTTTTTTCCTGTCTCTACAGATTGACTAATAAAGCGACCATAGGGAACAGAGTCATTAAATACTTGCTTAACTTGCACTTGTAGACCATTCGCTTTAGATTCTGCTTCTTCTACTGTAAATTGTGAAAAATCTGGTACTATTGAAGCTACCCCAGTTGAAACCGTAATTGTCATAGATTCTTTTTTGGCAACTTTCATGTCTTTTGCAACACTTTGCGATATAACTTTACCATTTTCAACTTTATCAGAATCTGCTTCATCCGCTTTTAATGTAATTTCATTTTTCTTAGCCCATTCGGTTACTTCTTCTTTAGACTTGCCGACAAAATCAAGCATTGAAATATCTTTTTCAAATACTTCTTTTCCTTTTGAAAAATAGACCTTAGCTTTATCTTTACGTTTGTAGTTTTCAGATTTGACATCTTTATTTGTTATTTCAAATTTTAAATAGTCTCCAGCGGCTACTTTGTCGCTATATTCTTCAATAATCGCTATATTATCAGCCTTTTGTTCGTTGATCCAACTTTTCGCCTCATTGAGCTTCATTGGTTTAAAATCTGGTAATGCAACAAGTTCTTCTGGATCTGGACCTAAACTAGCATCCACAAGTAATTCATTATTTTTTTTAATTTTTTTGTTTTTTACTTCTTGATGGATGATTATATTTGCCTCTTTATCAAAATCATATTTCTGTTCTATTTGCAATTTCACACCATTTTCAGACGACCATTGGCGAACCTCTGATAATTCTTTACCTTCAAAATCCGGTACTTTAACATGTGTCATTTGATAGTAACCAAAGCATAGTAAAAACACTGCTGCTAAGCTTCCTAAACCAATTAAAACAAGTTTTCTGATTCGCTTCTTTTTATAGGTAGTGTCAGTTTCAAACATCTCTTCTGGATTTTTTTGTTGATTCATTGGTATTTCTACTGTTTTAGCTGTTTTGACAGGTTCTTTTTTTTGTACATACTTTTTCTTTTTCGATCGTTTTTTTGTGTAAATCAGCTCTTCTTGATTCTCTGGTTCACTAATGAACTCAGATTTTTCTTTGTTCATTAATAAAGGCTCTTGGTTGTTGACTTGACTATTTTGAGAAGCAAAGGATGCTTCTGGCTTTTTTTCCTCATTTTTAATATTTTTATTGTCCTTATTTATTGAAAAAGTTCCAGATCTGGTTTTCTTTTTTTCTTTTGCTTGACTCTGCTTTTCTTTTTGCTCATTCTTTTGCTGGCGGGTTTTCTCGTAGTTATCTCCGCTAAAATTTGATAGAAAATCACTCATACTTTTTTAACACACCTTTTTTCAGGTAATAGGTTTCATCCGATTGTTCTGCGATATCGTTCGAATGAGTCACCACAATCACACATTTATTATGAACTTTGGCAAGATTTTGAAAAATATCGACAATCTCTTGTTCCATTCCTTCATCTAGATTTCCAGTCGGCTCATCTGCAAGGATGACATCTACATTCGTGGCTAGCGCACGAGCAATAGCTACACGCTGTTGCTCACCACCAGAAAGCTGATTCACGAGACGATCGGCTTTTTCGCTTGTGATGCCAATATAATCTAAAAGATTGTATGCTACTTCTTTTTGATTAGAAGGTAATTCATTATCTGTAATTGACATTGCGACTAAGACATTTTCTAAAGCTGTTAAATAAGGAACTAAATTGTAGCTCTGAAAAATAATGCTGATTTCGTCTCGTCGATACTTTTCATAGCCAATTGTCTTAATATCTTTTCCATTCAACAAAATTTGGCCTTCTTTAGGGGTGTCCAATGCACTGATTAACGAAAGAAATGTTGTCTTTCCAGAACCAGATTGTCCTAGAATTGTATAAAACTTACCTTGTTCAAAAGAAACAGTTGTATCTTTTAAAATAAAACGACGTTGATCGCCATCTTGATAAAAATAACTAAGATTTTTTGTTTCTAAAATAGCCATTCTTCTAACCTCCTACATCATGATTTTTTTGGGATTCAAACGAACAATATATAGTAATGGTAAAATCGCTGACAACAATACTGTGCCTAGCCCTACAACTAGATAAGTCATGATATAGCCTAATGAAAACTTCACTTCATAAGCATTCTTAATATCATCTGTTGTAATCTCCATAGAATCTAATACACCAAATCCAAATGTATTCATCGAATCACTTGAACTACTTAACATATCACTATTCAATAAAGACTCTGAAACCATCTTTCCTAAGAAGTTCCCCGTAATCAAAGAAATGATCAAAGCAATACCGCTGATAATCAACATTTCAATAATAATTTGTCCCATAATATGGCTACGTTTATCGCCTAGAGATAAATAGATACCTAATTCATGTTTACGATCACGCATAAATAATAAAACGACCAGAGAAATAATTAGAAGTGTAGCTATAACTGCAATTAATACTACATAGCCTGAGATTTGAGACATTTTTTTCATACTTCCACCAATTTTTTCATATTGATCTGTTGAAGCTTTTACTACATATAGATTCGGTATAAGAGGTTTCGTTTCTTGTCTAAATGCTTCTACATCATCTGGACTTTTTAAAACATATATAGGTGTATAATATTCACCACCATTATCTTCTGACTCTTGCTCTAAAGAATCTTTCGAGGCTGCTTTTCTGCTCTGCTCCAAATGATCTTTAGTAATTTCTAGAACTGTTTTATTTGGTAGATAAACGGTGTTTATTTGTTGTAATGAAATAAATTGTTGGTTCATATTTTCTTCTGCTGTTTTTTTACTCTCTTTGTCTTTCATTTCAACTGTTGTTGGTTCAAAGATTCCGATAATTTGGATAGGAACATCTATCTTGAATAGTTCTTTCTTGCTACCATCTTCATTAAAGTCATTCCCTCGTATGTCCATAACCATTTGGTCTCCAACAGACAACCCATTTTCTTCTGCCACTTTTGAAGAAATCAGCCCAACATTTTTCCCATTGTCCATGTCTTCTTGAGTGAAGACTTTACCCTCTACTAATTTAATTTTACTTTCTTCAACATCTAATATTTTAGGATAATTTGAGCCTTTTAGAGAGAATCCTTCCATTCCAATTCCTTCTTCTGCTTCAGATTTAACGCTTTTTAAATTCTTCGTATCAACCCAACTACTTGCATTATAATCGTAATATTTCACGTAAGGTGATTCGCCAATTTTTTTTATTAAATCCGTACTAAGCTGCTCAATATTGCTGTCTTCTTTCATTATTTCTTCTTGATTATTTTCATAATCTAATTCAATTGTTGCCATACCACCTAATTGTTTTTTGATACTTTTTTCAACGTTCTGAGTAGATTGCTGAATCGCAATTGATCCTGCTATGACATTTCCCAATACAAAAATCACTGCAAATAAAATCAGCGACTTCCCTTTTTTTCTAGTTACACTGCATAGTGCACGTTTGATAAAATTCACTTTTTCATCTCCCCCTCAAAAAATTATAGCTAATATTATTATTCCATAACACTTGATGTTTAACAAGCTAATTTTTAATACACTTATCTAATATAGATACATTTAATAAAAAATCATTTTTAAATTAAAAATTATAATCATTTTAAATAACAATTTTTTTCAATATAATAAAAAAATCCCATCCAAATTACTTGGACAGGATTTTTTTATAACTACTCTGATTAAACTTCTAAAAGCTCTTTTTCTTTTTCTGCTGTGATTGCATCAATATTTTTCACACTATCATCAGTCAATTTCTGAGCTTCTTTTTCTAAGTTACGTAACTCATCTTCTGTGATTTCGTTATTTTTTTGCTGTTTTTTCAAGTCATCCATAGCATCACGACGAATGTTACGAACAGCAATTTTAGCATTTTCAGCTGATTTTTTTACGTCTTTCGCTAATTCTTTACGACGTTCTTCTGTCAATTGCGGTATCACTAAACGGATTACAGTCCCATCATTTGTTGGGCTGATTCCGATATCGCTTGCTTGAATTGCTTTTTCAATATCTTCAAGTGAGTTCTTGTCAAAAGGCGTAATCATCAATACTCGAGCTTCTGGAATATTAATTCCAGCCAGTTGATTCACAGGAGTCATTGCACCATAGTAATCAACTTGAATACGGTCTAACAGACTTGCGTTAGCACGACCTGCACGAATTTGACCAAGTTCACGTTGTAAACTTTGTTCTGCTTTACTCATTTTTTCTTTTGCGGTTGCTAATACATTTCCACTCATTTATTTATTTCCCCCTTACGGTTGTTCCAATATTTTCACCCAGACAAGCACGGCGAATATTACCAGTTTCATTCAAATTGAAAACCACTAACGGAATATCATTATCCATACTTAGTGAGCTTGCTGTTGAATCCATTACTTGTAATCCTTTTGAAATCACGTCTAAGTGTGTTAATTCTTCAAATTTGACTGCATTTGCATCTAGTTTAGGATCTGCAGAATATACGCCGTCAACGTTGTTTTTAGCCATTAAAATCACATCTGCATCGATTTCAGCTGCACGTAATGCAGCTGTTGTATCAGTTGAGAAGTATGGATTTCCTGTTCCTCCTGCAAAGATGACAATGCGTCCTTTTTCTAAATGACGTTCCGCGCGACGTCGGATATATGGTTCTGCGATTTGACGCATCTCGATAGAAGTCTGAACCCGTGTTGGAACTCCTAAGTTTTCTAATGTATCTTGTAATGCCAAAGCATTCATTACAGTAGCCAACATGCCCATATAATCAGCTTGAGCACGTTCCATGCCCATTTGAGCACCAATTTGTCCACGCCAGATATTTCCACCACCAACAACGATTGCCATTTCGATTCCTAATTCATGTACTTCTTTAATTTCTTTTACAATCTCTTTAATTGTTGGAGGTTTAATTCCAAACCCGTCTTCTCCGGCCAAAGCTTCTCCACTTAACTTTAATACAACACGTTGATATTTAGGTTTTACCATTTTTTATTTCCCTCCACCGTTTGTCTAAGAACATTTTAACATACTCTAGGTATTCTGCCAGTTTATTTCTTTTGTTTTGCCTAAAAAAAGGGAGCGCATCTCAATGCGTTCCCAACTGCTACATAAGTAACAGATTTATTTTTTAATTTGACTCATAACTTCATCTGCAAAATTGTCTTCACGTTTTTGGATTCCTTCGCCAACTTCAAAACGGATGAATGATTTAACTGTTGCGCCTTTAGAAGCAACATATTTTTCAACTGTCATATCTGGATCTTTAACAAATGGTTGATCTACTAAAGAAATTTCAGCTTTAAATTTGTTTAAGCGTCCAACAACCATTTTATCAACGATATTAGCTGGTTTGCCTTCGTTTAAAGCTTGTTCTGAAAGAATTGCTTTTTCATGTTCTAATTCTTCTTGAGGAATTTGTGATTCATTCACATAGCGAGGGTTAATCGCTGCAACATGCATCGCAACATCTTTAGCAACTTCTTCGTCTGTAGTACCTTCTAATACAGATAAAACTGCAATACGTCCACCCATGTGTAAGTAAGCACCAAATGCTGCATTGTCGGCTTTTTCTACTAATTCAAAACGACGGAAACTGATTTTTTCACCGATAACAGTTGTCGCTTCGATTAATTCAGTTTCTAAAGTTCCTTTATCTGTTTTAAGAGCTAAAGCTTCTTCCATAGTTGCTGGTTTGTTTGTAGCAATTTCAGTTGCAATTTTTTTAACTAATTCTTGGAACATTTCGTTTTTAGAAACGAAATCAGTCTCAGAGTTAACTTCAACGATTGCTGCAAAGTTACCATTTGAAGCAACGTTTGCTAGTCCTTCAGCTGCCACACGATCATTTTTCTTAGCAGCTTTGGCCATTCCTTTTTCACGTAGGTGATCAACTGCAGCTTCGATGTTTCCTTCTACTTCTACTAACGCTCTTTTTGCATCCATCATACCGACACCAGTCATGTCGCGTAGTTCTTTAACTAATTTTGCTGAAATATCTGCCATTTTTTGTTCCTCCTAAGTTTTAAAAGCGTAGTAGGCTCATTTAGCCTTGATAGAAAAATAGGAAAACGTGAAGGTGGCACTTTTTGCCGCAATCAGGTTTTATCTTTTTTCCCAAAAGGCTAGCCTACGAAGCTAGATAGTTTTAAAAGCGTAGCGGGCTCCTCCAGCTCTGACAGAAAAATAGGAAAATATAATTGAGGTGCTTTTTGCCTCATTTATATTTTATCTTTTTTCTGAAGAACTAACCCGTGTAGCTAGATAATTTTAAAATTCGTTTTAAAAAAGCTATCTCAAAGGAGAATCAGGCTTTTTTTCGCCTAGCCTTCGAGACAGCTCCGTCATTTTAAATTATTCTGCTGATTCGTTGCTGCCTTCAACAACATCAACGATTTCTTCGATTGAAGTAGCAGCTTCAGGCGCTTCTTCAACGAAAATTTCTTCAACAGCTTGATCTTCACCTTGATTTCCTTCGATGAAAGCATCAGCCATTTTAGCTGTAATCAATTTAACCGCACGAATTGCATCATCATTTGATGGAATTACTACATCGATTTCATCTGGATCACAGTTTGTATCAACCATCGCAACGATTGGGATGTTCAATTTTTGTGCTTCTTGAACAGCAATACGCTCTTTACGAGGGTCAACAATGTACATTACATCTGGAATTCTAGGCATATCAGCGATACCGCCTAAGAATTTTTCAAGACGTTCACGTTGTTTGTTTAAACCAACAACTTCTTTTTTAGGAAGTAACTCAAAAGTTCCGTCTTCTTCCATTTTATTGATATCTTTCAAACGTTTGATACGTTTTTGGATTGTATCCCAGTTAGTTAATGTTCCACCTAACCAACGGTGGTTTACGAAGTATTGACCTGAACGAATTGCTTCGTCTTTGATCGCTTCTTGTGCTTGTTTTTTAGTTCCTACGAATAATGCAACGCCGCCATCTTCAGCAACATTTTTCATGTAATCGTAAGCTGCATCTACCAATTTAACTGTTTTTTGCAAGTCAATGATGTAGATACCATTTCTTTCTGTGAAGATATATTTCTTCATTTTTGGGTTCCAGCGACGAGTTTGGTGTCCAAAGTGTACGCCGGCTTCTAGTAATTGTTTCATAGAAATTACTGCCATTTTTTGTTTCCTCCAATTTGGTTTTTATTTGTTCCCTCTTCCCAGCTTTAAGCTTCCTTGTGGACTGTATTCCTACAGCACCTCACAAGAAATATACTGAAAATGTGGATTTGATGTAGTTTCCAGATACTCTGAAAATAACACCTTTGTTATTATACAACAGAACTTTAATAATTTCAACAGATTTTCCACCTATTACCTGTTCTAGTTACAATTATACTATAGATCAATTGTTTTTAACTTTTCATCAGTTAATATAACTGCATTCCTTCACTCCCCATTTACATACAGAAAAACAGCCCCTCCAGATGATTAACTTACCAGACTGCTTCATAAGTAATTAGCTGTGACAACCAGCTAACATTGCTAAACTACTTTGTACTTACTACTGTAATTTATAGAGCGGATTTCAAGAGTTAGTGAATGGCAACTGAACACTCTAAAATGATTTCAGTTTGTCCGTTTGTTGTCTCAGCGTTTCTTTCACTTGTTTACCAAATTTTCCTTTTATGGAATTTCCTAAATCTCCAATGGTACTTTCCATACCGGGGTATCAAGCTCAGTATTTACATGCTTGTCATCATCTACATTGTAAACATATTGATTTAACCAAGCTAAATCTTCTTCAGTTAACGTCATTGGTGTTCCTCCCAATTATAGACAACTTCAGCATTTAAACTCCCTTTTTTTGACTTTTTCACCCCTTGATTTCTCAATTTTTTTTGCATTACATCTTTTGTGTCATCAGCTTCTAATTCAGGAGAAACTTTAAAATTTAAATCTGTATACTTTTCAATATATTTTTCATTACCAGCACTATAAGAAAATAACCCCTTACCTTTATCTACTGGATAATCATTAATTGTCATGGATGTATTAATAGTCTTTGGCCCTTTTGACACGCTCCAACCACGCCACTCAATTTTCTTTATTCCAGTGTAGTTTTCTATAATATACTTTGACGCTTCTTTCTGTACATTCTTTATTGCCATATTTCTTTCTTCCCTAATTTTGTCTTGTTTATCCATATAAATTTTCCCTCCAACTCCTAAAATAAATACTGTAACTATTAAAGAAATAACAATCATTTTCTTTTTTCCCAATTATACCCCCACCTATTCGAATGTTAATTATACATTACATTAAAACAAGAGTAAACATCATATTTTAAGATTAAAATAACATCTTCTTTTTGTAAATTCAGAAAAAATAGAAGTACTCCATATACAACTGAACACTCCCACGCTATTCTTCTCTATTAATTTTCCAGTACCATTTTTTTTCTTATAGTATATCTGAACGCGTCATAACATCACCATTCTGATAATGAACTTCAATAAATGGTTTTATCTCTATCAGTAACATATAAGAGTCCTCTTACTTTCCCAGGCATATTTAAGCCATAGTCATTGGCAATTTGTAGTTTTTCTTAATCAGTGTAGGCTATTACATCATTGACTATTGTAACAATTACACCTTCTGAGCATTTACCAGATTCATCAGCAGTTATTGAGGTGGCTACTCCACTAGAGCATTCAATAAGGTTTGAATGACTGACATCAAAGTCTGATTTTCATCAGATAAAACTATTATCAAAGAACTCTAAGAAGAAGCTTCAGGTGTAATCCGTGAGTTTTTAAAATCCTAAAAGTATAGTTCTCTGATTTTTTAGATATCAGATATTCTGCGACAGTTTCTTCTTAATCTAATTTTATTGTAAATTCTTCTGCAATATCCTCATTCTAACAATTTAATAACAGCACCTAACTACTAGATTATTTGGAGAATGAATATTTCTGTTGATATATTTGATTTAATTTAAAATAACCAATAAAAAAACGAGAAAAAAGCGTTTAGCTCCTTTAGCTTTCTTTTGAAAGAAAACTTAAGAGTTGCTTTTTTCTCGCTATTCATTCCTATACATTTATTTATGGAGTGTTCTCCAAGGTCCAAACAAATTCAGTAGAATACATTTTAGCAGTATATACTTCTTCTGGTGACATAGATAAAATAATATCATTGCCTTCTTCGAAAGACACCGTCGTTATTCCTAAATTAGTTTTTGTATTCAAAAAAACTTCTGTACTTGATTGTTCTGTGATAGGCTGTTCAATCAACTCATTATCTTCTTTTTTTTGTTGAAAAACGAGCCCATGTCCAATCGTGTACCCATCGCTTGTTTTTAACGGTTGTTTTAATTGAGTCGTCAAACGCCAGTTATTTGAAATGAATCGTGTATCTAATACTGATATTTTTACATTACTTGTCGGCCTAATCATTTGTTTTTTCGACTGAATTTTGGCTGTTCCAAATGAGATTTCCTTTGGAATTTCTTCGAAAGATAAACTACCTGATGTCAACGTTATTGTGATTTCTTTTTTTAATTTTCCAATCATAAATGTTGTTTTATAGACACCTGGTTTTCTTTCCAATGTTTGCTTATCGATCGTTACCTGCTCTTTTGCATCTGTCCCGCTAATAATATCCCATGCTAATAACTGACTTTTATCCAGTAAAAATTGTCTTTGCTCTGCTTCATTTTCTGGATAATAAATTGCTGGATTTGATTGTGCTCCAAGTATCACTTTTACAAACTCCCCATTTATCAAAAAAACCTACTTGATTACTATAAGTATAAATTCTATCATTATGACTTAAAAAGACTCTAAATCTATACTGATAATATCTTCCAGAATTTAATGATACTTTTTGTCTCGCCCCTATTCTCATATCCATGTGGAAATTATTCTGATCTTTGCCATCGATTACATCAACATAAAAATATAATCCATTCGTAGTAGTCACTTGACCTGTCCCCCATGAATTAATTTTCACAGGTAATTTAGTTAAATACGTATCCAGGTCTAGTATATTATTGAGAGGATCTTCTGATGTTAATACACCATTCGAATCTATTCCGCGATAAGAGTATCTCACCTGCCATTTTGAAGGATCTAATAAATTTTTCTTTTTATCTACTTTGGTAGATGGACCTTCTGCTTTTATTGAATAAATATCACGATTTTTAGTTAAGTAATTGTAAAAAATAGGCAAAGTTAGCATAATAAGTATTAAAGCAAGGATACCTATCTTGTATCTTTTTTCCATATACATTCACTTTCTTCCTTTATTATATAAACAGCTACAATTGTAGTCTAAAAAAATATACAATAAAACTCCTATTTTGATCCCTTTTACGTTCATCATTGTATAATCGCTGCTGCCTTCATTATTTCAAAAATTGAGTATCCACATAACGAACGGTGGTCGCTTTTTCGAAACTAACAAAAAAAGCTTGAGTTATAACTCTTCGAGTCAAATCTCAAACTTACGAAAATATGAATAAACAGAAAATGGAAAGCAATTTAATTATTAACTCCGCGCCAAATCTTCTTCGTACAACTTCAAAGAAAAAAATCAATTTAATCCTTACAAAAGTTCTTCATCACCATTAAAAATCCTACTATTTCCGACCAAATATGATAAAACAAAAAATTCTATTTCAATAATATTCTACTTAGTTAGATGATACATTAAAATACCAGCTGCGATGGCTACATTTAAGGATTCAGCCGCACCTTTAATAGGAATGTAGATATTTTGATTAGTCTTTTCTAAAAGCTCCTTGGAAACACCTTTTCCTTCGTTCCCCATGATTAAAGCGTAATCATTGACTTTACTTATTTCCTGGTATGAAACAGCATCTGGATTTAATTCTGTTCCGTACACTGGAATCTTCGCTTTTTTGAATCCATCAATAATTTCAGCTAACGGTTTACGTAAAACAGGTAAATGATAATTACTCCCCTGCATAGACCGAAGAACTTTAGTACTGTAAATATCTGAACTTCCTTCACCTAAAACAACACCCGATAAACCTGCAGCATCTGCTGTTCGGATCATCGTTCCTACATTTCCTGGGTCTTGAACATTATCTAAAAGCAGCCAACCGCCAGATAGTGCAATATCATCCTTATAATTTGGCATCTCGACTATTGCAATTATCCCTTGTGGTGCTGGCAACTCAGAAAGCGAGGCTAAAACCTCATCAGAAACGGCAATTAATACCTCTTCTGGTTGTTTATCAAGCCAAGTTGACCACGCTGACTTTCCTCGTTGATTAAAGAGAATCCAATTAATTTTCTCATTAGCTTTAACTGCTTCTTCAATCAAATGGAATCCTTCAATTATATATTGTTGTTGCTCTTCCCTATTTTTCTTTTTATGTAATTTTTTAAATTCTTTGATCATTGCATTTTTCGTTGATAAAATTTCTTTCATTTTTACACCTCACTGAGATATTATACCACGTTTTTTTTCAATCAAACAATCACTACTTTACTTGCCAGATAATCAAAAAATAGCTATCATTAATTTAACTAAAAGCGAGGTGTAGAACTATGAGAAAAGTACGTATGAATGTACAGGGAAGAGTTCAAGGAGTCGGTTTTCGCTATATGACTAAGATGGTGGCTGATGAATTAGGTGTTAATGGTACCGTCCGTAATGAAGAAGATGGTTCGGTTTCCATCGAATCTATTGGTGATGATGAAGGAATAAAAAAATTTATTCAAAAAATTAAAGATTCTCCTACCCCTGCCGGACGTGTCACCTATGTAGACATCCAAGAGGATCCCATGATGGAAGAATATACTAGTTTCAAAGTTACAAATTGATTTAGACAAGAAGTATCTTACTCAGTCTTGAGGCGGATTCTTCTGATTTTTCATTGAAAAAAAACGCTTTTTCAAGTATAGTTAATCTTGTGCAAATTTTTTAGAAAAGGAAAGAATACAATGAGAAAATTAAATAAGTGGCTATTAGGTTCTGGGCTATTCACTTTAGTACTATTTTTATCTGGATGTGTGAAGACAGGATCAGACGGTCAGCCAACTGGTGAAGGAATCATTTACAATTTTTTAGTTAAACCAATGAGTAGCGCCATTACATATCTAGTTGATAATTTCGATTGGAACTATGGTTGGGCAATCATTTTTATCACAGTTATCGTCCGTATCATTATTATGCCTTTAGGATTAAGTCAATCGAAAAAAAGCATGGTCCAAACGGAAAAAATGCAAGCCATCAAACCTCAAATTGATGCTGCACAAGCTAAACTAAAAGAAGCAACTTCTCGTGAAGAACAAATGCAAGCGCAAGCTGAATTGCAACAAGTTTACAAAGAAAATAATATGAGCATGATGGGCGGTATCGGTTGTTTACCTTTACTCATCCAAATGCCAATTTTCTCAGCGTTGTTCTTTGCTGCTCGTTATACTAAAGGAATTGCTGATGCTAGCTTCTTAGGGGTCAACCTTGGAAAACCAAGCATTGTATTTGTTGTTTTAGCTGGAGTTGCATATTTAATTCAAGGATACATTTCTACAATTGGCATTCCTGAAGAGCAAAAGAAAACAATGAAGTCAATGTTAATCGTATCTCCTTTGATGATTGTTTTCATGTCAATTAGTTCTCCTGCTGGAGTAACCTTATATTGGGTCGTTGGTGGTATTTTTACTTGTATCCAAACATTCATTACCAATATCTTATTAAAACCAAGAATCAAAGCACAAGTTGCAGAAGAATTAAAACAAAACCCACCGAAACAAGTGATTACGCCTCGCAAAGATGTAACACCAAATGAGGAAAAAATAACGACACCAAAAAAAGTTTCTAACCAAGGACGCAATGCTGGAAAACAAAATAGAAATTAATGGATTAAAACAAGAGCCAACGCAGATCATAACTGCGATTGGCTCTTATTTTATTTTTTATTCGCTGCAATTCCATAAACAAAAAGATCAACAACCTGAGTAACGGTAAGCATTGAGCTGTTTTGTTGCGTTTTAATATATGGTGAAAGTGTATTAAGGAAATGCGTCGTTGTCATTTCAGTCGATAGATCGGAACGTAGTGAAAAATCACTTTCTTCAAAAAGCTGTAATAACGGGGCTTTGTATGACTGATTCCAAAGCATGAATAACTTGAATTGCGTTTCCTCCTTTAATTTCGTCTTAAAATCATGCATCATTAAGTCAAAATCAAAAGGATGTTTTGTCTTTAAGCACTCCGCAAAATGTTGTAACTTGCTAATGGTATCAAGCTCCTGATTTTTAACGATCTTTAATAATTCTTCATTTACATCACTTAACAAATTTTCGATAACACCAACATAAACTTCTTCCTTATTTTTAAAGTGATGGTATAAATTAGGCTGTGTCACTGCTGCTAGTTCAGCAATTTGTCTTGTAGATGTGCTTTGATACCCATTATCCATGAACAATCTCGTTGCGACTTGTATAATTTTAGTTCTGGTATTTTTCGTTTCTTTATCCATTACTTAGCCACCTATAATTGATTTCTTTATTATTCTAACAGAAGGATACAAAGAAAAATAGACTAGATGACTTTCTTTTTATTTTTTAAATGGAAGAAACATTCATATAAGCAGACACATGATAGGATAACTAAACAAATAACGACTGTTGTAATAATCGTTGGGTATTTTTGATTCCAGCCATCTATTGCTTGATGTTTTATCAAAATACCATAATATGCCCACAATGTCACTAAACCATAAGCAACATCTTGATTATAAATAATTGTTCCGCAAATAATCAGTAGACCAATAATCAAAATAATAACTGTCCATAATACTTGATTATCTTGAAGGAAAGTAATGTTTTTATCAACTAAAAATGCTGTTATATTTGCAATTGTAGCAATCGTAATCCACCCAAAATAAACACTAAACGGTAGTCTTATGAAAATATACTCCTTTTTACTTAATGAATCTTTTGCTAAAAGCTGATTTATATAAATCAATGTAATTAGTAAAACTAGCATAATAACTACAGACAAATCAATTTGTAGATATTGCCACGAAAATAACCATAAGCTGTTTAGTATAGAAGTAACAATAAACAAAATTCGTAATTTTTTACTCATCTGCTGATCTGCTAAAATAGACGGGCTAACAGGTTTCCCCCATTGATAAACAACAAATCCTGCCAATAGTAAATAGATCACTGACCAAATTACAAAAGTTATGCCGGCAGGGGCAAATAAATTAGGATAGCTATCTGAAACCTCTTGTGTAGTCATACCATTCAATGGCAATAAAACAGCCGCTGCGTTTGTACCTAACATGATAATATAAATGACAGTTACAAACCATTTTAACATCATAGATTCACCTCTTGCCATCTTAGTTCCTCCTTCTTACAACCCTTTTTTACCGATAATTGGAAAAAATTTGGCTGTTTTATTTGCATAGGCAATAAAATCTGGCCGATCTTTATATTTCTTTTCAAGTAGCGGAACACCTGATACAAATAAAAGTAATAAGGTAATCGTAATTGGTCCGATAATCCCCCATATATTGCGCATCTCATTCAAACTGATGAGAAAAATCCCCCACCAACTAACGGCTTCTCCAAAATAATTAGGATGTCTTGTGACTGACCACAATCCAGTAGTTAACAGTTTCCCGTGATTACTACTATCTTTTTTAAATCTTGTCAGTTCATAATCACCAATCGTTTCAAACCCAAAACCAATCAACCAAATAACGATCCCTAAACCATTCCACCAATAAAAATCATTAACCGAACTTGTCATGACAAACAGGATAGGCATTGAAACAATCAACAAAAGGACACCTTGCAAAACAAACACATTTAAATATGCTTTTACTTTCGCCCAATGTGTTCCCCAGCGTTTTCTCATATTTACGTAACGATAATCTTCTGGTTTTCCGATATTTCTTTTCGCTAAGTGTAAAAATAACCGAATTCCCCAAATCGCAACTAAAGTTAAGACAATTGTACTAATAATTGTTTTTTCTGGCATAACTAGATAACCTGTTATCGCAACAATTACAAAACCAATTCCCCAAGCTAAATCAACGATTGAATTATTATGAAGATATTGCGCCAAAAAATATAATGCAGTAAAGTACACAAAAATCACACAAATAATGATACTGATTGTCATAACGTTTCATCTCCTTTTTCTACTTCAAATGCTACAGCAACGCTTCCTTGACCTGCGCTCATTGCAACTACAGTTGAGATATCCATAGTATAACTTGGTTGAAAACCTAATAACTCAGTTAGTTTAGCTCCCCATAAACATGCTTTAGCTTCTGAGTTTGTGTGAATCACTGCGTAGCGTTTTATTCTGTTTTTCTTATGCATTTTTTTTAAGTGTTTAAAAATTTTCTTTTCATTTCCTTCACGACTAAAAGCAAAATCACTTAAACTCCCTTCGCCCTCTTTACTTAAACGAACAATAGGTTTTAAATTAATCTTCTTTGCTATTGTTCCAGCAAATTTTGGAATCCTCCCTGAAGCAATCATCGGATCTAGATCATCTACACTGACTAGTATTTCTATTTGATCTCGTTTATGCTTTGTACGTTTGACGAGTTCATCGAAAGTTATACCTGATTGAATCCATTCATTTGCGTTCATTACTAGTAAACCTTGTGCCGCTGAATTTTGTCTAGAATCAATGACTTCAATTCTAGTCATTGTAGATTCCATCCGCTTAACAGCTTCCTTTACGGTAGAAAACGTGCCGCTTAATTTACTAGATACTGTAATAACTAATATTGCTTCATATTTCGTTTCTAAAAAGGAAAAAAGATTCTCTACGGTTTTTAACGTCGGTTGAGAACTCGTTGCCCGCTCATTTTGATTTTCTTGTATTTGAAAAAATTGATTCGTTTGAATCGTTATTTTGTCAATGTAATTGGTATTACCAATCAATATATTCATTGGTAATACATGAATTTGATTATTTAACAGATAGTCATTCGGTAAATCAGCAATTGAGTCAGTCACTAAAGCAATTGGCGCTTTTCTTTGTTTGTTTACTTGATACTGCAATAACATATCATCGGCTTTTTGCTGAATTGGCTGACCAATTGTGCTTAAGTAACTCAGCACTTTATTTGGCTCATTTGAATGAATATGGATTCTAGCTTTTCCTCTATTCACAGCAACAATCAATGAATCTCCATAATTACTCAATGTTTCTTGAATTTCTTTTTTTGATTGTGTCACTTGATCTAATAAAATTTCCGTACAGTACCTATAAATAGGTTTCGAATTTATGGTATGTAAAGACTCTGAAATTTCAATTTTTACAGTATCAGCTGAATCCTTCGGCATATTTTTAGCTGACTGTTTATTGACGAAAGCTTTTGTAAATCCTTCAATAAATAAGTAAAATCCTTTCGCTCCTGCATCAACTACTTGGTTTTTTTTCAAAATTTTTAATTGGTTCGTTGTATTCTCTAATGCCTGCTTTGCTTGATTCAATGCATCAGGCAAAGCTTTTTCTAAGCTAACTATTTTCTCATTTGCATTTAAAGCTTCTGCCCATGAACGAATAACAGTGATTATCGTCCCTTCAACAGGATGCTCTATAGCTTGATATGCTTCAGTAATAGCTGAGTTTACACTTTTTATAAAACTCTCAGCAGAATTTGTTTCTTCTAAACCTAATAAATTATTATAGATTCCATTAAAGTACTGGGCAAAAATAATTCCTGAGTTTCCTCTGGCTCCGATTAAAGAAGCATCTGCAACCTTTTCAAACACTTCAATGACAGAAGATGATTCTTCTTTCGTTTCTTCTAATATCGTTTGCATTAGTGAGGCTAAATTACTACCTGTGTCCCCATCCGATACAGGAAAAACATTAATTTGATTTAACGCTTGTTTCTCATTGATCAACTGAATAGCACCTTGTTGAAAAGCAAATAACAGTTCTTTGTGATCAATATCTTGTCTTGTTTGACCGCTTTTCATAAGCTATTTTACCTCCAATTAAAATGTTGTCCTAAAAATACAGTGATTCCAGAAACAGTTGCTGTTACAACGGTTCCCCAAACCAAGTCGATAATCGTCACAAAATAGGGCCAGTCCTTCAATGTAGCGAGGTTAGTCAAATCATAGGTGCCGTAACATAATAACCCAAGAAAACCACCAGCCACTATAGCATAAAGTATGCTACCTTTTTCCAGTGCTGGATTCACAACAAAAAATAAAATACCAATTAGATAAATGACATAAAATAGAATAGCTGGGACTATTTTCGTTTGCCCCATTAGTCCTCCTAAATGTTCTTGATAGATCTTTTTAGCAATCAATAATAGCCAAATAAAATCAAGCGTAAGAAACGAAACTGCCGCAACTCCGTATAACTTTAACAAATAACTCATTTTATTCCCTCCTAAATTAAAGCTAAGCAGGCTTCATTCCCCTAGAGGTTAGCTTGCAAAGATAAATAAATTTAAAATAGTACGATTACCTTATCATTCGATAAGGTAATCGTACCATGAATAAGTTATTTGCAAAAAAATTTTGCTTCAAAATCTAGTGGTTATCTCTTCAGCTTAGGAACAAAAAAAATGGAGAATCGCACAATTTATCTAGTGTTTTTCTCCATCTTATTTTTAATTATTTTACGATTAATAGATCTAGGCTAGCAAGTGATAATGACATTTTCGCAATTCGATTCAACTCATTCAATCGATTTGCTTTCACTTTTTCATCTTCTACCATAACCATTGTTTCTTCAAAATACTGTTCAATCAGAGGTCGTAAATTAACCAACGCTTGATAGTTCTCTGACATTGTAGTATCTTTAAAGTTTTCTTCAATTTTATTCACTGCTTGATGCAATGTTTTCTCAGCCTCATTTTCAAATAATGATTCATCTACCTGGCTTTCTTTGTTTAACAATTCTCGCCCTTTTTTAGCTAAGTTAATTACTCGAGTTAATGCTTCCATTGAAGGTCTAAACTCTTTATCTGCCAGATGTTTTTTTATAATCATTGCTGCTGAAAATAGTTGTGCTAGATCTTTTTGTTCTGCTGAAATAACAGCATCAATCACATCGTGACGAACATCTTTTGTTGTTAGTAACTGACGCAAACGTGCTTTCACAAATTCAATTACTTCTTCTTGTCCGCTAGTCAATTGAATACCATATTTTTGACTGTCAGCGTTAACCGCTTCGTCAATATCCCTTTGCAACTGAACTAACGGGAATTGCCAACCTTTATTTTCGATGATTCTAATCACACCATACGTTTGACGACGTAATGCGTACGGATCATTGGAACCACTAGGAATCATTCCTACAGCAAAGAATGAAAACACGCTATCTAACTTGTCTGCAATTGCTAAAACTGCTCCAATAGTAGAAACAGGCAACTCACCTTCACTTGATGTTGGTAGATAATGTTCTCGTATTGCTTTTGCCACTGCTGGTTTTTCACCTTGCAACAACGCATATTTTTCTCCCATGATTCCCTGTAATTCAGGAAATTCACCAACCATGTTAGTGACTAAATCAAATTTATAAATTTCAGAGGCACGTTTTAAATCAGCCAGCTCAGCATCTGATAAGCCAACTTCTTTACCAATAATTTGACCCATAATCCCTACACGTTGCATTTTTTCATAGATTGTACCGATTTTTTCGTGGAAAGTCACTTGTTTTAATTTATTTACGCACTCTTCTATAGATAACTTCTTATCTTCACTATAGAAAAATTCCGCATCTTCTAGACGAGCAATCAACACTTTTTCGTTTCCTTTGATGACATTTTCAAGATGTACATTATCACCATTTCTTACTGAAATAAAATGTGGCAATAACAATCCTTGATCGTTACGAACATCAAAATAACGTTGATGCTCTTTCATTGAAGTAACTAATACTTCATCTGGAACGGATAGATATTTCTCATCAAACCCACCAACAAAAGCAGTAGGATACTCAACCAAGTTATTTACTTCTTCTAATAATTTTTCATCTAAATCAAGTTTCCAATGATTTTTCTCAGCAATTTGGTTTGCTTGATCCATAATCATTGTTTGTCTCTCCATCGAATCAACAATAACAAACTGCTCTTTCATTTTTTCTTCGTATTCATTTGAATGATTAAATGTAACATCATCACCTAAGAAACGATGACCTCGAGAACGATTAGCTGTTTCAACATCTAAAATTGAGAATGGAATCACTTGGTTATCTAACAATGCAACAATCCAATGAATCGGACGGATATATTCAAAATCATAATCTGCCCAATGCATGGTTACTGGAAATGTCAAACTAGTAATAACTTCTTTTAAACCAGTTAATACATCAATTGTTTTTTTTCCTTGATTATGTTTTGTAACATAAACGTATTCGACACCGTTTAATTCTTTAAATGTAATCGCATTCGTCGTCACGCCTTGTCCTCTGACAAATCCTTCAGCAGCTTTACTCCAATTGCCTTGATCATCTTGTGCAATTTTTTTTGCAGGTCCTTTAACTTCTTCCTGCGTATCTTCCTGTTGTTCTGGTAATTGCGTTACCCGAACAGCAAGACGGCGAGGAGTTGAAAAACTTTGGACTGTTTCGTAAGTTAAATTATTCTCGTCTAAAAATTTCACTATTTTTTGCTCTAATTGTAACCGACTCGGGCTAACAATATGAGCTGGCATTTCCTCTAAGCCAATTTCAAGTAATAGATCTTTTGCCATGTTATTTCGCCTCCTCAGTCGTTTGATTTTCTTTATTTAGCAATGGGAACCCTAATTTTTCACGTTCCGCCACGAATATTTTCGCTACCGCACGAGCCATATTTCTGATACGAGCCAGATAACCAGCACGTTCAGTAACAGAAACGGCTCCACGAGCATCAAGTAAATTAAATGTATGACTACATTTCAAAATATAGTCATATGCTGGATGTACTAGATTTTCATCAATACAACGTTTGGCTTCTTTTTCAAATTTATCAAAATTTTCCAGTAACATTTCTTGATTGCTTACTTCAAATGAATACTTAGAATGCTCATATTCCGGCTGATTGAAAATTTCTCCGTATTTTACCCCTTCAGTCCATAATAAATCGTAAACACTCTCGACTTCTTGAATATAAGAGGCTAAACGTTCGATTCCATAGGTGATTTCTGATGTTACAGGGTGACAAGCCAATCCTCCTACTTGTTGGAAATACGTAAACTGAGTAATTTCCATGCCGTCAAGCCAAACTTCCCAACCTAAACCAGCGCATCCCATAGATGGGTTTTCCCAGTTATCTTCAACAAAACGAATATCATGAGCTAATGGATCAACACCTAGTAGTTCTAAACTTTCTAAATATAATTCTTGAATATTAGCTGGTGAGGGCTTCATGACTACTTGAAATTGGTGATGTTGATATAGACGGTTTGGATTTTCCCCATAACGACCATCAGCTGGACGACGAGAAGGTTCTACGTATGCTGCATTCCAAGGTTCCGGTCCAATCGCACGTAAAAATGTATAGGGACTCATTGTTCCCGCTCCCTTTTCGGTATCATAGGCTTGCATCAGCATACAGCCTTTTGATGACCAAAATTTTTGCAATGTCAAAATCATTTCTTGTACAGTAAGTTTCTTTTCCATTGTAATCCTCCTTATTTTAAAAGCTGAATAGGCTTATTAAACCTTTTCTTCAAAAGAATTGCCCACGAAGTTATATAACATGACAGCCGATAAGCATCTACGAGAAAATAAAAAAGTCCCTATGCCTCTTAGAGACATAGGGACGAATAATCGCGGTTCCACCCTACTTCTGACAATAATTGTCAGCAGCTTTATTTACTCATACTCAAAAGCGCCCTTCAAAAGTTCCTTGTACCTGGCTTACACTTTCCCAGACTCGCTATGACAATAGTTCTTTTTACTCTTCTTTTTCAACGTATGTATTTAACTACTCTTTATGATAATCTTTGAAGAGTGAGTTGTCAAATGATATTTTAATTCAAATAACTTATCAAAATATTGATTCTCCTGATCTGTTTTTCATAATATATTTTTAAGTTATAGTTTTGTCATTATCTTCCTCTTTTTTTTCACGTCTTGGTAATTTCAATGTATCTTCCCAACTCTTCATTTGATCGATAAACTTCTTACTTTTCAAGTGAATCCCAACGTACTCATCATATAATTCATCAATTGTTTGTCTAATCGCCGTTTTTGTTTCGGCCTTAACATTGATATCTTGTACTTTATCGTAAGAAACAGCAGAAAAAAGACGAATAAAATGGATTGCCCTTGGATCAGCATGATAACGATGACTATCCAAATGCCAATGGCGTTCACAAAGAACACCGCTATATTTTGAAGAGTAATCAAACTTCCCTCGTGTCTCTTGACAGGCAGCACAATGTGTCCATTCAGGAGTAATTCCAAATCGACTTAGTAATTGAATTTCAAAAATATTCGTAATGATCTCAGCATCTTTATTTTCATTCAACAAACGCAATGCTTGCTGAACAAAATAATATAGATTAGGATCATAGGTTCGATCTTCAATCGCTGCATCGACTAAATTCAAAATATAAGTCGCATAAGCATTTACGAAAATATCTTCTTGAATCATTCGAAACGGATAAATCTCTTTACTACCATTTAAAAAAGATAAGCCATCTTCTCTAAAATCACCAATATATACTGCTTCTGTAAAAGGCAAAATAGCAGGACTAATTGGATTATTTTTACGATGTGCTCCTTTTACAAAAAACATCAATTTACCAAAAGACTCAGTAAAAATTTTAACTAGTTTATCTTTTTCTTTATAATCTTTGGTAAATAAAATAATCCCTTTTGTTTCTCCTAAAGTCATGATTTCGCCTCCAATATGCTCTTCTTTATTTTAGCAGAATTATAAGCAAAAGAACAATTCCGCAATAAAGTAGAATTGTCCTTTTATTTCTAATTAATAATCGTCTTTACGGTAACCAAAATCTTGTAAATGAACTTTTTTATCACGCCAGTCTTTTTGAACTTTTACCCAAAGTTCCAAGTAGACTTTATCATCCAATAGATATTCAATATCTTGTCTGGCTTTAGTCCCAATCTGTTTAAGCATCTTACCACCTTTACCAATGATAATTCCTTTTTGACTATCACGTTCAACGATGATTGTTGCTTGAATACGGACTTTATCGTTTTCATCACGTTTCATTGAATCAACGACTACAGCAACTGAATGGGGGATTTCATCTCTAGTAAGCAACAACACTTTTTCACGAACTAACTCAGAAACAATAAAATATTCGGGATGATCGGTTATTTGATCATCTGGGAAATACTGTGGACCTTCTGGCAATTGATCCACAAGAATATCCATCAAGCGTTCTACATTGTTTCCTTCTGTTGCTGAAATTGGTACGATTTCTGCAAACTCCATCTGCTTTGAATAATCTTCAATGATGCCCAAAAGCTGATCTGGATGAACCGTATCTATTTTGTTAATAACTAAATATACTGGACTATTCATGGTTTTAAGGCGTTCAATGATGAAATCGTCGCCTTTACCTCTTTTTTGGTCAGCACTAATCATAAACAACGTAGCATCTACTTCACGTAAAGCACTATAAGCTGTTTCAACCATAAAATCACCTAAACGATGCTTAGGCTTGTGAATCCCTGGTGTATCAATGAAAACAATTTGCGCTTCAGGAACTGTGTAAATTCCTTGAATTTTATTTCTAGTCGTTTGGGCTTTATCACTCATAATCGCAATTTTTTGTCCGACAATTCGATTAAGTAAAGTAGATTTGCCGACATTCGGTCTTCCTACAATCGCTACAAATCCGGATTTATGTGTTTCTGTCATTGTTTCTCTCCTCTATAAAAAATCTTTTATTATCTGCCAAATTTTTGGGACAAACAACAGCAATCCAACGACCACAGCAAAACCTGTCGTTAATAGAACCGCGCCTGCAGCCATATCTTTTACTTTCTTGCCAATTGGATGAAAATGAAAATCAGTCACCATATCAACCACATTTTCAAAGACTGTATTTATGATTTCTACGACTAATACTAGGAAAATTGCCAATAGCAACCACAGCCATTCCGTAATAGCCAATTGGAAAATAAATCCAATAATAATAGCTGCTACTCCCATAAAAACGTGAGTCCTCATGTTGCGCTCTTCTTTAAAAACCGTACGAATCCCTTGAATAGCAAACTCAAGCGATGTAATAAAATGCTTGTTTTTCTGCGGCCGTTTATCTTTCGAGTCCATAGGCATCCAAAATCTCTTTCTGTAAGCCAAACATTTCTTTCTCATCATCAGGCTCCATATGATCATAACCATTTAAATGTAAAAAGCCATGTACAGCTAAAAAGCCTAGTTCACGTTCAAACGAATGACCGTATTCTTCCGCTTGCTCCGAGGCTCTTTCCGTTGATATCATAATATCCCCCAAATTTCTCGGAAAAAGATCTGCTTCGTCTTCAAAGATGATAGGTAATTCATCTTCGCCTTCTTCTTCCAAAGCAAAACTAATAACATCAGTCGGTGCATCTTTCCCTCGGTAATCCCGATTGATTACTTGAATACCCGAATTGTCCATAAATGTTACAGACATCTCTGTTTCTTCAGATATTTTCAGAAAATTTGCTGCAAACTGCAGCAAATTTTCTACTTCTTTTAAATGATCTTTTGATAAATTATTCGTTTCATCAATGAAAGTTATATCCACTAGTCATCTCTCTTTTCTTGTTCATCTTTCATTTGTTCAGCTTCTGATTTCATTTTCGGATACTTGATTCTTGAATGGAAAGTACTGCACAAACCGCTGACAAGAGATCTCTCAACTATACGAATCTCCTTCATCGTTAATCCGCAATCATCTAATTGTCCATCTGAAATTCGATCTTGAATAACATTATGAACAAAAGCTTGGATTTTATCATTTGTTGGAGAATCCATCGCACGAACAGCGGCTTCACATGTATCCGCAATACTGACGATTCCAGCTTCTCTTGTTTGAGGTTTTGGACCAGGATATCTGAAATCTGATTCAGCAATATCTGGATTTCTTTCTTTTGCTTTGATATAGAAAAATTTCATTAACGTTGTGCCATGATGTTGACGACAAATATCGATAACCATTTCAGGCATATGATAATCTTCCAAAATTTTAGCACCATCAATAACATGACCAAAAATAATTTGTTTACTGTCTTCTGGTAGTAAGAAATTATGCGGATTTTCTGCACCAGCAGGTAAGTTTTCTACAAAGAAATTGGCATGTTTTATTTTGCCTATATCATGATAATAACAAGCTACTCGTGTTAATAACGATCGCCCACCAATTTCAGCTACTGCATTTGCACTTAAACTTGCCACCATCATACTATGATGATAAGTACCAGGCGCTTCTTCCAGCAACTGTTTCAACAGAGGATGGTTAGGATTACTTAGTTCATTCAAAATGATCATACTATCGTCTGTTACCAATAATTCAATGTAAGGATGAAGCCCCATTGTTGCTAAAAAGGATAAAACTGCTCCAGCCAATGCACAAATCATCATTGTCCACGATTTACTATCAAACAAGCTCATTCCTTGGTAAATCATTAATATAAAATCCATACAAACTGGGAAGATGATTACCCAAAATACGGCTACCATTCCTTGCTCACTAATTCTTGTTCGTTTAACCACCGTTGCAAGAAGCCCAGAAACCATATAACTCACCAGGATGATTGTTAACGAGTTTGTACCTATTGAATTATAAAATATAAAGAGTGAAAATATCACTTGGAAAACAGCGGCAAGCACTCCTGCTCTCCTACTAACAAAATAATTCAATACAAGTGGTGTAAAGGCTGCTGGGAAAAACAATGAAATGTACATCATTTGTTCTGTTTGGAAAATTTGGAAAAACTTCATTAATAAAACACTTAATGACATTGCTCCTACATAAAATAGAACAAAATGACGACGTTTACCTTCTTCAGTTACTTGTTTAGTAAAGAATAACAGAACCAATACCTGCATTATGATAGATAACGCCAAAGCCACCATTGGAAATAATGAGGTACTTTGATTTGTTAGACCCAATAATTCGAGTTTTTCCATGGCTTTACTATCGATTTGTGTTCCTTCACGAACAATGATTTCTCCTTGATAGATCATCGCAGGTGGAACAGCGTCCATAGCATTTTGACGCATTTCTTTGGTCTTTTTATCATTAGCAAAATCATTTGCTACTATACCTTCGTTTACAATGTAACGAATTTCTTGTTGCATAATGTTGGTAACATCAAGAAATTGGATTTTTTCAATCGCATTTTGGCGAATGTTATCTAAATCAGCCTCACGAACATGATCTTTCATTTTTTCATCAACAATTTTTAAACCTTCAGTTTTTACTTGTTGAACTTGGTCTGCATCTAATGAAAAAATGTTTTGATAAAATACATTTGGAAACTTTTGATAAAAAGCCACCTCATCTTGATCCAACGATTCAAACTGAGCCTTTAAATTAGCAACTCTTTCTTCTATCGTTGGTTTAGGGACTGTTTCGTCTTTCTTTGCTTTGGCTTGTTTATCTTGATAGTCTTTATCTGTTTTTTCATTTGCCGTAACAATCAACTTGAATAGCTTTTCAATACGTTTGTGTTGAATATCTGCTGTTTCCTCCTGATAAATGTAATCTGGAGTGACAGCTTCAGCTGCTAGCTTTTTCTTTTGAGCTGTTTCATAGGTGTTCTCAACGTTTTTATTCGCCCGAATCGTATTTTCAGCAAGTTGACCTTCTTTTATTTCTACTTTCTTCTGATGAACACTGCCAAACATAACGATAAATAGAAAAAACGAAAAAACAAGTAAAAGAATGGGTATATAAGCTTTCCCTAATCTATCGCGTAATTTTAGTAATGAGTACTTCAACGGAATTTTCACTCCTTTCCGTATGGTTTCAATCTATTTTTGATTCTCTTTTTCGTAAGCTCGAATGATTTGAGCTACAACTGGATGTCTCACGACGTCTCCGGCATCAAAATGAACAAAAGAAATTTTATCAATTGAATTCAATGTTCTTTCTGCGTGAATCAGACCGCTAGCAACACCTTTTGGTAAATCAATTTGACTTGTGTCACCATTAACAATCATTCTTGAATTAAAACCTAACCTAGTTAAAAACATCTTCATTTGAGCAACAGTTGTATTTTGAGCTTCATCTAGAATAACAAAAGCATCATCCAACGTGCGTCCTCTCATATAGGCTAATGGTGCAATTTCGATTACCCCACGCTCCATCAAACGATTTGTATGATCCATACCAAAAACTTGATATAAAGCATCATAAACTGGACGCAGATAAGGATCAACTTTTTCCTTCAAATCACCAGGTAAAAAACCTAGACTCTCTCCCGCTTCAACAGCAGGACGAGTTAAAATGATTTTTTGAACCTCTCCTTTTTTTAGTGCCGCTATTGCCATAACAACTGCTAAAAAAGTTTTACCAGTTCCTGCTGGACCTATTCCAAAAATAATGTCATGTTTTCTTACTGCATCAATGTATCTTTTTTGACCAACATTTTTGATACGAATCGCTCTACCATGATGATCTTTAAGAATTTCTTCCTCATACATCGTGACAAAAGTATCCAAATCACCATTTCTCGCCATTTTCAAGGCTGACACAACATCTGGTGTACTCACTTTGATGCCTCGCTGAATCAATACTTGCAATGTGCGTAAAACAGATGCAATCAGTTGAACTTCAGATTCTTCACCAATTAATTGAATTGTCTCACCGCGTGTATTGATTGTCACTGCAGAATTATCTTCTAAATATTTTATATGTTTATCATGGGTTCCTAAAAGCATACTCACATCATCAGAATCATTTAATTTTAATTCTAAAGATATTGACTGATTTTCTGTCAAAAAACGCCCATCTCCTTTAATTTTTTCATTCCCTATAATCATACCATATTATTTATTTATAAAAAAGAAGTCATCTCTTTTGTATTGATTTTTTTGGACAAAAAAACCAACGGAAATCCGTTGGTCTCTTCATCTTGTCTAATTCTCTTGTAGTAATTCTTTTACAATTGCATTGACCTGATTGCCGTCTGCTTTACCTTTAACTGCAGGCATCACAGCACTCATAACTTTACCAAACTCTTTAGGTGAAGATGCTCCGGTCTGATCAATTGCCTTTTGAACGACCTGACGAATCTCTTCTTCAGAAAGTTGTTTTGGCATATATTTTTCAACAATTGCGATTTCGATTTTTACTTTGTCAGCAAGATCGTCACGTCCCGCATTTTCAAACTCTGATAAAGAGTCTCTGCGTTGTTTCATCTCACGAGATAAAACTGTTAACTCTTCTTCTCCGTCCAAATCACGGCCAGTTTTAATCTGCTCATTTTGAATGGCTGCTTTCAACATACGAAGTACCGATAAAGTATCTTTATCCTTAGACTTCATTGCTGTTTTGATATCGTCATTCAATGTTGTTAGTAATGACATACAACCAGCTCCACTTCATCGAAAACTAGAATTTTTTACGTTTTCTAGCTGCTTCAGATTTTTTCTTACGCTTTACACTTGGTTTTTCGTAGAATTCACGTTTACGAGATTCTTGTAAAGTACCCGCTTTTGAAACGGAACGTTTGAAGCGACGAAGAGCATCGTCAAGAGATTCGTTTTTACGAACGACAGTTTTTGACATGTTAATTCCCTCCCTCCGAGCTTAAAAAGTAACCGTTTTTTTTATTTATGAATTATTTGACATAAATAAAATACCGTTCTTATTACATTATATCGAATGGTTATTTTAACGTCAACCTTTGTATTGAAAAAATACATAAAAAAGTGCCAAAATGAGCAAAGTTTTGCACACATATGTAACATTCAAGCTTTTTTCTGAAAAAAAGTGTTATCTGCACTCCTCACATCGACCAAAAATCTCAAATCGATGCCCTTCAATTTCGCATCCACTTAATTGTTCTTTAAAAAAATCCATCGGGCACATGTGAATTTCTTTTGTTTTTCCGCAAACTGTACAAATAAAATGATGGTGATGTCCCACTTCGTGGCAACAACGAAAACGAAATTTCTTTTCTCCATTTAAATCAGTTGTTTCTAATAGCTCTAAACCCGCAAAGTCATGTAAATTGCGATAAATAGTATCGTAACTGACACCTTTATATTCTTGATTCATAAATTCATAAACTTCTCTTGCTGAAACATAGCGATTACGTCTAATTAAATATGTAATCATCGCTTCTCTTTTTTTTGTATATTTTAAGCCATGTTCTTTCATTACTGCTAATGATTGTTCCACTTTAGAATTAGATTGTGCCATTTTATTGCCTCCAAACGTCAAATCAGAATCATTACGAATAAGATTCATGAAGGTATGGTATAATAAAACCACAAAAAAAGCAAGAGAGGAATCCTATTATGACAACTGATGAACAAAAAAAATGTGTAACAATCTTTGTTATCTCTGATTCAGCGGGAGAAACAGCTTCAAAATTAGCAGCGGCTTCTATGGCTCAGTACCCTACTGTCGATTTTTCATTATTTAGACGAACATTTGCTAAAGAAGAAGATAAACTGAGAAAAGCTCTTGAAGATGCAAAGCGCGAAAATGCAATGGTTTTACATACTATTATTAATGAGCGTCTAGTGAAAATTGCCAATGATTTTTTTGAAGAACATAATTTGTACCATTTTGATATATTAACGCCTCCTGTAGCTGAAATCGAACGATTAACAGGTATTGCTCCAACTAGAGAAGCTGGTGCATTACATCATTTAAATGAAAATTATTTTAAACGGATCGAAGCAATGGAATTTGCGGTAAAATATGACGATGGTAAAGATCCCAGAGGTTTTCTAGAAGCGGATGTACTATTATTAGGTGTTTCTAGAACATCAAAAACTCCGCTTAGTTTATTTTTGGCCAATAAAAATTTAAAAGTAGCAAACTTACCTTTGATTCCAGAAGCACATTTGCCAAAACAACTTTGGGAAACGAATCCTAAAAAAATCGTTGGTTTAACTAATGATCCTAACATTCTAAATGGTATTCGAAAAGAGCGAATGAAAACTTACGGACTGCCAGCGGATACTTCTTATTCAGATATTGAAAAAATTAGAAAAGAGTTAGCTTTTGCAAATGACTTATATGAAAAATTAGGTTGTGTTGTAATCAATGTGGCTTCACTTTCAATTGAAGAAACAGCTTCAATGATTTTAAATGCTTTGAATTTAGAAGATCATAGCTATTATGCAACAGAGTCTCCAGAAGCATAATAACAACTAAAAAAACTAAAAGTAGTGAGATTATTAATTCTCACCGCTTTTAGTTTTTTTTTAAAATACTTGTATACCTTCTGTGTCAATTGATAAAACATTGATTGTCGCTGAAAGAGGAAGTCTTTCTAGTTCTTGAACCATTTTCTCTGTTTTTTCCTCTGGAGATAAGATCAAAACTGTTGGACCAGCTCCACTCAAAAATGCACCATATACCCCAACTGTATGCCCTAAAGTTCGAATTTGATCTAAGTGCGGTACTAGCTTTCTACGATACGCTTCATGCCATCGATCTTTTTCCATCATTACTCCAGCTAGTGGTAAATTACCATTCAATATTGCCGCAATCATTACATTGGCAATCGAACTAGCTTGTACAGCTTCTTTATATGACATAGAAGTTGGTAGTACACTGCGGCTTTCAGATGTTAATAAATGAACATCTGGAATATAAGCAATCACATCACACATTGGAAAATGATGTTTCACAGAATGAACCTCACCATCAACATAACTTGCAACAACAAAATCTCCGCAAATCGCGGGTGCTACATTATCTGGATGCCCCTCGATTTCAGTAGCCATTTGCAATTTATCTTTTTGAGACAAGTTAAGATTTCCTAAACGGTTAGCAAGCTCAATCCCGCCAACAATCACACTAGAACTACTGCCTAATCCACGTGCCAAAGGAATATCTGAGGTCATTTTCAAAATTCTAGGAGAAAGATTTGGCGCAATTTTTAGTGCTGTCTGAATTAGTAGATTGGTTTTGTCGTTGGGGATATCTGCCCCCAATGAATGCTCAATCTTCCATTCATCAGCATTTCCCAGTACTTCAATATTCAAATACTGAGAAAGTGCAATCCCACATGAGTCAAAACCTGGACCTAAATTTGCACTGGTTGCGGGAATTCTTATTTTCATAGTTCTGACACTCCGTTACGTAAATGCATGCGCATTTCTTCTAAATCACTCATTTTAGAAATTTTCACATCTGTTGCATTGATCGCTGTATCTGGATCTTTCAAACCATTTCCAGTAAAGACAGTTACTACTGTTTCACCGGGTTTAATTTTTCCACTCTTAACATGTTGAATCACACCTGCTAAAGAAGCAGCTGAACCTGGTTCTACAAACACACCGTCTTGAGCAGCGACTTTTCGATAAGCATTTAAAATTTCTTCATCTGTAACTGAATCAATGTATCCTTTTGATTCATCTCGAGCTGCTTCTGCCAATTTCCAGCTTGCAGGATTTCCAATTCGGATTGCAGTAGCAATTGTTTCAGGTTGTTCGATTACTTCACCTTTCACAATAGCAGCAGCACCTTCTGCTTCAAATCCGTGCATTCTAGGTAAAAGTGTGCCTTTTTTGTCATGCCATTCTTTAAATCCTTTCCAATAAGCAGAAATATTTCCCGCATTCCCTACTGGAATCGCTAAAACGTCTGGTGCTTGACCTAATTGCTCACAAACTTCAAAAGCAGCTGTTTTTTGCCCTTCTAAACGATATGGATTCACAGAATTTACTAAAGCTACTGCTTCCGTTTTTGCAATATCACGAACGGCTTTTAATGCTTCATCAAAATTACCAGGAATTGAAATGATATCCGCACCATAGATAATCGCTTGCGCTAGTTTACCCATTGCAATTTTCCCATCAGGAATAACCACATATGCTTTAACACCTGCCCTAGTAGCGTAAGCGGCAGCTGCTGCACTGGTGTTTCCTGTTGAGGCACAAACAATTGCTTTTGCGCCTTCTTCAACAGCTTTAGCTACAGCCATAACCATTCCGCGGTCTTTAAACGAACCTGTCGGATTCAACCCTTCGTATTTTCCATATAGATTGATTCCTAGTTCTTTTGATAAACTATGCAATGGAATTAAAGGAGTGTTTCCTTCTGCCAATGAGATCATAGGTGTTTTGTCAGTGATCGGTAGATATTCTTTATATTGTTTTAATAGTCCTTCGTACATCTTATTAGTCCTCCAATACTTTAAATGTATTTAATAGTTCAAATTCCTCTGTCGATTTTATTTCTTTCGTTACTTGTTTCATTTGCTCTTTAGTAATTGTATGTGTAATCGCAACAATCCTAGCTCTGGTGCCATCAGATTTTTGCTGAACTAATTGATCAAAACTAACATTTGCTTCTGTCATTATTTGTGTTAATTTTAAAATTTGGCCATGTCTATCTGGTACTTCAATAGAGAAATAATATTTCCCAGAAATGGTCTCATCCGCAGCTAATTTTGTGTCATGTTGATAGGAATTAAACATGTGCCCTGTAGTGCCTAGACGAATATTTTTAGCAATAGTAATAATGTCACTAACTACACTTGTTGCAGTTGGTTTCGCACCAGCTCCCGGTCCATAATACATTGACTCACCAACACCTGAACTTTCGATAAAAACCGCATTGTATTCGTTACGAACAGAAGCGATAGGGTGAGATTTTGCTACTAACATTGGCCCAACCTCAACAGCTATGCTTCCTGATTGATTCTCAGAAGAGCCAATCAATTTCACTTCATAGCCTAATTGAGCAGCCATTTCAACATCATCTAAAGATAAGCCACGGATGCCGCGAGTATCCACTTGATCGAGTCTAATATTCATTCCAAATGCAAACTGGCTTAAAATAACCATTTTGTACGCCGCATCGATTCCATCCACATCATTCGTGGGGTCAGATTCAGCAAAGCCTAATTCTTGCGCTTCTTTTAAGGCTTGATTATACGATTTTTTTTCAGTGACCATTTGTGTCAGCATATAGTTTGTCGTCCCATTAACGATTCCTAATACTTTTTGAATATTATCAGCCGCTAAACTATTGGCAATCGTTCGCAAAATAGGAATTCCTCCAGCAACACTAGCCTCATAATATAAATCGCAATGATGTTTTTGCGCTAAAGCCACAAGCTCGCTACCATGTTGCGCCAAAAGATCTTTGTTTGCGGTGACTATATGTTTGCCATTTTCTAAGGCTTTTGTAATGAAGGTTTTGGCTGGTTCAACTTTTCCTATCAATTCTACAATAATTTTAATTTCATCATCATTGATAATATCATCTATGTTTGTTGTGAGCTGGATATCAAATTTCTCAGCAAGTTGTTTTTTTTCCGCTTCATCACGTACCAATGCTTTTGAAATACTAATTTCCATCCCAGTCACCTGAGAAATTTTTTCTTGATGTTCTTGTAAAATTGTTGGTACACCGGATCCAACTGTTCCTAGTCCAAGTAAACCAACCTTCATTTTTTCCTTCATTCTTCTTCCTCCAACTATATAATTAGAAACATTTCATCTTATTCTAATAAAACATGGTTCTAGTATACCCAACTGACGTAAAAAAAACTACCCTTTTCTTTGATTTTCCCGAAGGAAACGATAGAAAAGGTGAGTTATTGGTGTTTGATATGTTCAAATGTTTGATTAAGAATATCTATAACATGGTGATCGTCTAATGTATAATAAATTGTTTTACCTTCACGTCTAGATTTCACTACGTGAGTATCTCGTAATAATTTTAATTGATGGGAAACGGCTGATTGTTCCATCGACAATTGCTCACCAATTGCTGTTACATTATATTCTCCTTTTTTTAATAATAGTAAAATTCGTAATCTTGTTGGATCACTCAACACTTTATAAAGCTGACTTACTTTTTGGATTTCATCGTTTTCTTTCATCGCTGAGCTTCCTTTCATAATTTGTCTAGCTTATTATAGCAAACTTTTTTCAAAAGGGGATAGATTTATTCTTTCCTCAAGAATAAAAAGACAAGCAGCTAAACGTCACCACTTGTCTTTGATTTTGTTTCTATTTAATTGTTTGCTTTTTTTACAGCATCCATCACAGCGTATCTGAAACCATTTTTTTCTAAAGCTGCAACACCTTTGATTGTGCTACCACCTGGTGAAGTTACGCCATCTTTTAATTCTCCTGGATGTTTTTTTGTTTCGATTGCTAATTTAGCAGAACCTAACATCATCTGAGCAATGATTTCGTAAGAAAGATTACGAGGCATTCCTTCCATTACTGCACCATCAGCTAGTGCTTCCATAAATATATCAACAAAAGCAGGACTGCACCCAGCAACTGTACCAAAAGTTCCTAGAATATTCTCATGGACTTCTTCCACTTTTCCTAACGATTCTAATATACGAGTGGCTTCGTCTTTTGATGCAGCTGGCATTTCAGCAGCAAAAACTGCACCAATCATTCCAGCATTGACACTAACTGGCGTGTTGGGAATAGCATGAACAACATGGATGTCTTTACCTAAAACACCTTGAGCCTCTTCCACTGTGTGCCCTGTAGCAACAGAAATAAGAATAGTATCTTTTGACATGTATGGTGCAGCTTGTTTTAAAATATCTAAAACAATTTTTGCTCCTGTAGCGATAAAAATAACTTGGCATTCCTTAAAGGCACTATAATCTTCGATTAATTTAAAACCAAATTTTTTCTGCAAAGCTTCTGCTGTACCGCTTGAACCACCTTTTACAAATAAATTTTCTGGTGTTACAGTTTTCGCTTTTAAAAGACCTTCAATCATAGCACTACCCATGTGACCGGCTCCGATAAATCCAATGTTCATCTTAATCACTCCTAATATATTTTTAAAATGAAAGGACTGAAATAAACTATCTATCCAGTTTTTTCAGTCCAAGTCATTTTTATTTAGTTAATGCATTAACTGCCTGCTCAAAATTCTTGATTTTTTGGTCTGCTTCCTCTTGAGAAGAAGCTTTTGTTGCCAAATAAAATTTGATTTTTGGTTCAGTCCCAGATGGGCGAATAGCTATCCAGCTACCATCTTCCAAGAAATATTTTAACACGTCTGATGGCGGAGTCGTTAATACTTCGACTTGTCCATTAGCTAATGTACGAGTTAATTCTTTGAAGTCTTCTGTTTGCGTCACTTTTATATCAGCAAATGAAGTTGGTGCTTCTTCACGGAATTTTTTCATTAAGGCTTTGATCTTTTCACTACCTTCAATACCGCTCAACGTAACTGAAATGGTTTTTTCTTCGAAATAGCCATATTCTGCAAAGATATCTTGCAATCCATCGTAAAGTGTTTTTCCTTGTTTTTTATAAAATGCAGCTACTTCAGCCAATAAAACAAGTGCTTGAATTGCATCTTTATCACGGACAAAAGATTTTACTAAATAACCGTAACTTTCTTCAAAGCCAAACATAAATGTTTGTGAATGATCTTCCTCATATTGCTGGATTTTTTCTGCAATAAATTTAAATCCAGTTAAAACATCCACCATTTTTGTCTTGTATTTTGAAGCAATAGCTGTAGCTAATTCACTAGACACAATTGATTTCAACACAACTGCATTTTCTGGTAACGTACCAGCTTGTTTATGAGCTTCCAAAATATATTGAATCATAATCGATCCTAATTGATTCCCTGTTAGAACTTGATATGCTCCATTAGGCAAGCGAACAGCCGCTCCCAAGCGGTCAGCATCTGGATCTGTTGCTATCAACAAATCTGCTCCTTCTTTTTCACCTAAACGAATCGCATATTCAAAAGCAGAATGTTCTTCTGGATTCGGTGATTTAACTGTTGTAAAATCTGGATCAGCAATCGCTTGTTCTGGAACAAGTACAAATTTTTCAAATCCAGCTTGTTTTAAAGCCTTCTCTCCTAGCATTTTCCCTGTACCATGTAATGGTGTATAAACTAACTTTAGTTCTTTGCCCATATCATTGACCAATTCTTGATTGATCGTAACGTTTTTCACTTCTTTTAAATACGCAGTATCGACTTCTTCACCAATAATTGTGATTAAATCATTCTCTTTTGCTTTATCATCAGATATGACTTCGATTTTTAATGGATTCTCAATTTCACGAACATACTTAGTTAATGCATCTGCATCCGCTGGCGGCATTTGTCCACCATCAGCACCATAAACTTTATAACCATTATATGCAGCAGGATTATGAGAAGCTGTAATCATGATCCCTGAAAAAGCGTTCAAATAACGGACAGCAAAAGACAACTCTGGCGTTGGTCGTAAGCTTTCAAAAACAAACGCTGGAATATCATGTTGCGCTAATGTTTTTGCTGCTTCCATCGCAAATTCCGGAGACATATGACGTGAATCATACGCAATCGCAACCCCACGACGCTTTGTTTCTGCACCTTGTGCATCCATAAAACGAGCTAAGCCTTCTGTGGCTTGGCGAATCGTAAAAATATTCATCCGATTAATGCCTGCGCCTAAAATCCCACGCATACCGGCTGTTCCAAACTCTAATGGTGCATAAAAAGCATCCTCGCATTTTTCAGGATCTTCTTTTAAATCGCGTAATTCTTTTTTCAGATTTTCTGGTATGTTTTCTTCATTTATCCATTGTTCATATACTTGTTCCCAAGACATGTTTAGCACCTCTTTTTATCATTTGTATTCTTACCCACTAGTTAGTATATCATTCCATCGTCTTAGAAGAAAGTGATGCCCTGAAAAAAGCTGTTTTCTAATCCAGTTTAAGTTATTTTTTCAATAGTCCTTGTATTTTCAATAGTTGTTCTGTCATCATTAATGGTTCAGCTGCAAAATAGTCCGAAAATTTTTGACTCCACTCTTTTGTTTCCCTTGCTTCACCAAATATTTTCATCGTTTCATTGTATTCTTCAATCAAAGAATAGCTGTATGGCTGATACTTATCATAATGAACTACTGCCTTTTCAGGTAAACGTGGTTTGACTTTCATCTCTACAATTGGTTTGCCTATACTTAAACCAAATAATGGAAAAGTATATTCTGGTAACCCTAGTAATTGGCTAATCTCTTTTCCATGTTTACGAATACTTCCTACAACTACTGACCCTAGACCTAGACTTTCTGTGGCAATCACAGCGTTTTCTAAAGCCAACGCCGCATCTGTAATAGCCAAAATAATTGGCTCGATACTTTCGTCAATTGGATAGTTGCTTTCATGTGCAGTGCTCACCATTTTTGTCCGATAAAGATCACCAACAAAAATTAAAAAAACTGAACTTTTCAACATTTGAGGGTTACCTGGATTCCATTTTACAAATTGCTCTCGAATTGTTTTATCTTTAACCACAATGATGCTATAAAACTGACCATTCATCCAACTTGGTGCTTGACGGGCAGCATCTATTATTGCCTGCAGTTCATCTTGTTTCAGTAAATAATTTTCGTCAAAATCTCGATAGCTGCGACGATTTTTCAATAGTTCAATTGTTTCATTCATGCTGATTCCCTCCATTTACTCCTATTTTATCATAATGTGAGTGAATCAGAAGCAATTGTTTTCGTGATTTTCTTCAATTTATTTTCAAATATTGGCAGTTTGTCTTCATCAACTCTAGAAAAATTGATCCGAATACTATCACGATTTTCACTAAAGATAAAACTTGGAGCTATTAATAAGCCTTCTTGTAAAAAAAATGACCAATCCTTTTGTCGTAAATTTCCTTGTTTCCATTTTGCCCACAAATAAAAGCCGCCTTTAGGCATTTCAACTTCCCACTCATCCATTTTAGAGACAACATTACATACTGCCCGTCCTCGCTCTTCTACTTTTTGCTTCAAGTAAGAAGTTTTGGCTGAAAAATCTTCATCAGTTAATGCTAAATTCGCTAATACTTGTGGGAAAATACTCAATGAAAAATCCATCATTTTTCTAGCTTCAGCTAGTTGTTGATTCACAGACGATGGGGCACTTAACCAGCCAATTTTTGTGGTTGAACCAAGAATTTTTGAAAGAGAACCAATATATAGCACATTTTCTGAATCTAATTTTTTTAACGGCTGGATTTGATCGGATGAAACAAAATTTAGTTTACTAAAAACGTCATCTTCTAATATTGGTATTTGGTAATTTTGACATAATTTAACTAAGGCTTTTCTTCTTGTCATCGACATCGTTTTACCTGTCGGATTTTGAAACGAGGGATTGACCATGACCATTTTTACTCGATGTTGACGAATCATTTTTTCAAGTGACTCAAGACAGATTCCCTCCTGATCCATTTCCACTCCATAAAGACGAATACCTGCCGCTTGAAAAATCGGTAATGCATAAAGAAAAGAAGGATCCTCGATTGCCACACTATCCCCAGATTGTAGCAGTACTTGTAGGATCAAAAATAACGCTTGCTGTGCTCCGGAAGTAATTAGTAAGTTTTCTGCTGGCAACGAAAAACCATACTCTTTTTCAGTCTCTCGGCTAATAGATTGTCTTAATGGAAGATAACCTAAGTCATCCTGTTGCTCTTCTTCTAAAAAATGTTTCCAAGTTAATGGAGGAAAAGCAAAAGTTGGAATCAAATCTAGAGGCAGCTCCCCTGTATATAAGTCTAATATAGGTACATTGGATTGCTTGATCAACCTCTCTATCTGCTCGACAAAAGGATCTACTTTGGCAAATGCATTTTGCTGAAGATATTGTCGCCAATTGGTTCTAGGTGCCGTACTTATTCCCCATTTCCCCTCATTCACGACCGTTCCACTACCTTGTTTTCTGACAATCCACCCCAAAGAAACAAGTTCATCTAATGCATGAACAACAGTTGAACGGTTGACTTGAAAAGATTCTGCTAGTTTTCTTTCAGAGGGTAAACGCTCACCTGGAAGTAGTTGTCCTTTTTTTATGTAAGATAAGATTAGTTCAATGATGCTTACGTAAATTGGTACACCTTTTTCTTTTTTTAATGACCACATATCTGTGCCTCCTTTTGGATTGTTGATTTGGACTTTGTATTTGATAGAGTGTGTTAGTCTTATAATTTTTCTGGAACTGGGCGTTTTTTTGCTGATTTATGGTATTTGATGGAAGAATCAACTCTCTCTTTGGTCGTCTTGTACTGCTCAATATCGAATCATTTCATTCTTCGTGTTTCAAAACCAAGGATCAACTCTCCCTTCGGTCGTCTTGTACTGCTCAACATCGAATCATTTCATTCTTCGTGTTTCAAAATCAAGGATCAACTCTCCCTTTGGTCGTCTTGTACTGCTCAACATCGAATCATTTCATTCTTCGTGTTTCGCATCAATTGGATGACCTGAAAATAACCCAATTGGCTGTTTTTGTCAACTGATGTTTGTTTTACAATGGATATATTAAATTATTTGTGAATAGGGGTTAAAGTATGATCAAAAAAGTATTGACAGTTGCTGGTTCTGATTCTAGCGGCGGTGCAGGAATTCAAGCGGATTTAAAAACATTTGAAGAATATGGAACGTTTGGTTTTTCGGCTTTAACTAGTATTGTGACGATGGATCCTGATGAAGGTTGGAGTCATTTGGTTACTCCTATTGAGCCTGAATTAGTGGAAAAGCAATTAAAAACCATTTTTGCAGGCGGCTCTCTTGATGCAATGAAAACAGGGATGCTTGGAACCATTGAAGCAATTGAAATTACTCGAAATTATATTGATAAATTTTCGATGGAAAATATCGTGATTGATCCAGTTATGGCTTGTAAAGGGACAAGTGAACTTTTACAGCCGGAAAATGTCGCTGCAATGACTCGTTTACTTTTACCCAAAGCAACAATCACAACACCAAACTTAGTAGAAGCAGGGATTTTATCTGGAATGGGCGATTTGACCTCTATTGATCAAATGAAAGAAGCCGCAAAGAAAATTATTGCGTTAGGTCCTAAAAATGTCGTAATCAAAGGCGGACACCGTTTGCAAGCTGATAAAGCCATTGATCTTTTTTATGATGGTTCTGATTTTACTATTTTAGAAAATGAATTATTTGCAACAGATTACAATCATGGTGCTGGTTGTACATTCGCTGCTGCAGTTACTGCTGGTCTTGCTAAAGGTTATTCAGTCGTTGATTCTGTTGCTCTTGCTAAAAAATTTGTGGCCGCTGCAATCAAAAATGGTCAAAAAATCAATCCATTTCTTGGGCATGTCTGGCATGGCGCTTATAATCATGCAGAAGATCGAATGACAGAGAATTAAGGAGTGATTTTATGAATAAAAAAAATTCAACAACTTCTATTGTGTTAGTAGGATTATTTGCTGCATTGACCATTCTAGGCACCATGATAAAAATCCCTTTACCAACTGGTGCGTTCGTTCATTTAGGCAATGCTGTTTTGCTACTTGCAGTCCTTTTAATTGGTTATAAAAAAGGTGCTTTGGCTGGTGGCTTAGGGTTCGCTATTTTTGATGTTTTAAATGGATTTGCAGCTGAAGCGCCTTATTTTATTATAGAAAGTTTTATCGTCGGTGGTGCAGCAGCTTTAATGATTTTGTTTTTTCATCGTAACATAGATTCAATCTGGAAAATCATTGTTGTAGCTTCCGTAACTGGTATTGCAAAAATCATCATGACTCAATTAAAAAATACCATGATGGGACTTCTTGCGGGTGCTGATTTTAATGTCTCTTTTGCAAGTGCTGTATCAAAATTACCCGCAACATTCATTAATGTAGCCATTACTATTGTTATTGTAACTCTCGTTTATTTTCCATTGAAAAAAGCTATGGATATAATTTTTACAAAGCAATCATTTTAGTTATTCATACAAAAAAAGACTCCACTTATTTTAACTATAACGTCAAAATAAGCGGAGTCTTTTTAATTATTCTTTACCAAAAATACTTTCAACTATCCAAAAGGCAATCGCAGCTACAGGAAAAATGCTCCAATTGGTTCCCCAATTACCTAAGACAAATCCTTGTAGTAAAAAAATTCCTACAACGATTGGCCAGTAAACTTTTTCAATCGTATTGAGCCAAACAGGTCTTTTGCTATCACGTTCTGCTTTTGCTCTTGGACCTGGCTCATCTTCGTCTGAAATAAAGTAAGTATGATCAATAAATTTAGAAAAACTCCCCGTAATCATCCCACCAAAAATAAAGAAGAAAACCCCAAAAGAAACGATTACCAACATTCCAGCTAAACCTAATAATTCACTTTCTCGTGACTGATTTAATATAGTAAGTAAGACTACAGGTATCACTGACAAAATACATAATATGACTCCTACAACAATACAAAATACAAACGAGCGTTGGAAATTTTCTTTTCTTAATTTCATTTCATTTTTCACTTGTCGAGAGATAAATCGATCATCTAATTTTTTATTTGAATTAGCTATACTTGTTCCTGCAATAATGAACAGGGCAACACCAATCGCTATACCAATGAAGAGAAACATCAAACCAACCCCTAAGCCATAGTTTTCTCCTAATAGGCTTATTGTAGTAAAAAATGCAGCTACACCGATCATGATCATCATTACACCTAAACCGATTAATGTAGCACCTTTGCGTCTAACATCTAGAAAATCAATCGATTCCTCTATAGTAATTTCATCAATTTCATACCCTTTTTCATCAGCAAATTCCTGTTTTATATTCATTTCTTCTAATAATTCATCAATCGAACCAAACTCCGAAATCACTGCACCAATTGCTTCATTTTCGGATTTTCCTTGTTTTTTTAAATCTTCATATCTGTCTTCTGCACTTGCTAATAAATCTTCTTTTAGTTGTATTGTTTGTCTTGTTTCTTGGACTCCTATAAACAGGCTATCAATATAATCCCTGATTGTTTTCATTCCTTTTCCTCCTCGTAATCTAAAAAGCGCAACAGGTTAAATAATAAAACGTTCGACAACTTTTTTTGTCAGTAACCATTCGGCTTTTTTTTCTTCCAAGTATTGTTTTCCAGACGACGTAATTTTATAGTACGTTCTTTTCTTCCCATGTGTGATTTGACCCGGGAACGATTCGATAAATCCATTTTTTTCTAAACGGTTAAAGGCTGAATATAGTGTTGTTTCTTTGATCGAATAGTTGTTTTCAGAAATTTCTGTGATTCTTTTAGAAATGGCATAACCATAAGAATCCCCTTCCTGTAAAACAGATAAAATGAATGTGTCGTTATATCCTCTTATTGCATCGCTACCGATCATTGGACCACCTCCAATTACTCTATCAGATGTACTACGTCTGTCGTTGTAATTATCATACCATGATTACTACGACAGGTAAAGTAAAAAACAAAAGAAGACTAGGAAATAACTCTGCGAGTCATCTCCTAGTCTCAAATAATCTACCTCTTTAATTAAATTGTGTCACCATTAAAAATAGAATTTTTCACAATAACATAATCTACTTTGCGGATTGCTTCAAGATCGCGTCCACCTGCATATGAAATGGAAGATTGTAAATCTTGCTGCATCTCTACTAAAGTATCAGCTAAACTGCCTTTATGCGGAAGCCAGATTTTCTTTCCTTCAACATTTTTCTTTTCACCTTTTTGGAATTCTGAGGCACTGCCGAAGTATTCTTTATAAACAACACCATCTTCAACTTTTGTCTCACCAGGAGATTCTTCATGTCCTGCAAATAACGATCCTATCATAACCATTGTCGCACCAAAGCGAACTGACTTTGCGACATCTCCAGGTGTACGAATACCACCATCTGCAATAATTGGCTTTCTAGCTGCTTTGGCACACCAACGTAGTGCTGCTAATTGCCAGCCGCCAGTACCAAATCCTGTTTTGATTTTTGTAATACATACTTTACCAGGACCAATTCCAACTTTTGTTGCATCAGCTCCAGCATTTTCTAATTCACGAACTGCTTCCGGTGTCCCAACATTACCAGCAATAACAAAAGTATCTGGCAAATGTTTTTTTAGATGCTGAATCATATTAATCACAGCATTAGAATGACCATGAGCGATATCGATTGTTACATAATCAGGAATCAAATTACGCTCGGCTAGTTCTTCAACAAATCCGTACTCGCCTTCTTTTACACCTACACTAATTGAAGTGATTAATCCTTTTGCATTCATTTTTTCAATAAACGGAATTCGAGCACTTTCATCAAAACGATGCATAATATAAAAATAATCATTTTTCGCTAAAAATTCTGCAATTTCTTCATCAATAATCGTCTGCATATTTGCAGGAACAACTGGCATTTTGAAGGTATGCTTACCTAATTTCACCACTGTATCACATTCGGAACGACTGTTCACGATACATTTATTTGGAATTAACTGGACATCTTCGTAATCAAAAACTTTCATACTTTATTGCCTCCTAGTAAGTTCTATTAAAAATACGCAAAAACACGAACATTAAACATAAAATCGTTCGCATTTTCCAACACCTATGCTAATTTACACTATTTATTCGTGAAAGTCAAAGGTAAATAACGAAAATTGTATAAAATAAATTCCGATCGTTCGGTTTTTGACAAAAAAATCATTATTCATTAGCTATTAAACAGTTTTTATATCGTTTTTTTCTATTATCATTGCCTGCTCTATACTCTGTTTCCCCAACTTTTCTGTAGGCAATAGACGATTTAAAATTATCGCTGCAATAGAAGCCGTCGCAACAGAAGAACCAAATAAATACTGTAAAATTTGAGGCAAAGATTGAATAAACTCTTTAGGTATCAAAGTTAAAGCGATAGTTAAAATCATGGGAATCGCAATCACGTACATTTCTTTTTCACCGATTTCAACTTCTTTCATTACTTTGAGACCACTTATTGAAATAATACCGCATACAATGACAAAAACGCCTCCGATAACAGGTGACGGGATGGAAGAAATCAGCGTTGATAGTTTTCCTGATAAACCGAAAATAATAAACCACGCTCCTGCTGCAATAAATACTTTTTTACTAGCAACACCAGTAATCGAAATAATTCCTGCATTTGTTGAGTAACCTGTAACGGGTGTTGTTCCCAATATAGACGAGATAAAACAACCGATTCCTTCTCCTATAACGCCACGATTAATATTTTCATCTGTCAGAGGCTCTTCACAAACATTACTAACTGCAAACCAAGTTCCTGTTGTTTCAGCCATCAATACAACATAAATAATAACCATCGTTAAAATAGACGATAAATCAAATGAAAAATGAAAGTCCACAAAGGGTAATTGTGGAACGCTGACTAACTGTGCTTTAGATACTTGAGATAAATCAAGTATCCCCATAAATTGTGCAGCAAAGCAGCCAACTACCAGCGCTAGAATCACCGAAGAAATTCTAAAGATACGTCCTTTTCCAGGAAAACGCGAACCAATCATCGCAAACAAAATAAGCGTGGATGCAGCAATAATCGCCAATAAAATATTTTGTCCTAAATCTCCTGAAGCTTTAAAAACATTATCATTTAGGGCGACAGGCATCAATGATAATCCTACAATAAAAATAATCGTCCCACCAACAATCGGTGGTATAAAGGCTTTAATTAAACGGTTAAAAATACCTGTTAAGCCCAAAATAATCACCAAAACGGCTCCAACCAAACTAGCACCTAAAACGGTTCCCCACCCGTTACCACTTTGGTTATTTGCAAAGTAAATACCTGTAACTGCACCAATCGGAATAAAGGACGGGCCTTGCGCAACTGGCAATTTCATACAAAAATAAGATTGGATAATCGTAGCAAATCCAGCAGCAATAAAAGTGGATTGAATTAATGCCGAAGATTCTTTTGTTGTTAAACCGATAATTGAAGCTATGATAAATGGAACAACATATACATCCATCGCTAACACATGTTGAATGCCTAAAAGAGCTGATTGCCCAATTGATAAATCATCATTGGGACCTACTGTTAATTTTGATTTTTTTATTTGAGTCTCTGTCATTTTATTTTTGCACCTCTAGTATCCTTCTTATTTTTAGCATGAACTTGTCTTCCTTGAATCCAAACTTCTTCGATGCTTTCAGGTCGTGATAAGTAAAGAATTTTTTGAAAAATATCCATTAAGGGTTCTTCCTCAGAAAAAATAGGTAACTCTTGAGTATTGATAATTTGGACATCCCACGCATAATCAATCGCTAACTTTCCAACAGGTAAGCTTAAGGATTCGCCACCTCCAGCGGTGGCTAAATAAAATGCTTCATTCAATGTAATACTAGAATCAGGAACACCACGTGTTTCACTACAACATTCTTTATCTACCCCATCTTCTAGCATGCGAGAGGACATAACTGCTTGTTTGATGTTATCAAAAATACTTGGTGAAAAGCCTCCAGAAATATCACTGCCTAAACCAACCTCTATTTGATATTCATTTATTAATTTAGCAATAGGTGTCACAGCATTGCCAAAATAGGCATTGGATATCGGACAATGGGCAACGGCTGTTCCTTTTTCTGCAAACAACTTCATGTCTTCATCAGAAAGAAAACCACAATGAGCCATGACTGCTTTTTCTGTCAATAAACCAAAATCATTCAAGGCAAAAGCATCATTTTTTCCAAATCTTTCTTTAACAAAGGAATGTGCCCAGTCACTTTCACTGCAATGGGATTGAATATGAATATCATATTTCGCAGCTAATTCCCCTAATCCTTTTAATGATTCATCTGTGCAACTTGGGATGAAACGAGGCGTTACAACTGGATAAACGCCCTGAGGAGTTTGTTTATTTAGTTCCAATACTTCTTGTATAAATAATTCTGTTTCTAAAAGAGCGGTCTGTGTACTAGCGTCACGATAATACTCTGGATTTTGTTCTTCATCGTCCATTACAACTTTTCCTACTAGTCCTCTTTGACCTTTTTCACTACAAATTTCAGCTAAACGGCGGCTTGATTCCCTATGAACGGTAGCATAATACAGAGCTGTTGTTGTTCCATTTTTTATTAACTGTTCGACTAGATCGGAATAGACTTTTTCAGCAAATTGTTTTTCAGCAAATTTTGATTCCAACGGAAATGTGTATGTGTTTAACCAATCGTATAATGGCAAGTCAAGTGCCGTTCCAGCCTGGGCCCATTGTGGTGCGTGAATATGAAGATCAACGAATCCTGGTAAAATATATTGCCCATCTTTTAATTCTTTCAACTTATTCTTAACTGAATACTCCTCGATTATCTTAGGATATTCTTCTTCTGATGATGAAATAATTCTAGTAATCGTTCCGGTTTCAGAAATACAAAATAATGCATTTTCAAAAACCTTTATATTTTTTGAATCAATACTAGTAAATGCGGTACCCTTAACGACAAATTTAAACAAAATAAACACCCCTTTCATAACAATACAAAAATAGTATACACAATAATTCGTGTATATCACACACTTTTCTTTTAAAACAAGTAAAAAAAATGGGTATTACGATCAAAACACGAACAATAAACCTTCGTTGTAAACTAAAATTTACAATATATTGTTTTACTCCATAAAGATATTTATATGATTCCTAAATTTTTCTAGAACAAGTATCTATGGCTTTTGATTCTGTACAGAATTGAGTTATACTTATAAAAGATTCATACTTACTAGGAGGCAACGAACTATGCTGAAAATTGAACGAATACAAACCGGCGTGATTCAAGAAAATTGTTACGTCATCTACAATGAGACAAATCTATTGATTATCGATCCAGGTGCTGAAGCAGAAAAAATTGCTGCTTTAATTGAAAAAACCGGCAAGAAACCTAGCGCTATTTTATTAACACATACACATTATGATCACATTGGAGCAGTGGAAGAACTACGCCACCTCTATAATATTCCTGTATATGTCAGTCCACTTGAACAAGAATGGCTATCAAACCCAACCTTAAACTTATCCGGTTTAGGTCGTCATGATGACATTGCAGATATCATTGTTCAACCTGCAGAAGAAGAATTTAAATTGGCTGACTATGATTTAGGCGGAATCAAATTTTCTGTTGTCCCAACACCAGGACACTCAATCGGTAGTTTGAGTTTTATTTTCGATGATTTTGTTATTACTGGGGATGCGTTATTCAAAGGCAGTATCGGTCGCACTGATTTGCATACAGGTGATATGCAACAGCTCCTTAACAGTATCAATACTCATCTTTTCACATTGCCAGATGAGTTTCCAGCGTATCCTGGGCATGGAGATGCTACAACTATTGAACATGAAAAGAAAACAAATCCATTCTTTAACTAAAATGAAACGTGCTGGATCTGCTTTTAAACTAAGGAGGATATGTTATGAATCAACCAACAACGTTATATATTATTCGTCATGGGAAAACAATGTTTAATACGATTGGTCGAACACAAGGCTGGTCAGATACTCCTTTGACTAAACAAGGGGAAGAAGTTATACATTATTTGGGTCTTGGTCTAAAAGATACGGATTTTAAAGAAGCATACTCTAGTGACAGCGGACGTGCAATGCAGACTGCTCGTATTATTTTACAAGAACATCAACAGGGGGGAACTATTCCTTATAGCACAGATAGCCGTATTCGTGAATGGTGTTTCGGCTCTTTAGATGGAGGTTATGATGGAGAACTTTGGGGCGTCGTTCCTAGAGTTTTGGCCTTTAAGAACTTTGATGATATGATGACAAATCGAATAAGCTATAAAGACCTAGCAGATGCCATTATTGAAGCAGACACTGCCAATTGGGCAGAACCCTATGAAACAATCAAAGAACGTGTCTGGAATGGCTTTGAAGACATAGCAGTGCACCGAGAAAAAAATGGTGGTGGAAATGTGATGATTGTCTCTCATGGATTAACAATTTCATTTTTATTGTCTTTGATTGACAACCGCTTACCGATGCAAATGGGGTTAGAAAACGGCAGTGTGACTAAACTCATTTATGAAAATGGCACGTTTACAATCGATAAAGTCAATGATACTCAATATATCAATACCGGACGTAATCTCTTATTATCTAACTAAATAAAATAAGGTACAAAGGAAAATCTTCTCGTTTCCTCTTGTACCTTATTTTATTTGAATAAACTGTCAAGATTTAATTGCTTTTTTTAACGATCTCAACGGCTCCTTTTGAATGTTGGATCTTTTCTAATGTCACATCATAGTTTTTTGCTGCATAGGCAAAGAATAAAACATCCACCAGATACAGTTGTGCCGTTAAAGAAACAGTTGCAGCACTTCTTAAAGGCGCTTCTTCTCCTTCTGCGGTTAACAACAAAATCGAACTTTTTTCTGCCAACTTTGCATTGGGATTTGTTGTTAGTGCAATAACAGGCAACCCTTTTTCTATAGCAAGATCAGCTAGCGCATTTGTTTCTTGGTTTGTTCCAGAATTTGAAATACCAATGAAAATCCCTTTTAACCGGTTTGTTCCAATCGCAGTAGCAAATAAGTGATGATCCATCGTAAAAAAAACACTTAGTCCAATTCGAGTAAATTTTTGATAAATATCCTGTGCAACTAGTGAAGAAGCACCCAATCCATAAACAAAGATAATTTCCGCCGCTTCCACTGCCTTCACAGATTGATCAATCGCTTCATCATCCAAATAATCACGGGTTCTTTCCAATACATGAACCAAACGATGTTGGAGCTTTTCTTTTATCACTGATGTCTTTTCGCCATTTTCGACTTCAGTATACATTTTTGTATCTACAGTACCTAGATTTGCTGAAATCAATAATTTTAGTTCAGTAAAACCATTTACTTCGATTGATCGACACAGACGAATAATAGCAGCTGGACTTGAGCCTGCTTTTTTAGCAAGATCTTGGGCGCTTAGATTAATAACTTCCCCTGTATTTTCTAAAATATATTCTGCCACTTTTTGTTCAGATCCCGGCAAATGCTTAAGATGGTCTTGAATCGTCAAGATAATATTTTGCGGCATTACTACACATCCTTTTTCCCATTTAGGTCAAGCTTCTTCTATTTAACTATAAAAAGAGAGTCAATTCCTTCATAAATTTATTATAGCTAAAATGAAATAGAAAAGAAATGCATCCGCTAATATAGAGTAAAAAGTTATACCATTTTCTATAATTATCTTCTTATTTTTCTTGTAAATCTTTTGGAATACCAAAGAAAAATGTAGCAATAAAACCTCCAGCATAAGCGCTTAGTAACCCTAAAACATAAGCTAACCATTGGTTATTAGCAATTAATGGTATTAACGCCACACCACTTGGTCCAATTGCAATCGAACCAATATTACCAAATGCTCCAATTACAGCTCCACCAACACCTCCACCGATACAAGCCGTAACGAATGGGCGACCTAAAGGTAAAGTCACACCATAAATCAACGGTTCACCAATCCCTAAAATCCCTACAGGTAGTGCGCCTTTGATCATTTCAACAAGTTTTGCATCTTTTTTACAGCGAATCCACAATGCTAAAGCAGCACCCACTTGCCCAGCACCAGCCATTGCAAGAATAGGTAATAATAATGTCATTCCTGTCTGATTGATCATTTCAATATGAATCGGTGTTAATATTTGATGTAGTCCAAACATAACCATTGGCAAGAATGTAGCACCTAAAGTAAAACCAGCTAAAATACCTCCTTTTTCCAACACAACGTTGATTACACCGACAAGACTATTAGATATAAAACCAGCAACTGGCATAATAAGAAAAATAGTGATCAAACCAATCGTTAACAAAGAAATCGTTGGCGTAAATATGATGTCGATAGAATCTGGAATCACTTTATGCAATTGTTTTTCTAGTAAAGAAAGTAGCCAAACTGCAAATATAACACCAATAATCCCGCCTTGACCAGCTGATAAAGTACCGCCAGTCAAAAGATTTGGCAATGGCGCTTCAGGATTCATACCTGTCAACATCGTTACTGCTCCAATTACTCCCCCAAGCGCTGGTGTTGCACCAAATTCGCTAGCACTATTTATCCCAGTGTATAGAGCTAAATATGCAAAAATCCCATTTTTTATGATATTTAAAATATCTATATATTGTTGCCAGGAATCACCAATCGTTCCCGCAACTAACAAGTTGGACATTACTGCTGCAATACCGCCAATGATTCCCGCTCCAACAAAAGCTGGAATCAATGGAACGAAAATATTAGAAATCGCTTTCAAAACAAGTTTAAATCCAGAGTTACTTTTATTCTTTTCTTTTTGTGCAGCTTTTACTTGAGCAGCTTTTTCTTCAACTAATTGTTTGCCGGTTTGTTCTATTTTGTTTTCTTTCTGACTTGGAAATGGCTCCCCTAACTTTACGCCAACGATATCAACCATTTCTTGTGCCACTTTATTCACAGTTCCAGGGCCAATTACGACTTGTAGCGTATCATCTTCAACGACTCCCATTACACCATCAATATTTTTTAATCCTTCTAAATCAACTTTGCTGTAATCAAGGACATCCATACGAACTCGTGTCATACAATGACGTAGTTTTAGTACGTTTTCCTGACCACCTACTTCCTTATAAATTTCCCTAGCTAAACGTTTGATTTTATCTTCTGCCATGATTCTTTCTCCTTCCAAATACGTTTAAAGTGTATTTTTTATAAATTGATTTCCTTGAGATAATTTTTCTGCCGCTTCTTTTTTTGATGTATTTGTTAGTAACATTACAATTGCTAATTTCACATTTTTGTCTGCTTTCGTAAAATAGGTTGTTGCCGTTTCGTAGTCACAACCCGTTGCTTCCATAATAATTCGTTTTGAACGTTCAATTAGCTTTTCGTTAGTTGGTTTTACATCCACCATCAAGTTTTTATATACCTTGCCAATTCCGATCATTGAAATAGTCGATAGCATATTTAAAATTAGTTTTTGTGCCGTTCCAGATTTCAAGCGCGTTGAGCCAGTTAAAAATTCTGGTCCTGCATCTACTTCAATCGGCCATTGTGCAAATTGGCTGATCTCAGCTTCTTTATTACAAGAAATTGAGGCAGTAATGGCACCTACTGAATCAGCGTACATCAAACCACCGATTACGTAGGGAGTACGTCCACTTGCGGCAATTCCGATCACAGTATCTTTGCTGGTTAGTGTCAAATCTATTAAGTCTTGTTTCCCTAGCTCTTTAGAATCTTCTGCACCTTCAACCGCTACAGTCATGGCTTTTTGCCCACCCGCAATCAAACCTTGTACCATTTGGGGCATAACACCAAATGTAGGGACACACTCTGCAGCATCTAACACACCTAAGCGTCCACTGGTTCCAGCTCCTATATAAATCAATCGTCCACCATTATTAAAAGAATTTATGATTGATTTTATAACGGGTTCTATTTGCGGAAGTGCTTCTTTTACGGCTAAAGCAACTTTTTGATCTTCTTGATTCATTTTATCTAAGGCTTCTTTTATAGTTAGTTCATCTAAATTCATAGTTTCCTGATTTCTACGTTCTGTGGTTAATTTCTCTAAATTCATTCTACAACGTTCCCTTCTCCATCAAATTAAAGGCTCTACCAGCTGTTATTAATTGCAATAAAGAGCAATCTTCTGGCACAACTCGTGCTGCAACATTGACTTTTTCATTTTCTGGCAAATCAATTTTTGTTAATTGAATTTCCCCCATATATCTTCCATAGTGACTATTATCAATCGTCACACTTCCTATTTTTCGTTCTAATAACGCTTCTTGTTCAATCATTTCAATTTTTCCAAAGCGTGCTTTTGCACTGCGGATCACATCTCTTGCTTCATCCTGACGATTGGTATGCTCCCCCAAAATTAATGGGTAATAGCGACTGCCAATATCTTCTACTTCCAACTGCATAACATCATAATTAATGTATTGTTCAAATTGACGCTGTGTTCGTCTGGTAATCATTGAATCTCCAAGATAAACACCATCGATTTGATAACTTTCTTTCAAGTCAATTGCCGCTGAAAAAGGATTGTTATAGCGATGTTTCTCAAGTGTTGGTAATCCTTCATGAAGAGGTTCACGAAGTTGCTTGTTTCCTTGTACAAAAGCAACCACCTTAAAACCTGATTGTTTTAACCACTCATTTTTTTCTTTAAAAAACTGGCTAGACAAGCCTGTTTCTGGTCTTGGATAGTAATTATGCCATGCTTCAATGCTCGCAAAATTAGCACTAAAAGATTTTAATTCCTCTATGTCATCTTTAGTAATCGTACTAGCATTCAGAGCAATATCTAGATACTGAGAGGATTTTGCAATGACTTGGGTTGAGATGGCGTAATCAATGCGTAATCCAGTTACTCCTAAATCTATAATTTCGTCTAACCTTTCAAAAGAAAATCCAGCTCGCTTCAAAGCAACTCCTGAAATATCAACCATTAATTTCATCTTAGCTTTTTTGGCTATTTTGCCAAGTTCACTCAGTCGTTGTGCGTAAAGTTCAGCATTCTCTTCTGGAATATGTAAGGAGGTAAAAATCCCCTTAAATCCAATTCGGTTCATTTCTTGAATATATCCCTTAAGTTCATCCGTTATTTCATCGCCTAGAAAAATCGAAATACCATACATTTTTTTGCCTCCCTTCTAATGCGCTTTCATTATATATTATTTAAAATTTAATTTCAACATTTATAACAAAAACGACTTTTGATTTGGAATTTAATTTCATTCAAAACTAATATAAAAAGAGCAGAAAACTTTTCTCCGTTTTCAACTCTTTTTAATGATTAGTTGATTATACTCTAGCGTAACCAACTTCGTCTTCTACATGGATTTGTCCTGTTTTAATCAAATCGAAGCTCTTTACGGCATCCATATTGGTAATCACCACAACTATATCAGTAGCTTTTCCAGCAGAAATAATTGATTCTAAATCAACCTTAGCCACCAATGTTCCACTTGACACTTTGCTGCCTTCACGAACTTTTATATCAAATGGCTCTCCGTCTAATTCTACAGTATCTATCCCCATATGAAGTAAAATTTCTAGTCCATTCCCCATCTTCATACCGACTGCATGCTTTGTTTGAAAAACACTAAGAACTTCCCCTTCGATCGGTGAATAAATTTCGCCGGTTTCAGGAATAATTGCAAAGCCATCCCCCATCATCTTTTGCGAAAAAACAGGATCGTTGACGTCACTAACTGGAATCAAAGTCCCTGTGGCAACTGCATATAAAGTTTCATTTAATTGAACTGGTTCTTTCTTTTTCAAAAATCCAAACATTTACTTTATCCTCCAATTTTCATGAATAGTAATAGTATAGAAAATTCTCAGAATAATTACAACAATCAATATAGTAGATTCCAATTTTTTTAATGCTAGTGAAAAGTTAGTTGGATTTTCTGCTACTAAAAGGTATACTATTAATGATTTATTATTTTATTCTAGAAAGGATTGAACCTATGCTTTTATCAAATTTATGGAAAGCAATTATTTTAGGAATTATCGAAGGTGTAACAGAATGGCTTCCTATTAGTAGTACTGGGCATCTAATCTTAGTCGATGAATTTATTAAAATGAACCTCAGTAAAGATTTCATGGAGATGTTCAATGTGGTGATTCAGCTAGGTGCGATCATGGCTGTTGTCTTTCTTTATTTTCATAAACTGAACCCCTTTTCTCCTCAAAAAAGTGAAATAGAGAAAAAAGACACTTGGGTTCTCTGGTCAAAAGTGATTGTCGCTTGTGCACCTGCTGCAATCATTGGAATCCCACTAGACGACTGGTTGGAAGCAAAATTCCATAATTTCTTTACCGTTGCTTTAATGTTGATAGTTTACGGGGTTGCCTTTGTGGTAATTGAAAAAAGAAATCGAACACGCAAACCAAAGTGTACAGACTTAAATCAATTTACCTATAAAGCAGCAGCAATTGTCGGCTTTTTCCAAGTTTTATCGTTGATTCCAGGTACCTCTCGTTCAGGAGCTACAATCCTTGGAGCCATTATTATTGGAGCCTCACGATTTGTTGCAACTGAGTTTTCATTCTTCCTTGGAATCCCTGTCATGTTTGGCGCAAGTTTCTTAAAAATTGTGAAGTTTATGTTAAAAGGAAATTCATTTGGGTTTACAGAGATATTTATTTTGTTGACTGGCTCTATCGTGGCTTTTGTTGTTTCAGTCATCGTTATCAAATTCTTACTAAACTACTTAAAACGAAACGATTTCACCGCTTTTGGATGGTATCGAATTATATTAGGTGTACTGCTTATCAGTTATTGGCTATTTTCATAAGAACACTAGAACCGATTCGATCGGTTCTTTTTTTATTTATTCTGATAATTACTAGTAAACACTATAAAAAGATTTAATTTCAATGATAATGATTATCACTATTAATTAGAATTAATCTATTTTAGTCACTCGAACAAACCTTTATAATTAAACATTAATTCTAATTGATAACCACTATCATTCTCATTTAGGTATTTCTATTATCAATTAGAATTTATATGTGTTATCCTTTTTATAAGGAGTGATACATATGAGACTTTCAAAAGAAAAAAAAGCAATTTTATCTACTATTGTATGTTTAGTATTTATAATAATTGGATTTATACTAGAAAAATCCGGTTCAGTTTTTTATCCCATCAGTTTTATTTCGGCTATTTTTTTTGGTGGATTTAAACAAACAAAAGAAGGTGTGCTTGAAACTGTTGAAAATCGACATTTAAATGTCGATTTACTGATGGCTTTGGCTGCAATTGGTGCTTGTATCATAGGTAATTGGTTTGAAGGTGCTATGTTGACCTTTATTTTCTGTCTTAGTGGTGCATTGGAAGAATATACAACAAACAAAAGCAAAAAAGAAATTGCTAGTTTAATGAATATGCAGCCTGAAACAGCACTTTTGCTGAATGATCAAGGAAAAACGACAGAAACTGCTGTCAATGAATTACAGATTGGCGATTTACTACTAGTTCCTAAAGGCGCCAGTATACCGATTGATGGTACATTAATAAACAACGCTTCAACTATTGATGAAGCAGCTATTACAGGTGAATCTGTTCCAGTTGAAAAAATAAAAAATGATCTTTTATTTGGAGGAACAATCAATTTGGGTGAAGCAATTACAATGACAGTCACTAAAAATAGTGAGGATACTCTGTTTGCTAAGATCATCCGACTGGTAGATGAAGCACAAAATACCCCTTCACAAACAGCAAGTTTTATTGATAAACTAGAAAATATTTATGTAAAAGTTGTATTGCTTGCTATCCCATTGATGATTTTGATTCCGTATTTATTTTTAGGTTGGTCATGGAGTGAAAGTTTTTACAGAGGAATGGTTTTATTAGTCGTAGCTTCTCCCTGTGCTTTGGTAGCTTCTGCTACACCTGCAACGTTAGCAGCAATATCTAATGGAGCAAGAAACGGCGTATTATTTAAAGGCGGTGTATATTTAGAAAATTTAGCTTCATTAAAAGCAATCTCCTTTGATAAAACTGGCACCTTGACTCGTGGCGTTCCTATCGTTACTGATGCTTTATTTCTAGCAAACGAGCAAGAGGCCTTAAATATCCTTGTAGCAATGGAAAGACAATCCACTCATCCCTTAGCTCAAGCAATTGTTAGCCGATTTGATGATGAAACTACCCAAGGCTATGAACAAATAGCGGTCAAAAATATTATTGGTTTTGGTATTGAGGCAACTGTCTCCTCTACTACTTGGCGTATTGGAAAAAGTACGTTCAACGACCAAACCTCAGTAGATAAAACCTTGTTAAGAAAAATAGATGAACTACAACAAAATGGAAAAACAGTGATTTGTTTATTCAAGAACCAAGAAATCGTTGCTTATTTTGGATTATTAGATGTTCCTAAACTTGAAGCAAAGAAAACGATCCGCTACTTTAAAGAAGCTGGTATTCATACAACTATGATTACTGGAGACCATGAAAAAACAGCCTCTGCTGTAGCCGATGAACTTGAGATTGATGAAGTTTATGCAAATTGTTTACCAGAGGACAAAACAATCTTAATCAAAAAACAAAAAGAAAAATATGGCGTAAACGCAATGGTTGGTGATGGTATCAATGATGCTCCTGCCCTAGCAAACGCTGCTATCGGTATAGCTATGGGAGAAGGTACAGACATTGCTATGGATATCGCCGATATGGTTTTGATGCAAAATGACTTAGCGAAACTACAAATGAGCCACTTACTTTCAAAAAAATTGAAACGAATTGTTACTCAGAACATTGTCCTTTCTGCTGGAGTCATTATAATGCTGATCCTATCTAATTTTTTCCAAGTTATTAATTTACCATTAGGAGTGATTGGACATGAAGGCAGTACGATTTTAGTTATTTTAAATGGCTTGAGAATGTTGCAAACAATTCCTATTGACAAATTTTCTCCTGAAAAAAAATATCCTTCAAAAACAGCAGAACCCGTTTGATTATTCTTAAATAAAAATTCATTTTTACATGATGAAATCAATAATTTTACTGTTAAGGAAAAAAACTTGTCATCTTTTATTGCAATGCCTGTTGGGATTAGGTATAATGATTAGTGTTGAATTACATATGGATTTTCCTGTGTAAGACCTTAATTTATCGGAGGTGAAAGAAATGCCAAATATTGAATCTGCAATCAAACGTGTACGTACTAACGCTAATAAGAATGCTCAAAATTCATCTCAAAAAAATGCTATGCGTACAGCTATCAAGAAATTTGAAGATGCTGTAGCTGCCGGCGCTGACAATGTTGATGCGTTATATACAGAAGCTGCAAGAGCTGTTGATATGGCTGAAACAAAAGGATTAATCCATAAAAACAAAGCAAGCCGTGACAAATCACGTCTAAGCAAAAAATTAGCTAAATAATGATTTTTAGAAGTTAACATTCGTGTTAGCTTCTTTTTATACTATAAAAATAAGGAATGAAAAACATAAAGGTTTTTCATTCCTTACTCTTCTCTCTATAGTAAAAAAGCTCTTTCTTATTTCTAGTTCTGGAGTTCAAGTCCTTTCCAATCAATTTGTTTAACTCATAACTTGACCAGATAATTTCAGAATGAATAGTTCGAAAAGCAATTCTTTATCCATCCTACCTGTTTTCATTTGAAAATCATTCTCCACCAATTCATCGTAAATTGCTTCTAATCGATCAAGCTCAAATCTTCTCACTTGTTGTAAGGCTAGTTTCACACGATATGGATGAATCTTTAATGTTTCAGCAATATTTGCTTGCTGATAACCTAGTTTTGCTAAAATTTTTGTTTGTAAAAAGAGACGAATTTGATTTAATAAAATCGCATTTAATTTGATTGTTTCTTCTCCTTGAAGCAATAAATCCTCGTATAATTGTATTGCTTTTTCCCCATGACCAGATAAAACATCATTTGTCAGGTCAAACACGTTATGTTCTAAGGATTTAGGTACTAGTTCTTTGACACTATTTAATGAAATTACTTTGCTATCAGAAGCATATAAAAATAATTTCTGTAATTCGCCCATAACTTTGGATAAGTTCAAATCAGTCAACTGCAATAATAAATCAAAGGCTTCTGGTCGAATTTCATATCCTTCACCTTGAATCGTTTGTTCTACGTACTGCCTTACTTCCCGTTCTCCCATTGGATTGACATCAATGATTTCAGCCAGTTTTTTTATAGCTTTGGTCACCTTTTTTCGTTCATCTAACTTATCAACATTTGCAACAAATACTAAAATCGTTGTTGGTGATGGCTGTTCTATATATTTAAGTAAACTATCAATATCATGATCAAGTCCATTCGTTTTTTTCTCAGCGGTTAAAAAATAAGGATTTTCAATAAAAACCAACCGATAATCACCAAAAAATGGAATTGTTTCAGCTTCTTCCATTGCAACAGATAAAGGGATTTCTTCCATGTCAAATGAAGAGTAGTTAAATTGATCATCTTCTGTCTTGATTAACTGACCCATTAATTCTGTTTTAAATAACTCGCTTAAATACCCTTCTGTTCCTTGAATTAAATAAACGGAAGCAAACTGTTGTTGTCTTACTTGTTTCAACGCCTCTTGTAAATTCATAATTCCCCTCATTTCTCTTTTACATCCTATCATGTCGCTTTAAGAAATGCTAGTCTTCTCCCATGATTGTTTGGGCTGATGACATTTTTGAAAATGGTGTCCATTCATAATAAATCATCCCATTTTTATCAGTTCGATAAATCTTTACATTATTATTATTTAATGCCGCAACCGGCTCTTCATGGGGATGCTTGAATCTGTTGTTTCGACCACATGAAATAATTCCATCAGTCAGATGCATTCTTTCAATAAACAAAGGATCTGATGAAGTTTTACTACCATGATGACCTACTTTTAATACATCCGCTTTTAGTGATGAAAACTGTTTTAATAATTGTTGCTCCCCTTCTTTTTCTAAATCACCTGTAAATAAAAAACGTCTACCAGCAATTTTTGTATAGACTACCATCGAATCTTTATTTTCCCCTGTTCCTGAAACATTAGGAGCAAGAATTTTAATGGGAATTACTTGACTGATAGAGGCCCCAGCTAAAATTGGATAACATTTTGTTCCTGTCTTTTTTAAGCGATCGATCATCTGACGAAAAGCAAATTTATTTTCTGTTCCAATTGGGAAGTAAAGTGAGCGGATTGGGATTTTATCATTGATCGTTACTAAATCACCACAATGATCAATATCACCATGACTAATCAACACCTTATCTAGGTGTTTGACGCCTTTACTTTTCAAATAAGGAATCACTGAATATTCTGCGTTCGTTGTTTTTTTTATTTTAACTGTCCATTTATCTCTTTGAAAATCAATTTTCCCACCTGTATCAATCAAGATATTCTCCTGATGAAAAGGTGCTTGAATAAAGATGCTATCACCTTGTCCTACATCAATAAAAGCAACAGATCCGTTGAAGGAAAAAAACTTATTGTACATCATTAGAAAAAGGCAAACACCTATTAAATAAGATTTTTTTGATTGAATAGACATTGTATGAAGCAATAAAAAAAGAAGCAAACAAATCAAAATAAAAAGTAACGGAGAAAAAGCACCAGTAACTATTGTAAATGTGCTGTAACGACTTAGCCACTCAAAAACTGTTTGTTGCATCACGAAATAGATTTCCAATCCATCAATTAAAAGGTTGAACTTGAATAAAAATGATCCTAAAAAACTAATCGTTAGTACTGGCAAAATAATTCGCTCAAAAATAGGTAATAACAAAAACGTAAACAAACTACTTGAGAGTTGCCATTCAAAAAAAGAAAGTCCCACTAAAGGAATCATCGTAACATTCAGTAAAAGAGAGAAACAATACATTTTTATGTATCTATTTTTAATTCGTTCTACAATAGGATGAACATATAAAATGAAAAAAGATAATCCATAACTTAATTGGCCACCAACTGAAAATAACATGTACGGCTGAAAAACAAGCCCAACAAATAGCGATAAGCTCCAACAATCTAAACCAGATAAAGACCATTTAAACTCACGATTGCCAAGAGAGAACATACTCTGCATCAATGCTCGAACAACACTAACTGAAAATCCGGTTAATCCTGCATAAACAAAGGAAAAAAGTAACTGCATCCAAAATAATCGTTCGACAGTAATACCACATCTCAGGAACAAATATCTAAAACTTCCTATGAAAAAGGTTACATGCATTCCAGATAAACTAAACAAATGCAAAATACCTAGATTGGCTAACATACCCTCTTTTTGAGAAAACTCACTTGATTTAAAACCAAAAATCAATGTTTTAAGATGTATTGCGGTTTCTTCCAAAAATGTATCTGAACAATAATCAATTGCTTTTTTTCTGATGATGCTTAACCAAGCTAAGATTTCATAAAATTTAGGCCTTTCAGTTTTAATTATACGTATATCGCTAATTGTGAACGTTTGATATATACCTTTTTCTTTCAAGTGTTTTTGGTAATCGAAACCATTAAGATTAGTTTGGCTAATGGGTGTCTCAAATATACCTGAAAGAGTAATCTTTGTAACTTGATTTTCATTTTGCCATCTTAGTTTTTCTTCCTCAGAAGTAAAACGATAAAAAGCTATTGTTCTGCGCTCTTCTTTTTTATACGTAGAAAAATTTCCCTCCAACTGAAGTTGATCACCATCAATTTTAAACTTATCCGGTAATACCGACAATTGTCCTTTGGTTTCTATTGTTTCTGAGAACTTTGGTTGTTTTTCTTTAATTATAGTGATATAACATGAAATAATTATCAAAAACATCCCTAAAAAACTGATACTAACGAGCAGCTTATTTCTTGTGGAAAGAACTCGACTAATAAGATAAAACCAAACTATTCCTGTTAGTAAGCTTGGTTTTAAAAATAAAAAAACCGTTCCTATAGTTAATAAAACTGGAAAAATCCAGTAATTATTGATCTGTTTGAGGTGCTTCGTCCATTGAAGCAATCTCTTCTTCCCCTAATTGTAATTCAGCAAAATATTTTTTTGATAAGGTTACTTGATCTACTGTTGCGCCAACTTGCTGGATCAAATCCATCGCATATTCGTTATTTCGATAATCTTTTAAATAATGAATTTTCTTAATTCCAGCCTGCAAAATCATTTTGGTACATTGTAAACAAGGGAAATGAGTCACATAAATTTCAGCTCCATCTGTAGGAATACCAAATTTTGCGCATTGTAAAATTGCATTCATCTCAGCATGGATCGTTCGAACACAGTGGTCATCAACAACATAGCAGCCATCATCAATGCAATGGACATCTCCACTGACTGACCCGTTATACCCGCCTGCAATGATTCGCTTATCTCTGACAACTGTTGCGCCAACCTCTAATCTCGTACACGTACTTCTTAAAGATAACAGTACACTTTGCGCCATAAAATATTGATCCCAAGGAATTCGTTCTAGTGTCATTTTTTTCTCCTTTTTAATATTTATTTTTTTAAACTATTTTTGCTGATTTTCAATTTTATAGTAGGATATACAAATAGTAAATTATAGAAAAAGTCTCGTCAAGAACCTGCACAAGATATTTGTAAAAATTGTTAATTTCTGCCTCTTATTATCAAAAAAGAAGCATTTTTAAGAAGTAATAGAATCTTTCAACTTCTCAAATGTTTTCTCTCCAAATCCTGCAATGTTCTTTAAGTCTTCAATTGTTTTGAATCCACCATTTTCTTCGCGATAACGAATAATTTCTTGTGCTTTCTTTTGCCCCACACCAGGTAAAGTCTGTAATTCAGTCTCGCTTGCTTTATTTAAATTAATCTTTTCAGAATCGGTAGTTGGATTTTCTTTAGAATCGTTATTTTTTTCAGGATTTTGAATTATTTCTCCTATCTTTGGCACATAAATCACCATTTGATCAATAATTCGCTCAGAAAAATTAACTTGATTGGTATCCGCTTCATCACTTATCCCTCCAGCAAGCATTACAGCATCCCAGACACGCATATTTTCTGTTGCCTCATACATCCCTGGTTTTTTCACAGCTCCCTTTATATCTACGTATATTTGGCGAGAAATCGATTCAGTTTCTGGGAGTTGTGATGAACTAGCGGATGGCATAGTCAATTCTTCTTCTTGTAATGTATTAGCATTAGATTTAACTAAAACTAACGTAACAATGATACATAGTGCTATAATCACAACTCCCATAATCAAATATTGCTTATACTTGTGTAAAAACGTACGATAATCCATGTATTTCCTCCTTCAAAATAAAGATACGCATTATTTTTATTTTTTCATGATAGAAAAAAAGAAACTCCGTCGTATAATAAGATAAGAAGGTGATAAATAGATGGAGCAGGAAATTATAGCGCTTTTAATAAAAAAAGATTTTTTAGGGTTAGAAAAATTTATTGATCTTTTCGGAACTGATATCGTTAAATGTATTCGAGCTATCTTAAATCATTCAGAAGAAAGAGACTATCACAAAGAAATTGAAAACGAGGTTTTTTATCGTATTTGGCAAAAAATTTCTACTTATGACGAGGAAAAGAGCAGCTTAAAAACTTGGAGCTTAACTATTACACGCAACATTTGTTTAGACAAAAAACGTTTGATTATTCGAGAACAAAAGATTATTCCCATTGAACAATTGCCTGAGAGTATATTAGAAGAAAATTATTTTGAAAAAGAAGAATTATTAGATTTATTAATACATCTAACACAAGAAGATCAATTGATTTTCTTAAAATATTATTATTATCAAGATACACCAAATGAAATAGCCTTAGAATTAAATATGGAAGTTTCACAAGTCTATAATCATCTTTCACGTGGAAGAAAAAAGCTAAAACAGCTGTTGAATCTGAACAAGTGAGCACCAGTGATTTTATATTCTCTAGCTTCTGAGACTAAGTCTTCACTAAAAATATAAAATTTGCCAATCACAAATATCTTTTCCTATCTGAGTTAAACAAGCCTCACACATTTTAAAATTTAAGGAGGAATTTCAAATGGTCAATCCTTTTAAAACTGTTATTAACCAGATCAATAAAGAAATAACAAACAACTCAAAAAAAGAGTTGAATACACAGCAAAAAAAGAGTTTATTCAATCAAACAAAAATGTATATTTTTTTACAGGACTTTATAGAGAAATTTAAGCTTTACTTAGAAGACGGAGAAGAAATTCGTGCATACTTACCAATGACCAATGATGGACAAAACGCTTCTGTAGTTGGTCTTGGTTTACTAGGAATGTATCATCCTGAATCAGAAGAAGCAAAAGCTTATGTGAAAGATTTCAATGACTTAAGGGGAAATAGAATTTTGATTTTTACGAATCAAAGAATGATTTTTACAACAATTATCGAATTTTTAGATCAACAAACATTCTTTAGCTATCCTTATAACACAATCAAAGCTATTACTTTAAGAGAAAATAAAATAAACTACCTTGACTGGGAACGTTCATTCCCACCAAAACGTGTTGCTATTTATACGTATACTTTTGACTTTGAATCTGAGGATCATATTTTTTCTGAGTTACTTGGTCAGCGAGATGCAGATATTTTGAAACAACAATTGTTAAAAATCCCCGCTTTGACAAATATGCTTGTTACTAGAAAAATATATCGTGAGAGAAAATTTGACAGAGTTATGAATAATCCTGTGCTGGCTTATAAACTGAACTATTACTTCTTTAGTATCCTTGCGATTATTGTTGTATTATTATTTGCTTTAGGCGGATTTTTTCATATAGGTCCCTTTAAAGCATGGTTTAACTTTTCAACTATTTCCATTATCCAAATAATCTCTAGCTATTTTTTAAGGTAAATAACAAGAAAACCAAACAACAACATGTTTGGTTTTCTTTTTTCTTATTTTTCTTTCAATCTCTCTAGATATTTCAACGCATCCTGTACATTTTTTACCGGAACGATTTTCATTTTTGTACCGATTTTTTCAGCAGCGGCTTTCGCTTCTTCGTAATTTGTTTTAATTCCTGGTTCAGCTTTTTTCATTTCTTTTGTGATTTCATCGTCTGGCGCAAAAAATATTTCTGTATTATTTTTGCTGGCAGTCACCACTTTTTTATCAATTCCGCCAATTCGCCCAACAATGCCATCACTATTGATTGTTCCTGTACCGGCAATTTTATGCCCCTTACGAATTCCTTTTTGAGTCAACTGCTCATAAGTCTCCAAGGTAAACATCAAGCCTGCTGAGGGTCCACCGATGTCTCCAGCATCAATTTCAACTGGGATAGATGAATCAATCTCTGTATGATCAGTTAGCCCAATGCCGATACCTGGTTTTTTATCTGTCGGTAGTTCAATTAATTTTCCAGTCGCTTCTTTTGATTTGTTATCTTGTAAATAGCTAACCGTAACCTCTTGACCTACTTTTTGTTTTTTCACATAATCAACAAATTCTTGGCTGCTTTTAAAGGTCTTTCCATCAATGCCTGTTACAGTATCACCAACAGATATTTTCCCTTTAAAGCTAGAATTATCTTCAATAGCTAAAACGTAAACTCCTTTAAATGTCATTTCATAAGGAATTTTAGCCAGTTTTAGTGCTTGTTCTATTGCAGCATTTTTTGAAGAATCCATATAATATTGTTGTATCCGTTCATATTCACTATTTGTACTTGAACCCATTAAGTCTTTTTTGCTAACTAATTCTTCAAATTCAGAGAATTTTGCTTTCACTGCTGAACCTAAAGTCGCTTTACGCACACCAACAGTTGTTAGGTAAAAAGCACCTGGTTCCGAATCTTTTTTATTATCTACGGTAACGAATTCTTTCAAATTCTCTGTTGTACCTGGTCCTTCAATATAATAAGGAATGGGAAAAATCAATACTATGATTAATAAAATAATTGCAGCAAACGGCAGGAGCGATTTAATAGATACTTTTTCTTCATGATTATTATTCATTTGATTTCATCTCACGATTCTTTTGATTTAATGCTTCACAAATAGCTTTTGGTAAATAAGCGGAAACATCACCGCCAAATTTCAGCACTTCTTTTAATAAACTTGAACTAACATGACTATAGGATTCATCCGCCATTAGAAAAACTGTTTCTAATTCAGGAGCTAAATGATGATTCATCGTAGCAATGTCTTTTTCATATTCATAGTCCTTCACATTTCTTATACCGCGAATCAAAAAACCTGCACCTAATTGGTCAGCGACTTCAACGGTCAGTTTTGTTTCTTGAACAATTACTTCAACGTTGTCCAGATCCTTTACTACCGTTTTTATCAGTGAAAGTTTTTCTTCTAATGTAAACAATGCTGTCTTATTTGTGTTCACAAAAACACCAATAATAACTTTATCAAACAGTTTTGCACTGCGCTGGATTAAATCTAAGTGACCATTTGTCAATGGATCAAAGCTGCCAGGAAAAAGAGCAATTTTAGTCATTTTTTTCCTCCTATTTATAAATCGTTATTTGAGTAATACCATACGTTGTTTCCCGAAATTTTACCAACTTACCGATCGTTTCGGGTAATTTTACAGATTTATCTGTCTCACAAACAATGGTGACGTCTTCACTTAATAAGTCGTATGTCAGCATTTGATTGATTTGTTTTTCGATTTCCTGCTTGGCGTAAGGCGGGTCTAGCAAAACTAAATCAATCTTTGTTCCATCATCTTTTAGAAGCTCTAATGCTTTATTAGCATCCATTTTTTTTATGATGAACTTTTCAGGTTCTTTTGTTACTTCAATATTTTCTTTGATAACTTTAATAGCAGCAAAATTTTTCTCAATACAAATTCCCTTATTCATTCCTCTAGATACTGCTTCAATAGCAAGACCACCACTGCCCGCATATAAATCTAAAGCTGTTCCACTATCAAAATACGGACCAATCATATTGAAAATCGATTCTTTCACCTTATCAGTTGTAGGACGGGTATTATCACCATCTAATGCTTTTAAACGGCGCCCTCCATATTCTCCAGAAATAACCCTCATCTCTTATCACTCCTCTACTTTGTCCTTTGATATCTTATAATAGTATAACAAATATACAGAAAAAAGATGAAAAATGTTTGAAGTTCGTTCACATTTTTCATCTCAATTTTTACACGTTTTCAGCTAAACGGATTTGGGTATTTAATTCTTCAACTTCAAATCCTTCTTCTTCCTCATATTGGTACGCATTTTTTGTTCCAATTTTTTCTGCAAAATTCATTTCTACATCAGGACGATAAGAACGTTCTACTTTACGAACAAAATGCAACCCATTAATCTTAGCTTCTGAAGGTTCAATATCTTCTTCATTCATATAAATCACAACATATTTCATTCGACGAGATACATAGTGAATCAAGCCATAACGTTTTAATGTTTTGAGTTGTTTTAGACTATAGACCCAAACAACTAAACAACGACGTTTTTGAATTGTAAATTCCTTTTCTTCACTAACTTGCATGACAATTACCTCCACAACCCGAATGTTTTCCTTTTTCAAAGAAAGGATTTCCAGCATCTACTTTAATATCATCTGAAATTGTTTTAGCTACTGCCATACCAACCAAATCCAAGATTGTTTGAACACCCGTTTCAGAAAAACGAAATTCGGCTACTTCCTCACTCATATCTAACGCTCTTTTGGCCTGACGTAGAGCTCTTTGCTTCGTACGAAAATCTGGTGCATGATTTCCATATGCCTCAATTCGTTCAAAAGAGTCCTTGGCGTTTAAAAAAGCCTTTTGCTTGTCTCGAACGTCTTTTGACTCATACATTTTTTGGCGATTTATTTTGTAAGATTCAATACTCTTACTTGTCAAAATTGTTTGAACAAGTTTTTCTGTCTGATCTTCTATTTCAAAAAGTTTTTCTGTTACTATCATACTTATTCACTTTCCTCTGTTTGAGTTATTTCTTTTTCTGTTTCTTGTAATAAGACTAACATACTTGCTTTAGAGAAAGCAACGCCAATGTTTTCTTTTTCTCGATGTGCAAAACGAGAATGATATAATGAATCAGAAAACCATGACAGTACAGTAAACGACGGGTCATAGACTGGCTCTGTAAATATTCCTGTTGCCTTCTTTTGATCCAATTGTCCGATTTTCAACAGTTTTTGATACTCATCATTTGTCAAAGTAAACGTATTAGTCGCCGTGATTTGCTCTTTACTAAATTGCCAATTTTCAGCTCGTTCTAGCGAAAGAATATTTTTCGTGTTTTTAGACAACGTGTCAAAAAGTTTTTGACCATTTTTTTGGCTTTCAGTATTCACATGATACGTCGGTAAATCTTCTTTAAGCTTCAATAAATTAATTATTCTAATGACTTGGTTACTCTTTACAGCATCGAACCCAGTTACTTGAGTTGTTGGCAATATTGGTACTGCTTCACCCTCTAACAACTGATAGGGCATTAACGTTAGTAAAGATTCTTTATCCAAATAAGTCACAGCCGCCAATTTACCATTTCCGTGATTAAAAAACAAAATAGCAAAAGTTTTATTATCAAAAGCGACCAAAGGACGATAATTCATATCCTCTTCTATTAATTCAATGTTATAGTTTTCTTCTTTATATGTAAATGCGAAATTTGAATAAATAGTCATCAACTCTGACACCTCTGATAATGTCATCCCAATAGAAAAAGGCGCTGTTTCTTTTGAATTATTAAAAGCCTTAATCACTGTGATTTTTTCATCTATAACATTCATTTCCAGATATTCAGCATCTTTTTCACCGAATATCCACAGTTCATATCCCATACCTGTTTTTTGCTTTTCAATGGGTTCTCCAAAATTAGCGACAAAGTCATCTGTTTTTTTTCCTATGTAATCAGCATATCCTGAAGTTGAAATTTCTTCGTAAGGTAATGCAGTATGGGAGGCATCATGCCCCCCAATATCTGCTTTTTGGTGTATTTTTTCAGCAGGGAAAAAGACAGGCTGTAAATAGCCGATTGTTAGGACTACAAAGAAAATACCTACAAAAACTAAAAATCGTCTCATCTTTTCCCCCACTTTTCTTTTAATTTTCTTTTACTTCTATTAATAAATCACCTGAACTGATTGCTTCACCCTCAAGAACATAAATATGTTCTACGATACCGTCAAAGCGTGCTTCTATTGTCGTTTCCATTTTCATGGCTTCCGTTACAAGTAGAGCATCACCTTTTTTCACTTTGTCTCCCTTGTTTACTAAAACTTGGAGTACAGAGCCGGACATTGTAGCACCAATTTGCTCTTTATTTGTTGGTTCTGCTTTTCGTTTAGCTTGAATAGAAGATTTAATAGATGTATCTTTTATAACTATCTCACGACGTTGACCGTTTAAGTTAAAGAACAGTACTCTGTTTCCTTCGATATCAGGATCACCAATTTCATCTAGACGAATGATTAATGTCTTCCCTTTTTCAATTTGAACTTCTACAGATTCACCTTGACGAATTCCTTGGAAGAAAGTTGGTGTGTCTAATAGTGTGACATCTCCAAAATTTTGGTAAGATGTACGATAATCCAAGAATACTTGAGGATACATCAAGTAACTCAATACCTCTTCCATTTTTGGTTCATAACCGATTTTTTCGGCTAATTCTGCTTTTACTTTATCAAATTTTACAGGTGCTGCCAAGCTTCCTGGTCTTTCAGTAAACGCAGGTCGTCCTTTCAAAATAATTCTTTGTAGGTCTTTAGGGAATCCGCCAACAGGCTGACCTAAATCACCTTGGAAAAATGTCACTACTGACTCTGGGAAACTTAACTCTTCACCATTTGCATAGATATCTTCTTCCGTTAGATTATTTTGAACCATAAATAATGCCATATCTCCTACAACTTTTGAAGAAGGAGTTACTTTGACAATATCCCCAAACATCAAATTGACTGTATGGTACATTTTTTTGATATCATCCCATTTATGACCTAGCCCAACAGCTTTGGCTTGTTGTTGTAGATTAGAATACTGACCACCAGGCATTTCATGCATGTATACTTCTGTTTGCGGCGCATTCAAACCATTCTCGAACGGTTTATAATACATGCGGACATCTTCCCAATAATGGTTAATTTTTTGGGTATTATCGATATTCACATCTGGCGTACGATCTCCATTTACTAAAGCATAATATAAACTACTCATACTTGGTTGGCTAGTTGCACCACTCATCGCACTAGTTGCCACATCAACAATATCCACGCCAGCTTTTGTTGCTGCTGAATAAGTGATAATACCGTTGCCGCTAGTATCATGAGTATGCAAATGAATTGGTAAATCAGTTGTATCTTTCAATTCACTAATTAAACGATAGGCTGCTTGAGGTTTTAATAAACCGGCCATATCTTTGATTGCAATAATATGTGCACCCATTTTTTCAAGTTCTTTTGCCATATTTTTGTAATACTCAACATTGTATTTTGCTCTAGAAGGATCATTGATATCCCCTGTATAACAAATGGCAGCCTCAGCAATTTTCCCAGTATCTCTAACAGCTTGAATGCTTTTTTCCATTTGCGGCAACCAATTTAAACTGTCAAAAATACGGAATACATCAATCCCTTGTTTTGCTGACTCTTTAATGAATTCTTCAATGACATTATCAGAATAATTTTGGTAGCCGACAGCATTTGATCCTCTAAATAACATCTGCAACAATGTATTAGGCATCAATTTACGGATCTTACGTAGTCTTTGCCACGGATCTTCATTCAAGAAGCGATAAGCAACATCAAAAGTTGCACCGCCCCACATTTCACTTGAGAACAACTCAGGAAGACCTTCTCCTGTCAAACGTGCAATTTCTTTAAAATCTTGTGTTCTTACACGAGTTGCCAATAAACTTTGATGTGCATCACGGAACGTTGTATCCGTCAGTAATACATTCTCTTGTTTTTTAATCCAATCGATTACCCCTTTTGCACCATCTGTTTCTAAAATATTTTTTGCTGTCACATAATCACTACGTAACTCTAAATCAGTAGGAATGCGTGGGGCATCAAAATATTTTTTGGTTGCTTTTTCAATTCCTGGAAAACCATTGACCGTTACTTCACCAATATATTTCATTGTTTTGTTTCCACGGTCTCTTAATTTAGGGAATTCAAATAATTGCGGAGTACTATCAATAAATGTAGTTTTTGCTTCACCTGACTGAAATTCAGGATGACCGATAACTTTGTGTAAAAATGGAATGTTTGTTTTGACACCACGGATTCTAAATTCTCTTAAAGAACGCTCCATTTTTTGGATTGCTTTTTCAAACGTAAATCCATGTGTACAAACTTTTACTAAAAGCGAATCAAAGTAAGGTGTAACAACCGCACTAGAATAGGCATTTCCAACATCAAGACGAACACCAAAACCGCCTGGTGAACGATACGTATCAATCTTACCGGTATCTGGCATAAAGTGATTCAACGGATCTTCTGTAGTGATACGACATTGAATAGCTGCACCATTTAAGGTAATTTCTTCTTGATTCGGAATCTTCATATCTTTATGTAGATCCAAACCTTGAGCAATTTGCAACTGAGAAACAACAATATCAATATCAGTAATCATTTCAGTAATCGTATGCTCTACTTGAACACGAGGATTTACTTCGATAAAGTAAAAATGATCCCCTTCAACTAAGAATTCAACCGTTCCAGCATTAATATAGTCAACATGTTTCATCAATTGCACTGCAGCGTCACAAATTTCTTTACGTTTTGCTTCGTTCATTGACACACATGGGGCAACTTCTACCACTTTTTGATGGCGACGTTGAACTGAACAATCCCGTTCAAATAAATGAACTACATTTCCATGTTTATCTCCTAGTATTTGCACTTCAATATGCTTAGGATTAGAAATATATTTTTCTACATAAACTTCATCAGAACCAAAAGCTGCTTTTGCTTCACTTTTTGCCCGCATATAACCTTCTTTTGCTTCTTTTTCATCATGAGCCACACGCATTCCGCGACCGCCGCCGCCAAGTGCTGCTTTAATCATGATAGGGAAACCATGTGTACGGCCAAACTCCAAGACACCTTCTACAGTATCAACTGGGCCATCAGAACCAGGTATTGATGCAATTCCTGCAGCAACAGCCGCCTCTTTCGCCTTAATCTTATCTCCAAAAATATCTAAGTGATGTAAGGACGGACCAACAAAAATAAGACCTTCTTCCTCACAACGACGAGCAAACTCTAAATTTTCTGATAGAAACCCGTAACCTGGATGGATTGCATCTGCACCAGATTTTTTTGCGATACGAATAATATCCTCCATATCAAGGTAGGCTTCAATTGGTTTTTTTCCTTTACCAACTAAATAAGCTTCATCAGCTTTAAAACGATGAACAGAATATTCATCTTCTGCCGCATAGATTGCCACTGTCCCGATGTGCATCTCTGTACAGGCTCTAAAAATTCGAATTGCGATTTCTCCACGATTTGCTACTAAAACTTTTTTCATTCTTTCACTCCTACCCGTTTATTGAGGCTGACAAAAAAATATTTAACTCCGAAACAACAAGGAGCGGCTTCTGTCTTGCCGTTGATTTACCTTCATTTGTATTTATTGATTACCAAGTAATCGATATTCTTGATCTATTTTTTGTTTTTTTTCATCTGCACTAATATTTAAAACGAATGCTACTGCAATCGAAATAATCAGCACGCTGTTTCCTCCATGACTGAGAAAAGGGAAAGTTATTCCGGTTAAAGGAATAACACCAGTAATTCCGCCTAGATTAATAAAAACCTGCAACAATAACATTGAACCAATACCAACACACATCAATGAATTGAACGGTTTTTTAGAGCGTACTCCAACTAGAATAATACGAGCAATCATAAACATCAAAAGTGCTAAAATAATCAATGAGACTAACAGACCTAACTCTTCAATTGTAATGGCAAAAATAAAATCTGAATGTGCTTCTGGTAAGAAGCCTTTTTTCTGAATACTATTACCCAAGCCTTTTCCAAACCAACCACCATTGTTAATTGCATAATATGAATTTGCTAACTGATGACCAGCATTTCGTTCATCTTTAAATGGGTTTAAGAAAATGGCAAAACGTTGATATACATATTGATATCTTTCAGGAATAAAACTTCCTTTACTTAAAATCAAAGCCTGAATGACAACTATACTGCCGAAAATCCCAGCACCACCAACCAGATACGTATACATATAGTTTACGCCGCTTGCTAACAACATAATAATCACAATTAGTGTTAATATAGCTGCATTTCCTAAATCGGGTTGAATTGCAACTAGAAAAATTAAAAAACCAACCAAAAGCATTGGTCTAAATACTGCTTTCTTAAATTCTTTATCAATGTATTTCTGTCTGCGACCTAAAATAAACGCTAAATACCAAATGACCATAATTTTCAGATATTCGGCCGGCTGCATCGAAAAGGCTCCCAAATATAACCAACCAGAAGCACCATTGATCGTTCTACCTAATGGTGTAAATTTAACAGCCATTAGTAAAACAGATATTATCGTGATTGCAATCATAATAAAACCTTTATTTTGAAACACAGTTGTTTTCATCTTATAAATGAAAAACATTGCCACTAAACTTAACACCCAAAATTGTAATTGAGAGATAACCATACTTGTTGGCGGTAGTCCCTTTGAAACTAACAATGAGGATGTTGAACTGTATACCATGATTAACCCCACTGCACTAAGAACTAGGTATGGAATTAAAATACTATAATCTAATAGATGCCTCTTCTTTATCTTTCCTGGCAAAGTTTAAACCTCCTTGCCCATTTCTTTTTTTTCTTGAGTTTCCTCATAAACGTCACTATATAATTGATTTAGTTCTTTTTCTAAATCACTTAGTAATTGATGTCCTTGTGTTGAACTTAAAATACCTAGACGAATAGCATAAGTTACTTGGCGAGAAAAACCATACATTTGCGTATCTACGACTTCCTCAAAAGCTTTACATTGGGAAATACATAGGCTATTTTTTTGATTGCGAATCAGCATCATTATTCTTTGTGCATCATCGATTAACAGCTCAATGGCAAAATCTTTTGAAATGGATTCCATTTGCACTCTACCTCCCATCTTAATTATGTAATTATAGCATAATTTGACCGACTATTAACAGAATTTTTCTGAAAAAAATCTGTTAAAATTTTTTTAATTTTGGATAAACTTGAATAAAAAAATTTCATCTTTATTACAGTTTGTCTTGAGAATAAAACAATTCTCTCTTAACAAAAAACCAGCAGTTATATTTCCATTTGTTTTCATTTTTAATTCCATCCATAAAAAATTACATAATAAACAACATAAAACCAGCTTAATGCTCCGTGAAATATTGCCCAAAGTATACTATGCCAATTTACATACGAAATAACTAGTGCCAATGCACAACCAAATGAAATACCCGCTTTTGCACTTTCTTTCATTGCTATTCCTCCTAGACTATTTTCAATATTTTTTGCTTATCTAACTACACATCCTAATAGCATGTCATGGTCAGAAATTTTTCTTACAAATGATATTACTAATAGTAACAGAATACATTTTAAGAAGCTATTAAAGTATCAAGAAATAAGTAAAAAAAACAAATTATTTTCTCTCAAAAAATTTTTTATATATTTTATATAAATAAGGATTAATAACTTAAATAAAAAAACTATTTTCTTTATACAAAAATACCCTCAAGAGTTAGAATTATAAATCTAGCTTTTGAGGGTCATAGTTGTTATATTCGATGTTTCAACTCATATTAGATTTATTTTTTTAAATCTACAACCATTCTACCTTTGATTTTGCCTTGTTCCATTTCTTCAAAGATATCATTAACTTCATGTAAACAGCGTGTTTCTACAACTGGTACAACTTTTCCTTCTGCACCAAATTGGAAAGCTTCTTCTAGATCTTTACGTGTTCCTACTAAAGAACCGACGATTTGAATACCATCTAAAACTGTTTTGACGATTTCTAAGTCCATTGTTTCTGGCGGAAGTCCTACTGCAACTACTTTACCTGCAGCTCTAACCGAATTCACTGCTTGATTAAATGCGACTTTTGAAACTGCTGTAACGACTGCTGCATGAGCACCGCCAACTTTTTCTTGAATCCATTCACCTGCATCACCATCTGTTAATGGATTACATACTAAATCAGCACCTAATTCTTTGGCAAATGTTAATTTATCGTCATTGATATCAATCGCAATTACTTTCGCATTGAAAACATTTTTAGCATATTGAATAGCTAGGTTCCCTAATCCACCGATACCATAAATCGCTACCCATTCACCAGGTTTTACACCAGAAACTTTGATTGCTTTATAACAAGTAACACCTGCGCATGAAATACTACTTGCTTGAGCTGGATCTAGTCCTTCTGGAACTTTAACAGCATAATCAGCTTTAACGATACATTGTTCCGCCATTGCACCATCAACAGAAAAACCTGCATTTTTTACTTGGCGACAGAATGTTTCACGGCCTGTAATACAATACTCACAAGTCCCGCAACCCTCAAAAAACCAAGCGATACTTACACGGTCTCCGACTTTTAGACTTTCTACACCAGGTGCAATTTCTTTCACAATACCAATACCTTCATGACCAATTACTCGTCCCGGTACTTCACCAAAGTCGCCATGTGCTACATGTAAATCAGTATGACAAACTCCACAATATTCTACATCCACCAAAGCTTCACCAGCTTCAAGCGGTCTAATGTCTAATTCCTTAATTTCTACTTTTCCATTATTTTCTTTACTTACAACAGCTGCTTTCATATTATCACTCCTGTATTTTTTTATTATCGTAACAATTAAATTATACCATGTATGAAATCGTTTTAAAAGCTCTTTTGTAAAATTATTCACAATCAATAGAATTTTTTTCAAAATCAACAAAAAAGAGAGGAAACGAATCATATTAAATGATTCGTTCCCTCTCTTAAAAGGTTTTAGCTAATGATTTAGATTGCTGTTGTTGCGCCACGGTAAACAATACCACGACGAGGGTCAACTGTAATCAATTCGTCATTTGCGATTAAGTTTGTCGCATCAGCCGCACCAACGATTACTGGAATATCTTTAGCAATTGCAACAACTGCTGCATGAGAAGTTAAGCCGCCTTCTTCAACAACCAAAGCAATTGCTTTATCGATTGCAGGCATGTAATCTTTATCTGTTGTCTTAACAACTAGAATAGCTCCTTCTGTTGCATTAGCAACCGCTTCTTCAGCAGTTTTAGCAACAACTGCCTTAGCAATAACTGAAGCTTCGCCAATTCCTTGTCCTTGAACTAATTTTGATCCAATCATTTGGATTTTCATTAGGTTTGTCGTTCCTTTTTCACCGACAGGTACGCCAGCAGTGATAATGATTAAATCACCTTCACTTGCATAACCTTCTTCTTGAGAAACATGTGTCGCTAAGTTAAACATTTCATCAGTACTTGATGGTTTTTCAGCAACTGTTGCAGAAACACCCCAAGATAATGATAAGCTGCGTGCTTTTTGTTCTGAGAATGTAATAGCAACGATATGAGCTTTCGGACGATATTTAGAAATCATACGAGCTGTGTGACCTGATTCAGTTGCTGCAACGATTGTTTGGATTCCCAAGTTACGGGCAGTATGTCCAACTGATTGACCAATAGCTTCTGTCATATCTGTTTTGCTGTAAAGTTTTAAAGCAAATGAATCTTGATTAATCAACGCTTCTTCTGTACGAACAGCGATGCGAGCCATTGTTTGAACAGCTTCTAGTGGGTAATCCCCAGCAGCAGTTTCACCAGAAAGCATTACTGCATCTGTTCCGTCATAGATTGCATTGGCAACATCGTTTGCTTCCGCACGAGTTGGACGCGGGTTACGTTGCATAGAATCTAACATTTGAGTTGCAGTGATAACTGGTTTACCTAAAGCGTTACATTTTTTGATCAATTCTTTTTGAACAACAGGAACATCTTCAGTTGGAATTTCAACACCCATGTCTCCACGAGCAACCATTAAACCATCAGAAACTTTTAGGATTTCGTCGATATTATCGATACCTTCTTGGTTTTCGATTTTGGGAATGATTTGGATGTGTGTTGCGTCTTGTTCTTCTAAAATTTTAGTAATTTCTAAAACGTCAGTTGCACGACGAACGAAACTTGCAGCGATAAAGTCAACGCCTTGTTCGATACCAAAACGGATATCGGCAGCATCTTTATCAGTGATTCCAGGAAGTTTTACAGAAACACCAGGAACGTTTACGCCTTTTTTATTTTTTAATACGCCTTCGTTTTTGATTTCAGTAACGATTTCATTTGCATTACGATCAATATCAGTTACTTCTAAATCAATCAATCCATCATCTAAAAGAATATGAGAACCAACGTTTACATCGTTAATTAATTCTGGGTAAGTAATTGAGAATTTTTCGTTTGTTCCTAAAACTTCTTCCATAGAAAGGCGCACTGTTTCACCAGTTTTCAAAGTGATTGCACCATTTTCCATTTCGTTCGTACGAATTTCAGGTCCTTTTGTGTCAAGTAAGATTGCAACACGTTTCCCTGTAATTTTTGCAGCTTCACGAATATTTTTGATACGGTTGCCATGCTCTTCAAAGTCACCATGTGAGAAGTTCAAACGGCAAACATTCATTCCTGCATTCATTAAGTTTACTAGCATATCAACTGTTTCACTGGCTGGTCCGATCGTACATACGATTTTCGTTTTTTTCATTACCAAACGCTCCTATTCCATTTTTGTTATACATTTATTAAGTTTATTTATTTTCCTCAAGGATACTTTATATTGCTTATTTTTTAAAAAGAAATCTCTTGATTTAAATCGTAAAGTGATAGGTCCGGTTTATGTTTGTGGTTTTCCAATGTATCTACAATATCTGCTGAGACAACTTTGTTATCAAGCATACCGATACATTGACCTCCTTTTCCGGCCTTTAATAATTCGACAGCATATGAACCAAATTTACTTGCTAATACACGGTCACGAGCACTAGGTGAGCCACCACGAACAACGTGTCCTAAAATAGATACGCGAGTATGGAAATCACCATGTTGAGAAAGCATATCAGCAAATTCATTACCGCCCATAACGCCTTCAGCTAAGATGATTAAGCAATGTTTCTTCCCACGGTCACGACCTTCTCTAATGCGTTGTGCCACATTATTCATATCAAAGTCATGCTCTGGAATGATGATTTCATCTGCTCCGCCGGCCACACCTGACCAAAGAGCGATGTCACCAGCCCCACGTCCCATTACTTCAATAACGAATGTACGTACATGTGAAGTTGCCGTGTCACGAATACGGTCAATTGATTCTAAAACTGTATTGATAGCAGTGTCAAAACCAATCGTAAAATCCGTTCCCGGAATATCATTATCAATTGTCCCAGGAATACCTACTGCTGGAAATCCACGTTTTGTCAAAGCCATTGCGCCATGATAAGAACCGTCACCACCGATAACGACTAAACCTTCAATACCGAATTTTTTCAATTGCTCGATGCCTTTTAATTGTCCTTCTTCTGTTGCAAATTCAGGATAACGGGCAGAATATAAGAATGTCCCCCCGCGTTGGATTTTATCGCCAACATCAGCAATGTCCAAACGGCGAATATCTCCTGCCACCAAGCCTGCAAAACCGTAGTTGATCCCATAAACTTCGATTCCGTCAAAAATTCCTTTACGTACGACTGCACGAATTGCAGCGTTCATTCCTGGGGCGTCTCCCCCACTGGTTAAAATACCGATACGTTTCATTCGTTCTTTCACCTCATATAATATACTTTTAAGCTGCAACAAATTTTGTCACAGTTATTTATTACTCAAAAATATTACGTCACTCATTTTACCATTAATAGTGCAAAATGTCTTGATTTAAGAAGAAAAAATTGAAAAAGATGAAAACAATTAGTATTTTTTACCGTAAATCATTTGAAAACAACATTTTCCATGCCTAAAATTGTCTCCAATTGTTCTTTTACAGTGACTGTATCCGCCAACCAATTTTCTTCTCCAAGAACTAATTTTTTTCCGTTTTTTTCAAAATACATAATTACTGGTGTATTGCCTTTGTATTTTTGAATCACGCCATGAACACTTTGCAAGATATCTTTTTGGTCTTTTTCTTCAACGATTTTTAAATAGCACGTTGTTGCACTAATATTCTCTTCGATATCGCTTGCTTTTTCAATTTGGTTTACTAATAGTTGAAGTTCTTGATTATAATTACTTTTTTCAATTTTTCCTTCTACATAGTATACTTGATTTTTTTCAACGGTTTGACGAAGTGTCCTAAAAACAGTTGGAAAGAGGGTCAATGAAAGTGAGCCTGTTAAATCATCACCTTCTACAAAAGCCATTTGCTCCCCTTTTTTCGTACGAATTACTCGAATATCTTTCACATAAATCAATAATCTAGCAGTTTGATTTTCCACCACATCACTGACTAACATTACTTGCTTAGCTAATCGTGTTTTTTTGAACTCTTCTGTCGGATGTCCAGACAAATAGACACCTAAATATTGTTCTTCTTGTTCTAATTTTTCTTCTAAAGTATAATCAGCCACTTCAACTTCTTTAAGCTTCAGCGTATCTTCAAGAAGGTTCATACTGCCGCCGCTATAAATAATATTTTGAATTTCACTGTCTAAACTAACCGCTAATTGTCGACGATTCGCCTGCAATTCATCGAAAGCACCAATTGCAATTAACGGCTGAATATTTTCAGCTTTTAACCACTTACGATCGATACGTAACAAAAATTGATCAAATGTTTGAAACGGCCCTCGTTCTTTGCGTTCATCTAAGATATTTTGGATGAAATCTCTGCGAATTCCTTTCAAAGAGCTAAAACCAAACATAATTTGATCGTTATTATTTAAGTGAAAACTATACTGACTGGTATTAATCGACGGTTGTAAAATAGCCATTTTATTTTTACGTGCTTCACCTATATATTCTTTAATTTTATTTGGGTTATGTCTGACTGAATGTAGAATGGATGCGTAGAATGCACCTGGGAAATGTACTTTTAAATATGCCATTTGAAACCCGATAAATGAATAAGCAAAAGCATGTGATCGGTTAAATCCATAATTAGCAAACCGTTCAATATAATCATAGATCGTTGTTGCGACTTCTTTACTATGACCTTGTTTCATTGCTCCGTCAACAAAGTGTTTTCTTTCTTCATCCAGTACATCTTTTTTCTTTTTACTAACGGCACGCCGCAAGATATCCGCTTGTCCCAAGCTAAATCCTGCCATTTTAGAAGCCACTTGGATGATTTGTTCTTGATAAACAATGATGCCATAGGTATTTTTCAATATCGGCTCCAAAATAGCATCTGGATAATCGATTGCTTCTTGTCCTTTTTTTCTACGGATAAATAGATCAATATTCTGCATTGGACCTGGTCGATAAAGTGCATTAACAGCAGCTATATCTTCAATACTGGTTGGTCCAAGTTTCCTTAAAACATTTCTAATCCCAGCTGATTCAAATTGGAAAACACCACTTGTTTCGCCTTTTCTAAACAAAGCTAAGGTTTTTTCATCATTTAATGGGATTTGGTTTAAAACCAGCTCTTTTTTATAGACACGTTTAATAGATTTAATAGTGTCATCAATGATGGATAAATTTCGCAAACCTAAAAAATCCATCTTTAGTAATCCGATTTTTTCAACATCATTCATTGTGAACTGTGTAAGGAAAATATCGTTGGATCCAGGCTGTAACGGAACTAAATCTAAAAGATTCTGGTCACTAATCACCACTCCAGCAGCATGTGTTGATACATGTCGAGGCAGGCCTTCTAAGCGAACTGCTGTATCGTATAACAAACGGTTTGTATCAGAAGAATTCACTAACTCTACTAAATTTTTAGAATCTGCATAGGCTGTTTTCAATGTCATTTTCAAGGCACTGGGAACCGCATTTGACCATCGGTTCGATTCACTTTGAGATAGTCCAAAAACTCTCGCTACGTCTCTTAAAACCATTTTTGCTGCCATTGTGCCGAAAGTGGCAATTTGAGCCATATGGTAGTGTCCATATTTTTCTCGAACATATTGTAGCACTTCTTCTCGACGATTATCTGGAATGTCTAAATCTATATCCGGCATCGAATGTCTTTCAGGGTTTAAGAAACGTTCAAAAAGCAAATCATATTTGATTGGATCAACATCAGTGATGGATAAAACATATGAAACCAAAGAACCTGCAGCAGAACCTCGTCCTGCACCTGTAACAATTTTCCGTTCATGAGCAAAAGCCATCACGTCCCAGACAATTAAAAAGTAATCATCAAATCCCATCGTATGAATAATACTCAGCTCTTTTGCTAAACGTTCTTCATAATCTGGTGAAGGATTTTCTATACGTTCAGGTAATTTTTGCAAACATAACTCTTTCAAGAATGTTCCAGCTTGTTTTCCCTCTGGAATGGGGTAATGCGGCAATAATTTTTGATGTAAAGGAATTTCTAAAGAACAAGAATCAGCAAGTATTTCTGCATTGCGAATGGCTTGTTCACCAATTTTTGCACGTAATTGTGCTACGACTTCTGCTTGATTCCTTAGATAAAAAGGTCCTTCAATTTCAGTATCACCTGCATTTAAAGTCATCTGCTGCCCTTCATTGATATGTGCTAATACCTTTAGTGCAAAACCATCTTCTCGATTTAAGTAACGTGTTTCCTGCAAAGCAAGTAATTGCTGTTGCTTTGCTTCGTAAAATTGGAAAAGTTCTGGATCCGTTTCTTGATTACTTGTAAATGATGCTCCTACATAGAAAGAATTTTCATCAAAAAGATGCACTAATTGAGCCAAGCTTTCTATCGCTTCCTCTTCACTTCTTTTCAAAGCAAACATAACTTCGCCTTTATCAGAAGGCATTACAGCAAAGAGGTGTTTCAAATAATCTTTGATTTCATCTAAATAAAAAACTTTTTCACTATTCATCTTTGCGGTGGAGATCCGCATCAAGTTTTGATACCCTTCTAGATCTTTTGCATATAACAACAGTTGAGCAGACTGTTCGGATTTTTGAGGTGTATATTCTAATGTTAAACCAATGATTGGTTTAATTTCTTCTTTATTACAGGCTTCAAAAAATTCGACTGCTCCGTGTAAAACATTGATATCTGTGATGCCTAAAGTTTTATAACCCAATGTTTTGGCTTGTTGCACTAATTCCTGAATACGTAAGGTACTGGAAAGCAATGAATAGGAAGTGATTGTATATAATTGTGGAAAGGGCATACGACATCTCCTTTTTATATGAGTTGGAACAGAAGTAATTATTTCCAAAGGAGTTCCTTCTGATCCACCAATTTTTGTGTTAATTTCAAATCAAAAATGTATCTGTGAATTTCTTTACATTTAAAAAAATTGTGCTAAACTAAAACTAGAAAAGAGGTGCAATCTATGCGTTACATTCTTCTATTATTGTGGTCCTTTTTACTAGGTCAAGTAGTTGGCTACATCGGCGGTGCTTTAAATGGTGGTACCTATGATTTTATGTTGACAACAATTATATCATTGGTTACGGGTGTAATTATCATATTGATTGGTCAATTCGCATTACCAAAAAAAGAAAACACACGTCTTCAATAAGATTCAACGTTCTTTCAATTATTAACTCGTGTAAATCACTAGTATAAAAAAACCAGTTACTACAAACATTGTAACTGGTTTTTTTATGTTTTCAACTGTTTAGAGTCTTTTATTTAAAATTTTTCGAAAATTAAACAAAGACAGACAGATATTCCCTAAAACAAAACACGCTGTTACAATAAATACCGCACTATATCCCATACCATGAGCCACAGTAGAACCAACCATAGGACCTAAAACTTGGCCGAAGTTACTGGACATTTGATTATAGCTATAAATCCGGCTTACCCCTTCAGACGGCGTTATTTTACTAATTAATGTATTAATTGAAGGCATCAAAGCCCCCGTAGAAAAACCTAAGAAAAAGCGCAACAGCCCTAATTGAAAAGGTGACGTAACAAAAGCCATAGGAATATAACAAATCATTGATAGTATCAATCCAGCTAATAAAACTTTATGATTTCCTATCTTGTCCCCTAGTTTTCCTAAAATCGGTGAAGAAATTACCGCTGACACTCCTGCCACAGAAACAATCAATCCACTAATAAATAAAATATTCCCTGTGTCGTGACTCAACGAACGAATATATAGCGTCAAAATTGGACTAATACTTGTCACACCGATTTGCAAAATCAATGTTGTGATGAACAAACCAATCAAAATCGACACATGATCCATTTTTGAAAATATTTCTTTTGTACTTAATAGGTCTTTCTTTTCAACTGGTTGAAAATCTTCTTTGACCATAAAAATTGTTAATAGCGTAGTAATTAATAACACAAAGCCAGTGATGATAAACACATTTTCCATACCAAACCACTGCGCTAAAGCACCACCAAAGGATGGACCAATTAATGTTCCTGCAATCGCTCCTGTTGAGAGAGTTCCTAGAGCCCAGCCACTTTTTTCTTTAGGTGCTTGTGATGCAATCATTGCCGTAGCATTGGGTATATAGCCAGACAGAATCCCATTAAAAAATCGCATAATCAATAACCAATAGACATTCGGTACAAAGGCCAATGACCCCATCGTGATAGTCATTCCGGCAGCTGCCCGAATCATCATTAATTTACGCCCTTTTCTATCGGCTAAATTGCCCCAAACAGGTGCAACAATTGCAGCGGCAAAGGCTGTAACAGATATCGCAAGTCCCGAAAAAAGAGCAACTTGACTCTTTGGTGTCCCTAACTGCTCAACATAAACAGGAATAAATGGCATGACTAAACTAATACTAGCCCCAGTGAAAAAACACCCTAGCCAAGCAACCATTAAATTCTTTTTCCAATTAATTTTCATCTTAATGCACACCTCACAAGTTCTTCACTATTAACTATACTCCAAATTTCTCAAAAAATCTTTCTGTGAGCATAATAAAAAAGCTTAACTATCAAAAAGACAGCTAAGCTTTACCAAACATAAATTATAGAATGGCTAAAATAATAAAATTCAATATAAACAACGCATTAACAATCCAAAGAATTGGGGAAACTTCTTTGAATTTACCTTTTGCAACTTTAACAATCGCGTAAAAAATAAATCCTGCGGCAATTCCGTATGAAATACTGTAACATAATCCCATAAAGATCGATGCAAAAAACGCTGGAACTGCTTCCTCTAAATCAGTCCACTCAATATCTTTGAATGAAGCTAACATCATTACACCAACTAAAATTAACGCTGGCGCAGTGGCTTGTGCTGGTACAATTGCAATTAGCGGTGAGAACAAACTGCTTAATGCAAACAATCCTGCAACAACAACAGAGGTCAAACCAGTACGTCCCCCAGCACCAATACCTGCCGCACTTTCAACATACGTTGTTGTATTTGATGTCCCAACAACAGCGCCAATTGATGTTGCAATTGCATCTGCAAACAACGCTTTATCCATTTTTGTAGAAAATCCTTTGCTGTCTTCCAACGCCAATTCATCTTCCTTAGAGAAAATCCCAGTCCGACGTCCTGTTCCAATAAATGTGCCAATCGTATCAAACGTATCTGATAAGCTAAATGCAATGACTGTCATTAACACTTGAGGAATTTTTGATACATCACTAAACAATGTTTGCATACCATCAGGACCAAATGCCGCACCAAATGTTGTGCCTAATTCACTAATAGAATTTCCTAGAGAATTCGCTTGCCAATCAATAGCAGATAAATCAACTACCCCCATCGGGATTGCGATAATCGTTGTTGCTAAGATACCAATTAAAATCGCTCCGCGAACATTTAAAACCACCAAAATAGTCATTAAAACTAAACCAATAATTGCTAATATAATTTCAGGATTATTGAAATTCCCTAATGCTGGAACGATGCTATCTCCATTCACGACACCTTTCGTTGGTTCTTTTTGTACAGTGAAATCCAATAATTTTGCATTTTTAATTCCTACATATGCCACAAAAATTCCAATACCGCCGCCAATCGCATGCTGCATACTTTCTGGAATTGCCTTAATGATCAATTTGCGAATTTTAGTTACCGTAATTAAAACGTTGATCAACCCACAAATGAAAACCATTGCTAACGCTTGTTGCCATGTATATCCTAAACCAAAAACGACTGTAAAGGTGAAAAACGCATTTAAACCCATTCCTGGAGCTTGTGCGTATGGTACATTCGCAAAAAGACCCATAATCAATGTACCAATAATTGAAGCAATGATCGTTGCTAAAAATACTGCTTGAAATGGCATTCCTGTTTGAGATAAGATCGACGGGTTTACGAATAAAATATAACTCATCGCAAAAAACGTCGTTACTCCTGCCATCATTTCAGTTGAAATCGTTGTTTTGTTTTCCTTTAATCTGAAAAACTTTTCCATGACTTTGTTTCTCTCCTCTATACTAAAAAATTTCATCAGGGTGATTTACTAAGTTGACTCCAAATAATAAGTGCATGTTCCTGTTTCCTGATGAATACTTTTAAAGTATAAGTTAGACCATTCTCCTTTTCAACAAATTATTAACTTTTATGGTTCAATTTCTTTTTAACGTTCGTGTTTTACTGTTTCTATTTTTGAAAATCATTCAACTGCTTATTTAGCCATTCTTGTTTATAATTTTTAACTATGGTACTTATTTACTTTTAATGTTCAAAAAAGCCTAACAGTTGATTAAATAATCAACTGTTAGGCTTTATACTTCTTTTTTAAACTCTTCTCTTTAAATACAAGATAAAACTTGTACTAATAGACATCAATCCTATCACTACTGATACAGTCATTTGTCGCTCACCTGTTTTCGGTAGTTCTTTTGCAGAGGTGGTTTGTGGAAGTACTTGTGAATTTATTGGATCAATAACGACTTCTTTTTTAGCTAAGATTTCTATTGGAAAAATCACTTTATTTTTTTCTTCATCCAAAACTACAGCGGTTAATTTCTTTTTCCCTTGAAGTTTTAATGATGTAACATTGATTTTGATACGCCCTTCAGAATCAGCCTGTCCCACTAGATCTCCATCTGGCAGTTCTGCCGTTCTTGCTTGGGTTTGAGGGATTTCTCCATCGTACAGAATGATTGATGCGTTTGGCAACGTTACGCCTCTCAATAATTCATCATCTTCATATAAAGGATCAAATATCGTCGCCTTTTTGATTTTTTCTTCAGCATCATTTGTTGCAGGGTTCTCTGGATCAATTGGAGCAGCTAATTTCTTACGACCTTCGATGGATGCAGAAATTAATTCTCCAGCTGCTTCTTTACTTTCAATATAACTTATAAATGTTTCTGTATCTGGCTGAATCGCGTTTACTAGTTTTGATCCAGTAAAACCAGAAAAACCATCGCCTCCGCCAAATAAAAAGTCATTAATCACGACAAGGTATGTTTGATCCGCTTGAATTGGTGTGCCGTCTGCTTTATGCATTTCACTGACTGTAAAGGGTTGATTTGGATCTCCAGTTTCTACATATGAATAGGCCAAACCAGAAATTTGTAAAAAGTAGCGCCCTTCTTCGTCATATTGCTCATTTAAAACTTGATGAACTTGTGCACCAGTCATTTCCACGACTTGCATAATATTTCCAAATGGCTGAACAGCTTGAGCTGCCCCCCAAGTGATCTCACGATTTTCGCCAACCGCTAAGTCTGAACGGATTCCGCCGTTGTTAGTCATAGCAAAATCAGCTTCAATCCCCTTCGCTTTTGCCATAGCAACTTGACCGTCAGTGATTAGGTTCCCAAGAGGTGATTCTTTTGATTCATTCACTTCTCGAGTAATTGCACCGTTTTCTTTTGCCGTTCCAATTTTCTTATTGGTGACAGTTTCCACACGTTGTTGCGCATCTGCTACAGTTGCTCCAACTTTTTCATCAATTTTTGGTACGTCTTTACCAGCTGGATCAACTGGTAATACTTTGGCTGTCGGTGTATCTACAAAATCTTTTGTTTTTGGATCTAGGGTTCCTTGTAAATCAATATAACCTTTTCCTTGTGATGTTGACTGAACAACTCGTGTTTTGCTCACCACACCATTTGTATATTGATGATTATGAGCTGCAAAAAAAGCATCTACACTATTGTCAGGATATAGTTCGTTCACTTTATTGATAATGTCAGCCGCTTCTCCATTAACTTTATTTTCTTTACTAGTTGCAGGAACATGGGCTAAAACAACTATTGCGTTCACTTTTTGTTCTTTCAACTTACTAGAGTAATAAGCAATCGTTTCTGCCTCATCTAAAAAGTCGTAGGCTTCATAATGTTCTTTTAAGACTAAATTTGGTATTTCAGCTGTAACAACACCAATAAAACCAACTTTAACTTTATTTGTTCCCGTTCCTACCTCTTTAATTGTATATGGTTTCCAGTTAAAAGGAATTTCTTCAGTTCCTTTTTTAACAACATTTCCAATCACAATCTCAGTTTTTGACGCTTCTCTTGGATAGTTCTTTAAAATACCATATGGATCTTCTAAAGGCGTTCCACCAGTCATGATTCGATTAAATTCTCCAAGGCCTTCATCGAATTCGTGGTTTCCTAATGTTCCGACAGAAAAATCCATCTGATTTAAGATCTTGATTGTCGGCTCATCTTGAAGCAATCCTGAACTTGCAGGGCTTGCTCCAACCATATCTCCCGCATGTACACGTAGCGTTTGAGCACCTTGGTTAGCTGATGTAAATCTTTCTTGCGCTTGATTCAAATATCCTGCCAGCAAAGGAGCTGTTCCCGCATTTGCTATTTTTATTCCTTGATCATCAAAGAAAGATCCATTGGTATTCAACGCACCGTGAAAGTCATTGATTCCTAAAATCTGAAATGGTATCATTCCATCTTGTGATTGTTCTTTTGTGATTTTTTGTTGCGCTGATGTATTATTAATTTCTGTCCCATCAACTGTTTGTCCATTAACAATGTTATTAGACCCAACAAATGCTCCACTAATTCCCCCGATAGTGAATAGCATAGTCAATAAAGCGCTTTCCCATTTTTTCATCTTCATAAAACTCCCCTTCTTTTATTTCCAAACACACTTACCAACAGAGTAACAATTTCCTAACAGGCTGTCAATACAGCTTCTCTCCATTATTTATTGAATCGGACTTTTTTATAAAAAATATAGTAAGTAATAAAGCAAGTTGCAGTCCTGTAAATAACATAATAAAGATGCCTTTTGTCACCGACCAATCAAGAAAAATAGTTTTTAGCGTTTCGATAGGTCTTGTAAATAAATGTACACTATGTAAACGATCAAAACGTCCGACAAAAATAGCTAGACTTGAAAGTAAATTAACGATTAAAACAAATAAAATTCCCTGCCACTTTTTATCAATTATTCCTGTCCAATAACATTCCTTAAGAGTCGTAAATAAGGTCGTCATTCCTAACAAACCATATACACAAATCCCTGCTGTCAGTAAACTGAATGAAAGCCAATCAGACAACGACTGATTAAACAACTGATTCATCCCCTGATAAATGGACAAATTTTCTAAATGAAAAAAATCAGTAAATAGGTATGGCGCATTAGGATAAAATAATAACCACAGGCTACCTAATAAAAAAAATAGTTTTTTATTTACTCTTCTGTAATGAAAACTAATCTCAATAGGAATATAGGCCAAAAAAACATTCAAAGCCATAAAATGATACTTCTCAGCAAAAAATATCATAAAAATACAATAAACAAACGTTATTATTCGGATTGACCAACGATACATTTGACTCAACTTTCACACCACCTTTTTATCCAGTGTATCATAAAGTAAATTTTTTCAAAAATTTTCTTGAAAACTTGTCATTCTACTATTTTATGCTAGACTAATGGAAGGAAATCTTCTGGGAGGAATGACTTTGAAAAAATTAATCGCAATAGATTTAGATGGTACAACGTTGAATGCGCAGTCATTAATTAGCAAAACAACCGAAAATGCCCTAAAAAAAGCCATGAAACATGGTCACTATATCAGTATCGTTACTGGCCGACCTTACCGTATGAGTGGACAATTCTATCGTCAGTTAGGTTTAGCAACACCTATGGTTAACTTTAACGGGGCTCTTGTTCATATGCCTGAAAAACAATGGGCAGACGAGAAAGAAACTGGCATTCAAAGAGATTTAGTTTTTGATATTTTAGCACAAAAAAAAGCATTGAATCTTGATTTTGTCGCTGCAGAAAATAAAGAAACTTTTTTTATCGACAGTTTAGAGTACTTTGATTCGACCTTTTTCGCCTCAGAAGCAACACCAAACAATCTGTTGACTACTAAAAACTTAGTTGCTGATCCTACATCAATGATGGTGCGTACCTCAAAGGATCAAGCAAAACAAGTTTCTGACTCTTTAATGAAGCAATACGGAGATTATGTAGACGTTAGAACATGGGGCGGACCAACCCCCATTTTGGAAATCGTCTCAAAAGGGATTCAAAAAGCAAAAGGCGTAGAACAAGTGGCTAACTACCTAAACATAAAACGTTCAGATATCATTGCCTTTGGTGACGAACACAATGATGAAGAAATGTTGGATTATGTTGGTTGGGGTGTGGCTATGAAAAATGCGACAGAACAAATAAAATCTGTAGCTAATGATATCACTGCAAAGACCAATGATGAAGATGGTTTAGCTGATTATCTAGAACGCTATTTGGATTTAAACGAGCAGTAAAGTTAATGACTGGTAGAAGAGTGCAACGCGCATGCGGCTCTTTCTACCAGTCATTTTTATTTAAGCCACGACTTAGTCTATTCTAAGGTGGATTTTTTTCACGATTAGTTTATCTGATAAATGAGATTGATTACTTTGTTCCCCAATCACTTCAGCAAAAATATTCGTTCGGTCTTCTTTTTTCTGAAGTTGGTATTCTATTTTTCCCGTTTCATTTAGCTCATTCATCATCTCACCGTAATTGTCTACCTCAATTTTTTTAGAAATAAATCCTAGGGAAACCAATTGCTCATCTAAATTTTTAGTAGACATTAGTGAACCAAAAGAAATGTTTTGGCGAATCGCTTGATTTAGTTGTGCCGCCTTCACATCTTGACCTTGCTCCAATGATTTTTTCTTTATTAAGTCTTCATATTGTTCCACAGTCAGCATCACACCAGCGATTTTTTGTCTATTATAGATATAAACCCCTGCATTTGATTTTTTAGCCGTTTCGAAAATCGTCATAGGAGACTGCTTTACATCTGTTATTGAGAATGATACCTGTTTTTCTTCTTTATTTTTCATTAGTCAACTTCCCTTCATAAATGATTATATCACACAGAATGTTGGTGTGAAGGGCTTTTTTTAGTGATGTCTTTTTATTTCATTATAAATAAAAAAGAAGAGATTGAATAATCTCTTCATTCTTCTTTTTACATAAATCCGACAAAACAAATTATCTATTATTTTTTAGTTCATTCCCTTAGAACCAATATCTTTACGATAAAAAGTTCCTTTAGTTTCAACCTTATTCAGCAACTTATAAACCGTTCGTTGTGCTTCTTCTAATGTTTTACCACTGGCTTCAACAAGATACACACGGCCACCATCAGAAACTAGTTTATTCTCCTGCTCTTTCACACCAGCATAATAAATATGTTCTTTATCTAAATTTGAAAACTCAGGAATAATCCACTCTTTTTGATAATTCTCAGGATAGCCATCTGCTGCAACAACAACACCTAAACTATAGCCGTCCTGTTTCCATTTTATCTCTGGTTTTTGCCCACTAAGTAAGTCATCAATGATCTGCGCAAAATCACTCTCTAAACGCTGTAATACAACTTGTGTTTCTGGATCACCGAAACGGGCGTTGAATTCAATTACTTTTGGGCCACTTTCCGTTGCTATCAAACCAGCATATAAAATCCCTGTAAAAGCTCTGCCTTGTGCTACCATACCATCGGCCGTTGGTTTTAAAATGGTTTCAATTGCTTCTTTAATCATATCGTCAGGAATTTGTGGAACAGGAGTATACGCACCCATCCCTCCTGTGTTAGGTCCTAAGTCGTCATCATATGCTCGTTTATGGTCTTGAGCGATAACCATCGGATAGACCTCTTGATTACGAACAAAAGCTAATAAAGAAAATTCTTCTCCAACCAGAAACTCTTCAATGACTACTTTTGCACCACTTAAACCGAACTTATTATTTTCCAACATATCTTTTAAAGCCACATTTGCTTGTTCCACTGTTTCAGCAACAACTACCCCTTTTCCAGCTGCTAGTCCGTCTGCTTTAATAACGATTGGCGCTCCTTGTTTAAGGACATAAGCTTTTGCTTTTTCAAAATCATAAAAAGTTCGATGGTCTGCTGTTGGTATTTTGTACTTATTCATCATTTGTTTGGCAAAATCTTTAGAGCCTTCAATAAATGCTGCTGCTTTTACAGGTCCAAAGGCTAACAGTCCGGCTTCGTTAAAATCATCAACAATCCCATTCAGCAGGGGTATTTCTGGTCCGACAAAGGTCCAATCAACTTTATTTTCCTTAGCGAATTGAATTAATCCTAGATGATCGTCTTCAGCAATATCTACTAACTTAATTCCGTCCTTTTTCATCCCAGGGTTGCCTTTAGCACAAAAAACGGTTTCTACTTTGGGGCTTTGAACTAATTTTTGGCAGATCGCATGTTCTCTGCCGCCGCTTCCAATAACTAAAATAGTTAGTCCCATCAAATTCTCCTTTTAATGTCTAAAGTGTCTGATTTCAGTAAATACCATGGCAATTCCGTACTTGTCTGCCATTTCTATTGATTCTTGATCTTTTAAGCTGCCGCCAGGTTGAACAATTGCTTTGATTCCGTGTTTTCCAGCATATTCTACGCTATCTCCCATTGGGAAAAAAGCATCACTAGCCAAAACAGCTTCATTTACCATAGTTCCGGCTTGATCAATTGCTATTTGAACAGAACCGACGCGATTCATTTGCCCCGCACCAATACCTAGGGTTCGATGACTATTTGCTACTACGATTCCATTACTTTTTACATGTTTGACTGCTTTCCACGCAAATTCCAATGCTTTTAATTCCTCAACAGTCGGCTGTCTTTTGGTTACTACTTGCCAATTTTCAGCTTCTTCTTGAGCAAGGTCTTGCTCTTGGATCAACAGCCCGCCTAAAACAGAAACTTTTTCGTCTTTCATTGCCTGATTTTTCTTAGAGAAATCCAACGTCATCAGCCGAAGATTTTTTTTACTACTTAAAAGGTCAAATGCTTCCTCAGAAAAGTTAGGAGCAATGATAATTTCAAGAAATAATTCATGCATTTTTTTAGCGGTTTGGGTATCGACTTCACGATTTAAAACAATGATTCCTCCAAAAATAGAAACGGGATCTGCTATATAAGCTTCGTGGTAAGCTGCATTGATTGTTTCGCCAATACCGATTCCACAAGGATTCATATGTTTCACTGCAACAACTGCCGGCTGATCAAATTCTCTTGATATTCGAATCGCGGCATCTGCGTCTTTGATATTATTGTAAGATAATTCTTTGCCATGAAGCTGTTTAGCATTGGCAATTGAAAAAGACACCGGCAGTGCCTCTTGATAAAAGGCTGCTTGTTGATGGCTATTTTCGCCATAACGCAATGTTTGTTTTAAATCATAGGTCAATGTCAAGGATTCAGGTTCCTTTTCACCTACTAAATCTGTCATATATTCAGCAATCAATGCGTCATAGGCTGCTGTATGACGGAAAACTTTTGCTGCTAATTGTTGTCTCGTTGCAAAAGTCGTTTCACCTGATTCACGAAGTTCAGCTAACACGCCTTCATAATCATTCGAATCGACAACAACCGTTACAAATTGATGGTTTTTTGCAGCACTTCTCAGCATGCTGGGTCCGCCAATATCAATATTTTCAATTGCTTGAGCTGAGGTTACATTAGGTTTTATAATGGTTTCCTTAAACGGATAAAGGTTCACACAAACAAAATCAATTGCCTGAATATCGTTTGATTCCATCGCTTTTATATGATTCTCTAAATCACGACGTCCTAGTAAACCACCGTGAATCTTTGGATGTAATGTTTTGACCCGACCGTCCATCATCTCTGGAAAACCGGTCACCTCTTCGATTGAAATCGTTGGAAGTCCTGCTTCCTCAAGGGCAGCTTTTGTGCCCCCAGTAGAAATGATTTCAATTCCCAGTTCAAGTAATCCTTTAGCAAAAGCAACAACTCCTGTTTTATCTGAAACACTAATCAATGCTCTTTTTTTTGTCATCGTTGGCTCTCTCCCTGCTGAGTTTTTATAAGTCTTGCCAAGACATTTGGATACAATTGATGCTCTAAAGAATGAATTTTTGCTTCTAAAGACTCCAGTGTGTCATTATTTTCAATCCTTACTTTTTCCTGCGCTATGATTGGTCCTGTATCAACACCATCATCAACATAATGGATTGTAACACCCGTTTCAGACACATTTCCTTCAAAAGCATCCTTGATCCCATTTAAACCTGGAAAATCTGGTAATAACGATGGGTGAATATTGATAATTCGACCTGAAAATACCTCTAACAAGGTCGGACCGATTATTCTCATGTAACCCGCTAAAACAACTAGATCAACTTGTTCTTCCTCCAGTAAATGAAGAATTTCTGCTTCATACATTGATTTGGATTCAAAATCTTTTGGAGAAAACGAAATAACTGGAATCAACATGGATCTAGCTCTTTTAATCACGTAAGCTTCTTTTTTATCACAAAATAACAAAACAATTTGTGCATCAATCATTCCACCGGCCACCGCTTCAGTGATTGCCTGAAAGTTACTACCATTTCCTGAGGCAAATATTGCTAATCTCATTTTTACACCTCTTTAAAAACAATCGCTTGTTTGTCATTAGTAGTTACTTTGCCAATGACGTAACTTGGTTCATCAAGTTCACTTAAAACAGTTTGAACATCTTCTACTTTATCTGGAGAAATAGATAAAATCATACCAATTCCCATATTGAAAATCTCATACATTTCCATTGCAGGAATCTCTCCATATTTTTCTAAAGCTGTAAAAATCGGCAACACCGGCCAGCTTCTAAGATGGATTTCAGCGGACAGATCCTCAGGCAGCATTCGAGGAACATTTTCTACCAAGCCTCCACCAGTAATGTGGGCAATCCCGTTCACTAGTTCCTGTTTTACTAGCGGCAGTATGCCTTTCACATATATTTTTGTCGGCGTTAGAAGTTCATCCCCTAAAAGTTTTTCATTTAATTCTGGAATCTGAGACATTCCAGTGAATTGATGTGTTTCAAAAAAAATTTTACGAACAAGAGAATAGCCATTTGAATGAATCCCGCTAGATGGCAACCCCAGAAGAACGTCTCCTTCTTTGATTTTATCCCCTGTAATCAGTTGACTTTTTTCAGCAATCCCAACTGCAAATCCTGCAAGATCATAGTCATTATGGGTATACATACCTGGCATTTCAGCAGTTTCGCCGCCAATCAATGCAGCGCCAGCTTGAATGCAACCTTTTGCAACACCCGCTACAACTTGTTCCAAACGTTCAGGGTTATTTTTCCCTGTAGCAATGTAATCTAGAAAATACAGCGGTTCTGCTCCTTGTGCAACGATATCATTGACACACATGGCAACACAGTCGATCCCAATCGTGTCGTGCTTATTTTCTTGAATAGCGACCATTAACTTTGTTCCTACTCCGTCTGTTCCCGAAACTAAGACAGGCTCCTTCACTTCCACCTTGCTTAAATCAAAACAACCTCCGAAACCGCCCAGTGCGCCCATCACACCTATGCGTTCTGTTTGTTTCACGTGTTTTTTGATTCTTTCTACTACTTCATAACCAGCCTCGACATTTACACCAGCTTTTGCATAGGCATTTGCCATTAAGGTTCCTCCTAAAATTTTTGTTTTGTCCACTTCTTTTGATTATGAAAAATTAATTTTTTCTTGCAAAGATTTCTGATAGTTTTGTTCATAATCATATAAAGGTGTAGGATAGTCACCATTAAAATACGCCATACAAAGTCCTGAATAAGGAGCGTCATACTTCAAACCAATCGCGTCAATCAATCCTTGTTCACTTAAAAAATTTAGTGAGTCTGCTTTAATCATCTGCTCTATTTCAAAAACTGAATGATTAGCAGCAATCAATTCTTTCCTTGTTTGGATATCAATGCCATAAAAACACGGAAACCTTAATGGAGGAGAGGCGATTCTTACATGAACTTCTTTTGCACCAGCATCTTTTAATAATTGAACAATTCGACGACTGGTGGTGCCGCGAACAATTGAATCATCTACCATAATGACTCGTTTTCCTTCTACCACACCACGTACAGCTGAAAGTTTCATTCTAACACCTTGTTCTCTTAATTCTTGCGTAGGCTGAATGAATGTTCGAGCGATATATTGATTCTTCACTAAACCCATTTCATAAGGAATTCCGCTGGCTTCTGCATAACCGCTAGCAGCTGAAAGGGAAGAATTTGGTACTCCAACCACCATGTCTGCTTCAATCGGTGCTTCTTCAGCAAGTCTTTTCCCCATGTTTTTTCGAGCTGTATGTACATTTACACCAGCTATATTTGAATCTGGTCTTGCAAAATAAATATATTCCATTGAACAAATTGAATATTGCGTATCCTCAGTATATTTTTCTATTTTGTAGCCAGCATCATCGATTATGATTACTTCTCCAGGTGCTACATCCCGAATAAATACTGCTCCAATTACTTCTAATGCACATGTTTCACTGGCAATTACATACGCACCATTTTTCATTTGGCCAATTGATAATGGTCGAAAAGCATTTGGATCAAGAGCCGCAATCATTGCCGTTTCTGTCATTAGCAAATAGGCAAAACCGCCTTTGACTGTTCGCAAGCTTTCCTTAAGTTGTTCTATAAATGTCGGTTGTTTACTACGTCGAATTAAATGCATCAAAATTTCTGTATCAGAGTTTGAATGAAAAATCGCTCCGTCTTGTTCTAATTCTCTTCGCAAACTTTTAGCATTTGTCAAATTACCATTGTGGGCTAACCCAAACGCACCGTCATAAAATTTAAATAAAAATGGCTGGATATTGTCTACACTGCCATTTCCAGCCGTTGCGTAGCGCACATGACCTATAGCAGAATCTCCCTTTAAAGAAGTTAAAGAGCGATCATCTTTAAATACTTCTGAAAGTAACCCTAAGCCTCTATAACCATTTAAGTATCCAGCATTATTAGAGACGATCCCAGCTCCTTCTTGCCCTCGATGCTGTAAACTGTGTAAGCCAAAATAGGTTACACGAGCCGCATCAGGATGGCCCCAAATACCAAAAACACCACATTCTTCATTTAAACTTCTTACTTCATAAGACATGTAATGGCTTCCTCCCACAACTCTTTGGCTGTTTGTGTCAAAACCGAAACTGTTTGATTATTTGTTTGAATGTTGATTGTTTTAGTGTCCGTTACTTTACCAATCAATTGTGCTTTATTCCCTATTAATTCTTCGAATTTAGCTTGATTTTCTAACTTGATTGATAGAACAAATCTAGATTGAGTTTCAGAAAAAAGTAATGAAACAGGCATATTTACTGAAACATCCATTCCAAAAGTATTCTTAAAGGCAGATTCTACCAAAGCAATACCTAATCCACCTTCGGAACAATCATGAGCACTTTCTATCATCCCAGCTTTAATTGCGTTTAAAACCAATTGTTGGTTCTCTTTTTCAATGGCTAAATCAAAATCCATCAGTTTCCCTTCAATGACACCTAATGTCATTTTTTGTAATTCACTGCCATTGAAATCTGCTTTCGTTTCTCCTAATACATAGATCAAATCACCAGTATTTTTAAACTCTTGCGTTGTAATATCAGATAACTTATCTATTAGCCCTACCATGCCAATTACTGGGGTAGGATAAATCGCGTTGTTATTCGTTTCATTATATAAAGAAACATTTCCTGAAATCACTGGCGTTTCCAACACTTCACATGCCTTAGCAATCCCATCTGCTGAGGTCCAAAGTTCCCAAAATACTTCTGGTTTATCTGGCGACCCATAATTTAAACAATCCGTAATTGCTAAGGGTTGTCCACCACTGGCTACAATATTTCTAGCAGCCTCTGCTACTGCAATTTGACCGCCGATTTCTGGATTTAAATAAAGATAGCGAGCATTACAATCGGTAGTCATAGCTAGTGCTTTTTGAGTTCCACGAACACGTAAAACTGCTGCATCACTACCTGGCAAAACCACAGTATTAGTTTGTACCTGAGAATCATAGGTTTCATAAATCATTTTTTTAGAAGCAATTGTAGGTTGTTGTAACAATTCTAATAGTGTTTCCGTTGCATCTGTTATTTCTGGTTGAAAATCCGCTAAGGCTTCAAATTCTTTAATCCTTGCTGGTTCTTGTCGTTCTTTATGATAAACAGGTGCGTCTTCCGCCAAGGCATCAACCGGTAAATTAGCTACTTCTACACCTCTATGGTTTAAACGATACAATCCATCATCCGTGACTTTTCCAATCGTTACAGCATCCAGTTCATACTTTTTAAAAAGTTCAATCACTTCTATTTCATGTCCTTTTTCAACACAAATCAACATTCGTTCTTGAGATTCAGACAACATCATCTCATAAGGTGTCATCCCTGTTTCACGTTGTGGCACATCATCTAAATCTAAAATTAAACCCGAACCTGCTTTTGATGCCATTTCTGCACTAGAAGAAACCAAACCAGCTGCTCCCATATCCTGAATTCCTACTAAGATATCTGAGTGCTCTAAAATCAACTCCAAACAAGCCTCAAGTAATAATTTTTCCATGAAAGGATCACCTACTTGGACAGCTGAGCGTTGCTGCTCCTCACCTTCAAAAAATTCCTCTGAAGCAAAAGTTGCTCCATGTATGCCGTCACGTCCTGTTTTCGCGCCAACATACATAATTGCATTACCGACACCTTTTGCCTGCCCTTTTTGAATATCTTTATGCTCTATCAAACCAACACACATTGCATTTACTAACGGATTTCCTTCATAACATGGATCAAAAGAAACTTCTCCACCAACAGTAGGAATGCCGATACAATTACCGTAGCCGCTAATACCAGCCACGACTTCTTCTAACAAATATTTTGTCCGTTCACTCGTTAATTCGCCAAAACGTAATGAATCTAAAATAGCGATAGGTCTAGCTCCCATACTAAAAATATCTCGGATAATACCACCAACACCTGTTGCCGCTCCCTCATAAGGTTCAATAGCAGAAGGATGATTATGACTTTCAGCTTTAAAAACAACTGCCTGACCATCACCAATATCAACAATTCCTGCGCCTTCTCCTGGACCTTGTAAAACTCTAGGTCCTGTTGTAGGAAACTTTCTTAAGACAGGTTTGGAGTTTTTATATGAACAATGTTCACTCCACATTACAGAAAATAGTCCGGTTTCTGTATAGTTTGGCATACGGCCTAATATGTCTTCTTCAATCAGTCGATATTCCTCATCTGTCAAACCCCATTCAGCATAAATTCGCTGGTCTTTGATTTCTTGAGGAATTGGTTCTTTCAATTTCATCATGCGTTTGCCCTAACCTTCCCATAATTTTTAACCATTGACCGAAATAAACGCAAGCCATCCTCTGACCCTAACAAAGTTTCGACTGCTCGTTCTGGATGTGGCATCATCCCTAAGACATTCCCTTTTTCATTTGTTATTCCAGCTATATTTGCCAAACTACCATTGGGATTTTCATCAGCATAAGTAAAGACAATTTGCTGATTGGCTTTTAACAGCTCAAGCGTTTCATCGTCACAATAATAATTTCCTTCTCCATGAGCAATCGGCAATTGAATCAATTCATTTTCTTGATAGTCAGAAGTAAAGTTTGTCTGATTATTTTCTACTTTTAAGGCGATTGTTTTACAAACAAAGTGTAGTGACTCATTACGAAGCAGCGTACCAGGTAACAGTCCAGCTTCAGTTAAAATTTGAAATCCGTTACAGGTTCCAAAAACTGGTTTCCCTTCATCAGCAAAACGGATCACTTCACTAATGATAGTAGAGAAACGAGCAATTGCACCACATCTAAGGTAATCTCCATATGAAAATCCTCCTGGAATCAAGACCCCATCGAATCCTTCTAAACTATCTGCATCATGTCGAACATACTCAGCATTTTCACCTAAAATATCTTTGACTGCCCAAAGCAAATCCCTATCACAATTAGAACCTGGAAAAACAATCACTGCAAACTTCATGTTAGACTTCCTCCTGAATCTCATATCGATAGGTTTCCATATTGACGTTAGCTAACAGTTTGTCGCAAATTTTCTCAATGGCAGTTTCAACTGGACGATTTGATTCGCTGATTTTAATCTCAAAATATTTACCGATTCGGATTTCATCTATTTCGGAAAATCCAAGGCGATGGACAGCTCCTTTTACTGCTTCACCTTGAGGATCTAAAACAGAGTCTTTATAAGTAACATATACTTTTACAATATGCATCGTTCACAAATCTCCTTTGTCTTTAGTTGAATTTTTGTTCTAATCGATCAAGTACTTCTTGATATACAGGTACAATTTCTCCTAGATTTTTGCGATAAACGTCTTTGTCTAGATGCTCACTTGTTTTTTCATCCCATAATCGGCAAGTATCTGGAGTAATTTCGTCTGCCAATAAAATAGTTCCATCCTCGCGTCGACCAAACTCAATCTTGAAATCAATCAAACGAATACCGATTTCTTTAAATAGATCAATCAGTACTAAATTTATCTTGTGCGCTTCATGTTTTATTGTTGCTATTTCTTGTTCTGTAACAATTTCTAGAAACTTAATATGGTCATCATTAATCAGCGGATCATCAAGATGATCATCTTTGTAATAAAATTCTAAAATTGGAAATTTAAGTTGCTGCCCTTCTGGTATAGCCAAACGTTTTGAAAAACTTCCAGCTGAAATATTTCTAATAACTACTTCCAACGGAATAATATTGAGTGATTCTACCAATTGTTCGTATTTTGACGTTTTTTTTATAAAATGATTTTGTATTCCTTTTTGTTTACAGTATATAAAAATGATTGATGTTATCTGGTTGTTTAGCTTTGCTTTCCCTTGTATTGGGTCTTTCCTGTTACCATTTAACGCAGTTGCTTGATCCAGATATTCCACTCTTAGTACTTGAGAATCTTCTGTTCTAAACAATCTTTTAGCTTTCCCTTCGTATAACATGTTATCGTTCTCCATACCACGCCTCCATTTCCGTACAATAAAAACAAAAAAATAATAATCATTCGTCTTAATCCACTTACAGTGTAACAAGCTAACGAATTGCCGTCAACAATTTATTAACATTAACATACAAAAGACGATCAATCGTTCGTTTTTAACCCAATCTATTAAGAAACCCCTGTAAGCATTTACAACTAATAAGAAAAGTGATATGCTAAATAAGACAGATCTTTGGAAAATTCACATGATTTTGTAGTGAAGATTTTTAGGAGGGAGCACACGGATGGCTAGCGATTATGACTATTTAGCACAGGATTTTTTGACTGGATTAGCACCTGAAGATAGAACAAGATTGTATAATGATTTATTAGCATTAGAAGAAGTTCATAAATTAAATCAGCATAGTTCTTACTACACATTTAAAAATTTAAAACGAGTGGCTCATCGTCATTCCGAACGCAGAAAAAGAACCTTTCGTTATATAAATTGTTATGACAAGGAATTGGTCATACACCAAATACACGAGCAACACTTCTTTAAAAACAAGTATTGTATACATATTTATTTCAATTCAAATGAATGTACGTATCAATTTGTAGAACAGTTACTAACTATGTTAAAGGCACCTGCCTCATCGACAATTCGTAGTTTTCAAGAAATCACCATATAAAAAACAGTAGAGATCTCATATAAATCTGAGATTTCTACTGTTTTTTTATATTTTATCCTAATCCTACACGCTGGAAAATAATATCAACATTCTTTAAATGATAATTATAATCAAATGCATCGTCTAATTCTTCCTTAGTCAAAATAGAAGTAATTTTTTCGTCGGCATCCAACAAAGGTCTAAATGCTGTTTGATGATCCCAAGCATATGCAGTTTTCGGCTGAACTAAATCATATGCTTCTTCTCTAGCCATACCGTGATCTATCAATTTTAATAATACACGTTGGCTATAGATCAATCCATATGTTGCATCCATGTTTCGTTTCATATTATCAGGGAATACTGTTAGATTTTTTACAATGTTTGAAAAGCGATTCAACATATAATCTAATAGAATCGTTGTATCAGGAATAATGATTCGTTCAGCTGACGAATGCGAAATATCGCGTTCATGCCACAAGGTTACATTCTCATATGCCGTTACCATGTGACCACGAATAACACGAGCAAGTCCCGTCATATTTTCAGAACCAATCGGATTACGTTTATGAGGCATTGCAGAAGATCCTTTTTGACCTTTAGCAAAGAACTCTTCAACTTCTCGCGTTTCTGACTTTTGTAGACTGCGGATTTCTGTGGCAAATTTTTCGATACTAGTAGCAACTAACGCCATTGCAGATATATATTCCGCATGGAGATCGCGCGGTAGAACTTGCGTGGAAATCTCTTGAGGGCGAATCCCCAAATGCTGACATACGTATTCTTCAACAAATGGAGAAATATTTGCAAAGGTTCCAACTGCTCCACTGATTTTCCCTGCTTCCACACCATTAGCTGCATGTTCAAAGCGCTCTACATTTCTTTTCATCTCTGAATACCACAAAGCTAATTTCAACCCAAATGTTGTTGGCTCAGCATGAACACCGTGTGTACGTCCCATCATTACAGTATGTTTATGTTCTTTTGCTTTTTCACCAATAATTGCAGTAAAATTCTTTAAATCTTCTCTTAAAATATCATTTGCTTGTTTTAATAAATAACCATAAGCTGTATCAACTACATCTGTACTTGTTAAGCCATAGTGAACCCACTTACGTTCTTCGCCTAAGGTTTCTGACACAGCACGAGTGAATGCGACAACATCGTGTCTGGTTTCAGCTTCGATCTCTAAAATACGTTCCACATCAAAGGATGCTTTTTCGCGAATCTTTTGTACATCTTCTTTAGGAATATCTCCTAATTCTGCCCAGGCTTCATCAGCCAAAATTTCTACTTCTAACCAGGCATTATAACGGTTTTCATCTGTCCAAATTGCGCCCATTTCTGGTCGTGTATAACGATCAATCATTCGTTTATGTGCTCCTTTTTAATCCCAAATATTGGTTTGATAAATATCTTCTAACGTTTCAAAAATATCTTCTGTTAAAATGGTAATATGCCCCATTTTTCTACCTTTTTTCGCTTCTGCTTTACCGTAATAATGAAAATGCCAATCTGGTTTTTCAGAAATAATATCCATTGTTTCATAGATTTCATTTCCCAAAACATTAACCATTACAGCTTCTGATAATAAGTTCACTTCTGGCAGTGGCCAACCACAAATACCACGAATATGCGCTTCAAACTGGCTCATAGAACAAGCTTCAATGGAATAGTGTCCAGAATTATGCGGTCTTGGAGCTAGTTCATTTACATAGATACCGCCATCACCTGTTAAAAACATTTCCACAGCTAATGTACCTGCTAAATCAACCGCCTCTGCAATCACACGAGCAATTCGCTGCGCTTCAATCACAACTTCTTCATTGACTCTCGCTGGTGCAATCGTTTCGTGTAAAATATTATTTCGATGGATATTTTCAACTACAGGAAAAACAGTGATGTCTCCCTTACCGTTTCCACTAACTAAAACAGAAATTTCTTTCTCGTAAGGAATCCATGCTTCTAATACACATGTTCCTTCTCTAAGTAAATTCATTGAAGGAGCCAAATCAGATGTGCTATATAATACAAATTGTCCCTTACCATCGTAACCGCCTCGAGTTGTTTTCAACACACAAGGATAGCCAATTCCGTCAATCGCATCTTGGATATCAGTTGGGCTTACAATCGTCGCAAAAGGAGCAATAACAATGTTATTCGCTTCTAAAAAAGACTTTTCCAACAAACGATCTTGTGTAATTGCTAAAAGATCTGTCCCTTGAGGAATATTCACTAAATCTTGAACCTGCATCAACGCTTCAACATCCACATTTTCAAATTCATAAGTTAAAACTTGAGAACGCTTTGCTAACTCTTCTAACGCTTCTATATCATCGTAATCAGCCAATAAATGCCAATCAGCGACTTGAGCGGCTGGACAATCAACCGTTGGATCTAAAACGCCTACACGAAAACCCATTTCACGTGCACTAAGCGCCATCATCCTACCAAGTTGTCCGCCACCAATAATACCAATCATTTGTCCTGGTAATAGAGGTTTATTCAAGTTCATCACTACTTTCCATCACAGTTTCTTCAAGAATCTTACGCTTTTCATCTAATTTTCTCGCTAAGTCTCCATCATACATTGAAAGCATTTGAACTGCAAGTAGTCCGGCGTTGACAGCTCCTGCTTTTCCAATTGCTGTAGTCGCCACAGGAACACCTCCTGGCATTTGAACAATCGACAATAACGAATCCAAACCATTTAGTGCTTTAGATTGTATTGGAACGCCAATAACTGGCAAAGTAGTTTTCGCTGCCACCATTCCAGGTAAATGAGCAGCTCCGCCAGCTCCTGCAATGATCACTTTAATGCCGCGATTACGAGCAGATTCAGCAAATTCAAACATATAATCCGGCGTCCGATGAGCAGATACCACTTTTTTTTCATAAGATATCTCAAACTCATCCAAACAGTCGCATGCATGCTTCATAGTTGTCCAATCAGATGTACTTCCCATTATCACCGAAACCACAACAGACATAAGATTCTCCTCTCCTTCTCTATTCTTTTTTATTTTATCAATGGAAATCCTACGTGTCAAAATTAAATCGAATATTATAGTTTTTTTTAATCTTAACGTTCGTATTACGGATAAAAAAAAAGAAAAACCGGAAAAATGTCCGGTTTTATCTATATTAAAATTCACTAACCTGTTCGTTATCTTTTAGTCCATTAAATAATAAATTCAAAATAATAGCTGTTAAACTACTCATAACGATGCCATTTCCAGTGAACATTCTCACTGTTTCCGGCATTTGTTGGAATAAGGTAGGAATCATATTGAAGCCTAAACCAAAACCGATTGAAATCGCAATAATTAATAAATTTTTATCATTATTATAATCGACTTTTGATAACATACGCATTCCTTGAACAGCTACCATCCCAAACATTACAAGCATTCCGCCGCCTAATACAGGCTCTGGAATAATTTGAGCTACTGCCCCAACTTTTGGCAACAAGCCTAAAGCGATTAAGAAAAAGGCTGAGTAATAAATTGGACGGCGAGTCTTGATTCCAGAAAGTTGAACCAATCCAACGTTTTGAGAAAATCCAGTATAAGGGAATGTATTAAAAATCCCACCTAGAATTACTGCTAACCCCTCTGCACGATACCCTTTTTTCAGTTCTTCTTCACCTACATGTTTGCCAGTGATATCTCCTAAAGCAAAATAAACCCCAGTCGATTCAACCATACTTACAATAGAGATAATAATCATCAATACTATTGAAGAAATATCAAATGTCGGTGTTCCAAAATAAAAAGGTTGAGGAAAATGGAACCATGTCGCTTCACCTACTGGCGCCAAATTTACTTGTCCCAGTATAGCAGCTAAAATCGTACCGCCTACCAAACCTACCAGTACAGCAATTGATTTTATAAATCCTCTACCCCATACTTGAACAACAATAATCAAGCCAATCGTCACAAACGCTAGAAGCAAGTTCGTCGTATCACCAAAATCAGGAGCAGTAGCTAAACCACCACCCATTTTTTCAACTGCCACTGGAATCAGGGTCAAGCCAATAACAGTAATAACTGTCCCTGTTACTAATGGCGGAAATAATTTTTTGATTTTCGAGAAAATTCCTGACACCAAAACGACAAAAATCCCTGAAGCAATAATCGAACCATAGATTGCCCCTACACCTTTATCACTACCAATCATAATCAGCGGTGCTACAGCCTGAATCGCACATCCTAAAACAACAGGTAAACCAATTCCAAAAAATTTATTAACCGTCAACTGGAGCAATGTTGCAATACCGCACATAAAAATGTCAATCGAAATCAAATAGGTCATTTGTTCTGAAGTGAAATTTAAGCCTGTACCAATCAGTAACGGTACCGCTACAGCTCCAGCATACATAGCTAATAAGTGTTGCAGTCCTAAAACTGCTGCTTTACCATTTTCAGTTTCCTCTTGTTTCATAAGTCCTTTTTGATTTTCTTTGCCTTCCAAGTTTACGCATCCCCCTCAAGAAATTCAACTTCTCCATTTTTCAAAGAAGCTATACGAGCTAACGAAACAACACGCATGCCCATCTCTTCTAGTAAATCTCGACCATCTTGGAAAGATTTTTCAATAACAATACCGATACCATCAACTTTAGCACCAGCTTGTTGACATAATTCTACCAATCCTTTTGCTGCTTGACCATTCGCTAAGAAATCATCAATAATTAGTACTTTATCTTCACTTGATAAAAATTTTCTTGAAATAGATATTTGACTAGTTACTTGTTTAGTAAACGAATAAACAGAAGATGTAAGCAACTCTTCATCCATTGTTAAACTTTTTGCTTTGCGGGCAAAAATCATCGGAACTTCTAATTTTTTTGCTGCAAAAAGAGCTGGAGCTATTCCCGAAGCTTCAATCGTAACAACTTTTGTAATCCCAGCCTCCGCAAATACTTCTGCAAAACGATAACCGATTGCTTCCATTAAATTAGGGTCTACTTGGTGAGTCACAAAACTGTCTACTTTCAACACACCTTCTCCTAAAACTCGCCCATCCTCTTTGATTCGTTGTACTAATTCTTCCATTCCATTCGACTCCCTCATCCATTTTTTCTATGTGGCATTTCTTCTAAAAACAAAAAGACCTTTTCTGCGTAAGCAAAAAAGGGTCTGAGACTCTTTTTCACTTATAGACCAACGTTTACGGTGTTGGGTAGAAACGGTCATCCTTATTATGACCATATATAAGCTTCTTGTATTAGTATACAATAGTACAAAACTCTGAAAAATTCAATGAAAATTAAGTTTTTCATTGAATTTTTCAGAGTCCCTAATCAAATCTAAAGATTGTTTGTTACGTTTAAACATCTAGATATCAATTAAAATCTAGGTATTTAACTGTCATTCTCTTTTTCTATATTTCGATATTTGTCCATTTTATGACTAAAAAGTTCACCATTACTAGGTGGTGTATATGTAATTGCATTAGCTCCAGCTTCTATTGTTTCCATGATAGACTCTTCTGTCGGCCCACCTGTAGCAATAATCGGCAACTCAGGATATTTCTCCCGGAAAAATCTAACAGTTTCGGCCGTCTCTTTCCCTGCACTAATATTAATCATCGTTACACCAGCAGCAATTTTCTCGTCAATTTGCGTATGAATTGATGTTACTGTACTAACAACAGGAATATCTACAACTTCACAAACCATTTCAACAGTCTCAACTGGTGTGGGACCGTTCAATACAACGCCTATTGAACCTTGTGCTTCTGCAAATAAGCTCATGTAAGCAGATCTCTGACCTTGTGTTAAACCTCCACCTACCCCTGAAAAAACAGGAATATCCGCTGCTTCGATAATACTTTTAGTTATAGCAGGATGCGGTGTGAAAGGATAAACTGCAATCACTGCGTTTGCATCCGTATTTCGAATAATAGCAATGTCCGTTGTAAAGATAATTGATTTAATCCTTTTACCAAAAATCCGAATTCCGCTAGCTTGTGCAATAACTTTAGGCACTTGAACAATATCTTGCTTTAAAGGCGTAACAATTTCCGGCACCCATTTTTCACTCATCCAACCAACTCCTTTTCACTTTTATTCCTTATCGATCATATTGATTAAGATCGTAACTTTCGATTACATGAATCACCTTATCCGCATAAGTTGGATCAGTTGCATATCCAGCATCTTGTAATGCTTGTGCAGCTTGTTTGTAATTTCTTGCCAGCAAAACATGTTCATATAACCTAGGATTCCATGAGACACCATTAACAAACAAACGCGTGTGATCGTCCATGGATTCTTCCCAAGTCTTATAAACTCTAAAGTCTCCTTGAATAACAATCCATTCTTCATTCACGTATTCTTTCGTTTCAAGATTAATCTTCTCTTGATCACCATATGCCTTGATTCCAAACAAATTATTGTATTTGGATGCTAATGTACTCTGTCCCCAATTTGATTCCAAGATTCCTTGTCCAATAATGATACTAGGCAAAACGCCATAAGATGCTTGTAATTCTTTTGCGTGAGGACTGATTCTATCAATAAACTCTTCTTTTGATACATTTTCCCTTTGTTGAAGGGGTTCTTCTTCTATTTTTGAACGGTCTGATAATACATTGATTGAAAAGATAAATGCTATTCCAACAATTAATAACCCTACAAAAAGTGCCGGTAACTTTGTCTTTTTTCTTTTTTTACTTTTATACCTTTGACTATTCATACATTCCCTACTTTGTCTTGTATTCGTTCCCTAACCAAAAAATAACTAGTTTAGGACAATGGCTGACTGATTATATCAGTTTTCTTTTATACAATCAATCAACAGCTGTTGTAGTCGTAGTTGTCGATATTTTCGTTTGTACTTCAGACGTTATTGTTGACGTAGTGATACTGGTTTCTTGTGTGTCTTTACTACTATTTGTTGTTTTATCTTTTGGCGTATCATATCCAAAAAGAACATACACCACAGCACCTACTACTATAATGACAGATAAAATACCTAAGATCTGTTTCAAAAAAAAACTCCCTTACTTACTTATTCACCAACGTAAGTACCCATCAAATTTTCATTTACCCAATCTAGCAACTCTACTTTAGAACCTTCCAATTGCCCTTGTAATGTGGCTGGTAATCGGAAAGTCACAATATCGTCAAATCCCCATTCACCGTATGAAACCGTCACTTTTAAATCAATAAAAGCTCGTGCTTTTTCGTGCGTTGTTTTGGACGGAATCAGCTCAGCAATACCAGCTCCTGATTGCAACCATTTTTTTGCTATTAACGTTTTTAATCGTTTATATTCAGATACAGCTATATTTCGTTTTTCAGGAAATAGAATCGTTTGACGCAGAATTTTCTGTGTCAGCATCCATTCATAATCAGAAAACAAGTTCTTCACTTTTTGCATCTCTTCACTTGTCAAATTGATTCTGCCGTTTTTCCAGTTGTCCCAATTTTCTTTTGAGGTTTGGAGATAGTCCGTATAAAATTTTTCTTCCGTTTCAAACTGTTCTATAATTGCATCGATAAGAATATCTATATACATTTGGTGCATGACTTTCGCCTCCTTACTTCATTTTACTGAAAATATCAAAAAAATGCACCTCTTTCAATCGCTTATTTCTGTATTTTTAAGAAACATTCAGTCTTTTCCCATAAATGATAAGACAATTAAACACTTCTGTCCAAAATAAGCCATCATTTTGACCTTCTCATGTATAATAGAGTGTGAACGATTATCATTTCAGTTATTTTGGTTCATTAGGTAACTTCTCGGAAAAAAGATAATAACTATTTTTCTGTCGAAGTTAAACGAACTCAATCAGCTTTTAAATTAAGGAGGAATTATCATGAAACAATATCAATGGGGCATTATCGGACTTGGAGAAATTGCCAAGAGTTTTGCTGAAAGTTTTCAACAAGAAAATAGCCGAATAGCGGCTGTTGCATCTCGAACATTTACTAAAGCAGAAACATTCGCTAAAGAACACGATATTCCCACAGCTTATGGATCATTTGAAGAATTGTTATCTGATGAATCAATCGATATTATCTACGTAGCAGTTCCTAATCGCCAACATATTGAACATATCTTAAAAGCTTTAGAAGCTGGAAAGCATGTTCTTTGCGAAAAAGCTATCACGATGAATAGTGAAGAATTAGCTAATGCAATGAGATTAGCTGAAGAAAAAGGCTTGATTTTAGCTGAAGCAATGACAATTTTCAACATGCCTTTATATCAAGAACTGCGAAGTCAGATTGATTCTAATCGCTTTGGAAAATTAAAAATGATTCAAGCGCCTTTTGGTAGTTACAAAGAACCTGATCCTGAAAATCGTTTTTTTAATCCTGATTTAGCAGGCGGTGCTCTTTTAGATATAGGGACATATGCAGTATCTTTTGCACGTTGGTTCCTTACTTCACAACCACGAGTTATCGCATCCGTTATGCAGCCTTTTTCTACCGGAGTCGACGAACAATCTGCAACAATCCTACAAAACGAAGCACAAGAAATCGCCACAGTTTCTTTAAGTTTCCAAGCAAAAATGCCAAAACAAGGCATCGTTGCTTTTGAAGATGCATACATCGTCATAAATGAGTACCCAAGAGCAGATGAAGCAAAAATATTTTTTAATGACGGAACAGTGGAAACCGTTATTTCTGGTGACAGCAATCAAGCGTTGAATTACGAAATCACTAATATGGTTGAAATAATCGAAGGAAATTTACCCAATCGCTCACTCTTTTTAACTAAAGATGTTATTGACCTTTTAGACCAAATGCAGCAAAGTTGGAAAACTAACGAATAGAAAAAACTGAGATCAAAAACGCAACCGTTTTTGATCTCAGTTTTTTTACATATTACATTTCGTTTGGTGCATGAAGACCTAGCAAACGTAAATCTTCTTTGATAATTGTTGCCATGGCATAAACTAATGCTAAACGTGATTCTTTTTGTTCATCATCCGTTAAAATTTTAACATGAGCATAGTATTTATTGAAGGCTTGAGCGACTTGAATCGCATGTTTTGCGATGACTGAAGGTTCATACTTTTCAGCGGCTTGCATAACAACTTCTGGGAATTTTTGTAATAACTTAATTACTTCCCAGCTATCTTTATCGTCTAATGCATATTCTTTTGTTTCATCGATGACAAAGTCAGCTTTTCTTAAGATACTCATTGCACGAGCGTGAGTGTATTGCACATAAGGACCTGTCTCACCTTCGAAACGAACAACTTCTTCTAAAACAAAGTCAAAATTATTCAAACGGTCATTTTTCAAATCATGGAAAATAACAGAGCCGATCCCAACTTGTCGCGCTACTTCTTCACGATTTGGTAGATCAGGGTTTTTCTCTGTAATTTGTTTGTTCGCTAATTCAACTGCTTCATTCAATACCTCTTCTAAAAGAACGATTTTACCTTTACGAGTCGACAATTTTTTACCACCTTGGGTAATCAAGCCGAATGGGATATGATGCATATCAGCTGACCAATCAAATCCAAGTTCTTTTAAAACTGCTTTTAATTGTTTAAAGTGATTGCTTTGCTCATTCCCAACAACATAAAGGGATTTTGCAAAGTCATAGGTCCGCTTGCGGTAAACCGCTGCTGCTAAGTCACGAGTGATATAAAGAGTCGCTCCATCTGATTTTTTAATCAAGGCTGGATTTAGATCATAGGCTGATAAATCAACAATTTCTGCGCCTTCGTTTTCTTGTAACAGATGTTTTTCTTCCAGCATCGTTACGATTTCATCCATCTTATCATTGTAGAACGCTTCACCATTGTATGAATCGAAGGATACTTCAAGCATTGAATAAATTTTGTCAAACTCTTTTAGTGATTCTGTACGGAACCATTGCCATAATTCTGTCGCTTCCTCGTCGCCTTCTTCAAGTTTTTTAAACCATGCACGCGCCTCATCTTCTAACTCAGGTTGCATTTCTGCTTCTTCATGAAATTGTACATATAAACGAAGCAGTTCATTGATAGGAGCATTTCTGACAGACTCTTCTGATCCCCATTTTTTATAAGCAACAATCAATTTTCCAAACTGCGTGCCCCAATCACCTAAATGATTAATACGAACTGGTTCATAACCAATTTTTTCTAAAATAAATGCAATTGAATTACCAATAACTGTTGAGCGAAGATGGCCCATTGAAATTGGTTTAGCGATATTTGGTGAAGACATATCGATTGGCACATTGCCTTTTTCTCCAATTGTGCTGTCACCGTAATGTCCTTTTTCTTTGGCGATTTGACCAATCACAGCTTGGCTGACCATTTTTTTATTCATGAAAAAGTTTAGGTAAGGTCCAACGACTTCGATTTTTTCAAAATCTTTACCAGAAATTTTTTCTGCTAAATCTGCAGCTATTTGTTGTGGTGCTTTACGGTAAGCTTTAGCTAATGAAAAAGCCGGAAATGCGACATCACCATGATCTACGGATTTAGGGTTTTCCAGTAACTGTTTAACTGCATCTAGAGATAAATCGTCTTTTACAACATCAAAAATAGCCTTTGCTACGATTTCTTTGTTATTCATATTTGTATATCCTCCTAAGAAATAATTTTAGTTTGATTCTGCTCTTTTATAGCCCTTAAAATTAAAGGGAAACGAAGCAAAATATAATGATTCAAAACAAAAAAGTCCCTGATGTCAAAAACACCAGAGACGAGATTTTCCCGCGGTACCACTCTAATTGTCCACTCTTTAAAAAAGGTGAACCCACTTAATCTTGTAACGGTAGATAGCCGTCTGCTTACGCAGATTCTCCAAAGTACGTTTCCTTCATTCGATTATTTTCGGCTTTCACCCTCCCGAAATCGCTTGGCTAATTCATAATGAAGTACTCTCTTTTTCCACGAATCACTATTAAACTCGGTTTATTATAGCAAATATTTTCCTATCTGCCTAGTCTTGTCTGTTTATTTTACGTTTAAATCGTCATAAATGTCAAACTAGGATCAGCATTTAAATGATAATCAGCGAGGTGATTTTTTTCTGCTTCGACAAACGCCGCAGCGCCAATCATGGCAGCATTATCACCACATAATCTAAGGGACGGAACAATGAACGTTACACCAGGTAATTCTTTGACAACTTCTTGGCTTAATCGCTCACGCAATCCTTTATTAGCTGCTACACCGCCTGCCATCACTAATTGTTTGACTGGATATTCTTTACACGCTCGTATTGTTTTATCAACTAACACGTCAATCACACTTGCTTGAAAACTCGCAGCTAAGTCCTTGATTACTAATTTTTCATCCCGTTGTTCAGCATTGTGGACGGTATTGATAAAGGAACTTTTTAATCCACTAAAACTAAAATCATAATTATCTTCTTTAATCATCGCTCGAGGAAAATGATACGTATCTTCTCCTTGATGCGCTAATTCATCGATTTCTTTTCCGCTTGGGTAAGTTAACCCTAAGACTCTGCCAACTTTATCATAGGCCTCACCTGCTGCATCATCTCGTGTTTCACCAATAATTTCAAAGGAACCTGTTTCTTTCATATAAACTAACTCCGTATGTCCGCCGCTTACTAATAACGCCATCAAAGGAAACTGTAGAGATTCTTCAAAATGTGCTGCATAAATATGTCCAGCCATATGATTAACTGGAATCAACGGCAAACTGTGTGCCCAAGCAAACGATTTAGCCGCAGAAATTCCAATCAATAAAGCTCCCACTAACCCCGGTCCATATGTCACTGCCACACCACTTAACTCATCAGGTTCTACACCAGATTTTGCTAAAGCATCATCAATACACAAAGTAATTTCTTCTACATGGTGGCGACTGGCAACTTCTGGCACAACTCCGCCGAAACGCTGGTGACTTTTTACTTGAGAAGCTACGATATTTGATAAAATCTTATCTCCATCTTCTACAACTGCTACACTTGTTTCATCACAGCTGCTTTCAATTGCTAAAATTAATTTTCTTTCCTTATTAAAAAAAGTCATTGACTCACTTCCTTAACTTTTAAACACATAACAACTCCGTCTTCTTTTGGATGATTGTAATAATTCTTCCGACAGTTGATTGTTTTGAATCCTTTTTTTTCATATAATTTTTGAGCATTTAAATTAGACGCACGAACTTCTAAAAATACCTGACTAATTTTTTTCTCGCTAAACTCTTTGATAACTTGATCCATCAATTGACTACCATACCCTTGTTGTTGATACTCTTTATGGATCACAACATGGGTAATATCGACTTCATCTAAAACCAAGTGATAACTGATAAAACCAATCCAACGATTGTCTTCTATTAACACAAGATATTCACTTTTCTCTTGTTCTAAATCAAGGCTAAATTGCTTCAACGACCATGGTGAGCCATGGCTATATGACTCTTCACTAAGACGCCAAAGAGTTTCAGAAGGATTATTTGTAGGTATATTTTCCTTTAAATAGTACATCGTTTCACACTTCTTTTAGATATAAAATCATCTCTAGCGCATCTTCTTTATCTTCCGTATAATAATCAGGTTTAATCGTATTTGATAAAAACCCGAGTTGTCGATAAACACGCTGGGCATTTTTATTACTTAATCTAACTTCTAAAGAGATTGTTTCACAATTATTTGCTTTAGCGAATTGCTGGATTTCTCTAATTAAAAAGCTACCAATTCCTTTGCCTTGCTCCTTTGTTGAGACAGCAACATTTGTAATATGAGTATCCTTGCCAAAAATTCGACAGCCAATAAAACCAATCGTCTGATTCTCTTTTTGAATCAGCAAATATAAATGAGGGTCTGACGATTGAAGTTCTACTAAAAAAGCGGTTTTCGTCCATGGCAGTTCTCCCGCATAAACTTCTCTTTCAATTGAAAGTAAATCCTTGATATCGTCAAGCACAATTGCACGTATAACATATTCTTGATCTGAAATTTCTACTATTTTTTCGTCATACGGTCGATTTTTAAAAAGTATACCTAGAATACTATGAAAAAGATTAAATTTTTTCAACATAATTTTCTACCTCAGGCGTATGTTCTTTTAACCAATTTTCTTCTGCTTCCACTCTTTTTAAATAATTAGGTAAAAATCCATGAATATCTGTTTCTGGGTCAGCTAATCTAGCTAGTTGCGCAAGAGTCGCTCCATTAGGGATTTGCCATTGAGGATACTCATTTATTTGAGCATTTGGCAGCACTGATTCAATCTGTTGACGAAATTTCTCAACATCTTCACCCACAAAGTAAACAGTTGGGTATTCTTTTAGCTCTTCGAGCCACTCTTCTATGGCTATGTGACGATCAGACTTTATCGCTGTCAATGTACCATTCACATATTCATAAGCGCCAGTATAAACATTATTTCTTCTAGCGTCAAATACTGGAATAATTGGCCCATCTACCATAACACAGTTGGCTGCTAAGGCTTTTAAACTAGAGATACCAACCAATTCTTTTTTCAAAGTATATGCCAATGTCTTCGCTGTTGTTACGCCAATTCTTAATCCTGTATAAGAACCTGGACCTTGGGCTACCGCGATCCGATCTATATCTTTAGGTGTTAGTCCAACATCTTTGACCAATTGCGTAATCGCAGGCATCAATGTTAGGCTATGATTTCTTTTTACTGTAATTGTATATTGTCCTATTATTTTTTTCTCTTCACAAACAGCGACTGTCAATGTTTGATTAGAGGTATCGATCGCTAATATCCGCACAAAAAAAATCCTTTCTTTCTTCATGTTAGTTGATTTATTGTAGCATATTTTTATGCCTTCGTAAAAACACCAGTTGTAAAAACAAATAAAAAAGGACAAAAGTACTCATTGTACTTTTGTCCATTCTTTTACTACTTAATATTTGCCTCTAAATAATCTATCACTGGTTTACTGATATTTGTTGCCGTATCATTTTTTCTAGAATCTTCTACCATAATCATCGCTGAAAATTTATTATTACTTCGATCCATTGCTAAAAGGAAACTATTTTCTTTTCCAACAGTATCTTGTTTATCTTTGATTTCAGCTGTTCCTGTTTTTGCCGCTAATGAGAAAGCTGGGTTATACATATTATGAACATATCCTGTTTCATCTTCTACACTACCAAGTAAGTCCGTTACAATGGTATTAGCTGCATTTGAACTAACAACGTTTTCTTTTGTCTTCGTTTCTTTATTCAACTCAATTTTGGGATAAACTAATTTCCCTTCATTCTGGAATACAGTATACATGGTAGATTGTTGGATTGGCGTCACTAATAATTGTCCCTGCCCATAACCTGTATCTGCTAATAATATTTCTGATTTAAATTTATCTTCATTGGAAATCTGTGCTGGATTCATTGGAATTGATAAATCTAGTTTTTCACCAAAAATAAATTTATCCAACCCTTTTTTGAATGTATCTTCACCCATACGCAACGTTTGCTGTGCAAAATAGATATTATCAGAATTTACCAAAGCCGTTCTTAGATTAACTGGACTTGCTTCTTTCACACGAGTGACAAAATAATTCCCCCAAGAAGCATCTTTTTGCCATTTCAACCCATTAATTGCAATTTCTTCATCAGGATTCAATGTACCAGCGTCTAAACCAATAGCACCTGTAACTGTTTTAAAAGTAGAACCTGGTGCATATCCTGTTGCAAATCTCGCTGTAAACGGTAAATTCTCGTTATTCGCATAAGCATCATACTCTTCTTGTGTGATGCCGTTTGCCATCTTATTTGGATCAAAAGATGGAGAACTTGCTGCAGCTAATAAATCTCCTTGCTGTGGATTCATAATAACTGCACTACCAGGTCGGTTAACAAAAATATTATAGGCTTGAGATTGAACATTTTTATCGATAGTTAACTGAACTCTTTCACCATCTTTTTTATCTACTTTTTGCACGACACTTCTCGGCTCGCCTTTTTCATCAGTAATTGTGATGTTGCCACCATCTTGACCTCTAAGTTCTTTATCATACGATTGCTCTAAACCAACTTTCCCAATCACACCAGAGCTACTTAATGTTGGGTCTTTTTCGATATCTTCTGCAGTAATCGTTCCAACATAACCAATTAATTGTGCAGATGCTTCTTTCAAGGGGTAGTAACGTACAGTTTTATCTTGAGAAGCTGCTCCTTGCGGTAAAGTGGTTATCGGATCAAAAGAAATTTTCATAGGTACGAAAGAATCTGGTTTGACCCAGCTTTGTTTTAGTTTTTGTTCAATTTCATCAACTGGAATGTTGAATTGATCGCTAAAAGCTTTGATGTTATTTGTTTTGTCTTGACCCTCACCCAATTTTCCAGGAACGATCCCCACTTGATCGAAAGCTTGATTAACTGCTAACCCCTCACCATTTCGGTCAACAATTTCTCCTCTAACGGCAGAATCTACACCAATAGATATTTTATCCTGACCAGACATAGCTGGGAAAATCAAATTCGGTGCCCAATCCACTTTGTAGCTATCTCCATCTTTTTTGATGGTTGTTTTATAAGATAAATCCTTCAAATTCCCCAAAGGAGTTGTCATTTCAAGCTTGTATGACAACGTAAAATTATTCTCATTTTCCTTTGTGATTTTTACATCCTTACTTTTGATTCCTTGTGCTTGAATCCCTGAAAAAACCGTTTGGTATTTTTCAACAACCTGAGACTTATCATAACCGCTCTTTTTAACAGATGACTCACTTAATAGTTCAGGAAATTGATCAAATTCTTGTTTTGAAAAATGTCCTAAAAATGCATCCGCAGATTTTTCGACTTCTTTTATTTCTTGTTTTTTCTGCCACATGTCATATGCCACATATCCTCCAACTGCAGCAACAACTGTGATTCCACTAACGGCTATAATCAGTGGTTTTTTTGATTTTTTTCTCTCTCTTCGTTCCAATTTAAAAATCCCCCAACTTTTTAATTCAATGTATTTTCATATATTATACCTTATCCGCTATAATCTAAGGTAGGAAAATGAAACTTTTAGCAAAAATATAAATAATTGATTCATCCTACCTCATTTTATCTACTACTTTCATTTCATAATCAGTCCTTAGCGGTATTTTTATTACGGGAACATATGGTATACTATTTTTACTTACTACTTTTTATTTTAGCTGGGTGGCCAACATTTCATATTAAGCCAACTACGCTCTCAATTTTAGGAGGAATTTCGGATGGGAATAATCAAAGCAGCAATAAGTACAGTCGGTGGTGGCTTAGCAGATCAATGGATTGAGGTTATCGAGCCAGATAATATGGGCGATACAACTGTCATGACAAAAGGTGTTTTTGTTCGTAAAGATGATAAACGCGGCTCAAATCGTAAAGGAACAGAAGATGTTTTAACAGATGGTTCTGTTATCCATGTCTATCCTAACATGATGATGATTCTAGTCGATGGCGGAAAAATCATTGATTATACTGCCGAAGAAGGCTATTACACAGTCAAAAATGATTCCGCTCCTTCTGCTTTTAATGGCTCATTAAAAGACGCAATTTCTGAAACTTTTGATCGTTTTAAATTTGGTGGTGTTACGCCTCAGAAACAACAAGTTTTTTATATCAACCTACAAGAAATAAAAGGAATCAAATTCGGGACGGCTTCACCTATCAATTATTTTGATAATTTTTACAATGCTGAGTTATTTTTACGCGCCCACGGTAATTACTCAATTAAAATTACAGATCCATTATTATTCTTCTCAAATGCGATCCCTAGAAATAAGAGTCAAGTTGATATTGATGATATCAATGAACAATATTTGTCTGAATTTTTAACAGCTTTACAAGCTGCAATCAATAAAATGTCAGCAGATGGTGAACGTATTTCTTATGTTCCCTCTAAAAGTTTAGAATTAAGTAAATACATGGGACAAGTTTTAGATGATCAATGGCGTGAATTGCGAGGTATGGAAATCGTTTCTGTAGCAGTAGCCAGCATTTCATATACAGATGATTCAACAAAATTAATCAATATGCGAAATCAAGGTGCTATGCTTAGCGATCCAGGCGTTCGAGAAGGCTACGTTCAAGGTTCTATGGCTCGTGGTATGGAAGCAGCAGGAAATAATGAAGGCGGTGCTATGAATGGCTTTATGGGCGTCGGTATGGGTATGAATACTAGCGGTAACTATTTTGCTCAAGCATCGCAAACCAATCAACAGCAGATGCAAGAAAAACAAAATCAACAAAATGATCAAGGCTCTACGGACACTTGGACATGTCCACAGTGCGGAACAGAAAACACTGGTAAGTTTTGCTCTAATTGCGGTACATCGAAACCAACGAATGACAAACCAAAATTAGAAATGAAATGTAATGACTGTGGTGAAACTGTTGATTTGTCAAATGGTATTCCAAAATTCTGTCCACATTGTGGCAAGCCATTCCAAGGTGTCCCTTTGTAAATTCTAAAAGACTAGGGCTTGGCAACTGTGTCTCGCCCTTTTTCTGCATAAAAAAACAAATGAATAACAAGAAAATAGGTACTTGTTTTATTTAATTAGGTATCAAAAGAAAGGAAAAATCATGACGGATACATTTACACACAAATGCCCAAATTGTGGTGGTCCTCTATTATTTGATCCAAAAGATCAAAAATTCCATTGTGAATACTGTTTAAGTATCTTTACTGAAGATGAAGTTACCGCATATGAAAACGCACAAAGAGAAGCTCACTTAGAAGATGCCTCCACTCAACCTAATGAAAAAGAAGAACTAACCTTCACAGCTGAATCGCAAGTCGATCAAATGACTGACGAAGAAAAATCCTCCTTCAAAGAAGCAACCGGCTCTGACGAAGGAGCTGACGATTCATTAGAAGGGGCAATGGAAGTATTCAACTGTCCAAGTTGCGGAGCCCAAATCGTGACAGAAGCAACAACTGCTGCTACTTATTGCTATTATTGCCACAACCCAGTTGTTTTATCGGGACGATTAAGTGGACAATTTCTTCCAGAAAAAGTCTTGCCTTTCGCTGTTGAAAAAGAAGAAGCAGTTGAGAAGTTTTTAGATTGGACAAAGAAAAAATGGTTTATTCCAAAGGATTTTTTCAATAAAGAACAAATCGATAAATTAACCGGTGTGTATTTTCCTTATTGGGTTGTAGATGCTGAAGTGGACGGTCAGATGAATGCTATGGGGACAACGATTCGTATCTGGCGTATTGGAGACATTGAATATACTGAAACAAAACAATTCGATGTAGAACGTCAAGGGAACATTTCATTTAAAGAATTAATCAAAAATGCTCTTTCTAAAAATGTTCAACAAAAAATGGTGGAAGCAGTCCAACCCTTTCAAATCGATAAAGCTGTTTCCTTTAAAAGCCAATATTTAGCGGGATTTCAAGCGGAAAAACGTGATATTGAATATGAAGCCATAAAAAAAGCAGTTGAAAGTGAATTAAATGATTATTCTGAATCATTGTTACGAGATACAGCTTCTGGCTATACCACTTTAACTAAATTACGAACGGATATTTCTTTAGAAAGCGAAAAAAATCAGTATATGCTTTTACCAATTTGGTTAGTGACCTATCGAAGTAATGAACAGTCAAAAAAAGTTTATTACTATGCCATGAATGGACAAACTGGAAAAGTCAGCGGGATTTTACCAATTAGTTATAAGCGATTAGGATTTTTAACCTTTGGTATTTTCGCATTATTATTGTCCATTTTCCTGATTGGAGGCTGGTTTATATGAGAAAACTTCTAATTAGTATACTTGCAGTTATTTCTCTTCTCTTTGCCTTTTCTTTGAACGTTCAAGCAGCCGAAGATTCAATCGATGATCAAGCGTCACTCTTTACACCTGAACAAATTCTCCAATTGAAAGAATCGATTACTCCGATTGAAAATAAAGCAAAAGCACGTGTTTATATTGTATCAAATAACGATAACGATATTGATTCTAATCGATTTGCAGACTATTATATGTTAGACCGTATTGGAAAAGATCAAAACGGAATCACCTTCTATATTGACATGAATCAACAAAAATTTATTATTTCAACCTCTGGAAATATGATTGACTACATGGATAATAAACGTATTAATCAGACTTTGGATGATATTGAAGTTAGCATGAAAAGCGGTAATTATTTCCAAGCCGCTCAGAGCTTTCTAGAAAACACTAGCAAATACATCGATGAAGGCGTTCCTGGTGGGCACTATCGCGTTGATACTGAAACTGGGAAAATCACTCGCTTTAAAACATTGACAACAACAGAAATTATGATTGCCTTTGTTGCTGCACTCATTTTAAGTAGCGTGTTCTTTATTGCCAATATTTCTAAATATCAACTAAAATTTGGAACCTACAAGTACCCATTTAGAGAAAAATCCAACTTGAAATTAACTCAAAGAAATGATACCTTGATTAATTCCTTCATCACTACTCGCCGCATCCCTCGAAACAATTCTAGCGGTGGCGGTTCAGGTGGTGGAAGCAGCACCCATTCAACTGGGGGCGGCACATTTGGCGGCGGTGGCCGCAGTTTCTAAGAAAAAAATCCCTATTTAAAAGATGAGTATTGGCCTCTCTTTTAAATAGGGATTTTTTAATTAACTCATAATATTTAACAATTGTTGACGAAATTCTGGTCCATATGTTACAGTTCCAACCGGAATTTCATAGCTTAACGCCTCACAAATTTTAGCTACCCAAGTTGGCCCAAATCCACCGCATAACTCAATCATTTGAACGCCATCTGCCTTAAGTTCCTTAGCAACTTCAACAATACTACCATCCTCTTTCGCTTTAGGATCAAATCCTACAGTAATGAATGTACAGGTTCCTAATTCATTTTTATTAATAACCGTATTTTGTTCAGGTGAAAAATCTGGTGAAAAGTAAAAGAATGCCCATTTGTTTAAATTCTTCATGCTATTAATCCTCCTAAGTCAAATCTACTAGGTAATATAACAAAAACAAGAAAACTGTACAACCAAATAGTCTCAAATTATAGATTAGGTAAAATATCCGATTAACAAAATCAAAAATGCCACCAACTTTTAATTAATCGAATTTCGCTTTCATTAAGGACTCTATCAAATCAATAAATTGGGAATGACAATCTGAAAAGTAACAACTAGTATATATAACAATTTATTTATTCGTTCTTGTTCTGTTAACTTTATTTTTTACCCAATTTCATATTTTTTTGATTTTCCTCCATTTTTAGGTTAAAATGGTTTTTATGAAATTATTTCAAAGTAAAGAGAACAATGATAAGCTAATAAGATATACTTGTTTAGCTTGCGGTTATGTTCTAATCAAAAACAAAACCGACGAGAACGACTTGAAATGTCCATTATGTGGTAATGTTCAGTCATTTGCTTATGTCGAATTATAAAAAGCCTTCTTGGCTTTTTTTTTATACTTCAAATAACTTTCGCTCTTTTCAAAACATAAAAAAACGTTTCTAGCTATGCTAGAAACGTTGATATAATCATATTCAAATCAGACACATGGCGGCACCTACTTAGTGCTGCTTCCTTCCGGATCTGACACGCTTCGTAAGCCCACCATTGTCCTAGCCTTTCGGCAAGATTTAGTATACCGCATTTTTAGTTACTTGGCTAGTCTTTCTGTTGATTTTTTAAAAGTTTCTTTTCATCCCTTAGTTTTCTAAAGAAATTCGAAAGCAAACTGCCACATTCTTCCTCTAAAATCCCTGATTCTACATAAGCTACATGATTGAAGCGCTCATCTTCTAATAAATTCATTAACGTGCCGGCTGTTCCACCCTTGGGATCTTTCGCTCCATAAAACACTTCTTCTACTCTTGAAAGAATCATGGCTCCGCTACACATCGGACAAGGTTCAAGAGTAACAAATAATTGAGCACGCTCTAATCGCCAATTATCAACTGCTTGGCAAGCTTCTTTGATGGCAAACATCTCAGCATGTGCAGTTGCATCCTGACTTTCTTCTCTCAGGTTTGATCCACGACCAATAATTTTTCCATCTACTACTACGATTGCACCAATCGGCACTTCCTTGATAACTTCTGCTTTTTTTGCTTCTTTAATGGCTTCTAACATAAATTTTTCTTTTTCTTCTATCGTTAAGGTCGTCGTCTTTTGATTCAAGCGATTTCCGCCTTTCGTTCTTTATTATCATTAAACGTTTATACCTTGTTCATGGTACAATAATGAGTGAGGTGTGTCTATGACTATTGAAGAATTAATAGAATTATATCCTACTGGTAAAATTCAGCAAACAAAATCAACTGGTGATGACCTTTCATTAATGATTGATGGACAGTATTTTATCATTGCCAAAGAATTATTACAAGAAACAGAAATTCGTTTATTAGAAAAAATGTTTCCTTCAAAAGAATATTATATCAATCAAAAAAAACATCCTTGGTTGGAGTACTTGTACAATCAGACAATTTTGGAAACAAAAGGTTCTTTCCGAGTAATGCAAATTCAAATCAAAAAGCCTAAAGCATTTTTACAATCAGAATGGGAAAATAGCATTACAGAAATCTTTCCTAATCTTGAGGACTTCTTTTTCACTAGCGAAAATGATGGCATTTTAATTGAAAAATATACTAAAAACCACTATACCTTAGAAGAACTGCAGAGTATTTTTTTAACATTAGATGCAGATTTTGATACTTCAACAATTGTTTTTGTAGGAAATTTTTTCCAAGCGAATGAACAGTTACCTAAATTATTTAAAGAAGAACAACAAATTTTTAGGAATGAAGCTGAAATGCTTCGCGGCAAATCTGCTTTTTCACTAAGTGATGTTGCCTTGCATTATTTTACTAAAGACGCTATGAATAAAAGTTTAATCATACAAAACTTTGGAAAACAGCTCGTTTTAACAAAGGAAATTCAGCAAATCATTCTTTCTCTTTGGCATAACCAAGGAAATATTAGTTCAGCTGCCAAAGATTTATACATGCACCGTAACACTCTTCATTACCGATTAGAAAAATTTTATGAGCAAACAGGACTTTCTTTAAAACGAATGGACGATCTTGTATTTTGCTATTTATTGATTACAAAATAAAAAATAGTAGGTAAGTAGCTTGGGAAAAGCCGCTTACCTACTATTTGTTTACATCATTTCTTCAACAAAGCTGACAAAACGATCTTTTAAATTCTCTGTATTATCTTTTAAAGATTCACCATAAGAAGAGATTTTTTTTCTGCCATCTTTAACTTTTCCTAAAACATTCATCATAGAATCAAGCTCGTCATCAGATAAATCATCGACAATTCCTAGTAATTTTTCATTACCGCCAAATTTATCATTTACGAATTTTTTTGCTTTAAACCGATTCGATACATGGTAAACTTTTTTGACGATTTTCTCAGAGGCAATCACTGCAACTGAGACACCCGCTACAGCAGCAATACTTAAGCCTATACTAATTTTTGTTGATGTTTTCATTCTTTTCAGCTCCCTTTTACTATCTCTTCTAATGATAACACACTCTCTAAAATTGAGGTAATAAAACAAAAGATACATCGTTTTAGTTTCTTCGATCATTTCCACTGAATAAAATAATCAGACGAAGCAATTGTAAAAATGTGGATAACGCAGCTGCAACATAGGTCAATGCAGCCGCAAATAAAACTTGTCTAGCCATCGGTACTTCTTCTTCCGTCAAAATATTACCATCTGACAAAATTTTCAATGCTCTACGTGATGCGTTAAACTCTACTGGCAAAGTGACTAATTGAAAAAGCAGTGCCAATGAAAACGCAAAAATCCCAATATTAATCAATGTTTGATTCCAACTAAACAGTACGCCAACTAAGATAATCGGAAACGATAGTGTGGAACCAATATTAGCTACTGGGGCAATTGATGCACGTATTTTCAACGGACTATATCTAGTATGATCTTGAACTGCATGTCCGCATTCATGTGCTGCTACACCAATTGCTGCTACTGAAGTTGATTGAGCTGTTGATTCAGATAAACTTAAGATTTTATTTCCTGAATTATAATTATCTGTAAGATTGCCCGCAATTTGTTGAACACCAACATCATTGATTTGTTCTTCATGCAAAATATATTCCGCGGCTTTTGTGCCTGTTACATTATTTCTACTTTGAATTTTATCGTATTTCCTAAATGTGCTATTTACATAAGCAGATGCTGCCATTGATATCAACAATCCTATGATAACCAAAATATAGGTTGGATCAAAAAAACCATATAAAGGTAGCATTTTTCATTCCCCCTCTTCTTTTCTTCATTGTATCACGACTTTCTAAAAAAAGTGTAAACAGACATTGACTATTTTATGAAGGCTCAAAGCATGCAACTCACTAACAAAACTGTCACATTATTTTAAGACATTTCAATGGCATACTTTTAAAAAAAAAGGCATACTACATTTAAGAGGTGAGAGTATTGAAAAAAATATTAGCTTATATTCTGCCATTTGTACTTTTAACAGGCGGGATTTGGTATGGTTATAACTATTACTATGGTGGAAAAGATTATTATACCCGTATAAATGAACCTGATGAAGTAAAAACAGGAAAGTTTTCCAACGGTGTAAAATATACAGAATACGATTATACACAAACTACATTTAATAGTAACGGTGAGAAAAGCGTTCAAATCTTGAGAGAAATTAGAGATAAGCCATTAAGAATAAATGCTTACCTAAAATTAAAAGTAAATCCTCGAAAGGGTGTCCTTAGCTGGGAAGAAGTTACTAAAGAAACGATTCCAAAAAAAGCTTTGGAGCAGCTGACCGATTAACTATTTACCAAAAAAGCCCTCCATTCACTTGAATGAGAGGCTTTTTTTGTCTTCCAAAGATTATAATTGATTACTAATTTTTTCAATATTTTTTAAAACAATAGACACAGTTCCATCTGGATTATTAACAAACTCAATTAGATCCCCGTTACGATAAACATCGATTGGCACAATCAATTCGATTCCATTACTCATTTTTAATTTTTGCTTGCCAAATTTTTTCTCTGAAATTTCTCTCGCTTCACGAACAGGAGGTGTTTTATCTACGAATTTTGATTCGTTTACTTCATCCTGATAAGCCATCCGTGCTGAAATATTTTCTTTAAAAACTAGTTCAGCTACTTGTTCATTATCGATCGTTCCAGTTTCTTCAATGCTTTCATAAACCGCTTCTTTCACCGAAGCAATTAATTCAAATTCATCTTCATTAAATTTTTTTCCAATGCGCTTCACCGCTTTTTTGATTTCTTTCATATTTTCTTCTATTGAAGGCGCAGGCTCTGATTCAATTACTTTTTCTGAGAAATACCAAACTTTTTCACCAGAAAACTCATAACGCTTTTCTAACAGCTCATAAGCCAAAGTGTCTAGATTTACTGTCATTCCTTCATCTGGTTTTTGAGACTTGGACGGCAATATTGCTCGGTTGATAATCAACTTATTATAAACAGCCTCATCTTCATAATCTACATAATGGGTATAACTTTCTTTATAGTTCAACTTAATCATTGCTAAATGCATCACAGTATCCAGCTCATACAACACAAAAAGCACATCTGCACTTGGTGCATCCTCACTACCAGAATAAACATCGTACCAATGTTGAGCTAACTGCTGACTCTTTTGAACAAAATCATTAGGAATCCCCCGCATTTTGTCAACAAACCCACTCTCTTCTGCTAAAATACCTGTTTTAGTTTGAGCAGTTGAAAGCTTAGTTATTTTACTGGTTAAATACACGCGTATGTATTCTGTCGTCAAATCCAATTCCTTATCTGAAAATACTGGCGTACCAGTTTCACGGTCAATAATGTGTAAAATTGCACTTTTTAAATAAATATCCATCAATCATTCTCCCTTTTCTTAAGCCCTATTTAGTCTACCTGAAACAACAAAAAAAGCCAACTATTTTATTAGAAAAGAGTGCACGTTTGTGTAGATCCTGAATGATATAAAAAGACGAAATTTAGCAACAAAAAAAGCAAGACAATTATATTGTCTCGCTTTTTCAACTATAAAAATAGTCATTACATCTCTTCTACAAACAATTTCCCAGTTGCTTCGTCGACTGGATCAATTTTATTGAAAATACCTTTCATTCTGAAAATATACGTTAAAACAAACGGTACAATAACTGCGATCAACATTGCTCCGAAAAATGCAAGATAATACTTAGGAACGATAGACAAAATCCCAGGTAGTCCACCTACTCCAATACTGATTGCTTTAACATCAAATAGTGTAGCAAACAATCCTGCACAAGCAGAACCGATCATCCCAGCAACAAATGGATAAATGTATTTTAAATTGATTCCGAACATCGCTGGTTCTGTCACTCCCAGATAACAAGAAATCATAGCAGGAATGGACACTTGTTCTTCTTCCTTGTTACCTCTGTGCATAAATACAACGGCTAATACAGCTGAACCTTGAGCAATATTAGACAAGGCAATCATTGGCCACAAGTTTGTAGAATGGAAATCCGCAATCAATTGTAAATCAATGGCATTTGTCATATGATGTAAGCCAGTAATCACTAGCGGTGCATACATGAAGCCAAACACGGCTCCAAATAACCAATTAAACGAAGATGTTAATCCTGCATTTACAATATCTGAAATCCAACTTCCAATAGTCCAACCAACTGGACCTAAGATTACATGAGCGGCTAGAACAGTTGGTACTAATGCAAACAACGGAACAAAAATCATCGAAACCGCTTGCGGTATAACTTTTCTGAAAAAGATTTCTAAATATGCAAGTAAAAATCCTGCCAACATTGCTGGAATAACTTGAGCTTGGTAACCAATCATATCAACATGAGCAAATCCAAAATCCCAAAATGGAATATCAGCTGCTGCTGTACTTGCAACCGAATACGCATTTAATAATTGGGGTGAAACTAAAGTAATACCTAAAACAATCCCAAGAATTTGTGTCGTTCCCATTTTTTTAGTGATACTCCACGTAATACCTACAGGCAAAAATTGGAAAATAGCTTCGCCAATTAGCCATAAAAATGAATTCACTCCACTCCAAAATTGTGAAACCTCAACAATCTTCTGCCCATCCAAAAAACCAAATGGAATCCCTTCTAGCACATTACGAAATCCTAAAATCAATCCACCTATAACTAATGCTGGAATCAGTGGAGTAAAAATCTCTGCTAAAACTGAAATAGCCCGTTGAACAGGATTTAAATTTTGCTTTGCTGCCGCTTTCCCTTGCTCCTTGGAAACGCCTTCAACTCCTGAAATAGAAGAAAAATCATTATAAAATTGAGCTACCTCATTACCAATAATTACTTGAAATTGTCCTGCATTTGTAAATGTTCCCTTCACAGAAGAAATTTTCTCAATCGCTGAAGTATTAGCTTTACTTGGATCCTTAAGAACAAAACGCATCCGAGTAGAACAATGCGAAACAGCAGCAATGTTTTCTTTGCCTCCCACGTCTTCTAACAGTTTTTTAGCATCTTCTTGAAACTTACCCATCTTCTTTACTCCTCCATTCAACTTGTATATACAATTAGTTTGTATTTGTATAATACTTTATAATTTAAAATTTTACAAGCGTTTTCTTTTTAAAAATAATTTTTTTTATGAATCCTTCCACCCTATATATAGATACGAATTCTCAAAATACTGGAAATTATTTCATAAAATGGTACACTTGAAATTATCAAATAAAACTGAAACATACTGTTCTATATTAGTATGTTAAATGAGGAAAATATGAAGAAAAATAAGTTAACTATTAAACTAAAAAAACGTTTATCAGCGGTTCAGATTTTAGCTTTAGGTTTTATCATATTGATTTTTATCGGCGGCTCGTTATTGACCTTACCGATGTTCTCACGCAGCGGTACAGCAACTCCCTTTATAGATGCATTGTTTACAGCGGTTTCAGCGGTTTGCGTTACTGGTTTAACTACACTAAACACAGCTTTACATTGGAATGCATATGGGCAATTAGTCATTATGATTCTAATCGAAATCGGTGGTTTAGGATTTATGACAATGCCTGTACTTTTGTATTTTATCCTTCGTAAAAAAATTACACTGAGTACTCGCATTTTGTTACGAGAAGCACTTAACTTAGATGATATGTCAGGAGCCTTTCGACTAATGATGTATGTGGTGAAATTAGCAGCGGTCATTCAAATAGCTGGTGCACTATTACTTTCTATCTCATTTGTTCCAGAATTTGGCTGGAAGAAAGGACTTTTTTTCGGACTCTTTCATTCCATATCTAGTTTTTGTAATGCCGGTTTTGATTTACTTGGAGATAGTTTGACTCCTTACCAGAGCAAACCTTATGTTTTATTGGTTGTTGGAGCGTTGATTATTTCTGGCGGACTTGGTTTTATTGTTTGGCAAGATTTACTTCTTTATAAAAAAAGACGAAAATTCTCTTTACACACTAAAATCGCCCTTATTACAACTCTTTCTTTACTGATCGGTGGTTTTATCATTTTCTTCATCACAGAACACAACGCGAGCAATTTGACTACTGGAACGAATTTTTTTGAACGTTTAGCGAATACCTTCTTCATGTCTATAACGCCAAGAACAGCAGGATATTATTCCATCAATTATATGCAAATGACAAGTGCTGGTTTAATAACAACGATGTTTTTGATGTATATTGGTGGAACTTCTGGTTCTACTGCAGGTGGCTTAAAAACCACTACTTTTGCTGTATTAGTTATTCAAATCGTTTCAATTTTTAAAGGGCGAACTCGTGCTGAATTCCAAGGACGCACAATTCGAAATATTACTGTGTTTCGTGCGTTGACATTGTTTTTTATTACATTGACGTTATGTGTACTTTCCATCATGCTCTTGACTATTACTGAAAATATTCCTGAATCCTCTGGTATAGAGTATGTCGCTTTTGAAGTTTTTTCAGCATTCGGCACCGTTGGCTTGACTATGGGACTAACACCAGAACTGACAAACATTGGAAAAATTATTATTATGTTGTTAATGTATATTGGACGTGTGGGTATCTATACTGTTGGTTTTTCTCTACTAACAAAAGGTCAAAAACAACAAGCAAAATTTAAATATCCAGATGAAAGTGTAATGATTGGATAAAAGAACAAAAGAAATAAGCGTATAAGAATGAAAATCTATACGCTTATTTTTCATTTTCCAACAAATATATATATATAATTAAAAAAATCCCACCCTCTAATGAAGGTGGGAAAAGGAGTTTTACTCTAAAGAGTAAAATGAAAAAATAAAAAGGGTTGTTGTTGGTATGAATTTATAATACTATTTTTCCCCATTAATATCAACTAATATCCCTTGAAAACAGATTATTATTTCAAAATTAACGATGAAATGTTTTATTTTTATACGTTTAAAAAAATAAAACATCGAAAATATCTTGATTTAAAATTCCATTTCATTTAAATTTATGCTTATTTTCCAAATATAAGTCAATAAAAAATCCCATCTTCTAATGAAGATGGGAAAAGGAGTTTTACTCTAAAGAGTAAAATGAAAAAATAAAAAGGGTTGTTGTTGGTATGTTTGTATATTAACTTCTAATCAAAAAAATATCAACTAATAACCCTTGAAATAATTAATACTTTCAAATAGTTACATGTAATTAATAAAAATAATCAGATCAATAATTTTTGTGTAATTATTTCCCAAAAAAAACCTTGACTTTAAAAGTATTTTATATTAATATTTATGTACACTTTATCTTACTTAAGGCGAATTTTATAATTGGAGTGATTTGATATGAAAAAAATGATGATTCGATTTTTTGTCAGTTTTAGTTTGTTATTTGGTCTTGTTCTATTGCTTTCACTGGAAGCTTCTGCAGCTGGTGAATATGCTTATTTAACTACCAATAATCAAGGAGTTCGAGTTCTTCATCGATTTGATTCTCATTTACAAAGACAAGCATTTATTAGTTCAGAAGGACGCCAACCAACTGAATCTGGCGGTTTTGCTATCTTTTATAAGCGTAGAGATCGTAATGGTTACAATCATAGAGTTGACTTAGGCGGTTGGAGAAATTTAGGTCGCAATAATAAATTAAACGACCATTGTTCTTCTGTCTATGTATTTGGTAGAGGTTATAGCACACTTTGGGATTATAAAAACCTACAAGGACGATCATTAACCATAAATAACTACCGTTTATCTCATCAAACAATAAATGTTGGAGATTATGGTTATAACGATATGGCTGCTTCTCTTTCTGTATTTCTGAATTAATAAATTGCCTTTGAATAACCAAAAATGCCATCTCTTCTACCGAAGAGATGGCATTTTTTAAACAATAAAAAAAGATCCGATAACAATCGAATCTTTTAAATAATTTTAAATTAGTTTTTTACAATGTTTACTGCTTGTGGTCCACGTTGGCCTTCTTCGATATCGAAAGATACGCTTTGACCTTCGTCTAAAGATTTGAAACCGTCACCTTGGATTGCTGAAAAATGAGCAAACAAGTCTGTTCCGTTATCTTGAGTAATAAAACCAAAACCTTTATCTGCGTTAAACCATTTCACTGTACCTGTATTCATAAATGTGTTCCTCCTAGTGCTTTTAGCACGATTAATTTTTGCAATACCTTTGTGATAAAAAAAGAGGAATTAAAACACCCTTACGAATGAAATGACCTATTATTTTAAATTACAATTATACTACAATTGTTATTATACGACCTTATTAAACAAAAGTATATATATATCTTAAATTATGAGAAAACACTCATTATAGGCTAAAATGGCACAAATAAAATCCCATCTCTTTTGAAGATGGGATAAGGATAGTTATTTGTTAAGGTATTGATTTTTCAGACTTATTAAGTGTACTATATAAACTTCTTTCATGCAATCACATTTTATCACAGATAAAAGATTTACATCTATTATCTCTTTGAGCCATGTATACAATGCCAGGCAATCGCTTGTTAATGATGATCCTACACATTCGGTGCATGAAACTATCGTTTCTTTCATACCAAATCTACTTTGCTATTCTATTTTGTTATAAACCTTGATTAACTCTGAGTATGCATCTGATATTCCTTTCACGGTCATGGCATCAATCAATGATTCTTTATCCCCAAGACTTGCAGAAAGTTTATTTGATACACTTTTAAAGTTTGATGCTTTTTCTACAAAATCGTCAATATTACCCTCAGCAGTGTTAGAAGAAAAACCTTCTTTTTCTATAGCTTTTGAATCTTTAGGTACTTCTTTAAGTTCATCTAATGCTTTAGAAACTTTAGTATTTAGTTCAGCATATTTCTCAGTTGTTAAATTTATCGAGACACCTTCATCAATACCTTCAATATCATCATAGTTCTCAGTTATTAAATCATTATCAATACTTTTATCAACAATATCTCTAGCTTCTTTTGCTGCATCAATAAACTGTAACATTCCTAATGAAATTTTATTTCCCTCTTTTTCATGGGTTTCCCGCTCTTTCTTCTCTGTTTCACTCATCAACACCTCCATTTTATCACTAAAATTTTTAATAGGTTCATCTGCTTGTTTATAGATGGATACTAGTTTGAGATATAACTCTTTTCCTTTCGCATCATGATCATTCAAAAAATCTTTTTCCTTATAATAGCTCTCAATTTCTTCTAAAATTGACATTTCTTTTTTCAGAACTGCTAGCAAGGCTTCTACATCCTCATCAACATCCATCTTTGGTTTGGTTGAGAGTCCTTTATCGGCTTTTTCAATTGCTAGCTGAACTAAAGTAATTGAACCTGTAAAAGAGTTTGCATCTTCATTATCTGTTGGTACAAAATTACCCGCTTCATCCATATGATACTCTGCATAAGAATTTTTAATTTCTGCTAATTCATCTGATAAAACATTTAATAAGTCAACATACGCATTATACTTATCGCCTTCATCCATATTAGGAGAATAAGAATCATAATTATCAATACTTTCTTTGGCTTTTTCCACTGTATCACAACCAGACATAACAACTGCAATACTGAATACCAACATTACCATAAACACTTTATTCTTATTTTTCATCTACTGCAATTCCCCAATCTTACTATCTTGTAAAAATCTCTTTAAAAGTTATTCCACTTATATAATTATATTAAATACTCTACTGCTCACTAACTATCTTTTCGTATAATAAATACGGTCCAAAGCAATTGTTGTTAGTAGAAACGCTCTTTGGTCATGAGCATCATCAATATCGATATGATATTCATCTCCACCCAAGGTCAATTTTCTTTTATCAATATCACAAATAATTTTATCCTGCAACGTAAACTGATGACTTCCTGTCATTCCATAGCCTAATTTAACCTCTCCTATAGGCGAATCAACATTAAACTTATACGTAAAAATATTCAAAGAACGTGCCATAGAAAAAACTGTTTTGTCGTCAACCAAGATATGATATTTCTTGAAATTGTATCTTAAAAATGAACCAATAATACTTAAAATATTTACTTTCGTTTCACATTTTGCCAGAGTTTGATCTTCTAAGTCAGTAATTTCAAATTTTTCTCTTCCTAAAAAACTTCCTTTAACTTTGTATAATGGATTTCCTGATGCGTCTAAAATTTGATAAGTTGGTTTTAAAGCAACCAATTTTTGTTTGATAATATATTTCATCTGTAATTCCCCTTTTTTTCGTCTATTTATAATACTCTAAAACACTTTACATTAATTAAAATAACCACAACAACATATGGTACAACAGCTCATTTATTTCGTTTTCGGTATTGATATTTCTAGTCTATTTAACAGAATGTATTCGTCATCAAATACCTCCAAATAAACTGCTTCTTTGGAATCTAGTAGTTTGAATACTTCATAATATAGCATTTCTTCACCTGGCTCTAAGGTCTCTCTATTAATTGCCTTAGAATCAAGATTCTTATCGTTAGCCTTTAAAATCGTGTTCTCTAAACGATTTTTCTTTTGACTAAAGAAAAAATAGTTTTTCAGTGGAGATACTGATCTATACTCTTTTTTATTTTTGAAATTGTAATAAACAACTAAGCTCGGCTCTTCAAATGTATCCTCCAACAAATCAATATCTGTAATTTCTACTTTATATTGATCGGTTTCGATCACTTTGTCAGAAGAAACCTTTTCATTTTTTAAATTTAAGACTTCTATGGCGTTTGCTTTCATATCTAATAAATCAAGTCGTTCATTATTATAGCTAGTGTAAAGATAACCAATTGCTTTTCCTTCAATTCGGATTATGTCATCACTTTTGGGCCATTTTTCTTTTTTTATATCGGAAAGATTTAAATAAATCGGAGTGGTTCTATTTCTCATCAATAATACTGAAACATACCATTCACCATCTAACGTATCATCCTTTGATTTCACCTGCTGAGGTTCACCTTCCACCTGAGCAACAAACGAAATGTTTTGCTTAAACTGATCAGAATACTTTAGCATTTTTGGCGAAGCAGCATTACTAGATAGATCACCATAAAGTTTCTCTTTTTCTTTTGATGTAAGCTTAGAATTATTGAAATTCTCATTTTTTTTCGAATAATTCGTTTCTGGTAGAGATTTTTTTATATCACTAGTTGCTGAACAAGCAGTGAGTATACCCAGCTCAATCAGAAAAAATAGAGCTAACAACCGCTTCCTTTTCAAATTGCCTCTCCTTTTTTTTAGTTTTTGATATAGATAAATTTAGATTCTAGAATTAATTGAAAGTACTTTCACACTTTATACCTACATCGTGTAGTTATAATATCATGTACTTTTCTATTTTGTCAACAGTCGTGTTATAATTGAATTATTGCTTCTCTATATAACGAAATAATAATCAACGAGAATAAGACAAGAGTTTTTTTAGCATTGTCTTACACTCACTATTCACTAAAAGGAGGACTTATATGGCACCAAAAATCTCTGACTCAGAATTAGAAATTTTACGAGTAATATGGTCTAATAATGGTCGTATGATGTTTTCTGAGATCGTTGAAGAACTGCATGCAAAAGAGTTCAAATGGAAAAATAATACTATCTTAACTTTTCTTGCTCGTTTGACTGAAAAAAAAATTTTAGAAGTTCATAAAAAAGGCAGGCGAAATGAATATATAGTACTTTTAACAGAAAAAGACTATTTAGGCCAAGAAACGAAAGATTTTGTTGGGAAAATGTATGAGGGTGAAGTCAAAGGCTTAATAGCCACATTAGTTGAAAATAAGTTGATTTCTAACAAAGAAATTGAAGAATTGAAAAATTACTGGGAGAAAAATAAGGAATGATGATTGAAAAAATATTGAACTTACTTATTTCCCTCAGTATTTCAGGTTCAATTTTATTTGCTATTTGGTTAATAGGTAGACATTTCTTGAAAAAAAAGGTTTCTAGACGGTTTCAATACTATCTGCTACTGATTGTATTACTACGTTTTATTTTCCCTTTTTCTCCAAACCAAAGTATTATAAGTATAATTTTTTCTACCATTGAATCATCACCCTTTTATGAAATGATTTATGGTCCGCAAGGCGTAAGAAATCCTTCTGTAGTTATAGGAGATAATGTTATTTTTAATGATAACATCATTATGGGCAGTAAAAATACAGCTTTTGCACCTTATATTCTATATATTTGGTTAGCTATTGCCTTTTGTTTGATTGTCCAGAAAATCACTAAATACCAAAGTTTTGCCAAGTATATCAAAGCAGATTGGCAACCCGTAGATAAACCAGAGGTACTTGATCTTTTAAGCGAGATTTGTGAAGATAAAAAAATTGTAGCGCCTATTGATATATATACGACACCGCTTGTCTCCTCACCCTTACTGTTAGGTGTGACGAAAAATTATATCGTTTTACCCCATGAGGATTTGACTCAGAAGCAACTTTTCAGCATTTTGTCTCATGAAGTTACCCATTATAAAAATAAAGACATCTTTTATAAATGGTTCATGCAATTGATTGTCTGTATCCATTGGTTCAATCCTGTGGTTTATTTCATTGAAAAAATGATGAATCTGGAATGTGAATACGCATGTGATGAAGGAACTACCCAATACTTTTCTAAAGAAGAATACTACAACTATGGCACTACATTAATCGAGATGACCAATAATCCAGGAAAATATAATGAAAAAGTTGCCTCGGTCACTCTTTATGAAAATACGAAAGAAATAAAAAATCGTTTAGAAGCAATCTTATTCAATCAAAAAAGAAAACAACCCAAACGATTAACTGCTCTTTTATCTATCACTGGGCTTGTCTTAAGTGCTATTATTTTAGGAGCATATAATGCAACTCCTTCTAAAGGAACACTTGACCAAGATAGACTTAATGAGTCAATAACAGATACAAAAACAAAGGATACTTCTGAAAGTAAACCTTTAGGAAGACCTTTTTCTTAAGTAATCTTATCATTTAATATTAAAATAAAACGATCCGCATCAAGTATTATCAGTATACTTGATGCGGATCGTTTTATTTTTGTATTGTTATTTCTTCGGTTCATCCTCGTCCATTTTCAAAACAGCCATGAAGGCTTCTTGAGGAACTTCAACAGATCCGACTTGTTTCATTCGTTTTTTACCATCTTTTTGTTTCTCTAACAACTTACGTTTACGTGAAATATCTCCACCATAACATTTAGCCAAAACGTTTTTCCGTAAGGCTTTAATGGTAGAACGTGCAGTGATTTTTTGTCCAATTGCAGCTTGGATAGGTACTTCAAATTGTTGTCGAGGAATTAATTTTTTCAATTTCTCAACAATCACTTTTCCACGCTCAAAAGCAAAATCTTTATGAACAATAAAGCTTAATGCATCGACTTTTTCTGAATTCAATAGAATATCCATCTTAGATAAGTTACTCTTACGGTAACCAATCATTTCATAATCCAATGACGCATAGCCTTTAGTCCCTGATTTCAAGCGATCAAAGAAGTCGTAAACAATCTCTGATAACGGCATATCATAAATAACATTTACTCGATATTCATCTAAATAATCCATTGTGACAAATTCGCCACGTTTTCGTTGAGAGATTTCCATAACGGCCCCAACATATTCATTTGGAACCATAATTGTTGCTTTAACATACGGTTCTTCTACAAAATCAACGGTGCTTTGGTCTGGAAATTCTGCCGGATTATCAACAACGATTTTTGTACCGTCTGTTTTAGTTACATGGTAAATTACTGATGGTGCGGTTGTAATCAAATCAAGGTTAAACTCACGTTCCAATCGTTCTTGGATAACATCCATATGCAATAACCCTAAGAATCCACAACGATAACCAAAACCCAAAGCTTGAGAAGATTCTGCTTCAAATTGTAATGCTGCATCATTTAACTGTAATTTTTCCAAAGCTTCACGTAATTCAACATAACGGGAATTATCGATTGGATACAATCCACAATAAACCATTGGATTCATTTTGCGATATCCTGCTAAAGCTTCTGTTGCTGGATTATTTGCTAATGTTACAGTATCCCCTACTTGGGTATCACGAACGGTTTTAATTGCTGCCGTAATATAACCAACGTCGCCTACCATCAAGAAATCTCGGCTAATTGGTTTAGGTGAAAAAATACCGACATCAGTTACTTCAAATGTCTTATTATTATTCATCATCATGATCTTATCACCAGGTTTCACAACACCATCCATGATTCTAACATTTAAAATAACACCACGATAACTGTCATAAACTGAATCAAAAATCAACGCTTTTAACGGTGCTTCAAGATCACCTGTCGGAGCTGGAACCAAATCAACGATTTGTTCTAGAATGTCTTCGATTCCAATACCTGCTTTGGCACTTGCTAAAACAGCATCACTGGCATCAATCCCAATCACATCTTCGATTTCTGTACGAACTCGTTCTGGATCTGCAGCTGGCAAATCGATTTTATTGATAACTGGAATAATTTCTAAATCATTGTCTAATGCTAAATAAACATTCGCTAATGTTTGGGCTTCAATTCCTTGAGCTGCATCAACAACTAAAATAGCACCCTCACATGCTGCTAAACTTCTTGACACTTCATAGGTAAAATCCACATGTCCAGGAGTATCGATTAAATGAAAGATGTACTCTTCACCATCTTTTGCTGTATATGTTAATTCCACAGCATTTAATTTAATGGTAATACCGCGCTCGCGCTCCAAATCCATGGCATCAAGTAATTGATCCTGCATTTCACGATCTGAAACGGTTTCTGTTTTTTGTAAAATCCGGTCAGCAAGGGTAGACTTTCCATGGTCAATATGAGCAATAATGGAAAAATTACGAATTTTTTCTTGTCGTTGCTTCATTTCATTTATATTCATTAATAGTCCTCATTTCTTTTATGAACAACTGAATGAGTGTATGCTTTTGTTTAATCTTAAAATCATCAACTTTAAGCAGACTCACAGCTCAGATCACTTTCAATCAGCACCTCCCATTATAACAAGATTTACCTCATAATTAAAGAACTTTCCTATGTTTCCTCATGAGATTGATAATTCCAGCCGTTTAATCAAGTTTAAACAAAGATCAAATCATATTCTCGTCAAAAATACAGCTTTACTATTTCTAAGCAATCAAATACCCTATATTATTCCTATTTTTTTGATATACTGGAGGTAGAAAAAAATTGGAGATGGAAAAATGGACCAAAAAGAGTTTAAAGATAGTTTGAAGTTAAAAACCGTAGATGAAAAATATGTAGATCAGTTCAATGAATTATTGAGCTATGTCTTCCAATTTACAGAAGCAGATTTAGATGAAAGTGGCTACGAAAGTAAAAAAGAATTGATTAAATCAAAACAGCCAATTTTGGAACAGTCAAAAGTATTTGGTTGGTTTCACGAGGATCAACTGATTTCTCAGATTGCGATTTATCCTTGTGAAGTTAATGTTCATGGAACACTTTTCAAAATGGGCGGGATCACAGGTGTTGGGACTTATCCTGAATATGCCAATCATGGTTTGATGCAGGATTTGATTCATTTAGCACTTAAAAATATGCGGGAAGATAAACAATGGATTTCTTATCTTTATCCTTATAGCATTCCCTATTATCGTCGAAAAGGCTGGGAAATCATGTCGGATAAATTATCCTTTAAAATTCGTGATACTCAATTGCCGAAACAGGTTGATGTCCCAGGAATGGTCGAACGTGTTAGCGTAGATCATGAGGATGTCTTTACCGTATACGCAAAATTCGCTCGCCAAAGTCATGGAGCACTAATCCGCAGCGAGTTCAACTGGGAAGAATACTGGCGTTTCGAAAATGAGGATGAGCGCACAGCTGCTGTTTATTATGGAGCTAATCAAGAGCCTTTAGGTGTGCTTTTTTATTGGGTAGCTGAAGAAGTTTTCCATATAAAAGAAATGTTCTATATCAATCAGGAAGCTCGAAATGGCTTATGGAATTTTATTTCAGCACATTTTTCAATGGTTTACTGGGTTAAGGGAGATATTTATAAAAATGAACCGCTAGCTTTTTTACTAGATGATAGCCAAATCAAAGAAACAATTGAGCCTTACTTTATGGCAAGAATCGTTGATGTAAAAGAAATGTTGTTAGCATATCCTTATGCAAGTACAGCAAAACCATTTCATTTTGTCGTAACTGATCCAGTCGCTGAATGGAATAATGGCATATTTAGCTTGCTTTGGGATGAAGACGACCAAGTTTCCATAAACCATGAACCATTAGGACAAGCTGTTCATATCGATATTCAAACATTAACGTGTTTATTGATGAATTATCGTCGACCTACCTACTTACATCGAATCGAGCGTTTAGATACAGATAAAGAAACATTGAATTCTTTAGAGCGGATTTTTCCTGATCAAGAAGCTTACTTTAGTGATTATTTTTAACCGCTGTTTTATCAACGTTATCAGATAACAATTACTGGAGGAAAAGAAGATGAAAATATATTTTGCTGCGCCGATGTTTGCAAAAGCAGACTTGTTATACAACGAATACTTGGTTAAGAAAATTCGTGAATTAGATGATTCACTTGACGTTTACTTACCACAAGAAAATGGTGCAATCAATGATAAAACCGCTTATGCAGATAGTAAAATGATCGCACTTGCTGATACTGAAAAAGTTCTTGAAAGTGACTTACTGGTAGCTATTTTAGATGGAATTACAATAGATGCCGGTGTTGCTTCTGAAATAGGAGTCGCTTATGCTAAAGGTATCCCAATGATCGGTTTGTATACAGACACTCGTCAACAAGGAGCAGATAATCAGAAAAAATTGGCTGCGTTAGGCGAAACTGCTGAAAATCAATTTCACTATCTTAACTTATATACCGTTGGTCTAGTAAAATTAAATGGAGTAATTGTCAGTCAGGAACAAGACTTTTTGTCCTTAATTAAGGAACAACTAAAAAATATATAGTAGCGGGAGGCTTTTAATATGAAGTTGGAGTTTGAGGATAAACAAGAAAAAAGTGCCTTTTATTTTTTAGTTTTGTTTGGCTTTGTTACATTGATTGTCAACATCGTTAAAATATTTATGGTGCAACCTACAGAACAATATGTATTATTGACATTTGAAATGATTGCAGGAATTGGGATTATTTTTGTCCCTTTTATTTTCACAAAATTCACGGGATTGATTTTTCCGAAAATGGTTAGACTTTATTATTGGTTTTTCATTTGGATTGCTGTTTTTCTTGGAACAGGTTTACGACTAATCATTGTTGTACCATTTTGGGATAAGATTCTTCATTCAGTTAGTCCAATTTTATTAGTAGCAGTCGGATATGCGATTATTGGATATTGTTTGCGTGAAACTGATTTTTCTAAAATCAGTCCGTGGCTGTTTATTATTATGGGCTTTGCTTTCGCTGGATTATGCGGCGTCTTCTGGGAATTTTGGGAATTTGCTTGTGATTCTGTTGGTAATATGAATTTACAACGCTACATGACTGAAGCAGGTCAACCGTATATTGGACGTGCTGCATTGATGGATACAATGGGCGATTTATTTACGAATACAATTGGGGCGCTGATTTTAACTGTTTATAGTTTTACTCAACGACATAAACCCGATTATTTTAAATCTTATGCATTTAGAAAAGTAACTAAGTAACATAAAAAAGAGGCAACTTTAGACATTCTAAAGCCGCCTCTTTTTATGTTATTCAACTTCTAATTCAACTGAGATATTTCCTCTTGTCGCTTTTGAATAAGGACATACTTCATGTGCTGCTTTCACTAATTCTTCTGCTTTTTCACGAGTTACATCATCGATTTTAACAGAAAGTACAACACCTACTTGGAATCCAGATTGTTCATCACTGAATAGCGAAACAGTTGCTTTTACTGTGCTTTTTGACGTGATTTTTTGTTTGGCCATTACAAGCTCCAATGCACTGTTGAAACAAGAACTGTAAGCGGCTGCAAATAATTGTTCTGGGTTAGTTTTACCTTCCTTATGTGGTCCAGGTGAAGTTACTTCATAGCTAAATGATTTGTCTGGTGAAAAAACTTCGCCTTCTCTTCCGCCTGTATTGATGATGGTTGTTGAATAGATTTTTTTCATGATTCATTCCTCCAATTTTTATCCTTATAAATTCATTGCACAATTAAATTGTACACAATATTTTATTGATTGTACATTAACTTGCTTCCTAAAGGCGCTGTTTTAAAGTAAAAAGACTTCAATAAGTCCGAAAAACATACCTGCTCTTCCTTATTAAAGTCTTTTTCCCATTTAATTTAATGATTTATCTCACCAATTTTCATACTTAAAACATTTATCTGATTGATTAGAGAAAAATATTCTTCTTCCTTAAAATCCAACTGTGCCAAACAACCTTCCACTTGATTATAAATCTCATTTTCCAATTGAATTGCTTTTTCCGAAAGTGAAACAATTACGATTCGTTCGTCTTCTGGAAGTCGATTTCTATGGATATAACCATTTTTTTCCATTCTTTTAAGCATCGGTGTCAATGTACCTGTATCTAAATCAAGTTTTTCACCGATATCAGAAATACGTTGATCCGAGTATTCCCACAATACAAGCAAAACCAAATATTGAGGATAAGTTAAATGGAATGGCTTCAATACTTTAGCGTACATTCTATTAAATTGTTTTGATGCTGTTTGTAAAGAAAAACATAATTGTTCTTCTAATCTTCTGATTTTTTTTTCCACTTGATATCCCTCTTTAAAAAAAACTGATATAGATTTGATTTTACACAATGAAGTAGTTACAAGCAAGATTTTTTAGAAGTCAACTTGACTACTCTTCACCTTTATTTAATTTCTGATTTTTAGTTATCGTCATTGATGTATACTCATCAATTTTGCGTTTTTCAGTTTCTAATTTCTCTCGTTTCTGATATAAATGTTTCTTTTCAGAATCATCCATTGTTTCAGAAATTTTTTGATCAATTTGTTTTATTTTTCGATTCACTTCTTGTTTCCATTCCTGATTGAATTGATGCCACCACTCTGGATCTTTTTGCGCGCCTTGTGCATTATTCAAAGATGACTTCAACAAGGATGTATACTTTTGAATCGCATTTTCCCAGTTCTGATTTGAATCTTGTAAATAATATTTCTTTTGCTCATCATTCATTTGTTCAACATAGATATTTTCTTCATGGCTTACAATATTTTGCAGAAAATTAAAGATTGGTAAAACTAAGTAAACTACTAATCCAAATTTAGGGTAAAAATAGGCCAAAAATAAAAGAAAAATTCTAAAAATGAAATTCCCACGATGCTTAAATCGGATCTTTTTTTGATATTCTGATTTTATTTTTTCAGTTTCTTCGATTTGTCTTTCAAGAGAATTAAGTAAAATTTGAAGAAAAATACTCACAATGAATGTTAAAATTCCATACATAAAAATAATTTCTCTATTTGTATCTTCAATCAAAAGACGCGTAAATGCTGGAACTAAAGAAAGAAAAAACATCAAAAACATGTAAACAACAAAATCTTTATTTTTGATTTTTTTGACATGATTAAAAACTTGTGCTGTTTGATACCATAAATTTCCGACAAAACAAAAGCTGATAAAATAAATTCCTATTGAGCGTATTAACGTAATGAATTCAATATTGCCTGACTGAGTTAAGTTTATAGGCAGATCCAAAACCATGATTGTAATAATTATTGCAATAATTGCATCTCCCAACATGACGACACGGTCTTTCATTTTTTCCATAGGAATCCTCCCAATCATTTGCTCTTCTATCATTTTATAACAATTTGATATTTTATCAATTATTTCAAAGTAAAAAGAGTGAAAAAACTAAATAATTCTAGTTTTTCCACTCTAAAAATCTGAATAGAAAGTAATCACTTCAAAATTAGCGATTATTCTTCTATTGGTTCATTTTCAAATACTAATTGATCGTTTACTAAACTGATTGTTACTTTCGTTTTTGGTAATACTCTTCCTGAAACGATTTCTTTTGCTAATGGTGTTTCAACTTCTTTTGTAATAAAACGTTTCAGCGGACGGGCACCATATGCTGGATCATATCCACTTTCTGCAATCCACGTTTTTGCTTCTTCTGAAATCACTAATTCGATTTCTTGGTGCTCTAAACGGTTTGCTAATTGAGCGGTCATTTTTCCGATAATTCCCTTGACATTATCTAGGCTTAGCGGGGCGAATAAAATTGTATCATCTATTCTGTTTAAGAATTCTGGTTTGAAATTACCGCGTAAAATCGTCATTACTTGCTCTTCTACTTCTTCAGGGATGGTTCCTTGTGAAGTGACTCCTTCAAGCAACAATTGAGAACCAATATTACTTGTCATAATCATAACGGTATTTTTAAAATCAACCACACGTCCTTTAGAATCAGTCAAACGACCGTCATCCAAAACTTGAAGTAAAATGTTAAATACATCAGGATGAGCCTTTTCGATTTCATCTAATAAAACGATTGTATAAGGATTACGACGGACAGCTTCTGTTAATTGGCCACCTTCTTCATAACCGATATAACCTGGAGGGGCTCCAACTAAGCGAGACACGCTATGTTTTTCCATATACTCACTCATATCGATTCGAACCATATGATCTTCTGAATCAAATAAGTCTTCTGCTAACGCTTTGGCTAGTTCTGTTTTACCAACACCTGTTGGGCCTAAGAATAAGAAAGAACCTAAAGGGCGGTTTGGATCTTGTAAGCCTGCTCGGGAACGAATCACCGCATCACTTACAGCATCCACTGCTTCATCTTGACCGATAACACGTTTATGAAGGGTTTCGTTTAATTTCATTAACTTTTCACGTTCACCTTCAACAAGTTTGGTTACAGGAATCCCTGTTAAGCGGCCGACAACTTGAGCAATTTCATTTTCAGTCACGGCTTCTTGTACCATTCTTACATTATCTTTGGCATTTTTAGCTTCAAGATCTTTCAGTTCTTCTTCTAATTGAGGAATCGTACCATGACGAAGTACAGCTGCTCTTTCTAAATCGTAGTTGTTCTCAGCATCTTCCAATTCATGTTTGGCTTTATCGATTTCACTACGTTTATTACTTACAGCGTTAACTTCTTCTTTTTCAGTTTCCCACTGCATCTTCATTGCATTGGCTTCTTCTCGAAGATCAGCTAACTCTTCTTGTAATGCACTTAAACGTTTTTTGCTAGCATCATCTGATTCTTTCTTCAATGCCGCTTCTTCGATTTCCAATTGCATCAAACGACGCGTTACTTGATCCAGTTCCGTAGGCATTGAATTCATTTCGACACGAATCGTGGCACTAGCTTCATCAACTAAATCAATTGCTTTGTCTGGTAAGAAACGATCCGTAATATAACGATCTGATAATGTTGCGGCAGCAACTAAAGCATTATCGTGGATATTAACGCTGTGGTGGATTTCAAAACGTTCTTTTAATCCACGTAAAATACTAATTGTATCTTCAACAGTTGGTTCTTTCACTAATACTTTTTGGAAACGACGTTCTAGCGCTTTGTCTTTTTCCATGTATTGACGATACTCATCCAAAGTTGTCGCACCGATTAAATGCAGTTCGCCACGAGCTAGCATTGGTTTCAACAAGTTTCCAGCATCCATGCTGCCTTCTGTTTTACCAGCACCAACAATGTTATGAATTTCATCGATGAATAATATAATTCGACCTTCGCTTTTTTTAACTTCTTTCAAAACTGCTTTTAGTCGTTCTTCAAATTCACCACGGAACTTGGCACCTGCAATCAATGCCCCCATATCTAATGAGAAAATAATTTTGTCTTTTAGGTTCTCCGGCACATCTTTACGAACAATTCTTTGGGCTAAACCTTCAATAATCGCTGTTTTACCAACTCCGGGTTCGCCAATTAAGACGGGATTATTTTTTGTTTTACGAGAAAGAATTCGAATTACATCACGAATTTCTTCATCCCGACCGATAATTGGATCTTGGTTACCGCTTTTAACCTGTTGAACTAAGTCAACACCATATTTTTCTAAAGCTTTGTATTGTTCTTCTTGGTTTTGAGAAGTCACACGATCTCCCCCTCTTATATCTTCGATATTTTTACGTAGTTCTTTTTCAGTGATTCCTTGGCTTGTTAAATATTTTGTTAAACGATAATTTTTTAATTTCATTAGCGCTAAAATCACAACTTCAGTTGCTAGAAACTCATCTCCAAAGGATTCTCTGATTTTATCTGCTTCCCCTAATAAATTAAATAGATTTTGGCTCATACTCTGACCGTATTGGATATTGCTACCTTGAATACTTGGATATTCATCAATAGCTTTATCAATTTCATGTTCAAACGCTTCTACATCCAATCCAGCATCTGTGTAAAAATTACGTCCAAAATGATTTGGCTGTAAAAAAATCTTCCATAAATGAGCGATATCAATTTCCTGATGATGACGAGTTATTGCTACCTGTTGCGACTCTGCAATTGCTTCTTGCAAGGTTGTTGTCATTTTTTCGATATTCATAGAATTACCTCCTAAAATTGGCTACTATTAACATAATATCGTTTATTTATCAAAAAGACATTACGTCTTTTGTACTATTTTTTTTAGGGTCTTAAGTCTGATCAACTCTGACCTTATAAAACAATTATACACAATTGGTCAACAAAGGTCAAATTGAACGCTATTAATTTTTGATTAATTATTCTTCTCTTTTTATGATAACGCAACTTACTATTTTAGCAAATAATATGAGTTATCCATGTAAAAAAGACTGAATCTCAATTAATGAGATTCAGTCTTTTTTTCGGTAGTTATTTAAAAAGTTTCATACTTACTATTTTTATATTTTTTCAACTTTAATAACTGAATTCCCTGCAACTTGTGGTGGAATCGACATAGTCATAGCAGGTAAACTAACTAAAGTGAATTGAATTTTATCCCCAGTTTTAAGTTCTTCTTCAGTAATGCCATCAGCTAATTGTTCCTCGGCGACATTTAGAATAACTCCCCCATTTTTCATCATATTAACTATTTTTTCGGGATCTTCAATTGCTTCCACTTGATTCAAAACAAGGCGAATAGATTTATCTACTGTATCATTTTTCTTGGCATCTTCAACTAATAGTGCTGTAAATACAGCATTTTCTTTTTTGTGTTCTAAGCTGCTGGATGTTTCTTCACTGTTATGATGTTTCTTACTACTCATACTTGTCTCCTCACTTCCTTTTGGCGCCTCTCTTTTATTTTCTCCACAAGCTCCTAAAGAAATTAATGCACAAACCGTTAGTAACGTTATTATAATCTTCTTCATAAATAACCTCCCTCACTATTTATGTTCAAGCATAAATACATATCTAAAAAAATCTACCTTTTATTTTCCTCGTCAAAGCATTGAAAAAACTGCCTAATAGATAGACAGCTTATTAACCATTTCTTCGATCGTTGCCAGACATAGTAATCTCTTTTGCTAGGTAGCGGATACGTTCCATGATTCGACGGGCTTTTAAAGGTTCTTGTTCTCCACGTTGAGTCACAGATAAGTGCTTTTCTAACTCTTTTAAATCTAGGTTAGATGAAAAAAAGGTTACTAATTGTTCCTGCATACGATACTGTAAAATAACACTTAATACATCATCGCGAATCCAAGAAGTCATTGACTCTGCACCTAAATCATCAATCATCAATACTGGTGATTTTTTAACAGCATCTAACTTTTCACCGACTAAATCTTTGGCAATCGCTTGTTTCATTTCAACTGTAAATGTTGGAAAATGAACAATAGTTGTTACAAAGCCTCTTTCTGCTAAATTATTAGCAATCGCTCCTAATAAGAAAGATTTACCTACACCAAAAGTCCCTTTTAAATAAAGCCCCTTGTGGAACTCTTTTGGTGCTTGAGAGTATTCTTTTATAAATTTCATTGCATTTGCAAATGCTTCTTCTCTTCCATCTGAACTTAAGTCAAAATTATTTAAGCGAGCTTCACGAACATCTTTGGGCATATCCATCGCTTTAACACGTTTACGGATTTCATCTTCTCGTTGTTTAGCAATTAGAGCCTCAGTAGGTACGTAAGTGACGTCAATGTAATGGAAGTTCAAGGCTAATTTTGGTTCATACCCTGGAGCAATCATTGTCGGATCATTCAGTTGGTATTTTCTTTTTTCTTGAACATATTCGTATAATTTTGAATAACTTTTGCGAATGTCTTCATCTGTTAAGCGTTCACGATTCTCTTCAATAAACTGTTTTACATCAGCATCTTTCATAACAACTTCAACTAGTTCATTATATCTCTCGTTCATATCTCGCTTTTGAATGATTTTTGACATTTCTTTCCCTACATCTTCCATTATCAATCACCTTCTTCGTTTAATAATTCTCTGAGTTCTCTTTCTAATTCAGCCTGTCTTTCTGGTGAAAGTTTCTTTTCTTCGATTGGATTATCCACCCAATCTGGTAGCGTTTCTTGACGAATCGGCCGATTGTTTTGTCCGTAGCGCTGTCTGGTTTCTTTTTGTTCTTTGCCTTTTTTGGCTATTTCTCGCACATGCTGGATAGCTTTCTCTGGTGAAAAAATACCACTTTGCGCCCATTCATTAGCAATTCGATTGACATAATCTGCTTTTAAAGTAGGTTGTTTTTGAATATTATAAACATAATTAATTAAAATATTGATTACACTATTTGGTAAACCAGATTTACTAACCAAATACTTAACTAGCGAACGTTCCTGTGGCGTTGTATAACCACCACGTCCATTTTTTAGTGCTTCTAGATAATTTAATGGAAAATTCTTTTCACTATCCATAATCATCTGAATATCTTGAGTTGAAAATCCGTTCATTTTTAATGAGTTGTAGCGATAAGTTTGTTGGTCCTCATCGGATAGTTCAACTGAATCATTTTTTTGAAATTCACTTTTCTTTTGTTTTTTATCAGGATCATATGCTTTATAAATTCCTCGTTCAAAGTCTTTTACGTCAATCTTACTTGTATAATAATCAAAGGCTTTCGAACAAAAATCAATCATGTCTAATTCAGTGATTCCAAATAAATTATGAAAAATAAATACTTCTTCTTTAAATCCGTCAACATTATCAGGAAGTTTGATTCCAAGTTTTTCTATTCCTTGAACAAAATATGACCAATCAAAACTGTCATTCACTGCACTTAGTTTGGCAGCAGGCCTCGGATCATTGAAAGATTGTTCGATTTGAATTAATTGTTGATTTTGAGAAACAATTTGTTCTTCTTTAAACAAATAAACATCTTTGAATCCAGAAGAGATATCTTCAAAACCAGTTAAATTAATAAAATTTGGTTTGAATTGATTGAATAACTTATCTAATTTTCTTTGTCCTATACTATTTAAAAGAGTCAATACTAACACTTCATCTTTGAAAAATCGCTCAGCTGATTCAGGATGATTCAAACGATATAAAAACTTTGGTCCTAGCTCAGAATCATCTTTGACGAATGTCGTTAACAATCCAATACCTTCAAGCTTTTTTCTGGCAACTTGAATTTGCTTAATGCTGATATCCATCATAGTAATTAAATCAGCGTGAAACAGTGACTCACTAATTCCTGTATCTTCAACTTCTGATAAAAGTGTCAAATATAAACTAAATGCCTGTGCACCAATAATTGGTTGATATAACAGAGTTAACACCAACTGTTCTTGATCAGATAAAGGATACGGGATAGAGACTTGAAAAATACTTTTAGGATATACTTCTTTCCAATTGGTTTTCAAGGAAAGACCTCCTTATTTATTGGTTGTATCATTATTTGATGATTTTGCTTTATCAACAATGCCTTGTAGTTCTTTCAAGAATACACTCATATCTTTAAATTGACGGTAGACACTAGCAAATCGAATATAAGCAATTTCATCCAAATTAACTAAATCTTCCATCACATATTCACCAACTAAAGTGGTTGATATCTCATTTTCTCCTAAACTACGTACACGATTTTCAACATTATCGACAATTTGTTCCATCTGCTCCATAGCAACTGGACGTTTTTCAGCAGAGCGAATCAAGCCACGTAATATTTTTTCTCTATTAAATTCTTCACGATCACCATTTTTCTTGATAACTAGCAATGGCGCTGCTTCTATCCGTTCAAATGTTGTAAAACGGTAATTGCAATTTTCACATTCTCGACGACGACGAATCGCGCGGCCATCGTCCGCTTGACGACTGTCAATTACACGAGAATTATTATGATGACATCTTGGACAACGCATAGTGTTCACCTCGTTTTATTTTATATTTTTATTTTAGTTCATTCATTTTTAGTCTACTATCAATAGTATAACATGAAATGGCTAAGAAACCATACATCTACGATGACTTCCTAAATAAATTAATGGTGATTTAATCTTGAAAAAATCGAATGTTCAAATATACTAAAAACGAAAAAGGACAAGAACGTTCGTCAGCTCTCTTGCCTTTTTCGTTTGTTTGTTCACTTGTTATCTGTTACATTCAAAAGAATTATTCTTCATAAAACATTTTCAGAAACCCATTTTTCTACCTGTCTTGTTATATTTTGAATATCTCCTTGATTGTCTAATACAATATCTGCCATTTTTTTCTTCTCTTCTATTCCTAATTGACTGTTTATTCGATTAAATGCCTCTTTTTCACTTAAGTTATCACGTTTCATCAAACGAAGTAATTGTATGTTTTCTGGGACATAAACAACGGCCACTTGATCAACGAACTTATCATACCCACCTTCGTAAAGTAATGGGATATCAACAATCACTAAAGCTGCCTCTTTTTTCTTTTTTTTAATTTCAGTTAAAATTGCTTTTTTTATAAAAGGCGATAATATTTTATTTAGTAGTTTTCTTTTTTCCTTATTAGAAAAAATAATCTCTCCTAATTTTTTCCTATTAAGTGAGTTATCGGAATTTAAAATACTAGTTCCAAAAACTGAAACGACTTCAGATAAACCAATTGTTCCAGGCTCGACAACTTCTCTTGCGATAACATCTGCATCTACAATAGGAAACCCCAAGCTTTTAAATATATTCACAACTGTGCTTTTTCCGGTCGCTATACCTCCAGTTAAGCCTAATACCATCCCCATAAACTAACTCCTCACTTTCAAGGTTTGACACTTAGGACAAAAATGGGTGCCACGTTGAGCGACTTTAATTTTTTTAATTGGTGTAGCACACCTTGGACATGGTTTCTCTGTTTGACCATAGACATTCAATGAAATTTGAAAGGTTCCGGCTTCTCCCAGCGCATTTAAATAACTACGAATCGTTGTCCCGCCAGCTTCAACTGCACGACCAAGGACATCAATAATGGCATAGTACAAACTTTCGACTTCCATTGGTTTTAATGTATCTGCCGGTTGTTCTGGGTAAATCTTAGCCTCCCATAATGCTTCATCTACATATATATTGCCTAACCCTGTTACTAAACGTTGATCCAACAGTAACGGTTTAATCGCTTTATGATGTTTTTTTAGACCTTTACGAAATTCTGGTAGTTTAAATTCGGAAGGAATTGGTTCAGGTCCTAATGTTAAAATGCCTTTATAATTTTTCCCTTGATCCTTTTCAACTAAAACCATTCGACCAAATTTGCGAACATCTAGATAGCGTAATTCTGTTCCATCAGTAAATGTAAAAATAACATGGGTATGTTTCATTCGTGCGTCTTCTGGAGTATTGGTTTCGTATTTCCCTTCCATTCTTAAATGAGAAATCATATCGTAATTCGTCAATTTAAAGATTAAAAACTTTCCACGGCGCTCCATTTTTTCAATCCTTTGACCAATCAATTTTTCAGCAAAAATATCCGCTTCCGGTGCTTCTATAATTCTTGGCCACAAAATCGTGACTTCTTCAATCGTCTTTCCAACAACTAATTTTTCTAAGCCTTTTCTGACTGTTTCAACTTCTGGCAATTCAGGCAATTTCCATCTCTCCTTAGCGTAAAGAGACTGACAAAGTGATTAGTATCTATCACCGTTAAAATCAGTCTCTCTTCGTTATTTACTTAATTATTTTGCTTCATACCACGTTTTACCCCAACTGCTGTCAGTGATCAATGGTACGTGTAAAGCAACTGCATTTTCCATTACATCTTTAACTAATGCATTTAGTTTTTCTAGTTCTGATTCTGGTGCTTCAAAAACAAGTTCATCATGCACTTGAAGTAACATTGTCGCCTGCATATTTTCTTCTTTCAATCGTTGAGCCATATTGATCATGGCGATTTTCAAAATATCTGCAGCACTTCCTTGAATCGGTGTGTTAATTGCCGTCCGTTCTGCAAAAGAGCGTAAATTAAAATTCCGTGAATTAATATCAGGTAAGTATCGACGACGATTATACAAGGTTTCCACAAATCCTTTGTCTTTAGCATCCCGAACGATGTCTTCCATATATTTTTTTACACCAGGATATTTTTCAAAATAAGTATCAATATATTCTTGCGCCTGTTTTCTTGTGATTCCTAAATTTTGAGACAAACCATAGTCGCTAATGCCATATACGATACCAAAGTTTACTGCTTTTGCTTGACGACGCATATTTGGTGTTACATCTTCTGGCTTTTCAATACCAAACACACGCATTGCAGTACTTGAATGGATATCCTGCCCTTCAACAAAGGCCTCTTTTAAATGCTGGTCATCTGAAATGTGAGCAAGGACACGCAATTCAATTTGAGAATAGTCAGATGAAAAAATCATCCAGTCTTTCTCTCTTGGCACAAATGCTTGGCGAATTTTTCTACCTTCATCTAAACGAATCGGAATGTTTTGTAAATTCGGATCAACTGAACTTAAACGACCTGTTTGAGTCAAGGTTTGAACATAACGTGTATGAATTTTGTCATCAGGCTGAATCACTTTAAGTAATCCTTCAACATAGGTTGATTGGATTTTGGCAATCTGTCGGTACACTAAAATGTCTTCAACGATTGGTGCTTGCTCTTTCAATTGTTCTAATACATCTACTGCGGTTGAATAGCCAGTCTTCGTCTTTTTGATTACTGGTAGTCCCATTTTTTCAAATAAAATCACACCTAATTGTTTCGGTGAATTCAAATTGAATTCTTCACCAGCTTCTGTATAGATTTTTTGTTCGATCTCACGAAGACGATTTGAAAATTCGATTCGCATTTCTTTTAGACGATTTGCATCAACACGAATGCCTGTAATTTCCATATCTCCTAAAATTTTAGAAAGGGGCAATTCCATTTTATAGAATAAATCTGCTTGATTTTTTTCAACTAGCTCTGCATCTAGTTTTTCAGCAAGAAAATGAATAGCCTTAACCTTACGAGCCAGATGACTGAAAAATGCTTCGTCGTCTTCTGGCAATCCTTTTTTCGCACCTTTACCATAAACGGTTTCATCAGAATGGATATCAGTATAGCCATAATGTTGCGCAACGCCTTCAATATCAGCACTATTGTCATTTGTATCTAATAAATACGCCGCTAATAACACATCAAAAACGATTCCTTGAGTCTTACCAACGTAACGATTAAGTGAAACATAGGTCCGTTTTGCATCATATACTGTTTTCTTATATTTATCTGACTTTAACCAATCAATAAATGGTTTGCTTTCAAATAGTTCCAAGCTATTAGTAGCATAAATCTTCTTCTTATTTCCCCAAGCAACCCCAACAATCGGAGAAGTATGATAATTATCTTCAAGCATTTCAACATACAACGCCATATCTTCTGTAAACATATCCTCAGTAAATGTATCAACCACATCAAAGTGAACATCTTCTAGTTCAGCAGATTCTTCTTCAACATTTAGTTTACTCAAAAATTGTTTAAAATCCATCTCCTTGAAAAAAGGGATCAGTTTTTCTAAATCTTTTCCTTCATACTTCAAGTCTTCAATATTGATATCCACTGGAGAATCTACATTGATTGTTGCTAAACGTTTAGACATAAAGGCTTGTTCTTTATCATTGATAAGATTGTCTTTCATTTTGCTTTGTTTCATATTGTCGATGTTTTCATAAACACCTTCCACTGATCCATATTCTTTTAATAGTTTAATCGCTGTCTTTTCACCAATTTTTGTCACGCCAGGAATATTATCTGATGTATCACCAGCTAAACCTTTCATGTCAATGATTTGGTTCGGAGTTAGACCATCATATTTTTCAGCTACATGCTCTGGTGTATAGGTCTCAAGATCACTGACTCCTTTAATCGTAATATCTACTTTGACAGATTCTGTTGCTAATTGAGTTAAATCTCGGTCACCTGACAAAACAACAACATCAAACTTTTCTTTTGGTGCTCTAGTTGCTAATGTTCCGATAATATCATCTGCTTCATAATTATCTAATTCATAATATTTTACACCCAAACCAGTTAGCAATTCACGAATGTAAGGCATTTGTTCTTTAAACTCACCTGGTGTTTTTGAACGTCCTGCTTTATATTCTGGATAAAATTCAGTTCTAAAGGTCGTTTTTCCAGCGTCAAAGGCAACTAAAACATGGGTAGGGTTTTCTTTTGTCATGACGTTTTCAAACATATTGTTAAAGGCATAGATTGCATTTGTATGCAATCCATTTTTATTTTTAAAACGCTCTAAGGAATTGTGTAAAGCAAAAAATGCTCGGAATGCTACACTATTTCCATCAACTAATAATAACTTATTTTTTGTCATTCTTTTTTCTCCTCATCTTCAACAAACTGGTTTCCTATCTATTCTAACAAAAATATGCCAACTTTGCAGTAGGAAGGAACTAAAGATTCGGATAGGTGTTAAGTAGCTAGTGATAGTAAACTATTTAGTAACTTTTTTCTATAGTTTTTTATGTCCGCAAAACTTCTCAAAGTTACTTTCAATATAATACATGATAAAATCCTCCGCCTCTACAAGTACAAGAGGGGAGGATTTTAAGTTCATTTAAATAAAATTTTCTAAATTATCAATCACATTCAATTCTAAAAGTTAAAACTGTAAGAATTGAATACTCTCAAATAAATAATTCTGCAACAACTTTTCTCGTTAAAACAATGAACGCTCATGTTTAGAGTACTAGCTTATAGAAGGTATTCAATTGTTTTTTAGATAATCGCCGCCAGATATATTTGATCCTTCTTACAACAATGATTACGTTTCACGTATGTTTATCTTTGGGGAAGATTAACTCTTTTCATTTACATTTTATTTAACAATATTTTTCTTGCGGTTCAACCAAACTACGACAGAAAATACAATCATAAACAGACCTAACCAACTAATGATTTGTAGAGTCTTCTCACCAGTACTTGGTAAAGTAGATTTTGGTCCTGATAATGGTGTAATACTTGTAGTAATGGGGTTAAAACGAACTGTTTGTTGTTCATTCGTCAAATCTATATGTTTAGCAATAACCTCATGTTTTGTTTCTAATATCTCGGTAAATACGATTCCATCATTAGTAAACTGTTGTCCATCAACTTTAAATTCAAAGTCAATAGTCATTTCAGTTTTATCAGCAATAAACGTTTTTTGATCACTGATACCATTAATTACCGATCCATCTGAAAGACGATGTGCCTTCACTTTAACTTTGTATTGATTTCCAATAACTAAACCAGTAATTTTTGCTGATTCTTTAATGATTCTGCCTTCTGTCGCTTCTAATACTTTTTCACCATTCTTACCTTGAGCAATTGTACTGATATTAGGATCACTAAAACAAACTGTTTGATCTTTATTGTTAAGATTATTATGGATAGAGATAATTTCACCATCATGACTTAATGTTTCAGTGAAAACAATCCCGTCACCTCTCAGTTCTTTTCCTTCCAAAGAAAAATCGAATTCAATCTTTTTTTCTTTTTTATCGGCAATAAATGTAACTTCTTTATGAACCTTCTCGTAAGCTTTACCTGTAGACAATCGATAGCCTTGAACATCAACTGTATATTCGTTACCGATAATTAAATCTGTAATTTCTGCGGTTTCTTTTACAATTACTTTTTGAAGCGGATCAAGCGTTTGTTTTTGTTCATCTCCAAAGGCTTTCGTTTTGATTTTTGGATCAGTAAATGTGATAGTTTGTTCTGCATTGGATAAATCTTTGTGCTCAGCTATTATTTCATCGTCATAGGTTAATGTTTCAGTAAAAACAAGACTATCTCCTGCTAGTTCTTTTCCATCAAGAACAAAATCAAATGCTAGTTCCATCTCAGTTTCAGTTGCGGTAAATACTAATTCTTCTTTTACTTTTTCATAAATTTTACCAGTAGACAAACGATAGCCTTGAACCGTTACTTTGTATTCGTCCCCGATAATCAAGTCTGTCAACACAGCAGTTTCTTTCACAGGTACTTTTTCATGAGGATCAAATAATTGTAATTCATCCTCACCACGAGCTTTTGTTGTGATCTTTGGGTCAGTGAATTTTGTAGTTTGATCTTCATTCTTCAAATCTTCATGAGTTGCTATTTCTTCACTTTCAAAGAAAAGTTTTTCTGTAAAAACAATTCCGTTTCCTTGAAGTTCTTTGCCATTTAATTCAAACTCAAAATCCATTTCCATTGTTGGTTTAGTTGCCACAAATGTTTTTGTTAAGGAAGCTTTCTCATAAGGTGTTTCATCTCTTAACTTGTACCCTTGAACAGTAGTGGTATATTTATGACCAGCAACTAAATCAGTAAACGTCACTGTTTCTTTCACTTTCACTTTTTTTAATGGATTGAATACTTGGCGTCCGTCTTCTCCTTGTGCTTTTGTTTTTATATTGGGATCATTGACTTTTATTGTTTGGCCAGAGTCATTGATATTCTCATGTTTTGCAACTTCTTTTTTGCTGACTGTATCGTAGATGTATTCATAAAATACAAGGTTTTTCCCACGATACTTATGTCCGTCAACTTTTACTTTCACAACATGTGCCCCTTCAAAAGCAAGAGGGGTAAATGTCCCTGTGAAAGTCTCTAATACTTCTGCTGTTTCTTTATCAACAATTTTGGTTGCATAAAGGTAGTTTCTTCCGGTAAATAACCATTTGTATTGGATTGTATCTTCTAACTCAATTTCTTTTGTTGGGTCAATAAATTTTTCACCGTTTTTACCAGTTGCAGTAGTATTGATAAGTGGCGGCATTGGTTCATTGTCAACATCGATTATTAATAATTGACCATCCTTTTCCGGTGTCACTTTGAAATTATATTCATTTTCATTTGGTAAAAATCCATGTAATGGCTCTAATTCTTTGAAGATATAGCCATCCTCATTATAAATTAGCTCATCAATGTTGATTTCTCCATTGGTATCCGTCTTATACTTATCAACTAAGGTTTTCGTTACACCTGTAATTTTATATAATGCAAAAGGTACTCCTTCAAGTGGTCTATTTGCATCTTTTTCACGTTTAATTAGTTTAATAGGCTGTCTTGCCCAACGATTTGTAAATTGTCGTGTAATCAATTCACCGACTTCTATCGTAACTTTTTGTGGCGAATTCTCGATAACTCTTCCATCGGGTGCTTTGATTTCAGTGATGATAACCTCAGTTCCCATTAAGATATCGTCTATCCGAGCAATTCCATCAGAACCTGTTGTACGTTCTTCGACGATTCCAGAATGTTCAAATTTAAAAATAGCACCTGCTAAAGGATTCCCTTGTTCATCTAGTTTTTGAGCTGCTGCTGAACCTGTTTTTACTATTTTTAAACGTAATGAAGCTTCTACAGATTCCAGTGCTCCTCCTGTAGCTACTGATTGAGAATCTGATTTAACCCAAAAATATTGTTCACCAGAATAAAATGATTTTCTATGAAATATGATATCTTCATCATTTGAATCAATACTTGGTGTTATCATCATGTTATTTCCTAGCCTAGTTATACCTTGATAATTATAGTCCCCTGCAAAATCATAATGAACAAAGGTATCATTACTATCAGTTAAAGTGAGTGTTTCACCAACTTTAACTGTAAATTCTCCTCCATTAAAAGAAGGTTTAACATTATAAAAATTATTCATTCTTTCATTAATTTGATTTTTATAATCATCGTAGTTTGGCAGACTAACATCAACTGTATAACCCATCAACTCCCAAATATACAGTTGAGTTGCACAATAATCTTCCTTTGAGTCTTCACTTTTCGCTCCAAAATTAATAACTTTATTGATTATATCTTTTGGAATTTCAGGACTAGGTACATTAATTTGCGGATTAAAGCCCTCTCCTGGCTTAAATAAAACACCTGGTTGTACACAGTAGGCTAGTTGCCCATCAATTCTAAATCTTGACATGTAACTTCCAGTAAATAACCAAGTACTACCACGATAAACTTTGTAAGAAAAATAACTATTGTCATTCTCTGTTCCAGTAGCATATGCTCTAATAAACGGTATATCAATTAACTCCCCAATCTCATTTCTAACTTTAAGTTCAAAAGAACTATTAAACTTTGCATAGTCACCGTACAAATAATTTGCTAGTGAAATGATTTCATCATTTGTCAAGCCTTTAACATCGTAGGGATCTTTTCTAGCAGCTAATTCTTCTCCCAAACATTTTTTCAGATTAGGTTCTTCTAGTGCTTCTCTTTTCTTTTCGTCTGTTGAGTTACTAGAGTCCGTTTCAAATGATGATTCTGCGTTTACTTCTGACGAATCTTCAATTGGACTAGCTATTGGTTTATTAAAATTTGTTTGTTCCGTTATTTCTTTAACTTCACTAGATTCTACATTAGTCAATACTTCACTTTCAGAATATGCAGTTATTGGCTGTATGAACAGTGAAAAATTTGAAGCCAATATACAAAACAGAACTAGATAAGAAATGATGTTTTTTAGTTTTAATTTCATTAATTTTTCCCCTTCACTTTGTCATTTTAATTAACATCGTAGTCTTTCTAAACCGTTGGTGAACGTATCCTCATTGCCATCCTCCTTTTATTGGGTACAAAAAAAACGACAATTTCTTGTCGTTTCATTCAAGTTTTATTTAATTATTTTCTGTGATTCATCTGAATTTATATGAACTTAATTCATTGATTTGTTTCCAACACAAATACACAATTCTTATAAAACTCTTGTCCAATCGTGAAGTTTATAGCAATCGTAACTTCAAACTCTATGAGAGTAGAATACTTTAAAAGTCTCTCAATGATACAGCATTACCTTTTTCGGTTCTAATCTTTCGCCCTAATCTGCACTGATAACGAAAGCGGTGGACTTGCCGGATATTTTATTTTTATTAGGTTAATCGATGTTCTTTTGCATTTATTTTTAGTTTCTGATTGTATTCTAATCGATCAAAAATCTCTTTATATACATCTCCTTTACCAGTGAATTTCAGAGGCATTCCTCTTTTTTGTCGTTTTCCAATCATGGTTTTTTTATGATCAAAAACTAACTGAATTTCTTGATAAATTTCTTCCAAATCAATTGAACCAGTCACTTTATACTGTTTTCCCATTTTACCTTCTTCAAAATACATGATACGCTGCTCTACTTGATTTTTATTTCTAGCTATATACCAATCACTAGAGTTATTAAACAATTTTACCAACCAAGCGTATGACACAAGGTCTTCCTTAAGCATTTTTACGGTATCTTTTCTTCCCATAATTAGATCTCCTTTATTATAAAAATGCAGTAAAACTTAAAAAGAAGAAGCTAACAAAAAAGGCTAGGGCACGTCACTTTATTAAGTGTAACGCGCCCTAGCCCAAATAAACACACAAACAAAAAAATTAGTATAAACAAAACGGAACTTAATTCTTACTGATGATAGAAAAAAATAAAGAACAAACAATATTTTCTCTGTCATAAACGTAAAAAATTTGCTATACTTTATGCTGTGGCTTGCTTCATTAAGCTGCAGGGGTGCATTCCACATAAACCAGTAAAGAGCTGTTTTATCGTGGACTAGTATTACGCTGACCTGGGCCTGAGAAACCCGGAGAGTGATACTAGTGCATCTCTATTTTTTTATATTAGCTTCTTCTTCTTAACCTTCAATACCATTTAAAATTACCATGCTTTTAAAAATAAAACAACCATTTTTTCATTTTTTATCTAGTAATTTCAGTTTTAAAGTTAAATTACTTTTATAAAAAAACTATTTTGCCACTTTATTCACTATTTTTCTCTGTGTTTTCTTACTTTTTAATTATAGTTTTAGTATCTTAAAATTACCACTAATGTATGAGAAAAGAACTATTTTTAGGAAAATAAAGGGATAAACTTAAAAGATGTTCTCGTTTTGAGCAAATAATGAACATCTAACATTAAATTGTTTTAATCGTTGATAAGTACTCTTTTCTTGAAATCTACAAAAAAAGGAGAATATGCAATGCAATCATTAACAGATGGAGAAGTTTTAAAGAAGTTACGTAAGCTTAGAGGTATAAGTCAAAAACAATGTTGTCAAGGAATCGTTTCCAGACATACCTACTCAAGAATTGAAAGAAATCAAACAACTTTACAATTCTATGTTCTTTTAGAATTGCTTAAAAGACTAAACACTAGTTACGATGATTTTTTATTTTTCAAACAAGAAAGAAATTCACTTAATTTTTTTGTTAAAAAATATTCTTTTCTTACAAAAAAAAATATTCAAGAAGATAAAATTATAGAGTTATATTCTTATTTACAAGAGAACAAAGATGGCAGCATTCAACAATTCCATTACTATCTACTTTTCAAAAAACATATGGAAGAGTTAAATTTTGATCAAATCGAAAAAATTGATACAAATGATTTGAATCGGTTAAATACGTACATAAATAACTTAACTTTCTTCTCTATGCTTGATTTAGCACTATTTTCAGACCTGTGTGATTATTTGATGTATGATATTGCAAAAACTGCCATTTTAAAGATTACAAAACAAATCAATAACTACAAAGCTAATGTTGATTTCACTCAAAATCAACAGCACTTCATACATCGTTCACTTTGCTCTATCACTTCTGTTGCTATATCAAATCAAGATTACGATTTTGTGAAGTACCTCTTGAAAAAAACGAAAAATTTTTTATATCGATTTCCTAATCATTATTTTTTATTGTTTCTACATTTTAATACACATACTCTAAATTATAAGCTCACAGCTAATGATTACTATCTAACCAAATTATTCGTACTCAAAGATTGTATGAACGAACTTGAAGATTATCAAGTTGCCAACAAAATTGAAAATCAAATAAAACTACTACTCCAACATAGTTCAATGAGTCCATTAGATTACTGAATGTTAAAGTTAAATGAATTCTACACAAAAAATCCATCCTGCACACTCAGAATGGATTTTTATTTATTAGGATTGTTCATTCACACAAATGAAATTCTTTTCTATATTTATATAGTACAATGCATTTGTGAAAAATGTGTGAATGAAGTTGTTCAAAATTGTAAATTAAGGTAAAACATTTCCAGCGGCACGATAAATTTCGTACCATTCTTCTCTGCTCAATACAATATCTGAAGCTTTTGCAATTTCTTTGATTCGATCTTTATTCATGGTTCCAGCTATTACTTGCATATTGGCTGGATGTCTTAAAATCCAAGCAGTAGCTAAACCAGTTGAAGTACAATTATGATTTCCAGCAATTTTATCTAAGGTATTATTTAGCTCTGAGAACTTTTCATTGCCAATAAAAACACCTTCAAAAAAGCCATATTGATACGGTGACCATGCTTGAATCGTCATATCATTTAAACGAGAATAATCTAAAATACTACCGTCTCGATCCACGCTAGGTTCATCAGTCATATTTACATGAATCCCTTGGTCTATCATACCGGTATGTTTGATGCCAAATTGAAGCTGATTGGCTATTAACGGTTGTTTAACAGTCTTTTTCAATAATTCAATTTGCATAGGTTTTTGATTGCTGACACCAAAGTGTTTTACTTTTCCTTGTTCTTGTAATTGATCAAAAGCCGCAGCTACTTCCTCTGGTTCAACTAATGTATCTGGTCGATGAAGCAATAACGCATCAATATAATCAATGCCTAATCGCTTCAAACTTCCTTCAACAGATGAAATAATATGTTCTTTTGAAAAATCAAACATTCCTTTACGAATCCCGCATTTTGTCTGTATGATTATATCTTCTCTTTTAATAGATGTTTCTTTCAACGCTTTACCAAAAATCGTTTCACATTCGCCACCACCATAGATATCTGCATGGTCAAAAAAATCAATGCCATGCTCATAGGCTGTTTCAATAATTTCTACTGGATTTTCTGCGCCATTCATTCTCATACAGCCTAGAATAACAGATGCTACTGATAACTCGCTTGCTCCAAATTGAATCTTTTTCACTGAAAAACCTCCTAAAATGTATTTACTATTATAGTTTAACACACTTAATTGAAAGGGTTTCATTATCCCACTTTATTCAATATTTTTTCAATTTGAAAAAACTCTTTTTCAGAAAAATTTGGCTCTATAAGAAGTACTTGTTGCGTAAACTTTCGATTCATCCCTTGATAAACAACAGTAGTTAAAATAACATCAGCATATAAAATTGATTTAGTTGTTCTAGCATATATAACCACTAAATTAAATCTGTTATAGAAAAAATTTGTGAGCCTTTTTCCAAGTTCTTTTTCCTTTTCCAATGATAGATCTGTCATTAAACAAATGAAGAATCTTCTTTCACTATAAACAGGAGAAATAAGTGAACTCAAAATCATAAAATAACGATAAAACAATGCATCTTTTGGTATTCGCTGATAAAATGGATTATCTTTGATCAGTCTTGACAGACATTCGTCCAGCTTACTGGTAAAACTTGGAAAAGTTTCTTTTAAAACCGTAACTGATTGATTTTTTTCAAAGGAAAAATGTGAAATCAATTCATAGTATAAATGAAATCCTAAAGATGCTACGATACTATCTTTTGAAAGTTTAAATTTTTTCTCCCAAAAAAAATAGCTGAATTTATTTTTCATAATCTGAGTACTTGAATAACAAGTGGTATTCTTTATGTAATGTTCCTCGATGATATAGGCCTGCATGCTGGAACCAAAGTATGGTAAAAATCGTGCCTGAATCATTAAGTAAATATATGCTAATTCATCAATATCCTTGTTTTTAGAATCTTTATTGTGTCGCATTATTTCAATGAATTTAGAAAAAATAGAACTATTTTGAATATATTGTTGCCATTCGTCTTTTATTGTTATATTCTTCCCTTTTTGAGAGCGCCAGGTGGCTATCTGAATAATTCTAAAAATAGCTTCCTTTTGGATGTCATTGATTTGCATCTGAAAAAAAATAATCAGTTGTTGTGTTAATTGCTTACACGCCTCTTTTTCCCTTAGTAAAAAATTATTTTTTGTTCCTTGATAAACAAACCAATAGAAATTTAGGATCAGTTCTCGAATTTGTTCTTCATTTCCTGATAATTCATATGTGCCACGTCTTAGATGTACACCAAACTTTTTTAGTCGATCATTGATTCTTTTTACTCGTTTTCTTAAACAAGATTCACTAATTAATAATTTTTCAGCAAACTCTTTTGTCTGAATTGTTTCCTCTTCAATAACCGCTTTTAGAAAAATAACCTCAGGTAGGCTACTCAAATACTGGACTAAAAAAATCTCCAAATATAGATCATTATCTCTTCTCAAGTAGAACCGATTTTTTGATCGACTACAAATCTCTAGATGAGTATCTAACTGATAGCTTTTGAACAATTTCTTCATTTTTTCCATATACCTTAAAATTGTTTTTTGACTAACGTTGATTTCATTGGAAAGTTGCTCCAATGTGATGTTAGTATCAACTGATTTTAACAGTTTAAATAGTTCAAGTAACCTGCCTGATTCAAAATCAAAAATTTCTTTATATTCCATCTTAAACCCTCCATTTTAAAAATAAACACTCATTATATCAGTGAAATTTACATAAAATCGTGCTTTTTTTGCTATTTACTCAGTAATTTTAGATAAAAAAAATAATGAATATGCATATAAAATATACGCGATATTCATTATTTTTCATCTTTTTAATTGTGGATGCGCAATGTCATAGCATTTGCAGCAACAATCACTGTACTCAATGACATCAAAATAGCTCCTACAGCTGGATTTAATAAAAATCCCCATTGTGCTAAAACACCTGCTGCAAGTGGAATTGCAATAATATTGTATCCCGCTCCCCACCAAAGATTTTGAATCATTTTACGTCGTGTTTGTCTGGCTAAATCTAGAAAGCGTAGGATATCTTCTGGATCACTATCTGTTAAAACAACATCTGCTGAATCAATTGCTACGTCTGTCCCTGCACCTATAGCAATACCAATAGTCGCTCTGACTAAACTAGGCGCATCATTAATCCCATCTCCCACCATCATAACTTTTTTTCCTTCACTTACATATGTTTGAATGAATCTTTCTTTATCTTCTGGTAATAGTTCCCCATGAAACTCATTAATGCCTAAGTAACGGGCAACTGACTCTGCAGCTACCTTATTATCTCCTGTCAGCATTATAGGTGTAATATTTTGTTCCTTCAAAGCAGCTATAAATTGTTTTGCATTTGGTTTCACTTTATCCCCTAAGGCAATCATAGCAACTAGTTCACCGTCAATAATCAAATAACTTAACGTATTTCCTTGTTCTTGATAGCCTTTTTTTAATGAATAATCAAGATTAAGGTTTAGGCGCTCTACTTCTTTTTCATTGACGATCTTACTTTCCATGTTATTGATTTTCCCAACCAATCCTACCCCAGAAATATTTTGGAGATTTTCAGCTTTATCTGGTGAAATATTTTTTTCTTTTAAATAATTCATAATACCGATAGCTATAGGATGATTTGCGTTTTTCTCTAAAGCACCTATAATACTTAATGCTTCTTCTTTGGTTTTATCTTTATCAATCATTTCAATCCCTGTTACGGTAAATTCACCTTCAGTCAGCGTGCCTGTTTTATCTACTAGAATATATTGAATATCATTTGATTGTTCTAATGCATTTCGATTTTTTAATAATAAACCGTGTTTAGCGGCTATTGACGTAGATCGAGCAACAACTAAAGGTATCGCTAAGCCTAATGCATGAGGACACGCAATGACAAACACTGTTACCATTCGTTCAAATGCAATAGTTAGATTTTTATCAATAATCAACCAAATTATAAATGATAACACTCCTACCCCAAGCGCTATATAAAATAACCATTTTGCAACTCGATCAGACATCGATTCTAATGTTGATTTTTCAGTTTGGGCTTTTTTGACCATATCCATAACCTTTGAAAGATAGCCTGTTTCGCCTGTGCCAGTTACAGTTATTTCAATCGTGCCGCTGCCATTAATGGAACCGCCAATTACTTTATTATTTTCATTTTTTGTGACTGTTTTGGATTCACCCGTAACCATCGACTCATCAACTGTAGTACGTCCTTTAATGATGATTCCATCTGCAGGAATTTTATCTCCTGCGGAAATGATTAAGCAATCATTTTCTTGTACTTGTATCAATGGTATTTCTTCCTGGGTTCCGTCTTTATTTAACCTTTTAACTTTATCTGGTAAAAGCTCAGCCATTTTCTGTAGTGCATCTCCTGCATTTGAAATGGCATTCATCTCAATCCAATGACCTAAGAGCATGATAACAATCAATGTTGCTAACTCCCAGAAAAAATCCATCAGGTGATTTTGAGGAACCAATTGATTCATAATAAATGCGTATATACTGTAAAAATAAGAAACTGAAATCCCCATGGCAATCAAAGTCATCATTGCAGGACTTTTTTGTTTCAGCTCCATCTTTGCACCTTTTAAAAAAGGTTCCCCACCATAAAAAAATAAAATTGTCGCTAAAATCAGTACCAACCAATCGGAACCTGGGAAAGTAAATTGAAAAGGTAAATTAACACCCATCATCGGTGATAAAAAAAGGATTGGTACCGCTAAAACAAGTGACAGCCAAAATTTTTGCTTAAAATTTCCCATGTGCATAGAATGATCCATGCTAGACATTTTTTCATGTCCATGAGTATTCGTGCCTGAATCCATAGTTTTCATGGTGTTGTGTTCTTGATAATTAACATGCTTTTCTTCATCGTTGTTCATTCAAACTCCTTCTTTCTTTTTTGCCTTTCTTTATACGTTGAACCTCTCTTTGAACGATTTTTTGAAGAAATTGGTATCCTCATTTCAAGCATAGCACAACATATCTTTCTGCAGAAACAAAGTCTCTTATTCATATAAACATCATTTTTTTGCGTAACTTATTTGTAGAGAGACTATTTTAATGCCATGTGTAACTTTTTAATAACCAAATTGCATACGCTCTTTTTTCTTTCATTTTTTTACGTTTTCGAATGTATGAATCTTTAATGTATCTGTAGATACTTTTTTCTGATTCCTGTTTTATTTCGCTATACATTTGTTTTATAGCTTTTCGGTTTGCTTTGTATTTTTTTCGATTACCACCAGTAAATCCGTAAAAAATATCGATTCCTTCTGACTTCTTAGTTACAGGTGAATGCAAAAACAGTTCATTTTGTGTTTTTTTTAATTTTTTTAGTAATTCTTCGGTTACTTGTTCATCCAAATTTTGTTTTATGATTATTTTGCAAAGTCTTGTATATTCAATTTTGGCAACATGGTTGTATACATGACTTGCATAGTCTAAGCCTTTATATAAGATGTTTGCACTAAAAGACATATTTACCAACAATTTATATTGTTGAATATAGCTTTCCTCTATTTTTAGCTTATTCTCTTGATGAGGAATCTCTTTATTCAGCTTTTCTAAAAATTGATACAGAAGGTGATTCTTTTGCTCTTCAACTCTACTTATTTTTTTCATTTTCATTTCCTCCTTATTAATGAATATTTTTCGGCATTTTTTGTTTAAAATGACAGTGAAAATAAATAAGCTATTATTTATGTGTACTTTTATAAATACATAAAAATAAAATATGAAAAATTATCACTATTATTTTAAACTCAAAATATTTAACTTGAAAAGATAAACAACAAAAAGACGACCAATTGAATACTTTTCGGTACAAAAACTATATCATTTAATGAAAAACATTACAAGAACAAAATGAAAAAAAAACGGTACACCTCTCCCTTAAAGAGTGATATAGTATAAGAAAGAATTTTTAGGAGGAATTATTTTGGAAATAGATTTAGTTGCAGCTGGAAAAAGAATCAGAGAAATTAGAAAACAACATAAATATTCAATGGCACGTTTTTCAAAATTAGTTGGGAATTCCAGTGCTAGTACTGTAAATAATTGGGAAAAAGGAAATAATTTACCTAACCAAGATAGATTAGAAAAACTAGCAATTCTTGGTAATACAACGATTGATTGGATTCGTTATGGAGATTTTAAAGACTATGTTGCCCGTTTATTGACAGAGGCAAATTTAAGAAGAAAAATTGATAATGAGCAATTTAAGCAACTACTTCTGACATTAAAAAAACAAAAAATCACTTACTCTCAAGATTTGAAGATCCTCACTACCGCAAGTGAAATGTTTCCAGATTTATTTGAAGCAAGTTATAAGTCAGCACTCTTAGAACAAGACAAACCTCTTATTTCAGAAGATTCTACAACTTACAGAATTGAACAAAATAATCGTTACAGAAGTGACTTTCTACCAAGAATTGAAGAATTATTGCATGACTCTGATGAAAAAGAAATAAATGCTGCTGTACTATTTCAAACATTTAATTTGCTAAAGCGAACGGAATCAAACAAAAGTTTTCCATTGATTCCTCAAATTTTTTCTATACTATCTGATGTTATGACTAATGACATTTCTTACAGAAGTAAACCTGATTCAAAGGTTGTAGATTATACTAAGCTTGCTAAAAAAATACCCAAAGGAAAACAGTTATCTGAGAAAACAGTGACAATAAAATATGAACAAGCAAAAAATGATTTAGCTTCATTGCTAGATGAATTTTATTCTGAAAATAATGAAAGATGACACATTTTCTTATTTATTTATTGTCTTTGATCAAGATTACTGCTATTTTTTTAATTAATTGTAAGTATCATATATTACAATTAGATGATAAGTTTATTTCCAGATTTTAAAATTCAACTTTTTTCATTACGCTTGTTCTTTTTACATGATTATTCTTATCTCCTTATGATATACTTTGTCTTATGCAATAGAAAATTACTAACGCTGACTTTTCATAAAGTTAGGTGTTTAAATCTGTTTAATAAAAAGCGAGGAATATCACTTGAAGAAAAAGTTACTAGTCACACTTTCATTTATTTTATTAGTAAATACAGCACCCATGAGTGTATTAGCTGAAGATATTGATCAAAAAATAGACAATCAAACAAAAAAAATAGAAGGTATCGTGAAAAATGAAAAAGATGCAAAAGCATACTTAGCAAATTTGGAAGCTCAAATCGCAACCATTGAAGCGGAATACCAAACTGTTCTTTCTGAAAAACAAAAGCATGAAAAAGAAATGAACAAACTGAATACTGACATTTCTAATTTGCAAACAAAGATCGAAAAGAGAAACGAACAATTACAAGCACAAGCTAGAGTCACTCAAACGAATCATGAACAAGAATCTATGCTAGCAGTTATACTAAGTGCTGAATCAATTTCTGATGCTGTCTCAAAAGCTTTAGCAGTTAACACATTAGTTACTGCAAACAATGATATTTTGACTGCTCAAAAAAACGATAAAAAAGAACTAGATGCATTGAAAGTTTCCTTAACACGAACACTAAAAACACTTGAAAAGAAAACAGAAGAACTTGAGGAAAAAGAAACTTCGTTAGCAGAAACAAAGCTTGAACAAAATGTTAAAATCAATGAAATCGCTGCTAACCTTGCAACTGAAACAGCCGAAAAAGATAAGTATGTTAAACAAAAAGAAGAAGCTATTAAAAGAAAAGAAGCTCAATTAAAAGCTATTGCTGAAGAAAAGAAAAAAGAAGCAGCGGCTAAAGCTTTAGCGGAAAAACAAGCCCAAGAACAAAAAACAGAAACAGCTTCTACTCAACCAGTGGAAAAACAACAATCAGTAACTGTTCCAGATACAAATAATGATATTGGCAGCAATCCTACCCCTCCAGTATCTTCTGGCGGCTGGTCTGCTCCTGTAGCAAGTATGAACGTCACTAGTGGATTTGGCGGACGTGAAGATCCTACTGGTATTTCAGGATCCTTCCACGATGGCATCGATTTTGGTGGATCAAGCGGTACACCAATCATGGCAGCTCGTTCTGGTGAAGTCGTTAGCGCAAACTATAGCGGGATGGCTGGAAACCATGTGGTAATCAAACATGATAATGGCTACTATTCTTACTATCTTCATATGAGTAGCTTAAGTGTTGCTGCTGGACAAAGTGTTGGCGCTGGACAAACATTAGGCGGTATGGGAACCACAGGGAATTCTACTGGTGTTCACTTGCATTTCAGTATCTCAACAGGCTTGTGGAGCGGATTTGTTAATCCAGCACCATTTCTTGGTTTATAAATAATAAAAAACGATAAGAATTCAGAGACTCTTTCTAATTCTTATCGTTTTTTATTATTAGCCTCTCTCCTTCAATTCGTTTAACCTAAATCATAGAACATGATATAATAAAAGTAGATAAAGAAAGGTGCTGATTGAAATGATTAATAACTACTCAAATATCTTAGTTGCTATTGATGGATCAAAAAATTCTGAATTGGCTCTACAATACGGTGTTGCTATCGCAATCGAAAAAAACGCTACCTTATATTTATTGTCTGTTGTTGACGAGAATGCGATCAGTCATAGTTCATACGCATACTCAAAAGTACTTGCAGAAGAAAAAGAAGCAATTGAAAAAGAACTGCTTAAAAATATTTATTATGCTACAGAGCAAGGTTTAAATGATGTAATACCAATAGTTGAAATCGGTAACCCTAAAGAGATGATTTCAACGACTGTCCCTACAAATCAAGCAATTGATTTAATTATCGTAGGTTCCACAGGTAAAGGGATGATTCAAGCTAATCAACTTGGAACAACAACAAGTTATGTCGTTCAATATGCCCCCTGTAATGTACTTGTTGTAAAATAATCTCCTTGTCTGATAAAAATTAAGCTATCCTTTTATTTATAAAGTATCTAAACAAATTAGTACGTCTGACTATATAGTCGGACGTACTAATTTGTTTTTTTTAAATACATTTCTTAAACAAGATATGTCGATTACTTACCAATTTTTAAATAATCCAATAGCAGTTCACAAAACATCATATTTGCCCAAGAGAACCATTCACGGGTATATTGATCAGGATTATCCACATTGATTCCTTCATGCATATAATTAGTTCCTGCATCGGTTCTCACGAGAGTATTTAAAAGTTCTGCCTTCTCAACTTGATTACTTGTCGTTAGGCCTTGGATACACAATGCGATCGGCCAAACATAATTTTTTGGGGTATGCTCGCTGCCGATTCCTTTTAATTTGATTCCTTCATAATAATATGGATTACTGTCAGACAAAAGAAGTCTTCGGGTATTTTGATAAATTTCATCATCATTTTGGCAATAACCTAGATATGGTGCAGCTAATAAACTGGGTACATTCGCATCATCCATCAACAAATAGTTTCCCAATCCATCTACTTCGTAAGCGTAAACTTTTTCCCCCTGATGTTCAACAATTCCCCACTTAGAAATCCCCTGATCTATTTCAAGTTTCAATTGATAAGCTTTTTCTGCCAATGAATCATCACTATATATCTCTTTACAAATTTCTTCTAAGTAACCTAAAATAACAACAGCAAACATGTTTGCGGGAATAAGATAATTATATGTACAACTATCATCACTTGGACGAAAACCAGACCAAGTCATTCCTGTATATCCACATGGTTCACCTATGCCATCATTGTTAAGCGTATCTTCTGGTCTTTCACCAAAACGTTCAAATCTATAAGGCGAATCTTCATGTCTCTGTTCTAGTTTAAAAACCGAAATAATTGTTTCAGCTGCTTGTTTAAACTCATTAGTAAAATGAAGTATGTCCCCTGTTTTTTTCCACAATAAAAAAGCTAGTTCGATTGGATAACACAAGGAATCCACTTCATATTTTCGTTCCCAGATCCAACCATTCATTTCTGTATCATCTTGATGGTAACAATGACCATTTTCAGTTTCATTAAAAGCATTTGCATAAGGATCAATCAAAATACATTTTACCTGACGTTCAATCAATCCACGAATCATCGACCTGATATGTAGGTCTTCTTGTGCCACAACCAAATATGGTTTAATTTGGGCAGAAGAATCTCGTAGCCACATCGCTGGAATATCTCCTGTAATTACAAATGTATCATCCAACGCTGTTATTTTTACTGTTGTTTCCAAGGTATTATCGAAACAGTTTGAGAACACCTCACTCCATCGTTCATTTTTAGATTGTTGTGCCACTGTTGTTTTTATATTATTGATTACCGATTTTGAATAATTGACTGTCATAAATCTTAGCCCTTTCTACTTCCCTTTTAAAATCACTTCGGATTTAATCCAAGACTTGATTGTGTCTTTATGGTACATCGACAAAATTTCTGTATACAATATATCAATGACAGTTAATACAGGAATTTGAGGAGATATGCCTCCCATATCTTTTTTTCCCATTGAGCTTGTTAAACAAAATGATTCTGCAAACTCTTTGTAAGGACTTTTTTCGTTTGCAGTAATCACAATTATATTGGCATTTTTTTCAGAAACAATTTTTACGGCTTCATATACAGTTTCGTTGTCTCCTGAAATCGAAGAAATAACGACCAAATCACCTTGCTGAACACCGTGAGCCATCATTGCAATTGAATGTTCATCTTTAATTACATTGATAATTTTTCCAAGGCGAGAAAACTTAAACTGAAAATCTTCCCCGCAAAATGAATTATACCCAGTTCCCCAATAATGAATGATTCGTCCAGCATCAATCATTAGTGCTCCCTTTTTTACTTCTTTTTTGTCTAATTTTTCAACAATATCATTTAAAAGTAATGAGTAATTAAGATTTACATAACTAATACTGGAGTCATTTTGTTGTTTAGTTCCTTTACTTGAGTATTTGTATAAGTAGATCAGTTCTTTATAATTTGCTAAACCGATTTTTTTACAAAAGCGTGTAATTGAAGAATTTGAAACGCTCAATTTTTTAGCTAGTTCTTGTATTCCTAATTCTTTATTCCCATCAAGAAAGTACTGGGCAATCACTCTTTCTACGTCAGTATACTTCTTTTCATTCGCTTGAATAATCAATTCAATATAGCTCTCCATATTAGACTCACTCCTTTGATTATACAAAATCAAACAAGAGACTGAGATGCCTACATCTCAGTATAGCTCTTGTTATTCATCATCATTTCCTAATTTTGTCCACTAAGCAACTGACTTTCATCAAATTTCATATTCATACGTACAAATGGTGCGTAAATGAAAATATCCAACACAACTAAAGCAGCTGTTAAAATTACTGGACTTAAATGGAACGCGCCTAAAATCCATGTACTGATAAATATTGGTTCATTCCCTGAATTTAGGACAACTAAAGGAACCACCCAACCGATTTTAGTAACGATATAAGCAACAATTGCATTAAAGACTGGAACAAATACAAACGGAATAAACATCAAAGGGTTTAATACAATAGGAAAACCAAAGATAATCGGCTCGTTAATCCCAAATAATCCTGGAATAAATGACAGCTTCGCAACTTCCCTGCCACTATAGGTTTTAGGGGTAAAAATCAAGATTGCTAAAATCAATCCGAAGGTGGCACCGGAACCTCCGATCATCGCATAAACATTCGTCATTGTATTTGGAGCAATAGAAATATCTGCAAAACTTTTCGTTTCAGCAAATTTTGCAACGTTTTCTAAGAAAATTGGTAACCATAAAGCAGAAACAACACCCCAAACAATGTTAAATCCATGTAATCCTAAGAACCACAGAATTTGTTCCAATAGTATAACTACAATAATCGCAGGTAAACCAGTCCCAACAGAAGTCAGTGGTTGAACAAACAATTGGCTAACCATATCCATAAAGGAATTAAAATCAAACGCCTCAATTACGACTTTCAGTACAGAACAGATTAACAAAACAATTGAGATTGGGATCAAAGCAAAGAATGAATCGAATACATTTGGTGGAACATTTCCTGGTAGCTTGATAGCAATTTTATGTTTTGCTAATATTGAATAGAGATAAACTGCAAATAGTCCGACAATCAAAGCCGTAAACATTCCTTCATAACTAAAGAAATTATTTGCGTAACCTTGTAAAAGCTCAGCGGAACTATCCGCAAAGTTGACATTGTTTGGCACCATCACAAAGTAAGCTGCAAAGGCTAATAATGTGGCTAATAATGGATTGATATTTGATTCAGGATGTTTTTTCATTAACTCTTTAGCATAATTATAAGCCGTAGAAAAAACAATCAGCAGTGCTACAATTCCTAATGTTCCTTGATAGACATTGCCAAATATCGCTGATGCAGTTTGACCGATGCTTGTTTCTCCAAAAAATGCGTCAATCTGCATTTTGATTAAATTAGAAAATGACCCTACGACAGTAAATGGAATACTACTGATAAAAGCATTTTTTATGGCTTGTAATACGCTATTATTATCTACCTTGTTAGCAATTTTTAGCAATGGATCCTGGATTTTTTCGATATTTATATTCATATTAAATCGACCTCTCTTTTGCTTATCTTTCTATTGAAATTGTTTTGATTTCCCCTGGTTTAAATTCACCTAATGACACGTCATCCATTATTCCTAAAGATTCAATTGGCTCGCCATTTAAATCGACAAAACGAATATTAGCTTTAGTAGGTAAACTTAATTTCTCTGCTTTAACAGTTTCTACTAATGATGGATTATACAATCGTAGATTAATCCATTGACAATCACGACTTAATTCCAATGCACTAAATACTAAGTTTGAAGTATTTAAATCAATAAATTCTTTTAGCTGGTTCAATCGGTCTATTTTATTACTTTGGAAATATTGAATTGGATTTGTAAAACGATTCAAGGTTTGAACTTGATAATAGGGACTTTTTACAGAATACTTTTGATATTCTTTTTGAATCATTGCAGGATTGAAATCATTTGTAATCATCAATGATAGTTCCATCTCTAACGTGCCTAATAATTGACTGTCTGGTGTTGGAATATAGCGATATTGATTACCAGAAGCATCTCCTGGTCTCCTTAATAATTCAGGTCTTCCTAAGAAACCTACACCTCTAAATAAAGTCATGTAAAGTTTATTGTCAATTACTTGATATTCTTTGATTCCTTTACTCATGACCGTCCAACTAGCTGTTTTATCATGAATATTCATATAGTGGATCATTGGATAAATTTCTGTAGGTTCTTCTTTCCAACCAAGTTCTTTCCAGTCATAAATATGAGGATCTTGGTTGTTTCTTTCAACGATACCAAACAACGTATCTGCATAACTAACTTTACTTTCAACTGGTGTATTTACAACTAAGCGCATCCGATGATCTAATGCCTGATTATCGATTTTTAGTTTCATATCTATTCGCTTCGACTCATTACTTAATGATAAAGTAAATATATAATCGATTTCAGTAGTTGATTCTTGCTCTTTTCTAGCTTGTAAATCTTTAGGTAATTTCCAACTGCCAACTAATGTCATAGTAGAAAAAAGAGTTCCTCTTTGAATGGAAACATTCGTTGTATCAAAAAATAATTGATGAATTTTATCGTGATAGGCAGGCGAGTAATCATACGTATCTCCTTCATCACCTGATTCTTCCACATATAAACAATTTTCATAGGTTATTTCTTGTGCTTTCACTGAAATTGAGAAGTTTCCATTTGAAAAGTTGATTTTATACCTATCATTTTCAATAGTAAGAATTTCTTCAACTTTATTTTTTTCATTTATTGACTCATCATATTCTTTTATATTAACAATCGTATAAGAAAGCGGTGCTGTCTCTTTTACAAAACTTATCTTATGAATATAATAGTATTTTGATTCGTCATAATCCTTTTCTGACCTTCTTACTTCCCCAGCGTATACTTTTTCTTTTGATACGGTTTGAATTTTCAATTCATTATGATTCTCATCAAAAAGCTTAATATGTTCTTTTTTTGTACTTACTTCTACTGTGTAAGGATCTGTTCTTGTGTAGGGTAATGTGTTAAATAAAACTAAATCATTTTCATTAATTCCATCAATCGATTCTGAAATTTTTCTGACTAAATAATCAATCGTAGAATATGATAATTGATCTGCTTCTTTGTATCTAGCCAAGATCATTTCATTTGTTTTATCTGTATTGCAACCACCGATACTATCGTGAGCATGGTTTTTCAACAATAGTTTCCATATATAATCCATTAATTCTCGCTTAAAAGGGATTCCTAGGTCATCAGCCATTAACATCAATGGTTCTAATTGGAAAATCAATCGATTTTCAATCGTATCATTCAATTTTTTTAAGTCATATCTTGATGAGTAGATGGAGCGATGGATTTTTGAAACGCTTCCACTTATGAACTCACCTTGAACAGTTGGAAAGTTAGCACCTTCCCTTCTTAATAAATTGAAAATATGTGGATAATTGCTTTCTTCAATTTTATATTCATCACTGAATTGATTATTTACTTCTTGAATAATGGTTTTCAAGTTTCTATCAACTGCGCGCTGATCGCCACCAACTGGCAAAGTAACCACATCTGTTGCGCTATCTTGAGAGACAATATCCAAGATATCTTTTTTCTGATAGAGTTCTCCTTCCACAAGTGCTACACCTGCATAATAACCATTACGAATATTAATAGTTAGTACCTTTGATCCATCTTCAGCTGTCCAGTAAAACTCACGACTTTTCGTAACTTCATTGGGCATCCCACGCCAAAATACAGCATCTTTAATCCCAAAACCATTATAAATTTTTGGCATATCCTTACCTTGACCAAATGAGTCTGGCAGATAACCTAATGATGTATGAGCCCCTAAATGTTTTGACATTTCGATTCCTATTTGTAAATTTTTCACGACTGATTCTCCAGCAACAACGAATTCATCCATCTGCGTGTACCAAGGCCCGATAAATAATTTTTTTGCTTCAACTAGTTCTTTAATATTTTTTTCTTTTTCTGGATATACTTTTAGATAGTCGTCTATAATACTTAATTGTCCATCTAAATAATAATAATCCAATTCGTTATTTTTTAATGCATATATCACCTCATCCATATGATAAGAAAATTGAATAAATGCTTCATTATCACTAAAATACCACTCACGATCCCAGTGTGTATGGGCAACTATGTGTATGTTTTTCATATAATCTTCTCCTTTCTGTACTGTTCATACTAAATATACCTCCGATTTTTGAAAAAGAAAACGTTTTAGGTAATATTTTCAATTATTTTCTTAAATTACGTTTTTGTATGAAAATATTTTCTTTGATTGTTAAGTATAAAAAAATTTTCAAGTATCTAATACAAAGCTATAAAAGCTTTATACTAGATACTTGATCTATATATTATCAGAATTAGTCAGGTATTTTTTCACTCATTAATTGATCTATTTTATATATTGCTTTTTGACGACTTTCCAACAAGGAATCTGCATACGTATCTAAGGTCATTTTAGCAGAATTGTGACCCAGCAGTTTGCTGAGACTTGATATATCCGCGCCATTTTCTAAACATCGAGTTGCAAAAGTATGTCGCAAGGAGTGAAAGCGAATGTTTTTTATTCCAGCTGCTATTACAACTTTTTTAAAGCGATATCTGATAACTCTTGGCTCAGTCATTTTATTTTTACAGGAGACGACATAACTAGACATTGAAATGACTTTTTTTTTAAGTAAGTAATGTTTTAAGTTTTCAGCCAACGGAACAATTCGGTAGGAATTATCTGTTTTGGGTATGCCAACAAATACTTCTGTTTTATTTCCTTCATTTTTCTTAGTATTCATTCGATAAATTGTTCGATTTACATAAATAATCCCCTTTTCAAAATCAATATCTGACCACTTTAAACCGCTTATTTCTCCAATTCTAAGTCCCGAATATAACGCCAATATAATTGCAGAACAGCCATCTTCTTGAAAAGCAAAATGTTCCAATTTTTTTTGTTCACTAACTGTTAAAGAAACTTTCCGCGACTTATTTTTGCGATGAGGTATTTTAATATTACTACAAGGATTAAAGGCAATCTTATTTTGATTATTTGCCTCTTCTAGTATTTTTTTCAATAAAATAAAAATATTATTTGTTGTCCCATAAGATAAGCTTTTGTTTTCTAAATACTGAATATAGGATCTAATATCTTCAGTAGCTAAATCAAGTAAATTTTTTTCTCCAAAATAAGGCAAGATATATTTGTCGATTAACCATTCATAGTTAAAAAAAGTAGACTGCTTTACTGTATTTTTTTTATAGTGATACAGCCAATAGGTCGTCCATTCTTTCATGTCTCCATCAAAGCGTTTTATGGTTTTTGATTCGACATATTGTGCTTTTAAAATAATTAACTTAGATTTTACCTCTAAATAGCGTTTTCCATAAGTATATCCGTAAATAATTTTACCTTTACTATCCCTGTGTTTGATATATCTGCCTTCCCATCTACCATCTTTCCTTTTATAAATATTCTCTCCCTTTTTTGGCATTACATACTCCTTTCTGTTCATCAAGACTTGTAACAGTATTCAATAATTAAAAATTACTAAATCAGCTATTCTAACTTCTCCAATAAATAACAGCAGAACAAATAGACCACCTTAAATATACCTTATGTTTTATATAAAAAACACCAACTTTTGATATTTATTTCTAAAATAAAGAAAATTATATCTATACATATGATAACGATTGAATGACTTAAAAAAGTAAAAAGCATTGACGGAGATGAATTTAATTTCATCTCCGTCAATGCTTTTTTATATAATAATAGTTTTCAAACAGCACTCACTTTTTTAATTAATTTTTACTTATTTGTTTTGCATCCACAGAACTTATATACATGTAGATAATTTCCAGTTGCATTTCCTTTTGCATCATATTCTGGCTCAGATGAGATTAACTTAGAACAACAATCATAGTATTTCAATCCGTTATGTTTTACATAAATTTTTGCGTATTTTGAAGTATTTTCACTTTTAGTAACAACTGTAACTTCACCTTTAAGCAATACTTTATTTGCTTTTGTAACAGATGTTACTGTAGTTTGAGTGTCATTGTAAGTAGTTTTTGATGTAGCCTCTGCACTTAGACCCCCGAATCCTAACATTATGAATAACCCCATTGCTAACGAAAGAGCAACTAAAATTTTCTTTTTCACTTTACAACATCTCCTTTTAATATACTTTACTTTTTTTGAGCAACTGTTTGAAAAACTAAAATTACCGAATGAATTCAAAAGATGTTCAGAGTAATGGTTTACTTACTACAATTCCTGAGAATATTACTCTAAAGCTCTTTCTTTAATATGTGAAATTATTTTTTCTATAATAATTCCGCATATGTAGAAAATTCCCATTATTATAACTACTATGTCTTTTTATCAAGTCAACTATTTATTAATACTGATAAATCATCGATTAAATTTTTCCATTAAGTGTAATGGTAGCAACCTCATTTCAGCAATACCGATGATATCCTTTTTATGAATAAGTCCATAATACCGACTATCTGTTGAGTATGGTCTATTATCTCCAAGTACTAAATAACAATCTTTCGGGATTACTTGCTGAGTAATTTTTAGCTTTATGACACTGAAGTTTTCTGTGAATAAAGCGCCCATATTTTTTGCTTTTACAAGTTCTTCTTTATCTATAAAATTTTCTTCTACTTCTTCATTATTGATATATAGTCTATCTCCCTTGTACTCGACATGTTCACCTGGCAAACCAATCACACGACGAATCGTTTTCTCCTGTTGATCTGGTGTCTTAAAATAGACGAACTTGAACCGTGTTATATCTGCTCGTTTATTAATGTAAAGAAGTTCATCTTCCCAAAGAGATGGCAACATGGCATATCCTTCAACTTTAGCAAAAGTAAATAAGAAAATAGATAGTGTCCAAATCAGAACACCTACAATCAGAACTGAACAACCTACCTCAATACCAATCCGCTTTTTTCTATACTGGCTTTTCTTTTTTTTAGTTCTATTGTTTTTATTTCTATGATTATTACTTTTTACGGTATGAGGAATCTTGTTTTTCTTACGGCTTTTTTTGCTATTTTTTCTTTTTGAGGTCTTATTTTTTTCTGAGGAATGCCTTTTATTAGCCATAACCGCCTAACTCCAATTACTTGTTTTTATTTTTTTGATGCTAATGAATTTTCATTGATTTTAAATTGATTGATGACTGCTTTTTCATTTTTTTTAACTTTCTCAATGTCGCTTCTAAAAGATTCTGCTAAAATTGAATCTTTATAAAATTCCTTTTCCTGTGAAGATAGATTAATCCCTAACTCTTTCATTGATGAATAGTAACGATTAATACATGCCTGACCATCCCCACTAATACGATAATCTGCTTTATTTAAGGCAAATGCAGCTAAACGTAAAGACAGATTTTTTAAATTTTGTTCTGCTTGTTCCCCTTCACCAGATTCGGCTAAGTTCAACTGATCTTCAATGTCACGAAGATTATAATAACCAGAAACAATAGCTTTTTTGTCTGTTTCACTTAAATTTGTTGATTGATAATATACTGCATACATTGAACTACCCACACCCAAAAGTACCACGACAAAACATAGAATACTTCCCAAGATCCATTTGTTTTTCTTCTTTTGTAATCCTCTTTTTTTTCTTGCAATCTTTTTTCTCTTGCGCTTATTTTTAGTTCGAATTAAGAACAATTTTTTTTGTTCTTTTCCAGTTTTAAAAATACCAACAAACAATAGGAGATCAAAAAGTAGAAAGAGAATTGCTATCGCTAAACTTATCACTGCAATCCAGTCTAATAATGTCATTTTATGCCTCCCAACTTTTCACTCTACCGTTTTTTACTTGCTGTTCTTTTCCTTTTTCTAGTTTTCTTCTTTGTAGCAAAACGAATAACTAAAAAGACAATCAAAATTAATCCTAAAACTCCTCCTACAATCTTAGCAACTAATTTAAAATCAATTCCTCGATCTTGATCAATGCCAATATCTTCCCTATTAAATTTATCAGCCTCTTCTTTGGTTATTTTAAACGTCTCATTCCATTCCCATTTTTTCTCCTTTGAGGTAGCAACGATGTGTGTTCTATATGTTCCAGGAACCATCTGCTGTCCTTCCATACTGATGGGGTAATTCAAAACAGTATTTGGTGCCATCCTCATTTTTGTTTTTTTAGATTCATAAAGAACTTCATCTTTTTTTTCAGGCATAATTTGAACTTCTACTGTGAGATCATCCAACAGATCTGCTACTTCATTACCTAAATCAACCGTAATTGAATTTCGTCCATTTTGCTGTGTTGCATATGTTTTGATATATCCCATCTTAGGTTCAATTTCTTTATCTGTTTCTCTTAATAACATGGCAATTGTATAGGCATATTCATTGATGATCGTCGTACCAGTTTGTTCTTTTTTAGATTCTTCATCTTGAACTTTTTGAAGTTGAATTCCACCTAAAATGATACCGTCATAACTAGTTTCCGGCATCTGAATTTCTAATTCTAAATCTTTATCGGATTCAGGTGGCAAGGTAATCGTTTTCGGGCCTTTTACAATATCTGCAAAATCAAATTTCATCGTAGCATCTTTTTCTAACTTCGTATCGCCATACTCTAATACACCGTTTGAATTTGTTTTGCTTCCATTTAATCTTACTGCGACAGTGACCTCTTGTTTACTAAGGTTCGTTAAAGTAATTGAAACTTTTTGTTTTTGGCCAGGAGTCATTTTTAGATTAAAGTAGCCGGATTCATCTATTTGATTTTCAGGATGGTTGGTTTTATATAAAAAACCGACTGCTCCAGAAGGTTCCGACTCTGCGAAACGTACGTGTGTATTAAAAGTGAAAAAGAAAATAATTAACACTATCCCTATAAGTAATGGTTGAATTTTTTTCTTCATAAACAGAAACAATTCCTTTCATTCAAGATAAGTTCTTCAATTACTAAATTGAAGAACTTATCTATTAGACACTTGCGTTTTATTTTATCTTAGGTTTTTAAAGTACGTCAGCAAGCTCCCATAAAACTTTTGCTGTGTGTGCTTCTTTTGTTTTTACTGTCTTACCTGGTACAAAAAGTGAAACAGAACCATTTTCAATCTTGTTTTTATCTGTTGCATTAGGTTGTCCTGTTGAATCTTCTTCCGTTCCTTTACCAGTTTTAGTATTATAGGCTTTGGTATTACCAAAAGCGACTGTATACGTACCAAAACCATCTTTTGCAGCTTTTGTTTCTAATACATTTACTACATTAGCTGATTGATCTAAAGTAAATGTTGAACCTGTAGCTGCTAATACGGCATGAGGACTCACACTTGCATCGGTATCTGTTTCAACAATTGGATTTTTAAAACTGATTGTCGCATTATCCAATGTGTTTCCTGACTCAGCTTTAAATTGTTGGGTCATTTTTGCTCTCAATACCCATTTTTTACGACTGTCAATGCGTTTATCTGTCAATTGTAAATAAACACCACGTTTTTCTTTTGTTCCGTCAGCTTGTGATACTTCAACTTGTTCAGCAAAATATGTTTCATCTGTTAAAACCGCTTTTTGCTGTTTAAAGTTCATTGTTGATACACCATCTATTTTTAATGGTCCATTATCAGGATTTGGTTCATAAGGTGGGTCAACTGGTTTTTTAGGGTCTTCCGGATCTACATCGGGATTTTTTCCAGAATCTTCTACATAATCGATTGATCCTTGTCCAGATTGTTTTCTTGCTTCTCCACCTTCAGCGTTTGCTGCTGTTGGTAATGCAAAGTTTGCTCCTAATACGGTTAGTAATGCGATAGAACATAATGTTCTTTTTTTCATTTGTGTTTCCTCCTAGTTGATTTAAATTAATTTATGGTAACTCGGATAATATCCAAGTTAGCACCGTTTGGTATTTTCCAGGTATCCTATCAGATGAACCTGGAACAAAAAATGTTACTGCATTATTTTCATAAACTTGTTTATTTTTAAAGTTTGGATCAAGTATCGGCTGACCAGTTTCGTCAACCAAAGGAGTCAATGTAGAATCCAGCCCGTTCTCATTTTCATCAGATGCACCAAATTCTACACTCCAGATACCTTGTCCTTTTCCTTTATCAGCATTAGCTAGATCATACGTTGTCTTTATTTTGTCGATTTTTATCACATCATTTACCAGTGAAGGGGCATATTTTTTGTCCATTGTTGAGTTTGCCCACGATTTATCTAATGAAATATAAGAACCTTTCAATTGTGATTTTTCGTTTTTTGGAATCATAAACTCTGTTTCCTGACGGACTTGTAATGTCCAACCAGCTCCAGTTGAACGACTATCAGTTACTTGAACAAAATTACCTCTTGGACCAGTTTCATCCTGAAATAATTGTGCCCTAGCATGATAGAATTGATCCTTATCTGACAATCGATTGCGACCAAAATCTAACTTTGGTACAAAATCAATTCTAAGGAAGCCTTCCGTCGATGGGCTAGGTCCTGGCTCAGCTGGTTTCACAGGTTTTTCTGGATCAACAACCTGAGGTGGGATAAGTGAAGCCTCAAAGCCTACTGTCCCTCCTTGTTCAATGGACTGTGCCAAAACATCAACACTAGAGGTGATAAAAAGAAGGCAGGAGATACTAAGAGCAATAGTTATTTTTTTTTTCACAGTTTCGTCTCTCCCTTTTGTTCTTTTTTACACTTCTTCATGTATACTAATATAGCTAATACAACTAATATAGCTCCACTGAGTGTCAACGATTTTTTTATAATTTCCCCTGTTTGAGGATAACGTCCAACAGGTTTAGTGCTTGACGAATTTCCATTAACTTTTTGGTCATCATTTTGAGTCAATTGCTCTTTTTCTGACATTTCTGGCTGATCTTCACTGTAAAATTCGATTATCGCTTCGTGACCTACCTGTCCGCCATCAGCTGCAAAATAACTCACTGGTTTTAAGAAAAGGGATAGGCTTAAGACAGAGATAGCTATCATGCTGAGTATTAGCTTCTTATTTTTCATGCTCTTTTCCTCTCTATGGTCCATCAAGCAATTCCCATTCAATGATTCCTATATAACTTCCTGATTCTTTGACAGCTCCGATTTCGGTTTTTAGTTTAAAGCCATCACCTTTAGCAGACCACTTATCACTTACCTTATTCGGTGATCCATCAATATTTGTTCCTACAGCAATATCTTGCATACCTGAATTTAATTTCACTTCATTACCACTATACATATATCGAATGGCATTGGTGAGCACTTGATTGTTTTTGTTCGTCAATTCTTGTTTCATACGTGCCTGTAATTTCCATGGCTTCTTAGTTGCACGACTATCTTGAATGACTAAAGCTCCATCGATTCGGACTGGTTCTTCAATCACACTGTCTTGAGTCGTAACGAGTTGTGTACCAAAGTCAATTTCTTTGGGTGCCGAAACTAAAACAAGACGTCCTTTGAATCTATATGTCACCTTCCTGTCATTTTCTAACACTTCTATTGCATTTTCTGGTGTTGGCTTGGCGGATATTTCATATTTTTTATCTAATTGATCCTTCACAGCCTTAACTACAGCAGGTTCTTTTGTTAAATCAACAAAACTCCCCACATCTCTAGTTAAAAGAATATCTGGATGAATCTTTTTGTTTTCTTCATCTACAAACTCAATTGTAAGAATAGATTTTCCAGATTTAATTGTTAAGTTTAGGATTTTTTCTTCTGAAGTATGTCCTTCACTATCCACCGCATAAACTTTGATCTCTCTTTTTCCTAAGGGTAAAACAGAACTAGGCAATGTAAATTTCCAGTCTATTTTTTTCCCAGGACTAGTCAAATCATTTGCAACATTACTACCAAATTTCACCGCTGGACCATCATCAATCGTGTAATATAAATCAACATACGAACTTTCGGAATCACTCCATTGACCAGTTACATCAAATGAATTTCCTTGAATCAGCTCCTGATCTTTTTGGTCAATGAAAACTTCTGGTGGATTTCCAGCCAATCCAATGGTTACATCATATGTCATTCTTGTGCCTTCATTTATCTCAAGCGAAGTTGGTTGATTTTTCATAAAAATCGCTGTATCCATCTTATTGATATCACTTGTAACATAAACTAACTCATCTGCAGGATAATTTTCCACTTCATAACCTGACGAATTTAATGCAGAAAAGCCTGAGTCAGAAAAGTTAAAGAATAAATTTAAATAATAATCTCTTGGAAACGAGTTTGTCCCTTGAATCCAGTGTTTTCCAGTCCAGTTCAGAGCATGGTCTGGTCCGTTAAACAGATATTGGAGTTTATAGCCATTTTCTTCATTATCTTTGATATATATTCCCTTATTATCACCAATTGCATGAATGGGTACTTGGTCATTCTTATTCAACTCCGTATCAATCATTGAACCAATAACAAAATCAGAAGCTTTCAGTGTACCAATGTTGGTTACCGTATAATCCACGTTAATAGTTCCTGTTGTCTTACCGGTCATAATAATTTCAACGTGAAATTTTTTCGAGTCGAATTCAGAATCATAAGTCAGTTTGTAGATTGTCATGCCGTTAGGTAAAATCCGTTTGTAATATTTATAGCCATCACTTGTAATATGGCTTCCAGTATTAAAAACTTTTGGATTTGTATTGTTACCATATGCATAAATCAAACCATAACTCGACCAAAGCGATTGTCCAGCTTCCTCTGGTTTACTAGTGGGACTTGGTCTATGATACATGTGCTGAACTCTTTTTCCCTCATCCATAAACGTTACATTAGGAATTGCGAATTGTTTTTGTCTATTTCCTGAAATACTTGTTATTCCTAAAGCATCTGTAGGCCCAAAACCATAGCGTAATTCTTTTCCTTTACCCGCTGGTATTATTGCTTCCTCAGCTGTATAAATTTCTGTCCAATCTTCACTAGTTGAAACAGCCGATTTAGTTTGTGAAGTTGTCAGTTTTTTTTCTTCTGAAGAGGTTATTGGTGTTTCAAGTTTCGTTGAAATGTCGTTATTTACTTCTAATTTGTTTGAACGACTTTTTTCCGAAGAAGCTTGAACCGTTTGGTTTGCTTTAGAACTTGTTGTCCCTTTAAAATAGAGTGTTGTTTTTTCAGACTCTTTTTCAAGGATTAACTCGATTTGAGATTTTTCATGATTTATTTGAACAAAAGATAACGTTTCTTTGTTCATCTCAAGTAACTTCTCCTTATCAAAGGAAAGGCCCTCAGAATAATCTAGAAAAATTCTTTGATTTTTTTTGGTGGAAGTTATGTTTAACGAGAAGTATATACTTTCTTCTGAAGATTCTTCCACTTGCATTTTTGTTTGCTCTAAAAAAATCGGATTATCTTTACTTTCTGTGGCTTTAATTGACGATCCTTTAATAAAAAAGAGACTTCCAGCCAACAACAATATTCCCATTATTCTTAAGACATAAGCTTTTTTTCCAATTTTCATTTTTTCAACTCCTTTCTTAACCTAAGTTCTTGCTTATGGTGCTCAACATAAGCAAGAATCTATGTCAATTCTTACTTTATAGCCTTGTTGCCGATCAATCATATAAAATACAGTTACTTTTAAAGACTAAGCCGATAGCCAATTGAACGAACTGTTTTAATAAACCTCGGGTTATCTTTATCTCTCTCTACTTTTTTTCTTAAATGGAAAATTAAGTTTGCAACGCGATATTGTTTATTCCCAATATCGTTTTTCCAAACAGTCTCGTAAATTTCTTTATATGAAACAGCCTGATTTTTTCTCTTATACAAAATTTCTAGTGTTCGATATTCAAGACGAGTGAGATTTATTTCTTTTTCTCTATTAATAATGACACTCAAATTGCTAGGTAGAAGTTCTAACATTTCAAAACTATCAGAATTTATCGTTTCTATTTGTTGTTCTTTGTTACGATTCAGTTCATTTTTCTGACGATGTAACGCATTTTCCATAACCAATGAAAATTCTTCTGGAAAATCATTGATTGGTAAAACTCCATCTACTCCTAGTTTTAAAAAAACTAAATTTTTGATACTATTTGTTTCCGTTGTTAAAACCCAAACTAGTTTATTCGTTTGAGCTTTAATTTCAATGATTGCTTTCAAAATAATGCTCATAGCATTATCGTCATCGCTATCATCTGGAATAACAATGCAGTCAACTTCTTTAATCAATAGATGAATATTTTCTTGATGTATTAAATGTACTTGCCCAATCTCGTTAACTTTTTTTATATATTCTTTAGACAGTGTTCCTAAAAACGAAGCAACTCCTATGTTATACATTGACAATCCTTCCTTTTCTATATTATTCATTTCAATACCTATAACTCTTTCGTTTTATACTTACAATCATAATATTTCTTTAAAATTTTCTATTATGTTATACTCAACAAAAGATTGGTGTTATATGATAAAAAGTTTCCTCATTGTTGTACAAAGAAGAAAAGAAGCTGAAACCATCGTCATAATTGACTTTCTAATCGTGTTTGACGGCTAAGTGACGGCGTGAAAAATAAAAAAACTTGGAGTGTTAGTTTTATCTAACAGTCCAAGTTTTTGTTTTATTATACTTATGAAACTGAATTAGTCTTTTGAAGATTGCTGAGAAGATAGTATTTCAGATTCATCTATCATTAGTTGATCTAGACGATCAACAATTTTTTTACGGCTTTCCAACATAGAATCTGTGTAAATATCTAGTGTCATTTTAACGGATGTATGGCCTAATAGTCGGCTGAGGCTTGCAATATCTGTCCCCATCTCGATACACCTTGTCGCAAAGGTATGTCTAAGAATATGAAAGTGTACATCTGGGATTTCTGCTTTTTTTACAGCACTTTTGAACCGATATCGAATAACTCTGGGTTCTGCTAGATTACTTTTGCAAGCAACAACATACTCGCTTTGACTGTATTTCTTTTTCTCCAGTAAGTAATACAGTAGTTTTTTGGATAGTGGCACAATCCGGTATGATTGTTCTGTTTTTGGAGAACTGATGATTATATTCGTTTTATTTTCCGTTTTTAAAGATGTTCTCACACGAGAAACGGTTCGCTTGATATAGACGACCTCATTTATAAAATCGATATCTGACCACTTTAATCCACTAACTTCTCCGATACGTAAACCCAAATATAGTGATAAGATAATTGGAGAACAGCCTTTTTCATTCAGTGCAACCAATTCTAACTTGCGTTGATCTGATCTAGATAACGCAGTAATTATTTTCTTTTTTTTGTGTGGTAATCGAATTTTTTTATACGGACTTTTTTTTAAAAGTTCGTTGCTTTTAGCTGAAATTAGGATTTTTTTCAATAAAGTAAAAATATTTCTAATTGTACCAGAAGCTAAGTTTTGTTTTTCTAGTGAATTAATAAACCGCTGAATATCATCCTTTGTTACATTATGTAGGTAGCATTTTTCAAAAAAAGGATATATGTAAGCAACACATAACCACTGATACTGTGCATATGTAGAGCTTTTAACGGAAGGTTTCACTTCATATTCCAACCAGAAATCACACCATTCTTTCAACAATTTTTCTTCTGATTCTTGATTTTCTTTTTCAATAAGTCCAGCTTTGAGAACAATCAATTTCATTTTAACTTCCTTATACTTTCTTGCATAGACATAACCATATTTTATTGATCCTGTTTTATTTCGTCCCTTAATATAGCGTCCCTCCCATCTGCCATCTTTTCTTTTATAGATGTTTTCACCTTTTTTAGCCATTTTACTCAGTCCTTTGCATATTTTTTTGACCATTATTTTGACGGCTGATAAAAAGTATCGAAAAAAAAAGAAAATGCCTTAAAAACAGATAAAAATCGTAAAAAAACAATCTGTTTTCTATAAAATTCTCATTTTTTTTCGTTTTTGCATAAAAGAGTGAGAAAAAACGAAATAAAATCATGTTGACTTCTTATAAATTTCCAATTAAACTGAAATACAGATAGGAAATACCGTTATTCTTCTTCTTTGTACAACAATGAGGAAAAATAATCCACTAAGATTTAAATTGTGAAATCACTGAATTAGTGACTTGCACAGTTTATTTTTTTTACTCAATGTCTCTTTAAATAGATTAAAATGCTCGTCACCTCAAACTAAAAATAATATAAATAAAAAAGCTCTTGTCTAGCATAAACTAGCAAGAACTTTTCTAACTTCTTATGTAAAAACTTCATATTCAGCGATTTTGCTTGAAATAATTCCAGATTGGTTCTTTTCCTTAGAATCGTCTTTTTTTGTTTTCTTTCTTTGATGCAACTGCTTAAAGGATGCACTTTGCACCCAATTTTTTTGTTGTTCTTTTGTTACCCAACGACTTAAAACGACTAATTCTGTGATTTCAGGATTTTCCGGTAATAACCGATGCATTAGTTGAAAGTTTAAAAAACCATCAACGGACTCCATGCTTTCTTTTGTATGTCCCGCAGTAAACTGCTGAATGATCCTTTGCGACTGAGTCGTTTCAGTTTGAATCGTATTCGTTACAATATACATATTTTCCCCTCCATTATTCTTTCAACGTAGTTTCAATAAAATAATCCTGTATGATTTGCCCCTGATCAAAGTGAAGCACTCTCTGACAAGTTCTGCTGAGGAATTCTTTATCATGTGTAATAACTAAAACCAAAATATTTTCTTGATGTAACCAACGAATAGTATTACTAACCTCTTCCATATGCAATAAATCTAATCCGCTCGTAGGTTCATCAAAAACAATTATTTTTTTGCCAGATAACAATGCGCTTGCAATTGCCACCCGTTGTTTTTCACCACCTGATAATGTTTGCGGATGCCTCCATAAAAGTTCTTCTAAGTGCAGCATCTCAACAATTTTGTTAAATTCTTTTGTATTTTTTGCATTTAAACTTATTTCTTTTTCGACTGTTTCAAAAAATAATTGCAAATTAACATCCTGCATAACCACAAAACTTTCTTTGATCAGCTGTTTTGGTTTCATTATTTGTTGGTTTAGCTTAATGGTTCCTTGACTTGGTTTAATCAATCCAGATAAAAGTTTTGAAAAAGTTGATTTGCCAGCACCATTGTGACCGATTATTCCTGTAATAAAACCACTATTTAATATCAGTGAAGGAATTTTTAGTACTGAAGGTTGTTTGCGATAATGAAAATCAATCATTTCAAAAGATAGAATGATTTCAGCTGAATGATTTTCTTGTTTCTCTGTTTTTTTAATACTTGTCTCCTCAAGTGACCTTAAGCCCATTGTTTGAATCTCTGCCGGAGTTTGTTCTTTCATTTCTTGACTTGTATAGCTTTTAACAATGGTTCCATTTTCCATCACTAAATATCTGTCTGCAAGTTCTGTTAGATAATATAAACGGTGCTCTGATACAATAATCGTCATACCTTGATCTTTTAGTACTTTTAGATACTCTTTCAATTGCTCAATAGTGGATTCATCTAAATTACTTGAAGGTTCATCTAATAAAAATAATCGATGTTTCAGCATACTCGCTGAGGCAAAGGCGATCAATTGCTTTTGTCCACCAGATAAATGAAACATGCTTCGTTCTAAAAACTCTTCTAACGAAAACAAAGTTGTTATTTCATTGATTCGTTCAATCATTTCTTCTCTTAATACACCATAGTTTTCCATCGCAAAAGCTAATTCGGAATAAACATCACTTGTAAAAAACTGAGTTTTAGGATTTTGAAACACAACCCCAATATCACGAACATATTCATTGAATTCTTTGGTCAATAATTCTTGGTCTAAAATAGAGCCTTTTCCAGTCAACTGACCTGTATACAATTCAGGAATCAACCCATTTAGGATTCTCAATAATGTTGATTTGCCACAGCCACTTTTACCACATAAAACAATAAATTCTCCATCTTCGACTTGCAAATCTACTTCCTGAATGACCTTCTCCTGATCTTCGTAAGCAAATACTACGTCATGTAAATTAATCACTAAATAAACCTCCCAACGATGGCGCAAAAAAACAAAATAACGATCAATAAATAATCTTGAAGTTTTAAGTTTGTTTCATAAACACTCGTATGCTCTTTGGGATTTGCTAAACCACGGACTAAAGCTGCCGAAGACAAGTCCAACGATGTATTTTCAGCTGACATTAGAATTGGCACGATAAGATATTCCATCGTTTGAAATGGATGTAAAAACAAATCAATCGTTGAAACTGCAATCCCTCGATACTTCATTGCATTACGAATGCTTCTAAAATCTTGAAAAAGTGTTGGGAAGAATCGAAACAATACGGTCAATGGAATAATTAGTCCAAAAGGAACATGACATTTTTTCAAAGCTGCAATCCATTCACTGATTTTCGTCCGATTCATAGCAAATACTGCGGCCATAATCGTTGGTAACATCCTACGATTCCCTACAAATAAAAAATCAAAGAATGCTGCAAATGAATTGTCTATATAAGGAAAAAGAAAGTAATCTCCTAAGACGAGCAACCAAAAAACACCATAAAAAAATGTTCCTTTTTTTAAGCTACCATTTAAAATAAAAAGTACATACAGCAATGATACAAACAAAATTTCTGCTTTAAATGGCAAAGGAAACATCAATAAAAAACTAGCAAATAAAATCGTACATAATTTACTTCTGGGATCAAAGGTTACGTATGTTTTTTCCATAATTTTTTCCTTTAGCTTTATCAAAATGCTTCTCGTAAATTTTTTGTCCAATCAAAATACCCAGAATACTACATATAATGACCGCAGCTACACAGACATAAAATGTTGTCGTTGTGATTGGTGCAAATACTTTATCAATATAAACCGCATCTTTTCCGCGAGCAATCAATGAATCGATATAAGCATTTTTCATGAACCACAACGGTAATACTGGACCCATCAATCCAAAACTAAATACAGTATAACTAACCGTTGTCCGAATTTTTTCCGATAATTTTGTATGATATTGAATCCAATCTGCTGCTATTGCACACAAAATATTTGGCAAAAAAGATAACGGAAAATGACCTGAAACTAAGAAAAATAGTCCCATAACACTCCCCATAATCGTGATCGCACCAAAACGAGGAATACGATGAATGACCAATAAATAAACAATTCCTGCAAAAAGTGCTGTAGCACTTGGGATAAGAACTGAATTAAATGCTGGAATCGTAAACCGTAAAATAACCATTGCGATTGTTACAACTAAAAAATAAATTGCAGTATAAATACCTATTGAAATATAATCTTGAATTTTTAACTTCTTCATTCTTGTATTGACTCCTCTTGTCTTATAGTAAATAAAATAATAGTTAAATATATATCTTTAACTGATAACGTAAAATCCAAATGATTGACCGGCTTATAATATAAATAATACGGTCATATAAAGTAGAACTGCTTACCCCCTTTTAGTAATAGAAAAACTGTAGACCTACTTTCAAAATGCTTTGTGAAACAAATCGTAAGTCACAATATCATATTCTGATACAGACTGAATCATCTCCGCATAACTATAAAATAAAGGAATACATCCCATTCACATATTCTAACTTATTTTGAATCATTTGAACATTTTTTTCTTGATTCGCTTCAAGTAATTCTTTCATTCCATATGCTCTTTTAAAAAAGGCTACTTCTTTTGTAGATCAGGGTAATCTGCTTGATAAATTTCAAAAAAAGTTATTGTGATAACACTCATAAAATAACTAAGTAAGTATTTACTCTCAATATCTGTATATCAATCATCACTGAACAGTCTTCAAATTCTTCAGTATCAAACTTAGGTGAAATTATATCTACCGATAGTTCCTTCAATATAAACCCCTTTCATATTTGATTAGTATATCACAAACAATCGATAATGAGAATCATTATCAATAAATTTCTTTTTCTTTTTTACGTATGATTTAATAACTAGAACCTCCTTGTAGTAGCATACGCTCTCTCATTTTAGAGAAACAAAGATAACGGGACAAAACGAAATGTTCGTTTTGTCCCGTTATCTTTTTCCACTATTAATCATGCTTAAATTATAAAGAATTTACATAGATATTAAATGAACCTGATGGTTTTATGTTTAATCTAATAGTTTAAACATAAACAACTTTTCTCCTGCCCTCTTTTGACTCGTTACTATTCTAATGAGTAGTTCCTGTATTTTCTTCAATATCCTCTTTTGTTGTCACAGCAGCTTCGATTGCATAAATCAATGAATCGGCAATCGTTTGAATGGGCATTGATGGTGTTCCTGCCGCTCGTTCAATTACTTGTGTTGGTTTAAATGGAACATGAATAAAACCACCTTTAGTGCCTGAAAACTCTTTATCAATCATATATAACAAACGATACATGATATCATTACACACAAACGTACCAGCTGTATATGAAATATACGCAGGCAGTCCGTGTTCTTGAACATTTTTCATCATTGCTTTGATTGGTAATGATGTAAAATAAGCCGTTTCCCCATCTTCTTCTAGCTTTACTCCAATCGGCTGATTGCCTTTATTATCTGGAATTCTTGCTTCTGCTAAGTTGATGGCAACACGTTCAAATGAAATGGCACTTCTTCCGCCTGCTTGTCCTACGCAGATAACAATATCTGGATTATTTTCCTTCATTGCAACTTCAAGAATCTCGCTACTTTCTTTAAAAACAGTTGGTATTTCTAATTTGATTACTTGGGCTCCTGCTACTTCATCAGGAATCATTTTTACCGCTTCGTATGCTGGATTTACTAAATCTCCGCCAAAAGGGTCAAAGCCTGTTATTAACACTTTCATTTAAGCCTACCTCCTAAACCATCATCAACCAGTCTACACTGATTCTTTTTTGAATAACTGATAATTATTTTTCATTCATAAATTTTTTTAAATCTTCTGCGATTGTTTTAGATTGATTATGATGAAGATAGTGTGTTCCTGGAAGCTCAACTACTTCTCCTTTTGAAACGGTTGCCGCTTGTTTTTCATGAAGTTCAAGCCAGTTATCTAAGGTGGCATTATTTTCTTTTGCTACAAACAAAAGTACTGGAAATTCTTTTGGAAAAGAAAGTTTTTTTGATTCTTTAAACGTTTCATCCAAAGCTTTTCCTTCTTTTCTCACGGTTTCATTACTAAGATTTTTTAGATTCAACATACGTTGTTGTTCAAAAGTCTCTTCATCCATCCCGTCAACTTTAAAACTTTCAGGACTCAACTTAATCAGAACTCGCATCAAACCAGATTTTTGAATAAAATTTGGTAGTGTATCACTAAAACCAGGCCAAGGTTGATTAGGTAAGCTACTATCGATACCCACGAATGCTTTAACATTTTTAGGATAGGTATCAACGTAATTCAATCCATATATTCCTGCTATTGAATGCCCCATCAAAATAAAAGAATCAATATTCAGCTTTTCAACTACAGCATGGATTTCTTCAACCATATTCTTCGCACTTCGTTCTCGCTTAGTCTGGCTACTTAACCCATAGCCAAAAGGTTCTATCACAACAACACGATAATCATTTTTTAATTCTTTAACCAGTGGTTTAAAATCCAAACCTGGACTAGCTGTTCCATATCCAGATAATAACACGATAGTTTCTTTCCCTTTACCTTCATCAACCACGTTCATTGTTCCATCAAACACGTTGATTTTTTCTCCATAATCTTTGATTTTGCTGACTTCACTACGTAAGCTGACCTGATTAACAATATAAATGCCAGCCATTGTAACAGCCATTACTCCTAAAATTGTCAAAAGTGTAATTTTTAAAATATGCAAGACACGTTTTATTCCTTGGCGTTTATTTTTTTTCATTTTCTCCCTCTTTCTCTTTCATTCCATTTAGTATTTTTTCTATAATCTCATCACTTAAAAGATCAAGCTGAATACCTTCTAATACATATTTTGTAGCGTAAAGTTTATCCCAGAATGTTTCGATCGTATTTGGAAATAAAGCTACAATAAACCATGTTCCCAGCAGTAAAACAATGATCTCTGATACTTGTTTTGGATACTCTATGTTTATAGAACCATCCACATTTCCTTCATTTATATACTGTTCAATTTGGGGTGATAGAATTTCATTGCTATTCATGATATACATCATAAAAAATTTAGGATTATCAAATAAAGAATAGGCTAATTGAAAGGAGGCACCCACTTCTTTATTAAAGAGAGTTTCTAATAACAAATGCTGCATTTTTTCTAAACCATTCAGCTCTTCTCGTTGATTAATTACATCAAGATATTCTGAATTTGGTGTCAGTCGTCGAATCACCCCGTCAATAATTTCTTCTTTTGAGCGAAAATGATGATAAATTGCTCCCCTTGAAAGACCATCTAATTCATTAACAATGTCTTGAATTGTTGTTTTCTCATAGCCTTTTTCTATAAATAAACGTGTAGCTGCATCTAAGATATCTTGAACGGTTGCATCAGTATCATATCTTTTTGTCATTTTTTTCTGCTCCCTCTCCAAAACATACCGAATGAATGTTTTTTTAAAGAATACACTTTATTTTTGATTAAGTCAATCATAAAAATTGCCAAACGATCTATGGAATAAATCGTTTGGCAGTTTTTAGTTATTTTTTAGTTAAGGTAATTACTTTCGTTGCTATTTTTTTCAAAAAGGCTTGATCATGTTCTACGAGGAGCATCGTTGGTTTAATTGATAAGATTAGTTTTTCTAATTGCTCATGATTGAAAACATCTAGATAATTTAATGGTTCATCCCAAATATACAGTTCCGCTGGCTGTGCTAAAGATTTTGCTAGTTCGACTTTTTTGCGCTGTCCCATGCTCATTTGCTCAATTCGATTTTGAAAGACTTCTCTTTCCATTCCTAATTTGTGTAAGTTATTTAAAAATTCCTGATGATTTAACCCATGATCTTCAGAAAATTCTAACAAAGTACCATTATTATCTTCATAATTTTGACGAACATAACTAATTTTCAGTTTATCAGAACGAAGTAATTCCCCTGTACTTTCCCCGGTAAATTGCCCAAGCAAAAAATGTATGATAGATGATTTTCCTGAGCCATTGGCACCAGCTAAAGCTATTCTTTGCCCCTGATTAAGTTCAAAAGAAATTTTTTGAACTACTTGTTGTTCTTGATAGCTCAATGTCAGATTTTCAACTGTCAACAATCGTTTATGATGTCCTGGCTGATAATTCATTGTTAATGGATCAATATATTCGATATCTTTTAATAGACTTTCTTTTTCTGATAATTGTATGTCCATCCGATTAATAATTGTTTTAGAACGTTTCATAGTTCGAGCTGCCCGAGCACCGATAAAACCAGTATCAAAAATGGCTCCACTGCCTTTTTCAGAGGTTTTTCCATATTTATCTTGTTCCTTGGCACGAGACCATTCCGCTTTTTCAGCAGCTGTTTTTTTTAAGCGGCTAATTTCTTTTTTTAGTTTTTCATTTTGAGCCAACTCAAACTCATCTCGAATTCGCTTTTGTTCTTCGTAAACAGAAAAATTTCCTTGATATAGCTCTAATTGACTTTTTTCGATAGATAATACATGATCAACCACCTCATCTACAAATAAACGATCATGACTTACCACAATAAATCCTTGGCGTTTCTTTTTCAAATATTCAGCTACTTGCTTCCGTCCAACAATATCTAGATGATTTGTTGGTTCATCAATCAAGGGGAAATAATTATCATTGATAAATAGCAATGATAATAGTACTTTTGTCTGCTCCCCACCAGAAAGTGTTTCAAATTCACGCCATAAAATTTCTGGATCCACTTGAAGGAGATTCAGCTCTCGTTCAATTTCCCACTGTTCAAAGTCGCTGATTTCTTGCAGTGCATAATAAGTTAGTTGTTTTTTATTTTTAATTGATTGTGGAAAATAAAGAAATTCTAATTGATGAATAACTTTACCGCTATATGCTAGTTGGTTCTGCAAAATCTTTAACAATGTGGTCTTGCCTCGACCATTTCTACCAATCAAGCCTAATTTCCATTGGGTATCGAAATTTAGATTTGCTTGATCAAATAATATGTTTCCTTGGCTATCATAGCCAAACGTTAAGTTTTTAATTTCAATTTTAGACATCGTCTCACCTCATTAACAAAGCTGAAGGTTCTATTCCTTCGGTTCTTTTCAGAACTGACAACGCGTCTACGAGTACACAAAAAGACCCATACGCTGAAAAATCATGTCAATCCTGAAAATCTGCACACTGCTCCCTTGAGGATACTTCAAGTTACAGTCTGAATGCAGCTTCAACAAATTGACTTAATTTTTCAACGCACGGATCCCTCACTTCGTTTTTTATTGTTTTCAATATATCATGGTGCTTTATTAATTGTCAAGAAGTCAAACACTTTAACACATCAATGATATTAATATATGGGAATATTTTTTCACATTTACAAAGTCTTTTGATTTATTTTTGATAACATTCTATCAAAATTTCGGGTTTCCCCCATTGCCAACAAACTTTGACTTATACTGTATTTATAAATGATTCAATCTGATGTGAAAATAATATCAACATCAGCTCATAAAAATATTTTCTATCATTTCATAGTAAAGGAGATCATATCATGAAAATTGAACATGTTGGTTTATGGGTCAAAGATTTAGAAATGATGCGTACATTTTATGAAACATATTTTAACGCTCAATCGTCTGAACTTTACCATAATCTTAAAACAGGCTTTTATTCTTACTTTTTAACGTTTTCTGATGGAGCAAGACTTGAAATTATGCAACGGGCAGATGTTATTGGTCTAAGCTCAGGTAACGAGGTTTTAGGATTTGCTCATTTAGCGATTGCTTTGGGAAGTAAAGAAAGCGTTGATAATCTTACCAATATTCTAGTATTGGAAGGCTATGAATTATTAAGTCCAACTCGTACCACAGGTGATGGTTATTATGAATCTGTGATTGCTGATCCAGAAGGAAATCGATTGGAATTAACTGTTTAGTTTGAATCACATACTAACATATGGAGGGAATAAAATGGCTATAAAAGCAATTGTTTTAGATATTGATGGAACACTTTTAAATGATGATAAACAACTAACCAAAGGAACGAGAGACGCATTGATTAATGCTCAAAAAGATGGGATCAAAGTGATTTTAGCTTCTGGCAGACCAACTACTGGAATGCTGAAATATGTTGATGAGCTAGAAATGGAGCGATATAATGGATTGATTGTTTCTTATAATGGCGCCCATGTTCTTGATGTCAGCTCACAAAAGGAACTATTCAGTCAGCCTCTTTCAACTGAAAATAGTAAAAATATTTTGGAGCATCTTAAGCAATTTGATGTGAAACCCATGATTGCAAAGGATGACTACATGTATGTCAATAATGTTTACGATTGTATGGTTCATTTAGATGCTCCTCATGGCTCTTTAAATATCATTGAATATGAATCTCGAGGTGGAAATTTTCAATTGTGCGAAAAAAATGATTTAGCAGCATTTGTAGATTTTCCTTTGCACAAAATTTTAGTTGCTGGTCAACCTGAGTACTTACAAGAGAATTGGCGACAAATTCTAGCACCATTTGAAGAAAAAGTCAGTGGTATGTTCTCTGCGCCTATGTACTTTGAATTTACTGACCGAGGTATTGATAAAGCTAATGCTTTAGAACAGACTTTAAAACCTCTAGGTATCCATGAAGAACACATTGTTTCTTTTGGAGATGGACATAATGACATCTCCTTAATCAATTATGCAGGAATCGGGATCGCTATGGGAAATGCCGTTGATGAGTTAAAAAATGTTGCTGATAAAATTACATCTTCAAACAATGATGATGGGATTGCTCGAGCTTTAGCTGAACTAATTTAATAGAAAAAATAGATTGGGATCAAAAAAATCCGAATCTATTTTTTTATATTCCTCACATAATAAGTAATAATCAGTTATAATTCATGTATACGAAGCTGATTGAAAGGTGTTTTATGCGATGAATTTAATCTTAAAATTGAAAACCTTAGAAAAACTTACCACAAGCGAAGAAGTTCTTGTAACATATATTCTTGATTATCCAGAAAAAGTCATTCACTTTTCTCCAAAAGAGTTAGCTGAACATTCTTATGTTTCGATTTCAACGATTTACCGTCTGATTAATAAATTAGATCTTGATGGTTTAAATGAGCTTAAATTAGCATTGGTGAATTATTTAAATGAACATACTGCAGAACAACTTATTGATATTGATTACCCTATTTCTGCTGAGGATAACCACTATGCAATGACTAAAAAATTAAAAACAGTTTATGATCAAACCGTTCAAACTACTATTGATACGAATAATTTTGATAAGATGGCCTTCAATAGTCAGCTGTTGAAAAAAGCAACTATTATTGATGTTTATGCAGCTTCTGCAAATATTTATTTTGCTCAAAATTTCCAGTTTCAAATGCAGGAAATTGGAAAACAAATCAATGTACCCATCGATGATTATATGCAAAATCTTTCTGCTGCTAATAGTACGCCAAATCACTTAGCTATCGTTGTTTCTTATGAAGGACGTAGTTCTAGTGTTAAGAAAATTCTAGAAACTTTAAAGAATAACAATAGTAAAATTCTATTAATTACATCTAAGAATAGTCCACTGCTAAGTGAGAACGTAGATGGTGTTTTTCTATTTTCTTCCCTTGAAAATCATTACAATAAAATTTCTTCTTTCTCTACACGGATGTCTTTAATGTATATTTTTGATAGTTTATATCTAAGCTTTTTTAATCAAGACTATGAAAAAAATTTAGCTTATAAATTGGAAAACTATCAAAAAATGAACCCTAAATTACTTTAATCTGGTATAAAACAAGAAGAACTTTCAGCTGCTAAATCACGCTGAAGGTTCTTCTTATCATTTTAATAATCCTAAATCACTTTTCATTTTTAATACACGATAAACAGATTGATTCAGCATCTCCTCAGAATAGACTCCTTGTTGAATCCCTTGTAAAACATATGGAATCTGATCTTGAAAAGAAGAAGATAGGATTAGATCATTCCCCGCTTTCAATGCAGCTAAGCCTGCTTCTTCTTGAGATGTGAAATCAGCTAAACCTGCCATATCCATATCATCTGTCATAATAACGCCTTGAAAGCCTAATTCTTTCCGTAACACATCATGAACAGGTTGGGAAATTGATGCTGGCACTGTATCATCAATACTTGTCACAATATTATGAGAGACCATTACACTATCAGCACCTGCTGAGATTCCTGCTTTAAAAGGTAAAAAATCATTTGCCCTTAACTCGTCAAGACTTCTCGTATCGTAGACTATCTCCACATGAGAATCACGATTATTACCATACCCAGGAAAATGTTTCAATGTTGAAGCAATTTTTTGTTTCTTTAGTTCGTCCACACTTACTTTGATATATTCACTTGTTTTCTCAGCATCTAAACCTAATGTTCGATCATAAATAAACGCTTCTGGATCCGTGGCAACATCAGCGTCAGGAAATAGGCCACCTTGAATGCCATAGGAATGAAGGATTTCTGATTTTTGTTGAATATCTGATTGAATGCCTGCTAAACCAGCTTTTTGATAAATCTCCATTGGCGACTTAAACACTTCTGGTACTAAACCATTTCCACCGCTTAATCGTGAAACTGTGCCACCTTCTTCATCGGATGCAATAAAAAGCGGGAGCTTACTTACGGTTTGATAGGAAGCTATTTTTTTCTTTAAAGTAGATGAAGTTTCTCTTTCAATATCTCGTCCGAATAACAGATAACCACCTAAATGGAAGTTCTGTATATTTCCTTCTTGTTCATCAATTGGTACTCGAGCAAGAAATAACTGCCCCACTCTTTCTTCCAAACTCATTGAAGCAATTAAATCCTTAATTTCTTTATCTTGATTCTTTAAAGGTTCTTGTTGCTTGCTTTCTATAGTCTCACTTTTTTTTGTGACTTCTGTTATTGATGCTTTCTTATTTTTCTCTAGCTCAGTGTTACTATTTTTGTTCACTAGCGCCATTACACCAAAACTAATACCAAAAATCAGCAATAAAATAGCCACTGCGCTCGTTATCATCGTTTTATTATTGATTGTTCTTCCTCCTTACTAAGGTGTACCAGTATATTTCCATTATAATTAGAAGCTAGTCCAACCGTCAATTTTTTTCATCTAAGTAAGCATTTACTTTTGACAAAAAAATCGGCTCGTGAGATGCTTTAAGCGTAGCAAAAAAATAAAAAAGAGGGAAGGTTTGATTTATATGTCAACAATGGTTTTTGTGAATTTTCCAGTTACTGATGTTAAACGTTCTACAGAATTTTATGAAAAGTTAGGTTTTACTAAAAATGAAGAGTTTTCTTCTCCTGATTCAAGTTCAATGGTTTGGGATGATAATTTTTGGATTATGCTATTGAATCATGATTTTTATAGTAAATTTATTAATGATAAGAAAATTGCGGATACGAAAACTACTAGCGGTGTTTTGGTTGCCTTTAGTATGGAAAGTGCCGATGCTGTGAAAAAATTTGGTGAGATAGCTAAAGCTAATGGCGGTGATTTTTACAAAGTAGAAATGGGTATCCCAGAAGAACAAATGCTTGGGCTTGAAGTACAAGATCCAGATGGCAATACGTTAGAACCAACTTGGATGAAGATGTAAAAGTTTACTTTAAAACTAATATTTTTCAGGAATGGTTTAATAGTTAAAAAAATGAACGAGATAAAACTCAGCAGAGTTTTATCTCGTTCATTTTTTATTTTAATTGATAATCAAACTTATCTTCTTATTTTTTATTTATCATCATGTTTGTGGAATTTTTCTTTGATATCTTCGAAACCTTCTTTGATTTTGTCGCCTAATTTTTCAGCGCCTTCTTTGATATCATCACCGGCATCAAGAACTTTTTCTTTTACATCGCCAAATGCTGATTGCGCTTTTCCTTCAAGTTCTTTACCTTTATCATCCGTTACTTTTCCTTGAACTTCTTTAGCCGTACCTTCAACTTTGTCTTTTGCGTTATTTAAGTGTTCATTTAAATCTGCCATGTGAAAATCCCTCCTAATAATATTTACTACATATTTACAATAGCACCCTTCTTTGCCTTATACAAATATTTCGCTTTTTTATTACGAGGAAAACAACTAAGAAAGCTTTATGTGTTCGTTAACCAATTTTTAGCACTCTTCACTTCATCCAAAGTTATTTGATGTCCAGAATTAGTTTCTTCAACAAAGACATCAGCTCCTCTTTTTTCAAATTGAGAAACCAATTGATCCGCTGTTTCTTTTGATACAATAGGATCATTTGTTCCAAAGGATACCCAGATTTTCTGGTGAGAAAGAGCATGTTTTTTAGTATCTACACCTAGGGACATTGGATGAAAAAGAATAGCCTTTTGGAGTTTACTCTCTCTTTCCAAAATAGCATGAGCAGCGATGTTAGCTCCGTTAGAATAACCAACAATTATCCAATCTTCCATAGCAATTTGTTTTTCCTTGCTAATAGAAAAAATTTCTGTCAGAAGATGATCCGTCTCTTCTTCTAAACTCTCAAAATCAAATTGATTGAGTCCAGTTCGTTTAAAGTAACGATTCATTCCATCTTCTTGAACTCTTCCACGAATAGATAGAATCGTTGCATTTGGATCTAACAATCGTGCAATCTCCATTAAAGATGTTTCATCGCCTCCTGTTCCATGAAGCAATAATAATTTTTTCCCTTGAGTTTGTCCTTCTTCAAAAATGTAATGCATTATACTCACCTGTTTCTATTTATTTTTATAAAATCATTTATTGAACTCTTCCAACTTACTTTTAGTAAGTAATTTAATAATAACATTTTTTTATCCTTTTGTCACGCATGGTATTATTCTATAATTTATCAATATATGAATATAAAGTTCGAAGCGATGTTAATACACTTTTTTTCAAATTGGACGGATGAATCTGAATAATGGATTGACCGAATTTCAATAAATAATTTGATATAAACGATGCTTCATTCTTATTATAATAACCAGTAATTACATAATTTTTCTTGTTTGGTTTTATACTCATTGAGGGATAATGTTCTTTATCAAAAATGTCTTTGCCTTTCTCATCTACTGTAATCATGAATCTAGTAGCTAACTCTTCTCTATGGAAATTTTCTGTTTTAGATAATAAGTAGTCTATAGAAAGTGCTTCGTGATTCGTCTCTTCAGATAAACTTTTGATTTTATCACAGCGAATGATACGAACCTTCTGACTTTCAACGTTCCAAACACGAGCATACCACTGACCAAATTTTGAATAAACCTGGATAAATTGAGCAATAATTAATAGTTCCTCGTCTTCTTTTAAATAAAAGAATTTAAACACTTTTTCTTGAATTATGCCTGTCATTATTTCTTTTAAATAAGGACTAAAATTGCTGTGATTAATTGTTTCTAAAGAAACAATCTGATTCATCAATAGAATATTTTTTTGCAGCTGCTCTGGTAAAACGTTTCTAAATTTCATTTCTAATGTGCTACTTTCAATAGTAAAAGGCTTTGATTTATAACCATTAAGGGTAAGTAGTGAAAAATAAAGTGCATAAATTTCATCCACTGTAAACATCATAGAAGCAAAAATTTTTGTATCTAAAATGCCATATTTCCCATTTCTACCAAGCTCTGAAAATATTGGAATACCAATTGCTTCCAAGGATTGAATATCTCGAAGTGCTGTACTTTTTGAAATTTGATATCGTTCCATCAAATCTTTTAAATTGAAACTATTTTTATTGTTTAAAAATAGAATCATATCATTTATTCGTTCAGATTTTTTCATATACCCTCCTAAAAGGTATCTAAAAATGACACCTTTTATCAGTATACTAAACATATAAAACAAATAAAAGAAATGAGGATAAGAAAATGACATTAGAAATTGCAATTTTTCTCTCTATGCATGGACGTGCAGCTGAAGCAATCACTTTTTATAAACAACACTTAGGTGCCAAAGAACTTTTGCTAGTTACCTATCAGGACATGGCAAGCAAAGATGAACATTTTCTTGTAACCGAAGAAAACAAACAGCATATTGCTCATTCTGTTTTGCAGGTAGGTAAAACAAAACTAATGATTGCAGAAGATACAATGAATCCTAATGAAAAATTTACCGTTGGAAATAACTTTTCTTTATGTATTCAAAGTGCTGATTTAAACGAAATACAAACCTTTTATACTAATTTGATGACAGATGATCGCGTCAAAATTCTTGTTCCACTAGCCAAAAATGTCTTTAGTGGCTCATACGGAATTATTGAAGATCCATTTGGCATACAAATTCAGTTAATGCATGATACTCGCTTAGCATAATCTCTTTTTTCTCAAATATAAAAAGTCGTCAAAAAGTTCGTTTTTACTTTAACGAACTTTTTGACGATCAATGATTGAAATAACTCTAAGTATAAAGATAAACAATCTATCTTTTATAACTTACGATATAATTTTCTAAAGGTATTCTTTTTACATAAGACTTAATCAATTTCTCAGATTCACATTGAAACTTTGTCAACAGAAAATGAAATAGCATAAACTGTCTGACTATAAAAATCTTTTTCCGGACGTAAAATAATATCACCAAATCCTTCAAACTCTACAGCACCTGGACTTGTTTGCGTCTCAAATGTGATTCCCCCATGATTGACCACTTGTTTTCCATGAACTACTGGACCTGAATTACCAAATTGAGCTGTAAAAATCACCACGGTATCTCTATCCGTGTAAACATCAATCGTAATATCTGACTCTGGTGAAGTTAACACAACTAGCGGTTTCTCTTTCGTCGTATGATTAAGTATAAAAGGATGGTCTAACCCATTTACTAAGACATTTTGCTCATAGGTTGTTTGAAATACTTCATTGACCTTTTTAGTTGTTCTAAAATCAAAAGGTGTATTTGCAACTGATCTTTTCTCTCCTGTAGCATTTGTGTTACTGTCAACAACAACAAATTTGTCAGCGTTGATCTGTAATTGATGATTAGCTACTGTTTGAGTCGAATCTCCAGTTAGATTAAAATAAACATGATTCGTTGGATTAAAGAGTGTTCCCTCATCAGTAGATGCATGATAGGTTATCTTCCATTCATTTTGATTATTTAATGAATAGACTACCTTCACTGTCACTGTTCCTGGAAAACCATTTTCATTAGCTGGACTAGTATACGAAAAGACAACTGAAAGTTCTTCTTCGCTTTCTTTAATTGAGGCATCCCATATCTTTTCTTCAAAACTATGAGGTCCTCCATGAAGTGTATTGCCGTTTTCTTTGTCAACCAAGACTTGATATTTTTTTCCATCAATCGAAAACTGACCATTTTTTATTCTACCAGCGACTCGTCCAATCGTTGCACCAAAGTATAAATCTTTCTCGACATATTCTTTTTCAGAATCAAATCCCAAAACAATATTTTTTCTTCCATTGGTTGTTGGTACATATAAGTTAACAATCCGAGCACCTAAGTTTGTTACTTCTAAGGTAACGCCATTATTGTTAGTAAGCGAATACAAAAACGAGCGCTCTCCAAATTTTTTCTCTGTAACCTTCATCGTTTCACCACTTTCCATCCATTCTGATTCCTTACTAAAAAGGAATGCTCACTGCCATTTTAGCATTTTTTTCGCTACTTTTTCTTTTAATTACTACTTTTGACTTTTTTTTGGTTGATTTCACAAAATTCTTGTCAACATGCACTTTAAAAAAAGAACTTCTGATAATAATCATTATATATTTACAACAAAATAAGACCTCTCTCATAATTGAGAAAGGTCTTATAAACATTGCTGTTTGAATTAAGCGTCTGGATTTGCGTTGGCATCTTTGATACCATACTTTTTGTTGAAACGGTCCACACGTCCGTCTGCTTGTGTGAATTTTTGACGTCCAGTGTAAAATGGATGAGAGTCAGATGTAACTTCGACACGGATTACTGGGTAAGTATTTCCGTCTTCCCATTCAACAGTTTCGTCAGTGTGCTTAGTAGAACCTGACAAGAATTTAAAACCTGTTGTTGAGTCCATAAATACTACTGGGTGATATTCTGGATGGATATCTTGTTTCATAGTCTTTTCGCTCCTTTGCCCTGATCCATTTGCTGTATCAGAGTTATTTTGTCGATATACAACAGTACTATAATAGCACGATTCTTTTATTGTTGCAATTATCTTTTTACATTTCTTTTGGCTTGTCTGCCAAATGAAACATCGTGGAAATCTTCAAAGAATTTTTTATTATTTTTGGTTTTACGTAAAAACTTGATGAACTGCTCTGTATATTCCAAAGAATCACCTGTCATATGATTACGTAACTTCCATGTTTCTTCCAATTGCTCTGATGACATCAGTAATTCTTCTTTACGGGTACCTGATTTTTTGATGTCAATCGCCGGGAAAATACGTCGCTCTGCCAACTCACGGGACAAGTGCAGTTCCATATTTCCAGTTCCTTTGAATTCTTCAAAAATAACATCGTCCATACGGCTACCTGTATCAACTAAAGCTGTAGCAAGTATTGTCAAGCTGCCGCCTTCTTCAATATTCCTAGCAGCACCAAAGAAACGTTTCGGTTTATAAAAGGCTGCTGGATCAATCCCTCCGCTTAATGTTCGCCCACTTGCAGGAATCACCAAGTTATAAGCACGGGCTAAGCGAGTAATACTATCCATCAAAATAACTACATCTCGTTTATCTTCTACTAAACGCATCGCACGTTCCAAGACCAATTCAGAGACACGTGTATGATTTTGTGGTTGCTGATCGAATGTTGAAGAAACTACATCACCTTTTACACTTCGCTCTAGGTCTGTCACTTCTTCTGGACGTTCATCAATCAAAAGTAAAATCAATTCTACCTCTGGAAAATTTTCTGTGATGCCATTAGCAATTTCTTTCAAAACACTCGTCTTACCTGCTTTTGGCGGTGCAACAATCAACCCACGTTGACCAAATCCAACTGGTGAAAAAATATCAATCATTCGTGTAGATAATCGGCCTGAAGTTGTTTCTAATTTGATTTGTCTTTCGGGGTAAAGAGGTGTTAATGCAGGGAAATGGGGACGCTGTTTTGCTTCTTCTGGATCTTTTCCATTGACACTTTCAACATGCATTAAACCATAATAACGTTCAGATTCTTTCGGTGGACGTGCTTTACCAGCAACTTTGTCCCCATTACGAAGGCCAAATCGGCGAATTTGAGAAGATGAAATATAAATATCTTCTGCACTCGGTCCATAATTGATTGGTCGTAAAAAACCATAGCCGTCCTGAGAAACAATATCTAGAACTCCCTCCATTAAGAAGAAGCCTTGTTTCTCAGCTTGAGCTCTAATTACTGCTAACGACAATTCTTTTTTATTCATTTGGCTATAATAAGGAATCTTAAACTCTTTAGCATAAGCATATATATCTTTTAATGTACTATTTTCAAGCTCTGCCATCGTTAAATAGTCACTCATTTAGCCACCTCGATTTCATCATCTGTTTCAATCATTTTAATATCAGCACCAAGTGCTGTTAATTTTTCAATAATATGATCATAGCCACGTAAAATGTATTCTACGTTATAAATCGTAGTTGTACCTGTTGCCATTAAACCAGCTATAACTAAACAAGCACCAGCTCTAAGATCAGAGGCAACAACTTCTGCACCATGTAATTGAGCAGGACCATTAATAACAATCATATTCCCTTCAACCGAAGCATCAGCACCCATACGCACTAATTCAGGAATATGTTTTGTTCGTTGAGCATAGATACTGTCAATAACCTCACCTGTACCTTTGGCCTTTAACATTAATGGTGTAATTGGTTGTTGTAAATCTGTTGCAAAACCTGGATATGGATATGTTTTAACTGTGGTCATTTTTAAATCGTGAGATGGGTGTACTTCGATCATATCTTCTTCGATCGTCATTTTAACGCCCATTTCTTGCAATTTTGCTATAAAGCTTTCTAGATGTTCATAAATCACATTACGCACTTTGACGCCTTCACCCATTGCTGCGGCTAAAGCTAAATAAGTACCAGCTTCTATTCTGTCAGGGATAATCGAATGACGGCAACCATGTAGTTTTTCAACGCCTTCAATTCGAATAATATCCGTTCCCGCACCACGAATATTGGCGCCCATATTATTCAATAAAGTCGCAACATCAATGATTTCTGGTTCACGGGCAGCATTTTCAATGATTGTCTTACCTTCTGCTTTGACAGCAGCCAACATTACATTAATCGTCGCACCAATTGATACCATGTCCATAAATATTCTAGTTCCATGAAGTCCGTCTTCCGTTCTCAAATACATCGCACCATGTTCATTAGTTACTTTAGCACCTAATGCTTCAAACCCTTTGATGTGAAGATCGATTGGACGAGGCCCCAAATAACAGCCTCCTGGTAAACCAACAACGCCTTCTCCAAATTTACCTAATAATGAACCCATAAAGTAATAGGATGCACGAAGACTATTGATTTTGCCTTTTGGCATTGGAACAGAAACGATTTCTGTTGGATCGATAACAAGTGTATTGTCACTAAAGGTCGTTTTAGCTCCCATGATTTCTAGGATTTCAATCAATGAATGGACATCTTGAATATCAGGTACACCATCTAAGGTTACCGGTGAATCGGCTAAAATGGCTGCCGGAATCAATGCCACTGCACTATTTTTTGCTCCACTGATAGATACTTCTCCTGTTAATGGAAGATTGCCGTTGATTACGATTTTTTTCATGTTTTTATTCTCACCTATCTATATTAAAAGAACTTTAATTTCATTTTTTGTATGCCTCAACTATTTTAACATAATATACGAAGAAAAAGGTAAAATTTTAGCACACACTTCTACTTTTCAAAAAAAAAGCTACCTTTCCAACCATAAAGACAGAGGAAAGATAACTTTTAAGATGAATAACTAAACATTGAAATACGTGAAAACTTGAATTTTTTAATAAAATCATTTTTGCACTTATCATTTTTAAGTATGAGGAACATCTTCCAAGGCCCAAACTAAACTTCCTTCAAAAGAAAACAAAATTGCACTTGCTAAAAAATTTAGTACATTGGATTTCCCGGTTCCTATTCTTGCAAAAAAGTTTATTATTGATTCAGTTATATTTAATTGGAATCTACCTCTTGATGAAGACGCTTATTATTTGTTTTTATATCATGCAACACTCACGTTATTATTCATAGATTATATTGGAATTGAATTCTTTAAAGCTTTTGATTTCTCAAGTTCATTTGGGATGAATAACTTCCCTTCTTATGTACCCGATGATTGGTATAACGACATCAAATGTTTTTGGAATACATTTCAACAAACGCACCCTGAAATAGAAGAGTATAATATAAAAAAATCTAGTTTTTATATTATATACATATGGATATATTTTATAATTGATCATTCCAAAGACGTTAAACTACGTGTAGCTGTTAATTTTTCTTCAAATCCAATTGTAGAGATATTCATCAAGCAAAAATTAAAATCTGTTTTTAATGCTTCAAATTTAATTTTTATTGATGAAGTTAAAGATGCAGATTTGGTCATTTCTAACACTTCTGAGCCTTCAGTTGCTCAAGGCAACCTTTTCTTTATAGATAATATTATTCAAAAAGAATCTTGGCAGCTTCTTTTCAATTGTATACAGCAAAAGATTTTTGATAAAAATTTTTAAACCAAACGACTTTCACCAAAAAAAAGCGCATAAAAAAAACAAGAGTAACAGCCATTAAGCTTTACTCTTGTTTTTTTATTAATATAGAAGCTATTTTATTTATGCTTTATTAGCAGAACCGAACCATTCGATACGTTGTTCAACTAATTCAGTAACAGCTTTTGTTCCTGGTGCTAATAATTTACGAGGGTCAAAGCCTTTACCTTCAAGGTCTTTGCCTTCTTCGATGTATTTACGTGTTGCAGCTGCAAATACTTCTTGACACTCAGTGTTCACGTTAATTTTAGAAACGCCCATTGAGATTGCTTTTTGAACTTGCTCTAAAGGAATACCTGAACCACCATGTAATACTAACGGAATGTCACCAACAGCGTCAGCAATTGCTTGTAAGTGATCAAATGCTAACCCAGTCCAGTTATCTGGATAAGAACCGTGAATGTTACCGATTCCGCAAGCTAGGTAATCAATACCAGTCGCAACCATTTGTACACATTCTTGAATATCAGCTAATTCGCCAGAACCGATGATTCCGTCTTCTTCTCCGCCGATTGAACCAACTTCACATTCTACAGAAACGCCTTTAGCGTGTGCTTTAGCAACAACATCTTTCGCTTTTTCGATGTTTTCTTCAAATGGTAAGTGAGAACCATCAAACATTACTGAAGTGTAGCCAATTTCGATACATTCTAATGCATCTTCGTAATTACCGTGATCTAAGTGAAGAGCTACTGGTACAGTAATTCCCATTGAATCGATTAAATCTTTTACTAGATCGTAACATACTTGGTATCCGCCCATGTATTTAGCCGCACCCATAGAAGTTTGGATCAAAACAGGCGCTTTTTTAGCTTCTGCAGCTTCAAGAATCGCTTTTGTCCATTCAAGGTTGTTTGTGTTGAATCCTCCGACACCGTAGCCGCTTTTGCGAGCTGCTTTAAGAAATTCAGTTCCTGATACTAATGGCATAATAAAATTCCTCCTAAGTTTTAAACAAACTTTATTTGTTAAGGACATCCTTAACCAACAGTTATATTTTAGCAGACTTTTTAGTACTTTTCTACTAAAATTGCCTTTTTCAGAAAAGTTTTGCCCAAACTTTCACAAAACTAAAGACACTTTCTTCTTTTTGTCTAAAAAAGAGTGAAATAGTCTATGAATTCTACCATTGAATTATCAAGAAAATCTATTCTTTTTTTTATTTTTTTAGGTAGTAAAAAAACTATAAAAAATTCGTCAAAAGACTGAACAACCCCAGACCTTTTGACGAATTTAATTGTAATGCTTCTATTTTTGTTTCATCTTACGTTTTTTCGTCTCTGGGAAACTCCCAGTACTTTTAAAAATTCGTTGTTCGTCTTCATTAGCAAACCGTCCTAATACAGAATGAGTAGGAATAATATTCATAAAGGCATTTTCATCAACTTCATAAACGATTTGCTCTAAATCATACAGCTCGTAGCGCGTGATTACCATCATAATCATACGTCCTTCAACTCCAGAATAACCACCCATCGATGGTAGTAAAGTCATCCCACGAATCATTTGTTTTGAAATCGCCTGTGTTACGACTTCAGGCTGAACTGTTACGATCATCGCGGTGACTTTTTGATGACTTGTATGGATTGTATCAACCACTTGAGTCATACAATAAATCGAAATAATCGTATAAAGCGCACTTTCCCAATCAAAAACAAAACCAGCTATTGCCACAATGATGCCATTCAACATAAACATATAATTACCGACTGTTTTCCCAGTCGTCTTCGATAGAACCAATGAAATAACATCCATTCCACCAGTTGTAAAGCCCATTTTAAGAGACAATCCTGCACCAATCCCAATCAACACCCCGCCAGCAATCGCATTCATCAACGGATTTGTCGTAATCACTTCGATCGGAATAAAAATGGTTGTCAATGAAACCCACGCTACATTTAAAAAGCTGTAAAGCGTTGATTCTTTTCCAAGTTTCATAAATCCTAACACAAAAATTGGAATATTTAATAGTAAAATAAAAAGACCAGTATCGATTGAAATTCCCAGATGAGTATACAATAACGTTGCAATGACTTGCGCAACACCATTCATTCCAGCAGAAAAAACTTTTGCCGGTATCAAAAAAAAGTTCAAACTGATTGCTACTAAAATCCCAGTAACAAAAATAACAGCAAACTTCTTCAATGTCTCACTTTGTTTGTATGAAATAACCCATTTACTCATTCAAAACCTCCCCCTCATATTTAAAAGCCTTAAATAACATATTCCAGCTTCTATGTTTACTTCTTTGGATAAAATCCCTCGAATTAGGATAACAGTTTGCTCAAAAAAAGAAAAGAAAAAAAGAGGAAAATGAGGATTATTTTAGTCTTCCGTACGCCCATTTCCATTGATTTTCGTTTCAAGAACTTATCTTTGTTTAAAAAAGTTTTTTATACTTGTTTCTTCCCTATTTAATGGTACTATAAAAGTAAGAAATAATGAGAGGAGATATTTGAATGGCAGCAAAAGAAGCAAGTTTTGATGTCACTTCTGAAATGAATATGGAAGAAGTGAAAAATTCAATTCAGATTGCACTAAAAGAAATCAAAAATCGCTTTGATTTCAAAGGATCAATCGCTGATATTAAATTAGAAAATGACAAACTAGTTGTTGTTGCAGAGGATGACTACAAAATAGAACAAGTGAAAGATGTATTGTTCAGTAAATTGGTCAAACGTGGTGTACCTATCAAAAATATTCACTTCTCAGCAAGTGAAAAAGCGCTTGGTGGTTCTGCCCGTCAATACGGAGAACTAATCAGCGGAATCGATAAAGATAACGCTAAAAAAATCAACGTTGCCATCAAAAATTCTGGTATCAAAGTAAAATCACAGATTCAAGAGGATCAAATCAGAGTAACTGGAAAAAGTCGCGATGATTTGCAAAAAGTGATTACTTTACTTAAAAATTTAGATTTACCAGTAGAATTGCAATTCACAAATTACCGCTAAAACAAAAATGAGGTAAGTAATATCAGTTAAAAAAGCTGATGTCACTTATCTCATTTTTTTATTCACTCAAAAAATCAGTTAGTTCATGTAATTTTTTCCCGCTATTTAATCCTACAATCAAACGAATTCTAGCTTTGGGACCATTTAAGCCTCTAGAGAATACAATGCCCATTTTCTTTAAGTTAACCCCGCCACCTTCATAGTCATAAATATCTTCAGCGATACCGTTAGAACAACGGGAAACTAAAACAATAGGAATATTTCTTGATAAAAGTTTTTCTATTGCAGGTAGGGTTTCAGGTGGAAGATTTCCAGCTCCTAAAGCTTCAATAACGATTCCTTTGGTTCGATCGTTATTCACTAAGTCAAATAAGCTGCCATCCATACCTGCATACGCTTTGATTACATAAACCTCACCTGCAACAGTTTGTATATCACACACTTCTTGAGGACGAACTTCACTGGCAAAAAAAGTCCGTTCTTTAGCAATCATACCAATAGGTCCAAATGTCGGTGTCCGAAAGGTTGCAACATTTGTAGTGTGGGTTTTCGTAACATAACGAGCCGTATGGATTTCATCATTCATTACAACGAGCACACCTTTTTCATAAGACTCATCTGAACATGCGGTCCAAACTGCACTAATAAAATTATATAGTCCGTCAGTCCCAATTTCATTACTTGAACGCATCGCTCCTGTTAGAACAACAGGAATTTTATTTTCTAGCGTAATATCTAAAAAATAAGCCGTTTCTTCTAGCGTATCCGTTCCATGAGTAATCACTACACCATCAATATTTTCAGAATAAGCTTTTTGGATACGTTGTTTTAATTCCAACATTCTTTCCAAGGTCATATGCGGTGAAGGAATATTAAAAATCGGTTCTACGATTAAATTAACTTTTCCCGCTAACAACTCTTCTTGATTAAGCAAAGGATTCATGTGATTGGTCGTAACATTCCCATCAGCCTCTTTTGACATCGAAATCGTGCCGCCTGTATGTAAAACTAATATAGTTTTCATCTTTAGTCCCCTTATTGATTATTGTATTTAGATAAATCAGTAGATTTTCTACTAAAAAAATACTACCTTGAACAATTTAATTCATTTTTACTTCTTAACTTTTTTAGTATACCAGTTAGAGTTGCTTTTTTCTATCGTTGTCTGTATGCTTTAACTGCCAAAATTGCTGCATGAAACGCTTCGTCTGTTCAGGTGTATAGGCCGTTTGTTTCTCATTCCAATGAGGAGGAAAAAAGCGTTGAACAGCATTCGTTGAAAACCTCTGATCTAAAAGAAGAACAATCCCTTTATCCTCGACATCTCTAATAACTCTACCTGCAGCTTGTAAAACTTTATTCATCCCAGAAATTTGATATGCAAACTGGAATCCTTGATTTTTTTCTTCATCATAATATTTTTTGATCAGTTCTTGCTCATGATTAATTTGCGGCAAACCTACACCGACAATTGCAGTGCCAATTAAACGAGTGCCTTTTAAATCAATCCCTTCCGAGAAAATACCGCCTAAAACACAAAAACCAACCAATGTTTCTTCAGGATCTGAAACAAACTCAGACAAAAAAGCTTCTCGTTCAGTCTCATTCATGGATGTTGCTTGAATCTTTGTTTTAACTGAAGGGTTTTTATCTCGGAACAAATCATAAATTATATCCATATAGGAATAAGACGGGAAAAATACGAAATAATTTCCTTTTTTTTGTTGAATCATATTAGTCAGACTCTCAACAATTTTTCCATAACTATTTTCACGTTCTTTGTATGTCGTCTGGATATAACTTTCTATCACTAATAATTGATTTTCTTTTGGAAATGGACTGGGAATCCTATAGCGTAAGCTCTCAACTCCACCGCCTAGAATTTCTTGGTAGTAATCCAGTGGTGTTAAACTAGCTGAAAATAGGATACTTGCTTTGCCTTTTTCAAGTTTTTGTTGTAGCAGAAACGATGGATCCATACAAAACTGCTTGACGATAATATCATAGTTTTGGCAATTTACATAGGTGCAATAATGATCATCATATCCTTCACTGATTTTAGTATAATTCAGTAGGTCAAAATAAACAGTCAACACTTGATTCAGTTCAGTAAAGTCTTGGTTTTCTGGCAACCATTCTTTGATTTTTTCTGCAAGGGAATACGTAGCTTTGATAAGTGAATCAATTGGTTCACTTTGGTGTAAAAATTCTTTTTCTTCCTCATCACAAACTAGTTTAATCTTATCAAATTCTTTTTCAACTTTGTTAATCCCTTTAATCAGTTTTTTCTGTTTCTTATCAAGAACCTCTTTTAAAGCAGATAATTTGTTTTTAGACAAGGTCGCCGAGTACATCTCTCTTGAACGGTTAACTAAATTATGTACCTCATCCACCAAGAATATGTTGTCTTTGGTCTGTGTTTGTTCTTCAAAAAAACGTCTTAAATAAACAACTGGATCAAACAGATAATTATAATCGCAAATCACTAAATCACACCATAAGCTAACATCTAAGGATAATTCAAAAGGACATAACGTATGTTTACGTGCGTAGGTTTCAATCACTTCGCGAGTGAACTGATTTTCATTATTCAATAAATCCCATAGGCCCTCATTCAAACGATCATAATAACCATTTGCAAAGATACACGCTTGTGGTGTGCAGTTTCGTTCTGTTAAAAAACAGATTTTATCTTTAGCGGTTATGGTGACACTCTTTAGTTCCAAATTTTTTTTCTTCATCGCTTCCACTGCATCTTCTGCCACTTGCCGAGTGATTGTCTTGGCAGTAAGATAAAAAACTCTCTCAGCCTGTTCTTCGCCTATTGCCTTTAATGTTGGAAACAAGGTAGAGATAGTTTTTCCCGTCCCTGTCGGTGCCTCAACAAACAGTTTTTGATCGCTTAAAATTGTTTTATAGACTGCTACTGCTAATTCTCTTTGACCTGCTCGATAGTCTCCGTAGGGGAAAGGAAGTTTTTTTAATTATTGATTGCGGATGCTGCGCCAATTTGCTTTAAAAATTAGCCATTGTTCATATTTTTTTGTTAAATCATCAAAAAAATCTTTTAGCTCTTCTTTCGTAAATTCTTTTTCTTGTCGAGTAATTTCGTCAGTTGTTGTTTGATAATAGGTCAATTGTAAAGTAATTTCTTTTAATTTTTCTTGTTGACAATAAATATGCCCATAACACATTACCTGATACCAATACATGTCTATTTGTTCATCCAACAACTCTGAAAATGCGGGTTCTGACGTTTTGATTTCATCAATGACTGTCCGTTTATTTTCATCACTAAAGATGCCGTCTGCACGGCCTTCGATTATGTATGATTGTTGGTTCAACTCTATGTTAATCGCTAGCTTTATTTCTTTTTGATACTTCTCACCAGCTGCTTCTTGAAGTTTGCGATGAATCTTAGCACCTTCTAAAGCTGTATGCTCACTTGTATGTCTAGTATCAATACTGCCTCTGCGTAAAATAAATTCTACTAAACTACGAACGGCGATTCTTTGAGTGTTCTGCATATTCAATCCCACCTGTCATTCACTTATTATAGAACATACATTCGCAAATGGAAAGAGGAGAGAATAAACTTTTTTGTTTATCCCCTCCTCGTTATAGAAATGTAATAGACGTATTTATTTCTTTGGAAAAATTATTATTAAGTTGAATAATCGCTGTTTATTTTGACATACTCATAACTTAGATCACAACCAATCACTTCAAAGTCCCTTGTCCCCTGATGAAGATCTACAGTTAAATAAATATCTTCATTTTGTTGGATGTACGCTTCAATTTTGCTGATATTTTGTTTTTCTTCTTGATTTGATGAAAAGATCAGATGCTCTCCATAATAAATTTCTACTTTATGCGGGTCAAAAACTAGACCTTTTGTTTTACCAAGAGCCATTACAATACGCCCCCAATTAGGATCATTTCCAAATAATGCCGTTTTTACTAAAGGAGAATTAATGATTGATTTCCCAGCTTTTTTTGCTTGTTCTTGACTTTCAGCATTTTTAACAGTTACAAACATTGTTTTTGTTGCACCTTCAGCATCTTTCACCACATCTAATGCCAAATCTTTACAGATTTTATTCAGTGATTTTTGTAATTCTACTTGTTCTACTTCGTAATGGCCACTTGCTAATAGTGCCACGGTATCGCTCGTACTCGTATCTGAGTCAATACTAATTGTATTGAAAGACTGATCCACCGCTTTTTTTAACATTAAGTAAATCGCTTCTTTGCTTATCTTAGCGTCAGTTAAAATATATGCTAACATTGTCGCCATGTTAGGTTCAATCATACCAGAACCTTTGACTATTCCTAAAACCCTTGCATCTCCTACTTTTAGGCTTCGTACTTTTATTCGTTGATCGGTAGTCAGGATAGCTTGCGCAAAATTTTCGTAACTCATATCTAATTCAAGAGATTGATTTTCTAAAAAATTTTCGATAATCTCAATAGGTAGCTGCGGACCAATTAGACCTGTAGATGAAGGAAGGATATTTTCTTTTTGAATCTTTAGCTTATAGGATAATTGCTCTAAAATCTTGTATTCATTTTCTCTACCAGTTTGTCCTGTAGCAACATTTGCTATACCGCTAGTCACAACAACTGCTTGTAATTCCTTGTTTTTCACATGCTCTTTGCCGATTGGGATACATTCTCCACAAAATGTATTCTTTGTAAATACAGCTGCACTGTGGCATACGTTGTCAGCCACAATCAAACCAAAATCTTTTTTTCTTTTTTTTATTCCAACATGCGTGCCATAAAATTTAAATCCTTCTGGTACTTTTTCATACTCTTTCATTTTTTACACCATCCCGTATTAGTAGTCACATTTATTTCTCTAATTCATAAAAGTATAAATCAAAGGCAATAGATAGTCAATGAATTTAAAATCACAAAAAAGTCTTATTTAGAATTTTAATACATTTTATTCAACCCGTTTCGTATAATAACACAAAAAAACAGTATTCAGATTTCTCTGAATACTGTTTTTTACCTCTATTAATTAATTATTTTTACCAAAAATTCGTAAGAATGCTAAGAATAAATTGATAAAATCAAGATACAGCTGTAAAGCAAAAAATACTGCAGTACCTGTTCCTGCTTGTCCACCTGTTTGATTATATACTTGACGAATTCTTTGATTGTCATATGCTGTAATTCCAGCAAAAATCAAAACCATCAAAATAGAAATGAAAAATGATACTGCACTACTTTTCAAGAAAAAGAAATTGATGACCATCGCAATAATAATTCCGATCAACGCACTATAAGCAGCATGACCCATTGCTGATAAATCTTTTTTGGTAAACATTCCAACTAAAGACATTGCTCCAAAAGTTGCTGCAGCACTTACAAAAGCACTTACTACGGTTACTTGTGCATACATTAATAATGTTGCAGATATTGTCACACCGTTTAAAATGGAATAAGCTAAAAATCCACTGATTGCTAAAGTCGGGTTCTTCTGGGCTTTAAACCCTAAAAACAGTACCAAACCAATCTCAACAAGCCATAAGCCGAAAAACAATCCTGGTGACTTAATTAATGCGACTAAGACACCTGGAAAAACAGTCAATATTAGATAGGATACTAGCGCACTTACCCCAATCCCCATCGCTAAAAATGCATAGATTTTTGAATAAAATTTGTTTATTCCGGCATTTACTATTGCTCCGTTATTCATTTGTTTTACCTTCTTTCTCTTCTAATTCTTCTAGTGTGACCTGTGGTGGCTGAACCATCACAACCGCGTCAAGTACTCGATCTTCTGCTTCATTAACAGCTTCAATCGAAATTGTTACAACATCTTTCATCTTATCTACTTTAATAACTTCAAACTGAAACGTAAGTGTTTCGTAATGAAAAACAGGTTCAACAAAGTTCACCGAAAAATTGACCACATGAGATCCTGGTCCTGGTAAATGCTTTGAAATCGCACTGGTAATAATCCCCATCAGCATTATTGATGGTACGATTGGTTTGCCATACTCCGTTTTTTGGGCATAATCATGTTGGATATATAAGGGATTGGCATCGTTGGTTAAGCCCAAATAAAGAAGTAATTCTTTATCTTCGATTGACTCAGTTAGAGACAGCGAATCGCCTTCCTCAATATCTTCGATGGTTTTGCCTAATTTTCTCGGTTTTCCGATATTCAAATTAGTACACCTCCACTAATGATAAGATAATTGTACCAAAATGACAATAAAAGGCAAGTTAAAAAGAAGACTTAAGCAAACTGTTAAGACTTCTTTTTAGAAAAATTATATATTTTGATATTCCATGGTCTTTTTATAGAACATTTCTAGTTGTATTACTCAATAAAGTTTCATAGGCTTGTTCGAATTTCTGAACATCCCCTGCACCCATGAAGACCATCACTGCATTTTCATGATCTAAAAGAGCTGATACGTTGTCTTCTTTAATCACTTGGCCGCCTTTTTCGATTTTATTACCAAGGTCTTCGATTTTTACATCTCCTTGTTTTTCTCTGGCAGAACCAAAAATGTCACAAAGATAAACATGGTCTGCTAAATCCAAAGCGTCAGCAAATTCATCCATCAATGCAATTGTACGCGTAAATGTATGAGGTTGGAAGACAGCAATAATTTCTTTATCTGGGTATTTTTGACGTGCACCATCAATCGTTGCAATGATTTCAGTTGGATGATGAGCATAATCATCAACAATAATCATATCAGAAACTTTCTTTTCAGTGAAACGACGCTTTACACCCTCAAAAGTCAACATCTCTTTAGCAACTTTTTCCATATCCAACTCTTCAAAGTAAGCTACGGCAATCACACCTAAGGCATTCATGATGTTATGTTGTCCAAAAGCAGGTAACACAAAGTGCCCAACTAATTTTTCATTATGATACACATCAAAAGATGAGCCTTGTGTAGTACGTTCAATATTTTTAGCTTGGATATCATCATCTTCTGCTAGTCCATAATAGTACACTGGAACATCTGCTTTTAACTGACGTAAATATTTATCATCACCATAAGCAAAAATCCCTTTTTTCACTTGTTTCGCCATTGTTTGAAAAGCAGAAAACACATCTTCAATACTCTTAAAATAATCAGGATGGTCAAAATCAATATTTGTCATAATCGCATAATCTGGAGAATAGGCTAAGAAATGACGGCGATACTCGCACGCTTCAAATGCGAAAAATTCAGCACTTGGGTCGCCATGACCTGTCCCATCACCAATCAGATAGCTTGTTGGTGCGATTCCTGTCAATACGTGAGACAATAAGCCTGTTGTGCTTGTTTTCCCATGTGAACCCGTCACAGCTACACTTGTAAACGGCTGAATGAAACGTCCAATAAAATCATGATAACGAATAATCTCCGCTCCTAATTCTTTGGCACGAACTAATTCTTCATGTGTATCAGGGAATGCATTCCCTGCTATGACAGTCATGTCTTTTGTGATATTTTCTTTATCGAAAGGTAAGATAGTAATACCAGATTTTTCTAAATCACGTTGTGTAAAGAAATACTCTTCTACATCAGAACCTTGTACATTTAACCCTTTTTCAAATAATACAAGTGCTAATGAACTCATACCTGATCCTTTGATTCCAACAAAATGATACAATACGTTTTCTTTTTTATCCATGATAATCCTCTTCTCTTACTGGCTATATATAAAAAATTAATGTCATCGTTTTTATAAAATTGTACGTTCCCCATTATCGTACAAATCGCCAAAATAATCAACCCAAAACAGCTAGATAATTACTAAGAAAGGGGAAAACCACTTCTTTCGCTCAATGATGTTGTTTTGCTAATTATGTCTCTATCCAACGAAGTAACTGTAACACAAAAGTTTTAGTGAATTCTAGCTGATTTCTTGAAGTTAGGTACTATTGTCTTGTCTCATTGATTGATCTATTTAAGGACCAGTCTCTATTGTCCACACAATTTGAGCGCTGTACATTTTATCTTTCATCAGGCTTCCAGGCATCATCTTCAATAAAAATTGCTGATTACTCTCTTTACCAAAATCAAATTCTTGCACACGATGGTCAGATTGACCTTTTTGTCGATAAATTTCAATTTCCCTATCTTCCGTCATGTACTTCATTTCTTCTTTATCTTGAAAAACTATATCTGATGCAGTTTTTACTCCAGTATTCGTTTGAAGTATTTTCGAAAATTTTGTTTTTAGCACCCAACTCGTTTGATAATATTGCGTATTTTTAATGATCATTTTCATATTATTTTCTATTGGGACATATTTTATATTCGTTTGTATGACAGGTACACCAAATGAAATTCCAGTTGGCACACGTTCAAACTCAACGCCGCCTGCTAATAAATTTAGAGTGATCTTTCTACTCAATGAATCTATGTTGAGTGTCACATCATGCTTTCCTGGTTCATTTATTGATGAATCAACAGTCAGCTGTAGTTCACTCGTTCTATTTTTTAAGGTGTTCATATCTATCGCGGTTGCACGACTGTGTTCTAATATAAATTGTTTTTGCGCTTCCCACTCTTTTGGGAAATCTATCGCTAAAGCGTTAATGGATTGCGCAGAAAGAAAAGTGGTCCCATTATCAGTCGTGTCTTCATTTTTAACGAAAAATGGAATCGTTAAACTCAATTGATTCTTCGCCCTGTCTCTTAGTAACACAATAGCTTCAGTGTATCCTGGTTTTGATAAATCTGGTTCTTGCAACATTTCTATCACAACTTGATCGACCCCAGCGTTATCAGATAAATTCGTTAGTAAGCTTTCAAGTGCTGGAAGCGAGGCACCAACATTTACGATTTGACGCACAGGATCGGCTTCGGGTGCAAGCGTATCTTGTACTGCCATGATTTCTGATTGCTCACTTTGATTAGCACTAGAATCCGTTGCTGTAACGTAATATTCTGTATATGGAACCAACGGCTTTTGAGCTTCAGGGATATTAATTGCAAAACGATCTCCTTGAAGCGCTTTTCCCGAAAACAAAAGTGCATTTGTTGCTGCATTAAACACTTTAATTGTTGCCTCTGTTTCTGCATGTCCTTTTATTTGAGTACTCACATCGTTAAGAGGTAAAACAGTTGGTTTGAATGGCGCACTAATATCTTCAACCACTATTTTTTTTTCTGCTACTTTCCCATGAAGAGCGCTTCTAATTGTAATATTCTGCTTCCCCCTAAAATAACTGCCCTCTGGTAATTTATACTCAATAATCCCATCGTTATTCGCTCTTATTTGATAGTTATAAGTGTCTGCTTCAACTTCGGAGTTTAGTTTGCCTTTTGGCATGTCTTCATGTCCTGAGAAAAATACAAATGCATTTGGATAGGTCTTACCTTTAATTGTTGTACTGTCTATACTTGCTCGATCATCAGTTAATTTTTCAGTAGTTAATGTGACAGTTACCTTGTCTAATAACTCTTGGGCTTTCTTTACTTCCTCAAGAAAGTGTTCTTTTTGCTTAGTATCCAACACTTCACTGATAAGTTTTTTCGCCTTATCTATTTTAAGTTGTGTAGTACTAAGTTTAATTGCTGTATGACTACTATCTGTAAATAAATCCTCTATTAGTATCTTAGACTCTTCAATCGCATGAGCCAAATCAACCAAAGTTACACTCGTAATACCACCAGTATTCCCATTCCAAGACTTATTAGAATAAACGTTATACTCCACAGTCGTCTTGTCAGAACTTGCTACAAATACTTGTCTACCATAAATATTAATATTCGTATTTAGATAAAAATCACGGTCCTCTTCTACTTTGTAATAGTATAATGAATTTAACTCGGGTCTAACTGTTCCCGGAAAAACTGACAAATCGTATTTACTATTGCGGCTTCCTACATTATTACTATCCCTAATAAAAGTGTGAGCCCCTGCCGAAATTTGATAGATGTTTCCAGGTATTGTATCAATGACTTGCTTTACACTCGCTTTTTCAGCAGGTTTGATATATATGGTAGTTGTAAGATTCTTCTCTTTCATCAATGTAAACTCAGTTATAGTACTACTATCAACTCGCCAATATCCAGGAAGCAGTGTAGGTGTTTTAGGAAACGGTTGATCATTTTCAAGTGGAATCCATCCCTCATATTTCAACAAATCAGCCTTTAATAAGCCTGCATCATCCGTAATTGGTGGGGGTAACAAGGACTCTGCCTTTATTCTTGTATCAGTACTCTTTGAGATACTTATATAAATTAACGAGCAAAAACTAAGTGCAACGATAGATAGGTAGACTATTTTTCTTTTCATGTTCTTTCTCCTCCATCTTATAGCTTAATCTATAACTCAGTTATCCAACACTCCAATTGTGAACATTTTTCTATTCAAGATAAGATAATACATTTGAGGCGGACATGGGTTATTTTACTTTGATAATCATTTTCTACTTGAAAAATTAGATCTGTTGTTTTTAAATACAATACGTTATTAGTCTATAAAAAAAGGTTAGTATGATTTCCGGTACAATACCGAAGCCATACTAACCAACTAGTTAGGTAGTCTATTTGTAATTTTTGAGTGCATATCAATGGTCAAAATCAATATTTGTCATAATCGCATAATCTGGAGAATAGGCTAAGAAATGATACAATACGTTTTCTTTTTTTCCATGATAATCCTCTTCTCTTACTGGCTATATGTAAAAATTAATTTCATCATTATTATAAAATTGTACGTTCCCCGTTATCGTACAAATCGCCAAAATAATCAACCCAAAACAGCTAGATAATTACTAAGAAAGGGGAAAACCATTTCTTTCGCTCAATGATGTTGTTTTGCTAATTATGTCTCTATCCAACGAAGTAACTGTAACACAAAAGTTTTAGTGAATTCTAGCTGATTTCTTGCAGTTAGGCACTATTGTCTTGTCTCATCTCATTGATTGATCTATTTAAGGACCAGTCTCTATTGTCCACACAATTTGAGCGCTGTACATTTTATCTTTCATCAGGCTTCCAGGCATCATCTTCAATAAAAATTGCTGATTACTCTCTTTACCAAAATCAAATTCTTGCACACGATGGTCAGATTGACCTTTTTGTCGATAAATTTCAATTTCCCTATCTTCCGTCATGTACTTCATTTCTTCTTTATCTTGAAAAACTATATCTGATGCAGTTTTTACTCCAGTATTCGTTTGAAGTATTTTCGAAAATTTTGTTTTTAGCACCCAACTCGTTTGATAATATTGCGTATTTTTAATGATCATTTTCATATTATTTTCTATTGGGACATATTTTATATTCGTTTGTATGACAGGTACACCAAATGAAATTCCAGTTGGCACACGTTCAAACTCAACGCCGCCTGCTAATAAATTTAGAGTGATCTTTCTACTCAATGAATCTATGTTGAGTGTCACATCATGCTTTCCTGGTTCATTTATTGATGAATCAACAGTCAGCTGTAGTTCACTCGTTCTATTTTTTAAGGTGTTCATATCTATCGCGGTTGCACGACTGTGTTCTAATATAAATTGTTTTTGCGCTTCCCACTCTTTTGGGAAATCTATCGCTAAAGCGTTAATGGATTGCGCAGAAAGAAAAGTGGTCCCATTATCAGTCGTGTCTTCATTTTTAACGAAAAATGGAATCGTTAAACTCAATTGATTCTTCGCCCTGTCTCTTAGTAACACAATAGCTTCAGTGTATCCTGGTTTTGATAAATCTGGTTCTTGCAACATTTCTATCACAACTTGATCGACCCCAGCGTTATCAGATAAATTCGTTAGTAAGCTTTCAAGTGCTGGAAGCGAGGCACCAACATTTACGATTTGACGCACAGGATCGGCTTCGGGTGCAAGCGTATCTTGTACTGCCATGATTTCTGATTGCTCACTTTGATTAGCACTAGAATCCGTTGCTGTAACGTAATATTCTGTATATGGAACCAACGGCTTTTGAGCTTCAGGGATATTAATTGCAAAACGATCTCCTTGAAGCGCTTTTCCCGAAAACAAAAGTGCATTTGTTGCTGCATTAAACACTTTAATTGTTGCCTCTGTTTCTGCATGTCCTTTTATTTGAGTACTCACATCGTTAAGAGGTAAAACAGTTGGTTTGAATGGCGCACTAATATCTTCAACCACTATTTTTTTTTCTGCTACTTTCCCATGAAGAGCGCTTCTAATTGTAATATTCTGCTTCCCCCTAAAATAACTGCCCTCTGGTAATTTATACTCAATAATCCCATCGTTATTCGCTCTTATTTGATAGTTATAAGTGTCTGCTTCAACTTCGGAGTTTAGTTTGCCTTTTGGCATGTCTTCATGTCCTGAGAAAAATACAAATGCATTTGGATAGGTCTTACCTTTAATTGTTGTACTGTCTATACTTGCTCGATCATCAGTTAATTTTTCAGTAGTTAATGTGACAGTTACCTTGTCTAATAACTCTTGGGCTTTCTTTACTTCCTCAAGAAAGTGTTCTTTTTGCTTAGTATCCAACACTTCACTGATAAGTTTTTTCGCCTTATCTATTTTAAGTTGTGTAGTACTAAGTTTAATTGCTGTATGACTACTATCTGTAAATAAATCCTCTATTAGTATCTTAGACTCTTCAATCGCATGAGCCAAATCAACCAAAGTTACACTCGTAATACCACCAGTATTCCCATTCCAAGACTTATTAGAATAAACGTTATACTCCACAGTCGTCTTGTCAGAACTTGCTACAAATACTTGTCTACCATAAATATTAATATTCGTATTTAGATAAAAATCACGGTCCTCTTCTACTTTGTAATAGTATAATGAATTTAACTCGGGTCTAACTGTTCCCGGAAAAACTGACAAATCGTATTTACTATTGCGGCTTCCTACATTATTACTATCCCTAATAAAAGTGTGAGCCCCTGCCGAAATTTGATAGATGTTTCCAGGTATTGTATCAATGACTTGCTTTACACTCGCTTTTTCAGCAGGTTTGATATATATGGTAGTTGTAAGATTCTTCTCTTTCATCAATGTAAACTCAGTTATAGTACTACTATCAACTCGCCAATATCCAGGAAGCAGTGTAGGTGTTTTAGGAAACGGTTGATCATTTTCAAGTGGAATCCATCCCTCATATTTCAACAAATCAGCCTTTAATAAGCCTGCATCATCCGTAATTGGTGGGGGTAACAAGGACTCTGCCTTTATTCTTGTATCAGTACTCTTTGAGATACTTATATAAATTAACGAGCAAAAACTAAGTGCAACGATAGATAGGTAGACTATTTTTCTTTTCATGTTCTTTCTCCTCCATCTTATAGCTTAATCTATAACTCAGTTATCCAACACTCCAATTGTGAACATTTTTCTATCCAAGATAAGATAATACATTTTTAAGCACTTTTCTGTTCAAATAACTATTCTAAATAAAAATGTATCTAAATTCTCACAAAAATCAAAGGAGAGCAGAAGGTTTAACCGTTCTGCTCTCCCAATGAAAATATAATTACAAAAATTTAAAAAAACTAATATCTTTTGTATAGCTTAATACGTTAAGAAGGAAAATAACTTTCTATCATTATTCAAAGTACTTACTATTTTCCAATTCCAAACTTGAATCTTCAATAATTCCACTTAAGGACTTATCTAAGATGCCTCGTTTTTTATCTTGTTCTGCTTCAGCTACTTTTTGACCGTAAGCAGTTTGGCTTTTGGCATTTTCTTTCGCTGTTTTCAGTTCTTTCCGAGAGCGTGGTAACGTATGACTGATGTCTTCTTCTTTACCAAATCTCTCCATATCAGGTTTGATTTGTTGGTATTGACGTCTTGTTACTGGAATTTCAGGTGAATCTTTAGGGATATTGAATTTTTGAACGGTTGGATCTTCATTCCCTTTCACTTGAAATGCTGCCGGTTCATCGTCAAAAAGTAAATAAGAATTTTGATCCTTTTTCATTGCTTCAGCTAATTCCTGTTCTGTCAAAGCAGGTGCTTTTTCTTCTGGAATGACAGAAGCTGGAATATATTTCGGCACAAAATATGAACGGGTCTCATAAGTAAAATCCTTTGAAAACGCCGTTTTATTTTTATTAGAAGATTGCTGAGAGCCAAAACCATATGAACTTCTTTTAGGCAGATTGCCAAATAGATTACTTTTTTGTTTTGGCGAAGTTGTTTTATTATGTGTCATCATATAGTTAGGCAGATTAGATTTATGACGGGCTAATTCTGCTACTTGTTCTTGGCTGTGAGAAACATGTTGATTATTGGTTTGTGTTTGTTGTTTCTGCAACACTGGTTGAACACTTATCGGATCTATTACTGGAGTATTTTGCTCTTTTTGTGGTTGCGTCCCCATATTAGTGAGCATTGGTTCTTCTTGAAACAATGTTCGTTTATTTTCAGATGCTAATTTCACGCCTAATTCATCGTCATAAGCTGGAAAACGAAAATGTTTTCTTTTAATTTGCGTTGGGTTTTCCATTCAAGTCATTCCTTTATTATACTTTCTGTCAATTCTACCATAAAAAAGCGGAATTCTAAACAATTTACTTTACTTTTTCTTTTTTCTTGTTGTAATTTTAACTGACAGTTTCAGTTTCTATAAAAATTAGTCGCTGAATCAAAGCATAAAGCTTCTTTCAACGACTAATTTAACGATTATAGATCTATGGGTAAATACGGTTTAATAAACGTGGGAATGGGCTTGCTTCACGAACATGCTCGATTCCAGCTAGCCAAGTAACTGTGCGCTCTAATCCTAAACCAAAGCCTGAATGAGGTACAGATCCATAACGACGTAAATCTAAATACCAAGAGTATTCTTTCTCATCTAGATTATGGTTACGTATTTGTTCTAACAAGTAATCATGATCTATAGCTCTTTCAGAACCTCCAATGATTTCTCCATACCCTTCTGGGGCAATCATATCCGCACAAATCACAACATCATCACGAGTAGGATGTGGTTTCATGTAAAAGGCTTTGATTGCTTTTGGATAGTTTAAAATGAAGACAGGACGGTCAAATGAATTAGCAATAAACGTCTCATGTGGTGAACCAAAGTCATCTCCCCACTCAATATCGTCAAAACCATTTTTCTTCAGCAATTCTACTGCTTCATCATATGAAATACGTGGAAACGGCAATTGCGTATATTTTTTCAATACTTCTCTATCACGCTCTAATACATCTAAAGCATGATCACAATTGTCCAATACGCTTTGAACAAGGAATGCTACATATTGTTCTTGGACCTCTAAACTTTCTTCTTGGTGCATAAAAGCCATTTCTGGTTCAATCATCCAAAATTCAATCAGATGACGGCGAGTTTTTGATTTTTCCGCTCTAAATGTCGGACCAAATGAGAATACTTTACCAAAAGCTAAAGCTGCTGCTTCCATATATAATTGTCCACTTTGTGATAAGTAAGCTTTTTGGTCAAAGTAGTTTGTTTCAAATAAATCAGTTGTTCCTTCAGCTGTGCTTGCAGTTAAAATCGGTGGGTCAATTTTAACAAAGTTATTGTTGTTAAAAAATTCATACGTTGCCCGAATAATTTCATTACGAATTTGCATAATGGCATGTTGACGAGAAGAACGCAACCATAAATGACGATGATCCATTAAAAAGTCAGTTCCGTGTTCTTTAGGTGTGATGGGATAGTCGTTACTCTCTCCAATTACTTCAATCCCAGTTACACCTATTTCATAACCAAATTTTGAGCGGCTATCTTCTCTAATTTCACCAGTAATCCAGACCGATGTTTCTTGTGTTAGTCCTTTTGCTAATTGAAATACTTCTTCTGGTACTTCACTTTTTACAACAATTCCTTGAAAATAAGCTGTACCATCGCGTAGTTGTAAGAAAGCAATCTTTCCACTTGAACGTTTATTGGCAATCCAAGCACCTATTTTTACTGTTTCACCCACATGATTTTTTGAGTCAATAATTTGAATTTGTTTCACAATCGTCTCTCCATTCATTCACTTTTTACCTATCCCGAATTTAGTATTTTATTTAGTTGATTTTTTCTCAATAAATGCTGCAATTCTTTTAACAGCAGCTTCTAAGGTAGCTAGATCTGTTGCATAACTGATACGAATATGCTCAGAAGCTCCAAAACCGGCGCCTGTTACAAGGGCAACATGTGCTTCTGTTAATAGGTCGTCTACCCATTTCGTTACGTCTGTATACCCGCACATGCTTAATGTTTCTTTTATATTAGGAAACAGATAAAATGCACCGTGAGGTTTTTCCAATTTGAATCCAGGCAACGCAGCAACCATTGGATAAACTGTATTTAAACGTTCTTCAAATGCTTGTCTCATTATTTCTACTGTGTCTTGCTCGCCTGTTAATGCTTCAATAGCAGCGTATTGGCTGACAGCAGTAGGATTACTTGTTGATTGAGAGGCGATATCAATCATCGCTGAAATAATAGCCTCATCTCCCACTGCATAGCCAATACGCCAACCTGTCATAGCATAGCTTTTAGAAACACCATTGATAATAATCGTTTGTTTTTGAATCGATTCAGATAGTGTTGCAATCGGTGTAAACGTTGCACCATTGTACACTAACCTGCCATAAATATCATCGGATACGATTAAGATATCGTTTAAAACAGCCCATTCACCAATTTTACGTAATTCTTCTTCAGAATAAATCATTCCGGTTGGATTAGAAGGCGAATTTAAAATCAATAATTTGGTCTTATCCGTTTTTGCCGCTTCTAATTGTTCTACAGTTACTTTAAATTCATTTTCTTGAGTACAAGAAATGAAAACAGGGACCCCTTCAGCTAATTTCACCTGTTCCCCATAGCTTACCCAATAAGGAACTGGAATGATCACTTCATCATTTGGATTTAATACTGCTTGGAATAAAAGATACAAAGCAAATTTAGCTCCATCTGTTATGATGACATTTTTTGACTGATAACTCAACTGATAATAGGTCTCAATGTATGTTACAACCGCATCTCTTAATTCTTTGATTCCAGCTGAAGGCGTATAGTAACTCGCTTTACCACTTTCTATTGCTTGAATTGCCGCCTGTTGAATATTTTTAGGGGTGGTAAAATCCGGCTCACCTACAGTTAAACTTAAAATATCTTTGCCTTCAGCTTTTAATGCATTTGCTTTAGCTGCAGCAGCCAAAGTTACTGAAGGTTCTAATTTTTTTGCACGCATTGATATTTCCATAAGTATTCGCTCCATTCATTTTTTATCAAATAAACATGTATCACACTTATCATCTAACCTACTCTTAAAAAGGTCTCGTCAGACATTTTTAATGACCATAATCTCTTCTGCATTTTTAAATGACAGCAAGTAATAACTTAATAGACCATCCTCATTTTTGGTAACGACCTCCCAAGTAGGTTCGTTTTTATAAAGTCCTAAACTAATTTTTTGGATGTCTTTTTCTTTGTAATCTGTTTCCATGATTTGGCGGATATGTCCTTCTTCCACCCCATCTTTTTGGTTTAACACAATGACTTTTTCTCCTGATTTTGGGATGATCACAACTAAGTCTTCCCCTTTATCATTTTTCCCAGTTACAGTAAAATACGTATCTTTTCTGGTAAACCAATAAAATTTATCAACGGATTCCAAATGTGCATATTCTTTTGCAATTTCTGTTGCTTCTTTTTTTGCTTGAGTTCTTGGATGTGTTGCGCGAACAGAAAAAATAATAATCATCACGATAATCGCTAACAAAACCGCAATCAAGCCTATAAGAATCCTCGTTTTTCGTGTTTCACGCTCTTCTTCTTGTTCTTGCAATCGTCTCGCCCTTTCCAAACTTACTGGCTATTATTATATCAGAAAAATAGCTTGATTTAATAGATAGAAGGTAAATTTATTTCGTTTATTTATTTAAAAATTCATTTAGATCAGAAGTTATCTCTGATAATGATGCCTCTTTTACTGGTAAGTTTTTCGGCAAAGCTTTTATCATGCGTTTTCCATACTTTGCTGTAACCAAGCGTCTGTCCAACACAATTAAAGCTCCTTTATCATTATCAGAGCGAATTAAACGACCTAGCGCTTGGCGTAAACGAAGTGTCGCTTTTGGCAATGCCTCGTGAGTGAATGCCTGAATCCCCTTTTCTTCAAGGTAATCGTAACGTGCTTTAATAAATGGACGCTTGGGATTTTCAAATGGTAAACGAGTAACGATCAAGATCGATAACGCCTCACCTGGCAAATCAACGCCTTCCCAAAAACTGTCAGCACCTAATAAAACACTATTTTTTGAGTGAGCAAAGCGTTTCAGTATTTTTTCTCGGCTACCACTGATTCCTTGTGCTAAAAGCTCTCTGCCTTCGTTAAGGAACTGTGGATGTAGACGATAGTATACACTGGATAAAATTTCATGCGATGTAAATAAAATCAACATCGAGCGATTTTGTTTTTGAGACAATTCTTGAACTACAGATGCAATATAAGCTGAAAATTCTGATGCGTCCGCCTGACCAATTGCAATAGCTTCTGTTGGAATATATAGTCGAGCATTGTGTTCATAGTCGTAAGGATCTGGTAATGTTTTAAACAAGACATTCCTCAATCCTAACTTATTTGGCAAATAGTTTTTATCATTGCCGAATTTCAAGGTTCCACCTGTATATAAAATTCGTTGATAGCGATCATACCAAGCAGTTTCAGGTAAAATACTAGCTTCCAAGTCATTAATTGACAGCAAACCATAGCCTTGTGGCATTATGCTGTATTCTTTAATCCAACGAGGATGCCATTCATTCACATAAATATCGAAGCACTCATGAAGAAAGGCGATTCGCTCAAAAAATTGCAGTAAACTAACAAATATAATTCTTTGAGATGATGTATATTTCTCTAGCTCTTCAGTAATAGATTGATGTAATCTTTTTTGAATTTCTAGCATTTCCGTTAATAGAATCTCAATCTTTTGGATTGAGGACTCGCCATCTATTGATAGATGATCAAAAATCTGCTTGGTCAACAAAGTAGCTTGCACTGTTGAGCTCTTTTCAATTGAAAAAAGTTGTCCTATTTCATAAAACAAATCACTAAACTCTTCAACTAAATCATTAGATGCTTTACAATAAATACGCAATAATCGCTGTTCTTCTGTTTCTTTTTCAAGAATTTGATTGACTTGATCAAATAATTGGTCTTCCTCTAAATATAAACTGACTTGCTTTTTAAATGAGAGATAGTTAAACTGACGATTTGCGATTTTACCAGCAATATCTGGCAAATGATGTGCTTCATCAATAATTAAATATGAACTTTTTGGAAGAACCGGGATGTCTCTTAGTGTTTCTTGAGCTAAAAATGAATGGTTAACAATCAATACGTTACTTTGTCTAACTTTTTTATATAGAAAGCGGACAAAATCTTCTTTATATAATGAATCTTGTTCTGACAAGAAATCTAGTCCACGATGGGCCACTTCTTTCCAAAAAACGTGATTAAAATTCGTTAGTTGCAATTCATCTAGATCCCCAGTTTCTGTTTCCAAAAGCCAAACTAAAATTCCCATTTGATACAATGCGTATTGCTTTTGTTGAATAGGATTTTTCAGAGTAGCCTTAAAACGTTGGAGATCAAGATAATGACGATGGCTTTTGATAATTGTTGCCTGCAACGGTTTAGGACAAATTTCATTGGCTAATGGAATATCTTTTTCTGCCAATTGATTTTGTAGAACAATCGACACTGTACTAATAATGACTGGATTGTCAGGTGTCGCCAGATAACTTAACGGAAATAGGTATCCCAAAGTTTTTCCCGTTCCTGTAGCCGCTTCAATAAACAAATCTTTAGTTTCAGATAGTGTAAAATGTTCTTGGACTAAATTCATCATTCTACTCTGTTCCGAACGATACCTAATTTTATTGCCAAAAACTTTTTCTTTCGCTTTTTTCTTCTGTGGAAAAACAGGTTCACCGTATAGTTTTTCTTCAAAAAGCGGTACTTCTTTTTTTCTTAAAGCAATTCCTGAAACTACATGGTGCTCTTTCGATAATGGCTGAATATCTTTTTTCATCTCTTCATAAATATGATGTATATAAGCGCTAGTATCCATTCCCGTTTGCTGGCTTAGTTGGTCAATCGTCTCCATTGAAATCAGCGGTAGACGACGCATCTTAGCTTCGATTAATAATAAAAGTTCAGCGGTTACTTGTGCATCACTATCTGCTTGATGAGGATTATCATGGATCAAACCTAAACTTTCAGATAAATCCCCTAAACGAAAACTTTTTTCTGTTGGTAAAAAAATCTGAGCCAGTTCAACGGTGTCAATTCCAGGGATCTTTAGTTTAGGCGTACCACAACGAAGTAATTCCTGTGTTAAAAATGAATAATCAAAAAAAATATTATGTGCAACAAAAACAGTATCAGCCAACAGATTATAAATCGTAAGGGCAACATCCTCAAAATAAGGAGCTTTTTGCACTCGTGAATTAGTAATACCGGTAAGGTTTTGAATTTGTTTAGAAATGGCTTGATTGGGATTAATGTCAGTAGCAAAACGGGAAATGATTGCTCCTTCTTGGATCAACACACAACCAAATTGAATAATTCGATCAACTGTTGGATCTGTTCCCGTTGTTTCTATATCAACTACTGCATAGATTTGATTTTTATTCATTGACTCCCCGCCTTTCCTCTATCCTTGAAAATTATACTACAAAACTACTCATTTTCACTATTGTTTCGAAAAAGAAGTTTGATATTCTTAATGAAAACTATTTTTGTAATCAAAAAAGAGAGAGACCAGAGCAAAACTTTACAGTTTTGTCCTAGTCTCTTAAAACAAAATAAATTTTCTCCTTGTTCTTCTAACTACTCTTCAACTGGCATCAAGCTCAGATTTTGCATATATTGATCCATTAAAATGTATCCTTCTAAACGTCGAAGCATATCAACGGAACAACGAACTTTTTTGCCGAATAATGATCGACTATAAGCAATTTCACGCATTTCTTGTAGAAAATCATCCAAAGAAGCAACTAAACTGCCGCAACTTAAACGACCGCAAATCAAAACATCCTCTTTGCGTTGTCTCAATACTTGCCCCCACGAATAATTTAAATATTCTGCTTGACTGATTTGAGCCAATAATTCTGAGCGCAAAACACTTTTTTTCTGCACGTGATTTTTCTTAGAGCCTAAACGCATCCGTTTGTTCATGAAGCACAGGTAAATCTCATCTTCCAAGTTTTCCATTTCACTCTTAGAAAAGTTAGGGATTTTTGCTGGTGCTTCAATTGATTCAATTGCTTTTAATTGCTTAGAAAAACGCGGCCAATTACTTGGAGTTGCTTTTCTCGTTTTTCTTTTCTTAAAGACTAACTGATTAAGATTTAAGGGTTCTGACGTCACAATTTCCTTTATAGCTTCTTTGGCTTCATCAGATTCAGCAAGCATTCTACGTTCGGCTTCCATTTGTTTGCGTTTTAGCTTCAATGATGTGCGTTCTTTTGTAACAGAAGCAGTTTGGTTTGCTTTTTCTTTATTTTTTTGTTCTTGTTTTAGGTAAGTTGTAGGCTCTTCTTCTACTTGGAAATCTTCTTGAATTGGTTTTTCCGCCAATTCGTTCTCCAACTTTTTTTCTACTTCATCTCCTACGACTTCCTGCACTGTTGTTTCTTGTACAGCTTTTTCTGGCGTTATTGATGCTTCAACAACAATTTCGTTTTCATCAAGTTCGACGTCTACATCAATTGGTTTCTCCGAATGAAGCATTTCTTTTTTTATTTCTGCCGCTTTATCCTCTTCAATAACCAAAGGTTGCGCTCTTTTTAGATGAATCGTCTGAATACTTCTAGAAATAATTGGATTACTTTTAGCTGTATGCATCTCGATTTTTCCATGATTGATTGTTTCAGTTAAGTCAGTAATCATTTTACGCAGGCGAAAAATTTCATTTGATGTCTCAAGCATTTGCTTCATCATTCCCTGTACTTCTTCTGGGTTTAATGCAGCATCTCCTCGATAAACAAGAGAACGCTCCTGTTTTTCAAGTGTAATTTCTTCCAACCAATGTTTTAAGTTTATTCGAAGATCTCTTCTAGTTGGTTCAAAACTTCCCATAAGTAATGTGTAATACATCATTTCAGTTTCAACATACATGTAAATCTTCTTAACAACTAACTCTTCGAATTCCTCTGATTCATCCCAGCTATCACAAATTGCGTCAAAAAAGGCTTCACCTTCAGCTAGGTTTTGATAATCTTTTGCTAGATTCAACTTCCGAACCAAATAAAATGAATACGGTGTATCTACATTATCCGCATAGACTTCACGGCCTAAATAATCTGGATCAACTTCTTTACAAAGATAGGTTGATCGTTCTTCTTTTTCTGATTGACGTTGTCGCTTACTAATCGTTCTCACTTCCTCAATTTTTTTCCTGTATAAATCGTATCATTTTTTTAGAAAAAAGAACACACTTTCCATTCCATTATACCGATAAAATGAAAGAAATGTTCTCATTTTTTTAAAAAAATGCGTAATTTAAAGAAAAACAATGATAAAAATCTCATTTTTTAGAAATTAAAGAATCTGAAAATATGAATTTTTTAGCTATGTTTTAGTCCAATACGAACATTTAACAAGTATGATAAACAATTAAAAAAAGAGAAAAATCACCCATAATGAGGATTTTTCTCTCTTTAATTAATTCATTTCAACTTTCTTTTTATCACGGCGGGCAAGCGCTGGTAAAATCATTCCTAATAAGATTAACACGACTGGCGTGATAACATTAGAAGCTAATTGGAAGAACCATGCTTTCGGGTCTGCCGCAAAATCAACTTTCGGCACCATTCCTAAAACACAAGCAAATGCTGTAAATAAGAAGCACCATAAACCGAAACCAAAGGCAATCTTTGGATTTTTAATAAATTTGTATTCTGACGTATAATTTTTATATGCTTTATTTAACATCATATAGGCAAAGAATACCCATAGATAACGCATTGGCATTACAACTGAATTCAAGTTAGTCAGCCATTTAACCAACTCTTTGATATTGTCGATACCAAACATTGGCAATACAATAATGATACTTACTAAAATACCAGTCAACAAGTAGCCATTAACCAATGTTCCTTTTTTACTTCTTTTACGTAAAGCTGCTGGAACGTATTCTGGATCAGCATCCGCTAAAAGAATTTGTAAAGGTGCATCAATAGAAAAGGCAAGTGCTGAAATTTGTCCGATTCCGTTTGTGATAGCATAAATGATCATTAATAAGTTACCCACACCATAATATTCTCCCAATAATTGGAAGGCTGTATAGGCGCCATTGGCCATCAAATCTTCTGGAATATTATTACTTGCAAATAGCATTCCCATCGCAAATGAACCTAAAACAGCAGAAACACCAACCATTGCAGCTAAGAAAATCATTCCTTTTGGAAATTCTTTAGCTGGGTTTCTCATTGAGTTTACATAAGGAGAAATTTTTTCAGCTCCACCGACAGCAAATACCAGCATGGACACCGTAGTGAAGTAACTAAAATCGAATTTAGGAATGTACGTACTGATTTTATCCATATGTGGTGTAGCAAATTCAACGCTTGAATTCATCATTGGTGCACCAACGGCTAATAAGATAAACAGCATAGACATCACAAAAATTGCCGTCCCAGCCATTCCTCCGATAACTTTTAAGGTCATCAATCCTTTAGTAGATAAAAGTAAGAACACTAAGAAAATAGCTAAGGAAATCAAGCTAATTCCTACAACAGAGAAATTATTTACAATATCTCCGTTCCCTTGGATTGCCCAACCAAAGGCAATCAATACTAATTGTGGTTTTTGAGCTAGATAAGGGATATGTACCACCCAGTACGTCCACGCAGCATAATACGCTAAGCGTTTTGTACTCGTATTTTGAACCCATGAACTAACTCCGCCACTGCTGTCTTTAAACGTTGAACCCAGTTGTCCGACAATTAAAGCGTAAGGAATAAAATATAAGACCAAAATCAAAATCCATGAAGTCACAACGGAAATTCCTTGTTGTGCATAGTTATTCACGACATTACCTAGACCCCAAACCATATTGAAAGCGATTAGTCCCACGGTAAACCATCGTAGTTGCTTTTGTTCCATCAAAACACTCCTAATCATAATAAAGTATAAAATATCTTTTTAATCATAATCATTTTTAAGTGTTTAAACAAGCTTTCCTTTGCATAAATATCGATTTTATCAGCAATTTATTAGATTAATCATAAAATCCCCTTTTTTTCTAATGAAATTATTCATCTCACAAAAAAGAAACGTTCACACACTACTATTTGAGTCTTCAACTCTTTATATTCCCTTTCTCTTTCATCTCATTAATTAAACTCACTTTCTAATAATAATCATTCGAATCCTATTTTTATAGGATACTCTGAACATTTCATGAAATCCTTTAAATAGTTCAAGAAAACAGAAAGTTTCTCACACAATACCCAGATCAATTCATACTAGTGTTTTTTTCAAAACATTATCGAAACTTTATTAAAGTCTTTCTCTACAGCTCCTCATCAGAATAAGATAAAAACAGGCAGAAAGAAAGTGCCTCCTTCATCTTCTCGGAGTTAATCACTTTTATTCTTGCCTGTTTTTCTATGTTATTCTTCTTCCGCTATTTTGCTTTTTTCTTTTCTAACATCATGAAGTCCTATTTTGATTTCTCTTCTCTTTTCAACAAGTACAAATACAAATCCAATCAGAAATGGTAAAACAAAGCTGCCGAAACGATACAACAGTAATGATGATACAGCGTCAACGGTTCCAACTAAAGGTTTGAATAGCAGTAAATAAACAAATTCAAACGGTCCGATACCTGCTGGTGTTGGAAATACGCCAGACAAAATAACGGAAAAACTAGTAAATGAAAGAACCAAAAGAAAATCTATATTTGGGTGATTCGCAACTAATACAACATAAGGAATCACATACCAGAAAAGTAGTTTAGCTACATTCCAGCCAAAAATTCGAATCAATGCTGAACGATCTTTTGTAATCGTCTGAACTGTTTCCCTCAACGAATAAATCTGTAAATTACACTTATCCACCCAATCTCGTAAACTTTTACGTTTAAAATGTTTGTTCGCCCATTTCGTCAAAAAAACTTGAAGATTAATGCTGCTTGAAAGAATCAATAGAGAAAAAATAATCACGAATGTTAACGCCACTCCAACTAAAATAAAAGAAATCATTTTTGGTGCCTGCTCATAAAATAAAGAAAACTGGAAAATCAACCCGAGGACTGACAAAAAAATAACAGCGACTTTATACATAATCATATGTAAAGCTGTAACACCTACTCCTTGAGAGACAGCCAAACCTTTTTTCTTATAGAAATAAATTTCTGAAAGTAACGTACCTGTTCCAAAAGAAATTATACGGTAAAAGGCAACGTAACACGAAGTAAAAAAACCATCTTTTGTAGTGAAATTTTTCTGAAAATAAGAAGCAATTTCTTTGATTGACCGGCCTTCAACAATTTGATAGATGACACCTAACAAAATAACTAAAGCGACAACAATCCAGCTTGTTTCCATCAATTGAGCAAAGATATCACTAAGAGAATTATCCATCACATAAATAATTACACCGATAAAAATTGCCAACAAGCCGATATTCAGAATAACTTTTGTTTTAGAATTGCTTTTCATGATTTCTCCCAACTAAATTTATATTCACGATTATCTTTTATAACTACTATAAACAATTGCAATAGCTACCAGTGTACCAAAAATAAAGAAAAAATAAAAGCGAAATTTTCTCGTTTTATGTCGAAAAAGTTGTTGTGCAAGTAACCCGCCAATTCCTCCACCAATAACACCTATAAATAAAAGGTCAAATTCTGGCACGCGCCATTTTTTTCTTTTTGCTCTATTTTTATCAAAATACATTGCTAAAAATTCAACTGCATTCACTACAAACAAATACACCCAAGGTAAATGTTTTAACCAACCACTCATACGTTTTCCTCCACAATCGTTCTACTACTAGAATACCTTGAAAAATAAATAAATGTAAAGTTAATTCAACCATAAAATTAGAAATTTCTTCTAAGATTTCGGAACAAAAACGCTTAATCCATGTTTCATTACTTCCATGTGGACTGGTAGATTTTCACTTGGATCACCATCAACACGTGTACCTACTTTCTTTTCTGTCGTGCTATTGATAACTATCTCAGCTGCTGTTATATATTTTATTTCAGGAATTTCATAGATCTTACCTAAAAGTATTTTTGGTAGATAAAAAGCTAATTTAAAAAAGTTTAATTTTGGTAGAATAGTCAAATGAAATAAGCCATCATCTGGGGAAGCGGAATTATCAAAATTTGTGTAGCCGCCAACTGAATTTGTCATTGTCACTGTAACCAATTGTGTTTTGCCTTTCCATTGCTCTTTATCTGTTTTGATTTCTAAGCGATAACGCTTTTTCTTAGCCAACAATTTAAAAAAGTTCTTCACAAAAATAAGTTTGCCATATTTTTGTTTATCTTCCTGACTAATGCGTGCCGCTGTATCTGCTAAAATCCCAATCGTCATAGTGCTGACGATCACTTTTTGATTAATCATTCCGTAATCAATTTTTCTAGTATTACCAGCTAAGATCACATCAGCTGCTGCTTCAAAATTCATAGGAATCCCTAAAACTCTAGCCATATTATTAACTGTTCCACCAGGTAATAAACCAACATTTAAGTGAGACAATTCCTCTTTAAAATCTTCCACATTATGATTGATTGTTCCATCCCCGCCAATAAAAATTAGCGTATCAATATTTTCTGCTTTGGCTTTTTCAACAATTTTTTTGCTATCACAATCTGGTCCTACTTGTTCTAAAAAAAAATGGATGCTCTCATGACCATGATCTTTTGCGTAAGTCACGAATTTTTCTGCTAATTCTTTTCCTTTGTCTTTGCCTGATGTCTCATTAAAAAGAATCATTACCTTCTCCATTTGATTACCTCCTAAACATTAAAACGTATTGGGCTCATCCTACCTCAAATGAAAAACAGGAAGTACGTCACTACTTGCAACTATACTCCCTCTTTTCACTTTTTACTATTAGTAAGACGACTATTTATTTTGCGTTATTTTCTGCAATTTTCACAATCACATCTGTTGCTTTTTCCATCGCTTGTAGAGAAACAAATTCAAATCGTCCGTGCATATTTTCTCCACCAGCAAAAATATTTGGTGTTGGTATCCCTAAATAAGAAATTTTAGACCCATCAGTTCCTCCACGAACAGGTTCGATTAAAGGTTCTATATCTAATTCAATCATCGCATTTTTCGCTAATTCAATAATGCTCATGTCTTTTTCGATTACTTCACCCATATTATAATATTGATCAAACAAATCAATTTGAACACGTTCTTGATCAAATGGTTTGTTGCTAATTTCTTGAATTTTTTTAATCAATGCTTTTCGAGCTTCAAATTTTTCACGATTATGGTCACGGATAATATACGTCATCGTAGCTTCTTCCGGCGTACCACTCATTTGCGCTAAATGGAAGAACCCTTCGTAACCATCTGTTTTTTCCGGTACTTCATTTTGAGGTAGTTGATTACTGAAATCAATAGCCAACTGCAACGCATTGATCATTGTATTTTTCGCTGTTCCTGGGTGTACATTTTTCCCTTGAATCGTAATCTCTGCTTGAGCAGCATTGAAGGTTTCATATTGTAATTCACCTACTGGTCCACCGTCCATTGTATAAGCAAAATCCACATTGAATTGGGCAACATCAAATTTATCCGCACCAACGCCGATTTCTTCATCTGGACCAAAAGCAACACGAATCGTTCCATGTTTGATTGACGGGTTTTTGATAAGGATTTCCATTGCTGTCATAATTTCAGCAATGCCTGACTTATCATCAGCACCTAAAAGAGTCGTTCCGTCTGTTGTAATCAACGTTTGATTCTTATAGTTTTTCAAGTTAGGAAAATCAGTTGTATTTAAAGTGAATTTCCCTTCTTTATCTAAATTAATCGTTGATTGTCCATCATAGTTTTCAATCACTTGAGGATTGACATTGACTGCATTGAAATCTGCTGTGTCCATATGAGCAATAAATCCGATTGAGCGAACGTCTTTATCTATATTGCTTGGTAAAGTAGCAATCACAAAACCATTTGTTTCATTATAAGTTACATCACTCATACCAATTTCTTCCAATTCTTTTTTCAAGATTTGGGCAAAATCAACTTGTGTTTGTGTTGAAGGTGTTGTTTCACTGTTTGGATTTGAACGTGTTTCTGTTTTCACATAGCGTAAAAAACGAGGCAATAAATTTTCATACATTCTTAGGTTCCTTCTTTCTACTTTATCTAAATTTAAATGGATTTGTATTTACCTCAGACTCGATAAATGTTATGTCCCAATTATAATCTTTTTTCCATTGATTGAATAGTTCTACTAATTTAGGTTTGCATAATTGTTCAATGTAATGGCCGGGATCGATTACAGATAAGCCTTCTGTCAACATGTCATGACCTGTATGATAATAAACATCTCCAGTGATATAAACATCGGCTTTCTTTTTAAGGGCATCACGGAAAAATTTTTCGCCGCTACCACCACAAATCGCTACACGTTGAATCAGTTTGCTTTCATCTTCGGCAACAATTCTCAATCCCTCTAAATCAAATGTTTTCTTCACTGTTGCGACAAATCCACTTAATGGTACAGCTTTTTCTAAATGACCAATTCTTCCCAATCCGTATTCTTTAGTAAGGTTATCTATTGTATACAAATCATAGGCAGGTTCTTCATAAGGATGTGCCGCTAACATTGTTTGGATAACCTTGTCTTGAATCGTTCCTGGGAAAATCACCTCAATTTTGGCTTCTTGAACAACTTCCTCTTTCCCGATTGTTCCAATAGTCGGATTAGCTCCTTCAACAGGGGTAAATCTACCTGTTCCAATCAATGAATAACTTGTATTTTCGTACGCGCCTTGAAGACCTGCTCCAGCCTGTCCCAAAACGTTCCTCATCATTGGTGCATCATCAACAGGAACATATACAGCTAATTTTTTATACGAAATTGTATGTGTTTTCGTTAAATAAGTCGTATCTTGAATGCCTAACAATTCACAAAACCAATCATTCAATCCATTATCAATAATATCCATATTGGTATGAGCTGCGAAAACTGCAATATCATGCTTTAACAGATCAGCATACATCTTTGTTTGCAGGTCATTCGTGTCTAACCGTTTAACTGGTCTAAAAATAGGTGGATGTTTCGCAATAATCAAATCAACTTGTTTTTCGATTGCTTCAGCAACAACTTCGGGACGAACATCTAAAGTCACTAACACGCGATTCAATTTTTTATTCAACGTACCAATGTGTAAACCAACAGGATCTCCCTCTTCTGCTAGCCATTGGGGACAATATTCTTCAAAGTGTTCAATAAATGTATGACCATCAAGACTCATTTGACAAAACCTCCTGAATTTCAGTGATTTCTTGTTCTATTTGCTGCATTCTCGCCTGTTGATCTCCTGTGGCCTTCGCCAATTGAGCTAAAATATTTTCACGTTGCTTCAATTCACTCTGCCATTTTTTATAAAAAATAGGTGATTGCATTTTTAATAAAACCGGTCCAAAAAGTCGTTCTTTTTCTGAATAAGCAACTCTTTGTTCTTGTCTAGATGCTACAATGATTTCATATATTTTATTATTTTCTTCTAAAATATCTTCTTCAAGAATCGTATATCCATGTATAGTCAGCCAATCACGCACTGCCTTTTCGCCTATATTAGGTTGTAAAATTAATCGCTCATTGCCTTGTAACCGCTGGTTAGTCCATCCTGCGTCTAATATATCACGAATCAAGGCACCACCCATTCCGCAAATTGTTACAGCTGAAATGTCATCAGTTTTTTTTATAGCATCTAATCCGTTTGCTAATCGAACACTGATTTGTTCATCTAAACCATTTTTTCGCACTTGTTTTTTAGCCGCTTCGTAAGGACCCCTAACAACTTCACCAGCTATGGCAAAATTAAGTTTTTTTTGTAAAACTAACGCAACAGGTAGATAGGCATGGTCTGAACCAATATCTGCCAAGCGGCTTTGGTTAGGAACTAATTCCCCTACACGTTTTAAACGTTCTGATAATTGATTTTCATTCATTTGTCTTAATCCTCCGTGGTTATTATACCATTGAAAATTGGGGTTGAAAATGATGAAGCAAGTAATTTCGTCTTTTATAAAATGTCCAATGCTGTTTCAAGATATAGTTAAATAGTCTATCTCCGTTTAGCTGCCTAATTGTCAGAATCTAATCTGCCCCTATCTTGTCTTTCCTTCATTTCTTTTCGCAACTTCTTATGGGCTTTTTTAGAACCTCGTTCTAAGTCTCTGTGTTTTTTTCGTTCGTGATAGTCTTCAAATAATGAATCTAGATCATAATTTGCTGGATACAACTCTTTTGCGCTTTGATCTAATTTCAGTTGACGTTTGTGGACTTTTATCTGTTCATTATCTACGTAGATAATCACATCATTTGTCATTTCAACTTCTTTATAGACTAAAGCAATTTTTTTCTGTTCCGTCCAAAATACTCGATCGCCTTTTTGATAGGCGGGAAATATCGTTGTATCTTTTGTTTTTTTTACTTTTTGAAGTGAACGTTCTTTTTTAGTTGAATAGTTACGATCATGTAGATAGCTTTGCGCTTGTTTGACAACTTGTTTATCTAAGTTCATCTTATTAGCGATCCAAAAAGCATTACTTTCTCCAGTTTCACCTAATATTAATTGATATTTTGGTGTCAGGTTCTCTGGATCAAAAGCCATCGCAGCTGTTAGAAAGTCTTCATGTTCTTCTGAAAATCGCTTAATTTCTCCATAATGGGTTGTTGTAATAATAATACTGCCTTTTTTATAAAAAGCTTCCATAATCGCAATGGCTAATGCAGCCCCTTCATTAGGTTCGGTACCACTACCGATTTCATCTAATAAAATCAAGCTATTTTGTTTCGCTTTTGTAAGAATTTCAGAAATATTATGCATATGTCCAGAGAAGGTACTCAACGCATTTTCGATACTTTGTTGGTCACCAATATCAACAAAAATTTGATCAAAAATCCCAATATTGGTTCCAACCTCAGCTACAATTTGCACACCAATCATTGTTTGTAATGTAACCAAACCGATCGTTTTTAAGACAACTGTTTTACCGCCAGCATTAGGTCCTGTAATGGTCAACCCTCGATATTCTTTCCCTACTGATAGATTCAAAGGTACTGCATTTTCACCTAATAACGGATGTTTGACATTTACAAATTTGATAATCCCATCTTGATTGATTTCTGGTTCTATTCCTTTGATTTCTCTGCTGTATTTTGCTTTAGCAAAAATCATGTCGTATTGTGCAACGACTTCTAAATTAGATTGAATTGCAGGTAATTGTTCCGCAATCAGGCCTGTGAGTGTTGATAAAATTTGATAGATTTCTGTGGTTTCTTCCATTTTCAATTGATACAATTTATCATTCAATTTTGTCACGGTTGTTGGTTCTACAAAAACGGTAGTTCCTTTAGAAGAAGATTCAACAACTGTTCCGGGAATTTGTTTTTTATACGCGGCTTTGATCGGTATTGTATAGCGTTCATTTTTTTTAACGATGATTGATTCTTGGATTTTCGGTTTATTTTGACTGTTTCGAATAAATGCGTTTAGTTTACTTTCAATTTCTTTTTCACATTCTTGAATTCCTCTACGAACTTTACGAAGCTCACGGCTGGCATCATTTTCAACTTGATTATTACGAATAACATGATAGATTTCTTCTTCAATAGTAGAAAATAGTTGTAAAGATTCACTATATCTAGCTAAAAGAGGTGCAATAAATTCATTTTTTTGCATAAATGATTGAATCAATCGATTGCTTCTAAGAAAATCAGCGTAACTGACTAACTCATTTGGTTCTAAAACAAAGCCTTTTTCAACTTGTTTGGTTAAGTGTTCAATATTGTTTAACCCCATAAATGGTACATGTAAATTGGCCATAAGTAAGGCTTTAGCTTCAGCAGTTTCTTGAAGGCGTTTTTTGACAACATCTAAATGACTACTTGGCTGTAATGCTTTGATTCGCTCTTTTCCGTAATAACTAATTGCATAGCTCATTAATTTTTCTTTGATTCTATTGAATTGCGTTTTATTATAAGTTTCTTGGTTCATCTGCATCTCCTTCTCTTTTAAGAGATACCTATCTTCATCTGACTAGGCCAAAGAAGTTACTTGTTAGATCTGTACGAATTTATTGAATCTGATTGTAAAATCAGCAACGAAAAAAGAGATGAAGATTTCCCTTCATCCCTCAATAATCAATAAATAAAGATTGGTATACAGCAATCTATCAGGTATTTTTTATGAGTTAAGATAGGTATCAAACATAGGTATACTAAAGAAGCCATCAAAAAATGGTCGTTTAATCTTCAGCTATTCATTTCCTTAAGTTAGATACTTACACTCACAAAAACACCTCTATGGCTTTCTTTGGCTATTCATTTCTCCAATAAAGTATACCGCAGATTTTTTTATTGGTCAACAAATGAAACTATAATTTACCAGAAATAAAACAACAGTCGTAAGGAGCAATGGCTAATTTATTTAGAATATTTTCGATTTTTTCATCTGCCATTGGACAATTCTTAGTAAAGTTAAATTCAGTCACGTCGATTTTTTTTATACTGTTTGTTGGATTTAAAACGTATAATGCATAATCGTTGGAATCATAGCGTAAAACCCCAAATAATTTTTCTGTATAAAAAGGAATAAAATCACCATATTTTAATACATCTGTTTTCTTACGAAGATTGATCCAGTGTTTAAACCCTTTTAATATTGTTGAATCTTCATTGTTCCAAGGAAAGTACTTTCTATTTTCTGGGTCTTTGCCTCCTGTCAAACCTGCTTCATCACCATAATAAACGCAAGGAATACCTGGCAAAACAGTCATTAAGGAAACAGCGCTCACGACTTTTGTTTTATCGCCATCCATTATTGTCATTAATCGTTTTGTATCATGAGTACCTAGGTTATTGAGATTGTTATAGAAGATATCGACAGGATAATTTTCTTCTAATGTTGTGAACATTTCAGCTGCCTGTTGAGGAGTCTTTTCTTCTTTCAGCAATGCCAAAATAATCGTGCGAAACGGATAGTTCATCACACCATGCAAGCTATCACCTAATACATATTGTCGACGTTTATCATAGGCTATTTTATTTGATGCATCTTCCCACACTTCTCCAAGTAAAATTTTTTCAGAATACTGATTTAAATTTTGGCGAATCCCTTGGATAAAGAAATCCGGCAGCTCATCAGCAACATCTAAACGCCATCCATCGACCCCAAAACTATTCCACTTTGACAACACGCTACTTGTTTCACCATAAATAAATTCTTGAAATGCTAGATTTTTTTTATCAACTTCTGGTAAATCACCAAATCCCCACCATGATTTATAGATACTCGGATACTCTGTAAACGTAAACCAAGGATAATAAGGACTGTCTGAGTCTCTGAATGCGCCCTTTTTTTCTCCATAACTTCCGTCATAATTAAAATATATGCTGTTCTTACCAACATGATTAAAGACACCGTCTAATATTATATGCATCTCATTTTCGTGTAAAAAATCTACAAGCGATCGAAATTCTGCTTCATCCCCTAAAATACTGTCAATTTCCAAATAATTAGCTGTATCATATCGATGATTACTAATGGATTCAAAAATGGGATTTAAATAAATTGCCGTCACACCTAACTCTTTTAAATAGGGAATTTTCTCAATGATTCCTAAAAAATTGCCTCCTTGAAAATCCCAGCGAACAATCTCACCGTTCTCATTTTTAATATACATCGGCTCATCACTATGACTTCCGTAGATAAATGAGTTTTTCTTCGGATGATTGATTTGATTATGAGGATTGCCATTGTGAAAACGATCAGGAAAAATTTGATAAAACACGGCCTCACGGTACCACGCTGGTGCTTTATCCGCTTTTGAAAAGCACGTTTCTTGATAAGGAACAACTGAATATTCGTCGTCATATAGTTGACCTTCCCCGCTACAAGTCTTTGTTGCACCATAGAAAATAGGTTGATCTCCCTGACGAATCATAAAATAATAAAAATAAAGTCCCTTCCCTTGATCAAATAAATAAGAACAATTATACGAATCATTGATATCACTTGTCATTTTATAATATTCATTTTTATATTGACTATTTTCTTTACGGATGACGAAATAAACTTCCTCGATTGATTCTCCTTGAACAACTATTGAAAAATTGACTTGTGTTTTCTCTTCAACAGCACCGAAAGGTTTTTTGTATTGTTTTAACCACGAATTATAATACACAGTTGTCATTATTTTCACCTACAATTTATGATGATTGAAGTAAATTACGGTATAGATCCAAGTATAGCTGACTTGATTTTTCCCAACTGAAATCTTTTTCCATCGCTGTTTTGATTAAATGATTCCACGTTTTTTGGTCATTCCAATACAAATCAATCGCCATATTCGTACTATACAATAAATAATATGAACTAAAGTCTGAGAAGCCAAATCCAGTTCCTTCTTTGGTAACTGGATTAAATGGAACAACTGTGTCTTTCAATCCACCTACTTCATGTACGATCGGCAATGTGCCATAACGCATCGCAATCATTTGAGACAAGCCACAAGGTTCCGTTGCAGATGGCATCATAAATAGATCCGAACCTGCATATATCAGCTGTGCCAATTCAACATCAAAAGTGATTTTAGCCTTAAACTTATTTGGATAACGTTCAGAAAACGCCCTGAAAGAATTTTCAATTCCAGGATCTCCCGTTCCAAGCAATACTAATTGGACATCATTTTCAAGTAATTTAGCTAGCTCATCCAAAATTAAATTAAATCCTTTTTGAAACGTTAAACGGCTAACAATACCAATCAGTGGAATCTCTTCGACAACAGGTAGACCCATCTTCTCTTGTAAGGTTTGCTTATTTTCCTTTTTTCCTGAAAGATCTTTCACTGAAAAATTTTTAGGAATCAAGTTGTCAGTTTCAGGATTATTCATATCGTAGTCAATCCCATTTAAAATGCCACTTAATTTTGCTTGTTCCAGACGCAAAACACCATCTAAGCCAAAACCAAATTCAGGTGTTTTTATTTCTTCTGCATAGGAAGGGCTAACGGTATTTACTTGATCTGCATACATGATCCCTGTTTTCAAATAATTAACCCCGTCACCGAAACGGGCAGCACCATCATAATATCTATCTAATCCCATTCCAAATAAATCTGGTAGTAAATTTTGATTATACGCTCCTTGAAATTCAATATTGTGGATGGTTAAAATCGTTTTAATTGAACGAAATGATTCAACCCATTGATATTTTTCCTTTAGTAAAAAAGGAATCATCGCCGTATGGAAATCATTGACATGAATAATATCAGGAATAAAATTAATTTTCTCCAGCATTTCGATAATTGCTAATGAAAAGAAGGCAAAGCGCTCTCCGTCATCATCATAACCATAGAGATTTTCACGATCAAAATAATACAAATTTTCAATAAAATAATACGTCACGTTGTTCATTACTAAACGCTTAATTCCACAATATTGATGTCTCCAACCAACGTCTACATAAAAAGTAGTAAGATCCTCACACTGTAATTTAAACGTCTCAGGCATTTTGGTAAAGTAAGGCAAAACAACAGAAAGTTTGGCTCCTTTTTTAGCTAGTTCTTTAGGCAAAGCACCTGCCACATCACCTAACCCGCCTGTTTTGAAAAAAGGAGCACATTCTGCAGAGGCAAATAGTATATTCATGATTCATTTCCTCCAATAACATCTGCTTCAACCACTTGATTTTTTTGAATCACAACAGGATTTTTTGCTGTACCTAAAATTTTAATACCAGCTTTAACAATGACATTTTTGTCTAGTATGGCATATTCGATTACTGCATCTTCTTCAATTTGTGCATTTGACATGATGATCGATCTGTTGACTTTGGCACCTGTTTTGATGATTGTTCTTCTTGAGACTAAACTATTCTCTAATTTCCCTTCAATAATACAACCCGTTGCGCACTGGCTATTTTTTACAATAGAATCTTCTGAATAGTAAGTTGGTACTTCGTTTTTGAGCTTGGTATAAATTTTTTGTTTCGTGTACATCAATGCATTAAATTTTTTTGTCTCTAGCATATCCATATTTGCCTGATAATAAGAAACAACATCGTCAATCTTACTTAAATAGCCTGTATACTCATAAGCTGTGGTTTTTGTACTAGTCAGTTTTTCTTCCAAAAATTCATTAAGGTTGGCAGAACTACCATTGTTTTGACCAATGGCTAATTGATCCATCAACCACTGAGTTTGAACAATATATATATTCATCGAAAGATTCGAATGTTCTTCTTTGTTTACTATTTCCCCAATATCTTGAAGATTCGTAACATTTCCTTCTTGGTCTACCTGAATGATTCTACTATTTGTTGTTACTTTAGCTGTCTCCATCCGTTTGTATACAACAGTTATGTTATTTTTTTGACGTTGATGTGTCTTTAAAACAGCACGTAAATCAATGGAACAAAGCATATTACTGCCCATAAAAACGGTATACTCTGATTCTGATTTCTCAAGATAATCAATGATGGTAGCATAATATGGCAGACCTTCCGCTTTTTGTTTTAAAAAATCTTGATGGAAGTAAACAAAATAACGATTTTGCAAAGAATCTAAATTCCATTCTTTTCCGCCGCCGATATGGTCAAAGACAGAGCGAGTTTCTCCTTCATTGAATACCATAAAAATCGAATGAATGTTTGCGTTGGCAATACTTGAAAGAGGAAAATCAATCAAACGGTATTTACAGTCAAAAGGTAACGTATCCAATGGCCGATTTTCAGTCAGCGGTAATAACCCTTGAAAGCTTGAAGGATTTCCTAAAATAGCACACATTTTTTTAGTCTTCATCTTTTTGCACCCCAATCACTTCAGCATAACCAATGACTTCAATCTCATCATCTTTGTAAATTACTGCATTGTCCCCAATAATCGCATTCTCACCTACAATAGCATTTTTGATTGTAACGTTTTTGCCGATTGTCGCACCAGGCATGATCACACTATTTTCAACCGTTGAACCGATCTTTATTTGCACATCTGTTGAAAGAATACTATTTTCGACCGTCCCAGCTACATAACAGCCGTCGACAATCAATGAATTTTTCACTGAGGCTGTTTCTGTAATAAAATGTGGTGGTGAAATAGTATTTTTTGAAAACATACGCCAGCTTTTATCACGCATATGCAATTTATTTTCCAAACCGATAAATTCCATATTGGCTTCCCATAAGGAATCGATTGTTCCGACATCTTTCCAATACCCGTCAAAGTGATAGGCATAGACATTTTCGTTAGCCTCTAAATAAGCAGGAATCACGTGTTTTCCAAAATCAAGCATTTGACCATCTTTGGAGTAACTATTTAATAAAACACTGCGCAAACGCCCCCAATTAAAAATGTATATCCCCATAGAAGCTAAATTGCTCTTAGGTTCTTCTGGTTTTTCGTCAAACTCAATAATACGATCATTTTCATCTGTATTCATGATTCCAAATCGAGAAGCTTCTTTAAGAGGTACTTCAATTACTGCGACAGTTAAAGACGCATTATTAGCAATATGTTCTTCCAACATCGCTTCATAATTCATTTTATAGATATGATCCCCAGATAAAATCAATACATACTGAGGATTCATTTGATCGATATAAGAAATATTTTGATAAATAGCATGTGCTGTTCCTTCAAACCATTTCTCACCATCTGAACTAGAATAAGGTTGTAGAATCGTTACCCCTGAATCAATACCATCTAATCCCCAGCTTGAACCATTGCCGATATGATTGTTTAAAGCAAGTGGCTGATATTGCGTTACGACTCCAACATTTTTAATTCCTGAATTGATGCAGTTGCTTAATGTAAAATCAATAATGCGATATCTGCCCCCAAAAGGCACTGCAGGTTTAGCGATATTTTTAGTAAGCTTTCCTAGACGAGTTCCTTGTCCTCCAGCCAAAATCATTGCAAGCATTTCTGTTCTCATTTTACTTCGGGTGAACTGCCACCCTGCCCCCTTTCAAAAATACATGTCCTTTATTCATTGATTTTCTCATGCTCCTGCTACTTCTTTTTTGCTCTAGTATTCACTTCTTTAGGTTTTAAAATAATTGCGCCAAGTGCTGGAACAATGGTTTTAATTTGATAATCAAATTGTTTAAAGGGTTCTGTAATTGTTTCACTTATTGGATTTGATTTCATCCATGTTCCTCCAAACTCTTTCATCTCTGTATTAAGTACTTCTTCATATTTTCCTGGAAAAGGGACTCCAATCACAAAGTCTTTTCTCTCTATAGGTAAAAAATTCAATATGATAATTAGGAAATCTTTTTTAGTCTTTCCTTTACGAATAAAACTCAACACAGCTTCTTCATTATTATCCGCATCAATAATTTCAATCGTTTCATTGACATGATCAAATTCCCATAATGCTCGTTCATTTTTATAAAATCCATTAAGGACTTGTGTAAAATGCTGCATGCTATGATTCATCTCATCATTAAGATCAATCCATTCAAGACTTTCTTCCTGTTTCCACTCTAGAAACTGTCCCCACTCACTTCCCATAAATAATAATTTTTTCCCGGGATGAGTCATTAAATAGACATACAAATTACGTAACTGAGCAAATTGTTTATACCGATCGCCCCACATTTTATGCATCAAACTTCTTTTTCCATGAACAACCTCATCATGAGATAATGGTAAAATGTACTTTTCATTCATCATATACATAAAAGAAAACGTAATTAAGCGAAAATTATATTTTCGAAACACCGCATCCATTTCATAAAAACACAACGTATCATTCATCCAGCCAAGATTCCACTTATAATCAAAGCCTAATGCACCACTTTCAATTGTTCCAGTAATTTTAGTTTCTGAGGAACTTTCTTCGGCAATCATAATTATATTTGGATGAGCCACTTTGATAACAGCAATCAGTTTCTGTAAAAAGTGAAATCCAGCCCAATTACGATTGCTTCCATCTTCATTCAGACTCACAGGCCCATCATCGTAATCGAGATAAAGCATATTAGAAACAGCATCTACACGTATACCATCGATGTGAAAGGTTTCGATCCAATATAGCGCACTGGAAATCAGAAAACTTTGTACCTGAGGCTTACTCAAATCAAAATTCAACGAACCCCAACGAATATTTTTAGCCCTAATTTCATCGGTATATTCAAATTGTGCTGTTCCATCAAAATAAGCTAAGGCATCATCATTAATGCAAAAATGTCCTGGTACCCAATCGATGAGAACACCTATATCACTCAAATGGCATTCTTCCACAAAGTCTTGAAAATCCTCTATTGTTCCATAATAAGAGCAAAATGCAAAATAACCAGTCAATTGATATCCCCAAGACATGCCTAAAGGATGTTCCATCAAAGGCATAAATTCAATATGAGAAAAACCCATTTCTTTTACATAAGGAATCAGTGTATCTTTTAACTTTTTAAATGTATAAGGTGTTCCATCTTCTTCACATTTCCATGAACTAGCATGAACTTCATAAATATTTAACGGTCGTTTAGAATAATCAGAACGTTTCTTTCGCCCTTGCCAAAGTCCGTCCTGCCATTTCTTTTCTGCTATTGTATGTATGATGGCAGCATTTTGGGGACGCTTTTCAAAAGTAACAGCGAAGGGATCAATTTTATATACCTCTCTTCCATCTGCTTGCTTTACTAAATATTTATAAAAATCGCCTTCTCTAGGCTCTGTAGAAAAAATTTCCCATACACCCAATTGTTCATTTTTTTTTAAGGATAAGGAACGATCCCATTCATTAAAATCACCAACTAACCAAACTTCTTGTGCATTTGGTGCCCAAACTCGAAAAACATATCCTATTTCCTCTCCTTGAACCATTTGGTGACAGCCAAAATACTGTTGACTATAAAAATTTTCACCTGTTTCAAATCCTTCAATCGAAGCCTTTTTATTTGTCATCTACGTCCCCTCACTCTCACTTGAAATGAAGTTTTTTTAAGGATATATGAAAAAAGTTTCAGAAAATATTTTTTCTTTCTGAATTTTTCAAAAGAAAACACAATAAACTTTCTGAAACTATGTTGATTGTAAACCTCCACAATAATACATAGATATATAAATAGTGAAAATTAATCTAGTGCTTTTGTGAGTATTTAGCTATTCTTTTATTAGATAAAACGTAGTAATTATATACTAAATCTAACAACAAAATGAAAAAAAAGAAAGAAATATCCCTCTGTTTTTCAAATAATCTATTAAGAGAGAGATTATTCAATTACTTGGGATAATTGGTCATTTAAAGGTGTATGCAAATCTTTTACCTTCTAGGATATTGATATTATAAAGACGTTTTCAATATTAATGTGAGAAGTTACATTTACTTATCCAAGTTAGCTTTAAAGTATATGTTAGGACAAAAAGAAGGCAACATTATAAATATCTCTTCTGTTGGTGCCTTAAATGGAGGGCCTGGCATTACAACATATTGTGCATCTAAGTACAATTGACTCGATCGATGGCGGACAAAGCGCATAACCGCAACTTCTATATATAAATAAGCATTAAGAAGTGTAAACGAAAATCGTTCACTTCTTAATGCTTAATTTTTTTATACTAGCTATTCAACCAGTTTGCTACTTCATTTAATGCGTCACTGATTCCAGCTGGATTTTTACCACCTGCTTGAGCCATGTCGGGACGTCCGCCACCGCCACCGCCAACTTTTGGTGCGATTGTTTTAATTAAATCACCAGCTTTTAAGCCTTTTTCATTTGCTGTTTTAGTCATAGCTGCTAATAAGCTGACTTTGTCCTCTTGAGCGGTTGCTAAAACTAGAACATCTGATAATTCTTTTTGTTTCCATTGATCTGCTAATTGACGTAATTGATTCATATCTTTTACGTTCACTTTGGCAGCAATGTAAGTTGTTCCGTTGACTTCCTTGATATCTTTAAAAATGTCCCCTGCTTGTTGATTAGCTAATTTTCCAGCAAGTTGTTCATTTTCTTTTTGTAGATCGCGTAACTGTTGTTGCAACTGTTCTGTTTTTGATACTACTTCTTTCAATTGAGGTGATTTAACAATACCCGCAATTGCTTTTAATTGTTTTTCTTCCTCATTCATTAGTTCATAGGCTTCTTTACTTGTTACAGCTTCGATTCGACGCACGCCAGCACCAATACCTGATTCAGAAACGATTTTGAAAATACCGATGTCTTCTGTATTTTTCACATGGGTTCCCCCACAAAGTTCGATTGAATAGCCGCCAATATTTACGACACGGACTTCTTTACCGTATTTTTCACCGAATAATGCCATTGCTCCCATATTTTTCGCTGTATCGATATCTGTTTCAACCGTTTCAACTGGGATTGCTTCCCAGATTTTTTCGTTAACGATTGCTTCCATTTGAACTAACTCTTCTGGCGTTACTTGACCAAAGTGAGTAAAGTCAAAACGTAAATGTCCTGGTGATACCAGTGAACCTGCTTGGTTCGCATGATCGCCCAAAATATCTTTTAAGGCACGGTGTAATAAGTGAGTTGCTGTATGATTTTTCAAAATACGATTACGCATTTTTTCATCTACATGTAAAGCATAAGTTGCACCTTCAGCTAATTTTCCTGTCACTTGAACCGTGTGTAAAAATTGACCATTTGGTGCTTTTAAAACATTTTCGACATGAGCTACGATTGTGCCATTTTGATCTTTGATTGTTCCGTGATCGGCAACTTGTCCACCCATTTCAGCATAGAAAGGCGTTTCAGCAAAAATTAATTGCGCCGTACCTTCTGAAAGTTCATTGACGATTTCTTCGTCTTTCAAAATAATCAATAATTGGCTTGTTGCTTCTAACTGACTATAACCAACAAATGTACTTTCAACTTTGATGTCAGTTAAAACAGCAGATTGTACCCCCATTGAGGTCTCTTTACTACGAGCAGAACGGGCACGTTCTCTTTGAGCTTCCATTTCTTTTTCAAAGCCAGCATGATCGACTTTTAAGTCTGCATCTTCTGCAACTTCTTCTGTTAATTCAACTGGGAAACCGTATGTGTCATATAATTTAAAGATATCTTTTCCGTTCAATGTATCTTCGTTAGCAGCTTTCACTTTAGTAATCAATTCATTTAAAATATCTAATCCTTCATTGATTGTTTCATGGAAACGTTCTTCTTCTGTACGAACTACTTTTTCAATAAATTCTTTTTGTTGTAAAACTTCTGGATAGTAACTAACCATTACTTCACCAACAACAGGAACTAATTTGTATAAGAATGCTTCATTGATGCCTAGTTTTTTCCCATGCATAACGGCACGACGCAATAAGCGACGCAATACATATCCTCGTCCTTCATTTGAAGGTAAAGCACCATCACCAATAGCAAAAGATAATGCACGAATGTGGTCAGAGATTACCTTAAAAGAAATATCCGTTTGAGGAGATTGTCCATAGGTCACCTGTCCGCTTAATTTTTCAACGGCATGAATGATTGGCATAAATAAATCTGTTTCAAAGTTTGTTGGTGCATTTTGAACGATTGAAACCACACGCTCTAACCCCATACCTGTATCAATATTTTTATGTGGTAATGGTTCGTAGGTATCATCTGCTTGATGATTAAACTCAGAGAAAACCAAATTCCAAATTTCTAAATAACGCTCATTTTCTCCACCAGGATAATTTTCTGGATCATCTTCTGCCACATCATTAAATGACTCTCCACGATCATAGAAGATTTCTGAATCTGGACCACATGGACCTGCACCAATATCCCAGAAGTTATCTTCGATATCAATAATATGATCCGCTGACAAGCCAACTTCTTCACGCCAGATACGCTTTGCTTCTGTATCTTTTGGATAAACTGTTACATATAATTTTTCTGGATCAAACGCCATCCACTCAGGAGAAGTTAAAAATTCCCATGCCCAGTGAATTGCTTCATTTTTAAAGTAATCACCGATTGAAAAGTTACCTAACATTTCAAACATCGTATGATGACGAGCTGTTTTTCCAACATTTTCGATATCGTTCGTACGAATTGATTTTTGAGCATTAGTGATTCTTGGATTTTCAGGAACAACTGACCCATCAAAATATTTTTTCAAGGTTGCAACACCAGAGTTGATCCATAATAACGTTGGATCATTAACAGGAACTAATGATGCACTAGGTTCTACTGAGTGTCCTTTTGATTTGAAGAAGTCTAAATACATTTGACGAACTTGGCTACTTGATAATTGTTTCATTATACGATTCCTACTTTCTAAAATGAGTATTTGTTTTGTGATTTCACCCAACAAAAAAAGCGGCATCATTGCAATACAAGGACGAAAAATCGCGGTACCACCTTGTTTGCAACGAAGTCGCTTGACTATCATTACCTCTTAAACTCTATAACGCAGAGTCGCGTTGATATTTCTATCAAAACTTATTTAAAGGGAGCAATTGCGTTTATGTGTTATTCTTCTTTCAGCAATGAAGAACTTTCTGTAAACATCAAAGAAACGAATCATATCCTTTATATTCCCTACAAATTATAAGGAAAGTTCGAAAAAAAGTCAATGTTTTCCATTTACTTTTCGATTTTAATCACTTTTCTGTAGAGATAATCGGTTGGACTTAACTTTTCCTCAGGTAAAATCATATGATCTGGACTAAAATAAGTAGACAATGGCAACATCTCTTCGATCAAACTATTTTCGGCTGGCGCTTGTTTGATTAATTTTGATGTGGTTGGATTATTGGTTAACTCGTAACGATTTTTTTGATTATCTATCACCAAACCAAACATATTAGAACCATCCATTTTACTTCTTATTTGACGACCAGATTCATTCTCTTGAATCAACAATTCATTTCCCCAACGGAATAAACGACGTGTACCTGCTCCAACAACAAATTCCCATTGATCCTCTGACAATAAACTGAAACCGTCTCTTTTAAGCGCTAATTTGATTTCATCATGCGTGCAGTCTTGATGACTATAAACAAAATAAAAATTAGATTCAGGTATAAATTCAAGATAAAACTCGTTTTTTTCTAAAAGACTTTGAGGAAACGACCAGCTAAGACACTCGGATGCCGAAAGTACCGGGAATAGTTTCTCACAAATCTGTTCTTCAAACGGGGAAAAATCCTCTACTTCCCCTTCAAATGTTCCTGTAACGGTATCAACTATTCCTAAAAACTCAGTTCCCGCTGGCAGGGCATATTTTTGAACAATCATCGCAGGAATCCTAACTTTTCTTAAATCAGTCGTATGATCATTTATATAATCGGAAATACCTTCTAATGAGGATAAATCATAGTTCAATTCTTCCTCGGTCCACTCAGTAACAGGATCAATTGCTTCATTGGTCAATGTTGTTTTAAATGTATTTTTTTCTAGATTATCCACATCAAAGCCTAGTAATTCATGCGCTCGTAAACCTTCTGCACCCAAATCCCAACCAAGAATTGCTTCACTATTTCCTGGTACAAAGACGAACAATTCTCCATCTATTTCAAACTCAAATGTACGACATTTTATCCCATAAAGTTCAAAATCAACTAATTCAATTGTATTGATTTCCATCGTTGGTGGAACAAAGTACATCAATAATTGATGTAGAATCGCTTCTTTTTCAACGTCTTTTAAATTTTTCCAATTTGACCATTCAATTTGTTCAAATAGGTCCAAGTCAAACCCTCCTCGTTTGTTCCCAAAATATCTGCTATGATTAAGTATACCATTGAATGATTCTTTCACTAAGAAAATTAACTGGAGGTTCTTATCATGTATACCCATTTTGGCAATGAACTCTGGCATCAAGCAGCAGCTTTTGCTTTGCGTTACGATGTATTTGTTTTAGAACAAGGAATTTCATTACAAGAGGAATTTGATGCATTTGATACATTTGAGCGGAATTATTTCGTTGTTTATGAAGATTCTCTTGTCATTGCGACAATTCGCTACCAGAAAAAAGATGCTGTTACGATCCAACCTGATCGCTTTTGTGTGAGAAAAGGATATCGTGGAAAAGGTATTGGCAAGCAGTTGCTTTTATTATTAGAAGAAAAGGCCATAGACGAAGGATGCAACTTCAGTGTCTTATCTGCTGAAAAAACAGCTTTGTCTTTCTACGAATCACTAAATTATTCCGTGAACTCTGATGAATATGAAGAGGACGGCATCCTCTGTGTAGAAATGATCAAAAAATTAAGCAGCTAAGACGACTGAGTCATCTAGCTGCTTCTTTTTATTTATAACTATTTTTCTTAGATTTCTTAGCTGTCCGAGTTTGCTGACGGCGTTCAACTTTACGTTTTTGTTTGTTACTAGCTGAAATGGCCCATTCAATTTTCTTTTTGTATCCAGGTTTGATTTTTTTCTTTTTCTTTTTCACCAAACCAATTAAAGTCGGGTCTTCCAAAGCATCTTTGGACTTTTCACGTTTTGTTCGACGGTTACGATCATACGTATCGATCATTTCACCATTTTTGATTTCTTTCGGATGGAACTCAATACCTAATTGTTCCACTTCAGAAATGGCTTCTTCATCGGCTGGCGAGTATAAAGTAATTGCTGTTCCATCTAAGCCATTTCTTCCCGTTCTACCTACACGGTGAATAAAGAAATCTAAATCACTTGGGACTTCAGCATTGATAACATGAGAAACACCTTCGATATCAATTCCTCGCGCCGCTAAATCAGTGGCTACAACATACTGAAATTCAAGATCCTGAACTTGACGCATCACACGTTTTCGTTCTCTTGGAGAAATATCTCCATGAATTTTTGCTACTTTTAAGCCTTGATCTTTTAAGTAATCGGTAATCTCATCCACCCGTTGTTTTGTGTTAGCAAATATAATCACCAGATAAGGATGTCCAATCGTCAATAATTGATAAATCAAGCGATTTTTATCTTTTCCTTTAGTAGAAATCAACCAATTATCAATCGTTTCTGAGATAATATTCTTCGGCTGAATATGCTCAACAACAGGATTTTCCATATACTTCTTCAAGAAAGGTTTTAATTTTTCTGGAATTGTCGCAGAGAAAACTAACATTTGTAGTTTATTAGGCAAACGCCCAGCGATCTGATCTACTTCTTCTAAAAAGCCCATGTCTAATGTCATATCCGCTTCATCTACAACAAAGGCAAACGCGGTATGTGCTTTTAACGCCTGCTCATTCATTAAATCTAAAATTCGCCCTGGCGTTCCAATCACCACATGTGGTTGTTGGTGCTTTAATTTAGCGATTTGACGCTGCTTGTCTGTTCCTCCGACAAAGTTCGTCACACGAATTTCAGGTTGGCTAAATTTAGCGATTTGAATTGCTTCTTGGTAAATTTGATTCGCCAATTCTCTACTAGGTGCCGTGATTAGAATTTGTACTTCATCCAATTGAGGATTTACTTTATTCATCAATGGTAATAAAAATGTATGGGTCTTGCCACTTCCTGTTTGGGATTGACCGATAACACTTTTGCCTTTTTTAATGACAGGAATCAATTTTTCTTGTACTTCTGTTGGTTGTTCGAACCCTTTATCTTCTAGTGCTTCCATGATAAAATCGTTGAACTGAAATTGTTTAAATGAACTCATTTACCTCACCTCTTTCAAACTTGTTGTGTAAGTCCTCATGCATTATACCACAAAAAGCGTAAATCCTTATTGATTTTCTGTTTTTTTCTCTCTTTTTATTGTATTGATTGTTTACTTGCTTAAAGACAAAAAAAACCGTCAGCTTTGTCAAGGCACGGTCATTCTTAAAAATACTTTAATCGAGCTACCGTCTTAAACGAAGCTATCAGAAGAGTATATATCTTCTTTACTATTTTATTGTAGCACGAAAACCAATCACATAATATTGAGATTACTCATTTTTCCAAAAAAAGAGTGCCAGATTTTTACATCTAACACTCCAGAAAGTATACTAGCCAATAATTAGCCTATTTCTAATTTTTCTTAACAAACTCAGATTTCAATTTCATTGGACCAAATCCATCAACCTTACAATCAATGTTATGTCCATCAGCAGCATCTACTACTAAACGAATTCCTTTAACTTTTGTTCCTTGCTTGATTGCACCACTGGCACCTTTGACTTTTAGATCCTTTATAACAGTCACATTATCGCCATCAGCCAAAACATTCCCATTGGAATCTTTGATAACTGTTGCTGTCTCTTTTTCTGCATCTGCAGGTGACCATTCATGTCCGCATTCTGGACAAATCATCATGCCTCGATCCTCATAAGTGTACGTTGAGCCGCATTGTGGGCAACTTGGTAAATTTTCCATTTAAGTTCTCCTTTAAAATGTTGTCACTTCATTCTATCGTACTTCCACATGAAAGGAAAGCCCCATTTTATAAGGGAATTCTCTGGAAAAATTTAAAATTACTACTTACTTCATTTTTCCTTTTTCTACATAAGAAAGATCATTAACGCTATCAACTGTATATTTACCATCTTTATAAGTTACTTTTGAAACACTAGCATTCTTCAAACCACCGTCCGGCAAATCTGCATTTGCATCTAATTCACCTAATAATGTAATAATACTCATCCCATGGGAAACAACTAAAACATTACTTGCTCCTTCTTTTTCAGCATCTTTTACGATATCATTTAAACTTGCCTTTAAACGAGCAACAATCGTTTTACTATCTTCAGCTGGCCAATTTACACCGGCCTCAACATTTTTCTTATCCATACCAGATAAAATATCGGCAAACTCAATGATTCCTTTATAAAAACCAACCTCTTTCATCCAATCGTTGTATTCTTCATAGGTCTGGCCTTTTTCTTTTGCAACAGCTGTGAGCATTTCTTCGTTCATTAAACCTTCATATGTGCCAAAATTATATTCTCTCAAACGCTTATCTTTTGTCATTTCTTTTGTTAATTTTTCTTGTCCATTATTTTTCAATACTAACTCCGCAGTCTCAATTGCTCGTCCACTATCACTTGTTACTACTTTATCAAAAGCAACATCAGATAAACCTTTGCCTAATTGTTCAGCAACTTCAATTCCAGCAGGCGTCAGAGGTGCATCAATCCATCCTTGAGACCGATCAACCGTATTCAGCATGGTCTTGCCATGACGGGCAAGATAAATCACTACTTCAGTATTCTCTTTCTCTTTTGTATCAGCTTTTTTCTCTTCCTTTGCAGCACCATTACTACTGCACCCAGCTAAAACCATTGATAACAACGCAATACCAACAAACATTTTTTTCAATTTCATCCTTCTATCTCCTTTTTCTCTTTTTTTGTTAACTAGTGGAAAAATGAGTCAAATTTCAAAAAAGAAAAACCCAACTATGCCAAATAAATCTACTTGGCATAATCAGGTTTAGCTTGTATTGAAACAATCACTATCCACTATTTAACTAATTTTAGTATAATAGAAGTACAAAAAAATGTAAATGCTTTCATTACCTATTTTTTATATTCTTTACATAGTTCTTGAATTTCTTTATAAATTTCAGCAACTTCTTCTAAATTTTTCGCATTGGCACCACTAGCTAAAGGATGCCCACCGCCATGATGTTTTTTTGCTAACTCATTAATTATCGGACCTTTTGAGCGTAACCTTACTCGGTAATACCCTTCAGGCTGCTGAACAAAAATTCCCCAAGACAAGACTTCATCGATTACTCCGGGAAGTGAAACGATTGATGCTGTTTCAGAATCTACAATGCCATACTCATCGAGTAAGGATTGAGGCAATATGACTTTAGCTGCACCGTAGGCATCAACCTCAATATTTTGATAGACATATCCAGCAAGTTTTGCCACATTCATAGGAATTTGTTCCAATTCACGATTCAATTCTGCTGTATTAAAGTCATAAGTCATCAATTCAGCTGCTACTTCTAATGTATGGGGTGTTGTTGCTGGATATAAAAATCTTCCTGTATCACCGATAATTCCTGCATATAATAAGCGAGCTGCTTTATTATTCATAACTAATTCTTCTTGATTAAGATGATAAAAATCAGCGATAATCTCACTACAACTACTTGCTTTTGTATTGACCCATACCAAATCACCGTATGGTTCATCATTTGGATGATGATCGATTTTGATCAATTTATCCCCTAATTTATAACGATCATCACTGATTCTAGGTGAGTTAGCTGTATCAGTTACGATAACTAAAGCATTTTTATAACAATCATCCGTGATGTCATCCATGTCTGCTAAAAATTCTAAGCCTTCAACGGGTCCGCCAACTTGATAAATTTGTTTCTCTGGAAAGCTCTCTCGAAGTATTTCTGCCAAACCAACCTGTGAACCGATTGCATCAGGATCCGGCCGTTGATGGCGATGAATAATAATTGTTTGATATGCTTTTATAGTCGTTAAAATCTCTTTTACAATATCCATGTTTTACTGCCTCCTATGTCCGCTCCATTACTTGACAAACAACGATTGCTTTAGCAACAAGAGCGTTCTCTAAATATACTTCAATATCCAATTTAGCCGAACGACGTCCGATTTCTAAGATTCTTGGTCGAATATCCAATTCACTTTCTAACTGGATTAGACGTAGATAATGCAAACTCATTTGTTCGATTAAAACATTTCTCCTTTGATTTGTTATCATCGTCCGCTGTGTCACGTTTGCGATAATTTCACTTAACACACCAAAAGAAATCGTTCCTACACTATTGACCATTTGAGGAGCAACAGAAAATTTAAAATGTGGCTCTCCAGCTTTAGAACCTTCTTCCACCGGCATCACTTCACCTGAAATTTGATCTGAGATTGTATCTGCGATTTGTGGCTGACGTTGTACTAGTTGCATGGCTTTCATCACGTCTTGTCTAGAAACAAAACCAACTAAAGACAAGTCATCTTCAACAACCGGCATTACTTCTAGGCCATCCCAAATCATTTGATGGCTAACACTAGCCACACTCATCATTTTTTTTACGACAATGGGATCTTTGGTCATGACTTTATCCATAGTTAATGTTTCAGATTTTCCTAAAACATCCTTTGCAGTGATGATCCCAACGAGACGCAGGCTTTTATTCACTACTGGAAAACGTGAATGCTGGGTCTTTTCAGAAAGTTCTTGATAATCAGCAATCGTATTGGTAGAAAATAGATAATTTGTCTTCTCTAAATTCGTATAAATATCGCTAACTAGCATAATATCTTTTTTAATTAATTGGTCACTCAATGCTCGATTAATCATCGTGGCTACCGTAAAAGTATCATAAGTCGTTCTTAATACAGGCATCCCCAATTTATCTGCTAATTCAGCCGTTTCACTGTCTGTATCAAATCCACCAGTAATCAAAACTGCTGCTCCATTTTCTAGTGCTAATTTTTGAACCCCTTGACGATTTCCGACGATCATCAATGAGCCTGGTGTAATATATCTTGTCATAGCTTTTTCAGTCATAGCACCTATAACAAACTTATTTAAGACCTTGTCTAAACCAGCCGAACCGCCTAAGACATCTCCTTCAATGATTCGAACGACTTCACCAAATGTCAATTTTTCGATATGTTTTTTTAATTTCCGTTCAATTCTGATTGTCCCAACTCGTTGAATCGTCGAAACTAATCCGATATTCTCAGCATCCTTAATTGCCCGGTACGCAGTTCCTTCGCTGACACCAAGATTTTTTGCGATACTTCGAACAGAAATACGATCACCAATCGGCAATCCTTCAATATATTTTAATATTTGATCATGTTTTGTAGCCATAATATCCTCCTTAATTTATGAGTGTAACGAAATCGTCCAGTATTGAATGGAAAATTGGTTTGTTTAACTAGATTTAAAATCTACGTACTTAAGCAACTATACATTTGTCCTAACAGCATTCGTGACTATTCACAAAAACATAATCTTCTGTTTTAATTCATCATAAATCAATAATGAAACAGCTTTAGCTTCCTTATTGATTGACTTCACTTAAAAAGTATAACAAAAAATCTTACATTTTAGTACAGTTATTCTTTTTTTATTGTAACAGAAGTTAAAAATAAACAAGCGTAGTTCCATTTTCGATTTACTATCAGGAGCTTAAATTTCTGGAATTTAATCATTTTCATTATTTTCTCACTGACATTTTTCTAAAAAAAAGAGTATGATAATAAAGGACTTGTTTACAATTTTTAAGGAGATGGATAAATGGAATCAGTGAGTAGTTTTCAAGATAATAAGGAAGTACAAAAAAATCGCTGGTGGATTTTAGTATCGGTGGCAATGTTTACTTTTATGTCAACATTAGACGCCAGCATCGTTAATATAGCTTTACCGACGATTTCTAAGGATATGAATGTCCCTATGAATCAATCAGAATGGATCGTTTCAATTTACTTAATGATTGTCTGTTCTTGTTTATTACTTTTTGGGAAAATCGGAGATAGTTTTGGTAAGATTAAAGTTTATCGTATTGGAACCATTATTTTCACGATAGGCTCTTTATTATGTGGCTTCAATCATTCGTTGGCTTTCCTTTTATTTGCCCGAATTGTTCAAGGCATTGGTTCAAGTATGACTATGGCTACAAACTCAGGAATTATCACAGAGGTTTTTCCTTTTAAAGAACGTGGTCGAGCGTTAGGATCAATTGGTGCATTTGTTTCTCTTGGTTCAATTGCAGGTCCTGGTATCGGCGGATTGATTCTTTCACACTTCTCATGGCCTTATATTTTCTGGATCAATGTTCCTGTTGGAATTATTACTATTTTAATTTGCGAGAAATTTTTGCCAAAGGATATTATCAAAAGTGGGAAAAAAATTGATACGTTTGGATTTAGTTTATTTGCTCTATTTATTATGACGTTCTTTGGAGCAATCTTTATTGGACAAGAAATGGGATTCAATGCTTTGTTACCAATAGTATTATTTGTTTTATCGTTATTCTCATTCGTTGTTTTTTTAAAAGTAGAAAAACGTGTCAGTCAGCCGTTGATTACATTTTCAATTTTTAAAAACAAGATATTTACGATGAGTTTAATGACAGCTGTTTTAATTTTTGCATCTAACTTTTTCGTCAATGTTGTGATACCTTTTTATTTGCAAAATGCACGTGGGTTACCCGCTAGTAATGCTGGTTTACTGATGATGGTCTTTCCTTTATTGATGGTCGTAGGATCGCCAATTAGTGGCTTTTTAACAGATAAGATTGGCACGAAACTTTTGACCTTCACTGGATTGATTTTATTATCGATTACGTCATTTATGTACATGTTTTTAAATCAGGGAACGCCTCTTTGGTATTATATTTTAGCCACCGGTATTATGGGATTAGGTAATGCTCTATTTCAATCGCCAAACAATACAACCGTTATGAGCAGTGTTTCAAAAGAAGATTTAGGAGTTGCTGGAAGTATGAATTCTCTTGCCCGAAATCTTGGGATGGTTTTAGGAATTGCTTTAGCAACAACGATTCTATATAACTCAATGAGCGCTGCTTACGGTCAGCGGGTGACTACTTATATGACTGAACAACCCGATGTCTTTATTTTTGGGATGAAAATTACTTTCCTAGGTTCCTTTATTTTATGTTTGACTGCTTTAGGACTAACTTTATTTCGTTCATTTAAATCGAAAAAAGAGATACACTAAAAAATGAAACGGATAGCAGATTCGCCTGCTTTCGTTTCATTTTTTTCTTCCATTTAACCCGTTAATAAAATTATTTACTGTTACTTGTCTTCTTTTCCATTCTTGATACTTTTAATAAACTCTTCAAATAATTCCGTTCCGATGCCCATTTTTTTATAATTTTCAAGAATTGATTTTAACTCCATTAGTAGATAACCGACATATAGAACATAGATTAACCCAACACCTGTCCCAGCTGGAATCAAAGGTGCCAATGGGATAAAAAACATCAGCAGCACCATACTTGCTACTTTACGCAAAATACCATTAATACCTACCTTACTTAAAAAATTAATTTCTGGATTGATTTTAGCTGCTAAGCTGCCACTTAAAAAATCAATGATCATCGCTATGCAAATCAATGTCAAAACGTAAATAGCTTTGTGATCTGCATCGACTAAAAAACGATCTAAATACTCAAACATCTTCATAATTACCACCTTTTTTCATTATTAAACTAAATTTATTTTTACTTACAAAGGTAACCGACAGTTCATTTTAAATGTCTTTTCCCATCATATTATTGAACACTTTTTAACTAGCGGTTAAGTACAGTTTACTCGATTACCACTCTATGAAACTGCCGTCTTTCTCCCATAAAAATGTCACATTTCTATCAATAGTTTTCCACTTTCATAAGATTCAGCAAAACGAACCATGGCCTTATCTAACTCTCTATAAAACTTGCTTTCACTCATATGATGTTTCATATAAATAGCAATATTCGTCGTAAAATTGCGATCCATATACTTGTCATATAAAATCTCTCGATCATACACATCTAGTTGATTCATGGCATCTATGATCTTTATTAATTCGACTTCAGCAAGATATTTTCGATCAATGATCTTTTCGCTTTTTTGTAAAAATTGCCCGTCAGTATTTTTCATCTCAAACGTATAAGCAGCAGTTACTTTTGGTGAATGTTTCTCTCCAGCAATTCGTACCAATGAACGATATGTTTTCAGTAAATCATGAACCTTTTTCTTCGTTTTTTTTCGATCAATTTCGGGAAATAATAGCATCATTTATCTTCTCCTTTTTATTTATTTTCTTCTCCAAATATTCTTTTAACGACTCGCTTGTTGATCTCCTAATTCTGCCAAATTTAAATAATAAGTTAGTAGCATGCTTTTGCTTCTTCTTTTACTTATCATTTCCTTCCCCTTTCTTTTTAGTGAATTAGCTAATATATATTAAATCGTTGACTAGAATTAGCATTTACGCTATCATATAAGTATAGTTAAATAAGCTCTATTCTATTTACGTACTTTCAAATTTTAGAAAATAAGTGATAGAATGGCTTTTGATAACTATTTACTGATAAATTAGCTTATAAGAACATTTTAATAGCTTAAAAGCTAATTGTCAACTAAAAATAGCTTAAAAGCTAAAATTTTTCTCATTTAAGCTTATGAAAGGTTGAAAAACATGAGTTTAACTTACAGAATCAAAGAGCTGGCTGATAAGAATAAGGTTACTTTTGCTGAGATCGAACGAAATGTAGGCATCTCTAATGGACAAATCCGTCGCTGGGATACTTCTTCTCCAAAAATAGAAAATATCCAAAAAGTAGCTGATTATTTTGATGTTTCTACTGACTATTTATTAGGAAGATCAAAAAATTCTTTTATTGAAGAAACTGCTCAAGAAGAAAATCTTTCTTCTCAAATCATGTTTCGGATGAATACTGATGGTTTATCAGAAGATGAAGTAGATGAATTGAAAGATGAAGTGGATCGTTTTCTTCGTTTCAGAAGATCTGAAATCGAGCGTGAACGTGAATTAAAACAAGACGACAAGGCGTGATTGGATGACAGAGCAAATTGATGAATATCTTAGTTTTTCAGACAAAATAAACGATTATATCTCGGCGATAATGGTCGCAAATAATATCGGTTATGAAAATTACGACTGTTCATATCTTTGGGATTTCGTAAAATCTAAGGGAGTTTCAATGCGCAGTTTCCCATTCGATGGCGTAGCAAGAGATCGTATTTCTGGTATGATCGTTAAGGACTCTTTAGAGACAACAATTGGCTATAATCAAAATATGAGTGAAAAAAGAAAAAACTTTACCATCAGTCATGAAATTACTCACTATTTATTTCACATGACTGAAAATAATAGTATCTTTACTGATACCGATCGTAGTTTGCACTATTCTTATAATGAGGAACTTCATGAATTCCAAGCTAACATCGGTGCATCTGCGATTCTGATTCCTGATGTCGTTTTGTTTCGTTTTTTAAAAGAGGGGTGGAACTTAGCTCAACTTTCTAATCATTTTAAGATATCGGAGAGTGCTCTTTATATTCGCTTGATTCATACGATGCAGGCTAATTTTGGTGTTTCTTATATTGCGGCGAAGACTAATGCGGATGCTATTCGGTATAAATTTGCTGGAAAAGGACAACACTCTGCGGTTGAACTTGGGACAAACTTAGAAGCACGACTGTTTCGAACGAATCGTTTTATTGAAGCGTTGTGATTTTAGTAGTGTAAACAATGAATAATTTTTGAATAAAAAATGGCGTACATTAAGCAATGTGTTCCATTTTTTTATTTTTCTGCAATTAAAGATATTAATTGCTTAATCCACAAACAAGAACTAGTTAGCTTTAACTTATTCTTGTTCTTGGATAGTGTAAAATTTAAAATTGCAACACTCAGGGATTATAATGATGACTCGCAGTTTTTTGTCCTGTATTTTATTCATTAATTCTATTTTTAATGATATAATGTTTAGTATAAAATAAAAATCTAGAAAGGGAAATTATATTGAGAAAAATCATAATTCTTGGTTTGGCCATTCTCTTCTTTGGTGGTTGTTCAACTGCCGAAAACTCAAAGAAGGAAGCGTCTGTTAAAAAAAAATTGGCAATTATAAACAGTGAGGTTCATACTGATAAAGTAATTGTGACTATAAAAAACAACACTGATAGAAGTCTATTCTATGATTCCCCCAAAGATAGACTAGAAATAAATGAAAAAGGTGAATGGAAAAACCTTACGTTAGGATTCACTGACATCGGAATGAATATAGAAATACCTAGTGGGAATTCCGAAAAAACTAATTTTAATTTATCTGGATACTCATTAGAAAAAGGGAAACAATACAGAATTGTCTATCTATTCAATAAAGATAAGTATGATGAAACAGATACAGTAGAAGCTTATTTTGAATTTAAATTATAAATATAGCCGACCATTCTAATTAGGGTCGGCTGTTTTATTTATTAATTAATAATATTATTATATGCTGCCTGATCCATTTTTTTAAATACTGAATGCGTTACATTGTTTGGATAGACTCTGCCAACATAAATACCTATCACTCTTCCTGAGTTGTCAAAAAGAGGGCCTCCACTCATTCCTCCATAAGTAACTCCTAGTTCCGCTTGATATACCCAATCAAACCAATCACTTCTTAATGAACTAGTTTTTACATTTTGAGTTGACTTAGTTAAATATCTATTTCCAGATGAAAAACCAAAAGCACTTACGTTATTAATAGTTTTTGGCGCACTATTATTCATGGCTACATTTGGCGGTGTAGTTCCGGATGATCTGCTTACAGTCATCGATCCAAAATCAGATCTAAATGCTGTAATAAAATTTGGTGCACTTATATAATCGTTATTAGAAACCACCTTAAATACACGGACGGTGTTGATTATGTCAGACAAACCAGATTTAAATGATACTTACTTTTTAAAATATGCTGACCATGGCATGAAAAAATGGATGACCGCTTTCGCCTTGGGCGAGTTAACTGCAGCAATCAATAAAGGTAAAGCTGAGGCGTTAAAAGATATCCCTCGCTTACCTCAACAGGATTTAAGTTATATAGAGCGTTGCCTTTGAGCGATCAATCAAACAAAATAAAGTCTTATAGATACAACTCAACAGCAAGGATCATCTAGGACGAGTTAAAGATCATGTTATTGGCACATTTCGAGGTTTTGCCGATTTAAACACTGCTGTAGTAAACTCAACCGATGGCACCAAGCAATATGATCAATATATTGATTTCAATGACATACGCCATATAATAGTACATAACTTTACTAAGTGGTCGAACAAGCATGATGATCCATACAGTGGTATTGATTTAGAAATATCACAAGATATCAACGAATTTTGCGCTGAATACTTTGACGACGGAGATTTTTCAGAATAAGGAAGGTGATTAGATTGGATAAAAATAGTTATGTGGGTATAATTGACAAGATAAGAGTGATCAAGATGTTTCCAGAGACAATGGTTAGATTTACTCTGCACACTCCTTCTCATGACGTGAATTGCTTGATTAGCAAAAAAGAACTAGCCACCCTAATTTTATTTTTAGATGAAAATAAGTATGAAGTATCAATACACGGTCACTACAATAGAAGGAATCAGTTGGTTATAGAAAAGTTTTTTCGTTCACAATCCTGATAGTTTCATCCGAGAATTTGTCTTAAAACCATTAAAATCAATTGCTTAAAATAATTCTCTCCCCTCCTTGCGTATATTATCGTAAGGGGGTTTTTATATGGATCAAATAATTATATTGGATGGTAATGTTGTAGGATTAGTTAGCGATAGTGGTGCGGCTCGTTGGGAGTTCGAGAGTTTAGAGGATGCTTTAGAGTTGTATGGGTTGCTGGTGTTGAGTATCGAAATTGAAATTAAGATTGAAATTAGTCGAATATAGTTTATAATTAGATTACTAAAAACAACTCGAGGTGAATAAATTATGAGCTTCAATTTTTCTAAACAAATTCCCGAATTAAAAACTTTGCTAATCGAAATGAGACGAATTGGAATCACTATCGGGAGCTTTGAGCACAAATATAATAACATTGAATCGTCCGTTATATTTGATACAAGACCAACCGATTCTTGGAAATTAATATTCATCCAAAAGATAGAAGGTACTACCTTAGAATTACCAATTTTGAAAGGATTCCGATTCACTATTAATAGTGATGAAAAATATTGGGAGTTTATTAATTATTTCAATGTTGGTGGACGACGCGGAGAATTTAGTTTAAACGATTTTATCACTGATTTATGCAGCCAAGTTCCACTAAAATATGTAATTACAGATAATTCTAGAAAAGCAATCTTAAAATATGATAAATTAGATAGTAAAGGCGAAGGTATTTATCCTATTGCCATTAAGAATTGGCATAAAATTCACGCTGAAAACCCCAGTATTCCAAGTGACAAATTCCATAGATCACCTGAAAATTTGGCAAAAACAAAAGAACTTTATCCCAACATTTATCAAGTTACAAAGTCATATGATATCACTATAGTGTATGGAATCAATCCTAATACCAAAACAAATAGTATCATCGCGAACCCTATTCCTTAGTTGAAATAGGGTTTTATAGCGAAAAAATACCGACCGGTTAGGGTCGATATTTTCGCTATCCTATAAATAATTTTAAAGCCCCGATCATCACACTAGCCAGAGCTAGGGCGGTTCCTATTGTCCACTTAATATTAGCACTTTTTTGTTTAGATATTTCATCTTTAAATTCGGTAATACTTTTATCTATTTTATGATCAATATTAGACAGCTCTACCTTTAGATTAGCTTCAGTAGAATCAATCTTCCTTTCAATAGATTCCTTTGTCATATTTAATTCTCTATGAGTAACATAGTCTCCGCTTCCCATACCTCCACCGCCTCCATCTCTAGATGTATCTACTTTAGTACAATTTCCATCCTCAAGACTCCCGTTAATCTCCCGATTATGAAAATTTTTATTATTCTTCAAATAATAAATTCCATCTATCTGCTCATTTTCCATCTATCTCATACTCCGTTATAATTGGTATTTTGGTATCGAGAATAACATTAGATAAATGGAAAAAGTTCCGATCAAGGTCTTCAACATCATCTACTTTTTCTCTGCTAAAAAAAGCTCTTACTGATAAATATGTATCAGTAAAATTATATTCTTTACTATACCCCTCGCCTTCCCATGTACCTTCAACTGGTTTTAACTCATCATTCAGTTTAATTAATCTTGAAGCTAACTTTATTTTATTATGCGAACTAGGATTTTCAGCAAAGGTTTTGATAGGGGCATCTAAATTTTCAATTACTCTGTAACCTTGTCCAGATCTATTGGTTTCGTAGATGCAATAGTTAATCCATTTAGCATCTTCGCTACAAACATTTTTAATATAGTCTACGCCTACAAAAGTAGATTCAATTTCTAAAAAACGGCTGCATTTCTTTTTAATACGAATTACATCCTCAATCTCACTCTTATCATAAGTATGAGTTTCCTCATTAATTGGAGTAACAACTTCATATATAGCGAATTGTACCAAACTTGGTTTGTTTCTAACAAACATTTCCATTTAACTTGTCTCCTTATTTAACAAATATTATGTTAAATAAAGTATACCAAAAATGAAGTAATATGTGAATCGTAAAAAATTATGTACAATACCTCTCGAGCAAGATAAAAACTAAGGATTTACATTCTGTATTGTCTCCACGGCTTGTGTACTATCAATCGTATAATCAATATCAAACGATGTAGGACGTGCATTATCTTCGTAATTAAGCGTAACTTTTAATTTTACTTGCTGACCTTTAACCACTGTATCAGCCCACTTATTCTCGAGTTTTTTATAACTACTTAGATTGACGTAACTTGCCTGAGATACTAAATTATCCAGTTTAGGCGATCCACCAAAGCGATCGCCTGCTATATGACCCGCATGATCTCCGAACAACTTATCAGGAGTATTTGGATCATGTGGTAGTCTCGCTGTGCGAGTTGTCATGCTCAACTTACCTATATCAACAGCTACTATCAGACCTTTATCGTCCGTCCTGTACTTGTAATCATACTCACCTGTAAAATACTCTACATTTGCCTTTAGTACTTTGTTAGGTATAACCCAATGATCTTCATTAATTACAGGCGGTAATACATCGGTTACGCTTGCGATACCTTGTTGCTTAATTTTAGCTAATGTTTTAGGACCAATCCCTTTGACTTTGACCAAATCATCCAGAGTGTTATATGGTCTGCTGTCAATGATGGCTTGTGCCGTTACTATACCCACTCCTGTGATTTTTGTTAACTCATCAAAAGATGCGGTATTTATATTTACAGTTATATTTGCATTAACTGTAGTTGGCAAAATAAAAATAATGGATACAACCAAAACAACTAATCTTATTTTAATCTTACTCATTTAACTCCCCTTTCAAATTAATATTCCCCCATAATTAAAAATAAATATCAGGTATATACCTTTATGTTACAATTTACAACCATAAAAATCAACCAGCCTTAAAATGAGTTTATGGTGAGTTTTTTTAACAAAATAATTAAAAATATATTTACAACTTTTAGAAATCAATGTATTATATAAAATATCTCAATCGCGATGAGTAAAAAAATGAAAGAAGGTTGATAGTTATGAGATTAAAAAGAATTTTGATTAGTTTGTCAGTGTTTGCTTTATTTAGTTCTATTTTTGCACCAAGTTTCGCTTTTGCAACTAGCACAGTAGCTGAAGAAGTTACAACAGAATTGTTACCCGATCCAAAAGAATCAGATTATTCAAATGGTCCCCAATCCCGTAGCGTTGCAACCGTAATCATCAAAGGTGCTATAAAATTTATTGTTAAGAATAAAACTCTAGCAACAAATGTAGTAAGATCTGTTGCAGGTAAAACCGTTGCTAATAATTTTGCAAAACACTATGCAAAAATTTGCGCAAGCCTTAATCCTTTGTTAAAATGGGCAGATATTCCTTACCAAGCTGTTTATGATGCGGTGTACAGAGCTTTAGTAAACTCTGGCGTAGCTAAAGGTACGGCGTCTCAAATTGCACTAGCTATCAAAGAGGGAATTAGTTGGTTCTTCTAATTTTTAATTAAAAAGGAGATTTAAAATGGATAGAGATAAAGAACAATTATTTTACGATGCACTTTGTGAAATTGCTGATAATGCTGGAGATAGTTTGGAGAATCCTATTTCAGTTAGTTTACTATGTTTAACTCATGGTATCTCCAACGATCAAAAAGGAAAAATTTTCATCGGTTTTAATCAAGTATTAAATAATACCTCTTATGATGATTTAGTTCTAGATTTATTTATACAGAAAACCCATGAAATTGTCCCACAAACTAGTGAATTCGATGAAAAAGTATTTGTTGCACTGGTTAAAGCTTTTTCAATAAATTTAATCCCAGAATTATATCCATTTTCAAAAACTCTTTAAACGCATTTAAGCCCCCACGTTTTATTGTAGGGGCCTTTTTTTAGCCCTGTGCCAATCATGTATTACTGATTTTGATAAAAATATTAGCGGTTATTATCTCATAAATTTTAGCTATACAACTTAATGTTATCATTTTATAACCTCATAATCCTTTCTATCTGTAATGATAATGTACCCTTCCCCAACACCTAACCATTGGAAAATCTATTTCATATTTATGACCGAGATACCTATAACCGCCTTCGTTTTTTAAATAATCCATGACAACTTTAATTCTATCGTATACTTTCTCATAAAAAATGCACTCCATATTAGATTTTTAGTCTAACTTTTTGGGGTGCACTTCAATTTTGGAGTAGGCTATCCTATTTAATAAAAAATTCTCAGTCCAAGTAGTTTCGATCTTTCCATCCTCGAAACAAACTGTGACAAAACGACATTCACCACACGCAACTTTTGTAACTAATCTGTAAAATCTCCATTAGCTATAGTGTAGCTACCGTATGATGATTATTACTGTACCAACATTGAGTAGTCAAGTGCAGATTTTTCGGCGTTATCTGGTTTTATATCAACACTCACCTCTAGAAATGCGTTTGCACAACAAAAATTAGATACGTATACTCACCTACCTAAAAAAACAAAGATACGGAAACTGATGATATGTTTGATCAAATCATTGATAAACTTTAATTTTTTTAACCTCTACTGTGGAAAAAACTATGGGAAATTCAATTTTCGAAAAATAAACACATGAGTATAAAATAACTGTTAAACATAAATAAAAGCCGACATACATAACTTTTAAAGTAACAAAAAAACCACCACGACCGTCGTCTGTGGTGGAAATGAAGGTTGTTATTTACTCTTGGTAGGAGTAAGTATGAAAAACCAATTCGGGATAATTGGCATGAAGACATATTAGCACCCTCACTTTAAAAAAAAATGAATAGCTATTTTATATTTTATAAAAAAACTATGAGGAATTACTCATACTATCACCTATTAAGTTTCGCTTTCTTTTACATTCAGCCAACCCTTATTAGTTCCAACATTTTTATGCCTGTGCTACACTTTTATTAGTAACAAGAAAATGTTTCAATATAACCAGCTTTATGAATTAGCTTCAAAAAATGTCACTATTTCATTGGAATTAAGCAATTCATTCAGCTTTAAACTCGGGAGGAATGTATTATGTTAGATCAAGAAAAAGATAATTTATCCGTTCTAATCTCTGACAAAGTTCAAGGTCCGTTTGTTACATTTATTCTAAACACTCATGTTGCTCATCAAGATGTTGAAAAAGATTCTTTAGCTTTAAAAAATTTTGCTAAAGAGGCTAAAATCCGTTTTGAGAAAAAATACACTGATTTATCTTGGGGACCATTTCAAGAAAAAATCGATGCACTACTTGCTGATGCTTCTTTTTGGCGGAATGCAACAAAAAGTGTCTCCATTATTATTAGCGAAAAAGACATCTTTATCCATCGTTTAAACGTTCCCGTCGAAAATCAATATTATGTCGATGACCGTCCATATCTCTTAGGTATCATCAAAAATAATCAATTTAATTACCGTTACTATTTATTGGCATTAAATCGAGACTCTATGCAACTATACTTAGTTGAAAATAATCGTGTAACATCTGTTTCACTTCCAGAGGATGCCCCACTTGATTTAGTTACTGCTTTAGGTGACGAATTAACAGGCGGTGATATAAATTACTCCATCCAAGGCGGTACAGGTTCTAATGGTTCTTCAAAAGAAGGCATTGCCTACCACGGTGTCAATACAAAAGATGAAGAAGTAAAAATCGACTGGACAAATTACTATCAAGCCGTTGATAATTATTTAAAAGATACGTTTGTCAACTCCGATAAACTTCCTATCCGCCTATATGCTTTACCAGAAAATCAAACATTATTTAAAAAAATAGCAAAAAATCCTTATTTAGATACGTCTGCTTCTTTCTCACTTTCACCTGCCCAAGTCTCTATCAAAGATATTGAAAAAGGTGTTCAAAAGATCAATGAAGAATTGAAAACTATTGAGACTGCAGCTTATAATCAGTTACTAGATAAAAAATTTGCTGATCAACTTGTCGATATCGTGCCGGCATCTGATGAAGGTCGTGTTTCTCATTTATTTATTTCTACAGCTAACTTTGTAAACGAAACAACAGAAATGTCTAACGAAGAATTTGACCGTAGAAAAGTCTTGAATAAAGTCACTGATAAAGTTCTAAAAACTGGTGGAAAAGTCTTTGTTTTAGACCAAAAAGCATCACCCGATGAAAAAACATTAGTAGCTATCCTTCGCTACTAATCAGATAAAATGGACAAGAGCCGTTTGACTATTCCAGTCAAACGGCTCTTTAATTAAGTTAATTAAATATTTTTTTAGCTATAAACCATGTAAAAACTATCTATTAGTAAGGATAACCTTATTCTCATCTAAACAATCTGAACCCTTCCTACTTTCAAATCTATGCAGCTCCAAGGCTGCGCCTTCGGAATAGATTTCTACGACATAACTCTATCATTACTTTCATATCTAACTCTTAATACTTCTATACTATAACAGAAATAAGTTTTTTTTAACAATTAATCTTCATTTCTTAACAAATCTTTATTTTCTAAAGAGATATTACTAGTCAAGACTCTAGAAATATGCTATTATAAGAGAGTAGTTTTTGTTCGGTAATATATGTGTAGCTGTTTCAAATAAACATCTTCCACATTTTCACCTTTCAAGTAATTGCAAATATGTGTATAACACAAGGAGGATTTTTATTATGGAAACAGGTACAGTAAAATGGTTTAACTCAGACAAAGGTTTTGGATTTATCACTGCAGAAAACGGTAACGATGTATTCGTACATTTCTCAGCTATCCAAGGCGACGGATTCAAAACTTTAGAAGAAGGTCAAGCAGTGACTTTCGACGTTGAAGATGGCCAACGTGGTCCTCAAGCTACTAACGTTAACAAAGCGTAATTAACCTTAGTAAATTCAAAAACTGACGAATATTCGTCAGTTTTTTTTATATCATTAAAAAAGAAAGGTTAGAATAGTTGCATTCTAACCTTTCTTTTTAGTCTATCCCTTAATCAATCCTGCTAGTTCTTCACCAAATTCAGAACAGCTTAATAATGTTGCCCCTTCCATTTGATCTGCGAAATCCTTTGTTACCGTCTTATCTCCTATCGCCTCTTCAATACTTTTAGTGATTAACTGACTGACCTCTTTCCACCCTAAATAATCAAATAACAACGCACCTGATAATAATAAGGAGGATGGATTCAGTTGATTTAATCCAGCAAACTCTGGCGCCGTTCCATGGGTTGCTTCAAAAATAGCATGTCCTGTTTCCAAGTTTAAATTTGCTCCCGGTGCAATTCCGATTCCGCCAACTTGAGCAGCAAGGGCATCTGAAATATAATCTCCATTTAAATTCAACGTAGCAATCACATCATATTTTTCAGGATGAAGTAAAATATCCTGCAAGAAAATATCTGCAATTCGATCTTTTATAATGAGTTTCCCAGATTTCTCTGCCTCTCGTAATTGCTTTTCGGCTTCGGATTTTCCAGATTTACTTTGGATTTGTAAATATTGTTCCCAAGTAAAGACTTTATCTGCGAACTCTCTTTCAGCTAAAGTATAGCCCCAGTTTTTAAATCCACCTTCTGTAAATTTCATGATATTTCCTTTATGGACAAGCGTTACGGATTTACGATTATTTTTTAAAGCATGTTCGATAGCTCCGCGAACTAAACGTTCTGTCCCTTCTTGGGAAACAGGTTTTATACCTATTGCTGATGATTCTGGAAAACGGATTTTATCTACACCAAATTCTGTTTTTAAATAGGCGATTAGTTTTTCAGCTTCTAAACTTTTAGCTGGAAATTCAATCCCAGCATATATATCTTCCGTATTTTCACGAAAAATCATCATGTCTGTGGCTTCCGGGTGTTTTAATGGTGAGGGTACACCTTTAAAATAACGGACTGGTCGATAACAAATATATAAATCCAGTTCTTGTCTTAAAGCAACATTCAATGAGCGAATACCCCCACCAATCGGAGTTGTTAAAGGACCTTTGATGGCTACAAGATGTGTTTTTATGGTTTCTAACGTTTCATTTGGCAGCCAATTATCCGTTTGGTTAAATGCTTTTTCTCCTGCCAGCACTTCTTGCCAAACTACTTTTCGTTTCCCTTTATAGGCCTTTTCTACTGCTGTATCAAAAACATTTTTAGCTGCTTGCCAAATCTCTGGACCAATTCCATCTCCTTCAATAAAAGGAATGATTGGAAAATTTGGAACCATTAATTTGCCATTTTCAAAAGCAATCTTCGCCTCATTTTTCATGCTTCCATTCCTCCCGAACGTAGTATATCACTATATTTTAACTGTTTAGGTCCAACATAATGTGAACGAGGGCGAATCAAACAATCTTCTTTTTTCTGCTCATTAATATGTCCTAACCAGCCTGAAACTCGACTCATGGCAAAAATCAGTGTAAACAAATCACTATCAATATCCAAACAATGGTACACTGTCGCTGAATAAAAATCGACATTAGGAATCAAGCCTTTCGTCTCTTTTAGATAACGCTCGACTTGGCAAGATAAAAAATACCACTGTTCTTTTTCTGTTAAAGTCGTTAACTTTTTTGCTAATTTTTTTAGATGTTTCTTTCTTGGATCTTCTGTTTTATATACTCGGTGACCAAAGCCCATGACTTTTTCTTTTCGATCTAATTTTTGATTTAGATAGTCTTCTACATTCAAGTTGCCTGAATTGATCTCCGTCAACATATCAAAAACACGTTCATTTGCGCCACCATGAAGAGGACCTTTTAAAGAACCAATTGCTCCAGTGATACATGAATAAACATCTGATAATGTGGATGCACAAACTCTAGCTGTAAAGGTACTTGCATTCAAATCGTGATCGGCATGAAGAACCAATGCTTGATTCATAGCTGCAACCTGTACGTCTTCTGCTTCTTTTCCAGTCAGCATATAAAGAAAATTTGCTGCTATCGATAGATCACTACGAGGAGGAATAGGATCTAATCCTTTTCGTAATCGTGCATATGCAGCAATAATTGTAGGCATCTTTGCCTGCAGTGCAATACTTTGCTGATAAGCTGAGCTTTCATCTGTAGCCTCAGCATTAGGATCAAAAACACCTAAAAGTGAAATCGTTGACCGTAACACACTCATTGGATGAAGATTCTGGCGTGTTTGAATCTTTAGACAGGTAACGATTGTATCGGATATTGGCATTTGAGTAGCCAAATCTTGTTTAAATTTTTCTAGCTCCTGATTTGACGGTATTTTTAAATACCATAATAGATAAATTACTTCTTCAAACTGAACATTCTGAGCCACTAAATCATCAATATTGAATCCCGCAAACAACAACTGATTTTCTACGATCGAACTGATTTTTGTTTCAGAAACAATAACACCTTCTAAACCTTTATGAATCTCCATCCAAGTTCCTCCTTAATTTAAAAGCTAAACGAGCTCGATTTATCTCGAATGGAAAATAGAAAAAATGGAGGGTGGCGCTTTCTGCCACAATCTATTTTTATCTTTTTCCCGAGAGATTAGCTCGTGAGGCTAGATAATAATAAAAGCTAAACGAGCTCGATTTATCTCGAATGGAAAATAGGAAAAATGGAATGAGGGAAAAAATACCTCAGTCCATTTTTATCGCATTTCCGAAGAATTAGCTCGTGAAGCTAGATAGTTTAGGCTAACAACCTTCTACTTGTTTTATATCTTATTTTTCAATTCATCCCAAAACTAGCTTTGAAGTTTTTTACGAATCACCATTGGCAATATTCCTCCGTGTTGATAATATGTGATGTCAACAGCTGAATCAAAGCGTAGAATTGTTTCAAATTGTATTTTTTCTCCAGTTGATTTTGTTGCAGTGACACTCACAGTATCTAAAATGCCTTTGGTTTCATCGATATCGATATCAAATAACTCAGTTCCTGTTAAACCTAAGTTGTCCGCATCTTCTCCCGGTTTGAATTGTAAGGGTAAAACGCCCATCATCACTAAATTGGAACGATGAATTCGTTCATAACTTTTGGCAATTACTGCTTCTACACCCAGTAACTGTACCCCTTTTGCCGCCCAATCTCTTGATGAGCCCATCCCATAATCATCACCAGCTAAAATAACTGATTTTGTTCCTTGTTTTTGGTATTTCATCGCAGCATCATAGATAGCCATCTTTTCTTGTGTTGGTGCAAAAATAGTATAACCACCTTCAACTCCTGGAACTAGCTGATTGCGAATACGAATATTGGCTAGGGTTCCTCTCATCATTACTTCATGGTGACCACGTCTGGCTCCATAAGAGTTAAATTCGCGGACTGCCACTCCTCGATCAATTAAATACTGACCAGCTGGGCTATTTTTTTGAATACTTCCAGCTGGTGAAATGTGGTCTGTTGTAACCGAATCACCAAATTTAGCTAACACAGCTAGCTGTTTTAACGGCTTTCTCGGCTCTCTTTCTTTTGACATGTCTTTGAAATAGGGCGGATTTGCAATATAAGTGGAGGTTTCTTCCCAGCTATATAAAGGCTCGTCGTTGGTTTCAATAGCATTCCATTCGTCATTGTCACTAAACACCTGTGCGTATTCTTGCTGGTATAATTCTGGTGTAACACACTCATCAATCAAGACTTGGATTTCATCTCTAGTAGGCCATAAATCATTAAAATAAATTGGCCTATCATTTTCACCAATACCGATTGGTTCGTTGAATACATCAATGTCAACGGTCCCAGCTAATGCATAAAGTACCACTAGCGGAGGTGATGCTAGATAATTGGCTTTGACTAATGGGTGAATACGACCTTCAAAGTTACGATTCCCACTTAATACACCTGCCGTTAATAAATCATTCTCTCTGATTGCTTCTTCAACTTCTGGTTTCAATGCTCCTGAATTACCGATACAAGTAGTACAGCCATAACCAACTAAATGAAAACCCAGTTGTTCTAAATAAGGTAATAGACCTGCTTTTTCCAAATAAGCTGTAACAACTTTTGATCCTGGTGCTAAGGAGGTTTTTACATAGTTTGGTACCTCTAAGCCAAGCAATGCCGCTTTTTTAGCTACTAAACCTGCACTTAACATAACAAATGGATTGGACGTATTCGTACATGAAGTAATGGCTGCAATCGCTACTGCTCCTGGTTTGAGCTGATGGTGAACGCCTTCTAATTCTAAAGGAACACTTTCTACCTGTTGTTTTTCAGAAAGTCCAAACCCTTGTAAACCTGAAGGAGCTTTTACAGCTTCTTCAAATGCTGTTTTCATTTCTGATAAAGGAATCAAATCTTGTGGTCTTTTTGGTCCGGCAAGGTTTGCTTCAATTTCACTTAAATCAATTTCAATCACGTTTGTATAATTAGGTTCTTGATCATTTATTGGATCATAGAATAATTGATTTTCTTTTAAGTACCTCTCAGCAACAGTAACTGCTTGTTCTTCCCTTCCTGTTAGTCGCAGATAACGAATCGTTTCGTCATCTACAGGGAAAAATCCACAGGTTGCACCATATTCAGGTGCCATATTTGCTACAGTTGCCCGATCTGCTAAACTTAAATTGGTTAAACCTGAGCCAAAAAATTCAACAAACTTTCCGACAACTTTTTGCTCTCTTAACACTTGAGTCACTTTTAAAGCTAAATCTGTTGCGGTAGCACCTTGAGACAATTCATTGACAAAACGGACACCTACAACATCTGGAATTGGAAAATAAGAAGGCTCTCCAAGCATACTAGCTTCTGCCTCAATTCCACCCACGCCCCAACCTAAAACACCTAAGGCATTGACCATTGTTGTATGTGAATCTGTACCTACTAAAGTGTCTGGATAGAGCAAAATATTCGTATCATCTATTTTCTTTTGTGTGACTACCGATGCTAAATACTCAATATTCACTTGATGAACGATTCCTGTTGCAGGTGGCACAACACGATAATTATCAAAGACTTTTTGCGCCCAACTTAAAAATCGGTAGCGTTCTTTATTCCTCTGAAATTCCATTTTCATATTTAGTTGCAAGGCTTGCTTCACGCCAGCAACATCTACTTGAACGGAATGGTCAACAACCAAATCAACTGGAACTTCGGGATTGATTTTAGTAGGATCCCCACCTAAATCAGCAATAGTTTTTCTTAAAGAGGCTAAGTCAACTACAGCTGGAACGCCAGTAAAATCTTGAAGAATCACTCGTGCTGGTTTAAAAGGGACCTCACCATTATTAACATGTTCTGAAGACCATTGAGACAAATCATCAATATGTTTTTGAGTGATTCCGACTCCATTTTTCTGCCGCAGTAACGATTCTAATAGTACACGAATACTAAATGGTAACTTAGCCACAAACGGATGCTGTTCAGTTTCCAACGAAGCTAATGAATAATAATAGTATTTTCGATGATTCATTTCAAAAAAAGTTTCTGACAATTGTTTGCTAGTAATCAAAAACATCCCTCCTAAATTAAAAAAACTGAATAGAACTGCTCAGTATCAATGGGAAAATAAGAAAATAGATGCCTGACGTTTTAGTCACTGTCAAACTTTATTTTTCCAAAAATACTAGCTAATCATAAGTAATATACAGTTTCATCCTACACATGACCTGATTTTAGCCATTATAACGACATTATAAGTAATTGTAAACCTTTAAGAAGATGAGAAAAGTTATATTAATTAACACATATATGTTATATACATGTCACAAAAATAAACACCTATAAATAAAGGATTTACAATATAAAAACAATGATACCTCTACGGAAAATTAGCCATATTACATGTTTTTCACATTTTAAGTTAATCAAAAACAAATGTTAAGCAACTACTTTTCCCGTAAAAAACAGATGACATTTACTAAGTAGCATTTACACCTTTTCTAGACGTATTTACCGCTTTCATGTAAGACAAAAAAAATTAAATTAACTATCTAAAGAAACGTTAATTTAACGGAAAGAAGCATTCTAGAAATTAATTCCTTTCCATAAATCTTTTCCGTTATTTTACATAATAATAACTATATTTCAGTTCCTAGACTTTATAGTATTTTTTTCTCTTATTTTTAGTTATACTGATAGGGAAATTATTTATTTAAGGAGTTCTTTTATGGGGAATTATTTTAGTATTATCATTGGCATTATTTATCTAATTGGCGTATTTATGATTCCGAAATGGCGACTAAAAAAAGGATACCAAGATTGTAAATTTTTTGAATTACTCTGGTTTTCATTGTGCTTTATCTTCTATGTTATTTATTTAGAAATTCAACTGCACACCTATTATTTTCTAATCCCTTCAGCTTTTTTATTGCTTTTTCTTTTTTGTTACTTTAAAGAAAAACGCAGGTTGATGAATGGATTGCTATTCAATCTATTTTTGATCGTTGGTATGACTTATCTTGGGGTTTTATTAATTAGAACAGTTGACCCATTATTGACTATTTTAGCAGCAATCACAGGTGTTATCTTGTTACTATTCCTATTGATTGGGCTTTACGCCTTGCTAGTTTTCTTGTACTGGAATGCGATTGTGGTTCTGCGAAAAGAGGGGCATTCTCTCGCCAACTTATTGACCTTGCTTTTAGCAATTGGCTTGACTGTGTTTTTAATTTTCACTTTTTACTCTACTAGAGTTTTACCACCGTGGGCTTCTGTTTTGTTCGGGATTTTACCCTTATCAATGTTTTATTTTTCAATTGTTTTTTATAACTTTCTAACCATTTCCATCATTTATCAATTTAATCAACCAAAATACAATCAAGATTTCATTATCGTTTTAGGTTCCGGATTGATTGATGGGAAGACAGTACCTCCACTTTTAGGTAAACGTATTGAAAAAGCGATTCAATTTTACAAAGCTCAATCTCGAGCAACGTTAAATCCACCTAAACTCCTTATGTCTGGCGGTAAAGGTGATGACGAACATATTGCTGAAAGTATTGCTATGAAGCAATATGCCATAGAAAAAGGGATTCCTGAGACGGATATTTTAGTTGAAACAAATTCTAAAAACACCTTGGAAAATATGAAATTTTCTAAAGAAATCATGGAACAAGCTTTTGGTGGCACTGATTTTCATGCAATCTTCATTACCAATAATTTCCATCTATTTCGAGCTGGTCTCTTTGCTAAAATGGCTCATCTAGATGCTAATGGAATCGGTGCGAAAACAGCTTTTTATTTTCTGCCAAATGCTTTTTTAAGAGAATTTATTGCCATTGTAATGATGCATAAACGTCGCCATTTAATTATTTGCGGTCTAATTACTTTAATAATGATTCTATTAGCACTGGCTGAGTTCTTCCTTGTCTCTCACAATTAAATAAAAAACATCTAACTTTAAACGATTGTTTTTAAGTCAGATGTTTTTTTGTTTTAATGAAGCTGTACATGACGAATCTCATCGTAGCCAATCTTTTGACCAGCCACATAAATACCTAATTCATCATGACCTTGAATCTGCCCTATAATGTCTGCTCCGTAATTACCCTCGCTATCCAATTCTTCTTTTTGGATGATTACTTCAGCATGACGTTGAAAAGCTTGGGCTAAAACTTCATCGATTTCAGCCCAACTCATTTGTGTTTTCTTTTCAGGCGGTTTTCTTTTCTTCTCTTGTTCAATGATTGCTGTATGTTCAGACAAATAAAAGCCTGCCCATTTTTTCATTTTTCGATCTTGGTACTGTTCAAAATAATAATCTCGTTCGTTCCTCATTGTAAGCCCTCCATTCCCCCAGCGTGACCACCAACCAGTGATGCTCTTGAAATTGCTGTACCACCAGATGATACTGAACTTGCGTGAACTAATGAAACGTAGCCAAAACGCTGACGAATATCGTCAATTAGCTGATCTAATTTTAGTTCTTTCAATTGTTCATCTGGTTCATGAAATAAATCTAGTTGTACATAAGTATTGTAATTCAGTTTGGAATAAGTAATTCCAATATGTCGTACTTCTTCTCCATGCCAATGTTGTCTGAATATCATTAGACAGTATTCACCCAACACTTTACTGCTATTTGTTAAAGGTATTTTCATTTGCCTTGAAAAACCTGTTCCTTCCCTCTTAGCTGCTTTTGAAAAACCAATTGATAAATGAACACACTCTGTCTGACAGCGAGCTTTTCTAAGTCTGGCTGCCACCTGATCTGCCATTTCTCGAATCACTACTTCAATCTCATCCTGCCTTAGATAATCTCGCATCAAAATCTGAGAATTATTATAAGATCTTTCTTCCGGTATATATTTTTCAGCTAAACGACTGCGGTCAATACCGTGAGCATGCGCATAGAGCTGTTCACCAATGATTCCAAGAGTTCTTTTCAAGCTATTTATATCTGCATGGGCTAAATCATACACGGAACGAATGCCTAAGTTGTTTAATCGTTTCGCTAATCGATGACCTATTCCCCACATGTCAGTCATTGGTTCAATCGTCCAAACTTTTTCAGGAACATCTTCATAATGCCATACAGCTAAACATTCATTATTATGCTTCGCTTCAATATCCATGGCTAATTTTGCTAACAATGGATTGTCTCCAATACCAATCGTAATATATAGACCTGTTTCCTTTCGGATTCTTTGCTGGATTAGTTTGGCTAATTCTATTGGCGTTCGCCCGAATAATTTCCAACTGGCTGTTACGTCTAAAAAAGATTCATCGATTGAGTAAATATGTAAGTCTTCTTCTGATACAAATTCTTTATAAATTTCATTGATCTTCATATTTTCCTTGATGTACTCATTCATCCGTGGTGGAACTACTACTAATTCTGGATGATTCGGCACATCATATTTCCTTGTTACATTAGTAATTCCAAGAACTTCTTTCGCTTTTGGAGAAGAAGCTAGGACTAGGCCACCAGTATTTTCTGCATGACTCATTACCACTAACATTTTTTCAAGTGGATCGTATCCTCTGGCCACACATTCAACCGAAGCATAAAATGATTTTACATCGATACAAAAAACCGCTCTTCTAGGTTCTTTTTCATAATCAAAAAACATCGCTATCCTCTCCTTGATTTATTCCATAGCTAATTATACGAACGTATGTTTGTTTTGTAAAGGGGAACAACTTTTTAAAATTATAATTGTAAAAAAAATAACATTATTGCTTAAACTGCTATCAAAAAAAGGGAAAAAGCATTATAGTTATCTCATAGGATTTTTCTGTTCAAGCAACATCACTACTCTGAGAAACAGTACTTATTTAGAGCTAGCATTGGGATCTGATTTGCAAATGAAAAACCTTAGACCATTATTTATTAGGAGTGATGTGTGTGACCATCTATGAAAAATTTCTTCAAAACGAACGCCTCAGACGTTTTTTTGTTTTAGCTGCAGTTATTTTCGTTTTATATCTTGCTAGAAGCATGATTACAATGATTCTATTAACGTTTATTTTTACTTTTTTAGCGCTTCACTTTGTAAAATTTATTCAAGGATTTATTAAAATACCTTCTTTTGTACTTGTTGTAGCAACCTATTCTTTGATTGTTTTCTTAGTTTATCTAGCTATTACAAAGTACGTTCCAGTACTTATAAACCAGTCCTTGCAAATGTATAATTCTGTTGTACAGTTTTATCAAAATCCAACCGATGATCATAATCAGCTGTTAATGGTTATCAATGAATATATAGCCAAATCAAATCTAACGGCACAAATTCAAAATGGCGCCAGCATGATTTTACGTTATATTCAGGATATTGGATCAATTGGGCTTTCTTTTGTTCTCTCCTTCATTTTAAGTTTCTTCTTTATGATCGAGAAAAAGCAGATGGCAGAATTTTCTAAGTTATTTTTAAAAAGTGATTTTGATTGGTTTTTCCAAGATATCTACTTTTTTGCGGATAAGTTTGTTAATACATTTGGTGTTGTGATGGAAGCCCAATTTTTTATCGCCGTTGTGAATACTGCTATTACCACTATTTGTTTAGCTCTAATTGGATTTTCTCAGTTGCCAAGTCTGGCAATTATGATTTTCATTTTAAGTTTGATTCCTGTAGCTGGAGTAATAATTTCTTGTATCCCATTAAGTTTTATTGCATACTCCCAAGGCGGTATTAATGATGTGATTTATATTTTAGTTGTGATTATTGTCGTTCATCTATTTGAGTCTTATGTATTGAACCCTAAATTTATGTCTAGTAAAACGGATCTACCGATTTTTTATACTTTCGTTATTTTGTTAATCAGCGAACGATTATTTGGTGTTTGGGGACTGATTGTCGGTATTCCGATTTTTACCTTCTTTTTAGATATTTTAAAAGTTAAAGCGATTCGACCTTTAAAAAAACTCCCAGCAATTAAAAAGAAGAAAGAACGATTGGATTAATCTTCTCAAAAAAATACAACCTATTCTAAAATGAATAGCGTTGTATTTTTTATTTATGCTTATTTTTGCTTTTTATTTCCTAAAAATGTGACTAAAATTGATAGTAATGGCAAAACATAACAAAATACTGCATAAGGTAAGTAATTTACCGTTGCAACTCCTAAGGTTCCTGAAATAAAAACTCCACTCACGCCCCAAGGAATCAGAGGGTTCACAACTGAACCTGCATCATTCAATCCTCTAGACAACAACGTCAAAGGAACTTTTTTTTCTTTAAATTTATTGATAAAAGACTTTCCAGGCAAAATAATTGATAAGTACTGCTCACCAATCAGTACATTAATACCGATTGAACTCATCATTGTAATAAGAATCAGCTTTTGACGAGAATTAATCGCTGTTTCAAACCGATCAAGTAAACAGTCAATGATCTCCATTTTTACCAACAAGCCACCTAATGCTAGAGCTAGAATAATTAATGATACCGACCACATCATACTTTGAATACCACCTCTTGAAAGCAGTTCATCCACTTGATTATTTCCAGTATGAGACACAAATCCATTTTGAAGCATATTAGCTGTCTCCACAAATGAAAAATGTGTATTTGTAATGAACATCAAAAGAATAGATATGCTAATACTCAGCAATAATGTGGGAATCGCAGGAATCTTCTTCCATGCACAAACAAAAAGAATTGCTAAAGGAATAATGGCCACTGCTGAAATCGTAAAATGCTCATTCAGTGTATTCACAATATCATGAATACTCGTACTGTCTAATGCTCCGTCATTATTTAATCCCATCACTAAGAAATAACCAAATGATAGAACTGCTGCCGGAAAAGCTGTTTTATATGTATTTTTTAAATGCGTAAATAAATCAACTTCTGAAATCGCAGCTGCTAAATTAACAGTATCCGAAAGTGGCGAAATCGAATTACCTAAAAAAGCACCTGAAACAATTGCTCCCGTTGTTAACGATGAATCAATACCAATTAAACTCCCCATTCCTAAAAAAGCAATCCCGATCGTTGAAATCGTCGTAAACGAACTACCTACAGCTCCGCCAACAATGCCGGAAATCAAAAAAACAGTCGGAATAAAATACTTCACAGATAAGAAAGAAAATCCTAAAACCATAATTGTTGGAATCGTTCCGCCAGCAATCCAAACACTGATCAAAGCACCAATCAAAATAAAAATCAATATTGGAATAATGCCAGAAGAAATTCCTTCTATCAGTGCATCATGAATAAAATCCCAAGAAAAATTTTTATAGACAGCAAATAAGAGTAAATAACCAATAGCAATTAAAATGGCAACATGAGCTGGAATACCTAAACCAATAATACTAATACCGATCATCAACAATAATGTTATTAATAAAAAAACTGCTTCGTTAAAATTCACTTGATATTTTTTCATAGGTCGTTCCTCACATTTTTTATAGAGATAGCTATCATTGATGCATCTCAATTATTTAACAGTAGCGACTGAGGTAAAGTTAAATGACTAACTTTACCTCTTAGCACTACTATCTTAACTACGAACAATTGACACTTTCGTTATTTATTCAGCATAGATTGCTTCTAATTTTTCTTGAATTGCTTGTTTAATTTTTTCTGCATATTCATCAAAAACTTCTTTGTCATTCATATATGGAGACATACCTGCCGCACGCAAAATTGTTACTTTGTCTGCACGTTCCCACTCAGCACGAGAGAAACCTAAGCTATTTACAAATTCAAATGGGCTATGACCGTATTCTTCAATGGCAAAATCTGTATGTGAAGTGATGAATTCATTGTTATATAATCCACCTTTTGCATAAGATGCATAATCGTAGAAATCATGGTTTAATTTATTCATTTTCACAAGATCAGTATTGCCTTTTTCGTTAAATACATAATCTACCATGTTAAAATCAGGTTTTGTTAAAGCATGAATTTCAATTGTTTTATCACCAACTTTAAATTCTAATCCATCGATGAAGTGATAGAAATGATAGGCACCTTCAATACTTGCACCCATTAATTTACCGTAACCTGTTACGTTTAACGGCAAGACTTTGTGAGCTGTCCAAACTGCTGCAGCTGTTGCCCCGGCTTTTGATCCTTCAAGAATATAAGCACCAAGTAAGGCTGGAATATCTGCGCCTTTTTCAAATACATAAGTAGCAAAGTAAGAAATTACGTCACGCATACGAATATCTTTGATTACGACACCACCGGCAGAATATGGAATATAGCCCATTTTATGCGGATCAATTGTTACAGATTCAGCTTGTTCAATTGCTTTGAAAGATTCATAGACCTCTCTTGTCAACCAATCATTTTTTTCTTGGAAGATGTTATGTTTAGCATATGTTTCTTCAATTTTATCCCATTCAATAAATTGGTCATTTTCATCTAAGAAAATTGAACGTCCATAACCACCGTAAGCTGCATCAACGTGTACATAGAAGTAAATACCTTCTTTTGCTAATTTATCACGTAAAGCAATGATTTGGTCGATACGGTCGACTTGTCCTTCTTCTGTTGAACCAACCACACCAACTACTCCAAGTGTAGGAATTCCTTGTGCTGCTAATTCACGGATTTGTGATTCTAATTTATCAATATCCATACGATATTCACTGTTTACTTCACCAGCAATTACTTGATCTAAACCGATACCGATAATGTCTGCAGCTTTCAACCATGAATAGTGTTTTGTTTGGGGAACGATCCATTTTCCTAATTTGTCTAAGTTTTTACCACTACGAGCTGATTGTGCTTTGATCTCGTCAAAGTTATCTTGCACTTGATCCAAAATATCTAAAACTTCTGTTGTAGACATGTTCAACAGTTCCCAGTCAGATTTACCTGCAACCATTTCTGGTACAACAGCTTGAATGGCAAATGGTAAAGATTTCATATTGCGGGCATACCATAAGCCTTCTAAGTTAGCAATTGAACCATCTGCTGCGATGTGACCCCAGCCATCTTCATACCCCATCAATGTAGCAAATTCCATTCCAACTTCTTCTTCCATTTGTGAAGTTGCTGGTGATGACTCATAAGCCACGTTATTACCGTTCCAAAGCATTGCAGTTGTATAGGCAATAATTGATGGCATTAAAGTTTCGGCGTTCATATGACCCCAGAAACGACCTGCTGAGTGCCATGGTAATGATTCTGTACGTAAACGTGAAGATAAAACATTGAAGACACTTCTCATATTGTCCGCTGTCTCTTGGAAACTTTTAGAACTTCTATCTTGTGGTGAAATCACTGGTAAATCTTGCGGCATGTAGTTTTGTCTCCAGCCAACATGTTCATCGATCATTTTGTTTAAAAGTTCTTTGAATAAATCAACGTTTTCGCCTTTGTCACCTATAAATAATGCTTTTAAATTTGTATCGTCAGTATTGAAATTTTTCATGATATTTTCCTCCAATAGTTTCATAATTGATCATGCTGAAAATTCTTTTTTTAATCGTTATTTCTTATTTATCAGTTTTCTTCCATTCTGGTTTCTTTCTTTTATAAATGATCAATGCAATACCGATCATAATAACAGTTGCCGCCACTTGGAAAATGATATATGCCACATGGCCACTTTGAGGAACTGAGGTTGGCGGAATCAAGCTGACTAGAATCGTAACAACCACACTAACGATTGCTAAAACTGAGACAAACCACATCAATCCATTGCCTTTACTTCCTAATCTAAATGGACGCTTCACAGTTGGCATACTGTAACGTAACTTAATCGCTGAAAGTGAAATCAATAGATATACCACACAATAAAGAATCGTCGTTGTGATTGTGATAATCAAAAATGCCGCACTAATATCTGGCACAACAACGTATAGGAATGATACCAGTGAAATCACAATCGCTTGGATCATGACAAAAACAATTGGAATTCCTTTTGCATTACGTTTTTGGAAGAACGGTGGTAAATTTCCTTCTTCTGCTACTTTGATCATTGATTTACTTGGACCTAAAACCCAGGCACTCAATTGAACCAACACACCTATTAAAATCATTAAAGAAACAATATTATTGAAAATCGCTGGAATCCCAAGATCTTGTGTCATAATGACAAAAGGTTGAGTAATATTAGCTAATTCCATTTTTCCAGCTGGTACACTATCAGCGACACTCAAGCCTGCGACTAAGTTGAAAACAACTAATAGCAAAACAGACGCGATTACAGCGATTGGATAATTACGTTTTGGATTATCAATGTTATTTGCATGAACAGAAGAAATTTCAACTCCGGCAAAAATAAAGATAATACCTGTTAATGTTGGCAAACTCCCTAAATCGCTAAAATCAGGTAATAACTTGCTCGCTTCAAAATGACCTAAATAACTATCTTGGTTGATCCCGTGTTTAGCCATATACATCATTCCTAAAACAACTAATGCCACAAAAGGAATGTACACACCAATGACTGCTCCCCAGTCACCAGCAATTTTTACCATGTCAAATTTCAAATTAAGTAAAGTTATGCCCCAATAGGAAATCAATATCATAATGAAAATAAATAGATTATTGTGTCCTAAATCGGGACGATCGATTACATAACCTAGTAATACGCCTACAGTCGAAGCAACCATAACCATTCCGAAAAACATTTGTACCCATAATAACCACGAAGTAACAAATCCCCATTTTTCTCCAAAAGCATTACGCACCCAAACTTGAGGGCCGCCTTCTTCTGGCCAGCCAGTTGATAATTCAGCTGAAATCAAGGCAATTGGTAAAGCAAAACAACAAGCAGCGATCACCATATAAAAAATTTGTGCCCATCCTGTTGATGCTAATGTCGGAACACTACGAACCGTTCCAAAAAAGGCCATGGTAATTCCAATTAATCCAAATAATGATAATTTCTTATTCATACTTCTTTTCGACCTCCTGATTACATTTATTTTTTGTTTCCCACATGTGAAATCACTCCCAAAGTATAGGTAGCTTTAAGCCACAAGTCAAAAAGAGCAGAATTAAAAAAAAGACCTGTTATTTAACATTTTTATACTCTATATGGCGTGTCAACGCGTCACTGCGATAAAGTATCCGAGTATAAAAAAAGAGCTATAGCAGCTTTTTTGTAAAAGAGCTATTTGCAATTGTTAGAAATTCTTCTGTCCCCTTATCTATTTCAATTAACCTAGATTAAAATGAATGCTGTCAAAATGAGAAATACTTCATTTAAACATAATAAAAAGAAAAAAGAAGAATTTGACAAGTTGACCTGTTTGTCGTAGAATGACTACAAAATAACATATCAAACGTTAATAAAGCGAAGTAGCAAAGATGTCCCTATTTCAGAGAGTCAGCATTTAGTGAGAGTTGGCATATACATTATTTGTGAATTACACTTTTAGTTTCCTACCGTAAGTAGGCGTCTATCTACGATACAGATTTGAGAGGTATATGATTTTTCATATACAATTTGGGTGGTAACACGGAGAAGTTCGTCCCATAGGCTGTTAGCCTATGGGGCGTTTTTTATTTTATTTAGGAGAGGAAGAAAAAACATGACAAACATTATTGATGAATTAGAGTGGCGTGGCGCCATCAACCAACAAACAGATAGCGAAGGTTTACGTGAATACGTTGAAACCGAGAGCATTTCACTATATTGCGGTGTTGATCCTACAGGAGATAGCATGCATATCGGGCACTTGATTCCTTTTATGATGTTAAAAAGATTCCAAGCGTTTGGACACCATCCGTTTATTTTGATTGGTGGAGCAACTGGAACAATTGGAGATCCTAGTGGACGAACAACAGAACGTCAATTACAAACAATGGAAACTGTTCAACACAATGTGGATTCTTTAACAAGACAAATGGAAAAACTATTTGCTGTAGATACTGACAATACATTAACGCTCGTAAACAACTACGACTGGACACACAACCTCACTCTTTTAGATTTCTTAAGAGATTACGGTAAATTCTTCAATATAAATACTATGCTTGCTAAAGATATAGTAGCAAGCCGGTTAGAAACTGGGATTTCATTTACAGAGTTTACTTACCAAATCCTACAATCTATGGACTTTTTACACTTGTTCCAAAACAATAACGTTCGTATGCAAATCGGTGGAGCAGATCAATGGGGAAATATCACAGCTGGTTTAGATTTGATTCGTAAAAAAGAAGGCGCAGATGCAAAAGCATTTGGTTTAACGATTCCATTGATGCTAAAAGCAGATGGAACAAAATTTGGTAAAACAGCTGGCGGTGCTGTTTGGCTTGATCCAGAAAAAACAACACCTTACGAATTCTACCAATTCTGGGTAAATCAAGATGACCGTGATGTAATCAAATACTTAAAATTCTTTACGTTCCTAACAAAAGAAGAAATTGATGCCTTAGAAGTAAAAGTACAAACAGAACCACACTTACGTGAAGCTCAACGAGTATTAGCCGCAGAAATGACGAAATTTGTTCATAGTGAAGCTGATTTAAATGATGCCTTAGCTATTTCAGAAGCTTTGTTTTCTGGAAATGTAAAAACTCTTACAGCTAAACAAATTGAAGAAGGGTTTAAAAACATGCCTACCGTTGAAACAGCATCTCTTGATCAAAATATTGTGGATTGGCTGATTGAGCTAGGTATTGAACCTTCTAAACGACAAGCTAGAGAAGACATCTCAAATGGTGCAATTTCAATCAATGGTGATCGAATGAAAGAGTTAGACTTTGTGGTTACTGCAGAGGATAGTTTTGATGGAAAATTTATTATTGTGAGAAAAGGGAAAAAACAATACACTTTAGTGAAAATACTTTCTAAGTAAGAAGCAGTTTGATACTTTTAAAGCAAACATCAGCATATTAGAAAAAGTTTCGCCCACCATTTAATAATTGGGGCGAAACTTTTTCATTTATTCTCATTTAAGGTGTTTGTTCTACTTGCCATAAAATGGTTGCTCTATAGCCACCTGGCTGTAACACTTCCCCTGATGGCACTTCCAATAGCAAGCCTGATTCGTTTTTATCCCACTCATCGCTTACATTGTATTGTCCTTTGGTTTTGTGGGTTCTTTCTGCGATTGATTGGGTGGTATTTTCTGATAAAACCACCGTTTCAGAATCATTGATCTTATACCGAATCGCAGATGGAAGAATTTTACTTGGGTCTTCTTGGCTGGTTAATGGTTTCTTCAAGGTTGCTGTTAAATCCCACGCACCGCCAGTTTTACGATTATCCCAAACAATTAATGGTTTGTCATACTTCGCTTTTTCAACTTTTATAAAAGGGATTCCTAATGTTTTCCGACCAAAATTCAAGAATTTGGGTGACGATTGTACGAACAGCTTCCCTTTAAATTGGTATTGAACCGTACTTTCTTCACTTGTGACGGGAACCTCGTTTTCGTTTTCTGGCTTGTTCACTAATTGATAGTTTTTATCCAGAATGGATTGAATCGTTTTTTGTACGTCTTTTTCTTCCGTTAGATCAATTGTTGTTCCAATTGTTTTGTCGAAAGTGATTTTATCATGTAATGGCTCGCCTGTTTCATCTACAAATTCAACATTTACTTTTTGATTACTTTGAATATCAATAGTAATTGTTTTTTCGATTGTTTCTGAACCTTTCGTTGCTTTAAGTGTCGCTGTGTAGCTTCCTTGTGTAGGATTTGGCGTTAACGTCGTTGATTCTACTGAAAGAGTGATATCTTTACTTGAACCCGTCTCAAGCTCCCACGCAAAAGCTTCAGATTTATCAAGGATCAATTGATTAACTTCACTTTCAGTCAGATTTTGAAACGGTTCAGGTGAACTGTTGAAATCATTAGCTGCGATATAAAGCCCACTAGATGGCGGTGTTTCATCAATCACTTGTACTGGCACTTTAATCAACGTTGTTTTGTCTGGCTGGTTGGTATCCGTCATACGAACCATGACACTCTTCAAACCTACCGTTGACGTATCTGGCATGTCTCCTTCGTACTCGTATGAAGCTTTATGACCTGGGAGTATCACCTTATCTTGAACGATTCCTGAAGCTTTTTTATTAAATTTTTTCCCTTTTTGAATAATTTGCGGGATTGGCTTAGCACCAAGATTATACACCTGAACTTTTACCGCATAGTCTTTTGAAGGTAGCCCATTATAGGGTCCGTCTGCCTCATTAATTGCTAATATAGAGGTATCATAACTTTTGATTGTCCCAGGCTCTTCATTGAGTTTCTCTGGCAATTCAGCTCTTGGGATAGTTAACGAACTATCAAATTCTTTTTTGCTATTCGAGGTAAAAGGTGTTGTGACCTCTTTACCATTAGGATACGTCACATAGATGGTTCCATGATCTGTGGCTGTAGGTATTTTACTCAACTTATAACTAGATGTAGTATTTTCAACATAGTCTGGATAAACATTGAACACTTCTGGCTTAGCTTTTATTTCCATATAGGGAAGTTCATCACCAGCAAAAATCTCGTATCCTGTTTTTAGTGCATCATCTGGTGCAATATCTTTCCATGGCGCACCTAATTGATAGCCTGTATCAGTGCCTGATTCTGAAATAATTTGTCCAGCATCATAATTCACACTTTCAGATCCTGAACCAGAAAAATCATCATGAAAATAGTTGCTAGCATTTGCAACACCATTCGTACCAATGTATCCAGCCACATATTTTTTATAGTCTGATAACCAATTCCCTCGTGAATCTTTTAATCTAATCGTGAATCTTTTTCCTTTAGAAGGCTCCATATAGAACCCACTGTTATTTCCTAAAGCATAAATTGGTACATAATCATCATAGTAATCTGTATCTACACTCTCCAACATTGACAAATTCTTTGTTGTGTTAGAAATATTATACATGTCTAACTGGATAGCAAAGTTCAAATTTCGATTTAAAGATAAATTATATACATAGAGAATCTCATTGTCTTCATCTATTAAAATTTGCTTTAGCTGGTTACCTTTTCGTAGAAAATATTGAGATGTGATTCTAGGAACAATCCCTTCCCAACCTATGCCATTCCATCTATCCCAAGTATCTCCATATAAAACGGTATTATTTACTCCAGGAATATCTGACACTCTTCCCTCACCAGAACCACGAGGTGAGGTATAAACATATCCTTTGTTATATCTATCTTTAACAATAAATCCTAATTCACTTTTATTAGCAGCCACAGAAATTCCTCTTTCTGGAAAACCTATCTTAGAATCATTTAAGGGATTAGTAATAACCCCATCAGTAGAATTTAAAGGAATATTTCTCCAGCCTTCTGTCGGATCATCTCCAAATATCTGATCTGGAAGAACTAAGACATCAAATGAATAGGTCCATACTTCTTGGTCTAAGGTGATAGTAGTCGTTACTTCTTTAGTACCTCTACTGGAGTTACTAATCATTGAGGTGGTAATTGGTGCCTCCAATTCTTGTCCTGTAGTTAATTTCCAAGCTTTTGGTTTTAATTTTTTTGTTACTAGTTGGATGATCTGGGGATCTGTTTTCCCCTTAATCTCACTTGCATTCATAATTGGTAAATTATTAAAACTCATTCCTATTTCTGACTGTATAATAAAAGTTTTACTATCTAAAGTCACTGTAATCGGTACAGGGATAACTGTTGATATAGCTGTATGCTCCTTGTCAGTCATTTTAATATAACCCCAGTGAAATCCAGTTTGACTAGTATCATATTTATTTACAGGCTCCGTGGGATCGCCTGCCTGATTTTTGACCCATTCATAGGTAGAACTATCAGCATAATAATCGTTTACAGACTGGTAGTTTGAAAATATATTTTCCCCAACCGTTCCCATTTCCAATTCTTTATTTTGATCTACTGTAAAATAATAAGGATAGTTTATATTGGCACCAAATATGAGCACCTCTTTTGAGACAGAATCTTTTTGCTGTTCTTCACCAGAGCCTAGCGTAATTTCGAAATCCGCTTCGTATGTATCAACATATATACCACTTGGAGCTTTCCAGATCGTTGTTTTGATAACATTTACCGGAACTGATGTGCCATCTTCCATTTTCCAAGCTTTTACATTTGATTTCTCCTTTACTAATTCCTGTAATTGCTCTTCTGTTTTATTCGCTGTTTCTACTGGATACAAAATGATTTTCCCATCCGTATTGTCTGTTTGGAGCGCTACTTGATTGCCCATTAATAAAGACGTTCCTATATCGGTAACGGTTACCGGTATAGGGACACGAATACTACTTTGGGTATGCTTTTCAGTAATGTCTACATAAATCGTTTGGAAACCAACCTGCTCACTATTGGGAGTAACAGGTACTCCTTCTGCGTCTACATATTTATATGTCGCACCAGATTCCGGATGAGGGATAATCTGTTCAGAAAAGAGTTCCGTAAGTCCTGCGTCACTATTAATATCTGGGAAAGAGGCGTTTTGTTCTAAAGTTAGCACTCTAGGTGTTGCTTTTAGCCCCTCCTCATTTTCTACTGGATCTAGATTTTTTGTTAAATCGCTGCTTTTCTCTACTGATTTTAATGAATTTTTTACATCTGTTTTCTTTACCCTATTTTCAGTTTTAGCTGATATGGGAGTGGTTGGCTTATAAACTGCATTAATCACTAGTCCACAAATTACGCTCATTCCAATAAGGGTCCATAGTATTTTTGTTTTAGTGTTAGTCATTTTCTTTTCCTTTCTTCTTTATCTTCAAAGGCCTACCCGATATTCATCACATCTTCTCCTCTATACCGTTGTCACTTATTAAGCTGTAGTAGATTACTGAATGGAAAGGAAAAGTCTTAGTGTGGATTCAATTTCGTTCATAAAAAAGAGGCACTCATGATTATTTTCTTTCATTCACTCTTTTGTGCTTCACTACTTTATAACTTAAAACGAAGAGAAGAACGCTCACTAACAAAATAAAGAAAAACAACCAGATTGTTCTTTTATTATCTGTTTTATTTTCTATAAGTTGTTGATTAATATTCTTCGCTTCCAACGTATTAATCGTAAAATCATCGGTCCAAGACCAATGTCCGCCTTTTTTTGAAGAAACATCAATCTTAGCTGTATATTCTCCTGCGGTTAACCCTTTATCCGCTAAATCAATAGGAAAATCAATCATTGAGTTTGGCGCCATTCTCATCTCTTTTTTTGTGTACTCAAATAAGATTTTTTGTTTATTGGCTTTTCTTACTTGCACATTGATACTTATATCCTCTAAATATACAGGTTGGCTATTGGATAGATTAATAAAAAGATGACTGTTCCCTTCTTTAAAGGCTATGTAGGTTTTATTTAGTTTTAGCTCTGGCTTTATCCCATTCGTCTCGCCCACTCTTACTAACACACCCATCAAAAAAGCAAATTCGTTTACCACAACGTCTTTTTTCCCTTGTCCCTTTGCTTCTTTGTTATCTACTGGCTGTAATTGAAGCCCTCCTGCAATCAATCCATTAGTGATTGTTTTTGGGACGGTGATTGTCAGATCAACTTGCTTATCACTTTTTGGAGGAATGACTACTTTCTCTGGTCCTTTAACTATGTCGATGAAATCATTGGTTAATGACGCATCTTTCTTTAACTCATTAGGCCCATATTCAACTTTTCCAATACTGTTGGTTTTTGCTGTGTTTAGTCGTAGTTGTACCGTCAATTCTTTGGATAGTGAATTATATAATTTGAGAGAAACTATTTGTTCTTGTCCTGGCTTCATGGTCAGATCAAAATACCCTAGATTTTTATTTTTTTGATTCTCAGGATATAAAATTTCATAAGACAATCCGTCTATTAAATTAGAAGACTCTTGTTTTGCAACACTTGTAATGGGATCAAAAAACATCGCCATAAAAAGCACTATTAAGAAGAGTCCTATAGATTTTTTTTTCATTTTCTGATCCACCTTTCTATAAAAATGAGTCGTTGAATTTCTGTGGAACACATTATTTCTGTGAACAATTTATAACAGTAACTGTCAACCAATCTATTTACTTTTATCTGGATTCAAGGAGACTGGGCTATCATTCGAGAATCGCTTCTCAGTCTCTTTTATTTTTTAGTATGTGTTGTCAAGACTCCAATTAACGCTACCTTTAAATGCTTTACCTGCAGCGCCTGTTCCTGTAGTTACAACTAATTTAGTATCTTTTAACTTAGTCGCAAAACCGCCTTTATCCGAATCTGCTTTCGTTTTAGACATGATATTGGTCGCAGTATTATTTCCAGCTTCTAACGTTACACTGTTACTAACGTCGATATTGTTTGGACCAGAAAGAGGTGATAGGTTTCCTTCAATTGGATTTGGTAGGTAGTCATTTATATCTGGATCAACTTCACCAATATCGTAAGATTGAGGATCTTCTAACGTAAAGGTTAGTTTTGATGGCAATTCTGTAGCAGACTCATCTTTAGAAACTAACGCAGACATTGTTGCAGTCACTTTCCAAGCAGAAGTCGTTGCTTCAGCTCTTGTTTCACCGCTGCCACTTTCACCGCCGTCGTTTCCACCGTTGCCTGTTTCTGCTACTTGTCTGTCATCATTGACAACAATGTATTGATCTCCGGCTACAGTATTGCTGTATGTAGCAATATTTGCTGTTGCTGTTTGACGACCAAAGTCAAATTTAGATGGTGTAAAAACCAAGGATAAGTTATCTTTAAAAGGTCCTTGTCCTGGTTTTACTGGGCCATCCGTATCAAAACGAATCCCTAAGTCTGTTTGCTCATTGCCTACTTCTTCTGCATTCGCAGGTTTTGCGAAAATCATCACTGCTGATGACGCAAGTAGTACTGTAAATAGTATTTTTTTCATAGTTTAATCACCTTTCTTATTTGGCGTAAATAAAATTAGCGACAGTTACTGTTATAAATTGTTCACAAAATAATGCGGTTATTTCGACACTAGCCGATTAATTTGATTTGATCTTTTAGTAAGACGAATAAATAAATAATTAGCCCTATACTTGTGATTGATACTGCTAATAGACTGAAATTAAACACTAAATCGAGTCGTTTTTTTCTTAGCTTTTTCACTAAAAATACATCTCTGGACAGGGTCCCTAGAAAAAATAGTAGACCACTTGAGGCTACGCCTCCCAATATATAAACCCATAAATAATCTGTCATATTCTCCTCCTATAGATTTATGCTGTAGACTTTACGTAAACTGATGACACCTAAAAACACAATCAAGCAGGTAACCCCCAATAATAATAAAATGAAGGAGGTCATTAGTTGTCCCAAATGAGGTAATGCACCATTCGTATTGGGATAATCCCCTGGTTTGGTTTCATAGATCGGTGGTTTTGGGCTATCTGGTTCGACAAATTGACCAAAAGAAATCCCTGTTTCGGTTTTGTCTTCCTCGGCAAACACATTGGATGTTTGACTGAACAACGCGAAACCTACAGATAACACAACAAAGAACGACCAAAGAATGGACTGCTTTTTCATGGTTATTCCCCTTCTTTTCTACGGATTTTTTTTCTTTTCTCCTTTGGATTTCCTTGTTTTTTACTTTTCTCTTTTGGGTTCCCTTGTTTTTTTCGTTTGGCTATTCTGATTTTCTTCCATTGTTTCTCCCATATTTTTCTTCTTAAAAGAATCCAAGATAGAATCGTAATAGTCGCTAAAATCAAGAAAACCGTTGCCCCTTTGATCCAGATAGGCGTAATTATTTTAAAGGCACTTTCTTCATTCATTTTTTTAGATTGTTGGTTGGTAATCGTGAATTCTTTACTTAATTGCCATTCCTGGTAGTCATTGGATGCATCTAACTTTAAGGTATACGTCCCTGATGGGAGAGCAGCGATTCCCCAGTCCATTTCAAAATCAAACACACTATTAGGAGCCATACTATAATTTTCGACAGATTTTTTTTTGACCACTTCACCTGTCCCTTTTTTCGTCATAGTCGCCACAATACTTAAGTTTTCTAATACTTTCGATTCAGGATTTTGTAAATTGGCTAACACCATTTTTTTCCCACGTTTGATGGACGCTTTTACTGAGTTTAAATTCAACGTTTGGGCATCATTGAATTCGTCTCCTGTTTCTGACGTGATTAGTCCTACCCGATAAGAAAATTCTGTTGATACACCACTTTTCGCTTCTTTTCCTTGATCTAAGGCAAAAACTAAGGCACCCATTTTCACCCCATCATACGTTTCTTTCGGCGGTGTGACGTTTATCTTCACCGTTTTTTCTTCATAATTGCCAACAGTGATGTCTGGTGTTTGTACTTTGATCATTGATGTTATTGGTGATTTCAATGTGGAGTCATAGTCGGTTTTATCCTCACTGTATTCAATCGTCCCACCGTCTCCTGTAATGGCATTTGTTCCATAAATCTTTATGTGGACAGGCTCTTTTTTCGTGCTTTTTATTCTAACTTCCAAGGTTTGGGCTTCCCCTGGTTTGGTTTTTACATAAAAATAGCTTTTACTGGGATCTATCTGAGTATTCGATTGCACCAAAGTGACCGTATACCCTAAATTATCATCCCCCTCTGCGGCCATTACGTGATCAGCAAAGAAAAAGATGGAAAAGATACAAAAAAGGGATGCATAGATAACACTCATTTTTTTCATGGATAAGGTTTCTCCTAACTACTAAATATTTATTCTTATTTAATCAACTGAACCGTAAAGGCAATATGCCATTCCTTTTTTTCATCACAGGTCAGATGATTGCTTAGGCGGTAGCCTTTCTTTTCAAAGTAGCCTGTCCAATGTGCTAAAAATTCTGTAGTATAGGCTTCAGCTTCTTCTTTCGTTTGAAAAGGGCCTTTTGTTTTGACGACTGCATTTTCTTCATAGGACTCGTCCTTTTCTTCTTGTATATAGTTCGTAATGACGTATATGATATAAACAATGGTCAAAGAAGCGATGAATAGTACTAAGAACAGTGGCCAAACAATCGTTCTCAATAACGCACTAGCACTGATCACAATAATCACTATGAAAACAATCATCGAATAGTACCGTGCTTTTTCCTGGCGTTCTTCTCGTTTGTTTTGGAGGTGAAACATCAATAGCAACAAGACATTTAACGTCATCAAAACAAAAGCCGCGAGCAAGTACTTCAAAAGATCATCAAAGTAGTAATTCACCAGAAACAACAACTGAATAATAAACTTGGCTTTTTTATCAATATAAAACACCGCTTGTTCATAAAAGGTTGAAAAGAACACGCCGTTCATGATCCAACCAATTAAAAGGACTATTTCACAGAGATAATAGTTTCGATAATTTTGATAATAATTCTTTTTCTCTTTCACACATTTAGCCATCCATTTCTTTACATAATTATTTAGGTTCCTATATACTCTTTACACTTCCTTATCTGTGTAAAAGTCACTCACAGCACCTAGCTTTTTTTGTTGCTTTCTTATAAAAAACCATTCCTTCAATCATTTTCCGAACAGGTCAGAAGATAGCCTTTTGTCCGAATAATTTCAATTTCAAAATACGTTTGTTCCTTTAATTTATTTCTGATATGAAAAATAATATTCGCTAATTTATACTTCGCCGTTTTTTCATCAGCAGTATCACCATATATCACGTTGTTTATCTCCTTATACGTAACCACGTTTTCGATATTTTCATACAATAATTGAATCAGTTTGAATTCTATTCTGGTTAATGCTATGCTTTCATTATGAATAGTGAGACTTAATTTTAAGGGATCTAGAAAATGACTACTCGACGTGTTTGTTCTTTCTGCACCTTTTAATAAGTGGTCTTTGTAGTTCATCGCATTTTTGATTGCGATACCTAGTGTCTCCTTCTCTTCATCCCTTTCAACAATGTCTATCACCGAATTTTTACTCAAGTGAGGATACAGTTTGATTAATTCTGATTCTTTATCTTTACAGAGAACCCAAATAAATAAGGAGTGATTGTCTTCCAAATCAATTAACCATTGAAATGCTTTGACATAGTCGGATGAGTTTTCTATATTAATAATCAAACCATCTACTCGTTCTACCTGTTCTTTTTCTGTAATGTCAATAAATGAAAAATGTTGTTCATTGAGCGTTTTTTCTATTAATAAACCTATATTATTGCTATGTTCAAACTGATTACTGATATGTAAAATGCCAATACTACGATCCATATAACTTCCTCCTATTGAATTTTCAACTATTTTTTCTTGTTTCATTAACAAATAAGAGAAACCATCCAACCTCAGCTATTCAAGCAAGTAAATACACCTATGACGGAAAAATTGACGGCTTAAAATAGACTACTCTTTCTTATAGAAACATGTAGCCTTCATCAAAATGAAACGTTTGTTATTTTTAAGGAACGTTAAATGAAAACGAAAAAAAAGACCATCACTCCCAAAACAGTATCATTTTTGGAAAGTGAAGCGTCTTAACTAATTAATTGAACCGCTTTTCTTTTATCAGACATAAACGAACTAACATAAATATCTAAGGTCATTTTGATAGAATGATGACCTAATAAAGCACTAATCGTTGCTATATTCACGCCTTTTTCTAAGCAACGCGTCGCAAAACTATGTCTAAGTTGATGGAAACGAATCTTTTTCAGCTGAATACTTTGACATATTTTTTTCAACCAATGGGAGATCAGGCGAGGTTCTGCTGGTTTATCGCCACCTAAAACAAAGGTTCCGCCATTTTTCTGTTTTTGTTTTTTTAAAAGCCGGCTTAGTTTTTCAGAGAGTGGAATGGCCCGTTTAGAAGCGCTACTCTTAGGTGTTCCTTCAATCAGTTGTGTTTTTTTATTTCTTCCATTTACCCGTTGAATTCGTTGAACAGTCCGTTGGACGTTAAGAATATTTGTTGAAAAATCAATGTCTTCCCACTTTAATCCTGAAATTTCTCCAATCCTCATTCCAGTTTCTAATGCCAATATAATGGCTAATCCTTTAGGATGAGAAGCGGCTTTTTTCTTTAGTTTCTTTTGTTGTTCTGGCGTAATTGCGTGTATGTTATCAGGTGTTTTTTTCGGCAAAGTAACCTGTTTACAAGGGTTTTCTGTAATCAACTTTCGTTTTGAAGCTGCAGTGAAACAAGACACCAACACTTGGTACACAATCCGAACAGAATTAGGCGATAATTGTTTTTCTATTTTTTTGATCCACTCATTTAAATCATTGGTTTTGATTGATTGCAGTGGAAGGTCTCCTAAGGTTGGAAGAATGTGTTTCGTTAGTTTATTTGTGTAACTCGCATAGGTGCTAGGTTTTAATTGCTCTTGTATCTCACTCAGCCAACAAGAAACCCACTCACCGAGGGTTCCTTGATAAACAATTGTTTTAAACATATAATTATGTGCGTATAAGGCTTTCATCGTTACTAATTTTTCTTTAACAGCCATATACTTTCTATTGTAGACATAACCATAAACCGCACGTCCATCACTTCTCCTTCCTTTAATATATCTTCCTTCCCAGCGACCATCTTTTCGTTTATAAATATTTTCTCCTTTTCTTACCATAAATCACTTCTCCATTCTTTTAATTTTGACGGCAATTTGACGGCGAACATATCCTAACTCCGAAAACTCAATATCAATAACATAAAAAAATAAAATAAAAAAATAAAAAAACAGTATTGACAAAACCAAGAAACAATTATATTATGTGTTGTAGAGCTTTTTGATTAAATTAACATCACGTTTTTCTTATTTGTTAATGAAATAAGAAAAATAAAATAACTTAATATTTTTAATTTTTCTATTGGAATAGCTTATGTTATTCCAATTTTTTTATTTTCTCTCTTATCCCATATTCTACAAACGATATACTACTTCAATTTCAACATACCTCTAAATAATTGTTCAATTCAAAAAAAAAAAGCTTTATTGGAGTTTTTCAGAACATTTACTGGACAAAATATAAAATAGTTTTATAATGGAAAATGCTTGTCCCTACTTTTATTCCCAAAAAAAGATTCATGATCCACTTCGCAAGAACTATTCAATTCATTCTAGTTGGAGTTGATTGATACAATTTGATTAAAAGGGACGTTGTTACCTACATGATAAGGAGGTTTTTATGAAAATCGAAAAAATACAAGATGGTCATGGTGATGAGTTTTTCAGAACTTTATTAGCCTTAGAAACGCTGGAAGATTGTTACAATTATTTTGATGACTTGATGACCTTGAAAGAACTAGAATCATTGATTCAACGTTTTGAAGTTGCTAAATTACTATTATTAAATAAAACATATAGTGATATCTCCGATGCTACTGGAAGCAGTACAACTACTATTTCTAGAGTTAAAAGAATACTTGACGAGGGAAATGGCGGACTATTTGAAATGATTCATAGAATCGACGAACAAAATGATGAAGAGTTGCATCATTAAAAAATTTTCTATACTAAATACTTATAAACGCAACCAAGCTTTAAAAGTTAATTTTCAACATTTTTACCTTATCTATTTCAAACAAAATAAAAACATCGTCTGTTCTTAAAGAAGTTAGTGGATAACTTAATTCTTTAGAAACAGACGATGTTTTTATTTTATTATTCAGCTATCGGCTGAATCGTTTGCATAATCCATTTATCATTCTTCATTTTATACTCTACTTCCACTTTTTGCGGAAATTTCGATCCTTCAGGTGTCTTAATTGTAAATGTGGTACTCACTTTTTTTCCTCATCAGAAATATTTTTGATATCTTCCGTCTTCATATTTATAAGCTCATTTATAGGTTGGGTAAATGAAAAGAGTACATAGAATAAACGGTAGGGCTAAGCCCATGGGGTAAACAAATAAAAGCCATCCTCCAATAAGAACTGTTTCGTGTTGTGAAGCAATTAGTAAAGCTGTTCCTAAAAAAAGTACCTAAACACGGTGACCAACCGATGGCAAAAATAATACCAAATAAAAATAATGAAAAAATTCTCCTTAACGAATCAATTTTACTTTTCTCGTTATTTGAACCTAAAAAGTACGTAATATACACTGGAAGCAAAGGCAATATACATGGAGAAATAAATGTAAGTATCCCCTCTAAAAAAGAATAAAAGAAAACATAAGTGTTATAATATCCTTTCAAAAAAATTTTTAATCCTCTAAATTTCTATCTATCAAAAACTATAACACCAAAATCTCAACATATTCTTGTGTCGTTTAAATAGATTTAACATTACAATCGGTTATCAATTTTATTTTCCTAATGAAATGTTTTCAAATTATTCTTCTCAACAATCCCCCTTATGATATGAGCATTCTCAGAGGGATTTTCAAAATATAGATCATAACACAAAAAAATCATCTTCTATTTTACCCAATTAAAATAACGCTCTATATAAAAAAGAAAACAAAAGACCGAGCTTGGCCAGCTCGGTCTTTCTTTGTGTGACAAATATGCTATTTAAATATGAATTGGCAAACCTAAAGCCAACTCAGAAGCATCCATAGTAATTTCCCCTAAAGATGGGTGTGGATGGATTGTCAATGCGATATCTTCTGCATTCATGCCAGATTCAACAGCTAATGATAATTCAGAAATCATATCACTTGCGCCAACTCCACCGATTTGTGCTCCGATAATTACATTGTCTTCGTTAGTAGTAACCAAGCGTACAAATCCTTCAGTTTTACCTAAAGAAATAGCACGGCCGTTACCAGCAAATGGGAATTTATAAGCAGTTGCTTCTAATCCCGCTTCTTTAGCTTCAGCAATTGTCATACCAACACTTGCTAATTCCGGATCAGTGAAGGCTACAGCAGGCATTGCTTTGTAGTCAACTTCTACTTTCTTACCAGAAATTGCTTCTGCAGCAATTTTAGCTTCGTAGCTTGCTTTATGAGCAAGAGCAGCACCTGGTACGATATCTCCAATAGCAAAAATGTTTGATACACTTGTTCTACCTTGTTTGTCAACTTTAACTAAGCCACGTTCGCCAACTTCAACACCGGCTTGTTCTAAACCAAGATCATCAGTGTTTGGACGACGTCCAACTGTTACCATTACATAGTCAGCAGTTACTGATTCTTCTTTGCCGTCTACTTCATATTTTACAGTTACGCTGTCGCCGTTGTCGATTGCTTCTTTAGCCATCGCTTTGGTTACAACTGTTACATTTTTCTTCTTAAAGTCATCTGTAACAAGTTTAACCATATCTTTTTCATACGTTGGTAAGATTGAAGGGCTACCTTCTAAAATTGTTACTTCTGAACCTAGGTTAGCATATGCGCCACCTAATTCTGCACCGATAACTCCGCCACCGATGATAACAAATTTCTTAGGTACTTCTTTCAAGTTCAAACCGCCTGTTGAATCTAAGACACGTCCACCAAATTTAAATCCTGGGATTTCGATTGGGCGAGAACCTGTTGCTACAATCGCATTATTGAAAGAGTATGTTTGAGCTGAATCCGGATGAATCACACGTAATGTGTTTTCATCAACAAAGAAAGCTTCTCCTTCAATCACTTCGATTTTATGTTTTTTCATAAGGAAACCAACACCGCTTGTTAATGAATTAACAACTTGGTTGTCTTTCCAATCTTGTGTTTTCGTAAAGTCTAGTTCCACACCTTTAGTTGTTACACCAAACAATGTTGAATCTAATGATTCTTGGTAATGATGTCCAGCTGCGATCAATGCTTTAGAAGGAATACATCCAACGTTTAAACATACACCGCCGATAAACTCACGCTCAATAATCGCAACTTTTTGACCCATTTCAGCAGCACGAATCGCTGCAACATATCCTCCAGGGCCTGAACCAATTACGACTGTATCTAAATCAATAGCGAAATCTCCTACTACCATTTGATAATCATCCTTCCATTAATAGTAATTCTGGATCAGCTAATAAACGCTTGATGTTGTTCATTGCTTTTTGAGCAGTTGCTCCATCAACGATACGGTGATCAAAACTCATTGAAAGTTTCATCACACGACCAACAACGATCTCACCATCTGCATTTACAACTGGTTGTGTAGCGATTGTACCAACACCTAAAATCGCAACTTCAGGGTAGTTGATAACTGGAGTAAACCAGCCGCCACCAACAGAACCAATATTACTGATTGTGATAGAGCCATCACGCATATCAGCACCAGTTAATTTACCTTCAATTGCAAGAGCTGCTTTTTCGTTGATTTCATCAGCGATTGCAAACATGCTCTTAGTATTAGCATTTTTAACGTTTGGTACATATAAACCATGATCAGTATCTGTTGCGATACCAATGTTGTAGTAGTTTTTATAAACGATTTCTTGTGCTGCATCATCAATTGAAGCATTCAAGATTGGGAATTTTTGAACTGTTGCAGTTAATGCTTTAACAACATATGGTAAGAACGTTAATTTTGTGCCGTTTGCAGCAGCAACATCTTTAAACTTCTTACGGTGATCCCATAATTTAGATACTTCAACTTCATCGTGTAAAGTAACGTGAGGTGCAGTATGTTTGCTGTTAACCATCGCTTTAGCAATTGCTTTACGAGTTGGTGTCATTTTTTCACGTGTTTCAGCTTCGCCTAAATCAGAAACAAATGGTTTAGCAGGAGCTTTTGGTGCTGCTGTGGCTTCAGTCGCTGCTGATGTTGATGCAGTTTGTTCAGCTTGTGCTGGAGCTGCTGCTTGTCCACCGCCTGAGATAAAGCTTTCAATATCAGTTTTTGTTACACGTCCGCCTTTTCCAGTTGGAGTAACTTGTGTGATATCTACATCTTTTTCACGAGCAAATTGACGTACTGATGGCATAGCCAAAACACGTTTATTTGGGTTAGCCGCTGCTACAACACCAGTTGATGCTGCTGGTGCAGGTGCTGCTTGTTCTGTTTGAGCAGGAGCACTTGTTGCTGGTGTAGAGTTGTGTCCTGGTGCATCAATTTCAATCAATACATCCCCAACATTTGCTACTGTTCCTTCTGGTACAACAATATTTTTAACTGTTCCTGTAACTGGTGAAGGAATTTCTTCAACAGATTTATCGTTTTGAACTTCTAATAAAGTATCATCTTCATTGATTGTATCGCCTGATTTAACGAACCATTTTACGATTTCGCCTTCTGCAATACCTTCACCGATATCTGGTAATTTGAATTGGAAAACACCACCGCCATTATCTGCTGCTGGAACCGCTGCAGGTTGTGCAGGTGTTTGTTCTTGTACTGGAGCCGCTGCTGGTGCAACATCGTTTTCAGGATGTCCTGGTGCATCGATTTCGATCAATACATCTCCAACATTTGCTACTGTTCCTTCTGGTACTACGATTGATTTAACTGTTCCTGTAACTGGAGATGGAATCTCTTCTACAGATTTATCGTTTTGAACTTCTAATAGTGTATCATCTTCATTGATTGTATCGCCGGCTTTTACAAACCATTTTACGATTTCGCCTTCTGCAATACCTTCACCAATATCTGGTAATTTAAACTGATAAGCCATTTTTAGTCTTCCCTTTCTTTATGTCTCGCAACAAATGTCCACCTTCACAACAATAAGTCTAAATTTTCTCATGATATACAGTTGAGAAAATTTAGTCCTTATTATTTAAGGTTAAGCTATTCTGTTTGACGTTTTAATTAAAATTCTGCGATTTCTCTAGCTTTCGCTTCGATATCTTTAGCATTTGGCAACCAAATGTTTTCAGCTTGACCAAATGGGAAGATTGTATCTGGAGCAGATACACGGCCAATTGGTGCTTCTAATGACAATACTGCACGTTCAGAAATTTCAGAAACAACCATAGCACCAACACCAGCTTGTTTTTGAGCTTCTTGAACTACAACCACACGGCCAGTTTTTTCAACTGATTGGATGATTGTTTCAACATCTAAAGGAGCGACAGTACGTAAGTCAATGATTTCAACAGAAATATTGTCTTTCGCCAAGTTGTCAGCGGCTTTGATTGCTTCACGAACCATTGCACCGTAAGTGATGATAGAAACATCTGTACCCTCACGAGTAACAGCAGCTTTATCTAAAGGCACTTCGTAAGACTCATCTGGCACTTCCTCACGGAATGAACGGTATAGTTTCATGTGCTCTAGGTAAACAACAGGGTCATTGCTTCTGATTGCAGAAATCAATAGTCCTTTTGCATCATATGGGTTTGATGGGATAACAACACGGATACCAGGAGATTGAGCAATCAATCCTTCTAAGTTATCTGAGTGAAGTTCTGGTGTATGAACACCACCACCAAAAGGCGCACGAACAGTAATAGGCATGTTACGTGTTCCGCCCATACGGTAACGAGTACGAGCCATTTGACCAACGATTTCGTCAAATACTTCAAATACAAATCCAAAGAATTGGATTTCAGGAACTGGACGGTAACCTTCTAGAGCTAAACCAAAAGCCAAACCACCGATTCCAGATTCTGCTAATGGAGTATCAAAGACACGGTCTTCGCCAAATTTTTCTTGTAAACCTTCAGTTGCACGGAAAACTCCGCCGTTTTGACCAACGTCTTCACCGAAGACCAAGACGTTTTCGTCTTTCTCTATTTCTAGAGCTAAGGCATCTGTAATTGCTTGGATCATTGTTTTTTGTGCCATGATTATTTCGACTCCTTCGCTTCGTAGAACGCAATTTGTTCTTTAATATTTTGAGGTTGAACTTCAAACATGTTTTTCAAGAAATCAGAAACTTTTTGTTTTGGAACTTTATCAGCTTCTGCAATTGCAACTTTGATTTCTTCTTTTGTTTTTTCAATAACTTCATTTTCTTTTTCTTCAGACCATAAACCTTTGTCTTCTAGATATTTACGGAAACGGATCAATGGATCTTTTTGTACCCATTCGTCATCCATATCTTTTGAACGGTAACGTGTTGGATCATCACCTGATAATGTATGTGGTCCATAACGGTAAGTTAATGTTTCAATTAAAACAGGACCATTTCCTGCTGCAGACCATTCACGAGCTTCTTTAGCAATTGCATAAACTGCTAATGGATCCATTCCGTCAACGACGATCCCTGGAATTCCAGCTGCTACAGCTTTTTGTGCTAATGTTTTAGCTGCTGTTTGTTTTTCACGAGGTGTTGAAATCGCAAAACCATTGTTTTGGATGATGAACACGCCGTTTGCATGATATGCTCCTGCAAAGTTGATTGCTTCATAGAAATCACCTTGTGAAGAACCGCCATCACCAGTATAAGTGAAGACTACGTTTTTCTTACCGCGTTTTTTCATACCTAAAGCAACACCAGCTGCTTGGATGTATTGCGCACCAATGATGATTTGTGGTGGTAATGCATTTAATTCTGGCGCATAGTGGTTACCCGCTACATGTCCACGAGACCATAAAAATGCCTCTGTTAATGGTAAACCATGTTGAACTAATTGAGGTACATCACGGTAACCTGGTAATAGGTAATCTTCTTTTTCCATAGCAAATTGACTTGCTAATTGGCTTGCTTCTTGTCCAGCTGTTGGTGCGAAGAATCCTAGACGACCTTGACGGTTCAATGCAGTTGAACGTTGATCTAATACACGTGACCAAACCATACGAGTCATTAATTCAACTAATTCGTCATCTGATAAATCTGGTACTGCGTCTTTGTTTACGATTTTCCCATCTTTATCTAAGATTTGAAATGTTGGGAAATCAGCGTCGACTTTTTCCATAAGTGCTTTAAAGTCAATAGGTTTTTGTTTCTTTGCCTTTGCCATTTTGTCACACAATCCTCTCTGTTACGTTTCTTTTTTTCGAAAGAAGTAAAACAGCATTAAAAACTGTATTACTTTTTATCGACTACACTTACAAATTATCACTAAACAAGTAAAAGAGCAAGTAAAAAGTTAGTATTTCTTTAAATTTGATTAAAATACTCGAAACCTTTCGTACCAAAGGTTAGTGATTAAAATCACAAACAAGAAACCGTTTTATAAAAAGACTTCCCAATCATATCTTTTGACAACACACTGTTATAGTCGATCAGTTCATTGTTATGCTACAGAAAAATTATACTACGGAAATTATTTGCTAAAAAATGAACAGACTTTTTTTAGCTGACAAAAAAAGAACAAAGACAAAAAGTTAGATATTTTGTCTTTGTTCTATGAAAAGCGAATATTAATAGTGAAATTATAGTTTTTTTTCATTCTTTACGAATGACTATCTCAATCACAAATAAATTTTTCGTTATTTGTTTCAAAACATTTAGTATGAAAAAACAAATTGAATCGTTCTTTTCGTTAAATAAACGGTCTACAAAATCTATAATCAACATTTTTCTGAATTAAATCCATTCTTTTGTAATGTGAATATATAGTCGTTTAGCAACTTCTACTGTAATCAAATATAGTACAATGATCAAAATGAACCAACCCCAATAATTAGCTGGAAGTTTCACAAAGTCGAAAACCTCCCGAATTGGTGTCAAGACAATCAATAATCCTAAACAAATCGCACCTAAACTGGAAAGAATCACAGCTGGTGAAGCAATACTTTGAATAAATGGAAGCTTTCTCGTACGTACCATGTGAACAACTAGTGTTTGACTAACTAAGCCAACTACAAACCAACCTGTTTGGAATAAGTGCTGCGTTGCAACGGAATTAGCACTGAAAACAAACCACATAACAAGGTAAGTCATTATATCAAAAATACTACTTACCGGACCAATACATACAGTGAATTTCATCAAGCCATTTGTTTCCCAACGGACAGGTTTCGCTAGTTCTTCTTCATCAACATTGTCCCAAGGGATCGTCAACTGTGCGATATCATAAATCAAGTTTTGAATCAACAATTGAATAGAAAGCATTGGTAAAAAGGGTAAAAATGCACTAGCAACTAAAATTGAGAAAACATTCCCAAAGTTTGAACTGATCGTGATTTTGATGTATTTCATCATATTACTGAACACTTTACGTCCTTCTAAAACACCGTTTTCTAACACATTTAAACTTTTTTCTAGCAAAATAATTGAGCTGGCATCTTTGGTAATGTCCGCCGCTGTATCTACCGAAATCCCAACGTCAGCTTTTCGTAATGCAGGCGCATCATTAATACCATCGCCCATGAAACCAACGGTGTGTCCATTACTTTGTAAGGTTTCAATGATTCGTGATTTTTGCATTGGATTTAATTTGGCAAATAAGTTAGTTTTCTCTACTTCTTCTTTCATTTGTTCATCTGACATCGTATCAATTTCTGATCCTAAAACTACATGAGACACTTCAATGCCAACATCTGCACAAACTTTTTTCGCTACAATATCATTATCACCAGTTAAAACTTTTACATTCACACCATGTTCATGTAAAGATTTAATTGCTGTAATAGCAGATTTTTTGGCTGGATCTAAGAAGCCCATGAAACCGATCAATACCATGCCTTTTTCGTCTTCTACTGAATAAACAGCTTCACTATGCACGTCTTTTTTTACTGCTACAGCTAAAGCTCGCATACCTTGTTCATTCATATGAATGTTGACTTCACGCATTTTTTTCTGTAATTCTGGTGTTAAAGGAACGAGCTCACCATCAATTTCAGCATGTGTACAAACAGCTTCCATTTCTTCAACCGCACCTTTAGTAATCATCAACTGATGACCATCAGCATTCACAACAACAGTTAAACGACGTCGAGAGAAATCAAACGGAATCTCATCTAATTTTGTAACTGATTTGAACGGACTTACAATCCCATTTTCTTCATGAAAATTTATGACAGCTACATCCATCAAATTTTTCCAACCTGTTTGATAATGTGAATTTAAATATGCCATATCCAACACAGTATCATTCACATTTCCCATTGGATCTAAGTGCTGTACAAGAACCACTCGATCTTCTGTAATGGTTCCTGTTTTATCTGTACAAAGTACGTCCATACTGCCTAAATTCTGAATCGAAGGTAATTCTTTAACGATTACTTTATGTTTAGATAAACTCAACGCACCTTTTGCTAAATTACTTGTAACGATCATTGGTAACATTTCAGGTGTCAAACCAACTGCCACAGCGATGGCAAAGAAAAACGCTGCACCCCAATCGCCTTTAGTAATGCCATTAATTAAAAATACGATTGGAAATAAAACCATGACCATTTGCAATAAGAATTTACTAACTTTCGTCAAGCCAATATCAAATGACGTTTTTCCTCTTTGTGTGGTTGCATTTTTAGCGATATCACCAAAAAATGTATGTTGTCCTGTTTTTAAAATAATTGCTTTTCCTTGTCCACTCAAGACATCGGTTCCCATAAAAACCAAATCTTGCATATCAAGCGCAGAGATACTTTCTTGGTTCTTGTCTACCCCAGCATCTACAAATTTTTCAACCGGCATAGATTCTCCTGTTAGAGAAGATTGATTGATAAACAAGTCTTTTGTCCAAATCAAAACGGCATCTGCTGGAATCATATCTCCTGTTGCTAACGTCACCATATCTCCTGGAACAACCTCGTCCATTGGAATTTCTTTTGTTACTCCTTCGCGAGTTACAGCTGCTGTATTTTCAATTAATTCTTTTAAATTTAAACTTGCTTTTTGCGAACGATATTCTTGAATAAAGGAAATAACTACACTTGCTAAAATCATCAAGCTCATTACAATCGCTGCTTCGAAATCTTTTGTGGCTGCAGATACGGCCATTAATAATGCTAGCACATAAACAAAAGGATCTTTAAATGCCTCTAAAAACATAATAATTGCAGGTGTAGGTTTTTGAGCTGATACTTCGTTTGGTCCATATTCTTCTAAACGATGTTTTGCATCTTCTTCAGACAATCCTTTTCCTGATGTACGTAGTTCCATCATTAATTCTCGTTCAGATAGCATCGCTAATTTTCTTAATTCTTGGTCTTTAGTTATTTTTTTCATTTCTATTGCTTTTTTGTTCATCATTTTCTTTTCCTCCATGTTCTAGCTCGATTCATCTTGTCTAGAATGGGGAATGAAAAATCATTTTGATTCCACCGTTTCTAAGATGAAGGCTACATTTAATTTTCTCGAATGACTGGGGTCTTCCATGTGACTCTTCCTCTCTTTTTTTATTTTAAAACGATGGATTTTTTGTAATTGTTAGGTGAAATTTTTTTACAAGATAAGGTTATTTCTCTCTTTGTAGGCCTAGTACTCTCTTAGCTACTTTTTTTGCGGAACTTCGCTCCTTGCAGTCGCCAAGTACTGTTCATCATCTGCTCTGGCAAAGCCAGTCGCAGTGATTCACAGCAAAGTAAAACGCACACTCAACAATAGAGTGTGCGTAAAATAGCAACTTAAATAAAAGTATCTCTATCGTTGAGCTTTAGCACTATAGGGCGTAGATAATTTCTTATCAGCTACGTTATGAATGACCTTCACGATCATTCCTGTTCAACCAACTAAGAGTCTCTCGATTCTTTCGCGGCAGCAGCATATGTCCAAATAGGAGCCTCACCTAACAATTATTCAGTTCTTTATCCTCAATCATCATAGTCCATATTTTAACGATTGTCAAAAGAAATAAAAATTTCTTTCTTAAAATTGATTTGTCTTGTTGCGTTTATCTAAGTCTGCTTTTCCTTGAATAATCTCAGCTCTTGAAAAATTTGCGGTTTCTAAATCCTTATCTGATAAGTTTTCAAGAATGTCATAGAACCACTTGCCTAACCCATAAAATTGTTCATCTGACATGTTTTCGGATTCAGAAAACAATTCATTCTCAGCTTGGTTGATTTTGAATTTCAAGATAAGGTCTAAAAGGTGATTTTGAATCGGAATTGAATACTTTTCTCCCGTTACTTCGTCTGTGACATGGACCATAGGCATCATTTGAACTTCTTTTGTTTTTTTGAATGGATTAAATACAGCCGCTTTGACTTGTCTCATATACCAATCTTTTTCATATTGCATTCTTACTATTCACTCCTTTTTAAAATTCCTCTTCATAATAAGTCATCGTATTCGACATGATTTTTATCTAATATTTTTTCTAGAGTAAGTTCTGTAGATCCTCTGTATGTAATTGTTATATAAAAATCTTGTCCATGTGCTAAAGCACCAAAGCCTAGCATTCCTATTTTATCACCACTAAAATAATCTCGTCCACTTTTTGGAAATTATTAGCTCATTTTGTCATCTCTGCTAGACTTAATTCTAACACATCTAAGCCGTATTTTTTGATCAAACTTTTTAAATCTGCTGATAAATCGTCCTCATTCAGTGCATAGTGATGACCGTCATATTATTGATTGCCGCTTGGAAAATCATGCCCATCACTTTCGAGCTGTCTTCTGATAATCCTCGTAAAGCTGTCTTTTGAGGATTGAAAGCCTTGAATTAATCTATCTGCTTCGTTGATTTGATCTTGTAATTCCTCTGAATCTAACTCTTCACTGCCGCATTGCGACGTGTATCCCTCTAGATATTGTTCATTGGCTTGGACTGTTGCTTCGCTGTGGAGGATAACGGCTTTACACAAAGCGGGATACGTGCTTGAAATATAGTTTTTTATACTGTCCATTCCTTGACCGCTCATGCCAACAACTAAGAGAATACCTTGGGTTGCACTTGAGACAGATTCCAATGTCTGGCTGTATGTTTTACCAAATGCTTTGATTTGTTCTGTTTGGGTTTGAACTTCACCAATCACCATTTTGACCATGGGCATCTTCCTCCTCTTTGAGCGCTTGTAATTCTGCTTCATACTATAAAAAAACGGTACTAGAAATTTTGCACTAGCACCGTTTAAATAATTCATATTTTTTAATTTTATACAGTAAAATACAGCTAGCTTTTGTTAGCTATTCAAAGTCTGGATGAATGGTATTATTTACTTGAATAATATCTTTTCTAGTATACTTGTAATTCAATAATTTTTCATTATTAGTAAACTCACTTATAGAAATTTTGTCAATATAGTATACATCTCCTTTTTTATTTGAAACTTCTGATAAAACTCTAGTTCCAATAATAACATCTTTAATATATGTTACATTCTCGCCGACATCATCTAATTCACCCAAAAGATAAATTTTACAATCGTATACTTCATTAATTTCCATAAAATCAAAATTTTTAAAACTAGTTACAGCTGAATCATCGAAACATAAATCAATTGTACCTGTATTTAAATTTTTCAATTCTAAACTTCTTGTTGCAACTGCTTCTTCTACGGAAAGTAGTTTGTACATGCATATCCTCCTTATTTAATTATTTACTTGGATAAAATGAAACTACAAACCCATTATTTCCATATGCCAAAGTATATTTTTTTCCATCAATAATATAAACTGAATATGGTCCTTTAGGTCCTGTTCCTTGTTTTATAGGATTTATTTTTAAAGTATCATGTAAAAAGTTAGGAATATCTTGAATACCTTTAGCACTGAAATCTTCTACATGCCCATTAATAATATGCTTTAATCCTGCTTTATCATTTCCTTTTTCAAGCCAAAGTAATTTACCTGAAGAATCTTTTCCAACCATGACCACATCATCTTGATTATACTTTACACCACTTTTTGAAAGTTCGTCTAGTAAATCAGGTTTTAACAACTTATTAACTCCATTGGCTTTCTTATCATAAATCTGCGCATTCCTCACCGCAGCTCCTGTCACCCCAAGCGCCCACATCGCATCCCACAAACCAGATTCTTGCATTTTCCCCATAAAATCTTGTCCGTGTGCTAAAGCACCAAAGCCTGGCATTCCAACTTTATCACCATTAAAATAATCTCGTCCACTTTTCTGGAAATCATTCACTCGTTTTGACCTCTCCGTCGGACTTAATTCTAACACATCTAAACCGTATTTTTTGATAAACAAAGAAACTGCATCAGTCCATCTTCACTGATACAGTTCAATCGTTTATCTATGAATTTTTGTACGATAAATACAGCTAGCTTTTGTTAGCTATTGGCAACTTGATTAGCGAGTTACAGCTTACTAGTCAAGGCTTTACTATCCGACGCCAATCAGATAGTAAATATTTATTAAATTTCCAAATATGATTCCACCATTTTTTTAGATGCTGGAATTAATTCTCCTTCAATTTTAACATAGTTATCATTAATAATGGTCGAGAGACATTCATCACAAAATTTCACAATTTGATTTTCCTCTTGCTTCATTACTGTCAACCTTAAATTACTTTCAGAACAGATTGGGCACAGTTCATCAATCATATATGCGCTTAAAGCCCATATTAACGATGAAACTTGATTACAAGTAGCTTCTTCATCCTGATTTTCTTCAATTTTCTTTTTATAAAAAGATATACCAAGCTCAAGGCTGTCATCTGAATGACCCAAAATAAAATCTTGCGATTTAAATTTTTTTATTGAGTTTAAATATTCCAATGACGTATGTTTTTGAAATTCAGAATCATATTTATTTACAAATTTAATTAGATTATCAAAAAATATATTTAACTCACTTTTATCAAAACTATCATAAATTTTTATAATACTTTTATTCATAATAACCTCCTATGGTTTGGGTATCGGAAAAGAAGTGATAATATTTCCCGCTTTATCTGTTATTACTTTTAACCAAGTTGTTTTTTCTCCACCTAAACTAGGTTTTACAGTTCCTAAGTTTTCGCCAATATTTACTACTCTTTCAAATCTCCCTTCACCTAAATTAACTACAGGAGTATCTACAACTTTTTTTGATTGCAGTATAGATTTCAATTTTGATTCCGATACTGAAAATTGTCCAGCATTTTTCAATGGATCAAAATGTCTATCTCTAACATGTTTCATTCCAGCATTATTTGAAGGACTAAATCTTGTTGGATTTTCAGCTAAATTAATCCTTGATTGAACCACTCCAACATCTGTATTTGGAACTTTAATCCCACTAACTTTCTTATCATAAATCTGCGCATTCCTCACCACAGCTCCTGTCAATCCAAGCGCCCACATCGCATCCCACAAACCTGATTCTTGTGCTTTCCCCATAAAATCTTGTCCGTGTGCTAAAGCACCAAAACCTGGCATTCCTACTTTATCACCACTAAAGTAATCTCGTCCACTTTTCTGGAAATCATTCACTCGTTTTGACATCTCTGTTGGACTTAATTCTAACACATCTAAGCCGTATTTTTTGATCAATTTCTTTAAATCTGCTGATAAATCGTCCTCATTCAATGCGTAATGATACCCATCTTTTTCAAACATGTAAACGTCTTTGCCATATTTTTCGTCAAAAACATGAATAATCTTACATCCATCTAATAGTTGTTTATCCCGTCTTTCAACTCGATCATTCCAATTCTTATTTACATCCTTGATCCAAGCGGTCTCTTTTAAGGAAAATCCTTTGCCGTTCCAACTTCCTGCGCCAACGTTTCCCGAACCGTCAACGCCTAACGCCTGCATCCCTTTTGTCATTAATTCTTCTGAACTTTTCAGTCCATCGAAGTAGCTCGGAGACTTATCACAAAATGCCAAAAACTTACGTAATTTTTCTTCTATTTTCGCTTTCTTCGCTTGATTTCGAGTAATTCCTGCATCCATATTATTGATTGCGGCTTGGAAAATCATCCCCATCACTTTCGAGCTGTCTTCTGATAACCCCCGTTTCGCTTGGGCAAAGCTATCTTTTGAAGATTGAAAGCCTTGAATTAATCTATCTGCTTCGTTGATTTGATCTTGTAATTCCTCTGAATCTAACTCTTCACTGCCGCATTGCGACGTGTATCCCTCTAGATATTGTTCATTGGCTTGGACTGTTGCTTCGCTGTGGAGGATAACGGCTTTACACAAAGCGGGATACGTGCTTGAAATATAGTTTTTTATACTGTCCATTCCTTGACCGCTCATGCCAACAACTAAGATAATACCTTGGGTTGCACTTGAGACAGATTCCAATGCCTGGCTGTATGTTTTACCAAATGCTTTGATTTGTTCTGTTTGGGTTTGAACTTCACCAATCACCATTTTGACCATGGGCATCTTCCTCCTCTCTGAGCGCTTGTAATTCTGCTTCATACAAGGTTTCGGACTGCTCTTCTAATTGTCTTTTTTTCATGGCTAACGTTTCTTGTCCGTCAGTCATTTCCTCAAAAAATCGACGTTCTTCGATTCGGGCATCTTCAATGATCTCTTCAAAAAAAGTGCCTTCTTCTTGTCGGTGAAAATAAGCGATCACTCGTTCATTATGGTGGCGTTCACTTGCATATAATTGACCGCAATCTTCTATTTTTCGCTCTAATAACATCGTTACTTCGGTGTTTTCTTCTTGTTTTTCTTCATTTTCTATTCGTCTTTTTCGAATCTCTTCCTCTTTCATTGTTTCCTCCTCATATAAAAACTGGGTACACTCGTTCATCTAAAACCTGTTATAAAGGTGATTTAAACAGTTGTTGAACTTGCGTATCCGCTCTTTTAAAGGCCGCAACTGCACTTTGGATATTGGCAGTATCACGGTTTAACAGTTGTTGAATGGTTGAGGAAGAGCTTTTTAGTTTTTCAAAAGTACTGTTTGCTAAACTATTTCCCGGCACCGTTGTTCCAGAAGAAAAGGTCACAGTTTGGGAAATTGTTAATTTATCGTTGGCTTGACCAATCTTGGTGGCCTGATTTTGAATTTCCCCAGCATTGATATCAATCATTTTTTCATACTCCTTAATATTTTTTTCAACCCTAATATTAAGTATATCTTAATAAAAAACGGAAGTAAATCACATATTTTAAAATACGTCTGACATAAATTTCTTTGTACAACAAAAAAATTGCAAGCCGCTGACTTACAATTTACGAAATAAAAATAATTTTTTTTATTTTTCCTTATATACTAAGGGAGCAGTTTTTTGTGTTATCTAATGAAAGTTTACGAGGAAAATTAGGTTGCGTGTTAGCATCATGTACTATCTTCTTTTGTTGTACCTAATTTTACTAGAATTTTCTAGTCCATTTTGTTAAAATTATGTACTTTATAAACTCTGCATACTTTTTCTAGATAATTGATGGCGGTATTGGTAGTTCCAGAAAACTCCAATTTTGTTCCATGATTTTTTTACAGAATTTATCGGTCTGATGGAAGCAGAACAAGTCAAAATCGAAACGTTAGATTGTGAAAGAAAAGTAATGTCTCATTTTATTAAAAAAGACAAGTAAAGTCTAATCAACACCAGTTATTCTATTATTATAAAAATAGTGATGAGAAATTGTGAGTTCATTTCTCATCACTATTAACATAATTACTTTCCTTATCCGAAAGTTACAGTTTAAACTTCCGGAATAGGTTCACTTAACAGAATAACTCCACTTTGACCAAAATAATCTACCTGCATTGCAAGTAAATCTGTCCGCCAATAGGCTACTCCTGCGGCACCAGCAAGCTCTGTGAATTCTTCAAATGTAATGTCACCCGCTTGTGCTTTTAAAACAGCTTTTTTTATTGCTGTAGAAGACTCTTTCACAGCAACATTTTTAGGTTTACCATTCAGTTGGATTTCAATGTGTGACGACTCATCATAGTAGCGATACACACCCGCATCTACTAAATAATCATATTTTTCAATGCCGATCTTTTTAAAATCGCGGATCAATTTGGAAAATCCGCCTGCATTTTTTTCATTATTGATGATTTCTTCGATTGCTTTTAAATTTAAACTCATTGCTTTCACTCCCATTAATCGTATAAAAATAGATCTAAGCCAAAACTTATCAAGCTTTGACCTAGATCTTGGTCAGTCAATATTATAGTGATGCTTCAACAACCTGGTTGATTATTTCACTTCTTCAACTTCTGTCATATCTTCAATATATTTATACACTTGTTGTCCAGCAATTCCGCCTTCACCAACAGCTGTTGTGATTTGACGTAATGTTTTTTCACGAACATCACCAATGGCAAAAACACCTGGCATACTTGTTTTCATATCTTGATCTGTTTCAATCCATCCTTCTGCATTTGTTAAGCCAGCATTTTTGAATGGTTCAGTCAAAGGGTCAAGTCCAACGTAGATAAACACACCGTCAGTTTCAATTTCCTTCACTTCGTTCGTCAACACATTACGTAATTGTCCGCCTGTAACCATCATATTATTGCCAACGATTTCTTCTAACACAGTATTCCATTCAAAAGAGATTTTTTCATTAGCAAACGCACGATCTTGAATAATCTTTTGCGCACGTAATTCGTCACGACGGTGTACAATCACAACTTCTGAAGCAAATTGCGTTAGGTAAATTGCTTCTTCAACAGCTGAATCTCCGCCGCCAATAACCAATAAGCGTTTATTGCGGAAGAAGGCGCCATCACAAACTGCGCAATAAGAAACACCCCGACCTGCAAATTCTTCTTCTCCTTTAACACCTAGTTTACGATGTTCACAACCTGTAGCAATGATTACCGTTTTAGCTTGATACGTTTTATCATCACAAATAACTTCTTTGTACGCTCCCTGATCTTTAATGTCCATCACAATGCCATATGCATTTTCTGTACCAAATTTTTCAACATTTTCATACATTTTATAAGCCAATTCAGGTCCCATAATTGAATCAAAACCTGGATAGTTTTCCACTTCAGCAGTATTGTTCATTTGACCGCCAGGCGCACCGCGCTCGATCATCAATACTGAAAGATTAGAACGTGACGCATATAACGCTGCGGTCATGCCAGCAGGTCCTGCACCAATTACAATTACATCATACATATGTCTTTTCAACCTCCGAATTTTTCAAGTACATTTACTTTACAACTTAAATGACGGATTGTCTATATTTCTGCCCAAGTTTAGTCCCAAAGAATTTGTTTTTTTCAAGATTCAAAATAAAAAAAGTAGCAACATTTTTCAGTTACTACTTTTTCCATTAAATTTAACTTGTGACAGCTGTGAATACCATGCAAAGCGGCAGACTCAAGTTTTATTAATTTACTTTCCTGATGATAATGCACTTATTTGAAACGTTTTACTTCCCCGACTTACTTTAAACTACTCTAATTAAAAGTAAGGTATCACATGATTGTTTTAGTTACATTGATAGTTCTTATTTTAAATTATTTGAAATAAAATCATAATTGCGTTCTGTTAATTTTGCTGCACTTGTTTGAACACCTTTTGAATATTTTTCAAATGTACGAACGCCAAGTAATTTACCACGTTGGTCGAAAATTGGTGCGCCGTAGTTTCCATCTTTGCTTGCTTGGTTAAACCAGAAATGAGAAGCAATGTTAAAGCTAATAGTCGCTTTACTTTCCCACATTTCACCTTTTTTGTCTGCATCATATCCAGGTGTAGTCACTGCTGAACAAACTAAAACAGCTGGATTTTTTGTAACAGGAACAACTGAAACTACTTCACCAATATTTTGACCATTTTCATTTGGTTTTACTGTTAAAATAGCTAAGTTTCCCCAAGATTCTTCAAAGTTCACTGACTCAACTTGGAATGAACCAAAAGGAGCGTTTTCTCCATTTTTCCCAGGTGTAACAAAAGACTTCTCAAGATTTCCACTGTTCTTTAAACTTTCAACAACATTGTAAGAAGTTAAGACTTTATTATTACCAATAACTGTTCCAGTACCTGTTACGCCATTGGCATCAATAAATGCTACGCTTTGGAAACGACCTTTTGTTGTGTCATTGATTTTTGATTTGTTGTCAGTTAATTTTTCTCTTACTGGATGAGCAGCTTCTACTTGTGGTGTTGCCGCAACTGCTGCAGTAGATAATACTGCACTGCAAAGTAATACTGTTACTAGATTTTGAATTTTCATTGTTTTACCGTCCTTCATTTTTCATATTATTTTTGTAAATCATAATTACTTCAGTCATTGATGTATTTCGCTTGAGTCCACCGCTTTACATGGTATTCAGCAGCATTCATAAAGTCTTCATCACGAGTTACAGCAGTTCTTTAAAAGCAGTAGTGCTACATTACTTTTAACAGCACTTATATTTTTTCCCAAACTGGTGCCTTACCTGGTTCTTCTCCACGGGTCCACCATTTGGCTTTGTATTGTGTTCCTTTATAAGTTATTACGCTTTTTCCTGTGTACGCTAGTTTTGAATTCCATTCTTCAATAATTCCTGTGCTTAATTTTTCCCACACATCATTTGTTCCTGGGGTGTTTCCTTGTGTCCACCACTTCGCACGGTATTCAATTCCTTTGTAAAACACCTTATCATTGGCCACATAAACTTTTGACTGCCCCCATGTTGTTTGACCTTCTATTGGCTTATTCACTTCTTTTTCTGTGCGAACTGTTACCCCTGTAGACATTTGAGAACGGTTAGCTGCCTTGTCTACTGCTACGACTGTAAATGTGTATGACGTATCTGCTAACAATCCACTTACTGCATAATTGGTTGTTTTACTTTCACCAATTCTTGTGCCATTACGATAGATTTCATACCTATCAATACCTACATTGGCTGTTGATGGGTTCCATGATAGTTGGGCTGAGGTTTTCGTTACATTTGTTGCTTTTAACCCTATTACTTGAGTTGGTGCTTGTATAACTGGTTCTTTTTCTGTACGAATTGATACACCTGATGATACTTGCGAACGGTTTCCAGCTTTATCAATTGCTACAATGGTGAATGAATATGATGTATCCGCTGTTAAACCACTTACTGAGTAGTTGGTTGTTTTACTTTCGCCAATTCTTGTGCCATTACGATAGATTTCATATTTATCAACACCTACGTTATCCGTCGAGGGGTTCCAGGATAGTTGGGCAGAATTTTTGGTTACATTCGTTGCTTTTAGCCCTGTCACTTGACTTGGAGCTTGGGTATCTGTTTCTTTTTCTGTACGAATTGATACACCTGACGATACTTGCGAACGATTTCCAGCTTTATCAATTGCTACAATGGTGAATGAATATGATGTATCCGCTGTTAAACCACTTACTGAGTAGTTGGTTGCTTTACTTTCGCCAATTCTTGCGCCATTACGATAGATTTCATATTTATCAACACCTACGTTATCCGTCGAGGGGTTCCAGGATAGTTGGGCAGAATTTTTGGTTACATTTATTGCTTTTAGCCCTGTCACTTGACTTGGAGCTTGAGTATCTGTTTCTTTTTTATCTAAATGTTTCGCAATAAATTCATAATTTGATCCAGTGATTTTTGATCCACTATTTTTTAATGCCACTCCTTCTGCAGTAAAATAATGACTTGTGTTAACACCAATCAGTTGATTTTGCTCGTTATAAATAGGCGCGCCAGATGTCCCTTGGAGTGTATCAATATCATAGAAAAGACGATAATAGGTTTGTGACATTACTGAACCTTTTCCTTCCCATAACTCTCCATACTTATCGTAACTGTACCCTGGTATAGATGCTTTTGTCCCTACTGAAACATTAGGAACATCTCTAACTGGAATTATTGGTACAATGTCCCCAATATTTTCACCTCTACTATTAGGTTTCAATGTGACAACTGCAATATCAAAATCACGATTCTTTTCTGTAGTCCAATTTTTGTGTATATCTACTGATTCAACATCAAAACCACCATATGGAAACTGAATCCCATTTCTAGCAGGATAAACTTTTGCTTGACTGATATCCCAACTTGTTTCTATTTTTTCAACGACATGACCTGCTGTTAATAGTTTATTTTTCCCGATAACAGTACTTGAGCCAGAGCCAGCATTCGTTGAAATATAGGCAACGCTTGAATATGGAGCCTTTGTTGAATCCTTGATGCTCACTCGATCATCTTTCCCCATAATGGCTCTACTTTCTGGCTTCTTTTCCTCTGCGTAAGCAGTTGTTGTGACTATTGATGTCGATAGGACCACCCCACATAATAATAAGGTTGTGATTGTTTTGATTTTCATGTTTCCATTTTCCTCCCCAAAAATTAAGTTACCCTTTTAATATTTGACCCGTTATTTCTTTTCCCAAACAGATGACTTCCCGGGTTCTTCACCACGCGTCCACCACTTGGCTTTGTATTGTACTCCCTTATAAGTAACTATGCTTCCACCTTGGTATGCTAGGTTTGAGTTCCATTCTTCAATAATTTCTGTACTTAACTTCTCCCATACATCATTTATTCCAGGTGTGTTTCCTTGCGTCCACCATTTGGCTCTGTATTCAATCCCTTTGTAAAATACTTTATCCCCACCTACATAGACTTTAGATTGAACCCATGTCGTTTGACCTTCTATTGGTTTATCCACTTCTTTTTCTGTGCGAACTGTTACTCCTGTAGACATTTGAGAACGGTTAGCTGCCTTGTCTACTGCTATAACGGTGAATGTGTATGACGTATCTGCTATTAGTCCGCCTACTGCATAATTTGTTGTTTTGCTTTCTCCAATTCTTGCGCCGTTACGATAGATTTCATACCTATCAATACCTACATTGGCTGTTGATGGGTTCCATGATAGTTGGGCTGAGGTTTTCGTTACATTTGTTGCTTTTAACCCTATTACTTGAGTTGGTGCTTGTATGACTGGTTCTTTTTCTGTACGAATTGATACATCTGATGATACTTGCGAACGGTTTCCTGATTTATCCACCGCTACGACTGTGAATGTGTATGATGTATCTGCCGTTAAACCACTGACTGCATAGTTTGTTATTTTACTTTCCCCAATTCTGGTACCATTATGATAGACTTCATATTTATCAACACCTACGTTATCTGTTGAAGGGGTCCATGATAATTGAGCTGAGGTTTTGGTTACATTTGTTGCTTTTAGTCCTGTTACTTGGCTTGGCGCCTGAGTATCAATTTCAGTTTGTCCTAAATGTTTTTGAACAAGCTCATAATTAGAACCTGTTAATTTTACTCCACCGTTGTAATTAGGATACGCTGTCGTATGCAAGGCCACTAAACGATTATCAGTATCGAAAACAGGACCTCCTGAGTTTCCTCCGATTGTATCAGTATCATAAAAAAGGCGATAAGTACTTTGAGAAATTATATTGCCAGTATGCGACCACATCTGTGTCCCTTTGTCCCCACCATATCCAGGAATAAACGCTTTATTATTTGTTGAGACAGTCGAAATATTAGATACCGGAATTTGTGGTACTGCTTCACCAATATGCTGGCCAAATCCGTTCATTCCCAAAGTAACAACAGCAATATCATGATCCGCTTTATTCATCGAGTAATCTTTATGAATTTCGACCGACTCGACACCAAATCTTCCAAAAGGGTAATAATCTTGATTTCTGCCTGGAACAACATATGCTTTTCTAACAGCTGACAGCGTTGTTAATTTACTGACAACATGCCCAGCCGTTATCACTTTATTTTTTCCAACAACCACCCCTGTACCTCTAGAACCATTAGCAGAAAAGTAAACAACACTTGAATACGGGGCTTTTGTTGTATCTGTTACTAGTGTCCGATCATCTGAACCAATGATTTTTCTTGATGTCGGACGATTCTCTTCCCCATAGCTAATAGTTGTAAAGGTATTTGTGGATAATACTAGTCCACAAAGTAATAACATCGTATATTTTTTCACTTTTATTTTATTCCTCCTAAAAAATAATTCCTTTTTTGTAAACGAATTTATATGCAATTTTGAGTAATATTTTATTTAGAGGATGAGAAAAAGGCTCATCCTCATGGACAAAAAAACTATATTTTTTCCCAAACGGGTACCTTACCTGGTTCATCTCCACGAGTCCACCATTTGGCTTTATATTTTGTTCCTTTATACGTAATAGTATTACCACCGGTATAAGCTAAGTTTGGTACCCATTCTTCAATACTTCCAACACTTAATTTTTCCCATACATCTGATCTTCCAGGTTGATTTCCTTGAGTCCACCATTTAGCCTTGTATTCAATCCCATTATAGAAAACCTTATTCCCTGCTACATAAACCTTTGATTGAACCCAAGTCGTTTGATTGTCAGATGGTTTTTCTGGTTCTTTTTCAGTCTGTAAAACGAACCCAGTTGATAAAACAGAACGATTTCCCGCCTTATCAAGAGCTGCAATTGAAACTGTGTAGGTAGTATTAGCTGCGAGACCATTCATTGTAAAATTAGTAGATCTGCTTTCACCCACGCTCGATCCGTTACGGTAAATTTCATATTTATCTACACCAATATTATCTGTTGAAGCATTCCAAGATAATTGTGCTGTAGTGCTAGTAACATTGCTAGCTTTCACTCCTGTTACTTGACTTGGTGCCTGATTATCCACTACAGTCTCTTTTCCTGTACGAACAGTCAATCCAGCTGATACTTGTGAGCGATTCCCTGCCTTGTCTACTGCAATAACTGAAAATGTATATGACGTATCAGCTAATAAACCATTTGCAGTAAGAGAAGTTGTTTTACTCTCTCCAATTTTTGATCCATTACGGTAAACTTCATACTTGTCTACGCCAACATTATCTGTAGATGGATTCCAAGAAAGTTGAGCTGAATTCGTTGTAACAGCTGCTGCTTTCAGTCCAGTAACTTGACTCGGTGCTTGAGTATCTGTTTCTTTTTTGTCTAAATATTTTGCAATAAATTCATAGTTGGATCCAGTAATTTTTGAACCAGTATTTTTAACTGCAATTCCATTAATCCAAAGCTCACTTGTGTGAACAGCAATTAATTCATTTTGCTCATTGTAAATAGGCGCACCAGAAGTTCCTCCGACTGAATCGATCTCATAATGAAGACGTAATGCAGTTTGTGAAACAACTGGCCCCTTTGCCTCCCACAACTCTCCAAATTTATCTTGACTATAACCGGGCAAAGATGCTTTTGTTCCTATAGGAATACTTGGTGTATTTTTAACAGGAATTATTGGTACAACCTCTCCAATATTTTTCCCATCTTGGTTAGGTTTCAACGTAAGAACTGCAATATCATAATCACGATTCTTACCTATACTCCAAGCAGCGTGTATATCTACTGATTCCACATCAAACGCACCAAACGGTCTGTTGTAGCCATTTCTCCCAGGAAAGACCCTAGCTTGTTTTATATCCCAATCTGTTTTAATTTTTTCAACAACATGTCCTGCTGTTAATACTTTATTTTTCGAGATAACTGTGCCTGAACCAAATCCAGTATCTGTTGAAACATAAGCAATACTAGAATACGGTGCTTTTGTTGTATCAGTAACTTTCTCCCGATCATCTTTCCCCAAAATAGCTCTACCTTCAAGCTTGTTCTCTTGTGCATAAGTATTTGTTGCAAATGTTGCTGTTGATAAAACTACCCCACATAATAATAACGCTGTAACTTTTTTCACTTTCATACTTTCCTCCCAAACATTATTTTCGTTCTGGTCTCCTATTCTAGGTGAAATATTCTTTTTATAAAGTTCAAAAAAATCTCAAAAAAAGAAAAAAATGGATATAAAAATGAAATAAATTTCAAATAACAAATTTTTATTTAATCTAAATTTTAATTTAAGTACATTTAAAATCATCAAAACCTCATATAGATACACTAGTTATAAGTACAAAAAAACAACAGGAAAAGCATTAAATGCTTTTCCTGTTGTTTTTTTCTTAACCCTCACTACTTTGTAACTTGTACATATCTGCATATAAACCATTTTTCTCTAATAATTTGTCATGATTGCCTCGTTCAACAATAGTGCCTTTATCCAATACTAAAATCAGGTCAGCATCTCTAATTGTCGACAATCGGTGGGCAATAGCAATCGTTGTTCTACCTTGACGCATGTTTGCTAATCCTTCTTGAATCAAACCTTCAGTTTCTGTATCAATATTAGCTGTCGCCTCATCTAATACAAGAATTTTCGGATCTGTCACCATTGTTCTAGCAAAAGAAATTAGCTGGCGTTGTCCGCTTGAATAACTAGCACCACGTTCAATCACTTTTGCATGATATTTATTTGGCAAAGTTTCAATAAATTTATCAGCTTGAACAAATTCTGCTGCTTTTTTGATTTGATCATCTGTGATTTCTTGATTTAACATACGAATATTTCCAGCGATATCACCATAAAACATAAATGCATCTTGTAAAACCAGCCCAAGTTTTTTCCTTAATTCTGGTAATGGATACTCACGAATATCGCGATCATCAATCAATATCTCTCCTTCATAAAATTCGTAAAAGCGCATCAAGACATTGATAATTGAACTTTTCCCGCTACCTGTATGCCCAATCAGCGCAACTGTTTCACCCGGATTTGCAATAAAGCTGATATTCTTCAATACCTTATTCTTACCATCATAAGAAAAACTAACATTACGAAACTCGATTTTCCCACGTAGGATTTCGCCATTAGCTCCGGCATTTTGCTGAGGAGTCAATTCATCATTGTCGAAAATTTTCAAAATCCGGCTGCCAGCTACCATACCATCTGTAAAGACACTTAGAAAATCCATCATTTGAGTCATAGGATTAAAAAAGGCTTGCACATAAGTCACAAAAGCATAAATCAAACCAACTTCTACTGGCGAGTGCAATGCGTCATATCCAAACAATGTCAATGTCAAGGCAATCGCCAATGTGTATAGAAAATTAATGATTGGCCCCAAAAGTAATGAATTTGTCTTAATCATCGAAAAACGTGTACGCAAATAATCATTATTGGTTTCTTCAAACTCTTTTTCTAAACGGTTTTCTTGTCGGAATTGTTGTATAATTTGCATACCTGAAATATATTCATTTAATTTCGTATTCAACTGACTTAATTTCTCACGCATGCTTCTGTAAATTCTTGAACTAAATTTTTGATAGTACCAAATCACCACCAACAAAATAGGCAAGAAAATCAAATTATATAAAGCAATTTTCCCATTAATTTGAAACATGGCAATAAAAGAAGAGACTACAGCAAAAATTCCCGTTAAAACCATCAAAAATACATACCAAAACTCAAATAACGTTTCTGTATCATTCGTCACACGAGAAACAATCGAACCAGCAGGGGTTTGATCAAAGTAACGCATCCCTAATGTTTGCAATTTTTCAAATAGCTTCACGCGAATATACTGATAGGTTTTCAGTGAAGCTGTTGAATATAAATACCACTGGAAAAACCAAATAACACTTTTAACAATCACACCAAACAAATACAAACCGGCAAAAAAGAAAATCACTTGATTGGTAGCTGTTTTAGGTGTTAAATAATCGTCCATAAATAGTTGAATGATTCTTGGTAAAATAATATTCACAATAGAAAGAATCAAGGCAAATAAAATTGCTGATAAAAATGTACGCCGAAATGGTCGTGCAAATTTAAACAATCGTCTAACGATCGAAACTTGTTCTTTTAATGGAACTGATTTTGTCCATTCTGATTCGTATTTTTCTTCCATTATGCTTCACTCCCTTCAATTTTCGCTTCTAATTGTTGTTTATCCCACATCCGTTTGTACCACCCAGCCAATCTTAATAACTCTTGATGGGTACCACGTTCCACAATTTTACCTTCATCTAGCACAAGGATTTCTTTGGCATGCATGACACTACTTAATCGATGTGCTGCAATAATTGTTGTTTTTTCTTTTCTAGCTTCTTTTAAGTTTGAAAGGATTGCTTCTTCTGTTTTAGCATCAACAGCCGATAAGGCATCATCTAATATTAATAATTCAGGCTCTACAATCAATGCCCGAGCAATTGAAATCCGTTGTTTTTGCCCACCAGATAAGGAAACGCCCCGTTCTCCAACTAATGTATCGTAGCCTTTTGGAAAAGCTTTGATTTCATTGTTGATAAATGCCATTTCAGCGGCTTTTTCTACTTCTTTTTCCGTAAAATCAGGATTAGCAAATCGAATATTATCACGAACCGTCATTGAAAATAAAAAATGATCTTGAGGAACATATCCTAATGAATTCATCAATGCGTCTAGTGTATAATCTTTAATATCATACCCACCAAAAGTAATTAGACCTTTATAGTTATCATATTCCCGCATCAATAATTTTAATAATGTTGTTTTCCCAGCGCCCGTTTTCCCAACAATTCCCAGCGTATCTCCTTCACCAATCGTAAATTTAATTTGCTCCAATATTGCTTGATCATCTTTTGGATAAACAAATTGGGCAATTTCCATTGATACTCGACCTTTAGCTGGTGTTTGGATTCCATCTTTTTTCTCAACAATATGGGTTCTTTCATGTAAAAGCTCATTCACACGATCATAACTAGCATTTCCCCGCTCTAATACATTAAACAAACGACCAATTGCAAACATCGGCCACACGAGCATTCCAATATAGCTTATAAATGAAATCAACTGACCGATTGTAATCGTCCCTTCCATAATAAAACGTCCACCGATAATAATCGTCAGTACATAAGAAATCCCAATAATCAATGTAATAAACGGATCAAACAATGCATCTAAAAAGTTCACTCGTTTATTTTTGACAATAGCATCGTCGATTTTTTCTGTAAAATCTTGAATATCTTCTTTTTCCTGTCCAAAAGTTTTGATAACTTTCATCCCAGTAATACTTTCTTGTGTCTTATCATTAATCGTTGAGAAGGCTGCTTGTGAATCTCGAAAAGCATCATGTAATTTTGATCCCAATACTCTCGAAGTAACAGCTAACAAAGGCAACGGAATCAATGCAATCAACGTTAAGCGCCAATCAACAAATAAAATCATTGCGACAATTGTTGCGCCACCTGTAATCATTGAATCTGCAAAGGTTAAAATTCCCGCTCCAGCAACATTTTGGATTGCATTCAAATCATTGGTTGCATGAGCCATCAAATCTCCAGTTCGATACTTCTGATAAAAGACATTATCCATTTTTGTGAAATGATGAAACAATTGACGTCTTAAATCTTTTTCGAGTCTCGCGGCACTCCCCCATATATGAGTACGCCAAATATAACGAAAAACATATTGCGCTAAAGCTGCTACCAACAAAACAACCACCCAAAATAAAATAGGTTGAATCATTAAATCTTTCGTAGCGATCTTATCAACTACAATTCCAATGACCTTGGGTGGAACTAGTTGAACCAATGCAACCATGATCAGTGAAAATATCCCAATAATATAACTTTTTTTCTCCTGTTTGAAAAACCACCCTAATTTTTTAAATATAGACATGTACATTCTCCTTTTCTACTTTACCTACTTGTCACTCACACCATTCTTTTGTTGTTTTACCATCTCAATACAACTCCTTTCATTAGTTAAAAATAAGCACAAAAAAACGGACTAAAAAATCAGCCCGCTTGTGTTTTGAATTATGAATAGCTCGTAAAAAACCTTATTTATCCCCTTGGTTCTTCATTTGCTGCATCATTTGACGAATCTTCTTCTCAGAAGGTTTTTGTCCCATAGACATCATCATCATTCGTAACATATCCTCATTAACGGGAGGATTCTTTTTGAAATAGTCTTGCATATATTTGCGCGCAAGGAAAAATCCACCTGCTGCACCTACTAATAAAGCGATAATCGCGATTAACACTACTAAACCTGTTGACATATAAATCTCTCCTTTCTACCTAGAAAAGCCAAACAAGAACTTCTGCTACTTCATCATTCATGCAGTCACTATTCTTGTAAAACTTACTATTTTTTAGTTTAATGGGGAATTTATCCCAATTTTTTATAAATTGCTCTCAAGAAATCATTTTACTAGAAAGAAGCCAAAAAGAAAAGGTCTTTTGTCAGATTCCTCACAAGAAATTTACAAAAGATCATCTTCTTCCAATTTCCTTCTGATTTTATGAGCTTGTTTCGATTTTTTCTAATAAATCTGGATCAAATTTTTGTGATTTTAACATGGCAATTTCATAGCCGTAAGGTGCTTTACTTGTTTTTTTATCTGCCCCTACATATGGCGTTTCCAAAATCTTTGGTAAGTCTTTTAATTTTTCATGATGAACCACTTTATTCAACGCATCAAAACCAATCGTACCAAAACCAATATTAGCATGACGGTCTTTATGAGAACCCATTGGATTTTTAGAATCATTAACATGAACCACTTTTAAGCGATCCAATCCAATGATTTTATCAAATTCTTCTAGAACACCATCAAAATCCTCTTTAACATTGTAACCAGCATCATTAATATGACAAGTATCCATTGTTACAGATAATTTCTCATTTAATTTAACACCTTCAATAATCGTTGCTAATTCTTCAAAAGTACGTCCCAATTCCGTTCCTTTACCTGCCATTGTTTCTAACGCAATTTGCGGTACTTGTTCTTTCCATAAAACTTCATCAAGTCCCTTGATAATTTGTTTTAACCCAGCATCTACTCCAGCACCAACATGAGCTCCTGGATGAAGAGTGATTTGTTTTGCACCTAAAGCATGAGCACGCTCAATTTCTTGACGTAAAAATGAAGTAGCAAAACCAAAATTCTCTAATTTTATCGTATTTCCTAAATTGATAATGTATGGTGCATGAACAACAATATTACTCAAATTATGCTCAGCCATATACTTTTGACCAGTCTCTATATTCATTTCTTCAATTGGCTTACGACGCGTATTTTGCGGCGCACCAGTATATATCATGAACGTTGTCGCATCATAACTCGCAGCTTCTTCTGCTGATCCTAATAACATTTTTTTACCACTCATACTAACGTGTGAACCTAATAACATAATGATCCTCCTAATTTTAAAAACGTAGCAAGCTTGTTTAAGCTCAAACGGGAAATAGGTAAAATTGACTTTGGCTCTCTTTACCTCATTCTATTTTTATTTTTTTTTCCGAAAGGCTAGCACGTAAAGCTAAATAAACTTATATTCCTTAAAGTCTTTCATCCTTTAAAAGAGTACGTGAAAGAATGAAAAAAAACAATGTTTTTGCTTCTTTAAAACAATAAACTTTACTTCTTATCCCTCTTTGCAAAACGCGTATAACTATCGATCCATTCTTCCATCGAAATTTTACCAACTAACTCACCAATCAACTCATAAGGAATATTTTTCGGATTGCTAAATCGAATACAGCTTTTCCCCATGTTTAACTTCGTAGGAACTGCCTTTCGATATTCTTCTTGAAACCATGTCAATATTTTTTTGTTCCCCATAATTCCCATATGATACAATGACAAATGATTTTTCTGAGCAGCCAGACTAATAAACGGTAATGGTTCGTCTTCTCTGTCTAGATAACCACCAGGAAAAATACTTAAAGGAACAACATATGTCGGCAGCCCATATTGCAGACACAAAACAAATCCTTCTGGTATATTGTCAGCAATGACCTTAGCCAATCGTTGATAAGATTCATCCCATTTTTCGTCAATGTTTTCTACATAATGCTTTACTTCATCCATAATTACTCTCCTTTATTTTACTTAAATTGGGTGATAGAACTATTTTGGGATGCCAGCTTTTCAATTGAATAGTATTTAAAATAATATTCATTCCTTCAAATATTCACTCTATGTTAAACTTCATATATAGTTTACCATAGAACAATCATTTCTTTTACTTTCTAGTTTTTTCAAATCAAAACAACTCAAACTAACAATATATAATGGTATAATAAAACAAGAATAAACAAGAAAGTAGGTACGTGCTATGACTATCATTGAAGAATACATCTCAAAATCACCAGACGATCGTCAGGAAAAATTACAGCAACTCTATACTTTAATCAAACAACTCGTTCCTCAAGCATCGGAAAAAATGACTTATGGGATGCCAACCTTCTATTTAAATGGTAATTTAGTCCACTTTGCCAATATGAAAAATCATATCGGTTTTTATCCTAGCCCATCTGCTATTATAAGCTTTAAGAATGAATTGACTAGCTACAAAACAAGTAAAGGTGCTATCCAATTCCCTGCAACTGACGAATTACCTATAGATTTAATCAAAAAAATCGTATTGTTTAGAATAAAAGAAAATACAGATGAATAATAAAAATGTGGACGATTTTTATTATTCATCTGTATTTTACGCCTCAATCTTACTTTGATTAACAACATAATTACGTCATTTCACTATTATTCTATAACTATCTTGTATCTAAAGTAAACAAGAGAAAACACAAAATTTTAGTCTATACATATTAATTTTTTTGATAGAATATCTATGAACTACCTGAACAACTGTTCATTATTGATTTTTTTTGCTATAATATCACGGAATGTATCATTATATTGAGGTGAAGCTTTTGGACAATCAGAATAATTCCCCTAAAACGGAACAACATTCTAATAAATTACCAGAAAAGAAAAAAATTTTTTTGATCATAAATGTAGTGATTCGTGTATTGCAATCATTATTTGTTTTTGCAGTAGTCTTGCTTCTATTGGGCGGTTCTTTAGGACTTGGTATAGGTATGGGCTATTTTGCTTATTTAGTTGAAGGGACTCAGCCGCCAACAAAAGAAGAACTCCAGACTGAAATTAGCGATATCAGTGAAGTTTCTAAGATGACTTATGCTGACGGTACTAATATTGCCATGATCAAATCTGACCTTGTCAGAACAAGAGTGGACGGAGAACATATCTCTCCATTATTAAAAAAAGCAATTATTTCTACCGAGGACGAATACTTTGAAGAACATAAGGGTGTCGTTCCAAAAGCTGTTATTCGTGCCCTTGTTTCCGATGCAACGGGCTTTGGCGGATCTTCTGGTGGATCAACACTGACACAACAGTTAGTCAAACAGCAGATATTAACAGACGAAACAACATTCAAACGAAAAGCTAATGAAATATTACTTGCTTATCGTATTGAAAAGTTTTTTTCAAAAGATGAAATTGTCACTACCTATTTAAATGTCTCTCCTTTTGGTCGTAATAATAAAGGAGAAAACATTGCTGGTGTTGAAGAAGCAGCAAAAGGACTATTTGGCAAAAGCGCCAATGATTTAACACTTCCACAAGCGGCTTTCATTGCCGGACTTCCTCAAAGTCCAATTATCTACACGCCCTACAGTAATACAGGTGCGCTGAAAAGTGATGAGAATCTTTCCTATGGAATGAAGCGAAAAGACTTTGTCTTATTCAGTATGTATCGGGAAAAGGCTATCACCAAAGAGGAATATGAAGCTGCAAAAAGCTATGATCTAAAACAAGATTTTCAACCGCAACAAGAATCTAATCAAAATACTGAAGGCTATTTATATTATGCTGTGATGGATCAAGCGGTTAAAGTAATAATGGATACTAACATAGAAAAAGCAGGCGTAAAAAAAGAAACATTGGACGACCTAGGACTTTCTCAATATGAAGAGCAAGCACGAAGAGAAATTCAAAATCGTGGTTATACGATTCATTCAACAATCGATCAAACAGTCTATGATACCATGCAAAATGCTGTAGCAAACTTCGGTTATATGCTGGACGACGGTTATGGTGCTGGACTTGTCGAAACAGGAAATGTATTAATGGATAACAAAACAGGTAAAATAATCGGATTTGTTGCTGGTCGCGATTACAATGTGAGCCAAAGTAATCACGCCTTGAATACAATCCGTCAAGTTGGATCTACCATCAAACCAATCTCGGTTTATGGGCCTGCTATTGACCAAGGAATGATTGGTTCAGAAAGTCGATTAGCAAATTATCCTACTTCCTATAGTGGGGGCGGCGAATTAACAAATGCAACAAATTCTGGTACTAATACATTTGATACCGTACGACATTCATTAGAATGGTCTTACAATATTCCCGTCTATCATTTAAATGAAGCAATGAAAAAACAAATGGGTGATGACAACTTTTCCTACAATAACTACTTAAGTAAAATGAATTACCCTGCTGATGACGGTTGGGCTTATGAGTCCGCTCCTTTAGGGGCAGTTGAGGCAACCGTTCTTACCCAAACAAATGGCTTCCAGACACTAGCCAACAAAGGACAATATCAAAAAGGTTATATGATTGATAAAATCACAGACAACAGTGGAAAAGTCATTTACGAACATAAAGAAACGCCAGTTCAAGTGTACTCTCAAGCAACTGCTTCAATTATGAATGACATGATGCGCTCTGTGTTAGATTCAAAAATTACTACTCCATTCAAAAATATGGTCTCAGGACTCAATCCTGCATTAAGTAACGTTGATTGGATTGGTAAAACAGGAACGACAGATTTATACAAAGACGCTTGGCTAGTCGTTTCTACGCCAACAATTACTTTAGGTTCTTGGACTGGTTATGACATTCCAACTGCTATGAGTCCAAATAGTGGAGATCAAAATAGTGCTTACCTTGCTAATCTTGCCAATGCAATTTATTCTGTTAGACCTGACTTATTCGGTGCCGGTGAAAAATTCGCGCTTTCAAACGACGTGATTAAATCGACCGTTTCAAGTTTTACAGGTGAAAAGCCTGGAACATTCACTTATAATGGTGGTACTTATACGGCACCAGGTCCAAATGTTGTCTCTTTCTATGCAAAAGGCGGAGCACCTAAAGGACAATATAAATTTGGATACGGCGGATCAGATGCAAATTATAGTACTTATTGGAGTCGTTATGCTACTCCAAACAATTCTTTCACAGCACCTTCTTCAAATTCAGGCTCATCAACAACACCTTCTTCTTCTGAGAAAAAAGAAGATACTAAAAAAGATGAGGACAAAAAAGAGAATGTTACACCCAGCTCAAGTGGAAACTAAAAAAGCAGTCAACTGATTCTCAGTTGACTGCTTTTTCATCTCTTTATTTCGTAGAACCTTTTTGATCCATACCATAGGGTAAAGTAACTGTTTTATCTTCAATTTCTTCTTTATTCATTAATTTTGTCAATAAACGCATTGAAACTGCACCAATATCATATAATGGTTGCGTCACACTTGAAAGACGTGGACGAGAAACTTCTGTCAGTAATGAATTATTGCTTGTAATGATTTCAAACTCTTCCGGTACTTTCACACCCGCGTCAATCATGCCATCCAATAAACCGATTGCTAATTCATCATCTGTCACATAAGCTGCTGTTGCCCCACTGTTACGGATACGTTCTGCTAACGAGATCCCAGCTTTAAACTTATATTCAGACTCAAAAATCAAACCTTCATTATAAGATAAGCCATTATCAGCTAAAGCTTCTTTATAACCTTTGATACGGTTTTGCCCATTAATTGGATCAATCAATGCTCCACTAACAAATGCAATTTTTTTATTTCCATTTTTAGCTAAAAAACTCGTCGCATCTTTTGTTGCTTCCTTATAGTCAATGTTTACACTGCCTACTTGCTCATCAGGGTCAATCGAACCAGCTAAAACAACAGGTGTTTTAGACCGAGAAAATTCGCCACGAATCTCATCAGTAATATGGTGTCCCATGAAAATGATTCCATCAACTTGTTTTGCCAAAAGATTATTTAATACGTTCACTTCTTTTTGATCATTACCATCTGAATTTGCTAAAATAATGTTGTATTTATACATCGTAGCAACATCATCGATACCTCGAGCTAAGGAAGCAAAAAAGATATTGCTGACATCAGGAATAATTACACCTACAGTCGTTGTTTTTTTACTTGCTAAACCACGGGCTACAGCATTGGGACGATAATCTAAGCGATCGATTACTTCTAACACTTTTTTACGTGTAGCTGGCTTCACATTGGGATTACCATTTACTACACGAGATACCGTCGCCATGGATACATTTGCTTCACGCGCAACATCATAAATTGTAATTGTTTGTTTTTCCATGTCTATTCTCCTAAATATTTATAGTTATTTGCATTTTCTGAAAACGCCGTTTACATTTCTAAATAAGGATAGCAGAGTTTTTTTGTTTTTGCAACCGTTTTATCCTATTTTCATGAAAATATACTCTATATTTCAAAAAGCACTTTCCCCCATTTCATGGTATGATAAAGGTAAGTTTTACAGCAAATAGCATTATAAGAAAGAAGGATATTTATGAATCAAGAAAAAATCAATGATCTGAAAAAATGGATGGCTAATGAAAATGTCGATCTTACTTATATTAGTGATCCTGGACATATTGCCTACTTTTCTGGCTATGAAAGTGATCCTCACGAAAGAGTTTTAGCTTTATTTATCTCATTAAATCATGATCCCTTCCTATTTACACCTGCTTTAGAAGTTGAAGATGCAGAAAATAGTTCTTGGATCTATCCTGTTTATGGTTATCTTGATAGCGAAAATCCTTGGGAAAAAATTGCCCAACACATTAAAAATAACGAAATACCAACTACAATCGCAACAGAAAAAGATGCCTTATCTGTTGCACGTTTTGATCGCTTAAACTATTACTTCCCAACAAGTGATTTTTCAGCAAATGTTACGCCAGTCATTGAAAAATTACAATTAATAAAAACACCAACTGAAGTTTCTAAACTCATGGAAGCTGGAAATTGGGCAGATGTTGCTTTAGAAATTGGTTTTAAAGCAGTTAAAGAAGGCGTAAAAGAGCAAGAAATATTAGCTGAAATCGAATATCAACTAAAACGCCAAGGTATTCGCTCTATGAGCTTTGATACATTAGTATTAACTGGAAAAAATGCAGCTAGTCCTCATGGAAATCCCGGAAGCTCAACAGTAGCCAAACATGATTTAGTATTGTTTGATTTAGGTGTAGTTTACAATGGCTACTGCAGCGACGTTACACGAACCGTTGCTTATAAAGAACCGACAGACTTTCAAAAAGAAATCTATTCAATTGTTTTAGAAGCACAATTAAAAGCCATGGATGCCATAAAACCAGGAGTCACAGCTGGTGAGCTAGATGAAGTTGCTCGTGGTGTCATCAACAGTTACGGTTATGGTGAGTATTTCAATCACCGTTTAGGACATGGCATTGGTACAACCGTTCATGAATATCCGTCTCTAGTTACGGGGAATGATTTGGTTATTGAAGAAGGCATGTGTTTTTCTATTGAACCAGGTATTTATATTCCTGGAAAAGTCGGTGTTCGTATCGAAGATTGTTTACATGTAACCAAAACTGGTTGTGAAGCTTTTACAAAAACACCAAAAGAATTATTGGTTATTGACTAATAGCTAAAAAAACAAAGCCCCTATCACAGGGAGCTTTGTTTTTTATTATGTCTATTTGTCTTTAACGTCTTCTACTGTTTCTTTAACAGCTTTTTTTGTATCTTGTTTTGCTTCTTCTACTTTTTCTGGCACATCTTTGGTTACTTCTTTTGCTTCAGTAATTCCTTCTGAAACAGTTTCTTTTGCTTTTTTAGCTGATTCTTTTACATCAATAAAAATATCATCAGAAGCATCTTCAGCAATATCACCTAGTTCGTCTACTTGATCATTTACATCTTGAGCAGTCTTTTTAAAACGGTCAGTTAAATCACCCGTTTGTTTTTTAAATGATTCTAAAACCGTGTCAGATACACCTTGTGCTTTGTCTAAAGAGTCTTTTGTTTTGTCTTTAACATTGCCAGCTAAATCACCAGCTTGCTCACCTAAAACGCTAGCTTTATCTTTAGCAATTGACGATAATTCTGAACCTTTTTGCATTGCATAATCTGTATAATCAGTTGCTTTATCTTTAAAATCATCTGCTTGGTTTGCTAAATCCTCACGTAATTCTTTACCTGACTTTGGTGCTAATAAAAGCGACGCTACTGCCGCTGCTGCTCCACCGATAATCGCACCTAAGAAAAATCCACCTTTTTTTGCCATGTTTATTCCTCCATTATCTTTTATTATTTAGTTGATTGACTTGCTTTTGATTGTTTTGAACGTAATGCTCTAAACGCTGCTCCGCCAACTTTACTTACAACTCCTGCTTTAGCAGTGGTCTTACCAACAGATCCGACTTTGCCAAGTAGATTTCTGCTAGAATAATTAAGTTCAGAAACACTTTCACTTAAATCAGCTACGGCTTCAAATAACGGGTCAATTGTTGCGACTTTCTTATTAACATCGTCTAATAACTCATTACTCTTTACTAATAGTCCTTCTACTTGTCTAGATAAAATATCTACATCTTTTGTTACAACCTCAATTGTTTTATTCGCTTCATCAACTGTGGTCGTAACTTTCTCTACTGTTTTGCCTATTTTTATCAATACCAGAATAATAAACACTACTAATACAGCAAATGCCACTGCAGCAATAATCGCTGCAACCTCTCCACCTGTCATTCTCTTGCTCCTCTCGTCAAATATTCCATGCTCTTAGAATAACACCAACTGATATTTTTCACAAATGATTCAGTTAACTTTGTTATTTTAATTATAACAATTTATGGTACCACTCTCCACATTGATTTAAAACATTTCGAGTTGTTTTTTACAAAAAAAGGCAGAACAACTTTGCTCTGCCTTCAAAAGAAAAAATGATTTGAATCGTTTTTCTCTATTTCTTTTTAGATCCTTCTTCTTTAGAAAGTTCCGCTCCTAGTTCGATGATATATTCACGTAGATTATCCTTCACTTCTGGGTGAACCAATCCATATTCAATACTTGTTTTCATAAAACCAAATTTATCGCCTACATCATAACGTTTACCAGTAAATTCTCTAGCAAATACACGCTGCGTTTTATTCAACGTATCAATCGCATCTGTTAATTGAATCTCACCGCCGGCACCTGGTTCTTGTGATTCCAACACATGAAAAATTTCAGGTGTTAGCAAGTATCTTCCAATAATTGCCAAATCGCTTGGTGCTTCTTCTGGTTTCGGTTTTTCAACAAAATTATTCACGTTATACAAACCTTTAGAAACTTCAGCTTCTGGATTAATAATCCCGTATTTTGATGTTTCTTCATGAGGAACTTTCATGACAGCGATTGTTGATGCATGTGTCTCTTCGTAATCATTCATCAATTGTTTTGACAACGGAATTTTATCTTCCATGATATCATCACCAAGCATAACAACAAATGGTTCATTTCCTACAAAAGCTTTCGCTTGTAAGACGGCATGACCTAAACCTTTTGGATGAGATTGACGAATAAAATGAAGATTAACATCCGTCGTCTCTTCTACTAATTTCAACAAATCTGTTTTGTTTTTCTCACGAAGATTACTTTCTAATTCGAAATTTGCATCAAAATGATCTTCGATAGGACGTTTTGCTTTTCCTGTAACGATCAAAATATCTTCGATCCCTGAAGCCAATGCTTCTTCAACAATAAATTGAATCGTTGGTTTATCAACGATTGGCAACATCTCTTTTGCCATTGCTTTTGTCGCCGGTAAGAATCTTGTTCCCAGTCCAGCTGCTGGAATAACTGCTTTTTTTACTTTCATGCCAAATGGCCTCCTAATAATTATATTGAAAATTCATTCTCTGTTTTACCATCACGTAACATAATTTCTTTTGCTGCTTGTTTTACATCTTTACCTTCATATAATACCTTATAAATCGCTTCTGTAATCGGCATATCAACATTTAACTGCTGAGAAAGCTCATAAGCGGCTTTCGTTGTGGATACCCCTTCAACGATCATCCCCATATTTTCAAGAACTTCATCTAAACTATGCCCTTTACCCAGTAGATTTCCAGCACGCCAATTACGAGAATGAATACTGGTGCAGGTAACAATCAAGTCTCCCACCCCACTTAGTCCAATAAAGGTTAGAGGATTGGCTCCCATCGCTACACCTAGACGACTAATTTCAGCTAAACCACGTGTCATAATCGCAGCTTTCGCATCATCGCCAAAACCTAATCCATGAATCGCACCAGCGCCTAAAGCAATAATATTTTTTAAAGCCGCACCTGTCTCTACACCAATCACATCATCATTTGTATATATTCTAAAATAATCATTCATAAATAATGATTGAACGTACATTGCATCTGCTAAATTCTCACTTGCAGCAGTGATTGTTGTAATATCATGCACAGCTACTTCTTCTGCATGACTCGGACCGGATAAAACAGCTACACCACGTCTTTTCTCTGCTGGAATTTCTTCCATCAAAACCTCAGATATGCGCTTATGACTTCCCTGTTCCAACCCTTTACTCGCATGAATGATCAATGGTTGATTCGTACATTTAGCTGTAAATTCTTGAGCAACAGTCCTAATCGCTTTGGTAGGAACAACAAACAAGACCGCATCCGCACCTTGAATACATTCCTCCAATGATACCTTTCCTTGAATAGACTCTGGAATAACTAAATCAGGAAGATAATGATGATTAGTATGGTACATATTGATTTCATCAATTTGTGCTTTATTATGTCCCCAAATACGAACCTCATGACCATTTTCTGCTAAAACTTGGGCCAATGCAGTTCCCCATGAACCAGGACCTAAAACAGCAACTTTTTGTTTCATTGGTGAAAATCTCCTTTCAAAATAAGAAAAGCTGAACGAATTGTTTAGCTCTGACTGAAAAATAGGAAAAACTAACTGAGTCGCTTTTTGACTCATTTAGTTTTTATCTTTTTTCCGAAGAGCTGATTTGGTGAAGCTAGATCATAGAAAAGCTGAACAAATCGTTTAGCTCTGACTGAAAAATAGAAAACTCTCTAAGTATCTAAGCATTTTTCAACTTCTTATTTCTTTAAATAACCAAATTAAATGACTAATTTTATAACTTTTATACCCAACTAGTATTTTAACATAGCTTAGCTGGAATAGGCAGTACTAAACTGTCTTTTTTGCAGTTCCCTGTTGACGATCATAAAATTTTACTGTACCTTTTTTACGACGAATGACTACGGTCACTATTGCACCGAAAAATAACACAAGAGAAACCAACTGCGAAACTCGAATATTTCCAAAAGCATATAAACTATCTGTCCGCATTCCTTCAATAAAGAAACGTCCAAAAGAATACCAAATAAGGTAACCTAGAAAGACTTCGCCTTCTTTTAAGAAATTTTTCTTTCTCCTTAAAACAACCAAAACAATAAATCCTAAAACATTCCATATAGATTCGTATAAAAACGTTGGTTGATGATACGTTCCATCAATATTCATGTTATCAATAATAAACTTAGGTAAATGCAAACCTTCCAAAAAAGTTCGTGTTGTTGCAGGTCCATACGCTTCATGATTCATAAAATTTCCCCAACGACCGATTCCTTGCGCCAAAATCACACTTGGTGCTGCAATATCTAAAAAGGTCCATGTTGATATGAATCGATGTCTTGTAAAGAAAAATAAGGCAAGTCCTCCACCAATCAGCCCCCCATAAATTGCCAGTCCACCATTTCTGGTCAAGAAGATTTCAATTGGATTGTCAACATAATCTTGCCATTGAAAAATCACATAATACAAACGAGCACCAATAATTGCACTTGGCAAGCCCCATAACATAAAATCAATTACATCATCTTCTTTTAAACCGACACGAGCTGCTTCTTTACTACTTAACCAAACAGCTAGTACGATCCCTGTAACTATAATAACTGCATACCAGTAAACAGATACTCCAAAAAGATTAAGTGCAACTGGATTTACTTGTCCTAACATTTGGCTTCCTCCTAAATCTAAAAACTGACTGAACGATTTCAGCTCTGATTGAAAAATTGACTGAGGTACTTTTTACCCTATTCAATCGTTATCTTCATTCCAAAATGACTAACTCACAAAACTAGTTAGCACCAGAATTTTCCTCAATTAACCTTGTCAAACGATCTTCAAATGCTTTTGTCGCATCATAACCCATTGTTTTTGCACGGAAATTCATTGCAGCAACTTCAATAATAATTGCTACGTTTCGTCCAGTTTTAACAGGAATACGAATTTGCGGAACGTCCACACTTGCAATTTCAACCATTGCATCATCTGAGCCCAATCGATCATATTTTTTATCTTTTTCCCAAGCTTCTAAATAGACTACAAGTTGTACCTGCATAAAACCACGTACAGCACTTGCACCAAATAGATTCATTACATCAATGATCCCAATACCGCGAATTTCAATCAGATGTTGCAAAATCTTAGGTGGTTCACCCACAACGGTTAATTCATCTTGCTGATAAACGTCTACTCGGTCATCTGCGATCAATCGGTGACCACGCTTGATCAACTCTAACGCTGTCTCACTTTTACCGATACCGCTATCGCCTTGAATCAAGACACCAAGTCCATAAACATCAACTAAGACACCATGTACGCTAGTTCTTGCCGCTAAACGACTATCTAGATAGCTTGATAATTCCCCTAACAATCTTGATGTGGAAATTGGGGAGCGCAAAACTGCCAAGCCTTTTTCTTTCGCTGCTTGCACCATTTCCACTGGAGCTTCTAATCCTCTAGAAATAATAAAAGCCGGTGTATCCTTCTCACACAAACGACGCATAACCATCAAGCGTTCTTCTGGTATCATCCGTTCAGAAAATGTAATCTCCTTACTACCGAATAACTGTAAGCGATTGTGAGGATAATAATTAAAATACCCAGTCAATTCCAGTCCAGGACGAGAAATATCTCCTGTTGTAATTTCTCTATTTAAACTTTCTTCATCGCCATAAACGACTTCTAAAGAAAGCTTTTCTACCAGTTGATGAATTTTTACAACTTCTTCCATATTTATCATTCATTCCTTTCCAAATCTCTACTCGTTCCATTTTATCATTTCAGGTGGCAAGTTTCTAGCTATTAGGAAGATTGTTCTTGTTTTGTTTGTATTCTCAGTGATTAATATTTCTCACTATCCTCCTTTTATTCAGAAATAGGTTTCCACCCACTAATTACCAGTTAAACATTGACTATCCTAAATTAATTTGTATACTTAATTTGTATCACTGTATCCAGTCAAAAACAATCAATTGGATGTGTTTCTTATGAAAAATAATTTAAAAGAACAGGTAAGAAAACTGCCTATAACTCCAGGTGTTTATTTAATGAAAGATAAACACGGAACAATCATTTATGTAGGTAAAGCAAAAAAACTACGGGAACGTGTCAGCAGTTACTTTGTTAAAAACAAACAACATTCAAGTAAAACCATTCGGATGATTCAACAACTAACTGATTTTGACGTTATTCAAGTAGATTCTGAGCTTGATGCTTTTTTACTAGAATGTCAATTGATTCAAGAATATCGCCCACTCTATAACCGGCAGATGAACTCTTTTGAAAAGTATAAATATATTGAAATCAATAACGAAAAAGAAGAACTTTCGATTAATATACGCACTGTTCCAATGAAAAAAAATTGTTTTGGTCCTTTTTCTATCAATAGAAGACTTCCAGAACTAAAACGAATTTTAGAAAACCTATATGGATTAAACCAAAAAAATTATTGGCAACAGTCTTTCTCTGAAAGTGCCACGCCTCCATTAGATCGTGAAACTGCTTTTACAGAATTACTTGGTGCGTTTACTCTGAACAATCAACTCCCACAAAATCGTTTAGAAACAAAAATGATTTTAGCTTCAGAAAATCAATCATTCGAAAAAGCAGCAACCTTACGCGAAAATTGGCAATTTCTAACACGCTTTTTCAATCAAAATAAAAAATTGATTCTAGCATCTCAAACCGATTGGCAATTTTTATCTATTCCGATTGGATCAAAAATAAAATATTTTCTGATTTATCAAGGTCTTGTTATAAATAGCCGAACACTGACGAAACGGACCTTTACTAAATATACACCTAATGAACTTGCAAAAAAGATTCTTCCTAAAAATAAGCCCGAAAATATTCAGCAGTTTTCCAAAGAACAAGTCGATTTTATCAATATTTTATACAGTTATATTAATCGACACAAAGAATGCCAACTAATCGAACTTACTGACCCCTTTGCATAAAAAATATAGAAAAACACAGCTGATTTTTAAGAATGTTCCTCAAAATCAGTTGTGTTTTCTTTTTAAGAATAGCTAATGAATCTATTCTTTATTTAAATTCCTTTACTTCGCATCTTCCAAAGTAATCGTCATTTTCGCCTGATATTTTCCAAGTGCCTTTAAATCACCTGGTTTCAGGTCAATCATAAATCCATCGCCTTTAGACCAACGCTCCTTCGTCACATCATAACTTCCTGAAGCTGTATTTAAGTAACTGAAGATAACGATATTTTCACTTGACAACTGTAATTCATTCTCCTGATCGCTGTACTTAATTGCATCTGGTATCTTAACTTGCGGATTCTCTAAACTAGTTAGTGGCTGATCTAATTTGGCTTTTAGGTTCCATTTCACCTTATCTGCCCGTGTATCAGATACCACAAGAGGTTTCCCTATAATTTTAGGATCTTTGTACTTCGCTGAAAAAATGGTTCCTTCTTTTGTTCCAAAATCTAATATATCGGGAGCTGAAAGAATTTCTAAGGTACCAGTAAATTGGTACGTAAAATTATTATTTTCTTCCCCAGAAACAATTGTGATGAGTTCATCAACAGGTGCTTTCACTAACTTATAGTTGTCTTCTTTCAGCTGAGTGAGAACATCCGTAATTTCCTTCACCATTGTCAAATCAACCGTTGTACCTATAACTTTGACATCAGTGTATGCAGGCCTTAATACTTTTCCTTTTTCATCTAAAAAGTTAACAGTTAGGGTGTTTGTTCTTTTTTTAACCGTATAAATGATTGGCCCACTAGTAGATCTTACAGGAAAATCGGTCTCATTTTCTGGGCGTCCAATCACTTCATAATTATCCTCTTCCAATTTTTTTATTGCTGAAAGGACATCACTATCTTTAGTTAAATCAAGAGAACCAATCTTTCTCGTTATTGTTAGTCTATCAATCTTGTTTCCCTCTTCGTCAACAATTTGAACGTCTAAGTTTTTATCGACATCAAAATCATAAAATTCTTCTTCGTCCTCGGAAGAGAAGGTATAGTTTTCCTCCGTAATAGGTACACCCCTCAACACAAAATATTTTTCTTCCATAAGATGATACAACGTAGATTTTACAGCTTCTTCCTCCCTTAGATTGATTGTCGTACCTATTCTTTTTTTCAATACAACAGACGAAGTAAGTTCCTCCCATTGATCATTCATAAAGTAAATGGTCAATCGGGAATGTGTTCGAAACTTATAAGTGACTGTTTGAGCTATATTGTCGTCAATTTTGTATGCTGTTTCATTTAATGGACGTTCCGTTACCACATATCCTTTATCGGTTTGAGCCTTAATGGCATCTGTTATAGCAGTATTAGCTGTTAAATCGACTGCGCTACCTACATTCCCAGTTAACACAATTTGAGGGGAAAGTTCTAAATTATCTTCATCGACGAATGAAACAGCTAATGTTGATTGATCCGTTACTGTAATATTGATGGTTTTCTTGTTCGTTTCAGTTCCTTTTTCCGCTTGAATTTCAGCGGTATGGGGTTTTGTTGCATCTGGAGCATTTGTTAAGGTTGTATTTAAAATAGATAAATCAATCCCTGTCGTTGCCCCTGTTGCTAAATCAAACCCTACTGCGCCTGATTTTTCTAGAATCAAGGCTTCTAATTCAGCCTTTGTTTTGCCGGCTAATTCACTTTTTTCGATAGAAAAGTCGTCAGCCCCTATTCTTATGCCCGTTGATGGTAAGGGAGTCTCTTCTGACACCAGTACAGGAACTTTTATAACAACTGTTTTGTCAGTTTGCTTTTCATCCGTCATTCGAACTTCTGCAAATTGTACTCCTAATTTTGAGGTATCAACTGGTTTTGCTTTGTTCACATACTCAAAAGCTGCTGTGTGTCCTGGTAATACAGCAGGGTCTTTGATTAATGACTCAGCCGTCTTAGTCCAAGTACTTCCTTTTTTGACTACCTGTCCGATTGGTAAACCACCGAAAGCATAGGCATTGATTTTTATACTAGGCTCTTCCTCTGACGATAGTCCAGACTCCGCACCTACTTCATTAACCGCAATTAACGATGTTTCATACGTCTTGATTGTGCCAACTTTGTCATTCAGCTGTTTTGGTAACTTATCTTTTATATTGATACTTCCGTTTGCATTACCTGCATCATCCCCTGTAAAAGGATACCCAACAGTCTCACCATTTGGATAGGTCGCATAAAGGTTCCCACTACCATTATACGTTTTACTAGGAATAGAACTTATCTTGTAGTCTACATTGAAATCCCCAGCATAATCGGAATAGACATTAAATTCTTCTGGCGTAACATTTAGATGCATATACGGCAATTCCGTTCCAAAAAACATCTCATAGCCACCCTTGATCGCCTTATCAGGTTCTACAACCTTCCAAGGAGCTCCTAATGCAAAGCCAGACATAGCATCTGGTTTATACATTAGAGCACCATTTTTGTATTGTTTACTTTCATCTCCTGGGGTAGTAAAACCACTCCCAAAATAATTTTTTCCACTCATTAGCCCCAAATCAATAACACCAGGCTTCACAGTACCCCTAACATAATTCTCCCCAACCTTATATTTTGTATAGTCTGAAAGCCACTGTCCTTTATTATCTTTCAATTTTACCGTCAGTCTCCTATTGTACTTTGGGAGACTGTCATTTTTGTATGTCGCAGAAAACCCGATGTTATTATCCCCTACTGCGTAAAATGGCATCGCTAATACAGTACTCACTATCTGCAGCCCCGTAGGTTCAAACAATGCAAATTTTTCAGATTTAGTGGAAAGATTATACATACTAAACATAATTAAAAAATTCAAGTTTTTCTGCAACGATAAATCGTAAACATACATCACTTTATTCGCATCATCGACGACAACTTCTTTTATTTTGTCTCCTTTGCGTAGGAAATATTTAGCTGATGCATTTTCATACGCAAATGGGCCATATCCGACACCTTTATCGCTAGACCAAGTACCTCCTATATTTAATCTGTGGTCATATAACGGTCCATAATATCCCTTACTATCAACCTTACCTGGAACAGTTTTTGTTCGCTGTGTAAGATAAACGAATCCCCAATCATTGCTATCCACCATAACAAATCCTATATCATTCGATTTACTCGCATCATCATAGACCCCTCTAAAGGGCATTCCTATTCTGCTTCCATTAATCGGGTTGGTCAACCCTTTCTCTTTTTGAGTAAGCACAGATGGCTTAAGATTTCCTGGTACCCACTCAGGATTCGGAGGATCCATGGGAACATTTTTCCACCCTTCAATCTCATCGTCTCCAAAAATATCATCTGGAACAACCGTTGCTCTGATTGGTTGCGTGAGTGATTCAGTTCCTACTTTAACCGTTACTGTAATCTCAGCACTTCCACGAAGTGTATTCACAATGGGAGCGTTGGTGACAGTCGCAGTTAACGCAGCTCCGGAGCTTAGCTCCCACGTTTTCATCGCCAATCGTTTTGTCAGGATAGCAATAATATCAGCGTTGTTTTTTCCTTTAATCTCACTTGCTTTTAGTAATGGGGTATTATAGCTTAAGCCTGCTTTACCTCCAATTTCTACCGTTTCATCCTCTGTGATTACTGTCACAGGAACAGGAACCACTTTTGTATTTTCCGGATTTGTTTTGTCTGTCATTTTGATGTAGCTGATGTGAAGGCCAGATTTACTTGAGTCAAAGGTATTCGCTGGCTCGGTTGGCTCTCCTGCTTCGTTGGCTACCCATTCATAGGATACCTCGTTTTCTGTTTTTGGCACTCGTTTCGTTGCGAAAAGTTCGTTGTATCCTGACTCAGAATTAAGATCTGGAAACTTCTCATATAACTTCACGACTAATGGTTTTCCTTCCACAGAAGCTACTTTCTTTGTTTGTTCTTTTTTTTCAGTTTTTTTCTCTGTTATACTAGTTGTCGGTTCTTCTTTTTTTGTTTGTTCTTTGTTTGTATTACTTGTTTGTTCCTCTTTATCTGTCTTTGCCTTGATAGCAGTACTTGGCAAAAATACCCAACTGGTTAGCCCGATTCCTAAGAAGACTAACCCGATAAAAAATCTGATTTTCAACTTTTTCTTATTATTCATTTGCTTCTCCCCATTGCTTCTCCCCATTGCTTCTCCCCATTTACATAATAATAATATATGCTTATTTAGTATAAATTATTATTATTTGGGAACATAGCCATCTTTAGCTCTATTTCCACTAAAAAAAAAGCATTAAATGAAATATACATATAAAATTATTCGTACAAACGAATTCAATATAAAATAAAAACTTTTAATTAGCTTAAAAGTTTTTTCATATATAAATTTTGTTTGCTAATTAATGATTCCCAACATTTTCTTCAAACCTGTTTATCTTATCTATAAAAAAAGGATAAAACCCAACTTATCGTTTGGGTTTTATCCTTACTCACTGTATTTATCTATATTACGTTCACTAACAATCATATTCACTAAAGACATGATCACTGCCATTAGAATCGCTGCTCCAAAACTGGAAAAACCGAAATTCATTTCTCCAACAAATGAAGAAGTCATTTTTAAAATCGCAGCATTCACAATGAAGCTGAACAAACCAAAGGTAAGTAAAGTAAATGGAAGCGACAAAATCGTCAACACTGGTTTTACTAACATATTCAATATAGAAAGCACAAATGCTGCAATGACTGCCATCCAGATACTTCTCACATAAATCATATTCGGAAAAATTACTGAGAGTGAAACAAATGTCAACGTATTAACGATCAGACGTTGAAAGTATGTCATTAGAAGTCACTCCAGTCATCATCGTTGACTTTTTCCGCTTGTTTTCTTTGTTTGTGTTCATTTGCATATGGATTTGGATTACGAGTATTTCTATTATACGGATTTTTATTTCCATAATTATCATAATTTCTGCTTCTACCAGAAGGAAGTAATACCGCTAACGCAATGTAAAGCAAGAATCCTGGAAAACCTGCAGAGAAAATAGCAAGAATAACATAAATCACTCGTACGATGGTAGGATCGACACCGATCCACTCAGCAATACCTGCTAAGCTTCCTGTTAATACCACATTATTAGGAGATTTTGTTAATTGTTTTTTCATCTCTTTTCACCTCTCATCTTTAAAATTATACACTAGAATGGATGGCGAGACAAAAGTTTTTTCATTTGAAAAAAACTGAATTGTTTCCTTTTTGCCCATCCTTTTTTAGTATCCCCTGATCAAAAGTTAAGAGTTTTTCTCTTAACTTTTGTTCAAGGAATTGACACGTTTTATCTCTTCACTGCTCTACACATTTATTTATCCGTATCTTTTAAATAAATGTTTCCTGTTGTTGTAGAAGCATTGATTTGCGCCATATCATCATCATTTAATCGTCTAAATTGTAGTAATTGGTTGGTTCTTTCTTTCTTTTCACGAATAACTTCATAATCACTTAAGCGACTATTAATAGTACCTAAGCTTGTTTTTACTGTTCCTTCGACGCCTAGTTCGTTCGGTAATGCGATTTTGACATTGCCATTTACAGAATTTGCTTCTATTTTACGTAATGTTTTTTCTTTAGCTGTAATGCGGACATCTCCATTGATTAATGAAACGCCAATTGTTTGAGGTGTTGCAGCGATAGTCACTGTTCCATTAACGGTTTCGATGATATTATCTAAAATTTCACCGTCTAAAACTTTGATATCTCCATTTACACCTTCGATTTCAAGCATTGTTGCATCAATTTTATTAAATGTAATTGAACCATTTGTTGACTTAGTGTATACGTCTTTCGCTTTCAATGATTCAACAGATACATTGCCATTCAATAACTTGATGGAAACGTGATCGAATGTTCTTTCTGGTAAGTAGAAAACCAAGTCTGCACGGACACGTTTGTTTGGTATTTGGAATGAAATAACTTCATCATCTACATCAATTTGGCTTCTTTCCAAAAAGGCTTCAAGTGGCGTTTCTGCATCCATCTTACCGTATAGTTTGATTTTCCCTTCAACTTTAACATCCAGCTGATCCCATGTTTTAAACACGATATTTCCATTGGCAACTTTAACATCAATCAAGCTTGCTTGTGGTGTCGGATAATTAAATTCATGATCAAACTTCGTTGTAGCAACACCAGGAACTTTAAAGCTAACATCCTTCCATTCCATATTATCATTCATTGTTTCTGAGAATGAACTAAATGTTTTCTTAAGGAAAGAACCTAATTGAGAACCAGCTTCACTCATTTTTTCACCGACTTGATTGATTGTATCGGTTGCTTGATCTTTCCAATCATCTGGAATATCAAATTTTGAAGTAACACGGTCCTTTGTTTCAGACCATTGTTCTTTACGAATATTTTTTAATTCCATTTCTAAAACAATTTTTTCTTGAACCCGTTCTTCTAAAGAACCTTCTAAAGCTTTAATTTCTTCTTCTAATGACGTTCTTGCATTTAAATCTTCGTTAGTTAATTCGCTTAACTCTTCTTTGGTATTTAATTCCATTAATTTTTCTTGTGCTTCTTTAATTTCTTCTTTGACACCAGCAATTTCAGCATTAATTTCATCTAATTCTACTGATGCTCGATTTGCTTCTGTCGCTAGATCATCAAGGATTTGTTCTAGACGTTCATGATCTTGAGCTTCTTTTGCTTTAACTTCTTCATCGGAAACTTCTGGTTCAATGTCTTCTTCCTTTTGTTTTTCTAACTTATTTAATAAATCTACGACTTTATCATTTTCTATTGTGTCAGCAGTTGGATTTGTTACATTTACTTTGTCGGCAGCTTTTTTGATTTGTTTCTCATCTTTTTCTGTCGCCATGTTTTCTAGTAAGACTAAAGCTTCCTCTGAAGATAGGATACCTTTTTTTACTAAGTCTAATACTCTTTCTCTTTCTTTCATGGAAATTGCCTCCTTAGCAAATTTTTCACCCGAAGGTGTTTTCCTTATGTACCTATTATGCCTTCTTTTTTGTTCTTTGTCATAGGACTTAAGAATGAATTTTACCTTGTACTTCCGTACAGTATCAAAAATATGAAAAAAAGAAGAAGATATCTCGTAATGAGTAGTATCTTCTTCTTATTATATATCACTTTAAACAATCAATCATTTCAAACGCGCCTTTTATTCGATAGACAATTGATTATTTTAAGAAATTTGTTTGTAAATTAATTTTGGTGCTTGTCCTGTGTTGCCAATTTGGATGTTCTCTTTGATCATAGCTTCTGCTTCAGAAATATCTGTTTTGTTTGCATGGATAGTAACAAGAGAATCTCCAGCTTTAACAGTGTCTCCAATTTTCTTGTTTAATACTAGACCAACTGCCAAATCAATTTCATCTTCTTTAGTTGCTCGACCAGCACCTAGTTTCATTGCAGCTACACCAATAGCATCAGCAACGATTTCAGATACTACACCATCTTTATCTGCAGTTACTTCAAATGTATATTCAGCTTGAGGCAACAATTCAGGATTTTCCACCCATTCTGGGTTACCTCCTTGATTTTTAACGAACACTGCAAATTTTTCTAAAGCAGAACCGTCTGCAATCACGCTAAGCAACATTTGGCGTGCTTCATCTAATGAATCTGTTTTTCCTGCTAAAACAACCATTTGACTTCCTAAAGTTAAAACTAGCTCTGTTAAGTCTTCTGGTCCATTTCCTTTTAATGTATCAATGGCTTCTTTGATTTCTAAAGAGTTTCCGATTGCAGCACCTAAAGGTTGAGACATATCAGAGATGATGGCCATTGTTTTTCTTCCAACAAGATTTCCGATACGAACCATTGCTTCAGCTAATTTTTCAGCATCTTCTTCTGTTTTCATAAAGGCACCTGCACCTGTTTTTACGTCTAAAACAATCGCATCTGCACCAGCAGCAATTTTCTTACTCATGATTGAACCAGCAATCAATGGTATAGAACTAACTGTTCCTGTTACATCACGTAGTGCATAAATTTTCTTGTCAGCTGGTGTTAAGTTACCAGACTGTCCGATAACAGCAATTTTATCTTGGTTAACGATATTGATAAATTCTTCATCACTGATTTCGATGTGGAAACCATCAAATGATTCTAATTTATCCAAAGTTCCACCAGTATGCCCTAAACCACGACCAGACATTTTTGCAAAAGGAATATCCAATGCTGCAATAAGTGGAGCTAATACTAACGTTGTTGTATCACCAACACCTCCAGTAGAATGTTTATCCACTTTTACGCCTTCAATGCCAGATAAGTCAATAACATCACCTGAATCAACCATTGCAAGTGTCAAGTTAGCACGTTCTTCATCTGTCATATCTTGGAAATAAATAGCCATTAATAACGCGCTTGCTTGATAATCAGGAATTGTTCCTGCAGTATAGCCATCAATAAAAAACTTAATTTCTTCTTTTGTTAATTCTAATCCGTTACGCTTTTTTTCAATAACATCGACCATTCTCATTTTTTTCACCATTCCTTTTTTTTATTTTAAATCTGCTAAGAAGCTGGTACCATAATCTGGCATCTTCACATTAAAGTTATCCGCTACTGTTGCACCAATGTCAGAAAATGTTTTTCTCATGCTTAATTCCTGACCTTTTGAGAAACGTTTAGAATAAACTAATAATGGTACGTACTCCCTAGTATGATCTGTTCCCTTATACGTAGGATCATTTCCATGATCTGCTGTAATAATCAATAAGTCATCTTCTTTTAATTTAGCAAAAACTTCTGGTAATCGTTGATCAAATTCTTGTAATGCTTCTCCGTAACCTAAAGGATCTCTCCGATGACCAAAGACTGCATCAAAATCAACTAAATTTAAAAAGCTCATTCCATGAAAGTCTTTATCAAGTAAGTTGATAAATTTATCCATACCATCCATATTTGAGACTGTGCGAATGCTTTCAGTCACACCTTCACCATCAAAAATATCAGATATCTTACCTAAAGCAATTGAGTCCAATCCGCTTTCTTTTAACGTATCCATAACTGTTTTGTCAAAAGGTTTCAATGCATAATCATGGCGATTCGCAGTACGCTTGAATGTTTCTTTTGATGCCCCTACAAATGGTCTGGCAATGATACGACCTAACATGTAAGGTTCATCTCTAGTAATTTCACGAGCATATTCACAAATGCGATACAATTCTTCTAACGGAATAATTTCTTCATTCGCTGCAATCTGTAAAACAGAATCTGCCGAAGTGTAAACAATAAGTGCACCTGTTTTAAGTTGTTCTTCCCCAAGTTCATCAAGAATTTCTGTACCACTGGCAGCTTTATTGCCAATGATTTCTCTTCCTGAAAACTCTTTGATCTTTTCTAATAACTCATCAGGAAATCCATCAGGAAAAACTCTGAAAGGTTTATCAATATATAATCCCATGATTTCCCAGTGACCAGTCATTGTATCTTTACCAGCAGATGTCTCCTGCATTTTAGTATAATAGCCTAGAGGTTCGTCTACTTTTTGAACACCAGAGATTTCTTCAATATGGGATAATCCTAAAGCCCCCATATTTGGTAGATCTAACCCATTCATTTCTCTAGCGATATGACCTAGCGTATGCACGTCAAAATCATCAAAGTCGTTAGCGTCTGGTGCCTCACCAATTCCAACAGAATCCATTACTACAACATGTATTCTTTTAAATTCTTTCATTCTTTTCACCTCATCAAGTTAAACTTAAAAAATTAATAAAGTAATCCAACGATCGTTGCTGTTAGACAACTAACAAGTGTTGCACCGAATAATAATTTTAGACCAAAGCGTGCAACCACATTCCCTTGTTCTTCGTTCAAACTTTTAACAGCTCCTGAGATGATACCAATTGAAGAAAAATTAGCAAAAGAAACTAAGAAAACAGAAATAATTGCCGTTGTTCTACCAGAAAATTCGATTGAACTTGTAGTTAAATTAGTCATGGCAACAAATTCATTAGATACTAGCTTGGTTGCCATAATACTTCCAGCACCTACAATCTCGCTTGCTGGTACACCCATCAAGAACGCAAATGGTGCAACTAGGTAACCAATAATATCTTGGAATGAAATTCCGAAAATTCCTTTAAAAATTGCATTAATCATCGTAATAACCGCAACAAAACCGATCAACATTGCAGCAACCGTAATTGCTACATGGAAGCCATCCATGATGTACTCTCCCAACATTTCAAAGAATGATTGCTCTTTTTCATCTTTTACTTCTAAAACATCATCTTCTTCCGTCACTTCATAAGGATTGATTACTGATGTAATGATGAATCCTCCAAATAAGTTTAAAACAATAGCGGTTACTACATACTGAGGTTTCAGTAAGAACATGTATGAACCTATAATCGCCATTGATACAGTTGACATCGCTGAAGCACATAATGTATATAGTCTGTGTTTTGGTAAAAGTCCTAGTTGTTTTTTTACAGAAATAAATACTTCTGATTGACCTAAAATAGCTGAAGCAACAGCATTGTAAGATTCTAATTTACCCATGCCATTTACTTTACTTAAAGCCAAACCAATATATTTCACAATAAACGGAAGAATTTTAAAATACTGTAAAATTCCAATCAGAGCTGAAATAAAAACGATTGGTAATAAAACACCAATGAAAAACGAGCTTGCTTCTGGATTAACTAAGCCTCCAAAAACAAAATTTACACCTTCACTAGCATATAATAGTAAATTGTCAAAACCTTTCGCAATTCCTTCAACAACAAAATTACCTGCACTTGTATTCAGTAATACAAAGCCTAAAAGAAATTGTAAAACCAACATAATAATAATTGGTTTAAATTTAACCTTCTTACGGTCACTACTTGTTAACCAAGCTACTCCTACAAAAAACACCAAACCTATACAGCCAATTAAATATTTCATGTTCTCCTCCAATTTGAACTCGTTTACATTCTTTTGTAAAAGTAAGCGAGTTGCTTACTTTATTCTTTTTTTAATACCCATTTCCTTGAGCAGATGAGTCACCTGAGATAATAGAAACTCCTGCGCTTGCACCGATTCTTGATGCTCCTGCTTCAATCATTGCATCTACATCTTCTTTTGTACGAACTCCACCGGAAGCTTTAACGCCAACATTAGGTCCTACAGTTTTTCTCATCAAGGCAATATCTTCTGCTGTTGCTCCACCTGTTGAAAAACCAGTTGATGTTTTAACAAAATCAGCTCCTGCTTTAACAGATAATTCAGAAACAGTAACGATTTCTTCTTTTGTCAGCAAGCATGTCTCAAGAATAACTTTTACAAGAACATTCCCTGATGCTTCAACAACAGCGCGAATATCTGCTTCTACAGTTTCTAAATCGCCAGATTTTAAGGCTCCTACATTAATGACCATGTCAACTTCTGTAGCACCATTAACGATAGCATTTTTTGTTTCAAAAGCTTTAGTTTCAGATGTATTCGCACCTAAAGGAAAACCAATTACGGTACAAACATCAACACCTGACCCTTTTAATTCAGTACTAGCTAGCTTAACCCAATAAGGATTCACGCAAACTGACGCAAACTGATATGTTTTAGCTTCTTGACAAAGTTTTACAATCATATCTTTTGTTGTTTCAGGTTTTAATGCAGTGTGATCAATCATTTTTGCAATATTCATTATTACACTCCTTTAGTTTTTATAGTTGTATTATACACTTTATGAGAACGTTTGTAAACACTGTCATGAAATTATGTTCAAACAACTAAACACTCATATAATTCTGGCTAGTTATTGAACGTTTGGACGGTATTACATGATTGTATTTTTGAGGATAAATTCAATGTTCATAGTAATAAATCAAAAACAGCTCATTTTTAAATGAGCTGTTTTAATCAGAATATAAAAAATAAATCGGCACTTCAATGTCCAACAAAAAAACAAACATTTCCAAACAAGTTGCCCACACTATTTGTTCTCAATAACATCTATAAATTTAGTAATCCTTCTGCTGCAATTTGATCAATGATAAGAACATTCGCATATTTTCCTGCCAAGGCACCATCAATCGCTTTAATTTTTCGTGAACCACCAGCTACTAAGATGGCTTTTTCTTTTTCTCTTAAATCTGATAATTCAATACCAATTGTCCGTTCATTGATCTTCTGACTACATATTTCACCACTGCTATCAAAAAATCGTGAACAAATATCTCCAACTGCTTGTTCTTTGAGAAGCTTCTCTTCTTCTTCACTGAAATACCCTAAACGAAATAGCAATGCTTCATCTCTAACAGTCCCTACTGTAAACAGTGCAATATTGGCTTGCTTTCCTTTAGAAATGATTTTTTGGATATGACGATCTTGTTCAACCATTTTTTTTACTTCCGCATTATCAAAAATAACAGGTAGTGGTAATTGCACAGCTACAGTATGATACGCTTTTTCAAATAAGGTCAAGGTTTCATTGGCGTATGTATTCACACTGGAATGACTGATTCCACCTTTTAATTGAACAATCTCTACTCCTACTCTTTCTTGGGAATCGAGTTTCCTTGCAATCTCATACATAGTCGTTCCCCAACTGACTCCTAGAATATCTCCATTTTTGATTGTTTCTGTCAAATATTCAGCTGCATACGATGTTAAATACTCCGTTATCACTTGATAATTAGACTCTGGAGAAAATACAACATGTACTTCCAATAAGTCATATTTGTCCTTAAGACGTTTTTCAAGTTCGTATAAACCGGAAAATGGGTCAGAGATCGTAATCTGTACATAACCTTTTTCCTTGGCATAATTCAGCAATCTAGAAATCGTTGGGCGGGAAAGATCTAATTTTTTTGCAATCTCCTGTTGTCCTAGACCAGATTGATAATACAATCTAGCAGCTTCAATACTAAGTTGTTGTTTTTGATTATCCATATTTATAGTCCGTTCTTTATATTTTCTTCAATTATAGCAAGAAAAAATGGCTAAAACAAACCACACTCCCTTAGCTAATTAAATAAATTCTTCTATTTTTCCTTTGTCAAAGTTTAAAAATTCAGCTGCATAATTCTCTGCTGTGCCAAAATAGTTTTCGATCATCTGTAAAGAATAGGATATCTCTTCCAATCTTCTCACATCAAACAAAAAATTATAATGGTTTACACTATCTAACATACATGTATGATACATCTTGGATGAAATAATGTAAACACATTAGTGAAATTTCGTTCAAAAACAATTTTTTATTGTCACATTTTTTTGGATTCTTCTACTTACAAAAAAATACCCCGATAAATTATCGGGGTATTTTTTATTCATCATGAGGATTATTTAACTCTGTGATTTTTCCTGTTGCTAAATAAACGATCCATTCACAGATATTTGTTACGTAATCACCAATCCGCTCTAAGTATGTTGCTACATGGAGATAGTCAGTTCCACTCACAACTGTTTCTGGATTGGCTTGCATCGCTTTGATTGAATGTCTATAAATACTATCAAAATATTCGTTTACTCGTGTATCCATCTTAGCGATCATACGAGCATCTTTTTGATCCGTTTTTACATAGGCAATCAGGACATTGTCAACCATTTTCTTAACATAATCAGACATATCAGAAATTTCTTTTTCGATTTCTGGAATACGTGTTTCGCCTTTTAAACGAATCGTTGATTTAGCAATAGACACAGCATGATCTGCCATTCTTTCTAAATCAGAACTAGCTTTCATAACAGTAATAATCATTCTTAAATCTGTTGTTACTGGCTGTTGTAATGCGATCATTTCAAAGCTTTTCTTTTCTAATTTTACTTCCATGTCATTGATTTCTACATCATAATCAATCACTTCTTGGGCTATTTTCTTATCATGATTGATGTAAGCACGTACAGATTTATGCACCACATTACTTACCATCATGCCCATTTCATAAAATTGATTATGGAGATTTAACAATTCTTCTTCAAATTGACTGCGCAACATGTGTCTTCCTCCTTTGATTTACCCAAATTTCCCAGAGATATAATCTTCTGTTTGTTTTTCTTTAGGGTTTAAGAATATTTTCTTGGTATCATTAAATTCTATCAATTCACCTTGTAAAAAGAAAGCCGTTTTATCAGAAATTCGAGAAGCTTGAGACATATTATGAGTTACCATGATCATCGTATACTTTTCTTTTAGTGTTAAAAGCATATTTTCAATTTTCCCACTTGAAACAGGATCTAACGCACTCGTCGGTTCATCAAGTAAAATGATATCAGGATCCACCGCTAATACACGAGCGATACACACACGTTGTTGTTGTCCACCAGATAAAGATAACGCACTTTTATGAAGTTTGTCTTTTACATCTTCCCAAACAGAAGCTGCTTTTAAACTAGTTTCAACGGCTTCATCCAAAACTTGTTTGTCTTTTTCACCTTTCAAACGTAATCCATAGATTACATTCTCATAGACAGAGAAAGGAAATGGATTCGGTTGCTGGAAAACCATTCCAATTTCTTTACGCAGATCTACGATATCTGTTTTAGGACCATAAATATCTTTGCCTTTGTAAAGAACACTACCAGTAATCGTCACACCCGGAATAAGATCATTCATGCGATTCAATGAACGAAGATAGGTCGATTTACCACAACCAGACGGTCCAATCATCGCAGTAATTTCTCCTTGATTGATGCTCAAATCAATTCCTTTTAAAGCTTCTTTTTTACCATAATATAAATGCAAATCTTTTGATGAAATAATTTCTTTTGTCATCTTGCTCCTCCTAACCAAAATGCCCAGAAACGTAGTCTTCTGTCGCTTGGATTTTTGGTCGTGTAAAGATTTTTCTTGTTTCATCGTATTCGATTACTTTGCCTAAGTAGAAAAAGGCCGTGTAATCACTGATCCGAGCAGCTTGCTGCATATTATGTGTTACGATGATAATCGTATAATCATCTTTTAAATTTACCAAAGTTTCTTCCACTTTACCCGTTGAAATTGGATCCAATGCACTAGCTGGCTCATCTAAAAGTAAAATATCCGGCTTCATGGCAATAGCCCGAGCAATACATAACCGTTGTTGTTGACCACCAGACAAGGCCAAGGCACTTTTATCTAAGTTGTCTTTAACTTGATCCCAAAGTGCGGCTTGTTTTAGGCTTGTTTCAACAGCTTCATCCAGTTTTTTCTTATCTTTTTCACCATGTTGTTTTAATGCAAATGTGATATTTTCATAAATGGATTTACTAAAAGGATTAGGACGTTGAAATACCATACCGATTCGTTTACGCATTTCATAAACATCCACTTCTTTAGTATTGACGTTTACATCTTTATACATGATAGTCCCTGTAACTTTAGTGTTAGCAATCCCATCGTTCATTCGATTCAATGAACGTAAATAAGTTGATTTACCACAACCAGAAGGTCCAATCAAAGCTGTGATTTTATTTTTTTCAAACTCCAAATCAACCCCTTTAATTGCTTCATTATCTCCATACCAAACATGTAAATCATCAGTATGCAGTGCAATTGGTTCAGGTAATTTAATAATATTTGTGTCATTTAAATTATATTCTTTCATTCTGATTCCCCTAACATTAGGCTGATGTCATTCTTTTATACAGTCTGTTTCCGATAAAACGAGCGCCGAAATTAAATAATAATACAACTAGAATCAGAACTGCTGAAGCACCAGCGGAAACTGCTGCTCCATCTGGCATTGTTCCTTCTGTATTAATCTTCCATATATGAACAGCTAACGTTTCAGCTTGACGGAAAATACTGATTGGACTTGAAACACTCAACGGATTCCAGTTACTGAAATCTAATGCTGGCGCACTTTGTCCCGCAGTATAGATCAATGCAGCAGCTTCACCAAAAATTCTTCCAGAACTTAAAATTACACCCGTTAAAATCCCCGGTAATGCTTCTGGAACAACAACTTTTATGACCGTTTCCCAACGAGATAATCCTAATGATAATCCAGCTTCTCGTTGAGTATAATGAACAGCTTTTAAAGATTCCTCCACATTTCTTGTCAGTAAAGGTAGATTGAAAAATGTTAATGCCAAAGCTCCAGAAATGATTGAAAAACCATACCCTAACTGTATAACAAAAATCAAGAAACCGAATAAACCAACTACCACAGAAGGTAGTGAACTCAAAATCTCAATCGAAGTTCTGATAAGATCTGTAACCCAGTTTTTCTTCGCATATTCAGATAAGTAAATACCTGCGCCTAAGGAGATAGGGAAACTAATTAACATCGTAATCAACAATAAATATAATGAGTTAAACAATTGAATTCCAATACCGCCTCCTGCCTGATAAGCTTTAGAAGGTTTCGTTAAAAAGTTCCAAGAAATATGCGGAATACCGCGAACCAAAATATAAAGCAGCAATGCTGCTAAGATTAAAACAATGATGCCTGAAATAGTGTATAAGACACCTGTCGCAAATTTATCTGCTTTTTTTGCATTCATTATTTCAAGGCTCCTTTCCTGCCGATGATCCGTATAATGATATTAAAGAGTAATGACATCAACAGTAAAATCAACGCTAGTGACCAAAGTACGTTATTTTCTACGGTTCCCATAATCGTATTTCCAATACCCATTGTTAAAATACTTGTTAATGTTGAAGCAGGTGTTGTTAAACTAGAAGGCATAATTGCTGCATTCCCAATAACCATTTGAATCGCTAACGCTTCACCAAAAGCACGAGCCATACCAAAAACAACAGCGGTTAAAATTCCTGGAACAGCCGCTCGTAAAACAACTTTATAAATTGTTTGCCAGCGAGTTGCTCCTAATGCCAATGATGCTTCCCGATAATGACGTGGAACAGATTTTAATGCATCAACCGTCATTGTTGTCACTGTTGGTAAAATCATCACGAAAAGGACAAATGTTCCTGCTAAAATCCCGAAACCTGTACCACCAAAAATCGAACGAATAAACGGTACAATGACAGATAATCCAATAAATCCATAAACTACCGACGGAATCCCAACTAACAACTCAATAACTGGTTGTAAAATTTTTGACCCTTTTTTTGGAGAAATCTCTGTCATAAAGACAGCTGCCCCTATTGCAAATGGAGTTGCAATGATTGCAGACATAAATGTTACAATAAAAGATCCAGCAATCATTGGTAATGCACCGACCATTGGCTTACCGTCTGTTCCTGTTTCACTGGGGTTCCAGTTTGTACCGAATAAAAAATCAGAAAGTTTAATTTTATTTGTAAAAAAGGTTGCTAATCCTTTACTTGCTACAAAATAAAAGATTGATAGGACAACTAAAACAATCAAAGCAATACAAAGGAAGCTAATAAATTTCCCTCGTTGTTCCATTCTGGCACGCTTTGATTTGGTCAACAATTTTTTCTGTACATCCTCCAAGAAAATTCCTCCTTAAATTAAAAGCGTAACAGGATCGTCCAGCCTTTTTTACGAAAGGCTAACCTGTGAAGCTAGATAACATAGAAGCTGAACGAGCTAATTCAGCTTCGAATGAAAAATAGGAAAAAATGATTATGGTACTTTTTATCATAAGAAAATTTTTATTTCTCTAATAAGTGCTCCATAAACTAAATACTTTCCATAATAAAATCAGTGTAACTTTTTAACATAAATTTGCGTTTAATAACATGTAAAGCTTATGTTAAGTTTGTAAATTTTGTGTAAAGGCAGTTATTTGATGAGGTTGCCTTGCCAGTCTCGTTCTACTTTCATTTTAGAAACAGGAATGTAGCCTAATTGTCCAATGATTTTTTCTTGTACATCTTCTGACAACATGAAGGCTAGGAATTCTTCAGTTAATTGTTTTGGTTTACCCAAAGTATACATATGTTCATATGACCAAATTGTCCATTTATTAATTGTAACATTTTCATCTGTTGGTTTTACACCATCAATACTCAGCGTATTGACTTCTTCGTTAACATAAGAAAAAGCTGTATAACTTATTGCTCCTGGTGTATCTGCAACAATGGAGCGAACCATTCCACTTGAATCTTGTTCTTGCGCTTGTATTGCCGTTTTACCATCTAATACCCATCGTTCAAAAGTGGCACGCGTACCGCTTCCGGCAGCACGGTTCAACATAACTACAGGAATATCTTTCCCTCCAACTTCTTTCCAATTTCTTATTTCACCTAAAAATATTTTTTTCAAGTTTTCTAATGAGATATCTGATACACCAATATTTTTATTTACAATCGGTGTAATCCCTACCACAGCAACTCTATGATCTGTTAATTTTGATGCATCGATTCCTTTTTTTTCTTCCGCAAATAAATCTGAATTTCCAATATCAACAGCACCAGACTGAACTTGACTCAATCCTGTACCGCTACCGCCACCTTGGACATTGATAAAGCGTCCTGGATGCTGACTCTGGTACTCTTCAGCAGCAGTCTCAACTAAAGGCTGTAAGGCTGATGAGCCAACCGCTGTAATTGATTCACCTCGGTCAATCCACTTAGCACAGCCTGATAAAGTTAGTATTCCGATTAGACTAAAAAATAATAGCATTTTCTTTTTCATTTATCTGATAATCCTCCAAACTCAATTCAATCAATTCATTTTAACATTAACTGTTTCAGTTGAAAATTATAAGTTGCTTAAGGAAGCTTTTTTTTATAATAAAATAACAAACAGAAATATTAAAATAGTAAAAAAAGATAACATAAAAAGCACAATCTATCATTCAGATTGCACTTCTTATAGTCATCATAACAATGGCGAAATCAGGCGAGCTAATCCTTCTTTCAATTTAATAAGTACGCCTCGATTACGGTATTTCTCTTCTGTTAAAAGTTCTGATACTTTGGAGTCTTCATAAAAAGCATCTCTTACTTCTTCTGAAAATTCTTGATCATAAATAATCGTGTTTACTTCAAAATCAAGACGGAAAGAACGTACATCAATATTAGCCGAACCAACTGAAACGATTCCACCGTCAATGATCATTGTTTTCGCATGAATAAATCCATGTTCATATGTCTCGATAATAGCACCATATTCTAATAACTCAGCAGAAAACGAATAGGTTGCCCAGTACACTAGCATATGATCCGGTTTATTCGGTATTTGCATACGAACTTTAACTCCTGATAATAACGCCAACTTCAGTGCTTCATGGATAGATGCATCTGGTATATAGTAGGGCGTTTGAATTAAAATTTCTTTTTTAGCTATAGAAATCATTTTTAGATAGGTCATCTTGATTTGTTCAAGTTCTGAATCAGGACCACTCGTTACAACTTGAACTGCTTTTTTTCCATCAGAATTTATTGGCGGAAAATATGCTGAATCGTAACTTAACTCTTCACGATGCTGTGAATTCCAATCCATTAAAAACCTATTTTGCAAACTATACACAGCCTCACCATGAATCCGCAGATGATTATCACGCCAGTAACCAAATTTTTTGACTTCACCTAAATATTCATTCCCAACATTAAACCCACCTGTATAGCCAATTTTACCATCAATCACAACAATTTTCCGGTGATTACGATAATTGATTCGAGGATTTAAATAAGGAACAAATAATGGAAAGAAAAAGGCAATTTCTCCTCCCATGCGTCTTAATTCTTCAAAAAATTTCATATTTACCTGAGTTGAGCCCCATGCGTCTAGAAGTAATCGAACCTTAACCCCTCTTTTGACCGCACTTATCAATTCCTGACGAATTTCTTTACCTAAAGTATCTCCACGATAAATATAATATTCCATATGGATATGGTCTTTTGCTTGACGAATATCTTCGATTAACCCATCAAATTTTTCTCGTCCATCTGTGTATAAACGAATATCATTGCTTGTTGTATAGAGTGAACTTTCAAATATAGTTAGCATATAAATCAACTGTTTTGAATCAACTTCACCAGTTGGTGGGTGTGGAAATAGACCTCTCAATAAGGATTGTTTCTCCGCTTCGATCTCGGCATTCATACCAATTTTAGCCTGCATCTTCATATCAAAAATTTTATCTTTGGAAATACCTCGACCTAAGAAAATATAAAGAATAAATCCCAACACAGGAATAAACATCAATACCAACAACCATGACCAAGTTTGAGCTGTTTGTTTTCGTTCTCGAAAAACAATAATCAACGATAATAGCATATTAGCAATAAAAATAATAACAAATAAATTATCATATAGAAATTTCATTTATTCACCCCAATCACGTATTTCATACATGCCCCTTGTAAAGCATAACGAACTTATGAAAATAAGTAAAGAAAAAGCAGACAATAACGTCTGCTTTAATTGTATTAAATTTTTAAGAAACGGCGCATTGAAATGATTGAACCTAAAGATCCGATTGTCATCCCAATCACTACCATCAATATATCTATTTGCCAAACAAATGATTCAGGCTTCAACAATGAATAATTTGAACTTAACAATTGTGGATTGAATAGCGTATAGAATTGTTGATACCCAAAAGTTAATACTAAAATTGGAATAATGGCTCCAATTAAACCGATCCAAGCTCCTTCTATAAAGAATGGCCAACGGATATAACCATTTTTAGCACCAACCAAACGCATGATTTGAATTTCTCTTTGACGAGAAATAATCGTGATACGAATTGTATTAGAGATCAAGAACACCGCGACAAACAATAGTAAAATTGCAGCTCCTAGCCCCCACGTTCTAACTTTTCCAGCAATACTAAAAATTTTATCTGATGATACACCACCATAATCTGCTTTAAATACATTAGGCAGTTTAGCTGCTTTTTCTGAGATTTTTTTCGTATCTGATGGTTCTTTGGCACTTACATAGTATACATCATATAATGGATTGCTATCGCCTTCAAACAAGTTCCAAGCTTCACCCATTTGTTTTTGGATTTTCTTTAACTGTTTGTCTTTATTAGAATAAGAAATTGTTTCAACGTTATCGATTTTGTTTAATTCTTTTTCTAATTTTTGCATTTCATCAGGTGTCGTACCGATATCAACAAAGACGGATACGGTAACGTTCTCCTCGATATCTTTTGCTAGTTTTGTTGCATTAAAAATTACTGCCATAAAAATCCCAACAAGGACCAAAGTAATCGTAACAGCACTGGCTGACGCAATTGTCATCCACCCATTACGTTTTAAACTTTTAATACTTTCTAGGACATGAGAAAAGAAGGTTCTAATCATCGTAGCCATATTCTCCTTCCGCTTGGTCTCGAATAATTCGGCCATTTTCGATGGCGATTACGCGATGACGGATCGTGTTTACAATTGTACTGTTGTGTGTTGCCATTACAACAGTTGTTCCTTGAGCATTGATCCGATCTAAAAGTTTCATGATTTCCCATGAGTTTTCTGGATCAAGGTTTCCTGTTGGTTCATCGGCAATTAGAACTTTAGGTGTATTTACGATTGCACGGGCAATAGAAACACGTTGTTGTTCTCCACCAGATAATTCGCTCGGGAAAACCCGCACTTTATGTTTTAAACCAACTAGGTCAAGAACTTCCATTACTCTTTTCTTGATATCTCTTGGTTTACGACCAATAACTTGCATTGCATAGGCAACGTTCTCATAAACAGTTTTTTTCGTCAATAGTTTGTAATCCTGAAAGACAATTCCGATTTCTCTTCTAAGATAAGGGACTTCAGCATTTTTTATTTTCATTAAGTCATGACTAGCGACTTTTAAACGGCCTTTTGTTGCTTTTTCTTCACGGTACATAAGTTTAATAAATGTTGATTTTCCGGCTCCGGAAGGTCCAACAACATAAACGAATTCACCTTGTTTTATTTCCACTGAAATATTTCGGATAGCAGTCGTACCATTCGAATATTTTTTCATTACATCTTTCATTTCAATCATGGCGTATTCTCTCCATCTCTGTTTTCTAGACTATCAATCATTATAACATGACTTTGTTTCAAGGCTCTTTCAACAGTTTACAATTTTGTTTCATTTATGTGAATTGCTTAATTCATTTGTTGCTTTAAGTAAGCATCAATAAAACCATCCAAATCTCCGTCCATCACTGCCTGTACATTTCCGGTCTCATAATTGGTTCGATGATCCTTAACCATTGAGTATGGATGGAAGACATAGGAACGGATTTGTGAACCCCAGCCAATCTCTAATTGTTCACCACGCAAGGAAGCAGCTTCTTGAGCTTTTTTGTCCATCTCCAGTTGATAAAGTTTTGCTTTAAGCATCCCCATCGCCTGTTCGCGGTTTTTTAATTGTGAGCGTTGCGCTTGGCTAGCAACAACAGTTCCTGTTGGAATATGAGTAATTCGAACAGCTGATTCTGTTTTGTTGATATGCTGTCCACCAGCTCCACTGGCACGATAGGTATCAACTTTCAGATCATCTGTATTAATATCAATCTCAACATTTCCATCCAATTCAGGCATAATATCAACCGAACAAAAAGAAGTATGACGGCGTTTAGCAGAATCAAAAGGAGAAATACGAACTAAGCGATGAACCCCTTTTTCAGATTTTAAATACCCATAAGCATTATAACCTTTTATTAAAAGAGTTACACTTTTAATGCCCGCTTCGTCTCCTGCTTGGTAATCTAATGTTTCAACTTGAAAACCATGACTTTCAGCCCAGCGTGTATACATTCTAAGGAGCATACTGCCCCAATCTTGAGACTCTGTGCCTCCAGCCCCTGGATGGAGTTCCATAATAACATTATTTTTATCATAAGGCTCGTTTAACAATAAAGATAGTTCATAAATACTTAATTTCTCTTTTAAAGCTAATAAACGATCTTCCAATTCCACTTGAGTATCTGAATCATATTCTTCTTGCTGCATTTCACTCATTATTTCAAGTTCTTCCAGCTCGTCAGCAAATTGATGAAATTGTTGATACTTCTCTTTGTGAACATTGGTTTCATTGATTAATTGCTGTGCTGTTTCTGAATTATCCCAAAAACCAGGCTCTGCCATTCTATTTTCTGCTTCTGCAATGTTCTCTTCTAACTGATCTAAGTCAAAGAGACCCCCTGAAACTTGTGATTGATTGATTCATTTCATCTAAAGCAGTTCGGATTTCAGCATTTTCCATGACATTCTCTTCCTTCCAGTTTCAATACTTTAGTACACAACAAACGAAGGTGGGGCGAACAGCCCCACCCTAGTCAATTATTACATATCTTTACCATGACAATTTTTGTATTTTTTACCACTGCCGCATGGACAAGGATCATTACGTCCTATTTTTTCGTCAACATGGACTGGTTTTTGTTTCGCATTTGTATTACTTTCTAATTCCTCTTCATCAGGATGACTTGCTTCACCTTGAACTACTTGTTCACGCTGAACGTTTTGACGAATTTCTGACTTCATGAATAGACGAGTAACTTCAAATTCAATTGCACCAATCATTTCTTCAAACATATTATAGCCTTCTGTTTGATATTCAACTAATGGATTATTTTGTCCATAGGCACGTAAACCTACAGATTGACGTAATTGATCCATTGCATCGATATGATCCGTCCATTTTGTATCTACAACTCGTAGAATAACAACTTTTTGGAATTCTAGAATTTGCTCTGGTCCATTTAATTGTTCTACTTTAGCATCATAAACTTCTTGAGCACGTTTCACCAAGTATTCTTTGATTTCTTCTGGTGATTTACCTTCGATATCTGCTTCAGAAATAGAGTCTTCATGAACTAATGTTGAGGCCGCAAAATCTACTATGCCTTCAAGATTCCAGTTTTCTTTTTCTAATTGAGTATGGCTATCCACAACACGAGTAACGGTACGTTTTACCATGTTTAACAATGTTTCAGTTAACTCAGTTTCTTCCATGATTACTTCTTGGCGTTGAGCATAAATAACTTCACGTTGCTCACGCATTACATCATCATATTGTAAGACGTTTTTACGTGTATCATAGTTATTTCCTTCAACACGTTTTTGCGCAGATTCTACTTGTTTACTTAGCATTTTACTTTGAATCACTGCATCTGATTCTTCGATATTCATTCGATCCAAGAATGCTTTAATTCGTTCTGAACCAAAACGTTTCATTAAATCATCTTCAAGTGATAGGTAGAATTGAGAAACCCCTGGGTCTCCTTGACGACCTGCACGTCCACGTAATTGATTATCAATACGGCGAGATTCATGACGTTCAGTACCGATAACAGCTAAACCACCAAGTTCGATAACACCTAGACCAAGCTTGATATCTGTACCACGTCCAGCCATATTGGTAGCGATTGTAACTGCACCTTTTTGACCTGCGTTCATAATGATTTCTGCTTCTTTAAAGTGATTTTTCGCATTCAATACTTCATGAGGTACTTTTTCTTTATTTAATAGTTCTGATAATAACTCTGAAGTTTCAACAGCAACTGTACCGACTAAGACTGGTTGACCATTATGGTAACGTTCTTTAATATCTTGGACAACTGCTTTAAATTTACTTTGTAGTGTTGGATAAAGTAAATCTGCACGGTCATCACGGATGATTGGACGGTTTGTTGGAATTTGGAAAACTTGAATATTATAGATTTCACGGAATTCTTCTTCTTCCGTTTTAGCAGTACCAGTCATCCCCGCTAATTTTTTATACATACGGAAATAGTTTTGGAACGTGATTGTTGCCATTGTTTTTGTTTCATCTTCAATTTCTACAGCTTCTTTAGCTTCGATTGCTTGATGTAAGCCATCTGAATAACGACGGCCATCCATGATACGACCAGTAAATTGGTCAACAATCAAGACTTTACCTTCTTGAACAACGTAATCAATATCGCGAAGCATGATAAAGTTAGCACGTAACGCTTGATCCATATGATGAGTCAAAGCTGTGTTTTCAATATCGTATAGGTTATCTAAGCCGAAGTTTTCTTCTGCTTTTTCGATACCAGCTTCTGTTAAACTAATTGTTTTAGATTGAACATCGATTTTATAATCTTCTTCTTCTTTCAAACGTTTAACGAAGTTATCTGTACGAGTATAAAGCGCAGTTGATTTTTCAGCTTGACCTGAAATAATCAATGGTGTACGAGCTTCATCAATCAGGATTGAATCGACCTCATCCACGATTGCATAATTCAATGGACGTTGTACCATTTGGTTACGGTATACAACCATATTATCACGTAAGTAATCAAAACCTAGTTCATTATTCGTGCTGTAAGTGATATCGCAATTATAAGCATCACGCTTTTCTTCAGATGTTTTTGAGTTGATATTTAAACCAACTGTCAAACCTAAGAAGTTATACAGTTCACCCATTTCATCTGAGTCACGTGTAGCTAAATATTCATTGACAGTTACTACGTGAACGCCTTCACCTGTTAAAGCATTTAAATAAACCGGCATTGTCGCAGTCAATGTTTTACCTTCACCAGTTCTCATTTCAGGAATGTTACCATCGTGTAAGACAATACCACCCATTAATTGAACGCGGTATGGATACAACCCTAAAACGCGTTTTGCAGCTTCACGAACAACCGCAAAAGCTTCTGGTAATAATTGATCTAATGTTTCCCCTTTTTTGTAACGAGCTTTGAACTCGTCAGTCTTTGCTTTTAATTCTTCATCGCTCAATGCAGCAATAGCTGAAGCATGAGTTTCTACTTGGGCAGCAATACCATCCAAGCGTTTCAATTCCTTTTTATCATTTTCAATCATCTTTTTTAAAAAATTCGCCATGTTTTTAAGTGTTCCTTTCAATAAAATCTATTTATTTTTTGCACTAAATGCACAATCATCCTTTCTATTTTATCACTAGTTGCTAAGAAAGGAAATAACTTCTCTTAATATTAATAATATATTATGTCATTTTTTATGTATATATGCTAAAAATAAGGAAAAGAGACTGCGACAAAACGTATGCCGTCTTGCTTCAGTCTCTTAAAAATCAAGCTTTTGGAAAGAAAAATAACCCCTGAAAGCAATTTCTATAAAAAAACCTACAAATTTAAAAAAATTAGATTTTTTTAGTTCTAGTACATTGAATCAAGGGCAAATTTATTTGAATCAATTATTATTAATCAGTTTCAATCAATCCATATTTGCCATCTTTACGACGATAAACAATGCTTGTTCCATTTGTTTCTGAATCTTCAAAGATAAAAAAGTTATGTCCTAACATGTTCATTTGTAATACGGCTTCTTCACTATCCATTGGTTTTAAAGAAAGGCGTTTTGTACGAACAATGTCTAATTCTGGCGTTTCATCTGGTGTTTCTTCACCATTTAAGAAAATAGCTGCTTTTGCAGTGTTCATCCCTGTTTCACGAGATTTACGGTTAATTTTTGTTTTAAATTTGCGAATTTGTCGTTCTAATTTATCTACAACTAAATCAACACTTGCATATAAATCAGGTGATGTTTCTTCAGCACGTAAAACTAAATAAGGTAGAGGAATTGTAACCTCGACTTTTGCTGTTTTTTCAGTGTAAACTTTTAAATTCACATGCACTGTTGCTTCAGGTGAATCACTAAAATAACGCTCTAATTTACCAACTTTTTTCTCTACATAATCTCGGATAGCTTCAGTAACTTCGATGTTTTCTCCACGCACATTATATCTAAACATAACGATTACCCCTTTCATCTGCCACTAAAGAAGGAATAACAGGACCACTCAGTTATCCTTCTTCTTAATTCTATTATAACGAAATATCTAGATTTTGCCAACAAAATTGCGGTCTATTTTATATTTTAATTACTCTTTTATCTTGCGATAGAAAACGTATACAGTTTTGCTGGCTGATTCTCTAAAATAATTTGGGCTGCATGAAAAATTGTACGTCCCGTTGTATAGATATCATCTACCAAAAGAATGTCAGAATTTGCAACAGCTTTTTGTCCTTCTTTCGTCAGTTTAAAAGGTTGTTTTAAGGTCAGTCGTTCTTTTCTTGTTTTTTGTACTTGAGAAACACCATCAGTAACCCTTACAAGATATGGTTGATATGGAATGTTTGCTGCTTCTAGTAATCCTTCAACTTGATTGAAGCCTCGAACTTCCATACGCTCTTTTGAAATTGGCATTGGAATGACAAGAAAGTTCTTTTTCTTTTTAAAGTATGTCTGTAAAGAAGAAGCAAAACTGAACCTAAGTGTGTAGTTGCCTTTAAATTTATATTCTTCAAACCATTCTTGCATCGCTTGGTTGTATGAAAAAAGTGCTTCATGATGAAAATCATAATATGGATAATACTCTTGCCACTTTACACAGTCACTACAATATTTATCTTTCGTCTGACGCTGACAACCATAGCAACATTCTTTTTGTGTTAGTCTGCTAAATTCATTACGGCATGACGAACATAATTGTTCAGTCGCTATTTTCTTAAGAATAAAAATTTCCTTGATCGTTAAATTTCTATTAATTATTTGACTGCAATAATTACATTTCATCAATTAACTCTCTTTTTAAGCCTAATGAATTCATTTTTTTGATTTGTTTGATTGCTTCTTTCATGGCTTTTGTACAACCATCGTGTAAAAACCAAACTTCCCCCGCTGTGTATTCCTTTCTGCGATCAACTCGACCAGCAATTTGAACAAGTGCAGACGTAGCAAAAATATTGTGATTCGCACCTAAAACAATCACCGACACACCATCAAATGTCACACCTCGTTCTAATATGGTTGAAGTTATCAGAATTCGATACTCTTTATTTCTCATCTTCATTACCTTTTCTAAACGGTCTGGATCTTGTGAATGGACACAGGCTAATGGTACTTCTGGAAATTGCTTTTCAACAACAGTTTTTAACTGCTCCATCATTGAAATACTCGGGCAAAAAATCAGCACATTATTTTTGCTCATTAACATACGAATTTTAGCAACTAATGGTCTAGGGCTATCGCCACGTTTGATTTTTTGATGCCATTGATGGCACCATTTCATTTTTGGAACTGGTAAAACTCTCCGGTGGTAACGAGCTGCTAAAATACTTGTATGAAGTTCTTTCTGTTGTGTTTTTTTGGTTAGTTCTTTCGTTGGTGTTGCTGTTAAATAAATGAGGGAACTTTTCTTCTTGATGGCTTGTTGTACCCCATATTGAAGTAATGGATTACCTACAAAGGGAAATGCATCAACTTCATCAATAATCAATACGTCAAAGGCTTGATAAAAACGTAATAACTGATGGGTCGTGCATACTAGTAATTTAGTATAACGATACGGCTCTTCCATCTTTCCATGAAGCAGAATCATCTCTTCATCAGGAAAAACTGCTTGTATTCTAGGAAATAGCTCCAAACAAACGTCTACTCTAGGTGAAGATACACCAATCCTATAACCAGATTCTAAACAATAATGAATCATTTCAAACAACATTTCCGTCTTCCCAGCACCTGTTACAGCCCAGATCATTCTCGATTCGGCTTTTTTTACAGAATCTACTAATTGATCTGATACCTCCATCTGTCCTTTTGTAAGCTCTCCTTCCCATGCAAAATGAACTATTCTTTTTTGAGATTTTGGTTCTGGTAAATGGTAAAACTCTTGGGCTGTATCCACTCGTCCCAATTGAATACATTCTGAACAAAAGAAACAGCCATTAACTAGCTGTGCCTCTTGTTTACGATGAATAGAACCGCAACGTAAGCATTGTATGTCTTTTTCACTGTACACTTTCATCGTTGGTAATTTTTGGCTTTGTTCTTCAATCCCTTCAATATCATTTATTTCTTTTTTTAAAACTTTTCTTCCCCATAATTCTTTCATATTCCCCCTCCACTATTAAGTTACGCATTTTTTCCTGTAATTTTTTTTGCACAGGAATGGAAAATATAGAAAAAAATGAGTGAGACATTGTTCTGTCTCACTCATCTCACTTAATTTAGTCTTTATTTCCCATTAAATTCAAGGCTTGTTCTAGAACTTTTTCTCCGTTCATCATGCCATAGTCTGCCATATTGATTACTTCTAACGGAATTCCTTTTGGTTCTAAGCGTTTTTCAAAATCGCCTTTCATAAAGCGGACTTGTGGGCCTAATAATAAAACATCTACAGGTTTACTTTCTAAATTATTGTCAGCATCTGAAGCTGAAACTGCAAAAATATCTGCATCTATTCCTTGTGCATCAGCCGACTTTTGCATTTTCGTCACTAGCAAACTTGTGCTCATCCCAGCTGAACATACAAGCATAATCGTTTTTTTAGCCATTCCCATCCATCTCCTTTTTCTTTTTATATTAAACATATTATAGTGAAAAACCGTTTTTTGTCAACGCTTCCTATTTATAATTCATTATTGTTTGACCATTTAAATAAGCCACTTAGATTTTAATAATTTATTAAAGACGACATATTCTTTGTCAATGTTTACTTGCACAACTTGATAACTAGCATTAAGCCAACCGTAAGCTCCTTTTTCTGGATGTTTATGATCATTTGCCCACCAATCAACATCTTTTCGTGCTGTTTTAGGAAGTCCAGAATGAGGAAAAAGCAGCTCATCAAATTGAGTAAATGTCAGAGTTACTTGTGAACCACCATTGGTTGTTAAATAATGGGTAACGCTATCATATTTCTTTTGACGCTCCTTTGCCAAATTCTTCACTCCTTTTTCTATCCAAAATTCTTTTAATCATTATCTCATAGATACCTAAAGAAGCAAACGATGCTCCCTTATTTCAATACATTTAGCAAGAACGGTTGCTTCTCCCTCATATTTTTTTTATACTTAAGACATTATCTAGAAAAGGAATGAGAACATGCTTGAAAGTTATTTTACCATTCGTTCTGATGGAGAAAGTGAAATCGAGATAAAAAAATCACGATTTATCTGTACTCTCAAACGTGTTTATTCAGAAGAAGAAGCAAAAGATTTTATTGCTCAAAAGAAAAAAGAACATTGGAAAGCCAATCATAATTGTAGTGCTTTTGTAATTGGTGAAAAAAATGATATCCAGAGAAGTAGTGACGATGGTGAACCTAGCGGAACTGCTGGTGTACCCATGCTGGAGGTCTTAAAAAAACAAGAATTGATTAACGTTTCCGCAGTTGTTACTCGATACTTTGGCGGCACTAAGCTAGGTTCTGGTGGTTTGATCCGAGCCTATAGTCACGCTGTTTCACATGCTTTAACTGAAATTGGTTTGGTTGAAGGTAAGTTACAGCAGGAAATACGCTTAACAATCAGTTATCCAAATCTAGGAAATGTTCAAAATTTTATGGATAATAATCCTTATACTTTACAAGAAACGATTTATGGAGAACATGTTGAAGTCATTTGCCTTGTTGATGAACCAAAAACCGAGCAGTTTATGGCGGAAATCGTCGAGCAATTAAATGGCCAAGTAACGTTTAAAAAAGGGGAATGTTCTTACCATGAAATACCCATTACTGAAAAGGAGCAAGTAGATGACATTTGAAGAAGTATTACCTCAGATTAAAAAAGGGGCGAAAGCCGTAAGAACGGGTTGGAGTGGTTTTGAATTATACATTGAACTGAGAGAAGAAATTGGAACGTCGGATGGTACCTTCCTCCAAGTTACTCCTTATTTTTTGATAAAAACATCTGACGAAGGGTACAGCATGTTTTCGCCAACAGTTTGTGATCTACTGGCAGAAGACTGGGCAATCGTCAACGCAGATTAAAGTTTCAGAACAAACTAGGACGCTTTACATAAGTTGTCCTAGTTTTTCTTGTTACTATAAAGAAAAGAGGAAACAATATGCATTTCGACGAGTATAAAGAAAAGACAGTTTTTATTACAGGAGCAGCTTCCGGGATTGGTCAAGCTCAAGCTATCGCCTTTGCTAATCAAGGGGCAAATATTTTAGGTATGGATCTTGATGCAGTCGGTTTAGCTGAAACAGCAGAAAAAGCAGTGAATTCAGCGGGAATATTTACTTCCTATGTAGGTGATGTCACTAAAATAAATGAGATTATTGCGGCTATAGAAAAAGCAAATAAACAATTCGGTATGATACATATTTTATTGAATACTGCCGGTATTTTGGATGACTACACACCTACTTTGGAAACAACTGAAGAGTTGTGGGATCATGTTTTATCTGTAAATTTAAAGGGAACTTTTTTAGTCACCAATCACGTTTTACCGCAAATGCTAAAACAAAAGCATGGTGTGATTGTCAACATGGCTTCTATTGCAGGAATGGTTGCTGGAGGTGGTGGTGCTGCTTATACCGCTTCTAAACATGCAATTATTGGTTATACTAAACAACTGGATCATGATTATATCAAAAAGGGAATCCGAGCAAATGCTATTGCTCCTGGGGCCATTCAAACACCGATGAATGCTGCTGATTTCGCTGGTGATGGTAAAATGGCCGAATGGGTGGCTAATGAAACCCCTGCCGGACGCTGGGCAAAACCTGAAGAAGTTGCTTCATTGACGCTTTTTTTAGCGAGCGAAAAAGCAGATTATATTCACGGAACTGTAATGACTATCGATGGCGGTTGGCTAGAAAAGTAACGTGATTATACTTTACAATCTACACAATCTTAGGTACCATAAAAAACAGTGAAGAAATTCACACTATGACACTTCAGTTGGCTGTACTTTTAGCAGTCACGTCCTTTGGTCATAGTTATTACTAAAACAGATAATCTGTTTTACAAAGGAGAATACAAATGAATAACCCTAACTTACAGACCCAACCATGGTCTGTCATCGCTTTAGCGAAAATGGCTTTTATTACTGCATTGTATGTCGTGGTTACTATTTTTTTGGCACCCTTTAGTTTTGGTGCTATTCAGCTTAGGTTTTCGGAAATGTTTAACTACTTACCACTTTTCAATAAACGTTATATTGTTGCTGTAACTTTGGGTGTGGCTATTTCAAATTTTGCTTCACCTTTAGGTTTAGTGGATGTAGTTATTGGTAGTTTATCAACATTCTTGATTTTACTTTTTTCTTACTATGGAACAAAACGATTAAAAAGCCCAATCAAAAAAATAATTTTCACAGCTATTATTTGTTCATTTTCTATGTTTACTGTCGCTGGGCAATTGACTTATTTTTACCACTTGCCGTTTTTTTATACTTGGTTGACGGTTGTAATTGGTGAACTTTTATCCATGTCCATTGGCGGTATTTTGATTTATTGGATCAGTGAAAAAATAGATTTAACAAAATAATGATATACATGTTATAAATAAAACGACGAGATCAGGCTTTTTCAGCTATCTCGTCGTTTTTTTATTTCTCTAAATAAAATTCAAAGCGGTTCCCCACATATTGTGTTCTTACATATTCAAACGGTATTCCATTTTCAAAATAAGATACTTGACGTAAACGTAAAATAGCATCTCCACGTTTAATTTTTAAATAATCAGCGATCTGTTCAGAAGCTAACATTGCTGAGATTGTTTGATTGGCATGACCAATTTTATTGCCGCCTTTTTCTTCCAATGTTTTGTAGAAAGAGCTTGTGATTTCAGTCTTACTATACTGATCCACTAAAGAATATGGCACACTTGCTACTTCAAAACAGATAGGCAAATCATCTGCAAAACGAATGCGCTCCATTCGAACGATTTGCTCATTTTCTTTTAGTTTTAATTTTTCCATTTCGCTAGAACTTGGTTTCGCTACGTAATAAGAAACTGTACGGCTAGATGGTACTCGATTTTGAGAGAGCATAATATCAGTAAAACTGGTTGTTCCTGTCATTGTTTCTTGGACTTTTTTTCGAGCGACATATGTTCCTGAACCAATCTTGCGTTCTAAAATCCCCTCGTCGGCAAGTGTTTGAATGGCTTGCCTCAGTGTCATACGGCTAACACTAAACTGGATAGCTAATTCGCGCTCTGATGGCAGCCTATCTCCAATCTTCCAGACGCCATGTTCAATATCATCTTTAATTTTATCGTGGATTTGAATATAAACTGGTAAACTTGAGACCATCTTATTTCCTCCTTTTTACTCTCTTTCATTATAACTGGTATATACCTTTTATACAACCTAGAGTTCTAAACCTTAGCAAATGAAACGTTACCATAAAATATTTGGTATGCTTCATAAAAAAACCAATTCACTTCTTAGTACGTTTATTATATAATAAATAATCTACAAAAAGAAATACAAAAACAAAAAATCTTATTATCGTCCTCAGCTAAAATAACCCAAGTTGCATATAATTATACAACTTAGGTCATTTTTTTATTATGAACGAATTTTTTCTTCATCCATCATTTTATGCGCTGTTGCCATCATCAAACGAATTCGATTCAATTGATTCACTAAAGAAACGCCAGGATCATAGTCAATTGGTGCAATGTTAGCTTTAGGATATTGACGGCGCAACTCTTTCGTCACTCCTTTACCAACTACATGATTTGGCAAACATCCAAATGGTTGCATACAAACAATATTATTCACATCTGCTTTCAATAGTTCAATCATTTCCCCAGTTAAAAACCAGCCTTCACCAGTGTGATTTCCAATCGAAAGAATTTTCCCTGCATCTTCTGCTAATTCATAGATAGAGCTAAGACCGTCAAATCTTTTCGAGTTTCTTAATGCCTTATCCATCGGTTTTTCGACATATTCAATGATGCGAATCGCAAATTGTGCTAGGTTTTTACTCTGTTTGGACATGCCCATATTTTCATATTTCCAAATTTGATTATACAATGAGTAATTCATAAAGCCGACAATATCAGGAACAACCGCTTCGGCTCCCTCAGCTTCTAGTAATCGGACAATATCGTTATTGGCAGTGGGTGAATATTTCACCAAAATTTCGCCAACAACTCCGACTTTTGGTTTTTGAATATTTTTTAATGGCACTTCATCAAACTCTTTGATAATTTTCTTCATATTTCGATTAAAAAGTGTCAATGAACCATTGCGAACATTTTTCTCAACTAGTTTCAACCATTTATCATGAAGTGCATCAATCATTCCCACTTTGGTTTCATACGGACGTGTTCGGTAAACAACTCGCTCGAATAAATCACCATATAAGAAAGCCACTGCAATCCGTTTCAACATCGGCAAAGTAAACTTGAATCCAGGATTTGATTCAACTCCTTTATTGCCCATTGATACTGACACTACTGGAACTTGAGGGAAGCCCGCATCATTTAACGCTTTTCTAAGCAACGGAATATAATTCGTCGCACGACAACCTCCACCTGTTTGGGTCATCATCACGCTAACATGGTTCAAATCATATGTTCCACTTTCCAAGGCTTCTACCAGTTGCCCAATCGAAATAATTGCTGGATAACACGCATCATTATTAACATATTTCAGACCTACATTAACTGCTTCTCGATCATCTGCAGGTAAACAAACAACATTATATCCAGATGCTTTTAACGCCACATCAACTAAGCCTGATTGGTGGATTGGACTTAGCATTGGCAAAAGTAAGGTATGTGTTTTTTTCATTTCTTTGGTAAAGACAATCTTTTCGGGTTCTTCATGCTGTAGTTTCGGTTCAAACTTCATTTTCTCCCGTTCACCAACCGCTGCTTTTAATGAGCGTAAACGAATTCTGATTGCTCCAAGATTTGATCCTTCATCAATCTTTAAGACTGTATAAATTTTTCCATACTGATCCATAATCTCTTCCACTTGATCGGTGGTCACAGCATCTAAACCACACCCAAAAGAATTCAGCTGAACTAATTCTAGATTTTTCGATTTTGCCACCACACGAGCTGCTGCATACAAACGCGAATGATAAACCCATTGATTGACTACACGTAAATTACCTACATCGCTTAAATGTGAAACACAGTCTTCTGTCAATACATGGAAACCTTCTTGTGTGATAACATCTGCAATGCCATGATTGATTTCAGGGTCTAAATGGTAAGGGCGTCCTGATAAAACAATGCCTTTCTCCCCTTTTTGATTTAACATCACTAAGGTTTCTTCCCCTTTGTTTCGAATATCTTCTTTGAATGCGTCTAGTTCTTCGTATCCATGACGTAATGCCTGAGTCACTTGTTCCGCTGATAGGCCAAGATCTGCAAAAGTTTCATATAAAACTTTCGCTACAGATGCTTCATTAGCTAAGTTAATATAAGGATTACGATAATCAACTTTCCCATCACGAATATCGTCTACATTATTTTTTATGACATCTGGGTAACTTTGTACAATTGGGCAATTAAAATGATTATCTGCCTCCGCTGACTCCTGCCGTTCAAAAACCACACCTGGGTAAAAAATCATCGGAACTTCAGAATCAATCAATGCTTGAATATGTCCATGAGAGATTTTAGCTGGATAACAAGCCGTATCGCTAGGAATCGTTTCCATTCCTTGTTCATACAACTCTTTATTAGAACGCGGCGACAATTCCACACGGAAGCCTAAATCAGTGAAAAACGTATGCCACAAAGGATAATTTTCGTACATGTTCAATACTCGAGGAATACCAATTCTTCCTCTTATAGCATCTTTTTCTTTCAAAGGTCTATATTTAAATAATTTACGGTACTTATAATCGACTAAGTTGACTCTGCGGTCTTCTCTTTTAACTTTGATTCTTGCGCCTCTTTCACAGCGATTACCAGTAACAAACTGACGGCCATCAGAAAATATCGTAACGGTCATCATACAATTATTTTCGCAAAGACCGCAATGGGTGAACTCTTTATCTGCTGTAAACGTATCTAACTCTTCTAAGCCGAGGATGGTTGTTTCTTGTCCTAATTCATAATTTTCTAAAGCGATCAAAGCAGCTCCATAAGCCCCCATCAATCCAGCAATAGACGGACGAACAACTTCTCGCTCGCTAATCATTTCAAAAGCACGCAACACAGCTTCATTATAGAAAGTTCCTCCTTGGCAAACGATTTTCTTTCCTAACTCTTCTGGTCGACGAACTTTGATTACTTTATAGATTGCATTTTTGATAACTGAATAAGACAATCCAGCCGAAATATCTCCAACAGAGGCGCCCTCTTTTTGGACTTGTTTTACTTTTGAGTTCATAAATACTGTACAGCGAGAACCCAAATCCACTGGTGCTTTAGAACTCAGTGCTTCAACAGCGAAGTCTTTTACGTCAAAGTTCAGCGATTTAGCAAAAGTCTCAATAAAAGAACCACATCCAGACGAACAAGCTTCATTTAGTTGAATTGAAGACAATACACCATCTTTGATTGTCATAGCTTTCATATCTTGACCGCCGATATCTAAAATAAAATCCACTCCTGGTTGAAAATGGTCTGCTGCTTTATAATGAGCCATTGTTTCCACTTCACCAATATCGACTTTCAATGCGTTCTTAATTAAGTGTTCACCGTATCCAGTAACTGCAGATTTTCCGATAAAAACATCTTTTGGCAGTTGCTGATACAAGTCTTTCAGAACACTCATTGTTGTTTCTAAGGGTTGCCCTTGATTGTTTCCGTAGAATGAAAACAATAGATTTCCTTCTTCATCTATCAAAGTAACTTTTGTTGTCGTAGAACCTGCATCGATTCCTAAGAATGTCACTCCGTGATGTCCCGATAAACGCTTTTCTTGTGCTTTTGCTTGATTATGACGTTCTCTAAATTCTTTTAGCTCTTCTTCATTTTGAAACAGTGGTTCTAAAGTGTCCGTAGGTTTTAATTGTTCTTGATCTCCCTTAGTCAAGCGATGGATCAAATCCGCTAATGTCGTTGGTTTGGCTCCTTCAGAATAAATAGCTGCTCCCATTGCAACAAATAATTGCGGATTTTCTGGAAAAATCACATCATCTGGTTGAACGTCTAACGTTTCAATGAATCGTTTTCTAAGTTCAGACATAAAAAAGAGTGGACCACCTAAGAATGCTATTTTCCCTTTGATCTTGCGACCTGAAGCAAGTCCTGCAATTGTTTGATTTACCACTGCTTGAAAAATACTCGCTGAGATATCCTCTTTTGCTGCTCCTTCATTGATTAGAGGCTGAACATCCGTTTTAGCAAACACCCCGCACCTTGATGCGATTGGATAAATCGTCTGATAGTTTTTAGCCAGTTCATTAACTCCATTTGCATCTGTTTTTAAAAGGACTGCCATTTGATCAATAAAAGCACCTGTCCCCCCAGCACAACTGCCGTTCATTCGTTGTTCTAAAGCACCTTCAAAAAAGGTGATTTTTGCATCTTCACCTCCTAGTTCAATTGCGACATCTGTTTCTGGTATAATCTCTTCTACTGTTTTCGTACAAGCAATCACTTCTTGAACAAAAGATATGTTCAAGACATCTGCTAACCCCATTCCTCCAGAACCTGTAATTGTCATTGTAATTGGCGTTGAATCACCAATTTCATTCATTGCTTCGGTCAAAATTTTTTCAGTTGCCGCTTGTACATCTGAGTAGTGTCGCTCGTATTTTGCAAATTTTGTATGATTTTCTTCGTCAATAATTACTAATTTCACAGTTGTGGAACCAACATCTATTCCTGCTCTGATTGTCATACATTTAATCTCCTTAAATTTCATATCCTTTTATTTCACAACACTTTGTTGATTATCTTACAGAGTGTCTGATATAATACTTATGTATATTTTAGAAAGATTCTAATTTAATTGCAACAGGCAAAACACCCAATATTGTGAGATAAGCGACAAACTTTCAAAAACTGTTGATTATTTCGAAAGGAAATTTTTATGTCAAAGAAAATAGACCTTCGGGTAAAGCGGACACACAAAATGATTATTGAAGCTTTCTTTCATTTAGTTGAAGAAAAAGGATACGATTGTATAACAATTCAAGATATTGCTGATGAAGCAATGATCAACCGTGCAACGTTCTATGCTCATTTCAAAGACAAACAAGACCTTTACGAACAAATTTTTGATTTTGCAGTCAACGCCTTTACTTCTGTGATTGATACGGAACAGATCATCGTCAGTAATCGAATCAAAGTAAAGCAAATTGAATTACTGCTGACACATATTTATATCAATATCCAAAAGAATAAAAAATTTTTTCTAACGATTATGGATGGCACTTCCAACGAGTTACTCCGAAAAAAATTAGCCGAGATTATTTATGAAAAATATGCAGATATTCTTGCTAAGTTAAAAATCACAGAAAATGATATAGAAGTACCTATCGATTTTATTATTGAATATATGACATCTATTTTCATTGGAACACTTCATTGGTGGATTACAAGTAACACAGATATGTCTCCAAACCATCTAGCTAGACTTGTTATTAAACTAGTAGGAAATGGTCATTTAACTGTCTTGGGGCTTGAAATTGATAAATAAAATCTCTTATAACTAAAATAGAGACTGGGACATAACTCTACGAGTCATATCTCAATCTCTTGGAATTCAGATAAATGGTGGAATCAGACGCCGTTACTTAGGAAGTATGCTTCTATTCCACTCACTATTTATTATACTTTAATTCGTTTAGCGGTTTTTAGAACGCCATTTTTTTGTATGGGCTGTATCTCTTGCAGAAATCACTTTGATTCCAGTTGATTTCTCCGCATTTTTCTTTTTAGAAAAAAGATTTACTTTGACATCATATTTTCCTTCACGAGCTAAATCATAGACTTTTTCAGCTGTTTCAGTTATTTTCTCTTTGATATTCATTTGATTCACTCCTAATGCTTTTTACTAACTTTATCATACATTTCAGAAAAAGAGAACAGATGTTACTAACGATTTTTTTTCTATAAAAAAAAACAACTCCAAATGAGTTGTTCTAATAAAACTGGGGTAGCTGGATTCGAACCAACGCATGACAGGATCAAAACCTGTTGCCTTACCGCTTGGCGATACCCCAAAAGTGAAAATGGAGGAAAGTGGATTCGAACCACTGAACCCTAAGGAACGGATTTACAGTCCGTCGCGTTTAGCCACTTCGCTATTCCTCCAAAAGGTTTTAGTAAAAAACCTGACTTAGTTATAATACAAAACTTTCAAGAAAAATGCAAGCATATTTTGAAAAAAATTGTTATTTATTTTTAGTCGTTTAAATTCCACTGGCGAATGATATATTCAATAGCTTCATCTAACGTTTTTACAGTCGCTTCGTTACGCCCATCGATCATTACAGCAAATTTTTTTGAGTCTTGTGGCACAACTTGACCGATTTCTTTTTTACCAATTATTAAGGTACTCACCGTGATTGTTTCACCATTGATTTTTTTCTGTGTTTCTTCAATTCTAACTTCTATATCTTTGTTTTTCTTCGACATCTTCATCCCTCCAAGTCTCTATGGTATCATGTTACGTAAAAAAAAGCACCTATCATTTAAGATAGATGCAGGAAATGTCTTCTAGTTTTAAGCACTAAATAATTGTTTTCTCTTAATTTCACTAACTACACCGCAAACAATACCTATAATGATTGAAATAATCCCTAGGATAATAAACAACCATAAAAAACTCGATAAATATGTTTGAATGAAATCATACATCGCTTTAGATTGAATTCCTAGTTTTTTTAAGAAACCTTTCAGCAAAATAATCGAAGGTGCTACGATCATCATAAAACCGCTACCTATACAAATATATGCCCAGTATCTTAATAAACGGTGAAAATATCCTCTTAACGAAGAATACAATGAAATGCTTAATAACGCCCATAAAACACCACAAATACCCATAAAAAGAACTAATTTTGATTTATAATTCATGACTTTACGACCATAGGAAACTAAAAATGGTAATTCAATATAGCCTTTATAAATCTTTACAGCATTTTCAGATAGTCCATTTACAGCTTGATTTGATTCTGGTGTTTCTTGGATATTTTTTTCTTTCATATAATTTATAATATCTTTAGAAACTGCATCATGAATTTCTTGCTCGTTAGAAATGGCATATTTAGAACCTGAATTATACATAGCTTCAAAATAGGTATTTACATCTGTCTTTACAAAATTTTGGCTGATTGACTGGCTTAAAACTCCTACTGGTATGTTGCTTCCTAATGCACTATTTTCGACTTGTTGATTGATTTCCTTCGTTAATTCTGAATAATAGTCTGCTTTCACTGCTTGTTTAGCAATATAGCTTTCACTAAAGAGAGTTAATCTCAATGTTAACAGAATTAAAAATGCAAACAAAAAAACAGAGGATAAAAAAGCAATAAAAAAGCGAGAAATGGTTTTCATTAAATGACCATGATGATTCATCTGACTGATCCTCCTTTATAACTTCTCATTGATGATTGGTCCAGATATATAATCTGCAGAAACAAAAACACGTTCTGGTGTTAACCCAATTGCATCTAACGGATAGCAGGTATATAGAATCAGTGATCTTTTTGAGCGGTCACCTAATTTTGTGTTGATAGACGAATCTTTGTAATTAGCAACTTTTACTTCTGTCACTTGATACGTATAATCACCATAGTGAGTATGGATATTTATCGTATCTCCTTGTTCCAAGTAATAAATTTTCCCGAATGAAGGCAAATTATGTCCACCTATCAAGGTAGTTCCTAAATCTCCTGGAATCATACTGCCAATATACTGTCCTGCGCCTAAACGTAAAATATCTTCACTATCTCCGTAATATAATGGTTCATTAATTCCAACTTTGTCAATCACAACTTCACCAAATTGATCTCCTCCTACTGGATAGACCATACTTGAAGATGCTAATTCTTCTTTTTTAGATACTTCCGATCCAACTACTCCACTTGAGCCTTTATCACTCTTTGTATTAGTTGATTGGTTAGTGGCTCCATTCTCTTTTTTTCCTGCTGACGACTGATTTTCCTCTTGTTGTCTTTGCGCATAGAGGTTTGCCCCTCGTTGATCAAAAGAAGGCGCATCATTCAGCGAAATTAATTCAACAGCTGAAGAAGCGAAATTAATGACAGGTGCACCAATTATGTAAATAATGAGATAGCCTAAACACATAAAGAGAAGAGGCACATAAATAAATGCCCCTACTCTTTTTAATTGTTTCATTTTATGCTAATTTGTTCTTTCTGCTCACAAATACTGCACCTGCTGCAGCAACGATCAATGAGCCAAAAGTAATTCCGCTTAATGCGTAATTTGAACCTGTGTTTTTCACTGGAGTTCCAGTTTTGTAAACAGGTGCGCCGTTAGCATCAGTAATCAGCACTGCAGAATAACTTCCACGAGCGCCAAAAGTAATCTTCACGCCTACAGCGTTTCCAGCAGCAATTGCGTAACTTTGTACTTGAGAAATTACGTTAGCTGGCAATGATCCAATTGCTCTTGCAAGTGAATTAACACCTGAAGTATTAACAGATACACCTTCAACTAATGTGCGAGCTGCTTGGATATTTTTTACAGCTTCATCTACTTGAGCTTGTGTTAAATCAACACGTTTCAAGTGATTTTCAGCTGCATTTGTTTCAACCGCATCAAAATGGAATTTTTTGCCGCCGATTGTTGCGCCAGCATTTAATTCATTAAGAATCGACTGTTCCGCTGTTGAGATAGCACCGTCAGCTGAAGCTGTCGACGCAAAGCTCAACGTAGCTACTACAGCAACGATAAATCCAATAACTTTTTTCATTTTTTTTCCTCCTATCCTAAATATTTATAATTAATTACAGAAAATCTGTAAAAATTATACAACCAACAACAACCCCTAAATGACTAGATAACATAGATAAAGAATATTAAAGTTTGTAAGAGACTTTAATATCCAAATCTTTTGAAAACGAGTATTATTTTTTACTCTACTATTTAAAATTATCACAAGCCTCTTTAATAGTCAAACTGTTTTCAAGAAAAAAAGTTAAGCAATTAAAACTTTTTTTACGCTCTTTTAGACATCAGGATAGCTTCGAAAACATCATATCCGGCTTCCTTCAAAATCGTTTCGATTCGCTGTGTCTCACGACTTTCGATTTGCAGTTCAATAATCGTTTCTAATTCTTTATGGTTCACGACGACGGTCAAGATACTAAAATCGTTCGTTGCTAGTAATTTCGTGATATCAGCCAAAATCCCTTTGTGATCCTCAGGAATTCTAAGCTGAATTCTTGTGCCTCCATCATGATAGCCAGTAATTTTTAAAAAAGCATCAAAAATATCATTGTTTGTAATAATTCCAACTAAATCATTATGAGCCACCACTGGTAACACACCAATATTTTTTTGACGCATTTGGAAAATGGCATCTTCTAAAGAAGCTTCTGGTTTGATTGTTTCAACTGTTTTTACCATCACATCATTTACTGTTGTTTTATTTAATAGGTAGTTCACTTCATAAACACTTAAGCTTGTAGCTTTTGAAGGCATCGCAGCTTGAATGGTTCCTTCTGTGATTAACCCAATAAGTTGTTGGTTCTTCACTACAGGTAAACGATGAATATTATTTTTTTTCATCAAATCAACCGCATCAAAAATTTTCATTTCTGGTTGAGCAACAATTAAATTTTTTGTCATAAAATCACTTACGCTCATATTTTTATCCTCCTAAATATGCTTTTTTCACTTCTTCACTATCAAGTAATTCTTTACCCAAACCACTTAAAACAACCTCTCCAGTTTCTAAAACATATCCTCGATCAGCAATTGATAAAGCCATTTTAGCATTTTGTTCAATTAGTAAAACAGTTGTTCCTTGTTTATTGATCTCTTTTATAATATTGAAAATTTCTTGGATAAAGATTGGCGCTAATCCCATTGAGGGTTCGTCTAATAATAACAGCTTAGGTTTGGACATTAATGCTCTACCCATAGCAAGCATTTGTTGTTCACCACCAGACAAAGTGGATGCATCTTGATTTTTCCGTTCTTTCAAAATGGGAAAACGATCAAAAATCATGTCATAATCTTGTTTTAAGTTTCCATCTTTTCTTAAAAATGCGCCCATTTCTAAATTTTCTTGAACGGTCAAGCCTGAAAAAACATGGCGACCTTCTGGCACTTGACAAAGTCCTGATGCAACGATTTTTTGCGGCATCATTTTTTGAATTTGTTGTCCTTCAAAACTGATGGTGCCATTAGAGGGCCGATTAAGTCCAGAAATGGTTCTTAAAATCGTTGTTTTCCCTGCCCCATTTGCACCTATTAGAGAAACAATTTCACCTTGTTCAACATTAAAACTTACATCTCTTACGGCTTGAATTACACCATAATGAACAGATAGATTTTCAATTGTCAGCATTACAGTTCACCTCCAAGATACGCTTCAATCACTCGTGGATCGTTTTTTATTGTTTCTGGTTTTCCTTCTGCAATAATCCGTCCATACTCTAAAACATAGAGTCTTTGGCAAACATCCATGACTAAGCTCATATCATGCTCGATCAAAACGATTGTAAGTTGAAACTCTTGTTGGATTTTTCGAATCAGTTCAGTTAAATCTGCTGTTTCTTGCGGATTCATTCCTGCCGCTGGTTCATCTAAAAATAATACTTTTGGCTCTGTTGCCAATGCTCGGACGATTTCTAAGCGTCTTTGTTCCCCGTAAGGTAAATTTTTTGCCAATGTCTGAGCTTTATCTTCTAAACCAAAAATAGCAAGCAATTCAAAAACTTTCTTTTCCATTTCTTCTTCTTTTTTATAAAAAACAGGTAACCTTAAAATACTTGAAAGAATCCCTTCTTTATTTTTGCTATTCATTGCAATTAGGACATTATCCATGACCGTTAAATCTTTAAATAATCGAATATTTTGAAAGGTTCGGCTTAATCCCATATCTGCAATTTTGTATGGTTTCATTCCATTTAAAGTATGTTCTTTTCCTAAAACATCCAATGTTACTGTTCCTTCACTTGGTTCATAAACACCTGTTAAAAGATTAAATAACGTCGTTTTCCCAGCACCATTAGGACCAATCAATCCGATTAATTCATTTGTTTCTAAAGTAAGATTAACATTGGAAACTGCTGCTAATCCGCCAAAGTTTTTGGTTAAATTACTAACGTTCAATAGAGGCATTTGATTTGTCCTCCTTTTTCTTCAATAGTTTTTTTACAGAGAATTCCCATGTTCCTAAAAGACCGCCTGGTTTGAAAATCATGATAATAATCAAGGCTAATGCATAAATGATCATTCTTAATGCACCAGCATCTTGTAAAAACATATTTAAAATACCAAGAACAATTGCTGAAATGAATGTACCTGTTACACTACCGATACCACCAAATACCACAATAATCAAAATATCGATTGATTTCATAAAACCAAAGTCTTTCGGTGCGATTGTTTGAACATAACTTGAATAAATTGCGCCAGCCACACTTGCTGTAACTGCGCCAATAATAAATGCTACTACTTTATATTTAGTTGTATTAACCCCCATTGATTCAGCGGCAATCTCATCTTCTCTAATCGCCATCGTTGCACGCCCTGGACCACTATGAATAAAATTAACGATAAGCAAGGTTACAACAACAACAAAACCAAATACCATTGACCAATTAACCATTGGTGGAATACCAAAGATACCCGCCGGCCCATTAGTGATATCTTTCATATTGATAATAATGATTCGAATGATTTCAGATATCCCCAAGGTTGCAATTGCTAAGTAATCTCCTTTTAGCCTTAAGGTTGGAATCCCAACAAGTAATGCTACAATTCCCGACAAAACGATTCCTAATAAAATACCGCTAAAAAAACCGCCCATTGTAGGGTATTTTATAGACATGATCGCTGCACTATACGCGCCAATTGCCATGAATCCGGCATGACCTAAAGAAAATTGTCCAGAAAAACCAATAATCAAATTTAAACCAAGTGCCAACATAATGTTAATACCAATCGTAATCAGTGTATACTCAGTAAACGGTGTAATCACACCTGTGACATACAATAAATAAATAAACGCATATGCTGCCGCTGCAATTAAAAGCCAAACAAGATTATATTTTAAATTCTTTTTCATGCGCGTCACCTACACTTTCTCTTTGATGTTCTTGCCAAGAATTCCGGCAGGACGAATCAATAAAATAATAATTAATAATGCATAAACTACAGCATCTTTATAATCTGAAAAACCAAGAGCAATCGTAATGGTCTCTAGTAAACCGATCACAAACCCACCTAAAGCTGCACCTGGAATAATTCCAATACCGCCTAACACTGCGGCAACAAATGATTTAAGTCCAGGAACGACTCCCATCATTGGATCGATAGAATTGTAATAAAGTCCAATCAACATACCAGCAGCAGCAGCTAAAGCAGAACCTAATGCGAAAGTAAATGAAATTGTACGATTAACATTGATTCCCATTAATTGTGCTGCGTCTGCATCAACAGAAACTGCCCGCATCGCTTTTCCCATTTTTGTCTTTTTAACAATAAGTTGCAATGCAATCATCAATACTAGGGAAATGACTAAAATAAGTACTTGAATATTTGAAATTTGAATAAATCCTAGTTGATAACTTTTATATTCAATTGCTTGAGGGAACGATTTTTTTTCAGGTCCTAACCAATAAATCATACCGTTCTGTAATAAAAACGACACCCCAATCGCAGTAATCAATGCCGCAATTCTTGTTGACTTTCTTAACGGTCGATAAGCTAAAAATTCAATTATCACACCAATTACTGCCGCTCCTGCCATTGATAAAATCAGGGCTGGGAAAAACCCTAAACTTAACTTATTAATAAAGAAATACCCCATAAAACCGCCCAACATATAGATTTCTCCATGGGCAAAGTTGATCAATTTGATGATTCCGTAAACCATTGTATACCCTAAAGCTAATAGAGCATAGATACTACCTAGAAAAAGCCCATTTACCAGTTGTTGGATAACTACTTCCATATTTTTCACTTCCAATTTTTTAGATTAATTGTTGTTTTGTTAATGAAAAAAGAGGATGGACAAAACGCGGAACATTGTCTCACCCTCTTTCAATTTCATATCAATCATTTTTTAAGGATTTACAGCATCTGCAGATGTTTCTTTGCCATCTGTTAGTCCTAATACTACTGCTGATTTTTCAGGATTATGATCTTTATCCATTGTCATTTTTCCTGTTACACCAACAAAGTCTTTCAATGATGCCAAACCTTCTGTGATATCTTTTGAATCCGCTGAATCTTTGTCTTCCATCGCTTGTTTCAACATGTAAACTGAATCATAACCTAACGCATTGAATGCAGAGGGTTGTTTGTCATATTTTTTCTTGAATGCTTCTACAAATGGTTTTACTTTATCTGTAGCAGGTGCTTTTTCTGAGAAGTGTCCTGTGTAATAAACATCAGAAACATTTTTAGCGCCAGCAATTTCAACTAATTTTTCGTCACCAAATCCATCTGCACCAAGAATTGGTTTATTGATTCCCATTTCCCGAGCTTGTTTGATGATCAAACCAGCTTCTGCATAATACCCAGGAATATAAATTGCATCGTAATCAGTATCTTTGATTTTTGTTAAGATAGCTTGGAAATCTTTATCTCCTGCTGTAAATGTTTCTTCTTTAGCTATTTTCCCTTTAAATGTGTCTTTGAATGATTTGGTCAAACCAATAGCATAATCACTTGAATTATCACCAATGATTACAACATTTTTTGCTTTTAAGTTATTTTGTGCAAAATTTGCTAAGATAACTCCTTGGAAGGTATCTTGAAAGCAGGCTCTGAAAATATATTCTTGTACCTTATCATTTACAACGGTAATGCTATCATCAGTTCCAGAAGGCGTGATAGCTGGTACACCTGCTTTTGTCATATTTGGAATTGTTGCTTTAGCTGCCCCAGATGTTGCTGGACCAACGACAGCAACAACTTTATCTTTTGCTGTTAAATTAGCTGCAACTGATGTTGCTTCGCCATTTTCTGATTTATTGTCTTTTTCAATCAATTCTAATTTTTTACCAAGAACCCCACCAGTATCGTTGATCTCTTCAACCGCTAATTTGATTCCTTCTTTTTCAGCATTCCCGTATGCTGAAACATCTCCAGAAAGTTCCATATTCATTCCGATTTTGATTGTATCGCCTTCAACCTTATTCCCACCGCCACTTGCGCCTCCGCCAGCTGCTGGACCACACGCTGCTAATAAAAATAGACTAGCAAATAAAAAACTGAATTTTTTCATCTTATTTCCCCCTTGGTTTTAAAGCTGAATTAGCTTTTACCTCTAAATAATTATCTTCGCATATATAATTATTAAATAGTATGTATACAAATATAATCAAAAACGAAAGAAATGTCAACGAATTTTCAGAAAATTTCTATAATTCAAACTATTGAATAAAGAATGTTTTTTTGAAATTGATATTTCCCTTTTATTTCCACACAAAAAACGTCTCCTTGCACTAAGCAATTTGACGTTTTGTTTTCATACTTACTCTCAATTTTTCTTGACTAAAAAATTAGCCGCAGCACCAATCAAATTAGCATCATTCTTGAAATCACATGTCACAATTTCCGGTACAAAATCATTCAATTCAAATTCGGCAAGTTTTACTTTCATCCGTTGGTTGATTTCATCTAGTAAGCCTTTTTTAGCTGAAACTCCGCCGCCTAAAACGATCATTTCTGGATCCAAGGAAAATTGAATACTAAACAACCCTTGGGTTAAATACTCGTAAAAATTATTGACTTCTTCTATAGCTAATTCATCCCCAGATTCAGCAAAATCAAACACATCTTCCCCAGAAAACGTCTCTTTCTTTACACCTTTACGTTCACAATAACGCCAAGCCATTTGGACTGCTGTTCCTAATTTACTAAAGGTCTGTCCCTCACTTAGATACATCAAGCCAAATTCACCGCCATAAAGATGAGCTCCTTTGACAATTTCTCCTTTATGGAAAATTGCACCACCGATTCCAGTTCCTATAACAACGAAAGCCACTTCTTGTTTTCCCTTGGCAGCACCTTTATATATTTCCGCCATTCCTGCACAATTCGCATCGTTTTCAATTGAAACAGGAAGTTTAAATAACTCTTCTAGTTCTTTAAATATATTGAATTTATGGATATAAGGAATCGCTGAAATTCCGTTAATCATTTGTTTTTGAACATCCACTACACCTGGTGCGCTGAAGGCTACACCTTCTATTGTTTGATTGATTCCCTCATATACAGCGAATAATGACGCTTTCATTTCATCCCATGTTTTCGGTGTCGTAAATTTCCCTTTGTCGGTTATTTTTTGACCGTTCCAAATTCCATATTTTACTGCTGAACCACCAAAATCAAATGTTAAAATTACCATCCCACAACCCCACCTTCATCTATTTATTGTGCTTGTTTCTTCTATAATTATAAGGACCATGATATTCCTGATCCGGATTTCTTTTTAAACTAAACTTCAATGGTACATAATCGATTCCGCCTTTTGTAAGTGGATGGCATCTTAAAAATCTTGCAGTTCCCATTGTTATCCCTTTAACACTGCCATGAGTCTGTATCGCATCGATCATATATTGTGAACATGTCGGATGGTAACGACAACTAGCTGGAAGTCCTGGAGAAATAAATCGTTGGTAAAAACGTACCATTCCTATAAAAACATTTCCTGCCATTTTATCCCTCTTTTCTCTATCCGAAAAAACTATACCTTGTTTTAGAATCGAATGCAAGTTTACCAATAAAAGTAGAAATATTTTTTTATAAATTGTTAATAGTTGAAAAAGAAAACTATTCAAATTTCTGAAAGGATGATAAACTAAATAAAAGAGAGTGTAGTAATAGATTTATGCAACTTCCCTTAATCTAAATTGAAATGGAGATAATCTAAAATGGGCTTAAAATTTGAACGTACAAATGACTTAGATAAATTATTTGATTCCTTTGCCGTAGATCCGAAAAAAATAGAAATGCCAAAAGAAGAATTAGAAAAGCAAGCAGCTAAAGCTGAAAAGAAAGACGATAAGAAAAAAGAACAATAAAAAAATGCTTTGACGTCTCATAAGAGAGTCAGAGCATTTTTTATTGTAGATATTTTTCAATTGCTTGCCAAGCTTCTTCTTTTCCTTCTTTTGTTTGTGAAGAAAAAAGAATAAAATCGTCTGATTTATCAAAGTTCAGCGCTTTTTTGATGATGCTTTCATGTTTGTTCCATTTTCCACGAGGAATCTTATCTTTCTTCGTTGCAACCACAATCACAGGAATCTCGTAGTATTTTAAAAACTCATACATTTGAATATCTTCTTGTGTTGGTGCATGACGTAAGTCAACTAATGAAACAACTGCTTTTAATTGTTCTCTTGTCGTCATATAGGTTTCGATCATCTCGCCCCATTTTGCCCGTTCTGTCTTAGAAACTTTGGCATAACCATAACCGGGAACATCGACAAAATGCAATGCATCTTCGATTAGATAAAAATTCAAGGTTTGAGTCTTTCCGGGTTTTCCAGAAGTTCTAGCCAAATTTTTACGATTAATCAAGGTATTGATGAAAGAAGATTTACCTACATTCGAGCGTCCTGCTAAAGCAATTTCAGGAAGAGCAGTTTCTGGATATTGCTTTGGAGAAACCGCACTGATAATAATTTCTGCATTATGAACATTCATGTTTCTAACCTCCTCACATTATTTCCATAAAATCAGTAAAAAAGTAGAGACGCATCTCTACTTTTAGTATTTTTCATGTTAGCCAGCTTTTTTGTCTTTCTTGTTATAGACAATTGCAGGTTTACCTGTGCCTTCGACAGCCATCTCTGTAATAATCACTTTCTTGATTGTATCATCTGATGGCACTTCAAACATTACATCCATCATAATCTCTTCAATGATTGAACGCAATCCGCGAGCACCTGTATTACGTTCGATTGCTTTATTCGCAATCCCACGAAGTGCATCTGGTTCAAATTCCAGTTCAGTATCATCTAAAGACAATAATTTTTGATATTGTTTGACTAACGCATTTTTTGGTTCAGTCAAGATACGAACCAAATCATCTGTTGTTAGTTTTTCTAAAGCAGCAGTAACTGGTAAGCGTCCGATAAACTCAGGAATCAAACCGAATTTCAATAGATCTTCAGGGATGATTTGTTGCATAACGCTTTCGCCTTCGTTCAACTTGCTGTTCTTCGTACCAAAACCGATTGTTTTTTCACCTAAACGATTTTTAACAATGGTTTCAATACCGTCAAAAGCTCCACCAACAATAAACAAGACATTCGTTGTGTCAATTTGAATAAATTCTTGATGAGGATGTTTGCGTCCTCCTTGCGGTGGTACGCTGGCAACTGTTCCTTCCAAGATTTTAAGTAAAGCTTGCTGCACGCCTTCACCAGATACGTCTCTTGTAATCGAAACATTTTCACTCTTGCGGGCGATTTTATCGATTTCATCAATATAAATGATCCCTTTTTCAGCACGTTCTACATTAAAATCAGCAGATTGTAATAGTTTCAGTAGAATGTTTTCTACATCTTCTCCAACATATCCTGCTTCAGTTAAGCTTGTTGCATCAGCAATTGCAAATGGTACATTCAACGTTCTAGCTAATGTTTGCGCTAAAAATGTTTTCCCAGAACCCGTTGGTCCAATTAAACAAATATTGCTCTTTTGTAATTCCACTTCATCAGAGCTTGAATTTTCTGATTGATTTACACGTTTATAGTGATTATAGACAGCAACCGCCAATGAGCGTTTTGCTTGATCTTGTCCAATTACATATTCGTTTAAGACATCCAAAATTTCTTGGGGTTTTGGGACATCCGTTAATTCACGTACGGCTTCGTCGTAAAATTCTTCATCAATAATCTCTTTACATAAGTCGATACATTCATTACAAATATAGACGCCTGGTCCAGCAACGATTTTCTTTACTTCTTCTTGTGTTTTACCACAAAATGAACAGCGAACTGCATCATTGCTATTTGTGTTATCGTACATGCATGTCACCCCTCTAAAATTAAAAATGACTGTCCTTACAGTCTTAAAATATAATAGCATAAAACAAGTGAAAATGCGAACATCGGATTTGTAAAGATTTTATAAATCTAAGAATTCTTATGTTATACTAAAAGAGAAAAAATGATTTGCTGATTCTTATGAACACAGCAGTAAAAATGGAGGGAATTTCATGCTGGAACAAATTTTATTAGGAACATATACTCGTAGAGTTAGTAAAGGAATCTACCAAATTACATTAGATACTGAACAAGAGATGCTTCTAGAAGCTAGTTTATTAGTAGAGGAAACAAGCCCAACATACTTAGCATTAAATAAAAAAGGTGATCTGTTTAATGTCACATCGGTTGATGGTGAAGGCGGCATGGCAGCGTATAAAAACAATAATGAACACTTTGATTTGATCAATAAAGTAACAGAAGCCGGCGCTCCTCCCTGTTATGTAGCGATTGATGAAGAAAAACAGCTAGTTTTCGGAGCTAACTATCACCAAGGAATCGTACATGTTTATCGTATTTTAACGGACGGTCGTTTAGAACATACAGATAAAGTCATTCATGATGAAGCGACTGGTCCTCATGAAAATCAAGACAATGCACATGTTCATTATACAGACTTAACACCAGATCGTCGTTTAGCAGTTTGTGATCTTGGAACAGATCGTGTTTATACGTATGATGTTAGTGAAGAAGGGAAACTATCAGAAGTTGCTCAATATATTGCTGAACCAGGCACTGGGCCTCGTCATTTAGTCTTCCATCCAAATAATCAATACGCGTATCTTTTTGGTGAGCTAGACAGTACTGTTACTGTTTTATCTTATAATGCTTTAGATGGTTCATTTGAACAAGTCCAAAAAGTATCAACTTTACCAGATGGTTTCAACGAATTTAATGGTGGTGCGGCTATTCGTATTTCTGCCGATGGACGATTTGTTTATGCCTCAAATCGTGGTCATGATTCAATTGCTGTTTTTGCAACAGCTGAAAACGGCAGCAAAGTGGAATGTGTACAATTGATTGCAACTGAAGGCGAAATTCCTAGAGATTTTGATTTAGACCCTTCTGGCAAATTTGTTGTTGTAGCAAATCAAAATACAGATAATTTGACCCTTTATCGTCGTGATGAAACAACAGGTCTTTTGGAAATGGTTCAAAAAGACATTTATGCACCTGAATGTGTGTGCGTGTATTTTAAATAATTACACTCATTTTTATAGCATTAAATAAATAGACTGCTCATACTTATCAGCATTTGTTGAAAGTATGAGCAGTCTATTTATTTGATATTGAAACTTCTATTTTACATACGAAAAACGGTTCATTTCAAGACATTTTAATTAGAAACCTCATATAAACCTGTTCTTTATTTCTTTCGCTTCGATAAGGTTAATTTAAACCAACCAAAAAAAACATTTATTAGACTATTTTTGATTAAACAACTATAAATATTGTTAGCTTTAACGCAAAAACTAAAAAAACATCAAAAAATTTTTCATCCAACTCTTTATCTTACTTCATCTCTTTCTATTAAACTAATCTCAGCCACTGTTCAAAAAATACAATCTTCTGACTATTTCTGGTCAAAAATGAAAAGAATCTAATTTATACTAAAGTTAGATCAAAAGAAAGAAGGTTAGTTAAGATGAAAAAGAATAAGTTTTACATTTCTATGGGGACGTCACTGCTAGCACTTGCAGCAGCTGGTATTTTGCAAACAACGGATGTTTATGCCAATCCAACTTCAAATGAAGCAAATATAAAAATGGCACAAAAAATTCAGGAGCAACATGCAGGTGTTCAATCTGAACTTATGCAATCAGAAGACACGGCGGTTTATCGCAAATATCAACTAGATAACTCATTTGGCGCCAGCAACAATCAATCATCAGGCGTTTACAAAAAAAGCACAGACACTATCACAATCTATGTTGATGAAAATACAGATCAATCAGCAATGCCAACCTACACTATTTCACCAATTACGTTGAATCAATACCGTGAAGGTAACCCACAAAAATTCCCTTTAAAAAAAGGTAAAAACATAATCAACAATACACGTGAAGGTATCATCCATTTACAAAATATTTCAAATACAACACCACAACAAAAATTGACAGTATCAGTTGATGGTGGTGTAAAATTACCTCGTTTCATTCTAGGAAAAACAACTGAAACGGACTGGCAAAATCAAGTTCGTCAAAATCCGAATGCACCAGGTTATGAATTAATGGGTACTCATACTTTGATCACAGGTTCTAAAACAACATTGAAACACGTAAACAATCCTAAAAAAATTGTAGAAACCTATGATAAAGTAATAAAAATGCATGATGAATCATCTGGTTTAGACAACAGTTCGTCTTTAAATAGAAGAAGCCGTGGTTTACTTCAACACATGCGTGAAACCCAAGAACCTGCTTATTATATGTACGCTTGGTTCAGTCATACTGCTTATTCTAAAAAAGAGGGAATGGCTGAGATGTTAGCCACCACTCCAAATAATCTTTGGGGACCAATGCATGAGCTTGGGCACACGTATCAGATGGATCGAATGACTTGGGAAAACCAAACAGAGGTAACTGTAAATATTTATAGTATGAGAAGTGAAAAACAATTGGGCAATAGAAGTCGTTTAGAACGTGACGGTGTTTATAATAAAATATTTGCTTACTTCAAACAGCCAAATAAAAACTATGATAATAACAATGATCTTTTCGTAAAACTAGGAATGTTCTGGCAATTAGAATTAGCTTTTGGCGATAATTTTTATCCTCAATTACACAAACTATACAGAGAAGAAGCGAAAAGTTTAACAAATGATTTGGCAAAACAACAATATTTCATCACTGCTACATCAAAAATTGCCAACAAAAATTTACTACCCTATTATGAAATGTGGGGACTGCCGATTACAGCTGAAACTAGGCAAGCCGTCCAAAAATATCCAAAACTAACACATAAAATTTGGGAATATCGTGATGAGCTGAAGAATCCAATAAGTCCAATTGATCCGGTTCAGCCAACAAAACCATCTACACCAACAGCTCTTTCTGCTGTTGACATTAAACATAATTCAGTAAAAATCAGATGGAGTGCTAATCAAGGGAATCAATCAATAAAAGAATATATCATTTTCAAAGATGGTAAGGAAATTGGCCGAACTGGAACAACAGAATTTACGGATAAAGCCGTAACAGCTAATACTACCTATACCTATGCAATTGCAGCAGTAAACACAGCTGGTCTAACTTCTGATAAAAGTGCAACTATACAAGTAAAAACACCGACTGCACCAATCGTTGAAACACCCGCTCCAACCAAACCAACAAATCTTGTTTCTAACAGCATTACACAAGATTCAATTTCATTTAGCTGGACTCCTTCAAGCAGTTCAATTGGCATTGCTGGATATACGATTTATCGCAATGGTGTAAAAGTTGCAACAACTAGAACTAATGCATTTAAAGATACTGGTCTACAAGCAAATTCAGCTTATACTTACCAAATCACAGCTTATGACAGTAATAATAAAGAATCAGTTAAAAGCGATAGCATCACACTTAAAACTAAAGAAGCTGAAAATCAACTTTCTACATGGGAAACTGGCAAAGTTTATACTGCTGGAAATAAAGTTTTCTATAACGGTTTAGAGTATGAAGCGAAATGGTGGACACAAGGTAATCGTCCCGATCAATCTGATGTTTGGAAACTTCTTTCAGACAAAGTAATGGAATGGGATTCTAAAAAAGCATACAGCGGTGGAGATACCGTACTATTCCAAGGAAAAACATTTAAAGCCAAATGGTGGACACAAGGCAATCAGCCTGGCTCTTCACCTGTTTGGGAACTAGTTTAATCAAATCAAAAAAGCTCTGCAGCACAGATTAATCTGCGCTACAGAGCTCTTTTGATTTGAGCATTTTATAAAAAACTTCTACTCTCTAATACTATTTATTTTTTCTGTTTTTTTAATTTATACGCATATTCACTTGCTTTGAAAAGCAGTCCATTGACTGGCAGGTCAAATTCACCAATAAATTCGTTTACTGTTGGATTAAAGTTAGACTTAAACTTAATCAACCCATCACTTAAACTGCCTTCCAGTCCACCCATATTACATGAGTTACAACCCCTTTCAAAACATTCGTTGATTGCATCAAACCAAGTCAGATAAGCTGGCATATATCGTTTATAACGATCATCCATCCCTGCATAAAGAATCTCACTAGTCGAACCAAAAGTAATAGCTAAAGCACCTGCAACTACAGCAATATCACCAGAATGGGCAATATTTTCTTCAAGTTCAGTCATTTCCCGTGTTAAAGAAAAATCTAGTTCTTCAAGTGTATGACGTTTTTTGACTTGATTCTCTTTTAGATTTGCTAAATCTTCTTTATTTTTATCAAAACGCTGTTTCGTTTCTTCAAAGCGTTCTTTTAGATTCACTTCCGCCAGCATGATAAAAGAATTTTCAGGATAAATGGTTAATAGTTTTTTGAAATAATCACTATTTCTAAGTGAAATATTTTGTCGTTCAGTTGTCAGTTCGATGACTTTAGCAAAATCTTCTACTAACTCAGCATGCCCCATTTTTACGGTAACACCTTTTTTCTGTGCTTGCTTCATCATTTTCTTAGTGCTTTTTGATAGCTGTTCTTCACTGAAATCTTCTTTATAGATATTGGCTTGAAAACGAGGTTGGATTGTTGCATCCATTTCCATCGTCAATCCTTGATGTTTAGCTCCGCTTGCAATAATAGTATCAATAATCAACTGTGCATTTCTATCAATCACTTGCTCTTCACCAATATGAAAATCTTTATAATGTACAGTTGGGTCCATCTTTACAAATAATGCACGTTTTTTCTTACCGAATTGTTTCAACTCTTTAAAGAAGAACGATACTAGTTCTTTATTGGTGTAATCCATAATTGGTCCTCTTGGTGTATAAAGCATTGAAAATTTCATTGGTAATGGACGGATCAAGACTAGGCTCGATGCAATCAACACCCCATCATCATAAACACCGACAATCTCTGATCCCCAATTGTCTTTAACTTTAGCCCACGCAGATGATTGCAGTAAATTGCATAAGGGATGGTTTTCCACAAATTTATCGTGCTCTTTGGCATCAATGCCAATTTTAAATTCAAACATTAGAAAAAAACTCCTCTACATTTTAGCTTCTGTATTACCATATCATAATTTATTCGACAGGAACAGTAAAGTTTTTCATTAAATTGGTTAGAAAATTTTAAGAGGCTAAATCAAAACTTTTTGTCTTGAAACAGCCTCTTAAAATTATATACTTTACTAAACTTTTTTATTAATCAAAGTCGTTTTTCAAAATGAACAGATTTATTGATCCAAAACATTATTGGTGCAGCTACTGCCATTGTTGCAAATTCACTAAGTGCTAACGTAGCGTAGTTTCCCCAAAAAGCTGCTCCACCGGCTGGTGCTAACATATAAGCAATAATGCACATTGTTGCCGTGAAAAACAGCGTATTCAGCGCTAAACGAGCAATAACATTTGGTACTCTTTTTTGTAACAACGCTGTCAATCCTAATGAAATAAATGATTGTAGTCCGCCATATATTGCATCCATGGCACCAAAACCAAAGAAAAAATTATAAACCACTACTCCGCCTAAAACACCCCACATCAACTTCCGGTTGAAAACAACCAAATGGTTCAAGCTTTCAGAAATCCTAAATTGGACTGGTCCTGACGATACGGGTGCCACTAAAATCGTTAAGGCTAGATACAGTGCCATCACAATTCCATTCATAGTAATTGCTTTTACTTTACTGTTTTTTGTAACAGTATTTTGCATAGTTTCCCCTTCTTTCTCCGAGTTTTTTTACAAGGGATGGTTGATGAACCTTGTTGAAAAGAAATCTCTCCTCAAAAAATGATACGTAGGCATTATATCTTAAAATCTGCACTTTAACAATCACAAGCTATGGTAAATGTATTCTTCAATTAATTTTTTCTTATCTTTTCAAGCATCTAATATTCTTAATTTTTCTTAGGTCTGTTATAATGAAGCTTTGTACAGGGAGGAAAAAAATGAAAAAACATTTTTATCTTGTTATTAATGAGAATGCAGGCGGTGGCACTGGCCGCAAAGTAGCTGTAAAAATTATCCGACAACTACAGACAGCAAACATTGATTATACGACATTTTATACAGATCATGCGGGACATGAAATTGAAATTGTTGAAAATTTAGCGCAAAACACATTACTTCCTTGGAACAACAAGGTAGAAATGGAGTCTTTCCCACTTTTAGTTGTTCTTGGAGGAGATGGTACTTTGCATAGTGTCCTTAATGCATTAAAACCATTTGATTCTAAAATTCCAATTGGGTATATCCCTTGTGGTTCAGGCAACGATTTTGCCCGTGGTGTCGGAATTCCAAGGCAAGCTGAAAAAGCTTTTTTTCAGTTACTTAAAGCTGAAAAGCCTAAAGAAATCCAAGTAATTACTTATGATGAATCCATTCAAGATGAACTCGGACTTGCGGTTAATAATATCGGTATTGGTTTGGACGCATCCATCGTTAACGCAGCAAATGCATCTACATCAAAACATGCACTAAACAAGTTTAACATGGGCTCTTTATCATACATTTTTTCTATTTTAAAGGTATTATTCACTCAAAAGGGCTTCCCGATTCTTGTAGAAATGAATGGCAAGAAACTTGAATTTGATCGAGCATTTTTATGTACCGTAACAAATCATCCTTATTTTGGTGGCGGCGTCCCGATTGTTCCTGTTGCCGACCCACGCAAACCAGTCCTTGATTTTGTTTTGGTCGAACGAATCAACCTTTTTAAAATTTTTTGGCTGATTATCTTGTTGACTCAAAAAAAACAGATGAATTCAAAACACTTTCATCATTTTCAATCTAGCAAATTCCGAATTGTTTCTACCCTTCCGCAATATGTTCATGCTGACGGTGAAATTTTAGGAAAAAGAAGTACAGATATTTCTTTTGGGACTGAGACGAGGGTATTTTGGTTTTAAAAATATTAAAAAAAAAGGTGAGCCAATTCTAAGCATTTGGCTCACCTTTTTTTTAATTTAGTTTCTCAAAAGCTTGTGTCAAATCTGCAATCAAATCCTCACTGGCTTCGATGCCAGTTGATATCCTCAACAAATCTGGCGTTAAGCCGTAAGACTCCCTCAATTCTTCTGGAATATCCGCATGTGTTTGTGTTGTCGGATACGTAATTAAACTCTCTACTCCACCTAGACTTTCTGCAAAAGTAAAAATGGATAAATTTCTTAGAAATTCTTTGATTGATTCTTGCTTCTGAATCTTAAAACTTAGCATGCCACCACGACCTGGATACATTACTTCTTTAACTTGCGAACTTTTTTTCAGATACTCTGCAACTGCTCGAGCATTTTTTTCATGTCTGTCCATTCGTAAGGATAACGTCTTCAATCCTCTGATTAATAACCAACTGTCAAAGGGAGATAAAACAGCTCCTGTCGTGTTTAAGATGTATGCTAAGTTATCACCGATCTCTTTTGAACGTGCAATCACAGCTCCCGCTAGTAAATCGTTATGTCCACCTAAATACTTAGTAGCACTGTGTAACACAATATCAGCACCTAAATCTAACGGACGTTGAATCAAGGGAGTATAAAAAGTATTATCAACAATCAGTTGTGCTTGATGTTTTTTTGCGAAAACTGCGACCTTTTCTATTGAAACTTCACTCATTAAAGGATTAGTAGGTGTTTCAATAAATACAGCTGCCGTTTTATCTGTTATTTCTCTTTCAAAACCAGTTTCGTCATCTACATAAACAAACTGATACATTCCCTGTTTTTCTAGTTCTTTAAAATAACGATAACTACCGCCATATAAATCTCTGGAAGCAACAATTTGACTTCCCACAGGAAATTGACTAAATACTATTTGTATTGCACTCATTCCTGAACTAGTCGCTAAACCAACTGCCCCATTTTCTAAAACAGCTAATGCTGATTCTACAACTTCTCTTGTTGGATTTTTGGTTCTGGTGTAATCATAGCCCGTCGACTCCCCTAATGTTGGATGCTCATACGTCGTTGAAAAATATATTGGCGTATTAATTGATCCAGTTACTGGGTTTTGATGATTACCTATCTGTGCCAAAAATGTGTCTGTTTGAACCTTTCCCGATTGCGTTTTCTTTTCCATTCACTTCCCTCATTTCTACCAAAATAATCTACCTTCATTTTTATTTAAACACGCTTATGTGTTGCTTATCATTATATACATTGATCGGATTTTAAGGCAAGAAATAGTTCTAAAAAGTAAGAATAAAAAAACTGGACCAGTATTTTTCACTGGTTCCAGTTTAGTAAACATTTATTTCATAAAATCATACGGTGTTGTCTGATTCATTCCAATCATGGGATCAATCGTTTGTCCTTGTACTAAATCAAGGGTTAATAACCTGTCGATTTCAACATCAATTTGTTCATTGATTTCTTGATCAGGTTCACTAAATAGAGAAATTTCTTCTGTTTTAGGTTTTATCGTCACTGACTCAACCGTTTCTTTTACCACAGAAGTTTTTTCCTCTTTAACTGCTTCATAAACAACAGGCTTATGATCTTCTGTGTCAGAGAATGGCGATTCCTTGTTTAAGCCGTCTTCATAGGCTTCTAACTGCATCCTTGTCGTCAAAGACATATCATCAGCACTAGTAATCCGCTCTTTTAGCATCGTTAAACGACTGGCAGATTCATGAGCTACACAGGTATTAAAAGCTTGAACTTCTCCAAGTAAAATGAGTATGTCCTTACTTCTGGTAACTGCCGTATAAAGTAAATTACGCTGCAGCATACGATGATATTGATGAACCATTGGTAAAATGACCATCTTAAACTCACTACCTTGCGCTTTATGAATCGAGCAACAGTAAGAAAGCGTGATTTTATTCCATTCATTTCGTTTATAGCTAACTTCATTATTATCAAACTGAATCACTAATTCATCGACTTTATCTTCCGATTCTTTGGCTAAAATAATTCCAACAATTTCACCCATATCTCCATTAAACACATTAAGTTCTGGAGTATTGACCAAGTGAAGAACCTTATCACCAATACGATAAACAGATTCGTTCCATTTTACTTCTTTTTTTGACCCATCATTTGGATTAAAAATTTCCTGCATCATTTTGTTTAAAGCATCGATTCCCGCAGCACCTCGATACATAGGTGCTAATAGCTGAATATCTTGTGGCGAAAAGCCTTTAGCTTTCGCTTTCGTCACGATTTGGCGGACATAAGTTTCGATATGATAAACATCACTTGGGAAAAATGACCGATCCTTTTGATTAACAGTAAAATCTTGTGGCAATTTTCCCTGCTTGATTTCATGAGCTAGAGGAATAATGCTAGAACCGTCACCTTGTCGATAGATTTCCGTCAGTTCTTTTTTCGGAATTTCGTTGATTTGTAATAAATCATGTAAAACTTGCCCAGGTCCAACTGAAGGCAATTGATCTTTATCCCCTACAAAAATCACTTGCATATTAGTAGGAATCGCCTTGAATAATGTATTTGCCAACCACGTGTCCACCATCGACATTTCATCAACGATTAACAAACCACCTTCAAGCTCTTTAGCTGTCATACTAGGATTTTTCTCCCGTCCGGTCAAGCCCAATAAACGATGGATCGTACTTGCAGGAAGCCCAGTTGTTTCATTCATGCGCTTAGCTGCTCGTCCGGTAGGTGCTGCTAATAAGATAGGAAACATTTCCTGCGTATAGTCTTTTACGTCTAAAGAAAGTCCATTTAACTCCGCAAATAATGAAACGATTCCATTTATTACAGTGGTTTTCCCAGTGCCCGGTCCACCAGTTAAAATAAACAACGGCGCTTTGATTGCCTCTTCAATCGCAGCTTGTTGGGAATCCCCATACAGAATACCTAATCTTTTTTCAATACCACGTATATTTTTTTCAATGTCTTTTTTGTCGTACTTAATTTCTTTTTTTCGAGAAAGCAAACGCTGAATCGACGTACCAATTCCCCATTCAGAAAAATACAAACTATTTTCAAAAAGTTTCGTGCCTTCTTGCTGAATTTTACCTTCCTCTACCAAGTGAATGATCTGTTCAGCTACTTGATCTAGAGAGATTTCAACAGGACGACTAGCTTCAAGGGTGTTTATTGTTTCTCTTAACAACATCTCTGCTTCTACATAAGTGTTTCCTGAACGAACGGAGTGTTGGAAAATCTCATGAGTAATCGCCGCTCTTACCCGCTTGTCAGAATCCGCCCCAATCCCTAGTTGCTCCGCAATATTATCGGCACGTTTAAAACCAATCCCTTCAATATCTTCAACCAATTGATAGGGATTTTCATGAATGATATCTAATGTTTCTTCTTTGTACGTTTGGTAAATAGCAAATGAAAGTTGACTACCAAATCCATAACGGTTCAAACCAACGATCACTTGTTCCATTCCATGATTTAAACGAATCGTTTCAATAATAGTTTGACGTTTTTTCTCATTTAATTGAGGAACTTCTTCTAAAACATCAGGTTTAGCAATGATTCGGTCGATAGCATCTTCTCCTAAAATTTCGACAATCTTTTCAGCCGTGCGTTTCCCAATACCGGGAAATTTTTCACTGGACAGATAATTTACGACGCCATTAGCTGATGTTGGACGTTCTTGTTGATAACTATCTACTTGAAATTGTTTGCCGTAACGAGGATGATCAACAAAATGACCAAAAAAGCGATAACTTTCTTCTTCCTGAATTTGACCGAAACTACCCGTTGTCACGATTTCTTTTTCTAAGTAGTCCGTATTTGTATCTGTGATTTTCACCAACAATACTTTATAAAAATTGCTAGGATTTTGAAAAAAGATTGCCTGAACTTGCCCAACTACATATTCTTTTTCCTCTTCTCCAAACAATGTATCCATCAATTTCACCTCGCTTCTATCTTAAAATGTGTTTATAGTAGAAATGAATCATCATTCCAAAGTTTTAATTTATACTCGCGCTCTTGATTAGGCTCAGTCATTTCCAAAATAGATAAACTGTTATTTTTAAGTCCACCCATACTACGTAGTTCAGCTAACTCTTTGCCTGACATTGCTTGGATAGCTGCTGTTAATGAAGCACCATGTCCAACAAAAAGATACGGTCCCTCCCCAGTCTCAATCGCTTTTTCCACAACTGACGAGATTCGCGAAATTGCTTGTTGAATCGGTTCCCCTTGAAATACTTCTGGATTATACTGATCTAATCGATAACGCATGTGGTCTAATTCTGTATTGTAGATTTTTCTCATTTCAGCAATGGATTGCCCTTCTAACTTGCCTAGCCCCAACTCTTTCAGCTGATCTGTATAGATAATTTCTGTTGGTTGCTTTAACTCTTGATTAATACCTTCTGCCGTTTTTTTTGCACGAGGAGAAGTGCTTGAGAAAATTTTTTCAAATGGAACCTCTTTGAGAGTTTTCCCAAGTAATTTTATTTCTTCATAACTTGTTGGAAGCAGTGGTGAATCGCCGCTCATTCCCTGGAATCGCATTTCTTGATTCCATTCTGTTTTCCCATGACGCGTAAAATATAATTTCATGCTTTTGCTCCCTTGATTCTAATCTATTGATTTTATACGTAGTTATTTTCTATTATTTATCTTAACTAGTGTATCATTTTCACTATGAAAATTCCATTTAACTACGAACCTTCAAAAGAAAAAACAGTCTGAATGTATTTCAAAATAAAATAGGTTATAATAAAAAAGAATGACACGCCACTAAGGGAGGAAGTAATTTTGTTCTTTGAACACATCCATCATATTGCTATCAACTGCTCAGATTATCAAAAAACCAAAGAATTTTATGTAGAAAAACTTGGTTTTGACATTATCCGAGAAAATCATCGAGACGATAAAAATGACGTTAAACTAGATTTAAAGTTAGGTGTTCATGAATTAGAGATTTTTATTTCTCCAGAACTCCCAAAACGCCCTTCATACCCAGAAGCACTGGGGTTAAGACATTTAGCTTTTAAAGTTGATGCCATTGAAGAAGTGATTGCTTTTCTAAATTCTAAGGGCATTGAATGTGAACCTGTAAGAACAGACACATTCACAGGTGAGAAAATGACTTTTTTCTTTGATCCCGATGGTTTGCCTTTGGAACTTCATGAGTGATTCATTTTTACAACTACTATTAATAGACAAAAAAGCTGTTACCTTCAAAAATGAAGGAACAGCTTTTTATCAGTTTCAATCTAATTTGTCATGTTCATAATGATGCTTTAATTCTAATGATGGAAAGTCTTGTTGACGTAACGCTTCGTAAACCACTAATGCGACTGTATTCGACAAATTCAACGATCGAACATGCTCATCATTCATTGGAATACGTAAGCATTTTTCTTCATTTTCCCGCATAAATTCTTCTGGTAAACCAGTAGTTTCTTTACCAAACATAAAATAATGGTCTTGATTATCTGTATAATTCACTTCACTGTACGTTTGATTAGCGAATTTCGTAATCAAATGCAGAGGTTGATCGCCCAAGTAAGTTAAAAAGGCAGCCAAATCTTTGTGATACATGATATTTACATCATTCCAATAATCTAAACCAGCTCGTTTCAAGTGTTTGTCATCCGTTTGGAATCCTAACGGCTCGATGAGATGTAAGGGCGAATTTGTTGCTGCGCACGTCCGGGCAATGTTGCCTGTATTTGCTGGAATTTGAGGTTCAAATAATACAATATGATTTGTCATGATTACAGTTTCCTTTCATTTAAGTGACACAAAATTTATTTTTTATTCACTAAATTTAGCATAAAAAAAACGTATCGCCTCGGTGTCAATCACTGCGAGTCGCTACGTTAGTGAAGCTCTTTTCACTAACTTTTATCAGAACAGGAACCTGATAAAAACCAATGAAAAAACAACTTGTATGTAATATAACACCATTGTCGGAGCTTTGCAATACTTTTTAGTAAATTAACCGAATGTAAGCGTTATCTAAACTTTCCTTTTAACAAGCGAATGTCAATTGTGATTTCTGTTAATGGATTTTTTTGTATTTCTTCTTTTACTTGCTCATCCACTCCCCATTCCAATGGAGACATCTCTAATAAATCTAAACGATTGTCTTTGGGAATAGCAAATGTAAATGTCACTCGTTCATTGACTAAAACATCCATTTCGTTAGAAAATTTCGCCAAAACTTTGTCATTGGAATAATTTTGTTTACGTTCATCTTCTGGATAAAAAGCTGCTCTCAACTCTTTTAAATACTCTGTTTCTGGAATCACTTTAATCACAGTGCCGTCTTTTTTTAACACACGCTGAAATTCCTGATAATGAGATGGAGAAAAAATATTCAAAATAGTATCCATTGATTGATCTGCAAACGGCAAATTGGTCAAATCTGCCACACACCAAAAAGCATCAATCGGCTGACTACTGGCTAAATAAATACCATCTTTTGAAATGTCAAAACCAAATTTTGATCCTTCTAAACCTAACCCAGAAAGTTCTGATAAAAAACTTCCCTCACCACATCCTACATCCAGTGTACAACCAGCTAAATCTATCGTATTAATCAACTTTTCTAATAAAGGCTGATACATACCACTTTTGATCATCTTACCCCTGTGGACTAACATTTTTTTATTATAGTCAGTCTGGATGCTATGAGAAAGAAAATAAATCGTTCCTTTTTTAGATAAATCAAATTGATGATTCTCTTCGCAAATCAAACTGTATCCTTTCAATTCAAGGCCTTTTTTACAGACTGGACAAAAAAATTGTTCTTGATGTGTTTCTAAAAAATTACGCGCTGAATCAATTTTTTTCAACATACGATTACTTCCTATTCAATATAAATTCTGAAACAAACTGCTAAACTAGTCGCTATTTATCTTACAACGATAAGAGGACTTTGGCAACAAGCAGAATTATGGTACAATTCCTTTGAAGAAAAGACAAGGAGTGGAACGAATGATTAAAGAATTTTGTGCCGAAAATTTCACGAATATACCCGCTGCCATTAGAAATGGTGCTGGACGAATCGAATTGTGTGACAACCTAGCTGTAGGTGGCACAACACCAAGTACAGGTGTGATAGAAGAAGTTATATCATATGCTGGAGAAAAATCAATTCCAGTAATGACGATCATCAGACCTCGAGGCGGAGATTTTGTTTATAATGATATTGAACTTAAAATCATGCATACAGATTTAATCGAAGCCAAAAAAATAGGCACTGACGGCGTTGTTTTAGGCTGTTTATCAAAAGATAACTGGTTAGATGAAGAAGCATTAGAGTTAATGATTGAAACTGCAGAAGGCTTACAAATCACTTTCCATATGGCTTTTGATTCGTTAAGCAAAGAAAATCAATTTAAGGCGATTGACTGGCTAGTAGAACATGACGTGCATCGTATATTAACTCACGGAGGTCCTACTGGAACACCTATTGAAGAAAATTTTGACCACTTAAAAGAATTGATCAATTATGCAAATGATCGAATCATAATTTTACCTGGTGGAGGCATTTCTGATAAAAATGTTGAAGCTGTAGTGAACGCATTACAAGTCAGTGAAGTCCATGGAACCAAAATCGTCGGATAATAATAGTAAATTAGAAGAAACGGTCAGACTGAGTTATTTCAGATAAGATCGTTTCTTTTATTACTTATAATTTAACTGGATTATTATCACTCTTTGTTTCATTACCAAAAATAAATTTCTTTGCTTTTTAAGTTTTTATTTTTTACAATAGACCTAATCTTTTAATTCAATTAAGAATTTAACCACGATTCACTAAACTAGTACGAAAAGAGGTTACTCATTCATGAAAAAAAAGAACGCAACGCTCTCCATGATTGGTTTTGTTTCGATAACAATAACAATGGTTATGGACGTATACGAATATCCTATTTTCGCTACCTCTGGTTTACAACTTGTATTTTTTTTAATTGTTGGAGGTTTGTTATGGTTCATACCAACTGCTCTTTGTTCTGCTGAAATGGCGACAGTTGCTGGTTGGGAAGAAGGCGGTATTTTCGCTTGGGTCAAAAATACTTTAGGGGAAAGATTTGGTTTTGCAGCTATTTTCTTCCAATGGTTTCAAGTCACGGTTGGTTTTATAACCATGCTCTATTTTATTTTAAGTGCTTTTGCTTATGTTCTGCACTTACCTGAGCTGAATTCAAATCCTTTACTTAAATTTATTGGTATCATGGTTATTTATTGGGGATTGACCTTCTCACAATTAGGTGGAACAAAAAATACTGAACTTTTTGGGAAAATCGGTTTTTTCGTTGGCATTCTTGCACCAGCCATTATTCTTTGCGCTTTATTTATCTTTTATCTTTTATCCGATAATCCATTACAGTTTAATGTTTCTACAGCATCTTTTATTCCAGATTTTACAAAACCAAATACACTTGTCGTGTTCATCTCTTTTATACTCTCTTATATGGGAATCGAAGCTTCCGCAACGTATGTCAATGAGTTGGAAAATCCTAAAAAAGAATACCCTCTGGCTATGTTTATCATAGTAATAACAGCGATTCTTTTAAATACGATTGGCGGACTTTCAATTGCAGCTGTAATTCCTGAAGCTCAGCTTTCATTAAGTGGAGGAATTTTACAAGCATTAGAAACTTTATTTAGGAGATTTGGTTCGAATTTTACTTTGTTCGTTGACATTGTTGGTTTAATGATTGCTTTAGGAGTAATCGGTGAGGTGACTGGATGGATTGTTGGACCCACGAAAGGAATGTATGCTGCAGTACAACAAGGCATGCTTCCTCCTATCTTCAAGAAAGTCAATAAACACCAAGTCCCAACGTACCTTGTTTTACTACAAGGAATAATCGTAACCATCTGGGCTGCTGTTTTAACATTTGGCGGAGGAGGAAATAACTTATCTTTCTTGATTGCTATTTCATTAACAGTCATCATTTATCTAATGGCCTATTTATTATTTTATGCAGGTTATTTTGTTTTGATTTTTAAACATAAAGATTTACCTAGAGGCTATTATGTACCTGGGGGAAAAATCGGAAAATTCGTGATTGCTTGTACTGGATTTGCTACCTCAATTTTTTCTTTAATTATATCCTTTGTACCGCCAACTTCCGTTAGTAAAAATGAAACTAGCATATACCTGACTATCTTATCAGTAAGTTTAGCCATATCTGTCGCTATGCCTTTTATTATTTATCAATTAACCGCTCAATATAGACCCTTATCGGCTGCAACTCCACCCCAAAAATAAAATAACAAAAAATGGTGCTTCTTTTGTACAAAAAGAGACACCGTTTTTTTATTGAGTTTCAAATAAAATATTGCATAAACAGACTAGCAATATTAAAATAAATCAGTACACTGGTCAAATCACTCAAGGTAGTAATAAACGGACCACTAGCAACTGCTGGATCAAATCCTAATTTATCCATTAACATAGGAATCAAACTCCCAGCCAAATTAGCTACCGTAATTGCACAAAGCATAGCCATTCCTATAACAAATCCTAAAGGAAAATTATGTTGCCAGATGCCTACAACGATAAAAATTGCTACACCCGTTATGACCCCCGTCACTAAACCCGTTAATACTTCACTAATAATCAAGCGTCCGAAATTATTATCTTTTTCATCTGATACAGCCAGTCTTCTAACTGCTACCGCTAATGATTGAGTCCCTGCATTTCCGGCCGTTCCTGTGATCAATGAAATAAATACAGCTAAAATACTTGCTTCACTAACTAATTCTTCATAATGGCTGATTAAAGTTGCTGTAGACATTCCCAAAAATAATAATGTAATTAACCAAGGTAACCGTTTTGAGGCTGCTTTAAATGGATTTTCACTGACCTCTTCAACGTTAACCCCCGCTAAACCAGAATAATCACTTGCTGCTTCATCATCAATAACATCGATGATATCATCAACTGTTACAATCCCCAATAAATGGTCATCATAATCTGTGACTGGCAGCGCCAAAAAGTCATAATCCCGAATCGTCTGCGCAACATCTTCCTGATCGTCACCAACATGTACAGAAATGACCCGTTCACTTAAAACATCCGAAATCATTGTATCATCATCATTCACAATCAAATCACGTAAAGAAATAACTCCAACTAGATGATTTTCTTGATCCACCACATATACATAGTAAATCGTTTCTGCTACATCTGCCTGATTTTTCAACACGTACATTGCCGAACGAACAGTTTGGTTTGCAACAATAGAAACGAACTCTGTCGTCATGATAGATCCTGCTGTATCATCTTCATAATGCAGCAGTTCTTTGATTTCACCAGCATCTTCTGAACTCATCAAACTCAGATATTTTGCCTTTTGGCTTTTATCCAGCATATTTAGTAAATCAACTGCGTTATCCGTATACATCTCCGATAACATTTCTGCAGCGTAACTTGGACGCATTTCTGCAATATAGTCCTTCATGTTTTCATTATCTTCTTCGATAACATCAAACATATCTGCTAATTCTTTAGGAGACAAGTAACTATATACTTGTTTTCTATCTTCTTCATCAATTGATTGATAAAATTGTCCCTGCTCATAAATATGAAGTGTTAAAAACAACTCTCGAAATTCAGCCATTTGCTGCTCTGTTAGTTTCTCTAACAACAAAGAGAAATGATCTTCCATTTCTTGTCCTTCATTCACATATACCTCTCCTTTCCATTACTATAGTCGATCTGCGATTTTTTTCATATCTTCTGCTAAAGGAGAAGTTAACTCTAATCGTTCTTTCGTAAACGGATGGATGAAACTCAATTGACAGCAATGTAAAGCTTGACGCTCAATCCCACTATCCATTTTACCACCATACATATCATCACCCAACAAAGGACACCCAATCGCTTCAAAATGCACTCTGATTTGATGAGTTCTCCCTGTATGTAGTTGAATATTTACTAAGGCTTCATCATTCTTAGATTTCATCAGCCAATACTCTGTTTCAGCTTGCTGCCCAGATTCTACGATTGTTCTTTTTAAAATAGAAGATAAATCACGACCAATCGGAAGCTGTATACTGGCATGTTTTTTTAATTCTAATACATCTCCACCAACCAAAGCTTGATAAATCTTGACTACTTCTTTTTTACGTAGCTCCTGATCCAACATTGCATGAGCAAAACCATGTTTAGCAAATAACATCAAACCAGTAGTATCTCTATCCAATCGCGTTACTACATGAATAACCTGATTTTTATATTGTTGTGCTTTATAATAAGCTTTCACACGATTAGCCATCGTACCATTAGGATGGTATTGTGCAGGAATTGAAGCAACACCTGCAGGCTTATTAACGACTAAATAATGGTCATCTTCAAAAACAATATCAATCGGTACCTCATCAATGAGTAGTGTCTCATGCTCCCCTTCATCAGGAATCGTAATTCTTACCTGATCCCCAAAAGATAGCTTAAACAGCGCATTTTCAACAGACTGATTAACTTCGATTTTACCGCCTTGAAACTTAATTTTTGCTAAAAGCCCTTTAGAAACTCCCTGATCCTTTAGAAAACTCTTTACTTGCTGTGATTCTTTCTTTTCAACTATCCAATTAAATTCCATTAACTTATTAATCCTCACTAATAAAGGCATCTTTTACTCGATGCCAAAAATGCATGTGACGATAAGATGCAAAATGAATACGTTCATCCGCAATTCGATAATAAATCGACTTAATATCGTCTTGATAAATATCCAATTGATCTACCGTAATTAAATAATCATTACTTTCTTGCAGCTTGATTTCAACCCACTCTGTATGAGCAATCACAATTGGAGAACCCAGCGTTCGAAAAACCCGGTTATTCAACGAAGCAATTTCAGCCAGTTGAAAAGCATTAATACTAGGATGTAATACAGCCCCACCGATGCTCTTGTTATAAGCCGTTGAACCTGTTGGCGTAGATACAGATAACCCATCTCCACGGAAACGTTCGAAAAGTTCATCTTTAATAAATACGTCTGCCACCATCGTACGATTTCCTCGTTTGATGGTTGACTCGTTCAAGGCTAAAAAATGCTTATCTGGTTTCTTTCCATGAAAACTGATTTTCACATCTAATAATGGATAACTAATACTTTTTTCTTGATGAACCAAAAGCCCTTGCACTAATTCTTCTAATTCATAATCACGCCAATCTGTATAAAAACCTAAGTGCCCCGTATGGACACCTAAAAAACTAACTTCATTCAACCGATGACTAAAACGATGAAAAGCTGATAATAAGGTGCCATCTCCCCCAACCGAAATAACAAGATCTGGTTGATGGTCATCAATCTCTATTTTATTTTTAATTAATAGTTGGAGTAATTGGCGGGTAACTTCATTTGATTTCTGTTCATGATTATGAACAATTGATACTTTCATCTCACTCCCCCTATTCTTTATCTGACTCTTCTTTATTATCTGCTAAACGTTGATAGTAATTATCTTTTGACTTCCCTCGTCCATGTGAAAATAGATGCTGTGCTTCTTGAATTTCTTCACGAATCGTTGACATTTCTTCATCTAATTGATAAGCCGCTTCAGCAGCTCTCTGTAGTCGCTCTTTCATTTCTTCTGGAAAGACACCTTGATATTTATAGTTTAAAGAATGTTCGATCGTTGCCCAAAAATTCATTGCTAATGTTCGAATTTGAATTTCAGCTAAAATCATTTTTTCACCTGTAATTAACTGTACTGGATACTGAATAACTAAATGGTAGGAACGATACCCACTCTCTTTTTTATTCGTGATATAATCTCTTTCTTGAATAATTTTCAAATCTTTTCTATTACGAATAATATCTACTACTTGACGAATGTCTTCAACAAATTGACACATGATCCTAAGTCCTGCAATATCCTGCATCTCTTCTTCTAATTGATCCACAGGAATATTACGTAATGCCGCTTTTGTTAAAATACTATCCACTGGTATTACTCGACCAGTTACAAACTCAATAGGTGTATGTTTATTTTGCTCTCGAAACTGCTTACGAATGCCGCGCAGCTTAACTTTCATTTCTCCAACAGCCTGTTCATACGGTGCCAGAAAAAGCTCCCACTCTTTCTCCATCCTTATCCCTCTATTTCTTTGAATTTGATTCACAGCTTATTTTACCATAGAGCCGACAAAAATAGGGTAATTTGAGAAATTGTATAAAATTTTTCGATAACAGCTAACTTTTTAACTTCTAGTTCACTTTTCTTGACGTAAATAGGTAAAGTGTGTAAAAATTGAATTAAATTAAAGAAAGTGGGTCAAAAATCAGTGAGCGAAAATTTAGAAATAGAATTTAAAACGTTACTCTCTATTGAAGAGTTTACACACACGGTTGACTACTTTCAATTAAAAGAAAATCATTTTTTTACACAAGTCAATTATTATTTTGATTCAACTGATTTTCAATTAAAAAAAAGACATATTGGTTTAAGAGTTCGGACACTATCAAATAATGCAGAAATCACTTTAAAGATCCCAGAGAAAGTTGGCTTATTGGAAATCAACGATAAAATTTCTATTGAAGAAGCTAATCGTATTGTTGAATCGGCCATACTTCCAGATTCTGGAAATGTATTCAACAAGTTGACTGCTTTAGGAATCAACAAAGATGATTTGCGTTTAATCGGCAGCTTAACAACTAAACGAGCAGAAAAAAAACTTCCCCAAGGTTTACTCGCGCTAGATGAAAGTTGGTATAACGAGCAACATGATTTTGAATTGGAATTAGAAGTTACAGACGTGAGAAAAGGTAAAAAAGATTTTCTATCTTTGTTGGATACTTTGAATATCAAAGAAACCCCGTCAGCAAACAAAATCCAGCGAATGATGCTAAGCTCAGAAGAGAAAGATTAAGAAGTTATTATAGTAAAAACATATCATTTCATTTTTCCCAGATTTTCTGATAAATTAGGGACACTTAGTTGAGAAATGATGTCTAGTTGCAAAAGGGTCAAATTGGAGGAAGTATGAATGATTGAAATCTATCTGTTCGTTAATCCTTTGGGGGGCATTTGTCTCAACGTAGAAAAGGATATTTTAAAATTGGTTGAAACTGAAAATAAAAAAATCCAGTTTCGGTTTATTCCATTAGTTAATATGCGAACTATCAACCATCTTATACAATTATTTGATATTCCGTCGCATGATATTACACAACGGAATCAATTATTTGAAGATGTTTATTCCGCTGCATTAGATTATAAAGCAGCACAATTACAAGGTAAGAAAAAAGGACGCCATTTACTTCTAGGTCTACAACAGGCTGTAGCAGTAGATAACCTTCCTTATTCATCGGAACTAGCTGAAAAATTAGTCATAGAAGCTGGTGGCGATTTGGATATGTTTAAAGCTGATCGACAATCTGACTTTGTTAAAGAGTCATTCCAAACCGATCAACAAATTGCTCGTGAAATGGGGATTGTTAAACATCCTTCGGCAGTGGTTTACAATTATACATGTGATCGTGATTTTGGTGTACTTGTAGAAGATTGCGAGTCAATGGATGAAATCAAAAAATTATGTGCAACATCCGAGGATAATCTACAATATTTCCATGAAAAATTCGAATTAAACCATTATGATGAGCCCCGTGTTCCACATGGGCATCTGCATCTACTTTAATTCTAAATAAAAAACAAACTCGCTTTCTTATTGGTAAGAGGCGAGTTTGTTTTTTCGTTTACTATTCTAAAGACTCTACAAGCTGTTCTAACTCATTCAATCTTGATTCAAAAATCATCATAGCATCTTCGATATATTGCGGTTTAGTCATATCTACTCCAGCTTTTTTCATTACTTCTATTGGGTAATCACTACTACCAGATTTCAAATACGTCAAATATTTTTCCAAAGCATGAGGTTCATTTGCTAAAATTTTATTTGCTAACGCCGATGCAGCTGAAAAACCAGTAGCATACTGATACACATAGTAATTATAGTAAAAATGTGGAATACGAGACCATTCTAGAGAAATTTCTGGATCTTTCATCACTTCTGGACCGTAGTACTTTTGATTCAATTCCCCGTAGTATTCACCCAAATACTCACTAGTTAAAGGTGTTCCTTTAGCATCTTCAGTGTGAATAAAATGTTCAAATTCAGCAAATTGTGTTTGACGGAAAATCGTTCCTTTAAATCCGTCCAAATAATGATTCAATACGTACGCACGAGTTCGAGGATCCGTCTCTGTTTCCAACAAATATTCCGTCAAAAGATTTTCATTTGTCGTTGATGCAATTTCCGCTAAGAAAATTGAATAATCTCCGTAAACATACGGTTGATTCGTTCTTGTAAAGTAGCTATGAACGCTATGCCCCATTTCATGAACTAATGTATACAATTGATCCAAGCTATCATGCCAATTCATTAAAATATAAGGTGCTGTATCGTAGGCTCCAGATGAATAAGCACCACTGCGTTTTCCTTGATTCTCAATCACATCAATCCAACGGTCATTGAATGCAGTTTTAACAACATCTAAGTATTCATCACTCATTGGTTTTAATGCAGTAATCGCTTTTTCTTTTGCTTCTTCATAAGAATACTTGATTGATGCTTCCCCTAATATCGGTGTATACATATCATACATATGTAGCTCATCCAATTTCAATAGGCGTTTGCGTAATGATACATAACGATGAAGCAATGGTAAATGTTTATTTACCACATCAATCAATGTATCGTAGACACTTTCTGGAATGTGGTTATTACTTAGAGCAGCTTCTCTTGCAGAAGAATAGTTACGAACTTTAGCTTTATAATTGTGGGCTTTAACATGGGAACTTAACGTTTGAGCAAAGGTATTTTTGAATTGCTCATATACAGTATATAATCCTTTAAAAGCCTTTTCTCGAACACTTCTATGAATATTTTCCATTAATTGTCCGTAAACACCATGAGTCAGTTGGATTTTCTCTCCATTTTCATTCTCAATTACTGGGAATTTTAAATCTGCATTGTTTAAGATAGAAAAAGTATTGCTTGATGCTTCAAAAATTTCACCAGCGCCAGCTAACAATGCCTCTTGATCGGCAGATAAAATATGTGGCCGTTCATTCAAAATATTTTCAATAAAATGACGATACATCTCTAACTTCGTATTTTCATCGAAATATCCCCAAACTTTCTCATCACTTAAGGATAATACTTCTGGCTCGAACCAAGCCACTGCTTCACTAGCCTGAGCTAGTAAAGAGCTTGCTCTAGCATATAATGCTTGATATATTGTATTATTAGTATCTTGGTCATTTTTTAAATGAGCATACACATAAATCACTTCGATTTTACGATAAATATTTAGTAACATTTCAATACTATTTAAAAATGCGCTACTACCGCTTCCTAATGTGCCTTTAAATTGCCCAACTTCCTTTAATTCATCTGATAAAGCTTGAAATGCTTCGTCAAAAGCTTGGTCATCTTTAAAAATTTTCGTCAAATCCCACGTCATCTCAATTGGTAAACTTGAACGTTCTGGTAATTGTTTTGCTTCACTCATAACATCTGCCCCTTTTCAAATTATTCTTATATAAATTTATAGTATCATACTTTTAAACGGAGTAGCAGTGTTTAAACATTTATTTTCGATTCTTTTCAACCGCTCTTCCACATTTGCAATGCTTTGATTCGAATTGTCCGCTACAACTTTCCAACCAGCTTGAACTCTCACTAGATGATTACAATCAATCAAATAATTAATCACTTGATTTAAACAATACTCTAACTTGGACTTCACTGAAACATTAGGCATCTCATAAAATAATTCTACTGAGTTTTTCAACTCTTTTACTAAAATATCAATTAATTCAGAATGCTTAAAAACATTCTGGTCAAAAAAATGTACCAATTTCCAAATTTGTACTTTCAGTAATATATCAGATCCTCTGCAACAAAAAATCTGTATACCAGGATAATAAAACCAAATTGGTAATTGAAGGATATGAAGTTTATTGTTATATAATTCAGATTGAACCACTCTAATCTGCTCATCTCGCCTGCATAATTTTCTATTTAACTCACAATAATATCCTTTTATCAATTTCCCTATTTGAAATTTTCTTTGACTATAAATTTTAGATTTATACGGAAAATCTAGAATACTCAATAAAAAAGTGCTACAGAAAGGCCATGTTTTTCTTGAAAAATATATATTTTTTTTCCAATCTTCTTCAATATGAAAATACAAGGTCAATTCTTTTGTTTCCCAATCAGCTGTCCATAAGTAAAAACCTAAATTTTCAGAATAATAGCACAAATTTTTAGCTAATTCTCCTAAAACCTGCTGATTTGAAAGCAGCTTTTTTCCGCAGATCCAAATAGGAATGTAACCATGTCTTTGATAACTTTGAGTTCGTTCTATCAATCTCTGAATGCTTAATTGACTACATTGAATCTCTATTGCGATATTACCTATCAAAAGATCAGGCCGTTGATTTAATGCTGGCAGATATTTTTCCAGTTCATAATCAATTGATCCTTCCTCACACCATTTGGCAAACACTTCTTTCAAGGCAAGGTGTTCTGCAGTCTCACCTTCTGAAAAAACACTGCAACTACTGTGGCTATAGTGAGAAAAATGCGGTATTTTAACTTTGCCATTCTTAATCCGAACTGGATTATTACAAGCTGGACAAAAATACAATCCCGCTTTCAACTGCTCAATCTCTTGCCTAGACCGATTCAACAATGTTACGACTTCTTTTTCTTTCGTATAAGCATTGAACATATGATTCACCTCATAATTAAGGTACGCAAGAATTATAATTATTCATTAAAAAAACGATCCAAAGCATCTATCGCTTCAAATCGTTTTTACTTAATTATTTAAAATAATATCTTGTTAGATCCAACGCATTACGTTCCATAATACATGTACCATATTCATTAAGTGTCTCTGGTGTAACAGTAGATAGATTAGCAAATTCTAATAACTGGGCTAATTCATTTTCTACGTCAGTTTTACCTAACTCATCTAATAAGAAAATAACTTGAAGATAGTATGTCCCTTTAAATGTATATAAATTAGCTATCACAGACTGCAAATATACTTCATTTGCCAACTGCACCATTGTATCAAAATCATTAAGTTCAAACACTAAATTTTTCACTGTGTTATCAGCAAATTCCTGCGCATCGTCTGCAAAATCTTCTTCTATTTGTTTACGAATGATATTACTAACTTCTTCTGAATTTAAATCGTTAAAGCCTTCAAAATTAGATACTTCATCGATTGATGCATTTTTACTAATGAATAGTTCCAACCCATCATTTTTTGGTAGAACTTGAAAGGTAACAGCTTCACTACCTTGAAATTCATCTTCCACATCAACTTCTTCTAAAATACTGTAGAAAAAATTTTCTACTTCTTTGTGGTTGCCGAGTAAGTCCAAAAATGTAATTCCTCTATCAGCCAGATCCTCATTACCAATCAACACACGTATTGTATTTTCATTGATATGTTCCATTTCCATGTCGCTACACCTCACTTTTGCTCTATCAGGAAACTTATTCTTACGTACATTGTAGCGGAATCACGCCAAATGTAAAGGGAAAAGTAACAATATTTACAAATTAACGATTGTCTTAGTCTTTTCCTTAAAACTCATTCTTTCTATTATGTACTTTTTTATAAATACTTACAATAAAATTTCTACTATGTAAAGCTCAACAGAAAAAGAAAACCTTTGTCACAAGGACAAAGGTTCTCCTTTTACATTTTATAAACCTGCCATCAATTGCGCTTGACGTAATTCCAGTTGCCGAACGCCTCTTGGCAAGAAACGTCGAATTTCATCTTCATTAAAACCAACCTGTAATCTTTTTTCATCAATCATTATTGGTCGACGCAACAATCCAGGATTCTCTTTTACTAACTCTAGCAAGTCTTGCAACGGAAGCTCATCCAAATCCATATTTAGTTTTTGGAAAACTTTAGAACGAGTAGAGATAATCTCTTCAGTTCCATCTTCTGTCATTCGCAAAATTGCTTTCAATTCAGAAATATTCAATGGTTCTGAAAAAATATTTCTTTCCTTGAATGGAATCTCGTGTTCTTGTAACCACGCACGAGCCTTACGGCAAGACGTACAACTTGGGGAAGTATAAAGTGTCAACATGTGCATCACTCCTTTTTGTGACTTGTGTCACATTTTTGAAACAGGAAAGCTTACTGTTTTCCCATTTAATGTAAGTATACCCAACTTCAAGTCAAAATACTAGCTATTTTTTCAAAAAAAAACATAATTTTTCGTTATTTTACGTGTTTTTTTTCAATATTCAAATAAAATTTGATTTTTTTCGACATAAAATTATAACGTTTTCAAAACCCAAAAAATGCTACAGATTTCATAAACTGCTATAACTGTATCAGTATGAAAATTCTGACATTTTATTTTTTTTATCCTAATCCTGTTTTTTTTTATATTTAGCTGTATAATAATATCATTGAGTTTTATTAATTGATTAAGGTGGTTATTTATGGAAACTATTTTTTCTGGCATTCAGCCAAGTGGAATACCAACTATTGGAAATTATATTGGTGCAATGAAACAATTTATCGAATTGCAAAATCACTATAACTGTTATTTTTGTATTGTTGATGAACATGCTATTACTGTTCCTCAAGATCCATTGAAACTGCGTCAACAAACACGTGGTTTAGCTGCTCTATATTTAGCAGTAGGTCTTGATCCTGAAAAAGCAACGATTTTCATTCAATCCGAAGTTTCAGCTCACGCTGAAGCAGCTTGGATTATTCAATGTAACACAACTATCGGTGAATTAGAGCGCATGACTCAATTTAAAGATAAATCACAAAAAAATGGACGTACTGGAGTTAGTGCTGGCCTTTTGACTTACCCACCTTTAATGGTTGGAGACATCGTTTTATACAATGCAAACCTTGTTCCTGTTGGGGATGATCAAAAACAACATCTAGAGTTAACTAGAGATTTTGTAGAGCGTTTTAACAAACGTTATGGGCAAAAAAATCAAGAAATCTTAGTCCTTCCTGAAGTGAAAATTGCTCAGCAAGGCGGTCGTGTGATGAGTTTACAAGATCCAACCAGCAAAATGAGTAAATCTGATTCAAATGCTAAAGGATTTATTTCAATGTTGGATGAACCTAATGTTATTCGCAAAAAAATCAAATCTGCTGTGACTGATTCAACTGGTGTCATAGAATATGATCCAGAAAATAAACCTGGTATTTCTAATTTATTAAGTATTTTCTCAGCATCTACTGGTCGTTCAGTCGAGGAGTTAGCTGAAGCTTATAATGGAAAAGGCTACGGTGAGTTTAAATCAGACTTAGCGGAAGCCGTCGTTGAACTGCTGTCCCCAATTCAAGAACGTTATCATGAGCTCTTAGCTTCTGATGAATTAGATGATATTCTTGATAGAGGTGCTGAACAGGCGCGAATTGTTGCTAATAAAACATTACAACGTATGAAAAATGCAATTGGTTTAGGCAGAAAACCAAGAAAATAAAGCATAAAAACAGGCTGATGTTATTCAGCCTGTTTTTCTAATCTCTAAACTGTGCATCGTGCAACCTACGATAATGGCCACCTTTTTCAAGTAATTCTTCATGTGTTCCTTCTTCTAATATGCCTTTGTCACTGACAACAATAATCCGTGTTGCATGTTTGATTGTCGCCAAACGATGGGCAATAATTAAGGTTGTTCTTCCCTCTGACAAAGAGTTCAACGATTCTTGAATAACTTGCTCTGTCTCGGTATCCAACGCAGAAGTTGCTTCATCAAGAATTAAAATCGGCGGATTTTTCAAAAACATCCGAGCAATTGCTACACGTTGTTTTTGTCCTCCCGAAAGCTTAACCCCTCGCTCACCGATCATAGTATCTAAACCTTCTGACATTTGGTCAACAACTTTTTCTAAATGGGCTAATTTTACTGCCCGCTGAATTTCTTCTTCTGTTGCGTCTAATTTTCCATAAGCAATATTTTCTCGAATCGTTCCTGGAAACAAGAAGACATCTTGTTGAACAATCCCGATTTGACTTCTTAAAGAAGCCAACGTCATTTCTTGAATGTTGATTCCATCAATCGTAATTTTTCCCTCTGATACTTCGTAGAATCTCGGAAGCAAATTACATAATGTTGTTTTCCCAGAACCACTTTGACCGACAAAAGCCACTGTCTCACCTGGTACAATATGCAAATTAATATGATTTAATACTTTAGTAGAATCCGCATATGAAAATGAAACGTCCTCATAAATAATATCTCCATGTAAATGATCAACAGTTACAGCATTTGCTTTGTCTTGAATTGCAGGTTTTTTATCTATTTCTTCAGTGAAGCGTTTAAATCCTGCAATCCCTTTCGGATAACTTTCAATCATATTATTAACTTTTTCGATTGGACGAACAAAAACGTTTGCCAGCAGAATAAATCCAACAAAGTCTCCACTTGTAATTTCACCTTTAATGGAATAATATGCTCCAAAAATCAGCGTAAAAAGGTTAATCAGACGAATTAAAAAGTAATTATATGCTGAACTGATCCCCATTACTTTATAAAAAGTAATTTTTGATTGACGGTATGCTTGATTCAATCCTTCAAAACGACGACGCTCAAATGACTCGTTAGCAAAGGATTGTGTTACCCGAATTCCGCTGACAGAAGCTTCAACACCTGCATTAAAATCGCCAAGGTTATCATAAATTTTCGTATTTACTTTCGTCATCTTTTTATTGAAAAAAATCAATGCAATCGTAATAAAAGGCAGGACGATAAATGTTGCTAATGCTAACTGTACATGGATTCTAAGCATCAAATAAAATGCCCCAACTAAGGTCATGATAGTGATAAACACATCTTCTGGCCCATGATGAGCTACTTCAGAAATCTCAAATAAATCTGTTGTCAAACGGCTCATTAATTTCCCGGTCTTTTGATTATCATAATATTCAAACGGTTGAGTCTGCAAATGTCCGTAAAGTTCACGTCGCATATCCGTTTCGATATTCACACCAAGTTTATGTCCAAAAAACACTACGATATACTGTAAGAACGTATTGAGTATATAAAATAAAAGCAAACCAACGCAGGCTAAAGCAATCAAACGAAAATTTCCTTTAGGCATGATTTTATCAATGATTTGATTCACAACAACTGGAAATGCAAGTTCTAATAACCCAGCTAGAACCGCACAACCAAAATCTAAAATAAACAAGTACTTGTATGGTCTATAATAATTAAAAAATCGTTTTAACATAAACTCCCTCTTTCTTTTTTTGACACTGCTATTATTATACGCAAAGAAAGTACAGGATGCAAAGCTTGAATAGCTCTAAATGGATTAGAATATAAATTTACATTGCTACTATCAAAAATCAGTCAAAAAATAGTCATAATATGATAAAAATAAACGGATTTTAAGTTGAAAAAACGTTATTTAAACTATATTATAAGTAAGGTCATCATTTAACGTAACACTTATAATCAAAATTAAAGGAGTATACGAATGAAAACAGTAAAACTACTTATTGGCATTATTAGTATTATTTTATCATTATTATTACTGTTTCAATCTTGCATCACTGGACTATCAAACACTATCCAAAGTACTAGTTCTACGGAAAGTACGGGTATGCTTTTAGCTATCTGTTTATTTTTAGCAGGAATCATTTCAATTGCAACTAAAAATTCTTCTGGCAATGGCAGTTTTATCGCTGCAGGATTTTATATTACTGGGGGTATTGTTACCTTTTTGCTTGCTGGAGAATATAGCGATACTTATATATGGACAGCAATATCGATTATCTTTGGAGCGATATTCGTTATCGGAGATACAAAAAAAATAAATACAACGAAAAGATCCACTAAAATCTAACCTGTATTGAAGGTGATTGTGTATTTTTTTAGATATTTTGAATGCTATAAATACTGATGTATCAATCACTTGAAAAGATTTAAGCAATTTGTTAGATTATAACTATACATGTACATCATAAAAACACCGATGAATAGCTTATGTCTTGGGGAAGATAAGCTTATCGGTGTTTCTTTTTTCATTATACTAAATGGATGATTTTTTGCCACTTCAAAAATCCACTTTCAATCTTACTTTCTTGAAGAAAACCTAAAAAATTATCTCCTGTTTTATCTATATTTGCTAAATAGTTATAAATTATGAAATTACTCTATTATAAAATAGAAGTTGTACCCCCTTGGCTTTGTATTGAATTAGTCATCTGTAAACCTATTAAGTATCAATAATTGTATTTCACTCACTTTCTAATTTACATTAAAATTTTTCTTTCTGTTCTTTTGTGAAGAAGTTCGCTACAATAGTAAAGGATTTTGAAAATTATTAAGGGGTGCAATTTTTTTAATGAAAACTATTGTTTTTGATGTTGACGATACAATTTATGACCAGCAACAACCATTTAGAAACGCAATTAATTTGATTTTTCCTAACGTGAGACCGGAAGATATGCATGCGTTGTACATTCGCTTTCGATTCCATAGTGATGAAACATTTCCAAAAGTTATGTCTGACGAATGGACGTTAGAATACATGCGCTTTTATCGCATCGATGAATCGTTAAAAGACTTAAATTACCCGACTGTTTCACAAGCAGACGGTTTAAGTTTTCAAAAAACATATGAAGATGAACTTGATAACATTGTCATGCATCCAGAAGTTAAAAAAGTATTTGATTTCTTAAAAGAAAAGAATATCTCTATAGGGATTATTACAAATGGTCCTACCGATCACCAATTTAAAAAAGTTAAACAACTTCAATTAGAAAATTGGGTACCTACTGATAACATCATTATTTCGCAAAGTACTGGGTTTCAAAAACCAGAAAGAGAAATATTTGATTTAGCGGCTAAAGAGTTTTCAATGGCAGCTGAACATACTCTATACGTAGGCGATAGTTTTGAAAATGATATTGTCGGTGCCAAAAACGGTGGCTGGAAATCTTTATGGTTCAACCATCGCTTGAGAGAAATGCCAGTCGATGAACAACCAACTCATCTTATAGAAGTTACTTCATTCGATGATTTATTGCCAACAATTCAATCGCTATTTTCTTAATTTTATGAATAAAAACAGTGCAACCTATCATCAATATATCTTGATGATAGGTTGCACTGTTTTGTTACTCACCAATACTCAAAATCATTCGAATATCGTCTTCTGTCATTTTTGATAACTGTTCTTCATTTCCTTGAATCACTTTTTGAAATAGTTCACGTTTTTCTTGCTGTAAGGAGTCCATTTTTTCTTCAACAGTTCCCTCGGCAATCATACGCCAAACTTCTACAACATTCTTTTGACCGATTCTATGTGCTCGACCAGCCGCTTGCTCTTCCACTGCTGGATTCCACCATAAATCATACAAAATCACTGTATCAGCGCCAGTTAAGTTTAGTCCTGTTCCCCCAGCTTTTAACGAAATCAAAAAAACATCTTTTTCGCCCGCATTGAAGGCATCTGCCATTTCCATACGTTCTTTAGGTTTTGTGCTTCCTCTTAAATAAAAAGTTGTTAAACCTAATTCCTGAAGCTCTTTTTCAATGATAGATAACATACTTGTAAATTGAGAAAAAAGCAATACACGTCGATTGTTTTCTTTAGCAGCCGTCAATAAGTCTTTGACCTGCTCTAATTTACCTGAACCGCCTGTATAATCATCAATAAATAGACTAGGGTCACAGCAAATTTGACGTAAACGAGTCAGTCCAGCTAATATACTTAAACGATTCTTTTTGAAGGCATCTTGATCCATTTGACTAACATCTTCTTGCATTTGTTTCAGATAAGCTAAATAAACCATTTTTTGCTCTTCTGTCAGTACACTGTACAAGTTACTTTCAATTTTATCAGGTAGATCCTCTAATACTGTCTTTTTATCTCGTCTTAAAATGAAGGGCTGAATCATTTTAGCAATTTCTTCTGGTTTCATTGATCTAAATAACGTTTTTGTTGGAAATAATCCTGGCAAAATCATTTGGAAAATCGACCACAATTCATCTAGATTATTTTCTATCGGCGTACCACTTAAGGCAAAACGCTGAGGAATCGTCAAACTTTTTAAAGCCTGAGCTGTTTTCGTTCCACTGTTTTTCACCATTTGAGCCTCATCTAAAATCAAGTAACCTAAATGTAAGCTCTGATACATCTCAATATCTTGCCTTAGACTTGCGTAGGAGGTAATCAAAACATCTAAGCCTGCTTGATTTGCTAATTTTTCACGCTCAGATTTGTTTCCAGCGACAACTTCCGCTTGTAAGTCTGGAGCAAATTTCTTTATTTCCGCTGCCCAGTTATAGATCAAACTAGCTGGTGCCACAATCAAGGCAGCTCCTTTTTGGCTCTGCTCTTCTTTTTCAGATAATAGATAGGTAATTGTCTGTAACGTTTTACCTAGGCCCATTTCATCAGCTAAGATACCGCCAAATTGGTAATAACTAAGCATTTTCAACCATTTAAACCCATCAATCTGATACGATCTAAGCGTTGCCTGGATTTTATCAGGTAAAACAGCGTCGAAATTTTCTGGATGAGTTAAATTTGACACCATTTCTTTAAATGAGTCTGAAAAATGTGCTCGAGAATTGTTTTCAAGCATATTTTCAATCATCAATCCTTGATTTCTCGGTACCTGAATCGTGCCTTGAACATTTTTCATATTCTTTCTCAACAGTGTTAAAATTTCACTGGTTTGCTGAAATTCCTCTGAATCTAATGCTAGGACTTCTCCTGTTTGTAACGTATAAAAGCGGTCATTTCGCAACAAACTTGCTAAGACAGCATCAATCTCTTGTTCATCTATACCTGTAACATCAAAACGGACATCTAACCAAGAATCTGAATCAGAAACTTCGATCATTGGTTGATGATGGGCTGCATCTAAGAATAATTCTCTCAGTTTTTTCCCCATGCGAACCTCACCTAAACGTCGAAAAGTGGGAACTTCTGCTTTAAAAAAGTAATATAATCTTTCGCCTGCAGGTAAGTTTTTTTCATATCCTGATGCCACTTTTTGATAACCGAATACTGATAATTGTTCTAGAATTTCTTGTTCTTTTTTGCTATCACGGACAACTTCTTGATCTGCTCCAGAAGCAACTGAATACTCATCATCTGTTGAAAAAACCACTTCTCCATAAGTGAAATCCACCCGAACTTTAATCATTCCTTTGATCTTCCTAAAAATAAAAATCGTTTCCAATGGATGATAAACTACTTCTTCGGAGACATCCTCACTGACTGTTACAGATCCAATTTTTTTCAATAATGGAATAACAGAACCAAATAAATCAGACAACTCATTCTTTTCATATATGATTTCCGGTTTTTCAACCCGTTTCAATAATTGTAATAAGGTTGTATAGATCGCTTCTTGATCTTGTGAAAAAATAAAAACTTGGTTTTGACAAAAGCCCCAATGATAATGGGATAAAAATGTTGTAATTTGGTCATCAATCACTAATTTATAAGTCTTGTCTGGTTGTTTATTTACTGCAAAAAATAGCGGTAAAGAACCTTTTATGAACGTTAAGTGACGATATTTTTTTCCTTCATCATTTAATTGAAAATGAGGGATTTGACTCATTTTTTCAAGTAGTTGCTGTCCTTGATCAATTGGTAAAACAAGGTAGCGTTTATCTATCTTCCCTTTAACTTGAACGCCATTTGCACCAAGCAATTGAGTTGTTTGATAAATAGCGGCCAATTGTTCTAACAATTCTTGTGTTTCAATTGAAAATACTTCTTTCTTTAGATCAAAATAATGCTGTTTATTGATCAAAAATGTGCCTTCTTTTTGAAAGACTTGAAAGAACTCACCAATATTTTTAATGATGTAGGTTTTAGGTTTGACTCCTTGATAGCCAATTCGTAAAGAAACCCCTAAAACAGCTAACTCAGGGTAATAGCTATTAGTCTCAATCACATCTACAATATATTCTACAACTAACGGACTAAGTTTAGTCTTCTCCTCTGATTGATTTAACTTAGCAAAGCCTTTGGTAAACATTTCAGAGACTGATAAAGAGCGTTTTTCAAAAACTACTGGTTGATCCTCTTTGATAATTCTCGAATTACCTCTTTGACGTAAAGCTAACTCTACTGCCACTGTATGTTTGCAATAGCCATGGTCCATCCAATAAGGACATTCACAAATATCATTTTCTTTAGCAGTTCCATCTAGTTGCACACGATAAAGTTCTTGTCCTAAAACTTCTGCATGCCAGATTTTTTTCTCAGGATCTTGAACGATTGACAAGACTCTGCCCTCTTTCATATATTCCCTACCACGTTCAACGATTCGTTCTGGAATACTCCACTTCATTTTTTCACCTCCCTATGCGGTTTGATAGGTCACTTGACTTTGACCATTTCCATTTGTTTTAATTTGTAATTGTTGCGGAATTCTTGCTTTTAATTCACTTACATGACTGATAATACCGATCATTCTTCCTTCGTTTTCGATTGTTTCCAGTGCCTCCATAGCCATTTCCAAGGCCTCTTCGTCTAAAGAACCGAATCCTTCATCAATGAATAGTGCTTCGATCAAAACGCCTCCTGCCTGTTCTTGAATCACTTCAGCAAGCGATAAGGCTAACGCTAACGCAGCAATAAAACTTTCACCGCCAGATAACGTATGGGCGCTGCGGCTGCTTCCCGCATTGTCATCATAAACATTGATTTCAAGACCTGTTTGATTTTTGTAGCTTCCAGAATCTTGGTTCAGTTCAAATTGGTAACGATTATTCGTTAATAAACTTAAACGCTGATTAGCAACTTTTAAAACTTCTTCCAAATACGTTTGTAGCACATATCTTTCCAAACTAGTTTTTCTTGGATTATCGCCATTCACAGTTGTAGCCAGTTGATGTAGTGCAGTCACTTCTTCCCATTGGTGTTCAACTGAAGCAATTAGTTCCTTGACTTGTTTTTGAATATTTTTATTCGCTTGGATTTTTTCTTGCTGTTGATAATACCTTGTTTCTTTTGTTTGAATCAAGTTCTTCAGCGCGTCTATTTCATCTAGAAGCATTGTGATTTCCGGTCGTTCTTTATCTTTTAACTTTTGCTCTAGTTCTGTTAGTTGAAAAATTAGTTGGTCTTTTTTCTTATCAAACTCAGTTAACTCTTCTTTAATTGCTTCTAGTCTAGGAACTTCCCTTAATAAAACACGCACTATTTTTTCATCTAATTGAAAAGCTGATTCCTTTAAAAGAACAGCAAATTTTTGTTCTAATACGTTTTTTTCAGTAAGGTTTGCCGCTTGTTCTTTTGAAAGATGTTCTTCGCTATTTTTCAGTAATAGTCTACTTTCTTTCAATTTAGCTAGATGTTCGTCTATTTCTTGTTTACGTATTTCCCATTGTGCTATTTGCTGTTCAAGTTGTTTTTTATTTGTTTTTATTTCATCTAAAGAGTGAATATCATCATTGAGCTGTTCTGAAATCGTCTTTATTTTTGTTTGGTTTGTAGCTAGTTCTTGCTGTTTTTCACTAATGATTTTTTCTTGATCAATTACTTTTGTTTGTTGCTCTTTATTTATTTTTTCTAGTTCGGTTATTTTACGTTTAGCCACTTCGATTCGTCCTAATTCAAGTTCAAATTCGTTAGCTTTTTCTTTAAGATCATCCGTTACTTGTTTTATCCCTTCTGATGTAAAAGGTTCTTCTATCGTTATAAACTGTTTTTCTTGTAATTGTTTAAATAAACTACTGACTTTTTTGTCTTGTAGTTTCAACTCTTCTTGCAATTCTTCCTCAATAGCCTGATCTTGAAGTACTTGAGCTTGAATTTTTGCAACTGCAGCTTCTTGTTTTTGAGCCTTTTGTTCCACTTCACTGAGTTGATTTTCAATTAATTGGATTTCCTCTAATGAAAATTCTTGATGCTCTTTTTTATTTGGATGCTCTAATGATCCGCATACCGGACACGCTTCGCCGTCTATTAGAAATAAGCTTAAACGGCTAATCTGCATTTTCGCCCATTGACTTTTTTGTATTTCTAGCTGTTTGTATATTGTTTCTTTGTTAGCTATCGCCTGTTTCAGTCCAGCTTCTCTAACAACCAACTGCTCTTTAATAGTTATTTTTTTTGTTTTAAGTTGTTGTTGTTGCTCCCAACTTTCCAAAAAGTTCAACCACTGTTCTTGTTGACGTTCTAATTCTAGCTGTTCCTTTTCAATTTGGATTTGACGCTCTATAACAGTGCGTTCTTTTTGATAGATTTGTTCAGCCTTGGCTTGCTCTTCTTTTAGTTCAACAAGTTGTAATGTAAGTGGTTCTAACTCAGATTGATTTTTCTCAATTGATGTTTGTACTTTTTCCTTTTCTTCATACAATGGTAATTGAAATTGCAACTGTGTAACTTTTTCTTTGATCTTACTTATAGTTGCTGCTTCCTTTAAATTTTCTTGTTGTTCTTTTTCCCATTGTTGAATCAATTGTAATTGTTTTTCTTGTTCCGTTTGATTTATTTGTAATTCTTGCTTATAGGTTGCAATCAACTTAGATTTTTCATCAATGTTTTCAATCAGACCTTGATGATTTTTAATCCATTGAAGCTGCTGTTCTTCTATTCGAAGTCTTTCAATCATTACTGTTGCTTGATCTAATTCTTCTTTTTGTTTTTTTAACTCACTTTGTTTAGTAAAATCATTTATTAATTCTTCTAAGCCAAATTTTTCTAGTTCTTTTTTTTGCTTTTCTTCTTGAATTGCTGACAATTCCGTTTTTTCTATAGACAGTTGTTTAAGCATCAATTTTTGCTGTTGTTCTAGTAATGCCAGTTGTTCCTCTATAGATAACTCATCTACTAATTCTTCTTGCCAATAAAGTTGATCTAGTTTTGCCTTGATCATTTGTTGTGTCGCTTCAATTCCTTTATTAACAGTCTTTAATTGGGCCTTTAACTGTTCATTTAAAGTCTGATACAACTGCGTACCAAAAAGATTTCTTAAAACTTTCTCTTTATCATTACTATTAGCAATCAAAAATGTTCGAAACTCGCCTTGAGGTAACAGGACAATCTGAGCAAATTGAGTCGCATCTAAATGCAATAATTCTTGGATAAATGCATCAACTTCACGGCGTTTCGTATACTCCCTAAGCTCTTTTCCAGAATGATCTTTAACAATCAACGAAATTTTGGCGTTTTGCGTTCGAGTACCATCACCGCGTTTTTTATAGAGTTCTTGTTCTGGTTTTCTAGTAATCTCATAAATATAATCACCATGAGAAAAGGCTAAGTGAACTTCTGTTGCTTCTGATGGGTCAGCGAAAGTCGAACGCATTTCCTTTCCTTGACGTAGTTTACCCGAGCTTTCACCAAATAAAGCATAGCTCATTCCATCGAATATCGTCGTTTTGCCTGAACCAGTTTTTCCACTAATCAAAAATAAAGACGACTCTTCAAATTTACTAAAATCAATCGTTTCATCAATATAAGGTCCAAAGTTATTTAATGTTAGTGTTAATGGTTTCAACTTATTGCCCTCTTTCTGCTTGATGAATTTCAGCTAAATTGTCTTTGATCCAAACTTGTTGCTTTTCCGTCAGTTCTTCTCCTGTAACTTCCGAAAAAAACTGATCAACTAATTCAGTTGGTGCTAATGCTTTGATTTCCTTTTTTGTTTCAGATGTCTTCTGCTGCTCTTCTCTTCCGAATAAACGTTCAACACCGATGACTCTTGGATATATTTGCCTTAGCTGGTTCATCATATTGGGAATCACAGCTCGATCTGTTAGTTGGATATGTAAATAATCTTCACGATTGATTGATTCATAATAATCTGGTGCAATCAGTTGTTTAAATTCACCTTCGATTTGTACAACATCTCTTAGAGGTGTAATTTCTTTGAAGTCAAAACTTGTTTTTTGTGCATCTGTATCAACAATCCAAACACCCTTTTTCTGGTTCATTTCCGACAAAGAAAATTTTAAAGGTGAGCCGCTGTAGCGGGCATTTTCAGCTTGTAAGGCATTTTTCCCGTGCAGATGTCCTAAAGCCACATAATCAAATGATTCAAGTAAAGATAAGGGAACCGTATCTAAACCACCCACCATTAGCTTTGTTTCTGAATCTGTTTTTTCGCTACCTGCCACAAAAAAATGACTGACTAAAACTTGAGCCATCTCTGGTTTAAATTGTTTTTCCATTTCTTTAATGACTTCTTTCATCGCTTGTTCGATTGTTCGAATTTCTTCATCATCAAAATATAAACGAGCTGAAATAGGTTCAAAATAAGGCAACAGGAATAATTGGGTGTTTAGCATCTCCACAGGCTGAAATGCTTGATCTAAGCGAGTATTCAAATGGAAGTTTGACTGAACAAACCACGGTCCTCCTGTTTCTAAGCGGGTACTGCTATCATGATTTCCAGAAATTGCTAACACTGGAAATTTTTCTTGTAAATTCATTTCTACGATCATTTTGTTAAAGAGTTCAATCGCTTCTACAGAAGGCACTGAACGATCGTATAGATCCCCAGCAATGACTATCGCATCTACTTGTTCTGCTTTAGCGATTGTCAATATTTGCTGGAATGCATCTGCTTGTTCTTCTAATAAATCATAGCCATGTAATTTTTTCCCTATATGCCAATCTGCTGTATGTAAAAAACGCATTATTCCACCACCTAAAAAAGTCCTTCTTACCATTATACCAAATTTATAGAGAAATATATGGTTCTAACGTATAGAAATTTACCAGAAAATAAAAAAACCTGAAATATAACTCTTAGAGTTACTTCCAGGCTATTAGAAATTATACAAAAATAATTATAAGTGACTATTCATTCACTTCATATTTAAAATTAGGATCGATTTCTTTATCTAATTGATTGAAAGAAGCTTGCATTCGACGTTCAACTTCCGCAATCCCTTCTTTATCCATTTTAGGAATGTCACTGACATCAATTGGTTCACCAAAACGAACAGTTACTCGGCGACGTTTAAATAAATCTTTCAATTTTAATGGTCCTTGATAAACTGCCGGAACGATTTGAACTTTAGCCATTTTAGCAATCAGCGCCACTCCACCTTTTAATTCGGAAGAGTGACGTGTTCCACTTGGAAACATAATCAAACTTAAATCGGTATTTTTCAGTGTTTTTACTGGTGTTTTTATTGCACTCGGTCCAGGCTTTTCTCGATCTACGGGAAAGGCATTCGCATGCTTTAAAATAAAACTCAAAAAAGAATTTTTAAATAATTCTTTTTTTGCCATAAAACTAAATTTTTTCGGCGATCCGCCAACCGCTAAATACAATGGCTCCCACCAAGTTCTATGAGGAGCAACTAAAATATAATTTTCATTTTGAGGAATTCGGTCTTTCTTTTCATAATGGGCATTGCCGTTAATAATAAATAAAACAACGCGTACAACACCACGCATAAATGTAAAAAACATATTTTTCTTCCTTTCTCTTCACTAGCTATAAGTATGCCGAAAACTGTCTCTTTTGACAAGCCTTTTTCTCAGGTTTCTTCTAATCTTAATCGTAGTATAATACAAGGATATTTTCAGTTCCACATTAGAGCTTTCAATTCTCACATTCCTACTTTTTATTTAATCACAATTACTATATAATCTAAGAGAACTGGAGGTGATGGTTGATGATTGAATTCAAACCACTGGATAAAGATCAAAATGAAAACTATTTGATCACTTTACTTTCTGAAAATCAAGAAGAAGAAAAAAAGATTCCTGCTGAAAAAAATAATCACTTCTCTTTGGCTTTGTATGATAATAATTTATATATTGGTGGTATCACAGCAAATAAATGGATGAATGCGACTCATATTTCTTTATTAGCAGTCAACAAATCATACCGAGGTCAAGGATATGGCAGTCAACTGCTAAAAAAAGCAGAAGAATTTGCAATTGAAGCAGATTCTACACTCATAACCATCAATACTCAGGATTATCAAGCCAAATTATTTTATGAAAAATTCGGGTATCAGGTTTTTGGAAAATTAGAGGATACACCTTTTATCGGAACAACAAAATATTATCTAGTCAAACGAATATAAATAGAGAAAATTGAAGGAATGAATAAAACATGTTATTACCAGGTGAACGAATTGACCAATTATTTGCTGATGATATTCAGATCATTCAAAGCAAAGAAGTTTTTTCTTTTTCAATAGATGCTGTCTTATTAGCAAATTTCCCTCTCTTTCCAAAAAGCGGCTCAATCGTCGATCTTTGTGCTGGAAATGGAGCGGTTGGTTTATTTGCTAGTCGTAAGACAAATGCTAAAATTACACAAATTGAACTCCAAGAACGATTAGCTGATATGGGGAAAAGGAGCATTGAATTAAATAAACTAGAGGAACAAATGCAGATGATTCAGTTAGATTTAAAACTAGCAACTACTGTTGTAAAACCTGACTCTGTTGACTTAGTTTTATGTAATCCACCTTATTTCAAAGAATTGCCGACAAGTCAAAAAAATCCTAACCCCCATCTTGCAATTGCCCGTCATGAAATACACACAACCTTGTCAGAAGTTGTCGAAGTTTCAGCAAAGCTATTAAAAACAAATGGACGATTGGCAATGGTGCATCGTCCTGACCGATTTTTAGACATTCTTCATGCGATGGAATCAGCTTCTATCGCACCAAAACGCGTTCGTTTTATTTATCCTAAAGAAGGAAAAGAAGCGAACACTTTATTGATTGAAGGCATTAAACAAGGAAAAAAAGACGGATTTCGTGTCTTACCACCTCTATTCACTTATGATGAAGAGAACAATTACTTACCAGAAATGAAGGCGATGTTGTATGGAAACTGATCACTACTTTTATGTACTCCACTGTAAAGATGACACCTTTTATGGCGGCTATACAACTGATCCAAAACGTCGTTTAAAAGAACACAATAGCGGAATTGGAGCAAAATATACCCGTCTGCCTTCCAGATTACCTGCTGAAATGATCCATGTAGAAAAATTTACCAGCCGCAGCGAGGCCACAAAAGCAGAATATGCATTTAAAAAATTAACTAGAAAACAAAAAATAGTTTACCTAACTAAACAGCAAAATTTAAAATAATAAAAAAAACTTCAGTCGGACTATGTAGAGACTGAAGTTTTTACTGATTATTTAATTTCCCGAATGACAAGCTCTTGTTTAACCTTATACAGTAAAAATAGTAAAAAGATCACATTCACCAATAAAAACGGCACCATATAATCTTGTAACAGTAAACTTACTACAATCCAGCCCACAAAATACAAAACACTCTTACTAATAAAAGATAAATAGTTATGATCTTTTTTGCTATAAGTAATCATATTAACCATTGTTCCAGCTAAGAAGCAAGTTAAACTAGCAGCTAAACACAAGGTGAAAAACAGTGGTTTGATTTCATTATTTACGTAACTTTCGTATAAAACGATGGATAACTCCAAACCAACAAAAACAAAATAATGAGAATGAATCAAGACCAAACCTGCTGTCGATTTTTGTCGATCAATAGCCGATTTATAAATAGTATTGTAAAAAAGAAACATTACAACTACTAACAAAAAGAACAAAACACTACCGATACTTATTTTATCAAAAATGATCGTACTGGCAACAGCAATCACAGCTTCTCCAAATAATAACAATGTAAATAAACTATATCGTTCAGTTAAATGACCAAAATTTGTCGGAAAATCTTCCAAAGCCTTTTTCATAACAATTGGAAAAAATGCCGTAATCAAAATAGAAAGAACATAAACCGCCAACCGAACAGGGTATATTCCCCAAGGTAAAATTGTAATAAAACCAATTAAGCCACTTGCACATAAAATAATTGCCAATTGATAACATAATTTCTTAACAACTGTATCTTCAGTACTTCTCATCTTCAAATAATACTGTAAAGCAATACTGAAAAATAAAATAGATGTAGCTCCCGCAAAGGTAAAATGAGTCTTTTCAAAATCAATATTGATCGATTGAGCTAAAACAATTACCCAAAACATATCAAAGAATAAAAATAAGGCACTAGTTTTGTTTTTAATTGAAAAACGATTAGCAAACACTGTCTGATAGGTCCAAATCGTCCAAAAAACAAGAGTCAGCATTAAAAACGCTCCAATGCTTTTGAAAGATAACATCTCATCTGCACCAACAAATAAAATTGAAGCAATGCGACTAATCGCATAAGCAAAAATTAAATCATAAAAAAGTTCGAACTCAGAAACCTCTTTTTTTAACACATGCATTCGATCACTTCCTTCCTGAATTAATAAGTTATTGTATGTTTCATTTTTATTATAATCTGCTTCCTCTATTTTATACAAAAATAGTGATCTTTTTTATATCTTCACTATAAAAAAGAGAGGCAAAACTATTTCTAGTCTCGTCTCTCTTCATTTATTCTACGATTTCTGCACCTAACGTTTTCTCGAAATGATTCAACGCCCACTCATGTCCAATCGGATCAAAACTAGCTACAGCATTCTTATGGATGATAATTTTATAACCTAAATTATAAGCATCTACAGCTGTATGGAGCACACAAATATCTGCACAAACACCAACTAAATGAACCTCTGTAATTCCTCTTTCACGTAAACGAATATCTAAATCTGTTCCACTAAAAGCTGAATAATGACGTTTATCAATCCAGTAAACCGTTTCTTGTTCACGACTTTTCTCATAGATTTCAGCCAATTTACCGTAAAGCTTACGTCCATCCGTTCCAGCTAAATTATGCGGTGGAAATAACTTTTTTTCAGGATGATAAGAATCGTTTGGATCATGGCGATCAATTGCATAAACAACAAAATCTTGATTTTCTGTAAATTTCTCAGTCACATCAATTAAAGCTTGTTCAATTGCCTGACCTGCAATTCCTGTTGTTAGCGCTCCATTAGTAGCTACAAAATCATTCGTGTAATCAATCGAAATCAATGCTTTCATTCTGGTTCCTCCTAACTTTAAAAGCTGAACGAGCTCCTTTAAATTCGACTTAAAAATAGAAAAAATGAATACGGTACTCTTGACCTCATTCACTTTTTCTGAAAAAAAAACTAACTAAACAAGATTCTCTACAAAATGAATCACCATTTGTGCAGATTTTTCACCAGCTTCTTCAATAAATTCATCAAAGGTTTGCGTTGCTTCATGATCAGCTGTATCACTAATTGCTCGAACAACTAAAAATGGAATATTAAATTGTGCCGCTGCTTGAGCAATTGCTGCACCTTCCATTTCACACGCCAAGGCTTCTGGAAAGTCAGTGATGATATCTCTCACTTTTTCCTTATCGTTGACAAAAGAATCCCCTGTCACGACTAAACCATGGTGAATTGACATACCTGTTTTTTCTGCTGCTTTCTTCATCTCTAACTTCAAATAGTCACTTGATTCATAATATAAAGGCATCCCAGGTAACTGTCCCGGTTGATAACCAAATCCAGTAACATCTACATCAAAATAAGCTAATTTATCAGCAATCACTAAATCACCCACAGTTAACCCCTGACCGATACCACCAGCCGATCCTGTATTGATTACCATATTTACACCATATTGATGAATCAATAAAGTCGTTGTAACTGCTGATAAAACTTTACCAATTCCAGAACGAACGACAATTACTTCATGACGTCCTAAAGAACCAGATACAAATACAGCCCCTGCTCTTTCCCAAGAACGAGTATCAGATAATGCTTCTTTTAAGATTTTTACTTCTTGATCCATAGCCCCGATAATTCCAATTTTCATAGTAATTTCCTCTTCTCTATAAATTCAATACTATAAATATCACAATAACTAATAAAATTGCCACAACAATAATAGCTTTTGTTAGCGTACTGCTGCGTTCGCGAATTTTAGTTTGTTCATTTGAGCGACTCTTTGTAATTTCTTTTTGCTTTTTGTGTTCTTTTCGATAAAAATTTGAAATTTCTTTTTCTTTTTTACGATACTCTTTATCAGCTTCTTTTTGCTGTTGCTCAAATAACTTTTGTGCTTCTTTATCAGCTTCTTCTTTTCGTCTCCGCAATTCTGCCCGAGTAACCAGCGGACCTTTACTCATCGTTTATCCCCCTTCAGCAGCTCTTTAAGTTGCTGTAATTCCCAATATTGCACAGCAAAAATCGTTTTTGCATCACAAATTAATCCACTAGCAATTTCTGCTTTTGCTTCTTCTAGTGTAACAGTATATAACTCTATGATTTCATCGTCGTCTTTAGGACGTGGATTAAGAACTTTCTCTAGTTTTTCTGCATAATAAATATGAAGGAGCTCATTAGCGAAACCAGGAGAAACATACATAGACGTTACGAAGGTAAACTTATTAGCTCGATAGCCAGTCTCTTCTTCTAATTCTCTTTGTGCTGTTTCTTTTGGATGATTCTGTTCGCCAGGATCTATTTTTCCAGCAGGAATTTCCAAAAGGACTTTTTCCATTGGTTTTCTAAATTGTTTAACCATAATCATTTTATTGTCTGCTGTAATAGGAATAACCGCAACAGCTCCTGGATGAAAAACTAACTCACGTGTGCTCGTTTCACCATTAGGCAAGCGAACTTCATCCACAACAACATCAATAATCTGTCCTTTAAAAATCTCTTTTCTGGAAATTGTCTTTTCCTCAAACTCTTCAAAGTTCATCATACTGTTCACCAATCTTTCTATGGATATAATACCTTAATTTTGAAATTTTATCACTTATCCCTCTTTTTGTGAATCTTTTCTTTGCTATATATAGGGATTTTTACGATTTTTCTCTTGATTAATTAAACCTTTTAATACTCGTCATATCATCTAATTATACCAGTAAATGAACATTGGAGCAGTCATACCATGGCATAATAGAAAATAGAGAGGAGCAAGACTAGATTCCTAGACTTCCTTCTCCCTTTAAATCCTAAATAAATTCATTTTTTTCTTAGTTACTCACGTATAGTTATAACTCAGATAAAGAGTTCATAACTTTGATCAAATCAGCCTCATTATTGTCTTTTTTACTACTTAAGGTCCAACTGATACATTGTAAGTAATGATCTTTACTCACCATTAAATCATAGATATAATAAACTTCCACACCATCTTTACTTGCAGTAAATGTGCGGCGTTCACCTTTCAATCCATTATATTTTATTGGTTCTTTCTTTTCATTCGCCCGTTCCCCTAAATCAGATAAATCAACAGAGTTCTTAAACCCATCAAAATTGTCAAAATCTTTTTTAGCCTCGCTTAGAACCATGTAATATTCATTATTTAAAACATTTTTTAGGCTAACATCCGCATTATCGCTTAATTCTTTCGATTCAGCGGATTGCCACCCATCCATTAATTCTACTTTAAAGTTACCATTTTTGGTTTTGATAACTTCTATCTTTCCTTTAGCATCACTTGATTTATCTTTTGTTTCTTCAGTTGCAACCTTGTTTTCATCGATATCTTTACTGGTCATAGACTTATCCCTAGGCTCATAAAATGCTTCATCGTCTCCATATGAGCTTGATTCCTCTACACTTGAACTTGTTTCTTCTATATAAATATCGTCGTCTACTTCTGTAACTTTGCGTCCAGAACAACCTGTGATTGTTAATCCCACTAACAAAATAGTAATGATTTTAAAATTCTTCACATTGTTTCTCCTTTATCCTAATCTTTATCTTTCATTATACCTCACGTTTCTCATTTTTTCTCCTATTTCTTTTGGACTTTTTTGTGAACAATTGGCTTCAATCTACATCTAAAGTAGTAAAAAAGTCTATTTTCTATCCCCATTTCTTACATTTTTTCTAAATATTAAAATCAACCTTTGGACTGATATTCTTTATAGAGTAGAATATGATAAAATAGCTTATATAGCGAAAGATAATAACTTTCTATGGAAAAGATGGTTGGAGGGAACTTAAATGAGAAAAGTAAAACTTATCCAAATAATTGCTTATTTAATTTTAGCTAGTTTCATTCTACGCTTTATTACTGGCATGCACATAGCAGCGGTTGTAGTGATTCTTTTAATTTTGATAATTCTTCTTTTTACAGGTTCAAAAAAACAAGTGGTTAAAAAAGAAGATCAATTGCCTAATCTTACAAAAGCAAAAGAAGAACACTATACAACAATTGGGATGACTGATACGGAGATTGATTTTTTCAGGGACACGATGAATATCACTAAAAAACAAATCTTTCAGTTACAGGAAAATATGAATGCTTCTACTAAATTAAGAGCAATCGACTTACGCAACGATACGTTAAAAGTGTCAAAAGCGCTCTTTAAAGAATTAGTCAAAGATCCTAAAAAACTACATTTAGCGAATCATTTTCTTTATACCCATTTACCCAATTTAGTGGATTTGACAGGAAAATATTTAGAAATCGACGATCATGAGATCAAAAATAAACAAACATATGAGAAGTTGGAAGAAAGTGCTCAGATCATTGACCAAGTTTCTAAATTAATCAAAAAAGATTATGAACAATTTGTAGCTGATGATTTAGAAGATTTAGATGTTGAGATATCCGTTGCTAAAAATAGTTTAAAAAGAGATAATGAACGTAACGAGAACCAGTAATACTTGCTTTTATGTTGTAATGTATCAAAAAATTAAGAGCTGATATTGAGCATTATCTAGATTTACAGATTAACGCCCCAGAAAAAAAGATAAAAGCTGATTGTGGTTAAAATCACCCCCCTCAGTTTTTCCTATTTTTCTGTCGGAGCTGAAAAATCTGCAAAGTTTTCAAATTTAGGAGGAAATACAATGGAAAATAATCAAAAAGATGTAACCCCAGTGGATGATACACTGGATAATTTATTAAATAATCCATTTTCAACGCCTGTTGATTCATTAACGACGACACAACAAAGTGAAATTTCTGCTTTACAAGACCAACAAGTAGCGACCCGTCTAGTTGACAAGCTACCTGCTGAAAGACAAGCTCAAGCTAAAGAATTGGCTTCAAAAATTGATGTAGAAGATTCACAAGCCGTTATCACTTATGGTTCTGCGGCACAAACGAAATTAAGCGAATTTTCTCAATCAATGCTAAACCATGTTCAATCACAAGATATTGGTCCAGTTGGCGATTCATTAACTGATTTGATGTATCGCTTAAGTGAGGCAAATCCTGATCAATTAAGAGCTGGAGAAGGAAATTTTTTCTCAAAAATGTTGGGGAAAGTGAAGCAATCTGTCTTTGAAATAACTGCAAAGTATCAAAAAATCGGTGCGCAAATCGACAAGATTTCAATCAAGCTAGATCATGAAAAAAATGGTCTTTTAAAAGATAATTTAATGCTAGATCAACTTTATAATAAAAATAAAGACTACTTTGATGCATTAAATATTTATATTGCAGCCGGTGAGTTGAAGATCGAAGAATTGCAAACAACAATTATTCCTGAAGCCATGAAAAAAGCAGAGGAATCTGGTGATCAGATGGATGTTCAAATCGCTAATGATTATACACAATTTTTAGATCGTTTGGACAAACGGACGCATGACTTACGTTTAGCACGACAAATTACGATCCAACAAGCCCCTCAAATTCGCTTGATTCAAAATACAAATCAAGCTCTAGCTGAAAAGATTCAAGCATCAATCAATACAGCAATTCCACTTTGGAAAAACCAAGTTGTGATTGCTTTAACTTTATTACGTCAAAAAGATGCAGTTACAGCACAGAGACAAGTTTCTGAAACAACAAATGACCTATTAAAGAAAAATTCTGAAATGCTTAAAATCTCCGCAATCGAGACTGCGAAAGAAAATGAGCGAGGCATCGTTGATATTGATACCTTACAGAAAACTCAAAATGATCTAGTCGAAACAATCCAAGAAACTTTACGAATTCAGCAAGAAGGTAAAGAAAAACGCCGTGCTGCTGAAATAGAGTTAGGACATATGGAAGAAGATTTGAAGAGCAAATTATTAGAACTGACTCAATAAAATAGCTAAAAACGCCTTAATCAAGGGAAATCAGCTTGATTAAGGCGTTTCTTATACTAATTCATAATAGGAAGTTCTTATTTTCTCAAATAATTTTGTATAAGGTTTTAATCCCGTATATTTTTCAATTGCTTGATCCAAACCTTGTTCTTTAATAGCCTCATGTAATGCACAAGCTTCTTCATCCGTTGGTTCTGTAAATTTCATCGCAGCGGTAATCGCGATTGCTAATGCTAATGGGTGACCGACCAACACGTGTCACATAATCTGAAACGTACGGATTTTTATAGCAATCAATAATTTTATCAATATACGCTTGATGTTCTTGATGGGAAAATTGAAATTTTTTCTCCAATAAAGCATCTGCTGGTCCAACTATCATTGCCCAAAAATTGAAATATCTGCTCCAGTAATCACTCCTATTGCGACCATCTCTTCAACGACCCCATCACCAATATCATAAACTAATTGTCCACCTGTAAAACCAATCAGAATCGGCAACAAATAAGTAATCGTCAGTCCTGTTATTTCATTTAATTGTTCATTTGGAAACCAGCCTGCGGGGATAAATAATGTTGTCCAAATCCCCCATCCAATAAATGCACCAATATTCGACATACTCATTCCACTAAGAAAACTACTAAATTGCTGATTTGGACAAAAATTAAAAATATGTTGATGTTTCTGAATGAAACACTACTTAAAACAACATAAAAAAATTCAGATTCTTTATCAATATAAATTGATAAAGAATCTGAATCTATTCTAATTTATTATTTTACTTCGCATCTTCCAATGTGATAGTAATTTGAGCACTATACTTTCCTAGCGCTTTTATAGATCCAGCCGGGAAGTCCATCAAAAATCCTTCTCCTTTGCTCCAATAATCTTTTGTAATATTATATTCACCTAAATCTGTATTTTCTGGAGTAAAGATCACGTTATCTCCGTCTGTCAATGTGACTTCTTCAGTTGAATTTCTATATTTGATGATATCCGTCATGATTATGTTCTCATTCTCAAGACTTTTTAGCGGTTCAGAAATTTTTGCTTTCAATGACCATTTCTGTTTTGTTGAACGAGTATCTGTAATCACTAAAGGAGAACCACTTATCTCAGGTTTATCCAATTTCATTCCATCGACCTCTCCTTTTTGTATACCAAAATCAAAAAGAGCAGGCGACGATTGGATTTTTAAGGTACCAAAGTAATAAAAAATGACTTCCTTATCTTTTCCAAATTCTAAGGTTAACTTGTCTTCCACTAAAGAACGTTCAACACCATCTACAACAACTCTAGAAAAATCATACCCATTAATCTTTTCTAAAGGAATATCTATTTTTTCTCGCATTTTTCCTTTTTTATTAATCGGTTCAAGTGGTAATTCTTCATCTGTTTTTTCTAATAAAAATTTAATATTAATTTCCGGTTCTTGTGGTTTAATATTAAATGTTTTTACATTTGATATTTTTTCGCTTAGTTCATTCACTGATGTTCCTTTTACACTGTATGATTGCGCAACAGTAACTATTCCAGTTATCGGTGGCTCAGCCTCCAATGACTTGACTGTATATGTTAGAACCATTTCTTCTTTTGGTGCTATTTTATCAAGTGTTATTTTTAATTTTCGATCAGCCTCAAAAATAACCTTCTCTTCTGGAATCAGTACGCCATTCAATTTTACTGTTGTTTTGTCTACAACTACATTTTCAGGAAAAGCAACTGTCTCATAGATAACATCCGACCAATCAGAAGGTTCCTCGGCAGTATTTTTGATGGTCGCTGTGTATGAATTGCTTTCGCTCTCAAATATTTCAGTTTTTTCAACAGATAAATCAGTTTGAATGATCGGCTGATTATTTTTAGTTAAATTCAATTCTTTAATATCAGAGACCTTATCATTATCTTCTATCCAAAATTCTAGTTTGTAATTTGTTTTTGTTCCTTTTAAAGCTGAACTAGGAATTTCGTATGACAACGATTGTTCGATTCCTTTGTTCGTATTGGTTACCTTACTTAACAATTGCTTTGTGCCACCATCCACAGAATAATAGATCGATAACTCATCTGTATCTTCATCACTCCATTTAAGTGTTCCGTTAAAGGGACTAGTACCGCTAATAAGGCCTGTCGTTTCAACTAAATCTAAATTTGGTTTTCGATTATACTTCAAGTTAAATGTTTTTTCTTTCGAGCGATTATTATCGCTGTCTACCATGTAGACGACGATTTGATTTTCTTCTGTTCCTGACAATTGTTCTTTCGGTATATCCAAAGACCAATCGTGTATACCATTTTTGGGATTATTTAACAACCCTTTATCATTAAGTTTAATCGGTGTTTTATCATTTACTGTTGCATAAATGTCCCCATATTCACTATCTATATCTTGCCATGTTCCACTGACATTATAATTACCACCATAGTATACACCATCGCTATTATCAAGTGTTATTTGCGGAACTATATCCATTCCTGAAACAGCAACCCCATAAGTCATTATAGTAGACTCACCTGGTTTTAAAGTAACTGGTCGTGATTTTAATTGCATTGAAGTATCTACTTTATCAGCTGCTACCATTCCTTCTGATGCTGTATCTTCTCCCTCTGTCTCTAGCCCCGTAGAATGGACTGATGGAAAAGCATCCGGAAATTCAGAATAGTCACCACCATTCCAATTCGCTGCGCCGTTTTCTACATCAAATCGAAAATCTAGTCTATAATTTTCATGTTCAATATATAAGCCACGCTTCTTCCCAAGATAATGAATCGGAACATCATCTGAACCATCCAAAAAAGTATCAAGAAAAGTCGCAAAAGCAACATCTGTAAACGTCTCATCTGACAAATTTTTATATTCAGTGGTAACCCACACAAGATTGTCCTTTTCAGAATACTCCATTGTTTGAGTTACTAAATAATGATAAGGAAACAAAGGGTCTGAATTTTCTATTTCAATAACATTTTTTAATGAGGTGCTACCTTTACTACCATTTTTTTTATATTGTTTCAAAGACTTAATTTTCTCGGTTTCTTTAAAACCAATTCGTGCACCATAACCACCACTCGTAATATCCTTCATAACAATAATATTTTGACTGGTCCATGGACGTCCATATAGCCAATTAGTATGATCATTAAGATTATCATAAACCGAAGATATAACAGGTTCATCTTTACTCTCATCTAAGTAATAAAAAGTTGGAACTGTTAGTGTATCCAATCTCTCCGTTTTATAGTCTTCAAGATTAGTAACGATCGGATTCTTTTCGAGAGCATCCCTTTTCCCCCCAAAGGTGTATGCAAGAGACTGAGTCACACCAAGCCGAATTTTTGAAAAATCATAATTAATGAGCGGCTGCCATTCCTCATCAACAATTGGTTTCACATTTTTTTCGCTCTTGACTTCAGATTTACTGATATTATTTTGTTCTGCCTTTATTTGTGCCCCGCTGAAACCTGCATAACTCCCTCCTACAATCAATAACAAACATACATAAAACAATCGTTTTTGTTTCCTGTCTTTTATTTTATTCATTCGCCTCATAACTCCTCCTAATTTAACTTATAAAATGCTTTCCCTATCTAATGGTAATATTTTTTGAACTTTTTATCTAGCGGGTTTCAGTTCAGAATTTACTTAAAAAAAAGGATTAAATGAAAAAGTTATGTATCAATGATTTTTTATGCGGAAGAGTTATACTATAAAGAGGATTTCTCTCTGATTTTTATACATGCTGTAGATTAGTATGTTTTCCTAGTTGAAGTAATAGTGCGCATGATTCATACAGTTCGAATTAAATGGATGATTGCAACTTGGGCATTGCTTTAACTCTATATATTCTATGTAAGTCATTTCATGATGGCAAGCTCCACAAAGAACAACTTTATCTCTTGAGTTATTAAATGTTAACCATGGTAAGAAATCATGATTTTCCAGTTGATTATGACAACGATAGCATGCGTAATATTTTTTACAGTCGTAACATTTATTTGCAATAATATCTTCTAACAAATCATAATGGATACATCTACCAAACTCATCAATAGTTAAACCAAATATCTTTTTCATATTGTCATCCCCTTTGCATCAAATATTTTGATATTCTTCTAGCTAAAGTTGCTGTAATAAATGCCTTAATCGTGTCTCCTGGAATAAACACTAAACTTGCAATCAAGCTTTTTCGTAATGATACATCTGAAAGAATACTCACGCCTACTGCACCCAAAAAATCGATAAATAAGGCACCAAAAAGAAACGTAATTCCGAATGAATAAAGAATTTTTTTGTTATTGGGATTGAACTTCTCAGTCATCCAGCCTATCAGAAATGTAGCAAATGGATAGGCTACAAGATATCCTGCCGTAATACTGAAAAACACCATCAATCCACCTCGACCACCGGCAAGTAACGGAAAACCTAAAGCTACAAGTAATAAAAAAAGTATAGTTGCAATTGTGCCATTTTTTTTCCCTAGAAGTAAGCCGCTAAGCATAAATCCAGCATTTTGAATCACGATAGGAACAGGCAGTAACGTAATTGGAATTGGCGGAAAAAAACCTAAAACAATAATGATGCTAATCATAATAGCAATTTTGGTGATATCTTTCGTTTTCATACTTTTCCTCCAGTATAAATAATTTATGTATATTTAAAATACTAGTTCCGTCTCTTATTGTCAACCAAAATACAAAATAGGTTAACTTGTTGGTTAAGTTGATGTAAACATTAAATACTAGGTCATTGAGTTAATCTAATTAATTATTTGATTTTTTAAATACGTCTTTAGTTGTTTTTCCTGATGATAATGATACAATAAAGTAAAAAGTACTTTTATCTAATTTGGAGGAGATGAACAACTTGGTACACTTTGATTCAAAGGAAGAAGAAAAACAATATTATGAACAACAAGCCGATGAAACTGCATTTTTGAAATGGTACCATCAACAAGAACTTCCCGAATATGAAAAACCTTCTCTGACTGTAGATATTGTTTTGATGTGTTACAACAAAGAAGAAGATCAATTAAAAATACTACTAATCAAAAGAAAAGGGCACCCTTATAGAAACTCCTGGGCTTTACCTGGTGGTTTTGTGAATAGAAATGAATCTACAGGTGAGAGCGTACTGCGTGAAACAAAGGAAGAAACCGGTGTAATCATTTCAAAAGACAATATCGAACAACTCCATAGCTTTAGTAGGCCTGATCGAGACCCCCGAGGATGGGTGGTCACTATTAGTTATCTAGCTTTCATAGGTGAGGAACCTTTAATCGCTGGTGATGATGCAAAAGAAGTTCGCTGGTTTACAATGGAACGGCAAAATAGCCTCCTCTCTCTTACCAATAACGATGTAGAAATCATTCTAGATTTAAAAACTGGCACTTCAACCGGAAAAGATACCCTCGCTTTTGATCATAGTGAAATCATTTTAAAAGCTTTTAATCGTGTGTCTAACAAAATGGAACATGATCCTCAAGTTCTACAGGTTTTAGGAAAAGACTTCACAATCACAGAAGCTCGTAAAGTATTTGCTAAATTTTCTGGTATTGATTATAGGACAATCGATCACTCCAACTTTAAGAAAGCAATGCTTCATCATTTTGAAGAAATCGGCGAACGTCCGGTGGGCATTGGTCGTCCTTCTAAAATTTATCAGCTAAAACCAGAAGAAGTTCATAAGAAATAATTATTACAACAAATGACAATCCTCATTTTGTCTATTCCCCAATCAAGTGGAGTCTAAGAGAATAATCAGAATTTTTCTGACTACTTTCTTAGACTCCAAATTTTTCAAAAAATTTACACTAAATCAACTATTTTCTTGCAGCCATGCTTCTAATTATCTATAAGTGAACAAATAAATGGTCAGATTTAGATTTTTTTAAAAACAAATAACCTGTTATTCTTTACATAAACATGTGTTTTTATCACTTGGAAAGTAAGGAGATCTAATGAAAAAAACATTTTTAATAAGCTTATTATTATTAATTGGAATTTTCATCATTTTTAATGACTCAAGTTCAATAAAAGCGAAAGATAATAATAAAGCAGCACCAACAAGAACTTTGACAGATGACATATTACTAATGAAATACTCATTGTTTAAAGAAAAATCGTGGATCCCTTTGGATAGTGGACGAAAAATTCCTACTATTCCCTTTCTAGTAGATGCAAGAACCGAATACAGATATGTTGGACTAGTCTTTCCAGCATATTTTGATTATCAAAATCCTAGTTCAGTCACTATTAACCAAGGACAAAATGCTTCAAGAAATTTAGGTATCCGCCAAGAAATTAAAACGATTCCTAATCATTATTATCAATTTTCTGTGCATACTACTAGTTATGTTTCTCTAAATGATCCCAATCGTGAGAGAAAAACGGGTGATGGCTTTAACATTTTTGATGGTGCGACAACAAATTATATTAAAGACTCTCTCGTTGATTCTGTTTATAATAGGATTGACTATACTGTCTCGAACGGCTCTGAAAAAACTAGACAAAATAGAGTAATTTTTCAAGCAAAATCAAATTTGACAACTGTTGAATTAACTATTTTTTCGAATGGTAGTCTGAATTGGAATTCGGCTGCTTGGAAAAATGTCTCATTGATTGATTTTGAAGAAGGAATTGATACATCGAAAAAACTAGTAGAGGCTTTATTTACAGATAACAGTCATACTGCCATAAAACTCAGTACTACTCAAATAAAAATCAATGAAATCAAACAAAGAGTAAATGACTTATTCGATCCAACTATAAAGTCAGAACTTTTAGCTGAGATAGCTAAAGCGCAAAAACTCTTAGATAAAGTAAGCATGTTCTTAACAGTCGAGAACTTAAATGATGATCGAGACAATACTTCTAGCTATACCCTACAAGGAAAAACTTATCCAAATTCGTTTTTATCATTTTCAGGACACGAGTTTCTACCAAAAGGTAAACTATACTCTGAAGTAGGCGGTGATAAACTAACTTACCAAATTCGTGCTGACAACCAAGGTAATTTTCATTATTCTCTGCCTGAAAAAAGTTATTTTAGAGGGGGACAACGAATTACTATCGTAAGTATGCTTCATGGGAAATCAACTCAACTTACTAAGACAGTTGAAGATGTTACTGCTCCTTTCAAACCAATTTTATTGCCTCTTAAAGATACAAGTTCAAAAATCTCGGGCGAGGCTGAAACAGAAGCTGTAGTCAAACTATATGATGCAACAAACAACACTCTCATTCTTTCTGGTAAGGCTGACTTTGGCGATCAATACACCCTAGCTATCCCAGAACCATTGTCGCCTTATAAACAATACTATGTGACAGCCACAGATGCGTCCGGTCATATTAGTGAAAGATCAAATATCCAAGAAGTACAGGATACTCAGCCACCAAGTGCAACTCCTGTAAAACAACGAATAAAACTAGGGAGTCCTTTACCTAAAATTGATCAATTGATTACAGACGTATCTGATAACGCTGGAAAAGAAAACTTGACAATCATTATGACGAAAGAACCAAATCTATTAACTATTGGCTATACAGAAGCCATAATAACCATTAGTGACCAAGCACAAAATTCAATCATCGTAACTGTCCCAGTATTTGTTATAGATGATAACTTAGTTGAAGATGGGACAACTATCCTTTCTGCAAATGATTTTTCTATTTTAGCAATCGACTTTCCAGAAAAAAGTGACGATCAAAAAGCCTTCATCCTAGAAAAAAGTGGAGCGAACGCTTGGGATAGTACGACCTGGATGAATAAGAAAGACGAAATAATCTTACATTCAGAAAATATGAGAAAAGAACCTGGAATTTACGAAATCAACATTAGTCTAGGGAAATTAACTAAAAAATTCAATGTAGAGCTTACTTCTGGCGAATTGGCTTTTAAAAAAGTTCCGTCCAAAATTAGTTTTGGTGAGCCAACAATTAAATCAAGAACACAGTATATATCAACAGATAAGGGAATTAATTTACTTATAAGTGATAGTCGCTTTACACAAGAAAATTGGCGCTTAATGACTAAATTAAATCAGCCTCTCCAAACCGAGACAGGAGAAAAAACACAGACTGATATTGTATTTAAAAATGGGACAGATCTAACTGCTTTAGAGGAAAATAAAACTGTAGAACTCTTCAAAAAAAATTCAGAACAACGAGATATTGAACTTAGTTTTAGTAACAACCAAGATCAAGAATTTTTATTACAAATGTCGCCAGGTAGTGTTTTAGCAAATAAAGTGTACACTGCAGAAGTTATGTGGCTTATCGAGCTTGCACCTTAAATTGTACTTATTTTATCAACTAGTTGGCACTTATATTAAGTAAAAAAAAGCTCTGATGATCGAAATTCATCAGAGCGTTTTTTTTTACTTAATAATCTTTTACTTTATTATTTCATGATCTGTTTCGCAATAAAACTTGAATACTTCACTTGACCTTCCACATTCGGATGAACCCGATCATCATAAAACCAGTCGTCATGTTCATTACTATAGCTATACCAATCAATAACAACTAAATTTTTATATTTCTTTTTCATCGATTCCAACATTCCATTAACTTCATTTTGCCATCTACGTGTTGGAACACGTACGTTGATCCAAAAAACCTTACGCTTAGATCCAATAGCTGTCATAAATTCATCAAATTGCGTTTCAGTGAAGGAACCATTTGTTCCAAGACCAACTAAAATATTATCTTTTAATAGTTTATCTTTGTCTAACTTTTCAATTACTGGTGCGCTAGTATACAGCTGTCTACCGACTTCACCATCCACAATCATTTTCGGAAAAATCTCTTGTAGACCCGAAGCTGCATCCAAAATGACTGAATCTCCAAAAGCGGTGATTTCCATTTCTTGTGCCTTCTTATTTTCTTCTGGGGTCAAATCAAAGTTTGTTTCTGATACTTGGTTTGACTGTTTGTTAGAGTCTGATGTCTTTCCTTCTTTTTCAGCTTCCTTCCGCTGATCAGCTTTCTTTTTATTCTCTTGAATATTTTTTTGCAGCTGTTCTTGTTCCGCTGTGACCTGATTTGAAGGTGAAATAGCCAAGGCAAAAAAGGCAAAACAAGATAAAACAACGCTGACTAAAGCGGTCACTTTAGGGATCGTCACCCAAGGTTTTTTGAAAAAGTCTTTGATTGCAAACCAGGTATATTGATAGTAAAACTTACCCAAAGGTTTTTCAATAAATCGATACGAAAGCTCACTGATTCCCAGAATTAAAGCAATTTCAATTAGTGAATGTAAAAAAACATGATCACTTAAATTTTTGATTTTTGCTTCATAGAAAATCATAACAGGAAATTGATATAAATAAATGCCATAACTTCTCTTCCCTATCCAAGTAAATACTGGATTAGTCAGCCAACGATTTATATCAGCACCTGGATGCGCAGTGACAGCGACTAAAAGTGCCGCAAAAATACTGACAATAAACATACCTCCGTAATATACAAAAGCAAAATGATCTGCTAAGAATAAGAAGGAAATCAATAAAACAGATAAAGAAGCAACTCCAACACTATTTAATAAAGTTTTTGCTTTTATCGGAATTTCTTCTTTCAAACGATCACTTGGCCAAACAAATGCCAACCCACTGCCCATCAATATGGAAAATAGCCGCGTATCTGTCCCGTAATAAACTCTCGTTGGATCAGCTCCCGGTGTATACAAAACAGCCATCAAAATACCGGAAGCAACAACTGCTGCCATTATCAAACCAAAAATTTTACCACTGTGTTTGATATATCTTTTCAACAAAATAAATAATAACGGCCAAATTAAATAATTCTGTGCTTCAACAGCCAATGACCAAATATGAGTAAATGGTGATTGAGTTGTAAATCGATCAAAATAAGAAAATCCTCTAAAAATCTGCCACCAATTATTATAGTAAAATACGCTACTAGCCACCACGCTTCGTAGGTTGTTCAATAGATCCTTTTGAAAGAATACAATATATGCTGATGCGGTAATCAGCATGGCAATTAAGCCAGGATACAGCCTTTTCATACGACGAATGTAAAAGCCTTTAATATCGATTGTTTCAGTCTGAAGCCATTCTTGCCTCAGTAAATCAGTAATTAAGTATCCAGAAACTGCAAAAAAAATAGGGACGCCTAAATAGCCCCCACGCATTATGTTAGGGAACAAGTGATACAGAATCACGCCTACAACTGCTATTGTCCGAATTCCATCAAATCCGGTAATATAGCGGCGATTTTCTAACCTTTTATTATTATTCATTTATATTCCAACTTTACTAGTATTCTTTTTTTATATTTCGAGTAATTTTTAACAAAGAAAGCATGATTTTAAAATTGACTGGTGATAGAAAAAATAAGTCGTGTTTGACCAAAAAAAGGTGGTCGGTTGAAGTGTAAAAAATTCTATCCGGCTCATGCACTTTGACAGTCGTAGTTATTTGGACTGATTTAATGTAGTAACTTAAATATACGTTCTTTCTTAAAAAATGGCAAGAACTCTAACTCTAGTTTTCTATTTTTTAAGTAAATTTTAGATATTTTTAAAGCATCTTTTGATAGCTTTTTCTTAGTTTCTGTGAAACACTCTTTTTATGGCTAAAAGGTTCAAGTTTAGCTATTCGTAGCTTAAATCTTTTCTAACTAAATCCCCAACTCTTGTCTCTGAAATTACATTAGTTTAGATCCTTCTCATTTATCTGAATAACTATCCTATTTTTGTCTTCTACTCATTCTTTTCAAAATTACGATTCTTGCTGTAATAGACAATATTTTAAGGTCAAAAAGACACTTTCAAAATAATAGAAAGTGTTTTGTCTTAAGCATAATCTTACATGTTTATGGGTTATTCTTCAATATACAGACACATTGAATAACATAGCTTTTTCCTTAATGATATAGTTAAAATAAGCTGTTCTAAATAAGGTTTTATTTTCCACTTATCTAGAAACAGCTATTTTATATATATTAAACAAGTAATGCGTATAATGATGGATTATCACTGAGATCAATATAATGAGGGTCAAACGCAGCCATTTTTTCTAGTAAGTTCGGTAACTCTTCTTTATCTTTCAGTAGAATACCTAAAACAACTGGTCCTGTTCCTCGATTCACTTTTTTTGTATATTCAAAGCGAGTAATATCATCATTGGGACCTAAAATATCTGTTACAAATTCTCTGAGTGCACCAGGACGCTGAGGAAAATTGATCACAAAGTAATGTTTTAGTCCTTCAAAAATCAATGAACGTTCTTCAATTTCTTCCATACGATTGATATCATTATTTCCACCACTGATGATACAAACAACATTTTTTCCTTTGATGTCCTCTCTTAGCAACTCTAAAGCCGAAACACTCAACGCTCCAGCTGGTTCTACAACAATTGCTTGCTTCGTATACAACTCTAAAATTGTTGAACAGACTTGTCCTTCATCAACAGCTAAAAGATCATCAACGTATTCAAGAGCATGATCGTATGTTAAATTTCCGACTTGTTTGACTGCAGCTCCGTCCACAAATTTCTCAACACTATCCAACATTACTGGTTTGCCTTCATTAAAAGCCGCACGCATAGATTGAGCCCCAAGTGGTTCTATACCAATAATCGCTGTGGTTGGACTCACACTCTTCATATAAGTTGAAACACCACTGACTAATCCACCGCCACCGATTGCCGCTAGTAGATAATCTACTTGAAAATCAGACTCTTTTGCTTCTTGAAATATTTCAACAGCTGTCGTTCCTTGTCCAGCCATTATATTTAAATCATCAAAGGGATCAATAAAGGCTTGATTATTAGTTGTTGCATATTCTTTAGCAGCTTTTGCTGATGCATCAAAGGTATCACCAATTAATTTGACAGTTACTTCATCCCCGCCAAAAAATTTTACTTGAGAAATTTTTTGCTGAGGTGTTGTTGTTGGCATAAAAATAGTAGCAGCAACCTTCATCTCGTGGCAAGTAAAAGCTACCCCTTGAGCATGGTTTCCTGCACTGGCACAAACAACACCATTCTTTAGCTTGTCTTGAGGAGTTTGTTTAATTGCATAATACGCTCCTCTTAATTTGAATGAGCGAACTTTCTGTAGGTCTTCTCTTTTTAAATAAACATTGCATTGATATTTTTGTGACAGATACATATCATATTGCAAGGGTGTTTTAGTTACTACATCTTTCAACGTATCATAGGCTTCTTCAACTTTTTGTTTCGTTAGTTTTAACAAATTCTCCCCACCTTTTATCCAAGTAAAAGAAGCTAAGACAGAAGAACTTCCTTCTGTCTCACCATCTATATGACTAAGAAAATTCTAGTTATTCGCTTAGCCTCTATTAATTAATTTTAGTCTTCTCTTGAAACAAAAGGCATCATTTTACGCAATTCTGCTCCAACTTTTTCAATTGGGTGTCCAGCATTATCTTTACGCATTTGATTGAATTCTTTGAAGCCATTTTTGTTATCATCTATGAATCCTTTAGCAAATTTACCATTTTGGATATCTGTCAGAACTTCTTTCATGTTGGCTTTCGTTTCGGCTGTAACCACACGAGGACCTGAAACGTAATCTCCATATTCCGCAGTATTTGAGATTGAATTACGCATTTTCTCAAATCCTCCTTCATAAATAAGGTCAACGATTAATTTCAATTCGTGACATACTTCAAAGTAAGCCAATTCTGGTTGGTAACCAGCTTCAGTTAATGTTTCAAATCCTGCTTCGATTAAGCTAGTTAATCCTCCACACAATACTGCTTGTTCACCAAATAAATCTGTTTCAGTTTCTTCTTTAAATGTTGTCTCTAATACTCCAACACGTGTTGCACCGATTCCTTTAGCATAAGATAAGGCAACATCACTAGCTTTCCCTGTTGCATCTTGGTAAACCGCAAACAATGCTGGTACCGCAAACCCTTCTGTGAATGTACGGCGAACAAGGTGGCCTGGTCCTTTAGGAGCAACTAGGAAAACATCCACATCTTTTGGTGGTTTAATTACATCAAAGTGAATATTGAAACCATGACCGAATGCCAGCGCATTACCAGCTTCTAAGTTTGGCGCAATTTCATTATCATAAAGATCTCCTTGAATTTCATCAGGAGCCAAGATCATAACAATATCAGCTTTTTTAGATGCTTCTTCAACTGTTAGTACGTCAAACCCATCATTGCGGGCTGCTTCTGCTGATTTCCCTTCACGAATCCCGATGATTACTTGATTACCGTTATCTCTTAAGTTTTGTCCATGAGCATGACCTTGTGATCCGTAACCGATAATTGCGATTGTTTTTCCTTCTAATTGGTTGTTTTCTACTGAGTTATCATAATATACTTTTGCCATTGTTAAACCCTCCAAATTTTTTATGCTTATAAGCTTATGCTTTAAGTCCTTTTTTTAGTTGTTGCCTCTCGTGAATCCTGTAACACCTGTTCGAGCTAATTGTTTGATGCCGTAAGGTGTTACGACATCAACGAATGCACTGATTTTTTCACTGGTTCCTGTGACTTGAATAACTACGGATCGAGTACCAACGTCGATAACATTGGCTCTAAATGGATCAATCACTGAGAAAAGTTCTGCTCGAGAAGCAGCTGGCGCATTAACTTTTATCAGCGCCAATTCCCTTTCTAAATGAGGTTCATCCGTGATATCAGAAACTTTGATTACATCAATTTGTTTATTTAATTGTTTTATAACTTGTTCGCTTTCGTTTAAATCGACAACTTGGACAACGATTGTGATTCGTGATACATTTTCTAACTCTGTAGGTCCTACCGAAATACTATCAATATTGACTTGTCTGCGAGTAAGTACTCCACTAAAGCGATTTAGCACCCCGGAATTATTATTGACTGTTGCTGTAATGATACGTCTCATTTTAGTCCACCCCCAGCATCTGATAATTTGCTTTGCCTGCTGGAATCATTGGTAATACATGTTCCGTTGGCGAAACCATAACTTCGATTAGTATCGGACCCGTTTCTTTAAACGCTTCTGTCAACTCAGCTTCAACAGTTTCAGGATCATCTATTCTAACACCTTTGATGTGATAAGCTTCAGCCATCTTTACAAAATCCGGTTGAGACGTGAAAACTGATTCAGAACGACGATTGTTGAAAAAACTTTCCTGCCATTGACGCACCATACCTAATGATTGGTTGTTCAAAATCACGATTTTGATTGGAATATTGTATTCATTTAAAATTGCTAATTCTTGGTTTGTCATTTGGAAACCACCATCACCAACAAAAAGTACCACTTCCTTGTCTGGACAACCTAATTTTGCACCAATCGCTGCTGGAACTCCGTATCCCATCGTACCTAAACCGCCACTCGTCACTAACTGTTTTTCATTTTTAAATGGATAAAATTGAGCCGCCCACATCTGGTGTTGCCCCACATCAGTTGCTACAATTGCTTCACCATTAGTCAGTTCCCCAATAAATTCAATAACCTTTTGTGGTTTGATTTCTGTTTTTTGTTCTTTGTCATATTTGAATGGATGTCGTTTCTTTCTTGATAGGTTCAACTGTTTCCACTCAGTGCAGTCGGCACATTCAACATCGATTTTAAGCATCTCTTTTAATGTTTCTTTGGCATCAGCAACAATTGGGATTTGAGTCACGATTGTTTTTCCTATTTCTGCTGGATCAATATCAACATGAGCAATAATTGCGTGAGGTGCAAATTCTTTTGGCGCACTAGCTAAACGGTCATCAAAGCGAGAACCTATATTGATCAAAAAATCGCAATCTGTTAATGCCATATTTGCTGCAAATGAGCCATGCATACCACCCATTCCTAGAAATAGTTCATTTTCTGTGGGAACTGCCCCTAATCCTAATAATGAACTTAATGTTGGTAATTGATATTTGTTGATGAACTCTACTAATTCTTTCCCTGCATCAGCATGAAGAACACCAGCCCCGACCAATACCAATGGTTTTTTTGCAGTAGTCAATGTTTCCATTAGTTTTTTTACTTGCAGTTTATTTGGTTTCACGGTCGGCTGATAACTTGGTAAATTTAATTTCACCTCAATATCTGCATCAGATTCCATGATTGTTATATCTTTTGGTAGGTCAATCACAACAGGACCTTTTCTACCCGTTGTAGCAATATGAAAGGCTTCTTCAATGATTCTAGGCAAATCTTTCGTTTCACGAACTTGGTAATTATTTTTAGTAATAGGCATTGTTAGCCCAATCACATCTGCTTCTTGAAAGGCATCTTTGCCAATGCCAGCTGTAAGCACTTGACCAGTGAAAATAACCATTGGAATTGAATCGCTCATTGCATCAGCAATACCAGTGATTACATTGGTAGCACCTGGTCCGCTTGTCACAATTACTACGCCTGGTTTTCCAGTAGCTTTAGCATATCCTTCAGCCGCGTGAACAGCACCTTGTTCATGTCTTGTTAAAATATGAGGAATATCTTTATCATACAATGCATCATATAAAGGAAGGACTGCTCCTCCAGGATATCCAAAAATCATTTCTACCTCTTGCTTTAGCAATGCATCAATCAAAATTTTTGAGCCAGTTTTCATTTTTTTCTGTTGTGCCATGAGCTTCCCTCCTCTAGTCTAGCAAATCTTCTGGAATCTGCATGATTCCTCCTGTATGAGCTGAAGTCACCAACGCCGTATAACGAGCTAAATATCCTGTTTTTACTTTCGCTTTAAATTTTGGCAGTTGATCATTTCTTTTCGCTAATTCTTCATCTGAAACATTTAATTCTAATGTACGATTTATTAAATCAATCTCAATTTCATCCCCATCTGCAATCAGCGCAATCGGACCACCAGCAGCAGCTTCTGGAGAAATATGTCCTACAGCGATTCCTCGAGTAGCACCTGAAAAACGGCCATCGGTAATTAAAGCAACATCTTTTCCTAATCCCCGGCCAACAATACTAGATGTTGGTGCTAACATTTCCGGCATACCAGGTCCACCCTTTGGTCCTTCATAGCGAATAACTACAACATGACCTTTTTTCACGGTATGATTATCAATCGCCGCAACAGCTTCATCATGAGAACTGAAACAAATTGCTTTTCCTACAAATTTCTTAATTGATGGATCAACACCGCCAACTTTGATTACGCTGCCTTTGGGTGCAATATTTCCATAAAGGATTGATAATCCGCCAACTGGACTGTATGGATTTTCTTTTGGATGAATAACTTCTTCATTTTTGATTACCGCATCTTGAACATTTTCTCGAATCGTTTTTCCAGTAACAGTAATCCGATCTGGGTGAATGGCATCTCCTAAATCAACGAGCTCTTTCATGATTGCTGGAACACCACCAGCCTCATGAACATCATGCATTGAGTAAGCTGATGATGGCGCAATTTTAGAAAGATAAGGAACACGTTCAGCAATTGCATTTACTTCTTCTAAGTTATAGTCGATCTCAGCTTCATTTGCGATTGCTAATGTATGCAACACTGTATTTGTGGATCCTCCCATTGCCATGTCTAACGCAAAAGCATCATCAATCGCTTCTTTAGTAATGATGTCACGTGGCTTCACTTGATTTTTTACCAAATCCATCAAATGAAAAGCTGACTTTCTTACTAATTCTCTACGTTCATCTGAAACAGCCAAAATCGTACCATTTCCAGGAAGTGCCATCCCTAATACTTCCATCAAGCAATTCATGGAATTCGCTGTAAACATGCCCGCACAAGAGCCGCAAGTCGGACAGGCATTTTGTTCCATGAAATTAAATTCTTCTTCAGTCATCTTGCCTTCTTTAAATGTTCCAACTGCTTCAAACATTGAAGAAAGTGTCGTTGTATGACCTCTCGGATCGACACCAGCTTTCATTGGACCACCAGAACAGAAGATTGCAGGGACATTAGTGCGCACACTTGCCATTAACATCCCAGGAGTGATTTTGTCACAGTTTGGAATATAAAATACACCATCGAACCAATGTGCATTGATAACAGTCTCCGCAGCATCTGCAATGATTTCTCTACTTGGTAATGAGTAACGCATACCAATATGCCCCATGGCAATCCCATCATCTACACCAATCGTATTAAATTCAAATGGAATTCCTCCGGCTTCACGAATCGCTTCTTTGGCCACATCTGCTAACTCTCTTAAATGTACATGCCCAGGAACAATATCAATATATGAATTACAAATCGCTATAAAGGGTTTATCCATATCTTTGGCATTTTTCACTTGTCCAGTCGCATAAAGTAAACTTCTGGCGGGTGCAGCTTCAATTCCTTTTTTTATTTGATCACTACGCATGTCTCATCCACTCCAATTCGGTTGTCTTCAGAAGAAATTAGTTTTTAAACTTCTGGTTCATGTTCTTATTTATTCCGCTAACCTCTTTATAATACTTTCTACAAAAAAAACATCCCATCGAAAGAATGGGATGTCTTAGTAAGAACCCCATCTACCAAAGACAAACAGGACTCAAACATCTGCGAAATTTCTCAGTGTTCTAAGTCCTACACATTAAAATAATGACTAATACGTGATTGTTGTTTGTCTTTTTCATGGCAATGGTCTCCTCGTATAAAAAATCTGTAAAGATTAAAATAGCATGTGATAAATAAAAGCTTTTGTTAACTATATACCTAATAAATGAGAATGTCAATAAAATTTGGCGAAAAGATTCAGAAAATTCTAAATAAATAAGTTTATCTTTTATTACTTAATGTTCATATTGGTGGAATTATAGCTAGTAATTAGAAAAGTCCATAATAAAAAACTACTGATACTCATGAAATAGAATATCAGTAGTTTTTCAGTTTTGTTGGAAATAGTATAAAGGTTTGTGCGTTAGACGTTTCATCTGTCTTTTTTTATCCTCTATAATCGCAAGTAACTCATCAGAAAAATTTTCTAAAATTACTCGTCCGCCTTTATAGGTACTTCCTCCCATTGAAATCACTTCATCTGGTGTTAAGATAACTTTTCTATGAGTGATTTTTTTGAAGAATTCTTCTATTAAGTATGTGGGCAAATAAAAATTATTTTGCGCAGAAAAAGACTCTAAGTAGATAAAATCATCAATACTAATATAACAGTCATCCATAGATACAAAATTCACGGACTTCTCCACATAAATCTCTCTTTTTTGCAAAATTTCATTGATCTTTTTATTTAATAAATTCAAACTTTCTATTTCTTTGACAAAATGCTCTAATTCTCGATAACGTACAGCTTTGCGTTCTTCATAGCTTACACGTAAAGCTACACCAACTGATACAATAACAGCACCAATCAAAACGCCTGTTATACCTGCAATAAAAACAACCATTTGGATTCCCTCACTCTTTTCGTTCTTGTTTTTTTAGTATAACATACTCTTTTACAAGGACAAAAAAATATGATAAAAATTTTTCGACTCTAATAAAAAATATAGCCTTTTGGTTATTATAACTTTCATAAAATGTTAGATGGTAAAGCTTACTCTTCTATTTGATGATATAACATAACGGTAATTATATTGTATCATCAGAAGTGAGGAAGTTTGAATGGGGAAAAAAGTTGTTAAATTAGATTTTGAAGATGTTGTTATTGCCAATGAGGACGGTAGTACAACAAGAGCATTGTACGAATGGTTTAATTTCAAACCAGAGATTGGTGACATTGTAGATGTATTTGAAGATGGCGATGAGTTAATTATCCATAAAGTCGAAAAAACATCAGAAAATCTACAAGATAAAATCAACATCAATATCGTAAATGAAAACAACAATACACAAGCCGTTGGGGGCTATGTGCAACATGGTCAAGTAGTAAACAAATGGATTTATTTTATATTAGCATTTTTCCTGGGCGGAATCGGTGTTCATAAGTTCTACTCTGGTTTTACTGGAAAAGGTATCATGTATCTAGTATTTTGTTGGACAACGATTCCAGGTATTATTGCATTTTTCACATCAATTGCTACTTTACTTAAACCTGCAGATCAAAATGGTAATATTGTGGTAACTTCATAATCATTATGTCAAAGCCTTAAGAATTCTTAGGGCTTTTTTTGTTCAACTCAAGACAAGATCAAGCTAGTTTAAATATAATAAATTTCTCCTACTATAAAAATTCATTTATAAAGATTTTTATCCTCAATTTAGGCATTAAAGTTGACCTTTATTGACCAATAAAGTATACTTTTTTTAAGCATTAAGATATGCTTTGTGATAAAATGATTTGAAGAGTTTTTTATATAGGAGGAATATACTATGAATTTAATACCAACAGTCATTGAACAATCATCTCGTGGAGAAAGAGCCTATGATATTTATTCACGATTATTAAAAGATAGAATTATTATGTTAAGTGGTCCAATCGACGATAATGTGGCTAACTCAGTGATTGCCCAATTGTTATTTTTGGATGCACAAGACTCTGAAAAAGACATCTATATTTATATCAATTCACCAGGTGGAAGTGTTTCTGCAGGATTAGCAATTTTTGACACCATGAATTTTGTTAAAGCGGATGTCCAAACTATCGTACTTGGAATGGCAGCGTCTATGGGAAGTTTCTTATTAACTGCTGGTACAAAAGGCAAACGTTTTGCATTACCAAATGCGGAAATCATGATTCATCAACCCCTTGGTGGTGCTCAAGGTCAAGCAACTGAAATCGAGATTGCAGCAAAACATATTTTAGACACTCGCGATCGTTTGAATAAAATTTTAGCAAAACGCACTGGTCAACCACTTGAAGTCATCGAACGAGACACAGATCGTGACAACTTTATGACAGCTCAACAAGCGAAAGAATATGGTTTGATTGATGAAGTAATGGAAAACAGCAGCTCTTTAAGTAAATAATAGAAAATGCCTAAAATTTTAGGCATTTTTATTTATACTGGAGACAAAAAACGCTACACTTAGGATAGAAGCAATGAAAGGATGGTATTAAAATGGATATTTCAATTATCGATGCTACAAAAGTTACTACTAAAAATGGTCTAATTATTGGGAAAGACACCGCTCCTGTAAAAATGGTTGAATTTATGAATGTTCGGTGCCCATACTGCAAAAAATGGTTTGAAGAATCGTTTGACTTATTGAATACCTATGTCAACGATGGTAAAGTACAACGAATCATCAAACTTTTTGATAAAGAAAAAGAAAGTCTACAACGTGGGAATGTGATGCATCATCATATTGACTATGATTTACCTGAAAAAGGATTGATGAATCTAAAACAAATGTATGAGACTCAAGATCAATGGGGAAATCTTTCTTTAGAAGATGTGGCAGTTTTTGCAGAAGATAATTTACAGTTAGCTAAAAAGGAAGAACCTGCAGTCGTGACATCTGTTATCACAGAAGCTGAAGCAGCAAATATTAAGTTTGTACCAACGATTGTGATTGGTGAGCATATCTTTGATGAGTCTGTAACTAAAGAAGAGTTAATCTCTTATTTAAACGTAAAATAAATAAATGAGATGAGGCTTAATTAGCTTTGTCTCATTTTTTATTTTCATTTAACTTTTTCACATATTACCTAAAATTTTAACTTTCCTTAAAAATAAGATTGTTTTAAATCTGATATGATTAAGTTATAATTGTATTAGATATGATTACTCACCTTAAATCATACAAAAATAAAAAACAGGAGAAAAATATGTTAAACAAATACATGTTATTGACAAAAAAATGGGCAATAGAAAATAGATACTTACTGCTTATGACAATTTTTATTTATCAAATGGCTATTTTATCTATAGGAATAATAAATTTCCCTTATCTTGATGATACTGCCAGACAAATTACTGGAGCTACTGACTTTGCAAGAAGTTATTCCCGTTTGGGCAGTGAAATTGCTTCTTGGTTCGTTCAAGGAAGCAGACACTTAACAGATCTTGGATTAACTACTCATATTATTACAGGACTTATTTTATCTGCGGCTAGTATCATTGTCGTCTATTGTTTAAATAACAAAAAACTAGAGGTATTTCCCCTGATTGTTTCAACAATCATCGGTTTAAATCCTTGGTTTTTACAAAGTGTGAGTTTTAGGTTTGATAGTCCATATATGGCATTAAGTATTTTGTTCTCTGTTATTCCATTTCTTTGGTGGGAAAAAAAATCAAAAACTTTCTTTGTATTATCTATTATAAGTATTTTTTTCATGTGTAATACTTACCAAGCTTCTTCTGGTATTTACATTATTATGGTATTAGCGCTTTCTTTAAACGAAATTCTGTCTAATGAAAAACACCATAAAACATACCAAAAAGTATTTTTATCCGCATTGGCATATATTATTGCTATGGTTATTTATGTTTTCGAAACAAAACTTAATCCTCAATTATCTAGTCGAGGAGAACATGTTGTAATCGCCCATATAAAAGATATTCCTAAAACTATTTTAACTAATAGTCAAATGTACTTGAATCAAATATTAGACCAAAGTACAAAACTTTGGCTAGCTCTTTTTATCATTTTAATGCTTTTATTTGTGATAACTAGTATTCTAAATTCAAAACTACATTTCATCAAAAGCATAAGTTTTGTTGCATTGTATTTAATTTTAGCATCTGTATTAAGCTACGGTGTATTTTTGATTTTTCCTGAAAAATTAGCATTGGTGGCGCCGCGGTATGCTTATGGATTTGGTGTATTTTCTTCAATAACAATTATTTTACTTCTAAATAAATTGAAATTATCATCAAATTGGATACGTTTAACAACAAAAATATTTGTTTGTTTCTTTTGTTATTATATACTTTCTTTTCCTTTTGTTTACGCGTCTACACTTCATTATCAAAAAGAAGCATTTGAAAAACAAAGTCTTATCTTGGCTGGAGATTTAAAAAATTTAATAACACCTGATACAATGGCTATTTATTCTAAATCACTCTTTAAAGACTCTCCTATTCTGATCAATTCAGTGAGGAATTTCCCTATTCTTAAAGAAATAGTTCCATCAAATGCAGAGGTCTATTGGCCAAATCAGTTATGGTTTAAAACCTACACAGGAATGGAGATTACTATTAATCAACTTAATCCTAAAACCTTCAAAAAAAATCCTAGTGAATTGAAATTTACTGATTATTATTATGACATCTACGAGAGAAACAATGATTTATATATTTTTCCAAAATAAAGTAATGGCAAGTCAAGTTAAGGTTCAATTCCTTTTAATTTGACTTGCCATTACTTCATTTTATGAGATACCGAACGTTTAATCCATCATATTCATCAAAATTATTAGATAAACATAATAAATGATTCATAAATCACACACTTTTTTCTCTCAGTTTATCAGCGAACTCATTAATTTTACGAATTCGATGGTTAATTCCTGATTTTGAAATAGCGCCGGAAGGAATCATCTCTCCTAATTCTTTTAAACTAACTTCTGGATATTCCAAACGTAATTCAGCAATTTCTTGTAGTTTATCAGGCAAAGCCGTTAACCCGACAACACTTTCAATGTATTGAATATTTTCGATTTGTTTAGAAGCTGCATCGATTGTTTTATTAAGATTTGCTGTTTCACAGTTGACTAAGCGGTTTACTGAGTTACGCATATCACGAACGATTCGGACATCTTCAAATTTCAACATTGAATTTGTTGCACCAATCAAAGTCAAAAAGTCAGCGATTCGCTCTGCGCCTTTTAAATAAGAAATATAACCATTCCGACGTTCCAATGTTCGTGCATTTAAGTCATAGTAGTTCAACATCTGACAAATATCATCATTATGTTCTTCATAAATCGAAAATATTTCCAAATGATAGCGGCTCGTTTCTGGATTATTGACAGATCCTGAAGCCATAAAAGCCCCTCTTAAGTAGGATCTCATTTTTTGTGCATTACCCATAATTTCATCTGATACATGAGTATTAAACATCATCCCATCCAGAATATCTAAATCAGCAAGAACATTTTTAGTATCTTGTTTTAAACGTACAATATAGACATTATTCTTTTTTAATTTCATTTTTTTTCGAACTAATAATTCTGAACGAACATCATAATGGTCTTTTAAAAGAGAATAAATACGTCTAGCAATCGCTGCATTTTCCGTTTGAACATTTAAAACAAACTGCTGATTTACAATACTTAAGGAACCGTTCATTCGAATCAAGGCGGCTAACTCAGCTTTAGCGTGCTCTCGATGAACTTCTAAGGTTGTCAGCTCTTTTTTTACATCTGCCGCAAAAGACAATCTCCCTTCCTCCTCTCTTATTCTTTAATATTTTGCGCCAAAAACAATACGGAATAGTTCATCCACAACTTTATCTCCATCGTGGAAAACACCGCCATCTCTTAACTTCAAGAAGTCGGTAGATATCACACGACACCCCTCATCTCGTAAGGTTTGGAAGTCATGCTCTACTTGAACTAAATATTCGTCATAAACTTCCGGATCCATATAGCCATCTGGTACTTTTTCAGTATTTACCAAGACGGTATCAACAAATTTACTTTTTAGATGTTCATGTAGTACACAAACATGATCCGCATCAGTGAAATGTTCTGTCTCACCTTTTTGAGTCATGATATTACAGATATAAACAACTTCTCCTTTTGCATGGATGATTGCTTCACCGATTTCATTGATAACCAAGTTTGGTAAAATACTCGTAAACATGCTACCGGGTCCTAAAACAATCATGTCTGCTTCCTCAATTGCTTTAACTACTTTCCTAGCAGCTTTCGGTTGTTCATCATCATATGTGTTAGTCACAAATACGTGATCTATTGTTTTTCGATCAACAGCGATACTAGATTCTCCAACCGCAACTGTGCCATCTTTAAAAATAGCATGAAGTGTTAACGGTCTTTCTGAGGATGGATAAATGTGTCCATCTACATGCATCATTTTTGAAAGTAACTGAATTGCTTCATAAGTACTGTTGCGCATTTCTGACACAGCAGCAATAATCAAATTCCCAATCGCATGATTAGCAAAATATTTATCCGACTTATCAAAACGATATTGAAATATATCTTCATAAAGTTGTGGCATATCTGATAGAGCAACTAGTACATTTCTTAAATCTCCTGGCGGCGTCATATTCATTGAATCACGTATTTCACCACTGCTTCCCCCATCGTCAGCAACCGTTACAACTGCTGTAATATCTGCACTCTGGTTACGTAAGCTTTTTAGAATTACTGGTAAACCAGTTCCTCCACCGACCACCACAATTTTTGGTTTTCTAATACGGTACGTTTTCATGAGCGGTTCACCGTCTCTTTGCGTTTGCCTTTATCACGATGAGTAATGTTGACATGGTAATCTTTAGCAAGCTCTTTACCGACACGTTCTGTCAAAGCAACAGAACGATGTTGTCCACCCGTACAACCAATTGCAATCGTAATACTTGATTTACCTTCTTTTTCATAACCAGGCATTACATGTTTCAATAAATCGATAAAACGAACATAAAAGCTTTCTGTTGCAGGAAAACTCATCACATAATCGTAAACAGGCTGATCTTGTCCTGTCAATGGTCTTAGCTCTGGAATATAGTGTGGATTCGGTAAAAAACGGACATCCATTACTATATCTGCATCTATCGGCAACCCATATTTAAAACCAAAAGAAACTAATTCAACGCGAAACTCATGTGTGTCTCTAGATTTAAATTCATCATTGATTCTCTCGCGTAATTGTCTAGGAGATAAATCAGTCGTATCAATAACAACTTGTGCATCTCCTCTTATTTCCTCAAGAATTGCACGCTCTTTTCTGATTCCCTCTGTAACCAAACCGTCCATTGCTAGTGGGTGAGCGCGACGAGTTTCTTTATAACGAGAAACAAGCTCCTCATCAGTGGCATCTAAAAACATAATCGTCGTGTCAATGAGATTGGTGTTTTCTAGTTCTACTAACATATCCTGAATCTCTCTAAAGAAATTTCTTGATCGTAAATCAATCACTAATGCTATTTTTGTTACTTTTCCAGATTCCTTGATCAATTCCCAAAATTTTGGAATCAAGCTCGGTGGCATATTATCGATACAAAAATAACCCATATCTTCAAAACTTTGAATGGCAACAGTCTTTCCTGCTCCGCTCATTCCAGTAATTATAACTAATTGCAAATTATCAGCCATTTTTAGCGCTCCTTTAGAAACATTTTACTAATTATAGCATCCCGGGCGTATCAAAGGAAGCTTTTCAACCAATTCTTGTCCCTAATTCTTATTTTCTTAGACATTGAGCATTTTATTAACATTTCTGACGTAAAAAAAGAAGACTAAGACAACAATCTTAACCTTCTAAAATATCGAATACAAAAGAAACGCCAATAAATTTCATTAACATATAGCTTTTTACTGACAATTCACAAATACATTTAATATATTAATATTAAGTAAAGTAAATATTCATTAACCATCAAATAAAATTAATAACACTAAGCGTCTTCAATTACATTAAAGTAATCTAAATTCAAAATAGGATCATCACCATTTATGATTGGGCGATCGGCAGGGTGACATTTAACGACTCTGACTTGTAGATCATCTTCTTTTTTAGAGATGGCCTCCCCTACAAAAAACCAAGAAAAATTTGATCCGTGACAAACATACTGGGCGCCAATCTTAACTTCTCTTTTTTCCAAGACAAAATCATCCTTCCATACTGTTCGTATGTATAGAATATCATGATTTTAAAAAAAAAATCATTCAACTTTCGTTCATGTATTTTCTTTTTTTGACTTTTTTTAAATTAGAATAATTAAAAAACATATTATTTAACTATCTTTATTATTTTATTCTCATTTTTGTTTCTAAATTTTTATACCTCAATTTCTATTACTAAATCATCACCCTTTGGATAAAAAAAAGGCAACCATCAAATAACAGAGGCTGCACTTTTCTTTTTTGAACGGATTACTTATAGGAAGAAAGATATATACCAATTAGGTTGAACAATATATCTTTCTGACTGTGATTTTACTTCAATAAATTAAAGAAATCAATAGCTATAAACAATTTCCCCACAAATTTCATCCTTTTTTTAAAAATGAGACTTATACTTCCAAAATATAGTATACCAATTTATAAAACTCGTTTTAAATATTTCCCTGTATAGCTTGCTTTAACTTTTGCTATTTCTTCTGGAGTTCCTGTCGCAACGATTGTTCCGCCTCCATCTCCACCTTCTGGTCCTAAATCAATGACATGATCAGCAGACTTGATTACATCTAAATTATGCTCGATTACAAGTACGGTATTACCTGCTTCAACAAGTCTTTCCAATACAAGTAACAAACGAGCAATATCATCTGTGTGTAAGCCAGTTGTTGGTTCATCAAGAATATAGAAATTTTTACCATTTGAATTTTTATGAAGTTCACTGGCAAGTTTCATACGTTGTGCTTCTCCACCCGATAACGTAGTTGCTGGCTGACCTAGCGTAACATAACCTAATCCAACATCAACTATTGTTTTTAGCTTACGATGAATCTTTGGAATATGTTTGAAGAATTCTACCGCATCCTCCACTGTTAAATCCAAAATATCGGAAATATTCTTGCCTTTATAATGAACTTCCAAGGTTTCTGAATTGTAACGTTTACCATGACAAACTTCACAAGGAACATAGACATCTGGTAAAAAATGCATTTCAATCTTAATAATTCCATCTCCACGACAAGCTTCACAACGTCCACCTTTAACATTAAAACTAAATCGTCCTTTTTTGTACCCGCGAACTTTTGCTTCGTTTGTTTTCGCAAATAGATCACGAACGTCATCAAACACACTTGTATACGTTGCTGGATTACTTCTTGGTGTTCGTCCAATAGGGCTTTGGTCAATATCAATAATCTTTTCGATAGTATCATAACCTGTGATACTTTTATGTTTTCCTGGTTTATTGGAATTACGATTGATTTTTTGTGCTAAAGCTTTTTTCAAAATTTGATTAACTAGTGTACTTTTGCCTGATCCGGAAACACCAGTCACTGCAACAAACTCACCTAAAGGAAATTCAACTGTTACATTTTTTAAATTATTTTCCGTGGCACCTGTCACTTTAACTTTTTTGCCGTTGCCTTTACGACGTTCTTTAGGTACTGGTATAACTTTTTTTCCTGAAAGGTATTGTCCTGTTAATGATTTAGGATTTTTAGCTACCTCATCAGGTGTCCCAGAAGCAACGATTTCTCCACCTAGATGTCCAGCCCCTGGTCCAACATCAATTAAGTAATCAGAAGCTCTCATCGTGTCTTCATCATGTTCAACAACTATTAATGTATTCCCTAAATCACGCATTTTCTTAAGTGATTCAATCAAGCGATCATTATCCCGCTGATGCAATCCAATTGATGGCTCATCTAAAATATATAATACCCCAGATAAGTTTGAACCAATCTGTGTTGCTAAACGAATCCGCTGTGCTTCTCCACCAGATAATGTTCCAGCTGCCCGACTAAGAGTCAAATAATCTAGTCCAACATTTTTCAAAAAGTTTAAACGATCTTCTACTTCTTTTAGGATTGGTTTAGCAATCACTTGTTCTTGTTCAGATAATGTTACTGTTTCAAAAAACTTTACAGCGTTCTTTATTGCCAATTCGCTGACTTGGCCGATATTTGTGTTATCAATTTTAACAGACAATGCTTGTGGATTTAATCGATAACCTTTACATGTTTGACACGTTAATTCAGTCATATATAAACGCATTTGATCACGGGTGAAATCACTATTTGTTTCATGATAACGGCGTTTAATATTCGTCAATACTCCTTCAAAAGGTACTTCGACATCACGAACACCACCGAAATCATTTTCATAATGGAAATGGAAGAGTTCACCATTTGATCCATTTAAAATAATCTCTTGATGTTCTTCCGGCAATTCATTGAAAGGAGTATCCATATCAATATTAAAACTATCAGCTGCTTGTTCGAGCATTTGCGGATAGTATTGGGAACTAATTGGATTCCAAGGAGCAATTGCTCCTTCGCGTAAAGTTTTAGATGGATCCGGAATCACCAAATCACGATCGACTTCTAACTTTATACCTAAACCATCACAACCAGGACATGCTCCAAAAGGTGCATTGAAAGAAAATAATCTTGGCTCTAACTCACCAACAGTAAACCCGCAATATGGACAAGCATAGTGTTCACTAAAGAGCATCTCTTCTCCATCAATCACATCTACTAACGCATACCCATCAGCTAAACGCAATGCAGCTTCAAAAGAATCAAACAAACGAGATCTTATGCCTTCTTTGACAACAATACGATCAATAACGATTGCGATATCATGTTTTTTATTTTTCTCCAATTCAGGTGCTTCACTTACATCATAAGTTTCACCATCTACACGCATACGAACGTATCCTTCACGTTGAATCATCTCAAAGATTTTTTTATGTTGGCCTTTTTTCTTTACGATCACAGGTGCTAGTACTTGAATTTTAGTCTTTTCAGAAAGTTCTAGTACTTTATCCACCATTTGTTCAACAGATTGACTAGTAATTTCAGTCCCGTCATTAGGACAAATTGGATGCCCAACACGAGCAAATAATAACCTTAGGTAATCATTGATTTCCGTCACTGTCCCAACTGTTGATCGTGGATTTTTACTAGTCGTTTTTTGATCGATTGAAATCGCTGGACTCAAACCATCGATGCTATCCACATCTGGCTTATCCATCTGACCTAAAAATTGTCTTGCATACGCAGACAGACTTTCTACATAACGGCGCTGACCTTCGGCATATAATGTATCAAAGGCCAATGAACTTTTTCCTGAACCAGATAAACCAGTAACTACGACCATTTTGTCACGAGGAATCGTAACATCTATATTTTTTAAATTATGTGCGCGTGCGCCATGAATGACGATTTTATCATTTGCCATTGCTTCTCTCCTTTTGCTTGTTGTCATTGAGACGAAGTGTCATATCTCTTACTTCTAATCTCCAGCTTTCAATTCCAAAATCGTATCTCTTAAGGTTGCTGCAGTTTCAAAATCTAATGCTTTAGCAGCTTCTCTCATTTCTTGTTCTAATTTCATTAATAAATCAGCTTTTTCCTGACGAGTTAGTTCATGATAAGATTTATCGATTTTGAATGGTTCACCTTTTTCATTCGTCTTAGTAATAGAAATCAACTCACGGATTTCTTTGATGATTGTTTTAGGTGTAATGCCATGTTCTTCATTATATTTTTCTTGAATCGAGCGACGGCGCGCAGTTTCATCAATTGCCTTTTGCATGGAATCCGTCATTTTATCTGCATACATAATGACTCTTCCGTCTGAGTTACGAGCGGCACGTCCGATTGTTTGGATTAATGAACGCTCACTTCTCAAGAAGCCTTCTTTATCTGCATCCAAAATCGCAATCAATGATACTTCTGGTACATCCAAACCTTCACGAAGTAAGTTGATCCCAATTAATACATCAAATTCACCTAAACGTAAATCACGAATGATTTCAGTTCGTTCTAATGTCTTGATATCACTATGAAGATACTTCACTTTGATTCCAAGCTCTTTAAGGTAGTCTGTTAAATCTTCAGACATTTTCTTCGTTAGCGTTGTAATAAATACACGTTGATCCTTTTCCACCCGCTCATGGATTTCACCAACTAGATCGTCGATTTGTCCCATAATTGGTCGAACTTCAATCAATGGATCTAATAATCCCGTTGGTCGAATGATTTGTGGAATAACAGTGTCCGTTTGTTCATATTCATAGGGGCCAGGGGTTGCTGAAACATAAACAACTTGATGAACATGCTTTTCAAATTCTTCTAAACGTAATGGTCGGTTATCCAGTGCACTCGGTAAACGGAAACCGTAATCCACCAACATTTGTTTTCTAGCTCGATCACCATTATACATCCCTCGAACTTGAGGCATCGTAACATGGGATTCATCGATTACTAATAGAAAATCATCTGGAAAGAAGTCAATCAATGTATATGGAGGTTCACCTTCTGAGCGACCATCCATATGACGAGAATAATTTTCAATTCCTGACGTATAACCCATTTCCCTCATCATTTCAATATCATAATTTGTTCGCTGTTCTAAACGCTGAGCTTCTAATAATTTATTCTCATTACGAAGAACTTTTAAACGACCTTCCAATTCTTCTTGAATTTGCGAAATCGCCTGTTCCATATGGTCTTCATTTGTCACAAAGTGAGTCGCCGGGAAAATAGCCACATGTTCTGTCTCACCAATGATTTCACCTGTTAAAGCATCCACTTCTCTGATTCGTTCAATTTCATCTCCAAAAAATTCAACTCTTAAGGCATGTTCATCCCTTGATGCCGGGAAGATTTCTACCACGTCACCACGTACACGGAAACGGCCTCGTTGAAAGTCAATGTCGTTTCGTTCAAATTGAATATTCACCAGACTTGTCAATAACTGATTACGATCCATCTCCATTCCTACACGAATAGAAACGACTTGTTCACTATATTCTTTAGGATCACCTAATCCAAATATACATGATACAGAAGCAACAACTATAACATCATTTCGTTCTAATAATGAACTTGTTGCTGAATGTCGTAATTTATCGATTTCATCATTAATACTGGCATCTTTTTCTATATATGTATCACTAGAGGGTACATAGGCTTCAGGTTGATAATAGTCATAGTAACTAACAAAATACTCGACCGCATTATTTGGAAAGAATTCTTTAAATTCTCCATAAAGCTGTCCAGCTAAAGTCTTATTATGGGCAATGACCAATGTTGGTTTGTTCACTTCTGTTATCACATTGGAAATTGTAAATGTTTTCCCAGTTCCTGTAGCACCAAGCAAAATTTGCGCTTTTTCTCCACCTTCGACACCTTCAACTAACTTTTTGATTGCTTCTGGCTGATCTCCATCTGGCTTGTATTTTGATACTAAGTCAAATGTATTGGAGGTCTCTCTTTCTATCATCCAACATCCTCCTCTTAGTCTATTTGATTGTTGATTTGGCAAAATAATTATTATTTTGTTTTAATCATTTGATCTATTTAATAGGAAACTTCTTCTATCAAATATAGAAAAAGTATCTAAAAATATTTTACCATACCGAACATATTTTCGCTAGTTCTACAGTGGATAGCAATTTATGCACAAAAAAATAAATGTATGGATAAAAAAATATAAGAAAAATCCTTACTCTATAAAAAACTCATTAGAGAAACTAAGTGTTGCTATTTCTCATCTAGAATTAGAACAGCTTCTCTTAAACAAGCAGCGAATAAGCAAGTATAGATAGAATAAGTCGAAGATTATATCAATTAATACAACAAAGATACGCCTCAAAGAAAACTAAAAGACATGCTCTCAAAAGAATTTTAGGGTCCATGCCTCTTAAGCTTTTATTTAATGTCTATTCATTTAACAACGTTTATTTCTTTTTTTGATTGATGTAACGAACGACATAATCTCTTATTTACGACCGTCTCAGCGGAAATAAAGCAAAGTGAACAAACTAGAATCTTAACATCTTTCCCTCTTCCCATGAATCAATTAATCGATTCAGTCTTCTTAGTCTGGTCTCTTCTTTTTTTGCACTCATTACCCACCAAATAGAATCTCTTTTGTAAGAAGGCGAAAGTTGATTGAAAAATTCCCAAGCACTTGGATTTTTTCTGATTTTATCCTCATATTCTTTCATTAGAATAACGTTTCTATGGGCTGATGAATACCCTACTTGATCATTTCTTTGATTGAAAACAGCCAATCCTTCCGGTCTCATTTGATTGAGTTCTATCAGTTTATATACCTTTTGCACATTAATTCTACTCCAGAGACTATTAGACTTACGTGGAGTAAAGCGAATTTTATAGCTAGCTTCATCAACTGTTTTTCGTATCCCATCAATCCAACCAAATGACAGCGCACAATCTACTGATTCAGACCAAGTAAGACTTGCTTTATTGGTCTTTTTCTTAAAAAAAACTACCCAAATTTCACTAGTTGTTTGATGATGAATAGCCAACCAATCAATAAATTCTGTTTGATTACTAAAAAATAGGACTTCACTCATTATTCCAACCATTCCAAAATCATTTGATTAAGCTCAGCAGGTCTTTCTTCTTGGATCCAATGGCCAGTGTTTAAACTCTTAATGTCTATGTTAGGTACAAAGTCTTTTATGTTTGGAAGTGGCGGGATACTATCTTTCTCCCCATAAACCATCAATGTTGGCTGATGAAGAATAGGAGAGACATCAGCTAATAAATGCCAATTACGATTTAGGTTTCTGTACCAATTGATGCTTGGAGTGAAACCTGTTTTATTGAAACCTGAGATATAAACAGAAAGATCCTCATCACTCATAACAGCTTCACCTAAAGGCTTGGTTGCTTTGGCGAGATTAATCATTTCCATTCCCTCACTAAGACCTTGTGATGGCACATTCTTTCGATATAAGTTATGGAGAAATTGTGACACATTTTCGTCTAATATTGCATCTGCAACACCTGGTTGTTTGTTAAAATGAACAAAATAGTACTCATCTCCAAACACTTCTTCCATAAAATCAAGCCAAGGTTTCTCACCTCGAATTTGGTAAGGCAAACATAAGTTAATCATTTTACAAACACGTTCTGGATGCAGTAAAGCCATGCTCCAAACAACACTTGCCCCCCAATCATGGCCTATAAAAATAGCATCTTTGTATTCATAGTGATCCAATAAAGCTACAAGATCACCTGTTAAATGTTCAATATCATATGTTGTGACTTCTTTTGGACAGGAAGATTCCCCGTAACCTCGTTGATTAGGAATAATAACGTGATAGCCTGCTTTTACAAGAGGAGTCACTTGATATCTCCAAGAATAGGCATGTTCTGGCCATCCGTGACAGAGAACGATAGGTCGTCTTCCATTTTTTTGTCCTGCTTCAAAAACCTCTAGCTCCACACCGTTAACTGAAATAAGTGTTGATGTTGGGAATTCATAATTGTTTGTCATTTAATATCCTCCTAATTTTTAAAAGCTAAGCAGGATTGCTTCATTCTGACAGATAAACAGGGAAATCTTAGGATAACTTTTTGTCACAACCGGATTTCAACTTTTTCAAAAAGGCCTTCAATCATCGGAGCTTTAGCTCCTAGGAATTGATGAGATCGTATCAGAGTGTAGCGCTAACCTGCGCAGCTAGATAATTAAAATAAAAATGTCTTACAAGAACAATATTATCATGGAGGTTTGACAACAGTCTGTCAGCTTTAAGAAACTCACTTAACGGTCTTTTTCAGTCATCAATCTGATTTTGGAAGCTATTGTTTGGCGTATTTCTTCTGGAGCTAAGATCTCTATATGTTCTCCAAAAATAAATATGAAGGAGATTATCTTAACTCATACTGTTCTTAGAAAAAAATTTTACGGAAATGTTGCACTAGATTTGACAATTCTAGTAGAATAGCTTGCATATACGCAATTTCTATTAATTTACACTTTATTACAGAAATAAAATTAATTATGATGAGCTTTAATCATATTCCACCTTCAAAATGTGATGTTTTCTTACATAGAATGTTAGGAAATGATTTTTTTTTAATTTTATCCTATTGAATGACTTGTGCTTTTGCCTTTTTTTACTATATAATTATCCAATATGCAAATATAGGAGGTATTTTATGAAAAGGAAACACTTTTTACTTTCATTCATTGTAATGATGGCAAGTCTACTAACATTTACACTTGGACAGTCTGTTCAGGCTGAGGAAAAAACATATAATATAGGAACAGATTTGACTTTTGCTCCCTTTGAATTTCAAGACTCTAAAGGAGAATATATTGGGATAGATATTGATTTACTAAATGCTATCGCGAAAGATCAAGGCTTTAAAGTAAATCAAAAACCATTAGGCTTTGATAGTGCTATCCAAGCCGTTCAATCAAATCAAGTAGATGGTATGATCGCTGGTATGAGTATTACAGATGAACGGAAAAAATCATTTGACTTCTCTGATCCATACTTTGATAGTGGTCTGCAAATGGCTGTCAAAAAAGGTAACGATACAATCAAAAACTATGAAGATTTAAAAGGAAAAACCGTAGCAGCTAAAGTTGGCACAGAAAGTGCAACTTTCTTAGAAAAAAATCAAGACAAATATGGTTATACAATCAAAAATTTTGACGATGCTACAGGTCTTTATCAAGCACTTGAAAATGGTGAGGCCGATGCTATTTTTGATGATTACCCTGTTTTAGGTTATGCCATAACAAATGGGCAAAAACTACAATTAGTTGGTAAAAAAGAAACTGGCAGTTCATATGGTTTTGCTGTTAAAAAAGGACAAAATAAAGAATTACTTGAAAAATTCAATGCTGGCTTGAAAGAGTTGAAAAGCTCTGGTAAATATGATGAGATTGTAAATAAATATATTTCTACTGGAACTGAACCTGACAATGATAGCAAAATGAAAAAAGTTCAACCTAAAAAAGATACTTATGTGATTGCTAGTGATTCTACTTTTGCGCCATTTGAATTTCAAAATGCAGATGGTAAATATGAAGGAATCGATGTTGATTTAGTTAAACGAATCGCTGAATTGCAAGATTTTAATATCGAATTCAAGTTTATTGGTTTCAGTTCAGCTGTTCAAGCTGTAGAATCTGGTCAAGCTGATGCCATGATCGCGGGAATGACGATTACAGATGAACGTGAAAAATCATTTGACTTTTCTACGCCTTATTTCAACAGCGGCATTCAAATCGCTGTCAAAAAAGGAAATGATTCAATCAAATCATATGATGACTTAAAAGGCAAAAAAGTTGGCGCTAAAATCGGAACAGAAAGTGCTGATTTCCTTGAAGCAAACAAAAGTAAATATGATTACTCAATCAAGTATTTAGATACAACTGACGCTCTATACAGCGCTCTTGAAATCGGTGAGATTGATGCAATGATGGACGATTATCCTGTAATCGGTTATGGCGTTGCTCAAAAACAACCTTTAACAACACCTATCCCTCGTGAAGAAGGTGGAAAATACGGTTTCGCTGTTAAAAAAGGTAAAAACCCAGAGTTGATTGAAATGTTCAATGAAGGTTTAACTGAATTAAAACGAACAGGCGAGTATGATGAAATCATCGGAAAATATGTAAAAGATGGTGCTTCAGAAAATAAAGTTGATGAATCAACATTTGTTGGCATGATCCAAAACAACTGGAAACGTCTACTAAGTGGTTTATGGATGACTATTCAACTAACATTGATTTCATTTATTTTAGCTTTAATCGTTGGTGTAATTTTCGGATTATTCAGCGCTTCTCCAACAAGAGCGTTACGTGTGATTTCTACGATTTATGTTGACATCATTCGCGGTATTCCTTTGATGGTTTTAGCCTTCTTTATTTACTTCGGCTTACCTGGTATTTTGGGATTCAATATTCCAGTTTTCCTTGCCGGAATCATTACACTAACATTAAACGCTAGTGCTTATATCTCTGAGATTGTTCGAGGAGGAATCAATGCCGTACCTGTCGGTCAAATGGAAGCATCACGAAGTTTAGGTCTTTCTTATAACCGTACAATGCAAAAAATTATCTTACCACAAGCAATTAAAATCATGATTCCATCTTTCGTCAATCAATTTGTTATCTCTCTAAAAGATACAACGATTCTTTCAGCAATCGGTTTAATTGAGCTATTACAAACAGGAAAAATCATCGTTGCTAGAAACTTGCAAAGTACAATGGTTTACTTTGTAATTGCAATGATGTATCTAATCTTAATTACAGCATTGACGAAATTAGCTAAAGTTTTAGAAAAGAAGGTGAAATAACATGGCTGAAAAAATTCTAGTAGAACATTTAGTAAAAAAATACGGTGATAATACTGTCCTTAATGATATCAATGTATCGATTCAAGAAGGCGATGTTGTTTGCGTAATCGGCCCTTCTGGTTCTGGGAAAAGTACTTTTCTTCGTTGTTTAAACCAATTAGAAGAAGCAACTAGCGGAGATATCATAATTGATGGTGCCAATTTAACGGATAAAAATACAAATATTAACAAAGTTCGTCAGCATATCGGAATGGTTTTCCAACATTTTAATCTGTTCCCGCATCTGTCAATCTTGGAAAATATTACCTTGGCTCCAACCGATTTAGGACGACTCTCAAAAAAAGAAGCAGAAGAAAAAGCGATTCAGCTTTTAGATACAGTTGGTTTAGCAGATAAAAAAGATAGCTATCCTGAATCATTATCTGGCGGACAAAAACAACGTGTAGCCATCGCTCGTGCTTTGGCAATGAATCCAGACATCATGTTGTTTGATGAACCAACTTCAGCACTTGATCCCGAAATGGTGGGAGATGTGCTGAATGTTATGAAAAAATTAGCCAAGCAAGGAATGACCATGGTGATTGTTACTCATGAAATGGGCTTTGCTAAAGAAGTAGCAAACCGTGTGATGTTTATCGATGGTGGTAATTTCTTGGAAGATGGCTCACCACAACAAATCTTTGAAAATCCTCAAAATGAACGGACAAAAGATTTCTTAGATAAAGTTTTAAATATTTAAACAATAAAAAACAGTACTAAACACATCGATGTTTAGTACTGTTTTTTGATTTAATTTGAATATTTAGTTAGCAATAGCTTCAAGTCTTACTTTTACATCTTGCTCTGATAATTCATGTTTCACAACATAGCGGTTAGCTGGATGATGACGACATTCGTCTGAGCAGCTGCCAAGATATTTTGCTTCGTTTTCTTCTGATGCTAAAATTTGTTTATTACAGAATGGGTTGGCACAGTTGATGTAGCGTTCACAAGGTGTTCCGTCAAACCAATCTTTTCCGATAACCTTTTTATCTACATGATTGATTTCAACACTAATTCGCTCGTCAAACACATACATTTTACCATCCCACAGCTCGCCTCTTGTCTCTGGATCTTTTCCATAAACAGCGATACCACCGTGAAGTTGAGAAACATCTTCAAAGCCTTCTTTTAATAACCAGCCTGAAAACTTCTCACAACGAATACCACCAGTACAGTATGTGACAACTTTTTTATCCATAAACTGTTCTTTGTTGTCTCTAATCCACTGTGGCAATTCTCTAAAATTACGAATTTCTGGACGAACTGCTCCTCTAAAATGTCCTAAGTCATATTCATAATCGTTTCTCGCATCAATCACAACTGTATTTTCGTCAAGTAATGCTTCTTTAAATTCAGCAGGTTCTAAATATTTTCCTGTTATTTCTAATGGATTAACATCTTCTTCTAAACTTAAAGATACTAGTTCTTTTCTAGGACGGACAAACATTTTATGGAATGCATTTTCTGGCACTTCATCGATTTTGAAATAGGTATCTTTAAAGCGTTCATCCGCTAGCATTGCTTCCATGTAGGCATCAGTATCAGCTATCGTACCTGAAAGTGTGCCATTAATTCCTTCTGTAGCAACTAAAATTCTACCTTTTAAATTCAGTGATTTACAAAAAGCTAAATGTTCCTTTGCAAATTGTTCTGGGTTTTCAATTGTCGTATATTTATAATAAAGTAATACGCGGTAATCCATTTTATCTTTCTCCTTTTTCTTCAGAAATTGCTAAACTATTCCCTTAATAGTCCTACATTTCTCATTTTCTATTCATACGTATTGATTATATAAAAAAATAAATAGGAAAAGCGAGCTATTTGCTTGTGTAATAATACACATAAATGAAACACCAATAGAGCTATCTCACAAAGTTAAATCAATGAAAATCAAGACAACGTCGATTAGAGTTCTTAAATCCATAAAAAAGAACTATTCAAGCTTTATAAACACTTGAACAGTTCATCAAATTTGACTGCTTTATTGCCCTGATACTGCAAAATAATTCTCATCATTATCAGCAAAGTTGAAAACTAATCCAGTCGGTAATTGAACTAATTCTCCTACTCGCACGCCAGCATCTTTCATTTTTTTATATAATTCCATCACATCGTCAGCAAAAAACATCAATGATGGTGTATTCCCAGCAACCTCTGGGGAATGTTTTTGAATAAATTCTAAATCGTATAAAACAATGCTTGTATCTGCATTTTCACTTGGTGCAATTTCTACAACAAGCGTGCCATCTACTGCATCTCTTTCTTTTTCTACAAAACCAATTTTTTGCCAAAATTTGCTTGATTCCTCTACATTTGTTACGTATAACATTATTTTGATTTGATTAGTAAACATATTTTCTCTCCTCTATTCATAGTATTACTTATTTTCTATTCTATACTTTCTATCATAACTTATGATATAGGTTATGAAAATAATTATGCTTTTAGCATTGTATAAAAAAAAGAGACAAGATTGTCGAACGATCTTGTCTCTTTTTCTGTTAATTCTCTTGGGGAAGAAAAGTGGGTAAATCCCTAAGCATTTTCTTCAATAACTAAATTACTATCATTCAAAACATCTCGATCTAATTCATTGATTCTTGAACTAGTAACAATACCAGCTACCATACTATCACTAACGTTAACAGCTGTTCTAGCCATATCAATCAATGGTTCCACTGAGATAACTAGCCCTACAATCGCTACTGGTAAATTCATAGAACCTAAAACTATTAATGAAGCAAATGTTGCTCCACCACCGACACCAGCAACACCAAATGAACTGATCGTTACGATTGCTACTAACATTAAAATGAATTCTAAACTAAAGACGTTGATACCCACAGTTGGAGCAACAATTGTTGCTAACATAGCTGGGTAAACTCCGGCACAGCCGTTTTGACCAATCGATAGGCCAAAGCTTGCCGCAAAGTTTGCTGTTGCATCGTCAACACCTAAAGCTTTTGTTTGTGTTTCAATATTTAAAGGCAATGCTCCTGCACTTGATCTTGAGGTGAAAGCAAAACTTAATACTGGGAATGATTTTTTCAAATAATTCACAGGATTTACTTTAACTGTGACTAAGATCAATAGATGAACAAGCATCACAATAATCAACGCAGTATATGAAGCTAAAACAAATTTTCCTAAGTTTAGAATCGCATCAAAATCACTTGTCGCTACAACGTTTGTCATCAGTGCTAAAACCCCATAAGGTGTTAAGCGTAAGACCAATGTTACAATACGCATTGTGATTTTATAAAGGCTATCAATCAAGTTAGCAAAAAACTCTGCCTCTTTCGGTGCTTTTCGTTTCACACCTAAGTATGCTACACCAACGAAGGCTGCAAAAATCACGACACCAATTGTACTTGTTGGACGAGTGCCAGCAAAATCTGCAAAGACATTTTTAGGAATAAAGGCTAAAATTTGTTGAGGAATCGATAGATTTTCAACGGTTTCCTGTCTCGTTGCAAGTTCTGCAATTCGTGCCGTTTCTGCCGTTCCTTGTGTAAATTGTGCACCTTGTAGTCCAAATAATAATGTTGTTCCAATTCCAATCAATGCAGCAACAGCTGTTGTGCCCAATAACGTTGCCAGTACATTAAAACTGATTTTGCCTAATTGTTTGGATTCTTTCATCTTAGTAAATGCTCCTACGATAGAAACAAAAACCAAGGGGATTACGAGCATTTGTAAAAACGCTACATATCCATTACCTACAATACCGATCCATTCCATTGCTTGCGTTGTGACTTTATCTTGGGTACCGAATGCGAATTGAATAATTCCACCTAATACAATACCGACACCTAATGCTGCAAAAACACGGGTTGAAAATTTATAGTGTTTTGCCTGCATACGATAAAAAACGTATAATACTGCAAGAAAAGCAAGGACCACTAAAACAGTGATGAGTGTTGTCATTTTTTTCCCTCCTAAATTTAAAAGCTGAACGAGCTCGTCCAGCACCGGCTGAAAAATAGGAAAATATGACTGAGGTGTTTTTCCCTCATTCATACTTTATCTTTTTTCCGAGGTGCTAGCTCGTGAAGCTAGATAATACAAATGACAAGTCCATCAAAGGAAGTAAAGGTTCCCGGGGATCATTCTTCAATAATCCGCCCTAAAAATGAATCAATTCATTTTCAGTGATAAATTCATTGTAACTGATTTGAGAGGAAGAAGGGTATTATTTTGTTTCTATAATGATAGAAAAAAGAGTTTGTGATAGTCAAAAACTATCGCAAACTCTTTAATTTACCTCTGTTAGGCTTCTGATGATTGGAAATTCAATTGAATACCAGGTTTGTCTAATGCAATTTCAGTGACTTCATAAGCCATACGTTGAACAATACTAAACAACGGGCTAACTAATTCATCCACTTCTTCTTGGCTGATATCTTCTTGGTTTTCAATTTTGTGATTGATTACATGGTTGATTTGGCTAACTGAACCTGATAAGATGTACTCTTCAAAAACTAGACGAAACTCTAAACGAGCTGCAATGATTGAATTTTCTTTAGGATAGTTTTCATCTGTTGATTCAATTGGCGAAAAACCTACTCTAAGATCCGTTTCTACCTCTTCCATGTCTTGTGTACGCATATCATAATGAAAAGCCTCTACAACTTCTTGTTGACGTTTGATTTCCACGATTGTATTCTCCTTTTTCTTTTAAGTCCGATAGTCACTATCTTCAATGAACTAAACTTGTAAAATAATAGTTATCATTCGTATATATTATAACATACTTCTTTTTCTCACAAATACTAAGAAAATATTTTTTAATCTAATTTTTAAACGAATGGATTGGTGCTGGAATTCGTCCACCGCGTAAGATGAAATCTGTTGAGGCATATTCATTCACTTTCATAACTGGCGCTCTTCCCAATAACCCACCAAATTCTACCATATCACCAACTTTTGTACCTTTAGCTGGTATGATGCGTACAGCGGTAGTTTTATGATTAATCACACCAATCGCCGCCTCATCTGCAATCATTGCGGCAATAGTTTCAGCTGATGTTTCTCCTGGTATAGCAACCATGTCTAAACCAACTGAGCAAATAGCAGTCATTGCTTCTAATTTTTCTAGATTCAATGCACCATTATTAACGGCATCAATCATTCCAGCATCTTCTGAAACCGGAATAAATGCACCAGATAGACCGCCAACATGATTACAAGCCATTACGCCACCTTTTTTTACCGCATCATTCAATAATGCTAAAGCAGCTGTAGTACCGTGTGTCCCTACACTTTCTAGACCCATTTCTTCTAAAATATACGCAACACTATCCCCTACAGCTGGAGTTGGAGCTAAAGATAAATCAACAATTCCAAAAGGAACATTCAAACGTTCTGAAGCAATTTTTCCAACTAATTGACCCATACGAGTGATCTTAAATGCCGTTTGCTTCACTACTTCTGAAACAACATCAAAAGGTTCGCCTTTAACTTTTTCCAATGCTCTTTTCACTACACCTGGACCGCTGACACCTACATTAATCACGCAATCTGCCTCACCAACACCATGAAAAGCTCCAGCCATAAATGGATTATCTTCTACTGCATTAGCAAAAACAACTAGTTTCGCACAACCCATATCTGACTTTTCAGCCGTTTCTTTGATTATATGACCCATGTGACGAACAGCATCCATATTGATTCCAGCTTTGGTTGAACCAACATTCACTGACGAACAGACAAAATCCGTTTCGGCTAAAGCTTGGGGAATCGAATTAATCAAAATATCATCCCCATGATGATATCCTTTCTCAACTAAAGCACTGAATCCGCCAATAAAATTTACGCCAACTGCTTGAGCGGCTTGATCCAACACTTTAGCATATTTCACATAGTCTTTATCTGAACTAGCTGCGGCGACAATGCCAATTGGTGTCACTGAAATTCGTTTATTAATGATTGGAATTCCATACTCAGATTCAATATCTTCACCAACTTTAACTAAATTTTTAGCTAAGCGAGTAATTTTTTCATAGATTTTTTGACAAGCTCTATTACTATCGCTATCAATACAATCTAATAAGGAAATCCCCATCGTAATTGTCCTAATATCTAAATTCTCTTCTTCAATCATACGAATTGTTTCTAAAATTTGATTTGTTTCCAAGCTGATTCCTCCTTGAAGGGATTATTATAGTTTATGCATAGCATTAAAGATTTCTTCATTTTGAATGCTGATGCTCACACCTAGTTTTTCACTTAAAGTATTTAGTTGTGAACGAATTACTTCAAAATCATTTTTTTCTTTTGAAATTTCTAATACCATCATCATTGTAAAATAGCTGTCCATAATTGTTTGAGAAACATCAAGGATATTCATATCTAGCTCGGTTAATTTTTGACTAACTCCTGCAATAATCCCCACTTTATCTTTTCCTATAACTGTTAGTACTGCACGCATATACTTTCCTCCTAATTTAAAAGTTAAACAATCTTGACAAGCCTAAATAGTTTTTTTATTATAGCATAATTTATTCGCCTATTAACAAAAACGCAATGGATTGGTAAAAAAATACGATGATTTGTTTATTTTCCTTCAAAGAAGATATTATCTTAAGAGAAAAAAATAAGACTGGGGTATAACTCTTTGAGTTACATCCAGTCTTATGGAATTCAGTTAAACGATAGGAATGCCGGAATACCAGCAACTCCTTCTTATTTCATTTTACTGAAATATGAGTACACCACTTTGTTCATAGGTATGCTAATACTTTTATTTTTGAACTTCAAAGGATACTTGCATTGCACCTTTATATATAGCAATCTGACTAAAATTTTTTTTCTCTGTTTTAAGAAAATAGTTATAAGTATTATTTTTTTGATCTAATTTTGTCAACATTTCTGTTGGTTTTAATTTAGAGTTATCTTGTTTATAGACATCTAGGTTGACCGTTTTCTGATTATTATTTGTCAAAATTATCTCATTATTTGTATAGACTAAAATAGAATTGTTCGTAGTACCGGTATATTTAATCGTTCCTTTTCCTAAAACCATTTTCCCATTATCTTGTAATTCTATTTTTTCAGGAATCGTTATAAAATCTAACGTATTGTCTACAACGGTAACTGGAACATCTATTTTGCTCGATACAGCTGTTAATTGACTTTTTAACAATATAGATACACTCGTTTGTCCAGGTACATCAAAAACTTTAGAAGAAGAAAAGGAAATCTCTATTGTATCAAAGCTAAGCATACTAATGATGTTTGAAACAAAAGACTTAGGGTCTAGCTTATCCGTGGAAGTCCCCTTATTTATCGTTTGATTCACTGGTGTTGCTTTTGGGGGATGCATTGCAACTTGTGAGAAATCAACACTTGAATCACTAGTTGGATTGTTTCCTACAACCTTATTTTCAGCAACTATTGGTAAACTAAATTCTTGCGTATCTTTGTCATAAAAGTTCATGATACTTTTATCACTAGTATTCAAAGGATAATTAAAATCAATCCACAATACTGCTTCTGGTATCCTGATCATAAACGATGTAGCTACTAATAGGCGATATTTTCCATTTCCAAGTAGAATTGGGCCAATGATGTCAGAATCATTGGTATAGTCTTTATTATCTATTAAATTTGTAATAGTCAGATTTTTTTTAGTTATATCACTCTTGTTTCCATATACTCTAAAGTCAATAAACACTGATGAAGTTGCTTCTCTTAAGTTTTGGAGAATTGTCCCTTTTAAGTTGGAATCACTATTATTTTTATCTCCAAAAACTATTGGTGGTTGAATTTTTTCTGTTCCAGGTGTCCCTTCTTCACCAGGATCTCCTCCTCCTGGGTTGCCTTCTTCTCCTGGGTTGCCTTCTCCTCCTGGTTTCCCTTCTTCTCCTGGTTTCCCTTCTTCTCCTGGTTTCCCATCTTCTGTTTCAACTATTGTTTTTTCATCCGCAGGAAAAAGATCTATAATAGCGTTCTGATTCGTTTGTACTCCAATAGTAAACGATGAGTCTTTTAACCCTGTATAAAATAAATTGGCTTTCAGTTGCCTACCTCTTAATTTGTTGTTTGATGTTTTTATATCAATAACTGTTGCCATCGCTACGGTGTCGACTCCATCAAACTCTCTACTATTTACAATAATATTTTGGAGATTATTACTAGTAACATTGTATGTCGATACATTATCAGAACCTCCTCCCGCAACAAATGGTGATGGAATAATAAGCGGAACATCTTCTGGAAGATTTGTACCATCATCGTCCATAATAAGCGTTACCTTAAGCTGAATCCTTGATGTGTTATTCCCTATACGCGCAGAAATGCTCAGTGAATTTCTGAAATACTCAAACCCCGTTTGAAAAGAAGTATAGGTAGTCACCACTTTTGCATTGATTTGTCTTCCTTTATAATAGCCTACTTTTTTCACCAATGCATGGTCCCCTTTATCCAGACCGTTGGGTTCGCTTTTGTTAGGATCACTATTTAAAAGGGTATCTGCTTTTATATCTTTACCTTTATACTTTATAACCACCGCCTTTGAGGTGTCAGCCAAAAGCTTCCCAGATTTATAAACCCCATTTTCATCTACGTATGTAGTTAATTTGAATTCATAAAGTGGGACCGCATCAGCTATTTTGACATTAAAACTCAGACTAGCAAAAACATATATCACTACTATTAAAAAAAATATTTTTCGTTTACTAGCTGTTGATAGAACCTTCCCTTTCAAATTTATTCGTCCCCCTTAACCACATTTAATATGAAGAAAGTATCTGTACCCGAAAGTTTAGTCTGCTCTTTATTTTTAGAATACCCAATCATTTTCAAATAAATTTTATGATTACCGACAGATAGTTTTTTTGGTAGAGGCAAACTCGTTACTGCTTTACCAGGTTCAACTAGTTTAGTAGTCAGAAGAGGAGATTTTTCTTGATCAATAGAGACAATAAACTGGATGTCTGCTTGATTAAATTCAGGGTTTACTAATGTTAAATTCAAATGATTAGCACCTTGTATTACAGTCATGTCTGAATAGACAGGAAACGTTATATGATTTGCTGGTAAATCTTTGGGCGATTCAACTTTATAATTAGTCACTGATGTTTCTGTTGCTAAAGCTTCATCGTTCTTTTCTTGTTTTAATAGAAATAGTAATAAAAGACCCATTATCGCTACTATAGCTATCACTATAGGTATGCTTATTTTATTAAATACACGCTTCTTTTTGTTGCGCATTCTCTTTTTTTTACCCATCATTTCAACCTCCCTTCTTTACTTACTCTATTTTTTCGACATTGTATGTTAATATATCTGAATAAAATCCGACATTTTTGTCTGCTATCGAAGTTGAACCTATAATTGCTTTAACTTCGACCAATGAATGATTTTTATCTAATATACCAATTTCGTGACTTGTATTAGTTAGAATGCTTCCTTTTCCAGAATTATCATATTTAACCATTGTATATCGGATTGTAAAGGGAGAATCCTCTTCTTTCAGTAGATAACCATTTTTAGAAGCCACACTAACTTTTGATTTTTTTTCTCCTTTATAATGATTTCCTTGTAAATCATTCATAGAAACCGAGGCATCTATCCTTGTGTGTTCTTTATCAAAAACTAATTCTGCTGGGACAGAAATCATATATTCTGGTTTTTGGGGTGTTTCTGGATCTGTAATTGTTTTTGTATTATTATAAAAAATATTCGTTTCTTTTGTTATTTTTTCTGCAAATAAAGTTTGTGGTGAGCTAATTAGAGTTAAGAAAATTAATAGTACTAGTACTTTTTGTTTTTTTCTTCTTTTCACTAGCGTCTCCTCTTTCTTTGTATGTAATGACTATTGAACGATTTTCAACAGTGACTGTCATCAACTTATATTTTCAATGTAATTCTTTTTTTAGTTTACTATTTTATTAATACGTATTATCTAAACTCCAAGTAACAGTACCATTAAAAGCTTTTCCAGCTGCAACATCACTAGAAGTAACAACTAATTTTGTACTTGAAAGTTTAGTTGCCGCACCACCTTTATAAGTGTCTGCTACTTTTTTAGAAATAACTTGTGTTCCCGTTTGTTTCCCAGCCTCTAAAGAAATTGCAGTACTTGTACCATCACCAATAATAATGTTTGTTTCTGCTGGCAGTTCTTTTAGATTTCCTTCAACAGGATTTGGAGCATAATCATTTTTTAGTGGATCCTCTTTACCAATATCATATGCCTTTGGTTTTTCTAAATTAAACGTAAGTTTTGCAGGTAATTTGACTTTGGAATCGTCTGCAGATACTAAGTCAGATAATGTCGCACTAACTTTCCAACCAGATAACGTTTTATCTGGACGGTCGTCATTAACCACCATATATTGATCGCCTTCAACTGCATTATTATAAGTTGCAACATTTGCAATAGCTTTTTGACTACCAAAATTAAAATTTGATGGTACCCAAGCAATAGCCAAGTTATCTTTATATGGCCCTTGACCTGGTTTATTCGCTCCATCAGTTTTATAGCTGATCCCTACATCAGTTTGCTCATTCCCTACTTCTACTGCATATGCCTGTTCTGTCATCAGTACCAATGATACTGAAAACAACAATGTTGCTATTGCTATTTTTTTCATTTAATAATCACCCTTCTAAAACTATCATTATAAATATTAGTAGGTGCCAGTCACTGTTGAAAATCGTTCACTTTAAAACTAACCCAATAATTGAATTTGCTCTTTTAATAACGCAAAAACATAAATGATTAATCCAATACTGCTTAGCGTTATAAGAAGTAACGAAAAATTCAAAATAAAAGATACTTTATTTATTTTTAGTTTTCTTGTTAAAAATAGGTCTCGTGAAAATGTCACAAGAAAAAAGACTAATGTTATAAAGCTAATACTTCCTAATAAATATATCCATAAATAATTTGTCATAATTCACTCCAATAAGTTTAAGTCATATATTTTTTTTAAATTAATAACCCCAATAAAAACAATCAATACCGACACTCCTGATAAAAGTAGGATAAACGATAACAACATTTCTCCTGTCTGCGGTAGCAATCTTGAATCCATCTTCAAAGCTTCAACTGGTTGATAAATTAAGTCTTTTGGATTAGTTGATTGTTGCGTGTTTTGTTGAAAAGAAATACCTGCATCTGTTTTTTTATTTGATGATGCTTCGACTCTTTTGAAAAATACATTCATCATTATAAGTAAGGTACTTATTATAAATAATACACAGAATATTTGTTTCAAATTGTCACCAACTTTCCATCCGTGCGTTTCTCGATTGCTTTCTCTTTTTATTTTTTCTTTTCATAATTTTTAAATCTTTCCATCTATTTTCCCAGCGTCTTCTTCTAACGAGTAAGATCATAATAATTGTCCCTGTTACTATAAATAATACAATGGTAATTATCTTTACCCAGGTAGGGGTAACAAGCTTAAATTCACTTTCATTGTTGATCTTTTTTGCTTGTGCGTTACTAATTTTGAATTCTTTGGAAAAGTGCCAGTCATAAAAATCATTTTTAGCATCCATGGACAATGTGTATACTCCTGAAGGCAATTGTTCGATTCCCCAATCCATTTCAAAATCAAAATTGCTGTTTGGTGCCATAGAATAGTTATTAACACTTTTTTTCTTAACGACTTCATCACTGCCACTTTTTTTTACAGTAGCAATAATTTCTAGGTTTTCCATAATTTTGGGTTCTGAATTTTGAAGATTTGCTAAAACCATTTTCTTCCCCCGTTTTATTGAAGCTTTCACATCTTTTAAAAATAGTTTTTGTGAATTATTGAATTCATCTCCTGATTCGGACAAGATCACACCAATTCGATAAGAAAATTGTGTTGAAACCCCAGATTTATTTTTATTGTCGTTTATAGCAAAAACAAGGGCACCCATTTTTACCCCATCATATGTTTTTTTAGGTGGAGTTAATCGAAACTTAACAATTTTTTCCTCAAAATTTTCTATCGTTAGGGTAGGCGTTTCAATTTGTATTAGCGAAGAGACAGGGTCATGCAAAGACTCATCTTTTTTAGCATCACTATCTGCGTATTCAATAGTTCCCCCTTCCCCTGTAATAGCATCAGTCGAAAAGATGTTTAACTTAACTGGTTCTTTTCGAGTACTTTTCACTTTCACTTCCAACGTTTGCTCTTGCCCTGGTACTGTTTGTAAATAAAAATAGCTTTTTTCTGGATCAATCTGAGAATTCGGTTTAACAGTTGATACCAGATACCCTAGATTATTATCATCATTAGCTGCTAAGCTAACTTCAGAAAAAACAGTTATTGTTACAAAAAATAAGATACAGAACATAGATAGACGAATACTTATCTTTTTCATCAAAAACCTAACACTCCTTATTAATTTTTTTTATCTTTAGATTTAATCGTAATATTGACGTAATAGTGTTGATTCTTTTGGCATTGATCTATTATTAAACGAAATCCTTTTACTTCAAATTGTTCACTCCAATATTCTGAAAATTTCTGTACATATTTCGATATTTCTTTTTCCGTCTTATAAGGTCCTAAAGTCTTAATAATATCCCCATCCTTATATACATCTTCGTCTTCTTCTATATACTTTCTATTAGTAATAGCATAAGTCACATAAACTATCGTGAACGCAAATATGGTAATCACCAGGAAATATGCCCATAATTTAGTCGACAAGACTATTACTAAGGTACTAATATATATACTGGCGAATACCATCAAACTGTATTTACAAATTTTCTTCATTTTGATTTCTTTTTTCGTTTTTAGATAAAAAAATAGCATTAAAAATAAATTTAGCACGATTAAGATAAAACCTGTTGATAAATAAAACAGTAGCTCTTTTAAATAATAGTTTGTAATAAAAATGAGCTGTATTATCAAACGTGCTTTCTTATCTACAAAAAATAATGCTTCATCATAGAATACTAGGAATCTATTAAGATAAATAACCCATCCACACAAAATCGCCAGTTCACTCAAATAAATTGATTTGTACTTTACAAGTACTTTTTTTACATTATTCATAAACAAATTGCCTATCATCCTTTTCCTTTTATAGTAAACATACTCTGTATTCGTTTCTCAGCTCTCTCGTCCAGAATACTTTCTGTATGCTACCTTTTATTACAATTTCCCAAAATATAAAACTGCTTATTTTTTTAATTTTGTTATCTATATGTTTTAATTTATATTTCTCCTTTTTTTAAAATTATTGATTGTCATCTACCAATGATACTTTCATTTCAATCTTATGTCAACGTTTTATTTCATTTTATTCACATTTAAATTTAATTTATATTTTTATTTAATTTAAATCTACTTACAGATGTGTGTAATCTATATTTAAGTGAAATTAAACAAAAAAATAAAAATAATATATTGTTGATATATTTAAATATTTCTTTTTATCACAAAAAGTATTCTAGTCTGATTTTTTCAGAAAGATAGCATTAATTAAAATTAAGAAAAATACAAAGAATAAGCTTATCTTTTATTAATGTTACAACATACTAGCATCGCCTTATTCTAATAAACATTTGAGATGTTTAAATATCTATATTAAGAACACTGAAGAACACAGCTTATGACTTTCTAAAGTTATACAATGTTAAGTTGAGGATAAAACTATGTTTCAGCATGTTGCTTTTTCAACCAAATAAAAAAAACCTAGAGGATTTCCTCTAGGGTAAATACTATTCACTTTAAATACTTGAATTCCACCAACATTATTTGATAAGAACCGTTGTTCCTTAAACTGATTTATTGAATTGTTCTTTACAAGTTGAACAGGTCACTTTTATTTTGCCTTTTCCTTTAGGTGCCCGCAATTGTTGTTTACAATTTGGACATTTAAAAAAGGTATAGATTTTACGTGCTTTGACTCTTTCTTTTACAGTGTGAAATTTCTTTTTCAACTGCTGTGTCTTGACTATATAGCGTGTATTTTCATTGGAACGTGGATAAATTCTTTTAGAGAAAAAACGATAATTCATCCATAGTAAAAGTAACGCCGCAAGCCAAAACGCAATCGATGTCGGTAAAAATAGATTTAGCAATAATAAGATCAGACTTACCTTCATCAAAGTATTGTTTAATTGATCCATTTGCGCATATCTTCCTACCAATAATTTTTGAACCTTTGCATTCCAGCGAAGTAATCGTTCAAGCCAAATTTGTCCCATATGATCCCTCTTTTCTTTGCTATTATCTCAATCAATAGTCATTGTTTCAATAGGTTTAGTAAAAAAATATAGTCGCTTTAGCCTTATTATGCAAACTAAGATAATGTATAATGTAAAACAATCTGGATAGACTACCCATTGTCTTTAAAATCCAACACTAATTTACTATATTCACCAACAAAATCATAGTGATAGGAACCATTTAAGTTTTGTAACTCTCCATCGCTTTTAATAATTCGAGTTATCAGTGAAAAAGCAACAATTTTTAGTATTCCTAAGGAGTTGTTTTTAAAAATATTAAACGATAAACCTGTTTATTATGAGTTATTGCTCGCTAATTTTGCTGAATTCCAAGGATTTGGAAAAAACCGTTAAAAATATCAACACTGAACACATTATTGATATTTTAAATGGTACTATATTTGAAGAATAGACAACTGTTATTCAGTATATAAAATAAGAGATAACCTCACAGATAGACGTTATCTCTAATTATCTCTTATTTTATATTATCTTGTCTTTACAATCATTTCTAGTGCTTTTGCCATGTCTTCACCTGCGAGATCGACATCTTTATCTTCCATACACTGTTTCAGATTTTCAGTCACTACAAGACCGATGACTTTATCAATACTAGAACGAACTGCCATTAATTGAGTAACGACTTCCCGACAGTCTTTACCGTCTTCCATCATTTTTAAAATCCCACGAATTTGCCCTTCAGAACGTTTTAATCGATTGGCTAATTTAGGATCACAAGCCATCAACAACCTCTCCTCTCCAAGCGGACATGCCGCCCATCACATTAGTTACATCATAACCTAATGAGGCAAAATATTCACTAGCCATTTGTGAGCGTCCGCCAGAAAGACAAATAATATAATAATGTTGTCCCTTATCAAGCGACTCTGCTGTCTCCTGTAGCGTACTCAAAGGCATGCTTTTCGCCCCTTTGATATGTCCAGAACGATATTCGTCATCTTCACGTACATCTATAATTGCTAAGTCATTTCTTTTTTCTAATTGTTCAAATTCATCGATCATGGTTGATTTATACATTATTTAATAACCTCCTGAGGGTAAATTGTACTATATATTTGAAAAGCACCATCTAAATTTTTAACGGTAAACCCATTGTTTTTCAAAATCCGTTCAGCTAAGTAGCTACGTTGCCCACTTTGACAACTAACAATGATTTCTTTATCTGTTGGTAATTCCGTCAAGCGAGCTCTTAATTCATCCAACGGAATATTCTCAGCATGAGGTAATGCGCCATTGTTCTTTAACTCACCTGGATTTCTTACATCAAGTAGATAAGCACCTTTTTCCAAAGCATCTTTCAATTCATAATATTGAATATTATCAGAAAAACCTTCAATAATATTTGCAGCAGCATAGCCAATCATATTAACAGGATCTTTCGCTGAACCAAAAGGTGGTGCATAAGTAAATTCTAGTTCAGGTAAATCCATAACTGTCAGCCCTGCTTTGATTGAAGTAGCAATAATATCGATTCGTTTGTCTACGCCATCAGCTCCAATTGCTTGCGCTCCATAAATTTTACCAGTTGTAGGATGAAATAGAAGTTTCATTATGATAGGATGACTTCCTGGAAAATACCCTGCATGGCTCTTAGACGTTGTATGAACAGCTTTATATTCTAGATTACTATTACGCAACTGGCGTTCACTCAACCCTGTGCTGGCTGCAGCAAGATCAAATACTCGAACGATTGCGGTTCCAATGCTACCTTGATTTTTTCTAGAAACACCTGCAATCACATCTGCTACTTGTCTTCCTTGACGATTCGCTGGTGATGCAAGTGAAATCATAGCATCCTCTCCGGTGATTTGCTGTTTTACAACAATAGCATCTCCAACAGCATATACGTCAGGATCATTGGTTTGGTAGGATTGATTGACTAAGATACCCTCTCGCAAACCAGTTTCTATCCCTGCATCGACCGCTAGATTACTTGACGGCTTAACTCCTATTGATAAGATTGTAAAATCACTTGTAATTGTTTCTCCAGAGCTTAATTCGATTTTTTTACCTGATTCTTTAAAAGCAGTTGCTCCTGCACCTGTGTAAACAGTGATTCCCTTTTGCTTCAATTCTTTTTCAACAAAAGCGGCCATCTCCTCATCTAAAGGTGGTAAAATTTGTGGTGCTGCTTCAACTAGAGTGACATCAATGTCTAGATGTTGTAAGTTTTCCGCCATTTCCAAACCGATAAATCCTGCACCAATCACGACTGCTTTTTTAGGTTGTTCCTTTTTCACTGCATCGACAATTTTGTCAACATCTGGAACATTTCTTAACGTATAAACATTTGTTGCTTCGGCTAAACCTTCAATTGCTGGAACAACTGGTTCTGCTCCTGGAGAAAGAATCAATTTATCATAACTGATTTCTTCTTCTTTACCTTTTGAATGTGTCAAAACAGTTTTATTTTGTCGATCAATTTTGATTGCTTCTGTTTCTGGATAAACATTGATATTAAATCTTTTTTTCAATTGTTCTGGTGTTTGTAAAATCAATTCTGAGCGTTCGCTGATTTCTCCAGATACATAGTAGGGTAACCCGCAATTTGCAAAAGAAACATAGGGTCCTTTTTCTAAAACAATGATTTCAATCTCTTCAGATAATCTTCTTAATCTTGTAGCAGCTGACATTCCTCCTGCTACACCACCAATAATTACTACACGCATTATAGTTTTCCTCCTCTGATATCTCCACGCCAAGCATTCATTCCACCCTTGACATTAATTGCATCGATCCCTTTATTTTTTAATTGTTTGACTGCTTGACGACTTCTCATACCTGATTGACAAATCACATATACAGAACCTTTGTCTTTTGTGGTATAAGAAACCACTTTACTTAGGGGTATATTCTTTGCTCCAGGTATATGACCTGATGAAAATTCGACTTTTTCTCGAACATCAATAACTTCTGGTTTTGATACTAACTTTTTCTGAAGTTCACTTGTATTAATAGAATTTCCTTTAAAAAACGAAAACATAACATCCTCCTTTATACCCATAGGGGTATCTTCAAAAATAATCATAAATGATTTTTTCCGAGTTGTAAAGAAGTTTGTTTCACTTTTTTTATTTCAAAAAAAAAGATTATTTTTGTTTGTTTTTAATCAAAATGAATCATTTCTTACTAAAACCCAATAAATATTAACTTAGTTGGCATATTTTTGTAACATTAGACCTCTATACTGAATTTAGTTACTTAAATAGAACGCTAGACGAATTTCGTCAGCTCTTGGGTAATAAAGGAGAAAAGAGCTGATTTATATGTAGCTCACCAATAAGAAAAGAGGTTATTATTATGAATCAAGCAGTCCTTAAAAAACAAAATATCTTCCCCATTTTATTAATTCTGATTCTTTCATTTGCTAGCATTCTTCTTATGTTTAATAAAGAAGAGCAACCAATCCAAGATGAAACAATTGCATACCAACAAAATTTTATTGATGACATAGCATCTGAAGCTAAACTTTTACAAAAACAAACGAGCTTATTTGCAAGTATCACCATTGCTCAAGCAATCTTGGAATCTGACTGGGGACGCAGTGATTTAGCAGTGGAAGCAAAAAATTTATTTGGTATTAAAGGTGCTTATAATGATCAGTCAAGCATTATGCCAACAGATGAATTTATCAACGGTGAACGAATTACAATAGATGATTCCTTTAAAAAATATAATACGATTCAAGAATCTATGATTGATCATATGGAGTTTTTAAAAGGTGGAACCTATGACGCTATTAAAACTAGTAAAAATTATCGAGAAGCAGCCATTGCCCTACAGAATGGCGGTTATGCAACCGATCCAGATTATGCAACAAAACTGATTGAATTGATTGAAGAATTTAAACTAGACAGATATGATAATTAGTAAAAACAAATCGAAAGACTTTCTCATATTAACCTGTTATTCTTAAATCTAGAAAGGCTTATTCTTATGTATAAGTTATATTATATTTTAAAAGATAGTGGCGTTTACCTGCTTAGAAATAAGACTACCTTCTTTTTAAGAAGTATTTTCGCTTTGCTATATACCCTTACCTTAAGAACTTTTCTTCATGCCTGGATTTTTTCAGTAAAGTTTGAAGCTGTAGAAAAACAAAAAGCGATAGAGCAGAAAACTTCACTGGAATCAATTGTTCAAACAAATTCCAGTGATCATTTAATTACCTTAGTGGTCAGTTTAAAAATCGGCTTCATTATTTTTAGTGTTGGTCTATTTTTATTTGGCATCGCTTATCTCTTTATCCATTTTCAGAATATTTTATTATTGGAGAAAAAAGAATTAATTACGAAAAAAATGTTAGGAAGCTCAACCATAGGGGTAACTAGTGAACTGTTTTTTGACTCAGTTTTACTAATTGTCCCAGGAATTATTCTAGGAATAATCACAGCTAGCTGTCTTTATACAAAATTTTTCTACTCTTCTAACTCTTGGCTGAAAACTATTTTAAATCAGCCAAGTTATCTTTTTTTACACGTAGATATACCTTTGATTGGGCTATTTTCACTTCTATTTGGTTGCCTATTTCTTTATCTAAAACACAAAATATCAAATCTTTAAAAGGAGTTTTTAACATTGAACATTTTAGTTGCCGATGACAGTCCAGAAATGGTGCAAATTGTTAGTGCGTATTTAAAAAAAGCTGGTTTTACTGTCTTCACTGCTCTAGATGGTGAGCAAGCCTTGGATGTTTTTTATCAAGAAAAGTTAGACTTAGCCATCATTGACTGGATGATGCCAAACGTTGATGGCATCGAAGTTATCAAAACAATTAAAGCTGAAAGTTCTCTAAAAATCTTGATGCTTACAGCTAAAACAACTGGTGAAGATGAGTTTCTTTCCTTATCCAGTGGTGCAGATGACTATATTACTAAGCCGTTTCATCCGCAAGTACTATTATTACGTGTCAAAAAATTGCTTGGCTTAACTCATTCTTTTTACGTAAAGAGCTTGCTGGTTGATCCCAGTAATTTAAAAGTCTGGAAAGAGGAACAAATGTTAGATCTCACGAAAAAAGAATTTGATTTGCTCATGATGTTGGTGAACAATCGCGGCAATATTTTGACAAGAGAACAACTTTTGATTGGTGTTTGGGGTATGGACTATGATGGAGTCGCTCGAACAGTGGATACACATATTAGAAGACTTCGTGAAAAAGTTGGCGATGAGATCATCACAACAAAAAGAGGAGTGGGCTATCTCATTGAAAAAGAAAACTAGAAAAATCAGTACAACACTTACCTTAACCTTTTCATTAATCATTATTGGCAGCTTTGTTGTCATGTTTGTGTTAAATAGTCTGATAGTCCCACAATACTATTTTTCAAAAATGGAGCATAAGGTTTCCTCCGTTATGATGGACATTCAACAATCTGATCATTCTGAAACACAACTAGCGGAACTAGAAGAGAACAATCAAGTCACTATTGTCACACGAAATCTAGATGAGACATCACTTGATGACTTCAATGAAGCTCTGAATGTAGAATTAAATCGAAAAAAAGTGGCATTAAATCGTTTTTGGATCACTCAGGAAACGCTGAACCAATTACAAAATAGTTCTCAATCGGTTCAACGAAACTTTGATCAAGGAAAGCAAAAATCCAGTTTCTTAGTTAAAATGCAAATAATTGATAATACTTTTTATTTAATTGGTGTCTCTACTGTGAACTTTTCAGAAACAGCTAATTTGATCAATACGTTTAATTTTATTTCTCTAAGTATTACTTTATTGTTGATTATCATTTTGATTTACATCTCCGTTCGAAAAATCACCGATCCTTTAGTTAATTTAAAAAAAGTTGCTGAAGAAATCACAGCACTGACATTTGTGACAACAGATGATATTCCAGCTAATGAAATTGGTGAATTGGCTCTTAGCATTAATAAAATGAGCTATGCCTTGGCAGCTTATCAAAAAAACTTGCTCGCTAAAAATGAGCAACTCAAACAATTTACAGCAGATTTGACTCACGAATTAAAAACCCCCATTGCCTTGATTAAAGCTTATAGTTCTGGAATTGAAGATGGCTTAGATGATGGGACATATCTAGAGGTTATTTTACAGCAAACCCAGCGATTAAATGATATCGTAGACCAAATGTTAGATTATGCGAAATTAGAACAACAACAGCCCATTAATAGAGTTCCTATCCAATTATCTGATTCTTGGCATCAAACAGTCATTGAGCTTACACCAACAATGGAAAAAGAAGACATTTTATTATTAGAGGCAGATGCAGACAAACCTCTTTCACTGATTGAAGCTGATCCTATTTTGATCAGAAGGGTTTTTGAGAATTTATTGACCAATGGACTTAAATATACCACTGACAAAGAAATTCAAGTCAGTTGGCGGGAAACTAATGAATTCATTGAATTTTCTATTAGTAATCAAACCTCCTTAGCATCAGATTTTGATGTGAATAAACTTTGGGAAGCTTTTTATGTTCATGAAAAATCGCGAAATAAAAATTTATCAGGAACTGGTTTAGGTTTATCTATCGTTCAATCGATTATGGATGAACATGGTTTTACGATTGAAGCACGATTGGTTCATAAAACGTTGATCTTTATTTTACATTTTTATAAAGCCTAATAAACAAGCGCGCATTTGCGCTTGTTTTTTTATTTTGACATTTTTCTGTAACAAAAGCTTGTTAAGATCAACTTGTATTCATTAGTTGTATGGGTTGCTTCTAGAAACTAAAATAGTGATAAAAAGCGCATCATTTATTTTTTTATTGGAGCTAAGCAATCCACTACGCTTTTGTATTATCTAGCTTTTAAATTAGGAGGGAATCATGAAAAAATTTACTACTTACTTAAGTTTGGCTGCTGTTGTACTTTCTTTATCCGCTTGCAGCTTTACTCAGACAAAAGCAACAAGCGAATCAGAGAGTTTAATAGCTAACAAAGAAATGGAAAAAAATAAGACTTATGCAAAAACCGATTTTTCTTTCGAGGTTGATCCTCAAACTTTTGCTATTTCTATTACTGAAAATGGGGAAAAAGAAACAATTGCGCAACCTCAAGAATCAAAAGAAATCACTGATTTAAAACAAAGTAAAAAAGAAATCAGTTGGACGTATCCTACTGAACAAATCAGCGTTCATTTAAAAAAAGAAAACAATCATCTGGCAGTGTCTCTTACAAGTTTATCTGATGAAGATACAACATTTGCATGGCCAAAATTAGACGCAAAAAACTATATTTTACCTATAGCCGAAGGTAAAACAATTCCCAACGATCAAAAAGAATGGTTAGCTTACTTTAAGCAAAATGAAGAATTGTCCATGAGTGAAGCTTTTTCAATGAGCTTTTTCACAACAAATCAAAAAACATTTGCGACAACTTTTGTCATGGATAATACATTCAATAGTGACATGTTAACAAATACAGAACCTCACCTTACTCTAGAAGCAAGTCATAATTTTATCGGATTCGACAAAAATAAAACGTTGAATTACCGACTATACGTGACGGATAATGATCCTGTCGCTATCGCTAAAACATATCAAATGGATCGCATCAATTTAGGTGAATTCAAAACATTAGATGAAAAAGAAAAAGAAAATCCAGAAATCAAAAAAATGCGTGGCGCTCTCCAAGTTTATTATTGGAACAGCCGTATTTTAACACTGGAAGATATCAAGTGGGGCAAACTTCCACAAATGATAGACGAACCTATTTTCCAATGGATTGGTGAATTATTAGAACAATATGGTGAAGATGGTTCTGAGGAATATCTTAAAGCCATAGAAGCATTTAGAAATAACGAAGGCTATAAATTTGAAAAGAATACATTCTTAACATCTATCAACTATGTTTTACTTTATCCGCAATTTTATAATAAAGATATATTTAAAAACCCCGATGCACAAGCTCAAAAATTAATTGATAAAGGCATCGATAAACTAAGTGAACAGGACCGTTACACTCTTAATAAACATCTACTAGCAGGTGTTATTGGCGATTTAACACCACCTCTTGAGCAATGGGGACAAGCAAGTTCTTCTGATGTCTTCAAAGACATGAAAAAATCCGGCGTAGAAAATGCATGGATTGGCTTACCAAACTGGGCTAATGGATTAATGAATCCAGAAATGGTTAAAACAGCCGCTGATGAAGGCTATTTAATTGGCCCTTATGATTCTTATCAATCGATTCAAGAAAATGCTAGTATCGACTGGAATACAGCCTCTTTCCCTAACAAAGACCTCTATGAAAATGCCACGGTAGCCAAGAAAAATGGTGAAAAAGTTGCAGGTTTCTTAGGTAAAGGTCGTAAATTAAATCCAACGCTAATTTTCCCAGATGTAGAAGAACGTTTTACAGGAATCATGCAAAATAAAATTCCTTTTAATTCGTGGTTCTTAGATACCGATGCAGCTGGTGAAATTTATAACGACTATAGCCCTGAACATTTAACTTCTCAAAGTGAAGATGTCGCTGGACGTTTAAAACGGATGGATTATTTTAACCAAAACGGTCTAGTTGTCGGTTCTGAAGGTGGGAATGACTTTGCTTCTAAAGATATGGTCTTTGCTCATGGAATCGAAACGCCAGTCATCATGTGGTCAGATCCTGATATGCGTGAAAATAAAGAAAGTGAATACTATGTAGGAAGCTATGCAGCATTAGATGGCGGTATTCCAACTAAATATAAGAAAGTTGTACCAATCAAAGAGGAATACAAAGCAATGTACACTGATCCAGTTTATTCTTTACCTCTTTACAAACTTGTTTACAACCGTTCTGTCATCACTTCACATCAATGGGAGTGGGATAGTTACAAAATCAAAGGACAAGCCAATGAGCGTCGTATGAGAGAGTATCTATATAACACACCGCCAATGATGCACATTGACAAAGCTGCTTGGGAAGAACGTAAACAAGATATTTCTGAAAATGCTAAGATTTGGAGTCCCTTCCAAAAATCAGCCTTACAACATGAAATGACTGATTTTAAAATACTTACTGAAGATCGTTTAGTTCAGAAAACTGAATTTGGTGATAAGTTATCCGTAATCGCCAATTTCTCAGGATCAGATTACGAAGCTGATGGTGTTAAAGTTGCCAGTCACACAGCATTAATTGTAAATGATGGAAAAGAAACGATTGTAAAAACTGAAGGATAAATAATAAAAAAGAAACGAAGCTGTTAATGTTAGCTTCGTTTCTTTTTACTATTTTTTCAACTTAAATGTTAACTCAACTGGGTTATGATCTGAATGTTTAAATTCGGCATTAATCACTTTCCCACTGATATTTTCTACATTATCTGAAAGGATAAACCCATCAATCAAAGCTACGAATGACTCCCCTTCTTGATAAGGTTTATCTAGATTACGAACTGACGGTACTGGTTTTTTCGTTTCCCTAAAAGCTGCAACTTGTAAATTTTCTGGTAGTTCTTTTTTAGGAAAAGGCTGTAGCCAGGTATATTCTTCTGTTGTATCATTCTTAAATGTCTCTGTCGAAGAGTCTAGTAGATCATGATTGAAATCTCCACCGCCAACTACATAGTTTCCTTTTTTATATTCATTTTCCATATGATCAAACAATTTATGGACTTGCTCTTTTTGGATTTTTTGATCTTTGATATATGCAGATAAATGAACGTTATATATCATTAGGTATTTGCCGTTTTCAACTGGAATTTTTGAGACAGTAAACGCGCGATCTAAATCAAAAAATTTATTGAAATTTGTTTCGATTGGTAAGCTGTAACGAGTACTCTCTTCAATTGCTGTATTACTCAACGTGAGAATACCCGATTTCGATTTTCCGATTGGATCTAGAATTGGATACATTAGAAATGCTGAATCATAATTAGTTGCAAATACACTAGAATAGTCATTAAATTGCTGATTGATTTGAGCTACCTCATCCACACTGCGACTACGAGTAGCTTTTTCATCGACTTCTTGGAATAAAGCGAAATCTGGATTGATTTTTTTGGTCGTATCGATCACTCCAGAGATATTTTCGACAACACTTTCTTTACTCACCGCTTTTGACTGCTTGCCACCATCCATGAAAAATGTGTAATCTGGTGTATAAGAACCATAGCCGATATTAAAAGTTGTGATTTTGTATTCTTGATTCGTTAATGCTTGTTTTCCTTTGGCTTTTTGACTGATTTCGACTGGTACATCATCCGCAATTCTGGAATAGCTAAAATAGACATAGCCGACATAAGCTAGAATGATTATGATAAAAATGGCTAGAATGCCGAAAAAGATTTTAATACTTTTTTTTAAATTCATTATTTTCTCAACTTTCTATTGTGTACTTTCCATTCTACAATACGAACAAACTGTTTCATTTGAAGGGATTGGTGCTCCACAAAAATGACAGATTTTATTTCCTATTTTGACCGTTTCTTCTTGTATTACATTAGTATTCTCATTTTTCGTTTCTTTAGGCTTTTCTTTTTGAACATCCTTTGTTACTGCACTCCTAGTTACTTTATTTTTATCCTCAAAAGATTTCTCTTTTTGTTCTGGCTCTCTATAAAAAATGCTTGTGATAGCATCAAAAACACCGATCCAAATAAGTATATCATTATCCCAATCACTAGAAATAACAAACATGAACAGTAAAATACCACCGGAAACAAAATTTCTATTTAATAGTCTAGGAATCCCAGTTGCACCAAGTACTAAAGTAATAAAAAAAGTATTTCTAGGTTTCAGATTATATAATAAACCTGCTCTTTTAATCATAAATAAATTATTTTTAATAAACTGCCACATTTTTATTTTCTCCCAACAAGTTTCCATCTTTTTAACCCAATATTCATTATAAGCATAAAGTCCCTAAGATTCAATATCACATAAAATTAGCTAGAAGATCATTCCATACACAAATGATTTTCCAGCTATTTTGTGATTTCTATTAAACTAACTTTCTGTACTACTAGCTATATCGAGTTACCTCCAAGACAAGCTTTTTTTAATTACTTTTTCGCACTAGTTCCGCAAGCTTATTTACAGTATTGGCATTTCGGATCGTAATTCGACTATACATCTTCGTTCCAACAATTTTTGACCAGCGACTTCTAGAAAATGTTTTGATTGGTGCAGACCAGAAAATAACACGTTCATGATGTGCAACCTTTTCATATTCTGCTTTAGCTTCACCAACAGATGCGATTACTTCTTCCGTTGTCGTTGGTGGGATCACAAAAATAACATTATGTTTTGATTCTTTATCTGTATTCCACCATTCTGGCATGCGCTCTAGTGCTGCCAACAAATCAGTACCTGAAACAATCGTCACTGTGATTTTAAATCCAAATTCAGATTCAATCAGCGATTCACAATCCTGTGTTAATTGTAGAACATCGGTTTCTTCACTATCAAAAATCACATTCCCACTGTTTAAATACGTCACAACATTTGTAAATCCATGTTGTTCAAACCGCTCTTTCAATGTTGCCATCACCACTCGATTTTTTCCACCAACATTGACACCACGCAATAAAGCAATGTATGTTTCCATAGTTTGTTCCCTCCTGCTACGTTTAAGATTTTCTATCACCGATTACCGTTTCCACACTATATCGTGCCCATTTTGACACCTTTTCGATAAACTCAGATAATCCATGAGAATCAAAATGAGCCACAACAAGATAGCACGCTTGACCACTTACCTTATAGAATTCATCAACTTCTTCAAATCCATTCACCGCTTTTTCCAATGCAGAAAACTGATTATTATTCATATAAATACGAATGAACTGTTTTTCATTGTAATTCAAATTGATTGTATAATTTTTAATGATTCCTATTTCTTTTAAACGAATGATTCGTTGTCCCACAGCTTGTCCTGTTAAATGGATTTTTTCACCAATTTCTTTATTTGATAACTTAGAATTTTTTTTCAATAACGTTAAAATCTTTTGATCCAACCAATCCATCTTCTATTTCCTTTCACATTGAAAGTCTTTTACTGATTATTTTTTCATCATGTTCTGTTTCAATTTTCTTATTGCTATTATAATTTATTTTGTAAACTAAATCGAGGAGATGATAAAATGAAACAAGCATTATTGATTATTGATGTACAGAATGATTATTTTAAAGGTGGGAAAATGGAGCTCTACTTACCTACTGAAGCTTTGCAAAGAATCCAACTTTTAGAAGCTCATTTTATTGAACAAAAATTACCGATTATCTATATTCAACACGTCAATCATCAAAAAAGTGCAGACTTCTTTGAAGCAGAAACTCAAGGAGTCAAGTTACATCCAGATTTTAAAGTCAAGGACAACTCATTTATTATCGAAAAGCAATTTCCAAACAGTTTTTTTAAAACAGAGCTAAGTAACTTACTAAATAAACATCACATTGAGCAATTAGTTATCACTGGTATGATGACTCATATGTGTGTAGACTCAACTACACGAGCTGCCGCTGAATTAGGATTACATCCACTATTGATAACTGATGCTACAGCTACAAGAGATCTTACATTTAACGGAAAAACAGTGAAAGCTGAATTTGTTCAACTAGCCTATCTATCTGCATTGAGCAGATTTTCAACTACAATGACGGTCTCAGACTATTTAAATTTGACGAAATAACAGAATACTTTACAACAATCATAAAGCAAATTCTTTCTTCCTTCTAACATTCATATTATAATATGAATGTTAGAAGGAAGAAATGAGGGAGAAAAATGAAAAATATCGATGAATTTATTACAAATATCAGTGAACCCGAACAACGTACACGTCTAGAAGAACTTTTTGACTGGATGAAGGAAAATTATCCTCAACTCAAAGTCGTGATAAAGTGGAATCAGCCTATGTTTACAGATCATGATACGTTTATTATCGCTTATAGCACATCAAAAAAACATATTTCAGTTGCACCTGAGACTGTGACTATTGCAGCATTTAAAGAAGAAATTGAAAAAGCAGGTTATCAACATACGGAGAATATTATCAAAATAGCTTGGGATCAGGAAACTGATTTTTCACTATTAAAAAAAATTATTGATTATAATATACATGAGAAAATGCACTACACAAAGTTTTGGAGAGAGTAGTTTATAAGGAGCCTTAGTCATTTCAAAAAAGTATTATCGATAAGAAGATATTGAAGTGGCAATTCTAGTATAAATATATTATTATCTATACATAGAGTAACATGTATTTATCTTCCCCAAAGATAAAATAAAAATTGATTCCATCTCAATTGAGATGGAATTTTTTTCTATACATACTGTTCTTTCTAGAAGAAAAACTATTTTTTAATATACCGAACAAAAAGTTAAGTTTTTATTTAGAAACAAATGTAGCTATACTTGTAATTATCCTTCATTTTTTTGTTCCTTTCACCATATTTTGACTATTTTGAAAATTTGTATTGACTATACTCCTGTCTTTAAGTTAAGATAATATTACAAAACAAAATAAAAAAAGGCGCCCTGCAGGAGACAGCAAATCATCCCGCAGAGCCCTGTATTATCAGCCAGAACTAATAATACAAGTTGCCTCCGTCAATAGTTCATTGACTACTTCCATTGTACTAAAAGTAAGAAAAGATTTCCAGTCTTTTTGCTTATTCTTTGAAATTAGTTAATACTTATTTACAGAACGCTTCATGGTATTAGTATCTGACTAATATCATTTTTTTGTGTTTTGATTATATTATTAGATAATTAGAGCGAAAAACAAAATAAAAATAGGCACTCTGCGAAAGGACAGCAAATCCAATCACAGAGCCCTGTATCATCAGCCAGAACTGATCATACAAGTTGCCCAAGTCAATGCGCATTGACTTATTCATTTTACCTAAAATTTGTAAGAAATACTAGTGTTTTTTTACATTTTTTAAGTTTCTGGATAATTTAATGATTATTCATTGTACTTTTGCACGGTATTGGTTGGTGACCAATGCCGTTTTTTTCGCTCTTTTTATAAATAGTAAACACCAACATCTCTTTTTTCGAACATACTTTCTAAATTCAGATCTTGGTGTTTACGAGCTGGCATTATTGGAATCAATCAATCACCATACTTTACCTATTCAGTCAAAAAAAGTGTACTATGTCAATGCGTAATAAAATAAACCAGTAATACCAACACAGCTTTCCCTAAATCTATCCACCTGAATACCAAAAAGTAGCGAGCGATTCCTTATAATCCAGTATTAGGTAAGAATCTAGTTAGCCGAAGACTAATTCTTACTTTCTAACAAAAAGTAGTAGTTTTTGCAGAATCTACTATTTCAAACAGCTGTTTATCCTAACATATTCCTTTATTAAATAAAACAACCAACCATTTCTCTAACCCCAGGATACGCAGCTGTTTGTTTTTTTATTACTAATCTTTATTTAAATGTATCTGAAACAAAATCAATGACGATATCATTAGACAATACACTCCGTTTTATTTTGTTTGACTTAAACTCAGCTCTAAGTGGTAAAATAAAGATACATATTTAACTAGGAGGAAACTTTGATGGCCTATAAAATTCATGAATTTTCAAAAATGACTGGTTTAACACCTTATACTTTACGTTTTTACGAAAAAGAAGGTTTGATTACAGTAAAACGAGATCAAAATAATATTCGAATTTATGATGATCGCAATAAGGAATGGATCGATTTTTTCTTGCACCTGAAAAAAACTGGCATGTCGATCGAAGATTTAAAACAATATCTAACTTGGTGGTATCAAGGAAATTCAACGAATCAAAATCGTTTAGATTTACTACAGAAGCAAAAACGACTTGCTTTAGAAGAAATGAAGCAGATTCAACAAGGAATTGATGTATTAGATCATAAAATAGTGGTTTATACGCAAAGAGTAGCGCAAAAAAATCAACATTAAATAAAAAAGCGCTCCTTTATCAGGAAGCGCCTTACTTTTATTGTTTTTCAGTCCTGATCCATAATTAATTATGGATTGGAATTGAAAAACGAAAATATATTTCTTTGCCCTCTATCCTGCAAGACACTTCTCCAGCATGGTTTTCAATGATTTTTTTCACTAACGCTAATCCTAAACCATTACCAATAATTTGATTACTCGTCTTCTGACCTCGATAAAATGGTTCAAAGATACGTTCTACTTCTTCTTCCATGATTTCTTGCCCGTGATTTCTCACTTCAAAGGTCAAGTTTTCTTTTGAAGATGTTGTTGTAACAATTACTGCAGATCCTTCATCTCCGTACTTGACTGCATTTTCAACTAAATTTTTTAGTGCTACACCTAACATAATTTTGTTCCCTTTGAAGTGGATATTATTTTGGCTTTTATTTTCTAATATAATTCCTTTGTCTACAGCTTTTGGGTCTAGTACAGTAAAGACTTCATTAATTAAGTAGTCTGTACGGATAGTATCTGTTAGCTGAAGTAGATTATCATTTGCTAGTAATAGTAACTGCTCTAAAGTAATGGATAATTTATCACAACTTGATAAGATTGCGTCTGTTATTTGTTTGTTTTCTTCGTCTGACTCATCAGAGTTCATTTGTAGCAGTTGCGTGTACGTAATGATTACAGCTAAAGGCGTTTTTAATTCATGAGCAGCATTATTAACGAAGTTTTTTTGTTTGAGAAATGATTCGTCTAATCTTGCGGTCATCTCATTATAGCTCATGCTTAGTTCTTGAACTTCTTGAGGCTGCCTCTGATCGATTTTAATTTGTTTTCCGATATTCTCAGTGTCTAAGTTACTCATTGTCTTCTGGAGCGCTACAAGCGATCCTAAGCTTTTTCCAACTAATTTATAGGTAATAAAAGTCCCCATAACAATCAAGACGAACCATACAAAAATAATACTTGATGAAAATGACGTTCTAGCTTTAGCCAAGGTTTCACTCAATTGGCTACGTTCTTTAATATCCAGAGTGGTTCCAGTCTTTTCAGCTTTTGAAGCAACTACTCCAGAATCAAGTCGTGCTAAACGTTCAACAGAGAAGTTTTTATTTGCACCTGTTACAGAAAATAATAACATAATCAATGACATACTAATTAAAAGCCCACTAACTAACAAAGTGATTTGCTTTTGTAAACTCATTATTCTTGTTCCCTTCTCTCTACACGTTTGTCAGATAAACAATATCCTACACCTCGAATAGTTTGAATCATTTCAGCAGCTGTTGTATCAAGATCTGCTACTTTTTTTCTTAATGAATACATATGGTATTTAAACGTATTGGAGAATAAATCCACATCGCCATCCCATACATGTTCCATTAGTTTTTCAGCAGAAAAAACCTTCTCTGGATTTTTTATCAGATACTCTAGAATCCCAAATTCTTTCCTTGTTAGTTTAATTGGCGCGTCTCCTACTTTAACGATTCGCTTTGTAGAATCTAGACTAATTGCACCATACATAATAACTGACTCTTCTAAACTAATTTTTTGTCTTAGTAAGTTTCTTACTCTGGCTTCTAACTCAAAAAAGTCGAATGGTTTCGTTAAGTAATCATTTGCGCCCATATCCAACCCCTTGATTTTATCTTCAACAAAACTTTTCGCAGATAAAATCAGAATTCGGATTTCTAAATCATAGGTACGAACCTTCTCTAAAATTTCCCAACCACTCATATTAGGCAAGGATAAATCTAATATGATTAAATCGTATTCCGTTACTTCTATCATTTCAATTGCCTGAAATCCATCCATTGCTTTATCAACAGCATAACCTTTTTTCCTTAATCCCATACACAAGCCTTCGCCTAATAGAATATCGTCTTCAACAACAAGTAAACGCATTATCATAAACCTCCTAAAAAAGTCTCACTTACAATAACATTAACATACTTTTTTTATGAATGATTGAGAGGTTTATGAATAATGTATAACTTTTTTCGTTTGAACCATATTTAGTGAGAGACTTTTGTTAAAGTGGTCTAAGGGTATTATCTTTCAATACTAGACTAATATCTGCTTGTTTAGCAATTTCTAAATCATGGGTAACCATAATAACACATTTTTTTTCAAGCAAAGCAAGCTCTTTTAACATATCGATAATGCCTTTAGAAGTCACTTGATCCAAATTCCCTGTTGGTTCATCTGCAAAAATTAATGGTGAATCTGCTGATAATGCTCTAGCAACGGCAACCCTTTGTTGCTGTCCACCACTTAATTTCATTACATTTTTGTGCATCAGCTCTTCAGTAATACCGACTGCTTTTAGTTTATTTTTTACATACTCATTGATATTTTTGATGTGCTGGCTTTTAATTTCCATTCCTACTTTAACGTTTTGAAAAGCAGTCATATAAGGAATCAGATTGTACGCTTGAAAAATTATAGATGTAAAATTCTTTCTGTATTTTGTGATTCCCATGTCATAGACATTTTCTCCTCTATAGCTAATGCTACCTTCAATAGGCTTTGTTAGTCCAGAAGCAATAGATAATAATGTCGTTTTGCCCGCACCTGATGGTCCCATAATTGTGTAAAAATTTCCTGCTTCAAATGTATAGTTGATATTATCCAAAACTTTATACTCTTGGATTCCATCTTTATATGAGTAGGTGATATCTTTAAGTTCTAAATTCATAATGTCTATTTCTCCCTCTAGTCTTTTTGGGCAAACAGGTCTTTTGGATCTGTTCTAGCAATAATGATACTTGGTACAAGAGTTGTAATAATAATTAGTAAAAATCCTAAACCTGCTGCTTGTGAAATAACCGTTGTATTTACTTGTAGCTTCATTTTATCTACAGGTTCTATCTCTTTCGTCTCTTCACCATAGTCATCTGTTTCTTGTACGACAGGTCCAGCATTCTCCACTTGTTTGGATAACATCATATTTGAAATTGACTCTCCGGATGTCTTAACGATTGCTAAGGATAGACCAAATGAAAGGAGACCTATCAGTAAAATTTCTACCACTAATTGCAGAATCACTTTCACTTTTGTTTCTCCTAAGGAAAGTAAGATACCTACTTCTTTTTTGCGATCACGAATAGATAGTAACGATAAGAACGTTAAAATTAATCCACCAGCTACTACAATTACTTTAATCATAATTGAACTAAAGGCTGCCATTTTTTCGAGAGGTCCAATCATTTGCTCGTATTGTTCAGTGTAAGCATCTAGTTTAAAGAAGTTATTTTCACTTGGCATTTTCGTTTCAGCATCTTTTACAAAGTCGTCCACTTGCAGTGGATCTTTCAAATAAAAGGTTGCATCGTCGATATTGGCACTTTTGCTTGATTTTAAAAAGGAATCCATATCCACATAAATTTGATTCTCTGGTTGAGACATTTCATACATTTGTTCTAAAGCGGAAACTTCTTTTTCGCTCTTATAAATCCCAGTTACTTTATATTCTTGTTCTTCCTGTTCTCCATCTAGTGAAGAAGCTCGGATTTTAAATTTATCGCCTAATTTTAATTGATTATTTTTTGCAAATGTTTCTTCAACAACTGCGGAATTTTCTGATGTTTTAGCTGTTATACCTTCTCCTTCGATTAGATTAGCATCGTGATTTTTAAAATCAGCTGTTTTTAATAAATCATTCGTACCAATCAGTTTAAAAGCAGGTACTTCTTGCCCAGAATTCATTTTAGGCATACTAGAAGTCATTGATTCGTCTCCACTATCGGATTTTGGCTCAACTGATTTTAAGTTGCTTTTAGCCGCCCCAGTTTCTCCTGTCATTAATACACTTTTTACTTGAGGCAAACTGCCGATTTGATCTACTGTTTCTTTTGAAAGTGGCTTTATACTTGACCGTCCGCTGAACAAGGCTTCTCTGATTTTGTCGTTGTCTCGTTTCAAACGAACTTCTGCCCCTAATTGTTTCCGTGCATCTACTTTACTTTGCTCTGCCGATTGTTGGATGGCAAATCCTGATAAAATCAATAAAAAGACAATAAGAAACAGGCCTAAAAATAAAGCTGTTCGCCCTTTCCGTTGCCAAATACTGATTAATGATCTCTTAAAAAAACTCATATTGTTTCCTCCAATTTATACTCTGTTTGTTACGAAGCATATCTATCATAACAATTCCATGGTCAGATTTTGGTTAGATAATTTGGAAAGAAGAAAAATTATCTATATCATCTGCCTTGTATATAGAAATGAGCTATTTAAAGCAGTGCAAAAAAAGAGGGGAACTAAACGAAATATTCGTTTTGTTCCCCTCTTTCAATCAAGGAGCATCAATCTATTTATTATAAATTTTTGGCCCTTTTCGCATATTTTTACGATCATTCTTAGGCTTCTCCATTTTTTCAGATCTGCCTCCACCTTGTTTCTTTTTGATTAATTCTAACATTTTTTTCTTTGTATCATCCATCTTTACACCGTCCTTGTTAACAAAGTAACTGACTCAATATGAGTTGTTTGTGGGAAATTATCCACTGGTTGGACTTCTTTGACCTCAAAACCGCCGTCAACTAACAATGCAAGATCACGTGCTAATGTTGCTGGATTACAGCTCACATAAACAATGCGTTCAGGTTTTGTTTCGATCAATGTTTCTACTAAACTCGTTTCTAATCCTTTGCGTGGCGGATCAACAATCACAACATCTGGTTTGATGTCATTTTCAATTAATCTTGGTAACGCTTCTTCTGCTAAACCAGCTGTGAATGTCGCATTGGTAATATTGTTCAATTTTGCATTGCTTTCAGCATTTTTAGCAGCTTCTTCAATGACTTCCACACCATAAACATGTTTTGCATCTTTAGCTAAAGTCAAACCAATCGTGCCAATTCCACAATAAGCGTCAACAACCACTTCTTTACCAGTCAATGCTGCATATTCTTTAACTTTATTATACATCACTTCTGTTTGTTGTGGATTTACTTGATAGAATGAACGAGAAGAAATTTCAAATTTCAAATCAAAAATCGTATCGATCATTTGGTCTTCTCCATGTAAAAGAATCGTTTCATCACCAAAAATTACGTTGGTCTTTTTAGAATTGACATTTTGAACTATGCTGACAACCTCAGGCAAGGCTTCTAAAATGTCAGGAATGATTTTACTACTCGGAAATAGTTTAGGTGTTCTTGTAATCAAGACAACCATCATTTGTCCTGTATGGTAACCACGACGAACGACAATATGACGTAAGTTACCTGTATTATCTGATTCATTATATGGTTTGATACTGTAACGTCTCATAATATCACGAATTTTGATTACTGCTTCGTCGATTTTAGGGTCTTGAATATAGAAATGTTCTAACGGAATCAGATCATGACTATTTTTTCTGAAGAAACCTGTTTGTAGTTTGTCGTCGATTTTTCTAACTGGAATTTGTGCTTTATTACGGTAGCCCCAAGGATTGTTCATACCAATTGTATCCATTACAGGAACATCTGGTAATTTCGCTACACGTTGCATTACATTTTTCACTTGATCGGTTTTAAAAGCTAATTGAGCACCATAAGCTAGATGTTGTAAAGGACTGATGCCTACCTTCGTAAAGTTCGCATCTTTGACTGGTACACGGTCTTCACTTGATTTTAAGATATTTAACACTTTACCGTAACCAAAACTTTTGCCGACTTTTAGCACTTTAATTTCGATTTTTTCACCTGGCAAAGCATTTTCTATAAAAAGCGGGTAGCCGTCAATTTTGGCAACACCCATTCCTTCATGTGTTAAATCAATAATATCAACTTCAATTGTTTCGTTTTTGTTCACTGGAAAATTATTCATAAGTCGCTCCTTCTTTTATGCGCTTCACTCATTCTAATGAAAAAATGCTAGAAAAGCAACAAAGACTTTCTTTTTATCACTTCATTGTAAAAAAACAGCTCTCTGCAAAACAAAACACAGAAAGCTGCTTTTTTTTACTTCTCGTTATCTTTTCCGGCAATCTTGCCATCACCGTCGATATCTTCTTCTGTCAGGCGTTCGACTTCTCTGACGAATTCTTTGCTTGTCTCTAGATACTCATCATCATCTTCACCTGACTTACCGTCATAATCTTCTAAGACTGAACCCATGATTGCATTTGATGGAATTGCATCAGCATTGGCAAACATTTCAATATGCTGGTGCAAATTGACAAATTCCATCGGTGCATCACCGCCATATTCACCATCTAAATTAATCATCATACGACTATTGGATTCTAGCGTTTCAGCATATAAACGGCTAGTTTTTGTGTAAATCAACCGATGATCTTCTATATGTTTACCTCCATTTAGCATCAACGCCGCTAAATGTAAAATTTCGAAAACATTAGCTGTTTTTACAATAATCAAAGAGAACTTTCCATCGTCAAGTTTCGCATCAGGTGCAATCTGTTCAAATCCACCAACTGAATTAGTCAATCCTAAGAAAAACATTGAAGCATTGCCTTCATAAACACCTTCATCATATTCCATCCGCATCTTGATTGGTTTCACACGAGGCAGCATCTCAGCGCCTTTAGCTAAGTAAGCTAAATAACCAAAAATACTTTTTAGTTCTGAAGGAACTTCATAAGTTAGTTCAGTCAAATGCCCACCGGCTGCAATATTGATAAAATAATTATCTTTGGCTTTTCCGATGTCCATTTTGACGGTTTGATTTTTTTTGATGACTTCTGCGGCTTTAACAATATTGTCTCTAGGAATTTTCAATGCTCTGGCGTAATCATTGGTTGTTCCAGCAGGAATGATCGCCATAGACGGTCGATTTTCTAATGGAGCAATGCCATTCACGACTTCATTGATTGTTCCGTCGCCACCCGCTGCGACAATTAGGTCGAAACCTAGTTTAGCAACTCGGTGTGCTTCATTTTTAGCGGAATTCTCATCAGGCGTTGTGGCAAAAGCACTAGCTTCATATCCGCATTCTTCCAAGATAGAAAGAATGTCAGCTAGGTTTTTCTTGACTAGCTCTTTACCTGAAGTTGGATTATAAATCACTCTTGCTTTTTTCATAGGTCATCTGCTGCTTTCTATCGTTTTGTCAATTCTTCTTGTAGCAATTTATTTACAATACCTGGGTTGGCTTGTCCTTTCGTTGCTTTCATGATTTGACCAACTAAAAAGCCAACTGCACGGTCTTTCCCATTTTTGAAATCATCAACAGATTGTTGGTTATTGTCTAGCACATCATTGATGATTGGCAACAATTGTGATGGATCAGATAATTGAACCAAGCCTTTTGCTTCAACGACTTCTTTAGCGTCGCCGCCGTTTTCGATCAATTCTTTGAAGACTTTTTTCGCAATTTTAGAACTGATCGTACCATCTGCAATCAATGTGATCATACCAGCTAAGTTTGCAGGTGTTAATTTTGTATCAGGCAATTCTACTTTTTCACTGTTTAAGTAAGCTGAAACTTCACCCATTAACCAGTTAGAAACTTGTTTGGCATCTGCGCCTTCATTTAAAGCTTCTTCAAAGAAATCAGACATTTCTTTTGTCAGCGTTAGAACCATCGCATCATATTCAGGTAACCCTAATTCTTTAATGTAACGAGTACGACGAGAAGCCGGCATTTCTGGTAAGCTGTGGCGAATACGCTCAATCCACTCATCATCGATGTCAAAACGTGGAACATCAGGTTCTGGGAAGTAACGATAATCACTTGAACCTTCTTTAACACGCATCAATAATGTTTTATTCGTTGTCTCATCGAAACGGCGTGTTTCTTGTTGAATTTCTCCACCTGATAGTAATACTTTCGCTTGACGTTTTTCTTCAAAAGCAAGTCCTTTTTTTACAAAACTCATTGAGTTCAAGTTCTTAAGTTCAGCTTTTGTTCCAAATTCTTCTTGGCCATAAGGACGTAAAGAAATATTGGCATCACAACGCATTGAACCTTCTTCCATTTTTACATCTGAAACACCTGTAAATAGAATGATTGAACGGATAGCTTCTAAATAAGCATAAGCTTCTTCTGGTGAACGCATATCTGCTTCTGAAACGATTTCGATCAAAGGCGTACCTTGACGGTTTAAATCAACATAAGAATAACCGCCGTCGCCGTGGATATTTTTCCCAGCATCTTCTTCTAAATGTACGCGCTCAATACGGATACGTTTTGTTTTCCCTTCAACTTCAATGTCAATCCAGCCATCATGTCCGATTGGTTGATCGAATTGAGAAATTTGGTAAGCTTTGGGATTATCTGGATAGAAATAGTTTTTGCGGTCAAAATGTGTATCTTTAGAGATCTCACAATTTAAAGCAAGAGCTGCTTTCATTCCAAATTCAAGAGCTTGTTTATTCATTACAGGTAACACACCTGGGTAACTCCAGTCGATTACATTCGTATTGCTATTTGGTTCTGCACCAAAGTGAGCTGGTGCTGGTGAAAAGATTTTAGAGTTTGTTTTTAGTTCTACATGGACCTCAAGTCCGATGACAGTTTCAAAATTCATTAGTCATTCCCCCCTAAGATCACAGGTTTTTTCGTATGGAAATCTGTTGCTTGTTCAAACGCAAATGCAGCTTTATACATTGTACTTTCATCAAATGCTTTCCCAATAATTTGTAAGCCGACAGGTAAACCTTCTGAGAATCCTGCTGGTATTGACATACCTGGTAAGCCAGCTAAGTTTACAGGAATCGTTAGTAAGTCGTTCATATACATTGTAATTGGGTCATTGATATTTTCACCTAATCCAAATGCAACTGTTGGTGAAGACGGACCAATGATGATATCGTATTTTTCAAAAACATTATCAAAGTCTTGCTTGATTAACGTTCTTACTTGTCCAGCTTTTTTGAAGTATGCATCGTAATAACCAGCACTTAATGAGAACGTACCAAGCATAATACGGCGTTTTACTTCTATACCAAATCCTTCAGAACGAGAATTCACATAAACGTCTTCTAGATCCTTCACATTTTCAGAACGGTAACCATAACGAATTCCGTCAAAACGTTGTAGGTTTGAACTTGCTTCAGATGAAGCAATGATATAATAAACTGCTACACCATATTTTGAATGTGGCAAGCTAACTTCTTCAACTGTTGCACCTAATGCTTTAAATGTTTCTGCAGCTTTAAGAACAGCTTCACGAACACCAGCATCCACGCCTTCACCAAGATATTCTTTTGGTAAAGCAACTTTCATACCTTTGATGTCTCCAGTTAACCCAGTTGTAAAATCGGGTACTGAAACGCCAGCAGATGTTCCGTCTTTTTCGTCATATCCACTGATTGCATTTAATGCTAATGCATTGTCTTTGACGTTTCTTGTCAACGGACCAATTTGATCCAAACTAGAAGAAAATGCGATTAAACCAAAGCGAGAAACACGTCCATATGTTGGTTTCATTCCCACGATTCCATTAAATGAAGCAGGTTGACGAATACTTCCACCTGTATCAGTTCCTAAAGAAACAGGGACTTGTCCTGCAGCAACAGCCACAGCAGAACCACCTGATGATCCACCTGGAACTTTAGAATGATCCCAAGCATTCTTCGTTTTCTTAAAGTATGATGTCTCTGTACTTCCGCCCATTGCAAATTCATCCATATTTAGTTTCCCAACAGGAATCATATCTGATTGATAGATTTTATCCATAACAGTTGCATCATAGACTGGGTTGAAATTATACAACATTTTTGAAGCAGCTGTTGTTAAAATATCTTTTGTTACGATGTTATCTTTGATCCCGATTGGAATACCAGCTAATGGATTTGATTCAGTAATACCTTTAAGATCGATTGCTTTCGCTAATTCTAAAGCTTTCTCGTCATTTATCGTAATAAATGAATCAACCTCTTTTTCTGTTTCATTGATGCGATTTAATGTTGCATTTGTTAAATCAGTTGCTGTGATTTCTTTTGATACAAGTAAATCATGCAATTCTGTTAGTGACTTATCGTATAATTTTTCCATTATGCACCAGCCTCCCCATTGTCGATAATCGCTGGCACTTTGATGTAGCCATTTTCTGATTCAGGTACGTTTTTCATTAATTCATCGCGATTCATACCTGGCGTTGCTACGTCTTCTCTCATAACATTGATTGATTGTGCAACATTAGATGTAAACGGAACACCCTCTGTATCTATGTCTTCTAATAGTTCTACCATATCGATAATTTTGCCTAATTGGTTAGTAAAGTCTTTTAATTCCTCATCGGAAAAAGACAATTTAGACAATTTTGCTACATGTTTTGCTTGTTCTTCACTGATTGCCATGTATACCCTTCTTTCTTTTAGAAAAACTCAGTCAAGTTGTTATGTTCAGATAATGATTAGCCCGTATCTGAAAGACAACTCTTATGAGTTCACTAGTTCATTTTTTATACTGTTAAACGAATATTCACGTTAAGAAAACAGCTTTTTTCTTATTCTATCATAAAATTCTAAGAAATTATGATAGAGATGAAAGAAAATAGTCTAATTAGATGTAAAAAATAATGCTAGACATCTTTTTCATTCATTTTTTTACTTATTCAGGCAGTTCAATGGTCGTACTATTATCAAGTGCTGCAACCATCTGCGCCTCATCCCAAACCTCAACCCCCAGATTCTGAGCTTTTGTTAATTTACTGCCGGCATCTTCACCGGCAACAACGATATCTGTTTTTTTAGACACACTGCCGGTTACTTTTCCACCTAGATTTTCAATTTTCTCTTTGGCTTCTTCTCGATTATAGTGTGTTAATTTCCCTGTTAAAACGACTGTCTTATCTTTGAATGGTGACTCAACAGCTTCTAACTGTGCTGTCCGAATGCCTTTGTATTCAAAATTAACACCCGCTTTTGTCAGTTCATCCATCAATTCATGGACTTCTTCATTTTCAAAATACGTCACTAAACTATCAGCGATGATCTCACCAATAGAATCAAGTACCACAACCTCTTCTTTCGTTGCTTTGCTAATAGTTCTTAGATCACCAAAATGTTCTGCCAAAACTTTTGCAGCTTTTGCTCCAACATGACGAATTCCTAAACCAAAAATCAAACGTTCAACGGAATTATCACGACTTGCAGCAACTGCTTGGTAGATATTATTGGCTGATTTTTCTTTGATTTTATCTAACGTCATCAATTGTTCTTCTGTTAAAAAGTACAAATCAGCAACATCAGCAACTAGCTCTTTATCATACATCTGTTCCAAAACACGAGGACCTAAGCCATCAATATTCATGGCATTTCTGGAGACATAGTGATTCAGTCCTTCTTTGATTTGAGCGGGACATTTTGGATTGATACAACGTAAAGCAACTTCTTCATCTAAATGAACCAATTCACTGTTACAAACAGGACAATGGGTTGGGATCTCATAGGGTTGGCTATTTTCATTCCGTTTTTCTGTCAATACTTGAGCAACTTCTGGAATGATATCCCCAGCTTTATAAATAATTACCGTATCATTCAAACGAATGTCTTTCATTGCTATAAAATCAGCATTATGCAAACTCGCTCGACTAACAGTCGAACCTGCTACGCGAACTGGCTGCATCACAGCTGTTGGTGTAACGACACCTGTGCGACCAATCGTCCATTCAATTTCTTCCACAACCGTCTGTGCTTCTTCTGGTGGAAATTTATAAGCAATTGCCCAACGAGGCGCTTTAACTGTAAAACCTAATTCATCTTGAATTGTAAATTCATTAGTTTTGATTACAATTCCATCGATTTCATAAGGCAATTCTGTTCGTTTTTCATGATACTCTTCTATATATGCCCACACTTCATCAATATCTTGACATAATTTCTTTTCAGGATTGGTTCTAAAACCAATTTCTGATAATTCATTCAATGCATCAAACTGAGTCTGTGCAGTCATTGGTCCAAAATCGGCTACTGTATATAGAAAGGTATTGAGATTACGTTTAGCAACCATACTCGTATCTAACTGACGTAAGCTGCCTGCTGCTGCATTTCTAGGGTTGGCAAAAACATCTTGTCCTGCTTCTTCTCGTTCTTTGTTCAAATTGACAAATGATTGTTTTGGCATATAACATTCACCACGAACTTCAACAGAAATCGGCTTTTTCAACTCTAAAGGAATTGATTTCACTGTCTTCAAATTTTCAGTGATATTTTCTCCAACGGTTCCATCACCACGTGTTGCACCTTGAACAAATTTCCCTTTTTCATATTTCAATGAAATCGCTAGTCCGTCAATTTTTAACTCACAACAATAACTAACGGGTTTCCCTGCTAATTTTTGGACACGTTCATCAAAATCGTAAATGTCTTCTTTACTGAAACCATCATTCAAACTATACATTTGAACATCATGAGTAACTTTCTCAAATCCCTGTAAAATCTTGCCCCCCACACGTTGTGTCGGTGAATCCGAAGTAATCAAGTCTGGATATTCGGTTTCTATGTCAGACAATTCTTTATAAAGCCGATCATATACATAATCTTCTACGGTAGGTTTATCCGCTACATAATATTCATGAGAATATTGATTTAACTGAGCTCGTAGTTCTTTTGCTTTATCTGTCGCTTCTGCTAATGTTAATGGCAATTCTGCCATAAGTAACCCCTCCTAAATTTAAACGTGTAGCGGGCTTTTTTAAGCTCTGAAAGAAAAATAGAAAAATGTGCTTGTTGCTCTTCTTACCTCACACATATTTTATATTTTTTCAATTGGAGCAAATGCTGCTAATAAGCGCTTGATGCCTTTTTCTGGGAAGGCTACGTCTAGTTCTAAATCTTTGGCTGTTCCGCCAACACGAACCACGGTTCCTGTTCCCCACGCTTTATGTCTGACTTTATCTCCAGCTTGCCATGCCATTGATTCGCCTCCACTGGCAACTTTATCTGTCACAGGCTGCTTGGTTGGCTGAGCATAAGCTGGTTTAAATACTTTTGGTTCAAAGGTTCTAGCTGGTGCTTTTGGTGTAGCAATCGAACCTTGCAAGTCTAATAATTCTTCATCAATCTCATCTAAGAAACGACTTGGACGATTGTATTGCGTTCTTCCATATAATGTCCGAGAAAAAGCATTCGATATATATAGAATCTCTTCCGCTCTAGTAATCCCAACATAAGCCAAACGACGCTCTTCTTCCAACTCACTTTCTTCCAACATCGCACGAGATAAAGGAAACACGCCTTCCTCCATTCCAATCAGGAATACGACTGGAAATTCTAGACCTTTGGCTGCATGAAGTGTCATCAACGTTACTTGAGACGTACTTTCTTCTAAGTTGTCCAAATCAGAAACTAGCGCTAAATCATTTAAGAAAACAGCTAATTTTTCATCTGGTGCATCCGCATCTTCTAGATCCTGACGCTCATAACGCTTATCAAATTCTTGCGTAACTGTTAAGAATTCATCTAAGTTTTCTAGGCGTGCTTGAGATTCTAAATTATTTTGTCTAACTAATTCTTCACGGTAACCACTGCGTTCTAAGACTTCTTTTACTAATTCTGTAATTGTTAAATACGGTATCATTTGAGTTAAGTCTTGAATCATCATACCGAAACTGCCTAACTCTTTGCCAGCTTTTCCTGAAATATTTGCTAGATCCACATTTTGGGCAGCTTCTAACAATGACCAACCATGCATCTGAGAAAAACTTCTTAATTTTTCGACAGAGCTTTTACCAATGCCCCGTTTCGGCTCGTTTACTACTCGTTCAAAGCTAAGTGAGTCCATTGAATTAGAAATAATATTTAAGTAGCCTAAGATATCTTTGATTTCTTTGCGATCATAGAATTTATGTCCGCCAACCATCGTATATGGAATATTTGATTTCAACAGCATTTCTTCCATAACACGAGATTGCGCGTTCGTACGGTATAAAACGGCGAAATCGCCATAGATTCGGTCTTTTTCACGTATTTCTTTTTGGATCTGACCAACAATATATTGTGTCTCATCTCTTTCGTTATCTCCACGATAATAAACAATTTTTTCTCCGTCAGTATTTTCAGTCCATAGTTCTTTATCCCGACGATTGCTGTTGTTTTTAATTACATTATTGGCTGCATCTAGAATTTTTTTAGTTGAGCGGTAATTTTGTTCTAGCATAATTACAGAAGCATTTGGGTAATCTTTTTCAAAATCCAAAATATTCTGCATGTCAGCGCCACGCCAACCATAAATACTTTGGTCAGCATCTCCTACGACACATAGGTTTTTGAAACGTGCCGCCAGCATGTTTACTAAAGTGTACTGAGCGTGGTTCGTATCTTGGTACTCATCCACGTGAATGTAATGGAACTTATTCTGGTAATAAGCTAATGAATCTGGATGATCATTAAATAAACGAATGGTATTCATAATCAAGTCATCAAAGTCCATACATTGGTTGTTTCTTAATTCTTTTTGATACATTTTATAGCATTTTGCTACGACTTCCTCGTAAGGTGTCCCTTGTAATTCTGCCACTTTTTCTGGTGTCTGCAGCTCGTTTTTAGCGTTGCTGATTGTTCCTAAAATCGAACGAGGATCGTATTTTTTCACATCAATATTCAGTTCATTTAAGATTCGTTTCATCAATGTCCGCTGTTCAGAAGTATCAATGATTGTGAAGTTACGGTTATAACCGATATGATCCACATCACGTCGTAAAATACGAACACACATAGAGTGAAATGTAGAAACCCAGACGTCGTTCCCACCAGCTTTCAGTAATTTCCCAACACGTTCTCTCATTTCTTTTGCGGCTTTATTGGTAAAAGTGATTGCTAAAATATTCCATGGATTAACATCTTTTTCTTCAATTAAATAAGCAATACGGTGGGTCAAGACTCTTGTTTTCCCACTACCTGCACCTGCCATAACTAATAAAGGCCCTTCTGTATGTAGAACGGCTTCTTTTTGTCTTGGATTCATACCTTGGATCAAGGCGTTTTCTTGTGCCATCATCAACGTCCTCTCTCTTTTTTCAATCTTATCTATTATACCAAAAATGGAAAGAAAATTCTTTAATAATGATGGAATTTGTGAAACGATAATTTCGTTGTTGTTAAGTTGGTATTTTAGGTTGCAGTTTGAGTGGATTTGATTTTTTCTGAATAGATTATGCGGAAAAATAAAAAAGTCTCACTCAATAAAGAGTGAGACTTAAGGCTGACGAATATATATATTAAATCTTATTTCAATCCACTCACTCAATAAAGAGTGAGACCGTAAAAAAGTAACAAATTATCAATATATTTGTCATTTCTACACGTTAAATCTTTCTAAAATGAGAAAAACAAAGGTTTGTCATCCATTTTACTCTAAAATAGGGTGCGAATCTCCCAGTAATTTCATATGCACTTGAGATTCGCACCAAAATTCTATAAACTTCCCAGCTTCATCTCTATTATTCTTAGTATAATTAGTCTTCCAGTAGAAGTCACGTACTAATTGTAAAAAATCTCACAGAAAACACTGTTGTTAATCAAGTCTCTTTATAAACTACTCACCCGACACACCATTCAATTTACCTACGATTTCTTCATTTACATAAACCGAAACTTCTCCGCCATTTACAGGAAATATTCCGGCACCAGTTTCATCCAATATGACTTTTGTCGGGTTGTTCCCTAAGATATCAACAAACACTTTACCTGCATGTATCGCACTAATTGTCATTGTCTTTTCGCTAGCTTGAGCATTCGTCATGATTACTGCATAACCAGATTTTTCTCGATCAAACGTTCCAGTTCTCACCCAGCCAATCACATTCGGATCATCAAAATAGTCCATTTCATTACCATAAGCTAAACGCTCACGGATTTTTAACAACAATTCTAAATCTTTCCCGACAGCATCCACCTCTTGAGAAGGAATACCGAACATATCTCCCCAAAATACAACAGGCGTTCCTGCTTTTCTTAACAAAATCAGTGCATAGGAATGAACTTTAAACCAGCCATCTACCCAAGACTCCAAGCTTTGTCCCTTTTGCGTATCATGATTATCAACAAACGTCACCGCCCATTCAGGTCGTTCTTTTGCTAGCGTTCCTTCAAAAATATTTCGCATGTCGTATTGTCCATCTGAGTGAGCTGCTTCATAAAAATGATAATGTAGCGGAACATCAAATAAAGAAATCAGCGTTCCTGAACTATCGATATAATTAGTCAATTTCTCAAGTTCACCATTCCAGTATTCCCCCACAACAAATAAATCACGGCCTTTTTCTTTCCTTCTATTTAATAACCAATCGACAAAGTAATTAAACTGAATATGCTTTACCGCATCCAAACGATAACCATCAATATCCGTCAATGATTGATACCATTGCCCCCATTTATTTAGCTGATCGACAGTTTCAGGATATTCCATATCTAAATTACAACCCATTAAATAATCATAGTTGCCATTCTCACTATCAACTTCTTTTTCCCAGCCTTTTCCTTCAAAGTTAAAAATGCCATGATCTTTTCGTCGATCATCAAAATCAACACCAGAAAAATTTCTCCAGGTCCAAGTATAGTCATTATATTTACGATTTCTTCCTGGAAATGTAAATTTTGTCCATGCCAAAATTTCTTCTTCACCACTTAGTGCTTCATTCCGATTATCTGGACGATACTTTACTGCGGCAACACTTTCTTCCTCATCCGCTCCCATAAAATGATCAAAAACAATATCCCCGTAAACTTCAATTCCGGCTTCTTTTAACGCCTTGATACAAGTTAAATATTCTTCTATCGTCCCGTACTTAGTTGGAACGCTTCCTTTTTGATCAAATTCACCTAAATCGTACAGATCATAAGGCGCATAGCCCACATCTTCTAGACCTTCCGCACCTTTATAGGCTGGAGGAAGCCAAATCCCATTGATGCCTTTTTTATGTAATTCTTCTGCTAGTTCAGTCAGTTGTTTCCAATGTTGACCATCTGCTGGCAGATACCATTCAAATCCTTGCAATATTGTACGATTGTTCATACTTATCCCTCCGATTTATCCTATACCCATTAAGCCAAAGAACAAACATCTTTGTCAACTGATATAATTGTACCTTTTTCCAGCACTAATGATCGTTTTAAATCAAAAATGATTGTTTTTGACCGTTTTTGATTGCACCAGTGATTTTAATGTGCTATTATATTCAATGAAACGAGGTGTGAAAATGCTTACAGAAGAAAGACATCAAGCTATTTTACGTTTATTAGACCAAAAATCAGTAGTTAAATCACAAGAATTAGCTTCCTTACTCAACGCTTCTGAGTCAACAATCCGTCGAGATTTACAAGAATTAGAAGATGCTGAATTATTAGAACGTATTCATGGCGGAGCAAAGCGAATTTTAAATTTAGGCTTTGAACAAGATATGACTGAAAAATCAGTCAAAAACACGCATGAGAAAAAAGCGATTGCTCAACTGGCTTCTCAATTTGTCCATGATGGTGATGTTATTTATTTAGATGCAGGTTCCACCACTTTAGAAATGTTACCTTTTCTAGCAGGTAAAAATATCACAGCTGTCACAAATTCAGTACATCATGCAGCTAAGCTTGGCGACCTAAATATCAGTACGATTATTCTTGGTGGTTCATTAAAACTATCTACCAAAGCTATTATCGGTTCAACAGGGATGGAACAACTTAGCCATTTTCGTTTCAATAAAGTATTTATGGGAATGAACGGTGCCCATCTTGAATTTGGTTTGACTACACCAGATCCTGAAGAAGCTGCTTTAAAACGTTTGGCTATTGCTCAGGCGCAAGAAGCATATGTACTGATTGATCAAACAAAACTAAATAAAGTAACTTTCACAAAAGTGACTGATCTTGAAGAAGTGACACTTTTGACGAATCATTGTTCAACAGAACTATTGAAACAATTTCAGAAAAAAACTACTATCAAGGAGGCCGTGCAATGATTTACACAGTGACATTAAATCCTTCAATTGACTATATCGTTCATGTAGAAGGACTTAAATTAGGTGATTTGAATCGAATGACAAATGATTTGAAATTGCCTGGAGGAAAAGGAATTAATGTTTCTCGAATTTTAAAAAGAATCCAAACTGAATCAACTGCTCTAGGTTTTTTAGGCGGTTTTACAGGAAATTTTATTTCTGACTGGTTGAAAAAAGAGGAAATCCAAACAAAATTTACACCTGTTCGTGAAGATACTCGTATCAATATCAAACTAAAATCTGAAACTGAAACAGAAATCAATGGTTTAGGACCTGCCATCAGTAATGAAGAGATGCAAGAATTAAAACAATCACTAAGTATGATTTCTGCTGGTGACATTGTCGTTTTATCTGGAAGCACTCCTGCAACACTGCGCAAAGGTTTTTATGAAGAGTTAATTCAGATTATTAAAGACAAAGAGGCTGAATTTGTTATTGATACAACTGGTAAAGATTTACTAAATGCTTTGCCGCAAAAGCCATTACTTATCAAACCAAATAACCACGAATTAGCGGAATTATTTGATGTTTCATTTAATTCTGTAGAGGACATTTTACCTTTTGGAGAGCGCTTATTAGAAGATGGTGCGCAACATGTAATTATCTCCATGGCTGGTGACGGTGCTTTACTTTTCACAAAAGATGGAACCTATCGTTCAAACGTATTAAAACGTCCGCTAAAAAATTCTGTTGGCGCTGGAGATTCAATGATTGCCGGTTTTGTTGGTACATTTTCTAAAAACAATGACCCTGTAGAAGCTTTCAAATGGGGTATTGCCTGTGGCAGCGCAACTGCATTTTCAGATGATTTAGCATCTGTCGATTTAATCCATGAATTGATTTCAGAAGTAGAAATTGAAAAAATCAGCTAGTTTGTCAGAATGAAACGAGCTTTCTACGCTTTATATTATCTAGCTTCGCGGGCTAACCTCTCGGAAAAAAGATAAAAATTAAATGTGACAAAAAACGTCACAGTTAATTTTCCCTATTTTTCTGTCGAGACAAACGAGCTTTCTACGCTTTATATTATCTAGCTTCGCGGGCTAACCTCTCGGAAAAAAGATAAAAATTAAATGTGACAAAAAACGTCACAGTTAATTTTTCCTATTTTTCTGTCGAGACAAACGAGCTTTCTACGCTTTATATTATCTAGCTTCGCGGGCTAACCTCTCGGAAAAAAGATAAAAATTAAATGTGACAAAAAACGTCACAGTTAATTTTTCCTATTTTTCTGTCGAGGTTAAACGAGCCCGCTACGCTTTTAAATTTAGGAGGAAAAACAATGGATATCAAAGACTTACTTGTCAAAGATGTGATGATCATGGATTTACAAGCAACTGATAAAAAAGGTGCTATTGATGAAATGGTCCAAAAAATGTATGACAGTGCTAGAATTTCTGATATTGATACTTATAAAAAAGGAATTCTTGCACGTGAAGCTCAAACTTCAACGGGTCTCGGGGATGGTATTGCCATGCCCCATGCAAAGAATAGTGCGGTTAAAGAGGCAACTGTTTTATTCGCAAAAAGCAACAATGGAGTTGATTACGAAGCTCTTGATGGACAGCCAACTTATTTATTCTTTATGATTGCTGCTCCAGAAGGTGCAAATGATACTCATTTACAAGCGTTAGCCGCTTTATCACGCTTACTGATTGATCCCGACTTTGTGGCAAAATTAAAAGAAACAACTACTCCTGAAGAAGTTCAAGCTCTTTTTCAATCAGCAGAAGAAGCGAAAGAAGCAGAAGAAAAACGAGAACAACAACAAGAAATAACGAAAAACACCCAAGATACAAATAGAAAATTTATCGTGGCCGTTACAGCTTGTCCCACAGGAATCGCTCATACTTATATGGCTGAGGATTCCTTGAAAAAGAAAGCAAAAGAAATGGGCGTTGATATCAAAGTTGAAACAAACGGTTCAGAAGGAATCAAAAATCGCTTAACAGCCGAAGACATTGCTCGTGCGGATGGTGTGATTGTTGCTGCTGATAAAAAAGTAGAAATGAATCGCTTTGATGGTAAGGAATTAGTCAATCGTCCTGTAAGTGACGGTATTCGTAAAACTGAAGAATTAATCACACTAGCAACTAGCGGAACAGCTCCCATCTTCCATGGCTCTGAATCTGAAACTAGCGAAGATGACGGATCAGCAGAAGGTTCTATTGGTTCAAGAATCTATAAAGACTTGATGAATGGTGTATCACATATGCTTCCATTTGTTATTGGTGGTGGTATTGCTATTGCACTATCATTTATGATCGACCAATTTATTGGAGTTCCTCAAGACCAGCTAAGTAGTCTTGGCTCTTACAATGAAGCGGCCTCTTGGTTTAATCAAATTGGTGGAGCTGCCTTTGGATTTATGTTACCAGTTTTAGCTGGATTTATTGCATCTAGTATTGCGGATCGACCTGGATTAATTGCCGGATTTGCTGCAGGTGCTTTAGCTAATACAGGTGGTGCAGGATTCCTAGGCGCATTGATTGGTGGTTTCTTAGCTGGATATGTCATTCTGTTCTTAAAGAAACTATTCAAAGGCTTGCCAAAATCGCTAGATGGAATCAAAACTATTCTATTTTATCCAGTCTTCGGTTTACTGATTACTGGTGGTTTGATGCTTTTAGTCAATATTCCAATGAAAGTCATCAATGATGGATTAAACAATTTCTTATTAGGACTTGATGGAACAAACGCTGCCCTTTTAGGTGCTTTACTTGGCGGTATGATGGCTATTGACTTAGGTGGTCCAATCAACAAAGCTGCGTATGTATTTGGTACAGCTTCTATCGCCGCAACTGTTACAGAAGGTGGAAGTATTATTATGGCTTCTGTTATGGCCGGAGGTATGGTTCCTCCTTTAGCTATTTTTATTGCAACATTGATCTTTAAAAATAAATTTACTCAAGATCAAAAAGATGCTGGGTTAACAAACTTAGTAATGGGACTATCTTTTGTTACAGAAGGCGCAATTCCATTTGCAGCAGCAGATCCATTACGTGTAATTCCAAGTTTCGTCGTAGGTTCTGCATTAGCTGGCGGGTTAGTCGGTGGATTCGGTATTCGTCTATTAGCTCCTCATGGCGGTGTCTTTGTAGCGCTTTTATTAAGTCACCCACTCTTGTACTTGGTGTTTATTGCAATAGGTGCGGTCGTTTCCGCAGTTATTTTAGGAATTGTAAAAAAACCAGTTTCAAAATAAACGCTTTATAAATAAACATAGCGCCTCAAATGTTAGAATCTAGTTTTTCTTTCATTTGAGGTTTTTTTTGATAAAAAACAAATATTTCATGATTATATCATTAGCATTTAAAAAAATTCTATATTAAAATTATACATAAGAAATGTACATTCTTTACAAGATAAAAAAATTTTGTTGGTAAAATATTTTTTTTGAATACTCAGAAAGGATAACTATAATGAGAGTTCATTATAGCGGTTTTTTTAATATGAACAGATTATCAGGTAAAGTAATGTTAATTACAGAAAGCGAAAGTTCTATTGGCACTGTGACTGCTAATTTGGCTTCCAAAGAGGGTGCCGTTGTTGTTTGTGCAGGTCAAAATTTAACTAACATCACCACTCTCATTTCAGAAATAAAACAAGTTGGTGGTATCGGATCAGCAATTCAGCATGATGTTAGTTCCATCCATAGTTGGAAAAAAGTAATTAGTCATACAATCAAAACTTATGGAAAAATTGATGTTTTAGTTAACAACGCAGGAATTTCCTCGCCTAAAATGATTTTGGAATTAGCTACTGACGATTGGAAGAAAATACAGGGAATTGATTTAAACAGTCTGACTTATGGTTTGAAGGAAATCCTTCCAGTTATGATAAAAAATGGAGGTGGATCAATTATAAATGTCTCATCTCTTGAAGGTTTAGTTGATTCAGCTGATAGCAGTCCTTATATTGCAGCGAAAGATGTGATTCGTTCAATGATACTTGACGCATCTTTTGAATACGCAAAAGACAATATTCGAGTAAACTCAATCTGCCCAGGTACAATTGAAACACCTGTAATTGAAACTTTTTTCCCAAATATCAGGCCTCATTATAAAAAAACGGTTCGATTCCCTTACTTGGGAAAACCAGAAGATATCGCTAATGGTATTATTTATTTAGCTTGTGATGAAGCTAGCTTTGTTACAGGGGCTAAACTAGTGATTGATGGAGATCGAACAACTATAGAATAAAGGCTAGAACAAAAGTGTTACTACTTTTGTTCTAGCCTTTATCTACTCTCTCTGCTATTCACCGATATCGTTTGTCTGATTAATTGATTCTAAATAACTATGATCTAAGAATACGACATGCAAATGATTCTTCGCTTTTCTTAGGTCAAAACGTGTAGATAATTCTTTTTGCTTCAGATTACTAATGTTGACATCAAACAATTTATCCCACAATGCATCTAAAGGAACTTCTTTGATCGCTTCTTTTGGCAAATAAAACCGTAATACAGAAACAAAATCATCATACTTCTTATCCAAAACATCGATTTCTAAAAACTGACGTATATAAAATTCATATGCAGAAAGACCACCGTCAATAGTCATTTCCGGATTTAAAATGCGATAATTCATCATTTTGCGACTCTTTTCGTCAATCCAAGGAAAATAAGCTTGAGCATTTAATATGCCTTTAGTACGGTTTTCCACATATTTATGTTGGATATTATCATAACTTCTAGTAATAAAGTAAGTTGCGTTCTTTTTTTCAACAGGTTGATAATAATCATTTTGGTATTGAACTGTTTGTATTACACCTTCAGTAAAAGCATATTCAATGTATGGTGGACGTAACACGCCAGTTCCATTATTCCAAGCCAATTGATCATACCCCATCTGATCTCTAAACAGACGTTGATATTTTTTATTGACGGGCAAATCCCAGTTAAATGGGTTATTAAATAATGTCACTTTAATCACTTCATTATCTAATGTAGTTACTGACTGTACTTGTTGAACCTCTACAAAAATTGACTTAGGAATATGTTGAAAGTATAAGCTAGAGTAATACATTTTCCAACATGAGGTTAAACACAAACCTTTGAAATAAATAGCATAACCAGCCAATTGATTACAATCTACAATCACCGATTTTTTACTATTATATTGTTTAGGTAATTCATTGATTTCAGCCTCTGTTTCGAAGGTTCTCTTATCAATGCATTCAACATTATTATACAAATACTCATCTAAGGAACGAATATAACTATAAATACCATTTTTAATCATTTTTGTTTCACAATAGTCTTCAATCATCGTTTGGTAAGCCAAGAAAATAGCACCATCTAGAATCGTCCGTTCATAAAGATTCAGCTTAGAAATATGAAGTTGAAATTCTCCACCTTCGCTGTTCACTTTGATCCATAGATTTTCTTCAGCTGTAAGTTTTTGAATTCGATGAGTCAATGTCTTCAAATCAAACTTTTGAACTTCTTCCTCACCAAAACTACAACTTTCTGGTATTGTTAAAATCCGTATAAAACTTAACCAATCAAAAATCTCCTGCTTCAATTCTTCTAAGGAAATAACAACCCGTTGAGTGACCATATATATTTTTTCTGTCTTTTTCATTTAACCCACCTCATTCCTTAAGATAAGTATAACGAAAAAAAAGACAGACTTCATCTAATATACTTTCAGAACAAAAAAACTATTGAGATTCGAGTTTTTTTCGATAGAACAAGCTACTCAAATCCATATAAACTAAAAAAACACTCTATTTTTTCAATCTAAACCAATTTGAAAAAAATAAAGTATTTTAATATATATATGATCATTGTTGATTGACATTGGTTTTCCCAATAAATCGATTAATCAGATAAAACAACAATGTGCCAATTCCTATAATCAGAATCGCTAAATAAAACGCATAAATCTTTGATCCAGTGATGTCAGAAATTTTCCCAGTCACCGATGGTACGATCACAGAAGCAGACATACCAAAAAAATTAAATACGCCATACATCGTTGCAATGCTACCTTTAGGTGCCGATTCCCCTAGCCAAGAAATGATGAGAGGTTCAACAGCTAACTTCCCAAAAAAACCATACGCCATAATACCGATTACTAAAATCATTTGATTGCTAGTTGTTACAGTTAAAAACAACACACTAGCTGCTAGTATCTCAAGAAAAATAATCAGCTGAACTTTTTTATGAGGTATTCCATCTGCAATACGGCTAAAAATAAGTGCACCTGGTATCGCAGTAAAAAAGACCAGCGATGAAGCTAAACCTACTGAAGTTCCCGAAAAACCTTTTTCTGTTTCTAAAAAATTAGGTAACCATGTATCGATCAAGTAATAAGTGTATAATGTTGAAAAATACAGAATATAAGCTGAAATCATCCGAGGCTTGAATAGTGCTTTGACAGAGGTACGTTTTTTTAGCTCAGTTTCCTTATGACTAGTCATTGCATTTTTTGGTTTTTCCAATCGAATATAACGTAAAAACATAAGAATCGCTAAAAGGATCAACACAATCGTTGCAAAGATCAATGTTTGCCACGGTAAAATCCCTGTCCCTACCAGATAACTGGACGAAATTAAACCTAATCCGCTTCCAATTGCGGTTCCACTATTGACAACTGCTGTCGCTAAACTTCTTTTAGATACTGGTACATATTCTGCCGTCAAAGAATAAGCAACCCCATAATATGTCCCACAACCCAATCCAGCTAAAATACTTCCAACAAAAACAATACCAATATTTTGAGCCAAACCAACAATTAACGCACCTAATCCAAATAATAAAAAACCAGGAATCAAAATTTGTTTTTTCCCTAACTTATCTACCAACACCCCTGAAGGAATTTGCATACAAACATAGCCGAGGAAATAAAAACTTGAAATATGACCTAACTGAGCATCACTTGCACCACCAAAATAATCACTAATGATTGGATAAATAGGTGTCAATATCGTTCGATATATCCAAATAACAATCCAGCCAATCGTTAATATATAAATAATTTGCTTCCAATAAGGAGTACCTTTATTTTTCCTTTTGATTTCATTCATATTTTATGTTCTCCTTTATCAAGTTAGATCAACTAAATGAGTATCTCCTTTAATTTTTTTCCAAGAATAACGTGAGAATCTACTGAATTATTTTCAAAATTAAAAACAACCAGACAATAAAAATAGATATTTTCATGTCTGATTGTTCCTTCACAGTTTTATTAACTTGTTTATTTCTTTATAAATGCGCCAACAAAATCCGTTGTCACACCAGCTTCCTTATTATAGATCACATGACCTCTTAAAATTGTCTGAATCACTTGAGCACCAATTGTTCGACCAATGTAAGGACTGATCTTATTACGATACTCTAAATCTTCTGCTTTTAATGTGTATGGTGCATTCGGCTTGATTAAAACAAAGTCAGCGTCTTTGCCAATACTGATACGACCTTTTTGCTCTAAATCATAACGATCAGCTGGATTTGCCGCAATAATATCAGCAAATTTTTTCAATGACATCCCTCTTTTTTGAACACCTTCATCAAAAAGAACATCAACGTTATTTTGAACGCCAGAAATACCGCCCCACGCTTCAAAAGCATTAGTTTTATCTTTTAAATCAGGTGTACATGGTGAATGATCAGATGTTACAAAATCAATTTCACCAGATAAGACTTTTTCCCACATGCCATTTTGATTTTCTTTGTCACGAATGGGTGGCGAACACTTAACAACTGGCCCAATTGCATCCAATTCATCTGTATCAAAGTAAAGGTAGTGAGTACAAGTTTCACACGTAACATCAACACCAGCTTCTCTTGCTTTAGTTACTTCTTCAACACCTTCTGGACAGGCAACATGACAAATATGGATGCGGCAGCCTGTTTCTTTAGCAAACAAAATTGCTCTACGAATCGGCTCTACTTCTGTAAAAACTGGACGACTTTCAACATATGCTTTTAAAGTTGTTTCACCATTTTTATAGGCAATTTCTCCTAATTTATCAGTAATTGCTGCGTTTTCTGCGTGAATAGCTAAAACTTTACCAGTTTTAGCAACTTGCTTCATTCCTTCGTAAAGAGAATAATCATCCACATTCATAAAATCGCCATCTATACTGCGGTCACCACAAGTTGCCATAAAGCATTTATACGCGGCTACTCCGCCATCATTTAACTCTTGAATACCCCCCTTCAGATTAAAGGGTACCAAACCTCCAAATGAAGCAACATCTGATTTAAGTTTCCCTTGTCCTGCATGATATTTTATTTCTAATGACTCACCATCAACAGTTGCTGGAACTTGGTTTAATGGCATCTCCATAAATGATGTTACACCGCCTTTAGCACAAGAAGCTGTTCCGGTGATATACCCTTCCCATTGATCCCGATAACCTCCACCTGGATCAGTGATATGAACATGAGCATCTACCATACCAGGGCTAACTACTAAACCAACGGCATCAATTACTTTTTCTGCTGCTCCTAAGTCATTACCAATCGCTGCAATCACACCATCTTTTACAGCAATATCTGTTTTAACCTCTCCTGACTCCAGAATCACCAATCCATTTTTGATTACTAAATCATAACTCATTTTCTCTCCTCCTAAATTTAAAAGCGTAACAGACTCGTCCTGTCTTTTTCCGATAGACTAGCCTGTGCAGCTAAATAATATACATTAACAACATTCCACTTTATACCAATCAATAACAACTCATCTCTTCATTGTATTTCTTGGCATCTTTCAAAACAAACATGTAATAAATTTCATTATTTTTTATCCAAAAAATTTCTTAACACTAAATATAAACCGAAGGCTGATATAAAACCAGCAATCCAAGAAATATCTGAAATCACTTTTAATGCTGGGATGAAATTACCGCTTAAGCAAATTACCAATGCAACAACTGTCGCAACATAGGCTGGTTTATTCAATCCTTTATAAATATTATGACTATTATCTGCTTCTTGATCCATATATAGCTGATTTAAGTCGATTTTTTGTTTCTGAACAAAATAGTAATTGGCAATCATCGTTCCAGCCACTGGTCCTAATACAGCACCAATCGTATTCAAGAAAATAAAAATACTGTCTGCATTTTCCATTAACTTCCACGGCATGATAAGAAAACTAATAACACTAGCAATTAAGACACCTTTTCTATAGTCGATCTTTTTAGGGAATAATGCGCACAACTGATACGCAGCCGGAATAATATTCCCCGTTGCATTTGTTGAAACTGTTGTTAATAAGAATACTAGCATCGCAACAATAATTGCAAATGAATTGTCCCAACGATCAACTATGTTTAGAATATTCCATTCTTGAATACCATAACGAATCGAACCACCAATTAAAATCACTACACTCGAAAAAGCAAAAATTCCGTAACCAACTAAAAAGCTAGCTGTTTGACCAATTGTTTGATCTTTCGTTGATTTTGCATTTTGAGTAAAGTCCGAAACACTTGCACCAGGAGCCGCCCAGACAGCTAAAACCGAATTAATAATCATTAAATAAACAAATACTGGTGAAATATTATGTGCTGCTCCTGAGACATCATAAGATAAAATCGGACCCAATCCGCCAGCTGCCACAATCGCCCAAATCGCCATACCACCAAAAACAATGTATATAAGCGGGCTCAAAATAGCTGTAAATTTATTAAGAATATTTCCTCCACCAAGACCAATCAGCATATTTACTAGCCAAAAAAGAGTAAAAGCAAGTAAACCTGGAATAGAAATCCCTAGAAACATCGTATCCCCACCAAGGTTTAAGAAGCCAGGCCAAATTTTACCAATCAAAATTAATAGTGCCAATGAACCTGTATAATTTTGCAATCCAAACCAAGCAATTGCAGCAACACACCCTCTCAGAAATCCCGGGAGTTTTGCACCAATATCTCCATAGGTTGAGCGTAAATGAATAGCAAAGGGTATCCCGTACTTTGAACCTGCCCGACCATTAAAGGTCATAAACAGTGCAACTGCTAATGCACTTAGTATCAAAGCTAACATGATATTGATTGGCGAAAGACCTAAAAATAAAAATCCTCCGACTGCTGTGTAGTTTGGGATATTATGAACTGAACCCATCCACAGTGTAAAATAATTCAATTTACCCATCATTCTTTTTGATAATGGCTTTGGAAGAAGATCTTCATTATATCCACGCTGTCGATAACGTTGAAGTTCTTCATCTGTGATTTGATAATCTTGGTTTTCCATTAGTTCGCCTCCTTATTTAAGCGCTTACATACCTTGAGATTCCAAATAGAAATCTTTTTTATGTATGCCTATTTCTAAAATTAAATAAAAAAAGATGTGTTTAGTCTCTGTCCACTATATTTAGTTTCAGAAGCTAAACACATCATTATTTACTTCTCAGCTACTTGAAATTACTCAGCAGCTTTCTTTTTTTTCAAATTTGCAAGTAAGAACAAAGAAGTTCCTACTACTAATAAAATCACTGAAATATAAAAGCCCATTTCTTTCGAGCCTGTTGCATCAGAAATTGAACCTGTCAATGTTGGTGCAATAACTGAAGACATCATTCCGAAAAAGTTGAATACACCAAGTGTTGTACCGATACCAACTTTAGGTGCATTTTCGCCAAGCCATGAAATAATAATAGGCTCTACAGCTAGTTTACCTAAAAACCCATATAAAATCAATCCAATTAATAGAATAGTTGAGTTTGTTGCTTGAACAGTCAACAATAGCATTACAGCTGCTAAGAATTCTAAAATCACAATAAATTGTACTTTTTTATGCATAAATTTATCTGCTAAACGGCTAAAGAATAACGCACCTGGAATGGAAGCGAATGCTACTAGAGAAGCTGAAAATCCAATTGCTGCTCCTTCAAATCCTCTTTCAGTTCCAAGGAAGTTAGGCAACCAAGTAACCGTCATATAGTATGCATAACAAGTAGCAAAGTATAAAATATAAGCAAATAACATTTTTGGTGCAAATAATTTTTTCACTGAAACATGTTCTTTTTCTACTACAGGTGCTTCATTTTCGACAGCTTCAGCCGCTTCTTCAGCTTCTGATTGTGCTAAAAATTCAGCATCTTCTTTATTATTACGAATAATTGCAGTAAATGCGATCAACATCACAACGATTAATACTACTGAAATATACATCATTGTTTGCCATGGGAACTGTAATTGAACAACTAAGAAACTAGATAAAATCAAACCTAAACCTGATCCAACTGCTGATCCACTATTTACGATAGCAGTAGAAAAACTTCTTTTTTCTTGAGGAATGTTTTGAGATGTTAGAGAATATGCTGAACCATAGAAAGATCCACAACCTAAACCTGCTAAAACACTACCAAAATAAATCATAGAAATACTTGTTGCTTGAGAAATTAAGAAAGCTGCAATCCCAAAAACAATAAAACCTGGAATCAATACTTTTTTCTTTCCAATTTTATCGACTAAAAAGCCTGCAGGAATCTGCATTGCAACATAACCAAAGAAATAACAAGTAGAAATAAAGCCTAACGCTGTATCAGAGATATTTCCCCCAAGGGACGCATTGATTTGCGGATAGGCAGGTGATAGAGCTGAACGATATACCCAGATCGTTACCCAACCAGCACATAACAAAATGACAATTTTTTTCCAATAATCCATTCCTGAACTCTTAACTTTTGCATCCATGTTTTTTCCTCCAAATGTTATTTTTTTACATGGGAAAACGTAAGAACGGTTTGTGTAATTTACGTCCTATCATATAAGCAAACAACTTCATTATTCGCCTTAATTGTAAGCGTTAGCAAACTTTCACGCATCATTATTTTTCACAAACTTATCAAAAAATTTGTGCAAAGCGAACAATCACATGTCCCTTCACACAAATATTTTGACTGTATTCTTATTTTTTATAGATAGCTAATGCGGCTTTAACCGCTTCACCTTTAACAATGTCCGCATCATAGTAATTAAGAGCACCTTCTAATGCAGATAACACATGGAGAACATTTGATTTTCTACTACTATATCCCATATTTCCAATACGCCAAACTTTTCCTTGCAACGCACCAAATGAAGAAGCAATTTCTACGCCAAATTCATCCAGCATCAGTGCACGAACTTTTTCACCATCAATACCTTTAGGAATCATAATTGGTGTAACTGTAGGCATTTTTGTAGTCAAATCACCATAAAAACCTAACCCCATTGCTTTTATCCCAGAAACAATTGCTTGGTCATTTTGATCATGACGGGCATAAACATTATCCATGCCTTCTTTGATCAGCATTCTTAATCCTTCATGCAGTCCGTAAATCATGCTTGTTGCTTCGGTATGATGATTAATTCGTTCTTCACTCCAATAGCGTTGAAGTTGGCTTAAATCAAGATAATTACTGCTAATATGATTGGCATTGCGGATGTCTTTACTTAACCCTAGTTCTTTTTGGTAACGAGAAGTTAAAACTTTTTCCACCCTGTCATTGTAAGTAATCAATGATAGTCCAGAAGGAACACTTACACATTTTTGTGTTCCAGCGATAGCAATATCTACGCCCCAAGCATCTACTTCAAGCGGTACTCCACCGTAAGTTGCTACCATATCAACTACAAAGAAGATATCATTTGTCTTACAATGCGCACCAATTTTTTCCATTGATTGCATTTGGCCATTCGCTGTTTCACCATGAACCATTGCTACAATTTTTGGTTGGACTTTTTTGATTTCTTCAATTATTGTTTCTTGTTCAAATGGAGCATCCCATTCTTTTTCAAGATAATGAATATCTGCTTTTGCACGTTCGCAAATTTCCCCTAAAAGATAAGCGAAACGACCATAAACTGGAATCAAAACTTTATCGCCTGGTTCAATCAATGCAATCAGCGCTGCTTCTAACCCAGAACGTGACGTTCCATCAACCGCAAACGCTTGCTTATTTTTCGTACCGAAAGGAATTTTGATCATTTCTTTTACTTCGTCCATAATAGTTAAAAAAGCTGGATCAAATTGCCCTAAAATTGATGCGGACATTGCTCTCAACGCTACTGGATGAGCTTCTACTGGTCCAGGAGTCATGATTGTTCTACTTGGTATCGTTAATTCTGAAAACATAACTATTCCTCATTTCCGTTTTAATTTCATCCTACCCTTATATCAAAAAAAATCATTGTCACTTTTGAATAAAAAAATTGAATTTTCGGTTATTTGGCACAAAACACTCTTGTATCTGCATGCGCTATCATTTAGAATAGAAGTGTCTATATCCATATGCTAGATGTTACCATTAAATATGTCAAGAATTGATATGAATTGTAAAAAAAGAATGAGCATAAATACACGGCAAATTAAGGTGGAAAAACTATTTTCTCGGTAAAAAGATAAAATATGCCTGTGACTAAAAACGTCACATTCATATTTTCCTATTTTTCTGTCGAGGCTGAACGAGCCCACTACGCTTTTCTTTATCTAGCTTCGTGCCCTAGCCTCTCGGTAAAAAGATAAAATATGCCTGTGACTAAAAACGTCACATCCATATTTTCCTATTTTTCTGTCGAGGCTGAACGAGCCCACTACGCTTTTAAGTTTAGGAGGAAATCAATTGACTTTATTAGAAGATTTATTAAAAATTCCAAGATTTTCCGATTTAAAATTATTAACGAATCCTACCAAGGCTAAAACAATTGTTGAAAGTATAGAAATTTCTGAAACACCTGATGTGGCAAATTTTATTCCTAAGAAGATTTTCCTTTTAACAACGGCAATGGTTTATAAAGATAATCCAAAAGACTTGATTGCATTAATCGATTCTTTAAAAGAGCAGGAAGCTGCTGGTATTGGTATAAAAGTTGGTCGTTTTATTGAGACCATTGATCCGGATGTAGTGGCATATGCAGACAAAATTAATTTCCCTATCATTCAAGTTCCTAGCACTCGGCCTCTAGGTGCCTTATTGCACCAATTGCTAAATTATTTATGGGATACTAAAACAGAACAGTTAAGTTATGCTCTAGATATCCAAAAACGCTTTTCTAATCTATTGATTCATGATGTAAGTATTGCACGTTTTATTGCTGATTTTGGTAAAATGATCAATACTCCAGTCATTTTAGTAAGCCCTTATCGCAAAGTAATCGCTCACTCGAAACATTTTACTCAGACCTCAAAGCCTGCTGAATACTATGTTGAACAACTAGTTAATAAATATGATAATTGGATCGAAGATAATCATGCATCATTCATGATCAAAGATTTAAACCAAGCACCACTACAAATTGCTGGATTTTCAGTAACTGTAAATAGCTATTTCCCACATCATTTATTGATCTTAAATCCAGAACAAGTTCCTTATCCAATGTCAGAATTTGCTGTTGAGCAAGCTTGCCTAGTTTTATCTTTCATGTTGTATAAAAATCAAAAAATACAAGAATCTCTTGATTTTCTTAAAAGTGACTTCTTAAGTCAATTGATTGAGTACCAGCAAACGCCTAATCAATCTAGACGTGATTGGCTTGATTTAGGGGCAAACTATGGGTTAAAGAAAAGTACACAATATCAAATTGTTTATGCCGTTTGCAGTCAAACAACGACTACTGAAACGAAAATTAAATACCAAAAAGAAGAAAGTGATGTTGCCTTTCAGTGGCTACAGGAAACATTACCTCTCAAAATCAAACATATTAGCATCTTTAAAGTAAAAAATACAAATCATCTCGCTATTTTGATTCAAAATAAAGTGGAAGATTTAGATACAATATTAAGTGAAATTTCTATAGGATTGTCTGAAAAATTACCAATTAGATTGACTTTTGCAATAGGAAATTTGTATGAAACTGCTGAGCAAATAGCAAACTCTTATATTGAAGCGAAAACAGCTTATGAAGAAATACTGACTATGACAAGCATTCCATTGACTCATCGTTACCATCCTAAGGGAATGAAAAGTCTGTTTGAAAGAATGAATCTTGAAGATATACACTACTTCTGCGAAACTACACTAAAGGAACTTGCTTATCCTGTGGAAGATTCCTTTATCGAGCTTCGCAAAACATTGCAATGTTATTTGAGCTTCCAATGTGAAATTTCAAAAACAGCGAAAGAAATGTATTTACACCGAAATACTATCAAATATAGAATCGATCATTGTGCCAAACTACTTGGAAAAAGCATCCAAGATCCAACGAATAGTTTGAACTTACGTTTAGCTTTAGAGTTGTCTGAGCGCTCGAATAAACATTGATAACTAAAATAGAAGTTGAAAGAAAATGTAAAATTTCTTTCAACTTCTATTTTTAGTTTTTAACCTGTAATTCTTGTTCCAGCTCTACCTAATAATGCTTGGTCAGCTTCCTCTAAAGAACAAATGATTGCCGTTTTTCCTTGTGCAGCAAATCCAATAGCAGCTTCCATTTTTGGTCCCATGCTACCATCTGCAAAATGACCTGCATCCATATACTGCTGTGCTTGTTTCACTGAAATCGTTTCTAATTTTTCTTGATTTTCTTTACCATAATTGATATAAACATTACTCACATCTGTTAACATCATAAAGACACTTGCATCGATTTGTTCCGCTAATTTTTTACCAGTGCGGTCTTTATCAATAACAGCTTCGATGCCATTTAGTAAACCATCTTTGTTACGAACAACAGGAATTCCCCCGCCTCCGCCAGCAATTACGATGGTATTTTGATTTAATAAGTTAACAATTGCATCTACACCATGGATTGCTTTTGGTTGTGGTGAAGGCACTACACGACGATATCCACGTCCTGCATCTTCCATCATCACCCAATTTTTCTCTTGCTCCATTTGTTTTGCTTCTTCTTCTGAATAGAAAACACCGATTGGTTTATTCGGATGATTAAATGCTTCATCTTCAGCTGAAACTTCTGTTTGAGTAAGTAATGTAATGACATTACTTGTTAAACCTTTTGTTTCCAATGAATTTTTTAAGCTTTGCTCTAACATATATCCAATAAAACCTTGCGACTCCGCATTACAAACATCTAAAGGAAATGGCGGAACGACGTCTTTTGCTTCTTCATTTTGTCTTAAAATATTTCCAACTTGTGGACCATTCCCATGAGTTAAGACGATCTCATAATTTAATTCTTCGATTTTTGCAACAAGCTCTGCACTAACTTTTACGTTATCTAATTGTACCTCAAGTGTTGCTTCTTGGTTTGGTTTTAAAATTGCATTGCCTCCCAATGCGATCACGACACGATTTGCCATAAAAATCCTCCTTCATTTACTGTTGAAAAATTTGATTGTTGTTAAAAATCCTGCTAATAGATCCACACCTGATGTATGCCCTACTCTAACTATTGCATCAACGAATGATTCAATTTGTTCTTGTTTATTATCTGACAGTAATGCATCAACTAATTTGATAACTGGTTCACTAAAACGACTAGACAGTGCGCATAACAAATAATGCTTGCTGATATCTGTTGTCACAGACCGTTCTGATAACAGTTCAGTAAGTAATAGATGATTTAATATATGGCTTTTTTTATTTAATAAAAGTCTTGCTGCTAGATGTCCGACAACCATGTCATCTCCAGATGGTGTTAATCCCAGTCCTCTACCTAAAAGAAAATCTAGTGCTAATTTTTGTTGAACCTCATCTTCGGAACATAATTGAGTAATCGCTTCTTTAAATAAATTTTCACCTTTTAAAAATTGAGCTAAAGAATGTTGACTACCGGTTTCTTTAGACAATGTGTTTGAATATGAAAACAGTCTTTTTTGATTAATTTCGGACATTTCTCCCATTGTTTCTATTACCGATGAATAGGTTTTTCCATGTGTCAGTAATAGATGGTTCTCAGAAAAATGCAGACACTTTTCTTCCCAATTAATTTGTTCACCAATTTCAATAGTTGACAATACTCGGGAAAAATCGTTCACTTGCAAATAAATACCATTCGGCATAAAAGGATAGTTAGTGGTCGTAATGACCACTAACTGTTGCTTCCTTTCATCTTGAATATTAAAACTATTTTTATATTTGCTATGAACATGCCATTTCTGTGTTTCAATGTTTTTAGTCAAAAGGGTTTGATCCATAAAACAAGCATTAACAAACAATATCTTCACCTTTTATTCTGTAAAACCTAATTTTTTAGCATATGCTAATACAGCCTTTTCAAAACAATCAATCGGCGGTGTTACTGTTCCTGCACCAATTTGACCTAAGCCAGCTTTTTTATTAGCAATCCCTGTATTGATAACAGGTAAAATCCCAGTTTCTACAACTTTTCTGGCATCGATCCCTAAACAAATCCCTTTAAAGTCCCATGTTGGAACTGGGAAATTCGGGTTGCTGTCGATACAAATTTCTGTCATCTCATTACTTGTATTCAAGGCATCATAGAATCCACCTGAACCAACAAAACGAGTAACCGCTGGTGCTGCAATCATAGCCATACCACCAACACCAAATGTTTCAGTGATTGCGCTATCTCCCATATCAGGTGCTGCATCTGCTTCACTAAACCCAGAGAAGTATAAACCTTGAGGTGTATTAACCGGCCCTGTAAACCACTCATCACCCATTCCAGCGATGCGGATACCAAACTCATATCCATTTCTACACATAGCTGTAACGATCGTTCCTTCTTGAATTAATCTTGCCCCATCCATTACGGATTTAGCAGAAGCCATCATAATATTTAGGAAAAACTGATCTGTATCAGCTAAGAATTGAACGACTTCTTCGCGTTTCGTTTGATCAATTTCAGTTAAACCAACGATGATTGGCGCCATTTCTTTTAAGAAAGCTAATGATGCAGCGATATTACGTTGGTGAAACTCGTCACCCATAGCAATTGCTTTTGCTACTAAGACATTCACATTTAAACCGTCTTCTTTTGTTTTCAATGCCGCACTCAAAACAGGAGCTAACGTGTCTCTCATCCATCTTAAACGGTTGATTACTTCATCTGAATACGCACCAAAACGTAAAACTGCGCCGATTCCTTCATTCATAGTACAAAAAGCACGGTTGCCATCTGTTTTATTTTCAACAACTAAGACTGCCATGTTAGCAGAAGTGATTCCACCCATTGGTCCAACTGCATTTACATGGTGACATGGAATTAATTTTACTTCGCCTGACTCTAACATTTTTCTTGCTTCTTCTTCTGTTTCACACCATTCTTCAAATAATGCTGCACCTACACACGCACCTTGAATTGGGTCAACCATTTTATCGTAAGTGATTGGAGGACCTGCATGAAGAAGAACTTTACCTTCATTTAATTCTTTGATTACTGTTTTTGCTGGAACTACGTCTAATAAGAAAGGTGATCCAGCAACGATTTTTGCTGCTACTGCTTGGTTTGCTTCATCAATTGTTTTGTATACCATGTTTGTCATCCTTTCTTATTTACCTAATTCCACTTTATTTAAAAATTGTAATGCTTTTTGCAAGGTGATATTTCCACCTGCAACAGGTTGCCAGTCATATTGAACAACTTTACCACCATGATTGATGATTGCTTCAGAAAAACTACGCAAACCAACGTTGATGAATCCTTGATTCGTCAATAATGCCAACATTTCATCTGTTGGTTCAATTGCAACTGGTGTCACTGCTGGTTGTGCTTCGATTGATTTATCCGTTTGAGTTAATGGATGATCTAAAATAGCTAAAGCTAGACGAACAGCTTGAGCATTGCTTTCGCAAAGAATTACGCCAGCATCTTTCATGATTGTTTCTTGTTCATGAATATTTTGAGGATCTTCATCTGTTCCAACAATTGTACTAATTACAAATAACTCTCTTCCTTCAGAAGCAGCTTTTGCTTTGATCTCTTTAATCGTTGGTGCCAATTCTTGTGCCATATTAGCATGAGAGCCATAGCCTAAAACGACATCTAAAAGAATGATTGCTGTTTCAGGATCTTTGCCAGCTTCTTCCAGCATTTCTTTACGTTTTGTCGGATCGATCATTGGATGAGGTTTTCCTTGTGTGTATACATCGTCACCTAAATCAATGATTTCATGTCCTTGATTTTTTAAGATAAAGCCTTCTGGTGCATGTTCATCACCAGTTAATGCCAAACCTTCTTTAATCAACATTGCTGCTTCATAAGCAAGTGTTCCACCTGAGTATAAGCCTTTAACATATTTTTGTTCAGGTTTGAAAGAATGAGCTGGAACTGTTAGGGTTTCTTTAACAGCTTGCACATTTTCTTTATTTAATAGCTGAACGGCAATTTGTGCTGCTTCTTCCAATGTATAGGCACGATAAAGATTTTCTTCATGAGATGTTGGTTTTTCGCCTAAGAAAATTGTTACTGCTGGCTTAGAAATACTTCTCAACAAGTTCAATACTTCATCACGAACTTCTGGTGCAGGTGGTTTTGAAATAACAACGACCACTTCTGTATTTGGATCTTTCTCTAATGTCATAATGCTGTCTTTTAATGTAATTCCGCCAATTTCAGCTTTTAAATCACGTCCGCCAGTTCCAATAGCATTTGTCACACCGCCGCCTAATTTATGGATGATTGTTGTCACTTCTTGAATACCAGTTCCAGATGCCCCAACAACACCAATTTTGCCTTTACGAACAGCATTAGTAAACGCAACTGGAATACCATTAATGATACCAGTACCACAGTCTGGTCCCATTAATAAAAGACCTGCATCATGTGCTTTTTCTTTCAAGCGTTTTTCATCTTCAATTGCTACATTATCGCTGAAACAGAAAACATGTTTTCCTTCATCTAAAGCTTTTTCAATTTCAAGTGCTGCATGTGTACCAGGGATAGAGAAAACAACAACACCGGCATCTTTACCTAGTTCAAAGGCTTTATCCCAAGTTTTTACAACTTCTTCACCAGCTGTGTCACCGCCGCCTTTAGTTTGCTCTTCTAAAAATACATCGATTTCTGATAATACTTGATCGATCAGTGAATCATCTTCAATATCTAAAACAATTACCATATCGTTAGAAGATGCTTTTTCTAGCTCATCTGTATACAAACCACCAGTTTTAAAGATATCTTTATTGGCTGGTGTACCCATCATTACAGAAACATTATGAACGCCATCGATTGTATTTAATTTGTTTGTTAATAGCATCAATACAATAGAATCTTGATAGCTATTCGCTTTAATAATTGTATGCAGCATTGAAATTCCTCCATTTGTTTGAAAGTGTAGCGAGTTAACCCGCTTAGCTAGGTAATTTATTTTGTAAAAAAATTATTCCGCAAACTTATTTTTATGATCGTAACGATCATAATGAATGTCGTCACTGATTAGATATTCGTAGATATCATCTACGATTTCAATTCCATTTTCTTCATAATTTTTTTCACGTTCTCGTCCTCGTTCTCCTGGGTAATTAACTTCTTTAAATCCTGGACTCGGACTAATTTCTTTTAATTCATCCAACATTGTTGAAATATTTTTTTTGAAAACGTCTAACCCAATGAAAAATTCTGGGTTAATAACAATATGAAGTTGTCCTAATTCACGACCTTTGGATAAGTCATGATACATAGAAGAAACATGTTTACCAAATGGTACACCTAATAAAATACCAGATAAAACATCCACCATCATCATTAGACCGTATCCTTTTGGTCCCGCAATAGGTAATAGAGCGTTAACAGCAGTGGAATCTGTAGTTGGATTCCCTTGAGAGTCTACTGCCCATGAATCTGGGATGGCTTCTTTCTTAGAGCGCGCATGAAGAATTTTTCCCCAAGCTTGCACCGTAGTTGCCATATCGAAAGTGATTATCCGATCATCATTGCTTGGTGCTGCAAAAGCAATTGGGTTCGTGCCAAAATAAGGTTCACTTCCACCAAAAGGCACAACCATTGGATCTGATTGACAAACAGAAAGGGCAACCATGTTTTGTTTTGCTGCCATTTCTACATAATAAGCAAGCGCTCCACTATGAGAAATATTACGAACGCCGACAACTGCTACACCATTTTTCTTGGCCATCTCAATAGCATGATCCATTCCAAGCTTGGCACCAACAAAGCCAGAACCATTATCTCCTTCAAACATACCACAACTCGGCGCTGTTTGCTCAAAAGAGAAATTAGGATTATTTGTAATACCACCTTTAGCAATTCTCTCAGAGTAGTACTCCACACGCATTGCTCCGTGGGAATGAATTCCTCTGGCATCTGCAAAGGTCAAAACATCGCTTACAATTTCTGCATGATCCTCTGACAAACCGGCTTTTTGTATTTTATTTTTAATCAGCTGATGTAACTCTGCTTTTTTTACTCTCACAGTAGAGCACCTCCTTAATTTAAAAGCGAAACAGGCTTGTTAGTCTTAACTGAAAAATAGAGAAAAATAACAGTGGCGCTTTTTGTCACATTTAATTTTCACCATTTTTCCAAGAGACTAGCCTGCATAGCTAGATAACATACTTACGTTAAACTTTTGTCCACTTTTTACCAAGAAATATAAACGTCTACCATTATTACGTTTCTTGGCATATTTCAAAGCTGAACACAGTACATTTTATTTTTTTTCGCCAAAAGCATTTGTGTTCTCATAACGATCAAAATGAAGCGTATCACTCTTTAAATAATCATAAATATCTTTGACAATTTCAATACCCTCTGTCATTGATTTTTCATAATTGATTTGATTGATTTCTCCAGGATAATAGACTTGTTTAAACCCATCTGCTGCTGGAATCGCATGTAGTTCTTCTACCATTCCATTTACTGATTCTTTGAACATCTCTAAATCAGTGAAACGTTTTGGATCAATCAAAATATACATTTGACCTACATTACGCCCTTTAGATATATCATCATACATCGATGAAACATGTTTACCAAACGGCAAGCCCAAAAGCATTCCAGATAAAATATCGACCATCATCATCAAACCATAACCTTTTGGTCCCGCAATTGGTAATAAACCATTTACTTTATGGGGATTTGTTGTGGGTTTTCCATCTTTATCAACTGCCCATGTATCTGGGATATCTATATTTTTAGAACGAGCATCCAGTACTTTCCCCCAAGCTTGAACGGTCGTTGCCATATCAAAGACGACTGGTTCATGTCCTTTTCTTGGAGCCGCAAAGGCAATTGGGTTTGTACCAAAATAATTCTCTTTACCGCCAAATGGTACAACCATAGGGTCTGATTGACACATTGCAATAGCAATTAAATCCTGCTGCGCTGCTTTTTTTACATAGTACGACAACGCTCCACTGTGACTAATTTTAGAAATCCCAACAGCTGCTACACCGGATTTTTTTGCCATATCGATTGCATAACCTAGTCCAACATCTGCAACAAATTGTCCAGCACCATTTTTACCATGAACGATTCCTGAACTTGGTCCAGTTTCTTCAAACTCGATTTTAGGATCAAGCGTTACGCCACCTTTAGCAATTTGTTCTGCATAATACTCTACCCTAACGGCTCCATGGGAGTGGATACCACTTGCATCTGCAAATACCAAATGTGTCGCCACTTCATTTGCATGCTCTGGTTTTAAACCAGCTGTTTCTAATTTTTTTTCGATTAAATCATGCAATTCCTCTGGTTTCACTAAAACAGTTTCATTCATACTCAAACTTCCTCTTCATAGAATTAGATTTCTGGATCACGGTTACAATCTTTTGAATACACGTACATTAATGGTTCGTCACGTCCTGCAGCGTAAGCAGCTTGTTGTACATACGAACTCATGAAGATGTAATCCCCTTTTTCTACTGGCATCCATTCGTTATCTAAGTTATACATTCCTTTTCCAGAAAGCAGGTATGCGCCATGTTCTTGATAATGGGTCTCAATATAACCATGGCTCGCTCCTGGTTCAAATGAAAGAATATGGAAGTTCATATCAAATCCTAAATCTTTCGGTAAGAAGTCCCATAAAAGAACATCTTTCATTCCTTCATATTCGATTGGCTCCATATCATTGACATTTCCAACTACTTTGTGAGCTTCATAGCCTTCTAATGGTTGATAGCGTTTTTTGTATAAAAAGATCTCTGTATCAGAATCTTGACCATTTTCTAAATACATCAACGTGCTAGCTGGAAGATAAGCATATCCACCTTTTGTTAGTTCATGAGTTTCTTTTCCATCGTTGACTTTTAAAACACCATCAATAACATAAACGATCGTTTCAACACCTTCTCCGCCGAAGCCTCGTTGATTTTTACCATCTTTATGCATCGTAATAATATAGTCTACAAAATTTGCTCCTAATTGTTTAGAACCTAAAATCGAACAATCACAGTTCTCAAAACCAGGAATCACGTTGTTTACTAATCCGTCATGAGGAATCAACGCATAATTATTTTTTTTGATCACAGCTCTTGATGACAATAAGCCATCAAGATAACCTGTTTGATTATTTTTATAACCCATTTTAGACTTTCCTACTTTCTCTTATTTATAAGCTAATTCATATAAGGTACTAGCTAATACTTTCACACCATTAACTAAATCATCAATATCAGTGGCTTCTGCTGGATTGTGGCTGATGCCATTAATACTTGGAACAAAAATCATAGCTGTTGGGAAGTGTGGTGCGATGATTTGAGAATCATGTCCAGCACCACTATGCATTACTTTATATTTCATGTTTTCAGATTTAGCTGCAGTTTCAATAGCGGAAACAATTTCTTCATTCATTGGTACTGGAGCTTCGTCCATCCATAAATCAATATCAATTTCTAAGCCATGCTCAGCTGCAATTTTTTTCATTAGTTCTTCAATCTCTTTTGTGAAGGCATGAAGTTCTCCGCTGTCAGTATGACGGCAGTCCATTGTAAACAGTACTTCACCTGGAACAACATTAACTGTATTAGGTTTAGGTTCAACTTTACCAAAAGTTAATACTAATGGATCACCCACTTCTAACGCACGATCAATAGCTTGTGAACAAATCTTTGCAAAACCATAAACAGCATCTTTACGATACCCCATTGGAGTTGTACCAGCATGATTGGCTTCACCTTTTAATACGATTGTATAACGTCTTTGACCTGCAATATTATTAACAACGCCAATTTGTAAATGTTCTTTCTCAAGAACTGTTCCTTGTTCAATATGGATTTCTACAAATGCTTTAATATCGTCTCTAGCTGGTTTACTTTCATCTCTAAAGTCAAAACCATGACGCTTCATTTCATCAACGAATTTCAATCCTTCAAAGTCAGCGATTTCAATAACATCTTCTTTTTTCGCTTCACCTACAAAGTTTTTACTACCCCAGAAAACCGTTGGGAATCGGCTTCCTTCTTCTTCAGCCATTGAAATAATTTCTAATGAACGTTTTGGTTTACCATGTGTTTCTAGTAAATACTGAATCGCAACATAAGCTGCAATAACACCAAATTGTCCGTCTAAGTTCCCACCATTTACAACCGTGTCAATGTGAGAACCAGATAAAATTGTTTCTTCTGGATGTTCTGTTCCTTCTACTCTACCAAAGAGATTACCGATTTCATCAAATGTAGCAGTCATACCAATAGTTTCCAAATTTTCTTTTACAGCTTTTTGTGCTTCCAACCAAGAATCTGAATACAATAAACGTGTCATTCCACCTGTTGGATCGTTACCAATATTAGATATTTGATCAATATTTTGTTGTAAAACTTTTTTTAAATCCATTCGATACATCTCCCTCTTTTATTATCATAACTATTGTAAGCGGTTGCCGGTTTTCATACACTATCCACACTTCACAAATTAACTCCTATCTTTGTGCGCATTAAACATAAAGACTGGGGTTATTTGGGTTAAAATAGAAATAAGTTAGTGAAACTATCAAGTTTCATATGCCAATTTTTACATTAGGAGGACTTTCCATGATAAAACAACAATTTTGCTATAGCCAACTGAATGATTTAGATTTATCCATGACTTTTTATTCTGATCCCGATGCAACTTCTGCCAAAGCTACATTACTTTATTTCCACGGAGGCGGCTTACTTTATGGAAATCGTGATGATTTACCCGAAGCGTACTGTCAGCTTTTAACGAAAAATGGTTATAACTTACTTACCATTGATTATCCATTAGCGCCGGAAGTTAAACTTTCGACTATTTATAGTTGCTTGCAAGAAAGCATTGATTGGTTTTTGAAAAATTATCAAACTACTCTAGGATTGGAAAAACCGGATTATTTCTTATTCGGACGTTCTGCTGGAGGATTTCTGGCATATCTTTTATCTGCCCGTCATCCTCTGCCAGAACAAAAAGGATTAATCAGTTTTTATGGGTATTATGAGTTGACTAACCCAGCCTTCAGTCAACCTAACAGCTACTACAATCAGTTTCCTAAGGTAGCTCCAATGGCTGCTCAAACAATGATTCATTCTAAACCAGTTACAAATGCTTCTATTAATGAACGCTTTTCTCTTTACTTATCCGGCCGTCAATTTGGTAATTGGCTAAGCTATTTGGTCAGTAAACCTAATGAGAAAGAAACCTATAGTCTTACAAATACTGAATTAGTTAAATTACCAGCTACTTTTTTGACTCACAGTTCGGCTGACGAAGATGTGCCTGTTGACGCATCTCGAATGGCGGAAAGTATAATCCCAAATGTTACTTATGAAGAAATTGAACATCTTCCTCATGATTTTGACAGTGATTTAACAAAAGAAGAAGGCCTTCTTGTTTATCATGCTTTAGTTAACTGGTTAAACCAAACACTATCAACTACTTAATTTTAACATAGAAACTGTTTAAGTAATCTATTAAACCAATGTTAAATAATCTTAAAAAAAGACATTCCTAATCACTCAGGAATGTCTTTTAAATTCGTTTTATTTTTCAGTTGCAGTTTCAGTAATTACTTCTACTGCACGTTTCATGCGAATATCATGTTTTAACATATCTTCTGTTAAAACTTTTTTCACTTGATCGATAGGCATGTTGTATTGTTCAGATAATTCTTTGATTTCATTGTCCATATCTTCTTGTGATACTTCGATATTTTCAGCTTTAGCAATCGCTTCGATTACAAGGTTTGTTTTCGTACGAACTTCTGCTTCCGCTTCAAATTGTTTGTGCAAGTCAGCTTCAGTTGTTCCAGTTAATTGATAGTACATATCTGGAGCGATGCCTTGACGTTGCATATTGTTTAAGAATTCATCCATTGAACGGTGAACTTCATCATGTACCATAACATGTGGAAGATCAACGATTTCAGAATTATCAACAGCTTGACGGATTGCTGCTTCGTCTTTTGCTTCTGTTGCAGCAGCTTCTTTAGATTCTGTTAATTCTTTACGGTATTTTTCTTTTAATTCGTCTAATGATTCTACTGAATCATCAACGTCTTTAGCAAATTCATCATCTAATGTTGGTAATTCTTTTGCTTTCACTTCGTGAACTTTCACTTGGAAAACAGCTTCTTTACCAGCTAAATCTTCTGCTTGGTAATCTTCTGGGAATGTTACTTTTACTTCAACTTCTTCTCCAGCTTTTTTACCAACTAATTGTTCTTCAAAACCTGGAATGAAAGAGTTAGAACCTAATTCAAGAGAATAGTTCTCGCCTTTTCCACCTTCAAAAGCAACGCCATCTTTGAATCCTTCAAAATCAATGACCACAGTGTCGCCATCAACAGCTGCTTCATCTTCTTTGATTACTAGTTCAGCTTGTGATTCTAATTCACGTTGGATGCGTGCATCTACGTCTTCGTCTGTTACTTCACGGTCTTGTTTTTCAACTGTTAAGTTTTTGTATTCGCCTAATTTTACTTCAGGTTTTACAGTTACTTCAGCAGTTACCACCCAATCTTCACCCTTATTCATGCTTTCAACATCAATTTTAGGTTGAGCTACAGGATCGATTCCAGCTTCTTTCACAGCCGCTTCATATACTTCTGGTAAAACTGCGTTCAAAGCATCTTCATATAATGCTTCTTCGCCGTACATACGGTTGAATACTTGACGTGACACTTTTCCTTTACGGAATCCTGGTACGTTAAGATTTTTTTTGACTTTATCGAATGCTTGTTTCAAGCCTTTTTCAATTAGAGTTTGATCAACTGAAAAAGTTAACACACCATCATTGGTGCCTTTTTTTTCCCATTTCGCAGACATTTGTTTCCCTCCGAATAACTTAATTTTATACATGAATTTATGTTATGCATACCTTTAAATAGTACACTATAGCTTGGTAAATGTAAACATTTTAGGTGAGAACAATGCGAAGAAAGTAAAGTTTTCTGTGATATGTTTTGAAAATGATTATTTCAGCTAGTTTTCTAGCTACATATAGTACCTTATAATTCAAGCTATTTCTTTTTTAGAATAATTTTCTATCTTTAATCACCATTTTTGTAGCCAATAAAATGATGGACAGACAGAATTTTTTTGATTACTAATAGTAAAAGAAGAAGTGAACTATCATAACAAAAATTGTATTTCACTTCTTTTATTAATAACATTATTTTTCTCATCAATCCTATCTTCTTCTGTTACATAAAAAAGGCAAACTATACTAATTAAACAACGTATCATGCAGTTTCTTAGCATACCCATCCGTCATGCTACATACGAAATCCACTGCCATTTTCAAACGATAATAATCTTTGTCTGATTCACAACAACCATCTGCTTCTCTCGCATATAAATCTTCAGCACTTCTAGGTAAGTTGTTGAATAACCGTTCCTCATATTTGTTCATCGGTTCTTTATCATATTTCAAGACAACAGGAATAAATTCATCTAATAGACGATTAATAATATTAAATCCAAGAACTTCTTGATCTAGTATAGTCTTTGTTTGAAAAATATACGTATAAGAGAACTCTTTTAACGCATGAAAACATTTCACTTCGTCACATTCTTCATTAATAATTTCTTCATGAAAGGTGCCAGACATTATTTCATCGTAGTGATCCACAAAGGTTTTACTAGCACTTTGATAAACTTTTTTTTGCGTTTCCCGTAAAAAATCTTGAATGGTTGCAGCTTCTGAGCCAACATTAACTAAAAATTTATCGGTTCCAGTTTTTTCATCAATAAATGACTTTAATTTTCTATAACTATACAAACCATAGTTATAAGCATCTTCAATGTCTGAAAAGGTATAAGCGATATCATCTGCTGCTTCAAGTAAAAATACCAATGGATGTCGATTGCCAGTCGTGCCCGTTACAAATTTGATATTTTTAAATACCTTTTCTTCCGAATAAAAGTAACCAACTTTCTTTGTCAGTAAGTCCTTCTTATCTACCTCATCTGCACTAGCAGTATACTTTATGACTGCATCTAATGTTGATGCAGTGAGATTCATCCCAGTTTCTGAAGAACCATTATCATTATGAAGTTTAGTGAGTAAACGTATCGTTTGGGCATTCCCTTCAAATCTCAAAAAATCTTCTTTTTGCTGCTTTGTAAAAGAAGACCAACAAGGAAGGAATTCACCTTTTTTGCTAAACCAAATCCGAATCGCTTCTTCGCCAAAATGACCGAAAGGAGGATTTCCAATGTCATGAATCAGAGCGGCTGTTTCCAACAAACGGAAGCTTTCGTTTAGTTCGTCGCTTTTCATTCCTTTTTTATTCAATTTACTAATGACACCTGTTAATAGATCTCTTGTGTGCATCGCAACTTCCAAACTATGAGTCAAACGAGTACGAACAAAATCATTTCTCTCTAAAGGAAAAACTTGTGTCTTATCCTGTAGCCGTCTAAAAGAGTCACTCTTAATTACCCGACGATAATCACTGTTAAAAGCCATATTTAATTCTAGAAGGTAATTTTTATGTGTTAATTTATCATTAGGCCAAACTTTATCACTTTTCAAAGAAATTCTGAATGTTCCTACTAATCGATTCCATTCCATCATTTAGACAGCCTCCATTTTTTAGCAGTTACTCTATTTTTTCCAAATGAGAAACGTAGATATTTTTGCATTTTCCTATATCTTTAAAAAATCTCTCACCAAAATAAGGAGCTTCTTCATTTAGCTTAAATTGAACGGTATCTCCAGATTCAAAATTTCCCCAGCTCTTGTTGAAAAATAACCAGTGATTGTCTTTTTTTGACATTTTTTCTACATCAATAAACGTTTTAGCAATTGGTTTACTTAATTTAAAACAAGCATACTGATCTTTTTTTTCACTTTTTATCATACGCTCTTCACAAAGCATCGTTTCAAATACACCTTCCTCATCTGGAATCAAATAATCTTCCATCTGAATATAATGCTTCAGCTTATCAAAACTTGGTTTAACGCTTTCTATTTCTCGGTACTTCAACTCATCTGGTAAAACAACGCCTGCTTTTTCTCGAATAGCACTTATTAAATCACACACTTGTATTGCATCTAACTCTTTATTTAACAATAGAGCTAAACGATCTGAACCAATTGCTCCTTTGATCTTACTAGGTGAAAAATGTGGTAAAGCTATTGGATAATGTGTATCTGTCGTAATCCAAGAAGCGCCCATTTCATTCAGGCAAGGAACGCTTTGGTAATAATGATCGGATAAAAAATAAAGAACAATCGGACTATCTTCTAATTCTTTTTTCAAACGATCAAAAATTTGTTCACCTGGTTTTACACCTGTTTCAGGGCTGGAACTGTAAAAAATATCTTCTTCACGAAAACCAAATTTTTTTAACAACTGTACAAATACATCACCATAACGTCGATCTTTATAACAATGACTGACAAACACTTTTCTACCCATTTTTATCCCTCCAAGTAATAGTTTCACCCACATAATAACAAATATATTATAAATAGTCATCATTTTTATAAATCAAATAATATTTTTTTATATAATACATAATAAAATAGTATTATTTATAGGATAAAAATATTATTCGTTTGATTTGGCATTCTCATTCCGATTTAAAATGCTTTACTGAATGGACTTAAAAACAGTTGACTATTTGACAAGAAATAGAAAAAAATTTGTTATTTTCCCTTATATATAAGGAGCGCTGTTTTTAGTGTTATTTAATCAAGAAATATAAGATTTTTTATTGCGAACAGCTGTTTATTTAGGTATACTAATAGCCATAGGATAGAAATAATTAACAAGGAAGAATAGCAACAATTCACTTAGCCAGAAATGAGTGGATTTGTGGTTGTTGCTCCTAACGATAAAAATAAATAATTGGCACTTCCTGACCTGGCTACCAACCAAACTAGAGAAGTTTTGATTGAACAGTGCAACCTGCTTAAGCAAATCGCCAATAGTGTAAGTCATATTCTTATTTTTACATACTTTTGTCTACCAGAAGACCGCAGATTTTCTCCTTCCAAGTACAAACGAGTAAAAATAACCGTTTTTTGACGTGCCTATTGTCAACGATTGCAGGTGTAACTGTAGTCGTTTTTTTGTTGCTATCCTATAGACTTTGAGAAAAAGAATAAAAAAATAGGCACTTCATTTACTGGTACCACCCTGTAAATGAAGCCCGGAATAGACATCACAACCTATCTATCCAAGTTGCCTGATTACTAGTACCGTAGCACTAGCTTCTTTATTGTACCTAATTTTTGTAAGAATTTCTAGACAGTTTTTGAAATTTCTTCAAGTTGGGCTAAGAAATGCGCTATAGTCTGTTAGTCATCCCAACGATAGAGACGGCAATCTCTATCGTTTTTTCTTTTTCTCAATTGTTGATTGTTGCTTAAATAAACAATAAAAAGGAGAACTTACTTATGAAAAATTCTGCACTTTGTATTAAAGCTGTTCCTTATCATGAAATTATTGATCTTAGAGATACGGTTGAACGCTTGCAATCATGGCAAGAACCATTGGTGGTTTTGGAGAAGTATTTTACGAATCCAAATACGCCGATTAATAAGAAACAGGTTGTGAAACAGTATTACGCTTGTTCTCAATTGTTTCAACTCTTTAAAAATAATTATGACTCACTCACCGAACAAGTGAACAAACAAGTTCTAACTATGAATAGATTAGAAAAAATAACAGTTACAGGAAATTCAGTAAGATAGTTTTATCAAATAGATAGTTCCGAATACATTTGATCAATTAATTTTTTATACTCTTTCTTGATGACTAACCAATAGTTCAGCCTAGAAACTGGGTTACTAGTTTTAGCTTTATAAGCGTCATAATTAGCAGATTTTTTTAAATCTGCTTCTCCAATTTGCTGCTGAGTCCCTGCCTGATAATTTTTTACTGAAAATTTTAAACTACTAAGATCTAAACACCATTTATTAGCAAAATCATTTAGAAGCTTCTCTATTGCAGGTTTTTCATCAATAGTCAAGAATGGTTGCTTATCACTTTGATATTCTTCTATAGAATCACTTACATTGGGATTTTCATTAATCTCTTGAACATCCAATAGCGGCTCATTTTTAAAATCTGCTTCCGTTTCAAGAAGTATAGCAGCCTGATTTTCTTCTTGAAGGTTGATTTCTTGTTTCCCATTACATAATAAATCTGAAAATGATTGTTGGTCACCATTTAAACTAATATAAGGATCTGTATTCTCGAGAAAAACATTGCATAAAACATCTACTGTAAGTTGCTCCCAGCTAATACTAATATTCTCTAATTCAATATATTCTAAATTGGGTAGCTTTGGCATTTGATTGTTTGATTCAAATAGTGTTGATAATTTAAGTGAATCTATCTTAAAATCTGACAATCGAATCCCTTTGACTGACTCCGAAATTGCTAATTCTGGTAGTTCAGGTAAGTCTGAGAAACTTTCTTCATCTTGATCTCCCCCATACCCAACCAACTCTAACCATTCAACTTTAGGAATGGTAAAATTACCATCATTCATTGTAATGGTAAGGATCATCTCTTTTGCTATTGGCGAGTTGTTGCATAATGATTCAGCTACAATTAATTTTGTATTTTCACGAACTTCAAGATTTAACAACTTATTTTTTCTCATTGAGCTGATAACCAAACCAAGATTTTTTTCTTGAAGTGAAATAAACTCATTTCCGATTAATTCTAAATTGTCTAACTCTTCAAAAATTGAAATATCTAAAGAATCATTTTCATAGCTAATTATGTTTTTGGTTAATGTTAAATGTTGGATAGACATGATAGACGTCTTATCATCTAGCAGCGAAACTAATTTATCAAAGTTTAAATTACATTCTTTAATTTCTATGACAGTGACTTGTTTAAGTGCTTTTTGAAATACTTTATTCTCTAATAATCGATCAAAAAGTTCTTCGTCCCTAATTCCTTGTAACGTAATAGAAAAATCTTCCTCAATACTCAATTTTTCTACATTTAGTTTTTCGAAAATCTCTAGAATTTTTTCAACATCTACTGTTCGTTCGATTTTAATTTGTTTTATCTGCCGAAATACAAAGTTATTAGCTAACATATCAAATTCTCCGAAATAGTCATTTTGTGGCATGGGAAAATTAAACATATTTTTTATTACTTCATAATCTTCTAAGCTTTTTAGGACACGATTTTTTTCATTCACTTCCATAAATACATCGAAAAAAGGAACTAAGTATATTTTTTCTGCGTATTCTTTTCCTAACGTTTGAATGATAAACTGTAATTTGTAAGAGTAATCCTGATCGTAATAAAATAAGTAAATTTTCTCCGCTTTTTCAAAAAATGGCTTCAAAAAAACAAAATCACTTCCAGCGATAGAATGCCCTAAAATAAATAAATCAAGTTTATTTTCTGCAGTAGCATCTAATTCTTCTAATAATTTTTCTCTATCAGAAAACAACGTTGAATCTTTTTTTACTCGGACTAATTTATCATTTTCTACAGAACTTTCCACAGACATTTTAGAAGCGAATTCACTGCCTGTAAAACCTCCGCCAAAAATAATATTATTCTTATCTAACGAACCGTGCAGTTGAAAAATTTTATTAGCTTTTTTCGTTGGCACACCCAGATGTTTATTTTCTGCTCCGATAACTTCTTGTATTTTTTCAATAGAATTTGTAAAATTAAAGCTTATTACTTTCGTCTTTTCACTTTCAAGAAGTCTTTTGTAAAAAGAGTTTATTCTCATTTTTTTCGTATTACTTTTACTTTCCCAACGTTCATATTCTCGTTTTAGATAATCAAAAAAAGACTTTTCCAATGCTCGTAAATCTTTATTTAGTTGATTTACATGAAACTTTTTGGTTTGTTTAAACTCATTCCTATTACTTTCTTCATTGATTTCTCGCATTTGATTTTCAAACATTGTTTCAAAGTCACACCAATTTAATGATGTACCATTGAATTCTTGCACAAAAATTCGGTTAAAATTATAGATATCCTCACTCGATTTCAATTCTTTCTGATTGGTAACATAATTTAAGAAGTCGACATATGAACTTTTGATTCCTAAACTTAAGTCAAATCCATTTCCAATAACAACAATACGTTCTTTTGAACATTCCGTATCTGATTTTTCAATTTTATCTGTTTCCATCTTATTGCTACTCCTTACCATCCGTTTCAACCAACGTATTATTTCTTTTTTGAAGCAACACAAAATACAATTCATGTCATAATTATTTTGATTATTAACAAGTAAAAGACGAGACACCACACTGTTTATCATGTAGCATCTCGAATTTTATCTCTTTTGTAACGGTAAAACATCTCTAAGAATCATTTCTGAATAGGCTTGTTTTACTTCTTTCCAATACTCAAGCTTTCTTACTGGCTGCTCTGTATGTTCTTTATAGGCTTCGTAGTTGCTGGTATGTTTTAATTCAGCTTCACCAATTTGCTTTTCTTTGACTGGATTGTAATTCCGAATAACAAAAGACAATTCTGCTGGATTCACAAACCATTTTTTTGAAAATTCTTTTACCAAAGATTGAATAGTGCGTTGAATCATTTCCTCTAACAATGTTGATACTTGCTTTCCGCGATAATTTTCTGGATTATTTTGAATAGCAAACCACAAATCCTTCATGAGAACTGCCAATTTAGGATTCCCTCGTTCTAAGTCATCTAAATATTTAGTGATTTCTTTCGAATCCATAACCGTTGGCTCTGTATCTTGTTCCTCTTGTTGTTCTTCTTTCGATGATTTTGGCACAAAAGCTTGAATCAGTAACAGAATGTATTCATAATTGATTTCATCTGTATTAACCGATTCTAATTCATATTCAATATCAATATCAATTGCTTTTTCTGGATCAATTGGATCTGGTTTTAATTCTTCAATCACATTTACATATTTCCCATGATATTCTTCAATTTCTTCCACGTTAATTTGGTAATTTTGTTCAAGCTTTTCAATGTCAAATTCTGTATACACTTGGACTGCGGAAAAGGTTCGATCTAATTTTTGATACGCTTTTGCAAATTTTTTCTTTTCTGCTTTATTTAATTCATTGACCATTTCTGGTGTCTCGGCAATTTCTCTAAGGTCTGCTATTGCTAGCCTTAAGGCTTCTTGTGCTTCTTCCCATGTAGGTGCCAACACATCATCTTCCCCACCATTTGAGTACAAAATCAATGCCTCTGTTACTTTTTCATTGTATGTTTCTGGCAGTTGAAACGTAACGACTTGCCCATAATGTTTTTTCGCATCAAATAAACGATTGGTTCTTGAAAAAGCTTGAATCAATTCATGGGGTTGCATTGGCGAACGATCAATGAACAAAGTCGACAAACAAGGAGCATCAAACCCCGTTAATAAGCGATCAACGACAATCACTAAATCAAGTTGTTCCTCTCTAAATAAATACTTCTCTTGTTTCCTTGCTAAACGATCATTGACATTACGATTATACGCACGAATACTTTCTAATGAATATCTAGTACCGTACATTTTGTTATAGTCTTGAATGGATTCTTTCATCTGCTCTTGATTAAATTCAGAAGCTTCTTCATTTTCAGAAATAGAATAAGTAATTGCGATTTTTGGAAAGTCTGGCAAAACTCTTTTGGTTTTCTCACTTATCTTGACAGTGGTTTCGCCTGCCATAACCTTTTTAAATAGCTGATAATATTTTTGTGCTTGATTAATTGATGAAGTAGTTAAAATCGCATTATAGGTTTTCCCTGGCCCTTTATCGAACCCAAATTTCAAACGAGATTTATTAATAATCGAATGAATGACTTCCAGCATGTGCTTCTCATTTTCGAATACATCTCTGCCAATATAGGATTCTTTTTCAATCATTGACAGGTCATCAATTTCAAGATCAGAATCCTTTTTGACTAGATAGTCATTTAATTCTTCTTCGTCGAATGTTCTTTGATATTCTACTTGAAAGCCTAATACTGCTTTATCATGAATCGCATCTTTTACCGTATAATCGTGCAAGCATCTGCCATATAATTGTTTTGTTGTTCGGGCAAGATTCCCCACTTGAGCTTTCGCATTCTCTTTAAAAATCGGTGTTCCTGTAAAGCCGTACCATAACGATTTTTGAAAGAACTGTTCAATCTCTTTCTTCTTTTTGGCTGATATAGCACGATGACATTCATCTACAATAAATGCTAACTTAAGTTGTCTTAATTTTTGATAGTTTTTCTTATGTTCTTTTCCTTTAAAGCGATCCATTAAATAATTGAGCTTTTGAATAGTCGTGACAATCACTTTATTGCGATCATTTGAGACTAATTTTCCAATTAAATCAGTGACATCATCTGTTTCGTCTATGTCGATGATGTCATTATCTGCATAGGAACTAAAAGAAGCAGATGTTTGTTGATCCAAGTCTACTCGATCTACGATAAAGATGGTTTTATGAATACTTGGAATTTGCAATAGATTACGTGCTACTTTATAGGACGTTAGTGTTTTACCCGAACCCGTTGTATGCCAAACAAAACCCGATTCTTGATTTTTTGAGGCTGCTTTAATCGCTTCAATCGCATGAATTTGATACGGGCGTAGTAAGATCAAAGACTTTCGTTTGCTATCAATGACAGTATATTGCGTGACCATTTTATGTGCTTGTGGAATGGATAGAACAGCCTCAGCAAATGCCAAATAGTCTACAACAGGTTGATTATTTTCATCTACCCAAGTAGTTAAAAACTGTTCATTTAATTTTGTATCTGTTGCAGCAGCAATATATCTTGTCTCACTAGCATTAGATACAACAAACATTTGAACGGCGGAAAAAATGCCCGTAAACTTTCCCTGAACGAGATATTTTTTTATCTGACGAAAAGCATCCATATAAGGATGCGCCCGATTTTTGAGTTCAATATGAACCATTGGTAAACCATTAATCAACAACGTTATATCAAAACGACGGCTACGATCTGTTTCATCTTTTTTACGGCTTTGAAATTGATTGATTACTTCATAAGAAGACATACCCGCTGCAATGTCTTCTCGTTTAATTACTCGTAAATACATCGTTTTTAAACTAGCATCTTCTCGTTGCACTTCTATTTTTGCTACGCCATTTTCGCCTGAGAGCCATTTCGCCGCTTCATAAAAATTTGAAAAGTCTAGTTTGGTTTTGATTTGTTGAAATTCTTTTTCCGTTATAGGAACGCCGTTTAGCACATCTTGGTTATTATATTCTAGCTTATCTTTGAAATTTTCCCACAACTTTTCTTCAGTGTTTAGCTCTGGACGATACTCCCATTTAGAATCTCCACTGATTAATTGGTTGATTAGATTTTCTTCTAGTTCAAGTTCTGGGGTTAATTGAATACTTGCCATTTTTCCACCTCATTTCGGTTGTTATTGTTAGATGAACATGCGTTGAAGCATGGCTTTTTTTAATTCTTTGTATGAGTCTAATTTACTTTGATGAAGATTGATAGTGTTATCGAATTGTCTAAAAAAGGTACCTATTTTATTTTGTTCATCTTCAATTGGTAATAAAATAGAAGCATCTTTAATATCAGAAGAATTAATACTTTCAAAAGTCGAACCTGTACTTAGTTTAGTCCAAAAACGATTTTCTTTCATTCTTCTTAACGTTTGAAAGATAAACTCATTCCCTCTGATTGATGCAACTCCTCTCCCGAGAACAACATCATAATCAGTCTTCCCAATATCTCCAACAGGAGCTCTGACACTTAAAATTAAATCTCCTTTATCTGCCATTTTAGTGACTTGTGTAGTCCAAACGCGAGGTACAACTCTATTATTTTTCATATCAGCATTGCCTTGGACTAGTATATAATCAGTTGGAGTTTCTGTGTAGTTCTCAGAGTTTGGTGATTGACCCATTGTGATTTTTACAATATCTCCCAACTTGCACTGTTCCCAAGCGTTAATATACTCATTAAAACGAATTTTCGGTATTTTATCATTATTTTTCGGAAACATCCTCTGTAACATTACTTTTTTTAATTGTTTATAATTATCAAGGTATTGTTGTTGAAGATGAATCATTTCATCCAATTTCTTGAAAAAAGAAGCTATTTGTATTTGTTCCGCTATTAATTCAGTATAAGGGAGTTTAACATTTTTTAAACTTTCAAAAAATAAATACTCTCTGACGCTACCTTCCGTATTCCTTTTAACTTCTTTTATAAACTCTGGGGATTTAATATATTGAAGTACATAGTCATTATTTAACTTTTCATTTATCTTAATTACAACATATAATGAACTAACCAAAACTGGAAAGCCTAAATCATTAAATCCGATTGATCCAACGTTAATTCTAGCAGGGTTATAAGCAAACTCTTTTGGATTTACGATCTTATATGCAATTTTTTCTAAAAAATCAAGTCTACTCCCCTCAAATTGTTCATTTTGAGGAATTAACCCAACTTTATTACTAACTGAATAAGCAGGAAAGTCATTATTTGCAGAATTTTTCTTTCCAGCTTTTGAGATAAATAATTTAAACTTTGGCTTTTTCCAACTATTATCAAATTCTTTAAATCTTATTTTAGGTTGTATTTTTTTCTTACTCATCAGCACCACCATTGTTCATAAACATAGTAATAAATTCCTTCAATTCCTTATCTGCTTCGTCTGTCGTCCCGTGTAATTCACCTAACATATTAAACAATTCTTTTTCTGCAGTTGCTAATTTCTGCTCTGTCTCTTTTATATTTTTTGAAATAGTATCTAATGGAATTTCTTCTTCTTCTTCAAATGTATCAACATATCGTGGAATATTTAAATTATATTCTTCTTCTTTGATTCTGTCATAACTAGCTAAATAAGCATATTTACCTTTGGTTTCACGAGTCATATAGGTATCTAAAATCTCTTGAATATGTTTATCTGTTAATATATTTTGGTTTTTCCCTTTTTCAAATCCTTGGGATGCATCAATAAATAGAACATCTTTTTCTTTACGCCCTTTTTTCAAGACAATAACTGTTGTCGGAATGGACGTATTATAGAAGATATTCGCTGGTAAGCCAATCACCGTATCAATTGCCCCGTTATCTAATAGTACTTGACGAATCTTTCCTTCTGCATTGCCACGGAATAAAACGCCATGAGGTAAAACAATTGCCATTACACCATTTTCCTTCAAATGATAATAGCCATGCAATAAAAAAGCAAAGTCTGCTTTGGATTTTGGTGCTAATACTCCACCATAATCAGAAAAACGAGAATCTTCTAAAAACCCTTTATTCGCTGTCCATTTTGCAGAGTATGGCGGATTCATCATGACACCATCAAAGTTGGTTGGTTCTTCCTTCGGCCAGTCTTCATCCAATGTATCTCCATTACTTAAATGCTGATTGGCATTTGCTACACCATGTAAAATCATATTCATACGAGCTAGATTATAGGTAGACGTATTTAATTCTTGTCCAAAATAGGAAATCGTCCCTGGTTCATTTGAAAATTTCTTTGCATTTAAAAGTAAGGAACCTGAACCCATAGTTGGATCATAAATAGTAAACCCTTTTTTATTTTCTTTTCCTTGCAAAACAATTTGCGTCATCAAACGTGCTACAGGTTGAGGTGTATAGAATTCACCAGCTTTTTTCCCTGAATCAGATGCAAACTTGCCGATTAGATATTCATAGGCATCTCCTAGAACATCACCATCATGTGCAGCTTCTCCAGCCAAATCTAGTTCAGCTAATTCTTTCATTACTTCTGAAATTGTCTGATTTTGTTTTGATAAGGTAGCTCCTAATTTTTTAGAATATAAATCCACATCTTCAAACATATTGGCAAAAATTTCACTAGAACGCTCAATATCACTAAACCCTTGATTTAAATGATCTAGTTCAAAAGGAGCTTCTGTTTTACCATTGATTTCATTGACAAGGTAAATAAATGTTAACTTTGGCTCAATGGTATATGAAAATTCATCTTGTAATTCTTCTAATAAAGCTGATTTAGTATCTTCATCTTCAAAAGCTTCTTCATACAGCTTTTGAGCAAGTTGTAAATCTGTTGTTGGTTGCTCCAAAAGTTCAGCCACATAAAAAAGCATTTTATCTGATAAAAATTTATAAAAAACTAATCCTAACAAATAACTTTTGTATTCATTCGCATCCATTTTTGATCGTAAAATATGTGCGGAATTCCATAAAGCATCTGATAATTTTGTCGATTTTTTTTCATTAAGTTCTGTCATTCATATTCTCTCCTACTCATTTGACCTATCTTGTATTATACCCCAAAACATGAGGATTCAATAGAAAAATCCAATTTACGAAAAGCCCTCCCTAAAGAACGAGAAAGCTTTTGGTTATTCCTGCTAATTTAAAATGACTCATAAAACTCATTGGGAACATTGTCTGATTTGATTGCTAAAGGTTTTTCTAGTGACACTTGTCCATCACGAATAATAAAATCTAGTGTATCGCCTTCATTTAAAAATAATGCTTGAATGACTTCTTTAGGTAACGATACCATATATGTATTCCTTTGCTTTCTTATTTTTCTTGATTTTTTTATAGTATTAGTCATTTGTATTTCTACTTTTATTTCAAATTTTTATAAAGCATAAAATTTATTACTATTTAAAAAGAATCAAAAGTTATCCAATGTTTGTTTTTGTTTATCAAATACTTGTGTTACTTTCTTACCAAATTGACCTTTTACTGTTTCTTGTAATCCTGATGTTGCTTTTGAAATAGCTTTTTGAGCAGTTTTACTTTCTTGTTCACCTAATCGTTTTATTTTCTCTTTCTTCAATTCTTTGCTCTGAGACCCAGAACGACCAATTGCTCTTACTTTTGTTTTTTGGACATTTTTCCTATATTCTTTCATTATTTTTTCTAATGCTTCTAACATATTAATCCTCTTCTTTTAACTTATGTAACTCTTTCCGATAGCCTTGTTCTAATTTTTCTTGACGATTCAATATTTTTTTCTTTTCCTTGTCTAGTGTCATCATCAGCTCTTCTTCCAAACAAGATAATTCCATTTGAGCATTATTTAAAGGTTCATCACTTTCAGAAATATCAGATAATAGATAACGAATTTCTGAATAGGCTTCTTCTGCAAGTTGTTGTCCTTGTCTCTGGAAATGTTTGATATCATCTTCTTGTTTTTCCCGTTTCCGTCTATTATTTTGGTAGTCCTTCGATAATTGTTGTTCTTTATCCATCTGATCACTCTCCATTATCTCAATTGTCGAGCTAATTCTTGGTCTCTCTGAACTAATTCAGCTATTTTGCCCCTAATTTCAGAAGCTAACTGATTAAATTGTTCATTCATTTTTTTTGCTTTAGCTATCTTTTCTCTAAATAATTCACTCGGCTCTTTTACAATACTACGTTCTGAGCTACCTGTTGATTCCAATACTTCCATTACTTCTCCATGGCTCAAATCAGGAACATCACTAAATGCTTTTGAATACATTTTCTGCCACAATTCTTCTAATTCTGTTATCCCATCTTGATAAATTTTAACCGTATTAGTCATAACTACTTGAAATTCAGAAGAGGCATATTGAACAACTGCTAGTGCTTGGCTGCTATCTAAATAAATTTGTTCATTCGTTGAAAGTCCACCACCACTGGACTTAAATTTTTTCTTCAATAATTCTAGTGTATACATCCCTAGAATAAATTGATTTTTTAATTGACGTTCTGCCTGTTCTTTTATTGCTTCTTTATTGTAATCATTTTTTTGAATAATAAGATTTCCTTTACCATCAAATCCCCATTTTACTAAATCATGATAGACTCCAGGCGAGTGAAGTCCCATTTCCATACTGATTTTTATTTCTGCTCCAGTCCCATTACCCCTTAAATTGCCAATAACGTCTGCCCGATTTCGATAATTCGTTAACATTCCGGGATTGTTTTTAATCCATTTTTTTGCCTCAGGTGACAACAATTCATATGGGTCTGGGCCATTAAACCCTATATTTTTCCACTTGTTTTCCGCAGCAATGTATAATGCTAAAAACTCTCCTAATGAATGACCAGTTGTTGTAATTATTGCTCCTTTATAATCTCTTCTAATCACATCAGCAAAATCAATAGCAGAATTTAGTTGCCCTTCTAATCGCTGTTCACTCGGTGAACTTGAAAACCCTGGACTAACTGTTTTATCAAAGAAACCACCAACTGTTCGTAAGTCTGTTTCTAAATCCTTTAAATCTTTTGGATTTGTTCCTGCATAAGAAATCACAATTTGAGAGGTATCCACATTACCTTTTTTATCTATCGGAGCAACAGCCATTGCTTGCATTCCATCTGTTTTGGAATTTTCTTGAATTTTTAATATTTTAAATTCTGTTCCACCAAGTTCACGAACAGTGTCTTCTTTCAAAGTAGGGTCATATTTATCTTTGTCATTAGGGTCTAACCAATAGGTTCTATCACTTATCTTATTACAATTTTTATCTGTAATACTCAAATTTCTTCCTCCTCACCATTTGAATAAATAATTCTAACTTTATTTTGTGTAACTCCTTTAACCTGTATACTTCTATCTTCTATTCCATAATCACTTATCTCATTACTATCCTTCACAAAACCATATGAAAAATAAACAGATTTTCCTTGTATATTTTTCATAGTAATAATCATATTATACGAACCTGTCATACTATTATATCCTGTTCGTTCAATATCTACTTCTGCAATGTCCGCAAACGTATTTTTTAACACCTTTACCGATTGCTTTTCTACTACTAATAAATCCATTTCCTTTTGCTCTTCTATTTTATCCATGTATAACTTTCCTCCTATGCCCACAATTCCCGAGCAACCAATTATTAAAAGAATTATCACTAAAAAACGACTCTTTTTGGATTTCCACATATTATTTCCTCTCGAAAAAACTAATTGTAACAAAATATTATCACATACATTAACAACTTAATAGTTTAAATTCATTTTACGAAATTTATTTATTCCATAAATTATGATATTTTATAGGATTTTTTAATATCATTATTTTTCATACTTATGTTCAATAATGTAAAAAAATGGTCGAATTAAAACTAATATATAGTTTTAATTCGACCATTTTTTTATTTATATTCTATACCTAACTTACTTCCCAGTAATCGAATCCCAAAGTCCACTGAAAAATCCTTTAATATTCTCCCAAAGACCTTTAGATTTCTCTTGAATTTGCTCTTTTGCTTTAGATAGATCTAATTCTCCAACAAAGTCTTCAAAAATATTTTTATCTTTCATATTACTCATTAATGTTGTTAACTCCTTTACCTGATCTGAAGTCATAACATCTTTGATTCCTTGACTACTTAACGCACTTTCAACCGTTTGCTGAATATCTTCTTGAGTCAGTTTTTTTCCATCTGCGGTCTTTGCTGCTAATTCTTTTTTAGCTTGCTCTTGCGCCGCATTTAAAGCTTTATCAGAATAACCATCTTTTTCTTTGTTTTCTTCTGTGATTTTAGATAGTACACCCATTTCATCTTGGGCGACTTCTACACGATCTTTATTAATAATCCCGCCAGATTCTTCAACGATTTTATATACCCCTGCTAGTGCACCAGACCCATCGATTGGCACGGCTGAAGCAACGGTTAACTTAGCATCTGTTATACCAGCAGTCAAAGCGGCATTTTTGTACTGAGCTTCTGTAATTTTAGTAATATTCTTAGGTGTTGCAATATCTACAGAAATTCCTGAACCTTTTTTCTGTGTTTCCATTCGAACAGAACTATAGACTGCCCACTCTTTAGTAAAACCACCATCAGGGATAAAATTCATCAAATCTTGCCCTGTCGTTGTATACTGTGGTGTTTCGCCTTTAATACCCAGTTCTTTCAACGTAAAGTCTTTTTGCTCTTGTGTCAGTGCATTACCTAAAGCAACTGCATTGATTTGTAGTACTTCCTCAGAACTTTGAGTAGTTTCAGTACTACTAGTACTTGCTGATGTATTTTCTATCGTACTTCCTTGCGTCGCAAATGCTGTTTTTCCAGTGTATAATCCTGTAGAAATCAAAAGTAAACTCATCACTACAGCCATCTTTTTTTGTTTATGCTTCATAGGAACCTCCTAAATATTTACTTGTCCATTACTATACAACATTCTTTTTAGATATTCCTTAAAAATGATTCCATTTAATAAATTTTTACAGTTCAGTTTTTTCTTATTTGTTAATAGCGTAGGTCTTACTTTCAAAAAAGATAGAGATAACTTCTTAAGTAGAGAATAGATATAATAATTTAGATATCTATTCCGAATGATTTTAGTATACATTTAATTCTTATAACAAAATAACATACGTTTCATTTTAAACCTTAAGAATGATATACTATTCTAAAAACACGATATGATTTAGATAAAACTTGAAGTCAAATAGGATTAAATAACATACATAATACTAACTTATTAAACACAATAGTGTATATTATATAATAACTACTTGTCATTAAATCATAATTAAACATTTTTTATGTGATATAGACAAGTAAGTACATTAAGATAAGGAGTTGTTTTTTTTGAGAAAAAGAATATTTTTTTTATTAAGTCTAGGAGTAGGTGCTGTTTTTCTCTCTCATTCTAGTTCTATTGGACTAGCAGCAGAAAATGATACTATCTATAAACAAAGGGATCAAGCTAGCATTGTCCGCGAATCAGCACTTGATACCATGGATTCTCAACTAAACATGAATAGTAACAAAGATTCTCTAACAGACACTAGCTTTTTTAACTCACTTTCAGAAAATGATAAAGCTGAGTTAAAAAAATTAATGTCCAGCAAAGAAAAATCACCAAGAATCATTGGTAAAGCCATTGCACATATTTTATATCCATATATTTTTGAAAATAACATAAATGATAACAGTGGCGAAATGAAAGGACCCTATGAAAAAGAATTCAAAGAAGGGCTGAAATGGTTCCAAGAAATACCTAAAGAAGAATGGATCATAAAAAAAGATGATGGAGATCTGCGCTCCTACTATTTAAAAAACAAAGTAAAAACAACTAAAACGGTTGTATTAATTCATGGGTTTAGCAGTCAACCTTTATACATGGGCGCTTGGGCTAAAGTATTTTACGACCTTGGCTATAATGTATTAGCACCTGAACTTCAAGGACATGGTAAAAGTACAATAAAATCTCGTTCGTTTGGTGCAAAAGATAAGTACGATATTTTGGAATGGATAAACAAAGTAAATGATACTAATGGAGCTGAGTCCGAAATTGTAATATCTGGCGATTCAATGGGCGCTTCACTTTCTTTAATGATGGGCAGTATGAAGGATTTACCGAAAAATGTTACAGCTATAATTGAAGATTGCGGTTATTCTGATTTAACAGAACTATTCAGACATATGTTACAAAAATTAGGCTTTTTAAAAGAACCTATCATAAAAGAATTGAATAATCTTTCAGTTAAAAGACAAGGTGTTTCATTAGATGACATCTCTCCCATCAAGGATGCTGCATCGTCGACTATCCCATTATTAATCATTCATGGTGATGCAGACTTTGCTGTTCCAACATCTATGGCAGAAGATATTTTTAATGCTTCGATTGCATCTAAGAAAAAACTAGTACTAATTGAAGGTGCCGGTCATCCTACTTCTATTGTCTATGACTTACCTACCTATAAAAATGAAATTAAGAATTTTCTTACTACCAACTAAAAGTAACTATTGAGAGTAAACTTTTTCCTTTGTGGTTTCTACCACAAAGGTTTTTTCCATTTGATAATGCTTTATTATCTATAATAAAAAAACGAAGGTAAGAATTATCACTAATCCTTTACCTTCGTTTCATTATTCATTTTATTTCGTATACTCTTTAACTAATTCCATAACTTCTTCCATTGTATCGCAGTCATTCAATGCACGATCCGCAAGTTCAGTCATTTTCTTAGTATCTAGACGTTTCATTAAGCTGCGAGTTTTAAGGATAGATGTTGCACTCATTGAGAACTCATCTAAGCCCATACCTACTAATAGAGGCACTGCAGTTTGGTCGCCCGCCATTTCTCCACACATACCAGTCCATTTACCTTCAGCATGAGATGCGTCAATCACGTTTTTGATCAAACGTAAAATTGATGGGTTATATGGTTGGTAAAGGTAAGAAACACGTTCGTTCATACGGTCTGCTGCCATTGTGTATTGGATCAAATCATTGGTACCAATACTAAAGAAATCTACTTCTTTGGCAAATTTATCAGCAATTACAGCTGCTGCAGGAATTTCGATCATGATACCAACTTGAATCGTATCAGAAACTTTAGTTCCTTCAGAAACTAATTTTGCTTTTTCTTCATCAAAGATTTTCTTCGCTGCTCTGAATTCTTTCAATGTAGCAACCATTGGGAACATGATACGTAAGTTACCATGAACAGATGCACGTAATAATGCACGCATTTGCGTACGGAACATGTCATCCCCACGTTCAGACAAGCTGATACGTAAAGCTCGGTAACCTAAGAATGGGTTCATTTCATGAGGTAATTGAAGATAAGGTAATTCTTTATCTCCACCAATATCCATTGTACGAACCACGACAGGTTTGCCGTTCATTCCTTCAAGCACTGCTGTGTATGCTTTATATTGATCATCTTCTGTTGGGAAATCTGGAGAATCCATATATAAGAATTCTGTACGATATAAACCAACAGCTTCTCCACCGTTATTGCGTACGCCTTCTAAATCTTTAGGAGTACCAATATTTGCAGCAAGCTCAATATGTTTGCCATCAGCAGTTATTGTTTCAGCATGTTTTAATTTATCCCATTCAGCTTTAAGATCAGCATAAGCTTTACCTTTAGCTTCAAAGTCAGCTTTTTCAGCGTCAGACGGATGAACGATAACATCGCCATCAATCCCATTAACTGCTAAAATATCGCCTTCTTTGACTTTGGCAGTGATTTCTTTTGTTCCTACGATTGCAGGAATTTCAAGAGAACGAGCCATGATAGCTGAGTGAGAAGTACGTCCACCAATATCCGTTACGAATGCCTTTACATAAGTACGATCTAATTGAGCAGTATCACTTGGTGTTAAGTCATGGGCAACCACAACTACTTCTTCGTTAATCATTGAAGGATTAGGAAGAGTTACACCTAATAAGTGAGCTAAAATACGTTTAGCAACGTCACGTATATCTGCAGCACGTTCTTGCATGTAAGCATTATCATCCATTGCTTCAAACATACCGATATACATATCAGTTACTTCTTTTAATGCTGATTCAGCATTTACTTTATTATCTTGAATGTTTTGTTTGATTTGACCAATCATTTCTGGGTCAGACAAAACCATTAAATGTGCATCAAATACTTGAGCTTCTTCTTCACCAAGGCTTTGCGCTGCTTTTTCTCTGATTGCTTGCAACTCAGTCGTTGATTTTGCTAAGGCATCATCTAAACGGCTCTCTTCAGCAGATACATCATCTACAGATTTTTTGTCGAAAGACAAATCAGGTTGAACTAACAGGTAAGCTTTAGCAATAGCAACACCATCACTTGCGGCAATTCCTTTTAGCATTTCAGACATTATTCAGACAATCCTTCTTTTTTCATTGTGTCCACGATTGCAGCTAATGCGTCTGCTTCGTCTACACCATCAACTGAAATAGTTACGTCTGAACCTTGACCAACACCAAGAGACATAACACCCATGATTGATTTAAGGTTAACAGATTTACCTTTGTATTCTAAGTTGATATCTGAGTTAAATTTACTTGCAGTTTGTACTAATAAAGTAGCTGGACGAGCGTGAATCCCTGTTTCTGCTACAATGTGAAATTCTTTCTTTTCCATATGAATCGGTCTCCTTCGTAAGTAAAATAATTTTTTATGTTAGGGTTTTCCTTTCTTGGTACGTTTCAAATGAAACTACAAGCTGGATAATACCCTTTCAATTTTTAAGATTACCATTTTTTTTGAGTAGTTACAACACTTTTCACCTAATTTTTATCTAATAAAATAATCAATTATTTCTCTTCCTTCATATAGTGATATATAATTCGTCCATTTAATCCGGCTTCTCCGACAATTGACATTCGATCCGGTAAATTTTTCCAAACCTCTCTAAAGACCGTAAAATCTTTTGGTTCTACGATAAGTTCAGAGATTTCCCCTTCCTTTAAGGCATTGATTTGTTCTTCAAATGGATTTTCATGCATCGATTGATCACAGCTTTCACTTTTATTTTCCAACTGACGTTATTGTATGACAAAAAGAGATTTTTGTCTAAATTATGACTATTGTTCATATAAATAATCCCTATTAATTTTACAAAAATATAATAAATTCTCTTGTATATAAAATAAATGTCTGATTACTATGATTTTGTAATTTCTTTATTGAAACAAATCAGAGTTCAATTGCTTGATTCTTACTAAAAAGATGCTATAATAATGTCAAAGGTCAAAAATGGTCAGCGATCTATTTGACTTTATAAAACTGACTTTGATACATGATTAGTCTTATTTTGAAAGGACGTGTTTTATCCTATGATCTGTCAAAATTGTCAACAAAATCCAGCAACGATTCATTTATATGCAAATGTTAATGGTCAAAGAAAGCAATTAGATTATTGCCAAAGTTGCTATCAAAAATTAAAAGCACAAGCAAACGATAATCAACCAACAATGTCTCAACAAGATCCTTTTGGTTTTGGAAGTTTAGATGACCTATATCGCTCTTTATCTCGTCAAATGCAAGAACAACAAGGAAATCCTAATGCTCAAATTCCGCCTACTCAATTTGGTGACGGCAACGGCTTTAATGGCGGGCAGCCTCCTAGAGGTGCTGGCCAAGGAAATGGATTATTAGGTGAATACGGCATTAATATTACTCAAGCTGCTAGAAATGGTGATATTGATCCTGTTGTCGGTCGTGATGAAGAAATCAAACGTGTGATTGAAATTTTAAATCGGCGGACTAAGAATAATCCGGTCTTAATCGGTGAACCTGGTGTTGGTAAAACAGCTGTTGTCGAAGGATTAGCACAAAAAATTGTCGATGGTGATGTGCCACAAAAATTATTGGACAAAGAAGTCATTCGTTTAGACGTGGTTTCATTAGTTCAAGGAACAGGAATCCGTGGCCAATTTGAAGAACGCATGCAAAAATTGATTGAAGAAATCAAACAAGCAGAAAATATCATCCTCTTTATAGATGAGGTTCATGAAATCGTCGGCGCTGGTTCGGCTGGTGACGGCAACATGGATGCGGGAAATATTTTAAAACCAGCATTAGCTCGTGGCGAGTTACAAATGGTTGGAGCAACTACGCTTAATGAATACCGTATCATTGAAAAAGATGCTGCGTTGGAACGGCGGATGCAACCTGTTCGCGTTGATGAACCAACAGTTGATGAAACAATTGCTATCCTGAAAGGTCTGCAAAAGCGTTATGAAGATTATCATCATGTAAAATACACAGATGAAGCGATCGTTGCTGCTGCAACATTATCCAATCGTTACATTCAAGACCGCTTCTTACCAGACAAAGCAATTGATTTATTAGACGAATCTGGTTCTAAAATGAATTTAACGATTCAAATCGTAGATCCTAAAACAATCGAAAAGAAACTAGCAGACGCTGAAGAACAGAAACAACAAGCTTCAGCAGAAGAAGATTTTGAAAAAGCGGCTTATTACCGTGATCAAATCAATAAACTGCAATCAATGAAGGAAAAACAAATCAGTGATGAAGAAACTCCTGTAATTGGCGAACAAAATATCGAAGCTATCGTTGAACAAAAAACAGGTATCCCTGTCGGTGACTTGAAAGAAAAAGAACAAACACAATTAAAAAATCTAGCTGTTGATTTAAAAACTAATGTTGTTGGACAAGATGATGCTGTTGATAAAGTATCAAAAGCCATTCGCCGTAACCGTGTTGGTTTAGGCAAAAAAAATCGTCCAATCGGCTCTTTCTTATTTGTTGGACCAACTGGTGTGGGTAAAACAGAACTAGCCAAACAATTAGCATACGAATTATTCGGTTCAGAAGATTCCATGATTCGTTTTGATATGAGTGAATACATGGAAAAACACAGCGTATCTAAATTGATTGGTTCACCTCCAGGTTACGTAGGATATGATGAAGCTGGACAGTTAACTGAAAAAGTTCGTCGTAATCCATACAGCTTGATTCTATTAGATGAAATCGAAAAAGCACATCCAGATGTATTGCATATGTTCTTGCAAATTCTTGATGACGGCCGTTTAACAGATGCCCAAGGCAGAACCGTCAGCTTCAAAGATACAATCATTATCATGACAAGTAATGCAGGTACTGGTAATGTAGAAGCAAATGTTGGCTTTGGTGCCGCACGTGATGGAGTGACTAAATCCGTTTTAGGACAATTAAACAATTTCTTCACACCTGAATTCTTAAACCGTTTTGATGGGATTATTGAATTCAAAGCCTTAAGCAAAGAAAACTTGATGAATATTGTCAGCTTGATGTTAGATGAAGTCAATAGCTTACTTGCTCATCAAAAAATTCACATTGAAGTACCAACTGATGTGAAAGAAAAGTTAGTTGATTTGGGCTATGATCCTGCAATGGGCGCTCGTCCATTACGTCGAACTATCCAAGAACAAATCGAGGATGGTATTGCTGAATATTTCCTAGATCACCCAGAAGAGCATCAATTGATTGCCAAACTAGATGGTGATGGAAAAATCATAGTTACCGGGAACACAATTTCTGTACCTAATGACAATATCGAAGAAACAACTGAAGAAGAATAACACAAAAAGTCAATCAGATACCTGATTGACTTTTTTATCTTTTAAGACAAATTCCTTTTTATTTAAGCTAAAAAAATCTATAATCAAAGTGTATAGATTTTACAACAAATTTTTAGAAACACTATTCTAGTTCTTCTCGATCTTTAGATACTCTAATTTTTATTATTACAGTCAAAAAATAAAGAATTAAATCGAGGTGATAAAAATGAAACTAGTCAATGTAACTAATAGCTACAAACAGTTAGTCAATAAACAACTAGAAAATACCGATGCATACTTTGTCAAAGTTTATTCAGCGGGTAATACAACCGTTGTTTATACAGAAGCTGCTCAACATGCTGAAATATTGATTATTAATAAACAGCGTGCTGTTCGAAATACAGAAATAAATGAAGTTTTAACGTACTTTTTAAAGCGTTTACCAAAAGATCGATATGATCGTGAAAATGTTTCGATTATTTCATTAAAAGATGTTACTGAAATCTCTATACCATTAACTCACAGTTACATTGAGAAGTAGATAAAAAGAAGGATGTTGGACTCCTTGAAGCAATTGTCTTCATAAGGAGTTTCACACCCTTTTTTTATTCATTATAAGTAAAAAAATACAAGATGAATCATTCTAATTTGCTAGATTTTCTTTCCCTTATTTTTATTTGTACTTAAAAAAAGAGATAAAAATCCAGTTCCCAAAAGAATCGCAGCTGAGACATAGTATGGGAAAAAATGATTAACATCGAACATATAACCTGACGCAATCGGCCCTAAAATATTACCAAAACTTGTAAACGTTGAATTCAATCCATTTATCGTCCCTTGTTGATCTCCAGCATGTTTAGATAAGTAAGTTGTTACTGCTGGCCTAAACAAATCAAAAGCTAAGAATACGACAAACGTGGAAAATACAACAACAAGATTATTATTTGTAAATGCGATTACCGCTATGAATATTGCACTTGCAAAGAAAGTTAATTGAATCAGTCCTAGTTCACTTAACTTTTGCACAATTGCATCAAAGAAAAATAATTGACAAATAAGTGCTAAAATTCCACTAACCGTTATAACCATAGCAATTTCACCTGTTGTAAAGCCAAAGTTAATCGTTGCCATAATACTATAAATCGACTCAAATGCTTGTAAGCCAAATGAAGAAATCAAAATGATTATGAACAATGAAGTGAACATCGGATTTTTCAAGATATCCATAAATGAACCTTTTTTTGCTCCAACCGCTGCTTGAATCCGTTTCTCTGGCTCTTTCAATACTGTTAACGTTAAGATAAAGCCAATGAAGGCTAAGATTGCCGCACCATAAAAAGGAGCACGAATACCCAGATAGGCAATAAAACCACCCACACCAGGACCAATAATAAATCCACCACTAATAGCCGCAGAAACTAGCCCCATTGCTTTAGAACGTTCCGAAATCGTTGTCATATCAGCTACAAATGCAGTGACAGATGGCATAAGCAATGCAGCTGCAACTCCTCCCAAACCTCTGGAAATAAAAAAGCCACTTTTCGCCTGGGCTAGTCCAAATAATAACTCGGAAAGTGAAAAAATAATCATTCCAGTAGCAATCATTTTTTTACGCCCAATTTTATCTGACAATACCCCTGCAATAGGCGAGATAATTAATTGTGTTATAGCAAAAATAGACATCATCATGCCCATTGTTGCACCAGAAAAATGCATTTCTTCTTTTAATTGTGGGATAACAGGAATAACCAAACCCACACCTAAAAACACTAAAAATAAATTAGAAATTGCCAAATACATCATACTTTTTTTACTATTCATGATTTCACACCCCATTAATTTTCATTTATAGATGACACTTACAATTATATCTTATAGACAACAAAGTTTTGCAGTACTAAGTATTCAGCAAAAAGCCTCTTTTTATCCTTCGCAATAAAAAGAGACTTCTATAAAAATAATATATCCTAACAAATAATTAGCAAATATCAACTAATCAATTTGCCGTAAAACATTCATTTCAACATATTTTTTACATCAAACTCTTCAATTCAACATCAGGATATTTGTCTGCAAACCAACGCATAGCAAACTGATTTTCAAATAAGAATAGCGGTTGATCGAAACGGTCTCTCGCTAAAATATTTCGACTAGAACTCATTCGTTCATCTAAATCAGCTGGATCGATCCAACGAGCGATTTTCGATCCCATTGGTGTCATAACAACTTCAGCATTATATTCATTTAGCATACGATGTTGGAATACTTCAAACTGCAATTGTCCCACTGCACCGATGATATACTCTTCAGTTAGATAGGTTTTGTATAACTGGATGGCACCTTCTTGAACCAGTTGGTAAATTCCCTTGTGGAATGATTTTTGTTTCATTACATTTTTAGCGCTGACCTTCATAAATAACTCTGGTGTAAATGAAGGTAACTCTTCATATTGCACTTTTAATTTACCTTCAAATAAAGTATCTCCAATTTGATAGTTCCCTGTATCGTAAATTCCAATAATATCACCAGCTACAGCTTCTTCCACATTTTCTCTAGAATCAGCCATGAACTGTGTTACATTACTTAATTTAATTTTTTTGCCTGTTCTTCCTAAAATCACATCCATACCACGTTCAAATGTTCCTGAACAAATTCGAACAAATGCAATTCGATCGCGATGAGCTGGATTCATATTTGCTTGAATCTTAAATACAAAACCAGAAAACTCTTCTTCATAAGGACTCACTTCTTGTCCATCTTCTGTCTTATGAGCATATGGAGATGGGGCAAATTGTAAAAAGGTTTCTAACATTGTTTGCACACCAAAATTCGTTAAAGCTGATCCAAAGAAAACTGGCGTTTGATCGCCACGAGAAATTTTCTCTGTATCAAATTCATCTCCTGCTTCTACTAGCAATTCAACTTCTTCTAAAACTTGTTGGTAAACACTATCTTTATGCAGTGGCAAATCATTTGGTATATCGCCATCCACTAATGGAATGAAGCGTTCGCCATTATTATTTTCAGGTCGATAAACTTCTACACGTTTGTTGTAGATATCATATAACCCTTCTAGCCCTTTCCCCATGCCGATTGGCCAGTTCATTGGGTAAGATTCGATATCTAATAACTCTTCCAATTCTTCAAGTAACTCTAGTGGCTCACGGCCATCTCTATCTAATTTATTGATAAATGTAAAAATTGGAATGCCACGTTTTTTGACAACTTGGAATAATTTTTTAGTTTGTGCTTCAATCCCTTTAGCACTATCTATTACCATGACTGCACTATCTACAGCCATCAATGTTCGATACGTATCTTCTGAAAAGTCCTCATGTCCTGGCGTATCCAAAATATTTACGCGTTTTCCATCATAGTCAAACTGCATCACCGAACTAGTTACAGAAATTCCTCTTTGTTTTTCGATTTCCATCCAGTCAGATTTTGCAAAGTTTCCAGTTTTCTTTCCTTTTACAGTTCCGGCTTGACGGATTGCTCCTCCGAATAATAAAAGCTGTTCTGTAATTGTCGTTTTTCCGGCATCCGGATGGGAAATAATAGCAAACGTTCTGCGGCTATCTACTTGTTCTTTTAAATGCGGATTATTCATTTGTTGCTCCAATCTATTCGTTTTTTTCTTGAAAAAATTTTATTTATTTTTTATGATCTATTTAAAGGAATGTTTACATCGGAAAATTCTCCCTATTCTTTATTATTCAACTAAACTAGTATATCATGGAATTACCTTGATTTTCAAAGTCTTTAGTCAAGTTAGCAAAAAAATAAAAGAGACCAAAACAAAAATCACCGAAATTTGTCCTGATCTCTATTCATTTGGGGAAGAGTTAGTTCTTAAGAGTTTATATGCTAAAAAACTAGCATAACCATTAAGAATTGATCAATAGTTAACTAAGTCCAGTATAAAGTCCGCTCTTTATTTGTGCAAATGTTTGATATTCTTGACCAATTCATTTACAATTCTATCCAATCTGTTATTTATCAATCTTCAAAACCTTATAAATAAAATAAAAACAAATTACAAACGTTATTAAACAATCCGCTTTTCTATGAATTATTCAAAAAAGGACCATACTTTTTACTTTATTGAGAAATGTACCTTAAAGGGGGCAAAAAAATGCTAGAAACAATGATGTTAGAAGACACTGCCAAACGTAAATTAACATTGTTTAAACTATTGACCACCTTTTCTAATAAACAACATAGTCTCAATTTTTTTGAAAACAGACTTGACTATTCATACAGTCGGGTGGTCTATCTCCTAGAATTGATTCAGCAAGACCTAACCAAAATGACTGGAAAAAAAACAGAGATACTTCAAACAGATGGCGTACATTATAAGCAGGATATTTCATATGATAGATACTACCAGTATTTGATTACCCAAAGCATTCCTTATCAATTATTAGTTTCAATCCTGTTCTATCCAAACGATGATTTGGCCAAATTTTGCGAGAAAAATTATCATAGCAGAACAACGGTCGTTCGTAAATCAAAATTACTGAGTAGCTATTTTAAAAAATTTGATATTAAAATGAACACTTCTCAACTGACCCTCTATGGTGATGAACGTGTGATACGAATAACATTATACACATTAATATGGCTGGCTTCTCAAGGAACGAATCTGCCAAAAATCCCAGATAATCCAATCAATTACGAGGAAATCATCAAAATTATCAGTCCTTATTTTCCAGATACTTACAGTTACGCTGCATATAAACAGATCACACTGATGCTTGATATCATTTATCTGCGAATCAAAGCGGGTAACCTATTAACTGAAAAAACGGAAATTGATCCATACATTCCAGTTAATGAAACTTGTGTAAAATCAGTTTTTGAACACTTGATTACAGAAAGAAAGATACAAGAAGCTGAGGGACAATTTGCTTCCTATCTATTAATTGCTACACCCAATTTTTTCAGAGAAAATGAACAACGGTTAATATTATTAAATACTTATTTAGCGAGTCATAAAAATTCGGCAACAAAATTATTAGAAGAATTTTGTACGTTTTTCAGCAAACAATTTATGCCAGAAGATTTTTCTTGGGAAGAACATCCTGTTCTCTTTGGAAATATTGGGAATATTATTTTCTCTAAAGCGATCATTAAAAAACCTTTTCCAACCTTATTTCATTCAATCAATCATTCACTTTATTTGAAAAATGAATACCATTACCATTTATTTACACATTTCAAATCTTTATTTCAAAAAATTTCAAAAAGAAAGAATTTTGGTTGGCTTAAAAATATTATTGACCAGCTATCAGATACATTAGCGGCTTTGCTCGTTCCACTTTATGAATCGTTCCAAACAAATAATTTAATTCGCATTGCATTGATTGCTGAATCTAATTACTTACTCGTTCAGCCTTTAACAAAATTTTTAGAAGAATTGTCTTTTGTTGAGTTAGTCGCGTATAGATCTGACGATTTTTCTTCATTTGATTTTCTTGTAGCTACGTCTTCTTATTTAATCCCAGAGGAATATGATTTACCATCTTTTGTTTTTCGTTTTTCTGCAGATAACGATGAACAATACATTGGTCTTTATCAAGCAATCAAAGCTATCCATAATAAAAAGATTAATGATTGATTTAAACTAAAAAGTAAAGAGATAAAAGCAACTAAGTTCGCTTCTATCTCTTTACTTTATTGTTTATCGTCTCGGTTCGTCATCTTCCATCTCTTTTCGGAAAAAACGACGGTTTTCTTCTGGCTCTTCATCAACTGATTCTTCATCATGGAACACAACTTTTAACGCTAAAACTCGGGTTCCTTCCATTTCCTCAGAAGTCAGTGTGATATTACCGACATCAAATGACAGTTTTTCTCCTTCATCAGGTATCGTACCTAATGCCGTGATTAAATAACCTGCCATCGTATCCACATCACTCATATGCAAATCTGTTCCGAATGCTTCATTGAATTCATCAATTAGCATTCTTCCTTGAATCAAATATTCATGCTCACTAATCTTAGAATATAAGTTTTCTACTTCATCTGTCTCATCATCGATCTCACCAACAATTTCTTCTAACAAATCTTCTAACGTAGCTAAACCGACGACACCGCCATATTCATCTAGCAAAATAGCCATTTGATTTTGGGTTCTTTTTAATTCATATAGTAGATCATCAATGAAAATCGTTTCTGGAACAAACAATGGTTCTTGGATAATATTTTTTAATTGGATATTATCAAAACCTAATTTATGTGCTGCTTTCAGCAAATTTTTAGTATGAAGAACACCGACAATTTTATCTTTATCTTCGTTATAAACTGGAATTCTCGAAAAGTTTTCTGATAAAACTGCATCGATATTTTCATGAATGTCATCTTCAATATCAATCATAAAAGCATCAGTACGGGGAACCATTACTTCACGGGCAACTTTTGTATCTAAAGAAAAGACACCTTGAAGCATTTCTAATTCATCATTGTCTAAAACACCCTCTGATTCTAACATATAACGCATTTCGTCACGTGTCATTTTCGAATCAGCATCATCAAATTTCATTGGTGTAAGCCTTGAAAGCAAATCCGTTGAAGCTGATAGCAACCATACAAATGGACGGGCAACAACTCCTATGATACGTACAAATCCTGAAGTAGCTTGAGCTACTTCTTCTGATTTATTCATCGCAATTCGTTTTGGATACAGCTCACCAAAAACGATCGATACATATGTCAATAAAGCTAATATGATAATGTTAGCAATATTTTTTGCAGCGGCTCCGCCTCCAAGAACAGGTGCCAATCTTGCTGATAGTGAATCAGCTAAGGACGCTCCAGATAAAATATTAACTAAAGTGATACCTACTTGGATTGTTGATAGAAAGCTTGTAGGATCTTGCAAAATTTTTAATAGCTTCTTCGCTTTTGCATCCCCTTCTTCTGCTTTTTGTTCAACTCGATTCTTATTTACAGAAACTACTGCAATCTCTGATGCAGCAAGAAACGCATTTATCAAGGTTAATACGATCAATAATAAAATTTGCGCGATAAGCGACTGACTCTCGGGGTCAGCATTCATAATGTACACTCTCTCCTCTTAAATTATTCAGAAAACACTATATCCTGTTTTCCATTTTCATTTAGTAATAAACTGTTTACTAATCAATTTGATAAAAAACGTGACCACTTTAAGTAGCCACGTTAAAATCGTATCACAAACAATAAATAATTTCAATATTCGATTATCATTTTCCCTTCATTGACAAGTCATTTCCTTCACCAGTCAATACAATTTTTTCACTTTTACTTTCCCTAATCATTCCTATCACATGAATAACGACAGTTTTAGCAATTGCATAAAATGGAACGCCCAAGAAAATACCTAGAAGTCCAGCAATATTACCAGCAACAAGTAAAACAATAATGATTGTCAACGGGTGAATCTGTAATGATTTTCCAATTACGTTTGGATAAATGATATTTCCATCAATTTGCTGTACAACTAAAACAACGATACAACAAAAGACGGCTTTGATTGGCTCATCGAATACAGTTACAAAAACAGCTGGTGCTAACCCTAGATAAGGTCCCAAGTATGGAATCAAGTTCGTGAAACCTGCGATTACTCCGAATAAAAAGGCATAACGTACACCAATCAAAGAATAACCGATTGCAGTAAATGTACCTACGAATAAGCACTCAATTGCTTGTCCACTGATGTAGTTGGCCAAGGTTTTGTTGATTTTCTCCAACAATTCAGCAATACTTTCTTGACGATTCTCAGGTAAAAATCGTTTAATCCCAGGAACTAATCGATCGCCATCTTTTAACATGTAGAACAAGATAAATGGAGCCGTAAAAATGACAATAGTCGTAGAAGCAACAGTTGAAACAACCGATCCTAAACTATTAGACAAACCACTTAAGAACTGCTGAATAATATTTCCATAAGAAATATCCAATTTCTCAATATAACTAGTTAAATCAACCTCTTTAAATAGAGGAAGTTCAGCCATTTTATAGATCCACGCTTCCACATTATTGAAAACGGTCGGCATACTAGAAGCTAAACTAGCTAATTGAGAAGCTAACTTAGGAATGACGCTGACAAGAATCAAAACAATAGCTACCACTAAAATCAATAACACTAAAAGTACAGCATATGTCCGCTTCATTTTAGCCTTCATAAATAAATTGACAATTGGATTTAAAATATAATAAAGAAATCCTGCCACTAAAACAGGTGCAAACAATGTCGAGAAAAAGGTCCCGATTGGTGTAAATAGAAAATTAATTTTCGTTGAAACAAAAATCAAGGTAGCGATAACTAACAATTCCGCTGACCAAAAAAATAATTTTGATTGTCTTAATTTTTCAAACAAAAATGCTCCTCCTCCTTATAACAAATAATCTGTATTTTTTATTCCATTCATAAAAACAATAATTGCTTGTTAGTAGATTTTAGCATAACTTTTCTTAATTAAGATAGCAATACTTCTTTGTACCTATTTTATAGAATAACATTTTCTTGCATTATACTAAAAAACATCCGTCTAATTAAATAGACGAATGTTTAAATATGATTAATATTTTTTATTTTTTAAAAAAACCTTTTATTTTATCAGCCAATCCGCCAGCATCAATATCAGGAATCATTACTTTTAGTTTTTCATACTGCTCACCAATCTCATCCTTGTGTTCTTCAAGGAATTGCTTAGCTTTTTCAAAGTTTCCTTCACCAATTAAATCTTTTACTTTTTGTACAATCTCATCTGTATTCATTCATGTCACAGCCTTTCTTTTTTTGTTATTTATAATGTACACTGCTAGTAATATTTTTACAAATAATATACATCCATCTTTTTTAAATTCTAATAAAGTAGAAAACTTCTGTTGAACAATTATTTGATGTATAATAAATTAAATAACTATGACAGAGGTGCTAAATGAAAATCGTTAAAACTAAAGATACTATGAGTGATATCTATCTAGATGCTCTTTCTATCCGCAATCAAGTGTTTATGTTGGAGCAAGGTGTTCCTAGCGAAATTGAAATTGATAAGTATGAGGCTGCTTGTATTCACTTTGTTTTGTACGGTGATGACAATAAAGCGATTGCTACTTGTCGATTGTTGCCACTTGAAAATGGTATGATAAAATTACAGCGTATGGCTGTTCAAAAAGAGTATCGAGGAAAAGATTATGGTCGTTTAATCGTTGAAAATGCTGAATTATTTTCTAAAAAACAAGGATACGATACCATCACTTTAGGTGCTCAAACAACAGCTTTAGGATTTTACGAAAGAATCGGCTATGTCAAAGAAGGCGAAATGTTTCTTGATGCTAATATCGAGCATTATCAAATGAATAAAAAATTATAATAAAAAACTGAAACAAAACTTGATTAAGTCTTGTTTCAGTTTCTTTTTCATTTAACATCTTACAACGGCTATTTCTTTGATAGCTCTAAATAGCGCTGATACCAGATATCTACATAAGCTTCAGAGAATGGGCCTTTTTCATTATTAATCCAATCTACTAACGTCTTCACATTTTCTTTTAGAATAAAATCAATATCTTCTGGATAGTCCATGATTTTACTGTGGAATTCGTATTCATCCACATCCAATAAACGTTTTTCGCCATCAGGAAAAACTTTGATATCCAAATCATAATCAATATACTTCAATGCTTCATCATCTAAAAGATAAGGTGACGCCAGATTGCAATAATAAGAAACCCCCTTTTCTCTAATCATCGCTATTATGTTGAACCAGTATTTTTTATGAAAATAAACAATAGCTGGTTCTCGAGTAACCCAACGTCTTCCATCAGACTCTGTCACCAAAGTATGATCGTTTACGCCAATTAGAGAATACTCGCTTGTTTTTAATACCATGGTATCTCGCCATGTTCGATGCAAATGCCCATCGTGTTTGTAACTTTGAATCGTTACAAATTCACCTTCTTTTGGAATTGCCATAGTCCCCCAACTTTCCCTAGTACGAAAAATCGCTTATAAAAGCTGATTACTCTTCGTTTGGGTGTTCATTACACCGATATCAATATAATTATATCATAATTTTCAACTTTGCATACTAAGGAGTTTGGTTTCTTATTGTAATGAGAAATATCTATGGAGATAACTAGTTTATTTTACTAATTTTGTGTTGAAATTAGAGCGATTTTGGAGAAGTTTTAAGTCTAGAGATAACTAGACAAAATAAAAAGGAATAAAAGGGTTATACACCCAAATTTCAATTGTCTAGCTCTAAACAGAACTAGACTGTGAAATTAGTTGAAATACATGACATATCTTCACCATTTCACCAGCATAACTAGCATAACATTACATAAAAATGAGAAAAAGCCTATTTTTTCCGCTAAAATCATCAAGATTCTGGTGCGAATCTCCTAGAGATTTTATGTGCACTTAGGGTTCGCACCAAAAAGTTATTCTTTTGTTCTAAATTCTTGATTATAAAGTTCTAGCATTTTTTGTTGAGGTTTTGGAAAAACATAATTTGAAAATTCTTGTTTCGTCGCCCAAGTTTGATTTTTATCTATAGACATCAGACCTGTTTGACGTCCATAGAAGACCAATATATGCCATTTTAAATGACTAAAAATGTGGGTGACTTCTCCTAATGTACGTTTTTGCCAAACTACTTGAGGAAATTCTTCAAAAATATCTGAATTGTCTTCAGCAACCATGACCTGTTCTTCAAAATCTAAGGACATCTGCTGATCTTCTTTCGCCCAGTTTTTTTGTAAAAAATTAAATCGCTCTTTCGTTACCTCAGTAATTGGAAATAACCACATATTCGCTAATAAACCTTTTTGGTCTCTTTGATTTAACAAAAATTCTTGTGCTTTATTCTCAATGATTCCACCAATATAATAAACATCTTTTGGTTTTAATTTTTTTGTTTTCACTGGAAAGTTGGTCATAACATTGTTTTTATAACTTAAACAATAGGTTTGAATGGGGCATTCTTCACACTTTGGCGATGTTGGTGTGCAAATTGATGAACCCAGATCCATCATTGCTTGGTTAAAATCCCCGGGTCTTTTCTGATCGATAATTTTATACATCGCTTCTTCAAAAACCTTACGACTACTAGCTTTAGCAATATCATTACTAATTTCAAACAAACGACTGACCACCCGCATCACATTTCCATCAACAGCAGGTTCTGGTAATTGAAAAGCAATACTACCAATTGCGCCAGCAGTATATGGACCGATTCCTTTTAGTTGACGAATCTCTTCGATTGTTTTAGGCATCTCACCATTAAATTCGGTAACAATCTGCTGAGCTGCAATTTTTAAGTTTCTCGCTCTAGAATAATAGCCTAAACCTTCCCACGCTTTTAATAATTTGTCATCTGGTGCTTCAGCCAAATCCTGGATCGTTGGAAACCACTCCATAAAACGGTAGTAATAATCAATCACCGTATCCACACGAGTCTGCTGAAGCATGATTTCTGAGATCCAAATACGATAAGGGTCTAAATTAACCCGCCAAGGTAAATTTCTTTTTTCTTTTTCGTACCAAGCGATAAACGCTTCTTGAAAAGACTTGAGGGTTTCATCACTCCACGTCTCCCAATATTTTTCATTCTTCATTCTCTAATTCCTTTTCATCAAAATATTGCTGAATCAAATCTGAATCAAATCGCTTTTGAAAAAGTCCTTGTTTGACTTTCATCAAGCGTTTGTACGTGTCTAATTTGCGATGTTTTTCCCATAACTTATCGCCTTCTTTTCTAATAACATCCAATTCTTGATCTTCATCTTTTTCAAAAGATAATTCTTCAAGGGCCAAATCGATGACTTCACGATTAAAACCTTTTTGCATCAAGTGCATTTGAACTTTTTGCAGTGCATCTTTGAAACTCTTTGTTCGGTAACGTCTCATCGCTTTTTCAGCCGTTGCTTTTGCTACTTCTACTTGTTCATCCATAGTATAAAAAGTTAACCCATGTTGAATGTCTTCGTCATTCAAACCTTTTCGTTTTAGTTGTTGTTCGATCATTTTGGGTCCTTTATCACTTGTTCGCATCAAGGTACGGACATAACTTTCACTAAATATTTTATCGTCTAAAAGGTTCATTTCTTCTAAGCGGATCACGATGCTTTTTCGATCTTCTGGTAAAATTTCCTTTTCTTTCAAATAATCTAAAATTTCTTTTTTTGAGCGCAATTGATAACTTAAATAGTTTAAAGACATTTGTAAACCAACATCATAAGAGCCAGCTTTTTTGATTTTTTCGATCTCATCTTCTGCTAGTTCTTGTCCTTTTAATAGACGTTGGCGTACCAAGGTATCCTCGGATACACGTAATTTTTCTCCTGAAGACAGCCAGATAAGATAAAACTGACCTTTGTCTTTTGTAATTTTCGTGATTGTTTCCATCTTTCTCCGCCTTTCTAGTGAGAACATATATTCTACTATAACATATATTTGGCAGAAGCTAAACTAGGTAAATTGTGCTAAAATAAGAACTATCGATATATTTGATTAACAAATCTACGGATCAAAAGGATGGAATTATGACCACACAACTATTAAAAGAAGGACAAACGATTCCTTTAAAAATAAAACGTTTAGGCATCAATGGTGAAGGGATCGGCTATTATAAAAAAACAATTGTTTTCGTACCTGGTGCTTTACCAAAAGAAGATGTCTCTGTAGAAGTCACAAAAATTGCCCCCCGCTTCGTTGAAGGGCAACTAAAGAAAATTGTAAAAGCAGCACCTGAACGTGTCGTGCCACCATGCCCTGTTTACGAAGCATGCGGTGGCTGTCAGCTACAGCATTTAGCTTATCCAGCACAACTACTCTTTAAAAAGGATTTATTAAAGCAATCGCTAAATAAGTTCAGACCAAGAAACTATGAAAATTATCAGCTACCTAAAACAATCGGAATGAAAAATCCTTGGAATTATCGTAATAAAGCACAATTCCAATTACGGAAAATCGAAGGAGAAGTTGAAGCTGGACTTTATCAAGCGGATTCTCATCGTTTAGTTCCTATTGATGATTGCCTCGTTCAACAGCCCGCGACAACTAAAGTCATGAACGCTTTAGTAGAGTTATTGAACAAATATCAATTACCAATTTATAATGAACGAAAAAACAGCGGTATCTTCCGAACTTTAATGGTGCGTGTCGGTGTCAAAACAAATGAAGTCCAAGTTGTTTTCATTACACAATCTGTAAAATTTCCACAGAAAAAAGCTTTGATTGAAGAAATCACACAACATCTTCCAGAAGTTGTTTCGATTATGCAAAATGTTCAAAATAAAAGAACATCCATCGTTATGGGCGATGAAACGATCCATGTTTGGGGGAAAGAAAGTATTGAAGAGCAAATCAACGAAGTAACCTTTGATTTATCTCCTAGAGCCTTTTTCCAATTAAATCCAGAACAAACGGAAGTTTTATATAATGAAGCACTGAAAGCTTTAGATTTACAACCAAACGAAACCGTTGTAGATGCATACTGTGGTGTAGGAACAATTGGATTAAGCATTGCTAAACAAGCAAAAGAAGTTCGAGGAATGGATATTATTCCCGCTGCGATTGAAGATGCTAAGATGAATGCTGAGCGCTTAGGTGTTACGAATACCCATTATGAAGTGGGAACAGCTGAAGAATTGCTTCCTAAATGGCTCCAGAGCGGTTTTAAACCCGATGCAATCATTGTTGACCCTCCTAGAACCGGATTAGATCAAAAGCTTCTGAAAGCCATTTTAAAACAGCCTCCTAAAAAGATGGTTTATATTTCTTGTAATGTATCGACACTTGCAAAAGATTTAGTTGATTTGGCTAAAGTATTTGACGTGAAGTATTTACAATCAGTGGATATGTTTCCACAAACAGCGCGATGTGAAGTTGTCGTAAAATTGACTAAAAGATAAGTTGATGAGAAAAAGAGAGTAGAACAGAGTAGGTTTATTTTAGAATTCTTAAAATATTTAAAAACCGCTATATATAGCAGTCTTAACTGATATATATAGCGGTCTTTTATTCGTCTACTTGATTATATTAATAATTGGCACTCTAGTTTTTATTTATGGTCCATATACTAAAGTCCATGTTAATTTTGTGGTATAAATATCTTCTTTTGTTCCTGGTGCGAAATTAACTAAAACACCTGAATTTACATCATGTTCAATAACCGTTTCGGTCTTTTTGTTTTCATTCCCAGTATTTCCAGAAGCTACAAATACTGTCTCTCCTTTATCCAAGTAATTTATATCTCCATTAGTATCTTTAAAAACAATACCATCTTTGATTACTTGATTATGCTCTTTTCCAGTTAAATATTCATCCAATCTCAGTTCTAATTTGAATGTTTCATTTGGACCTCTTAAATCACTTATTTTAAGTGTGTACGGCTTCGCTCTACTCATTACTTTTGCCTTAGATGTTAATATGTGTTCACCAAAATCAATTGATGTTGGTACTTCTTTAAATTCCAAATATCCACTCATAAAAATCTTAAGAGGGACTTTACTTGATCGATTCCCAAATTCATCTTTAGCATAAACTTGTGCATCATAGATTTCCCCTAGCGGTAAGTTGCTCAACACGTACCCTGCATCTGTTTTCCAAGTAAAGCTACCTTCTGGTTTCATTAAAGGTGATTGGATTATTTCATCTTTTCCATTTATTAATAAATGGACTTCATACGAAGATTCTCCATCAAGCTTAATCTTACCATCTAAATCAAAATGCTTATCTTCTAATTTTATATACCTGATTTTTTCTGGATCTTTCACACTAATGATTGGCGCAGCTATTTTTTTTAAAGATACTGTTTCAATCGCATTATTTGTATATTTAGATTGGTAGTTATTTATATCTATTGTTGTTTGCATAAATTTATAGCCAGTAATTTTTTCTTTTAATTGTTTTTCCAAATCATTCGGTTTCAAAGTAATAAAAGATTTTAAATGTTTACGTTGTAATTCTTTTCCATCCATATCTTGAAACACAACTTCTGTATCACTATTAAAATTGACAGCTGTTTTATCTTCATTTTGCCTTATATCGTTTTGCTCAACTTGTAATTCCATTGGACTGTTCAATAATAAATAGCCTTGACTATCCAATAACTCTACATTTATAGGTTCAGCATATTCGATTTGCCAATTTACTCGAAATTCATATAAATGATTATAAAAATCTGGACTGTCTAAACTTGTTGTATTGGCTTCTATCGTAAGATTTTCACCATTTTTGTTGACAGTAAACAAACTAGAACTATCATCCCCTTCCTCATTAAGTATGCTAACCGTATTATTTTTCTGAATATAATCGGGGAGTTTTATTTTCCATTTCAAATTAGTTTTTCTCCCACGTTCCGGCTCGTAAGGAATTTTTTGATAAAATGAAGTAAATAGATTTGTTTCATTATTGATACTTTCATATTTTTTATTTCCTGAAACAAAATCAGGTATATCTATAGCAGATAATGAAGTTGTCCCATATCCTACTGCAGATTCATCAGGATCATTGTTCCTAATCGAAAATTTAAAATTAGAAATATTGTCAAATGTAACGGTCATTTCCTTGTTAGCCCCACCACCTTCAAGTTTAGAACTAAATTCAGTTGATTTTCCAAATGTATTATAACGAATGTCTGTTGCTGAAGGTGAATAAATATTTTTTATAAAGTCGCTGGAAAGCGCAAGGTTTTTTGCACTATTCAGATTTTTAAATGTCCAATAACCCGAAATTGAAATCGGCTCTCCCTTGCTATTGAGAAACTGATACTCTGTATTTAGCATAACATTTCCTTGAAGTGCCCATCTTAAAAAAGTATTATTTTTGATTTCTAATTTTGCTGACATACTATCAGTATTAGAAGTTTTCCCTGATGCTGTAACAGAGAGAGAGACCCATTGCCCTTCATAGATACCAACATTCTCAATTAATATAGTAGCTAAACTGGGACTGGTAAAATTAACCGTATATCCTTTTTCTGGGTCATTATTTATTGTAACATCCCCTGATTTTTTACTTACTTTTATTTTGTCATTATAGTACATAGTAAAATAATTTTGTTTAGGAATAACTGCCGTTGATGAATCTTGCCACTTTGGGTGTTCCTTAATAATAGGAGAATCACTTATCTTTATTGCAGCCTCTGAAGAATAAGCAACTAACGATTCGTCTGGATCATTATTATTTAAAGCAAATTCTAAGATTGATTTATTTTCAAAAACCATTCCCATTTTTTGAGCATCAGTCCAACCAGCTGTATTTGAATAGAATCGTGTAAATCCAGCTAAATCAGAATCTCCATACAAAACATTGCTTCCTTGATCAGAAAAAATATATGCTAAGTCACTCTCTTTATAAAGAACATCTTTTGCTGAATTTAATCCTTTAAAGAAATTGATTCCTGATACAATGATCGAGTTCCCTTTTATATCAAAATATTCATATTTAATCTTAGCAGCTGTATTTCCTTCTAATGACCAACTCATGAAATTGCGAGAAACTATTCCTAATTTTATAGGTAAACCATTAATTGATTCTACACTGACTTTCATATTAACGATAGTTGTCCCATATTCACCAACATTTGTTAATAACACTTCTGCCTTATCTCCTTTTCCTGTAGGTGTAAAGGTCAAATGTGAGTCACCTTTTACAAAATTCACATTATTTTTAATCTCTATTTGTGTAGAATATTTTAAAGTGAACGAAGCAGCTTCTGTTAACGACATTGCAGAGGTTTCTTTCCATTTGGGGTGTTTATTTATTGATTTACCAACAGCTCTTTTTTGAGGTAGCTTTATATCCTTTAAGGGAGTTTCACTGGTTTCAATAAGGTTCTTTGAGGAGTTAAGTTCTTTTCCTGAAATTTTAGTAGTTGTTAATACACCACTTATTATTATGAATATAGCAACGCTAAGTATAAATAGAAATATATTTTTAATTTTTTTACCCTGTATCATTTCCCATTATCCTTTACAAATTCAATTTTAGTTTTATTATACGCTTCTAATATTATCACTTACCCCAAAAAAGAATAATCCAATTTGAAACGATTTTCCGATCACTATAGAATAATCCAGCAAAAGAGTTTTTTTCCTCTTTTATAAATTAAATTATTTTCAAAAAAAAAAGTTTATTCAAACATATATTTTTTAAAACAAATAACTCAAAAGTCCATTTATGCTAGTATATTTGAGAAAACCATTCCCTAATCTCATATAGATTGATGACTCTTTACTTAATGAACAACATTTGAACAATAAAAAAAGACTTGAACATCTTGGAGACTGAACATCTAAAAAAGACAATAATAAAAACACCTTCGATTTTCTTCATTTTACATGAATTCAACGGAGGTGTTTTTTATATTTGTCTCAACTTATGTCTACTCAAATATTTTTCTTTGCACATTACTTAGTTTTTACCTACAAAAAATGATACAACTGCTACTAAAATCACAGCACCAATAATTGATGGGAACAATGCCATACCGGCAACTTGAGGTCCCCAACTTCCTAGAAGTGATTGACCGATTGATGAACCTACAAGACCTGCAATAATATTGAAAATCCAGCCCATTGATTTTCCTTTACTTGTGATTGCTCCAGCAATTGCTCCGATAACGCCACCTACGATTAAAACCCATAACCAATGCATAATATGACCCCCTTTGTGAATAAATTTAATGATAATTACTTGTTTATGCTATCAAATTATTTGTTTTATTGCGAAAGAAACGCTTACTAAAACCACTATATTCTCATGAGATTTTCTTACTAATCAGAGACAACTAACTTTTTCTCCATAAAAATGGTTCGGGACATTGCTCTAGCACAATTTTTCCCGAACCTATTTCAAATATAAAAAGACCTATTCCACGTTTAACTTAAAAAGAAAAGTCAGAATTATAATTCCACGGAGTTACATTTACTCCAACTTCATAAAAGGCTACTCCATTTGAGTAGTTTGTTATAGTGAATGCCTGCTCTCCTCTGCCTGTAACAATTTTTCCTAATCCATAATTCAAAAGTCCAATATTGAAATGTGTGTAATAAAGTTCTTTATTATAATATTCCTTGCCATTTATTACATTTCCATACTTCAAACCAAAAGTCTCGTTCCCACCAAATACGGTACGAACTCTAAAAGTAAATTTGTCCTCGCTAAAATAATTTTTTCTAATAGTAAAAGATTCATTATGTTCTAAAGCTACAATTTCTTTAGTCGCAACTCCTAGACCTTTCAATGAAAAAGTAGATGCTACATTATTTTTACTTTCTAATTCTTCAGCATTCGCTTTCTGTGCAACACCAAAACTCAAACTAAGCAATGTACCTAACATTAATAATTGATACCTTTTTTTCATTAAAATACCACCTTTTATAATTTATATATTACATAAAGTATATTATCATAATTTAAATGTTTTGTAAATACTATATGCGAATTTAATTTAAATTAATCGCTAAATAAATTATATATAATTATTATATTTTACAGAAGTTAATTTATTGGTTTTTATTCCATTTAATTTGCACATAAGCTTATGTAAACATATCCCTAAGTTGCTTACACAATGAATTATCTTTAAAAAGAAAAATCCGAGGAAATACCTTGGGGAGTTATATTTACCCCAATTTGGTAATAGGCTGCCTCATTTGAGTAATTAGTTACCGTGAAAACATGCTCTCCTTTGCCCCTGACAATGTAACCCAACTCTTCTTCAACGATCTCAAAATTTTTTCTTCTACTATTTACTTCTGAATTATAATACTGCTTCCCATTTAATACGTAGCCATGTCTAACACCAAATCTTTGTAATTCTCGTGAGAATGATCTAACTTTGAATGTAAACTTATCATATGAATAATAATTTTTAGTAATACTGAACGATTCACCATGTTTTAACTTTACTATTTTTTTTGTTGGAACAATTGTTGAAGGCTCCTCGGGGTCAGATGCAGCGTAAGATGATATCATGTTTTTTGCTTCTTCGGCGTCAACATAGAGTACATCAGTTAAAAACGTATGACACAATCCTATCAAAGTAAAGAAAATTAACATTCTACAAAATTTTTTCATCCTTACATCACTCCAAGTTTTTTTATATAAGCTAACATTATGAATATACTACGCTCTCGTTTACTTATTTTACAAAATAAAATCTGGCATACCACTATAAACAGTAGTTCTGATACCAATATAAAAAAAAGCTATTTTACTAGAATAATTTGTAATTGTAAAACCATATTCGGCTAAGCCAGCAGCTCTACCAACTTGTCCTCTATATTCTGCATTTTCAGCGTAAACAAACTTCTCGGGGGCAACATAATTTATTTGTCCATTTTCAACTTCGCCATGTTTGAGTCCAAAAATCTCTTTATTCTGAAAATAAGTTGCTGCTTTAAACATGTATTTACCACTAGAAAATATTTTTCTTACAAAAGTATAGGATTCTCCGTGCTGTAAAACAACAATTTTTCTTTCGGCTTCCGATTTTTGCATATCCTCTGGTGGAGCTGCTACTCTAAGATTCTCTGCATGAACTTCTTTTGAGCTTAGAATCGTTGTTGTTAAACTAAACATTGTTGAAACTAATAATATCCACTTTAATTGTTTCATCTCTTTCCTCCTAATTTTGACTTGTTTAAAAATTAAATAATATCAAAATAATTATAATATATATATTACTATAAGTAAACACAAAAAGACTTAGAGACAGCGTTATATATTTTAAAAAGATTTTTCTATGTATTGTCTATAGAGATTGGTATCTTATCTTCTCTTTTATGCAGTATCAAATATTGGCTATCAGTTAACAAAACATAGTCAAATAAAAAAAACTGTACCCCTTATACAAGGGATACAGCCAATCTTTACAAAGTAAAGAATTATTTTACTGTTACTGCAGCGCCAACTTCTTCTAAAGCAGCTTTTAATGCTTCAGCTTCGTCTTTAGAAACGCCTTCTTTAACTGGTGCAGGAGCGCCATCAACTACAGCTTTAGCTTCTTTCAAGCCAAGACCAGTTGCTTCACGAACTGCTTTGATAACTTTAACTTTTTGATCGCCTGCAGAAGTTAATTCTACAGTAAATTCAGTTTGTTCTTCGCCAGCTGCTGCTGGTCCTGCTGCTGCTGCTACAGGAGCTGCTGCAGATACGTCAAATTTTTCTTCAATAGCTTTTACTAAGTCGTTTAATTCTAAAATAGTTGCGCCTTCTAATTCTGCAACAATGTTTTCAATGTTCAATGCCATTATGGTTTCCTCCGTTTTAATAATTCATTATTTTTTAATTTAGTTTATTGCTAAGCTGCAATTATGCTGCGTCTTCTTTTTCTGCCACTGCTTTGACAGCGTAAGCCACTTGTCTGACTGGCGCTTGTAATACAGATAATAGCATAGAAAGTAGTCCATCGCGACTTGGAAGTTTTGCTAAAGATGTCATTTCTTCTACTGAAGATACTTTACCTTCAATAACGCCACCTTTAATTTCCAATGCTTTGGCAGTACTTGCAAATTCGTCGATGATTTTAGCAGGTGCTACTACATCGTCGTTACTGAAAGCGACTGCTGTTGGTCCTGTAAAGACTTCGTCCATGCCTTCTAGTCCAGCTTTTTTAGCTGCACGTGAAAGGATAGAGTTTTTGATAACTTTCATTTCAACATTTGCATCACGCAATTGTTTACGTAAGTTAGTCACTTCTTCTACAGTTAAACCACGGTAGTCAACAATAACTACAGAAGCTGCTGCTTGAAACTTAGCTGTTGCTTCTTCGACTAGGGTTTCTTTTTTAGCGATTGTTGCTTCACTCATTTATTTTCACCTCCTGATTATTGATGGAGAAGCTTAATTTGTAATTAAAACAAAATAAACTCCATGCCACCGTTGACATAGAGGGACGTAATTGTATGTATCAACAATTGTCCTCGGTAGGAAATTAAGACTTGCGTCACCTACTGTCTTCGGTACAGTTAATTATTAACCTCAACTACCTTACCATGAGACAGGTAGTTGAGTCAATAATTTTTTTACTTATTCAGCTTTTCTAATTAGAAAGAAGCTTGATCAACATGGATTCCAGGTCCAAATGTAGTTGTTACTGAAATGTTTTTGATATATTGACCTTTTGCTGCTGATGGTTTAGCTTTCAACAATACATCGTTGATTGTATTGAAGTTTTCTAGTAATTTTTCATTATCAAATGAAACTTTACCGATTGGTACGTGGATGTTTCCAGCTTTGTCAACACGGTAAGTTACTTTACCAGCTTTTACTTCGTTAACAGCTTTTGTTACGTCCATTGTTACAGTACCAGTTTTAGGGTTAGGCATAAGGCCTTTAGGACCTAAGACACGACCTAATTTACCAACTTCAGCCATCATGTCTGGAGTTGCTACAACTACGTCAAATCCAAACCATCCACCTTGGATTTTTTGAACCATGTCAGCATCGCCTACGTAATCAGCACCAGCTGCTTCAGCTTCTTTAGCTTTGTCGCCTTTAGCGAAAACTAAAACGCTTTGTGTTTTACCAGTTCCGTTAGGTAATACTACAGCACCACGGATTTGTTGGTCTGCTTTTTTAGGGTCTACATTTAAACGGTAAGCAACTTCAACAGTTGCGTCAAATTTTGCAATATTTGTTTCTTTAGCCAAAGCGATTGCTTCTGCTACAGGGTAAACTTTTGTTGCTTCAACTTTTTTTAATGCATCTTGCATTTTTTTGCTTTTTTTAGCCATTTTGTTTCCTCCTTGATTGTGGTTATAACGGTCGAACCTCCCACGTAATTCATATCTTTGAATATGAAATAAACTGAGAAGCTACTTCTTTGGGGTACCTAGAATAAAAAATTATCCTACAGTGATTCCCATGCTTCTTGCAGTTCCTTCAACCATGCGCATAGCAGCTTCAATATCTGCTGCGTTTAGGTCTGCCATTTTAAGTTCAGCGATTTCTTTAACTTGATCTTTAGAGACATTCGCTACTTTAGTTTTGTTTGGCTCACCAGAACCTTTTTCGATTTTTGCAGCTTTTTTAAGTAATACTGCAGCTGGTGGTGTTTTTGTAATGAATGTAAATGAACGGTCTTCATATACAGAAATTACAACTGGAATGATTAAACCAGCTTGATCAGCTGTACGAGCGTTGAATTCTTTAGTGAATCCCATAATGTTGATACCCGCTTGACCTAATGCTGGACCTACTGGCGGAGCTGGTGTTGCTTTACCTGCAGGAATTTGCAATTTAACTAATTTTTCTACTTTTTTTGCCACGAGACATACCTCCTTGGGTCCGTGATGTGGTTAATTGGAGATGAAGATTTCTCCTCCCACGTCTTCCTTTGATAAATCAAAGAAATGATATATGCAAAAATGCACACTCAAATAGTATACTCCGCTTCCGATTAAATTTCAATACTTTTCTACTTTTTTCCTCCCTGTCTATTATTTAAGAAATGAGAAAAAGATAAGTTTTTCTCGCATTTTTATTACTGTTCTAGTTTCTTCTGTTTAATTGTGATAGACTTTCGTTAGAAAAATCCAGATTAATTATGAAGATAGGTGGATATAGTATGGAAAATTTACGCTACAAAAGTGTGTTTGATATTATTGGCCCTGTGATGATTGGGCCTAGTAGTTCGCATACAGCTGGAGCTGCTAGGATTGGTAAAATCGTTCGTAGTATCTTTGGTGAACAACCAGACACGGTTGATATTTACTTATATGAATCCTTTGCCAAAACATATCGTGGTCATGGGACAGACATTGCGTTAGTCGGCGGTTTGCTTAATATGGAACCTGATGATGAGCGATTAGCAGATTCTTTAAAAATTGCGCATGAGAACGACATGGAAGTGCTATTTGTTCCATTAAAAGAAAAAGCTGAACACCCGAATTCAGTCAAGTTACTTGTCTCTAAAGGTGATCGAAAACTCTCAGTAACAGGCATATCAATTGGCGGAGGTAATATTCAAATTTCAGAGTTAAACGGTTTTAAAATTTCTCTGACAATGGGAACCCCAACGTTTATTATCGTTCACCAAGATGTCCCAGGAATGATTGCAAAAGTTACCAATATGCTTTCAGAAACAAACATTAATATTGGAACAATGACTGTTACTCGTGAATCAAAAGGTGAAAAAGCCATTATGATCATTGAGATCGACCATGCGGATATTGGTGATATTACAATGAAATTAAACCACATCCCTCATATTTATAGTGTGAATTATTTTGATTAATTTAAATTAAAGGAGTAAATAATTATGTTTCTATCTATAGAAGAGTTAGTGAAACAAGCAGCAGATTTTCCATCTGTTGCTGAATTGATGATTGCCATAGAGATTGAAAACCATGGTCATAGTCGTGAACGGATCATCGAAACAATGGAACGTAATCTATCTGTTATGAAACAATCCATCGAAGAGGGTGTTGATGGTGTGACCTCTGTAACTGGTATTACTGGCGGAGATGCAACGCGTTTAAATGACTATATTCAAGCTGGAAATTTTTTAAGTGGTGAAACTATTTTAACTGCGGTTAGAAATGCAGTTGCTGTTAATGAGGTCAATGCAAATATGGGCTTGATTTGTGCAACGCCTACTGCTGGAAGTGCTGGAGTTGTTCCTGGTGTCTTGATGGCAGCGATCGAACGGCTGCAACTAACTCATGAACAACAGTTAGACTTTTTGTTTACCGCTGGTGCTTTTGGTCTTGTGATTGCCAATAATTCATCCATCAGTGGTGCAGAAGGCGGTTGTCAGGCAGAAGTTGGTTCAGCTAGCGCAATGGCTAGTGCAGCTTTAGTTTGTGCCGCTGGCGGTAGTGCTGATCAAGCAGCACAAGCTATTGCAATTACTTTAAAAAATATGATGGGTCTGATTTGTGATCCTGTTGCTGGATTAGTTGAAGTACCTTGTGTAAAACGAAATGCCTTAGGATCTTCACAAGCCTTTATTTCTGCTGATATGGCTTTGGCTGGTATTCGTAGTGTGATTCCACCAGATGAAGTTGTTGCTGCTATGTATCAAGTAGGCCGACAAATGCCGCAGATTTTTAAAGAAACAGCTGAGGGTGGTTTGGCTGTTACACCAACAGCTCAACGGTTAGCAAAAGAAATTTTGGATAATCAAACGGAATCTCCAAATAGCTAATAAACAAAGATGGGATAATAATCAGACTAATTCTGATTATTATCCCATCTTTTATTTTAATTAAAACCTATCTATTTCCATAAAAAATTCGCAACAAGTTGATCTACTTCTGTATTTTCATGTAACTGGCTATGCTGCGCTGATTTCCCATAGAATATTTTCTCCTGCACCTCATTACCATGTGTTTTAAATAATGAAACTACGCTTAATGCATCAGCAACAGGAACGGCTTCATCACTTAAGCTGCCATCTTCCACATCACCTGCAATGACCAGTACCTTCATATCTTTGGAAACTTTCCCAATGCCATTAACATAATCTGCATAACGTTCGCTTTGAACAGCTGGCCCATTATTAATCACATCATCAATCGTCTCCCCATTAGATAATTCCACAAAATTATTAAATGGTGCGGCTATTCCGACAAATTTGTTGATCTTAGGTAGACTTTCATCATCACCAAATGTCGTCAAATAACGTAAAGAACTTGCGCCTCCCATGGAATGCCCCACAAGATTGATCTTTTTTACACTATAAGTATCACGAACGTATAGCAAACAATTTTTGATCCACTCTGCTTGATTCCATTCGTTGCTCTTATTATCTTTAAAAAGAACTTGAATACTTGGATTATTTTCTTTTCCAGATAATTTTCCTTTTGCATGAACTTCACCTTCAGAGTTAACAGTTAGAACCAACTCTTTTTCAGTAAGTCCATCACCTTCCATGCGTTTAATCATACGACCAAAAGAATTATTTCCTCCACTATATCCGTGGAGAAAAAGTGTAGGAATTGCGGATTTCTCTACAGCTTCGCTAGACAATGGTGTTTTGGAAACTTGCTTATTCTTATCTGTATTTTTAGCCGTACATCCAGCTAAAAAGAATACGATACCTGTAACTATTAGTAAAGACCACTTCATTTTTTTCATTGCTATCACCTTTTCATTCGTTACTATAATAAAAAAGAGCGAGTCAAAACTATGATTTAGTTTTGCTCCACTCTTTAAACAGCGAAACAAAAGCAGACATTACCTTCTACTTCGATTCCAGCTTCTATTTTTATATTGAATCTACTTGTTCAAAATCTAATTCTGTACTTGTTTCACGACCGAACATATCGATATTAACTTTTAATTTTTGACGCTCTTCATCAACTTCCATAACTTCACCTTCAAGACCAGAAAATGCTCCTTCAATAATACGAACTGTATCACCTATAGCAACATCCAAATCAGATTGGCGTGTGCTCATACCGATTGAACGTAAGATATGGTTGATCTCTTCTTGTAATAACGGAGCTGGCTTACTTCCTGCACCATGTGACCCTACAAATCCAGTAACCCCTGGTGTATTACGGACAACATACCAAGAATCATCTGTCATCGTCATTTCTACTAATACATAACCAGGAAATGTTTTATGCACGATCTCTTTTGATTTTCCATTTTTTACTTCTGTCTCTGTTTCTTCTGGAACAACAACACGAAAAATAAAATCTCCCATGCCCATGCTTTGTGCTCGTGATTCGATATTTGCTTTTACTTTGTTTTCATAGCCTGAGTATGTATGTAATACATACCAATTCTTTTCAAATGATTCCATTTTTGATTTGGCTCCTTTAAGTTTTATAGTTGATAAAAATAATAAATCAAAAGTAACAAGCAGATCCTTGTGACTCATTTTCTTTTTTGTGAAAATAAAAAAACCTCAGTTCCCCGAAGTTTTTTCCTCAAAAATAATTATAGCACCATTCGCTATGAATTACTAGTTTGAATTACTTAAGAATCCAACCAAAAACGGTTTGGATTGCTGTGTCCATCACAAAGAATAAGGCAGCAAAAATTACTGATGTTTCGATAACTACTAATGTATCTTTGCGCAATTGTTTTTTTGATGGCCATGTTACTTGTTTCATTTCGTCTTTAACACTACGTAAAAATTTCATTTGAACCCCTCCATTATCTATTTCGTCTCTTTATGTAACGTGTATTTTTGACAGTATTTACAGAATTTTTTGATTTCTAACCGTTCTCCACGTTTTCCTTCACTGACGGCTTTAGAATAGTTTCGAGAGCCACAAACTGAACAAGCAAGTGCTGATTTCTTTGTTGCCATTGTTCGACCTCCTCTATTCACAAATTTACTCAATAACATTATCATTCTTTTAGTAAGATGTCAATGGATACTCAATAAACTATGGTTTTCTTTCAAATTATGTTATCATTAGCTTGTTAGTTGAATTTAACCTACGGGAGGTCAAAATATGTTATTAAAATCCGTTGTTATCAAAAAGAAAAATCTTACAACTGTAAATGAATCTTGTACATTGGAAGAAGCATTAAAAATCCTCGAAGATTCAGGTTACCGATGTGTGCCGATCTTAGATGAGTCAGAAAAGATTTTTAGAGGAAATATCTATAAAATGCACATCTATCGCCACAAAGCAAATGGCGGAGATATGACTTTACCAGTCACTTATTTATTAAAAAATGCAACGAAATTTATTTTTGTGAATACTTCATTTTTCAAAGTTTTCTTTACAATTAAGGAACTTCCTTATATTGCTGTATTGGATGAAAATAATTATTTCTATGGTATTTTAACACATAGTACGTTATTGAATATCCTTGCTCAATCTTGGAATGTTCAACGTGGTAGTTATGTATTGACAATCGCTACAACAGGGAAACAAGGTGACCTTGCAGCAATAACGAAAATCATTGCAAAACACAGTAGTATCGCTAGCTGTATTACATTGGACATCGGTGAAGATGAATTTATCCGCCGTACTTTGATTACGTTACCAGCAGAAACAACTGAAGAAACGTGTGCAGTAATCGTTGAGAACTTAGAACGTAAGAATCTCAAAGTCGTTGAGATTGAAGATTTACAAGCAAATGTTGAATAAGTAAGTAAAAGAAGCCTTTCAAATGAAAAGCTTCTTTTTTTAGCTGATAGAGTTCTTTTAGCCTTGATATGAATAACTGAGTAGTTTTTGACTCATGTACTTTTTATCTTTTTCTCAAAAAACTAGCTCTTGAAGCTAGATAATATTTTTAACCTTCTTCACCAATAATGTGTACTTCTGTTTCTAATACAACATCGAATTTTTCTTTAATCATTTCTTGGATATGGGCAATCAATTCCACATAATCTGTAGCTGTTGCGTGATCGATATTTACGATAAAACCCGCATGCTTTTCTGAAATTTGAGCACCGCCCCATTTCAATCCTTGTAAGCCTGCATCTTGAATCAATTTACCTGTAAAATGTCCCTCTGGTCGTTTAAAAACACTGCCGCAAGAAGGATATTCTAAGGGTTGTTTGGATTCTCTTAGTTCTGTTAATTCAACCATTTTCTCTTTGATTTTTTCATGATTGCCTTCAACTAAGGTAAAGGTCGCTTCAAGAACGATACAATGCATTTCCTGAATAGCACTATGGCGATAAGAGAATTGCATCTCTTCATTTGACAACGTTTTGACTGTTCCATCCGCTAATAAAACATCTACAGAAGTGAACACATCTGTGATTTCTCCTCCATAAGCTCCAGCATTCATATAAACAGCTCCACCTACACTACCAGGAATACCACATGCAAATTCAAAGCCTGTCAGATTCTTATCTAAGGCAACATAAGTTGTATCAATCAATTTTGCGCCAGCTTCAACGATGATCTGATTTCCTGAAACAGAAACTTGTTTCATATTTTCTAACATGATCACCATTCCGCGAATACCACCATCACGTACGATTAAATTACTAGCATTGCCTAAAACAAGCCAAGGAATCTCATGGTTTCGGCAGTATTCAACTAAAGTAATCACTTCATCTTTAGACTTGGGAAAAGCTAATACATCCACTGGTCCGCCAGTTTTAGTAAAGGTAAAGTTCATCAATGGTTCATCAAAAAGTAGTGTTATATCCGTTAATTCATTTTTCATTTCAATTTTATTCATCGAAAGTCGTTCCTTTCTTTCAAACATCCTATCTATTCTAGCACGCTAAAGAGAAACTTTCTAGTCTGAGTCTATAAAATATGTTGCTGATGTTGGCGAATCATTTGTGCGCATAACTCATGGCTAGTGACTACTTTTTCTTGTTTTAAAAGAGTACCGTCATTTGTTTTAACTGCTTCGATAAATTCTTCCACCATTTGTTGGAATCCTCGTTTTTCTAACGTTGTCGTCCAATCTGTAAAACCTTTTTGTTGGATTCCTTGTGGCGTTTTGAGTGTTAAGTCAGTTAAATTTTCTAATACAAAGGTTCCTTCTGGACTTGTTAGTTGATACGTTTCAGTATTAGCGCCGGCAAAGAGATTCATTGAAACAATTGCAGTTGTTGTTTCAGTTTCTAGATGAAGGAAGGCCCTTTTTAATAGTCCATTTTCCTCGATGATTTTTGTTTGAATTTGTCTAATATCATCATCAAGAAGATATACGGCAATATCGGCTACATGTAAAAATAAATCATAAGTCACAAAATTTGCTGTCTGCTCTGATGCTATTCGATTTTTTTGAATCAAAAGCATATTTTTATTTTCCACTGATTTCAGTTCTTCAACCAAAGGAGCGAAACGACGATTGAAACCAACCATTAATAATAGATTTTTTTCTGTAGCTAAGCTTTGGATTTCTTTGACTTCTGCTAGATTTTCGCTTAATGGTTTATCTACAAACACGTGAATGCCAGCTTCTAATAACTGCTTTACTAATTGACCATGAACATTGGTTGCTGCATGGATAAAACAAGCTGAAATACCACTTTGAATCAATTCTTCTGTAGATGAGACCATTTCGTTGAAGCCGTATTTTCCACTGATTTCTTTGCGTGTTTGTTCATTTCTTGTGGACAGTACAAAGGTTGCTTTGTTTCTTAGTTGGGCATATATAGGTAGGTATGCTTTTTGAGCGATATTTCCTAAGCCGATGATTCCGATTTTCATGTAATTTCCTCGCAGTCTATAGTTGATAGGTCTATCATACTATATTTTTGGGGGAATGGTCTCTATTTGAAGTTTCTACAAAATATTTTCCAATCTCTGTTCCAACCCCACTAGCTATCTTACCATAAACCTGCACATTCCTCACCGCAGCTCCAGTTAATCCAACTGCCCACATCGCATCCCACAGGCCTGATTCCTGCACTTTTTCTGCTAAATCCTGTCCATTTGCGAAACCACCAAATCCTGGCATGTCGACCTTATCACCGCCAAAGTAATTTCGTTCGCTCTTTTGAAACTCATTCGCTCGTTTCGTTATTTCTGTTGGACTTAATTCTAACACATCTAAGCCGTATTCTTTGTTTATTTATGAATCTTAGTACAATAAATACAGCTAGCTTCTGTTAGCTATGGGCAACTTGATTAGCGAGTTACTAGTCAAGGTTCTATTTTCTCGATTCCCGTCGAGTAATAGAGGGCCTTTTTTATTTTTTTATTCTATAATCCAGTTCTGATAATGCTTCTTCAACATCTTCTTCTAACTTAGCGTTATCTTTGTACGATTCAATAATTGTTTTGTATTTCAAATTCCCTGAATTCCCAAGCATACTTAATATATAACTCAAACATTCATCATTAAATTCATTTAAGTGGTTAATGATTGGGTTTAAATTAATTGATTTTTCAACATCTGGAGCCTTCGAACCTTCTAACATTGCATCTAGTATTGATTCTTTAACATCATTATCATCTTGTAATGTAGCTTGAACAGCTAAATTATCAATGATTTCTATAGCCTTATCATCTGGTTCATCACCATAATCTAAAACATCTCTTATATAACCTACTGCTTCTAATTTATCATTCTTATTTTTTTCTGAATCTTTTAAAATACTTAACCAATCCATTTAGATTCCTCCTGCTTCTATTTTTTTGGTGGTTGAATCGGAATATGAGTACTATTTATAAGATCTTCATTATAAAACTCACTATTAGGTCTCGATATCCCGGGCGGTTGAAATTCTCCAGATACAGGATCTAAATATTTCTTCCCTTTTTGTACTCTCGCAACCCAACCATTTGCAGCATTACTTCCTGCTGGTGCTGATGCATCTGGTCCATGAACTCTAACAGTCATTTTTGTTCCATCAGAAGCTTTCCATGTATATTCAAATCCTTCTGTTACTTTTCCTGGCTGAGCTGTTAAAACTCGTTTATTAGCATCTTTAGGAATCCTAGACAAAATATCGTCTACACTAGAACCTTGTAAATTAGTAAAGTCCCCAACATTCCCCGAACCTAAACCACCAGCCCCACTAGCTTTCTTACCATAAACCTGCGCATTCCTCACCGCAGCTCCCGTTAACCCAACTGCCCACATCGCATCCCACAGTCCTGATTCCTGCACTTTTCCTGCTAAATCCTGTCCATGTGAGAAACCACCAAACCCTGGCATGCCGACTTTATCACCGCCAAAGTAATTTCGTCCACTCTTCTGAAAATCATTCGCTCGTTTCGTCATTTCTGTTGGACTTAATTCTAACACATCTAAGCCATATTTTTTGATCAAACTCTTTAAATCTGCGGATAACTCATTCTCGTTCAACCTATAACGATATCCATCTTTTTCGATGATGTACATATCCGTTCTATATTTTTCGTCAAATACACGAATAATTTGACAACCTTCTAATAACTGCTTATCCCGTCTCTCAACACGATCATTCCAATTCTTATTCACATCTTTCATCCAAGAGGCGTCTTTCAGTGAAAAGCCTTTACCATTCCAACTGCCTGCACCAACATTGCCTGAACCGTCCACTCCTAGCGCCTGCATCCCCTTAGACAATAGCTCTTCCGAACCTTTCAGTCCTTCAAAATAACTGGTGGACTTATCACAGAATGCCAGAAATTTGCGTAGCTTTTCTTCTATTTTCGCTTTCTTGGCTTGGTTCCGTGTGATTCCCGCATCCATATGATTGATTGCGGCTTGGAATATCCTGCCCATCATTCGCTCATTATCATCGGATAAATTTCGTTTGGCTTGAGCAAAGCTATCTTTAGAGGATTGAAATCCTTGAATCATTTGATCCGCTTCACGAATCTGGTCTTCTAGTTCTTCTGAGTCTAGGTCTTCACCACCGCACTGTGCGATATAATCATTGACATACTTCTCGTTGGCTTGTACTGTCGCTTCACTATGCATGATTGCGGCTTTGCACAAGGTTGGATACACGCTTGAAATGTAGTTTTTTATGCTGTCCATCCCTTGTCCACTCATGCCAACGACCAACTGGATTCCTTGTGTAGCGCTTGAGACAGCTTCTAATGCCTGACTGTACTCTTGCCCAAAGGCTTTGATTTGCTCGGTTTGGGCTGTTACTTCACCAATCACCATTTTAACCATTGGCATCTTCCTCCTGTCTGTGGGCGTGTAGTTCTGCTTCAAACAAGGTCTCTGATTGATCCTCTAATTGTCGTTTTTCTTTTGTTAGGGTGTCTTGTCCCTCGTTCATTTCATCAAAAAAACGACGTTCTTCTACCCGTGTATCTTCAATAACGTCTTCAAAAAAAGAACCTTCTTCTTGGCGATAAAAATAGGTCATCAGTCGTTCATTCTGTTGGCGTTCTCTTGCGTATAACTGTCCGCAATCTTCCATTTTGCGCTCCAACAAGGTAGCTATTTGGGTGTTTTCTTCTTGTTTTTCTTCGTTCTCTATTCGCTTTTTTCTAATTTCTTTTTCTTTCATTGGTTCCTCCTCTTATAATCCTCGTTCAGCTAAAAAATGATTAAAACGTTGTTTTAAATAGTTGTTGAACTTGTGAATCTGCCCGTTTAAATGCGGATACTGCGCTTTGGATATTTGCAGTATCACGATTTAAGAGTTGCTGAATCGTTGAGGAGGAGGCTTTTAACTGCTCAAATGTACTATTTGCTAAGGCATTTCCCCGCACAGTTGTTCCAGAGGAAAAGGTCACTGTTTTGGAAATGGCTAATTTGTCGTTGGCTTAACCAATTTTGGTCGCTTGATTTTGGATTTCTCCTTCATTAACATCAATCATCGTATACATACCTCTTTTATTTTTCCGCCTTAATGTATAGTATATCTTATTGAAAAACGTAAGTAAATTAGATATCCAACAATAAAAATTATATTTTTTCTCTGTAAAATAAAAAAATATCCCCTAAACATCTGACAATTTTCTATTTTTTGTTCATTCAAAAAAGGAGCTGTTTGGAAATGAAAAATGAAGGTCAACATCTCAAAGCAATTCCCTATCAAGATATTACTGATTTACAAGATTTACTGGATCGCTTGCAGTCTTGGCAAGAACCTTTAGCTATTTTGGATCATTTCTTCCAATTTCGTACAGGTCCAATCAATAAAAAACGTGTCGTAAATGAATATTATGCATGCGCTCACTTGTTTCATGCGTTTTTTGGAGAATTTCTCCGATTGATGGAAGCTGAACAAGCTAAAATTGAAAAGCTGGATCAGGAGGGAAAAGTAATGGCTCATTTAACTAAAAAGTAACTAAACAACTTTCCATACATTCAATACTGCTTATGTTAAACTAAGATAGACGAAAATAAATAAGTAGCTTTTGTAGAGGGGAGTAATGAACATGAAATGTATATCATGGAATGTCAACGGCCTGCGTGCTGTTGTTAAGAAGAACTTTATGGAGGTTTTTAATGAATTAGATGCAGATTTTTTCTGCTTGCAAGAAACAAAATTACAAGAAGGGCAAATTGATTTAGACCTACCTGGTTATTATCAATACTGGAATTACGCTGAGAAAAAAGGCTATTCAGGTACAGCGATTTTTGCAAAAGAGGAAGCGCTAAGTGTGCGTTATGGCATGGGACTTGAAGAGCATGACCAAGAAGGGCGTTTAATCACATTAGAATATCCAAACTTCTTTATGATTACTTGTTATACGCCTAATTCTCAAAATGAGCTGAAACGTTTGGATTACCGTATGACTTGGGAAGATGCTTTTCGTGAATATTTAAATGAGCTAAGTAAAGAAAAACCAGTGATTCTTTGTGGTGATTTAAATGTAGCTCATCAAAATATTGATTTAAAAAACTGGAAAACCAATCAAAAAAATGCTGGTTTTACACCAGAGGAACGTCAAAAATTTACAGACTTATTGGATAGCGGTTTTATTGATACATACCGTCACTTCTATCCAGATCAAGAAGGCGTTTATTCTTGGTGGAGTTATCGTTTCAATGCTCGGAAAAATAATGCTGGATGGAGAATTGACTATTTTGTCGTTTCTGATGGTTTGAAAGAGGCTCTGACTAGTGCTAAGATTCATACAGAAATTACTGGTAGTGACCATTGTCCAGTGGAAGTTGATTTGACTATCGTTTAACGAGAGATTTTTCTCTCGTTTTTTATTTAGTTTCTGTTAATATTTTTGAATTAGACTTACTATAGGTCTTTTATTTTGTTATACTGCATGTATGAATTAATTTTATCGAAAGGGATAATGAACATGAATTTTTATTCCATAGACTTTGAAACAGCCAGTTATGCCAAGCATAGTGCCTGTTCTGTCGCGTTAGTAAAAGTAGAAAATAGTAAAATCGTTGATGAATATTATTCCCTAATCAAACCGGAAACGGATTTTTTCTGGAAAAACATTCAAGTTCACGGGATTAAACCAGAAGATGTAGCGGATGCTCCTAAGTTTCCAGATGTTTGGAAGCAAATTCAAGGTTGCTTTAAACCCAACAGCCTAGTTGTCGCTCACAATGCTCCTTTTGACACGGGTGTTTTAACTGGATGTTTAGATTATTATGGGATTGACCAACCAAATTATCTTTCACTATGTACAGTGAAAACGAGTCGTAAGTTATTTCCAGAGATGGAAAATCACAAGCTGAACACGATTTGTGAGAATCTAGATATCCAATTGAATAATCACCACGATGCGTTGGAAGATAGCCGAGCATGCGCTGAAATTTTGTTGTATCAAGAAAAACATTTTGGTGTAGAACCGTTAAAAAAACTAGTGACGATAAAATAAAGAAAAGCCGAATCAAGAACAGATTGTTCTTTTGATTTGGCTTTTCTTTGTTATAAAGGATCTATTTTTCTAAAATCTCAACAATCTCATCCATATTTTTAGAACCAAAAACAATATCCTTATCATCAATGATCATCGCAGGGACACTCATGATTTTCTTTTCTGTTTTCAATTCTGGGAAAACACCGATATCGATCATTTCTGCTTCAACGTTATGATTGATAGAAGCAATTCTTTGACACGCAGCCACAACATCTGGGCAATAATGGCAGGTCAGTGATACAAATATTTGTACTTTCTTTTTAGGTAATTCTTTGATTTTATTGACTACAGGTTCTTCAATTGGTTGTCCTGCGCTTCCCACGTTGTAAACAGCTAAAACGATTGAATTGACCTCATGTCCGCTTGGAATACCGCTAAATTTGATTCCAGTGTAGTCTCCTTGATCGTTTAAGACAACAACACTTGGCAATTTATCAACCCCATATTTTATTTCTAAGTCAGGTTTCTCACCTTTTTGGATTGACTCTAACAAGATCTTATCGCTTAGTGAAGCAAATTCAGTTAAGAATGAGTTCAGTTCTAGTGATTTTTCTTCACTACTATCCATCACTTGAAGTAATGTAACGTTCTTCGTTAGCTTTCCAAAAATACCACCTAATTGTTCTCTCATTGCATCAGGGAACCAAGTATTATTGCCACTTGTAGCTTTAGCTGCTTTCTTCTCTGTTTTCGGTTGTTCTTTTTTACTTGCAGCATGTTGCTCAGCTAATCGTTTCTCCATGCGTTCATTGACGATTGGCAAGCCTGCTTTTGTTTTTTCTTCTGTGATATATTTTTGTGCATTCGTTGCAGCGATTGCACCATCTGCTACAGCAGTAACGATTTGGCGTAATTCTTTGATTCGTAAATCTCCTGCTGCATAAACACCAGGGACGTTTGTTTCCATATTTTCATTTGTTGGCACATAACCGCGGTCTAATTCGACTTTGCCTTCAAAAATTTCTGTGCTCGGCTTGTTTCCAGCGAAAACAAACATACCAAAAGTACTACCTTCTGGTGCTTCATAAGTTGTTTCTTCCCCTGTTTCGTTGTTGACAAAAACAGCTTTACGAACAAAATCATCCCCTGTTATTTCTTTCACTTCAGTATTATAGACGATTTTGATATCTGGATGTTGTTTGGCTGCTTCCGCTGTTAATTTGGCACAAGTGAAATCAGGTTCACGAATAATCATGGTTACTGATTTACCATAACGAGTTAAATAAACCGCTTCTTCAGCTGCAGCATAGCCACCACCAAGTACAAAGATATCTAGACCTTGGAAGAATTCACCGTCACATGTTGAACAATAAGCAATTCCACGTCCTGTAAATTCAACTTCACCGGGGAAACCAATTTTACGTGCGGAAGCCCCTGTTGCAATGATTACAGCGTAAGCTTGATAAGTTTTTGTAGCTGATTTTACTGTTTTGACTGTTTGGCTTAAATCAACGTCAACAATCTCATCTGTGGTAAACTCAACACCAAAATCTAAAGCTTGTAAACGCATATCTTCCATCAATTCAGGTCCAGTTGTTGCCCTAATTGCTGGGTAGTTCACGATTTCAGAAGTTGTTGTTACTTGTCCGCCGATTTTATCTTTTTCAATAATTAATGTGTCTAACATTGCACGACCTGCATAAATCCCCGCTGATAAAGCTGCTGAACCGCCGCCGATCACGATCAAATCATAAATTTCTTGACTCATATATGTTCTCCTTTTGTACATCTCGTTATTTTGATCTATAAATTTTAAGAAAGACTCCCCTAAAAAAGGAAGTCTTACATCTGTTTATTAATCTATTTAGATTTTACCAACTAAGTCTAAACTTGGTGCAATTGTTTCTTCGCCCGGTTTCCAGTTTGCAGGACAAACTTTATCACCATGTTTTGCAACAAATTGAGATGCTTCTAATTTACGAACTAATTCTTCTGCATTACGGCCGATTCCCATATCGTTGATTTCGTATGATTTGATCTCGCCTTCTGGACTCACGATAAATGTACCACGGTAAGCTTGACCTAACTCTTCGTTTAGAACGCCGAAAAAGCGAGCAATTTTTCCATTTGGATCAGCTAACATTGGGTATTTGATTTTACCAATTGTATCAGTCGCATCCGCCCACGCTTTATGCACAAAGTGGCTGTCTTCTGATACTGAGTAAACTTCACAATTCAACTCTTTTAAGTGATCGTAATGATCTTGCATGTCCCCTAATTCTGTTGGACAAACAAATGAAAAGTCAGCTGGATAGAAGAAGAAAATACTCCATTTACCTAATATGTCTGCTGTTGACACTTTGATAAATTCACCGTCTTGGTAAGCGTCACATTCAAAGTCTAATAGTTTTGTGTTGATTAAGTTCATTTATATATTCCTCCTAATTTTAAAAACTAGCCCTTACAGCTAGTTCTTTTTTCTATACTCTTAGCGTATCAATTTAAAATTATTCTGTCAATATAATTATTCCAATTTAGGTATTTTATTTTTGCTGTTTTTGTATTCTCTTTGAGAAAATAGCTCTTTCATTCTCAATAACGCGGATAAATCAAAAGTGATTGTTTACTTATTTCATTTTACACATTGAACTAATAATACAAGATTAGTTCTCTTTATTCTACCAGAAAAAATTTGTTAACAATCGAATAACTTCCTGATTTTCTACTAATTCGCTGTGACTGGTCTTATTACCTTGAATCAATAATTCCTGATAATCGGCTATTTGATCCTGATAAATATATCTTCCAGAAAAAACACTTTGGACTGGCACTGTATTGTCAGAAGCTGTTTCTTCAACTTCTCCTGCAATATTCAGCATTTTGATCGTGTTTGGAATGTTTTCACGATTTACTAAGTAACTCTTAAGTAAGTCACTAGTTTCTTTTACTTGTGTAAACGTGGTAACAGCATCATTATATGCTTTTCCAGTGTCATTGAATGGTGTTCCTAATGTTATCAGTTTAGCTAGTTTAGGATCGTCTGCTTGTTGAAAATTTTCTAGATAAGAAGTGATTACTAATCCTCCATTGGAATGTCCTAAGTAATTGTAAGCATCAAATGAGTACTTTTCTTGAATATAGTTTAGTGCTAATTGATACCATTTCCCTTGGACTGGTAATGTTTCATTACTACTGTCTTTAAAGGCAATCACGATGATTGGATGCTCAGTTGAACGTCTTAACTTCCCTTTAGAAGACACACTTCCATCGGTAGCTACAATTACTTTCAAGACATCTGCTTTTGGATCTAAGGATTTAATTAAACCATTAAATCGATTCACCGTGCCATTTGTTCCAGGGACAAAAATCGTCGGAGTTTGAATCTCCACAGGTTCATTTGATGAAGTAAATTTATCAGCAAATGCGGTTAAACTTTTTTGAAATAACAGAAAGATCAATAGACCAACACCTACAATCGAAAGTATTTTGGAAAACCATTTTTGTGTGTTGTGGCTAAATTTCATGATGTTCTCCTCCTTTGATAGAGAAAGAGTACACCTTGAAACTTAAATGAAAATTAAATACCAGAAACTCATAATGAATGAATCATTAAACTAGCTACAAATAAAAATTACGAACTTAGCTCCTTCTGCTTTTACCTTTATAGGTATTTTCAATGTATCTCTCCAACAAGTCATATTTTAGTTTTATACGAGAGACGTTAACTAAATCCTCTGTATCATATGAACCACTTTCAAAACACATTATTTTCTCGAACATATACTGAGTATAGTCTTTATTATCTACAAATTCATCTACAACCTGTTTATAAAACACACTGTTCCAATCTCTCACATTTATGAATAATTTACGTACTTCCTTTTTTATAGGTGATGTATTGTATTGTTTTTCTAAATTAAATAAAGTAATCGAATTGTTGATACGTTCCTTTTTACTAGGATCTGTTTCGTTTATGGCAAACTTCACTTTAATATTCTCAGACTCTATTTTATCTTCCTTTTTTGTGTGTAAATCATCGACTCCTTTATAACTAACGGTAAACACTGCACCTTTACCAAAACCTTCAACTCTTGGGTTTATGATTCCTATTAAACTAATATTTTTGTGCGTACTATTACATGATTTACAACTAGGTAATATATTCCCAAAGGATGCACCAAATAAAGAGAACTTTGCTTTAATCAAGAAATGATCCATATCAGCCTCGGAAACTTTCTTTTGGTCATCAGTCATAATCGTATGGTTATTACAATATGGACATAGCTCTACTTCCATATCCGTCAGTAAATTTATTCTATGAGGAAAAAGAAATTGGGTGTAGGAAAATAGCTCGGAAAGTTTTAACTGAATCGCTTCAAAGTCTGAGCAAATACGGTCAAAATAAGGTTTAAATTTTTTTGCTGAGCTATATTCTTCTAGAGTATAGGGTAAAAAATTTGGAAAAAAATTATTTTTTAATGTGTTATCTGTACCTAAAATACACTCTAACTCGTTCATGGTATTTTTTCGGTTATCTTCCTTGTTAATCTTAGCAGCACTTTTCCACAAAACAAATTGACAGTATTCATTAATATAATAGTCAGAATTATTAAGAAGGTCCGTTAGCTCAACAAAAACCAAATCATGGATTAATTGTTCTTCCGTCTTATGATTATTTTTTAGGAAGAGTTTTAATATGCTCTCATGTTTTTTCTTGTAATTATTGACTAGATTTTTTTCTATTTCTTCCAAGATCTTTTTAATAGAGTCTTTTTCAAAATGATGACTGCCAATTTTAATCATTGCCATCAACCTTCTTTTCTACTCTTTTTAATTCATAAGAATCTATCAAAATATTTTGTAACATAGAATCATCAATTAAATTAATAATTTCTGCTTGTTCTTGTCGATTATGTTTATCAAGATGATTCAGTTTGTTTCTTACAAATTCTCCCATGGGAAAATCGAGGAAAAAGCTGTCTAACGCAACATCATAAAGATTTCCAGCAAAACTTTTGTGTGCTGGTCGAATTATTTTTTCATTCTTTTTTTTATTTTCACTAATCATAAAAACATTTTCTTTTGGAAAATCAGTGACTAAAAATGGAGAATGAGAGGACATTACTACTTGAACGCTTCCTTTAGAATAATTATCTATAATCGATACTAAATCCTGAATAAACCTTCTTGACCATTCTGGATGCAAATTTAAATCTGGTTCATCTAGCACTAATAGTAAATTACGACTTTCGTGAACTGCTGTTTTTATTTGCACAAAGGTATTGAGATAAACCATTTCCCCATCACTAAGATTTCTAAATTTCATAAGAAGCACATCACGATACTCTTCAGATAGTTCAGCAATCAATCTTGTGTTGACATTATGAGAATCCATCAACTTAAATGAAAGGATATTTATGGTATCAAAAAAAGAATCGTCAAAATCATAAAGTAAGTCGACTAATTCAGAGTAATAGGTCGATTTTATTTTTTTTCTACTAATTTGTTGTTGTTGTAAAAAAAATAAAATATCTAACATGTATTTCGTTCTAATGGATAATTCATCCCTATAGTTTATTTTTGACTGTTCTTCAAAAGAGACCAATTCCTCACTATGACTAGACTTAATATAAAATTGGTCTCTCCTTCTATGAAGGACTTCTTCTACTAACGATAATTTATTTTTGTTGACTGCTTCTTGTATTCTACCTATTACTTCTTTTTCCAATAATCTTAAGATAAAATACTCTTTTTTATACTCGCCATATATTGAATCTTGAATGTTTCTGTTGTAATAGGTTTGGTTCTGCCCTCCACCTAGTCGACGATTAATATTTTCAGAATTAAGCGAAAATCCTTCTCCATTGTGTTCCAAATCTTTTTTTGAACCTTGGTAAAGGAAGTAAAGCGTGTCTGCACTTGATCTATTATAGTTTTTTCTTTGCTTTATCTTCACCACAACATTTTCACTTTTGAATACATTTTGTTGCTCAGATAAAAAATTCAAAATATCAATTGTTTCTACAGAGTTATTCAGATAACGGTTTACTTTTTTATTCGACTCATTCGTTATACTATTTTTATCAATCCATTCAATTCTAGGACTCAATTTTTGATAATTGATATCCATTACAAATCTATTTGCAGTTGAATAAACAATGAATTCATTCTTGTGAGTGACCTCAAAGAAAAACTCATTTGCATTTGGGGCTTGCTGACCAAACAGGTTATTTTTAAGCGCACTGCTTCCCTCAAAATAAAATAGATTATCCTCCACATGAAAAATTTGAAAGAATTGAACACGTGGAATAAATTTGGGTCTATTTTTTTGTCCAAAAGAAATTAAATCTAATAAACTGCTTTTCCCAATACCATTTTTACCTATTATTAGTGAAATATTGGAAATGTTCCTTCCCCAAAAATTTTTGGGTAACGTCCTTACTTTTTCTTCTATTTGCAATTTTTCACCGTCATATGACACAGCATACTTATTTGAAAAATTTATTGATTGCCTTTTTATTCGACTGTAAATTTGTTCGACATAGACATATACTAACTCAGACATATAATAGCTCCCTCAATTTATTTACGATATTTGGATAGCGAAATTATCTTCTAGGTTATTAATTCTAAAAACGATTCCAATACTATCCTTTACAAATATACATATAAACATGACATATAAAGCTATTATAATTATTAACTTCTTCTAGGTCAATTGAATTCTGTCTGTGTTGATTGAGGTTAAGTAGTACGCGAAACTATACCGTCATTCATGTAATTTGTTACTGTTAAATAAAAAAACTTAAATCAAAAGAACTTCCTTTTGATCTAAGTTTTTTATTATTTAAACACTCTCTTTTTCTTTCGTAATCATAATCACTCCATCACCTAACGGCAACAATGTTGATGTTAAATCTGGATGAGTCATAACTGTATCTAAAAATTGGTTCAATTTGCGATGAATCGTTCTTTGACTTCGAGGAATTTCTTCAATTGGATCTAAAATTGTTCCAGCTTGGAAAACATCGTCAACCATCAACACGCCGCCCACTCGTAATAAACGTAAACATTCTGGCAAAAATTCAATATATTTTGATTTTGCACTGTCCATAAAAATAAAATCATATGGTCCTGTCAATGTTGGCAAGATTTCTGCTGCCTGACCTTCCAATAGAGTAATTTTGTCAGTCAAACCTAAACGTTCGTAAGTTGCCTTGGCTTTTCTGATCATCACATCAAAACGATCGATAGTCGTCACATGTCCATCTTCACCAACATATTGCGCCATCAAGCTAGAAGAAAAGCCAATCGCTGTACCAATTTCCAGAATATTTTTAGGTTTGATTTGATCTAAGAAAAACTGTAGAAATACAACCGTTTCATGTGGAATGATGGGAATTCCTGCTTCATGTGCTTCTTCTTCAATCACACCTAATTCGCCTTGGATCATTTTTTGTTTATTTCGCATAAAATCAACAAGTTCTTGTTTAACAACTGGTCGATGCATCATTTCGTTTCGCATACTATTCGCTCCTTTTCGCTTCTTTATTATACGAATAGATACAATTGATGTCAAAAAGAAAATGAAGCAACTAGCAATCTCAACACCTTAAAATAATTGAAGCCAGTTAGGCAAAAAGAAGCTCTATTCATTCCTTAGTTTTTTTGCAATTCTTTCATTCATTTTTCTTTTTAATTCGTTTATTCTAGTTCTTCCTTGCATTTCAGATAGCGTATTTTCTGCAAAAGATCCTACATCTTCCCCAACTAAGTCTAAGACTGGAATATTATTTGTCGCACCTTCTTCAAAGAAATCAAGCAAATCTAACATTGCCGGCAACATTTCCATGCCATCACCTGCTGTAAACTCCCATAAAAATTTTTGAATTTCTTTATAAACAATTTGATATTCTGCCGGAAGCTTTTTTAAGCGTGCCATCTCTTCATTGTATTTGATCTTCTCTGCGTGTACTTGTTTAAGATACTGAAAAATATTTTTATTTTTCATTGTCTTTTCCCTCCTTTAGTTTTTCTATTTGACCTGAAATAAATGACCAACGTTGCCAGAATAGCTCACGTTCTTTTTGTCCGTTCTCGTTTAATGAATAAAATTTACGCATTGGACCAATCGTTGATTTTTTTTTCGTAACAGTAACTAGGTTCTTTTTTTCTAAGCGCAACAGAATGGTGTAAACCGTCCCTTCTACGATATCTTCAAATCCATATTCTTGTAGGTTGTTCGTTATTTCGTAACCATATGTTTCACGTCGATTGATAATTTCTAGAATAACGCCTTCTAACACACCCTTGAGCATTTCTGTAATCCCGTTCATAGTATTTATCACCTTTACTTTCTTTTATACAAAATTACGAGTATTGTATCCTCACGCTACTTAGTAATATAAAGTACAGGTATATAGTATAATTAAGTAGGAGAATTGTCAACTACATTGTTTTACTAACTAGCATTTTTAGAGTACTGAAAAAAACTATAGAGAGAAACAAATGAATGTCTCTCTCTATAATCTACGTATATTCTTTTATTTTTAATAAAGTAATGTAACTAAATCTTCTTTTTCAATATTACCAAAATATTTTTTAATGTCGATCTTATCAACAGCTGTTTGGATTGCTGATTTTTCATATTTAGTACCAGTCAAAATATCTTCTACATCTTTGATTTCACCTAATCCGAAGAAATCTCCAAAGATTTTTATTTCTTTGATTTCTCCGTCTTCAACATTCATTTGAGCATCGATAGAACCTATTGGAAAGCGTTGGTGGCGTTCTAAGTTAAAGGCTGGTGATTTACCGTAGTTCCAATCCCAATTACGGTAATATTCATCAGAGATTTTATTGATTTTTTCCCAGTCCTCATCCGTCAACTGGTAAGTTTTCACTTGGTCAACTGAATCAACACCAAAGATTTTCAATAAAATATCTTCACGAAATTCTTCTGTCGTCATCTCTTGCTTATCTGCTGGTAAAAATGGTTTGATGTTGGTTACCCGTGATCGAACTGATTTGATGCCTTTTGATTCAATTTTATCTTTGCGGACTTTTAAGGTATTCACTACTTCATCAATGTCGCTGTCAAACATCAATGTGCCGTGAGCAAACATTCTACCAGTTGTTGCATACATCGCATTTCCGGAAAACTTCATGTCATTGATAACTAAATCATTACGGCCTTTTAATTCCGCACCAGAAACACCTAGATCATGCAATGCTTGAATGATAGGTTGCGTGACTTTGGCAAAATCACGGAAAGAGTTCCCGTCATCAGGCATAATAAAACTAAAGTTTAGATTCCCGTGATCGTGATAGACAGCACCACCGCCACTTAATCGACGAACTACATGAATACCATGTTCATCTACATATTCTTTATTGATTTCTTCAATCGTATTTTGGTTACGCCCAATAATAATTGATGGGTCATTGATATAAAATAATAGAAGCGGTTCATCTAGAGGTTTTTCTTTCAATAAATACGTTTCGATCGCTAAGTTGACTCTAGGGTCATTGTTTTCATTTGGTACAAAAATCACTGTTCACCACTCCTTAAATTTCGATAACTAAATTTTTCTCTGCTAAACAGACAGAAACTTGATTTCCAGAAGCTTTCTCTGCTTGTTGTTTTAGCTCTTCTAATGAACCGTGTTGAGGCAAATGAGTCAAAATTAATTTTTTAACATGGGCAGCCTTAGCAATTTCACCTGATTCTTTTGAGGTAAAATGTGCATGATGCTTTTCATTTCCTTCAAATAAGTAAGTATCCGCTAAAAAGACATCTGCATCTTTTGCAAATTCCACAAAGCTTTCTAAATAACCAGAGTCCCCAGTATAAACAAATACGTTTCCTGTTTTTTCTTCTACAAATCGCATTGCGTAACAAGGTACAGGATGGATTGTTTTCATAAATGTCACAAGAAATGGACCTAATTTTAACTCTTCTGCTTCAAAATAGGGAATTGCCTCAGATACACCAGGCATATTAAGTGCTTCAAAATGAATGGCGTCATCTGTGTGTCCATAAATAGGCAAAACAGGTGTTGGCTCCAACACTGGATATAATTGACGATAATACTGCAATACACCTAAATCAGCAATATGATCGTAATGATAATGGGATAAGATCACAGCGTCTAATGCTAGCGGATCGAGATGTTCTTCTAAGTTGACTAACGTTGTACTTCCAGCATCTAACAATAGCTTAAAACCATCTGATTCTAACAAGTAAGAACTGGTTCCTTCTCCTTTATAAGGATATGCACCTAAACAGCCTAAAACAGTTATTTTCAACTTCATCGCCCTCCTTAGTTATTTTCTACTTAATGGTAACATAAAAAAGGAAAATAGAGACAATTATTTATACTTCTGAATCAAAGTAAATGATGTTTTCTCTCACCTTGTTGCTACGCCGCTTCTTCTAATTCATAGTCAAAAAGCAGAACAATCTAATAAAAGATCGTTCTGCTTTTCTATTTTTATTCAACTATTGCTGGAGCCCCTTTTTCCTCACGCGCTGTATCGTAGAAACTTGCAATCGCTACATCATGATAAGGTATCACCCATAATAAACCGATACCTAAAACTAAAGCACCAATAATAAACCAACCAATAAATGAAATTTGTAGCAACAAATATTGACCAAAGCGTCCTTTCATTAAGAACAAGGCATATTTGATTGCATCACCTACGGATAATTCAGGATCATCAAGTTTTACCCAAACAGCAAATTGGAAAACGCCACTAATAAACACACCAACTAGAATCATTAAAAATGCGAAAATTAGTAATAGTCCTCCTAATAAGATATTCCCAGCCATTTCTGATTGAAATTGCTCAACTGAAACAGTGTTAAACATTAATCCAAAATACATAACTGTTCCATAAGAAAGAAGTACTGGTAATAAAACAACAAAGTTTAACACTAATTCAACAAGGTATTGAATGAAATTAATCACTAACATTGGAACATAAAATTTCCCTTGAAAAATTGTTGTTAACATGCCTGCTTTGACTTTTCTTCCTCGTAATACTTGTAACGCACAATAATAAGTGCCGTAAGTAATTGCAAAGAAAATGAAGTTATTCAATAAAAAGGAAATAACATTGCTTCCTGCACTATCTTGCGGTAAGTTAGCAAAGCTGCTGACGACTGAACCAATAATAAAACGCATAAATACGGCTAAAAATGTGATCCAAGCCATCGTTCCCCATTGTGTTTTTAATGATATACGAGCTTGTTCTCTATGCATTGCATTCGTAATTTGACTTTTCATTTGAACCATCCTTTATAATTTAATATTCACGAATTTTGTCAACTGCTTCTTGATCTAAGCGTTTTACTACTTCTGTAACTAATTTAACTGTGTTTAAGTAATCATCTTCATGAATCATTGATGTATGTGAATGGAGGTAACGAACAGGAACAGTGATTGCTAATGATGGTACACCATTTCTAGATAAGTGCATTCTGCCTGCGTCTGTTCCACCACCTGTGATGACTGTATATTGAAACGGAATATTATTTTCTTCAGCAACTTGTATTACAAAATCACGCAATTTTTTGTGAGGAATCATAGATGCATCGAAAATCAAAATTTGCGGTCCTTTGCCTAATTCAGAATCTGCTTCTTTTGGCGTCATTCCAGGAGTATCACCAGCTGTTCCAGTATCTAGTGCAAAAGCAATATCTGGATTAACTAAATGCGTGCTTGTTTGCGCTCCTCGTAACCCAACTTCTTCTTGTACATCACTTCCTGCAAACAAGATGTTAGGATGTCCTTCTTTAGCAAGGTTTTCCAGAACTTTTAATGATACAGCCGTACCAATTCTGTTATCCCAAGCTTTAGCCAACATAAATTTCGTATCATTCATACGACGGTATTCAATATATGGTGTAATCATGTCTCCGGGTTTTATACCCCATTCAGCTACTTGTTTATCACTGGATGCACCAATATCAATAAACATTTCAGCTACATCATAAGGCTGTTTTCTAGCTTCTAAAGTTAAAACATGAGGCGGTTTTGAACCAATCACACCATGAATCAACTTGCCTTTACTCGTTTTGATTTGCACTTGTTGCGCCAACATAACTTGACCCCACCAGCCGCCAAGTGTCTGGAATTTGATAAAACCTTTTTCTGTTATTTGTGTAACCATAAAGCCAACTTCATCCATGTGACCTGAGAAAAAGATTTTTGGGCCTTCTTTTTCACCCACTCGTTTGGCGATAATACTACCTAAACCATCATACATGATTTTATCTGCATAAGGTTCCGCATATTTTTTAAACAAGTCTCTGACTTCCCCTTCATTTCCTGGAACTCCTTTAGCACTTGTTAATTCAATCAACATGTTTTCTTCTTTTTGATCCAAATTATAAAACTCCCTTCTCTTTTTATATTCAATTGTATTATACCATTCATCTGGTTTTAATTTGCTCTTTAACTTTTAGTATACTTCACACACAATCCATCGGAGCTAGCTTTTCCTTCAAAAAAAGTGATTGGGAAATAACTCTTTGAGTCATATCCTAATCACATAAAATCTGGATAAACATCCGGAATAAAAAGAACTCCTTCTGTTAAACATAATCAGTTACTCTTTTATATCGTCCGGATTTTTTTGCTGCCATTCTTTTGAATAAAATGATTCTTCAAGCTTATAATTGGGCTCTTTAGCAGAACTGTTTTCAAGAAACGGCTGAATTCTTTGATCCGCAGCTAGCCAACCTCGCCATCCCAAATGAATCGTATCTGCCATAAAATATTGTGTGCCAGACTCTTTGGTAAAATCGGCAATATTGTTAAACCCTTGACTTTCCAATTGATATTTAACTTTTTTAGCAAAGCCTTGGAGCATTTCTTGGGAAAGTCCTGTAAAGTCAGTCCAATGTTTATTTACAGGAGGAATAACAAACAACACTTCTGCATTATCCTGAGCCAGTTGACTTAAGACCAATTGCAAATCAGAAAATTCAGGTGAAAAACGATAGTCCCAATTTTTTTGTGACCCTTCTAAATCATTTAAATGCTTTTTCACACGCTTATTGTAAAATGAATTAGAAATTTCAAACTTGTTATTATTTGTTGATTTTTCACCAATCTCAACGGCTAATTTATCCAACTCAGCATCATTATATATTCCAGGCAGGCGCTTTTCTGCCTTTTTAAGGGCTTGTTCTTTACTCACCATACCAATTTTTCCGAAAAGTTCATCTTCTCTTGAGAACATGTTAAACATCAAGCTGATATAATTTTTATCAGAAGAATTTGGCAAATTGCCTTCTTTGATACTATCAAGTGCACGACTTAAACGTTTGTCTTTTTTTACTTTGGGAAAATCCATCAAACGTTGGGCCAAATATCTATCATCTTCTGTTACTTTTTCCAGATTGTTAACCCACTGATATGTTTGCAGATCAGAAAAATAGGCATTGAAATAATCATTTGTCACACCATTTCTAACAAACCATTGAGGTGAAAGAATAAATATTACTTTTTTATGAGAAAGTTTCTCTCCCATCGACTGCATCATCATTGCCTGAGTCAAAGATTGCGTGCCTGGTGCTCCTAATAAAAATGGTCGATAGTTTCGATCATACTTTTCTGCCAATGCAGAAGGATGGAACGCACTGATACGGCTTAATTCAGAAGAGCCAAAAAATGGCACGTATTCTTTTGAACCAGTTGCTTTATTTTTAATTGCATTTCCTCTTAGAACATTCGTTGCCATAGAAGTAGATGCATCTTCTAGAACTCGTTTACTGTCTAAATCTATTTGAAATGGGGCAAAGAAAAAGATAGCTAAAAGAACAACTGAAATAACAATTGGGCCAAAAATCCCAAAGATTTTTTTCTTCATACTCATTATTGTAATGCTTTCACTTGTTCGATTACTTTATTAGGTGTTTTCCATAATTCACGATCAAAATCTGAAACTGGGACTTGTACGCCTAATTGTCCTTCGATTTCCACTAATAATTGAACAGTAGCCAATGAATCCATTAATCCTTCTTCAAACAAATCAACGTCTTTATTTTCCTTTACTTCATCAGTGCCTGTGATTTCTTCTAAAATATCTAAAACTGTTTCTTCTACGTTCATTATTGTTGTCTCCCTTAAATCACAGCATTAGCTGTTTTTTATTTTTTATTTAAAGAATAGAGTATCTAAAAAGCCGGAAAAAATCAAGAAACTTAAACATACCGCATTAAATGTTAAAAATATTGCAAATGCATGGGTGAATTTATTTGATGGAATTTTTTCCTTATGTTTCTTCTTAAATCTTAACCATGCATCGGTTACACAAATTAATGTCGCATGATATAGACCATATGCAATATAGTACCAAGTCAGTCCATGCCAGATTCCCATAAGTAAGAATAAAGCAAAGTAACCAACGTTTGAAGCAACAATCCTACTTTTGAATACTTTCTTTTTGATCAAAGTAAACATTAATCTCATATATACATAATCACGGAACCAAAAAGAGAGTGTCATGTGCCAACGATTCCAGAATTCTTTGATGTTCCAGCTTAAGAACGGCTTATTAAAGTTAATTGGCGTATCATATCCCATCAAGTAGCTGGTTCCTACAGCAAATAAACTATATCCAGCAAAATCAAAGAATAGGTACATACTATAGACATACATATAAGCAACTAGTTCCCAAGAAATACCGCCTGTTTTTTCTGCTGCTTTTGAAACGATTGGTAACATCACTTGACCAAAGTAATAACCAATAATAAATTTGTATAAAAATCCTAAAAAGAAATTATGAATTCCTTTTGCCAGAAAATCAACATATTTTTCTGGTGTTGGTGGATTTTCCACATCTTTTTCAAAACGACGATAACGATCAATCGGTCCAGAAGAAATGGTCGGGAAGAATAAAAGAAATTCAATATAACGGAAAATATTGTATTCTTTAATCGATCCATCACGCATTTCCATAATGATTTGTACAGACTTAAATGTTAAATAAGAAATACCCAAAAAACCTAAAATAGAAGCATGTCCTGAAGTAAAAGGAACTACTTTTACTAATATCAATGGCAACAAGGCTAAAAATACAGCTAGATAAAATACTAAGCTAGCATTTTTCTTTTGACGATAGTGAAAATAAATCCAGACTAGAATCGTTTGCCAACATACATAAACAATCAATGCTACACCTTGTTTCCACTCCTCACCACCAAAACTCATATACAAGAAAAACAGTGTAATCAATACTTGATACCACGACCAACGTTTCCCTTTAATCAATAAAGTCAGTATCATCGGTACTAAAGCAATCAATAGATATAAAAAATAGATTGGATTCGCATAAGGAATCATATATGGAAAATTAATCACGTTGCATTTACCTCATCTATCAAGCCTTTACGGTCGATCTTTCCATTAGCAGTAAGCGGCAATTGATCCACATAAATAAATTTTTGCGGAATCATATAATCCATCACCGTTTGTCCTAGCTCAGTTTTTATTGCTTTCGTTAATTTAAATTCTTTATCGAATTCATTTTCCTCAGCAACAACATAAGCTATTAATTGATGAACTTTATAATTTTGGTACTTAGGAACAACAGTTGCTTGTTTCACGTAGGAAACAGCAGCTAAATGATGGTCAATATCTTCGAGTTCGATACGGTAGCCGTGAAGCTTTACTTGAAAATCAATTCGTCCATCATATATCAATAGTCCGTCTTTTAGCTTACCAGCATCTCCCGTACGATAGGCTGGTTGACCTTTGTACTCAAAAAAGGCGGCTTCTGTTTTTTCAGAATTATTTAGATAACCTTTTGAGACACTTGGACCTGCTATCACTATCTCACCAACTTCTCCAGATGAAACCTCTTTGTCATCATCCATAATGTATAGGTTGGTATCGGATTTTACATAGCCAATTGGAATACGGTTATATTCATTTAATAAGTTTTGCGTTACCTCGACACCTGAAATAGCCACAGTCGCTTCTGTAGGCCCATACGTATTGAATATATGTGCTTTTGGAAAACGTTCCAATAATTTTTGAGCCGTAGCTTTAGGTAATTCTTCCCCACAGAATAAGAAAATTTTCAAATTACTGACATGTTCACCATCAAATGTTGGTTCCATCAAACAAATATCCATAAAGGATGGCGTTGAAACCCAAACTTCTATTTCTAATGTCGGCAACACGGTAAATAACTGTTTAAAGTCTGTGATGACATCTTTACGCAACGGTGTCAAAGAACCTCCTGACGTTAATGCAGGGTATAAATCCATTACTGATAAATCAAATGAATAGGGAGCTTGGGATAAAAAACGCATGCCTTCGGTAATCCCAAAATCAGCCAACTCCCAATTAACAAAGCTTAAGAGATTTACATGGCTGATTTGAACACCTTTTGGCACACCTGTTGTTCCAGAGGTGAAAATAATATAATATGTTTCTGATCCTACTACTGGTTTCAGCGTAGTTGAAATCTTTGCCTCTGTACAAATTTCCTTCAGCTTTTCCAGTGAAACCAGTTCAGCAGCGGTTTTTATTCCCGACCATTCTTTGACAGAGAAAATCACTGCTGGATTGGCTACTTCTAAAATCATTTCAACCCGTTCTTTCGGCGTGTGCGCTTCAATTGGTATGTAGGCATGACCTGCTTTTGATGCACCTAAAAAACACGCCAGCATTTCAAATTCGAGTTCTCCGTAAACAACCACTGGGTGAGCCCTCTCTATGTTTTCCTGCAAGTATGCAGCAATTGCATCTGAGTCTTTTTTCAACTCTCCATAAGTATACGTTCGATTGGTTTCAATATAAACAGGGCGGTTTGGCTCCTCAATTCCCCAACGATCGATTGCTTCAATAATATTTAAAATCGTCATGAAGTACATCCTTCCTAAAACTCATTATAAATAAATGTGCCGCCATCAATATTTTTGTAATGATACAAATAAATTAACATTAAAAGTACCCCAAAATAAAAAATGGTCTTTCCAACAAATCTTCCCCAGTATTGTACATTGGGTTGTTTGAAAAATTCTTTCATTCTATTTTTACGCCTCCGAATTTCACATAGTCATAATTTTCATATTGTTATTGTAATCAAAACAAGCTGGAAAATAAATCAAAACCTATAAGTATAATACTATTTCCCGCTAACAGTTTTGTCACTTGTATATAAAAAAAGGTGAGACAAAAGACAAAATTTTTGTTCCACCTTCTTTAATAATAAAGAAAATACAAGAAAAATTAGATTTTCCGAATACAGTTACTGTTTAAACGCCTAAACGGGGATGCTTTTTGTGCCTTATTACCCTTTTCTTCCAAAACCAAGGCATGAGAAAAAAAAACAATTTTTTTACAGGTTTATTCCCAATTGTCTTCGGAATGTGCTCTTAAATAAAACTTAAGTTATTACCGATCATTTCCGTGAATCATACGTGAATAAATAGCTGAAGTTAACAAATAATAAGCTAAATAAATCAAAATCAACAGTCCACAAGAAAGATAGGCTAACCAATAACCAGAGCTTGTAATAAATTTACTGAAAACATATACCGCAAAGGTTGCATGTAAAACACCCAAAATCATCGGCGGGAAAAAAATAATACTATTTTGTTGATAAACTAGTCTGGTAATTTCTTTTTTAGGAATCCCAATTTTCTTTAACAAGTCGTAGCTTTCTTTTTCTCGCTCTGCCTCAGAAAATTGCTGAAGCATCAAAATACTGCCTGTGATAATCAACGCCAATATACCTAAAAACATTGCTACGTAAATAAATAATCCCATCACTCGTCTTTGGTATCTTAACTCTAAGTAACGGCTTGTATAGTTCAATTGCCAATATTCTTGTTCATCTGTCTCAGAAACCTCTTGTGATTTCTCTTTCTCAGGCTGTCGACTTTTTTTGGAGATATAACCTTCCAATTGATTGTTTATCCACTGATAATTGTAATAAATAGGAGATATCCATTGGGGTTTTATTGTTTCAGACATCCTATTCGCCAGTACTTCTTCATTCTTTGTTTGAACATCAAAAGCCATCATTGTGTAGCTGATACCTGAATTTATCTTATTGAATTGTTCATCTGAAACTACGACCGTTGGAAAAGTGTACCTCAATAAACTTTGACCTAAGTAATCAGGTCGTACATCAGAAATACTAAGCTTAATTCCTTTTGACAAGGTAAAATTGGAATCGTACTGAATAAAACCACTAAGAATATTTTGAATACTGTCTAAAACAACGCCTTCCCCCTCATTATCTAACTTAATATTTTTCAAATAAGGGTTTACTTTTTGAAATTCTCGATAATTTGAAAGTGCTAGTAGATTTACCGGACTCAATGTATTTTGTTTTTCTTCCTGTCCAATTTTAAGATGAAATTGACTACCCGTCAACTTATAATTTAATTTGACTAGTGAATCGATCTTTGTGTCTGGTTCTTTTTCAATTACTCCTGTAATTTCCTTGAATTTTTCTTCTGACACAATAAAATCGGTTGGAGCTGTCACGTTCACTGAATTCATTCCGATTGTATAAAATGAAGCGGCTCCACCAATCATTCCTAGAGCAATTGCAATAAAAATAGTCACATATGATAATGTATTCCCACCTCTTTTAATATGAAACTTAGCATTTCCTAAAGCCAACATATTCAGCTTTCGGTAATAATTAAATTTATTTATCCCAGATAGATACACAATTAAATACATCGTATATTTAAAAAACAAGTACGTCCCAATCATACAGGTGAGCATGATTAGTAAAGGTGCTATCAAAAAGCCAGCGAAACCAACCTTCGTACGCATCAAAAAAGTTGCAAAATGGATAACATTATACGATAACCAATATCCTGTACCAATAAACAGTACTCCTAGAACGCCTAAAGAAATACTTACTACAGACATTTTATTTGAATTAAGCTTATTTTTTTTAGTTGGTTTCACCAAATTCATGACTTGATAACGATAAATCAACCAGCTACTTCGTATAGACACTGCCAATAACATGAATAAAAATACTAGACTGGTTTGAATCATTGATGGAAACGAAATAAAAAACAGACTCTCTACCTGTAAAAACATTGCTTTTGCAAGAATCATCAAGAATAGCTTTGAAAAAATAATTCCTAAGAAAATTCCTGAAACTAAAGATACTGCTCCTAACATTAGTGTCTCTACAAAAAATAAAAAAGATATTTGCCCTTTTCTCAAACCAATCAAGTGATAGAGACCAATTTCTTTCTCTCGTTTTAAGAGAAAGAAATAATTCGCAGCAAACATAAATCCTAAAATCATAATAACAACAAGAATACCGCCAAAATTCATCGCACCATTGATATGGACGTCTTGTCCCGCTCTACTTGCAAATGACCGATTATAAGTAATAGCATTAAAACAATAATAAACAACAACCGCAAAGGTCATACTAACAAAATAGACCAGATAATTGAGAAATTGGCCTTTAAAATTTTTCCAAGACAGTTTAAAAATCATTAGCACGGCCACCTCCGCCGATTGTTGCTTGCATATCAATTACTTGATTGAAAAAATCTTTTCTAGAACCTTGACGAACAACTTCTGAAAAAATGACACCATCTTTAATAAATAAAATACGATTGCAATAGCTTGCCGTATAAGGATCATGGGTGACCATCATAATTGTTGCATCATCTTGTAGATTCATATTCGTCATATACTGAAGTAATTCAGCTGCTGATTTAGAATCCAACGAGCCTGTAGGTTCATCCGCAAAAATAATTTTAGGTTTAGTTATCAATGCGCGTGCCGCCGCTACACGCTGTTTTTGTCCAACCGAGATCATATTAGGATAGGTCATCAATAGTTCCTCGATCCCTAAAACCTTCGCGACATGTATTAAACGTTCCTCCATTTCATCTACGGGAACTCTCTCTACTGCTAAAGGCAACAAGATATTATCTTGTACATTCAATGTTTCCATTAAATTAAAATTTTGAAAAATAAAACCTAACTTTTTACGACGAAAATCACTGATTTGATTATCTCGCATTTTTAAAATATCTTGACCATCAATTTGGACAGTTCCAGTTGTTGGTAATGTAATCGTTGATATGGTATTCAATAACGTTGATTTCCCGGCACCACTGGGGCCCATAATTCCAACAAATTCACCTTGATCAACAGAGAAAGAAATATTATTTAAGACTTGTACCTTATTACTTCTATATCCATATGATTTACTTAAGTGATTCACTTCTAAAATTTTTTTCATAGATTTCGCTCCAGTTTATTCATTATCCTTATTCTACCAATATTCTGCGTAACTGAACATCGTTTCCTCTTACAATTAAGTAATGTTGAAGCTTTTTTTAATTATTTATTTTTCTCAGCAAGAATGTTGTGACAATTCCCACAAACCTTTTAACAGCTTGTTTTCATTATTTTTCCATTTCAAAAAAACACTATATATAGTTATTAGAAGGAAAATATTTTCCATTTAAGCACTATATATAGTTGAAAGATTCAACGAATTGTTTTATGATAGGAAAGGAATAAATCTACGAGGAGATGGGTAGCAAATGATGGAAATTAAACAAGTGAATAATGAAGAAACCTCTATGAATTCAGCCTTAAGGAAGATCAAAATCGTTAAAAGAGATGGAAGATTAGTTGATTTTAATGATCAAAAAATTTATGACGCTTTGATCAAAGCTGAACAAAAAATCCGAGGTTCTTTAGACCCCCTTGTTCATGAGCGAATTCAAGAAATTGTGGAAAGAATCGATCAGGAAATTTCAGACCGTTTCACTGAAAATGTAAAAATTTATGAGATTCAAAATATTGTCGAACATATTTTGTTGGCGAAAAATGAATACGAGCTAGCTGAGGAATATATCAACTATCGCACACGTCGTGATTTTGAACGGAGCAAGGCAACCGACATCAACTTTACAATCAGTAAATTAATTAATAAAGATCAATCTGTCGTAAATGAAAATGCTAATAAAGATAGTGATGTTTTCAATACACAACGAGACTTAACTGCTGGGATTGTTGGGAAATCGATTGGCTTGAAGATGCTGCCTTCTCATGTAGCTAACGCCCATCAAAAAGGAGATATCCATTATCATGATTTAGATTACCATCCATATACACCAATGACTAATTGCTGTCTGATTGATTTTAAAGGGATGTTGAACAATGGATTCAAAATCGGTAATGCAGATGTTGAATCACCAAAATCGATTCAAACAGCTACCGCTCAAATTTCTCAAATCATCGCTAATGTAGCTTCTAGTCAATATGGTGGCTGTTCTGCTGACCGTGTGGACGAATTATTAGCACCATTTGCTGAATTAAATTATCAAAAACATCTCGCTGATGCAAAGGAATGGATCGATGGTTCTAAACGTCAGGAAGAGTACGCAAAAGCTAAAACTCAAAAAGATATTTACGATGCAATGCAAAGTTTAGAATATGAAATCAATACCTTATTCACTTCAAATGGACAAACGCCATTTACTTCATTAGGCTTTGGTTTAGGGCTAAGCTGGTTTGAACGTGAGATTCAACGAGCAATTTTACAAATCCGCATCAATGGATTGGGTAGTGAAAAAAGAACAGCTATCTTCCCTAAGTTGATTTTCACTTTAAAGCGTGGTGTAAACTTAAATGAAACAGACCCAAACTATGACGTGAAGCAACTTGCATTAGAATGTGCGACTAAACGGATGTATCCAGATATTTTAAATTATGATAAATTAGTTGATTTGACAGGTAGTTTTAAAGTGCCTATGGGATGCCGCTCTTTCTTACAAGGTTGGAAAGATGAGAATGGTGAAGAAATCAATGTCGGTCGTATGAATTTAGGTGTTGTTACATTAAACCTACCAAGAATTGCAATGGAAGCTCAAGGCGATCAGGATAAATTCTGGACTCTTTTAGCAGAACGTCTAGAAACAATGAAAGATGCTTTGCTCTATCGTGTTGAACGTTGTAAAGAAGCAATTCCAGCAAATGCACCGATCCTTTATATGTACGGAGCTTTTGGTAAACGTTTGTCTAAAAAAGATTCTGTTAATGAATTATTTAAAAATAAACGTGCAACTGTTTCATTAGGTTATATCGGTTTATATGAAGTGGCGTCCGCTTTTTATGGTGGAGAATGGGAAAAAAATCCTGAAGCGAAAGATTTTACGATTGCTATTTTAAAAGACTTAAAAGCTCATGCTGATGAATGGGGAAATGATTATGGCTATCATTTTAGTGTTTATTCAACCCCAAGTGAAAGTTTAACTGATCGTTTTTGCCGTTTAGATACTGAAAAATTTGGCGTAATCGAAAATATCACAGACAAAGAATATTATACGAATAGTTTCCATTATGATGTTCGTAAGGATCCTACACCATTTGAAAAGCTAGATTTTGAAAAAGATTATCCACAATATTGTTCTGGTGGTTTCATTCATTATTGTGAGTATCCAGTTTTACAACAAAATCCAAAAGCTTTAGAAGCTGTTTGGGATTATGCTTATGATCGTGTGGGGTATCTCGGAACAAATACACCAATCGACCATTGTTATGAATGTGGATTTGAAGGAGATTTCCATCCAACTGAACGAGGTTTTGAATGTCCACAATGTGGTAACCATGATCCGAAATCCTGTGATGTTGTTAAACGAACTTGCGGATATCTAGGTAATCCCCAAGCTAGACCAATGGTGCATGGTCGTCATAAGGAGATCTCATCTCGAGTGAAACATGTGAAATAATCGAAAAAAGAGACGCATTTACGTCTCTTTTTTGATTTAAAAGGGATAGGGGTAAGGCTCTACTTCATTTATAATTAAATTACTATTACTTTTACTTTTTGTTCTTTTTCATTACCATCACTGTCTATGACAGAATATGTGACTGTATAGGTTCCTTTTTTCGTGACCATATTATTCTCATCTACTGGCACATTGCTTTGTTTTATAAAGACTTTATGGCTAATATCTCCATCTTCTGCATCATAAGCTGAAGCCTTGCTTAAAGGATCAAATTTTGAGCCTAATTTTAGTATACTATCGCAATTCATCATCAATGGTTGCCATTTCAATGGTAATGTATACTCAACTGTTGGTTTGTTGTAGTTTTCAGTGGAAGTCGTTGCTGATTCTACATTCATTATCAAACTTTCGGTCCCATAATCAATGTCATTCTCATCCCAAGAAACACTAAGATCACCATTTCGCACACCACCATTGGGATTCGTAATTGGCATTTTTTTTACTGTTTGAAGAAGATCGGTACTTGTATTTTCTATCACTAATGGATCTTTTCCAACTGTAGCTGTTGGTCGCTTGATCGTTTGGCCTTGATATCTTAAAGCAGACCATAACGCATTTGCAAAAGGCACTTTAGTCAATTTATGAAAATCATCCATATGATTTGCCTTTAAAGCCAATGTTCCAAGCTTTGGCGATGTATTGTACTTAGTCAACACATCGAATGCCGAGTTATCTAATTCTAAAAAATGAATGTGTAATATCCACAGCTTAGGTAGTTTTGTATCTAATAACGGAGAAATATCTGAAATTGGGTTGTAGTAAAATTGTAAATTTTTCAGTTCATGATTTTCCCAATCTCTGAATGGTTCAATACTTTTCACCTCATTATTAAAAAAGTGAAAGGCCCAATTATAGTGCATATATTTGATTCCTTCAATACTTTTAACACCTAGTCCAGTAATATTTATATATGTTATCTTGTCCAAATTTTCTTGAGTAACTAAATCATTTGGGCTCTTTTTTAACTGTTGCGCCATGTAACCAGCAAAAGCTGGATCAGGAAACACTTCGTTCACTTTTGTTGGTTTATCTAAATAAACATATGCCTCTGCAGAATCACCAAACGCAACGAATGTAAATACTGTAACTAACACAAACACCAGACTCAAATACACTTTTTTCTTTATCATACTAACACTCCTTCTTCATTTTTCTATCCCTTACAATTAAAATAACACATAAAGTAAAGTTTTTCAAACTTTATTATCATTTTACTTACTAAATAAAAATAACACAACATATAGCGTAACGAATAAAAATAACACCATATGTTGTGTTATTATGGTGTTTGTGATATTCTTAGATAGATGAAAACTAACAACTAGATTTTATAAACTATCTTATTTTAGAAAGAAGGAATTGGGATGAGAAATCCTAAACCACACGAATGGTTAGCTAAGGAGCTTAGCCAAAATTATGTCGCCGATTATAAAGCATTCAACTTTGTCGACGGTGAGGGTGTTCGAAATAGTTTATATGTAAGTGGGTGTCTCTTCGCTTGTGAAGGTTGTTTCAATCAAGCAGTTCAAAGTTTCCGTTATGGTCAGCCTTTTACAGCCAAATTGGAAGACAAAATCATCGAAGATTTATCTCACGATTATGTACAGGGTCTGACGTTACTAGGTGGAGAACCTTTTTTAAATACTGAGGTTTGTTTAAAAGTAGTTGATCGGATTCATGAAGAATTTGGAAATAAAAAAGATATCTGGTCTTGGAGTGGGTATACTTTTGAAGAACTGCTGTTAGATTCTGATGACAAGCTTGAACTATTAAATAAAATAGATATTTTAGTTGATGGTCGTTTTGAATTATCAAAAAGAAACTTGAATCTACAATTCAGAGGCAGCAGTAATCAACGGATCATCGATGTCAAAAAATCTTTACTCATTGGACAAGCAGTGATTTGGGATAAATGCCATGATGGTGAGCAGGCGTATGAACAAATAAAAAAAGCAGAACTAATTTAAGTCTGCAATATTTGAGGAGTTATGACACTAATGATTTAATAGTGTTATAACTCCTTTTAAATTAATTATTTTTCTCTTTGAAAAAAGATAGTATCTCTCCACGAATTTTACCATGATCAACGATAGGATTGGGATAGTCTTTGCCAATTGTTACATCAATAGATTTTTGAATATCTATCGGCATCTTATTGGGTTCATGGATATACTTGTTCGGAACATTTTTTAGTTCTGGAATAAAGTAACGGATAAAATCGCCGTGATGATCAAATTTTTCACTTTGTGTTGTTGGATTAAAAATTCGAAAATAAGGAACTGCATCCGTGCCTGTTGATGCTGCCCATTGCCACCCACAGATATTACTTGCTGAATCGTAGTCAATTAATTTTTGTTGAAAGTATTTTTCTCCCATACGCCAATCAATCATTAAATCTTTTGTCAAAAATGAAGCAACGATCATTCGCAAACGATTGTGCATCCAGCCAGTTTGGTTAAGTTGTCTCATTCCAGCGTCTACGATTGGAAAACCTGTCTGTCCATTCTTCCATCGTTCAAAAGATTTTTGATTATAATTCCAGTTTAAATTTCGATAGTGCTCTTTGATTTCTTGCGCTTTCTGTTTGGGATTCTCATAATAAATCATATTGTAAAAATCTCTCCAACAAAGTTCCGAGATGAATGTTTGACGACCATCTGAATCTGGTTCAGCATTGACTGCATACCAAACTTTACGGATGGATAATTCTCCCGTTCTTAAAAATCTTGATAGTTTGCTTGTCTGATCTAGGTTAGGATAATCCCTAGTCTTTTGATAATCGTGGAGATGATTCACTATAAAATCTTTTAGGTAAATTTCAGCAGCAACCTCACCACACTCATACTCAAATGGTAAAGCTATTTTTTTAGTAATTTTTTGAAATTGTTTTTCACCTTCACTAAATAATGGATGTACTATTTGATTAAACTGTCTTTCAACAGTCACCAATCTTTCATATGATCTTTTAGGTTTTATTAGCCAATTTCTGAAATAAGGCGTAAATACTTTGTAGTTTTCACCTGTCGGCTTCTTAATTTCTTCAACACCATGTATGTGACTATCTTGAAAAGAGTATTCTTGAATATGATTGTTTTTTAGAAAGACAGCTATTTTTTGATCTCGTTCTCTACCAAAACCTCGCTCATCTTTATTAAAGTAAATTTTATTCCAATCTGGATAAGTTTTTTTTAATGCTGCAAAATTTTCTTCCGTTTCTCCATATAAAAAGTGAATTACTATCCCCTTAGCTTTCACTGTCTCATAAAAAGTATTTAAACTAGAAAAAAAAGAAGCATGATTATAACTCTTTTCTAAAAATTGTGTTGGGTTTAACTGAAATATACAGATAAGTTCATCTTCAGGTTGACTATGTTCAAGCATCTTATTGAAAGCAGTATTATCATCTATACGTAAATCTTTACGAAACCACATAATTGTCTTACTCATTCATATTCTCCTCTTATTATGAATACTAGTACACTCTATGTTGATGGTAGCACAGATAATCTTTTATAACTAAAATTTAAAGTTGCAAACAAACCGGTACCTTTGGATTACTTTATAGCTCTTTTTCATTTTGTTTTTCCCATAAAGGCAATACTATATTCTCATAAGACATCGGATCAAGATTTGTTAAGGTTATTCCTAATAAACGGATGCCTTGTTCCAGACCTAGAATTTCTTCCCAAATTAAGTTTGCTTGATAATATAATTCCTCTTTTTTAGAAATATATTCTGGTAGCGTCTGACGTTTAGTTACTGTTGTATAATCTGCATAACGAACTTTCAAAACAACTGTCTTTCCATGTTTTTGGACTCGATTCAAAGATTCTTCCACACGCTCTGCCAGTTGTCTTAATTGAGCAGTGACTTGGGCTTCAGTTGTTAATGGTGTGCCATATGTATGTTCTTTACCTACTGATTTACGATCTCTTGTGATATTTACAGGAGAATCATGGATTCCTCTAACCTTTCGATAAAGAGAATAACCCATTTTGCCAAAATTACGGATTAGTTCCATCTCGTCTACTTTATATAGATCCTCACCTGTAAAAATACCTAAGTCATGCATTTTAGGGACCGTCTTCTTACCAACACCATGAAATTTCTCAATAGGTAAAGCTTTCAGAAAATCTTCTGCTTCATCCGGCATCACAACCGTTAATCCCTTTGGTTTTTGAAAATCAGAAGCTAATTTTGCCAAAAATTTGTTATAACTAACGCCTGCTGAACAAGTTAAGTGCAGCTCATTCCATATATCGTATTGAATCAGCTTAGCGATTTTAATAGCTGATTTACTATTGATTTTATTTGTTGTCACATCTAAATAGGCTTCATCTATTGAAACAGGCTCAATAATATCTGTATAGCGGTGAAAAATTTCTCGAATTTGCTGAGAGATGTCAGCATATTTTTGATAGTCTCCAGCTTTAAAAATTGCCTCGGGACATAACTCATAGGCTTTTTGTGCACTCATAGCAGAATGAATACCGAACTTTCTCGCTTCATAATTTGCTGTAGTCACCACACCTTTGCCTCCTGTATCGCTTGGGTGACGTGCAATCACCAAAGGATGCCCTGCAAGCTCTGGATGATCTCTTTCTTCTACAGAAGCAAAAAATGCATCCATATCAATATGGATAATCTTGCGAGAAGTATCCTTTTTTAAAGGGAAACGCAATTCACTAATCATAGTCGTCATCCTCCTTTAAAATAGATCTGACGTATCTTTTAAACCTCTTATAAACCATTTTTTAATTCTTGATCAAAAATTAATTTTCTAGCATCTATCACATCCATTATATACGAACTTTTGTTCGTTCACAACTTATTTTACCTAAAAAAAGAAGTAAAGCCATTTTAAGCTTTACTCCTTCTATAGATTTCTTTATTAAATCGCATCTGCTCCTCGTTCACCCGTTCTAATGCGAATCGCTTCTTCCACATTGTAAACAAATATCTTCCCATCACCAACTTCTTCTGTCTGACAAATAGCCAAAATCAAAGAAATAATCGTTTCAACATCTTTGTCTAAAACAACAAAACTGACTTTTACTTTAGGCAGCAAGGTAGTGATGATTTCCTGACCACGAACATATTCCTTTAACCCTTTTTGATTTCCAAAACCTAAGACTTGGCTTACAGTCATTCCTGTTGCTTCAAAGCTGTCGTCTATTTTCACTTTCAATTCTTCTAGTTTTTCCTGTTGAATGATTGCTTCTACTTTTTTCATCTGTTTTCCTCCTAAGAATCTAAGCCCATAAATGTTGGATAAGCTGTTTCATCATGTTCGATTCTATCTAATCCTAGAGCCTCTTCTTTCGCTGAAACCCGAATTGGCATGAACAGTTGAATCCCTTTAATAATGATAAAACTAGCGACTCCTGCAAATACAATCGTAAAAGCAATACTAGCGACTTGTGCAATGAATAGCTCTGTTCCACCATAAATCAATCCTGTTTTTCCACCTATTGATGGATCTGCGAAAACACCTGTCATAATACCGCCAAAAATCCCACCAACCCCATGACAGCCAAACGCATCCAGTGCATCATCATAACCTAATTTATGTTTAACGAATGAAATAAAATAATAACAAAACGGGCTAACTAACGCTCCCAGAACAAATGAACTCCAAAGTGACACAAAGCCTGCTCCTGGCGTAATAGCCACTAAACCAACGATTGCTCCTGTACAAGCTCCGACAATTGTAGGTTTACCAATCGCTAGTTTTTCAATTAACATCCACGAAAGCATCCCACTTGCTGCTGCAGTATTTGTCGTCAACATAGCATGTATCGCTACCCCGTCAGCTGCTAAAGCAGATCCTGCATTAAATCCAAACCAGCCAAACCATAGCAGCCCTGCGCCTAATACAACAAATGGAATATTATGCGGACGATATTCTGTTTGTTTATATTCTCTACGATGACCCAAGACGATCGCCAAAACCAAACCTGAAATACCTGAACTAATATGAACAACATTTCCCCCAGCAAAATCGACTGATCCAATTTGTTCTAGGAAACCACCGCCCCATACCATATGCGCCATTGGATAATAAACCACTAAAGACCAAATACCAATAAACAAAAAAATTGCAGAAAATCGCATCCGTCCAACAACAGCTCCAGTGATAATCGCTGTAGTGATTAGGGCAAACATCATTTGGAAACCAGCAAAAAGCCCTTCTGGAATCATTTTTCCTTCAGTCATTGAAACATGATTAAAAAACACTTTATTCAAATTCCCAACAAATGAATGATCTCCACTAAAAGACATTGAATACCCGACGATTATCCACAAGACGGAAGAAAGTCCCATCACACAAATCACCATCATCATAGTATTGAGAATATTTTTTCTTCTTTCCAATCCACCATAAAAGAATGCCAAGGCAGGTGTCATTAAAAATACCATTGCTGAACAAATGAGAATAAAAGCAATATTTCCTGTTTCCATAAAACCCCTCCTACTTCAAATTAAGCCAACCTTCATTTAGCTTTGTCAGTTATTCTATCATCATTATTTAATAAATTACATCAAAAATAGTTGGATTCGGAAAAATAATTTAAATTTTCTGACAATTAAAGTTACAAAAAATGACATCTATACCAATAGAACGTTTTCATTATGTTGTAAACAAAAAATAAACTGACCATTCAACGTCAGTTTATTTTAAAGTTATTCAATTAAGCAACTTCAATCTACATGATATTCTTTATACACTTCTTGTTTTTTTAATCCTCGCAACTTAGCAACTTCTTTGATTGCCTCTTTAGAAGAACTACCAGAATTTATCAATAGTTCAATGTGTTCATTGATGGGAAGTGCCAAATCTTCGTTATCAGCTGTTTCATCCCCTGTAAATCCCTCAACTAAAAGACAACACTCACCTTTTAAAGTATGCTCCGCTAAATAGTCTCTTAATTCAGCCAAGGTTCCACGAAGATATTCCTCATGAAGCTTCGTTAATTCCCGACAGATAACAGCTTTACGTTCATCACCAAATACCTCTGAAAAATTCTTTATTGTAGCAGCAATTCGATGAGGAGATTCATAAAAAATCTGAGTAGGTTGTGCTATTTTTAGCTTCTCCAATACTTCCACTTGTTCTTTTTTCTTTCTAGGTAAAAATCCATAAAAAGTAAAGGGTTGCGGTGATAAACCAGAAGCAATTAAAGCTGTAATACCGGCTGTTGGCCCAGGTAGCGCAATGACTTTGATTCCAGCTTCAATGCAAGCTTCCACCAATTCATGACCTGGATCGCTGATGGACGGCATACCGGCATCACTAACCTGAGCAATGATCTCACCTAACTCTAAACGTTCGATAAATTGTGGAATTCGTTCTTTATAATTGTGTTCATGAAAACTGATTTGTGGTGTTGAAATTTCAAAATGATTCAGTAACTTTTGGGTATTGCGAGTATCTTCACTGGCAATGATTGTTGCTTCTTTTAAACTATTGACGCAGCGGAAGCTCATATCTTCTAAGTTTCCTATTGGTGTTGGCACCAAATATAACTGTCCATTACTGGATGAATCGAAACTTTTTTGTTTTTGCATAGTCGCTCCTTTTTCAGCCTTTGGGTTCATTCATTGAAAAAGAGGCTGAGACAAGTTTTGTCACAGCCTCTTAATTTGAATAAATAAAAACCTATATTTACTTGTATCTTTCACCATAAATAACATCTAAACAAAACGCACATTCTTCATCATTTTCACGGCGTGAACCATATAAAATATTGCAGACATGAAATCCTTCTTCGTAAAGTTTTTCTAAATTCATACGTGATTTAGATAGCTCTTGTTTTGCTGGATCATTAGGGTCACTAGCTAATTTCGTCAGCTCCTGCAAATGTTCCCGCAAGCGCTGATTTTCGATTTCAAGAGTTGTATTTTTTTCAACTAATTCATGCAATGCTTCTTTAATCTCTGATAATTGCCCTAACGTTCCTTGTAAATCAGTCTCTAAAGAACTCAGACCATCATATAAAGAGCGTTTATCCATTGTGATCACCTTTTTCGGCTTGAGCTTTTTCTGTTGCTTCTTTGATTTCTTCATAATCGTATTCAACAGCTATTTCACGTCCAACTAACCGGACTTTGATAATTCGACTCAATAAGTTCAATCCCACAACCCGACCTTTTCCGTCTGGGGTGATTACATCTTTACCATAATCTGGCAATTCTTTTTTTGCTTCTTCGTATTCATCATTCTCGTATTTTAAACAACACATCAAGCGCCCGCATAAACCAGAAATTTTTACAGGATTCAATGATAAGCCTTGATCTTTTGCCATCTTGATTGATACTGGCATAAAGTCACCTAAAAAAGTCGAACAGCAAAGTTGTCTTCCGCACGGACCGATTCCGCCTAAAATCTTCGCTTCATCTCTGACACCGATTTGACGTAATTCGATTCTTGTCCGGAAAATCGCAGCTAAATCTTTAACTAGCTCACGAAAGTCAATTCGTCCATCTGCTGTAAAATAAAAGACCATTTTGCTGCGGTCAAATGTATACTCCACCCGAATCAACTTCATCTCTAATTCGTGTGCTCGGATTTTTTCTTTAGCAACACTTAACGCGGCTTGTGCATCATCTACATTCTTTTGTTCTTTTTGTAAATCCGATTCAGATGCTTTATTTAAAATTGGTTTTAATTCCTCAGGCAAATCTTCTGGCTCAATGGACTTTTTTGGTATGGCAACTGTGGCCAGCTGTTTAGATTGCTGTGATTCCACAAGAACTTTCTCATTGTAAAAATACTCTGATTTTCCAGGAGCAAAATAATAGATATGACCTGCTTCACGGAAGCGAACTCCTACTACTTCTACCATTTTCATCCTCCTATTTATGTTTTAGGGTGAATCATTCGTATCACTAATTGTTCGCAGACACTTTGAAAACTGACATTAGCTTCCCATTTTTGTCGTGCTTTTAAAATCAGTTCAACTCGTTGTGCATGTTGTTCTACTACACGTTTAAGCTGCTCAGTCACGACACTTTCAGTGAGTTGTTTGCGATAATAAGCAAGTAATAAATCAAAACTCAACGCTTGCTGATCTTTGTCTTTAAAGACCTTAATCATCTTTTTTTGGACATAGACAAAAGCTTGAAGATCATCTTTTATCAAGTAATCAAACCATTGTTGAGTAATTTCCCTAGCTTCATTAAACCATTCATCTTGAGAGATTTCAACTGCTTTGTCAAAACTATTTGTCAGTTCTGCTAAAAGACTCGCCGTATTTTTATTGATTCCTGACTCTGTTAAAGCTTGTACTAATTTATCCTTAACTAAAGGTTGAAAATGAAGAACCTGACAACGTGATTGAATCGTCGGTAAAATTTTAGTTAAAGATGTCGTCTCTAAGATTGCTAAGACTTTACCTTCCGGCTCTTCTAAAAATTTTAATAAACTGTTGGCTGCACCAACACTCATCTTATCTGCTTGTTCAATCAGAAAAACTTTTTGCGCTGTCTCCACGCCACTTTTGCTGAACTCGGCTTTTAGTGCTCTGATTTGATCGACTTTGATTGTTTGACCATCAGGCGCAATCCGCAGTACATCCGGATGTTCATTTTCATTGATCCGCAAACAATTATTACACTGATTACAGGGATTATTATCTGTCAAATTCAAACAAAAAACGTGCTTTGCCATCCACAACCCAAACTCTTTTTTACCAGTTCCTGTATCGCCTTCAAAAAGATAAGCATGGGCAAGACGACCATGCTCAAAACTTTTTTGAAGTTGCTGGTAAAGGAGCGGTTGTTGCTCCTTTAAAACTTGCGCTTCGTTCATCTTAATATTGATGGAATCCTTCTACCGGAAGAACAAACACAGTTGCGCCTCCAACTTCGACCTCTACAGGATAAGGTACTTGTCCATCCATCGTAAGATCTAGTGTTACAGGAGTTGACACATATTGTTTACGAGATTGACAGGTTTTCTTGATTAGTTCCAATGCTTCTTCAACACGGTCATCATCAATACCAACAATAAACGTACTGTTTCCAGCTTTTAAAAAACCGCCAGTTGATGATAGTTTAGTCGCACGGATATTGGCATCAATAAATTCATTTGCTAATCGGTTGCTATCTTTATCTTGGACAATCGCTAAAATAATTTTCATATTCGGTCACCTTCCTAGTTTCTAAAATATTCTGGATAACGGTTTACGATTGCTTGGAAAGTCGCTTCAACAACATCTTCCAAACTCATTCTGGCATCGATTTTAGTGATTCTTTCTGGATTTTCTTCCACCAGTTTTAAATATTCATGGCGAACTCGTTGATGAAATTCAAGACCTTCTGAATCTAATCGATCAATCTGTTGATGACGATGATTTTTAATACGGTTAAGTCCTGTATCTGAATCGACATCAAGGTAAATTGTAAAATCTGGTACGGTTCCTTCAATTGCAAATTCATTGATTGACGCGATTGCTTCAACACCAATCCGTCGCCCCGCTCCTTGATAGGCTAAAGAACTATCTACAAAACGATCACATAAAACAATCTTACCTTCTTCTAATGCAGGCAATACTTTCTCCATCAAGTGCTGACGTCTAGCAGCTGCATAAAGCAGTGCTTCTGTCCGTTCGTCCATCTCTTGATTCTTTGGATCTAAAATGATTTGACGAATCTTCTCAGAAATTGGAATACCGCCAGGTTCTCTCGTTTTAATGATACTTTTTTCTGCAGCTAAATCCAATCTTGGATATAGCTCATTTAATACACTTGTTTTTCCTGCGCCATCTGGACCTTCAATTGTTATAAAAATACCTTGCACTGTACTAATCCCCTAACTTACTTTGATTCCTTCTACCTATTATACTTTATCTATCACAATCAGTCTAATTGAATTCCTTAACTCTGAAAAGAAATTTAAACATCCCCGTGAAATTTCTTTTAAGTTGGGTTATTCCATCAGTTATTTATTAAAAAAAGTGATACAATCAACTTAGTTAAGTAACATTATAAAAAAACTGGGAGTGAGTTATTTGGAAAATTTATTTGCATCAGTTGATAATTACTTTATTGAAAAGTTAGTGGAAAATGATCCTATTTTTGATCAAGTTCTTGTTAATAACCAAAAACACCAATTACCTCCACATGATGTTTCACCTTCTCAAGGGAAATTTCTTTACCTTCTTGCAAAAATAAAAGGTGCTAAACGAATTTTAGAAATTGGAACACTTGGCGGATATAGTACGCTTTGGTTCGCTAAAGCAATAGATAATGAGGGCAAAGTCATCTCTCTTGAATATGATAAAAAACATGCTGAAGTTGCTGAAGAAAATTTAGTTCTCGCAGGAGTTTCTGAAAAAACAACGATTATAGTTGGTGCTGCTTCTGATAGTTTAGAACAAATGGTACTCACTCAAACCAAACCTTTTGATTTAATCTTTATTGATGCCGATAAAGAGAATAACTCAGTTTATTTAAATTACGCGTTACAACTCGCTCAACCAGGAACTATTATTATTGGCGATAACGTGGTGCGTGATGGTGCTGTCATTGATTCCTCCAGTTCTGATGGAAGAGTTTTAGGTGTACGTTCTTTTGTGGAGGAGCTATCTAGCTCTCCACACTTAACTTCAACTGCTATTGAAACAGTTGGCATAAAAGGATATGACGGATTTACAATCAGCATTGTTGAAAAATAAAGAATAAAAATCAGCTATCAATGTAATAGATAGCTGATTTTTATTTATTTTAAAGTTCACGTCGCCCTTCCACAGCTTTCAATAACGTTACTTCATCTGCGTATTCGATATCACTGCCGACAGATAACCCATGAGCTAAGCGAGTCACTTTGATGCCAGCTGGTTTAATCAAACGAGAAAGATACATTGCTGTGGCTTCTCCTTCTGTAGTGGCATTGGTTGCAATAATCACTTCTTTAACTTCATCATCGTGCAACCGCTGAATCAAAGAAGCAATATTGATATCTTCTGGACCAGTCCCTTCCATTGGCGATAAGACACCGTGCAGTACATGATACAGACCATGATATTCACGCATCTTTTCCATCGCCATGACATCTTTAGGTTCTTCTACAACTAAAATAATACTGCGGTCTCTCGTTTTATCCTGACAAATTTCACAAGGATCTTCTTCTGTGATATTGCCGCAAATACTGCAAAAATGTAAATCACGTTTCACACTGATTAATGCTTTGGCAAAAGCATTAACATCTTCTTCTTTCATATCAAGTGTATAAAAAGCCAAGCGTACAGCTGTTTTTTGTCCGATGCCAGGTAATTTCATATAACTTTCGACTAATTTAGCGATGGGTTCTGGGTAATGCATTTTCAACAAATCCTTTCAAACACAAACGATTCACGATTGGTTGTAAACTATGTATTCCTTATAAGACTAATGTACATTATAACATTTTTTCTTGATGATTTTGTAGGATAATGATTTTTCTCTACTTATAGCAAGTTTTGAATATCATATAAATCAATATTCAACCGATTTGCAACCTTTCAAAAACCTCATCCAAATTATCTCTTTTTCATATTCCGTTACACAATAACCGAAAATATAAAAAAATTATAATATAAGTATAAAACACATTTCCCCTCTTCTGATTTCTTTTCCCATCTCAAGATAAACGAAAATAAAAAAACTTCAAAACAGTATTCATAATCTTAAATACGTTTACAAATATAGCTTAAAATAAAATAAATCAATTTTAGAATAACAAAAAAAATTCCATAACTATCATTATATTTCTAATTTATCTCTAAAAAAACCTTGACTTTTATTTTGTATATCGTATATTTATTAATGGTTGGAAAAACAATTTTTTACAAAAAAGGAGATTTTTATATGAAAAAAAGTTTAAAGATTATGGCTGCATTATTATTAATCAGCTCTGTTGTTGGTTCGACGCAATTTGTAAATTCTGTTGTTAACGCTGAGGAATCAGCAGTTTATAACGATGAAGTCGCTGGTCGTCGTAAGATGTTAGAAGACGAAGTAGAAGTTGCTAAGGAAGTATTAGCCACTCCTGGCTTACATGACATGTACACTGCAGATTCTATTGCAAGACTAGAAGCTGCATTAGCTGACGCTCAGAATGTCTTAGATAATAATTTAGAAAATGATTATTCTGTTTCTTATTCAGACCTACGAAATGCACGAGTTTACCTAGTTTCAACTGAGGTTCCAGAATCTAGTTCTTCTGAGTCTGGTTCTACCGAATCTAGCTCTTCTGAATCTGGTTCTACCGAATCTAGCTCTTCTGAATCTGGTTCTACCGAATCTAGTTCTTCTGAGTCTGGTTCTACCGAATCTAGTTCTATTGAATCTGGTTCTACCGAATCTAGTTCTATTGAATCTGGTTCTACCGAATCTAGCTCTTCTGAATCTGGTTCTACCGAATCTAGCTCTTCTGAATCTGGTTCTACCGAATCTAGTTCTTCTGAAGTAGCTGCTCCATCTATTGAGGTTGGTTCTCAAACTGTAACTGCTTATGTTGGTCAAACACTAACAGAAGATATCATTTTAAGTTGGGCAACCTTTAAAAATGCCGAAGGACTTATGGTTGGCTTTGAAGTAATTGGTGATCCAATCCAAGTAACTTCTCTTGGAAATAAGTTAGTAGAAACTGGAACTCATACAATAAGATTCTTTGTCAGTAATCCAACTCAACAACGTAGTGTAAATAATGTTGTTGCAGAAAAAGAGATTACCTTAAATGTTCTTCCAGAAAGTGATAACCCATTGAATCCAGCTTTACCAGGGGAAGAAACTGATAAATCTTCTACAGCTACAAATCTTGTTTCTCAAGTAGCCTCTCCTGTATCTAATTCTACTACAGCTAAAAAAGAAATTAGTTCAGGAAAAACAACTGCTAAACAATTACCTTCAACAGGCGAAACAAGCAATAGCATGATGATCGCTTCATCTGGGGTATTATTAATCGCAGGAGCTTATATCTTTAGAAAAAAACAATTAAACAAATAAACATTTTTTATCAACCAACTATGGTGGATGAAGAATGCACATAGAAAAACTAGAGGGATTTCCTCTAGTTTTTTCTATGCATTTGAATAAGTCAGTAGAGATTCATTTATTGTTTATTTATAACTATTTTAAAGGCGTTATAAAAATAGACAATCATCAGTTTTTTTACTGCTGATTGTCTATTGATGATTTACAATTCTTTTAAATTAAAATCCAGGCATACCTTTAGCATATTTCCCCATTGTCGCTTCTGTTTCTTTTTCTACCTTAGTCAATGCATCATTAACAGCCATGATTACTAGATCTTGCAACATTTCTACATCTTCTGGATCAACAATCTCTTCTTTAATTGAAATATCTTTCATTTTACGATCACCAGTAAATGTTGCTGTCACTAACTCATTGCTTGAAGCACCTACGAATTCTCTTACATTTAATTCAGCTTGTGCTTTTTCCATATCTTTTTGCATTTTTTGGACTTGTTTCATCATCCCTTGCATATTTCCCATGCCACGCATCATAATTATCGTCTCCTCTTAGTCGTTTATTACTTCAACGAGCTCATCACCAAACATAGCGATCGCTTCGTCTACTACTTGATTATTTACTTCTACTGCTGGTTCTTCTTCTGCTAATAGATGAATATCTTCATTAACAGATGGATCGTCATTTATTTGATCGCCTGATGTTTCTTTATTTTGACTAATAAATGATTGGCGCAACTTCGGCCAGCTTTCCTTTGTAATACACACCATGTCAGGCGCATAATTTACTAGACGGCTTAAATTATTATGAACTGCTAATTGTAATTCATCATCATCCATCGCCCGACCACATACAATCTCATAATCAAATGCAATCACTAATCCATTAGGACTTGCTGCCACAGGCTCACTGGCTTTTAACATAGCTCTTTGAGTCACAGACATCATCTGTAATAAATCATCCCAAACATTTTTCACATTCAATAAATGGTCTTTTGTGGCTTCATTCAGTACTTTATATACAAGTTCAGTTGGAATACGTAGTGCATTTTTACTGCTGGTTACTCGTGTTGTCTTCACAGGTTCAGCTTCTTTAGTTGTTACACCATTTTTCTTTAATTCTGTTAATTCTTTTTGTAGATGCTCGATTTGTTGTTGCAAAGTCGCTATTTCTGCGCTCTCTACAGGTTGAGCTTCTTCAGAAATCACCGCTGATTTTTTTACAGATTTTGCTAATTTAACAGTGGCTACTTCAAGATAAATATTGGCATTATTGGTAAAGCGAATATCATTTTGAGTATCACTTAAGATTTGGATCATTTGATAAATTTTTTCAGCATTTGTCTTACCTGCTAGTTCTTTGAAATTATCTGTCAGATTTCCGACTTTTTCAGCCAACAATTTTGGTGCTTGTTGAAACATGAGTAAATCACGGCAATATAATAACAAATCTTCTAAAAATCTTCTTGCTTCTTTACCAGAACTAAGAATATTCTCTAAGGTCTCTAACGCTTGCTCCACATCACCTGTTACACAGCTGGAAATATATTGATCCATCATCTCGTACGTCAAGCTACCGGTCACTTGCATCGCATCTTGCAACATCACTTTTTGATCACTGAACGAAATCGTTTGATCCAGAATACTCAAGGCATCCCGCATTCCACCTTCTGCTGCTCGACCGATAACATACAAAGCTTGCTCTTCAAAATCAACATTGATTTCTTTTAAAATATAGCCCATATGATCGACAATGTCTTGGGTGCTGATCCGTTTAAAATCAAAACGTTGTGTTCTTGAAATAATCGTTAACGGAATCTTATGGGGTTCTGTTGTAGCTAGAATAAAAATAACATTTTGTGGCGGTTCTTCTAACGTTTTTAGTAATGCATTGAAGGCACCTGTCGATAACATATGCACTTCATCTATGATATAGACTTTATACTCTGCTTGCGTTGGTGCATATTTTGCTTTATCACGAATGTCACGAATTTCTTCTACACCATTATTACTAGCAGCATCAATCTCGATAACGTCATTTAAACGACCTTCTGTGATTGCTATACACGTTTCACATTCATTACAAGGTTCCCCGTCTACACTATGTTTACAGTTAATTGCTTTAGCAAAAATTTTCGCTGCACTGGTCTTTCCTGTTCCTCTTGGGCCGGTAAATAAATAGGCATGCGAGGTTTTCTTTTGTATGATAGCATTTTTTAATGTCTGAGTAATTGCTTTTTGTCCGACAACATCATCAAAGCGCTGTGAACGCCACACACGATACAAAGCTTGATAAGCCATGATTTACCCCTCCCTCGAAATTTCACTATCTACTATTATACGTGATTTTTATGGATAAGGCATTAAAAAAAGCTAACTCATTAAAATTTTTTTCACAAAAAAAAGCCCTGACTCTCGTCAGAACCTTTTAAACACATTAAATATGTGTATCTGTGCTTTCATTTTTAGCTGGTCCGTCCATCGCACGGAACATTTGATTGTAACGTTCTTCGTCTTCTTGATTGTCTCTAATCACCTTTGAAAGGGTGAAGGATGAAGAAATCAATCCAACTGATCCCATTAAATAGTACCCTTTAACCATCAATGGTTCTTTTAATGTGTATAAACCAATCAACATCAATGCCACAAAAAAGGCAAATGATCCCCAACTTAGAAAGACAAATGCAGGCGTATTTCTGTATGCTTTCTTTTTCATATCTTTCTCCTTTAAATATAATAGTGCCTTTTTATTATATCATTACCATTTATTAAATGACAGCCTTTATTTTAATCTCAAAAGAATAGTAAATTAGAACAATTAATTAAAATAACAGACTACACATTTAAATAAGCAATGTCTTTTGGCAAAACAAGTCGCCTCTTATCAATGTATTTACGTAAATCAGTTAAATTTTTGAAGGAAGGAATATCTTCTACGATCATATTAACTTTTTCATCAACCGCTTCAACAGCATAATTTGATACGTAAAGATCATATTTTGGACTAACCGTATTGATTGATTCTTCATAAAAATGGTTCTCTTGGACAGAAAGAGCAATCTTATTTTGAAAGTTCTCTTTTAAAATTGAACTAAGCAGTTTGGCGTGTTCTTTTCCTAAATCACTCAAAACCAACACCGATAATTGATGCCTCATTTCATCTGTAATCTTACTAAGGTTTTCCCAACGAATCGCCATTTCGTGAAGGATTCCATCCAAATACATTGTCTTCCAAGGGAATTTCATTTTAGCTTCAAGAACACCTAATGCTTTATTGACAACTGCGGTAAAGACAATAAAATTTTGTTTAATTGCTTTGCTTGAATATAAGTAACGATCATAAACCATAAACTTTTTGTAAGGAAACATCTTATGCTTCGCATAAATATATTCAATCAAACGAACAATGCTTACTCTACTTTGATCCGAGATTGAGATAAATAGAGCATTTTTGATTGTGTTCACTAATTCTTCTGCTTGATGAATAACATTGGCTTTCTCTTGTTCATTATCCCAACCGAAATCCCACCAAAAAATAGAATAACAAAAATCTTCATACCAATCATCTGGCATTACCACATCGATAGGGTCCGCAATTTTCTCTATATCAGCCTTAAATTCTCTTATATCAATTGTCTTTTTGACAAAGCTATTGATAGGGTCTTTTCTAGATTGTATTAAGAATCCTTGCTGTTCTCTAATAACTGTTACTGCAATAGAATATGCCAGATGAACTGCCTGACTATCATTTAATTCCAACTTAAATTTCTCATTTATCCTATTAGATAACTGGAATATTTTTTCTTTGTCTAAATGAAACGGCCAGTCACGAATACCATATACCTCTATAAAATAGCAAGTAAAGAAATAGCGGATTTGTCTTTCATCTTTTCCATGAACAAAATAAGGAGAGCGACTCATTTGAATATTTCGGTCTTTTAAAGCTGAACCAATTAAATTAGAGAGTCGATATAAACTAGAGTTACTTAAAAATAATTTTTTTTCCCAATAAACGGCAGATTTCATTGGCTCAAAAAAAATCGACTCTAATAAAGAAAAAGCATTTGATTCTTGGATAATTTCTATATAAATTTCATGGATTGAACGATGAGGCGAAGCAATGAGCCGAATACCGTATTTTCTAGATGTCTCTATCGTTAAATAATCTGACCAGCGATCTTCCAGATACTGGCAATCTTGCATAATCGTTTTTTTTGAGCAGTCAATACTATCCGCTAAATAATCAGAAGTGATCCAGCCATTTGGTCCATTCAATAAATTTAGCAACAACACTCTTCGATGCATTGATGGTGACAATAGTCTCTCCATTTTATCTCCTCTTTTCACTTTTTATATAAATATTCTTCATAAATTTCCATTTGTTATGAATATTTTGAAGAAACCCTTATTTAACAATAATTATAGCATCATATTTCATTTTTTTGTATTAATCAAAAGCGCAACTCAATTGGTTTATTTAAAAACTGCTCTTATTATAAAAATATAAAAACGCGGATTTAAAATTTATCGATAAATGGAAAATCTCACCACACTTATTGGAGGGATTCTACATGAAAAAAAACACAATCAAACAAACCATTGTCATTGGCGTCATCAGTATTTTAGGTGTAGCTTTATTTATTGGCGGATACATTTTCACTGATACTTTCAGCAAAGCAAATAACTTGAACGCTACTTCTAAAAAAGAAAAAGTTAGCTTAATAAAAAATGTTCCTACAGACAAAGATTTAATTACTTTATCCACTACTACCAAGAAAAAACAAGACAAAGCAAAAATAGTTGCTGTAAATGTTACTAAAGATACCACAGCACCTAAAATTAGCGCACCAGAAGAAACAGTCGAACAAAACACACAAGTCAACATTTATGAAGATATCGCTGCTACTGATAATAAAGATGGAGATATTACTGCTAAGGTATCCACAGATGAAACATTGGATACATCTGTGGTAGGAACACAAACTATTCATTATTCTGTAAAGGATACTAGTGGCAACGTAGGTGTCATAGAAAGAGTATTTCACGTTGTTCCAAAAAGTGAGCCTGTAGCTACTCCACAAGCAGTACAAACACCAGTAGAAACAGTTGCTACACCAGCTGAAGCCACTCAAGCGGCACCTGAAGTTCCTGTTGAACCAGCGTTTGCACCAATGACAATCACTATGAACGGACAAACTATTCCTTATCAAAATGGAGGACAAGGCAGCGGTCAAAGTATCATTGATTCAAATCCTAGCGGTGTCGCTTCCACATGGGGCGGAGCAGCTGTTCAATCTGGCAACGACGGTCAAAACACTCATTTCATCGGTCATAATCCTGGTGCTTTTTCTACAATATTCTCACTAGGTGCTGGTAGTCAGATTGTCGTAACAGATGCTAATGGTACACCTACAACTTATACTGTACGTACATTACTACAATTAGATGATTATGGAAACGAGGTAGGTACAGGAACGAATTATTGGGATCTTTCTGTAGGCACCGGTGGCGGAGAACGAATTACGCTTCAAAGCTGTATCAATGATGATATTAACTTGTTTGTTATTGCTTATAAATAGAGAGTACTAAAAAGAAGTGACCTCCAAAATTGTGCGTAAACACGACAATTTTTAGAGGTCACTTCTTTTTTTCTCAAATTCTTAAAATCCGAATAAATAGTAAAAGATCTGCTTTTTTATAAACTGTCAATAAAACGTTTAAAAGCTCTTTGACCTTCTGTTGTTCGTTTATAAACACTTGCACCAGCTAAAAAACTAGCAAAGCTCTTTCCTACTTCTTTTCGAATAATCTCTTTTGCATTCGCTTCATTAAACGAGTAGGCTTCTTTCATCTGATCTGCCCATTTTTTATGATGACCAGCGAGTTTATTTTTCTTATCCAAGACATAATTTTCTACTTCTTTGAGTTCTTCTCTTAAGCATGGAGGCAACACAGCTAACCCCATAACTTCAATTAATCTAATATTATTTTTGATGTGCTGACTGTCTTTATAAGGATAGAAAATTCCATCTGAATATTCATTAGAAATATTATTATCACGTAAAACTAAATCCAATTCAAAGAGTTGCCCTTTTCGGCGAGCAACGGATGTTATTGTATGATTTGGCGTTCCGTCTGCTGAAAAAGCATTGACTGATACACTTTCATCCGAATATTTTCGCCACTTTTCTAAAATCAGAGTAGCAGCTTCAATTAAATCTTCTGAATTAGGGCTTTGTAGACGAATAACAGACATTGGCCATTTAACGATCCCAGCATTCATAAGTGGAAAATCGTGTAATTCAAAATAACTGTCAATCTCTGCTGTTTCTAAAGGAAACACATGACGGCCAGCCTGATAATGATCATGTGCTACAAGTGGAAAATCAGCGTCAGAACCAACAAAGTAATGAGGCAACACTTCAACGATTCTAATCAATCTCTCAAATGTTTCTTTTGAAATAACCAACGGGCGATGTTCCTCAGACAAGATAATCGAATGCTCATTATAATAAGCATACGGTGAATACTGAAATCCCCAACTTTCTCCATTTAAATTCATTCGAATAACCCGATGATTGGTTCTAGCTGGATAATCTTTACGACCTTGGTATCCTTCATTTTCCATGCATAAAACACACTTTGGATAATCTGTTTGAGTTGTTCCAAGTTGCATTGGTTCTTTTTCTGGTCTTGATAAATCAATGGTGATTTCTAGTTCACCATATTCTGTTTCTACTGGAAAAATGATATTCTTAGCCATTGCTCTAGTTTTAATGTAGTCATTTTTTTTGTTTAAATTATAGAAATAATCTGTCGCATCAGCTGGATCATTTTCATAATGTTGGGCAAAAAAAGCATTCACAACAGAAGGTGGCGGTGTTAAAAAATCCATCAATTGTGCTTCCAGCATTTCTAATTCGGTGATACTATCTTTTACGCTGCCATTTTCCACAGCTTTCGCTACCAACTCATCTAGTAACTCTAGCGATGACTTACTAACTTCTCTTGTGGACGCTGTTTCAAATGATTCTTCACCAATCACTGTTAGTACACGATTTTGTAAGTAAAGACGATCCAGTTCCATCCAGCCACCTGCTTGGATGGCTAATGTAACAAAATCTGTAATAGTCTGGCTTGTTGACACACTAATTCCTCCTAATCTTTGTATCCCTTAGGATGACTGACATGCCAATTCCAAGCGGTTTTTATGATTTGTTGGATATCAGTCACTTTTGGTTCCCACCTTAAAATACGTTTCGCTTTTTCACTTGAGGCAACTAACTTACTAGGATCTCCAGCACGACGAGGTAAAACTTTCGCTGGAATCTCTTTACCTGTCACTTCTCTAGCAGCTTCTAACATTTCTTTAACTGAATAACCATTGTTGCTTCCAAGATTAAAAATATTACTCTCGTTCCCTTTTTGTAAATAATCCAAAGCTGCAATATGAGCTGCAATCAAATCTTCAATGTAAACTTAGTAACGAATATAAGTCTCATATAGTGTATCATAATCATCACCATAAATACCTAAATATTCTCTTTGGTCTAACACATGGAATCAAATGTTTATATATTCCAAATACTCATTCGTTTATTTTTAGTGTATTCTCTATTTTACTGCTTTCTGCCTCCATCATCAACGTCTAATCTATAAAAAAATTAGTAGATAACTTATTTTCTTTTGATAAATTGGCCAAACTTAACCCATGTCACCTTGGTTTCTATTACAACAAACTCAACTATTTATCTACACTTCAGAGTTTTTTTCTTAAAAATTTTAGTAATCGATTGAATATTTTCAAGTTAATTCCCACGATTTCCATCTCTTTATCTACTTTAGCAATTTTAATACAAAATGTTTAAATCCTTTCAATCTATTGGATTTTTTTCTACTTTTAGTTCATAATAGATATGTGTAAATAACTGAGAGGAGAAACTTATATGAAAAAATTCATTTCAGGAATGCTTGTAGGTACAGCGGTTACATGTGCTGCTGTTGTAGGATTTGCAGCTACTATCAAAAAAACTGTACTTGATCCAATTGAAGAAAAAGAAGATATGATCGAGGAAAATCGTAAAAAAGCAATGCGTAAACGCGTTTCTAGATAAAAAAGTGAAATGAACCGTTTAGCAATGAAAAAAGAGAGAATCTTGTTTATGACGTTGTTGTCATGAATAAGATTCTTCTTTTTTTGAAGAGTTGGTTCATGTAGCTAGTGAAACAAAGTGTTTAACCCTCTTGAAAATTAGAATCCTGAATGTGAAACCGTCTCTGTTTCATATGTAAGTTGTCTATTTTCCTAGAAGGTTATTTTCTCCTTAAAAATATTCCCTGCAATCAAATCAGCCTCTCGTAGAATCCATGGATCAGTTCCTGGTCTAGACGTTGTTGCGGTTAGCCAATGAATACCCTCTGTTGGAATTCCGTAACAAAATACCCCAGTAAGCGTTTCTCCTTGCGGTGACTGCAATTGATTCGTATGCCGATCTACTAAAAGTGCTCCTGTTTGAAAGAATTCACCCGATGATAATTCTAATTGATGTAAACCTACCATTTGGTCTCTTAAAAGCTGTTGCACTAATGGATTTAAGCTACACTGATTTGCTATTTTTGGCAATCTAGCCTCAATTAGAAAATGAGTTTTATATTTTTTATTCGGATATCTTTTGGAAACCCCAACAAAATAACCAGCTCCTGTTTCTATCATCATTTCTGGACCAATCAATGTAATGATTCCCGCTTCAATCAAAGCTTTTAATTCCGCTATTCTTTCAAGCGGCGGACCGATTGAAAGAAAGGCATTCAATGGCGTAAACCAATCCCACAACCATTTTTTGTATTCATCATTTGAAAATAACTCGTTATCAATCATAAAACGTATTTCGTCTCTTAGATCTTTTAAACAATCTAAAGCAGCACTAAATGGCCCTGTTATCGTCCCTTTCTTTGCCTCAAAAAAGTCCCAGTTCAAATAATCAAGGATAAATCCTTGGAAAGAATCTCCTTCTCCTCCACCTTGATCAGGATGTTCAATAATTGACCAATCCCAATAATCTTTTTCCTTGATTCCATATTTTTCTAGTACTGATTCAGCGCCTTTTGTGCGGATATACTCTTCATTAAAACGCGACTGATTAATTTTAGGATAATTGCTTTGGATTAACGCCGAATAATAAGCAAATTCAACTTCTTTTTTTAACAGTGTGAAAAACTGCTCTGCCGAAAATGTTCCTTTACGTTTAAACTTATTTAAACTTTTTTCTTTTAAGAAACGTGGCTGATACTCTTCACCATAACCTTTTTGATTCATCCCTCTGGCATGATAAGGAATGCCCCTACCAGAACCAGCAAAAATTTTAGGTTCTTTACCTGAAGGATGATAGATCAATTTTCCATCAACCTCTTCAAAAAATCCACCACGCTCACTTGTTAAAAGAGCTAGGTAATCAAAGAAAACTAGCCCTAACCCCCGAATCAAGATAGATTTGTTTTCGGTGATTGCTTCAAGATACGCATCTGCTGCGTTTTTAGGCGTGGAGTAGAATAAACGATGCTCACTGGCATACGCCGCTAGTTCCTTCTCATTTCCAACTAGTTCATTTTCTTGATGGCCTAAAGCCAAAATAACTTTATCCACAGTCGTTTCAACTGCTTTTGTATATACTAGAAATTTATCCTCTGCTACTTTCACTGCTCGAACGGCGTCTTTAAAAAACTTAACTGATGTTTGTTCGGTCATTCGCGTTTGCACAAATTCGTAGAACCATTTTTGATACAATCCATATAAAACCCGCGAACAATGATCGTTTGGTCCTACTTGTTCACATTCTTCTAATAACATCGATTTATTTTCAAAATTATATTTTTTGATAAAAGTTGCAGCTTCTATTTTTATCCACTCATATAAGTTCGGCCCTTTAGCAACGGGGCCTTTAGTACTTAACGTTTCGTCTGTAAACAGCGTAACGTGAGAGGTTACCGAATTCATTAATAAAGATAACGGTTGGTCTTCCCGCCATATTTTACCTCCTGGTCCAAAAGGATCAAACATTGTAATTTGAATAACTTGTTCTCCTCTTGACCACTCAACAATGCGTTCTAAAGCTGAAAGACCACGAGGGCCACCACCAACAATTGCTATTTTCATATTGCCCCTCCTTTCACATTACTTTCCTTTATTTTATCTTAATTACTCAAAAAAGAAACGATTTACGCTGTTAATCAAGAAACAAAAAACACAGAGAAGTAAACGTTGTTCATTCTTTGAACTTCCGCTAGTCTCTGTGTTTGATTAATTAAGCATTTTTCTTCTTAGTTTTTCCAGTCCAACCATCATAGCCGCCTTTTAAAATATAAAGATCTTTAAAGCCATTTTTGCGTAATTGATTCGCAGTACGAATACTCAGTGATTTTTTCTGATCATAAAGATAAACTGGTTGGTCTTTACGAATTGAATTCAGTGTCGTTTTAATCGTTGTATACGGCATATTGCGGGCACCAAGAATATGGCCTGCATCAAAGGAGTCTTTTTCACGAACATCAATGATTTGAGCTTTTCTCATGCCTTCTTTAAATTCTTCTTCTGTAATCATTTTAGCTGAACGCTTCGTCATAATTCGAAGATATAGTTCATTTGCTCCCATTGCTAATAAAATTGTTAATAAAATAATATTGATAATCCACAAAACGTTCATTCTAAAATCCCTTTCTTACTCTTTCTCCATAAATTGTAACGCTAATGATGCAGCTCCGATAACCCCAGCCTCATTGCCTAACTGAGCCAGCTTAACTTGCGTGCTATTACGAACTTCTGGGAAAGTAAATTCTTCAAAATATTTTTGAACACGACTACGTAGAAACTCTCCCGCAGCAGAAACTCCGCCGCCAATGACGATACTAGATGGATTCAAGGTATTTCCGACATTTCCAATCGCAAGACCTAAGAAATAGCAGACACGGTCAACAACCATCAAGGCGAATGGGTCATCTGCTTGTGCATAGTCAAAGACATCTTTACTAGACACGTCTTGTCCATCATCAATAGCTTGTTTCAATTGGGAATCGCCTGCATATTCTTCTGACATATGACGAGCAACTCGAACCACACCAGTTGCACTGGAAACTGTTTCTAAACACCCACGTTTACCGCAAGTACATTCAAAACCACCAGGATCAACGGTCACATGACCAATTTCACCAGCACATCCATTCACACCATGTAATAAGTTACCTTCTGCAATAATTCCGCCGCCAACGCCTGTCCCCAATGTGATGAAAACGACATCGGGATTGTTTTCTCCCGCACCTTTCCATCGTTCACCTAAAGCAGCCACATTAGCATCATTATCCAAGACAAATGAAATGCCTGTTGCTTCTTCAATTTGTGCTTTGACCTTTTGTTTTTTTGTCCAGTTGAGATTATATGCGCCAACCACTGTGCCTTTTTTTATATCGACACTACCGGGAGTACCCATACCGATTCCGATAAAATCATCGTGTTTCATTCCATAAAGAGAGATTCGATGATTGATTGATTCGATGATATCTGGCACAATATGGCTGCCATCGTCTAGAACATTAGTCTCAATACTCCATTTTTGCTGAACATCTCCATCGGTGTTCAAAATCGCAAACTTAATCGTTGTCCCGCCTAAATCAATCCCAATCAATTTCTTATCCATTTACTCTGTTCCTTTCTCAGTCCCTCTGCTTTCTTCAATCCGATGTTCCCTTTGCAGAATACTTCTTGCGTGGAGATAGGTGTCTCTATCAATTAAGTGACCTTCATAAATATTTTTCAATTCAATCATCATCAACTCAATATCATAAATTCTAGCACCTACATAAATATAAATGCCGAATTGTTTAAATAACTGTTGTACATCATATAACGTTTCCATTAATGCACTTCCTTTATTATACAAGTAAACCGAATTTTTTAAAACCCAAGACTAAGCAAACCGCCAACAGAAATAAAAAAATAATCCCCGAAATAATACGTTCATGAATATTAAATTCTTCTGAACGATCTGGCACAGCCAATGACGAAGCAACTAGTAAGCCACCAATCAAGCCGCCAATATGTCCCATAATATCTACAGAACTGCTAAACAGATTAAAAATTAAATTAATGACAATAAATGTCGTATAGCGTTGAACCATAAAGGAAATCGCTGGATTATTTCTAAAATGACGTCCTAAAATAACGAAGGCGCCAAATAATCCAAATAAAGACGTACTTGCTCCTGCCGAAATACTAAGAGGTGATCCAAAAGTAAAACTAACGATATTTCCAGCAATTCCGCTTAACAAATAAATTAGCAGATATCGCCAGTGACCATAAATATTCTCAACCTGAGAACCGACATAATAAAGTGTCACCATATTTACTGCAAAATGCAACCACCCAATATGTAAAAACATTGGAGTGAAAAAGCGCCAGTATTCATGTAAGTAAAGAATCTCTCTTCTTGACATAGCTCCCCACCGAATCAGGACCATACTATTTTCTGAGCCACCTGAAAGTTCCATGCCTAGAAAGACAATCGTTGTGATTCCAAGTAGAATATAAGTAATTAGGGGCTGTTTTAGTACTCTTTTTATTTTCATTTGTGTTTGATAATTCATATGTTCCTCCTAGCTGATAAATAATCGTTTTACAGGCAAATCAAATGCTTCAACCTGCCAACTTTCTTGAATCTGTTCACTGAATACCAAACTACATGTTTCACCTTGATAATCTTGAAGAAATCGATCATAATAACCCCCACCAAAACCAATTCGATATCCCTCATGAGTAAATACAATACCTGGTACAACTAATAAATTGATTATTTTAGCAGGTACTTCAAGTGCATCAATGGGTTCTTCAACACCAAAAGCTGTTTTTTCAAAAATTGTATCTGGTTCGACTATATGGAAAGTCAATCTTCGGTCTTTGCCTGCTATGGGCATCAACATTTGTTTACCTGACTTCCAGCCTTTATCCAACAAAATATGGGTATCAAACTCAAAATCCAGTGGTTTTGTAATAGCGATCGTTTGCGCACTTTTCCAGCAAGAATCAGCGAATAAGGCTTGACTAATTTCTTGTTCTTTTTGTTCTTTTAACATAGGATGTTCGTGCAGCCATTTTAAGTTTCTCAATCCCAATTTTCTTAAACGGTTTTTCTCCACAGTCAAACCCTCCCAAATTTAAAAATTGAATAAACTCTATCCGTATCAACTGAAGAATAGGTAACTATCAGAGCGGTATTTTTCCACAATTATATTTTACCTTTTTCCCAAGATATATCACTTTAATTTACAAATCTTGTTTCGTTTAACACTTACCTTGTAGTTTATAGAAAAATCCTAGAAATAGCAAACGGATTTCTAGCTTTCAGATGTAAAATTTCTTCTTTTTTCCAGCCAGTTACTGATAGCTTTATATACCTCAATTTTTTCATCTTCTAGCAAAATTTCATGACGTAATTCTGCAAATAAAACCAAAGATACATCTTTTACTCCTGCCGTAGCAAGTTCCTTCGCAACTTTTCTAGGTCCTTTACCAAAATCACCGACAGGATCTTGTTCACCGCTGATAATTAAAATAGGTAACTCCTGTTGGATATCATTTGCCCACCCCTGATTATTCGCTCCATCAACTAAACGAAATAACGTGTAAAAACCATTATTTGTAAAAATGAAACCTGTTAATGGATCACTTTCATAGCATCGAACATTCTCCTGATTTTTACTTAACCAATTAAATCCCCCAGATTCGGGAAATTGCTTACTGAAAGAACCAAAGGCTAGTTGATCCAGCCATTTATTTTGTTTTTTAGGCGCAGTTCGATTCAATGCATTCGTTACAGAAAGAGCTAATGGTAACATTGCTGGTTTTTTCCCTGTTCCCATAAAAATAGCCCCGCTTATTTCAGTGACATTCCCCTGTAGATAATTACGTAGCGCAAACGATCCCATACTGTGGCCTAACATAAAATGAGGGAGATTAGGATAATTATCTTCTATCCATGTTTTGACCTGATGAATATCTTCCAATACAAATGATACAGATTCTCCTTTGCCAAAATACCCATGTTTTGGATCAACAGTTTCCACAGATTCTCCATGTCCTAAATGATCGTGCCCCACAACAACATATCCCAGTCCATTTAAATAGTTAGCAAAATCATGATAACGTTCTATATATTCAGCCATTCCGTGGATAATTTGAAGCGTTCCTATCGCTTCTTTTTCTGGTTCCCAACAGATAAAATGGCTTGCTATTTTTTGATTAGATGACAAAAAAGTATTATGTTTCATATTATGTCCCTCTTCTTAATTGATAGTTTTATTATAAACGATTTTGGGTCAATGAATAGTGAAATAGTCACTTTCTTTTAAATAAGTTTGTATAAAAAAATGAGTCAACCATCCGAAAATCATTAAAAACCTGCTGAGATATACATAAAGCTATATCTTAGCAGGTTTTTCATTATTATGATTGTACTGTTATCACAGGATTCACCGATTGATCTACTGCAATTTCTTCTGTTCCATAACGCTCACCTAAAACATATTTCGCTATATGAATCGTTCGATCACTCATCCGTTCCAAATTAGATGCTGTATCAATAAACAACACACCATCAGCCGCTCGCCCTTTACCACTATTCATAATAGAAATGTACTTTTTACGCAGTAATTTGACCATCTGATCGATTTGTTCTTCTCGATCCAACATATGGGCAGCCATTTCTTTGTCATCATTTTCAAAAGCAACCAAAGAATCACGAATATTTTTCAATACTTTTTTGAATAAATCAATCAAGTCTTCGTCATTTAAAATCAAAGTATCTCGACCAGAAATTTTACCAGCTTTTTTATCTTTAGATTGTTGCTTCTTCTCAAGACGAATCGCTTCAGTTAGGTTTTGGATAATATTACGGCAATGATCACCGATCCGTTCCAAATCTTTGGTCATCTCTAACATCATTGTCTGCTCATGACTTTCAGAAAGGGATAATTCCGTTGCTGAAAGCTGAACTAGATATTCCGTTAAACGATTATCCATATCATTAATCGCCGTTTCATATTGGTCAGCATTTTCTTTATCGATCGTATCTTGTCTTTCATAATAAGCCTTAGTTGCTTCAAACGCTCCTAATACATAATCGCCCATTTGTAGCAATTCGATTTTCGCTTGATTCAATGCTAACGTAGCGGAATTTTGAATAATTGATTCGTTTAAGTTAGATGGTTTAAACTCAATATTCCGATCTTTCCCTGGAATGATTTTCCGGACGATCAGCTCAATTTTATCGATAAACCAAAACTGGATCAGCAAATTAGAAACATTGAATAAGCCATGTGCTACAGCAATTTGCATCGCCGGTTTTAAATGTAAAGCATTAGAAATGGCTACTACAACCGCTGTAAAGGGCGTTAACAATGTCGTGAATATTATCGCTCCGACTAAGTTAAAAATCACGTGAGAAGCTGCTGTACGCTTAGCAGCAACGCTGACACCTAATGCCGCAATTACTGCTGTAATCGTCGTACCAATATTATCTCCAAATAAAATCGGTAATACCGATCCTATCGCTAAACTTCCTTGACTATACAATTGCTGTAAAATCCCAATTGTTGCACTGGAACTTTGCAAAACCATTGTAAGCAATGTTCCTATCCCAACTCCTAAAATAGGATGATGCGAAACGTCTACCATTAAATCAGCAAACTGCGGCAACGTGCTCAGCGGCGCCATGCCTTCACCCATCAATTTTAACCCGTAAAATAAACAACCAAAACCAAAAATGATCTGCCCTATATTGTTGACAGTTTCCCTTTTTGAGAAAAATAATAAAATTGAACCTACACCAATAATCGGCAATGCGTAGGAACTCAGATTAAATCCAATAATAAAAGCGGTTACCGTTGTTCCCACATTGGCACCCATAATGACACCAATTGCCTGACGTAAAGACATAAAGCCCACACTAACTAAACCTACAGTTAAAACCGTTGTTCCAGAACTGCTTTGAATGATTGCGGTCACAATTAATCCTGCTAAAACAGATCTTAAAGGTGTAGATGTAAACGTATTTAAAATTTCCCGCAAAGAATCACCTGCAGACTTCTGCAAACCATCCCCCATATACTTCATACCAAACAAAAAAATTCCTAAGCCTCCCAGAAAAGGAAACAATATTTCTTGATAGGACATTATTATGATCCTCCTTAATTTAAAAGCGTAGCAGGCTCGATTAACCTCAAATGGAAAATATGATTAAGGTGCTCTTTTCCTCATTCAGTTTTTATCCTTTTCCCGAAAGGTTAGCCTGCGAAGCTAGATAGATAAAAGCATGGCGAGCTTCGTTTAGTCTCGACTGAAAAATACGGCTGAGGTGCTTTTTACCTCATCCAGTTTTTATCTTTTTTCCAAATGACTAACACATGAAACTAAATTTAAACTCTACAAATACAGTTAAAAACTCAACTCCTTTTAAGAGTACAGAAAAATACGCTCCTTGTAAATAAAATACTGACACTTTTTCACGAAAAAATGATTTATAGCTAATTAATCTATAATTTATGCAGACAAAAAAGAGTTGAAAGAATCTCGTCTTTCAACTCTCAAGTTTACATTATTAATCAAATCATCAACATATACACCCCAGAAGCTACTAAAGCGCCAATCACAGGTCCTACGATAGGAACCCAAGAATAACTCCAATCAGAAGCTCCTTTTGTTGGAATTGGTAATATTTGGTGCGCTAAACGGGGACCAAAATCACGAGCCGGATTAATTGCATAGCCTGTAGGTCCTCCTAAAGATAAGCCAATTGATAAAATCAACGCCCCTACTACCAATGGATTTAACCCATCTGTAAATGCATGTTGCGAAAATGAAAGTAAACCTAAAACTAAAATGAATGTACCAATAATTTCAGTTATCATATTCGCTGGGTAATTACGAATTGCAGGTCCTGTAGCAAAAGTTCCTAAAATCGCCCCTTGATCTTCTGTCACTTTCCAATGTGGTAAATAAGCTGCCCAGACTAAGAATGCTCCAACTACCGCACCAAGTACTTGGGCAATAATAAACGGTATCACCATTCCCCAACTAAAACTACCAGTCATTGCCATCGCAATTGTTACAGCCGGATTCAAGTGAGCTGGTCCCATAAAGCCAGCAATATAAACCGCCATTGTTACAGCCATCGCCCAACCAAAAGCAATCACGATCCAGCCAGAAGCTTCTGCTTTACTCTTCTTTAAATTAACAGCAGCACACACACCATCACCTAAAAGAATCAAAATCATCGTTCCTAAAAACTCACTGAAAATCTGTGTCATATTGGAAGTATCCATTTTACTTCGCTCCTTCTTTTAATAGGCTTAAATCAGACTCTGCAATCAATTGATTCAATTCATTTGTATATTGTTCTTTTTGCCCATCAGACCAGTTGTAATAATTAGTCATCTCAGCAATGACGCCTTGTTTCACTTCATCTAGCGTATCTCTCATAAATAATAAATGGTTCGTTCTGCGGACTAGATAATCTGCAGGAGTTAATGCCATTTCATTTTCTAAAGCATAATGCAGCGCAATGGTTTCAGCTAAACTTAAACCAGTTACAGGTTTAGTCTCATCAATTTTTTCAAAAACTTTCGTTACATTAGAACCATATAAATGAGCAAGGTATTCCGCTTCTTCTTTCGATAGTCCTTTTTCGATTCCACTTTTTGCAAGTTCCTCCAATTCTATCTCCACATTTGCCGGATCAATATTCCCTCCAGAAACAGAATATGTTTTGGAATCAATCAATTGGAACTCACAATTGAATTCTTCTTTTAAAATTCGTTGAATTTCTTTTAATGCGCCTTCAGCCATCTTCCTATAATCTGTGATTTTCCCACCAGATAAGGTCAATAAGCCATCCTCTGAGCGTTCTAATAAACTACCTCTGGAAACAGCTGACGGGTTTTCTTTGCTTTCAGCTAAAGAGTCCTCCAAATGATTTAAGACATTTTCTACATCATAACGAGAAACTTCTTGTTTTTGATACTTGGCTACGATATCAATCACTTGATCGAAACTTTTATCTGAAACTTTACCATTATTGCCGCCGTTATAATCAGAACCGCCATTTTCAGAAATCAACGGGCGTAATCCAGCCCAGCTTGCTTCAATATCATCTATGGTCACATTCGCTTGTGGATATCGATTATTAACAATTTCTAGTAAATAATCAACGTCTTCTTGAGTAACAGTAGGGTGTTCATAATCACCTGTATAATCCGTATCTGTTGTACCAAAGTAGGTTTTCTTTTCTCTTGGAACAACAAAGACCATCCGACCATCATGTTTTCCAGTATCAAAATATGTTGGTTGAGGCACAAATAATTTACTACTGTCCACAACCAAATGAACACCTTTGGTCGGACGCATTTGCGGAATTAGTTTTTTTGCTGTGTCTAACCCACGAACTTTATCAGACCATGGACCTGTTGTATTGATGATTACTTTCGCTTTGATTTCAAAAATTTCATCTGTTAATAAATCTTTCGCCTTAACACCGGTAATTTTACCTTGATTACTGAAAATGAAACCTATCGCTTTGACTTTACTCACCATCAAACCGCCATCTTGCCCAGCTTGTTTAATATTTTCGATTACAAGTCTAGCATCGTTATTTCTAAAATCTAGATAAACACCGCCGCCTTGCAATCCTTTACTTTTTAATTGCGGCTCTCTTTCTAATACTTCTTCTTTTGTTAAAGTGTAATTTTCATACTTCGTTCCGATTACATTTGCTAAACGATCATATAAATCCATAGCAACTTTAACAGAAAACATATTAAAGGTTGCTTTCGGTTCATCGTAAATCGGTAAAAGCATCGGATCTGGTTTAGGAATATGAGGAGCAATCGCTTGAACAACAGCTCGTTCTTGAACCGTATCTGCAACCACTTCTACATCAAAATTTTTCAAATAACGAATCCCGCCATGAACTAATTTAGTCGAACGAGAAGATGTTCCTTCTGCAAAATCCTGCATTTCGATCAGTCCTGTTTTCATACCAGCAGCACTTGATTGCAATGCAACACCTGCACCTGTAATACCACCGCCAATAATCAATAAATCCAATTCTTCCTGTTTCATTTTTTCAATCGATTCTTTACGCGTTTTGATTGAGAATGTCATAACCTTTCACTTCTTCCTTTATTTTGATTTATGTTTGAACATTTGAGTCGCAGCAACGGCTTGTTGCCACCCTTCGTATAGATCATCTCGTTCTTCATCAGGCATTTTAGCTTCAAAAATTTGTCCTTCTTCATAAAATTCTTTCAGTTCATCTAGATCTTTCCAAAATCCAACCGCTAATCCAGCTAAAAAGGCTGCACCTAGTGCTGTTGTTTCTAAATTTTGAGCCCGTTGAACGGATGTATTTAAAATATCTGCTTGAAATTGCATCAATAAATCGTTATTAGCCGCGCCACCATCAACTTTTAAGATTGGAATATCAATTCCTGTATCATTTTTCATCGTATCAATAATGTCACGAACTTGATAAGCCACCGCTTGCAATGTTGCTTTCACAAAATCTTCTCTCGTTGTTCCTCTTGTTATACCGAAAACTGCACCTCTTGCATCTGAATCCCAATAAGGAGCACCCAATCCTGTAAAGGCTGGAACAACGTAGACTTCATTACGATTGTGAGATTCTTTTGCTACGGCCTCAGACTCAGCAGCTGTTTGGATCATTTTCAACCCATCACGTAACCATTGAATAGCTGAACCAGCAACAAAAATACTTCCTTCTAGGGCATAGTAAACTTTTCCATTGATACCATAACCAATCGTTGTCAGTAAATTATTATCTGAAAGCTGTGGTTTTTCTCCTGTATTCATCACAATAAATGAACCTGTACCATACGTATTTTTAACCATTCCAGGGTCAAAAGCCATTTGGCCGAATAATGCTGCCTGTTGGTCACCAGCCATACCTGAAATTGGAATTTCACTACCGTAAAAATGATAATTTTTCGTCAAGCCATAAACTTCTGAATTGGATGTTGCTTTTGGCAACATCACCCGAGGAATATTTAAAATATCTAAAATATCTTGATCCCAATCTAACTCATGGATATTGAACAACATGGTTCTACTAGCATTTGAATAATCAGTTACATGGGTTTCTCCACCAGTTAATTTCCAAACTAACCAAGAATCAATCGTTCCAAATAATAAATCCCCTTTTTCAGCTCTTTCTTGCGCACCTTCAACATTATCTAAAATCCAGCGAATTTTCGTTGCTGAAAAGTACGCATCTACAATCAATCCAGTTTTTTCATGAATCATGTCATCATGTCCATCTTCTTTTAATTGATCTGCAATTGGTGATGACTGACGAGATTGCCACACAACTGCATTATAGATTGGTAGCCCTGTATGTTTATCCCAGACAACAGTCGTTTCACGTTGATTCGTAATTCCGATACCAACAATATCAGAAGGTTTAACACCAGACTCGATCAAAGCACCAGCGATTACAGATTGAACTGAGTTCCAGATTTCATTTGCATTATGCTCTACCCAGCCTGCTTTAGGAAATATTTGTGTAAATTCTTTTTGCGAACTACCTATTTTGTTGCCTTTTTTATCAAAAATAATTGCTCTTGAACTAGTTGTTCCTTGATCGATCGCCATGATGTACTTTTGTTCTGTCATTGTGGTTTCCTCCTTAAATTTAAAAGCGTAACAATTTGATTTTTCCACCTTTTCTTGAAAACGCTTTATTTTCTATGTGTTTATAATAATCGCAAATCATTTCGAAAAAACGTCATCTTTTTTTTTATTTTAAAAATAATTGAAAGTTTTCACATAAAACCTTGTCGTATCAATAAAAAGAAGGAAAAACAAAACCAAAAACAGGCTTGTTTTCCCTTCTTTTTTATTCACTATCTCTTCTTTTACCATGTAATTCTCGGATTTTTTTTCTAATCTGATTGATATCATATGTAGAGCCAAGTTCCGATAAAACATATACTTCTTTTGACGACCGATAAGAAGCTGGTTTTATAACGTTTGTGATCATCAAATCATAAGACTGTTTTGAATCATAAGGTTCAATCGTCAAACCATTCAAATTTTTCAAGCTTAAAATCAATACTTGAGTCATTACCTCTTTATATAAATGATCCATTTCCAAATCAATGCCGATGCGTGTCTCACCAACAATTTCAAAATCAATAATCGCCAATACACTTAAATACTTCACTAATGACCATTCATGCAAACTATTGCCTTGTTCATAGCTTTCATCAAAACATTCCAAGCTTTTCCCTAAAAGAACATGAGAAAAATCTCTTAACTGATGACTAGAAAGATGTTGCTCTTTTTGCCAAACATTCTCTCGGTCAAATAATTCCAGTTCTCCTTTAAAAAAGTATAATCGGCTATGAATTTGAGAGAAATAATAAAAGATCTTTTTCTCCAGTTCTGGAAAAAACTTTTGTGGACGATAGTATAAAATCACATGCTCCAATACAAAAGTATCCGCCAAAGAAGTTGGTGTTCGTCGTCCTCGAATCAAACTGTATTGTTGAAAATCTGATTCTGTCAAAACCGACATGCTCGTTAAAAAAATAAAATGCAGTAAACTTTCCTCATCGTCTATTTCAAGAGGATAACGACTAAAAAAGCGTAAAACAAATGAACGTAAGGTTTTAAAAAATGGGTCTTGTTCATAACTACGGCTTTTACTGTATAATTCTGTAAAAATTTTTGGTTGAATGGTAATTCTTTTTTTACTGATGGTCAGCCATAAACTGATTTTCAATTTGCTATGCTCCTCAAAAGAGAGAGCTAAGGCTTTTTCCAAGGCTTCAATGATTCTGATATTTTGAATCGTTAATGTTTTTTCTTGATGAATCTCATAAGGGGTTAAAAACCAGTATAACTGAAAGTAAAAATAGCGAATTTGCAATTCCTCGCCTTTTATCTGACCATTACGAATTTTAAGGTCAAATTCTTTTAACAGCTGATTTAGCTCCTTGATTTTTCGAAACAACGACGACTCACTAATCATGAATTTAGTCGTCAATTGTGCAATCGTAAACTCACGATAATGAAACAAGTAATCAATCAACTGAAACTTGATAGATGCCCGAATATAATCATCCAAAATTTTATTAAGGGAGAACTGATCCGACATGTGCAATACGACCCATTGACCATCATAAAACAGTGAACACTCTTTATCGTAAGGCTTTAAATAGTAGCCCAGTTCTTTTAAATCACTTTCTAAAGAGGCTTTTGAGATACTTAAATAATCCAGTAGTTCCGTATCTGCTATACGCCCTCCAGCTAAAATAACTTTTTTCAAGATACCAATTTCTCTTGCCTCTTTTTTATCAAGTAACTTTTCAATTTTCATTTGCTTCACTCCACAAACCTTCAAGTCCCAATTGGTTGGTGACATCTAGGACATTAGAAAAGTACGGATGGTATAAAAAGTCTTTTTGATAAAGTTGTTCCAGGGTTTGTTCCATTTGAATTCCTAATGCAAGGGTATTGATTTTTTCAAGGATATTAGCTTTTGATACTAATTGTGCCCCTAAAATTTTGTGACTGGACTTTTCAAAAATAATTTTTCCGACGATTTTTTCACTACCCGAAAAAAAGGAACTTTTTTGCTCCACATGAGAAACAGCTATCGGTTGATCGTGAAACAAGCCTTCTTCTTCCGTCAAACCAGTACTTGCAACATAATAATCCACAAGTTTCGTACCAATCGTGCGAATTGATCCAACAAATGGCGTGGTGGCTTTAAGAAGATTTTCAGCAACAACTAATCCCGTCCTAACAGCATTGTTCACTAAAGGAATATAAAATGATTCATCAGACAAACTATAAGGCATTTGAATACAGTCACCTACAGCAAAAATATCTTTTTGGGAAGTTTGTAGGTACTCATTTACGAGAATGGTCTGATCTGTGTGGATTTGGATATGTTTGTCTAAATAACGTAAATCTGGACGCACATTCATCGCAAAAATAGCACTGTCACATAAGCAATCGATTTTTTTCGTTGCAATCAAAAGACCTTCATCGGTATCAGTGATCGTCTCGACCATCTCATCAAAATGAAAAACTACCCCTTTAGCTTCCATTTCATCTTGTACAGGCTGAATCATTTCTTTATCGAAATACTTAAATAATAAATAATCCATCCGCTCAAAAAGATGAACTTCTTTCCCCTTCTTTAGTAGTGTATCTGCGGCTTCTGCACCAATTTGACCACCGCCAATCAAAGCGACCTTTTCGCTCGCTTCCAATCGTTCAATAGCCTTTAGAACTCCTGGTAAAAATTTATATTTTAATACTTTTTCAGATTCACTGCCAAGAATCTTCTGTGACCATTGACTTGAGCCTGTTGCTAAGATTAATTTATCAAAGGACATGAAAAGCTCAGATCCTTGTTGTTCATATTTAAGGATATGCTCAATTGAATCCATGCTGATTACAGTTGCATTTAATAGTAAATGAATGTTTCTATCTGTTACTTGTTTTTCCGAAATAAATCGAGCTTCTTCGGCTGGTTCAATTGATTCATTAAAATAAAGATTAAGTCCACCTGATAAATAACCAATCGTTTGTTGTTTCTCAATAATATGTATTTCTGCATTAGGATGCCTTTTTCTTATCGCCAAAGCAGCTGACAAACCAGCAAAAGAAGCTCCAATAATCACGACCTTCACAGTAAAACCTTCTTTCTAAATGACTAAAACGTTTTCTTAAAGGATAGCACAAGCTTGATTGAAACGCATAGAATTAAGTTAACTTGTTTTATTATTTTAATAAAAAAAACGATCTGCTTACTCAACATATAGTTGAACAAGCAGATCGATTCAGTTATTCAATTAGATTCTAATTATTTTTCATAAACGCTTGAATTGCGTCAGCATTCTTCTGTGCATCTAGTTCAATCACGCTGCCAGACTCTGTATAGTCATTAAAGTCCCATGTTCCTTGTACCGGAACTGAAAGTGATTTTAATGGTTTTACTTTTCCAGAAAGAAAATCTTTGGCTAAATCAATCAATAAACTAGTGGAAACATTTGTATCAATTTTCCCAACTAATTTCCCAGCAACTTGAGGCAATTCCCAGATTGGAATCAAGTCTTTTGACTGATTAATCAATGCATCCATTACTTGTTGCTGACGTCTGATTCGTCCGAAATCCCCTTCTTCATCCATTCTAAAACGAGCATATTGCAATAGACTATTCCCATGTAGAGTTTGCTTACCTTTGACAATATCTACTCCGTCTAAATTAATATCTTTTTCAGCGTCAATCGTGACTCCTTTTGGATAAAGTTCATCGATAATATCACTAAACTCTTTAAAATCCATTACAACATAATAATTGATTGGTAAACCAAAATCTTGATTCAACACTTCTTTAGTTAATTGAGCGCCGCCATATGCATACGCTGCATTTATTTTATCCATACCACGATTAGGAATATCTACATAACTGTCTCTCATGATTGAAATTAATTTAGGCTGTTTCGTCTTACCATCATAATGAGCCACCATCAATGTATCTGATCTCCCTTGATCCTCATCGTCATCTCTAGAGTCATTCCCAACAACCATAACAGTTAATTCTTTATTACTTGATTGCTGATCACCAGTAAAATTATGGTTTTTACTGGAAAGTTGTGACTCGCTTTTTTCTTTCGCTACTTGAAATGATATGGCAGCATAACAGGCTGAACCAATCACCACAAGAAGAATAGATAACAAAGTAATAATACCTATTTTTACAGATTTTTTCATTTTGAATTCCTTTCCAAACCTCGTATATTTACTTGTATACAAGAAAATCCCTTCACTAACATCAATCAGCGAAGGGATTAGATTACTGGGTAAAAACACATGACAACAGTCACTTATTTACAAATTACCTAGATCTTCTCTTCGTTGAGTTTTAGCACTATATAACGTAAAAAGCATTGCTTTTAGCTACTTTGAAAATCGCCTTAATTCGACAACTTTTGTCCTACCCGTGCCTGTCTTTCGACATTTCTGAGCAGCAGCCTGTGTTTATATAGGAGCCTCACCTAACAAGTATTTAATTCATTTTAAACTATAATCTGTAAGCATCCCAAAGTCAAATTAAAAATGGATAAAACAACCTCACAAAGTAGCCATAATAAATCCAGATTTCTTATTATAAACTGGATATAGTAAGCTTAATAGTCTTGTTTCCAGCAATAAAATTACAAATAATCTTTACTTTTTCTTAACCATTTTCACTTCTGTTATCGATTGTATCATTCTTATTCTTTACAATTTAGATAGACATTTTCAAAAATATCTGTTTCAATGTTTAAAAGGTCTTAATTTTGGAGGCAGTACATGGAAAATTTTTTAGAAAAACAACAGGAATTCTTTTTCAATTTTTTAACTGACAGTATTGATAACTTTTTACTAGATCATTCTGATGAAACATTCTACACATTTGCTTTAGACTGCAATATTTATGAAGAAGGTGAAATAAATCTCTGCTTCAATACCGTAGAACTTTGGCAAGAAACAACAAATTATTATACGGATAAAGGGTACAATGAACAGCAAATAAACGAAATGAAATACAATTCTGGTGATTGGGATGAAAATCAACGGTTTACCTCTTTGCATCTATTTGATGATTGGGTGGAGGATGAACAAGATATCGAAACGGTCTTAGAATGGCTTTGTCAGCAAATGATTCTCTTTTTAGATAGTGAAACCTTTCAACGCATTCCTAAAACAGAGGATTTCAAGTTGTTCGTTTATGATCATGACGAAGATATTTCTGACTCACAAGAACGATTTGAAAAAATAACTATGTCTGAGATTTTTCAAATAGAATAATTAAAGAAATAAAGAGAGGTAAATTTGCCTCTCTCTATTTCTATTCATCTGACTATAAAATAAAAGCTAATTCTTCTACATCAAAAAGAATCGTCAATATTTCATTCACTTTTTTTAACAATACTGTTGTATCAATGATTTGATTTTTAGTTTCAATTTTTGATGAATCATTTGAATAGATCAGATAATCGTATTCTTCTTTAAGGATTACTTGGTGGTCCTCTTTTTTATAAATAATGTAGTCATCCAAAACATCTGTTTCATATTCTCGTTTATATCCATTTTTTAAAACAATCGTTGTGACTAAAGAATTGACTGTCAGCTCATCTAGAGGTAGCACTTGTTCATCTATCGTTAATGTGAAATTCTCATCTTCTATAATTCCACATGCGTTGCAGCCTCCGTCTAATAAATTGACGGTTTTAGTAATTATTGCAGTTTTCATTATTACAGATCCCTTCCACTAGTTCTATATATATTATATCAAAACGGATTAATGCAATCATTATTATTAAAAAATAGTTTTTTCAATCAAATATGTGGATAATATCAAAAAAACCCTTACTTCCTCTTAATCAAGATTCAGTAACGGGCTATAATTTTATTCTAGATAATACAAATGCTAAACAATCTATTTCCTATTCTTCCTCCACAAAACATAAGTCTGAACCAACACCAATAAAATCAACAACACAATCACCAAAATCAACCAAAAAGGAATCCTACTTTCAACTTGAGTTCCTTTATTCTCTTCATTAATCAACTTTGATTGCTCTCTCGTGATCTCAAATTCATTCTCAAATGTCCATTTTTTCCCCTCTTGCGTAACTAAGGTTGTACTTATATATTTTCCAGGCTGCAACTGTCTTGTTATAGGTACAGGAAAATCCATCACAGAATTGGGTGCCATTTCTAATGATTCTTTCTTCAGCTTAATTACTGGGGCATCATTCCCTTTTTTTCGAATCGTGACATTTAAATCCATTTTTTTAGAAATCGCAGCGTTCTTATTTCGAATTGAATGGATCACAGATATTTTCTTCCCTTGTTTGGATTTCGCTACTTTTACAGAATCCATTTCATACTCTGGATGAACCGATAGATCCGTCTCATTCAAAACAACACCAACAACATAATGAAATCGCTGCTGAACCGTAACCTCTTTATTCTTCATTTCACTCTCAGGTATATTTTTTGTAAAACGTAATCCTCCTACAATCACCCCGTTATACTTCTCCTTTGGCATCTTCAAATGAAAACGAGCAATTTTCGTTTCATATGGCTGTAAAGAAATATTCGTTTCAATTACTTTAATCAATGATTCAAAGGGATATTTTAAACTTTTATCTTTGACGCCTCTTAACGTATAGTCAATCATCCCCTCTTCTGTCGTCGTTGCATTTAATGCATTCACTGAAACTGAGATGGGAGCATCTTCTGGATTTACCAGCTTCACTTGTAATTCTTGTTCTGCATCTGGTATCATCCGCAAATCAAAATAGGATTTATTGATATCCACTTGATTAGTCGGAATGACTGCTTGTACATAAAAACTATTTGTTTCTTCACTTTTTTCTTGCGCTGAAACTGACGTTATATCCCATAAGCTAAATAAAAAAATAAGTCCAATCGAAACAAATATAAAACGAATGTTTGGCCTAAAACAACCACTCATTTAAGTCACTCCTTTCAATATACTCACATAAAAAAGAGTGGAATATAATAGTTCTCATTCCACTCTCTTTAAATCACATTTCTATTTATGGCGCATCAGCCAATGTCCAATCGATCGTAGAAGTATGTTTACCTAGCGTTGCCATAGCAGCCGGTACATTTAAGGTCACGCCTTTACTTTCAGCATCTGGCCAAGTAAAGGTCCATGTTCCTGCCCCAGCTCCAGATGCGGCTGATGCAAAGGGGGTCGCAGTTGATGCGCCACTGGTTAAATTAACTGTATTTACAGGTGTGGGGGCATCTGCATCACTGTTAGTTTGTGCTTGTGTATTTTTAAAGTTCATACTAGCATTTGGCAATGAAGCTGCCGTGGTGGAATCTTTAAAGCTATTTAATTTCCCGCTCAATTTCCAGCCAGCGTTAGTTCCACGAGCATCTGAAACTACAACATTGATTGCCTCAGGGTTTGTTGGAATATAAGAAGCATCATCTACCGAAATTGTCTGTGAAGAATAGCTGATCGTAGAAACAGCCTGTAAGGTTAAGGCACCTGGCGTAAAAGTAACATCCAAATTTGTTGACTTAGTAACATCAGGAGCAGCTTCTGCTGATTGTCCGATAAATAATGTGCCAAAAACAACAGATAATAGTAACATTGCGGAACTCGTAGTAACAAATGTTGCATTCTTCATTTTATACACCCTCTCTTGATTGGTAAATCCTATAATTATTTGGCACCTACAGAAACAATGATTCTGCCACTTGAGGCTGTTTCCATGCCAAGTGTTGCTACTGTGTTAAAGGTAATCGATGTCCCCTGTGTCAATTGACGACCTGAAATATCTAATGAAAACGTACCATCTGCATTAACAGGGACTTCTTCATAAACATTTCCTGGGAATCGAACTCTGACCTTAAATTGTGTCCCTTCTGGTGCATTGTTAAGTTTAAGCGTTCCGGATATCGCTTTATCCCCTACGAAAATAGGTGCTACAATTGGTGTTGGAACGGCATATCCTTCTAAAGATGGCAACTTACCAACTGCAAAAACGACACTTTCACTATTTTTACCATTAAAAGATTGCACATGTTCTGCAATAGTAGTCAGCCTCAGCGGGTTTCCTTCTTTTAAGTTTTTGTCTGACACAGGAATTGAAAAAGTACCGTCATTTCCCACTGCCACTTTTCTCAATGTCCCATCAGGAAATTGAAGTTGTACAAATAAATTAGTACCTGCTGGAACATTAGCTAAGCTAATAGAACCTGTAACAACTTTACTTCCTTCATTCACAGCATTGACTAAAGGTTTCGGAACTTGATAATTTTTCAAAGGATCAACAATCACTTGTTTGATTTCTGGTTCACTGACCTTCGTTCGTTTACCATCACTGGCTTCAATTACTACTTTTAATTGATCATTGCCCTGCGGTTGATATTTACCAAAAGGAATTGTAAAGCTACCATCTGAATTAACTAATCCTGTTATATTCGTACCATCAGGTAATTCAACTTTCGCAGTAAAAGTCACACCCATAGGAACCGGTTGATTGATTGAAACACTACCATTTAAACTAGGCATTCCTTCTAAAATATCTCCGACAATAGGCTTCGTCACTGTGTAGTGAATAAATGGATCTTCAATGACTTGTTTAATTTCTGGGTCACTAGCTTTTGTTCGTTTACCGTCACTGGCTTCAATCACTACCTTTAACTGATCATTACCTTGAGGTTGATAGGTACCAAAAGGAATCGTAAAATGACCATCTTCATCCACAGACCCAGTTAGGTTTGAGCCATCAGGTAACTGGACTTTTGCTGAAAAAGTGACTCCGTTAGGTACTGGTTGTATAAGGTTTACAGTGCCGTTAAGACTTGTCATACCCTCTACAATATCTGCGACAACAGGTTTTGCTACAGTGTAATGAATAAATGGATCCGTAATAACCTGTTTAATCTCTGGATCACTAACTTTGGTATATTTCCCTACGCTTGCTTCAATCACTATTTTCAGTTGATCATTGCCTTGAGGCTGGTACTTACCAAAAGGAATCGTAAATGTACCGTCGGGATTAACATCCTCAGTTAAACTCGTTCCATCCGGCAACTCAACTTTGGCTTTAAATATCGCACCATCGGGAACGGGCTGTGTAAGACTTACTCTTCCGTTAAGACTTGTGGCACCTTCCACGATATCTTCAATTACAGGTTTTGTTACTGGATAATTAGCTAGGGGATCTTCTTCTACTTTATCGAAATAAAGATTGATTGCATTCCCATTCGCATGAATCGTGTTAAGTAATTCTAAATCAATAATCGGCTTATTTACGGCCATTGCAGTAACTTTCGCTTTCTCAGCTGTTACATTAGAAACTTTCGTAGAAAAATCAAAATCAACTTTCCCTAAAACATTCGCTTGTAGCGCTTTTGTCAGCACATCCGATGTTCCGTTAGCTATATCTGAAACAAGATTAAGTAACGAATTAACAACAGGTTTTAATAAATTTAAAACTGGGTTTAATATTGCTAAAAGTCCAGTAAATTTTAAACCGTCAACTGCTTCTTTCAATGGATTGAATAAATTGGCATATGTTGAGCGAACATATTGTCCTAATCCATCAGTGAAATCTACCATCACATATTTACCATCTGCTGATAATTTCCCCTCAACTGTTGCGTGATAACTCCCTAATTCTTGAAGAGAATTAAGACCTTTAAACGCATTTTCCAGTGAATCAAGTTGTAAGCCTAAAGGTTTCGCTAAACCAAGTAGTTTAGTCACTAAAGTGCCAACATTTAAAATTAGATCTTTCACTCCCGGAACGTCGCTAGGAACAATCGGCAACAATTTTGCATTAGCATTAATTAGTATTGGCCCATCAATCTTTCCACGTAACTCTTCTGGAATTGCAAAAACAATCACTTTAGGCGATGCTAAACCAACATCTGCAAGCCCTGTTCCCTCAAAAGAAAGTTCTAAATCATAGGTTGAGTCTTCATTTTTGTTCAGTTTGACTCCATCATTAACAATTGTCCCATTCTTTGATGAAAGTTGCGTGTCCTTTAAAATACTCACATCCGCTAAATTTGTCGTACTTGTCAACTCATCGGCCTTCACTTCATAACTTGTATTATCCCCAAAAAATACAAGTGAACTTGGCGTCAGAGCAGCAGTTAATAATACCAATGCACCTGCTAACTTAATTTTAGAGCTGTTAAAACGTTTCATGATTTCCTCCTTAAAATTTAAAAGCTGAACGAACTTACTTGCCCAATGTTGACAGTAAAATAAGAAAATAGACATTCTACATTTTTACCACAGACAGATTGTATCCTTTTTCTGAACGGTTAGTTCGTATAGCTAGTTATATAACTTTAAGCTTGACTATCCAAGCTTAACAACCTGATTATTAAACAATACGTGATTGCATTGTAAAGAATACTATTTATATAATATTTTTTCAAATAATTGGATTATAAAATTAAGATATAAACATAGTTGAACTATTAAAATTACAACAGTTTATAAGGGAAAAAAAGACAGATTTATAACGATTGTTTTTTTATTTGGAATACCTAGTCATAAATACAGCAGTATTCACTTTAAAAAACAGTACTTTATCTAAACTCCTATATTTGAAATAGATAAACCTGACTTTATTTATTTCTCTAAAAAAGAATTTTTAACGACTAAAAATAACTATAACTTTATATACAAAGTTTAATATTCCTCATTTCTTTATATCTAATACATTTGTTAAAAACGGTACAAGGACGTTTAATAAAAAAACAGTGTATTACATCAATTTTTACGGAATACATTTAATTTAGATACAGGTCCATAATGCATTCTAAATCATTAATAATTAACAAAGAGTTTGGGGGAATAATCATAAAAAATTGATTATTCCCCCAAACTCTTATTAATATCATCTATAACTCGTTTCCAAAAAATTCAGCCACAACATCCATCATCTCACCTTTAACCAGATGCTCCTCATCAACACCTGTGATAAACTGGCTACTTTCAGCATAAGGCTTACCTTCAATTTCCTGAAAAAAATCTGCCATATCTTCGTAAGGAATTTTAGAGTCTTTCGTTCCGTGCCAAAATAAAACTGGACGCTGCGCTAACTTTTCTGGCGCCTTTGAAAGATCATACTTTTCTACCCAACTAAGTAACAGCGGCAAATCTTTGGGGACATAAAAATCCATTTCAGCTGATCGTTCCATGACTCGCTCAATATAGCGCAATGGCATTGGCGTTCCCATCATACAAACAGCAGCTTTGATTTCCGGATGTTGTGTCAACAACGCACATGTGGTGATTCCTCCCATTGAAACACCGCCAACCCCAATTTTTCCCTCTGTTATTAGTCCTTGTTTCCCAAAATGACGCACTAACTGCGTAAATTCAATAATATTGTATTGAATACTAGCCCAAAATGTGACTGAAGGGATAGGAGAAATCGGTCCTGTTTTACGTTCCCCATGATTCATAGCATCTGGCAAAATCACGCGCATCCCTTTTTTCGCTAATTTTCTAGCTTGAGTCAAGGATAACTCTTTAGCTGATTGCCAACCATGGTAGTAAATGACTAATGGCAAAGAATTATTTTTATTTTCCTCTGAAACAACTTCCAATACTGGAATTTTTTTAATATACCGATGGCGAATACTGATTTTCATTTCATTCTCTCCTTAACAATACTGACAAATAAAATCAATTCATGCTTAAAACAAAATAGGTTTTAAATGAAGCTTTAGAAAATTTATGCAGTTGGTAATCCGTTGCATTTGCTAAGTAACTAGTAGAGTCTTTATGGATTCCTTTGGTTTTGAGATTCATAAATGTACTTCTCCTGATAAATAGAGCTCATAATGACTCACTTCTTAAATCACAGTATATCTATATTATGAACCATTAGCGAATAAAAACAATAATCCTTTAAACATATTTTATCTATTTAAATTTCATACAACAAACTATTTTTTATTAACGAAGTCAAAAACGGATTCACTTTAACTTTTTGAGAATAAAAAAACACTAAACCCTTATACGACAAGGGTCTAGCGCTATAATTTAAAAGCTTATTTTGTTTCACGGTGTAAAGTAACTTTTCTTTCACGTGGGCAATATTTTTGCTTTTCCAAACGATCAGGATTGTTACGTTTATTTTTGCTTGTTAGGTAGTTACGTTCTTTACAAGAAGTACATTCTAAAGTAATGTTTACGCGCATGTGTTTTCCCTCCTATATCTAAATTCGAATTTCTAAGATATTTCTTAGCCTCAAATATCATATCATGTTTATTCAGGAATTTCTACCCTTTTGATGAAATTTGTAAAGGAAAACTACTTTACAAATCTTATTGTTGTTTATAATCCACATAGGCATTGACAATTGCCGTAACCATAGATTGGTTCGGTCTAGTAATTTCGCTTGTTAGGTGAGGTAAAACCACACTTACTGCAACCTCCGGATCTTTTACTGGTGCATACGCCACAACATTACTGTTAACAGTGATATGTTCACCCACGTTGGTTTCCGCTGTACCGGTTTTGGCAGAGATATCAAGTTTTGCTCCTTGCATATCACGTCCCGTCGTAAAGACTCCTGTTCCATGAACAACATCATAAAAACCCTGTTGAATAATGTTCATTTGTTCTGGAGTAATATCAACTTTATTGAGATCTTTTGGTTTTAATTCCTCTTTCAAATCACCCAATGAGCCGTCAGACTTGTTGTTATAAATCCCCTCAACTAAACGAGGAGCCACACGAGTTCCTCCATTGGCTACAGTTGAAACATATTGCGCCAATTGCATTGCTGTATAGGTATCATACTGACCAAAAGATAAATCAAGTAAGTGTCCTGGCATTGGGGCAAAATCAGGATCATCAAAAGCTTTATTAGATAAACCAGTTGATTCTCCCGGTAAATCTATTCCTGTAGGAACGCCCATCCCATATTCACCAAATGTTTTACGCAACACTTCAAATAAGGTTGGATCACCCGTTTGGTAAGGAAGCTTCATATTATATTGGTATTCTGTTTTCATCATTTTTAATACTAGTTGCATCATATAAGCATTTGAAGAATATTCTAGTGCTTGTTCTGCGCTCAGAGGAATTTGATTTCCTAGAATCTTATTAAATACCGAAGATTTTTGTTTACTTCCATAAATTTGTAATGGTTCATCAATCAATACATCATTTCCAGAAATCACACCTTGTTCATAGCCAGCTGAAATCGTTGCTCCTTTGACTACTGATCCCGGTTCAAAGGCCTTATTGATTGTAGCTAGTGGATTGGATGTTAACTCATTTGTTGCCGGATCACGATCCAGAGCCACCATAGCCATTACAGCACCCGTTTTAGGATTCATGACAACGACATATGCACCATCAGAGTACGTTGCATTGCCAGTTGCTAGGAGCTGTTGATACTGTGCCCGTACGACTTCTTCAATTTTCTTTTGAAATTCTAAATCAATCGTTAATTTTAAGTTTTCACCTTTTTTACCTTCTGATACAGGTTTCTTGGTGACGATTTTCCCATTACTATCTAACGTTACTTCTGATATTGCTTTATGACCTTGAAGAACATCTTCATATTGTTTTTCTAAATAACTAGTTCCTACACGGTCATTTAAATCATAGCCTTTCGCTAAATATTCATCAACTTCTTCTGCTGGTAAACCAGATTTTTCAGAAGAAACTTGACCTAAAATACTCCGAATATCCGAATCATTTGGGTAATCTCTATCCCAGTCCATACCAGTAGAAACACCTGCGATTTCTGATGAATGTTCACCAATTACCGCAATTTCATCTTGCGTTACCCCTTCATTTTTGATAAAGGCTGTATTCAACTCTTGTACAGAGTTCATTCGCTTAAAGACCGTTGCAGCTTGCATCGTCTGCTCATCAAAATTGATTTCTTCTGGTGTTACTTTTTCTACAGTCAAGCTATACAAAGTCCCTTGGTCTGTAATAGCATTACCTTTTTTATCTACTTTGTCTGCATCAGTCAATCTCTTTTGCGCAGCTTTTAAATTTTCAGGCTTTGCTAGCCAGAAGTCTTTTTTGTCCCGCTCTGTTAATTCATCTGCCGGTACATTAATCAATTCACTCACTCTGTATGCAATCGGTATTAGGTCTTTTGCCTGAACCTTTTTCCCACGGGTATAAGTAATCGCTAAATTGGCTTTGTTCCCAACTAGTAGATTTCCTTTGGCATCATAAATTTGTCCCCTAGGCGCGCTACTTTTGATTTTCAGCGTCGAATTCTCGTCTACTTTTTGTGTATATTGCTGTCCTTCGGCAATCTGTAAATAACCTAGCCGTACAATCAAAGCCACAAATAAACCGAAAATCACAAAAAACAATAAGTTCAATCGAAATGGAATGTGGGATTTTTTGCTTTGTTGTGTCATTGGTTCTTCATTATCTTTTTTTAATTTATCTAAAAAGCTCATTTTTTTCATTTATCGTTATCCTCCATATGAGAAAAGTCTCGCTCCTCTATTGTAACGAAAAAATGCAAAAAAAAATAGAGGTAATCCTCTTACTAAGAAAATATTTAATTTTTATTCAAAAAAATGGACAAAGCCACATTGCCTTGTCCATTTTCTATGACTATCTACTATAATTTGATACGTCAGCTACCATACTTTCTACAAAGATGTTCAAATCAATGACATCTGTTTCTTTGCTACCATAACGACGGATATTAACTGTTGCTTCATCCATCTCTTTATCTCCTACAACAATTTGGTAAGGAATTTTTTGTGTTTGAGAGGCACGGATCTTGTATCCCATTTTTTCATTGCGATCATCTACTTCAATACGCAAACCTTGTTCTTGCAGACGTTTTTTCACTTCATACGCATAATCTGAATGAGCTTCAACGGATACTGGAATAATTGTTGCTTGGATTGGTGCTAACCAAGTTGGGAAAGCGCCTTTGTAAACTTCAGTCAAGTAAGCCACAAAACGTTCCATCGTTGAAACAATTCCTCTGTGGATAACCAATGGACGATGTGTATTTTCTCCATCCTCACCTACATAAGTTAAATCAAAACGTTCTGGTAATAAAGCATCAATTTGGATTGTTGATAACGTTTCTTCCATTCCTAAAGCAGTTTTTACTTGAACGTCTAATTTTGGTCCGTAAAAGGCTGCTTCACCTGTTGCTTCAAAGTAATCAATACCAGCTTCTTCTGCCGCTTCTTTGATCATTGTTTCAGAACGTTCCCACATTGCATCATCATCAAAGTATTTCTCTTTGTTGTTTGGATCTCTTAGACTTAAACGGAAACGATAATCAGTTATATCAAAATCAGCGTAAACTTCTACCATTAATTTCAGTGTGCGTAGGAATTCTTCTTTGATTTGATCTGGACGAACGAATGTATGTCCATCATTCAATGTCATTTCACGCACACGCTGTAATCCAGATAACGCGCCTGATTTTTCATAACGGTGCATCATGCCAAGTTCAGCGATTCTAATTGGTAATTCACGATAGCTGTGGATATCATTTTTATAAACCATCATGTGATGTGGACAGTTCATTGGACGAAGCACTAGCATTTCGCCATCTCCCATATCCATTGGCGGGAACATATCTTCATGATAATGATCCCAGTGACCAGATCTCTTATAAAATTCAACATTCGCCATAATTGGTGTATACACATGTTGATAACCTAGACTGATTTCTTTATCTGTAATATAACGTTCAATTGTACGACGAATTGTCGCTCCTTTTGGTAACCAAAACGGTAATCCTGAACCAACATCCGGATTTAACATGAATAAATCAAGCTCTTTCCCTAATTTACGATGGTCACGCTCTTTGGCTTCTTCCCGCATCTTGATAAATTCTTTCAAATCTTTCTTATCAAAAAAGGCAGTTCCATAAATTCGCTGCATCATTTGATTGTTAGAATTTCCTCTCCAATAAGCCCCTGCTACTGATAATAATTGGAACACTTGGATACGACCCGTTGACGGAACATGGACCCCACGGCACAAATCAACAAAGTCTCCTTGATCATAAACTGTAATCACTTCATCCTCTGGTAGCTCTGAAATCAATTCTACTTTATAAGGATCATCTGCAAATAATTCTAGTGCTTCACTTTTAGAAACCACTTTGCGAACGATCGGATTATTTTCTTTTACAATTTTCATCATTTCAGCTTCGATTGCTGGTAAATCTTCTGCTGTTACAGGATTTTCGCCATTATCAGTATCGTAATAAAAACCTGAATCAATAGCTGGACCTACTCCAAATTTTATATTCGGGAATAAACGGCGTAAAGCATTTGCCATTAAGTGGGCAGCCGAATGGCGCAAAATACCTAATGCATCCTCATGATCTGGTGTTACGATTTCGATGTTACCATCTTCTTCAATTGGACGATCTAAATCTATTAATGTTCCGTTTAATTTACCTGCTAATGCTTTCTTAGCTAAACTATTGCTGATGCTTTTAGCGATGTCTAATGTTGATGAGCCAGCCTCAAATTCTTTGACTGCACCATCTGGAAAGGTGATTTTAATTGACATTTTTATTTCCTCCTTAAGTAAGTTTATGATTGAAAAGATTTCTTCGTTCACTTTTTTTAATTTTCCGTTTTGGCTTGATGGTGATTCTCTAGTACGGATACTTCGCTCGACTACGCTCGCCAAGTACTGTTCATCATCTGCTCTGGCAAGCCAGTCGGATTTCTCTTCAACGACTTTTACCATTGAAATTAGAGAATCTTCACACTTTTTTGGTTTTGGCTTGGTGGCGATTCTCTAGTACGGATACTTCGCTCGACTACGCTCGCCAAGTACTGTTCATCATCTGCTCTGGCAAGCCAGTCGCAGTGATTCACAGCAAAAAGTCCCAGCATCTGATATTCATCAGATACTAGGACGAAAAGTTCGTGGTTCCACCTATTTTTAAACACAGTAAATAACTATGTTCCTCAAGCGTGTTAACGGTACGGCCGCCTTTGTTTCAACAAAGGTTTGAAAAAGTGGTCATTCCTCGTGCAGGTCTGGAAAATTTTCAGCCGAGATTTTCCTCTCTATAAGACTGCTTGCAAGTTCAGTTGTCTTTCTCATCAATCATTTATGAATTAATTTAAACACTTCTCTAAATAAAAAGCAAGCATTATTTAAAAATGATTACTTTTTCCATTCTATTCTAGCATGAAGCAATGGATTAAAAGCTTTTATTTTTCAGCATTTAAAATAAACATGGATGCATCCTGATTCATAAATAATTGATCTCCATGATAAAAAGTCCTACTCGTTACATCTTTAAAACCAACCTGTGCAAATTGTTTTTTAAGTTCCTCCTGTAAAAAACCATTATGGACTTTTTCATGATGGACCTTTTCATTTTTATCAAAATCAACGATTAGAATTTGCCCATTTGGATTCAATGCATCATATAGAAATTTCAGAAGCGTTTTCGTATCTGGTACATGTAATAAAACTAAAGAAACAATGATTGTATCAGCTTTTGTATCTATTGAATGCCCTTCATAAAAACAACCAACGATAGTTTTTGTATTAGTAATTTTCATTTGTTCGATTTTTTGGTCAACAATTCGAATCATTTCTTTAGACGGGTCGACAAATATTATTTCAGCAAATTCATCCAGAAGTTCTAATCCGATCAATCCCGTCCCACAACCATAATCCAATCCGATTTCACCTGCAGTATCACCTAATCCTTGCTTAATTTCTTTTGTAATAATTTCTGCGAGTTTCAATTGTTTGCGTGAATCATAACGTGGTGCGATTTGATCAAAAATATTCATTTTATTTTTTCTCCTTTTATATATTCTTATCTGATAAAAAAAAGAAGCCCATCTGGACTTCTTTTTTATTTTTACTTTAAGCTGGTTCACCATAATCAACTGGTTTATCGAATTCGCCAGGTGCATCGTCATAGATATGTCCGTAAACAATTACCGGCATTCCTGCATAAGCACCGTTAAAGATTTGAGCAACAGCTGCTCCTGGAGTATTGATACAACCATTACTTCCAAAGTTTGTTTTATAAGCTTCTTTGTTTCCAAAGTATTCTGCTTTATAGTCAGCATCATGTATTCCGATTTGTGTAACCACACCACCAAAACTCTTCAATGGCATCCAATATTTTACTGGCACACTATATTTTGAACCGTCCAACATTTCACCTTCTAATTTCGTATCTGTATCCTTATACAAAATTGTATGGAAACCAGGAACCGTTGCCGTTCCTTTATTGTAGCGACCTGTAATAACATCTGTTTCGACTACTTTTACTCCGCCTTTAAAGAAATACATTTTTTGATCATTTAAATCAATTTCTACATAATCTTTATCGACTGTAGATGATTGAGTCACATCACCATCGATTGGAACAGTAATCGTCTCACTATCTTTATCACTATTGATTGCTTGAACGAGTAAATCTCTTGTTTGCGGCATATTGATATCCCAGCCATAGCTGCCGTTATTTTTATACTTCGTTGTCACACCGTGTACATTTTTAAAAATAATTGGTTTGTAAATTGAACCATATTTTTGGTTGGTTTGTTCTACCCAAGCATAAACTTTATTTGGATCAACATTACCAGCTGTATCCATAAATGATTGCAATTCTTCTTTTGTTACCGTTAGCTTTTCACCATTGATATCCAATGTGATTGCTTTATTTTCTTTTTTCGACAACAGCGTTAACTTTTCTTGCAGACCTTTGTCTTCTTTAGTCACTGCTGGCTTTTGATAAAATTCTTTTACATCGTAAACGTAGCCGCCTTTATTTGCGTCAACATCTTTTAAAACTTGATTCATCAATGCTTCTTTATCAACTGCTGTTCCCATTTGCTCCGGAACAATTTGATAGTTTCCATCAACTTTTTCGATACGAGCATCTTGGCTTGGTGTTCCAGCTTCAAAAGTGAGGGCATTTAATTTATTTTTTAACTCTGCTTTATAATCTTCATTAATCGGCAACTTGATTGAACGATCACCAATACTTTGTTTCAAATGGTCTTCTGTGATTTCATATTTTTCAGGTAACTCGATTTTTTCTTCTTTATCATTCACTTTAATAACGACATTTTCAGCTTTATTCAGCTCTTCTAGCTTATTTTTCGCATCTTTTACGTTCAATAAGCTAATATCAACGCCATTTGCCTTAGCTGTTATAAAGAAATGAGATTGAAAATAGACTAGGCCGCCAGTAAATACTAATGATAAACAAATCAATAAACCAACGACTGGGACTAACCATCTTTTCTTTTTCTTATTTGGTTGATTATTATTTTGGGGTACTCGTGTGTTTTTTGCCGAGCGACTAACTGATTCTTCATTTTCCATTAAGCGATCTTCCTTTTTTAAGATTTATATATCTACGTTGATTCAATACTTTTTCCTGTGCTAGAAACTAAGGGAGTTATTATAATTCTTCCTTTTCTCCTCGACCTGTTCTTTATCAGAGCCTATTTTGGTCACTACAATTAAAGTTAGTTTAGTTAAATTCCCCTCAATCTTCAATTAATTTGCTTACATATGAGAAAAAATTCATGTTTTTATGTATAAATGCTAGATTCGACTTTTTTCTGATGTACAGGAAGTTGTGGCTATCAATGTTTCGATACAATATACCTACCATTCTACCACACATTAGGCATAGGAAAAAAGACTATTTGACAATATATTGGACTAAATTATTATTTATTTACAATTAATTTTAAAATAGAACACAGATTTGATTATTTTAATGTTTTAACTTTTGATTTGTAGTATATATCATAACTTTTTTAGCTGTCTGTTGATCATATAAAAAATGATTCTTTTGCGAAAATACTTGGGCATAGTGATCAAATTGTTCCTGCAATAAAATTAAAGCTGACCACGTTGAAGTAATGCTGGATAGGTCCATTGTTTTTAAAATATTTTCGTATTCTGCCTTCCCTATAAAATAGGGTAAATATTTGTCATTTTTTCCCACACTGATTTGGTAGCTATTGTCTGCTCCTACTTGCCAAGACAACAAGCGTAAAAGTTCTTTTCGACAGTTTTCATATAAATGATCCGCTGCATAAAACAACTCCTTGCGACACAATCCTTTAACAACATATGTACTGACCCACCAAAATTCATTGCAACAATCTGAAAACTCTGCCTGAGTAGGCTGTTTGACCCAATAATCTTGATCTGTAGCCTCAAGCGTTGCAGACAATAACTGCTCTTTATCTAACAAAACTTCTGCTAAACGGTCGCCTTCGTTCCAGTTATCCGCCTGCTCTTTTGGACATAGCGTTAAGTCAATTCGATTGCCGTCATCAAATAACATTAAATAAGTAAATCTCCCATTACTTGTCGGAGGAAACAATGTCATACTTTCAGGTGTCTGCATAATTAATCGAGTCCCAAATCTATCGATCCATGACTGATCCTTAATAAATGCGTCAACAGACTCCACAATATAAACAATATCATAATCTTGAAAAAAATCCTTTGGCACTTTTTTATTTACCCTTGACCCATTCATCCCAACAGCCAATACTCTAGAATCATTTCTAGCTATCTCTAAAATCAACTGAAACATTTCCTGCTCTGTTCTCAAATTGCACCTCCAGTTTTTTTACTTTCTATAAATTATAAGGTAAGTTAGAACATTATTTGTACTTTCTCTTAAAAACGTTAAAAAAACTTTAAAAAATGACATTTACACACTATTTATCCTGATTGTTTACTACACTAGACAAGAAAGGTTGTGGTGTTATGAAATGGGTGAAACGAATTATGTTTATTGTTATGGGTTTAGGAATTATTTACGCAGGTCTTGTTCTTTTCTTTATTTTAAGCGGAACAAAAGACCAGCCAACAGCTACACCTGATACCGTGCTTATCTTAGGTGCACAAGTAAAAGGGACTTCAACAGACAACGCTTATCCTAGTACTGTTTTGAAAGAACGACTGGATACTGCTATTCCTTATCTAAAAGAACATCCCAAGGCAATTGCTGTTGTTTGCGGTGGTCAAGGCTCTGACGAACCAGATACTGAAGCAAATGTGATGGCTGAATACTTAAGGGTAAATGGTATTTCAGAAAAACAACTTTTGATAGAAGATACCTCTACTCGAACTAAAGAAAATATTCAAAATGCATTAAAAAAACAAGATCTAGGTAATACTGTAATCGTCACAAGTGATTTTCATATGTATCGCTCAACGTTATTAGCAAAGCGTTTAGGAATCAATAGTGTTAGCGGCCTTCCCGCTGTTTCTAAATCTTCCGCTACCTTTAAAGCCTATGTTAGAGAAATAGCCGCTTTAGGTTATGGGTTACTTTTTGATCACTGAATCCTTTAATTGGGATTTATAAAATAGTATTGAACATTAAAAATCAGGGAGGAACAAAACTTAAAATTCGTTTTGCTCTTCCCTTCAACCTTAAATAAGCACTTTTCCTGATATACGTTATTCTTTTTCCGACTGATCAATACTTTTTTTTAATTCTTCGTATTTTTCTTGTTGTTCCTTCTTCTCTTTGTTTATTTTTCGTTTAAAATAGAAAATAATGCCTATAATCACAGCTATAATTACCAATCCTATGCCAATAATCAAGAGCCAAGGCCATTGATTTTTTTGCTCTGGTGGCAAATTGACTGCCGTTGCATTGTATTTTTCCGCCTCTTTTTCTTTTATTTTAAATTTCCTTTCCCATGTCCAGTCTCTAAAACCATCATTTGCTTTGATCTTAACCGTATAATTACCTGCGACAAAAGGTTGGTCTTTTAAGTTTATTTTGTAATTAAAATTCGTATTTGGTGCCATCGTCAACGATTCTTGATGATTTTCATAACGCGGCTTTGTTTCATTTTCATAGTATAGTTTGGCATCCATTTGTAATTTTTTGATCATCGCTGCTCTTTTATTTTGGATATTCATAATAACAGCATTATTTCCATTTATTTGTGTTGCTTTTACTTCATTTAATGCTAATTCAGGTCTAACTTCTTTATCCGTTTCGCTTAGTAAAACTCCAACAACATACGAAAAGCGATTACCTACAGCTAAAGCTCCCTGACTTTTTTCTTTTGCTTTATCATCTTCTTTTTGCTCAAAATAAAGTCCACCTAAAACATACCCATCAAAACTAACTTTCGGAACATTTATTACACATTCAACTATTTTTTTTGATTTTTTAGGTAAGCTGATATCTTTAGGAATCGATGCAATTTCACTAAATGTAAACGTAGCTGAAGAATCTTTTTTTGTATCTTTATAGGAGTAATCAACAACTCCATTATCGTTTGTGATTGCTGAATTTGCTGAAGCATAGACTGTGATATCTTCTTCCGTATCATTCACTAATTCCACACTTAGTACTTGCGTCTTATCAGGAACTACCCTTAAATCAAAATAGCTGATTTCCTTACTACGTTGATTCTCTGGTAAAATAGCTTTGACAGTAAAGTCAATCTCACTCGCCTCAGTAACTAATCCTGTAACCAATGATAACATTAAAAAAATAATGGCTAATAATATTTTAGGTATACTCTTTTTCATCCTTCAACCCCCTTTTCAACTCATTTTTATCCTATTTACACTGAAAAGAGCACTATTAAATTAGGCTCTTTCCAGTCAATAAATTATAATTACTTGTTATTAAATAAAAAGTTCAATCTGCTTATCTTTTATAATGGACTATCATTCAAAGTCCACGTAAGCGTAGTTTTGTATTGATTATTTGCTACTTTTGTAGTTGCATTTGGTACAGTCAATTGAACACCTTGAGCAGCCCCAGCTCCTGATCCAAAAGCTAGTGTCCATGTCCCCATCCCTGTAGACACAAGAGCTGTAGCTACAGGTGAAGAAGCTGTTCCTGTAGGATCTAAAGTCACAGGTAGAGTTGTTGGTGCAAGTGAGATCAATTCAGTAGAATTTGGTGTTGCCGCTACAAAACTCATCTGAGCATTAGTTAACACAGAAGGTGTTGTATCAGCTGTTTGAAACTGACCATTTTGCTTCACTGTTAGTTTCCAGCCAAGGTTTAACCCACGTTTATCTGTTACTTGTACATAGTTAGGGACGCTAATCAATGTTGAAAGTGAATTTTTAACTTGGTCCATTTGAGCATAGTATGTCACATCATCGGTTTGAATCACTTTAGTCCCAAAGTGAAAATTAGATATATAATCCAAACTCAAGGCTCCACCTGTTCCTTGTTGATGAGGATCATCTGGATTAGGTGAAACTGGCTCAGTGGGATCAAGCGGATTGACTGGTGATGTTATTGTTGTATCTTGAGAAAATGTGATGTCAGCATTAGAGTTCAAAGAGCCCACGCTAACAGCTTCCCCAATAGTTCCGCCAACAAAAACAAATGCAATAATTACAGTTGCTGCAGATAAAGAACCTAAAATCTTCTTCATTTTACTTCCTTCTTTCTTTTTTTATTTTAACTTCTCATTTTTTTAGAAGCTAAAGCTAAGTTATAATGGAGCATCCGATAAAATCCACTGTAATTGTGCTGTGTAAGATTCGTTTACATTAATATTCACACTAGGACTAAGTTTTAAAAATACACCGTTTTGCTGATTCCATGAAATAACTACATTGTTGTTATCGGGAGAAGTATAGGTATAGACTTGTGAGGCAAATGTGTTAATCGTATTATCTTGTCCATTTATTCGATAAACAAACGCTTGATCAATCTTTTTATTTGTAGTGGTGGATTGCATTGCTTGGTTTTCTCTAACATATAAATGCCATTGACTTTTGCTGACACGGCCATCAGCAATAATCAAAGATGTATCTACTCCACTAGGACTATACGTTGTGGTCTGCGCTGGTACCAAAATATTTTTAAATGAGATTTTGTTAGGCGATTGAACAAAGTGTAAGGTCCCATCTCCAACTGGCACTGAACTTGAACTATTTTGTGGCGTAATAGCTGTCCCTCCACCATCAGTCCCTCCAATTACATTAGAAAAAGCTAATGACTGACCAGTCATATTTTGAGCAACCACACCTGTATATTGCAGACTAAAACTAGTGTTAGGTTGCGTAAAATTATTTGTGGAAAGTGTATTTTGATAATACCAATATTGCGTATTTGTATTAGAATCTGTTAAAAGTTGTGTTCCAAGGACAGGGGTTTGTGTCCCTGAACTTGATTTTCGAATCAAAGTTACCCCACTTAACTGTGTCAAACCATTTGGAATGTATGCTTTTAATGACTGATTTCCCCAAGTTGTCGGTTGGTTAGTTAAGGTTGTTGTCAATGTATATCGAATAGTTTGCCCAGTAACAACAGAAGGTGCTGCCTCCCAATTTCCTTGAGCATTCAGCCTCTCAATTGTTGCTACAACAGAAATATTCGGTGTTAAATAAGGAATCATTCTGGTATAGCTGTTACTCGTTACCAAAACAGATCCAGTTCGATTACTTAATCCCTGAACGAGTAAAGTAACTGTTTCTCCTCCTGTAAACATCGGCAAATTTGAAAACTGGAAACTACCATTTGCATTTAAAGGCGTTGTATATATTGTTCCTCCATTTACTTGTAGCGTTACTTGGTATGTTCCAGCATTGGTTTGCGCTGCTGTTCCTGAAAGCTGAGTGGCTCCTCCCATCGCTGAAATAGATGTTACTGCTTGTATGGGCCAATTGACTGATTGCGATATAGAAGGCAGACTTTGAATATAATTACTAGTGGTCTTCGACTGAGCGATAACAAGTGCTGAAACAGTATCACCATACTGCAAAGCCGATGCTAAAACTGTACTAAAGTTGCCAGAGCTATCAACTGGTATCCCGCTAACAACGATAGGTGACGGCGTCCCATCAGAATGAGTTATCGTTAATTGAACACTATAATTATAACTACTATTTTGTGTTTGCTGAATTGTCCCACTCACAGTTGTCTGTAAATTTAGTAATGGGCTGTTTATAACTGGAGCGGTGACATTGGGTACCCCCGTACCAATAGACATTGAAGGCATATTAATGAAACCAGACTGGGAAACATTACCCAAAACCAAGTTTATAATATTCAATCCATCCGTTGATGAACCAAATGTTCCTTTGATAGGATAGTTCAGACCATTACTTGCTGGCGGAATCGTTATTCCATTCAAATACAATGCCGAGACATCAAAATTGAAAGTAACTGCCCAGCGGCTAAGTCCTAACAAACTTGCGAAATTTGAAGGAAAGGTTACATACACTGAATTATATGCACTACTATATGCTAGTATAATTTCATGAGCAGTATCATGAATATCATAGGATTTATTTCCAATCAGCCCGTTGGGAAGTGTTACTGTCCCGTTAAGTAAAGATAAAAACGTTTGTTGTTTTGCTGTACTGCCATTAATTTGATTCGCTATTTCTGCGGGTAATTGAAGTACAATCATTGGCTTCCCGCCTAAGGAGAGATCTAATGCTGGCGCATACGTATACGTCATTGTAATAATAGATTGTCCAGAACCTCCAGTTGCATAAGTTCCACTGAGTGTACCTGTTCCAGCAGTAACCAAACGTGGCTGAGGAACATCCATAGTCACAGCTTGTTGCTCCACTATCTCCTCTTCTGCAAAAGCTTGATAGTCATCAATCTTAAGTACACTTATCATTAATACTACTAAACATACAAACAGCCATTTTCCCTTCAACTATGATCCCCCCTATATCCAACACTTATTCCAAAATAATAAATATATATAATTTAAAAAATATTACAAACTAAAAAAGGTGTATTTCTGTGTATTGTTACATCAATTCTATACTGTGGTTATAATAAAGTAAAATATTTGCAATCGTTTTATAAAGCAAAAAAAATTGATAGCTGTCATTTGATTTTACAAAATATTTTCAAAATAAACCTTTTACTATTGAACCTAAAATAAGTCTGTTTTTTAGCTATTTCTTTTCCATATATATTCTATACCAATTGGATAGTAATGTACTTAATGATTCAATTACAAATAAAAGAAAACACACAATCCAATTTGAGAATTGTGTGTTTTTCCTATAATATTTTTTATCTAATAAAATAATTCACCTTACAACACTCGATCATTTTTCTCTTTTCTTTTAAAAAGATAAAGTATAGATAAATTAATAATCAACATATACCCTAACCAAGAGAGCTGATCTTTAAGTTCCCCTGTGTTAGGAAAGCTCCTTGCAGCACTTTTAGATTTAGATTTGGTTGACGTATTTGGCAGCATTTGTCCAATAGGTGTATCTATAAGCTCTTCTATTGAATCATTACTTGGATCTTCAATCGGTGAGTCAACTTTAACTACTACAGAAACATCAGACTGACCATTATATTCCTTTGTTCCTATATCTTTTCCGCTAAGTGTTGCAATATTTTTTATCTGTTGAGCACTCGTTATTTCGTTTACTTTCACTTCAAATTGAATGTCCCAAACTTCTCCCGGTGCCATACTTGATTGAACATAGGTGAAAGTATTATCTTTCCAATGTTCAGAATCGGATGATACTGTATTACCATTAATCGTTGTTGAATTCGGCACATAGGTTAAACCTGCTGGTAATTTATCCTCTACTTTTGCATTAAATAAAGTGCCAGAATCTGTCGTTCCGTTTTTCACAACTAACCTATAAATTAAATGATCATTTGCTTTGACTTCGATTGTGTCAGATACTGAAGTAAAATCTTTATCGTTCAGCTTCTTAACACTTTTTTCAATTGAAGGGTCTGGTTTTGCCACGACCGAGACAAGTGCCGTCCCTTGTTCATCATAAGAAGATTTACTAAAATCTGTTCCTCTTACAAACGCCGTGTTATTGATCGCTCCTAATTTATTTACCGTAGCAGTAAATTCAATAATTGTTAGTTCTCCACCTTTGAATTCCGAAGACAAATGGTAGCTTAAGGTATTCCCATTCCAAATCTGTTCATCATTTACTGGTTTTTTGTCTACTTTAGTTGTTTTAGCTTTGTAAACTAACCCTTCTGGAAGTTCATCTGATACTACTCCTTCTAAAAATGCTCCGTTTTCAGTTGTACCATTACTTACTTCAAGTTGATAAACGATATCACTACCAACAGTCACTTCTGTCGCACCTACAATTGATTTTTTAATCTCTGGGTCGGCTGGTTTATGAATGTTTACTGGGTTTGAAGGGATTTTTGGTATTTCTTTGTCTGAGCCTGTCGTATCTGTTGTTTTTCCAGCGACATATGCAATATTTTTACTAACACCTTTAGCGTCATCAGTGACAATCACATTGAAACTAACAACCTTTTTCTGTCCCTCTATAAGAGTTCCTACATCAAGAGTTAGCTGTTGTCCAACAATATTCCCATCACTGACAAGTGTATTGTCCAATGTCAATGTTCCTTTTACATAGGTCAAACCTGCTGGAATAATATCTGTAACGATTGTATTCCTGATTTCTGATGGTTCTTGATTTTTGTTTTCAACAATTAATTTGTATTGAATGGTACTTCCTGGTTTAACCACTTGATTATTCAGTTCTTGACTCTCATCTTCTGACCAAACTTCTTTTGAAATTGTTGGATCAGCCGTTCCACGAATCACTTCAATATCGACTGGATCAGAACGATCATAATCAGTATCTGGAGATTTTTCACTATCTTTCCCTGTTATATAGCCAGTATTAGTAATTGAACCTAATTCAGACCTTGTTACTTTAACAGTAAATGTAATGATAAGTTTCTCTCCACCAGCGAATTCTTTTGGTAAGTGATAATTTAATTCATTTCCTGACCATCCAGCAACTTCATCTGTTACTTTTTCACCATTTACCTTGGTTGTTCCAGCAACATACTCTAAGTCTGAATCTAAGGTATCTGTCACAACTCCATCGTATAAAATACCTGTTGTTTCCGTTCCATTAGTAACAACTAGTTGGTACGTGACTTCTTGTCCTTTAATGACTTTTGGATCAGTTACTTCTTTGTTAGAACCATTAATTACTGTTTTTTGAATATTTGGTTCTGGAATTTTACTATTTTCTACTTTTTCTGTAAGCTCTGGTAACGTTAAGTCCTCTTGTCCAGGAGGTGTCACTGTACCTGATACAGTGGCAATATTTGTAATTTTACCTTTTGCTGCCGCTGTTACTTTTACATCAAAAGTTACCGTTACTTTCTCTTTTTCTTTCAATGTACCAAGATTGATTGTTAAATTTTGACCCGTTATATGACTATCTGATTTTAGCTCGTTATTTACTTTTAGCGTTGTTGGTTGATAGTCTAATCCTTCTGGGATCACGTCTTTAAGGATTACTTCTCTGACTGCGGAAGGATCAGTTACTGGGTTTTCAACAACAACCGTATACGTGACAATATCTCCTACACGGATGATTTTATCATGAACATCTTTATCATCCTTAGCAACAGTTTTCTTTAAATTTAACTCTCCTGCTTTTGGAACTACTTTAATATCCACATCATCTGAAGCATCATAATTACCTGTATCAGTAATATCTTGCCCAGAAACTTTAGCTGTATTTGAAATGCTTCCTAACTCATCCGTCTGTACAACAGCTATAAATTCAATAGTTATTGCGTCGCTTCCACCTTCATAAGAAGTTGGTAAATCGACCGTTAAGGTTTCTGCTGTCCAACTAGACTCATCAACCAATTGACCATTCATTGTAGTGGTATTTGCTACGTGTTTTAGTCCGGATACTAATGTATCCGTAACTGTTCCATTTTTCAATACCCCTGTATTCTTATCTCCGTTTGTTACGACTAGACGATATTTTATTTGATCCCCTTTTGTTACAATGTTATTCGTTGGAGTAACAATTGATTTTTCAATTTTTGGATCTGGCGTTCTATTAACTGTTACATCATCATCACTTTTAACCTCAACTGATGAACTACCGTCAACTGGTGTAACGTTCCCTGTAGCTAACGCAACATTATCTATTACACCTTTAGCTTTTTCTGTTACTTTTACTTTGAAACTGATTGTTACCGTTTGACCTTCTGTTAACGTATTTAACTCTGCCGTTAAAACATTACCTGTAACTTGTCCTTTAGCCGAAGCATCTGCACCTTTGATTTCTAACGTCCCACTTTGATATTCTAAGCCAACAGGGATGTTGTCAGTCACTATTACTTTATGGACTTCTGATGGTAGTTTTTCTGTATTTTCTACAACGAGCTTATATTCGATAATGTCATTGACGGCAACCACTTTATCATGAATATTCTTGTCATCTTTGAAAACAGATTTTTTTATGGATAGCTTCCCATCTTTGCGAATCGGCGTAATTACATCGGTGCCTTTATCTGGTGTATAAGTTTTTCCTTCTTTATCCTCACCAGTGACACTTGCCTCATTAGTAATTTTTTTGCCGATATCTTCTGGTTTGTCACCTGTTGTTACCTCAACGGTAAAGGTAATTTTGGTTTCAGTTCCGCCTTGATAAGGTGATGGCAGGTTATATTCAAAGGTTTTATGATCTGCTGACCAACTATTTTCTTGTTCTGGTGTAGCTTTTTGACCATTGATTTTAGTCGTCCCTGAAACATATTTCAATCCGTCTGGCAATACGTCTGTTACTTTACCATTCAATAATTCTCCTGTGTTTGTATCGCCATTTGTAATCACTAATTCATATGTTACTTGACTACCGTTGATTACTTCTTTGCTTGCAGGTTCGATTACTTTTTTCGTGATTTTTGGATCTGGTGCCTTGTGGACAATCACGGTATTATCAACTGGATCCAAGTTAGTTGGTTCGCCACCTGGAGTTTGTGTTACTTGTCCGTTAGCAACTCCTTTGTTTGTAATTTCAGATCCAGATTCTGCAGTTACTTTTGCTTTAAACTCTATAATAACTTTTTCTTCGCCTGACAGCTTATCTACAACAGCTTTCACTGTATCAGGTGAATTGGATACTGTTAATTCCTTGACTGTAACAGTGGCTGGTTTTTCTACAACACGTAAACTATCTTTTTGATACTCTAATCCTACTGGTATTTTATCTTCGATTGTTGCATTGAGTACTTCAGAAGTACCAGCTACCGTATTTTTAATAACTAGTTGATATGTGACAATACTATCTTTAGTGACAATTCCGTCTTTTATATCCTTATTATCTTTGTCAAAAACTAATTTATCGATTCCCAGTTTTCCTGGTTTAGGATATACAGAAACATCAATGTTGTCATCAACTTTTGGTAGTTCGTTTTTGTCTTGGTCTGATCCGATAACTGTGGCGCTATTATTGATTTTCCCTTTTGCTTGTTCGCTTACTGTTACTCTGAATGTAATCACTCTTGATTCACCAGCTGGTATGACTTCATCAAATGTATACGAGAAGTTCTTATTATTGGTCCATACCCCAGCATCGGAAATTTTAGTTCCCCCAACAGTTGTTGATTCAGGAACATATTTAAGATCAGCGTCTAATTCATCTGTCACGTTAGCATTAATCAAATCGCCAAGGGTCTCTTTATTTTTTATGGTTCCATTAGCGATGCTGATTTGATAAGTGATTTCGTCACCATTGAACACTTTTCCATTCGATGGATCCAGAATTTCTTTTTTAATGAGCGGATCAGGTTGTTTGTGTACAATAACTTCATTTGAGATAGGCGTCTGTGGAATTATCTCTGAATTAGGATCAGTTGGATCTTCCAATGTTTCTCCTAACCCCATTGCCATATTTTTAGTAACTGCTAAAGCTTCGTTTGTTACTTTGACATTAAAAGTAATTTCTATTGGTTTTGTTTCTTCGGTAATATCACCGATAATTACCAACAATGAATTCTTCTCCACTTTACTTCCTTCAGCGGGCTCTTTCCCATTAACTTTCAACGACTTATCTTGATAGACTAACCCTACAGGAATCGTATCTGTCACCTCAACATTGTGAATGATTGAAGGATTTTTTGTAGTATTTTCAACAATGAGCTTATATTCAATAATATCGCCGACTTTTACTACTTTGTTATGCTGATCCACTGAATTTTGAGAAACTTCTTTTTTAATTGTTAACTCCCCATTTTGTCGAACAGTTTCAAAGTCGTCTGAAGCTGGTAATTCTTTAATCGCTTCTGTGTTATCTTTATTAACTTGATAGTCACCATTAAGTTTGGCTGTATTTAAAATAGTTGTTTTTATTTCATCTGTTATTACTTCTACATCAAATGTAATGGTAATTGTTTTTTTAGCGTCGATAGTTAGTCCACTGTATTCAAAGGAACGTTTATCATTTGCCCAACCAAACAACGTATCATCGATTGCTTCTTTGTCAACCGCTGTTGTACCAGAAACATAAGTTACTTCATCCGGAAGAGCATCACTGATTTTCCCATTGATGATTGCTGCACCATTTTCATTAGTCGCAACAATTGTATACGTAAGTCTTTGACCTTTGTATGCTTTTTTCTGACTAACTGTTTTCGTCAACTTAGGATTTGGTACAATTCCTAACTCTGTAGATGGATTTTGATCTGCATCTTTATCAATGTCTGGACCATTTGGGACTTCGTCGATTTTTCCAGATGCAGAGGCGATATTTTTTAACTCTCCGGAAGCATCTTTCGTTACAATTACGTCGAATGTAACCTCAGCTTTTTCTTTCCCCATCAAATCACCAATTAATACATCGATACTTTGCCCACTGCCTAGATTAGTTCCTGTACTTAACTCTTCCTGAGTGCCTTTAATGACTTTTACCTTGATTGAATCAGATACTATTTCTAAACCCTTTGGTACATCGTCTTTAGCATGGACAGCTCTGACAATGGTTCCAACTTCTTTAGTATTTTCTACAACCAATTTATATGTGATTCTATCTCCAACTTTTACTGGACTTTTATCTTTTAGCGGTACAAACTCGTTATTTACTGTTGTTCCGACACTTTTTTCAATTGATAAATCCCCTGGTGGATAAACGAAACGTACACCTACTTGAGCATTATCATCAGTCGGGGCTGATCCTTGTTTATCTGTTCCTTTGATATCTGCTTCATTTATTGTATCTATACCAGTATTCACTAGAGAAGTATCAGCCTTAACTTCAATAATTAACCGTACTTTCTGAGTGTTTATCATTGGATTTAGTTCAGGAATTTTAGAAAAATCAAGCTTGATATTTTGACCGACAACTTCAAGAGCCTCTTCAGGTATATCGACCTTTTCGTCATTGATTACAAGATAGGTCCCTTGAATCGCTAATTTTTCTGGTATGGTATCTTCAATCACACCATTATACATAGCACCAGATTCTGGTGTTAAATTTGCATCGATTGAATAGAAGAATGATTTATCTGCGTATAATACTTTTGCGTCTTCTTGATTGGCTTTTATGCGTGGATCTTCAGCATAAACGTGTTTTTCTAGTTTCACTTCAGGTTCGACTGTATTAGATACTTTATTTGTTTTCGTAGGGGGATCTTGTTCCCAACTGTTTACTTTAAAATCATCTGTTCTTCTTTGTGTGTTAAATGTTGCTTGATTTTCAAGTATACCACTAGCTAAATTGATTACTTTACCTGTAATTTCAAAACTTAGTTTACTAGCCTCTGGATTATCTCTGGAAATGTAAAGTAGATTATTTGGAGTAAACGTTATTTTATTCATATCAATACTTAATAATCCAGAACTACTCAGACTATAATTGGACTTCCTGAGTACTTTTTTTCCAGTGGATGTAGTCATTGTCACAATGAGATCATTTTGATTCCAACTGAATCCTTCCGGCAGTTGATCTTCAAACCATTGTCCGACTTTCAATTGAGCAGTTTCTTCACCAGAAACAGCCTGCAACGTCATTCTATAAGTAATCGTATCTCCAACAACTAAAGTTTGTCCATCAATATCTTTTCCTTCTTTGAATACCTCTTTCTTAGCTCCTGACTCAATGACCGTTCGTGCATAAGCATTTGTCGTTGCTGTAATTCCATCTTGATTGGATCCAACATTATTCTTATCAAAACCTCGAATCGTTACACTAAGTTGATAATTACTAGTAATTATCGCCTTTTCAGGATCTTTTTCAAGTAATTTCCAGTCAGTCTCCATAAATATTTTCTCACCATTTAGTAACGGACTGGATAATTCATACTCGTATGATAATTTATAAATATCTGCGCCACTAATATCTTTTCCGGGCTTCCAGACCTGATTCCAAGGAACTGTTACAACATCTATTTCAGAACCATTAGAAACCCTATATATTTTCACATCACCTTGAGGTAACATATTTGTTCCAGTATTTTCGGAACGAAAAACAAATCGAATAGGATCAGTTCCATTTTTTTCAATGTCGTTAGATATTTCTTGCGTTGATTTTACGATGTCGTAATAATAGTTATCATTTTCCTTATCAAAACTTATTTTAGTTTTGATTGCAGGTTCTACCCTTACTAAGTTAATTGTTATTAGTAAGCCAGTCCAATTTGGAGTAAATTTATTTATAGATCCCACTACGGCATCCATTTTGGGAAGGTACATATCATCTTCTATTTTCTCAACCTCAACATCATAATCGCCATCAATAATATTAATCCAAGTACCGAACGATCTATCAGGATTTCCCGTGTCTCCCTCTGTAGTATATGTCTGAGTAGTTCCATCCGATTTACGAATTAGCTTAAATTGAATCTTTTTTTGAATAATTGGTGAAGATGGATTCTTACTGTCTTTAAAAATGAGATAATATGGTTGAGGAAAAACAGCCTTAGTTTTAACTTCTTGTATTTGATTTCCACTATCCAATGTTAACGTAAACTCATTAAATGAACCTTCAACCTCCAACCCTTTAAAAGCATCTATATCCTCTGAGAATTCTACAACAAAAGATACTTGATAGGTACCTGTCCCGTTAGGTGTTAAAACTACACCACTCCATTCATCCCATTCAACATTGGCAGGAGAACCTTCAGAATCCTTCCCAGAGACAGAAGATTCAATTACCTTAGCCCACCCAACATTATTTGTAGGATTAATCATATTTGGATTAATCAGTATTTCATCTTTCGCTTCTTCCTCATTAACCGTCAACTGAATATTATATTTTATTCCATAATTATATTGTCTGAAATCAGTAATTTTGTTACTTGTTACCCAATTATTTGTACTTAAATCCCATACTTGAGAGGTTACATTAGAAACAGCTTTAGTATTTCTACGTGAAGATGCTGTGTTTTTTTCTAATTCCTTACGTTCTTTTACTAGTTTGTTTCCTGTTAATTCTTCAGTTATTCCGTCATCAGATTCCAACTCTTTTTCTTTCACCGTAACCACAAGCGGCTCCGACATCCCAACACCAATTGATCTAGATGAACTTGCCTGAACTTGATAAGTTCCTGCTTCAGTTCCTTCTACTACTAACCATGCTTGATTATTTACAAACTGAGTTACTGGATCTTCAATTATCGGTTTGATCTGGCTGTTTTCTGTAGTTGCCTCTTCTTCTGCCGACTTCTCTTGTGTCACAGCAGGTGTGTTTGTCTGCCAATTGGCAATTACATTCGATGCTTCTTCACTATAAGCGATAGAAACTGGATTGCCTGAATTTTTTTCATTGGTTTGATCTTGTTTTAAATGTAAGCCTCCAAGATTTACCTGAACAGAACTATCCTCTTTATTCGTTGTTTTTACACCAATAACTTTTACTTCACCTTTTTCCAAAGTAAGGTTATTAACTGGTGCACCTTGTTCATCTATTAATTGTAAATCACCGACTGACGATTCAGCGTGTGCGATCACTCCAAATAAACCAGAAGTAATCACTTGAGATACTAAAATTAGTAACATAAACCAAGTTGCTATTTTTTCTATTAATTTATAATTTTGTTTTTGCTCCAACTCATATATCCTTCTTTCCTGCTACTTTTAATTTGACGAATCTTCGACGATAATCGTAGCTGCATTAGATTTCGTCTCAATCGTAGTTTCTATTGTTGTTACTTCCTCTGACTTATTTTTTTTACTTTGGCATGCACCCAACACAACCACTAACATAAACAGAAGAATTGCCACTCCTACTTGTTTAAAAAAAAGTTGCTTATTCATTCACCCAAACACCTCCTACAAACTTATTGCTTAACAAAAAAGCAAGACAAATAAATGTACTTGGCAAATAAAATGCACATTCTCAAACTAACACTCATTATCTAATATATGTAATTACTTCTAGCTTTGAGCCACACAATGAATGTATTTTCGAAAATAGACCTATTCGCACGAATATCATTTTACACTATATCAACCGAATATATTTTTCACTTTTTTACACTTTTTATAAAAAAATTGAAAAAAAATAATATCATACAGATAAGAATAAAGTTCTAATAGTAAATCAATACAAGAATAACGCTCTACCGTTCTTTTTATTTACTCACTCTTCTTCATTTTAATAACAACAACCCTTTATATAAATAACTATCCAATGAAGCTGAACTTTTATACTGATAAATAGATACTTCCTACTATGATAACAATACAATGACCAAATGATCATCTAGACAAAAAAAAGTAAAATATATTATACATTATAGATAACAAACGAATAAAATTAATCTATAGAAACAGAAACATAAAATCGGAATCTTTTAAGTTATTCATCCCTTAACCACTTTCTTATTCGTAACTGTCCGATTGAAATTCTCAAAATTTTATATATAAACCGAAATATTTGAGAATTTACAAAAAAAATGCTATTATACATTTGTTCTTAGTTTTTTCATATTGTGTTTCCCTTCATATAGTGTGTGTATGAAGGGTTTTTTTATTCCCACACTTAATTAGTCTATATTAAATCTAAATAGCCATCCTATTCAATCACTCCTGATTCTCTTACAAATAACTGTTACTACCTTCTAAGTTATCGATACTTCTACTCCAAATATTCGCTTAGCATAATGTAATTATTTTATAATTATTAAAAAAATAACCTATAATAATTATATTACTTTTAGATATTTATATCAACCTCGAAGAACTTTTGAATCTATGGTTCTATTTTTCTCTCAAGTACAAATAATAAAATGTGTTATCAATAGGACTATAGGCGCAAATATGTGCTTAATTAATAACCGAATCGGAAGGTTTTATAGATAAAAAAAGAACCCTTAACATAAAGGGTTCTCAAACTTACTTATTCACCTAAATCAACGTTATGATACACTTTTTGAACATCATCAAGCTCTTCTAAAACATCGATCATTTTTTCAAATTTCTCTAAATCTTCGCCGTCTAACTCAACGTCATTTTGAGCAATCATTTCTAACTCGGCTACTGAAAATTCTTCAATGCCTTTTTCTTTCAGCGCTTCTTGAACTGCATGTAAGTCTTCGGGTTCTGTATAAACAATGATTTGTCCCTCTTCTTCAGTAACATCACGAACATCAATGTCTTTTTCCATTAAATATTCAAGAGTATCATCTGCATCATCGCCAGCAAAACCGATAACCCCTGTATGATCGAACATATAAGCTACCGCTCCACTAACTCCCATGTTCCCACCATTTTTACCAAAAGCAGCACGAACATCAGAAGCTGTACGGTTTACGTTATTAGTCAATGCATCAACAATTACCATTGATCCATTTGGTCCAAATCCTTCATAACGTAGTTCTGAATATTGTTCATCGCCAGAACCTTTTGCTTTTTCAATCGCTCGATCAATGATATGTTTTGGTACATTATATGTTTTTGCGCGCTCGATAACAAATCTTAATTTTTGATTTGCTTGAGGGTCAGGATCACCCGATTTCGCTGCTACGTAAATTTCAATTCCAAATTTTGCATAAACTCGGCTGTTATTTGCGTCTTTGGCAGCTTTTTTCTCTTTAATATTTGCCCACTTACGACCCATATTCTCACTTCGCTTTCATTCATTATTATTTTTGTTTATAGTGCCTTTCTCATTATACTTGGCAAATGCATTTTTGTTAAGTGTTTTTTGCTTTTAAGGTACTCGAATCGGAAATCGCCCAAAACTTTGTTCTAAAATATCTTTATTTCCTAACTGATAGATTTGATTGCTGCGAATATCTAAGGCTAATTGAGTATTTATGCTCTTCGATATTTTTGTGATCAGCGGGAGTTCAATCGACTTTTTCTTCTCTCGTAAAAACTGTTGTCCTTGTTCAGTAAAACCCAAAATTTGTAGATGACTGTGATTCCAAAATTTCTCTATTTCTTCTTGTTTCACATTATTTAAAATATAAGTTGCCAGTCGCTGCAGACGTGTCCAAGTATACCGTTTTGTTTTCGCTTGTTCCATAAATGTTAGGAAAGAGTCTGATATTTTGGCAGCTTCTTGTAGACGATATTCGATGCCTTCTTTCATTTGATAAATCTCCTGCAACTCAGTTATTGAACTACTGATTAATTTATATTTTAATAAGGGCCAATAGTCTTCCCATGATACTGTTGGTGAATTCATTAAATCTGCAGTCACTTGTTCAGGTAGCACCTGTTTAGTTTGATCCATTTTCCCTGAAAAAACAGCTTTCCTTATTGCAGTAGCACTAGCGAATTCTTTATGTATTTTTAGATCATGATAACCTGCTTGCTCTCTTTTTAAAGGATATATTGTCATTGGTTTATCATAGATAGCATTCTCTTTAGCGTAACTCAACCCTAGAATATGGTTTGGCGAAGAAAAATCTAAAGTAGTTTCTGGATATATTTGACGAAAAACTTCAGTCATTTGCTGTGGATAACTCATTCCATTGTTTTTGATTTTCTGATAAGCTTGATTAATTTCTGGCTGATTTTCCTTAACGTAAGAACCGAATTTTTCATAGGACATACCCCCTTGATTATCGGTGCCAAAACATAATGAATCACATTGCATTGCATGAAGCAACTTGATTCCGCCTTTAGCAAAATAATCAGCGGATTGAACCGCATAGGCAAATGGTAGTTCAATCACCAAATCTACCCCATGATTCAAAGCTTCCTTAGCACGTATCCATTTATCAATAATTGCTGGCTCTCCTCTTTGCAAAAAATTCCCGCTCATTACAGCAATTACAACATCTGCTCCACTCATTTCACGAGCCATTTTAGCGTGATATTGATGTCCATTATGGAAAGGATTATATTCGACAATAATGCCGCAGCTTTTCATATATATTCTCCTTGTCTGAAACATTTCTATTATCATCTATCATACCATTTTTATTTTATTATCAAAACAAAATAAAAATGAGTGGCATAAACTCTAAATAGTTTCGCTCCACTCACTTTTTTTTACTATTTTTTACAAACGAAAAACCAGCGATTACTTTTTTCAGTAGGGGCTTCATCCGTAAAATCTGCATAAACTTTTACATCCATAAAACCAGCACTTTCAAGCATCATTAAATAGTTTTCCATTGTATAAGTTCGTTCTTGATGTAATTCATCTTGACGAATAAATACTTCATCACTTTCCTGTTCCTTCACAAAAAAAGTCAAAAAATGCTCAATACTATGCTCTTTTTCACCAGGATAGCTATCCCACAAAAAAGCAAATTCTTCTGTTTGATAATGATAACTATACTCTGGAAATACTTTGTCTATTTGATAGATTGAATGAACATCAAAGATAAAAACACCGTCATCTTCTAGTGCTTGATAAACATCATCAAATACTTGCTGCACTTCCTGACGATTTGCCATATAACAAAGTGAATCAGAAAAACAAGTAATCGCATGATATTGTCCCATTTCAGACAAATCCATCATATTTCCTTGGACAAATTGAACATGAACATCCTCTTCAGCCGCTCGCTTGCTAGCCATCATCAGCATTTCTTCTGATAAATCTAAAGCTGTAACAGTAAATCCCGCTTTTGCAAAATTTACAGCTAAAGCGCCAGTACCACAAGCCATTTCTAAAACATCTTTTTTCCCTTCTGGTAAATGACGTTTTGAAAATTTTAGCCATTGATCATACAAACTATCATCCATTACTTCATCATAAACAAAAGCAAATGTTTCGTAAGCCATATTACTCGACCCAGGCATGTAAATCGACCATTGGAGCATCTGACCAAAGTTTTTCTAAGTTGTAGAATGAACGCTCAGATGACTGGAATACGTGGACAATGATATCACCTAAATCGATCAATACCCATTTGCCTGCGTCTTTTCCTTCAATGCGTTTCACTTCTACGTTTGCTTCTTCTTCTTTTTCAATAATTTCTTCCACGATGGCATTGATTTGACGTTCACTAGTTGCTTGGCAAATCATAAAGTAATCTGCTAAAAGTGATATTTCATGCACATCTAAAGCGACAATTTCTTCTGCTCGTTTGGAATCCGCTGCTTTTACAGCAATTTCTAAAATCTGTTGACTATCTATGATCGTTTCCTCTTTTCTTAATTACCCAATAATTATATGTCTCAATTGTTTTGGGATAAATTTTTTGTTCTTGCTCAATCAAATGTTGCAGTGTATGTTTTGTTTCGTATGCAACTGCTTCATCTAAATCAACTAATGCAAGTTCTCGTGCTTCTTTGACTCCTGGAAAATTTCTACCTGGTTCGATATAATCAGCAACATAAATAATTTTATCAAGCAAACTCATTTTTGCAGCACCAGTGGTATGCAGACGAATCGCTTCTAAAATTTCTTCATCTTCTATGCCAAGTTCTCTTTGAACCATACTGGCACCAACAAGACCATGCCAAATTGCATTACCATAATTCAGTAAGTCCGGATCATAGCCATCTCGCTTGATGATGAACTCAAATTCTTCATCAGGCCGCTCTTTAGCATAATCATGGGTCAATGCCGCAATGCTTGCTTTTTCTTCTGATGCACCATATCTCGCAGCAAGTGCTATCGCCGTTTCTTCTACACCTAGCACATGGACAAATCGTCGTTCACTCATATGCATCTGGACTTCCTGCATCAATTCTTCTCGTTTAAACGATGTATATTTTCCGCTAAAGTCCATCCACATACAGCCCCTTTTCTTCTATATAGTGTATCACACTATCAGGCAGTAAATAGCGAGTAGAACAACCATTTTTTGTTTTTTCCCGAATTAACGTTGAACTAATGTCCATTTGCGGAACATCTACCCAAATAATTGGATAAGGTGTAACCGTTCCGTAATTTGGACGACGAATACCAACAAAATTGGTTAAAGTAAGTAACTCATCGACTTTGTACCACTTTGGTAAGTATTCTACCATGTCTCCGCCGATGATAAAATAATAATCTGTATCTGGATTATTTTGAGTTAGTGCTTTCATCGTATCGTACGTATAACTTTTACCTTTACGGAATAATTCAATTGGTTCCACAGCTAAATTCCGATTACCTGCAATTGCTAATTCAAGCATTGCTAAACGATCTTTACTATTGATGGTTTTTTTTTCATCTACATGAGGCGGCAAATAAGTAGGCATCAAATAGACTTTGTCCAAGCCAAGTTGCTGCTGTACCTGGTCGGCAATCACTAAATGAGCCAAATGAACCGGATTAAAATTCCCGCCTAAAATTCCTACCTGTTTACGCTTTTGAAAAAGCTCTGCTTCTTCTACAATTACTTCTGCTTTTAGTGCTGCATTCGTATTTGTCCCCATTTTCCTTACCTCCAAGTTTTAAATTGCTTTAACTTCTTTAGAGATTTTTTGATACTTTTCGTTAGATGATGGTTTGAATAAAACTAATACACGACCGATAATTTGAACAATATCACAATGGATATCTGTTTTCAACGCACTAGCTACGTCTTCAGCAATTTCATCGGTATTTTGTAGTAAAGTAACTTTGATTAATTCACGTTTTTCCAATGCTTCATTGATCTGTACGATCATGGCAGAGTTTAAGCCGCCTTTACCAATTTGAAAAATCGGTTGTAAATGGTGAGCTTGACTACGTAAAAAACGCTTTTGTTTTCCTCTTAAATCCACTAATTTTTCCTTCTCTCTATTCTCACTTGTAATTAAATCAAGGCTTTCCTTCTTAATACATCCACGCCTTTAGGTGCCCAACCAGCAACTACACAAGGCTCAGTTATAGTGATCCATCCAAGTCCTGCAAACACAATGTCCGTTTTTTCTTTGATTGAAAATTCAAACCGAACTAATTCTGGAAACTCTGCTACTTCATCTGGACGAGGCGGTTGTAATAAACCACCAACATGTTTTTCATAAAATGCATCTGCTGTCGCTAATTTGGTCCGATGAATAGATAAATCATTTGAAACATAGGCAATAAACGAACTACGTTCTCCTTGAATAAAATCAAAACGAGCTAAACCACCTAAAAACAGCGTTTGTTCTGGATTCAACTGATAAACTTTTGGTTTAATTTCCTTTTGCGGTGCAATAATCTTCAAGTCTTTTTTACCAAGATAATGGGCCATCTGGTGACGATGAATAATACCAGGCGTATCAATCAAGAAATGACCGTCATCTAATGGAATTTCTATTTTATCAAGTGTCGTTCCTGGAAACTGAGAGGTTGTAATAACATCTTGAACACCAGCTGTCTGTTTAATGATTTGATTGATTAATGTTGATTTACCAACATTTGTCACTCCAACAACATAAACATCCTTACCTTCACGATATTTTTCAATTGTCTCAAGTAAGTTTTCCATTTCCTGAGGCTTCTTAGCACTTGTCAGCAAAACATCAACTGGGCGCAAACCTTCTTCATGAGCACGCTCTCTCATCCACTGAATCATTTTTGGTTTCTTTAATGATTTCGGCAGAATATCGACTTTATTTCCCACCATTAAAACAGGATTATCCCCAATAAAACGATGTAGACCAGGAATCAGTGACCCATTAAAATCAAAAATATCAATAACATTTACGATTAAAGCATCCTCACGACCTAGTTCATTCAATAAACGTAAAAAATCATCATCTGTTAAATGGACGTCTTGAATATCATTGTAATGTCTTAAACGAAAACAGCGTTGGCAATAAACTTCTCCTGTCTCCATACCTCTTTCAAAAGCAGCTTTTGGTGTATAGCCTAGCTCATTGGGTTGCTCCGTTTGAATAACCGCGCCACAGCCTATACAATGAATTACTTCATTCTCACTCATTCTAGTCCGCCTTTCCATATCATATCTGGATGCTTCTTCGCTAAATGTTTCATAATTTTCCGTTCAAAAAAACGATTAATTCTTGTGTTCCATCCATCTGTATCGATAATTGGACGAACTAAAATATTTCTGATTCCAGCAGCATTCGCTCCACGAATGTCGGTCATGATCTGATCTCCCACCATTACCAATTCTTCTGGTTTCATATTTAGTTTCTTTTCAGCTTCTCTAAAGCCTCTAGTTGATGGTTTTAAAGCTCTAGACACATACTCTAAATCAAATTTTTCTACTGCACGTTTAATACGGCTAGATTTATTATTTGAAACGACTATAACTGGGATTCCGGCGTTTTTCATCTCCAAAATCCATGTCAATAATTCCTCGGTCCCATCTGGATTATCCCAAGCAATCAAGGTATTGTCCAAATCGGTCAACACAGCTTTGATTCCTAATTTTTTTAATTGGGTAGGTGTAATTTTATAAATTGCATCCACCATCCAAGTTGGTTTAAATTTTAAAAACATGTTTTCTCCTTACTAACAAAATAGGAGCACTAAAAAGTCCTCCAATGTATTATTTGCTTCTTGATTATACGCTATTTTTGATAAAATTTCATCTATTTATTTGTTTAGCACTTATAATCAGGACTAAAGACTTTTTCCGCTGAATTAAGAACTTAAAAAAAGACAAAAATAGAGAAGAAAATCATCTATTGATAACCTTCTCCTCTATTTTCTTATTTAAAATTATAGTAATATTGATCGTAAATTTGGAGACTTAAAGGTTTAACAATAGTCAGATAGTTTTAATCAATCCTGCTAAAAAACTATACAGCCCAACTTTCTTACGACAGTCATCTTTAAGTATAAAAATCAATTAAATTTACGATTTTCTTTAACTATTTAATATCACTTCCATTAACAAAGAAATAATCCACTGCAACATTAGGATTTGATTTTTCTACATAAAACATGATAAAAGCACTTTCATCTAATGTTTTTGATACATTAATCAAGAAAAGTTCAGGGGCAATCTTATTTAGTGTTACTGGCTGTACGTTGTGAACTCCCGTACCATTTAAATCTACTTCACCAATCCTCAATTCATACTTTCCATTTGGATTGATGGAAGTCAAAATTATTAAATCACCTTTATAGTTTTTCAATGCATGAGTCTGCTGAATGTCTTCTTTCTTAAATCCAGAAATATCAGACTCAGGAAAAACTACTTCACTTTTCGTTGATTGTTTTACAGTTGTCGCTTCCGCAGATGTCGATTCGCTAACAGCACCAAACAATAATACTCCCATTAAACTTCCTAAAATAGCCATTTTTTTCATATCTTACTTCCTCCAATTAATTTATTAAAGTTTGGATAATCGCACCAAACTCACTACCTATAGTAACAAATATACTCTAAAAAAAAAGAGCTATGAACTCTTTGTAACAGTAGTTTAAACGTTCAGAAATGTATGAAATTTATAACTTTTCTCACTTTAGTTTTGTTGTATTTTTGGACATATCTTTTTTATTATCTTTATAAATATATAAAGATTTCCATAGTTCTACTTAATTCTTTATTTTATTTAGGAAAAAAAATAGGAACGAAGCAAAGCTCTGCCTGTTCTCTATTTCCATTTATTCTATATTTATTTTAACTAGCTTTAAAATTTTCGGAATCTCTGATAACGTTCGTCTAATAACTTTTCAGTGTCCAACTTTGAGAGTTCAGACAACTGACTGACAAGTGCTTTTTGAATCATTCGATTGATTTTAGGTTGTTCTAAAACTTCGCCATTCATTTCTTCTGGAATTACCCGATCAATAATCGTCAGCTCTTTTAATTCTGTTGCAGTTATTTTCATTAATTCAGCGGCTTCTTTTGCACGACTACCATCTTTCCACAATATCGAGGCAAATCCTTCTGGTGAGAGCACAGCATAAATAGTATGCTCCAACATCCAAACTTCATCTGCTACTGCAAGTGCTAATGCACCACCGCTTCCGCCTTCACCAATAATAATTGCAATAATCGGTACACGTAAGTCAGACATTTCCAGCAGATTTCTAGCAATTGCTTCTCCCTCACCGCGTTCTTCCGCTTCAATCCCGCAATAAGCACCTGCTGTATTGATAAATGTAATAACTGGACGACCAAATTTTTCCGCCTGCTTCATCAAACGTAAGGCTTTACGATACCCTTCAGGATGAGGAGCTCCAAAATTACGTTCAATATTTTCAGGCAAGTTACGCCCTTTTTGAATACCTACAACAGTCACAGGTTTATCTTCTAACGTTGCAATACCGCCAACAATCGCTAAATCATCCCCAAAATAACGATCCCCATGAAACTCCATAAAATTATCAAATATAGCATCTATATATTCCAAAGTAGTATATCGATCCTGTGCCCTAGCGAGAGTGACAATATCATTGGCTGTTTTTTCCATATCTATTCCCACCCTTTCATAGTATGAATCTTTACTAATTTACTAAGTGTTTCCCGTAACTGATTTCTAGGAACAATTTTATCCACAAAACCATGATCCAGTAAAAACTCAGCTTTTTGGAAATCATCTGGTAATTCTTGGCGAATCGTTTGTTCAATCACTCGACGTCCAGCAAAACCAATCAAACTTTGCGGTTCTGCTAAAATAACATCACCATCCATTGCAAAACTTGCAGTAACACCACCAGTTGTTGGATCAGTTAATACTGTTACATAAAGCAAACCAGCTTTACTATGACGTTTAAGCGCACCAGAGATTTTAGCCATCTGCATTAGAGAAAAAATCCCTTCCTGCATTCTAGCTCCTCCTGATGCAGTAAAAATAATCACAGGCAAGTGCTGTTCTGTTGCTCGCTCAAATAAACGAGTGATTTTCTCACCAACAACCGTTCCCATACTCCCCATAATAAAGTTAGCATCCATCACACCAATACCGATATCTTGACCATTAATTTTAGCTTTTCCAGTCAACACGGCTTCATGCAATTCTGTTTTTTCTTGCATTTTAGCGATTTTATCCAGATAATCTGGAAAATCTAATGGATCTTTCGTAACTATATCTGTATCCCATTCTTCAAAACTCTTCTCGTCCACCGTCAGTGCGAGGCGTTCCCAAGCACCAACTCTAAAACTATAACCACAATACGGACAAACTTTTTCTGCCCCCATATCTTTTGTATAAAGTGTACGTTTGCAACAAGGACATTTTGCCCACATGTTATCAGGAACAGCAGGTTTTTTTACAGAAGATTGGTCGCCTGAGCGATTCGGATTAATTCGAATGTAGTTTTTCTTTTTAAATAAAGCCATACTCCTGCTCCTTTTTAATTATCGCTATCTGGTTCCCAATTTGGTAAAAACGTTTCTTGTAGAAAACTTGTATCATAATCGCCAGCTAGGACATTTTCATGCGTAATCAAATCCAACTGAAATTCTGCATTCGTGACAATTCCATCAGTCACGATTTCATTTAACGCCCGCTGCATCTTCATTAATGCGTCCATACGGTCATTTCCATGAACAATTACTTTGGCTATCATAGAATCATAGTAAGGTGGGATCGTATAGCCTGAATACATTCCGCTATCCACTCTTAGTCCCATACCTCCACTTGGAAGCAGTAGGTTATTGATTTTACCTGGCGAAGGGGCAAAATTAAATGCAGGATTCTCTGCATTGATCCGACATTCGATTGAATGTCCTGTAATCGTGATATCCTCCTGCGTATAAGCAAGCTCTTCTCCTGAAGCAATCTTTAACTGTGCTTTTACAAGATCAATCCCTGTCACCATTTCTGTAACAGGATGTTCTACTTGAATTCGAGTATTCATTTCCATGAAATAAAATTCGCCTGATTGATCCATTAAAAATTCGATCGTTCCAGCATTTTCATAATTAACAGCTTTAGCTGCACGTACTGCTGTCTCCCCTAATAACTGACGTTTCTCTGGGGTAATAGCAATTGATGGAGATTCTTCAAGAACTTTTTGATTATTTCTTTGCAGTGAACAATCTCGCTCACCTAAGTGAATTACATGACCATACTGATCACCTAAAATCTGTACTTCAATATGACGTGCTGGGTAGATAATTTTTTCTAAATACATATCATCATTACCAAATGCTGCTTTTGCCTCTTGTTGAGCTGAGGTAAAATGTTGAGGCAATTCATCTTTGCTCAATACTTTACGGATTCCTTTACCGCCACCGCCAGCTGCTGCTTTTAACATAACTGGATAACCGATTGTATCAGCGATTGCCAATGCTTCTTCAACCGTTCCAATGACACCAGTACTTCCTGGAATAACCGGCACATTCGCTGTTTGCATCAACTCACGAGCATTAATTTTATTTCCCATAGCATCAATCGTTGCAGCTTTTGGGCCAATGAATGTGATATTACACTCTTCACACATTGCAGCAAATTGGCTATTTTCTGATAAAAATCCAAAACCAGGATGGATCGCTTCAGCATTGGTTACGATTGCTGCACTTAGTACACTCTGTACATTTAAATATGAATCTGCAGCTTTCGCCGGCCCAATACAAATAGCCTCATCTGCAAGCTGTGTGTGTAATGCTTCTTTATCTGCTTCGGAATATACCGCAACGGTCTGCACACCTAATTCACGACATGCTCGAATAATCCGAACTGCGATTTCTCCTCTATTTGCAATTAAAACTTTTGAAAACATAGCTCACCTATCCAATCATAAAGGTCAATTCTGCTTCCGCTACTTTTTTCCCATTCACAGTTGCAGTTCCTCTGCCGATACCGGCTATTGATTTTACTTTCATAATTTCTACTTCTAACATCAAAGTATCACCTGGAACAACTTTTTGTCTAAATTTAGCTTTATCAATTCCACCAAAATAAGCTGTTTTACCTTTAAAATCAGGCATAGATAATAATGCTACCGCTCCTGCTTGAGCCAAAGCTTCAAGGATTAAAACACCAGGCATGACAGGTTCTCCTGGAAAGTGTCCTTGAAAAAAAGGTTCATTAATCGTAACGTTTTTCTTTGCGATAACTTTTTCTCCAACAACGATCTCTTCTACTGTATCTAGCAATAAAAAAGGATAACGATGAGGAATAATTTCTTTAATTTCTTGAATATTCATCTTTACACTCCTTTTGATACACGGAATAGCGGTTGATTATATTCAACAACATCTTCATTTTGTATCAATATTTCAGTGATGACACCGTCGACAGTTGAAGTAATTTCATTCATCAGTTTCATCGCTTCAACAATACAAACAACATCTCCTTTTTTCACTGAGTCGCCAACTTGTTTAAAGTCTTCTTTATCAGGTGCTGGTTTTAAATAAACAACACCGACGATTGGAGAAATAATCTCTTCTGTATTTTCTGGTTTTGTTTCAACTTTTGCAGTATCATTTACCGTGTTTTTATCAGTAGCAGTTTGAACCGTTTCTTTTGGTGATTCTTGGACGGTTACAATCTTATCCGCTGTTTGTTTTGATTCATTGGCTATTGTTTTTTGTGTTACTTTATTTTTGTTCATATAAAGACCAAACGAACCTTCTTTAAGGTCAAATTCTGTTAGTGTTGATTGATCGAATTGTGTTAATAAATCCTTCACTTCATTGATATTCATCTTAATCCTCCCAGCGTTTTAAACAAAGTACTGCGTTATGACCACCAAAGCCGAAAGAATTTGTTAACGCATAATCAAATTCATGTTTTTGACTTTTATTTGTGACAATATCTATTTCAATTGCTTCATCAAGCTGTTCAATATTGATAGTTGGTGGAATAAATTGGTGTTGTAAAGCATTTAATGTAGCAATTGCTTCGATTCCACCAGTTGCTCCTAGTGCGTGTCCAGTCATACTTTTCGTACTACTTACACGAACATCTTTAGCAGCTTCTCCTAAAGCCGTTTGAATGGCTTTAGTCTCTGCAACATCATTGGATGGTGTGCTTGTCCCATGTGCATTAATATATCCTACTTTAGATGGATCAATTTCGGCTTCTTCAATGGCTAGTTTCATGGCTTTAGCGGCTCCACTTCCATCAGGTCTCGGTGATGTCATATGATAAGCATCACAATTAGAACCATAACCAACGATTTCTCCTAAAATCTTAGCACCTCTTTTTTGAGCATGCTCTAAAGATTCCAAAACTAGAATACCAGCTCCTTCTCCCATGACAAATCCGCTACGGTCTTTGTCAAAAGGAATTGATCCTCTGTTTGGATTTTTAGCTGATGTAACGGCTGTCAAAGAAGCAAAGCCTGCTATACCTATTTCAGTAACCGAAGCCTCTGTTCCCCCAGCTAGTAACACATCTGAATAACCATGCTTAATATTTCTAAATGCTTCGCCGATTGAATTATTCGCTGTAGCACAGGCTGTTACTGTCGCAGAACAAATCCCTCTTGCGCCCACACGTAAAGCAATATTTCCAGCTGCCATATTACCAATTGCCATAGGTATAAATAAAGGAGCCACTCTTTGAGGTCCTTTTTCATGCATCCGAATTACTTGATCTTGAATTGTTTCGAGTCCACCAATACCAGAACCAACCATAACACCAAACCGATCAACGTCGATTTGTTCTATATCTAAGTGACTCATCTCCATGGCTTCTAGTGCTGCATAAATGCCAAAAAGAGAAAATAAATCCATTCGTTTGGCATCTTTTTTTACAAAGTACTTATCAAAAGGAAAATCCTTTACTTCCGCAGCAAGTGTGATACCTGTCTCACTTGCATCAAACTTAGTAATTGATTCAATCCCATTTTTTCCTGTTTGTAAACTTTCTAAAAATGTTTCTGCATCATTCCCAATTGGAGATGCTACACCATAACCAGTAATAACTACGCGATTCATTCCTGTTGCTCCTTTCAAGCTTGTTGATTAGCCTTGCATTACTAAACCGCCATCTACATTTAAGACTTGTCCTGTAATATATGGACTTTTTGCCAAAAAGATAGCTGCGTCGGCAACGTCATCCACTTGACCAAATCTTTGTAATGGAATTTGTTGGCTCATTTGTTCTTTCACTTTATCTGATAAAACATCTGTCATTTCAGTTTCAATAAATCCTGGTGCAATGGCGTTACATGTGATTCCTCGTGCAGCAACTTCTCTTGCCACAGATTTTGTTAAACCAATGACTCCAGCTTTACTTGCAGCATAATTGGCTTGACCGATATTCCCCATCAAACCAACAACACTAGACATATTGATAATGCTTCCACTACGTTGTTTCATCATTCGTTTGATTGCATGTTGTGTCATATTGAATGTTCCAGTTAAATTGATTTGAATACAGCGAGTAAAATCTTCTTCTGTCATTCTCAATAACAACTTATCATTGGTAATTCCAGCATTGTTCACTAAGACATCAATTGAGCCTAAACCTTCAACGACTGACTTAATCATATCTTCAGCAGAATCAAAACTGGAAATATCTCCAGATACACCAATACATTTTACACCGAAAGATTCTATTTCCGCGATTTGTTCAGCAGTAATTTCACTACGTCCGTTTAGAGCAATATTAGCTCCTGCTTTAGCAAAAGCTAATGCAACAGCTTTCCCTATTCCTCGTGTGCTTCCCGTGACAAATACGTTTTTTCCTTTTAAATCCATTCTTTACCTCCCATTTAACAATGCTTCAGTTTCGGATAATGTTTTTTCATCTTCCACACGAGCTGTTTTGATTTCTTTATCGATCTTCTTAATAAAACCAGTCAATGTTTTACCTGGGCCAACTTCTATAATTACATCAACATCCATTTTTTTGATTGTTTCAATACTATCAGCAAAACGAACCGCAGACATCACTTGTTTTTCTAAAAGCTCCTTGATTTCTGCTTGTTCCATTACTTGTGCTGTCGTGTTACTAATTACAGGAATCGTCATTTCTGTAAAATTTATTTTCTCTAGTTCAGCTGATAATTTTTCAGAAGCAGGCTTTAACAATTCCGTATGGAAAGGACCACTGACATTTAATGGAATCATTCGCTTCACACCAGCCTCTGTTAATAGCTCTACCGCTTTATCAACTGCAGGTGTTTCTCCGCCAATCACAATTTGCTGTGGTGTGTTATAGTTTGCAGGTGAAACAATTCCAAGTACACTCGCTTCTTTACAACAATTCTCAATTAAGGAACGTTCAGCATTCATCACTGCAACCATTTTTCCTGTTCCTGTTGGTGCAGCTTCAGCCATGAATTTACCTCTTTTAGTAACTAACTGAATAGCTTTTTCGAATGAAATCGCGCCACTAGCGACAAGTGCACTGTATTCTCCTAAACTAAGCCCAGCTACTACATCTGGGTGATAACCTTTTTGTTGTAAAAGGCGATAAAATGCAATGCTAACTGTTAAAATAGCCGGTTGTGTGTACATCGTTTCATTTAATCGGTCGTTTTCAGTAAAACAAAGCTCAGCCACATCATAGCCTAAAACATCACTGGCTTCTTGAAAAGTCTCTCGAACAATTTCCTCTTGATCAAATAATTCTTTGCCCATACCAAAGTACTGAGCACCTTGTCCACTAAATACAAAAGCTGTCTTCATTTCTTTACTCCTTACTTTAAAAGCTGAATATATTTATAAGCCTATAAGTATAAAATTTCCCCTATACCCACTGACTACATCTGGCTGCCATAATTTCTTTTGTTTCAATAATATAAGATTCAATAATTTCTTTTGCTGTTTCTTCTTTTTTTATAAGTCCCGCTATTTGGCCTGCCATAATAGATCCATGATTTACATCACCTTCAACTACAGCTTTGCGCAATGCACCTTGTCCTAATTTATCAAATTTTTCAAGATCAGGTACATCATTTCTCATTTCGACTTGTTCTAACCTATCGTATTCTTTGGTCAATTTATTTTTGATTGCTCGTACAGGATGCCCAAAATGCTGACATGTAACAGTCGTATCAATATCTCTTGCTTGAATAATTCTAGCTTTGTAGTTTTGATGTACTGTACATTCTTTTGCAACTAAAAATCGTGTACCAACTTGAATAGCATCTGCTCCTAACATCAATGCAGCAGCCATTCCTCTACCATCACCAATACCACCTGCAGCAATCACCGGAATTGAAAGTGCATCTACCGCTTGTGGTACAATACTCATGGTCGTTAGCTTACCGATATGTCCTCCAGCTTCCATTCCTTCAACAATTACAGCATCTGCCCCTATTTTTTCCATACGGGTGCCTAATGCAATAGAAGGTATCACTGGAATCACTTTAATATTATGTTCTTTAAATCTAGCCATATGTTTACTTGGATTCCCTGCTCCAGTTGTGACAATTGGAACATTTTCTTCGCAAACTAAATCAACGATATCTTGTGCAAATGGCGACAATAGCATAATATTGACCCCAAATGGCTTATCTGTGATTTCTTTGATTTTTTTTATTTCAGCCTGAACAACTTCTCGTGGCGCATTGCCGCCAGCAATAATTCCAAGACCACCAGCTTCTGAGACTGCTCCAGCTAAAGAAGCATCTGCAATCCAAGCCATTCCGCCTTGAAAAATAGGGTACTCAATTCCCAATAATGTGCATATTTTTGATTGCATAAATGACATCCTTCAAATAAATAGAATAATTAATTAAAAAAGAGCTGGAACAAAACTCTATAAGTTTAGTACCAGCCTTTCTAATTCCAATGAAAGGTGTGAAAAAGCCAGACCCTTCAGCAATCGTTGAGAATCGCATAGAGCCTTGCTCATCCAACTTTATATTTTACCTAATCGTTTTAATTATTACGCTTTTTGTTTTTCAACATATGTCACTAAGTCTTGGACTGTAGTGATACCATCTTCAGATTCGATTTTAATATCAAAAGCATCTTCGATTTCATTGATGATTTGGAATAAATCTAAGCTATCTGCATCTAACTCTTCTTGAATGTTTGTTGTTAATTTTACTTCCTCAGGTTCTTTACCTAATTCTTCTACAATAATTGCTTGAATTTTTTCGAATACCATGTGTATATTCCTCCAATAATTTTCTTTTTTAATTTATATAGTTACAGTTCTTACAGCGTTAAGAGTATTGACCCCCACGTTAAACCGCCGCCATAGCCTGTTAACACAATTTTTTGTTTGGAGCCTAATTGAAGTACTCCATTTTCTACTGACTCATCCAATAATAACGGGATACTTGCAGCCGATGTGTTGCCGTTATGTTCCATATTTGTTAAAAATTTTTCTCTTGGAACTTTGAGCTTTTTCGCTATTTTTTCAATAATCCGCTTATTTGCTTGATGCAATAATAAATAATCCACATCATCTTCTACAATTTCTCGAATATTATTTGTCACATCATTCAATGAAAAATCATAAATATCTCTGCCAACCATTTGTAGATAAACAGAACTTTCTGATGTTCCAGTATAAAAAGGATTTTTATTTTCTAAATAACCAGAAGTTAGTGATCTAGCTCTTTGACCATCCGCCTGCAATTTTTCTTTTATAAAATGTTCTTCATCGCTGGCTTCCAGTAAGACCCCGGCAGCTCCATCACCAAATAATACGGCTGTACTGCGGTCACTCCAATCAAGAACTTTGGAAAGTGTCTCACCACCAATGACCATACCAAATTTTTTTCCAGTACGAATCATTTTCTCACCCATACTCAATGCATAAACAAAACCAGTACAAGCTGCACTAATATCAAAAGCAAAAGCATTAGTAGCTGAAATACTGCCTTGTACAAGACAGGCAACTGAAGGTGTTCCATAATCTGGTGTCATCGTTGCTACAAGGATAAAATCTAGATCTTCTGCGTTTATACCTGATTTTTCCAACAACTTTTCAGCAACTTTGATGCATAAATCCGAAGTATTTTCATTGGTGACAATATTTCTCGATCTGATACCTGTTCGACTAGAAATCCATTCATCTGAAGTATCCATCATTGTTGATAGTTGCTGGTTCGATACTGCATTTTCAGGGACATATCTGCTCGTACAAGTTATCTTTGCATATTGGTTCATCTTGGTCCTCACTTTTTATTTATACTCCTTTAAAAAATCATGAAGATTTTTCAGTGCTTTTAATAAAGCTTGTTCTTCTACTTTATCCATTCCGGTTAAAATTCTTTTAACCATTTCTCGATGAAAATGCTGGTGGACACGAAAAAGTAATTTTCCTTTTTTGGTCAATCCCAATTTAACTACTCGACGATCATCTTCACTTCGTATACGCTCAACATATGCTTTTTTTACAAGATTGTTGATTGCTACTGTTAGTGTCCCTACAGTGATTGACAATTCTTTGGCAACTTCAGAAGAAGTCTTTTTTTTATACATCCCAATTGCTTCAATTGTGTGCATTTCAGTAATGGATAAGTCATTAAATTGTGATTTCTTTAATTCAGATTCTTCAATTGTCAAAATATCATTGAAGACACTGACAAGATAATCGTTGACTGTTTCTAAATTAGGTTCCATGTATGTGCACCATCCATATACTTTGATTATCAAATCATTTGATGTCCAAACTATATCGCATATGAAAAAAGATTGCAAGTAAAATATTTAATTTTTAATTTTTGTTAAAGAAAAAAGCGAACACTATTGACTGCTTTATTTTAATAAAAAAACTGAATACATGTTGATTTTACTCTATTCTATCAAGAAACATCCAACAGTTTATATTAGGTTTACTATCATCTGTTTTTAGTTTGAACATCAAAGTATTTTACCGATGCTAACTATATAAAAAAAGTGAAATTATCACTTTAGGATCGCTACTAATTGATAATTTCGTAATAATAATTTGCTCTAATACTAGAAAAGAATGAACATTCGTTTTAGTTTAGCTCATTAGGAGAGGACTCTAAAGATCAAAGTGAAGACCAGTGTTAACCTGATACTTCTTTCATTAGCATAGAAAATATGTTTCTAACAAAAAACTCCTGTGGCGTACAAAATTGTACGCCACAGGAGTTTTGATTATTGTCATTGATTTAGTTAACTACTTACTGAAATTTTCTAATTATTGAATTAAATCATAAATTTCCATTGCTACAATATCAATGTTATCAAATTGATAGCTTTGTTGAGAATCTGATTCTGTCAATTCAAATGTTTCAGTTGATTTATCATAGTTTACGATGCATTTTTCTACACCTTCGCGTTCAAAACGACGAACTTGAATTTCGTTATCTGTTGCTTCAGTCATTGCTTCAAGTCTCTTAATAATCGCCACAAGTTGTGAATGTTTCATAATTGGGCCTCCCTTTACAAACTAGTTCTGTACCATTGTATCAAAACATTGCCTTTCTTGCATGATATTTCGTCATTTTTTTTAATTTTTTTGCTGTTCTTTAATTTTTTACAGTTGGCTGTTCTCCATCTTTCCACCATAGTTTGATCAGCGCTTGAGTCCCATCGTTCTCAAAGCCCTTATTAGCAAGCTTTTCATAGAGTTCTGCAGCTAATTTAGTGGATGGTATATTAAGCTCCATTTTCTCAGCCTCATCTAACGCAATTTTTAAATCTTTTATAAAATGTTTTACAAAGAAGCCAGGAGAATAATCTTCTTTTAAAATCCTTGGGCTGTAGTTGCTTAATGACCAGTTAGCAGCACTTCCGCCAGACAAGGTTTCAATGACTTTGTTCAAATCTAATCCAGCTTTATTCCCGTAAACCATCATCTCAGTCATTCCAGTCATAGTACTGGCAATCATGATTTGGTTCGCAAGTTTAGTATGCTGCCCTTTACCAGCTGATCCATGCAATGTAAATGTTTTTCCAAATGTCTTAAAAATAGGCAGAACTTGTTCATAATCCCCTTCTTCACCACCAATCATAATCGTCAATGTCCCATTTTTAGCTCCTAAGTCGCCTCCGGATACAGGGGCATCTAATGCACCCCCACCTAATTCTTTTGCTTTTATAGCTATTTTTTCAGCCAATGTGGGCGTACTTGTAGTTAAATCAACAATTATTTTATCCGTAATATCTTCTGTGAAAATTCCATTCTCACCAAAATAGATTGCCTCTACATCATTTGGAAAGCCGACCATTGTAAAAATAACATCACTGTTTTTCGTGATTTGAGCTGGTGTATCTTTCCATACAGCACCTTCTTTTACTAGTTCATCTGTTTTAGCCTTTGTTCGATTATAGACGTTCACATTCAATCCTTGTTTCATCATATTTTTAATGATTGCAGCACCCATAACACCTGTTCCAATGAATCCAATTTTCGGCATAGCTATAACCCTCCTACTTTTTCTGAAATGAAAAAACTTCTGTTCTTAGTATAAACCAAGAGTAGAAGTTTTACATTTATTTTCTTAAGGAAGTGAGCTTGACTTTGATACGTTCAATAGAAGCTGCTGCCTCTTTTTCTATAGTGAGTTGATCATAGTATTTGATCATATCTTGATAAAACTCTAACATGACATTTCCAAAACGAGTCGCGGATATTTCATAAAGCTTCTCTTTTAAAATAGTTTCATCTGGTTTAATTCCTGATTCAACATAATCAATGAATGTTGGCGCAAAATCAGAATCTGTTTTAAATGTTCGTCCCAAACTTTCATGATCAAATAAATTATTTAAATAAGCATTTCCTTCAATAACACAAGGAACACCAGAAGCCATTGCTTCAGTATAAGTTAAGCCCTGCGTTTCAGAAGTAGAAGCACTAACAAAGTAATCAGCAGCCTTATAGTAAATAGCCACTTGATCATTAGGAACTTCACCAATAAATTGAATATTATCACCTATACCTAATTCTGCCCCTAAACAACGAAGTTTTTCAACATAGGGTCCATCCCCTACAATGACAAGACGGGCATTTGGAAAGCGTTCAATAATAGTCGGTAATCCATTAATAATTGCTTGAATATTCTTTTCGTATGAAATCCGACTTAATGATAACAACATCACATTATCATCTGTTAAACCTAATTCTTGACGTAGATTTTTTTTCATCTCATCTGTAATATCAGGTCTTTCAAATTTTTTAATATCGATTCCAGTAGGAATAATTCTCATCGGTGCTGTTACACCATATTCTTTTAATTTCTCAATTACTCGTTCGCTAGGACAAACAACTCCAGTTGTATGATTTGCAAAAAAACGAGAAAAATATTTCACATGTGTAGGACGTAAAACTTTCCCCTTTGCAATATAATGCAAATAATCCTCATACATCGTATGATATGTATGGATAACAGGAATTTTAAGTTTTTTCCCTACCATTTTACCTAATAATCCTGCTCCAAATTCTGTATGGGTATGAATCAAATCTAATTCCAATTCTTTCGCAATTAAATAAGCATACCACATCCCCCGTACCACAATTCGCCTATCTTTAAATGATACAAAAGGAACACTTGGCATCCGAATAACATCTTCTTCAAATTCTTTTGCATTTGGATCAGTTGTTGTAAAGATATATACTTGATGCCCTTTTTGTTCTAATTCTTCTTTAAGTGTTTTAATAGATGTTGCAACCCCACTCACTTGGGGGAAATATGTATCTGTAAAGAAACCAAATTTCACGATGTTCCCCTCCATCATTTCTAATTTTCCTGATATACCCGTTCATTTTGTTCACTAGCTCCACCGCTCAAAACCTTATCATAAACCTCTTTGAGCTCATGTCCAATTCTTTCAATGCTTTTTGCTTTTGCAACCTCATAACCTGCTTGTCGGGTATTTGGAAGTTTCTTTTCAACAAGCGATTCGATTAAATAAGTAAATTCTTCATTTGTTTTCCCCATATAACAATTTACTTTATCTTCAAGCCAACCTTTATATACTGGAATATCTCTAACCAAAACTTGTTGTTTACTAGCCAAAGCTTCTAGTATTACAATCCCTTCTGTTTCTTCATAAGAAGGAAAGAAAAAGAGATCCGCTGCTGAATAGGCTCCTTCAATAATATCTCCTTTAATATAACCAGGAAATTCCACATTTATAGGATGATCTTCCTTAACAATCGTCCGAATCGCTCTAGGAATTGAATACATGGGTGTATGACCAAACCAAATAAAACGATATTCCGGAAATTTTTTTGCAAGTTCAACAAAATCAATGATTCCTTTTCTTTCAAAATATAAGCCTACACAAACGATTATTTTTTGATTTTCTTTTATCTTAAAATATTCTCTAAATGATTTTTCTTTTTTTTCTGAATGTTCAAATCTCTCCAAATCAATTCCATTTGAAATTGAAGCAATTGGAACTTTTATACCATAACCTTCTAATAGACCTTTTGAATATGGAGTAGGCGTAATTAAATAATCAGCTTTAGAATATAAGCTAACTAAATACTTCTTCACTAAAGGAGAAATTTGATTTGATCCAATAAATGAATTTCTAAAATCTTCCTCTGTTGAATGTGCGTGATAAATAACTTTTTTTCCCATTCTTCTTGCTTTATTGACCATATTATGGCTGTTTATTCCATAAGTATTAATATGTAAAATATCATAATCTGTACAATTAGCATCTAGTGTATACTCAATTCCAACTTCAAAGAGTGCCCGCTTCTGATGGTCTAATGCTCGTCCTATTCCAGACTTCGCTAATATTTTTTCACCTTCAAAATATAATAAAACCTTCACGTAGACCCTCCTAACTTCTTTAAGTTATTATAACATAGGTTAAAGAATCCATACTCAATCTAAAGACCTAGTTTAATAAACTTACAAATATTATATCAAAAAATAGCCCAGGAAAGCCATTATTCCATAAAATAGATTCTTTACATGACAAAATTGTTAGATAGAAATAATTAATTTTGGCACTTACACTATTATTCCATCTTTTATCCATTCTATCAAATAATAAAGTTTTTATTACTTATAAAATAAAAAAAGAACGAAAACTTATTTAGTCTTCGTTCTTTTACTCCGGCAGTAGGACTCGAACCTACGACATCATGATTAACAGTCATGCGCTACTACCAACTGAGCTATGCCGGAATAACAACTAGCGTGGCGACGTCCTACTCTCACAAAGGGAAACCCTTCACTACAATCGGCGCTAAGAAGCTTAACTTCTGTGTTCGGCATGGGAACAGGTGTATCCTTCTCGCTATCGCCACCACACTGGGTGTTGTTACTATTAAGTTGAGTGATTATTCACTCAAAACTGGATTGAAGTAGTAATCAAAGCTTCCGAAAAACTTTTTTATTTCGTTTCTTTGGTTAAGTCCTCGACCGATTAGTATTGGTCCGCTCCGTACATCACTGCACTTCCACTTCCAACCTATCTACCTGATCATCTCTCAGGGGTCTTACTTTCTTAAAGAAATGGGAAATCTCATCTTGAGGTGGGCTTCACACTTAGATGCTTTCAGCGTTTATCCCTTCCCTACATAGCTACCCAGCAATGCCCTTGGCAGAACAACTGGTACACCAGCGGTAAGTCCATCCCGGTCCTCTCGTACTAAGGACAGCTCCTCTCAAATTTCCAACGCCCGCGACGGATAGGGACCGAACTGTCTCACGACGTTCTGAACCCAGCTCGCGTGCCGCTTTAATGGGCGAACAGCCCAACCCTTGGGACCGACTACAGCCCCAGGATGCGACGAGCCGACATCGAGGTGCCAAACCTCCCCGTCGATGTGGACTCTTGGGGGAGATAAGCCTGTTATCCCCAGGGTAGCTTTTATCCGTTGAGCGATGGCCCTTCCATGCGGAACCACCGGATCACTAAGCCCGACTTTCGTCCCTGCTCGACTTGTAAGTCTCGCAGTCAAGCTCCCTTCTGCCTTTACACTCTGCGAATGATTTCCAACCATTCTGAGGGAACCTTTGGGCGCCTCCGTTACCTTTTAGGAGGCGACCGCCCCAGTCAAACTGCCCACCTGACACTGTCTCCCACCGCGATAAGCGGTGCGGGTTAGAGGGTTCATAACACAAGGGTAGTATCCCACCAGCGCCTCCACCGAAACTAGCGTTCCGGGTTCATCGGCTCCTACCTATCCTGTACATGTGGTACAAACACTCAATATCAAGCTACAGTAAAGCTCCATGGGGTCTTTCCGTCCTGTCGCGGGTAACCTGCATCTTCACAGGTACTAAAATTTCACCGAGTCTCTCGTTGAGACAGTGCCCAAATCGTTACGCCTTTCGTGCGGGTCGGAACTTACCCGACAAGGAATTTCGCTACCTTAGGACCGTTATAGTTACGGCCGCCGTTTACTGGGGCTTCAATTCTGAGCTTCGCCGAAGCTAACCCATCCTCTTAACCTTCCAGCACCGGGCAGGCGTCAGCCCCTATACGTCATCTTTCGATTTTGCAGAGACCTGTGTTTTTGATAAACAGTCGCTTGGGCCTATTCACTGCGGCTGACCGAAGTCAGCACCCCTTCTCCCGAAGTTACGGGGTCATTTTGCCGAGTTCCTTAACGAGAGTTCGCTCGCTCACCTTAGGATACTCTCCTCGACTACCTGTGTCGGTTTACGGTACGGGCAGTTGTTTTCTCACTAGAAGCTTTTCTTGACAGTGTGACATCAGGAACTTCGGTACTATTATTTCCCTCCCCATCACAGCTTGTCCGTACAGAGTAAAGCATTTGACTCTACTCAAGACTTACTGCTTGGACATGCACTTCCAGTCGCATGCATTCCTTAGCCTCCTGCGTCCCTCCATTGCTCAAACAAAAACAACTGGTACAGGAATATCAACCTGTTGTCCATCGCCTACGCCTATCGGCCTCGGCTTAGGTCCCGACTAACCCTGGGCGGACGAGCCTTCCCCAGGAAACCTTAGTCATACGGTGGACGGGATTCTCACCCGTCTTTCGCTACTCATACCGGCATTCTCACTTCTAAGCGCTCCAGCCGTCCTCACGATCGACCTTCAACGCCCTTAGAACGCTCTCCTACCATTACACCAGAGGTGTAATCCACAGCTTCGGTAAACTATTTAGCCCCGGTACATTTTCGGCGCAGGGTCACTCGACTAGTGAGCTATTACGCACTCTTTAAATGGTGGCTGCTTCTGAGCCAACATCCTAGTTGTCTGTGCAACCCCACATCCTTTTCCACTTAATAGTTATTTTGGGACCTTAGCTGGTGGTCTGGGCTGTTTCCCTTTCGACTACGGATCTTATCACTCGCAGTCTGACTCCCGGATATAAATGAATGGCATTCGGAGTTTATCTGAATTCGGTAACCCGAGATGGGCCCCTAGTCCAAACAGTGCTCTACCTCCATCATTCTTAATTCCGAGGCTAGCCCTAAAGCTATTTCGGAGAGAACCAGCTATCTCCAAGTTCGTTTGGAATTTCTCCGCTACCCACAGCTCATCCCCGCACTTTTCAACGTACGTGGGTTCGGTCCTCCAGTGCGTTTTACCACACCTTCAACCTGGCCATGGGTAGATCACATGGTTTCGGGTCTACGACTACATACTCATTCGCCCTATTCAGACTCGCTTTCGCTGCGGCTCCGTCTCTTCAACTTAACCTCGCATGCAATCGTAACTCGCCGGTTCATTCTACAAAAGGCACGCCATCACCCATTAACGGGCTTTGACTTGTTGTAGGCACACGGTTTCAGGATCTATTTCACTCCCCTTCCGGGGTGCTTTTCACCTTTCCCTCACGGTACTGGTTCACTATCGGTCATTAGGGAGTATTTAGCCTTGCGGGATGGTCCCCGCGGATTCCGACGGAATTTCTCGTGTTCCGCCGTACTCAGGATCCTCCTAGGTGTTGCCAACATTTCGTCTACGGGGCTATTACCCTCTTTAGCGGACCTTTCCAAGTCCTTCGACTATCTTGACAGACTACCACAACGGAGTCCTACAACCCCAACAAGCAAGCTTGTTGGTTTGGGCTCTTCCCGTTTCGCTCGCCGCTACTCAGGGAATCGAATTTTCTTTCTCTTCCTGCAGGTACTTAGATGTTTCAGTTCTCTGCGTCTACCTCTAACCAGCTATGTATTCACTGGAAAGTAACATCCTATAAAAGATGCTGGGTTTCCCCATTCGGAAATCTCTGGATCATAGCTCACTTACAGCTCCCCAAAGCATATCGGTGTTAGTCCCGTCCTTCATCGGCTCCTAATGCCAAGGCATCCACCGTGCGCCCTTATTCACTTAACCTTACGATCTTACGATCGGTTTTGTTTGGTTCGTTTCTCTAGCGATAGAGGCGTCACCAATAAAATAAGCTTCGAACAATTTTAATTAAAAAACTCATTCAACGCGGTGTTCTCGGTTTGTTTTGATTACTTTTTTACTTCAATATCCAGTTTTCAATGAACAATATTTTAGTAACCAATGGTTACTAATGGAGCCTAGCGGGATCGAACCGCTGACCTCCTGCGTGCAAAGCAGGCGCTCTCCCAGCTGAGCTAAGGCCCCGTATTACGTATTAAAATTGAGAGTAAACCTCTCAAAACTGAACAAAGTATCGACGAATGTGTAAGTTTCCGTAATATTCCTTAGAAAGGAGGTGATCCAGCCGCACCTTCCGATACGGCTACCTTGTTACGACTTCACCCCAATCATCTATCCCACCTTAGGCGGCTGGCTCCACAAGGGTTACCTCACCGACTTCGGGTGTTACAAACTTTCGTGGTGTGACGGGCGGTGTGTACAAGGCCCGGGAACGTATTCACCGCGGCGTGCTGATCCGCGATTACTAGCGATTCCGGCTTCATGTAGGCGAGTTGCAGCCTACAATCCGAACTGAGAGAAGCTTTAAGAGATTTGCATGACCTCGCGGCCTAGCGACTCGTTGTACTTCCCATTGTAGCACGTGTGTAGCCCAGGTCATAAGGGGCATGATGATTTGACGTCATCCCCACCTTCCTCCGGTTTGTCACCGGCAGTCTCGCTAGAGTGCCCAACTGAATGATGGCAACTAACAATAAGGGTTGCGCTCGTTGCGGGACTTAACCCAACATCTCACGACACGAGCTGACGACAACCATGCACCACCTGTCACTTTGTCCCCGAAGGGAAAGCTCTATCTCTAGAGTGGTCAAAGGATGTCAAGACCTGGTAAGGTTCTTCGCGTTGCTTCGAATTAAACCACATGCTCCACCGCTTGTGCGGGCCCCCGTCAATTCCTTTGAGTTTCAACCTTGCGGTCGTACTCCCCAGGCGGAGTGCTTAATGCGTTAGCTGCAGCACTGAAGGGCGGAAACCCTCCAACACTTAGCACTCATCGTTTACGGCGTGGACTACCAGGGTATCTAATCCTGTTTGCTCCCCACGCTTTCGAGCCTCAGCGTCAGTTACAGACCAGAGAGTCGCCTTCGCCACTGGTGTTCCTCCATATATCTACGCATTTCACCGCTACACATGGAATTCCACTCTCCTCTTCTGCACTCAAGTCTCCCAGTTTCCAATGACCCTCCCCGGTTGAGCCGGGGGCTTTCACATCAGACTTAAGAAACCGCCTGCGCTCGCTTTACGCCCAATAAATCCGGACAACGCTTGCCACCTACGTATTACCGCGGCTGCTGGCACGTAGTTAGCCGTGGCTTTCTGGTTAGATACCGTCAAGGTAAGAGCAGTTACTCTCCTACTTGTTCTTCTCTAACAACAGAGTTTTACGATCCGAAAACCTTCTTCACTCACGCGGCGTTGCTCGGTCAGACTTTCGTCCATTGCCGAAGATTCCCTACTGCTGCCTCCCGTAGGAGTCTGGGCCGTGTCTCAGTCCCAGTGTGGCCGATCACCCTCTCAGGTCGGCTATGCATCATGGCCTTGGTGAGCCGTTACCTCACCAACTAGCTAATGCACCGCGGGTCCATCCATCAGTGACACCCGAAAGCGTCTTTCAAATCAACACCATGCGGTGTCGACTATTATGCGGTATTAGCACCTGTTTCCAAGTGTTATCCCCCTCTGATGGGTAGGTTACCCACGTGTTACTCACCCGTCCGCCACTCCTCTTTTCAAATGAGTGCAAGCACTCGGTAGAAAAGAAGCGTTCGACTTGCATGTATTAGGCACGCCGCCAGCGTTCGTCCTGAGCCAGGATCAAACTCTCATAATAAAAGTTGAACACAATCCGAAGATTGTTAAGCTCATTTGGTTGCTAGCATATTGCTTCGCTTTTGTTAAAAATTGTTGTTTGTTTTTACCGTTGTAAAAACAACCTACACATTTGGTTCGTCTTACTTTGTTCAGTTTTCAAAGGTCTACTTTGTTACCTCGCAGCAACTTTTATATCATATCAAATCGACGATTTGATGTCAACACTTTTTTTCAAAAGTTTCAAAGTTTTTTTCTGCTTGTTGTTGTCGAGTCTTTCTTGACAACTTCATTAGTTTATCAGGTTGTTTGTTATTTGTCAACAACTTTCTTCCTGATTTTTCAAGTTTTTTTAAAACTCGAAATGTTATTCTATTTTTGTCGTTTGGCGTTTTTCATCAGTGCCTTGCGACAAGATATAATATACCAAGTTTCAGCGCTTTGGTCAACCATTATTTTAAAAAAAATTAAAAAGTTTTTTCTTGATTCCTATTGTAAATAATACGACTTTCGTCTTTAAGTGTTATCTAAGATTTCCCATTGTAAATTCCATTCAAAACCTTATAAATTCCGATTGATTTTAAAAACAATATGAAAATAGTTCGAATTTCATTCCGCTAGAATCCGTTGAGCTTCCTATATTAGTAAATTTATTTTCTTTATAAAACTGCACTAGCTTATGATTACTAGCTAAACAATCTAAACGTAACTCATTTACCTCCTCTTTAAACTTTACTTTTAATGCACTAAGTAATTCTTCCCCATATCCTTTTCTTCTATATATAGGACGGATGATTACACGATGGATATAGTACGACTTTTGATGAAGTCCATATTTTTCCCAAAGTAACTTGTCCCATGCTGTTGGTGTTTCCCACGCTGCGACCATTCCGACTAACTGTTTATCATTATTATAGAAGAAAAATACTTTCCCTCTTTCCACCGCTTTAGCTAATTCATGTTTGTCTTCCCCTTGCAAAACTTCTGACCACTGGTTACTGCCTACTTCTTTCAACCATTCAGCTGTTTCTTTTAATATTGACATAACAACTTGAGTTTCAGTCGCTGCTACCCGTCTTAATTCCATATTGATTTCCTCCTAATATAAGTTCTTGCTGTAAAAAAGAAAGCATAGCAAAACTAATAGTTAGTTTTGCTATGCCTTTAAATCCGAGATAAAGAGTCTGTATTACTACTCCTTCTTATGTTATGTATCTTGATATTAAAACATCGGTACTCCTTCGATTTCATAAGAAGCTAATAAATTTTTTAATTCTGTTGGTTTCTCCCAGACATAATTGTCATTTATTTCAGAAACAATATGATCTTCGTTCATTTCAAAAACAAATAAAGGCATATTTTCAGCATCTGTATGTGCATTTGTTAACTCGACTAAACTAATTGAAGTAACATCTAGTTGAATCTCTTCTTTGAAAAGCTGCAACATACTTGCTAAACCTGTCATATCTTCAGAAACTTTTGTTGTGACAAACTCCATCGAATTACCAACTGGATGAACAAGAAACTTTTTTGAACCATCATTTAGATTCAGCATAATAGTACCAGCGACTTTTTTGTTAGACAAAACATCCACCTCAATTAATTTTTGTTTTCAGAAACTAGAAGAATTGTACCATATTTTCTGAAAAAAAACAGAATTATTTCGCAAGTAGTTTTTCCATTGCTTCATCAGTCCATACCGGAAGCTCTTTTTCTAAAGTATCAAAGCCAATTTTTTTATTTTTATTGGTAAAATATTTTTTCCGTCGATGGTTCAACTGCTGTGCTTGGGGTTCTAAAGTTCTTAATGATAAACTGATTTTCTGAGAATACTCATCAATATCAATAACCTGAACTTTTACTTTTTGTCCCACTGCCAATAAGCTGTGAATATTCTTGGTATAACCAGCTTGCACTTCTGAAACATGAATTAACCCTTGAAGTGTATCGCTTAATGAAACAAAAGCCCCATATGGTTGCAACCCTGTAATTGTTCCGCTAAGAATCATCCCTATTTTATATTCCATAATGTTATCCTCTTTTCGTTAATCCAATCAAAATGATTTTATCATTTAAAATAATATCACTTTCTATTCAAAAGTGCATGACTTTATTTCTACTATTGTATTATTAATTCTTTTTGTTCATATTTTGTTTAAAGTCTATTATACTATACTTAAATCTTATTTAACGAAAAAATGCTTTTGATTATAGAAAGGATGGATTGAATGACAGAATTTGACACAGTATATAATCGACGCAATTCAAATTGTTCTAAGTGGGATTCCATTAAAGAGACATACGGAGAAGAAGATCTTTTACCATTATGGATAGCTGATATGGATTTTAAAGCAAACCCACCTGTTTTAGAAGCATTAAAGAAAACTGTGGATCAAGGTATCCTCGGTTACTCTCCTGCGCCTGCTTCATTGTATGAAGCCATTCAGAGTTGGCAGAAACGTCGCCATGATTATTCGATTGATAAAGAAGCGATTCTTTTCAACAGCGGAGTCGTTCCAAGTCTCTCTATAGCAATCCAAGCATATACTAATCCAGGTGATGGCGTCTTGATCCATGATCCAGTTTATCCTCCATTTGCTAAAGTTGTCGAACAAAACAAGCGAAAGCTCGTTCGTAGTCCGTTACTAGTAGAACAAGATCATTTTGTAATGAACCTAGACGAAATGGAAAAACAAATCGTTGCTGAAAATGTACGTCTCTTTATTCTGTGTAATCCTCACAATCCTGGTGGACGTGTCTGGACAAGAAGTGAGTTAGAAGCTTTTGGTAAATTATGTGCTAAATACGATGTACTGGTCATTAGCGATGAGATTCACCAAGATTTGATTTTTGCGCCTCATGCATTTACAACGTTCGCTAATGTCCATCCAACATTTAAGGATTTTTCGATTACTTTGACAGCTGCAACAAAAACATTCAATTTAGCTGGTATCAAAAACTCAATGATTTTTATTGAAAACTCTGATTTACGAAAAAAATTCATTGAAGCACAAGAACAAAATTTTCAAAATGAAATCAATATATTTGGCTATGTCGGGACTGAAGCTGCTTATGAAAATGGTGACGCTTGGTTAGAGGAGCTACTAGATTATTTAACTAAAAACATCAATACTGTAAATGAATTTTTAAAAAACGAGCTTCCTCTAGTCAAAATGATGCGCCCAGAAGGAACTTACTTGATTTGGTTAGATTTTTCAGCTTACGGTCTGAGCGATGCTCAATTGCAAAAACAATTGATTCATAAAGGAAACGTCGTCTTAAATCCCGGAATTAGCTTTGGGCCACAAGGAACACAACATATGCGTTTAAATGTTGCTTGTCCAAAAGAAACATTAATAGAAGGTTTACGTAGAATCAAACATTCTTTTGAATAAAATAAAAAAGTGAAGTAGAAACCGTTACAGTTTCTGCTTCACTTTTTTTATTAAGCTACTTAGCTCTTATTCACTGATTTCTACTTTATCAATCACTACATCAAATGCTGGACGATCTTGTGAATCTCTTTGAACGCCTCCAATTTCGTCAACCACATCCATACCTTCCACTACATGACCAAAAACAGTATGACGGAAATCTAACCAAGGTGTTCCGCCCTTTTTATATGCTTCAATTACTTCTGTAGGAAAACCAGCACCTTCTAATTGTCCCATCATGTTTGCTGGAACATTTTGGTTATTAACAATGAAGAATTGACTGCCATTTGTATTTGGCCCTGCGTTTGCCATTGATAAGGCACCGCGTAAGTTAAAAACGTCTTTGGAGAATTCATCTTCAAATTTTTCGCCGTAAATACTTTCGCCACCCATGCCTGTTCCAGTGGGATCTCCACCTTGAATCATGAAATCAGGGATTACACGGTGAAAAATCACACCATCATAATAGCCTTTCTTTGCTAATTGAACGAAGTTTTCAACTGTTTTAGGTGCTTGTTCTGGGAAAAGCTGAACAGTAATATCTCCGCGGTTTGTTTTTATTACAGCTTTAGGGCCTTTAACATTTGCTAAATCTAATTGTGGAAACTCTGACATAGTTATTTCCTCCTAGTTAATTTTTACTTACTTATAATATCATATCGAACTTCACTTGAAAATTCCATTATCTTTGACAATCTCTTAAAAGAACCTTATTTTTCACAAACTTCCACTTGCTTTTTTCTGTTACAAGTGATATTTTGTGAAAAACGATATACTGCATTTTTTAGATTTCATTTGATACAGATGAAAACTTTTTTATTATAGAAACTGGAGGAAATTTTGATGTCCGATTCAAAAAACATTTATGATCTAACCATCGTTGGCGCAGGGCCTGTTGGTCTTTTCGCTGCTTTTTATGCAGGGATTCGTAAAGCTAAAACTAAAATTATTGATAGTCTGCCTCAACTTGGTGGACAACTATCCACGCTTTACCCTGAAAAATATATTTATGATGTTCCCGGCTTTCCCGCAATCAAAGCTAGTGAACTCATTGAAAATCTAGAAAAACAAATCGCTCCATTTGCTCATGAGACTTGTTTAGAAGAAGAAGTCAGAAATTTAGTTCAAGAGGATGGTTACCTTCGTATTGAAACATCAAAAGGTGTCCACTACTCTAAAGCAGTTATATTCGCTATTGGAAATGGTTCATTCCAACCTAGACGCTTAACTATTGATGGCGCAGCAGAGCTTGAAGGAAACCATGTCCATTATTATGTAACGGATATGAGCAAGTTTTCTGGTAAAAAAGTTGCCATAGCCGGAGGTGGTGATTCTGCCATTGATTGGGCGTTAATGTTGGAACCAATCGCAGAAGAAGTTTCTATCATTCACCGTCGTCCTGAGTTTCGTGGACATGAGCATAGCGTAGATAATTTAAAGAACTCTGAAGTTGCTATTTACACGCCTTACGTCATTGATCAACTATTAGTCGAAGATGATTCATTCAAAGGCATTCAGTTGAAAGAAACAAAAGCTGATAATTTTGAAAAGCTTGATCTGGATTCTTTGATTATTAATTACGGCTTCACTTCATCTTTGAGCCATTTAAAAGACTGGGGTTTAGATGTTAGTCGAAATGCAATTGAAGTAAATTCAGATATGTCTACAAATATTCCAGGCGTTTATGCTGTTGGTGATATTTGTAACTATGATGGAAAAGTAAAATTAATTGCAACAGGATTTGGTGAAGCTCCAACAGCCGTTAATAATGCGCTGCACTTTATCAAACCTGACACTAGAACTCAACCAATGCACAGTACTAGTTTGTTTGAAGGAAAAGAAGCTAAAATGCTTTAATAAAAATTGGAAGCTGTCATATAATAGACAACTTCCAATTTTTTTGCTATCCCATTTCTTCTTGCCAAAGTAAAATTGCTTTCTTTATATTCTCAACCAATTCTTCTGGTGTATCACCTATAATCCGTTCTCCTTCAAAAAGAACAAAGTACGTTTGGGCACAAAGAACACATTCATTCATGCAAGAATAAGTGATTACATCTCCATTTTCTTCAATAAATGGGTCACTAAGCAACAGTTCTCCGCCATTAGCTAAATTTTGTTCACAACATTCTATAAGTGGATTCATCTATCTTCTCCTTGCATTTTTCTCTTAAGATAGTATACCATTGATGTATTCTAATTTTAATAATGATGCATTGGAGGTTTTTATTTTGGTTATAAATGGAGAAACATTAGAAAGTAAAGCACGACAATTATTAAAAGATCGTGGTGTTGAGATGGAAGATTTGGCAGAATTAGTTTTATTTTTACAAAAGCCTTATATTGAAGATCTTGATTTAGCAACATGTATTGAAAATATTGATAGTGTCTTATCGAAACGGGAAGTGCATAACGCAATCATCACTGGGATTCAGCTAGATATTTTGGCTGAAGAAAAGAAATTATTGCATCCTCTGCAAGAAATTTTAGAAGAAGATGAAGGTCTTTATGGGATTGATGAAATTTTGGCTCTTTCGATTGTTAACGTGTATGGTTCGATTGGTTTTACTAATTACGGATATATCGATAAAGTGAAACCAGGAATTTTAACCAAGTTAAATTCTCATGAAGGACCACATGTTCATACATTTTTAGATGATATTGTTGGTGCCATAGCAGCAGCTGCTGCTAGTCGTTTAGCTCACTCACAACCAGATAAAAGTATGATTACACAATAGATATTTCTTGCTGATACAAAATTTAGGATTCTTAAAAAGTATTTTTTGTTTATTTTTCATAGGCTTTTCAATTGCTTCTATAGTAAATCTTATATTATAATAAGTTCAAAGTATATGACATCCATTATACTTAGGTATAAAGCTACCACTATAGGTAATAAAAAGTTCCTTCTAAATTTAAGTGAACCTATTTTTCAATCGTTGATTTTCTTCCCCAAAAGACAGATCAAGCACCTATAGTGGTAAAGCTTTATCCCATATACCCAAAACTGTTAACTCATACCTAACTCCTTTATCTAGGTACAAGAACAAGGATAAAGATAGAAGGAAAAAATAAAAAAACGGTATCAGAATTCCTTCCAATACCGTTGTATCGTTCAATAAGTAAACGCTAGCATGTTCATCATCTTGAGTATTTTTAGGGGTAGATATTTTCCTAAAAATTGAGTACAATGAATCATGTCAGTGCATTTGCATTGACGAGGGCAACTTGATTGGTCAGTGTCTGCTGACTTATCAGGGCTTCGTAGTTTGGTGGCCGCCAAACTATGAAGTGCCTTTTTTTATTTTATTATTTCACTTCTATCATGTACTCATTGTACAAGATGAGTGAATGTTTCGTCAATGCTGATTCCGCTTTATTTTTTCATTAAAAATCAATTGTTCTTCTTTATTTCTTTATAAAAATAACAGATAGAACCATTAGTTTATTATTTTTTTGTTATTAGTGAATCTTATTAATAAACTAATATTCCCCGTCGCTAACATCTAGCTAAGTAATCATTGATTTGTTGATACAGTCATTTTAACTGCTTGTAACGCATCAAAATGCTGAATTGTGTAAACGATCGTTCCTTTTTGCCAAACCACTGAGTTGGTTTGATAACTATCACTTGTACTAGCTGTTAAAGAAATCTGTCCAACATTTTGAGGAGCTGGCAGCATGGCTGTTTCTAAATAAGTAACGACTTGTTTAGCTAGCGGCTCAGCTATTTCACCTCCTATATTTGAAGCTCTGACAACTAAACTCCAGTTGCCTTCTTGCCACGATAGGTAAGTTGAACCTGCGGCACCTTGCTGATATCCTGTGATTCCATACCCCAGATCAATCTTGCTACCACCATTATCGATGATTTGTCCCACTGCATTGGTAGCCGCTTCATTTGACTCATACGTTTTTTTCTCAAATGAGGAGATTGGTTGTAAATCATTAACAGAAATATCATTAACAGAAATCGGACGATCTTCTGCATAGTACAAAATTCTAAAGTTATTTTGATCGACAGTTCTCGTCGTTGCTGCTGTTAAATATTTAGCTGTTTGACTTGTCAATATCGCTTGAGGTAAACGATCGTTTGGAAATGCCGTATTAAGCTGACTTAAAACGACCTCCGCTTGTTTTGCTGGCGAGTCTGTATCTGATTTTACAGTAGATTGACTTTCACTTGTTTTTGTTTCAGATGAAGATTTTGTTGAACTTTGCTCGGTGGTACTTTGCTTCGTTGTAGTTTTGCTAGTTGATGTACTTGTTTGACTACTTTTTGGCGGAACTGAACTTTCAACTGTTTTGCCTTTGCCCCCACAAGCGCTAAGCGATAGTCCTGCAAGTAATATAAATGAAAAAATGATCTTCTTTTTCATATTTTTCCCCCTCCTAGATGGTTCTTTTAGTTTATCATCAAATAACAGAATACTCACTTCATATGATTCTATTTTTTTAGTTACTAATGGAACAAAAAAAGAGAACGCATATTCCATCTTCGAAACGTCCGAAGACGCCGATAGAATACCATTCTCGTGGGTTTGGCACCCAATGGGTCGTAAGGGGCTCGAACCCATGACCCGCTGATTAAGAGTCAGCTGCTCTACCAACTGAGCTAACGACCCAAATTGTTTAGTACTTAAATATTGTAGCACTCGAAAGTGGTTTATTCAAGAGGAAACATATGGTACAACAAAAATAAATAGCAACTATATTTATCTCGTTGTCATCAGTACGCCCTACTCTTTTTGTCATTTCTTTACGGAATGTCTAGCATGACAATCAGACAAAACTTTCAAAAAAATTCTATTCACATAATCAATGATAGGAATGTTCCTTTCTAATTCATAAATCCGTTCTTTTACCTATAGTAAGAAAATAATTAACGATCAAAATTGTATACATTCTGTTAGTGTCTCCTTAAATATTACACCACTATATCTTGTGTTTTCCAGATTAAAAATTCCAACTCAAAATTTAATAAATTTCTTTTTTAAACACGAATTTTACAATAATAGTCTCTCAAATCTAGAGAATACATGCTTTCATATTTCTTTCAAAAACACAAAACATGGTATTCAACAAAAAAACGACCACAATATGTAGTGCCTAAGTGTTGACTTTTTCCCTGAGAGATTTATACTAGTGAAGTAAACTAATTGAGGGGGAATTAAAAATGAACGTAAAAATCTTTTCTAAAAATAATTGTATCCAATGTAAGATGGCAAAACGTTTTTTAAGCGAGAATAATATAGCATTTGAAGAAGTAAATATCGACATCCAACCAGATGCGATTGACTGGTTAAAAGAACAAGGATTCCAAAGTGTTCCAGTTATTACTTCTGACGCTGCAACAGTTGTAGGTTTCCGTCCTGATCAATTAAAACAATTGGCTAGCTAAAATGAAAATTGTCTATTTTACAGTTACCGGACAAACTAGACGCTTCATTAAAAAATTGGATTTGCCAGCTTACGAAATTGAGCCTGCGAATCCTTTTTTTGAGATAAATGAACCATTTATCCTAGTCGTTCCTACTTACGATCAAGAAATAACCGAAGTGGTGAATGATTTTCTTGATTATAAAAGCAATCGTGAACAATTAAAAGGTGTTGCTGGAGGCGGCAACCTTAATTTTGCAGAATTATTTGTGTATACAGCCAAAGACATAGCACGTGATTACAAAGTTCCGATGCTTTTTGCTTTTGAGTTTAGCGGTACGAACGAAGACGTAGAATCCTTTAAGAAAGTAGTGAATGAACTTGAGTCTAAAAGAAATTAAAGATGTTAGCTATTTTAAGTTAAATAACGAGATCAACCGTCCCGTTGATGGACAAATTCCTTTGCATAAAGATAAAGAAGCATTGGAAGCATTTTTCAAAGAAAATGTCATTCCTAATACAAGAACCTTCAATACAGTAGAAGAAAAAATCAACTATCTAATCGACAATGATTATCTAGAAACAGCATTTATTCAAAAATATTCTATGGCTTTCATTGAAAAACTATATACATTTTTAGATGAACAAAACTTTGAATTCAAATCATTTATGGCAGCTTATAAGTTTTATTCACAATATGCGTTGAAAAATAATGCAGGAACTGAATACCTAGAAAGTTATGACGATCGAGTTGCTTTCAACGCTTTATACTTCGCTGATGGCAATGAAGAATTAGCTTTAGTTTTAGCAGATGAAATGATCCACCAACGCTACCAACCGGCAACTCCTTCATTCTTAAATGCAGGACGTAAACGTCGTGGTGAACTTGTTTCTTGTTTCTTGATTCAAGTCACAGATGATATGAACAGCATCGGCCGTTCAATCAACTCAGCTTTACAGTTATCAAGAATTGGTGGCGGTGTAGGTATCACATTAGCTAACTTACGGGAAGCGGGAGCACCAATCAAAGGATATGAAGGTGCTGCTAGCGGTGTCGTTCCAGTTATGAAATTATTCGAAGATAGCTTTAGTTATTCAAATCAATTGGGTCAACGTCAAGGTGCTGGAGTTGTTTATCTAAACGTTTTCCATCCAGATATCGAAATGTTTCTTTCAACTAAAAAAGAAAATGCGGATGAAAAAGTTCGTGTGAAGACATTATCTTTAGGAATCGTTGTTCCTGATAAATTTTATGAATTGGCTCGCAATAACGAAGATATGTATTTATTCAGCCCATATAGTGTGGAGCGTGAATACGGTGTTCCTTTCTCATACATTGATATTACAAAAGAATATGATAATCTAGTAGCTAATCCAAAAATTCGTAAACGTAAAATCAAAGCTCGTGATTTAGAAAATGAAATTTCTAAATTACAACAAGAGTCTGGCTACCCATACATTATTAATATTGATACAGCTAATAGAAGCAATCCAGCTTATGGAAAAATCATCATGAGTAACCTATGTTCAGAAATATTACAAGTTCAAACACCTTCTGTTTTAAACGGAAAACAAGAATACGAAACACTTGGTACAGATATTAGCTGTAACTTAGGTTCTACAAATATCGTCAATTTGATGGATAGTCCTGATTTTGGTAAATCTGTTCGTGCAATGACTCGTGCGTTAACATTTGTTACTGACGCTTCTGATATTGATGTAGTTCCTTCTATTCAAAATGGTAATAGATTAAGTCATACAATTGGTCTTGGTGCAATGGGTCTTCATACCTTCTTTGCTAAAAACCATATGACATACGGCTCTAAAGATTCTCTAGATTTTACAAACGTATACTTTACTTTATTAAATTATTGGACTTTAGTAGAAAGCAATAACATCGCTAAACAATACAATGAAACATTCCACAATTTCGAAAAATCAGATTATGCCAATGGTTCATATTTTGATAAATATATTGACGGTGATTTCACTCCTCAATCAGATAAGGTCAAAGAAATCTTCAAAGATATCTTTATACCAAGTGCCGAGGACTGGTCAAACTTACGTGATGCAGTGAAAAAAGATGGCTTATATCACCAAAATCGTCTTGCAGTAGCACCTAATGGCTCTATTTCTTATATCAATGATACAAGTGCTAGTATTCACCCTATCACTCGTATGATTGAAGAACGTCAAGAAAAGAAAATTGGTAAAATTTATTACCCTGCTCCTCATCTAGCAAATGACACAATTCCATATTACACATCTGCTTATGATATGGACATGCGTAAAGTCATTGATGTTTATGCGACAGCACAACAACATGTGGATCAAGGTATGAGTTTAACTTTATTCATGCGTTCAGAAATTCCGATGGGCATTTATGAATGGAAAGATTCACCAAAACAAACAACTCGTGATTTAAATATTTTACGTCACTATGCTTTCCATAAAGGGGTAAAATCAATTTATTACGTAAGAACATTCACTGATGATGCAGAAGAAATCGGCAGCAACCAATGTGAAAGTTGCGTTATTTAACGACGTGTTTAGCTCTACAGAAATTTAAATGAACTCTAAAAAACAAGGCGTCCTTAGGTCGCCTTGTTCTATGATTTACTGTATTTTAACGTAAAGGTAATGAGGAGGAAAATACATGGCAACTTATTATGAAGCAATCAATTGGAACGCAATTGAAGATGTAATCGATAAATCAACTTGGGAAAAACTAACTGAACAATTTTGGTTAGATACTCGTATCCCTTTATCTAATGATTTAGATGACTGGAGAACTCTATCAGACTTGGAAAAAACAACTGTAGGTTATGTTTTTGGCGGATTGACATTATTGGATACTGTTCAATCTGAAAGTGGTATGGAACAGTTAAGAAATGACGTTCGGACACCACATGAAGAAGCCGTTTTAAATAATATTCAATTTATGGAATCTGTTCACGCGAAAAGTTATTCTTCAATCTTTAGTACATTGAATACTAAAAAAGAGATCGATGAAATTTTTGAATGGACGAATACAAATGTTTATCTACAAAGAAAAGCCGAAAAAATCAATGAAATCTATAAAAATGGTACACCATTAGAAAAGAAAGTCGCTAGCGTTTTCTTAGAAACATTCTTATTCTACTCTGGTTTTTATACTCCTCTTTACTATTTAGGGAATAACAAACTAGCCAACGTTGCTGAAATCATTAAATTAATCATTCGTGATGAATCTGTTCATGGCACCTATATCGGCTACAAATTCCAATTAGGCTTTAATGAACTATCTGAAGAAGAGCAAAATGAAATGAAAGACTGGATGTATAATCTTCTTTATGAGTTATACGAAAATGAAGAACGTTACACCGAAGAATTATATGATGAATTAGGTTGGACAGAAGAAGTGAAAACATTCTTACGTTACAATGCCAACAAGGCTTTGATGAATCTAGGTATGGATCCATTATTTGCTGATACAGCAAATGACGTTAATCCAATCGTTATGAATGGTATCTCTACTGGTACAAGTAATCATGATTTCTTCTCTCAAGTTGGTAATGGTTACTTATTAGGAACTGTTGAGGCAATGAAAGATGACGATTATTTGATTGGTATGGAGTAATCACCTCAATTGGAAAACAAAAAGCAGCAATGAATTTGATAATTACATCAAATTCATTGCTGCTTTTTGAATAAACAGAAACTTTTTTACTAAATTATCGTTTTATCTTCTTTACGTATTATATACATTTTACGAATGTTCACAACCAAAGTTTTTATCACTGCATAGACAGGAATACAGATCAGCATACCGATAATCCCCCCAACGCTACCTGCAGCAATCAATACTAAGATAATCGTTAGTGGATGAATGTTTAAAGATTTTCCCATTAATAAAGGTTTGATCAAATTACCATCCAATTGTTGAATAACTAAAATAGATATTGCCATATAAAGTGCCTGCCATGGCGAAATAAATAGTCCAACTAAAACTGCTGGGACTGCACCAATGAAAGGACCAACATAAGGAATAATATTCGTCAAACCACAAAAGACAGCTAACAATAAACCATAGGGTTGTTTAAAAATAGTCATAGCTATAAAACTTAATATACCAATAATTAACGCATCTAACACTGTACTACTAATGTACGCTGATAAGGTTTGATTCATTTCTTTGACCGTTTGACGTAACTCGCCGCGAATACTCTTTGGAAAAAAATGAGACAGTGCATCTAAAAATTTGTGTCCATCTTTAAACATGAAAAATAAGATAAACGGCACTGTGAAAAGTAAAATAAAGAATCTCATCAAAACACCCATAATTTTGGAAAGACTGCTAGTTACACCCACAATCGCGAAATTCAAGATATTGCTAATTGTAAGGTTCATTTTGTCTAATTGTTCCTGAATATTAAAACCCTTCAATTCTTCTAAATTACCTAAATCTTTCAACCATTGATTCATTTCTTCCGCATAACTAGGAAGCGATTGACTTAACTCCAAGGACTGATTCACCAATTGTGGAACGACATTCATAGCTACCAACGCAATTAAAACAATCAAGCAGGCAAAAGAAAGTAAAAAACCCGCAATTCTAGGTAAACCACGTTTTTCCAGAAAAACTACGATTGGATCAAACATATAGTATAAAAAGCCCGCAATCAATAACGGCATAAAAACAGCTGACACCATTCCTAAGATTGGGCTAAAGATATTAGGCATCTTTAATAAAAAGAAGACACCGATAATCGTCAATACAATTTCTACTGTCCAAAATAACAATTTTGATTGTTTAAATAAAGATCCCATGCAAAACCTCCAATATATGATACTTTCATTCTACCATTCTTTTTTAGTATAAAAAAATGATTTTTTCAACTAAGCTGTTATTTTATGAACGAGTTTATATTAGCGTTTAGCGGCTATTTTAATAAGCTACTTCTTGTTAATATCATAACTGGTTTAAATACTAACTAAGCGTAGTTTAGTAATATTTTTGTAAATCGATAAATCTTCTATCACTTCAGCATAAGTCATTCCTCTAGGCAAATCAATGGTATAAATATTCGTATAAATTTGTGTATCATCAACTAGTATTACATTAAAGTTTACGTCCTCAATTTCTATTTTATGTTCTTCAAAATACTGATTGATAAACTCTTTTGTTTCTTGCTTGTGTATGTAGCGAATTTCTAATTTCTTTGTTGTCGGTACATGAATAACTTTTCTCACTACCGTTAGAGCAACGAAAACACCAATGAAACTAGTGATGGCAATTGCATAATACCCCATACCAATCGCAATTCCTAATCCTGCGACAGCCCATAATGAAGCAGCAGTCGTCAATCCTGTTACTGATTGCTTCGTTACAATGATCGTACCTGCACCTAAAAATCCTATCCCACTGACTACTTGAGCAATCAAACGTGCTTGATCAGATCGAATCACACCAGTTAATTCTGGATGATTTATCGCATCCCGCAAAGCGTTAGCAGCTATTTCAACCTGGATCAAAGCGATAATTGTAGCCCCCATACAAACAAGAATATGTGTCCGCATACCGGCTGGGCGATTTTTATATTGCCGTTCAAAACCGATTACTCCACCAATCAGCATTGCCAAGCACAAGCGTACAATAATCTCAGGAATTGTTAAATCTATATTCATTCTACTCTCTCCTCCTGTTACTTTTCTATTTTATTATAGCACTAATTAAGAATGACGGAGACAATATAAAAAAACCCATCTTTAAAAAGACAGGTTCATGACAATTCTTATAATTTACTTGCTGCTGCTTCATCAAGGATAACAACAACATCTGAATGATTTTGTAAAGCACTCGCTGGTAACTCAACAGAAACAGGTCCATTGATCATTCCTTTGATCGCATCTGCTTTTGCTTCACCATAAGCCATTAAAATCATTTTTTTACCTTTCATGATTGAACCAATCCCCATAGAAACAGCTCTTGTTGGTACATCTTCTACTTTTTCAAAATTACGTTTGTTAGCGTTTATTGTAGATTCTGTTAATTCAACTACATGAGTTAGGCTATCTAAAGGAGTACCTGGCTCATTAAAACCAATATGTCCATTTTGCCCAATACCTAGAATTTGAATATCAATTGGGTTGCTGTCGATAATGCTTTCATAGTGCTTACATTCAGCAGCTAAATCTTCTGCTTTTCCATTTGGCACATATGTGTTTTTGAATGGTTTTTTATTGAATAATTGATCGTTCATAAAATAACGGTAACTTTGGTCATCATTGCCACCTAAACCAACATATTCATCCAAGTTTACTGACGTCATATCTGTAAAATCTAAATCACTTGCAGTCATTTCTTTATATAATGTTTCTGGTGTGCTTCCTGTAGCAAGACCTAAAACTTTTGCTCCATTATTCATACCTTCTTTAATCAATTCAAATGCTTTTTTTCCGCCTTCTTCAGCGTTTGCTACTTTAATAATTTCCATTAAAAATTGCTCCCTTATGTCTAGATTTGGTATAGTCCAATTATAACACCCTATAAAACAGATTTCTAGTCTAAACTGAGCAGAAACTAAAAAAACTTCTATTCTCATCATCAAGAATAGAAGTCCATATTTAATAGCCGTTAGTTTGATAGGGACTTTCGTCCGCTACCGCATTTTGATTGTTGTAAGCAGAACCATTAGTATTTGTGTTAGGATCAGCATAAGCATTTTGATCGTAACCATAGCTAGTAGTATCGCCAGAAGTTCCACCATTACCAACATAGTTGTTATAGTTACTATTATCTTTTGCCTGCATCTCTTCATTCTTAGCAAGGCCTAATTGAGCACGTAACTCGGTTTGTACTTCATATAATTTCGTTGGATCCACTAGCTGATAATAGATACTATTGATTTCTGTACCTTCACCATCTAATTGTAATGAATCAATATCTTTAAAAGCAGGCATATATTTCTTTTGAATGTCTACCATATTATCCCAAGTCAAATCTGTTTTAACATTATCTTTTACAGCATCTAAAATTTTTCTATATTTTGTCACACCATCTAAACTGATGACTTTATTGACGATTTTTTCAACAACTTCTCTTTGACGACGTTGACGACCGATATCGCCTTCTGGATCTTCCTTACGCATACGAGCGTATGCTAGTCCAGTTTCACCATTCAATTTAGTTTTCCCAGCAGGAACAACAATACCATCTAGTGTGAACTCACCTAGAGTATTATTAACTTCGATTCCTCCAACAGCATCAATTAAATCTTTCATGCCCTTCATATTGATGGATACATAATTATCTATTGGAATATCTAACAACTCCGAGACTGTATCGATGGCCATCTTAGCCCCACCAAATGCGTATGCATGATTTAACTTATCTTCTGTACCATTTCCAACAATCTCTGTCAGAATATCTCTATCCAAACTGATCATTGTAGATTTTTTTTCTTTAGGATTAACAGTAACAACCATCGTTGTATCAGATCGTCCTTGTTCCGTACGACCTAAATCTCCAGTATCAATTCCCATCAATAAAACAGAAAAGGGCTCTTGAGCGTCGATATTCACCACTTGGTCTCTTCTTTTAGATGTCCGATCAATAGATTCATATACTCCTTTAACTGTGTATGATGCATCAGAGTACATTTTAATTCCATATGCACAAAAACCTGCAACCGAAACAAGAACTAATCCTAACCCGGTCAGTATTGCTTTTTTCCATAGTTTCATAAGACACTTCCTCATTTTTTGCAAGAATAATTCATGATGTCTATTTTCTCATAGTTTGAAACGTGTCGCAACATATTTGAGGAATTGGAATGATATCTTAATGTATTTGTAAAATAATAGTGGATAAATAAAGATGATTGTAATTGATTCCAATAAATTTTAATAGCTAGTTAAGCTAAACTATCTTAAACTATTTTTTTTGCTCACATTATTTAAATAGCACACTCTCACTCTTTCTTTATCATTTTATATATATTCAAATTAACTTTATTTAACTTTTTTAGCAATAAAACGAAAAGTTGAGTTTATATCCTGACTTTTCAAAACGAAGTAGGTTAACAACACCAGACCATAAAATAAAACAGACAGAACAGATTCAACATGCCAATTTATTATCATAAAAGAAATAGTTACAGCTATCTCCAAAAACGTATCCTTGCCTATGTCAATATTTAAATAATCACATAATTTCTTTTCAGCAATAATTGATCTACATGCTAGAGAAGCTACTATTGACAAAACTGCTAAATTTGGACTGGAAATAATGAAAATTGTTATATACCCCAAGACTAGACTTATAACTAAGGATAAAAGATTTGATATTAAAATAATGCTTTCCTTTCTAATTACCTTTAAATATGTATTTATCAACATAGCTGTTTTACTATTAAAGACTATTATAGGAAACATTAATGACATGTAATGTAAGCTTTCAGAATATGCTGGTAACCAAATAGATAAAATATACTTAGCTGGATAATAAAAAAGCATTGACGTAAAAACACTTAACATAAGTATATCTCTCATTTTTCTATAAAAAAAACTCAAATCCTCTTCTTGTACTTTTTTTAATACTGGAAATACAACCATAGATACTGCATTAACAAAAACCATCATTAAATTTGATAATGTAAGAGCCAATGATATTTTCCCGAAAAAAACTATTCCCCATTTTGCTTCCATCATAAATCTAATCATTCCAGTAATAAATATTCCTGCTATTCCACCAAAGGTTACTTTATAGCCAATTAAAATATTTTCTTTAATTTCAATAAGGTTGACAGATAATTTATACGATCCTGATACTAATATTTTTTTATTTTGCAATATTGCATATATCAAACTGATACTTCTGGAAAGTAAGTCTGCTATTATAAGTCCTTTGTAAGAACCCTCTTTACTAAATAAAAATATCATAACAAATACTAGATAAAGTATCCTATCTAGTATTATGATGGTAGCATACTGTTTTATTTGATTAGTCGCTAACAGTATAAATTGGATAAATATATTGGAATTATACAATAACAAACAAATACTTGCAGCTAATAAAACCATCATTTTATCCTTATTTTCACAAGTAACAATAAATAGAATACACGAAAAAACAGATACAATGAACTCTGCCAACACAAATATTCTAAATTGACCTGAAAATAATTTAGAATCTAACGAATCATAACTTTTACCACCTAATTTTAAATACATCCCATCTACCCAACCAAGATGGAATATCCCTAAAAAAGTAATACATAGAATATATAATTGAAAGTAGCCGTATGATTCTATCCCAATTAATTTAGGCACTATTAATGTTACCAACATGGAAATTAAAGTAGAAATTATATTTGAGAAAAAGGTATATGAAAAATTCATCAATATTCGATTCAAAAATTTTTACCTCTCGCTTCATAGAAATCTATTTTGTAAGAAGAAAAACAAACTTCTTTTCCTATAATAAAATAATATAACACTGCCAAATAAATTGACTGGTATAAAGTTGACAGACTAAAAATATTGCTTATAAATTGCTCATCCAAGGAAATTTCTACAACTGGATAAAATATACTACACAGTAATATTATATAAAATCCGCTAACTTTTTTTCGTTTAATTTTTTCAATCCAAAAACTATAGAAAAAACCTTGACAAACGAGGATGAAATAAAGTCCCATATAATTAAAATCTTGGATATATCGTCGAAAACTAGTATAAATATTAGTTCTATTCCCATTAAAATATATAAATTCCAACGGTGTATTATATTCGGGTATAGAAACCAAATTAACTTTCCTTAAAATTTTGTATATATTATATAATGTCTCTTTTCCAAAAAATTCGTTATTACTAGGGGGAGAATCCAGATATTGATTTAATCCTACAATTGAACTACCTATATAAATCGAAATATCGTCCCACAATTCTCTAGAATCTGTTTTTGCAGTTAAGAAACCTAATAAGCGAAATATTAATAAGAAAAGCATTATACCTGTGATACCATAAAAAACTATTTTCCAGTCTAGCCTATTACTCCAAGAATTATTCTTTTTCCATAATATAAAAACAAGCATCAATCCATATGTCATCAACCTAATAAAATCTATTCTAGCTGTTGATATTGAAATTTGGATAATATATATCACAATAGGCAAGAATGTTGAAAAACTCACAAGATTAAAATAAAGTTTATTATAGCATAATACAAAAATATAAATATATGCTGTACATTTAGATATTAATAATGAATGTGATAAAATAAATGGCATGTCTATATTATATTTAGTATTAATAACAGCAAATCTAGCATATTTAAACATATCATTATATCCACCAGTATTTCCAGCAACCAGAGAAATCTGATAAATATATTTGAAGTAGTACACTAACGTTAAAAACATTAATAGACTAAAAAACAATGAGACTGACTTACGAATATGTATAGCTTTAAATTTAGTTGATTCAATTGTTTTTAAACTGGGATTATTTAACAATTTATACATACTCTTTGCTAAAATATCCCCCAGTCCCCAAAATATAAAGGCAATAAAAACAACAATTATGGTAATAGGTACTATTTCAATATTCCATTTATCTATATTCAATAAATATATTACTAAAGAAAAACAAAACATACCTATCCCAATTATCCAAGCAGAAACAACATCTTTGTTATTAAGTAGGTATGCCACAACTCCTAAAAAACTCAACATAATTATTAATAAAATTAAGTAGTACAAAGCAAAACCTCCTAAATTTTGGCCATTATTCCATCTTTTATCCCATTAATAATTGCTAGAAACTGAGACAATTTATTTTTTTCAAATAATAATTTTTTTAATTCCCAAACCAATATACTTCTAATTTCATGTTTAACTTTAATACTTTTTTTATATTTCCTTATGAAATAAACTGAGTTCCTAACAAAATAATAATTTCTACTAACACTATGATTGAATGTTATTGCCCATCTATTTAAAGTTAAGAATTTACTTTCGGAAAAGATTTTACCCACAAATGAACTTTCTTTAACATCACCTAAATTTTGTATCATGTAGACTTCATTGACCCGTAGAATTTTTTTATTTAAAAGCAATATCTTCTGACACATATCATAATCAACATAATCAATAAACATCCACTCATCATATTTGCCTGCTAATTCCCACAAAGAAGTTTTTAACAACATTCCCGAGGTTGGACATCTATCAACCATGTCAACTAAATTATTTGAACGTGTCTCATAAATAATGTGTTGTTCCGTTGATTTTCTAATAACTTTTAGGGTTAAGATTCCTAGTGATTCATCATTCAAATATTCAGAATATTTTTCTATAACGTTTTTACCCAGTAATGTATCCTGATCCATAGATAATACCCAATCATATTTCTCGTCGAGTGCTCGTTGCATGATAATATTTAGAGCTTTTGCTATACCAACATTTTTTGTAGATGATATAATTTCAAGATTATCATCAATCTCTTTTATAAATTGAATGTTTGAACTTCCATTATCAAAAATATATATTTTTTCCACTTGCTTTGTTATTAACTCAATATTTTTTTTTAGCAGTTTTATTTCTGGATTGTAAGTTACAATCCCCGCACATATTTTTTCCATATAGCTCCTTTTAGTAATTTCACAAATTCAAGATTTCCAAATAATTCCGTCCGCAATTTTCATCATCACAATATTCAAAAAAATCATTTATACGGATATCATATTTCTCTTCAAGTTCAAAATTTTTATTATACATTTCTTTTATTATATTTATTAATTTTTCTTCTGTTTCAATAACAGGACCAAAACCGTCCTCTTCATAGGTGAAGTATTCACTTTCAGCATATTGTTTTTTTTCGAATTCATCTTTATCAAACTGATAATAAATCATTGGTTTCTTCATATAACAAAAATCATATGTCACGCTAGAATAATCAGTGATTAATAAATCAGATTCTTTTAACAAATCTTGCACAAAATAACTTTCCTTAGAAGCAATCAATAATCTACTACTACTAGAATAAAAATATTCACTGTATACTTGTGCATAGCTATGCAAATAAAAAATAAACTCAATATCATTTTCTTCAAGAAACTCAAGCAATGATTTATTATTTAATAGACTGAAAAAACACTTATAATATTTTGAATCCAAAAACTTTTTGGTTATTTCTTCTTTTTTTTTATCATCTTTTTCTAATCTAAAATCTAACCAATTCCTCCATGTAGGCATAATTAAAATCTTTTTTTTATTTGTTTTGATATTCTTTAAACTATCATATCGACAAAACCCTACTACTTTAATCTTTTCACTTGATTGAAAATTTTCTTGGATTAAAATTTCCTTTTCTTTTTCAGACATTGATATGATCATATCATAGTTTGTATTTTCAGCATCTACTATTGAAGAATAGCCTCTAGCAAAACCATGATTCAAAAATACATTTTTAAAATCATGGATATTCCACTGTACTAAATCTTCACAAATTCTACCATATGGAAACCCATAATATTTGGTTGTTCCTATAAATTTTGAACATCCCCAAAAAAGAATATAGTGTTTTATTCCTCCAAACTTAATATAGTTTCCTAGATTTTTGATTTTGCTAAAGTCACTACAATCATAGTTTATTGGATAAAAAACTTTTTTATCTGGATATTCCTCTCTTATATACTTAAACAGCCAGTAACCATTATCTCTTGCATCATTCTCATATTCTGAAATCACCCAAACATCAGGATTAATAAGCCTATACAGTTTACCTGGTATATAAGTCAAAATAAGCTTACTTAATGGAAAAATATCTCTTCTCTTAACTTTTAAGATTTGCTGAATCAATTTTTTGAAATTCACAATCTATTCCATCCTCTCAGCCATACTACAAATCAATTTTTCAAAGGATTCTTGTAATGAAACTTTTGGCTCCCATCCCAAGTTAAGCATTTTTTCTATATCTAATTTAATTTTGCTATCTTCTGCATATTTTGAATTTTGTTCTTTTGATATCTGAAATTTCAAGGTTATCTGGTCTCGAGCTATTTCTCTGCATACCATACTTGCAACATTTCTTATTATATCAGTTGAATCTGGATTAGATACATTATAAATATTTGGACTTTTTCCAGACTTAAAAAGCAATAATAATGCTGCAACTACATCTCTTGAATTACAATAATTAGCTATTGAATTCCCTTCTGTATTTAAAATAATATCTTCTTTATTTATTACACTTTTTGCTACTTGAGAAAAGAAACGACTATCATTTAAATCTATACCTGAACCAAACGTTTGAGCAAGCCTTGCAATCATAATTTCTAGTCCAAACTCTTTAAAATAAGATAAACAAAGTAATTCACAAGCTCTTTTTCCTTCAGGATATACATTGCGAATATTAGTTAAATCTAGGTACCCAAGATCCTTTTCATTAACAACGGTATAATTCTCGAATTTACCATAAACTTCCATAGAAGATAAATATATTGTTTTAGACTCTTTATTCTTACTCGCTAATGCTAATAAATTTTTGGTACCATCTATCATATCGAAGAGTGTTTTAGTAGGATTTTCAACTATAGATGACGATTTTGTATTGGCTGCGGCATGGAGAAAATAATCTATTTTTTGATTACATCTTACTGGTTCAACAATATCTTGAAAAATCCCTTCAATGCCTAAGCCTTCATACTGTTTATATAAGTTCTCAAATTTTTTTTGATTTCTAGCTAAACCAATTATTTTACACTTTGTACCCAAATATTTATTCATATAAATAATAGTCATTGCAAATTGGTATCCTACCAATCCTGTAATACCTGAAATAAAAAAAGTTTTTTCAGAAAAAAATTCTAGCTCCTTACTCGAAGTAGATATTGAATCAACTAAATCTTGGTGAAATATTGAATCCATTCTATTATCTTACCTTTCTAACCAAAAATCTTTTCATTATTTTCTGCTTCAATCAACGCTTTAAACATAAAATAATCAGAAGGCGTTGTTATTTTTATATTCTCTGGCTTTCCTTCCACAGTCGACAGCGAAAATCCATAGTATTGCATTAAAGATGCAGAATCAATGAAAGCTTTTTTATTATCATCTAGGGCTTTTTTATGTGATGACATTATTTCTTCAAACCAAAAGCTTTGAGGAGCTTTTGCCATTCTACAATTAGATCTATCTAGAACATCATTTATTTTCCCATTATCATCAATATAGACTACAGTTTCTATAGCTGGACTAACTGTTACAGTAGCACCATAATTTTTCACAGAATCAATATTATTATTAATAACTTCGTCATTAATAATAGGTCTTACACCGTCATGAATTAAAATAATACAATCCTTCAATTTTGTTATTTTTTTTTCAATTTCTAAGAGACCTTTGTACTGAGATTCTTGAGCAGTTTTCCCACCAGAAATAACACTTATTACTTTTTTTATATCGAATTTGAATAGCAAACTTTTTAAATATTCTATCCATTCTTCCTTGCAAACAACGACAATTTTATCAATGTTTTTATTATTTTCAAAAATTTCTAAAGTATATATAATTATAGGCTTTCCATCCAACTCTAAAAATTGCTTTGGGGTGGAATCACTTTTCATACGAGAACCTACTCCTCCAGCAAATATTAAACCAACATTCATATTTTTCCCCTCCATTATTTTTTTGTGTTGTAGTATACTCCTTCAAACTTTTTGTATGGCTCATCAAGATTTACATATATAATATCGTGTTTAGGAAATCTTTCTTTTTCAGGTGGTAAAGCCATGTAATCACCAAAAATTAACGACAGATACTCCTCATTCCCGATAGCTATCGGCATCAATTCTGTTTCAAATGGTACCATGATAACATCCATAAACCACTTTTTATCTAATAATCGAAATATAGCTTTTGGGCCTGTTACTAGCTCAACTAAATAATCACTATCTTTCATAGTCCATTTACTCATTTCTTTTTCAGCTTTACTCCATATTAAATATCTTAATTTTTTATTTGGGACAACTGCTAGTGCTATGCCCGTTAATAACTTTAAGATCGTTCCTTTATTATTAGGTAGTCTTTGTGCATTATAAACCGAGAAAATAAAGGCGCTGACTATCTGTTTTACTCTCCCAAACTTATACTTAGGTACAGCATCAATTGGAATTATATCAATTGATACGCCATGGTTAATATCAGCATCTTTACTATGACTATTTATAAATGTAGTATCGTTAGCCTTTATAGACATTGCTGTATGATGATAATTTTCGTCTTTATTTGTTCTACATAATGTGTATGAATTAGTATCAGCAATTTCATTCCATTTTTCAGTCAAATTTTCATAATCTTCTCTAAGCATAAAACAATCAATATCATCATCCCAAGGTATAAAACCAGCACCCCTTTTAGCTCCTATTAAAGTTCCTCCTGCTAAAAAAAAGTTCAGTTTATTTTCTAAACATATTCGCTTTAAATAACTTAATATTTCAAATTCCTTTAGCTGCAGAGCACGCAGTTCATCGTTGTTTATATCATCAAACGAAAAAAATTCCATTTCTATTTACCCCATATTTATTTTTTTTGAGTAACTTCAATACTCCTTTGAAAGGAAACCCGATTATAGTCTAATTCAAAATTACTTAACGATTTATCAATCATTAAATCTCCATACACTTTTCTTATAATAGTTAAAGAACAGAATGGGAAAATAAATCTACTCAATTTTCCTAAAATAAAAAAACTATTTTTTCTATGTTCATTTCTAATTGAGCTAATTAAATCGTTTGTATCAACATATTCCTTATTTTGAGGATGATAAATTCCGTCTAACCCATTAAATATAATTATGTAAATTAAATGACAAAGATTCTCAATATAAATCATACTTCGTCTATTACTAATTTTCGGAAAAACTCCCCAATAAAGCGCCAGTTTTTCCAATAGTGAAAAATTCCCTGGTGAACTTTTTCCATAAACCATTGGAGGTCTGATTATAGCTACTTTAAAAGACTTCGAAGATAAGTTTTTTATTGCTATCTCTGCACACATTTTGCTTTTGCCATATAAAGAACTAGGATTTAATTCAGTATTCTTAGTAATAAAATTATTACGTAGATCATTATCTCCATAGACTGCAATACTACTAAATAATATAAAATGAGGTACTTTGTCTTCTATAGCTTTTTTAGCAATTTCAATGGCTAAATTAGTATTAACTTCAAAGATAGTTTTCTCATCTATTTTTTTATTTTTATGCACAATTGAGGCTAAATGTATAATACAGTCAAACTGAGAAAAATCTATTGATTTCCAGGCATTTGTTCTTACACTTATGCATTCAAAACATATATGACTTGAAGAATAGTTTACTAAATTCCTTCCAATATAACTATTTGCTCCCGTTATCAGCACTCTTTTTATTACGCTCTCTACTTTTATTGTGAAATCCTGTACCACCTTCAACAACTCCTTCCGCTTTAAATACAGATAAAAATGTACAAAAAAAGCATTGGAAATCCATTAACAATGATATTTTTTTTACATATTCGCCATCAAGATTTGCCTTTACACACACCTCTAATTCATCCCTACCATTAATCTGAGCCCAACCAGTAAGTCCAGGACGAATTCCATTTGCTCCATATTTCTCTCTCTCTTCAATTAAGTCGTACTGATTCCAAAGTGCTGGTCTAGGTCCAATCACTGCCATATCACCTTTTAAAATATTGATAATTTGGGGTAATTCATCCAAACTCGTCTTTCTTAAAACCTTCCCAACCTTTGTTATATAATAACTAGGATTATCCAATAAATGTGTTGGCATTTCATCAGGTGTATCTATCCTCATTGTCCGGAACTTATATATAGTAAAATAACTTTTATTTACTCCTACTCTTTTCTGTTTAAAAAATACATTCCCTTTTGAATCAATCTTTATAGCAATAGCAATGGCTAAAAACAAAGGTGATAAGACAATTAGTCCCCCTGTTGATAATATAATATCTATTATTCGTTTAACATATTGTTTATACACTATTTTTCCCCTTTTATTTACTCGAGTCATTAGCAAAATTCACTAATTTATCCGCTAGTGATTTATCATCAAACAACAAATTAGTAATAAATGACTCAATCGTTTCTATATCAAAACCATTGATATTACCAATAAATATCTTATCAAATACTTGTTTAGAATTTTTTTCTTTACTTACCAACAACTCTTCAAACAACTTTTCTCCAGGTCGAATGCCTGTTTCTACAATTTCAATTTGATCATCTTGATATCCACTTAGCTGGATCATATTCTTAGCCAAATCATATATTTTTACAGGTTCACCCATATCCAAAATAAAAATTTCTCCACCATTCGCTAATGCTCCTGCTTGTATAACCAACCTACTTGCTTCAGGAATTGTCATAAAATATCTAGTCATCCGAAAATCTGTTACAGTAACCGGTCCGCCTGCTTTGATTTGTTCTTCAAAGAAAGGAATCACACTTCCTCGGCTACCTAGTACATTTCCAAAACGAACAGCACAAAACTTGGTCTTCCCAGATTCGTTTAAACCAGTAACAATCATTTCTGCTATACGTTTAGTCGCTCCCATAACATTTGGTGGATTTACAGCTTTATCAGTAGAAATCATCACAAAATTCTTTACATTAAACTGTTTTGCAGCTTCAGCCACATTTTTTGTACCAAAAACATTATTTTTAACTGCTTCTATTGGATTAATCTCCATTAGAGGAACATGTTTATGTGCTGCTGCATGATAAATAGTATCAGGCTGATATTGTTCGATAATTCCAAAAATTCTTTTTCTATCTTGAATATCTGCAATGATAGGAATAACATCAGTATTTTGTGCACAAAAAAGACGGCTTAGTTCTTTTTCAATATGATAAATCGAATTCTCCCCATGCCCTAAAAGCAATAATCTTTTTGGCGCAAATTTCATTATTTGACGACAAATTTCTGAGCCAATTGAGCCACCTGCACCAGTAACTAATATTACTTTATCAGTTAATTGGTCAGCCAATTGAATCATATCTAATTGAACTTCTTCACGACCTAATAAATCAACAACATCGATTTTTTTCAATCTAGAAATTGTAATATTACCTGAGGCAACTTCTTCCAAAGCCGGCATAGAATTAATTGGTAGCCCTAATGGCGTAATTAATTCTAGTATTCTTTGTAACTCATTTGGGAGCAAAGAAGGAATAGCGATAGTAATCATCTCTACTTCATAATTTTCAACAATCTTTCGAATTTGATTGATTGTTCCTAGAACACGAACACCAGAAAGATAGGTATGTAACTTATCCTCAGCATCATCAATAAAACCAACAACCTCAATGTCTCTACTAGTTGTAGAGTTAACTAAACTATTTAATAATATTCTACCAGCTTCGCCCGCACCAATTATTAACGTTTTCTTTGCATCAACATTTAATGTAGTCTTTTTATTTCGATATTCTATAATCAAACGCCAACCTAAACGACTGACAATAATGAAAAAAGTAACTACCAAATAAGTTAATAAAATAAAATGTCGACTATAAAAAGCATCTGTCATAGACAAAAATATAAAACTAATCAACGTTGCCATGCTCGTTGCACAAAAAATAGCACTCATCTCGCTAATATTTGTATAGCGATTGATTCGAGTAAAAACCTTTAAAATAAAACCCCAAAAAATATATAGAACTAACTGCATAATACAAGCCTTAATCAAAAAAGCATATGTAATTTCAACGTATGGTAATAAATAAAAATACGAAAAAATATTTGCTAATAACATAATTAGCGAATCTACCAACAGTAGTACCAACACCTTTGTTCTTCTTGTCATCCCTTTAACCCACTCTTTCTAAAACAAGCCGAATTTTTTCTTTTTAATCTCCTTAAAATCTGGCCTTTGAATATCATCTCCATTTAAGATATCCCTAGCCATTTGTTGCATCTCTAAAACGTGTTCCTCCCCCATATCTTTAGCAATCGCTTCATATGCTTTTTTCATAAAAAAACCACGTTTACCAACATTGTGAGCATCAGATGCCATCATATATACCATATTATGAGCAACCATCTGTTTTGCTGTTTTTTCAATTTTGTTTCCAAAAATACCAACGTAACTAGGAGCTGTTAATTGTGTCAGCACACCCATTTCTAAAAAGGGTACTAACTCATTTGGATCTTCAATAAACCTACTATTTCTTTCTGGATGAACAATGATTGGAATGTGACCTGCCTCTAACAATTCAATAAATAATTGTTTTGCGTACGCTGGAATCTCATTAGTTGGAAACTCAATCAAGAGATAGCGATTATTAAGATCCGCAAATAAAATATCATTGTTTCTTATCTGTTCTGACAGATCACCCCCGATACGTACCTCTTGACTTTCAAATAACGTAAGTGGAATCTGCCGTTGATCCAACTCTTCTTGAAGTGCTGCTACACAAGAGATCACTTTTCCTGCAGGATTATCATATTTACCATTGTTGTGATGAGGCGTACATAAAATATGGGTAATACCTTGCTTGACAGCCATTCTGGCCATTTCAAGGGAGTCATCAATTGTTTGTGCTCCGTCATCGATTCCAGGTAATATATGGCAATGTAAATCAATCATTGTTTTTTCCTTCCTAACTGCTATGAACCGTAGTAATAACCTTGATCTGATATGTTTTTAGAGCCATTATACACAACACCCAGAATGTTTGCATCCACCATATCTAATAAGTTTTTTGCTTTTAAAAGGGAGTCTTTTTTTGAGACATTTTCCCGAACAACTAAAATCGTCCCGTCTGTTTTTGAAGAAACAATTTGTGCATCTGTCACAGCCACGACTGGTGGCATATCAAAGATAATCAAGTCATATTGCTGTTTAAGTTCTTGCAATAATTCTCCCATTCTTCTAGAATCCAATAATTCAGACGGATTTGGCGGTTTAGGTCCACTGGTCATTAAGAACAAATTATCTACTCCAGATGATTGAACCACTTGATGCAGTACGGTTTCACGACTACCCAGCAAAGTACTAAGCCCACGAATATTGTCTAGCGAAAACGTTTTTGCGACTGTTGGTTTGCGCATATCTGCATCAACCAACAATACACGTTTACCAGAATTAGCAAAAACGACAGCTAAATTAGCCGAAGTAGTAGACTTTCCTTCACTTGGTCCAGAAGATGTAATGACTAATGTCTTTAGATCTCGATCTACCATGGCATATTGAATATTGGTTCGAATCGTTCGATACTGTTCTGAAATCGGTGAAGATTTGTCCGCTAAAGTAATCAAACTGACTGCTCTTGTTGTTTGTTTCTTTTGTTGTCTCATTTTATTTGTCATTTTTTACTCCTTTATACTCGCGGACGACTTCTACGTGCCGGCGTAGACTCATCTGACTCAGCTTTTTCTTGTGAGATATTTTTTGTTGTTTCTGTACTTACATTTTTGGACATTCTTGGTTCGATTACTGGTGAAGTGGACGGTGTTCTAATGACTTTTGCACTCAGTTCTTTTGCTGTCATATTAGGTACCACACCTAAAATAGTAAACCCAAGTTCCTCTGCAACAAAACGGTCATCTTTAATCGTTTTATCAAATAATTCTAAAATAAAGGCTGCTGCTATTCCGCACATCACACCCAAAGCCAATCCGATTACTAAATTCAATTTATCGTTTGGCGAAACTGGTCTAACATTGGCAGTAGCTGCTGATATAATCGTTATTTTATCTACATTCAGCATATCTTTAGCTTTCTCTTGGAAAACTAAAGCTGTCTGGTTAGCGATATTTTGAGCAAGAATTGGGTCCGTCACTTTCGAAACAATCGAAAACATTTGTGAATTTTGTGACTGATTCACAGAAACACTTGCACCTAACTCCTCTACGGAAAGATCATTTTCATACTCGGTCTGCATTTTTTTCTGCACTTCGCTCATTACAATGTCGCTTTTGATTAAGTCCTTGTAGGTATTAATCATTTGTAGATTTCCGTTGATGTCATTGACATTGGTTGTTTCATTTTGTGGCAACCGCACAATCAGTTGTGCTTGCGAACTATACTTAGGGGTAATCACAAAGTAAGTCAATATTCCAGCAATCCCTAAACCTAAAAACATACTCACAATAATTAAACCAACACGTTTCTTTAATACTCCAATTAATTCTTGTAAACTGATTGTCTCTTCCATTTTTTCCTCCAATTTAACTACATACAAATAAATATAAACTCCAGCTAAAACAAGTGCAAGACTATTTCTAAAATATGAGTGCACATATAACGATCAATTAACACACAATATATAAGACAATTTTTTTCATAAAAAACACCTGAACAACTAGTTATTCACTTGACACTGTACCAACTGAACCACTTTCTAGCTGTTTATCAACCAGCTCCAACTTGTCAGCTAATTCTTTTCTCAAAATAGGACTTTTAATTGAATCGAGCTCATTGAAACTGAGAATAAAATGTTCAACTGTTGCATCGCTCGTCAATTTTTCTCCATCAATCATCCGATCAATCGATTGCTTTAGCTCATTATATTGCTTCACCTGAGTATCCATTTCGTTCAATATAGCTGTGATTGCATTGTGCCATACACCTGCATCTCCAGAAACTTCATCTCGTATCTCCGCAATTTTTTTTTCAGTTGCTTTTTCATTGATAATGACTGCATCAGCATTTGTTCCCCAATCTGCTGGTGTATTAACAAGTAAAGCAATGATCTGATTTTGAATATTGCTTTTATTTTTTATTTCTCTTATCTTATTAACTAATTCTTGTTTACTTTGAGTAACTGCAGAAGTATCCGTAGAAAAATCTTTACTTTTCAAACCAAAATCTTCTGCTTTAGTCTTCAAAGCTTCTATATGTACTTCAACTTCCATTATTGAAGAATCTTCTAATGAATCTATTAAAAATTCTTCCTGATCATTTTGATATAGTTTTCGAACCTGAGCATTTAACTGCTTGATTTTCAGAGCTTCATTTTTTATTGTCTCTTCAGCATATTCAACTTTTTGTTGGTGCTGCTGTCTCGTATTTAATCTTAATCCAAAAAGACAAATACCAATTGAGCAACTAATGACAATTAAATAAATAATTATTTTGATTTTATTACGATCTACCAACCAACTTTTTATCACTTTTTCACTCCTTTTAAACATACCTACATTTTTTAACCAACCTATTCTTTATACAACAAGTTCATGGTGAACCAATCAGTTATTATTTGATAGTATCTAAAAAAGCAATATAATCTGCTTGTTCAGTTGTCTCTTCAATAATAAGCTTATCAAATCGACCTTCAACAAAGTCAGATAGGGTCCCTGTCAATCGATGAGTAATTGTCGCATTACCAATCAACTCCATCCAATAATCATCCCCACTTTCTTTGTGTACAATGGTTCGCACCATCCCTCCGGTATTTTTGACAGTGATTGTTTCCCCAAACTCACCGTTATATAATAAAGCATACATTAAACTGCTCGCACACATCGCTGTGCCGCAAGCATTGGTGAAGCCGACACCACGTTCAAATGTACGCACAAATAGCTGACTTTCCCCTAAAATTTCGACAAAACTCACATTGACCCCATCTGGAAAAATTGGATTTTCTTCATTGACATAAGTTGCAATCCGCTCAAACTCTTCACTCATAAGCGTTTCATGGTCAACAAAAGTAATTAAATGAGGATTAGGAACAGCTACTGCTGAAAATTTCAACGTACTAGACAGTTCAGGAATGATTTCATCCATAATCCTATTTTTTTTACTGTTCATTGGAATTGCGTTTGTTTCAAAATGCACAGGTGAAATTTCTACTTGATAAGTCGCTACATTTTCAGCAATAGCATCTGCTTGCTGTACTTTTAAATCAGCAAACATCGTCTCTACAGAAAAGGACTTTTTAGCATATTTCTCAGCTAGATACCTTGCAACTGTGCGTAACCCATTACCACACATACTTGCTTCGCTACCATCGCTATTGATCACACGCATCTTAGCCAATGATTCACCTTTAGCTCCTTCAACAAGTAAAAGACCATCAGCCCCTCCAAGAAAACCTTGTTCTCTATCACACAAACAAATACGTAACTTATCGATTTCTTGATCTATAAAAGGGCGTTCTAATTGAGTTTCGTCTATTAAAAAGAAATCATTTTCTGAACCATGGACTTTTTGGATAGTTATGTTCATTGTTAACCCCCCTTTACTTTTCTACTTGTTTTTCTGTCCTATACTATTAGTATGCCACAAACAAAAAGAGGAAAACAGTGTAATTTACTGTTTTCCTCAAAAAAAGTTATAAAATTTTCATTTTCCTCGCTTATTTAGCAGCTGCAAAGCGTTTATTTACTTCATCCCAGTTTACAAGATTCCAAAATGCTTCAATGTAATCTGGACGAACATTTTTGTATTTTAGATAGTAAGCATGTTCCCAAACATCTAAACCTAAAACAGGTGTTTTTCCATCCATTAAAGGTGAATCTTGATTTGGTGTTGAAGTAATTTCTAATTTTCCGTTATTTAAAACTAACCATGCCCAACCTGAACCAAAACGTCCAGTTGCTGCTGTTTTGAATTCTTCTTTTAATTTATCGAAACTGCCAAATGTTGCATCGATAGCGTCTTTGATATCCCCTGTTGGTACGCCACCTGCATTTGGTGCCAAAATTTCCCAGAAGAATGAGTGATTAGCATGTCCGCCACCGTTATTACGTACAGCTGTACGAATATCTTCAGGAATGCTATTCATATCAGCAATTAAGTCTTCAACTGATTTAGTTCCAAGTTCAGGATGTTTTTCAATTGCTGCATTTAAGTTCGTCACATAAGTGTTGTGGTGTTTGTCGTGGTGTAGATGCATGGTTTCTACATCAATATAAGGTTCTAATGCATCATAAGCATATGGTAAATCTGGTACAGTGTAAGTCATAAAAAATCCCTCCATTAATTGAGTGTAACGTTTCATACAATTATAGCATAACAGATTTTATGGCAACCTTCAAAGTAATTGCTTACAATTCTTTTGCTAAACTTGTTTTTCTAGGCTATCTCATTTAAAATGACGTGTATAATCAATTTCAAGTCAGGAGAGAACTTATGAACACATTTTCACTTTTTAAACAGTCACTATTTCAGTTTTCTGATCTCTATCAGGCTAAGAAAATGCCGTTTTGGAAAGTTATCTTATATGTTATTTTTTTAAGTATTATTCTTACACTGCCAATAACAAAACAAGTGTTTGATATTCTTCATGATATTACAGATGACGGACAAAAAATTGCCGAAAAGTTGCCGGATTTTAAAGTTATAGATGGAAAACTTCAAACCTCAACAAATGCGCCAGGCTTTATTTATCAAACAAACTCGATTATTTTCACTTTTGACCCAGAAGGAAAGCGAACACTCAATGATGTTGCCGCTGATTCAGTTGGGAATGCTATTAGTTTAGGTTTTTTACAAGATAAATTTGTTGTTGCTTTACCTGATTCGGGAGCTGCTGACTCATTGTTAGGCACTAATCAATTTGACGTACCTTATTCTAAAGGCACATTGGATGGTTTAAACAGTCAAGATTTAAAACAAGCGCTAGATGAAGCTAGTATTCCTTTTTGGGTTAAATTAATCGTTTTTATTTTTACATTGTATCCAACGTTCATTAATTTAATCATTAATTTATTTTTAATTGCAATTGGTGCAAATCTCTATAGTAAACTTCGGATGTATAAGCTTCGATTCTTGGATTGTTTAAAAATTGCAACGTATTGCACTACATTACCAGTGATTATCAGTAGTTTTCTACATTTTATCAATCGTTCTTTTGATGATAGTTTTTTGATTGTTTTTGTTTCTTTGTTAATTTTTTTCTTTGCTATTCGCAAGGAAGAACGACAAGAACCGCCTTTAGTTTAAAGGTGCCATAACTTTCTTGATTGAATCTTAAACATTTCTTACATTCTCATGTTTATTATTATGTGTTAAGATAAATCATGAATTATACTTGTTGCAAACCGGTCAGCAAAATAAACAGTACAAGAATAAGGAGAGAATCATTATGGGAGAATTAACCCATCGTAAAAATACACGTCAAGTTAAAGTCGGTGACTTAACCATTGGCGGAAATGATGAATTATTTATTCAAAGTATGTGTACAACCAAAACACATGATGTTGAAGGAACTGTTGCTCAAATCAAACGCTTAGAAGAAGCTGGTTGCCAAATCGTTCGCGTTGCTGTGCCGGATGAAGAAGCTGCTGCTGCATTAGGGTCTATTAAAAAGCAGATTTCGATTCCTTTAGTTGCTGATATTCATTTCGACTATCGCTTAGCGCTAAAAGCAATCGAGCAAGGCGTTGATAAAATTCGGATTAATCCAGGTAATATTGGACGCAAAGACCGTGTGGAAAAAGTCGTTACAGCATGTAAAGAAAAAGGAATTCCAATCCGAATCGGTGTCAATGCCGGCTCATTAGAAAAAAAATTCTTGCAGCAATACGGTTATCCAACTGCTGAAGCTATGGTTGCTAGCGCTGTAGAGCATATTAAAATTCTTGAAGATTTAGAATTTTACGATATTATTGTTTCATTAAAAGCCAGCGATGTGAATTTAGCAATTGAAGCATATACTTTAGCTGCACAAACATTTGATTATCCTCTGCATCTAGGAATCACCGAAGCCGGAACAAAATTTTCTGGTGGTATGAAGTCTGCTGCCGGTCTTGGCGCATTACTTTCCCGAGGCATTGGAAATACATGTCGAGTTTCACTGTCAGCTGATCCTGTAGAAGAAATCAAAGTAGCAAAAGAAGTACTAAAAGCTTTTGGACTAGCGAGTAATGCTGCTACATTGATTTCTTGTCCAACTTGCGGACGTATCGAGATTGATCTAATTCCAATTGCTAATGAAATCGAAGCGTATATAGAAAAAATTAAAGCCCCAATCAAGGTCGCTGTTTTAGGTTGTGCCGTTAATGGTCCTGGTGAAGCAAGAGAAGCTGACATTGGTATTGCTGGTGGTAATGGCAAAGGCATGCTGTTTAAAAAAGGAAAAATTATCCGTACTGTCCCAGAAGAGATTATGGTTGATGAATTGAAAAAAGAAGTTGATATTCTTGCTGCAGCATACGCTCGTGGTGAAAAAATCTAAGTAAATAGACATAAGGATTGGAGCTATCAATAGTTCAATCTTTTTTTGTTTGACGATCTTTTTTGTTACAATAGATGAGCAAGGAGGGATCAATATGGGAAAACCAATAATCTACCTTTATGAAGAAATGAAAGAAGAACAAGTTGAATCAATCAGACAAGCTGCTCTTGGTTACATTATTATTGATTCTACACGAGAATCATCTCAGATAATTGAAGACGATATTGAAATCATGTTAGGCTGGAATGATGAATTAGGTCAACGTTTATTAGCATCAGACTCAAGTCGGTTAAAATGGGTTCAGTCGGTTTCTGCTGGTGTTGATATGTATGATTTAAACCGTTTTGGGGAAAAAGGAATTTTGTTATCCAACGCTAGCGGAATTCACGGTATTTCTATTTCAGAACATGTTTTGGGTGTGTTATTGTCTGAATTTCGAGGAATCCGTACTAGTATTATTAATCAAGAAAATCAGAAATGGACAAGAAATAATATTTCTTACCGCCAATTGTCCACACAGAAGATGCTGATTGTTGGAACTGGACATATTGGGCAACAACTTGCTATCTTTGCAAGAGGTTTGGGTATCCAAACCTACGGAGTAAATACGTCTGGTCACGCAACAGAAGGTTTTATCGAATGCTATTCACACAAAAATATGAGCCGTATCGTTAATGAAATGGATATCGTTGTCAATATCCTACCTTTGACCGATAATACTTATCAAATGTACAATGAGCAATTGTTTATTGCAATGAAAGCTGGAACTGTTTTTGTTAATGTCGGGAGAGGTCCTTCCGTTAACACTCACGACTTGATCCAAGCAATACACAATGGACAGATAAGTTTCGCTGCTTTAGATGTTTTTGAAGAGGAGCCTTTACCTGAAGATAGCCCTTTATGGACAATGGATAATGTTTTGATTACTCCTCACATTTCAGGTTTGACCCCTGAATTCAAGACGCTATTGTTCAATATATTTATGGAAAATCTTAAACAATTTATGATAGATCAAACTTTATCAAAAAATAAAATAGCCTTACGTCAAGGCTATTAATCTAGGCTAATGAAAAATACAGCTTTGAAACTCAATAAAAAGTTTCAAAGCTGTATTTTTTATCGTTATCTATCTTTTTCTGTTTCTTTTACTAGATAAATCGGACGTTTTTTCGTCTCCAAAAAGATTTTACCAATATATTTCCCAATGATTCCTAGGCACAGAAGCTGTAGTCCACCCACAAATAAAACAATACAAACCATGGATGGCCAACCACTTGTAGGATCACCTTTGATGATTGTTCTAAAGAAGATAACAAACATTGTCAAAACTGAGCCTATACATGAAAATGCACCAACATATGACGCCAAATTTAGTGGCATTTCCGAGAAATTAACAATCCCATCAATCGAGTAACTCAATAAACTCCAAAAAGACCATGAGGTAGCACCCGCTACTCGTTCGCGATTTTCATAAGAAAGATATTCAGTATTAAATCCAACCCAACTGAAAATTCCTTTTGAGAATCTATTATACTCTGTTAATTCTAAGATTCCATCAACCATTTGACGTGTCATCAGACGAAAATCTCTGGCACCATCAACCATTTCGGTTTCACCAATCCGATTCACTAATCGATAAAACATCTTAGCAAAGAAACTACGGATAGCCGGCTCCCCTTCACGGTCGCCGCGTCTTGTCCCAATACAATCCAGCTCTTTATTTTCTTCAAGCATTTTGATCATTTTCGGTAATAGTTCAGGAGGATCTTGTAAATCAACATCCATAACTGTTACTAAGCTGCCGCGTGCTTCTTTGAGACCTGCGTACAAGCCAGCTTCTTTTCCAAAATTTCTAGAAAAAGAAAGATAACGAACTTTTTCAGGATGTTCTTTATATAGTTTTCTTAACGCATCCAACGTATGGTCTTTCGATCCATCATTAATAAATATATATTCAATATCGTGTTGAATTTTTGTACTTACTTTTTCCACTTCTTCAAAAAACAACGGAATTGACTCCTCTTCATTGTAACAAGGGACAATAATCGATAACATAAAATTTCCTCCAAAAAAATATTCTTTTTTAATTATAGCATACATCTATTACATAATAATAAAGAAATTACGCATAATTTTTATATTACTCCGTAAAATGATTTCATATAAATAAATAAAATTTCTTTATAAAATTAATGATAAGAAAAATTTTAACAAAACATACAATCATTGTTAACAAATACTTAAATAATACTTATCTATTTGTTTTAAAATTGAAATAACTTAATCAAATAGCTATTATAGGAAGAGCGATTATTTTTTTATGATACATTTATCATCGAAAGGAGACTAAATATGCTAGAAGACATATTATTAGATGATGTTGCTCAACGTAAAATCAGCGCTTTTAATCAATTATTGACAGCTACTGATGGTACATATAGCATTCACTATTTCGAACAATTCACAGATTTTTCCTATGCTCGTTTGAACTCTTTATTCGCTGAAATCCATGAAGACCTTAAAGAAAAACAAGGTTTTGAGTTATTAAATGACCAGGGAAAAGTACAAATTGATACCGCGAAATTACGCGATATTCCTTATCTCCAATTTTTATTCCGAAAAAGTTTACCTTACAAATTTTTACTGGCAACGATTCTAGAAAGAAATTACACAATAGAACATTTTTGTATGGACCATTTCATCAGCCGTGCCTCTATCAATAGGAAACTTCAACCACTAGTCAATTACTTAAAGACTTTTGATATTCAGCTGAACTGTTCACAACTTCGACTTACTGGAAAAGAAAACTTAATTCGAATTGTTTATTTAAATTTCTTTTGGATAGCATCATACGGAGAAGACCTTTTTTTAGCTTTGAATGAAACAAAAAGAGGAATTGACTTGTTCGATCAAGAAGATCATCAGTGGATGACTTATACTGAACCCAGAGAATGGTACTTATTAACAACTATCTCAAAATTACGAATCAAAAAAAAGCATTTTATTATGGAACCTCCGTTTAAATCGTTAATTTTCCCTAAAACTAATGCTAAATTTGTTAGAGAACTAGAACACTCAAAATTATCTCAAGAATACATAGAGAGGGAATCTACGTTCCTTTCGTTTATGATGTTTTATTGGAGTGTTTACTTTTATGCTGATGATCCAAGAATTAGCTTTGTACAAGAATATATGAACAGTACTCAACAGCCTTTAGGCGATTTGATTGAAAGATTTGAAACATTTTATCTTCCTTTATTCTCAGAAAAAAAGTTATCTACTGGTGAAAAAGATTTACTAAATATCAATCTTTTTACAACCTTCTTGAATCACTCGGTGTTAGATGATTCATTCCCATTAGCTATTAATTTTATGGATAGCTACATCAAAGAGCAAAATCCCTTATATGAACATCTTTCTGAAAAGGTTAGAACTTTTTTACGAGAGATTATTTCAAAACCTGAATTTGCTTGGATAAGCAATTGTTTGGAAGATTTAGTTTATACTTGTTCCTTTTTATTACTTCCTTTTTATGAGCGGAGTAATAAAAAATATCAGTTGAATGTGGGAATCATTTTATCGCCTAATGCTATTTTTCTTCAATCACTCTTTGATTTTTTAGAACAAATTTCGTTTATTTCTGTCTCATTTGTTACTTCCTCTTCCAATGAGAATTACGATTTTTACATAGCTACATCTAAACTGTTATTATCAGATAAAATCAAGCAGGATGGAAATTTCAAAATCATTCCATTATCACCTGCTTTAGATTATCAAGTTAGCCTTATTGATCTGTTACATAAAAGGTATACAGAAAAATCGTCTTCTTTAATTATTTTATAAAAAAGAAAGAAACAAAAGTTAAACGCGCTTTTGTTTCTTTCTTTTTTTATATCTATCTTCTATTCGATTTATTGCTTTAAATCTTCCTTGTTTCCAGAGAATACATATTTGGGTTCATCTTTTTCTTCATCGTAATCCACTAGTAAGTCATAGCCTTTGAAAAACCAATCATCGGTTTCTTCAATAAAGTAAGTAATCCCATCAATTACTTCTTTAACTAACGGTTGCTCAGGTGCTTCTACTGACATAGCAATTGAAAAACCTTCATGTACATCCGTTTTTCCATAGATTTTCCCATAAAAGCGAATACCACTATCAGAGGTGACTCCTACTTCTTCTTTGAACCATTGTTGTGCACGTGGTGTAATTGTTAATTTCATCTTCAGTTTCCTCCCAGTATAAAGCATGCCAGACTAGCCTACATAGCTAGATATCACACTTGTCATTTTAGCACAGAGTCTGGTTTTCAGAGAATAAATTGCTTAGGGCTATTCATTCATTTTTTCATCTAATAAATCAACATCATCCGTTTCACCAACTACTAATAAATTGTCGTTCTCTCTAACCATCTCTTGTGCCGCTGGAGATGTAATAACTTCAGATTTTGAACGACGGATAGCAACTACTGTCAAACCAAAACGTTGACGAAAATTTAATTCAGCTAATGTTTTACCATAAAACTTGGGGTTAGATACATGAATTTCTGCTAACGAGACTTCATTTGATAGTTCAATATAATCTAAAATATTTTTAGAAACTAATTTATGTGCCACTCTAATTCCCATATCACGTTCTGGATGAACAACTAAATCAGCACCAATTTTTTCCAACACTCTTGCATGATATTCATTTACGGCTTTGGCTAAAACGTTTGGTACGCCCATTTCTTTAACCATTAAGGTAACTAAAATACTTGCTTGGATATCCTCACCTATGGCAACAACTACATGATCAAAATTGCGAATTCCTAAAGAACGTAGTGTTGTCTCATCTTGAGCATTTGCCACAACCGCGTGTGTTGCTATATTCATATATTCATTTACTCGATCTTCGTTACTATCAATAGCTAATACTTCTTGACCAGATTCTATCAAGGTTTGACAAATGCTGCCGCCAAATCTTCCTAAGCCAATAATTGCATAATTTTGCTTCATTTTTATTTCTCCTAGCATTATATTTGATTTAAGTATAACAAACACACTAACAATTGAACAGAAACAGCGGTTGAGAAATCTTTAACCTATTGTGATAATTTATCTTCTTCTCATTTTTTTAAAACAAAAAAAGTGAATAAGTCAGGCTAATTCACTTTAAAGTAGGGATTAAAATTCTATTTTTATTTTGCTAAACCATGTTGAAACGCATAAATAGTAGCTTGTGTGCGGTCTTCTACATCTAATTTAGCCAAGATATTTGAAACGTGGGTTTTAACTGTTTTTAGCGTAATAAACAATTCATCTGCAATTTCTTGATTACTACGTCCTTTAGCAATCAGCATCAAAATCTCGTGCTCTCTGTTTGTTAAGTCTTCGTGAAGAACAGGTTCTTGTTTTTTTGTGAGACGTTCCATCATTTTAGTCGTCACTTCTGGCTCTAGTACACGTTCACCTCTTGAAATAGCCCGAATTGCATTGGCAATCTCATGAGCGGTTGAGGTTTTCAAAAGATATCCTGCAGCTCCTGCTTCAATTGCTGGATAAACCTTTTCATCATCAATAAAACTAGTGACAATAATGATTCGTGCTTGCGGCCAATCTTTTAAAATCGCTTTTGTTGATTCGATGCCATCCATTTCGTCCATAACTAGATCCATCAAAATCACATCTGGTCGTAATTCTAATGCTTTTTCATACCCAATTCGACCATTTTCCGCTTCTCCAATCACTTCAATATCTTCTTGAATTGATAAATAAGAGGATACTCCTAGCCTTACCATTTCATGGTCATCCACTAACATTACTTTGATCACTTGTATTTCCTCCTTAAATATAAAGCTAAACGAGCTCATGAAGCTAGACTACAGGAACTTGAATCTCAACACTTGTTCCTTGACCTTTGAAACTGATTATCTTAACAATACCACCCATACCAGCTACACGCTCACGAATATTTTTCAACCCATAACTGCCTGCTTTATTATCGTTTTCATTCATATCAAAACCAACACCATCATCCACTAAACGCAGTAAAACATTTTTATCCACTTGATGCAGATAGACTTCAAGTTCTTTTGCTTTAGCATGACGCAATGTATTAGATAGTAATTCTTGAACAATTCTAAATAGGTGATCCTCAATACTATTATTCAAATGAACATCTTCAACATCCCAAGTTAGCTCAATTTTGATTTTTGTTTGTAGTTCTTTTAATAATTGTTCGATTCCTTTACGTAAGCTTTTTCCTTCTAAACTTACTGGACGTAAATGTAATAATAGGGCACGCATCTCTGATTGTGAAGCATTAATGATGTCGGTTACCGTCACTAATTGTTGACGAAACAGCTCTGGTGTTTCACTTCGTTGGGCTTGTTCATTTAAAGCAGACATCATCATCATTGCTGCAAACAATTGCTGACTGACAGAATCATGGAGCTCTCGAGCAAGTCTATGACGCTCTGCTTCTAAAATTTCTTCTTTGGTTTCTCCATCCATTATTTGTGGACGACTATTCAATAATTGTAGTTCCTTAGACATATCTAGTAATTTGGTTCTGATTTTCAGGATATCTTGATCCACTTCATTAATATACTGATCATTGCTAGCATGGGGTACAGCCTTAGTTATGCTAGTATTTTCATAGCTTCCTCTCGCAAGCAAGCGTAGTTTTTCTTCAATTCTACCATATTGTGCTTTTTGTACAATTGATACGAGTAAAAAAGTAGATAATCCTACCAAAAGAGAGATCAAAATCAGATGAAAAATCAAAGGAATGTAAAATACCTTCCTTTGAATTAATTCCAACATCCAATTTTTCTGCTTAATCGAATGAAAGTATGAGAATAGGGTAAGTAAAACAACAATAAACGTGCTGCAAGCAGCATATAAAGAAAGCATCTGTCGAGAAATCTTACCCATCATACACGAATCACCTCTACATCACCCACTAATGCATTAGTGATAATTTTTAAACGACGATTATTTGTATCAAAATCATTGCTATAAATTTTTAATGATTCATTTTTCAGATGATATTTTTCTTCTTCAAAGTTAACATTTCCATAGAAAGTTGAATGTTCCAATGTCACAGCAACTCCTAAAGGAACTAAAATTCTTGTACGACCAAATCCTTTACGGATAATAATAGTATTGTCATCTTTAGGTAATAAGGTGTTACCTAAATCAACAATAGTATCACCTGAAAGAATGTCGATATTAATATCGTCCCACTCGTAGACGTTACTACCAATACGTTCATTTGCAAACCAGGGACGTTTGAATCGTCGCCCACTTTTTGGTTCAACATTTGTTGTTTCCACCATAATCATTTGTTTTTTTCTCCAAGGAGCTCGCTGAGTAATATCAACACCAGCAATTTCTACTCCTTTTAAACCAATAAATAAAACACCAAATACTAACATTAACCAAAATGCAGGACTGTTCATTACTCCAATTAAAATCAAGATAACTCCCAATACTAATTGAAAATTATTGAAATGACTACGATGAACTTTTTTCATTGCATAAACAAGACTTAAGATACCTAATACTAATAAAACTACCAGACCTGGGTTATGTAAAATTTGCCATAATGCCAAAATAAAAAGTAATGCTTCTACTACAATAAAAAAACGCCATGGGTTATTCATAATAATCCCCCTTCCTATGAAATTAGTATACCTTGTTTCCCATATTAATATTAGTTGCTGAGGGCCCATTTTACTATAGGACTTTAGCCCTAATTTTTCAGCAAAACGAGGATGGGACATAGCGTCCTATCCTCGTAAAATTCTTCAGTTAAAAAAATTTAGCTGCTATTAATTAGCTGACTTTTGTGATTTTCACTTGCATGTCTCCACCAGGAGTAGCAATAGCCACTTGATCATCTAAACGTTTGCCGATTAATGCTTGAGCAATAGGTGAATCATTTGAGATTTTACCAGAAAACGGATCTGCTTCTGCACTTCCAACAATTGTATATTCTTCTTCTTCACCGTCAGGTAATTCAATAAACGTTACTGTTTTCCCAAGGGAAACTTCATCTGAGTCTACACCGCCATTATCAATGATTTGCGCAAAACGAAGCATATTTTCTAATATTGTGATTCGGCCTTCTACAAAAGCTTGCTCATCTTTAGCTGATTCATATTCAGAGTTTTCTGACAGATCACCAAAACTTCTCGCAATTTTTATACGTTCAACGATTTCTTTTCGTTTAACTGTTTTTAATTGTTCTAACTCTTGTTCTAATTTTTCTTTTCCTTCAAGTGTCATAGGAAATACTTTTTCTACCATGTTATTTTCTCCTTCTTAACTTACTACAATGTCTTATTTTATTTTCGTTGAAAAATTCCGCTTTCAATCCAGAAAAGAGTACCATGCTTTAAGCAAATTGTAAATAATATTCCCTCAATTTTTATAATTCTGATAAAAAGTTAATAGAATCGAGGTATCTTTTATATTCAATACTCTAGAGAAAAATAAAGCGAAACGAGCCGCCCATCAAATAGGTTGGCTCGTAATATAGTACGCAAACTTAATCTTTATTCACTTTTTTCAGTTTCTTTATTTACATATTTATCCACAAATTCTTGATGCTGTTCATACGTCTCAGCAAAATAAACATCTCCAGTTGAGATATCAGCAACAAAATATAGGTAATTATTTGCTATGGGATTCAAAACTGCGTTAATTGCTTGTTCACTAGGACTATCTAAAGGTCCTGGCCCATAACCCGTGTTTTTATATAGGTTATAAGGTGAATCTACTTCTAAATCAGAGTAAGATACTATTTCTTTATGCTCACCTAAAGCATACAGGATGGAAATATCTGACTGTAAAGGCATGTTTGCTGCAATTCGATTAAAGAAGACTTGAGCAATTTTCTTACGATCTTCTTCTTTCACACCTTCTTTTTCAACTAATGAAGCCAATGTCAATACTTGTTGAATCGTCATTCCTTTAGAATGAACCATTGGAATAAACGGTTCAATCACACTATTGGTTTTAGCAACCATTTTATCTACAAGATCTTCTAATGTCAGCTCTTTGTAATAGTCATATGTTGCTGGGAATAAGTATCCTTCTAAGCGATAGCGAACATCTTTCGCCTCAGCAGCACTTGCTAATAGTTCTGGATATTTTTGTTTCATTGTATCGAAAAATTCTTGGTTCTTCATCAATTCGATAAATTGTTTTTTCTTAAAATCAGTATTCTTTTCAACTGCATCACCGATCTTGTCAATATCAAACCCTTCTGGAATCGTTACTTTTCCATCTGCAATCTGAGTTGGTTCTGCTGTACCGCCTTCTCTCAAAAGTGCACCAATTTCGTCTAATGTCATGTTTGGCGACATTTGATAATAGCCGGCCTGAAAATCAGTCAAATTTTTAAATTTTGCATAGTAGTTGAAGACCATACCACTTTTGATAACTTTACTTTCTTCTAAAATGTTGGAGATTTTCTTATTAGATGAATCTTCTGGAATATGCACTTGAACTAATTTAGTATCTTTTTTGTCTAGCGGCTGTAATCCTGTGTTGACATACTTATAAAAAGTAAAGCCAAAAATTGCAATCACTAATAATAATACGGATGCAACAATTACAACAATTCGGCTAACAATTCGATCTTCTCTTTTTCTTGTCCGTTTATCCTCATTTTCTTTATCAGGTTTCAACGAATTTTTGAATTCCTCTAGCTCATTTGGATTCGGTTGCTCTGCTCGTCTTGAATGATGCTCTGAGCTACGTGATCCAACTGATTCCGTCTCATCGGGTTTTACTGACTCGTTTTGATTATTGTATAGTGAACTGTCTATTCTATTATATGCTTCTTCATTTTGCTGTGATGAGTTCTGAGCGTTGTGTTCAGAGGAAGCTGAACTATCATTTCCAATGTCTTCTCCACGCAAAGAACGCAAGACCTGATCTTTAAATGAAGATGTGGAATGATCTTGTTTATTTTGGTTATCGTCTGCCAAAACAAATCCTCCTTACTTTCTATATCTCTTCTTTAACTTTAACCATTATACATGAAAGCTTTTTAAATTTAAACTTTTTTAGAGAAAAGTAACTAACTTGTAAGATTTGATTCTAGCAATATCATAGAAAATCTGAATAAACAGTCTGAAAAAGTCAGTTTCTTCCTCACAATGAACTATTAGTTATTCTTTTTTCTAGTTCCTCGGGTGTTGTAACAACAAAAGAGGCTCCTGCTGCTTTTAGTTCAGCAGCATCTCCAAAACCATATAATACGCCAATACTGCTTAAGTTATTTTCTCTGGCTCCTATTATATCGTGGCTGCGGTCACCAATCATGACTGTCTCTTTTAAATTGGTGATTTTAGCTTCTTTTAATGCATAGTTAATAACATCACCTTTTTTTGAGCGCCCTCCATCTAAACTAGCACCATAGATACCTTCAAAATAATTGACTAAATCAAAGTGATCTAGGATTTGTTTTGCATAGATTTCCGGCTTAGAGGTCGCAATATACAAGTGGCAACCAGCTTTTTTTAAAGTATTCAGCAATTTAGGAATACCTTGGTATACATGATTTTCATACATCCCTTTTTCCTGATAATAGTCACGGTAATATCCTACAGCTTGTTCTATTGACTGCGCATCTAAATGATACAATTTTTTAAATGATTCATTCAAGGGCGGGCCAATAAAAGAATACAAATCTGTTTGTTTTGGTCTATTTAAATTCATTTTTTTTAACGCATAACTCACTGAATGAATGATTCCTTCACCTGAATCAGTGATTGTTCCGTCTAAATCAAATAAAATCGTTTTATACTGCATAAGAAGCTCACTTTCTTTTGTCCGATTAAGTTCGGTATTTATACTAAAATTAAAGACAGAAGTCGGTAATCTCGAGCTTCTGTCTTTTTTATTTATTTCTATCGTTCGTGAACGTCTCCTGTATTGATTACTGGCTGTGTTCCTTTATCAGTAATGATTGATACCAGAAGGTTGTTGATTAATTGAACTTTGCGATCATCGGTGAAGTTGATTTCCTGTCCATCTTCAATTTGTTCCAAAGCCATTTGTGTCATGGATACTGCACCTTCAACAATGATTTGTCTTGCAGAAAGAATCGCTTTAGCTTGTTGTCTTTGTAGCATTGCACTAGCAATTTCGGTTGCATAGGCTAAATGATTTAAACGAGTTTCGATGACTTCAACTCCAGCAACGGCTAAACGTTCTTGTAGTTCTTTTGCCATTTCTTCTGAAACTTCGGTTGTATTTCCTCGTAAAGTTAGATCATCTTCATTAAAGGTATCATATGGATATTGTGTCGCAATATGACGAATAGCTGTTTCACTTTGGATTTCTATAAAATCTTGATAGCGATCGACATCAAACAAAGCTTTAGCAGTATCAACGACTTTAAAGACAACAACTGCAGAAATTTCAACCGGATTTCCGTCTGAATCATTCACTTTGAGTAATGAGCTGTTAAAGTTACGGACCTTCAATGAAACATTGATTTTTTGAGTCAAAGGCGTTGTTATAAAAAGACCATTATCCTTGATTGTACCTAAATATTGGCCAAAAAATAAAATTGCTTTCGCTTGATTTGGGCTAACGATTGTTAATGAGCTTAAAAACAAAGCTGAAATCACCCATAAAATCAAACTAATCGTGATCATTACAAAACTTTCATCTGTCACTCCAAAATAAAAGCTGTATCCGCCAATAACAATCAAGATAACCAACACGACTAAAGCGATATAGCCGTTAACATGAAACGTTTTTTTCTCTTCCATTTATTTCTCCTACTTTCTTCACCAACTTAGTATCCTTATCTTACTATTCTTTATTCCTTCTATCAATAGTTAAGAAAAAAACAAAGTAGTTGCATATTTAGTTGTTTCAGTTTATACTTACTTTTAGTAAGTTAACTATTAAATAATTATCAATTTGGAGGGTTTATATTATGGATACACAAATTAGAGGAATTCACCACGTTACAGCAATAACATCAAGTGCAGAAAAAATTTATCGTCTTTTTACAGATGTTTTAGGGTTACGTTTAATTAAAAAAACAGTCAATCAAGATGACATTGAAACCTATCATCTTTATTTTACCGATGATCTTGGATCAGCAGGAACTGACATGACATTTTTCGATTTCCCAGGTATACCTAAAGGCACTAAAGGAACAAATTCAATTTCTCGTACGTCATTTCGAGTTAAAAGCGATGCCTCTTTGGATTACTGGATTGAGCGCTTCAATGAACATAACATTGATCACGGCGAGATCCAAGAACGTTTTGGTAAAAAATATATAGAATTTGAAGATTTTGATAACCAAAGATATCAATTGATCTCAGATGAAAACAATCAAGGTGTGCCTAGTGGAATTCCTTGGAAAAACGCAAATGTTCCTGCTGAACATGCATTGGTTGGATTAGGTCCAGTCTTTGTAACAGTATCAAATTTTGAACATATGCAACGTGTTTTAATTGAAGTTTTAGGATTCCACTTAGTAGATGCGCAAGGAAGTTTCCATTTGTTTGAAATTGGTGAAGGCGGTAATGGAGCAAGTATTATTGTTGAACATCGTGACGATATTCCAGAAGCTCAAGAAGGTTTTGGTAATGTTCATCATCTAGCACTTCGTGTAGCAGATCAAGAAGCATTACGCTTTTGGATTGATAAAATCAATCAATTACAATTCCCTAGTTCTGGTTTTGTTGAACGTTTTTATTTTAAATCTGAATATTTCAGAGCTGCTCCGCATATTTTATTTGAATTAGCAACTGACGGACCAGGTTTCTTAGAAGATGAAACCTATGAAAATGCTGGAGAGAAAATTTCTTTGCCGCCATTTTTAGAAGGCAAACGAAAAGAAATCGAAGAGTTTGTTCGACCTTTTGATACTTCTGATGCAAATAAACCACGTTAATAACTAAGGATTGGAGAAGTTTAATGCTGCATTATCCTACAAAATATTTATCATCGAAACAGGCTTATAAGTTTCTATCTGGCAGTATCATTCCTCGTCCTATTGCTTGGGTGACAACGTTGGATAAAGATAAGCAGGTTGTAAATGCTGCGCCTTTTAGTTTTTTCAATGCTGCCGCAGCTGATATTCCATTAGTAACATTGTCTATTCTCAGGCGGAATGGCGAAATAAAAGATACGGCTAGAAATATTTTAGACACTAAGGAACTTGTGATCCACTTGGTCAATGATCAGGTTGTTGAATCTATGAATCAAACAGCGGCTTCTTTAGATCCTGATCAAAGTGAGATCACCCTTAATCAAATCGGAACAACTGCAAGTAGCTCTGTCGCTGTTCCAGGAATCGATGCCGCACCGATTAGAATGGAAGGGCGCCTTCATCAATATGTCCCAGTTAAAGACCATGAAAACCAAATTATTACTGATTTATTTATTGTGGAGATAACAGATTTTTATTTCGATGAAGCTGTTTTTGATAAAGAAAATGAGTATATTTTACCAGAAGTATTCAAACCGATTGCTCGATTAGCTGGTAACACTTATGCGCATATCGATAACTTATTTAATTTAAAAAGACCTGAATAAAAAAAACGAGAAGGAGTAGTAATCCTTCTCGTTTTTTATGCTTTATTCGTTTTTTTCTAGTCTTAAATCCACAATAGGTACATTCCCATCTAAGACACCGCTTGGACCTTTCAACTTGAATACTTGTAATCGGGGATCAACTTCTAATGACATCTCTTCATCTAAATATCTTTTAGAATAGTCCTTGATATAGATTGCTCCAATAGTTGAATCTACTGTTAAATCAAAATCAGATTTATCTTGTAATTGGTTTAATATCAATAAACGGAAACTAGTATCCAGTGAGCAAACACCCATTTTGGAATACTTTCCCACACCGTCATCCAAATCCAATATAATCACTGCTTCGCTTTCAATATATGGTGTCAATTTGACCTGAGCTTCATCACTAACCGTTACATACATCGCCCGTTTCCCCTTTCTTCTCTCGCTTAATAAACCTTCTATTTAATCTAAACGTGGATAATTCCCCGCTGTAAATTCTTTTGATCGCTCAATATAATGCTCTGCATTTTCTTTGTTTTTACGAATTTCTTCTCTGGTTAACGGACGAATCACTCTAGCTGGTCGTCCAAAGGCTAGAACATTGGGTGGAATTTCTGTCCCTTCAGTGACTAAAGAACCCGCACCGATCAAACTATTTTTCCCAATTATTGCATGATTTAAAATCGTTGAACCCATACCCACCAAAGCGCCATCTTCTACTGTGCAACCATGAAGCATACACTGATGGCCGATTGTTACATTTTCACCAATAATGACAGGTGCATCCTGATCGACATGGATTACAGTACCATCTTGGATGTTACTGCCTGCATTGATAGTGATTGAATTATTATCTCCTCTCAGTACAGACTGAAACCAAATACTTGTATCTTTAGCCAGTGTCACATTACCGTAAACATCTGCGCTTGGAGCAATAAAATAATCTTTTGTCATTTGTTTCACCTCTTCTATTATCTATAAGTATATCAAACTTGAGAACATACTCGGATAGATACGCTTTCTTTTTAGAAATTCTTCAAAAAAAGAAAAGATACCTAAATTGGTATCTTTTCTTTCTATCTATTAATCGTAGTCGCCATCTTCAGCAAATTGGCTGTTGTATAATTTTTCATAGAAACCACCCTGCTCTAATAGCTCATTATGTGTTCCTTTTTCAATAATTTCACCTTGGTTCATTACAAGAATCAAATCTGCTTCACGAATAGTTGACAAACGATGAGCAATCACAAAGCTAGTGCGCCCTTCCATTACTCGATCCATCGCTTTTTGAATCAATGCTTCTAAACGGGTATCAACAGAGCTGGTAGCTTCATCCAATATCAAGATTCTTGGATCAGAAATTACTGCTCTAGCAATGGTCAGTAATTGTTTTTGTCCAAGAGAAACGTTGTCTCCTTCTGAATTGATTTCCATCTCGTACCCATCAGGCATTGTCCGAATAAAGTGGTCAACGTTAGCTGTTTTTGCAGCATCAACTACTTCATAATCAGTCGCATCTAATTTACCAAAGCGAATGTTGTCAGCAATTGTCCCCTCATATAGCCAAGCATCTTGCAAGACCATACCAAAGACTGAACGTACATCACTTCGATCCATTTTCTTCGTATCGATACCGTCGACTTTGATAGCTCCTTCATTAACATCATAAAAACGCATCAATAAGTTAATCAACGTTGTTTTCCCAGCCCCTGTTGGACCAACAATAGCAACCGTCTGACCTGCTTTTACTTCAAAGTTCAAGTTTTTGATTAATGGTTTGGCAGGATCATAACTAAAGCTGACATTTTCAAACTGAACTGAACCATGAATTTTTTGTGGTAACGGAATATTGTGTTCGTTTAATTCTTCTTCTGGTTCATCTAAGATTTCAAAGACACGTGTTGTTGCAGCCGAGGCACTTTGTAAAGCTGCTGACAACTGAGTAATATTTCCCATCGGCTGACTAATCTGCCAAATGTATTGAATAAATGCTTGTAATTGTCCAACTACGATAACACCAGTAATCACATAGTAACTACCTAAAACTGCCATACCAATGTACGCACTATAAGCTGTCATCTGTACGAGTGGAAGCATCAATCCAGAAATAAAGGCTGCTTTAAAACCAAAATTATTGAGGTTATGATTGACTTTTTTAAAGCCTTCTAACGTTTCTTTTTCACGTCCATACAACTTCAAAACACTAAAACCAGTCATATTTTCTTGAACATATCCATTTAAATCACCAAGCGCATTTTGCATTCCTTGGAAATATTTTTGTGAGATGCCCACGATTGTTTTTGAAATAAATAGTGATAAAGGTATCATCACAATCGAAATCAGCGCCATCAACCAGTTAATATAAAACATCATTACAACGGCCATAACAATCCCAAGAATAGCCGAAACAATATTGATGAAACTTTGCTGCATAGCATTACTAACAGCATCCACATCATTTGTCACACGAGACAAGATATTTCCTTGTTGATTTTTATCAAAATAAGAAACAGGTAGACGATTGATTTTCTCATCAATATCTCGACGTAAATCTCGCATAGAGTGTTGAACAACTGCTGCCATCAAATAACCTGATAAAAATTGGGCCGCACAATAACCTAGGCCAACAATCAATATCCAAATCAAACATTGGATGATGTATGAGTAGTTTAACCCATCTCCAGCCGCAATGTTTTTACTAATCTCAGTAATTGGCAAACCAGATACATAAGGCAATGCCGCATTAAAGGCTACCGTCAAAATGGTAAAGATGATAACTAATATAAATGTACCTTTGTAAGGTCGAATATATCTACCTAAGCGTCGGATAGAAGAAAGTGCGTTTTTCATGCTAATTCCTCCTCTGACAATTGAGAAGCTGCAATATCATAATAGATAGGACAATTCTCAAGTAATTCACGGTGGGTACCGATGCCAACGACATCTCCTTCATTTAATACAACGATCTTGTCTGCATGCATGATAGTCCCAACACGTTGAGCGACAATCAAAACAGTTGATTCTGTTGTCTCTTTTTTCAAGCGTGCTCTTAAATTAGCATCTGTTTGATAATCTAGGGCTGAAAAACTATCATCAAAAATATAGACCTCAGGACGACGAATCACAGCTCTAGCAATCGCTAGACGTTGTTTTTGACCGCCTGAAAAGTTTGTTCCGCCTTCTGAAAGCAGTTCATCATACCCGTCAGGTTTTTGTGAAATAAACTCAGTTGCCTGCGCAATATCTGCAGCTAATTCCATTTCTTCTAATGTTGCGTCTTCCTTACCATAGCGCATATTTTCTGCAATTGTTCCGGTAAATAACAGTGCTTTTTGCGGGATATAACCGATTTTATTACGTAATGTACTTAATTTATAGTCCCGAACATCAATGCCATCAAGTAATACTTCTCCTTCTGACACATCATAAAAACGTGGGATCAACTGGATCAAGGTAGATTTACCACTCCCAGTACTACCAATAAATGCAACTGTTTCTCCTGGCGAAGCTGTAAAACTAACATTACGAATCACAGGACTTTCTGAATGACCAGGATAAGCAAATGTTACATTCTTAAACTCTAAGTAACCTTTTGTTTTTGTCTCTGTTACGCCTTGTTCATTTTCACGAATCACTGGTTCCATATCAAACGCTTCTTGAATCCGACGTGCTGAAACTGCTGCACGAGGATACATCATGAACACACTTGCAAATAACATAAATGAAAATAGTGCATGAAAGATATATTCAATAAAGGCAATCAGATCTCCAACAAGTAAACTCCCTTGATCAATTTGAAGGGCACCATTCCAAATAATCAACACCATCACGATATTAAATAGGAAGAAAAATCCTGGTTGCGCTGCAGCCATCAAACGAAACAGGCTCTTAGAACTTTTTGTATACTCTTCGTTCACTTTGCTAAAACGGCTCTCTTCAAACTTTTCGTTAACAAATGCGCGAATCACTCTCAAGCCCGAAAGATTTTCTCTTAAAATCCCATTGATTCCATCCAGATTTTTTTGTTGTTTGTTTGATAACGGCTCAGATATTTTGGCAATCAGCACAACCGCTATTAAAAGAAACGGCAATGAACCTAAAACAAACCAACCTAATGATGGACTCGTACGCATAACCATATATAAACTGACAAAAAACATCATGGGTGTCATGAATCCTATTCGTAAGATATTCCCCATAAACAACATAATTTGATACGCATCATTCGTTGTTCTTGTAATCAATGAAGATACGCCTATTGTTTCATATTCACGATGAGAAAAAGTCTGTACCTTTTCAAATAGATCATCTCGAATGTCCCGTACAATATTTGTTGTCATTCGTGCGCCGAAATATCCCAACATGATATTCATTATCACACCTATAACAGTGATTACAATCATTACGATTCCCTGCTGTTTTACATAATCATAGTCATTGTTTTTAATCCCAACATCAATCATTTTTGCAAGAATCGTCGGTAAGCCTAGTTCTATCAATATAAATCCAAATACACAAATGAAGTCCAGAAACAACAATTTCTTATATCTCATTGTGTAACGCCACATCAATTTCAATCAATCATCTCCTATACTAATTTTTAATTCAGTACTCCCACTATAGCACAAAATCAATAGTCAGGTAAATTATATTTGAGTGAGAGTTTGACCGTCTTAAATAGAAGGATGAACTGAACCTTTTTACTATGTTATAATGATAGTTACTTTAATTTTCACGTTAAATATATGATGAAAGTGACGGAAGAAAATCAATGAAAAAAATACTTTATATTGCTTTAGGTTGTCTTACATTTGGACTAGGAACTATCGGTATTTTTCTACCCATTTTACCTACAACAATTTTTTATCTTTTAACCGCATTTTTCTGGATGCGCAGCTCTGATTATTTGTATACAAGGTTTATTGAATCAACTTACTATCAAAAATACATTCAAGAGTCTATTGTGGAAAAGAAAATCACACCTCTAGGTCGAGTAAAATTGTTTGTAACATTATTTGTTGTTTTTGCTATTCCTTGTTTGATTGTACGTAATTCGTTTATGACAACGACCTTGGTTATTGTTTATCTGGTGCATTTCATTGGTCTAAATTTGTATTTTAATCAAAAGAAATCCTCTACTTCAGATGAACCAAATGAATAATAAGCTTTTCTTTAAAGTAATAAGTCTGTTTCTATACTTATTTGCTGATTTATGATAAAATACGTTTAATTGTTGTACCGCACAACACAAGGGACGGTTGAAAATAGTTGATTTTCCATAAAACAAGGACAGTGGAGCAAAGTCGAGGCTCTATTTCATCATTAACCGATGTTTTTGATGACAATTGTTTTTTAGGTGTTCAATCACCTCATTTTGTTGTGTTCAAAATTACAGTAAGAATTTATTAAAAATAAATAACCAACTGCTTTGGCAGATAAAGGAGAAAAAACGATGATTTATAAAGTTTATTACCAAGAAACAAAAACAAGAAACCCGAAAAGAGAAGATACAAAGTCTATTTATGTTGAGGCTGAAAATGATGTAATCGTTCGCCAACAAGTAGAAGAAAATACCCCATATAATATTGAATACATTCAAGCGCTTGATGAAAATCATTTAGCTTACGAACAAGAGCACGCGGAATTCTCTTTAACGGAGTTTTAATATGAAGGTAAATATTAAAAACAACGAAACTGGCGTTTTTGCTATAGGCGGTTTGGGCGAGATTGGAAAAAACACTTATGGGGTTCAATTTCAAGACGAGATTATCATTATTGATGCTGGAATCAAATTTCCAGAAGATGATTTGCTTGGGATTGACTATGTTATTCCAGATTATAGTTATATCGTTCAAAATCTGCACAAAGTAAAAGCCTTAGTTATCACTCATGGTCACGAAGACCACATTGGTGGTGTACCTTTTCTATTACGTCAGGCTAACATCCCAATTTACGCAGGACCTCTAGCATTGGCTTTAATCACCAATAAATTAGATGAACACGGCTTACTGCGAGATGCTGAGCTACATGAAATCAATGAGGATACAGTCATCCGTTTCCGTAAAACAGCGGTTAGCTTTTTCCGAACAACACATAGTATTCCTGATGCCTTAGGGGTCGTTGTTAAGACACCATCAGGTAATATCGTGGCAACTGGGGATTTTAAATTTGACTTTACACCAGTTGGTGAACCAGCTAACTTACATCGCATGGCAAGATTAGGTGAAGAAGGCGTTTTATGTCTCCTTTCCGATAGTACCAATGCAGAAATTCCAACTTTTACAAAATCAGAAAAAACAATTGGTTCTTCTATCTTAAAGATTTTCGAAAAAATCGACGGACGAATCATTTTTGCCAGTTTTGCTTCAAATATTTTCCGTCTACAACAAGCAGCCGATGCTGCCGTTAAAACTGGACGTAAAATTGCTGTATTCGGACGCAGCATGGAAAATGCCATTGTAAATGGTGAAAGACTTGGCTATATCAATGTACCTAAAGGCACATTCGTAGATGCTTCTGAACTAAATCAACTACCTGCAAATGAAACAATGATCTTATGTACAGGTTCCCAAGGTGAACCAATGGCTGCGTTAAGCCGTATTGCCAATGGTACTCATCGTCAGATTTCAGTACAACCAGGTGATACAGTTATCTTTTCAAGTTCACCGATTCCTGGAAATACAACAAGCGTCAACCGTTTGATTAATCTGCTTTCAGAAGCAGGTGCTGAAGTTATTCACGGTAAGATCAATAACATTCACACTTCTGGTCATGGTGGTCAAGAAGAACAAAAATTAATGTTGCGCTTGATGAAACCTAAATATTTTGTTCCCGTTCACGGTGAATTTAGAATGTTGAAAATCCATGCATCACTCGCTCAAGACGTCGGGGTTCCTGAAGAAAATTGTTTCATCATGGAAAATGGGGATGTTCTAGCTTTAACAGCTGATGAAGCTCACATTGCTGGACACTTTAATGCAAATGATGTTTATGTAGACGGAAATGGTGTTGGTGATATTGGTAATGTTGTCTTACGCGATCGTCGTATTCTTTCAGAAGAAGGTCTAGTTTTAGCAGTAGCCACTGTGGATATTAAAAATAAAGAAATTTTAGCAGGTCCAGATATTTTATCTCGTGGTTTTGTCTATATGAGAGAATCTGGTGAGATGATTCATGAAGGTCAACGTTTGTTATTCAATGCGATACGTGAGGCTTTACGAGATGATAATTGTACAGAAGCTAAATTATGTGATGCGATAACAGCCGCATTACAACCTTTCTTATTTGAAAAAACTGAACGTCATCCAATGATTTTACCAATGATTATGACTTCATGAGTTTATAAGTAAAAAAGCAGTTGATGGATAAAAATCCATCAGCTGCTTTTTGATGTCTATACTACTTTATTAACAACCAAAACGTTTGCTTGTGTATGATTTACAACATAAGATGTCGTTGAACCGACCATCAATCTTTCAAATCCGTTCAAACCAGTTCTGCCAATGACAATTAGATCGATTGGCTCTTTTGACTCTGTAAAGTCAGCAATCAATGTTTTAGGATAGCCATACATAACGTATGTGAAAACTTGAGATACTCCAGCGTCAAGAGCTTTTGACTCACGATTTTTCATTTCTGCTTCTTCCTTTGTGCGAAGTTCTTCCATTACTGTTCCCATTGACATTGTTAATTCACCAAAGTAATTAGCCATTTCTTCAATTACATACAAAACATGTAACGCAGCATTGTTACGTTTGGCAATTTTAATTGCTTCTTGAAATGCTTTTTCTGACTGATCAGAACCATCTACAGCCACTAAAATATTTTTATACGATTCTCCCATAATAAAAAACCTCCTTCTTTTCTCCATTATACTACTTGGAAGGGCTTTCTACAAAAATACTGATGTATTAAAAACTTTGTGCTTTACACTTTTATAAAGCCATGTTATAGTAATCTTGGAATTTCGTTATCAGATATCGTTGCCTTTCATAAGAATCAAGAGAGGAGAATTATTATGACATTTGGTAATAAAGTATTAAAATACCGTGTAGCACTTGATACACAGAGAAATTTGTTTATGGCTATCGATGCAAATAACCAAGCAAATATCGCTTATGGTATCACGATTACACAAGCAGTAAAAGAATTGAAAAAATCTATTTAAGGAGTTATCAACCTAAATGAGCGATTCAAGTTCTAATACGATTTAAAGGCATCTAGTGAATGTACAATCACGGATGCCTTTTTTGTTGCCTTGATTTTTAAATATATAAATACGCCTACTATCCAATTTTATTTTCCCCCGTATTTAGCTATCTTTAGAAATTTAGACAGAAACTGTCATTAAAAGTTATTTGGGATAATTAAAATAAATCATTATTAGGCCTATTACTAATAGGCCTAAACCTACCAGAGCTAATGGGACTACCATACCGTTCCACGCTTTTTTATTGGTAAATGCACGCCAGCGATAGAGAGCACCTGCTAATCCAATAAAAGCTATGGCTATAAAGAAAATAACTAACGAAAAATTCAACATGTTTATCACCTCTTAAGAGTAGTTTACATCTTAACTGAAAAAAAGATAGTAACAAAAATGTAAGAATAGCATGCAAAAAAACACCTAGCAAAATGCTAGGTGTTTTGGAATGGATAAATTAGTTTTTTTCTACGTTTACTGCTTGAGGTCCACGATCTGAATCTTCAACATCGAAGCTTACTGATTGACCTTCTTCTAAAGTTTTGAATCCGTCTCCTTGAATAGCTGAGAAATGTACGAATACATCGCTACCATCTTCGCGAGAGATAAATCCGAATCCTTTTTCTGCGTTAAACCATTTTACTGTTCCTTGTTCCATTCTTTGTTCCTCCTCGTGCTTAAGCACTAAATATTGTAACATTGCCCGTGTACGATAGAGGGTTTTAAAATTAAAACTTCTATATTGTCCCAAACAAGATTACCCTTACATTGTACATGTGAACCCTTATTTTTGCAAGAATTCAAGCTAGTCTAAAGTAAAAAAATTTTCTTCTCTCATACTGATGTAAACTTGTTCTCCGATGATAATATGATCAAGCAATTCGATCCCCATCATCTTCCCACATTCTTGCATTCTTTGGGTAAAATGGATATCACTCTCCGATGGCGTTGGGTTGCCAGATGGATGATTATGAGCGAGAATCAAACGTGCTGCAGAATACTTTACAGCACTGCGAAAGACTTCTCTCGGATGGGCAACAGATTGATTCAACGTACCTTTAAAAACTGTTTCTTGTTTGATGACTTCATTTTTCGTATTCAAGTATAAACAAACTAAATGTTCTTGTTGAAAATCTTGTAATTCGTACATTAAATTTTGAGCAATCTGGTAACTGGAAGAAACCTTTCCTAACTTCATCTGAGTACTTTGCTGAATGCGGTAACCAAACTCGATTGCAGCTCTAAGTTCGATTGCTTTGATTCGTCCTATTCCTTTGATCTCCATCATTTCGGTGAGTGTTGCATTTTTCAACTCATATAGATGATTAAAATGGTTCAAAAACATAGAAGCAACATTCATGACATTTACGTTTTTTGAGCCTGTTCGTAACAAAATCGCTAACAGTTCTTGATTAGATAAAACTTTTTCACCTACTTCTTCTAGCCGCTCTCGTGGCAAACAGTTTTCAGGCATTTCTCTAATAAATAGTTTTTCCTCTTTTAGCAAAAAATCACTCCTTTATGCTCTTCTATTAAAAGATACGCAAAGGAGTGCTAAAATTATTTTTCTAAATAAGCTGGAGCCTGTGTCAAACTGTCAAAAATCTCTAATGTCTTTTCTTTAATTTCATTTGTTGGCGCTAATAGATCTGGTACCATGATTACAGGAATTCCCGCGGCATCTGCTGCGCTAACCCCATGAAATGAGTCTTCAAAGATCAAGGTATTTTCTGCTTTTGTTCCAAGATTAGCTAGTGCTTTTTTGAATATTTCTGGATCTGGTTTTGCTCGCGTCACATCTTCTGCTGAAACGATTCCAGAAAAGCGCTCCTTGATCCCCGCACCTTCTAATAGTAATTCAATTGCTGGGCGGACATTACTTGAAGCAACAATTCTTGGAATCTCTTGTTGATCAAGAAAATCTAGTAATTCAAGAACGCCTTCTTTCAGAGGCACTTCACCTGATTCAAAGACTTTATACGTGTCTTCATATGAACGCTGAATGAACTCCTCAACTCTTTCTTTTCCAAAATCTTTGTAGATCCTATGATAATTTTCTTGCACCTCTTCATCAGAAACACCTAAAAATTGTAAATAAAGCTCTTTACTGTAAGGGAAGTTCATTGCATCCGCAATTTTTTGTGTCGATTGATAATAGATCAGTTCTGTATCAAACAATAAACCATCCATATCAAAAATTATTCCATCAATTTTCTTCATCATTTCCTCCTGAATTTAAAGCATAGTGGGCTCGCTCAGTTTTTATCTTTTTTCCAAAGAGCTAGATAGTATAGTTGGACTAGTCTACCTCGCTAGATCCTATATTTAACAATAATTCACGTACTTGGGAAACAAAATAAAGAGAACCTGTAACTAACATCAGATCGTCCCCTGACATTTTTTCTAAAATTTCGCCTAAACCAAATTGCCATAACGAAACAATCTCGGTTTTCTCATCTTCAAAATGAGCCATTTTTTTTAATTCGATTGCTTTAGGATACTCAAACGTCGTTAAATACAAATGAACGTTCGGTACTTTTCTCAGTAGCCCAATCATTTGATCAATATTTTTGGTTGCCAATGCTGAAAACAAAATATGGATTTCTCGGTTTGGAAATTCCTTTTTTAAATTTTCAGCTAAACGGCGCACTGCATGATCGTTGTGGGCACCGTCTAAAATAATCAGCGGTTCGTCACTGATTTTTTCCATTCGTGCCGGCCATTGTGCTTGAGCTAATCCTTGATAAACATCGCGATCTTTAAATTGGATTTGCTGCATGTGACAATACAGATAAAATAACTGGATAGCAACTGCTGCATTTTCCACTTGATGACGTCCTAATAAAGGGACTTTTACATTGGGCAGTTTCCCAGATTCTCCATAAAAATGAAAGACTTCTCCCCACTGTTTATCTGGATGTAAGTATTCAGCTTTATAGTCCTTTTCGTAACGATAAACCCTGCTATGTTTTTCTTTAGCAATCTCATCAATCACCACAAATGCTTCTTCTTCAATATTTCCAGTTACAACAGGAATTGCTTCTTTAATGATGCCCGCTTTTTGGAAGGCAATCTTCTCAAGCGTGTCGCCTAAGATTTCAGTATGGTCTTTGCCAATTGTTGTAATAGCTGTCAATAGCGGTTTGACTACATTCGTGCTGTCTAATAGTCCTCCAAGTCCAACTTCAACGATAGCTACATCAACTTGTTCATCTAGAAAATAGTCCAAGGCCATAACCGTCAATGTTTCAAATTCAGTGATACCAGCACTTTCAGGTTGCTGATCCATCTCTTTAATTAGATCTTGGTATTTTTCTACATACTGGATGATATGATTGTCTGAAATTCCATGACCATTGATTGCAATTCGTTCATTGAATTGCTCAATATATGGAGAGGTAAATGTCCCTACCTTTAATCCTAATTCTTCCAACATACATCTTAAATACGTGACTGTTGAGCCTTTACCATTCGTACCAGCAATGTGAATCGTCGGTACCTTATCTTCTGGATTATCGACTCGTTTTAATAATTCTTCCACCCGATCAAGTCCTGGTCTAGAGCCAAATGGCAATCTACTGTGAATCCACTCAATTGCTTCTTCTATCGTTAATGACATCTTATCAACTCCTCACTACCTATTATATCTAAAGCGGGAATGCTTTTCACTAATTAAAGACTTTAATTGTATAAATGATTATTTCACGGCAAAAAAAAGAGGCTTTCATAAAAAAGAGTAAAAATATGGTTCCCTTCTTTTAAATGAAATTAGTTATGATAAAATAAATAAGTCTATATGTATAAAGTAAAAACAGATTTTTTTGCATCTTTACCAAGTCCCGTGATAGACTAGAACCTTAGAAGAAATTGACTTTCATCGTTCTTTTTATCAATAAAATAACTATTATTACAGGTGGTTTATTTAATTGCATAGGATTCTCTTAAACCCGTTACACATTCTTTAAATACAGGAGCAGTATAAAATATGACAAAAATAAAAAAAAGAGTATTGATTGGCGGTAGTTTTTTATTACCTTTTCTATTGTTGATGATACTCTGGTTCATTTTAGGTTTAGCCCCGTTAGGGAATAACAATCTCTTAGTCAGCGATTTAGGCACACAGTATATGCCATTTTTAAGTTCATTTAAACAATTTTTCCAAGGTGAAACATATTCTCTCTATTCATTTTCCGATGCCCTTGGAGGAACGATTTTACCATTAAGTGCGTACTATTTATTAAGTCCTTTCAATTTTTTAGTGTTGTTGTTTTCTTATGAACAACTGCCTATTGCGATTTTGCTGATTATCACGCTAAAAATTTCTCTTATGGGTACTTCAATGTTTTATTATCTTCAAAAAACCTATCAACAATCTAGCTTTTCCACATTACTTTTTTCAACATCTTATAGCTTATGCGGCTTTGTGACTGTTTATTCTTTGAATTTTATGTGGTTGGATGCGTTGGTTTCCCTTCCTTTATTAGTATTGGGAATTCAACGGCTATGGGATCATAAAAAATATGTGCTTTACTCGGTCGTGTTGTTTCTTTCTATAGTGACTAATTATTATATGGGATATATGCTTTGCATTTTCGCTGTATGTTACAGCTTATATTGGTATTCAAAAAAAACAGATGCATCAAAAAAGAAATCCTTTAAACAATTTATTAAAGACGGCCGACTATTTTTTGTTACTTCTTTTTTGACAGGGATTAGCACGAGCTTTATTTTAATTCCGGCAATAGAAGGCATGTTAGCGACGAAAAAAACAAGCTTTGACTGGGAAACATTTTTACCTACACCAAATTTCGGCTTAAACTTTCTATCTCAATTTGGAATTGGCAGTGTAAATTTTGAATGGCGTTTAGAGCATTTACCCACTGTTTTTTCTGGTATTTTGATGGTCTTGCTTTTTATTGCCTATTTCCAGCTCCCTGCTATTTCTAAAAAGGAAAAGAAAGCCGCTGCCTTTTTAATTGGATTTATTTTCTTAAGTTTTTGGCTGGAATTAATGAACACAATTTGGCATATGTTCCAAAGTCCTGCAGGATTTCCCTATAGAAATACGTTTATCTTTAGCTTTTTGATGATAAAGTTTGCTTATGAAGCCTTTCTTAAGTTGAAACAAGGAGCTACGCTTAGTATTATTGCGCCGAGTATTTTTTCTGGGCTATTGATTGTGGGATATATCGCTTTAAAATTTTCAAAAGAACATATCTTTCTGTTATCAGATTATTATTTCATCCTCAGCCTCTTAAGTATTTGGTTGATTTATGGTCTCGTCTTCTTAAGTCAAAAAACTCGTGGTCTACAACATTGGGGTATTTACAGCTTACTTTTCTTGGTGGTTTGTACTGAATTGGTTTTTAATTTTTGGATCAGCTTTAAAGATATTCCTTTTGGTAATCAAGAAAAATTTGCGCAAACCTATCAAATTCAAGAGACGATCATCTCAGGATTACAAAACGAAAACCCGAATTTATTCCGCATAAAACAAACAATCGATTCTGATGTTGCTGGTTATAATGAAAAAAATAATGGCTACAATAATCCGATTTTATACGGTTATGCTGGGGTTTCCAGCTATACTTCTACCTTAGATGCCAAGACCCAAGATACATTGACCGCTTTAGGTTTGTATCAAAAAAATGACCGTAGAATTTCCTATGTAGATGAATCTAAAGTAATTAATTTGCTTTTAAATGTGAATTATCAACTGACTCCAGAAAATAAATCACATCAAAAAAACAGGTCAACAGCTCCTTCAACAAACGTTTATGAAAATTTTGAAGCAATTGGTATGGGCTTTTTAGTTCCTCAAACGTTTGGTACTATTGAATTAACCAAAAATCAGCCATTAAAAAATCAAGAAATGATTTTACAACAGATTCAAGAGAATCCAGATGACTATTTCAAAGAAGCAAAAAAAATAGATTGGACAACTCACCCTGATAACAACTATACCCTTAAAACAAAAACAGCAGCTAATGGTGAGGTCTATCTTTATGCACCAGACATTGATTGGGAGAAGATTACTTCATTTAAAGTCAACGGCAAGAAGATTCAACCTGCTGTTTATATTGCAACGAATCAACTATTTAATCTTGGCTATTTCAAAAAAGACGCAGTCGTGCAATTAGATTTGGAATCAGAAAGCGAACTTGAAGACGAGTCGATCGAAGTAAAAACACTGCAACAAGAAGCTTTTTCTTCACTCGTTACTGCACAACAATCAAAAGCAATCCAGCTAAAAGAAGAAGTATCAGGTACACTAACTGGAGAAATCACAGTAACGGATGCAAAAAAGTCCTTACTCTATTTAGCCATTCCATATGATAAAAATTGGCAAATCACTGTTGATGGCAAAAAAATCAAAGCTAAACGAATCTTAGGGAATTTCACAGGTCTGGAACTTACTACCGGAAAACATGAAATTATCCTGAATTATCACCAAAGGAATTTCTTTATAGGTATTTTAATTAGCATTTCTGTCCTTTTGGGCGTATTATTTTATCAGATATTTAAACGAATTTTACAGCGAAACATCAAGTAAGTGTGAGAGGAATTTATCTGCATGGGAAAAAATATTCTTAAAAGAATTATTTATGTATTGCCAATTTTAGGAATTATTGGTTTTACCGGCTTAGTCATTTACGGTTATTCCAAAGGCATTTTTCATTCTGTTCAGACGTTACAAACTTTTATCAAACAATTTGGCGAGTATGCCGTATTAATTTTTATTTTGTTACAATTGATCCAAGTAATCGTGCCTATTTTACCTGGTGGAATCTCGACGGTGGTTGGGATGTTGATGTTTGGAAGCATTCAAGGATTGATTTATAGTTACATTGGATTGATTATCGGAGAGATCATTGTTTACTGGCTTGCTCGTTATTACGGCAAACCGTTCGTTCGATTGATTTTATCAAAAAAACGCTATTTACAGTTTGAAAAGATGTTGGATCGACCTGAATCTGGAGTCAAAAAAATAATGATTTTTACGTTGCTGGTTCCTTTTGCACCAGATGATTTAGCTTGTTTGGTTGCTGGTTTAGCGGATCTTCCATTTAAAGAATACATGAAAATCTTGATTATCTTTAAATTCTGGTCTGTCGCTACTTATGGCTATGCGTTATTGTTCTTGTTTAATCGTTTTTTGATTAGTTAAACCCACTTAAAAGAAAAGCAAGTACGATTTTGATGACTGTCATCGAAATCGTACTTGTTTTCGTCTAAGTAAGAGACCCCTTTATTTTCTCCTCCCGATCTAACTTTAGCACCTTCTTTTCCTCGATCTCCATCAACCGAATAAATTCCTCAAAAAATGCGTGGAACAAATGTCCGCAAGCATAGTATTCCTTCACAACCTTTTTCTTATTGATTGGACCTTTGCGAAACTGGAAAAAATGATCTAGTATTGCCAATGGCTCCTCCCAAGACTGCAGGCGGTCCAATGTATGCTGTAAATCTGTAATGTCCTGATAGGGAATCACCTTTAACGTCTGATCTTCTTTTTTCATTATCCGTTTTCCTCCTTTTAAGTTTGAAGCGTTGAACAGCATTATTCAACGCTCCATGTCCGTAACTCATTTATCTACGCATTGACTTTGGCAAGTAATAAACCAGCGATATAAACGACTTGTGTATGATTTTTCTAAGCCTCGTGATGTTCATACCACTTTCTTTTCAAAGTAAAACAAAAAACGCTATCGGAGTGATTAGTGAGAAAAAGTTGCTTTGAATCATAAAGAAACTAGTAATTTGATGATGAAAAGTACAAGAACTGTAAAACAGTTGTTGCTACCTTGAACTTGAATCTCCTTTTTCTAGATTTGTAGAATAGAAAAAACGATATCAGGCAACATCACCCAATATCGTGTCTCTCATTTTTTTTATTCTTAATTCACTGTACGAAGTTGTGCAATTCGTTCTTTCACAACCACTTGTTTTTCTAAATAATCTTTCTCTTTTGCTTTTTCAGCTTCTACAACATCATCTGGTGCGTTAGAAACAAAGCGTTCGTTTGCTAATTTTCCTTGTACACGTTTAACTTCTTGCGTCCATTTGTCTAATTCTTTCTCTAAACGGGCAATTTCTTCTTCAACGTTGATTAAACCTGCTAGCGGCAAGTATAACTCTGCTCCTGTTAAAACAGCTGACATCGCTAATTCTGGCGCAATGATATCACTTGCGATTGTCAACTCTTCTGGATTACAAAAACGTTCGATATAATTTGTGTTTTCGATCAAGAATTTATCAATTGCTGTATCGTTTGTTTTAATCAACAATGTAATTGGTTTAGATAATGGTGTATTCACTTCTGCACGGATATTACGCACTGCACGAATCACTTCTTTTAAGACTTCCATACCACGAGCAGCTGTTTCATCTGAAAACTCTTCGTGAACGACTGGGTAGTCAGCCACAACAAGAGAGACGCCTTCGTGAGGAATGTTTTCCCAGATTTCTTCTGTCACAAATGGCATGATTGGGTGTAATAGGCGTAAAATTTGGTCTAATGTATACACTAAAATACTACGTGTTGTTTGTTTTGCCCCTTCATTTTCGCCGTAAAGAATTTCTTTACTCATCTCAATATACCAGTCACAGAAATCATCCCAGATGAAATTGTATAACTGACGACCAGCTTCACCAAATTCAAAACGGTCAAATAAATCAGTAACACGAGCAACTGTTTCATTTAGACGCGTTAATATCCATCGATCTGCTACGGTTTTTTCACCACTAAAGTCAATATTTTCATAAGACATGCCTTCAACGTTCATGATTACAAAACGGCTGGCATTCCAAATTTTATTGATAAAGTTCCAAGAAGCATCCATTTTTTCATAGCTGAAACGCATATCTTGACCTGGTGTTGAGCCATTTGACATAAACCAACGTAAAGCATCTGCTCCATATTTATCAATGACTTCCATTGGATCGATTCCGTTACCTAGTGATTTACTCATTTTACGTCCGTCTTCTGCTCTGATTAGACCATGCATCAAGACATTTTTAAATGGCGCTTTTTCAGTAAACTCTAAACTTTGGAACATCATACGGCTAACCCAGAAGAAGATAATATCGTAACCTGTCACTAATGTGCTTGTCGGGAAATAGCGTTGATAATCAGCTGCTTCTTCATCTGGCCAACCCATTGTTGAAAATGGCCATAACGCTGAACTGAACCATGTATCTAATACATCAGAATCTTGTGTCCAATTTTCAGCATCTGTTGGTGCATCCATACCAACATACATTTCGCCAGTTTCTTTGTGGTACCAAGCTGGAATTTGATGACCCCACCATAATTGACGTGAGATTACCCAGTCATGAACATTTTCCATCCAACGTAAGAACGTTTGGTTAAAACGTGGTGGATAAAATTCTACTGCATCATCTGTCTCTTGATTTTTGATTGCTTTTTCAGCTAATGGCGCCATTTTTACGAACCATTGTGTAGATAAACGAGGTTCAACTACAACACCTGTCCGCTCTGAATGTCCAACGCTGTGGTTCATTGTTTCGATTTTAATCAAACGACCCATTTCTTTAAGATCAGATACGATCAATTTACGTGCAGCAAAACGATCCATACCTGCATACTTGCCAGCTAAATCGTTCATAGAACCATCTTCATTCATTACGTTTACGCGAGGTAAATCGTGACGGTTACCAACTTCAAAGTCATTTGGATCATGGGCTGGAGTAATTTTCACCACACCTGTTCCAAATTCCATATCTACATACTCATCGGCAATAATTGGGATTTCTTTATCTACTAATGGTAATCTAACTGTTTTACCAATCAACGCTTGATAACGTTCATCATCAGGATGAACAGCAATCGCTGTATCTCCCAGCATTGTTTCAGGACGAGTTGTGGCAATTTCAACCACTCCTGTTCCATCTGTCAGTGGATAACTCATATGGTAAAAAGCACCTTCGATATCTTTGTGGATAACTTCTATATCAGATAAGGCAGTTTTCGCTTTAGGATCCCAGTTGATGATATATTCGCCACGATAAATTAGATTTTTTTCGTATAAAGAAACAAAGACTTTTCGAACTGCTTGAGATAAGCCGTCATCTAAAGTAAAACGTTCACGGCTGTAATCTAGAGACAAGCCCATTTTTGCCCATTGTTCACGGATATGAGAAGCGTATTCTTCTTTCCAATCCCAGACTTGTTCTACAAATTTTTCACGACCTAAATCATAACGAGAAATATCTTGTTCTGCTAATTTTTCTTCTACTTTTGCTTGTGTTGCAATACCTGCGTGATCCATCCCAGGCAACCACAGCGTATCAAACCCTTGCATTCTTTTTTGGCGGATAATCATATCTTGTAAGGTTGTATCCCACGCATGACCTAAGTGTAGTTTTCCTGTAACGTTTGGCGGTGGAATCACGATTGAGTATGGTTTTGCTTCTTTATCGCCGTTTGGTTTAAATAAATCTTGATCTAGCCATTTTTGATAACGTCCTTGTTCTACTTCTGTGGGTTGGTATTTTGTCGGTAGATTTTTTTCTTCTGACATGTAGATTCCTTCTTTCTATATTCGTTTAGCATTCCTTCTTAATCTGTAATGAGCATGCAAAAAGCCCTAAAATACTTTCGTATTTTAGGGCGTAAATTCTGTACGCGGTACCACCTAAATTGTGCTTGATTATCCAAACACCACTTCATTGGTGAGGTAACGATCACTACTCGAATCATTCTACTAATTTCAAATCATTGACTCCCAAGCTACCTTCTTACTGGTTATGTGAAAATCTTCCACCAAGTGATTTCCTCTCTATAACGATGCCAGTAGTACTCTTCTTGTTCACGGTCTTTGTTCCATTATTTTACATTGAAGTCCAAAATAAGTCAATTTGAATTTGAAAAAATTAGCGGGCTGTCTTTACTTTTTCTAACGCAGTAGTATAATCAGGTTCTTCTGCAATTTCTGTAGAAATCGCTTCGTAAATAATCTTACCTTCTTTATCTATCACAAAAATCCCACGAGCTAAACGTCCCATTTCTGGAATAAATAAACCATATGCTTCACCAAATGTTCCCTCGGTATCATGGAGAATTTCCATATCAACGCCTTCTGCTGCACACCAATTCGCTTGTTCTTCTTTTGTGTTATTGGAAATTGTCATAAATTTTACGCCATCAACATTAGCTGCTTCTTCGTTGAAACGTTTTGTTTGTAGCGAACAAATTCTAGTATCGATATCCGGCACTACACTGATTAAAACAGGTTTACCTATAAATTCAGATAAGTTAACTGTCTCATCATTTAAATTTTTCAATGAAAAAGCTGGTGCAGCCTCTCCTACTTTCGGTTGTACACCGACGATTTCTACTTCTTCACCTTTTCTGGTTACTTTCATCTTTTTTTTCCTCCTCTATACTTATAAAACTACCTAAGTTTCATTTCTCTGTCTCTATTAGTATAGAGGATGGAACCACAGAAGACAAAGTTCTTGCTTTCTATGTTTTTTTATTTGGGAAGGTCTCGTCAAAGTAAATCAACGTCTGTAGTTCTGTCGTCAAATCAATATACTGAACATTTACATTATGAGGCACAGTTACACGATCTGGGGCAAAATTCAAAATTGCTGTAATCCCTGCATCTACGATTTTATCAATTGCTTCTTGTGCAAATTGACTTGGTACCGTCGATATCGCAACTGTCACACCTGTTTTTTGGATTTCTTCAGCCAAATTTTCCATTGGTTGTATGATGATATCATCAATTGAAAGTCCGACAAGCTTTTCTTCTGCATCAAATGCGCAAACAATATTCAAGTTTTCATTTCTTCGAAAATTATTTTTGACTAGTGCTTTTCCTAAATTGCCGCAACCAATCAAAGCAATTCGTTTTTCTTCTTGTGTATTTAAAATATGGCTAAAAACATCAATTAAATAAGGTACATCATAGCCGTAACCACTGCGCCCCAACTCGCCTAATTGGGAAAAATCACGACGTATTGTTGCCGATGGTACTTGGATTACTTCACTAAATTCCTTTGACTTGATTCTTGTTACACCAGAATCTCCTAACATTTTTAAATAGCGTAAGTACAGCGGCAGTCGTTTAGCAGTTGCTTTTGGCATGGTTTTATCTTTATGTAATTCCTTCATTTTCCACCCCTCCTTGTTACTTATTTCACATATACATCTAGTTTATCATTCTCTGGGTCTAGTAGCAACTTGTTTGTGAAAGAAATAGTAGATATCAGAAGAAAACAGTCAAATAAAAAGAACAGATGCGATAGCTGTATCACATCTGTTCTTTCAGCATCTATAGTAAATCAGAAAATTCTTCGTCTTGTTCTATTGTTCCAGTTATTTCACTAACTTTCAAACCAGCCATCGATCGAGCCATTAGTCCTTCCACATCTAAACGTGCTTCATAAGCTTGCGCTTTGTCTAGTTTCGGTCTGGTCTTTGGTTGAGGCGGAGCAAAAATCGTACAGCAATCTTCAAATGGTTGAATCGCTAATTCGAAGGTATCAATTTTTTCTGCGATTTCAATGATTTCACCTTTATCCATTGACACGACAGGACGAATGATTGGTGTGGTAGTGACCTCATTGATTGCCACCATACTTTGTAATGTTTGGGATGCTACTTGACCTAGTGATTCTCCGTTGATAATTACTAGACCTTTTCTTTGTTCTCGGATAGCATCTGTCAAACGTAACATCAGACGACGAGTCACTGTCATTAGATAGCCTTCTGGTACAACTCGTTTGATTTCTTCTTGGATCTCCGTAAATGGTACTTCAATGAATTGAATACTACCTGCATAAGGCGCAATTTTTGCTGCTAAATCTTTGGCTTTTTGCAGTGATTGCTCACTTGTGTATGGGGGACTGGCAAAATGAACAGCTTCAACTTCGACTCCTCGTTTCATAGACAAGTAGCCTGCCACAGGCGAATCAATTCCGCCAGAAAGCATCAACATACCACGTCCACCTGTTCCAACAGGTAATCCTCCTGCACCACGAATCGTTTCATAAGAAAGGTAGGCGCCTTCTTTACGGATTTCTATACGAATATCAATATCTGGTTTTTTCATTTGAACGGAAATATCAGGAAAAACTTCAAACACTGCTCCGCCAAGTTCTCGGTTCAATTCATTTGAATCCAATTCAAAGTCATGATCAGAACGTTTAGAGGTGATTTTAAAAGTTTGACCAGGTTGGTAAACATCCTTAATGATTATTTGGACCATTTCACGAATAGCCGACATTGTTTTTTCAACACGAATACTTGGAGAAAAGTTTTGAATACCAAATACTTTTTCCAATTTCGGCATGATTTGCTCGCTGTCTTCTCCATTTAGCAATAAATGCATACGATCACGATCAGCGTGAATTTTTACTGCTGGAAATTCTCCCAGTGTTCGTTTAACATTTTGTGCTAGTTGGGAAATAAATATTTTTCTATTTTTTCCTTTAGTTGAAAGTTCGCCGTAACGAACCATAATTTCTGTATATTTCACAATTTTTCAATCCTTCTCTATAAAGACTTTCAATGATGTTATTTTTCCTACTACATAAGGTAAACTTATTTCCAAATCGTCTACAATAACTATTAACGTGAATCAATATAACATAGTATTTAACTTTTTTAAACCTTTAATTAAGAATTTTCATTAACGTCTATTTTACACAAATGGAGTGCGAAGAAAACTATTTGTACGTTTTCTTCGCACTCCTTATATAAATTAGTAGTTCAGATTATTTTTATCGTTGCGCATACGTTTTTCTTTTAAAAATAGCATAATAAGAAACGATAATAACATCAAGTATCCTGCGTGGACAAGTTCCATTAGTTCTTGATTTCCGGTTTTCGGTAATCGTCCAGTCTTGTTATCACTTACTCTGTTTCTTTTAGTTATTTGTGACTGTAAGCTCAGATCTGTGCTTCTGACATTTTCTTTTGTGACTTGAGCAATTCTTGAAGAATTACTGATTTCAAAAGAAACAGGGATTTCATCTAGCTTGTATCCATCAGGTGCTTTTGTTTCTATAAATTGATACCTTCCGAGTGGTAGATCTTTTATAGCTATTTTTCCTGCTGAATTTGTAATCAGATCTTTATGAACGATAATCCCATCGGCTGTCTCTAATCGGAATTCGGCTCCTTGCAAAATTTGTTTAGTTATACTATCGATTTTAGTTAATTCTACTGAACCTAGAGTGCTTTCTGGAACGATAGTTCGTGTATTTTCCTTTGCTACTTTTACAATTGTTCCATCAACAAGCTCAAAGTTCACTGGCGTACTATCCAATTCATAACCAGCTGGTGCAAGCGTTTCTAAAAATTGATACTTTCCTAATGGTAAATTTTCTATGATTATTTTCCCATCTATATTTGTAATCAATTCTTTTTCAAGAATACTGCCATCAGCTGTTGCTAGCTGAAATTTAGCTCCTGATAAAACCTTTTTAGTGACACTGTCAATTTTTGTTAATTCTACTGAACCTGCAATAATTGGTTGACTTTGGTAAATTCCCATATTAATTGTATGGGACGCAGTATCTGGCGCTAACAATACATCAGCAACCCCAGCGTTTAACTGATCTGGTTTTACATCTGTAGCAGCCACATCACTAGTACTTTGTAAATGCTCAGAAATAACATCTCCATCTTTTGTTTTAATTCGTACTGTATATTCCCCTCTAGCAGTTACATTAGCAAATTCATATTTCCCTTCATTATTAGTTGTTGTTACTGCAACTGCTGAGCCTTTAATCAGTGACTCTTTGTTCAGCAACTCTACCTCATACTCTTTAAGTGCTGATTCACCTGGATCTTTCAAACTATTTTTATTCGTATCTTGGTAAACCAACCCTTGAACTTGATAAGCTGTTACTGGAATTTCCGAAACCCGAGACTCAATCCAGTTTTTACCATCTTTTGAAACAGTGAAGGAGTTTACAATTTTTTGACTATTCTTAATTGTAGAATCAACTGGAACCTTGGCAGTGAATGTAAATGTAGCTGTTTCATTTCTCTTTAAAATTGCTCCATTATCCTTGTCTAAAACAACTTTAATCATCGTTACCTTACTATAATCAACATCACTGGTTATCCAAGTTTTATTCTCGGAATTTTCCGTCATGTTACTGGAAGGCTTGTCATAGGAATAGTAAACGATATAGCCTTCTTCGCCTTCTACAGGACCTTCCAATGAATAACCTAGCTCTGAACCTCTTGGATGATAGGAACCATCTGCTCCCACTACTGTGCTTAAGTCTCCAACATGAGGAAGAACATTTACTCCGACTAATTGATTAATGTCCTTACTACTGTAATTTCCTATAGATATCTGTTGTTTAAATGTCGCTCCTTGATCAATATGCTCTGTTCTGCCATTGACAAAACCTTCTTGATTATCGATAGCAGCTGCTGTATCCACATGTAGACTAAGCGGTGGAATAATAGTGATTGGTACTTTATAGTTTAACAACTCTTTTTCCTCAGTTGCTTCACTGATTAACTTATAAGAATCTTTTCTATCTAGTTTATAACTATTAGAATTACTATATTCTTTCATCGCAATTCCCGTAGAACCATTATTTTCATAGGTAAAATAACAATCAATAGTCTGGTCTCCAAAACTTGTGCTCTCATTAAAACTAAGTGAAAATTTTAGACCATAATTGCCAAATATTTTTCCAACATCTGACAATGTCCATTCCTTTTTAGGAGTGATAATGATTGCTGTTTTTCTTGTTCCAGAAAAATTCTCCTCAACTGTGTACGAAATATTTTCTGTCGTTTGTAATTGATCGGCTATATTCTTTACTTCAGCCCCTTTAGGTAAAATCATGTAAAATTTCGGATTCAATAGCTTTTTATCTGTTGGTTTTTCAATAGAACTAAAAAATGTTAAATCAAAAACCTCATCAATGAAAACTTTGTCTCTCGTTTGATATTGGAGTAAACCAAAATTATGATTAACTTTCATGGTTGCAATGTACGCCCCATATTCAGCCACAGTATCATCAAAATGAGCAATCCCTTTATTATAAATATAATGTAAATTTATTGAAGGATTTGCCAAATACTCCCAGTAATCCGAAGTCCTTTTAGCTGTAAATCTAAGTTCAACTCGCTGACTTGATTTGGTCAATTCAACAGGATTATCAAACTCTACATAAAAATAGTCATAGACAGTTTTATTATTTTGAAGATCAACCTTTTCCATTGCATTCTCAGACAGTACTACTTTTTGTTCTTGTCCATCTTTAGAATATGCACCAATTAACCTCGCCTTGCCTTTAACCTCTATACCTCCAAGAACAAAAATTTGAGCAGAAGTAATACTAAACGGAACTGAGCCATTTACTTTCAGTGGGACATCTTCAATTTTTTTTAAAAATGTACTTCCTTCTGTTTTGTTATAGTTAGCATATATAATACCGTTAAATAGCACATCTTTATTTTCATCAAGATAGTACATAGCATTTGAAGTCGACCAACTCATTGACTTTTGAGTACTAATCCCTGGTGGTTCTACGTATTCTACAAACTGACGATATCCATTCGCTTGCCTCGGGATGACTCTAGATTCGATTTCACCTTCGCTATTTAATAAATTCGTAGTTGCTTTAAATACAACTGGATAATCACTTGTATTTAATGAAACGTTTTTGTATCGAACCTTAAACTTATGTGATTTGGGTACTTCACTTTTAGTTATCTTTCGACTTATTGAGTGTTTTTCCGCGTTATAACTCCACTTAGAATCATTATCAGACAAGTTAAAGATCGTATTCTCTGTCAATTTAATTTCAACGAGTGAATCACATATTGCCATCCCAGTACTATTTCTATGTTCAGATTGAAGACTATAACTCACCTCTTCAATATAATCTGAATGTACTAAGTTATCCTCAGTAACATATTTTTTAGGCAGGGAAACAGACCTATAATTGTAAGCAAATAGTATACTTCTACCTAATGTAGCAGCCTCTAATTCAAGTGAATTTTCTGATAGTGTTTCTCCATCTTCATTAGATAGTTGTTGTGTGACTGGTACCTTTGTACCATGATATAGTCTATCCGTTTCAAATTTCACTTTAAAGGGGATTGAAATCTCAGTACCTGTTTTTATTCCTTTTAAATAAATGTCTAGGTAGAAATTTTCATCATCTTCTGAAAGTTCACTTTTTTCTATATTCACTCCACCTGAAACGACTCCGTACTTTTTAAAATATTGTTTAGATAAAGTAATTCTGAATCTAAGCAGATCACTTTGAAAATTACCTCCTGAAATCATTATATGTGAATATAGTGTAATTTCTTCTCCAACCAAATAATCCAATTTTGGCGTACCATCAGTGTTGTTTTGTTGAGGGAAAAAATCTGTTTTCATTTCATATTCTTGCTCTTTAAATACTACTTCATCAGCAACATTTGCTTCCTGAATTTCTTTTACGTTCTCTATACTCTCCTCAGTGTCCGTACTTACATGAGAATCTTCAACAACAGATTTTGTTTGATCGCTTGAACTGTTTTTTAAGTCCGCAGTTGACCCTTGTGTACTTTCCATCACAGGAGCCGTTATATTTTGTTCTGTTGTTTCCTGGGCATAAGCGACAGATAAATGCCTAAACATTCCAACAACATCTATCACCTGAACCAACACAAGTAACAATACCAAAAACTTAATCATTTTCTTTTGCATATATATATCTCCTTCACCTTATTTTAACTTAATTATATCACAAAGTAATATAATTTATATATATTATAAATTTAATAACGATATAAATATTATATTAATAATAAAAATACCCATTTATATGTTTTTTTCTGTGTCCAGATAACAGCCGCAACACCACAACTTTCTGTTTCCACAATGATATTTGAAGCTTGTATACCTACGAAATATCTTTGGACTACTTTTTCCTTTTAAATAACTAACACATTGCGAAACACTTAATTTTGATGAAATACTTACTAGTTCTATGAAACTACCAGTTGTGCAGTTGGTTTTTAGAACATAGAAAAAAGAGTGAGTTAGCAAATGCTAACTCACTCTTTTTTACATTTAATTTCCTATTAGAACCGAGAATTTTTTATATAGCTGGTTAAAGATAATCATAAACTGTTCTGCTTCAGCAATTGTATTGCTTTCATCTAAGCTGACACGAATAGCTGATGTTGCTAAGGAATCCGGCACCTTCATTGCATGTAACGTACTGCTTGCTAATTTTTTCCGACTGGAACAAGCACTGGTTGTTGATGTATAAATTTGCTTTTCTTCCAATGCATGAACTAGAACTTCCCCGCGAACTCCTTTTAACGCAAAACATAAAATATGAGGAGCAAAATCAGCTGTTTCCTTTGAAAATATCGTAACATTTGTATATTCTTGCAACGCTTCGATTAAATATCGGCGAATCATGCCAGTATGTTCTGGTTTTTCGCTTTTCTTATCTGTATATAAGCGTAGTGCTTTAGCCATTGAAACGATTGCTGGAATATTTTCTGTCCCACTTCGTTGACTATTTTCTTGTCCCCCACCATTTAATAATGGCGCTAATTTACGTCCTTGTTTCCAATAGATAAATCCAACGCCTCTAGGTCCATGAAATTTGTGAGCAGAAAACGTAGCAAAATCTACACGTGGTGTTAACCATTGTTCTTGAGGAACTTTACTAATTGCCTGTACAGCGTCTACATGAAAATGGATTTTCGGATACTCTGCTAAACAGTCGCTGATTGCTTGAATCGGTTGAATCGATCCTACTTCATTATTAACAGCCATGATTGAAACAAGAATCGTATCTTTTCGGATCAATTTAACTAATTCCTCAACTAATACGAATCCACGTCCATCAACGGGCGCGATTGATAGTTCAAATCCATTTTCTTCTAACTGTCTTGCCGTTTCTGAAACAGCGGGATGCTCAATACTGGAGATAATGATGTGACGGCCAAATTCTTTTTTTTCTAAGGCTGTCCCTTTTAATACCCAGTTATCACCTTCTGTTCCACCACTAGTAAAATAAATTTCACTTGGCTCAACTTGAGTTAAATCAGCAATTTGTTTGCGTGCTTGTTCTAACAGACGGTTTGCTTGGATTCCCAAATTGTGTAAACTTGATGGATTTCCAATAATCCGCTGACTCGTTTTTACATATGCATCTAAAGCTTGAGGATAAATCGGTGTTGTTGCACTGTTATCAAAATATATCATCTTAAAAACCTTCTTCTTTTGAAATTCTTTCCTATTTATATACTTTCTATTTTTATGGATCAACCAATCACTCAGAATAACTCAAATAAAAAGAGCGAGACAATTGTCTCGCCCTTGATTAGTTAAATTGCATCAAGATTATTGAAGTAAAAGTCTTCGATTCTTCTAAATGCCCCTGGCTCTACTCGTTCAAGTGCTGTTCCAATCTCATCCAAAGCATCTTGATATCTGTATTCTTTTGAAAATAGTTCTAAACTCTTTTCCATCGCCATACGAATTGCTTCGTGAGTGTGACGGTAACGATTTGCATATTGCATCATTTGTTCTGTTAATGCTGCAGAGTTTACTAAATCGTTGGTTTTCTTATCTAGTAAGTCTAAATCTTCGTTACAAAGATCAGATAGTTTTTTAATCTCTTCCATATTGATTCGAATTCTATTTAATGCTTTGCTTAATTCTTCAATACGATCTGTTGCTACAAAAAAGAATTCTAAGTAATCAGCAGGCAATCCAGGTAATCGTTGTTTTTCAACATGTCGCTTGATATTGCGTAAACGGAAATCATATTGATCCACTTTTTCTTGAGCTACTTTTTCACCTTTACGTAATTCTTTTAATGAATCATCGATTTCAACTTGTTGGTTCTCGATGTCATCTAATATTTTATAGCAGTCTTTAAAGAATGCTTGAACTTCTGAAAATGGAATAGTATGTTCTTTTAATTTTGGTTCAAAATCTTCATAGCGGCGGATTAGTTCTTCGATTTCTGTTTGGAAACCTCTTGAACGGCCTAACTCATTATGATTCAAGGTATAACTTTGTGACGTATGATCTAATTCGATCATCAATTGTCTATTATTTTTCAATGCATGAGCGATATAGTCACCTACAACTTTGTGATTTGTACGGACATATTTCTTCGCATTGATTTCACGTTCCATGATTTCGTATAACGCATCGATTGCATTAGCTGTATCACGATTCGCAACTTCTACCGCATCTACTTCGGTCTTCTCTAAATCGACTGTTGAATTTTTCACACGTTTTTGTACACGTCTCAATTCATCTTCAAAGTTCTTTTCAGGAAAGACATAATGATCTGCAAGCAAACGTTTATATCCTTCTTCAATCTCTTTCAATTGATCTGGGAATGTACGGTTCAATTCATCATAAAGCGGTGGGATACGTTTCATCACATCGTCTAATTCATATGTGTGACGTTCAGCATTTTCCAATACTTCACGAGCTTCAATTGGATCCCCAGAGGTATTCAATGTCACAAACTGAGTAAATTCAATTTCGATATTTTTGATTTGCTTTTGCAATTCAGGATAAGCTGAACCGAATTCTGCTTTTTCATCATGAAGTAATTTACTGATTTCTTCATAAACATCTAATGCCTTTTGCACTTCTAATGAATTACGTTCTTCACTTTCACGCAGTTCTTTTAAACCATTACGAATGATTTCAACTTCTGATTCCATTTCAGACATTGTCTGATCAGCCTCAGCAACTGCTTTTTTTGCTTTCATAAAACGGAAGGTTTCATTTAAGTTTTCAACTTCAAAAATCTGACTTTCTAACTCTGCAAAAGAGCGAGTAGAAATCTCGGTCCAACGCTGATTCCATTCTCTAAATGTATTCTGACTTTGCCCGACCATGTGCATTTTTTTGACATCGTCGACCTCTTCGATCACCGGCAAGTCGAATAGTTCTTCTTTCCTCTTTTCGAGATCATCGAGTTTCATTTGATTTTTCTTTCTCATAAAATAACCAACTAGATACAAGACAGCTGCGATGATTATTATAGCTAAAACTACGATAATGATCAGATTATTCTTCATTCATGGTTCCTCCGTTTATTAGTCCATATATGATATGCAACAGCCGATATATAACGAAAAACCTTCTATCTGCTGTCACAATATTCTCTTATCTACTTAAATTTCCTTAAAAACACCTACAGAAAATTATATCACAAATCATGCCATCAAGCACTAACAATTTGTAATTTTCCGCGAAATGTTTTGACTTTGTAACATTGGAACAAATCCATCCCAATCATTAGTTAGTTTAACCGATTTCCTCTAACTCTTGCAACTTTTTGCACACATCACTTAATGTCTCTAACCGCGCATCGGCTAATTGCTGGTTCATTCCAAAGTGCCTATCTTCCAATGCCCATACAGTTATGCCTGCATCATGAGCAGATTGGATTCCTTTTTCAGAATCTTCGATTGCTAAGCACTCCTTAGCTTCAAGACCTAATTCTTGTGCAGCATACTCATAAATTTCCGGTGCTGGTTTGCTTTTTTTAAATTGTGAGCCACTTACAATCACATCAAAATAACTGGTTAGTTGACCGACATTTAGCACTTCTTGAATCGCGTCCATCATTGATGATGATGCCAAACCTATTTTGTAGCCTTTTCTTTTAAGGAATTGCAGAACTCTTTTCGCATTTGGATCAATTGCGTCACTATAATCAATTGGATGTTCGATTTTATATTGATGATACTTCTCACTTAAGAATGCTTCACTATAGATTGTATCATTAACTTCAAAAATCGTCTCCCATAAACTTCGCATATCCGCTCCAACAAATAATGGGATTGGAATATGTTCAATAGATAGGTCATATTCTTTAAGAAAAGCTTTTCTGCGTTGATAATAAAACTCTTCACTATCGACTAGCACGCCATCCATATCGAAAATAATGCCTTTATATTTTTGCATCATTTTGGTGCTCCTTTTTTTACCTGTTCTTACTCAACTTTACTAGTCTAACAAAAGTTTTAAAAAAAATGAAGAAATTTGTTGTGAAATAACGAAAATTAAAGATTATTTGTCTATTTGGTTATTGCTTTTCATACAATATTTCGGTATTCTTTTACTATTATAATGAAAAATCTATTAAAATTAGGAGTGAAAAAAGTGAAAGTCATAAAATTTGGAGGCAGCTCTCTAGCCTCTGCTACACAATTAGAGAAAGTTTTACAAATCGTAAAAGAAGACGTTTCACGAAAGTTCGTGGTTGTTTCAGCTCCTGGCAAACGTTCTTCAGAAGATATTAAAGTAACTGATTTACTGATTGCTTACTATAATGCTTATTTAAATAATGAACATACCAATGAACTCATCGAAAAGATTGTTGATCGTTATGAAGCGATTTTAGATGAACTTGGTATCAGTAAAGACGTGTTGAATGATATTCAATCGGCAATTCAACAGTTAGCAACCTTACCAAAAGAAGATAATCCCCATCTTTTGGATGCTTTTTTAGCTAGTGGTGAGGATAACAACGCTAAACTAGTTGCATCTTTTTTCCAGCAACGTGGACTAAATGCCTGTTATAAAAATCCTTTAGATCTTGGCATTATTGTTTCAGATGAACCTGGCAATGCTCGTATTTTACCGTCATCTTCTAGTAAAATCAATCAATTTAAAGATACAGAAGAGATTTTAGTGATCCCTGGTTTTTTTGGTTTCACAGAATCAGGCGAGATTTGTACATTTTCCAGAGGTGGATCAGATATCACAGGATCAATCGTTGCAGCAGGAGTACAAGCGGATATCTATGAAAATTTCACCGATGTTGACGGTATTTTTGTTGCTCATCCTGGAATCGTTCAAGAACCAAAAACAATTAAAGAGCTAACTTACCGTGAAATGCGTGAGCTAGCTTATGCCGGATTTGCTGTACTTCATGATGAAGCCTTGATGCCAGCTTATCGAGCAAGTATTCCAGTCGTTATCAAAAATACCAATAATCCAGAGCATCCTGGAACATTGATTACAACTTCCAGAACAATCGCACATGATCCAGTGGTTGGAATCGCTAGCGATCAAGGGTTTGCCAGTATTTATATCAGTAAATATTTAATGAATAGAGAGTTGGGATTTGGCCGTCGTTTATTACAAATTCTTGAGGAATTAGGCCTAAGTTATGAGCATATGCCTTCTGGAATTGATGATATTTCGATTATTTTAAGAGAACGTCAATTAACAATTGATATTGAAGAAAAATTGATGCAACGACTAGAACGTGAACTTGAACCAGATGAACTGCGGATCACACATGGCTTGTCAATGCTTATGGTGGTTGGTGAAGGTATGCGCCAACGAATCGGGGTCATGGCAGATAGTACAGCTGCTTTAGCTCTCAACAAAATCAACTTAGAAATGATTAACCAAGGCTCTTCTGAGGTTAGTATTATGTTCGGCATTCGTGAAGATCAGGAGAAAAAAGCGATTCAGGCATTGTATCAGACTTTTTTTGAAGGATAGTCAATAATGTAAAAGCGCAGTAATTCTCATTATAGGGATTTGCTGCGTTTTTTAGTAGAAAGCATTTTCTTCTTGAAATGACTAGAGTACAATATAAGTAATATACATTATGAAAAGGTGGGGAAAATATGATTGAGTTGGTACAGGTTAGTAAAAATTATGGCACAAAACAAGCATTAAAAGAGTTAAATTTAACAATCAAACAAGGAGGGATTTTTGGTTTTCTTGGACATAACGGTGCTGGGAAGTCGACGACAATCAAGAGTTTGGTAAGCATTATTCAGCCATCTAGCGGTTCAATCACAGTTGATGGTTTAGAATTATCAAAAAATCGTCAGGCTATCAAGAAAAAAATTGCTTACGTTCCAGATACACCAGACATTTTTCTGCAGTTAACAGCAGGTGAATATTGGGATTTAATAGGGGCTGCTTATGAACTTGATGCCCAACAAAAACAAACGCGTTTGAATGACCTGGCTTCTGTATTTGATATGCTTAGTCATCAAGATGAAACGTTAGCTAGCTTTTCTCATGGGATGCGCCAAAAAACAATTATTATCGGTGCATTATTGCCTGATCCTGATATCTGGATTTTGGATGAACCGCTACAAGGATTAGATCCACAAGCTGCATTTGATCTAAAAGAAATGATGAAAACTCATGCAGCCAAAGGGAAAACGGTTATTTTTTCCACTCATGCGCTAGATACCGCACAACAATTATGTGATGAGTTAGCTATTTTGAAAAAAGGAGAGCTAATCTATAATGGCTCTGTTGATGAATTATTAGCACAGTCTCCAAATGAATCTTTAGAATCCATTTATTTAAAAATGACTGGACGTCAATCAGATTCGCAAGTATTAGCGCAAGTTGAAGGTGATTCTTATGAATAAAGAACAACTGCTTGAGCTGACACGAGTAAATTTGCGTTATGCTAATCCGCAAGTAACTGATCGAGCACGAAAAAAAGGCAAAAGCGGCAAAGCTTTGACACGATCATTAATCAATCAATATTTACTTTCTGGTGGTCTATTTTTATTTATTTATGGTTTGACTATGTTTATTATCGATTTTAGTAAGATGCCAGGCTATTTTACTTATTATGTGACGTTATTTAGTATTTTAGCTTTTTCGCAGGGAATCTCTGTCATTTATAACGTTTTTTTTGAAAGTCAGGATTTGACTGCATATTTACCTTTACCTTTTCGTCAAAGTACTATTTTTTCAGCAAAAATCCTAGTTGTTGCACTAACTGTCACGCCTTTTGTTTTTCCAATGCTCGTCGTTTTCTTGTTGACTGGTTGGCGTTCGGGAGTTTTTCTACCAATTACGATTGTTTTATCAATAGTATTATTTGTTTTAATGTTAGCAATAGTCTTTTCCATTTGTTGTTTAATTGTTTTTGGATTGACTCGAACTAATTTTTTCAAAAAACATAAAAAAGTTGTTACAAGTTTACTGTTAGGAATTTCAATGACCATTGCAATTGTTGGCATTATGTTTATGAATATTGAAAGTTCTAGTATCGAAGCAGGAGATATTGACCGGAATCCAATTTATGTGTTATTGCCGATTTTTCGTATTATATCAACACCTTTTTCAGTTGGTGGTCTAATCAGTTTTCTTGGCTTGCTTTTGTTATTTTTGGGATTGTTAAGCGCCATCAAAATATTTATTTTACCTAAACTTTATAATCAACTAGCGGATGCTTCTTCTGCTAAGGATTCAAATCGTAGGAAACATAAACCCAACCAAAATATAAAACAACTTTTTATAGAGTACAATAAACAATTACTAAAAGAACCTAATTTAATTATGCAAGTATTGTCAGGCTCTTTATTGATGCCTTTGATTTTTATCGTGACTTTTGCATTTAGCGGTTCATTGAACTTAAGCACCTTAGACATTCGCTTTATCGGTTTGGTCTTTTTAAGTGGTATTGCGTTGGCTTTTATGACAGTCAATCAAACGTCATTTATCAGTAATCTAATTTCTTTGGATCAGGAAAATTTTAATTTTGTACGCTCACTTCCTATTTCAATGCATATGTATATGAAACAAAAATTTTTAGTCGGCTTTACAATTCAATTTATTTTAACTGGAAGTATCTCATTAGCTGGTGGGTTGCTTTTACATCTTCCAATCTTGTTTATTATTACTTTATTGATTGGGTCTCTTTTAGGAAGTTATTTGCTTTGTATACGTTTTTTTTCTAGAGATTATCGCTTTATTTTATTGGATTGGACAAACATCAATCAGCTCTTTAATAGAGGTGCAGGAAACTTGGGACTGGTGGTTACAATGTTAGGTACGATTTTTGTCAGTGTGATTGTTTTGATGTTATATGGTTTTGCTGCAATTAACTTACCGTTTTGGCCACTTAATTTAAGTGTTTTATCAACAATAGTGATTATTAGTGTGGTGTGGATTCGTTATTATCAAAAAAATTTTTGGATGTCATTTGACTAGTTATATCAGAGCATTTAAAAGAGCTAATGAGAGGTTAATTTCTCGTTAGCTCTTTTTTAATATTTTCAATTCGTTTCAGCAGCTTTTTTTTGACGTTCCAACTCTGCTTTAATCTTTGTTTCTGGTGCAAAATCGGCTTCCCAATTATCTGGTTTCAAGACTTTATGAGTCACTGGATGATAATGTGGGGTTCCATCTGGAAAGAGTTTTCCCATGTTTGCTTCATGGACAATAGAAAAAATTTCTGTAGGATCCACACCTAATAAAGAAAATGAACCATAAGTAAAATACAATAAATCAATTAAGGCATCTACTTGGTCAACCAAAGGATCAGTTACTTCTTTTTGCTTCTTAAGAACCTTTTCTTCAGCTTGATCAACAGATTCTTTTAATTGCGTTACTAATTCTTTAAATGTAGCTGGATCATTATTCGCTGCTCCATATAAAAATTCTACTAATTCTTCTGCTTTAAATCCAGCTCGATCAGCTGCTTGTTTAGCTGAAAATCGTGTTGGAATTTGAGGTTTCCTGTTGTCGAATTGCTTGTGAAATGCTTCTGTTTTTTCAAATGGATTATCAATTTTCATTGGATTCCTCCTAAATTTAAAAGCTAAATAGGCTCTTTCGTCTTGACTGAAAAATAGAAATATATGTGCATGCAATTTTTGACACAATCCGATGGTTGAAACTAGTTAATAACACCATAGTGCATCAACGCATGATAAATCCCATCTTCTCCACTATTTTTCGTCACGTACTTCGCCGCTTTTTTGATTTCTTCCTCCGCATTGCCCATTGCTACACCAATACCAACACCGCTTAACATTTCTAAATCATTCCAACTATCACCAAAAGCCATCACTTCTTGTAAAGAAATATCAAAATAATCTGCACATTTTTGAATGCCTACAAGCTTTGACCCACCTATTGGAATAATATCCACAGTATATGGATTTGAACGTGTCAAATGACAATCTGGTAATCTTTCTTTTAAAAACGCAGTCTCTGATGTAGGACTTAAAAGTACACATTGATAAATCGGCTCTTTTAAAATATCAAGTTCACGATATCGTTGTTCTTTCCTATGAATAGAAAATCGACTAATCAAATTTTTGGTAATGTTTGTAGGAAAATGTTTCGGTAAAAAACGGACTATTTTTTTCGCCCATTTGTTTTGTCCAAAGCGCATTAATGAACTACCTTCTAGACTTCGTCTACTGCCAAACATAATTTGACGGTGATAACGATCAGAAAAAGAAACAATTCTATTCAGTGTTTCCTCAGCGAAAGCTTCACTTCTAATCGTTGTTTCTTTGGTATAAACTAATTGACCATTGTAGGTAACAAAAACATCAAAATTCATCTCATCAATTTGCTGATTTAAGTGAACTGGTCCTCGACCCGTTGCTATACCGCAGATGATTCCTTTTGCTTGGGCTTTGGCGATTGCTTGTTTCGTTGATTCCAAAGCCTTAGCATTGTTATTCACCAATGTACCGTCGATATCGAAGAAAATTGCTTTTATCATAGTATTCCTTTCCTTGTTTAACCTACTATTTTTATGTTTAAAATAAACCCATTTGTTTTGGATTCAAATTCTCATATTCTATGTTTAATGCAGCTTTCATTTCCAATAGATTGCCTGCTGCATCACCCCCGGAGTTATTATTAAAGATCACGCCAACTTCATTTGTTTCACGAGCTAATTTCTCGACTGCTTCACTTAGATCCGCAATTTCTTCTGAATTATAGCGGTAGAGGGTTCTTTTTTTACGCCAATCCTTATCATTTGCCATCCAACCTGCAGCATTTCGTCCATGAAATCTGAATAACGTAAATTGGTCATTTGTTGCAAATGGGAAAAACGGAACTGGATTGGTTGGGATTTGTGGTTCATCAACAACAACCAGTGCAAACTCGTTGTTTTTCATAAATGATAATGTTTGCTTGATATATTTTTCTGTATACCAAGAACCATTTCGCAATTCTATCGCAACAGGAACTCCTGTAAACCACTGGCGAATCTTTTCCAAGTACTGAACATTTTCTTTTGTACAACTAAATGTTCCAGAAAATTGAACTAGAAACGTAAAAAGTTTGCCACTTTCGATCATTGGCAGCATGCTGGTCAAAAATGCCTCAACCATTTCTTCCTCGTTTTGATAATACTGCTGCCATTCACCTTGACAACTAATGCCGCTATAAACCTTCATAACAAAGCGAAACCCATCTGGAACCGCCTTCACCCATTCTCTCACAGAATCTTGTCTTGGAATCCCGTAATAGGCTGTGTCCATCTCAACTAGAGGTAAATATCCAGCGTATTCATATAATGTCGAACGCTTTTTTCCGGTTAATTTATCATGCTCGTTAAATGAAGTTAAACCTAATCGAATCATCACATATTTTCCTTTCTATTTTTATCCAACTACTATCTATGTATGGAGCATTTGACTGACAGTTTCTACTTTTATTTTATAATAAAAAAGATCAAGACAAAACAAAAAGTTGTCTCGATCTTAAAATAAAAGCTATTTTAAACGAATTAGTTACTCGCTTTTTTTCCATTTCATATTTGCTTCACAATAGATTTGGCCATCAATTCGAATTTCATGACGTGTTACTTTGCCTTCTGCAGTGTCGAGCATATCATAGTGACTTTCTACTACTTGACCATATTCAACCTCTTTATCGAATTTTACATTGATAAATGTCGGCTCATTTGTGCTTAAAAAATCATAACCTAAAACATCCAGTAGCCAGTTAAAGTAGATAGCGTTGTTGACATGTTGGTTTCCGTCAATATCAAAATAACGTACGCGATACGGTAAAAATTCACCATTTTCAACTTTTTCGATTTTTTCCCCACGATAAATTTTATTGATTTTTTCACTTTCATATGGCTCAATAATTTCAGGCAATACGCTACTCATTTTTCGATTCTCTCTATCCATTAAGACAAATGTAGCCTTGATTAATACACATTCATTACCTTGTTCGTCATGAATCCAAAAGTTCCGATAACAGAAGTATTTATTATAAGCCATTGCTTGGGTCGTTATAGCGATATTTTCTCCAACCTTGGGTAAACGAGTAATATGAATTTCATAATTGGTAATGACCCAGCCCAGACCAAACGAAGCAACAAAATCAGCCCCTCTATCTAAGTCATCACTCTGTTCTTCTGAAGTTTTAATGACTACTGCCAACATAGATGGAATCGTCATTTTTCTGGTAATATCGCCATCATAATAGGCTACTTCGTAAGGGGTTGTAAATTTTTTTGCCACGGGATCTCCTCCTTTTTGACTTGCATAACTGTTTAAATTATACCATAACATGCTAAATTGATGAGAAAAAAATAAGCCATTTTTATACTATTACAAATCAGGATATGATTGCTATTTTTTATATGTAAATGTTTTTTTTACATATTTTTCTTATCTAAATTAGCATTTTTCATATATAATAAAAAAACTTTTCAAGTCCAAAGAGTAAATAACTCTGGTTTTGAAAAGTTTTCCCGCTCCACCTATTTGTTAAAAAAAAAACTCTATTCACTAATTTTTTCACACTATACGTGCCCAGTATTACCGTAGACAATCACTTCATTCAATAGATTTAAAAGCGTTTCCATCGTTATCCCTCCAAAAAATTAGTTGATTCTAAAACGATAATACCATACTATTATATAAAACTAGAACTATAACGCTTAAAAATAGAGGGGAAATATATGAAAATCAAAGGAGACATCATACGTTTAGCAAGAAAACAAAAAAAATTGTCGCAAGTCACTTTAGCCGCCGGAATTTGTACGCAGGGAACTGTTAGTAATATCGAGAATAAAAACGTCTGCGATAGCCTTGAGATCCTTGATGCCATTTGCAAAAGATTAAACCTCAGTCTTGAAAGTGTATTAGATGATAACGATGAAAAAAAGTTAACTTCTTTATTGAACCACGTGGAAGAATTATGTAATACATTTAAGCACAAAGAAGCTCATTCAATTTTGAAAGAAAGCACAATTGATGTTGCTGACTTCCAAAATAAAGAGTTGGAAGTTCGCTGGTTCTATTTTATGGGAATTACTAACTTACTTGGTTTCAACAATACAACAGATAGTCTATTTTACTTTTATCGTGCTGATGAACTTGGAGATTCAAATTCTATTTATGCTATTCTTTCTGTCAATAGTTTAGGGATTGTTTATGAAATGGCCAATGAATTAGATAAAGCACAAGTTTATTATGAAAAATCAATTGATATGTTGAAAAAAATGACTATTAAAATGCCTATTGAAGCGACCAAAATCTTCTTTAATACAGCTAAATTTTATTCGTTGATTAAAAATTATGCAACAGCATTTGATTTAGCTTCAGAAGGAATGGCTTTAAATAGATCTTATCAATCATTATATATGTTGGATCTTTTAGCCTATGAAGCAGCCTTCAATGATTTTATGAAATCACCAAACCTAACAGTACCTGATTTTAACAGTGCCAAAGTTTTTGCAACCTTTAATAATAATCATAGCTTATTAAAAGTGATTGCCAAAGATGAGAAATCACTGGTTCGTTAACATTAATTTTTTTATAGCAGTCATTGATTAGGAGAACCCAACCCACCTCTTCCTAATTAATGGCTTCTTTTGGCAGAATAAAAATCATCTTTATTAGCAGACTCTTCCCTCTAAAATTATTATTTAAAAAATAGTTGCATATCATTTGAATAATGTAAAACAGCATGTTACATTACGGTTGTAAGCGCTACAAAAAAATACTTTAGGAGGAATCACAATGAAAAAAGTAATGCTGAAAACAGTACTTACACTTGGTTTACTAGTAGGAGGTTTATCGATTTCATCAACTATTACACATGCTCACGGATATGTTTCATCGCCAGGGAGTCGTGCGTACTTTGGCAGTAGCCAAGGTGGAAAAATAAATAAAAACGTTGGTCGTGCAGAGTGGGAACCTCAAAGTATCGAAACAACTAAAAATACATTTATTCCAGGAAAATTAGCTAGTGCTGGTGTCAGTGGATTTGACCCATTAGATGTTCAGACAGCAGATCGTTGGTATAAATCTGATATTACAACCGGCCCACTTTTACTCAACTGGACATTGACAGCTCGCCACAGAACATCAACATGGGATTACTATATGACAAAACAAGGCTGGAATCCAAATCAACCACTAGATATCAAGAATTTTGATTTAATTGGTCGAGTAGATGACAAAGCGACAATTCCTGAAGCATCAGTCAGTCATACAATTACTGTTCCAAGTGACCGCAAAGGTTATCATGTGATTTACGCTGTTTGGAATGTTTACGATACAACAAATGCTTTTTATCAAGCAATCGACGTCAACGTAAAATAACATATAACTTAAACTCAAAGGAGCAGTATATATGAAAATCAAACAATTGATTCCTAGCTTTTTATTACTTTCTGGCGTGATTGCCGGAGCTTTCCTTGCAACTTCAACTGTTGAAGCGGCTGATTCTGCTAGTGAGATGGTCAGTGTAGCCAATAAAAAAGTTCTTGTCGGTTATTGGCATAACTGGGAATCTAAAGGAAAAGACGGATATAAACAGGGAACATCAGCAAACGTTTCATTGTCTGAAGTTAATAAAGCCTATAATGTTGTTCCCGTGTCATTTATGAAAAGTGACGGTGTGAGTCGAATACCTACATTTGCTCCATATAACAAAACAGATGCCGCTTTCCGCCAAGATGTTGCTTTACTAAATGGTCAAGGGCGAGCTGTTCTACTTGCTTTAGGCGGAGCTGACGCTCATATTCAATTACAAAAAGGCGATGAACAAGCCTTTGCTGATGAAATCATTCGTCAAGTGGAAACCTATGGATTTGACGGACTTGATATTGACTTAGAACAGTCTGCCATTACAGCCGGAGATAATCAAACAGTTATTCCTTCTGCTTTAAAAAAGGTCAAAGACTATTACAAAGCACAAGGGAAGAATTTCATCATTACCATGGCTCCTGAATTTCCTTATTTAAAACCAGGGGGTGCATATGAAAAGTACATTACTTCTTTAGCGGGTTATTATGATTACATTGCACCGCAATTATATAATCAAGGTGGAGATGGTGTATGGGTAGATGAAATCAATAAATGGATCCCTCAAAGTAATGATGCTATGAAGTATGAGTTTCTCTATTATATGTCTGATTCAATGATTCACGGCTCACGGACATTCTTGAAGATTCCAAATGACAAATTAGTGCTTGGACTTCCAGCTAATGTTGATGGTGCCGGCAGCGGCTATGTGATTGATCCAAGCGCTGTCTATAAAGCGCTTGATCAGTTAGCTAAAGATGGAAATCCAATCAAAGGTTTGATGACTTGGTCTGCTAATTGGGATGTCGGTACAAACGCAGGCGGTGTCTCTTACAATAATGAATTTGCAACTAGATATGTACGTATTCTACAATAAATAATGAAAGAAGAGCCGAAATCTTAAAAGATTTCAGCTCTTCTTTCATTTATTATCCCCTGCTGATTATCAATAACGCTTCTACACGTATTATTAAGTCTTACCCGATTAGTTTCAATCCAATCACTGACGCTAAAATTACTCCAATAAAAACGATTCTACGCCAATCTTTAGATTCTCCATAAAAAATCATCCCTAAAATAGCTCCTCCAGCGGCACCAATACCGGTCCAAATGGCATAAGATACGCCCATAGGCAAAACCTTCATTGCTAAATAAAGGAAAATGAAACTACTTCCAAAGGTAAGAAATAACAAAAATAAAGATTTTTTATCTTTGTTTGTATTGAAACGATTAATTGATCCGACCCCTAACATTTCAAAAACACCTGCAATAATTAAAAATAACCAACTCATTTTTGTTTCGCTCCTTTCTCACCAGTCACAAATTTTAGTCCCATAACGCCAATCAACAAGACCGCAATCAATAAGATTTTAGAAATTTTAAATTCTTCGCCAAAGAATAATATCCCTGTAATCACTGTCCCTGCTGTACCTAGACCAACAAATACTGCATATGCCGTCCCTACAGGTAGCGTCTCTCCTGATTGAATCAAAGCGTAAAAACTGATGAAAATAAATATAATTGTGAGTAAAATTTCCCACCAAGTCGTACTATGTTTCATACCAATAACCCATAATACTTCGAAAAATGCACCAATCATTAATTTTATCCAATCCTTGTTCATATAAAATCCTCCTTAAATTTAAAAGCTCAGCGTGCTAGCCCTTGAAGCTAGTTACAAAACAAATAAAAAAGTGTCAATCAACAATTCTATCTACGGCCTAAGAATTGTTGATTCACACTTATAAAGATACGCAACCGGCGTTGCCTATCAAAAGTTATTTTATTTAATTTTATTTTGTTACATAAGCTATTTTTATCTTACTCCATAATCAACTATTTTTCAATAGGAGAAGAAAATTTTTTATTAAATAAAATTTAATAAAAAAATTACTTCTTCTATATCAGATTATTCACTACTTTATAGCAATCTAAATATCTCACAATTCACTCTTTTTACTATTAATTTTTCTCATTATTTTTGATTAAAATTATTTTATTATGTACTAAAGATTATTTTGACCAAATAATTTCTGAAATTTACGCATCATGATTTTGTAAATCTAATCAACATATGATACACTTACTTTATCAAAAAAAGATTCCAAGTGAATCGGTTAACGTTGATATTACTTACTTTAGGCGGTAGTAATGTCAGCGTCTTTCTTTTTTCACACAAATTATAATAGAGCTAAATCTTTTTGAAAACAACCATATACTTCAGGTAAAAATCATCCATCTTATAAAAGATAGAAAAATAAACGTTATTAAACAAGTAGTATAATGTTTTTTTCTAAGCCAACGCACCCATTGGATCCCAAGGAGCTAAAACTGTTGGCTCTTGTTTCCACACTTCTTGTAATTCTGATGATAAAAACTCTTTACGAACAACTATTTGATACGTATACTCATCCATCCAAGCATCACTCATCACAAAAAATCCTTTATCGCCGACTTTTTCACCCCAGCTATTTTCTACTTTCCATTTGGTTGACTCTCCATCAATCAAATCTACTCCTGTTAAAACCATCGCATGTGTCATTAAACTTTCACCAAAATCTAAACGTTGTGCTTTCGTCATCGTAAAATCGATATCGAATAAATCATTCATATCATATGCGTCTAAGGACATAATCCCGCTGTCTCTTGTAGAAGATTGACCAACATCACAACCAAACCAAACAGATTCACCTTGTTCCATCTGAGCTATGGCTAATTTTTTGAATGTTGTCATATCTACATTGATATACTTCACTTCTTTTCCACCCACAACATTGCCTAACATTTCTACAGTGTATGTTCGATTATACGGTTTGTCTTTTGTTGGTGCATTAATCACACTTACGTAGTCATTAAGATCCACACCAACATATTTTTCATAAAACGTTTGTGGTGTTAAGTTTTGATCTAAGTGGTAATTTTTTTCCTCATCACGATACTCAAAATCGAATGTTTCAGGTGGTGTGCCTAAAGAAATCGCTAAAAAGTTATAGATTTCGCCTAGCATTGTTTCTTTCGCTGTTTGAATTTCTTCAGATGTTTTTCCGCTAACGACTAACTCACGTAAAATCGTTGCGTCTTTTCTTAATTTTTTATTTAAGTAATTGTTTAAATCTCTAGAATTGGAGCTGTTGCTACTTTCTGGCATAGCTGTTTTCGGTACAACGCCATATTTTTGGAAAATAGAAACAATCATATCCCATTGTCCACCATCTTGTTGAGGTGTCGCTAGTAAGAATGCCACTTTTCTACTATCTAATTCTTCACTAGCTGTTGCAATAATATTCTCATAGAAATAGTTTGATTTTTCATATTTATCCCAAAAAAATGTATAGTTTTGAGAAAGTTCGAAGTCTTTTAAATTAAAGCTGTTGATCATTTTGTGTCTAAATGTGTTCAAGGCTGCAAACATCCAACAACGTCCGCTTTGTTTTTGGTTGGCTACTTTTCCAGTCGTGATATCCACTGAAAATACAGGAACATTGTTTACTTCAGCACTTTGATTTTGCCCAGATGCCGTAATTCCATTTTTGACAACGCTTCGTTGTAGGGCGTTTTGTTTGTTGTTTCCCATAAATGTATCGTGAAATTTTTTGGTAACTGTTGGTTCAATTATTGACATATTTATTCATCCTTTCGCTCATAACATTTCTTTTCCATTATATGCCTGAATTTTCAATCCCTCAAGCTTTTAGCAAATATAATTCGCTATTTTGCATCACCTGTATTAATATATATAATACAAAGCACAAAAGAGGTGATCTCATGTTATTAGAAATAGATAGTCAGAGTCAAATACCTATTTATCAACAGATTTGCAATCAACTTATTCTTGGAATTGCTGAAAAAAAACTAAAACCTGCCGAAATTCTCCCTTCTGTTCGACAAATGGCAGATGAAATTGGGGTGAATATGATGACTGTTTCAAAAGCCTATACATTATTGAAACAAGATGGTTATATTTTAACCGATCGCCGTAATGGGACAACAGTGGCTGAAGAACAAGAACTAAATCCAATATTTCAAGAAAAATTTACAAAAGACTTGGAACTATTATTAGCTGAAGCCTCCATTCATCAACTTTCAGAAAGAGAAGTACAAGAAAAAGTCAGACTGATTTATAAAAAATTTGAACAGTAAAAGGGGTGTTGAAAATGAATTTTTTTCTATATTTATTATTAATTGGTATTGGTTTTTTAATGGCATTTTCAGGAAGAATACCTGCCAATCCACATAAAAATGTTGTTTTAGAAACGACTTTACCCAAAGACAAACTTCAAGACAAACAAGTTCTGAAAGTAAGGATAACCTATAAAAAAAGATTGCTTCAATTGGCCTCTTCCTTTATTATTATCGCTTTACCGATTTTAGCGATTCCCTATGATTCTTTGACTCTTATTTATTTTCTGGCGATATTTATTATTTTTATTGGCACGTTTCATTATCTAGAAATCGTGTATATTCGTAAAATGACCGCAGTAAAAGTAAAGAATAATTGGTTGTTGCCTACAAGTCCGATTTTAGTAGATACCACACTGGTTGCAAATAAAAACCGTAAATTGATCTCTATTTGGTGGTTTTTACCAAGTATTTTGCTTACTCTTTCAGGTTGTATTTATTCTCTTAAAACACTTGGTTTGGCTAATGGTACTTGGATATTATGCGTTGTTTCGATTCTAACAACTAGCATGTTTTTACTTTTCTATTATTTTATCGCCCGTTTTCCAGTCAAACCATTAACAAGCGATAATACCATCAATCAAAAAGTAAATGACCAAATGCGTCATCACTGGTCCGTTCTAATGGCTGCTTTAGGATTAGTTATGAGTTCCTTAGCCTTTATGCCTGCTATTACGGTTACGATTCCTTATGAAAAGATGATGGTGTTCTCAATTGTTTATGCCGTAATTATTCTTGGATTTGTGGTTTTTACATTTTACTATTTATTCTCGGCTAGAAAAAAACAAGATCAGCTGATTTCAATGGCAAAAGAATATCGTTATAGCGATGAAGATCAATTTTGGAAATATGCAATTTATATAAACCCAAATGATAAACGAATTTTTATCCCTGATCGTGTAGGAATGAATATTACAATAAATTTAGGCCTGCTTTCTGGTAAAATAATCATGGGGATCACGGGAATTTCGGTTTTAATCGCATTGGTTGCAGCCAGTGTTCCTTTATTGATTGGTGATTTTTCAGCAAATCCATTTCAATTATCGACTTCCAGCAATGGTATTTCTCTATCTGCGCCGTTAACTCAACCTAGGAAAATCGATTGGAACGAGATTGAATCTGCTGAACTGGTAGATAAATTGCCTAAAGATAGAGTTAAAGTATACGGTACAGCGACAGAGAATTATTTAACAGGAGAATTTCAAGTCAATAGTGAGCCTGCCTATCTGCTTGTATTTGAAAATAGAAAACCGATTTTGGAAATAAGAACTAAAGACAAAACCTACTTTTATACAAATAAAGATAATCGATTAACTAAAAAGTACTATCAGGAAATCAAAGAGGTTCTTAGTAAATAAAAATAAGTTAGGAAAAGTGATTGAGCTTTTCCTAACTTATTTTCTTTATTTTTCTCTAGCTTCACGAGCTTGTACTTCGGAAAAAAGACAAAACTTGATTGCGGCAGAAAGCGCCACAGTCAAGTTTTCCTATTTTTCTGTCCGTGCTGAACCAGCTCATTCAGCTTTTATTTTTTCAATGTATTTTTCATCATCCCAAGCAACGTTTTCACATCTTCTGGTCTGGTATCTCCTGTTGTTGAATCGATAATTGAGCTGTAGACGTGTGGAATGATTTTCTTCACCCCGGCATCCACTGCGATTTGCACGATTTCTTCAAAGTTTTCTAGATCAATGCCTCCTGTTGGTTCTAGGTAGAAATCATATTTGGCACAAGCCTTTGCCACTGCTTTGTATTCTTCGATATGAGCTAAGCCTTTCATTGGGAAAAACTTGATCGAACTGCCTCCCATATCTTGCAATAAACGAATTGCTGTTTCAATCGTCACTTCTCCTGCTGGTGTTTGTGAGCTTAGTGGTCCAGTTGCGATGTTTACGATGCCTACTTTTCCTGTTGGTGAAACTAATCCGTTTACAATGGTGTCATTTTGTCCTAATAACGCGCGAGAAGTCCCTACACCTGTGAAGACTTGGTTCACATGTTGCGGTTGTAATTCTTTTGAGATTCTTGATACCATTTGGCTTTGATTGGGATCTCCGGCTCCTAGCCCAACGGATAAGGCATTGTTGGTTTCAGCGGCGTATTTTTTCATCGCTTCGATTGCGGCTTCATCCGTTGGATAGTTTTTCGAAAGAACGCCTAGTACGATATGGCCTTCTGCGGCTTCATAACAGTCTTTCGCATTTTCTACTGAGTTGGCTAAAACATTTAAACAGATACGGTTTTCTAAATAATTTGGTGTTAATGACATGATTGGTTCACTCCTATTTTCTCTTTTTTTTAATTCATGATCGCAGTTAAGCGTGTCACGATTTTCTTCATTTCTGCTTCGTTTACGGAACGGATATCAAATTCAATGATCCCATTGTTGGCTTGGTATTCTCTAGTGTAAATTGCTGGACTCTCCGCTTTCAGTTCTTTAATCACTTCTTTCGCTGATTTTGAGCCATTAACTTTGATACTTCCTCGGTAAATATCTCTTCCGGCGCCATCTTGAACGACTTTGGCTTCAATATTTTGGATTTGGTTTAGATTTGTGATAAATGGGGCTAGTCGTTCTTTCATGGACTCTCCTGATTCACTGCCATTTTTCACATAATCTTCTACTGCTTGAGTAAAGCCTAGAATGTTGTCTTTTCCGATCTTCATAGCACGACCGATCCCTTTGCCTTGAAGGCGAATCCATTCGATGTAGGCTTTTTTACCAATTACCAGTCCCGCACTTGGGCCTTCGATTGCTTTAGCTCCGCTGTAAATGACCAAATCAGCGCCTGCTTCGATGTATTTAAATAACTCTTCTTCCGCTGCGGCATCAACAATCAACGGAACGTTATACTTTTTGGCAATCGTTGCGGCTTCTTCCACGCTTAACATACTTTTTTGAACGGTATGGTGGCTTTTGATATACAGAATAGCGGCTGTTTGATCCGTAATCATCATTTCAATGTGTTCTGGCGAACACATATTAGCGTAACCAGCTTCTACAACTTGTCCGCCGCCTTGTTCCACCATCACTTCAACAGGTGTACCGTAATCTACATTATGCCCTTTTGGCAGGATGATTTCACGTTTCGTGATTTTTTCTGTATATGGATGATAGGCGTGATAAGTGGATCCTTCACCGATTAAGGCTGCGACACTTTGCGCGATGCCGGCAGAAGCAGAAGAAACGACTTGAGCCTCTTCCACCTTTAATAGATTGGCTAAGTAGGCGCCTGTTTGCTTGCTTAGCTCGCTCATTTCAAAGAAATGTTCCCCACCGAATTTTTGTGCGGCTAAGACATTTTCAGAAACTTTCGATACACCTAAAATCGTCATTCTTCCTGAGGCATTGATGACTTCTTTTAGGTTGAATTTTTCATAACTATCCATTATTCCTTCACCTCTTTTTAAACATTATAACATTATACAGTCAGTTGTAAAGTTGAAGAAAGAGGATGAGATTTTCATTTATCTCAACCTCTTTTTCATTTTTATAAAAGTCCTAAGAATGAACCAATGATACTAACAGCCACAATAGTTCCAATAATTATTCCATATCTAGGTCCTTTTTTGACCATATAGAAATAAATCAAGAATACGGCTGTTAACGGTAAAATCCCTCGCATGATTTGATCTAAGATATCTTGAACGACAATCGTTGCACCACCAGAAACATGGAATTTCATCGGACTTGCAATATTCACGTAGCTTGCAGATAAAGCGCCCATCATCATCATTCCAAGAACATTAGCACCATAAATTACTTGCTTGATTTTACCATCTTTTAACAGCGCCATAATCGAATTTCGACCTAAGGTGTATGACTTGTTAATCAATCCCCAACTAATATACATGGTTAAAACGGTATAAATCACTAAAGGGCCTAATCCTCCCATGATGCTGCCGTTTTTAGCAATCGGAATGAAAATTGAAATAATCAATGGCATAATCGCAGCCCAAACAATAGAATCTCCAATACCAGCTAATGGTCCCATCAAACCTGTTTTAATCGAAGTAATTGCTGAATCACCAATATCTGCACCGTTAGCACGTTCTTCTTCCATTGCCAAAGAAATCCCTTGAATCGACGCACCAATTGTTCCTTCTGTATTAAAGAAAGCTAGATGGCGTTTCAGTGCTTCACGTTGCTCGTCTTCATTATCGGCATATAATTTTTTAACAGCTGGAATCATTGAGGCGCAAAAAATCAAACTTTGCAGTCGCTCATAAGAATTAGATAATTCGCAACCAAGTTGGTAAATCCAAAACGTTTTACTAATTTCTTTTTTCGTTAATTTTTTCTTATTTGTATCTGTTGTATTTTCCACTATGCTTCCCCCTCTTTCAGTGCATTATTTCTCACTAAGAAAGCCACACATGTACCAATGACAGCAACTGCCATTACTTCTGCTCCAAAATACATAACAGCTACGAAACCAATTAAGAAATAAGGAATCAACGTTTTCTTACCGATAACCATAATTGTTAAAGCAAATCCTAATGCCGGCAGTAAACCACCCATCACTTCAAAACCATGCATCAATTTTTCCGGAATAATATTTAAAAGTGTCGTTACCACTGATTGACCAAAGAAGTTCCCAGCAAAAACCAGTGGAAATCGTAATAAGAAACCAACAAGGGCTGGATATAAAAATGCTGCACGGTAAATGCCTTGGTAATTTAAATTTTCTGCATAGTTATCTGCCATATGAACAAATGTTGCATTGACTGTTCTTCTGATTTGATCCATAAATACACCTAAGACTCCAAAGGGAACAGCTAAAGCAATTGCTGCTTCTGCATTCATACCGACACCTAAAGCAATTGGAATAGCAATTGCGGAAGCTAATGCAGGATCACTTGGCACATTCCCACCTGGTGTTGAGGTTACACCTAAATAAACTAACTGGATTCCAGCACCAATCGTCATGGCTTCAGCGATTTTCCCTGTAGCAAGTCCAGCAACCATCGCTGCACATAATGGCTGAGACAACATTCCAGAAAACGTGTAACCAAAGCGTAAGCGGGCAAACCAGTAATACAAGCCCATCGTAATCGAAACACCTAATACACCCATTTTTGTCACTTCCTTTTTTTATAATGAATTATATTTTTCAATCAATTTTTCTATTGCCATTGGATTATCTTCTGGAATTGCTTGAAAGAAGACGTTTAACCCTTTTTCTAGAAAACCATTTAGAACTGTTACATCATTTTCAGACAGATTGATATTTTTCAGTACATTTTTACGTTCTGCTCCACCACCTAAACCGCCAATCTGAATATCATTTTCGATTACATTTGCGTTAACCATCGCTTCTAATGTAGGTAGATCCGGTACTAAGAAAAGTACTTTGGCATTACTTCCAGCAGCATCTTCTGCCCAATATTTTTTAGCCGATTCTACGCCATAGATTTTGACTTCAACTCCTGGAGGTGCTGCCATTACATAGATACTTTGTAAAAACTCATCTTTTTCCAATTCATCACTAACAACAAAAATTTCATCGGCTCCTGATTGTTGTAACCATTTTGTAACTACTTGTCCGTGAATCAAACGACTATCTACTCTTGTTAATACGATTTTTGCCATGTTAATACTCCCCTATCTAATTATTGTTTGTTGGTAGTTGTAATATCTGACAGTTGTCTAATGATGCTTGTAAAATTTCTGCTCCTGCTTGTTCAGTGAATGGTGCGGCTTGTTTCATGACTGCATCTAAAAGCATGGCCGTATTCAATCCTGAAATGGCTAGAATATCGTAATCTCTTGAAAGTCTTAATGCTACATTACTTGTTGTACCACCTTTGATATCTGTTAAAATCAACAATTTATCACTCCATGTAACAGACTTTAATTGACTTTCGACACGTTGGATATACTCTTGTAAATTATCTTCCGGCTGTAAAACTACCTCGTAAATATTTTCTGTTTCCCCAACAATCATTTTGATACTTTTTAACAGTCCTGTTCCCCAACCACCATGGGTCAGTAAAATAATCGGTTCCTTTGACATTTTTCTCATCTCCTTAATATAAAAGTATAACGGGCTCTTTCAGATTCGACTTAAAAATAGGAAATGATGCCTGAGGTGCTGTTCCCTCATTCATCAGTTATCTTTTTTCTAAGAGACTAGCCTACAAAACTAGCTAGCAACCATTCTTCACTACTTCTATCCAACTCTCCTTTTTTTATTTTTTCTTTCGATTAACTATAAAGCAAGTCCCATGCCAATAATCTGTCACAAAATAAAACTGAGTCAAAATGGAAAATTAAATGAATTTATCCAATAATTGCGTAGGTTAATATAAGAGAGGATTCTTCAATAAAAAAAGCCCGAAACACCTTATCTTTAACGGTGTTTCGAGCTTCCCTTCTAGGTTCAATTACCATACAGTAATTCATAAATATATTTTATTTCTAACGGTGAAAATTGGACATTGTACGACACTTCCAAAGGTCTGAAGGCCATTTTTATGACAGATGCTTCATTCGGAATGTCTTTGTACGACACATTATAATCTGATGTGCTGTATTCATTGTTTATCACTAAACGTTCTACTGTACAACAGGTATGGATCAAAAAGCGTAACATGATTTTCTCATCACCAGTTATATTTAATTGTCGGCAAAGATCATCGTATATTTGACTCACTTCTATAGATAACCGTTGTGGATTCAATACCGTAATATGATTGATAATTGCTTTTAAAGATAAACCATGAATATAGCGTTTAGCGATTTTTTCCTTTAAGATTCGATTCTTTTTATCTGTCATATCATACCCAAATAATAATAGTAGGCGTTCTACCCCTTTTTCCGAAAATAATTCTTCTAAAGGAATGAAAGGAATATCTGGAACTTCTGTTTGAAACGTTCCAACAATCCCAACTAGTTTTTCATCTGCTCGAATATGTTGGTGAATGCGTTCAATATCTTGTATCTCACTATTATCTAGTGTTAAGATCCGAATATTTTGCAACACCTCTTCTTGAAAAACGTCAATAATCAATTTTTCAATTTTTAATGCTGTTCCTAATCCTGTCATACAAGAAACAATAAGTACTTTCGAGTCAAAAAAATGACCTTTTTTGCAAACAGATGAAAGGTGCCCTTTTTCATTCAATACCGGAAGTAAATAATCAAAGTCGGTAGATTCATAAATTACCTCTCTAGACACTTCTAGTAAAGATAGTAAATTGATATTTTTGATAAGGAGAACGTCGATACCGAATTCTTCACTGATAAGATTTCCAAAATAAACCAACGATCCAATATCTACTAATAAAATCAAGCGTTTATATTTATTGATTTTAATAATATTCTTGACCTTCTCTAAGGTTTCTTCGACGGTTTGATGAATTGGCATATTAACAGCTTTTAACAGATTGCTTGAAAATAAGACATTAGAATACTCTGCCATGCTAGTGGCAGTCGTTGATCCATGAGCCACCACGATCACGCCGCATTCATCATTGCGTTGATACATACTATCCGCTTGCTTTAGCTTTCTTAAAAGCAAGCCAAAATAAGTGATTTCCGTTTTAGGTAGTTCCACTGAAAAAAGAGTTGAAACTTTTTCTACGATCTTTTGGGAGATATCATAATTTTCAAGTCGACCAAGCATCAGTTGGCTTGAATATAAATAGAAATCATCATTAGGAATTTCCATAAACAATAACGTAGAATAAATATGATTAGACAAAACATCTATCAGATTTTTTTGTATCATAAAACCAGTAAGCTCAGAAATATAATTTGTCAACTCAATGATTCGTTGTTCGAAGGTTTCATCAATTGTGTGTATCCCTTGATTTTTCGTCATTGGTTCAAACAAACGCATATCAAATAATTGATCGATTTTTTTCTGCAAAATAGATGCAACTTCTTTTTGGGGAATATTACTGTTTTTCAAATTGGAAAATTCTTTTAATAGAAAATCATAAAAAGCATCATTGATTTTGTCTCTTTTCATAAAATAATGACTGGCAGACGATTGATTATCCGATTTGATTTTCAAATTTTTTCCATCTAATAACTCTTTTAATGCAATTTGATCTTTCGCATCCTTTTCTAAAGGTTCTTCATTTAGCAACAATGTTTGATTGATAACCAATTCATTGGATTGCTTTTCAATTTGTTTTAAGTATCCTTGTGCGCAGATAAATTGGATTTCGGATTTCATTTCACCTACATTCCCTGCATAGGCTTTAAAAACTAATTGTTCAATTACTTGGTAGGTAACAGTAATATCTTTTTTGATTTTGCGACTTTCGTTTTGAAAAAATTTGATAACCAGTTCGATTTTTTCTTTAATCGGCTTCTCTTTTATTGATGGCAATAACAAAGACACTGGAATTCTGCGTAAAAAAGTTTTTAAAAATGTTTGAGAAAAGTCTTCTGTTGTTGCAAAAATGAAACGAACTTTAACTTCTCTTTTAATATCGGCTTCACCCATTCTGGAAAAATAGCCTTTATCCAACAATGTAAACAATTTTTCCTGACCTTCACTTGGTAACCGATGAACTTCATCTAAAAATAAAAATCCTTGATCAGCATATTCGACTAACCCAGCTTTGTCGTCAATTGCGCCAGTGAAACTTCCTTTTTTATAACCAAAAAGATGAGTTGTCAACAATTCTGGATTGTTAAAATATTCAGAACAATTAAAATAAATAAATGGTATTTCTTCTTCAATAAATGATTCATAATATTGATGCAGTGCTTCTGCCAACATTGTCTTTCCTACACCAGATTCGCCTCCTAGCAAAACATTCAATCCATCGGGCGGATAAAGAACAGCTGCTTTTAATTTTTCGATACTATCTTTTAAACTGCCGTTATAACCAATAATTTCAGAAAATTCTTCTAATTTACTTACTGCAGATAACTTTGGCTCATTTAAAAAGGTTATCAATTCTTCCAATGATTTAAAGGATACATGATCATTGAAGGAACAATCATAGTTTTTTTCTAATTCCTGCTTACTGAAAAAAAGAACAGGTCGACTTTTGACTCTGATTGCTTCTTGCTTAGTCAATAATTTATTCAAATCTTCACTGACAGTATTTCTCGCTAAAGATAATAATTCACTGACTTCTAGAGCTGTAACCCCTTTCATTTCTTTAACAATTAATTGATCTTTCGTTCGCTCAGCGAGAATATTTTTTACTTTTTCAATCCGCTGCATACATAATCACCTCGTTTGTTTACTAAAAAACTATTATACTTGATAGTTTCATAAGTTAACAGAGGTCATTGTTTTTACTAAAAAAGCAGATATTAGGAATTATATTTTGACATATCTCTTCTATGTGATTAAACTATTCTTAATGAATGGGAGTGGACAAAAAAAATGACTGGATTTAATTTAAGAAACTATCAAAAATCTGACGTAGAAGACATTGTTGCTTTATTTAATGGAACGGTTCAATCAATCAATAAAAAGGACTATACACAAGAACAAATCAAACAGTGGGTACAACTTACGCCTGATTATGACAAATGGCATGCAACATTTGAATCTACGTATACAATTGTTGCACAAAACCGAACTAAAATCCTTGGTTTTGGGAATATTTCTGATTCAGGAGAGCTTGATTACTTATATGTAGATAAAGATTGGATAGGCTATGGCGTTGGGAAAATGCTAGCAAAAGAATTGATCGATCATGCATTTAAATCAGGAGCAAAAGAAATTACTGTATATTCATCAATCACAGCAAAACCATTTTTTGAATCTCTTGGATTTGAGCTATTAGAACAAAAAATCAACTATCGCAACGGTGTTCTGCTTATGAACTATTTGATGGTTTTTCGTAAAGAAGAAAAACCCAAAGCTCCGTTTTTTAGATAACAAAAAATAGAGGATGCACCTGAAAACTATTCAGTGTGCTCCTCCATTTTTTATTTACCCAACTTATGCTACCGTAAATTTTGTTTCAGCTAACGATTTTTGTAACTCATCGTTTGATATTTCTCGATTACTATTTACTAACGCAGACTTGTTTTCTAGATTTACCGTTGCTGTTTGAACACCATCAATCGCTTCAAAATTTTCTTTAACGATAGTTACGCAGCCATCACATTTCATTCCATTGATTGTTACTGTTTTTTCCATAGATTAACACTCCTCGTGATTATTTTATTGTTATTGATTTAACTAACTAAATGACACTGACATTGTCCTGGTGTGCAATTACAGGGCACGACTTTAACAGCAGTTTTTCGTTTTTCTTTCAGCAAGTTTTCCAGTTGAGTAATATCATCAAAGCTTAGTAGGCTATTATTAATGATTGACTCAAGAACCCTTCCGACTTTTTTACTACAAACTTTTTCTAGCATTTCTTCTGAAAGAGCTTCGATACTTTTTCGTTCTTCTACTAAAGGAAAATAGGTAAATTTGTTTCCATTACGAGTTGTTCCAAGCATTTCTTTATCAACTAAGCGGCTCAGTAATGTCTTCACTGTAGTACTTTTCCACTCGGTCTTTTCATTAAGGATTTCAGTCACTTCTTTACTCGTTGTTTCCTTAGTCGCCCAAGCAACACGCATGACTTCCCATTCTGCATCAGTGATGTTTAATGCTTTTTTCTTTTCTGTCATAAAAGGTCTCCTTTTCAAGATTTTTACAAACAAGAAAAACTACATACGTAGTCATTTGATAAGTTAATATTAGCTCTTTTTTTTATATTTGTCAAAAGGAAAATTTTCTCTCCCATTTTCTATACTCCCCTATATATGCAAAAAAGACGTAAAAAGCGGCTCTTTTTTACGTCTTTTCCTTACTTATGAGCGTTATTTAGTTAAAAATTGATTTATTTTGAAGGGTTTGATACGTCCAATTTATCAAAAACAAATCGCTTTTTCTAGTGCTTCGGTGTTTTCTCCATGTGCTTTTTTCGCCGTTAACAGTGCCATATTTTTAAATGAATCGTTCAAACCAATACCACCTTTTTTCGGCATTTTAACAATCGGAACCTGATTCATATAAAGCTCTGTTGCGGAGTTTTCAACCGCCATCGCTGCAACAGCAGGAATTTCATATTGATTAAAAGAAATCGCTAATTTAGCTGCCATTTCTCCAAAGTTAGGATACTGCATAGCAGGACCGCAAAGAACGGCATCTGCTTCAAATTTTTTAGCAAATCCTACAAATTTTTTTGTCACTTCTTCTGGATTTTCTAAATAGTACTGATCGCCACAATACAGAGTTGCCACGATTTGTGCATCATTATCTTCAAAGAATGGACTTAACGTTTGACCTGGTCCCATCGCTGACTTCTTACCGCCAGGGGCTAAATGTGCATTTTCATCACTGCCCATTCCAGCCTGTACATGATTTAATACAAGTATAATTCTTTTCATCAAAGAACCTTCTTTCTAAATATCATCAAAATCAAAATCATCGAAATTGATCTCTTCTTCTTCCTGCGTTTCTATCGCCTGTGCCTCTTCACGTAAATATTGATCGTCCATCACTTTGATAAATGGATAATAAATGAACATGCCCAAAATAAACAATAAACCTTGTAAAACAGCTCCTTGCCAGCCACTCACCAAAAATCCTGAGAATATAATGGGTGTGGTCCATGGCAACTGAATACCATTTGTCAAAGGAACTAATCCCCAATTCATTGCAAAATAAGCAATGATAATATTAATCGTCGGCACCAACGCAAAAGGAATTAAAATCAATGGATTCAATACAATCGGCAAACCAAATATAATCGGTTCATTAATTCCAAAAATCCCAGGTACTAAAGATAGCTGTGATAATTTTTTGATGCGTTGGCTTTTACAGAAAATAACCATTACTACGATCAATGAAAGAGTTGAACCAGCACCGCCAAATGTAGCGAACATATCTTGAAACTGTCCTGTAATAATATTAGGGATTTCTTGACCATGTTTGTACGCATCTAAATTTTCAACAGACAATGCTCTTAAAACAGGATTAAAGACTGCTCCAACAACACTGCTTCCGTTGATACCAAAGAACCAGAAAAAATGTAAGAAAACATACGCAATGATCATCGCTCCAAGTGTATTGCCTAATGCTAATAATGGCGTTTGTAAAAAGTCAAAAATAATTGCTTGCAAGTTCCCATAGGAAGTTAAACTGACCAACCAATCTGCAACAAAGAAAATCATGACCACAATAAAACTTGGAATCAAAGCCTCAAAGGATTTCACTACAGTTGGCGGCACACCATCAGGCATTTTGATCGTCCAGCCTTTACTTAAGACCCAAACAAAAATTCGTGTGGAAATCAACGCTACGATCATTCCTAAAAATAATCCGTTAGACCCCATCCATTTTAATGGTAAACTTGCCACTTCAAATAATTGCTCTGTTCCTTCCGGTGTATACTCAGTGTAATAAGGTGTTACGATGAAAAATGACACCAGTGAAATAATCCCCGCTTGCATCGCATCGACTTTAAATTGACGCCCCAAACTGTAAGCAATTCCAACAACCGCCAAAATCGTCATCACATCAAAACTTGCATTAGCAGGAACTGCCATATGCTCCGCCCAATCTGTTCCTAAAATTCCTGACATCCACTGATCCCATTGAGGTAGTGGAAAGTTTGCAATCAAAAGAAAAATCGATCCTACGATTAGTAAAGGAGTGGATAATAAAAAACCGTCACGAATCGCAACAAGATATTTGTTTTCTCCAATGACTTTAGCCATTGGTGTCAAAATGCGTTCCAACCAATCCAAAAATTTTTTCATATAGAGACGCTCCCATCTTCGTTATTTTTTACTCGATTTAATTAATTTTAACGCTTCTTTTAACGCTTTTTCTCCATCCATCATGCCATAAATTTCAGGTGTAATCGCAGCCACTGGAATGCCTTGTGGAGCAAATTGCTCTTTCGTTTTTTCTAGTAAAAAGCGGACTTGAGGACCTAACAAAATGGCAACTGGTTTTTCCTGATCGACTACTTCTTGCGCTCTAGCAACTGGAAATGCAGTAATTTCTAGCGGCATTTGATGTTTGGTCACCACTTCCATCATTTTATTGACCATAATACTTGTAGACATCCCTGCATCACAAAATAAATAAATCTTTTTTTTACTCATGATCATCTCTCCTTCATTGTTTTATTAATCAACAGGTGCTTTGATTCGTTTTTCATAGGCTTCCAGCCACTCTTGTGTGATTGGTTCAATAATCGTTTGATGATTTTCACCCATATTGGCTAGATAAATTGCTGGCTTTTCTCGATCATTTGCTACGCTAAAAGTAAACTCGACATTGGTAGCAACCCCCCATTGCCCTGCATTATTCATCGCAACTAAAGAGAATGCTCCAGCTTTGCCATAACGTTTGGTCAACTTATCATGAAATGTATAAACTGCTTGATCGCAAGCTTCTTGTGGTGTCTTCCCCTCGCCCATCAGACGAACAATTTCATAAGCCAAACATCCTTTCATCAAATCTTCCCCTAATCCTGTAGCTGATGCTCCGCCAATTTCACTATCCACATAAAAACCTGAACCAGATAATGGCGAATCGCCTACGCGTCCTGGCTTTTTCATAAACAAACCAGAACTAGAAGTTCCTGCCGCCATACTGCCTTTTGTATCAAGAGAAATTGCGCCGATCGTATCATGTCCATCATATGGACTTAAATTACTTTTAGCGATTTCTTCTACTCGTTTTTCCCAGATTCGATGAGCTCTTTGGGTCAACATGTTTTTCCGCTCAAATCCATTGAGCATAGCATATTTTGTTGCACCATCCCCAACTCTAAAACTGTTAAATTTTTCATCACTTAATTTTCTAGCAACAGAGATTGGATTTTTCGTATCTGTGATTCCAGCAACAGCACCAATTTTAAATGTATCACCATCCATAAAAGCAGCATCCATTTCTAAGATACCTTCAGCATTGGGCAACCCACCGAACCCAACAGATTTATAGTACGGATAATCCTCAACAGTTTGAATAGTTGCTTCAATTGCATCTTTTGCTTGACCATTGTTTTTCAGTGATTCACTCGCTTGGACGACACCGTCGTGTGCCATTCGCCAAGTAGCGATTATTCCCCATGACAATTGTATCCCCTCCTTCAAAATAGCGTTTTCAATATTTGATACTTGCATTATACACGATATATACATTTTAGTATATACTGAAATTCGTCATTCAAAAAATAAGAAACTGAGGCCTAACTCTGCGAGTTATATCCTAGTCTTATGGAATCCAGATAAACCGTGGAATCAAAAGGAATTGTTGGTTTAGTAAGCACATCTTTTCCCTAAATTTCTTATGGAAAGTATACTTAATAAAAGCAGCTTCAACTGTTTATTCTTTTTGATTTAAGAAATATAGGTATTGAAATGTAGTAGGAGGAATTTATATGAATACAGAAGAAACATTACACAGCTCATCTATAAAACTTTTTGGCGGAGCCTTATTGATGATTATCGGATTTTGGGCATTGATGACTTTTTCTTGGGCTTGGTGGGGTCTTTTTGTTGGCGGTGCGCTTGCTTGGATGTTAGCGTTTGGAAAAGAGAGTAAATCTGCATTTCGTGCACCACGTAAGTTGTGGGTAATACCTGTGGCTGTCCTCAGTTATTTTGTTATTGGATTACTTATTGGATTGCTTTCAAAAACTTTAGGCTTCAACTGGGCAGCAAATCCTGCTTCTGGTCATTTAGGCGCGATTATTCTCATGTTGCCTTTTATGTTGATGGGTGAAGAATTATTAGGAATTGGTATACTAGAAGCAGCGCAAAGTAAAGGTCTTTCTCTTATTGTCAGTACGTTACTAAGCGCACTTGTTTTTGGTCTGATGCACATTCCTGCTTATTGGGATGGCTCTTGGTTCTCTACAGTAGCACATGTCTTACTTTTACAAGGTGTTGCCCGTTTAATTTTGAATATCGCTTACTTAAAAATGGGTAAGAGTATTTGGGGATCTTGGATTGCTCACGTACTGATTGATTTGCTTGCTTTATCTGTCATGTAATCAATCTATAAAACAAAAGTATCCAGCTTCCTATCGTTTTAAAGGAGGTTGGATACTTTTTTATAGCGTTTATTTTTTTTCGGCTAGTGTGTAAAGTGCTAAAGTATAAATTTCAAGATTGAGCAGTAAATCGTTTAAATCCATGTATTCATTTTTATTATGAGCGATTCCTTTTTGCCCTGGAAATGAAGGCCCGAAAGCAACGATGTTCGGCATTGTTCTAGCATAAGTTGCACCAGTCGTTGTAACAGGTGTTCCATCAAGTCCAGTAACTTTTTCATAAACATCCGCTAAAGCTAGAACATTCGGGTCATCTTTTGGAAAGTTGGTTCCTTTCATGCTTCTTACGATGACGACTTCCGTATTTTCCACTACTATAGCTTTGACGCGCTCAATGATCTCTTCTTCTTGGAAGGTGACAGGATAGCGAATCGCAATGGATAGTGAGATTCCCTCTGCTTTCTTATGCAATTCATATGGTGTGAGTATTAACTTACCTGAATCCTCATCAGCCAATGCCAAATTAAATCCTTGCCCGAAATGTAACTCATGTAAACTATCAAAAACCCAATTAAAATATTTTTTAAGTGGTTCTGCTAAACTTGCTTCATTCATCAGTTTTTCAGCTAATAAGGTAATCGCATTTTCACCTAATTCTGGTGCATTCGTTGGTGCGCGCTTTCCTGTCACTTCAATTCGTTTTCCAGACTCTAGTTCAACGGTTAATTCGTCGGGGACATGATCTTTGGCTTGGTCGCCTTCAATTGAACCAAAGGTGGATAAATCGGCTTCAGAGAACGGAGTGATTAGTTCAATATTAACGATTCCCCGCTCACCATAAACGACTGGATACTTACAGTCGGGTGTAAAACCAAACGTCGGTGGCTGTTCTTCTGCCAAATAATAAGGTAGATCAGCGGAACCACTTTCTTCATCCGTTCCAAAAATAATCCGAATCGTTTTTTCCAAAGAAACGTCTAATTCTTTCAATAATTTCAATCCATACAAACAAGCGAAAGCGGGGCCTTTATTGTCTAAAACCCCTCTACCGAACAAACGACCATTTTTTTCACTTAAATGAAATGGCGGAAAATCCCAGCCTTTACCTGCCGCAACCACATCCAAATGTCCAACAACCCCGATATATTCCTTTTCATTCCCATATTGCGCAAAACCAACTGCATCTTGAACCACTCTCGTTTTAAACCCATAACTTTCAGCTAAAGACAACGTCGTTTCTAAGGCTCGCCTTGGTTCTTTCCCGAAAGGTGCCCCCACTTCAGCTTGTCCTTTCACACTAGGTACTTCCATAATTTTATTTAAATCATTTAAAAAATGGTGTTGATTTTTTTGGATTGCTTCTTGAATACGCGTTCTGATTGTTTCCATTTTCTTCACCTGACTTTTTTAGTTTTAATGCTAAGTTGTCGTGCGATGGAGTGTGTTTTTAAAGGTGTAACGATCCGCACGATAATATGATGTATCGTATAAAATCGGTGTGGCAGTAACAGAATAAGTGATTGAATGAACCATCAACAGCGGCTCACCTGCTTCAACTTTTAGCAAGGGACTCAGTTCTTTTGTCACCAATATAGCTTCGACTTCTTGATGAGAATAAGCAATCTCAATTTGTTTTTCGATCAATGTAAAAAGGGATCCTTCTAATTGTTTTTCTGTGACTTCCGGCAAATAAATCGAGCGGATAAATAAATCTTCTACTGTCATTGGTTCATTGTCATATGAGCGTAAACGAACTAGGTGATAAACGTCTTCTTGATCCTCTAGTTGCAAGGCTGTTGCCACTTCATCTGGTATATCAATCGCTGGTTTAAAACTAATTACTTCCGTTTTTGATGTTTTTCCATAAGTTTTAGCAGCTTCTGTAAACCCTTGTAGTCCAGCACGTCCACTTTGGATTTTTTGCTGGGTCATTACATAGGTTCCTTTTCCTTTTTGTTTTACTAAAATATTTCTAGAAATAAGCTCATCGATGGCTTTTCTCACCGTTAAACGACTAACACCAAACTCCTTAGCTAAATCATACTCAGAAGGTAGACGTTGTGAACTAATGTAAAGACCTTTATCGATTTTTTCTTGGATTTGTTTCGCTACTTCCTGAAAGACACTTTGTTTTTTCGCCATTTTTATTCTCCTATCTAATCTTATCCTTAGCTTAATTATAATCGAAAGTTGTTTCAAGAACTATCATCACAAGAATTTACTATTCATAAAAAAACAGTATTTATTGAAACGCCGGTTGCAATACTGACAAATGCGCCTTTCACATCGTCTACCACAACGATAATAATAATGCATATGCTAGCGCTATCAATAGTTTGTACACCACTAACTTCTTGGTTGTAAAAATCTCCTTTCCCATCTATTTTTCTTCATTATACTAAGTATATACTTTTTTGTATATACCAAAAAAAGAAGTGCAAACCGAATAAAACCGATTCACACTACTTTCACTTATTTATTTGAATACGTTGTATACACCATATCATTTTTCACATACACTTGATCTACTTTTAAATTTACAGGTCCATTGAATTCGTTAAATAAACGGATTCCTTTACCTAAAATTGTCGGTATTGTTGTAAGAATATACGTATCGATCAACTTTGCTTCGACTAGTGGAGCGATAATACTTGCGCCGCCAACAACCCAAATTGCTGCTCCGTCTTGTTTTTTTAGTTCTTGAATCAATTCCACAGGACCTTGACTGGTAAAGAACAATTTTTCAGTATTTTCCTCTGGGTGACTAGTGATAATATACGATGATTGCTCCTCATAAGGATATTGATCCGGTGCTAACTCATTTACCACTTGGTCATATGTTGTACGTCCCATCACAACCGTATCGATTTTTTTCATCAATTCTTGATAGCTAGTATCCTCTTCGACTAATTCAATTCCACCGCCTAAAAAGTCAATACTACCATCTGTTTCTGCGATATAACCATCAACACTTGCAGCAATGTATAAAATTACTTCTCTACTCATAAAAAAACCTCCTCAAGCTTTAGAAAGATAGATACTCTGAACTATTCATTGTACTAGTTTTATCCTTTTCGTCAACTACTTTGTCACTATAAAAGGATAGCTAAAAAGAACTTACTCTTTTTAGCTATCCTTTTCTTTAATCATTACTTCATATCCATTACTTGTAATTGCCTGCTTGGTGGTTTCGCCAAGACAATATAATTTTGGCATTTCATTTAAACCAGTCTCAATGAAGATAGCTAAAAATCGCTCCCATAAGGAAGGACTCGCTAGATAAACTGCTTCGATTTTTTTATCTAGTAAATTATTTTTTAATTGTCGTCTACTTTCTTCCAATAAAAAATTATCATAAAGAATCGGTGTGAATAAACAGTGACCTGTTTGTACTAAGTCCGCCTCTCCAGTATTATCTGCTAAATTACTTTTAGGATAAAAAATAGTTGTTGCAGTTGGGTACGTTTTAGCCCAAGTTTTAAACAAGCTTGCTTTCGTTGGATTAGGTGAGAGAAAATCAACTTTTATCCCATTTCTTAAAAGAATGGCTGCTGTTTTTTCTCCAATAACGGCAAATTTTTTTGTTTCCAACGTAATATATCGTTTATCTGTCTTTACTTGCTGAAAAAAGAATTCAGCGGCATGCTGGCTTGTTAAAAATACCCATTCACTTTTTGCTAACATTGTTTCAAATGCCTGCCCTAATTCCCGCTTTTTTAACGCCAGTAAAGGAATCTCAATTGACTCAAAACCTTTTCTTTGAAAATACAAACGATCGTCATGATTGTCTTCTCTTAAGCGAGTTAAAAGAACTTTTTTCATAGCGTTTCCTGACTCATTACGTTTAGTAAGTTTTTGGCTATTTTCTCGCCGATACCTTCTAAATCTTGAACAATCACTGTTTCTGTGAACGATTGCTGTAATTCTTTATCCCCTAAAAATCCAGAAAAACGATACTTTCCTTGCTCTTGACAGGCAAACGCACCAATTGGGATATCACAATTTCCATTTAACATCGCCAAAAAAGCACGTTCTTCTGTAACCAGTTTTCTTGTCAATAAATGATCGATTGGTTTTAGAAATTCATTCATCTCCTGATCTTGACTACGGCACTCCACAGCTAAAGCACCTTGACCTACTGCAGGAATGCATTGCTCGCTTGTCAAAACAACATAAGGATGAGTAGGCGCATCAAACCAATTCAACCGCTTTAATCCAGCAACTGCCAGAACAATCCCATCTAACCCTTGTTCTTCCATCCGTTTCAAACGAGTGCCGACATTTCCACGAATTGATTCAACTTGAAGATCCTCTCGCAAGTTTTTCATATGAAATTCCCGACGTAAACTGCTGGTTCCAATCCTTGCACCAATCGGCAAGGCTTCTAGAGCAGTCACTTCTCTGAAAATCAGGCAATCAGCCGGATCACTTCTCTCCGGTATCGCAGCCAATGTCAATCCGTCTGCGACTTTAGCTGGCATATCTTTTAGACTATGTACGGCAAAATCGATTGAACCTGCTAATAAAGCCTGTTCCACTTCATTGATAAACAAACCCTTTCCACCAATTTTTGATAAACTAACGGAAAGCATCTGATCCCCTTTAGTGGTCATCGGTACGATTTCAATTGAAAAATCACCGTGAACTTCTTTCAGTAAATTTAAAACAATTGTTGTTTGTTTCATTGCTAAAGGACTATTTCTGGTGCCGACACGGACGGTTTTCATTCACGTTACTTCCTTTTTCTTTTCTTATCTTCTAATCATACTAGATTTTATTTTTTTGACAACTGACCAGTGCCCACTTTATAGGCCAAGAAATAAAGTCCTGCTACAAAAAAGCCCCCGCCAATGATATTTCCCAGATACACACTAACCATGTTTTGCCCAAAAGCAGACCACGTGTTGCCTCCTAAAAGAATCCCCATCGGAATCAAAAACATATTCGCTACTACGTGTTGAAACCCGCAAATCACAAATCCCATGATCGGCAAGAAAATCCCGACGATTTTACCAATAAAATCCTTCGCTGCAAAATTTAAATAAACAGCTGTGCTAACTAAGAAATTACACGCAATCCCTGAAAGAAAGCCTTGTAAAAAAGTATCTTTGGTTCTACCAAGGGAAACCTGAATCGCACGTTCAGCAAAATCACCTTGTAACGCGCCGCTTAAATAACCAAAGAAATAGGCAACAAATAAAGAACCGATCAAATTAAAAAGTGTCACGATCACAATATTTCTCAGCCATTGCCTCCCACTGATTTTTCTAGCAAACAATGCCATAGAAACAACCATCATATTACCAGTAACTAGTTCTCCACCAGCTAATAACAAACAAATCAATCCAAATGGAAAGACTGCCGCACCGATCACATTAACAAGTGATCCCCATTCTTTAGGCATCGTCCCCATTGCCCGAATCATGGCAATCCCTGCAACAGCTATAAAAACACCTGCTAAAAATCCTAATACTGCTAAGGTCAAAAAACTAGCCCGAGCTTTTTGAATCCCCTTTTCAATTGTAACATCGACTATTTCTGGTGGTTGAAGTGAGTCCATATTTTACCTCCTTAATTTAAAAGCGTAGTGGGCTCGTTTAGTCTCGACAGAAAAATAGGAAAAATTGACTGTGATGCTCTTTATCACATTTAATTTTTATCTTTTTTCCGAGAGACTAGCCCACGAAGCTAGATAGACTTAAAAGCTGAATGGGCTCGTTCAATCCTGACAGAAAAATAGGAAATTATGACTGAGGCGTTCTTTGCCTTATTCATAATTTATCTTTTTTCCGAAGGATTAGCCCACGAAGCTAGATAGACTTAAAAGCGTAATGGGCTCGTTTAGTCTCGACAGAAAAATAGGAAAAATTAACTGTGATGCTCTTTGTCACATTTAATTTTTATCTTTTTTCCGAGAGACTAGCCCACGAAGCTAGATAGATTTAAAAGCTGAATGGGCTCGTTTAATCCTGACAGAAAAATAGGAAATTATGACTGAGGCGTTCTTTGCCTTATTCATAATTTATCTTTTTCCCGAGAGACTAGCCCATGAAGCTAGATAGATTTAAAAGCGTAATGGGCTCGTTCAGTCTCGACAGAAAAATAGGAAAAATTAACTGTGATGCTCTTTGTCACATTTAATTTTTATCTTTTTTCCGAGAGACTAGCCCACGAAGCTAGATAGATTTAAAAGCTGAATGGGCTCGTTCAATCCTGACAGAAAAATAGGAAATTATGACTAAGGCGTTCTTTGCCTTATTTATAATTTATCTTTTTTCCGAAGGATTAGCCCATGAAGCTAGATAAATCGCTTATTCAAAACATCCTCTTGTTTTTTATACATCGTCGTCAATTCTGAATTCAAATACACTACCTCATCAAAATAGTGATCACTTAGATATTGCTGATGCACCTCATCAAAACGCTGATCACGATCTTTGCCAACTTGGATCGCATAAACATCTGCTCCTTGCTGAGTATAAGTCAGAATCGTTTCAAACTTGATTTTTTCTGTATCAATCAATAAAATTTTATGTCCAAACAAAGGCAATTGTTCAAACCAATCAGTCCCCTTACGACACGTTGCAACTTCACCAAGAATGATCAACGAAGGATTTTGAATGTTATGTTCTTCGATTACTTCGACCATTGTTTGAATCATGGCTGTGATTGTTCGTTGGCGACCTATGCTTGCCCATTCAACGATTACAACGGGTAGTTCTTTTGAAACACCTTGCTCCAATAGTATTTTTTGAGTACTAGCAGCTTGTTCTATTCCCATGTATAAACACATCGTGCCCTTTTCCGTCAACCCTTTAAAATCGATTGTTTCACCTACTTGGCGATGAGCAGTTGCCAAAGTAACTTTACTACTATGCTCACGATGCGTTAGTGGAATACCGCTGTAACTGCTAGCAGCTGATGCAGCGGTGACCCCTGGCACAATTTCGTAGGGGATCTGTCCCTGTTGAAGTGTTGCGATCTCTTCTCCTACACGACCAAAAATACCAGGATCTCCGCCTTTTAAACGGACAACGATTTGTTCTTTTTGCCCTTCCTCTAATAATAATTGGTTGATGTTCTTTTGCTTTAACACATGATTTTTTGGATATTTCCCACTATAAATAAAACGCGCTGAATCTTTCGCTAAATATAATAAAACTGGATGAACCAGCCGATCATAAATAATGACATCAGCTGATTCCAGCACTCTTTTTCCTTTTAGTGTCAATAGTTCTGGATCCCCTGAACCAGCACCAACAAAATAGACTTTTCCCATTGCTACACCATGACATAAACGCGGTCATCTTCGACGATTGTTTCATATGCACGAACACAACCTTCATCTGGCTCTTGAACTTGTCCATCATTCAAATTGATTTTATAATCATGCAACGGACAAAAAACATATTCACCTGAAACAGTTCCTTCAGCTAATGGGCCTTGTTTATGCGGACAAACATTTTCAATCGCTTTGACACGATTATCACTCAAACGGAAAACAGCGATTTTCTGTTTTCCAATGATAACTTCTTTGCCCATTCTCGGCGCTAACTCATCTAATTGCCCAACAAAAATTTTTTCCATTTTAGACTCTCCCCACTGTGTATAATTCTTGGCGTGTTTTATTATCTTCTAACACTTCATTCCACGGATTTCCTCGACGCCCAGCAACAGCTTCATCTAACGCCGTCAATAACACGCGGCGTTTTTCTGGATCTAATAAAACTTCCTTCACGACATCAAACCCCATACGTTCGATCCATGGCGCAGTCCGTTCAGCGTAAATCCCTGTCTCACGGTAGTATTGCAACATTGCACCGCAAATCTCGATGACTTCTTGTTCTGTTTCAACGGTTGTTAATAAAACAGCTTCTTTCACTTCCGTTCCGCCATTTCCGCCAATATAAATTTGGAACCCATTTTCTACACCGATGATTCCGAAATCCTTCACACCACTTTCCACACAACTTCTTGGACAAGCAGAAACACCCATTTTGAATTTATGCGGTGTATCGATAAATTCGTAACGCTGTTCTAATTTAATACCAAGTCCCATTGAATCTTGTGTACCAAAACGGCAGAAGTTCGCACCAACACATGTTTTGACAGAACGAACGGCTTTAGCATACGCACCTGCTGATTTCATGTCTAGTTCTTCCCAGATTTTAGGCAAGTCTTCTTTTTTCACTCCGTATAACCCGATACGTTGACTCCCTGTCACTTTGACCATTGGTACATCATATTTTTCGGCAACTTTAGCAATCAGTAGCAACTGCTGCGGATTTGTTTTCCCACCGCGCATTCTTGGAATCACCGAAAACGTCCCATCATTTTGGATATTCGCATATAAGCGTTCATTGACATAGCGGGATTCTTTTTCATCCGTGTGTTCTTTAGGCCAAGCAACATTTAGATAGAAATTGACAGCTGGACGGCATTTAGGACAGCCTTCTGAATTACTAAAGTTTAATTCACGATACACTTCTTCTGAGGAGGTTAGCTTTTTCGCATAGATTTGCGTTACGATTTGATCCCTCGTTAAATCAGTACACGCACAAATTCCTGTTGGCGCAGAAACCACTTCACCGCCTAAGGTATACGCTAAAACATCGCCGATCACTGATTTACATTTCCCACAAGAACCACCTGCTTTTGTGTGTTTGGTTACATCAGCCACAGAGGTCAATTCTTTTTCGTTGATGGCAGTCATGATCGTCGCTTTGTCGATTCCATTACAGCCACAAATCACTTCATCATCTGGCCATTCACTGACATCAGCACTAGCTTCTTCACCAACCATATGAAGTAAAGAAACTGGTGTATACTCTTCAATACTTTCATTTTTTTTCAAAATATTATAATAGCGATTCCCTTCACTCGTGTCACCGTAAAGGACAACACCAATCACTTGATTGTCTCTAACAAAGATTTTTTTATAGGTGTAATTGATTCCATCAAAAGCTTCGATACTGTTGATACCCTCTGTCTCTTTGATGTTTCCAGCTGAATATAAATCACAGCCCGACACTTTTAAAGAAGTAAATGTGGTACTGCCTTGATAAGGTTTGGTTTCTTTTTCCGTCAAAACATCTGCCAGAATTTTTCCTTGTTCAAATAGTGGCGCAACCAAACCATAAACATTCCCATCATGTTCTGCACATTCGCCCACTGCAAAAACATCTGGAACGTTGGTTTTCATAAAGTCATCAACAACAATGCCACGGTTCACTTCGATATTTGCGGCTTTTGCCAACTTAGTTTCTGAGCGTATTCCGATCGACATCACGACCAGATCTGTCTCAATTGTCGTGCCATCACTAAAAGCTAAACCTGTTACGCGGGTTTTTCCAAGAATTTTTTGTGTTGCTTTTTCCATCAAGAATTTTAATCCTTGTTTTTCTAAATCCGCCTGCAGCATTTTCCCTGCTTTTTCATCCAATTGCGTTTCCATTAGCCATTTTTCTAAGTGAACAACCGTTACGTCCATCCCTTGATCAAGCAAGCCTTTTGCTGCTTCTAAACCAAGTAAACCACCGCCGATCACTACTGCTTTTTGGTATTTTTGAGCCGTTTCAAGCATATTTTCTGTATCATCAATCGTTCTAAAACCAACAACACCTTCTAATTGAAAGCCTTCAAAGGGTAAGATAAATGCTCTGGAACCTGTTGCTAGAATACATTTATCGTAGGAGATTTCTTTACCTGATTTTGTAGTGATTTTTTTATTTTCTGTATCCATTTTTTCTGCTGGATCGTGATTAATTAGTTCAATTTGATTTTCTTCATACCATTCTAGTGGGTTCGTGATGATTTCTGAAACGGTCATTTTCTTTTGTAAGACATTACTCAACATGATTCGGTTGTAATTTGGGTATTTTTCTTCTCCGATAATCGTGATTTGATAGCGTTCAGGATCACGATCTAAGATTTCTTCAATCGTACGAACACCAGCCATTCCATTACCAATTAAAACAAGCTTTTCTTTCATTTTATGTAAACTCTCCTTTGTGATTTTTTGAGCAATCCTATTGATTCTTTGTCTTTTTTAGAATAGCAAGAAAGAAAGGCTGTGACTATTAGGGAATTACCTAATAGTCACAGCCTTTTTCAACAATCGTATGATTTTTCTTTTGATCTTCTCCTAATGTGGAATCGTTACTCAATAGATTCATTAACGCTAATTTCTTTTCCTTAGTCGCAGCAGGATTTTTTCCATAAGATGAAAGTGCAATCAAGTAATCTTCTTGCTCGATCGTACTCATATTATAAAAATCACTATTCTCTTTTTGGCTACAATCATTGACCCATTGATACTTAGTAGCATCATTGACGATTTTTTGGTTAACTATTTTAGAATCCGTACAGGCAAAAATAAGTTGTGCTTCTTGAATATATTCAGCTTCATAGGTAGCTGTAATTCGTTCGACTCCATCTAACTCAGTGAATTCAGGTAAAAAATCTGGTGCAACGACGGTTACTTGACCTTTCCCTTTTAAAAGTCCGAGCGTTTTCCGTAGTGCGATTTTCCCACCGCCGACAATGACGATTTTCTTTCCCGTTAAATCAAGCATTACTGGATACATTGGATAGCCTCATTCACAATTTCTTCTAAGTCTGTTAAGATTCGTGGGTCAAATTCCAGTGTCCGAGTAATGATAAACTCTGTTGTTGGGAAGACTTCGGCTAATTTATTTTTCATGATTGTAATCAAATGTCCATCGAATAAAAAGAACGGCACGATCACTATTTTTTGATGTTCCGATACTTGCTTTTTGATATCTGACAAATAATCTTCTTGCCCTTTTAAACTTGTGGGAATAATTGAGAAGCCCACTTGTTGTTGAATTTCTTTTGCAATTTCAGTTAAAACGTTTTGTGGTACATCCGTTTGTTTTGTTCCATGAGCCACTAAAATCCCCACTAATTGCTCGTCAGGATAAGAAGCGGCTACTTCTTGGAATCGTTCCAACAATACTTGGCGGCTACCTTTTTTACTACCGAATGTTTCTGTTTGGATAAATTCAATTTCTGGGTGGTTGCTTTTGACTTGTTCAAGTTCAGCTGGGATATCAACTAAAGCGTGCTTCGCTGCAAATAATAATACAGGAACAACTATCACTTTCGTTGCACCGTTTTTGATCATGTGTTCAGCAACACTTGGAATCGTATCTGGATGATTTTCTAGAAATGCCGTTGCTTGGTACAAACTGGGATCCAGTCTTTTTTCTAGTTGTTGAATAAAAGCCCTCGCCGCCTGATTTTTTTCGTTTTTTTGACTACCGTGAAACACATACAGAATACCAATCATTTTACTCACCTCATAAGTCGATTAATTGATGTTTCATACTATATTGCAACAATTCGCTAAATGTTTCAAATTCTAATTTTTTCATTACATGAGATTTGTGTACTTCAACTGTTTTAACGGATATAAATAAACGTTCCGCAATTTCTTTGTTGCTGTAGCCTAAAGAAACTAGAGGCAAAACTTCACGCTCTCTTTTTGACAGGCGCTCGTATTTTTCATCTTTCTCCTCTTTATCGGCTTTTTTTAGCCAATGGTCTTTATTATACGGACCAAATAGGGGATCGATTGTAATATTGCCAGCGGCCACTTGCTTAATTGCTTCCAATAACACAATATCCTGTGAACTCTTAAGAATATAGCCTTTTGCACCATATTCTAAAGCTGTACGGACATATTCTTCTTCATCATGCATACTTAAAATAATCGTTTTTACGTCAGGAAAATGTTCTTTAATACGACGCGTTGTTTGTAAGCCATTTTCTCCAGGAGGCATCCGCATGTCCATCAAAACTACATCCACTGGATATTTTTCAATGAGCAGAAAAGCTTCCGTGCCATCTGCCGCATCGCCTACAACTGTGATCTCCTTTTGGCTTTCCAGCAATAAACGGAGACCACTTCTAACTACTGCATGGTCATCTGCTATTATGATGTTCATTTTACTCCCTCCCATTGAATAGGCAACTGCAATGTTACTGTCGTTCCTTCTGCTTTTTCTGAATGTACAATTAGATGCCCACCGATCGATTCTGCTCTTTCCTGCATATTTAAAAGTCCTAAACCTTGGCTATGTTCATTCATTTGTTGGAGATCAAAGCCTTTGCCGTGATCCCGAACAGTGAGTATTAAGCGCGCGGCTTGTTCACTTAATGTTACCCACAATTCATCCACAGACGCATGCTTTACACTATTCATCACACTTTCTTGTAATACTCGATAGGTGATTGTTTCTACACTGTCAGGAAAACGTTTATTTTCGATCATCGGAATAAAATGAATCACCACTCCAGTTGTTTCTGTCAAACGGTATAATAGCGTTTCGATTGCTGGGACCAACCCTAAATCATCTAAAGCGGTCGGACGTAAATCAATCGCAAGTTGTTTCACCTCACCAAGTAATGCAACAAAATCTTCGTCGATTTTTTGTAATTTAGTCGATAAGTCTTCTGATTCTTCGTTCCATTTTAACTGTCTGGTTTCCAACATCAAACTATAGATGCTTTGCGCTAGTCCATCATGCAGTTCTTGTGAAAGTGCTCGACGCTCATTTTCATGTGCTTGATTGACGTATTCGATCAAGCGTTTATTTTGGATCACTTGCTGCAGACGATCTTGAAGGGCTAGACGACGAATACTCAACAAGGAATTTTGTTGATCGATCACCGTATAACTGCCGCTGAATTGCTCTTGTCTACCTTTTGGATCTTCTAAAATCAAAGGAAAGGCGGCTTGATCCCAGTCGGCTCTCACTTCACAATCTAAACACTTTTCCATCGTAGAATGAAGCATACATCCTTCTCCTCTAGCAATTTCTAGAACTTTTTCTAAAGTAAAAAGGTAATCTGTTGCTAATTCAGATGCCGCATTATTTTTCTTGATGCATTTGTTTTCTTCAATCAAAAACAAAGCATCTTTTGCTTCTTCAAATAATTTTTCCATTATAAGATTTTCCATTTTTTCCCCTATAAATAAACAAGAAGTTCATCTGTTTTGTCTTTTGCAACTGCCAAAAAATCCTCTGTAATAAGTGTCTCTTGTCGATAACCGACTAAAAGAACACCTTTTACCTCTCCACCTTCTAATGCAGGAAAGGCTGCAATGGTTGCTAATTTCTCCATCCGTGTAATCGGTAGTTCAACTAATTTTTCCGGTTGCTTTTGTAAATCTGACGCTTGGTAAGCTCTCCCAGTTCGCCAAACGATACCGCCAATTCCTTTACCCACCTGCAACCGAATACGTTGATAATGTTGATTGGTGTTTCCAGCCACATAATTCCAGCGAATCACTCGAACTTTTGTCACTTCATTGACTGTGGATAGTGCTAAAGCTACAAAATCGACTTGAAGTTCCTCTTTTATTTGATCGATTCTTTGCTGAATTTGATCCGTCATTTGACTACTCCTATTCCCTAATTTTTGATAAAAAGCTTGTTTTCTACTAAATCTTCTCTTATTCTTAAGCCAACATCATCTTATTTTAGAAGGATTTTTTATGAAAACTACTACTACTTTTAGTCCCAAGCATTTAGTTATGATCATTACCATGACTGTTTTTTCTTTTTCTAGTATGACGACGGCTTTTTTCTTAATGGGTATCAAGGCGTTCCCGTATTTTGTCGGAGCCGCATTGTTCTATTTTATTCCCTACGCTATTATTATAGCAGAATTTACAGGCGTTTATAAAAATCATATTGGCGGATTGTATCAATGGCTAGCTGGTCACCTGTCTGAAAAAATTGCTTTTATTGCCGCTTTTTTATGGTATTGCAGTTATTTTATTTGGATGATCAGCTTGTTTATGAAGATTTGGATTCCTTCATCTATTTTACTTTTCGGTGAAGATTTAACTAAAAAAAACAGTTCTATTCCCTATTTATCGACTTCTATTCTAATTGGCCTTTTGTCTATTTTAGCCGTTATCGTAACGTTGTTCTTTGTTAGTAGAGGATTTAAAGGGATTGCTTCTTCTTTATATTTAAGCGGAATTATGATGACTATTTTGATTAGTGCAAGCCTTGGTGGTAATTTGTTCTTATGGATTACTAATCGTGCTGATATTCTACCGAATCTTGCCACTAGTTTCAAAGGGATTCAAACCGATTCCTCATCTGGAAAGACGTTGATCGAACAGTTATCTTTTCTGATTTTTGCCATTACGGCGTTTGGTGGGTTAGATACGATTGCAAGCTTAGTTGATAAGACAGGCAAACAAAAAAAGCAGTTCCCTAGATTATTGATCTACAGCAGTTTTTTAGTTGTTCTTTGTTATTTTTTAGGCATCCTTTTATGGAGCGGCGGGATAAATTCAAACAGTTTAAAGGCCAATAATACCGTTCATTTAGGGAATTTGATGTACGAATTAATGGAGAATTTGGGCTATGCTTTAGGTCACACGCTTTCCTTTTCATCCCCTCACTCTCAATTTCTAGCTCAACTATTTACTCGTTTTACTGCTTTGACTCTGTTGCTTTCTTATATCAGTTTATTATCTACTATTTTTTATCTTCCCATTCGAACACTGGTGGAAGGGACACCTAAACATTACTGGCACCCTCGATTGAAACAAAAAAATAAACATGACATGCCGATTTATGCTTTACTGATTCAAGGTGGTCTGATCAGCTTGTTTATTTTAGGCATTAGCCTTGGCAGTCAATATGTTGTTTTGTTATATAATCAGCTAACTCTAATGACGAATATATCAAGAGCGATCCCTTATTTGTTAGTTGCCCTTGCTTATCCTGCATTTAAGAAAAAACAATTAACAGACAATCCGACAGCTGTTCTGATTCAATCAAACATCAGCGCAACATTCATTAGCAGCAGTGTTGTTGTCTGTATCGCTTTAGCGATTGGATTTCAGCTGTATCAGCCTCTTTCACAAGGTAATTTACGTCAAAGTTTAACGTTGTTGATTGGGCCTTTGCTATTTACACTGATCGCTTCTTTACTTTATCAACGTTTCCATAGAAGAAAAGAAATTACGCAAAACAGTTGAGAGAATTTGTTTCCCTCAGCTGTTTTATTTATATAGATAAAAATAGTAATAACAAGCGAAATAGCAACGTTTCCTGTACAATATAAGTTGTATACTTTTTTTGTTTCTTATGTAAAAAATGAAGAAGCTACTATCTTTGTGCAGGAGGGATCTTTTTGTTTGATTTAGAAAAAGTCCAGTCGTTAAATGAGCTGGAAATGCTTGTTTATCACTATATATTAGAACATATGAACAATATTCCAAAGTTAACGATTCGTCAGCTTTCTACAAATTGTCACGTGTCCACATCAACGATTTTACGTTTTTGTACCAAAATGGGATTTGATGGTTTTTCTGAATTAAAATATGCTATCAAAAAAGAAGAACAACAAGAACATTCTTTTGAGCAATACTACGCTGCCACTATGCATGTTGATTCTTTTTTAAAACGACTGAACCAGCAAACGTATTACGAAACATTGACACCTGCCATCAAGATGATTGTTTCTGCTCGCCATATCGTTTTTTCAGGTATTGGCACAAGTGGGATTTTAGGCGCATATGGCAGTCGCTATTTTGCAAACATGGGTCTCAATGCATACAGTATTCGTGATCCGTTTACACCCATTCCTCAAAGAGGATTTGAAAATACGTTAGCGATCGTTCTATCTGTTTCAGGAGAAACCACTGAAGTGATCAAACAGGTAACTGATTTTAGACGATCCAGCGCTAAGATATTAAGTATTACCAATGATGAACATTCAACAATCGCTCGTTTAGCTGATTACAATATTTCTTATTATATGCCTGATGAACGATCAATTTACACTGATCCATATATTAATATCACTACACAAATCCCAGTCATTGCCCTAATTGAACTGCTTGCCCACCAAGCAAGTAAAGAGTATGCTGAAAAAGCGGATAAAAAAAATAACCTATCCGACTAAAATTTTAACAAAACGCTTAAGAGTTGATATGGTTTCTGAGATAATGTACCAGATTTTCGGAGCCAGAAATAACTAAATTAGCGTACATCTAACCTATTATTAAAGAGGAGTGTGACAGTTCATGTCTTTTAACATCGAGCATTTGGACAACGAAGTAATCACAGGAAAACAGTACAAATTTGCTATCCCAAGAACACCAGAAGATTTTGCTGAAGTGAATAACCAAAAACTAGAAATTTTGCCTACTGATAAAAAAAGTGTCCAAGCGATCATCATCAATGACTCAGATGAAAGTAATGGTACGTACAAATATTTTGTTGAAGATAGTGAAGGGAATCGAACTTTTACGGTACAAACCGGCGATTACGCTGTCTTTACAGGCCATTTTGAAACATTAGCAGATATCGATAACTTTATCGGCGCAAGTTATGGCGAACTTTATCAATCTCCTGAATATGGGATTGGTGGAACAAACAATATTCAACTTCTTGATTTTGAAAATAAAAAAATCACCCTAAAACTACCTGCAGTTAGTAAATAAACGTACGGCCTAGAAGTAAATTGCTTTTTGATTTATTTCTAGGTCGTATTTTTAATTGATTTGTTTTTTTACATGGTACATGTTTCTGAACACGCTCAAACTATTTTAAATATACAACATTTCTTTTATAGTATACATGTAAACGTATTCAATACTTTTAAATTCGAGCGGCCGCTCTATTGAAATACTACTACACGCAATTATTTTCCGTTACTTTAGTTAACCAAAGGAGAGGTTTAGAATGAATGAATGGATCAATGAAAAAGTTCTACCACCCGTTTTAAAGTTCGTTAATACTAAAGCGATTACAGCGTTAAGAAATGGTATGTTGTACACAATGCCGTTTACAATCGTGGGTTCGATTTTTCTATTATTGGCCAATTTACCAATAGAGTCAGTAGCCAAATGGATTACTGACAGCGGTTTAGTCGTTTACTTCAATCAGGCTTATGGGGCATCTTTTGCCATCATGTCAGTTTTTGCGGTAATCGGGATTGCTTATTCTTATGTAAAAACTGAAGGCTTTGAAGGTCTACCTGCCGGTATGATCTCACTTGTTGTCTTTATTTTATTTATGTCTCCAGATGTGACTGATTTAGATAGCGGTGTGACTATTGGTAATGTTATCAATAAAGACTGGACTGCTGGTAAGGGAATGATCACAGCAATTATCGTTGGTTTGATCGTTGGTTGGGTATACAGCTGGTTCTTACGTCATGACATTCGGATCAAATTACCTGAAGCTGTTCCTGAAAACGTAGCAAACTCATTCACTGCCTTGATTCCTGCTGCGGCTTTGATCACTGGCGCGATGTTTGTCTATATTTTCTTTGATAAAGTCTTTAAAACAACATTCTTTGATTTCATTTATGATGTCTTACAATCTCCACTTCAAGGTGTGACTGATTCCTTGGGCGGTGCTTTAGTCCTTGGTTTCTTGGTTCCTTTATTCTGGTTCTTCGGCGTTCATGGTTCAACAATCGTCAGTGGTATTATGGGTCCGATTTTACAAGCCAACTCTTTAGAAAATACTGATATTTTAAAAGCTGGTAAAGAATTGACTGTTGCAAACGGTGGTCATATCGTAACACAACAATTTCTAGATCAATTTTTAACCGTAACAGGTGCTGGTATGACGCTTGGATTAGTGGTTTATATGGTGTTCTTTGCAAAATCTGCTCAATTCAAACAACTAGGTCGTTTGTCAATCGGACCTGCCGTGTTCAACATTAACGAACCAATCACATTTGCGACACCAATCGTAATGAACCCGATCATGGCGATTCCATTTATTTTAACGCCTGTCGTGTCATCTGTTATTACTTACTTCGCTTTGTATACTGGTTTAGTCCCATTATTCACAGCGGTTCAAGTACCTTGGACAACACCTCCGATTATTTCTGGATTATTAGTTGGCGGTTGGCAAGCAGCGTTACTACAAGCATTTGTTTTAACGTTAGGATTCTTTATTTACCTACCATTTGCTAGAAAAATGGATGCCATCAACATTGCTCAAGAAACAAATCAACCTGTTACAGAAGAAGTATTAGAAGAAATTGAAGCTGAAGCTTAAACATCCGTTCTAAATTGACTTAAACATCACTGCACAGCTGATCCGTTCAAGTAATTCCTCCCAGCTGTGTGGTGATTTTAATGTTCAAACATGAATTAGAAACAGAAACGAATAAATTTGTAAGTAAAAGGAGTAGATCATATGTCAATTTTAAGAGAAAATTTCCTTTGGGGCGGCGCTGTTGCGGCTCATCAATTAGAAGGTGGTTGGGATCAAGGTGGTAAAGGTACCAGCGTTGCTGATGTTATGACCGTTGGCGCTCATGGCGTGCCTAGACGAATCACAGACGGCGTGTTAGAAGGCGAAAATTACCCTAACCATGAAGCCATCGATTTTTATCATCATTACAAAGAAGATGTGAAATTATTCGCTGATCTTGGGTTAAATTGTTTCCGGACATCGATTGCCTGGACACGGATTTTCCCAAATGGGGATGAAGCTGAACCAAATGAAGAAGGTTTGCAGTTTTACGATGATTTATTCGATGAATGTTTAAAATATGGGATCGAACCTGTAATTACCTTGTCTCATTTTGAAATGCCTTATCATTTAGTCACTGAATATGGCGGCTGGCGAAATCGTAAAATGATCGATTTCTTTGCGAAGTTTGCTCGTGTTTGTTTTGAACGTTATAAAGATAAAGTCACTTATTGGATGACTTTCAATGAAATCAATAATCAAGCGAATTACGCGGAAGACTTTGCGCCGTTTACCAACTCTGGGATCAAATACCAAGAAGGCGAAGATCGTGAAAAAATCATGTATCAAGCGGCTCATTATGAGTTAGTAGCTAGCGCACAAGCTGTTAAAATCGGGCATGAGATCAACCCGGATTTCCAAATTGGTTGTATGATCGCGATGTGCCCCATTTATCCATATTCATGTGATCCCAAAGATATGATGATGTCGGTCAGTGCGATGCAAAAACGTTACTGGTTTACAGATGTTCATGTGAGAGGGCATTATCCAAGCTTTATGGAAAACTATTTAGCTCGTAAAGGGTTTGATTTGGATATTTCGGAACAGGATTTGACTGATTTAGCCCATGGTTGCGTGGATTATATCGGCTTTAGTTATTATATGTCATTTGCTATTAAAGATCATGATAAGGGGCCCGCTTTTGATTACGATGAGTCGAAAGATTTAGTTAAAAATCCTTATGTAGAAGCGTCTGATTGGGGTTGGCAAATCGATCCACTTGGTTTGCGTTATGCGATGAACTGGTTTAATGAGCGCTATGAATTGCCTTTGTTTATTGTGGAAAATGGCTTTGGTGCGATCGATGAAATTGAACCAGATGGCACGATCAATGACCAATATCGGATTGATTATTTGAAAGCTCATATTGAGATGATGAAAGAAGCTGTTGAATTTGACGGTATTCCATTGATTGGATATACGCCTTGGGGCTTTATTGATTTGGTTTCTGCGGGGACTGGTGAGATGAAGAAACGGTATGGTTTTATCTATGTAGATAAAGATAATGAAGGGCAAGGGACGTTGAAGCGTTCTAAGAAGAAATCATTTGATTGGTATCAGCAAGTGATTGAGAGTAATGGTGAAGAGTTGTAAGAATTTTAGATTAGTAAGTTCATAAAAATCAACTTGATTCTTTGGCTTTTTTTTACAAATGTTAGTTGACAAAGAACCAAAATAAAAAACGGGCAGACAAGACACATTCTGCTCGTTTTTTTATCATTGGGAAAGATCTTGTTCTAAAATCCATCTGTTTAACCCATTTAAATAATAAGCCAATTTTGAATTAGATTGTCTCACAGGTTTAACTTGTATTGCCGAGTATCTTTTATTCCTTAAAGAAGAATCAAGAAATTCACCCGTTTGGGCATGTGTAGCTTTGGATAACAATAATACATTTTTATTCAATAAAGGAGTCGCATATAATTTCACATCTTGTTCTAGTACCCATTTGTTTAAACCATCAAGGTAGTAAGCTAATTTTGAATTGGACTGTTTGACTTCTTTCACATCTTTAATACTGTACTCTTTGCTTCTTAGGTTTGTAGGAATATTTTCTCCAGTTTGGTATTGAGATGCAAACGATTGTAAAGTAACGACTGTACTAATTTTCTCTTGGTACTTTCCTCTTCTAAAATTATATAACGTTCGATACCACTCGTAATTTGATTGTCCTAGTGTCATATATTTCGAATTGCTTGATACAATAAAAGTATCTTCCCACCAAGGATTCCAATAAAAATAATAAGGAGGGTATGAAGTTATATCTCCATTTTTAGGCGCAGTATAGCCCATAAGAACGATAGAATGACCGTACGCAGTACTTGATTTTAAATCAGTAATAATTGGTGCTTTATTTTCAATCTCTTTTTTTATCATCGAGAACGGGAGTTTGTTACCCTCGAATTTAATCGAATAGTTATATGCTTTATTTACATAGTTAATAATATCATTTAGGCTTTGTTTAGTAATCCAATTTATATCCATAAGCTGTGATTCCGTTGCATTTGGATACGATTTATGAATGATATCGCTAGCAGACGTAACTTGTTTCCCGGCTTGATGATTAATAGTTGCTGCCATAGTATAATTTTGACACCAAGGTTGATCGGTTTGAGTTTCATAAACTGTCCAAGGTAATATATTCGTTTCAAATTCTACTGAAGCTCTTGCCATCCGTAAATTAGGTTGTGCAGTTGGTTCAGTTATATCAACGTTAACAGATATTTGCGAATCAGAAGATATATCTGGAACATCTGTATCATTAATTGTTAGTAACGGATTCTGGATTCCTTGATACCCATAAAAAATATTTTGGTTAAGTCCAACTAACGTTATTGCTTGATTGCCATCAAATGGAATCGTCAAACTTAATTCTTCAAGTTTCTTTGCTAACGCCTTTGATAAAATAAAACTATCTGGATTTTGACTATCTGAAGAATCAACTTGTAAAAGATAAGCTATTTGCTTGTTTTCTTTCGCTATAATTGGATAATTAAAGGTCGTACTTTTAGGATAACTAATTGTAAAAGGTTGACCTAGATAATAGTTTGTACTGCTTCCATTATCTGCCAGCATCATTTTATTTAAATACTCTTGCCAATTTTGCGTTGCTAGAACAGTCGTTTCATTTGGGACATCTGTTGATTTCACGTACAAAGAAGCCGCATCTACTTTGGTTGTAACTACGGTCAACATAAAGATAACAGCTAAAAATGATCCTAATAAAAAACGTTTTGTTCGTTTCATGTTTTCCCCTCCTCCTTATTTATTAAATCCATATAATGTAGAGACCCATTTGAAGGTTACATTTGCGGAAGGGTCAATGGAACTCTCATTTAATAGTAATTGAATTTCATTTTCACCTCCGCTAAAAATCACACCATTTCCATGAATTAAACTCTTATACATGTAAAGTATTTGAGGAGGTCTACCAGGAAAAGTAATTTTTTGATACCCAAAAATAATTACAGCTGTTTCTTGCTCAATCCAATAATTTCCATTCGCAGTTAAAAAAGCAATGACTGGACGATTATTTGAAAGTTCTTCTTTCAAATAACTAGTATCCAACACCCCATTAGCGATTTTAGTTTTATACCCTTGACTAAGTAAATATTTATTTGACTGTTCTAGATTTGCCGTAACAGAATTTAATTGCGTATCACTGTATGTTGGATAAACATACTTCAGTAATTGCTTTGGTTGTCTACTTGTTGATTTTTCAATAAAGTTTAATACATCGATTACTGAAAGTGGTGTTGGTTGCATAGTAAATGTTTTACTAGACGAACTACTGTAGTCGTTAATAATAGACATTTCTACCTCAGGTGGAACAAATTCCGCACTTACCGATTGGATATTAATGTTCAAAAATAAGGTAATTGTAAAAATGAAAAGTGGAAGCAATAATTTTTTATTTTTCATTCCTTGTACCTCCCGTATTTATTTTAGTGAAATTTTCAATATACAAATTAAATAGTTTAACAGTAATAAAATAGTAATTGTTAATTATATTTTATTAATCACTAGTATAATAAATGATTTACCATAAATATTAGTAGCACAAAGATACTGTGCTACTAATATCACTCCTGTACCAAATAAGACAGATATTTTATTTTTTAGTTTAATAATCTCTGTCCCATTTTTGATTCTACCTAAGTTTAAAGCAACATACTAAAATACCCCAAATCTAACAGTAGCAGCAAATGATGCACTAAAAGGTCTTGTGGTCATTCCTATGCTTTAGTTTTACACAAACTAAAGCAAGCAAAAGGCCATCGACAACCAACTTCTAAAATGGAATCAATAATTTTTATTTTCATTCCATGTAGCTTATTTAGTTATTGGTTTATATAGAATTTTCAATATACATATAAAACAGATTAACACTAAAATAGTACAATTAAATAATGATATTTTGTTAGCCAAATAATCTGACATAAGTACTAATAATGGAAATAAAAAAAAGAGTAGAAAATATTTGTTAATTGTTATATTCAATATAAAGGTACATACTATGCTAAATATAAAACAAAGGAAAAGAACAAGATACTTTAGAATAATACTTTTAGCGTTTAATGTTGAAAACAAAATATTTGAAAAGCAATATAATGTCATAACAAGTAACAAAATACTTGTAGCTAGGTACTTTTTTTGTTGAAGTAACTTATCCATTATCGCAAAAACCTTTCTTAAATTATTATTTGTTCTTCTAAAGAGCTATTAAAAAGAAGAAAGAACAACTATTATTGTCTTATACATTTAAATTAACAGCCCTGTTTTTGTTATTTGCCCTTATATTCATTTTGTGACCAACAAGAATATACAGCAATAAATTTATTTACCTCTAGTACAGTCCCTGTACCATTATTTTTATATTCTAAATTACGTGCCATATTTTGAAAGTATAGAACTACCCCACCACCTGCAACAGTAGCGCCTAACATAAGAGCTCCAGCTCCAGGACCACTCAAAAACCCTGCTAATCCAGCAGCTCCTGAAAATAAATCAATTACTAATCCACCTGCAGCGATATAATCAGCTCCATCCTGTAAATCTTTAATTTTCCAATTGGTCTTAGCTGTATCCATCCACATCCTACCGTAGTTCCAACCTTCTTCATAATAATTCCTGTTGTATCTATTCGCATTTCGAGCTTGGATTTGATTTTCAAATTTTGTATTTTCTATATTCTCTATAGCATCTTTAAAAAATGACTCATTTGTAAACTCTATCCCAGTTTTTACAGCAAGTTCTTCAAAATCAAATTCGCTAACAATAGCTTTTACTTCTCTTTCATCATATACATATTTTCCATCTTCAATCGTTAATACAGCTGTGATTTTATCCTGCATATCAGAAAATTTTTCAATTTCACGATTTTTCTCTGCATCATTTTTAGATAATTGTATACTCACTTGAGTAGGTTTATTAGACTCTGCCGAAGTAATAAGTGGAGATAGCATACTCGTAGATACCAAAAGTGCTAATGTAATTAAAATAATTTTTTTCATAATACAACTCCTCATAAAGTATTTTAGAAAACGCTTTCTGTAAATCAGAATATCACAATTGAAATAATAAGTAAACATAAAAATTAATTATATTAACCTTTTGTCCAGTTCGTTTATTTGTTCAGAAATCATAAAAATTATCCGTCCCCAATAACCGTTGTTTACAGGTTTAGAATTATAAATTTTTAGTTGGGAGCTTTACTCAAATTTTTGCTTCATAATCAACTAGCACGCATCCCCACAATAGAGAACCGAAAAATTTACTATAAAATCAACTATTTTCTCCCTTGTTCGTATTGACCATTAATGTTAAATTCTTTATACTTATTGATATAGGATAATAACGAAAAAAAGCTTTATGAACTAAGAAAAGTTCACAAAGCTACATCACATATAAATAACCATTGGCACCTCAAGTATCTGGCGGGAACCTCATACTTGAAGGCCTTGTAAAGTCAGCATCCACTGCCCAAACAAGTCGCCAATAGTCGCTAGCATTACAACTAGCTTCTTTCATTGTACAAAAATCAAGTATATTTGACTGCTTCTTTTTTGTCGTATTTTGTTTGATGAGAAGTGAAATAGTAAGGTTAGTTCATACTATTGATGAACAGGTATTGGGAAATTTTCCCGATATCTTTTTTTGTTTCTATCCTATCATTTCTAAAACAAGGACGTGATACCATTTAACGTAACAACGACCTGATAGAAAATAAAAAACGGCACCTCACATTTTGGCGGGAACCAAAATCGCGAGGCCCTGTAAAGACAGCATCCACTGCCAATACAAGTTGCCGATAGCCAATACCAAAGTACCAGCTTGTTTTATTGTACCCAATTTCAGTGTAGATTTCTACCTTATGTGAGAAATTCTTTTGAATTGCGTAGACAAGTGTTCTGTGGGTGTGTCTATTGAAAACGATGAGGCTTGGTTCTGATCGTTTTTTATTTACCTATCTAGTTGGGATTTTAATCAAATTTAGACTAGGAGAATGTTGACATGAGAAAATCACAGGAATCAAAAACAATCACTTATCAAAATATCTTGGATGTAAAAACTTATTTGTATGAATTGAAAGAGTGGCATGAGACCTTACATTTTATGACTCACTTTCTTGAAGGTAAAGTAAGAAGAAATCCGCAAGAAATGAAAGCTTGTGCTGAAATGTTTGAAGTCGTTTATCAAAATTTTGATACTTTAATAACCGAAACAGATGAATATTTGAATAAATTTACAAACAGAAAATAACGAATGATTTATAGAAATAGAAAAAGTCGAAGAGATATTTCTCTCCGACTTTTTAATTATCGCTAAATAAACTGTCCTGTAATCGAATGACTATTTTTTATTTCTTCTGGCTTTCCTTCAAAAACAATTTCCCCACCTTGATTACCCCCATCAGGGCCAATATCAACGATCCAATCCCCCTGCTTGATCAAATCAACATGATGCTCGATCACAATAACTGTATTGCCTTGATCTACCAAATGATTCATGATTTCCGTCAAGTGTTCGATATCCGATAAATGAAGTCCCGTTGATGGTTCATCTAAAACATAAATACTGCCTTTTTTGTAAAACTCACTGGCTAATTTCATCCGCTGACATTCCCCGCCAGATAAGGTATTCATCGGTTGTCCTAAGGTTAAATAGCTCAAACCAACTTGTTCCATTGCTTGTATTTTTTTCAAAATTGCTGGCTCTTTGAAGAATGCCAATGCCTCTTCAACTGTCAATGCTAATACTTCTGTGATGTTTTTTCCTTGGAACTGATAATCTAACACTTCTTGTTTATAGCGTTTGCCATGGCACACATCACATTCGCTTTTTATCGCTTCCATAAACGCTAAATTTGTCTCGATGAATCCTTGCCCTTTACAATTTTCACAGCCACCTTTGGAATTATAGCTAAATAATGAAGGCGAAACATCGTTGGCTTTTCCAAATAGCTTTCTGATGTTGTCCATGATCCCAATATACGTTGCTGGATTTGAACGTGAATTTGTTTGAGCAGCAGCTTGATCGATCACAATCGTTTCAGGAAATTCTGATAAGAAAGATTCTTTGACCAAAGTACTTTTCCCTGATCCTGCCACACCTGTAATCATTGTTAAGGTCTTTTTAGGGATACGTAAAGCTGTCTTTTTTAAGTTATGCTTACTTGAAAGACGCCCTTGATAAAAATCGACTGCTGGTCTAACCTGTTTTTTCAACTCTGTTTGATTTTTCAAGCAGTTTCCTGTTAGCGTGTCTGACTCGAGTAAGTCCTTATACGTTCCTTCAAACATAATATTTCCACCATGTTTTCCTGCCTGAGGACCAACTTCAATCACATGGTCGGCAATTTTAATCACATCTGGATCATGTTCGATCACAATCACAGTATTGCCTTTATCTCTTAGTTTGAACAACAATTCATTTAGACGGTGAACATCTCTAGGATGCAGTCCGATGCTTGGTTCATCAAATATGTAAATCAAATCCACCAGACTATTATTTAAATGCTTGACCATCTTGACCCGTTGAGACTCACCGCCAGATAATGTTGCGGTTTCTCGATCTAAACTTAAATAGCCTAACCCAATTTCAACTAAGTGACTGATTTTTTCTTTCAGATTTTTAATGATCGGCGTAGCATTTGGGATTTTGATCGTTTCTAAGACATCCAGCATTTTAGTCAATTCGATAGAAGTAAAATCTGCAATTGAATAGTCACCGACTGTTACAGCTAACGAAGCTTGTGACAAACGTTTTCCTTGGCAAAGCGGACAAGTTGCTTCATGGGTATATTCATTAATCAGTTTCTGGGTTCTTGGTGATATTTCGCCTTCTTTTTGCAAATAGAGGCGATTGAACTTTGCAAATAACCCTTCATATGTGAAATTAACATCCTCGATTTTAACTTTAATATCTTTTCCATAAAGCAGTGTATCCAATTCTTGCTCTGTATACTCTGAAATTTTCTTATCGTTGTCAAATAAGCCTGAATCTAAATAGCCTTTCATATGCCATTCTGTATTTTTAAACGCAGAAAACTGGATCGCTCCACTGTTTAAAGACTGTGAAGGATCTAGAAATTTATCTTCATTGATTCTCAGTGTTCGCCCAATTCCTTGACACTCTGGACACATGCCAGCTTGATCATTAAAGGAAAAATAATTGGCTGTTCCAATACTAGGCTTCCCAAATCTTGAAAAAAGCACGCGCAGCAAAGGATTGATATCTGTGATCGTTCCTAATGTTGAACGAGAATTGCCACCTAAACGCTTTTGATTAATAACCACTGAAGTCGATAAATTTTCAATACTGTCCACATCTGGGTGCTGATATTTCGGTAGAAAATTTTGTATGAACGCACTAAAGGTTTCATTTAATTGTCGTTGCGATTCATTGGCGATCGTTTCAAATACAATCGAGGATTTTCCTGAACCCGAAACACCTGTAAAAACAGTTATTTTTCGTTTCGGTATTTTTACTGAGACATTTTTTAAATTATTTTCTCGTGCCCCATTGATTGTTACATATTCTGTCATAAAAATCCTCCTTAAAATAAAAGCGGAACAAATCGGTTAATCCTGTAGAAAATTAGGAAATTGGCATTGAAATGCCCTTCATTTCACTGACAATTTATCTATTTTCCTAAGGATTGATTTGTGCAGCTAGATAACAGTTAAAAGCATAACAGGCTCATCCAGATCTGACTGGAAAATAGGAAAAATCGACTGAGGCGCTTTTCGTCTCATTCTATTTTTATCTTTTTCCCGAAAGGTTAGCCTGTGCAGCTAGATACCAATTAAAAGCAGAACAGGCTCGTTCAACCTTGACTGGAAAATAGGAAAAATCGACTGAGGTGCTTTTCGTCTCATTCTATTTTTATCTTTTTCCCGAAAGATTAGCCTGTATAGCTAGATACCAATAAAAGCGGAACAGGCTCGTTCAACCTTGACTGGAAAATAGGAAAAATCGACTGAGGCGCTTTTCGTCTCATTCTATTTTTATCTTTTTCCCGAAAGATTAGCCTGTATAGCTAGATACCAATAAAAGCGGAACAGGCTCGTTCAACCTTGACTGGAAAATAAAAAAATCGACTGAGACGCTTTCTGTCTCATTCTATTTTTATCTTTTTCCCGAAAGGTTAGCCTGTGCAGCTAGATACCAATAAAAGCGGAACAGGCTCGTTCAACCTTGACTGGAAAATAGGAAAAATCGACTGAGGTGCTTTTCGTCTCATTCTATTTTTATCTTTTTCCCGAAAGGTTAGCCTGTGCAGCTAGATACCAACAGACTAACCCTATCGTAGCACATTTGTGCAATTTCTAAGGTTATAGATTACAAAGTTTGTTAAATAGCTTATAATAATCAAAAACATTGTTATCCGGAGGAATATCCCATGAGTATTCGACCCATTGATATTGCCAGAGAATTGAATATCAGTACCAGTTTATTACGGCATTATGAAAAAAAGCAACTCATCCCCTCACCTGAGCGAAGCAGCAGTGGTTATCGACTTTATACGGAAGAAAGTTTGCATTACTTTCGTGCGATTCGAACAACTACGCTCACTTATGGCTATCACGCTACAAATGACATCATGGCCGCTATCCAAAGCCATAACTTTACAGCTGCTTTTTGGTTATTGAATGAAGAACAAGTTAAACTAAATCAACGAAAAAATATATCTGATCAAACCTTAGCCCTCCTCCACGAAGAGGAATGGCAAGAAATCACGCTGCTACCCACTCGAGGTTGGCTGACGATCGGTGAAACAGCTGAACGTTTAGCGATTCCTGAAACTACGATTCGCCACTGGACCAAAGAACGACTCCTTGAAGTCCCACGGGATAGTGACAGTAACTATCGAATGTTTGATGAGCATGCCTTACAGCAGTTATTATTTATTCGTTTGATTCGAGCCTCTACTTGGTCATTAAATGAAGTCCGAGAAATATTGGCGCAATTTCAAGCAGATTCACCTAAGCGAATGATTGAATTAGCAGAACAATCCTTACGTGCTTTGAATGAACTTCTTAAACGTCAAATGATTGCCAACAAGTATATTTATGCGCTGATTCAATTTTTACAGCCAGATTTTTTTGAAGATTTTCCTAGCACTGATTTTTATTAAAATACAATAAGTAGCTAAGAACAAAGTAGATTATGTTACTTTGTTCCTAGCTACTGCGGTTACTCGTGTCATAAAAAGAAATCATTTCTATAAATTGAATAGCCTTTTCTGTACTTTCCAAAGGATATGTAGGATTCTAAGTAAAAAAATGAGTGGGACATAACTCTACGAGTCATATCCCACTCACATGGAATCTAGATAAATGATGAGTGCTGATGCAACTCCTTTCTGAATAAATGCTCCCGTCCCATACTCTCGAAAAGACAAGCCAAGGAGAATAGAATGTAGTCTTTCTTTTCAACTTGACTGTTCAGCTATTTTCATGTTTCCACTGTTCACAGAAAGTAGCTAAACGCTTGATATGAAGAGGAATACGTTCGGGTGAAGCTTCTAAAAAAGTCAATGCATTATTTTCTGCCGCAATCATTCGTTCGTCAACAGATGTCATGATTTTTTCCATTTCTTGTTCTAGTGTGTGAAGATTATCTGCAAAACTTAAATGTTCTGCGACAGCTTCTGGATTATTAGGAAACTGTCCTTCTAGTTCTTTTTTTAATTCTTCACGAACATATGGATAGTACTGTGCGGGATTCATTTCTACGTTTATTTTAGGTCGTTTTTCTGTCATGAGGTACCTCTTTTGGTGTTTCTGAGGAAAGGGGTGGTACTAGATGAAGGTCGGGTTTCTTTGCCGGTTGTTCCCACTTCTCTACTAATCTCTGTGTATCTTGAATGGTTTCAAGCATGCGAGCCATTATTTCACTAGTATTTTTTTCAACAGTCGCATGTATTTGTTGCTGCTTTGCTACAGCTTCCTCGCCGATTTTTCGAACAAGCTCTTTTTGTCGTTCCCTTTCACGTTCAAGTTCTTTTTCGTCCATAAAAACACCTCTTTTTTAATTTAATTGTTTAGTCAGCACCATAAAAAATTATACCAAAATCCAACAGGTTAGAAGTGTTCAACAGTCGAAAAAAAAGCAATTGTTCTAGCTCTATATTGATTGAATTTTTGAGGCCTGCTGTTTTATTGCTTCTTTTACTTTTTTTCCTGCTTGTCCTTTTAGAGAGCTGCCTAAATTACTTGATAAACTCTCTAAAGAACTTTTCAATTCATTTATGTACGTGTCAATAATTGATTTTACTTCTTGTTCTCTTGATGCGTGGTCCATGAGCGCGGCAGTCCCTACGAAAGAACGAATATTATTTTTTTGTCTCGCTTTTCTAAGCTCCTTTAATCCAGCTTCATCAAGAATTTCATCTGTGAATAGCTCTACCATGTCCTCTAAAATCCTCCTTTTAATTCTCTAAATTACGTAATTCTTTTCTATAGTTCTCTTCTAACTCTTCCATCTCGTTCATTATTTTTTTTCTTTCTTGATGAAATCGATCCTCTAACTCCAATGATTCATTTTGGAAATGATGATACGCTTCAGATAGAGCTTCACGACCATAAGGAAGTTTTCCAGCCCAATACTCAGTTTCTTTGACATAGTCGTCTATTTCTTGAACTATTTTTCTTTTGTTCCAAGCTAACTGATCTTCTTTTTCCTCATATATTCGTACTTCTTTCATATACTCTAGCTTTAATTCTTCTTCTTTATCCATTCTTAACGCATTCCTTTACAGTTAGTCTGGTTGAAATTGTTTCGCTAATTGTTGATCCACAGATAATAGTTTTTCAATACTTCCATGAATTTCTGTTTTGAGCGTATCACAGCTACTTGCGATTTCTCTGTATTCAGCAATTTTCGATTCATTTCTTTCTTTAGGTTGGTCGCAAATGATTGATTTACTGACACCTATAGATTCGAGTGCGTCCAGTACTTCTGGTTCGCTCAAATCATGACCTAATGTTATTCCTGCTTTCAAGGAGTTTTGCCAAGCTTGTTCTGCTTTTTCTGTTTTCCGACGAAGGAAGCTTTCTGCCTCTAAAAAAGTCCCATTGACCGTACTCATTTGTGCATTTAACACAAGGAGTGCTTCAACGCTGTCTAAGAAAATAGCTTCATTGGCTGATAAACCGCCACCACTTTTCTTTAACTTATTCCGCAAGAACTTCATCCATGCTTTGGTGCCACTAAGAACACCTAGTAACTGCTGTTTATCATTCTCAGCTCTTTTTTTAATTGCTTTTACATTGAACTCATTATCAGGAATTAACAATCTACCCGTTTTCTTGTCAAATTCCCACATAGCAAGACTATGGTAAGCGCCACCAAATCGATCAGCCATCTTTTTGTCTTTTTCCATATCAATAATAATGGCAAACTCTCGACCAGTAACTCGAATTCCTCCGACAGCATCGTTCCTATTTCGATAGTTATAAAACATGCCTGGATTGTCTTTTGCCCATTTTTTTCCATCTTTTGACATCATGCTTCCTGCATAAGGACCATTGAACCCTACGTTAAGCCATTTGTTTTCTGCGGCAATATAAAAAGCTAAACTTTCTCCTAAAGAATGTCCTGTCGTTGTAATTGTCGCAAAAGGATACTGATTTCTAATAGACTCTGCGAATTGCTGGGCTGTGACAGATTGAGCGTCCACCATTTCAGGTGCTCCAAACCAATCAAACGATTTCAGTTTCTCACTTCCTGCACCAACGGTTTGTATATCTGTCGCTATATCTAAATCATCAGATGCATTCGTTCCTGCGTAGGCAATTACTACTTGTGAGGTGTCTGCTTTTCCGTTAACTATTGGAGCAACGGCCATTGCTTGCATTCCGTTTTTTGTGTTATCTTCTACTTTCAGAATTTTATAATCTCTATCTAAATTCGAGTTACTTATAATTTCTCCTTCTCTTCTAGGATGTTCTACTTTACCTTTATCAACTTTATAAACCTCATCGGCTAAAACTTTATAATCCTTATCCTTTATCATTCTGCAACCTCTTATAATTAATTTTTACATCATTCAAAGTTCTGTTCGAATCTCTTTTTTTCTTTATAAACTCATTTTTTTCATCATATACTTCAGTTAAATCTTCAGTTGGTTTTTCTAAATTATAAAAAGACAATGATAAATAGTTCTCCTTATCACCATTAAAATAGACACTGAACGACCAACTTCCTGGTCCTTCAAAAAATGACACACCATCAAATGATATAGTTTTTATTCCTTCATACTCATGTACTAAATACAAAGCTAAATTTTTTTCCGTTTTTAATATTTGATCATCAAGTGTTTCTTCTGCTTTTTTATCCATATACAATTTCCCTCCAAATCCTATGCCTAATACAATTAAAATGACAAAAATAAATACTACTACTTTGTTTTTTTTAATCATTTATTTTTCTCCAATCTACAGTAGCGCCATATCTGATAAAAAGCACTTCATCTCTCTAAATTTCTTATAGTCCGCGACCAATCACAGAAAAACTATTTTGATTTGCTTCTTCCACATTGTTTGCAACTTCGTTGAATCATTTGTTGATCTGTTCTAATAGTTCAGAAAACTCACTTACTTTTGGTTTAAAAGCAGTAAATTGATCGTTCAAGCTGTTAAACTCACCCGCTTTCCAGTTACCTTGAATCTTATCTTTTTCAGATTGTATTTTTTTAGAATATCCCGAACTTTTTATAAAGCATCTTTAATTTTATCACAATAAGCTTTTTATTTTTATCAAAATATTAAAAAAAGACCTATATTTCTGATAGAAAATAAACCTCTTGACGGATAAATTTGTTATTTATAGTAAGCGCCACTAATTCGGTCAGCCATCTTTTTGTCTTTTTCCATATCAATAGAGGTGCCTGCCTTTCCGTTAACTATTGGGGCAACGGCCATTGCTTGCATTCCGTTTTTTGTGTTATCTTCTACTTTTAACACTTCATAATCTGTTGATAATTTAGGATTACTTAAAATATCTCCTTTTAACCATGGTTGATCTTATCAACCTCATAAACTTCATCTGCTAATATCTTATAATCTTGATCACTAATCATATTAACTCTCCTTTAAGATATCAATGTCGTCTAATGTTTTGTTCCTATTTTCTACTTTCTCTAACTTAAAAGTAGCAGGATTTATTCTTGTACCTATAGAATCAACATTTACTTTATCTATTTGCTCTAGAGAAAAGGTTATTAAATTATCCTGATTAACTTTAGCAGAAACATGCCAAGATTCAGTTTCTGAATTATACTTAAATTCAGAAAATTTTATTGATTTTGCACCTGAGTAATTTTGTACAACAAATAATGCTATACTTTTTTGTGCTTGTAATATTTGTTCGTCATGTGTTTTTTCTGCTTTTTTATCCATATACAATTTCCCGCCAAATCCAATAAGCACTATAGTAATAATTCCAACAATTATAGCAATTCGTTTATTCATTATTTCCTCCTTCAACAGATAGATAGTAATATTATTTTAACATAAAAGTGACCATCATCTGGCAAAACTTCCTAAATAAAGTTACTTAATTTACCAATTATCATAATCTTAAATAACTCAAGTCACCCACTCATTACAATTAATTGTCGGATAATTTTCTGCGAATTATGAGCCGCGACCGACTGGGCGTCCACAAGTTATCATAACTCTCGATTCAACACTTCATCTTGAATCATCCCACTAGCTTTCATAAACATATACGTGACCACTGGACCAACAAAAGTAAAACCATGTTTTTTCATATCCTTTGCCACATTTTTAGATAACGGCGTGACATTTGGCACTTCATACGATTCTTCATAGACATTCAAACGTGGAACACCACCAACAAAATCCCACATATACTCAGCGAAACTTCCGTATTCTTCTTGCACCGCTAAAATCGCTTGAGCATTTTGAATCGTTGCGTTGATTTTTCTTGGGTTACGAATCATTTCAGGATCTTGCATGATTTTTTCCACATCGTCCGGCATCATAGCCGCAACTTTCTGAATCTCCATATTATGAAAGTTTCTCAAAAATGCCTCTAATTTACCAGCTACTGCTTTCCAACTTAAACCAGCTTGAAACGTTCCTACAGTTAGTAAAATAAAAAGTAAACGATCATCATGTGTGGGTTTGCCCCATTGCTTGTGGTACCAGTCGAATTTTGATGGTTGGTTCTTTTTCATATTTTTCTCCTACACATAACTTTTTGCTTATCATAACATAAAAAACGAAATACGATCGTCTAACTATAACTAAAAAGATTCTATTGACTATTAAAACAACTGGTGATATATTTATAACCAAGTTATAAATATATCACCAGAAAGGATGTACTACTTATGAAAACTAAAATGAATCTAACTGGAAAAATCTATACAATCGAACTCTTGAGCGGAATGATTTTCTACAGCATAGGAATTCTATTCATTACACCTCCAACAACTCCAGAAATTACAAAATATCTAGCAATAGGTTTAATGATTCTTGTCTTGTTAATAATAATGGTCGTAACTATCCTTACTAATACAGAAAAGCTTGATGAACGTGCCTTAAATAATTTTTATAAATCCAGTAATATAACCTTTTTCTTCATTTTACTATTTTTACTAGCAGGAGGTATAGCCACTTATTTTATCCCGATGGGTCTTAAACTTTCACCCGCTATAATTTCATTTATGCTCGCTGTGATTTTAATACTTCATGGTTCAACTTTTAGATCATTAGAAATATCAGGTAAATAACTCATGGGTAAAATAGAAACGACTTTAAAACAATACAGAGAAGAAAAAGGTCTGACCCAAAGAGAACTTGCAGAAAAAGTTGGTGTTCGTCGGGAAACTATCCTTCATTTAGAAAACAATAGATACAATCCCTCCTTAGAGCTAGCGCTAGAAATAGCACGTGTATTTGATGTAACTGTTGAAACATTATTCAAATTAAAATAACGAATACCTTAAATTTACTATATTAGTAACACTAAAAAAGTCTCGTAAAATTTGCACGACTTTTTAGTGTTACTTCCTAATTTCTTTGTTCCTTCAATATACATGATCCAATAAATCCACCATCACTTTTGAAATATCAATAGCTTTTAATCCATAAACTCCCTTTAAATATTCTGATTTACCAACTTGACCGAATTGTTCTTTGACACCGATTCGTTTCATTTTCACAGGATGATTTTCAGCTACTATTTCCGCTACAGCACTACCCAATCCGCCAATAACATTATGGTTTTCTGCGGTTACAATTGGTCCTAGTTTAGCTGCTTCAATCACTATTTCTTCATTCATCGGCTTGATTCTAAACAAATCAATCACTTGAACTGAGATACCTTGTTTCTCTAAATCCTCCGCTGCCTGAAGAGCTTCTTCCACCATAATTCCGCTTGCAAAAATCGTACCTGCTGTTCCTTTTTTAAGCCTACAATACCCTTTAGAAAAATCTTCCTTACCAGTATAAAGTGACTTCGCTTGTTTGCGAATGGTTCGAATATAGAATAGTCCTTGTGCCGTATGGGCATATTCTAAAATCGCTTTAAATTGGTATGGATCTGACACTTCATAAATATGGTTTCCCGGAATGACCCGCATCAATGCAATATCTTCAAACGGCATATGTGTGCCGCCGTTCATTTCAGCAGTAACACCTGGATCAGTTCCTACAATTACCGCATGATTCTTGGCATAACCAAGAGATAGAAAGACTTGATCAAAGGAACGCCTCGTTGCAAATGGCGCAAAGGTATGGATAAACGGGACAAAACCAGTGACAGCAAGACCAGCAGCTGCTCCCATTTCTTCGGCTTCCATGATTCCCACATTAATGTAGCGCTTGCCTAGTTGTTCCTTTAACTTACTCGTCCCCATCGAGCTTGCTAGATCCGCTTCTAATGCTACAACTTTTGGATCTTTTTCTGCTAACGCTAAAATTATTTTTGTATAGACTTGTCGCATTTCTAAGTCTTTCATTATTGATTCACCTCGATCTTTTCAGCCAACACGTCAATCGCTTCTTTGATGGCTATTTTTCCTGCTTCATCTGGACGAACATGATGATTGTCCACTAATGCTTCAAAGTAAGGAACCCCTTGTCCTTTTACTGTATCTAAAACAAGCGCTGTTGGTTTACCGATCATTTGTTTCGCTTGATTCAACGCAACTTCAATTGCATCAACATCACTGCCATCCACACGCCAACTATTAAACCCAAAGGCCTGCATTTTTTCGACAAAATCAAACGGATCGCAAATATCTGTTGTATAACCATCTAATTGTTTTTTATTATCATCAATCAATACAATCAAATGATCCAACTTTTGATGAGCCGCAAACTGAAACGCCTCCCAGCATTGTCCTTCATTTAATTCCCCGTCACCAACGATTGCATAAGTATAATTACTTTTGCCTAACAACTGATTGCCTTTTGCAATCCCTGTTGCCGCTGAGATTCCTTGACCTAAAGACCCTGTTGTCATATCCACACCTGGTGTTTTAATCCGATCTGGATGAGAAGGAAGATTTGTCCCATTTTGATTTAAACTAAAAAGGAATGCTTCGTCAAAATACCCTTTTAAAAACAATGTAGCATATAGCGCAGGTCCAGCATGTCCTTTAGATAAGACAAAATAATCACGGTCTGAATCATCTTTTCTCTCTGGCGAAACATTCAAGACTTTTCCATACAAAACAGCCAACGTTTCAACAATAGATAAACTACCACCAAAATGCCCAAAACCTAAATTATCTAATTCTCTCATCGTATAATAACGAATCTGATCCGCAAATTTCTGTGTATCCATTATGCCGCCTCCTTCGTTTCAGAAGCTTTCTTCTTACCAAAAATAGTTAATCCAATCAGTAATGCCAATACCGCTAAAACGCCAACAACAACAGCAATTTGACCGCCCATATCCGCTAGCTTACCAAGGAATATCCCCGTCACACCATAATCTGTATCAGAGAACGTTGACCCTTGGAAGCCTAAATCACCCATAACTGGCATCAGTAAAATCGGCATAAAACTAATAATCACCCCATGAATAAACGAACCCACCACGGCACCTCGAACGCCACCTGTAGCATTTCCGAAAACGCCAGCCGTCGCACCACAGAAGAAATGCGGCACCACACCTGGAATAATCACGGTCGTACCTGTTGCAATCATAATAAATAAACTAACGATCCCACCAACAAAACTAGTTAAAAAGCCAATCAAAACAGCATTTGGTGCATAAGGAAAAACAATCGGACAATCTAAAGCTGGAATCGAATTTGGCACTAATTTTTCAGAAATCCCTTTAAATGCCGGTACAATTTCAGCTAAAATCAAACGAACACCCGCCAAGATCACAAACACACCTGCCGCAAACATCCCTGCTTGTTGTAACGCATAAATGATATAATTGGTTCCATTACTAAGATTTTTAGAAATAAAGTCATTCCCTGCAAACAAGGCCACGATCGTATAAACAATCCCCATTGTCAACGTAATACTAACTGTCGAATCACGCAGAAAAGATAGTCCTTTTGGAAAATTGATATCTTCCGTTGATTTCTTTTTATCCCCCACATATTTTCCGATAAAACCACTAAGCGCATAACCAAAGTTTCCAGTATGCCCCAACGCCACTGAATCATTTTTAGTAATTTGTTTGGTAAACGGCTGTGCAATCGCCGGGAAAATTGTATTTGCCAGACCTAATGCCAAACCACCAACTAAAACTAACGGCACCGCACTCATTTTCGTGACACTCATGATTACAGCAATCATACAAGCCATATAAAGCGTTGCGTGACCTGTTAAGTAAATATATTTAAATTTCGTAATGCGGGCGATCAAAATATTAAACGCCATTCCCGCTAACATAATAAGTGCTGTATACGTGCCATATTTTGTCAAAGCCAAGGCAACGATTGCTTCATTATTAGGTACCACTCCTTGCATATTAAATGCATGTTGAAACATCTCCCCAAATGGTGCGAGTGATCCTTCGATTACACCAGCACCTGCAGTTACCACTAAAAAACCAACAAAAGTTTTAATCCCACCACGGACAACATCTGAAATCGGCTTTCTCTGTAACCCTAATCCAAGAACTGCAATCAGTGCAACCAGAATTGCCGGAGTACTTGCAATATCGATTAATATGTTTAATACACCATTCATTTAACTTTCCCCACTTTCATCTTCTACTTCACGTTATAACAATCCTTCGTTTTCACAGACATCCTTCACTTTTTCACGCAATTCATCCATATCAATGATGCTATTTAAAACCACCACATTCCCTAAATGCTGTGCACTATCCGCCAAGTCTCCTGCAACAAAAAAGACATCTGCTAAATCCGGCGTTGCACTCCCCATGTCATAATGAGACACTTCCACACCAGTTACCCCAAACTCGTTCAACACACTATTGATATTCATTTCCACCATAAAACTAGACCCTAATCCAGATCCGCAAACCGCTGCTATTTTCATAATGATTCTCCTTCCTTTAATAACTCAATAATTGTTTCTTTGTCTTTTGCTGCTAATAGTTTTTCTAAATTCTCTTTGTTGGATAAAATTTTCGTTAAACTAGCCAACGCTTTTAAATGCATTTCATTATCTACAGCTGCCAAACAGATAAAAATAGTGATTTCATGTTTGGGATCATCTAAAAGTAAAACAGGTTCTTCTACTTTCAGCAGCGACATGCCTAGTTCTTTGACCCCATCTTCTGGTCTGGCATGAGGTAAAGCAATTCCTTTTCCGATATGGATAAAAGCACCATAGTCTTTGACCTTTTGGATCATGGCTTCAATATAAGCATCAGTGATTCTCCCTTCTTCTCTAAGCGGTTCAGCGGCGTAAGTAATTGCCTCTTGCCACTTAAGCTTTTTATCTGTTAATCGGATCATGTCATAGGTCAATAACTCTGATAGCATTGGCTTCTCATCTTCTTTCTCTTTTAATTTTTTGATCATTTTTCGATTTAAAATACGATAAATCTTCTCTTTTGTAACGTCTTTTTTTAATTCGATATAAGGTAATAATGTCTCAATAATTTCATCTATAGAAGGGACAACAATCCCAGGAATTAGCAGATCTTCTTGCACACAGCGCATCAAATTATTCTTCTCCAGTTGTGTCATAATGGGATTAACAAGATACGTTTTCTTTTGTGCATTTAACGGCACACTAGAAAAAATTACATCATATTCAGATGCTGAAATACTTTCTAATTGATTGACTGTCGTAGTTAAACTAAAATCAATCGTTGGAAATAATTCTTTTAACTCCGACTGCATGATTAAAGATGAACTGATTCCACTAGGACATAAAACTAATGCTTTGTATCGAATCACACGGTTTAATGCTCTTTGATTACCAATCTCTCCACCAAATAAAATCGTAAAATAACCGATTTCTTCATCAGGAATTGATTTACCCACCAATATTTCTAAAGGGTGCAATGCCGTTTTTGTTAACGTGAATATTTCACCATATTGTTCTTTGATTTCTTCGATGAGTACATTAGATAGAAAAAAATTATACTTAATCCTAAAAAAAGCAGGTACTAAATGATAAAAAAGATCTAACAATAACTTCCGATACGCTCTAAATTCAATCGCTGCCAATCTTTCCATTTCATGAATAATTTGACTGGCACATTCCAGCAAAAATTCCAACGCTGTATCTCTTATTTCTCCTTGAATGATTGTCATAAAAACCAAGGTGAAATATAACTGCTCATCTTTCAAATTCATAACCATTGGAAATTTCTCCAAAAACAACTGACTTGCTTGAAAGGCATTCAACTCTACCAAGACAATTTCCCTTTGTCTATCAACCGTCAAAGAATGTCCTTTTGTCCGATACAACATGTATGCCATAAAATAAACAGTTTCTTCAATCCTACTTGGAACGATTACTAACTCACTTGCTTTGATCGCTTCAAAAAAGGAGTAACGAACATCGGCTTCAACTGTTTTGGAATAATTCATCAACCCTTTTTTTAGTCCCCATTTCCCTGAAATTGATTGCATCATTTTAGCAATCATTTGATGTGCTTGAAGGCGAATCTGCTCCTCATTACCAAATAAGTAAAAGCCTTTTTTTCGGGAATACTCTAACTTTATTTGTCTCTGTGATAAATCTTGACGTAATTTTTTTATATCCGCCAAAATCGTATTCTTACTCACTTGAAGAAAATCTTGATAAAAATAGACGGATAAATCTTCCTCTGCAATCAAAGTCAAAAGATACAGCAACGCTTGCCTTTCTGGTTCTGAATAATAGATTTCCGTTTCCTGCTTACCAAGCTGAATTTCCAGCCATTTATCCGCTAATTGTTTTGAAAAATAAATTTTATCTTTTTCCCAATAAATCTGTTCATAGGAAAATTCCATTAAACATTCGTTAATCTTTCCTAACTGATCGATAATCTCTTCTGGGGTCAATCCTGTGATTTCATTGATTTCTTGAATGGAGTAACCCACTCCGTGCGGCCTGTTAATAAGATAACTCATTCGGTAATCAATCATTTTGTTCCTCCTGTATTCACTATATAATGTAAGCGCTGTAAAAAAAAGAAACGTTGGGTCTAATTTCATTTTACCTTTTTAAAATGATTGGACTTAACTATTAACCTCCCCATTAAGTCTCTTTCTTTCTCTTATCTCACAAAGTTCATTATAATTAAGTCATCAAAAATAGGGCTTAAGATGGATGCCGAAACATTTCATAAGCATTACAATATTGTTACATTCAGTTTAAGAAACTCATTAAGCTTTTACATTTTAGGAGGAGAAATTTATGAAAAACAACACAACAAAAGTTGGTTTGATTGCTTTGATCGTCATTGTTTTATTAGGCGTATTCGGAGTCAGTCAATACAACGGATTAGCAAAGAAAGAACAATCTGTCGAGTCACAATGGAGTCAAGTGGAAAATGTGATGCAGCGTAGAGCCGATCTCGTTCCTAACTTAGTCAACAGTGTTAAAGGCAGTATGCAACAGGAACAAAAAGTCTTTGGTGACATTGCCAAAGCTCGTGAAGCATACGGTTCTGCCAATAATGATTCAGAAAAAATCAAAGCTAGCCAAGAATTAGATCAATCAGTCGGTACGTTGATTAACGTCATCAACGAAAATTATCCAGACCTGAAATCAAACGATAATGTACAAACATTGATGACACAATTAGAAGGTACTGAAAACCGCATTTCTGTTGAACGTAAACGTTACAATGATGTTGTAAGAGAATACAATGAACAAGTGGTTTCATTCCCTAAAAATATTTTTGCAAATATGATGGGCTTAGGTAAAAAGGACTACTTTAAAGCTGATCCAACAGCCAGTACTGTCCCTTCTGTGAATTTTGACAATTCAACTAGTTCATCTGGCGGGAAGTGATAAAAGATGAAAATTTTTAGACGAGGGTTATTAGCTAGTAGTTTATTTTTCCTTGTCGCCTTTTTCGTCAGCTTCCACACAACCGTATTTGCTGATGCGTTACCAACAGCGCCAGATCATTTTTATTTAGATCAACCAGGCATTCTTGATGAAACGACTAAACAGTTAGTTGATAAAAAAGGGGAAATATATAAAGGGAAATCAGAAGCTCCACAAGTTGTTTTAGGTGTAATTGATTCAACCGATGGTGACAGTATCGACAGTTATGCTCCCGATCTTTTTAAGAAATGGAAAATCGGAAATCCAAAAGAAAATAATGGTATTTTGATTCTTTACGCAGTAAATGACGGTGAACGAAATGTCCGGATCGAAGTTGGTTACGGTTTGGAAGATGTCATTACTGATAGTATTGCAGGGAATATTTTGCAACAAGCCAAAGATGACTTGAAATCAAGTAATGAAGAGGCAATTAATAAAGGACTGCAATATACATTTAATGCAGTAACCACCTTGATTGATAAACATTATGACTATCCGACAGATAAGAACGCATTGTCAGATGACGAATTAGAAGATGTTTCATCTGGTGGGAGTTCAGGTGGTGAAGATATTTTTGGCATCTTCGTTGTGATTTTTGTTATTCTTCCTTTTATACTATTTAGAGGCGGCGGTCGTGGTGGTCGCGGCAGCGGTCCTTGGTATTGGGGAGGCAGCGGTTTTGGCGGTGGCTCTTCAAGCGGTGGCGGAAGTTTTGGTGGAGGCGGCGGCTTCTCTGGCGGAGGTGGCTCTTCTGGAGGCGGAGGCGCTAGTATTTAAAAAAACGATTGGATTTTTCTCTAGAAGAGAAGTCCAATCGTTTTTACTTGTTTATATAACCAATTGTTTCCGCTCATTATAATAACTCTTATAAGCAAGATATGTCGCAATCACTGAGCCAATGCTTGTGGCAGACAATAACATGAATGTCACCATAATTTGATATTTGATCGCATGTACTGGATCAACCCCTGCAAAAATCAACCCTGACATCATTCCAGGTAAACTTACAATACCTACTGTTTTAGCAGAATCAATTGTTGGCGCCATCCCTGTTCGGATACTTGCTCGAACAATTGACCGTGAAGCCAACTTGATATCAGCACCTAGTGCCAATTTTTCAAGAACAGCCTGTCTTTGGTCATGAAATAAACTATCCATGTTTCGATAACACAATCCAATCGCCACCATGGAATTACTGGCGATCATCCCGCTGATGGGAATAATTTGCGAAGGAATAAACCGAATTGCACCAGAAAGAACTAATACACCAATCGTCACCCCTGTACTGCAAGCAATCGCAACAAAAGAAATCCAAAAACCATTTTGCAAATGATTACTACGTTTTTTAGCATTTAACGCCGCATTAACGACGATGATTGCAGCCATTACCACGGTCAATATTTTATTATCGACTTGAAAAATATACTTAAGTAAATAACCGACTATAATCAATTGAACAATGGCACGACATACGCTGATAATAATATCTTTAGTAAATCCTAATTTTTCTTTATAACTAATTCCCAATGCAACAATAACAAGCATTCCAGCAAATAATAGCGAAAGATCGTTCACTGATAAGTTCATTTTTCTTCCTCCAATCGGCCTGCTACAATCGTTTTAACCATTGTTGACTGAGCAATTTCTTGTGCATCATGAGTCACACGAATCAACGTGACATTTTTATCTTGATTCAATTGCAACAGCCATTGATTGACTATTTGCTTACTTTCTTCATCTAAACCAGCTGTCACTTCGTCTAAAAGTAATACTTTTGGTAAAAAAATTACATTGCGGATCAATGCCACACGCTGTTTTTCTCCACCGGATAACTCAATGATTTTTTTATCTAGATAACTCTCAGGTAATTTTACTTCTTTTAATAATTCTAGTACATAATTTTCTTGAAATTCCTTCTTACGTACTTCATATGGGAACATAAAATTATCGCGAACTGTTTCACCAAATAAGGCTGGTTGTTGGAAACAATAGGATACTTGCATGCGGTAATTTTCCGGTGCTAATTGTGTAATATCTTGGTTATTAAAAAGAATTTTGCCTTTTGTTGGTGTTAGTAAAGAAGCTAACAACTTAAGTAATGTACTTTTCCCACTACCTGAAGGTCCGGTAATTGTGGTATGACTGCCTTTTTCAAAAGATATTGTCATATCAGTTATGATTGATTGTTTTTCATGTTTGAAAGAAATGGATTCTGTTTTTAACAAGGTTTCCTCAGTCCTTTAGCTATTTTTTTGGAAAGTATTTTTTAGCGTTTAATATACAAATAAATCAAAACTGGAAGAGATATTGATACCAAAAGAATACTGCTAATAACAAATAATATCTTCTAAAAATATTAAGTTCGTTTGTTTTCATTTTTAGATTCTTCCTTTAAATTTATGTAACTTAGAAAAGGTAATAGTAGAATAAAGATAACTGAAAATGTTTCAATCATACTATTTATCCTGTACTGATTCTTTCTTTTTCTATTGTTTTTGGGAAGTTATTTCCAGAAAAAGTTTTTTCCTTTCAGGTATTTCAAATTAACCATTTGCCATTTAGACATCAATACCACTTAAAGATAAAATTTTTATCCTCAATTGATTCAGTACCTGTATCTTTTACAAACTCTAGGATATTGTCTAACTTCATTGCTTGATTCATCATTTTCTCCTTCACTTTTTATCCTTTTTTATAACCAAAAAAAGTACCAGTTACCCACACGTTGATACTAAAAACCGAATGATTTTTAGCTGTAGGAATTTTCACTGTTCGGATTCACCATTTTTATGGTCTTTTTTCTTTGATTTCTTCTTACTGTCAAAAGTCCCCGTAGCTCCCAATGCTGCTCCTAGTGCTATTCCTAAAGTCAAGTTATCAAAAAGCAAACCAAAAGCTACACCTAAGCACATACCTATAGCTATAGAATCACTTTTTTCTTTTTTCATCTGTTTCTCCTATCTAATCCTTTTCGAGATAGCTTATAAAGTCACTTAAATCTACGCCTTCGCTTCGGCAAACGTCTGAAAGCATTGATTTTACATACCCATTATGCAGTGTTAAATCATCTGATAAATAGACGTCTCGTTGATACTCATTGGATCGTTCAGTTATAGCTGTCATTTTTTCATGTTTAGTACGTGGCTTTTGATTTTTGATAAAATCTATAACAAATGAAACAACCTGTAAAGAGTCTTCAAAATTTAGTTTATTGTCAAAAAATTCATTATCTATCAATTCAGTAAACAACAAAGGGCTGTCTTCTGTATCTTTTTTATCTCGAAAAATCTTAGTTATTATTTCCGCTCTTTTCTTTAAACCATCTTGTTCCATTTTTCCACTTCATTCAGTTATTGATTCTTTTTGGATCACACACGCTGCCGCTTATCCTTTTAAGAAGACTGATTTTCAAAATTGATCAAGTTCAACCATTGAGCACCCAGTGTTTCAATCCACTCGACTAGAGTTCTACACTTGTTAAGTGTATAAAAAGTATATTCAGGATAACCTTGACATTGTTGAGTATAATCACTTGAGTTATCATGAGCGAAAAGGTAGATTTTTTCTGTATTTCTATCACACAGAGTGACATCACCATTAGCCTCCAAATCTACAATAAATAATGCCTCTAAATCAATATATTCAGCATTCACCCCAAAATCTTCCTTTTCATACTGCTCTAGCTCATACAGTATATCTTTTAAATACTCCTTACTATCTAACTCATCAAAACCTAATATCTTAGTTTTATTTTGCCAATAAAACTCACTTTCGCCTATAGTCAATTGATAGTCATAGTAAAACTCTAAAATACCTCCTAACATACCTATAAATATTGTATATGACTCCATTTCAATAAAGCTTTCTTTTTTAGGTGGTAAACAAACTATTTCAAAGATATGACCATTTATTTCCCAGCATAATATCCAATAATTTATTTCTTTTTTTCTAACTTTCGTAAAGAGTTCTAATAGCGTTGCAGATTCTAACATCAATGTAAATTCAGGGAATAAATCTCTAAATTCACTAGCTATGTTTAGTTTTTTCTCTTGCCATTTCGATATCTTATTTTCGTTAAAAGTATAACTATTTTTCTTTGAAAGGTAGTTAACATATTTTTCCATTATACACTCCTTTACGTTAAAAACTTAATAAATTCTGTCCGTTTAAATCTTTTGTAGTAGATAAAAATACCACTCGATTTTTTCACTATACTTTCGCATTTTTTAGAACGAATTTTTTTAAAAAATTCTGTTCATAAATATAATCGTTTCTATACGCATTTAAACTTAAAAAATCTGACTCAACGTGCTTATGTCAGATTTTACTTTTTAAAAATATAAAAAAACAACTCTACAGAATATAAATCCTCTTGTAAAGTTGCTTTTTGTTACTAATTAAATATATCCGCTAATTGTACCTCGATAAGTACAATCCCATTCTATTTCATGATAAATATTTTAAAAACGATAAACAAGAATAGTGTATACACTACTTGTATGATTGGAATCCATACCAATATTTTTTCAGAGGAAGTATTTGCTTTTTTCTTACTATATTTTAATAAGAAATATTCATTAAAGAAACAAGTCAAATTAACGAGTAGGTAGAAAACAATCGGCACATATACGTTCGTCGTTCTTCTAAAAACTGTTAATACAAATAATAAGCTTACTATCAGATTGATAAAGAAATACTGCTTATCTTTTTTCACGAACACCATAATTTTCACCTCTCATAATAATTAATTTTGTAACGTTAACATAATAATGATCCTAAATAGTACGCTGTAGAGACAAGTAACGGAATCACTACAGCTGCTGGACCAGTGACACCTAATAGATAGGCTGCCGCAGAGTATGCACCTGAATGAATCAAGCCAATTGCTCCCATAACATCTCCACATGAAATTCTCAGTCTTGGGTTAGGCAATTCTTGTAAAACATCATTTTTTGTTTGATTGAATACAGCATTATCTTCTGCAATATAGCTATTAAACTTATTAATTACATTCTGAAGTTCACTAGCGCTAATAGGTGCATTGATCGCTTTTAACTCGGCATCTAAATTTTCGGCATCTAAAATTTCTATTTTTATTTCACCTTGTGCATCCGTAGTACGCTTAATATTTCCTGATACAACTTCGATAAATTCTCTTTCATCCTGAACCTGATCTGATACTACTTCATCTTGTGCCTGTGCATTAACATAAACCGGAGTTAAAAAACTTAAAGACGAACACAACATAACAAAACTAGCTAAAAAGACAAATGTTTTTTTCATAAAAATCTCTCCTTTTCATATTGTATGATATATTATATAATTAGTTGACAGAAATGTAAACCCTTTACATTAGAAAGGAATGAGCTAAATGAAAAAAAATATAATCATTAAAATAGTTTCATTAATCTTTATGTCTATTATTTTATCTCTAACTTGCATAGCATGTAACAATTCTAATTCTAAGACTAAGAACACTTTAAATCAAGAAACTAGTAATACACGTATTCACGTAAATACTGAAATTGAAAAACTTTATAAAAAAAATACTGAAAATCTGATCCTGATTACTCCAACTCAATTAGAAAATATTGTTACTCAACATGATAACGAAGAAATATTTATCTATTTTGGAAGAGTAACTTGTCCCTATTGTAGAACTTTTGTCGCCACTTTAAAAAAAGAAGTGAATACCAAAATCCCTGTATACTATATTGACACTGAAGATACTGACATTGACAAAACTATTAAAAATGTTAGAGATAAATATGGTATAGAGCAAGTTCCAGGGCTTATAAAGATTGAAAATGGAAGGCATTCAAACTTTAATATGAACACAGGAAATTTATCTGAATTTCTTTCTACTAATCAATTTTAACCTTGATAACAACGATTTAACTTGCTTTTTTCAGCTCTCAAATTATTTATACGTATAATTTACAAAAAAAAGTGATCTTTCTGCAACTGCATAAGATCACTTTTGACTATACTTAAAATTTACATAAAAAGGATAAAATAAATAGGATTAACCTATCCTTTCTTAAAAAATATTGTTTAACACAAAGTAGCACTTTGTGCCAAAACATGCCTTAGATTAAATTCTGTTCCAATCTGTACGTTATCAATATCTGCAATAGCTTGCTCTATAATCGTTGTAGCTTCCTCCATACCTGTAAATTTGTTACGATATTCACCTTCACCAGTTGATTTTGATAAAACTAGCATGGCTTCTTCCCTATGGATCACTTCAGGCTGTTTGGTTAGCTCTTCAGCATCACCTATTTCATCATCATAAACTTCAAATGTGGCATTGCTACTTTTAGCAACAATTAATACAAATGGATCTTCAAATTTAAAAAATTTCATTCTTCTTTCCTCCTTCTTTTTGCCAAAAAAACGTTAATAAGACTAAAATTATTCACTGAATACTTCAATTTTATTGCTCCTTCTAGCGGTTATCATATTCCATAGTAGTTCGCTTGACGATTTGATTCGCCTTGACAAATTTCCAAAGCTATTTGAATTGTCAAATGCTACAACTAAAGCATTTCTCGGCTTGTTAGGAACGATTACTTTAACACCATTAGGCAAAATTCCTTTTTCATATAATTTCTCCGCCAAATCTCGTTCACAAACCAGATAGTTTTCATCACCTAAAAACGTTTTCCCATATCCTGAGTTAAAATCAGCCTAAAAGACTTTACTTCATAAAAGCTGAATATACCTTTATCAATAGCAGCTGGACACATTCCGTTTTGACCAACATTGAAAGGTTGAAATCCTATAAAATCAATTCTTGCTTTACCAAAATCTAACTCAACTTCTTCCGCCCAAAAAGTACAATTATTTGATAGTTTTTTTCTAACCAAGTCACTCAGACTATTAGTAACCGATGTTCTACTCATCTTTTGTTCTCCTTCCTTTCTCAAAAACCGACGTTTAGGCTCACATTTTCCATCCCCATCTCAAAATCAATCAACCATCAAAATCCCAACAAAAAAAGCCAACTTCAAATTAAGAAGTTGACCTTTTTTAAGTTAATACCCAAATTTGATTTCCATCCCATTTGGATCTTTAATAGTTACTTGTTCAGTTTCACTTACATAATCAAGAGCCGTTTCAGCCAGTTGTTTCGTAAACAACTCAAACGCTTCTCTGGACGGCAACTGAAACGTATACCAAGCCAAACCTAACTGATTTTCACTAATTAGTGGTACATGTTCACCATTCCAAGTATTTGTCCCGATATGATGATGATATTCACCTGCAGCCAAGAATTTTGCGCGTCTGCCAAAAGTTGATTTTAGAGAGAAACCAAGCTGTTCATAAAACTTCTCTGTTTCATCTAAATCTGCCACTTGTAAATGTACATGACCAATTTTTGAACCTGGCGCCATACCTAACCATTGACCATCAGCTTCTGCAACCACTCCGTCACCATCTAGCTCTTCGGTAACACCGATGATTTGTCCATCGGTACGAATATCCCACTCGCTCATTGGTTTATCACGATAGATTTCGATTCCATTGCCTTCTGGATCCGTTAGATAAATTGCTTCGCTGTATCCATGGTCAGCAGCTCCAATTTCAACATTGTTTTGCACTAGCCAGAGTAAACTATTACCTAAATCCTTACGAGAAGGCAGGAGAAAAGCTGTGTGATACAAGCCTGTTGTATTATTTTTTACCACAGGATCAACAAGTTCTTCTAAAATCAAAATAGGTTCAGAAGATTCTTGTGTACCTAAGAAAGTTGTATTTCCTTCTTTTTTCAGTAAGACAAGTCCAATCATCTTCGTATAAAAATCTGTCATTACTTCCAGGTTTTGTACTTTCAATTTTACTTGTTTTACAATCGTTTCTTGCGGTAATTTAGTCACCATGCTTTTCGCCTCCCACACGTTTAATTAGTTAAATTCTAGGAAACGTGCACTATCTTCCATGTATTCTTTTTCGCCAGCTGGAGCTTCGATTGAACCAAATACAAGTTGTGCTCTTAATTTCCATTGACTTGGGATTGACCATTCTTTTGCTACAGCTTCATCAATTACTGGATTGTAATGTTGTAAGTTTGCACCAATATTTTCTTGAGCTAATGCAGTCCAAACGTTTGCTTGTGTTAAACCACTTGCTTGTTCTGACCAAACTGGGAAGTTATCTGCATATAATTCAAATTGTTCTTGTAGATTTTTTACGATATCCATATCTTCAAAGAAAAGCAATGTTCCGTATCCTGCTGCAAAGCTTTGTAATTTTGCTTGTGTATTAGGGAATGCTTCTGCTGGTGTCAAAGGTTTTAATGCTTCTTCTGTCATTGACCATAATTTTTTATGTGCATCACCAAATAAGAAAACAACACGTTGTGTTTGTGAGTTAAATGATGATGGACTTTCTCTAACAACTTCTTTAACTAAAGCTGTGATTTCTTCTTTTGATTGAGTTAAATTATCTCCTAAAGCGTAGATTGAACGGCGTTTTTTTAATGCTTGAATAAATTCTGTCATTATAATTGCTCCTTTTCGTTTTCAAATAGTTTTTAGATTACTTACACAGTATAACCCCTTACTAAAAGTAAGTAAAGAGATTTGACTTACTTTTTATAAGTTTTTTTCTAAACAATGAAAAAAGCTTGAGATAATGGGATTCTTACCTCAAACTTTCCTATAGTTATCTAAATATCAAAAGTGTTATTAATGTAATAATTGCAGGGAGCCCTTGTTTTAATAGAATTGATTTGGACGAAGTTACTCCGCCATAAATAGCAGCAACGATCACACATAAGATAAAAAATGTCACTACACTCCAACTATTTGAAGCGAAAAATGCGCCCCATAAAATCCCTGTAGCTAAAAAGCCGTTATACAATCCTTGATTTTTAAATAGCGTTTGAACTCGTTGATCTTCTAAAAACTCTTTATCCAATCCGAATGAACGTTGCGCTGCAGGAGATGTTGTCTGAAACATTTCTAAATACAAAATATAATAATGTTCAAGTGCAACAATTACAGCTAAAACTAAGGGAATGATATGCATAGTTGTTCCTCCTATTTCCAAGTTGTAATATCTGCTGCTGGTAAACGATACGAAGGATAGCCTTCTTCATTAGCTTTACCGATTGAAACAATCATTACTGGATAGTAACGCTCTTTATCCATGTCCAATACTTCTGCAATTTTTTCGCGGTCAAAACCACCAATAGGATTTGTATCATAACCGTATGCACGAGCAACCAACATTAAGTTCATCGCTGCTAAGGCGCCATCAATAATCGCCATTTCTTTTTTATCTTCTGTCGACATTTGTTCAAATAATGGACTTAACATCTCTAATTGACGTTCTTTAACTTCTTGAGGCATTAGGTTTTGTTCAACTGCTGTGCCATAGATTCTTTCTGCATGTTCAAAACTATTTAAATCACCAAAAATCACAATCATTGCAGCTGATGTTTCATTTTGGACTTTATTAAAATGAACAAGAGGTGCAATCGCTTCTTTCCCTTCATCACTTGCAACAACAGCAAAACGCCACGGCTGCATATTCACAGAAGACGGTGCTTTGACAGTATCATTAATGATTTGCTCCATTTCTTCGCGGCTAATTTTAACGCTTGGATCGTAATTACGAATCGATCTTCTGCCTTTCATGATTGTTTCAAAATTCGTTTCTTTATATGTGTTGTTCATAATATCCTCCATTTTCTTCTTTTGTTCGATTTTCTTCGAACATTAAGAATATATCACTCTCAAAGAAATATGTAAAGTAGAACGTTTATGTTATAATCTGTTTATGAAAAATAAATTAACTGATATCTGCAATGATCCTGTCCTACACGCGCTTCAAGCAGTCAGTGATCCGATTCGTTTAAATATTCTTACTTGCTTGTTACTTGATGGTGAAAAGCGGATTACTTCAGAAAAATATAATATTGTAAAATCCACTTTATCTCACCATATAAAATTGCTTAAGGATGCTCAGCTTATTCAAGAAATCAAAACTGGCACCACTAAAACGTATATTTTAAATCAAGATTACATCCAGCAAGAATTACCGGGATTATTAGAACTGATTCTTTTTCGGGCGCAAGGAACAAATAAATAACCTGTCATCAACACTTCAAACCGTTGATGACAGGTTATTTATCTATTTAATCTTTCATTGAAATGACAATTTTCCCTACTGCATGATGGGTTTCGCTCAATGCATGTGCATCATAGATTCCTTGTCTAGAAAATGGAAATACTTCGCCAATTACTGAGATTACTTTACCAGATGCCATTAGATCAGCAATTTCTTGTAATTGTTTTCCATTCGTTTGAAGCCAAATACTTTCTGCTTGGATATTTTTTTCTTTTGCTAATGTTTCATCTGCAATACCAACGATTGAAATCAAACGTCCTGTATTTGGTTTTAGCACGGAAAAGCTTGCTTTTTGAATATCTCCACCCATTGTATCAAATACTAAATCAATATCTGTTAGTACTTCATCAAAATTGATTGTATGATAATCGATAATTTCATCGGCTCCAAGTTTTTCTAGTAACTCATGATTTTTTTCACTGGCTGTTGTAATGACATATGCACCTGCTTGTTTAGCTAATTGGATTGCGTAGGTTCCCACGCCACCAGCTCCCGCATGAATCAACACTTTTTCGCCTTTTTGAAGTTTGCCATGGTCAAAAAGTGCTTGTAAGGCTGTCAATCCAGCTAATGGAACGGCTGCTGCTTGTTCAAATGTCACATTTTCAGGAATTCTCGCTAATAAGTTTTCATCAACAATCGTTTCCTCTGCATAGGTGCCAAAACGTGTCGTTTCCGGACGGGCAAATACTTTATCTCCCACTTTCCAATCTGTCACCTTACTGCCGATTTCTGTGATGATACCTGCAACATCCCAGCCTAAAATAATCGGAAACGGCCAGTCAAACATTTGTTTTAAATAGCCTTCTCTCAATTTCCAGTCGATTGGATTGATTGATGTTGCATATTCTTTTACCAGTACTTGGTTTTCTTTTAATTCAGGTAAAGTGACCTCTTGTTCCGTTAGTTCTTCTTTACTGCCGTATTGATTGATTACTACTGCTCTCATATTTATTAGTCCTCCGCTTATTGAATAAAATGTGAGTTCAGTATACTCCTTCTTTTTCGTTTAGGTAAAAAATATGCTTATAAAAAATAGAGTTTGGGACATCACTCTACGAGTGACGTCCCAAACTCTAGCCATTTTTAAATTTTATTCATATCGCAATGATTCAATTGGATCTAGCTTCGCTGCTCTTCGTGCTGGCAAAGTTCCAGCTAGGAAAGCAATTCCCATGATTACAAGAATAATCACAGCAGATGAAGTTGGTGAAAATTGAATCAAAGTAAATCCTGTCAGTGATTTCAAGAATGAATCAGCTGCTACTTGATTAATCAAAGCACCTGCCCCGACTGCTCCTAAAATACCTAGAAGAGAACCTAAAAATCCGATCAAAGCTGCTTCTACACTAAAAATCGTAAAGACTTTTCCACTGCTAAGCCCCATCGCTTTCATCAAGCCAATTTCTCTCGTACGTTCTTGAACAGACATGTACAATGTATTGATGATACCGAAACTTGCTGCTAATAAAGCAATTGCGCCAAACATCGTTAAAACACCTGTGATAGCGTTGATTACGTCACGGATCATACCGATTTGGTCTTCAACTGTTTGTCCCATATAACCAGCTTTATCCAAACGTTCTTTTACATCTGCGATCTCTGTTTTTGACACATCTTTATTCATTTCACCCATGATTAAGCCATATTGCCCTGTCATAGCTACTGGTAAACCTTCTTCGTTGATTTTTGAGATTTCATCAACAAGAGAACGATTCAACAGAGACATTCCGCCTTGGATTAAACTAGTATTGCGGACTCCGACTATTTTAGCTTCGATTACTTTTTCTTCTCCTGTAGCTGAAGAACTTGCTGCAATTTTTACTGTTTTACCAATCGCTTTTTCACTGGATTTATAACCTAAAGACTTCACGTATTCCGGTGCTAAATTGATTTGAAACTCAGAACTTTTTTGGTCAACAGTTTTACCAGCTTCAAGATCTACATTCAGATCTTCTAACATCGGCATTGCTGAAAATACGTATTTTTCGTTATTTTCACCTGAAATATATGTTGTTGATACAGATTTCATGGCTTCTGCATTTTTAATCCCTTTGATATCTTTGATTTTATCAAGATCTTTACTATCTAAGGTTTCCTGTTGCTGCATTGAACTTGTTTTCTTTGTCTCATCGTACTTAGAGGGTTCATTGTCCTCACCAGTACTTTCACTAATTTTTGGTTGAATCATGATTTGATTTTGGCCGCCTACACTGCCTACTTGTTTATCAATGTAATCATTAACACCGATGTTGACACCAGTGGTTAGAGAAATAGTGAATGCACCGATAAAGATTGCGACGATCGTCAAAATGGTCCGCCCTTTATTACGCATCAAATTTGAACTGGCTGATTTTAAAATATCACTAAATTTCATCTACTCATCTCCTCCAACAATTAGTCCATCGCGAACATGAATTTGTCGATCACAACGTGCTGCAAGCTCTGGATCATGAGTTACAATAATCAATGTAATCCCTTTTTCTTTGTTTAAATCAAATAGCAACTGTTCGATTTTATCACCTGTTGTTGAATCTAAATTTCCTGTTGGTTCATCTGCAAAAATAATTTTAGGATTATTTACTAGCGCACGAGCAATACATACTCGCTGTTTTTGACCGCCAGATAAGTTGTTTGCTTTATTATTAATCTTGTCGTCCAATTCAACAGCTTTAAGTGCTTCAAGTGCCATTTCTTTTCGTTTACCATTTGAAATACCACCGATTTTTAAAGGTAACATGACGTTATTTAAAACCGTATCTTTAGGATTCATGAAAAATTGCTGGAATACAAAACCGAATTGTTTGTTTCTAGTTTTATCCAGTTCTTTTTTACTGATGCTCGTTACATTTTGATTGTTTAGTAAAATCTCTCCTGAAGTTGGTTGATCCAGCAAAGCTAAAATATGCATAAATGTGGATTTCCCTGATCCGCTTTTCCCAATAATCGCAACGGATTCTCCTTCTTCTATTTTTAAATTTACACCTTTTAATGCGTCAAATTTTGACTCATTACGACCGTAACTTTTCTTTATATTTCTTGCTTCGATGACAGCCATTTTACCCCTCCATTGATTCGTTATTTATTAGACAACTATTCCCACAGTTTGTTCACCCTATTTTCATCCTTACTCCTTTCTACTTCTCTTATCATTTTGAGGTAATTCACGACTATTGTCATGGTACTTAGGACCTATATTTTTGGGACTTAAGTTTGATAAAAAAACAATACGTATTAGCTGCCAGCGCTAATATGTATTGTTTTTCTCTTTTTTGAATAACAACGCAAGGGCTTATTTCCCACTCACTCGTGTTGACTAGAACTACTAAATCTATTTTTCCAACATCCGATAACCAATACCGATTTCGGTCAAAATATATTCGGGTTCAACTGGATTATCTTCGATTTTTTTGCGGATGTTTGACATATTCACTCTCAAGGTCTGGCTTTCATTACTGTAAGGTCCCCAAACCTTTTGGGAAATATACGTATGAGTCAGGACCTTTCCAATATTTTCGCCAAGAACTTGAATAATCTTATATTCATTTGGCGTCAAATGGATCACTGTCCCTTGCTTGCTAACTGTATGATGCTCAATATCAATGCATAAATCACCATTGATGATTTTTTTCACTTCTGTTTTCGACTCATTCCCGCTTGTTGCATGTCTTAAAGACGTTCTAATTCTAGCAAGTAATTCAGGTGTACCAAAAGGCTTCGTAATATAGTCGTCAGCACCTAAATCCAGAGCTTCAACTTTATTGTTTTCATGATCACGGGCTGAAATAATAATGATCGGCACAGGAGATGTTTCACGAATTTTTTTCAACACTTCGATTCCGTCTTGATCTGGTAAACCTAAATCAAGTAAGATCAGATCCACTGGCCACATACGGAATGTGGATAAACCTTCTAAAGCCGAGTGAGCTAAGTGAATTGTGTGCTTTTCTTTTTCTAATACAGCACCCATAAATTCTGCGATTACATCATCATCTTCAATAATCAAAATCGTCGCCATCACTTTTGCTCCTTTCTTTCCAACGGTAAGGTGAAGGTGAAAATCGCTCCGCCTTGAGGTCTATTTCCTGCATAAAGTGTACCATCATGAGCCATAATAATCGTTTTTACAATAGACAAACCGATGCCCATGCCACTTTTAGAATCAACAGGTGTACTTTGTTTAGTCATTCCACTAAATAAAAGCTTAAGCTGTTCTGCGGTTAATCCCTTACCCTCGTCAGCAACCTCAAATGTTACTTCTTTGGCCGTAGCAAAAACTATCACAGAAATCGGCGTCTGACTATTGGAATGACGAATTGCATTTTCCATTAAGTTGAATAAAACTTGTTCAATTAAAATCGAATCCATTGGAACCATAATAAATTCATCCGGCAAAGTTACGTTGATTTCGCTATCTGGATAGCTTTTTCTGATTCGTTGAATGGCTGTCGAAACGACTTCTTCAACTGCTTCTTTGCTTTTAGCGACTTTCATGGTTTCCTCGTTGATCCGAGTGATGGATAATAAATTTTCTACCATTCGAATCAGCCAGTCTGCATCTTCTTTGATTCCAACAAGTAACTTCCTTTTGGTTTCTTCTGGTAATTTGACGGTTTCATGATCTGCTAAAATCGCTTCAACAGAGCCTGAAATGCCCGTTAACGGTGTACGTAAATCATGAGAAATAGCACGTAATAAATTGCCCCGCATCCGTTCTTTCTCATTTTCAAATAAGATTTGCTGCCGTTCAGAGGTTAAATTATTTTGCTCGATAGCTAAAGCAAGTTGAGTTGAGATTAATTCTAAAAAGCTGATAATCTCATCTGTAATAGGATTTTCTTTACTTTTTTCAATACCGATTACAGCTAAGGTTGTGCCGTTTGATAATACTGGCAAGTAAAGTGCTTTTGCTCCCATTAACGTATCTGTTCCAAAACCTGCATCTTTTTGATTAACAAAAACCCAGTTGGCAACCGCTAGCTCTTCTAAACTTCTTAGAGGACCTTTGATCGGTGCCCCAGATGGATTTTTTAATTCTTCTTCGCCATATAGGACAACTTCTCGGTCTAACATATTGGATAAATACTCGGCTGTTGTCGCTAAGATTTCTTTTTGATCATGGGTAACTAGATATTTTTTGTTTAATTCATATAGGATTTCTAATTGATGTTCTCGTTTCATCGCATAAAATGCTTGTTTTTTGATCTGCATCATCAAGTTGCTGACTAATAATGCTACTAGCAACATAAAAATCAAGGTTACTGGATAGCCTTGCTTATAGACGGTTAATGAATAAAGAGGCTCCACAAAGAACCAGTTAAACATCAAGACACTTGCGATTGATGCTAATGCCGCCCAAAGGTATCCTGTTGTCACACGAGCTACTAGCAAAACGAAAAGAATAAAGATCAAAATCAGGTTTTGATCGCCAATGTTAAAATAAGAACCTAATTCTGAAAATAAGGTGGCAATGACCAGTAAGCCGATGGTCATGTAAAAATCTTTCCAAGTAAAAATACTTCGTAGATTCTTTTTCTTTGTTGCATAATTGTTCAACAAATATTTAGTAGACTGATAAGGAACTAAATGAATATCTACATCAGGGATAAACGCAACTAATTCATCTTCTAAATCTGGTCGATACAATCGCAGAAAACGGGAACGATTAATGATTTTTCCCATTACTAAGTCGGTGACCCCTCGCATTTTTACATACTGAACGATCGTTTCTCGTTGATTATCACTTTCTAAAGTAACAACTTCACCGCCAAGTTTAGTTGCTAATTTGGAGTTTTCAGATTCAGCATGTTCAGATGTATCTTCCAAAATTTCTAAAGCAATCCATTCAGTTCCCAAAGCTTGGGCTAAACGAGCCGTCCAGCGTAGACATTTTTTAGTCATATCTGGATTTTTTTCGTCAATGACTGTTAATAATTTTGAGTGGATACCGGTACTTTTTTGTGTTTCTTGTTGATTCGTTGTATTGATGTGATCGGAAGCTTTACGAATCGCCAAACCTCTTAACAAGGTTAAATTATCAGAAGTAAAAAAGTTAGCCATCGCTTTTATAGCATTTTCTGAGTGATAAATTTTCCCTTGTTTCAGCCGATCCAGCAATTCTTCTGTTTCAATATCTACCACTTTTAATGCACTGGTTTCAAAAAATGTATCCGGGACAGTCTCTGAAATATGAACACCTGTCACTTGCTCAACTACATCATTCAAGCTTTCGATATGCTGAACATTAACGGTTGTATAAACATCAATACCGGCCTTCAACAGTTCTTCAATATCTTGGTATCTTTTTCTATTTCTAGCCCCGATAGCATTAGTATGAGCCAATTCATCCACTAAAATAATATCTGGCTTTTCTTTTAAAGCAGCGTCTACATCGAATTCATTGATCTGAATTCCTTTGTATTCATATTTCTTCGTAGGTAAAGCAGGTAGCCCGCTTACCAGTGCTTGTGTTTCTGGACGTGCATGTGGTTCTACATAGCCAATCAGCACATTTTTCCCATCTTCTTGTTGTTCATGGGCTTCTTTTAACATTGCATAGGTTTTTCCTACGCCTGCCGCATAACCGAAGAAAACCTTCAGTCTACCAGACCTCAGGCTTTGTTCGTTCTTCTTCCATTTTGCTAAAAGTTGTTCTGGATCTAAACGTTCCTCTTCCACTTTTTGTGCCATCCTTTATTCGTAGGTTGGGACAGAACTTCTTCTTATCCCACCGTTTATTCAGACTTATCCAGCATTTGATTGACGCCTAAAACATTCACACGTTGTGAAGTGATTCCGCCGATTTTCATACCAGTAATGTTTTGTTTGATTATAGCATGGACGTCATCTTTTTTCATATTTCTAGCTGTAGCAATTCGCTCGCTTTGAAAAAGAGCTGATTCCACTGAAATTTCAGGATCGACACCACTAGCTGAAGCTGTTACTAAATCAATCGGGATATCGGTTGAATTGATTTTTTCTACTCGCTGTTCAACGCGTTTTTTCTGTTCTTTTGAAACAGGTGATAATTGACTTACTTCACTAGGTCGTCCATGAAGATACTTTTCCCCTTCAAATGTTTGACCAATCAATTTAGAACCAATCACTACAGTTTTTCCCGCTTCTTGCTTCTCAACCAAGCTACCGTTTGCTTGCGCTGAGAAGGCGAGTTGTCCAACAGCTGTAACAACAACTGTATAAACTACACCGCACAGTATAGTGAATATCAAAATACTTTTTAATGATGCAATCATTATTTTTTTCACTGTTTTTCTCTCCTACTTTAAAAGTGTAATGGGCTCGTTTAGTTCTGACTGAAAAATAGGAAAAATTGACTGTGTTGCTTTTAGTCACATTCAATTTTTGTCTTTTTTCAGTCGGAGTTAGCCTGTAAAGAAATTAATATAAAATAAGTGTCAAGAAAATATCAATCAACTTGATGGCGATAAATGGTGCCACCACACCACCTAAACCATAAACTAATAAGTTATGACGTAAAATCTGACTAGCCGGTTTTTCTTTATATGAAACACCTTTTAAAGCTAATGGAATTAACGCTACAATAATAAACGCATTATAGATTATCGCTGATAATATCGCTGTAGTTGGGCTAGTTAATCTCATAATATTCAATGCATCCAATGCAGGATAAATACTGAAAAATAGTACTGGGATAATCGCAAAGTATTTCGCAATATCGTTAGCAATACTAAAGGTTGTTAACGCACCACGAGTCATCAATAATTGTTTACCGATTTTAACAATGCTGATTAATTTTGTAGGACTAGAATCTAAATCGATCATATTCCCTGCTTCTTTAGCAGCTTGAGTTCCTGTATTCATCGCTACTGCCACATCTGCTTGCGCTAAAGCTGGTGCATCATTGGTGCCATCTCCAGTCATTGCAACAAGGTGTCCTTTTTCTTGGTAGTCACGAATCAAGCTCATTTTATTTTCTGGCGTTGCTTCTGCTAAGAAATCATCTACTCCTGCTTCTGCTGCAATTGCTGCTGCCGTCATTGGGTTATCCCCAGTAATCATAATGGTTTTAATTCCCATTTTACGCATATCGTCAAATTTTTCTTTAACTCCATTTTTTACGATGTCTTTTAAGTAGATTACACCTAAAACTTGATTATTCTTAACTACTACAAGTGGTGTTCCACCTTCGTTAGCTACTCGTTGGACGATCATGTCACATTCTTCTGGATAGACACTGCCTTTTTCTTCCACATATTTCTTCACGGTATCAGCAGCACCTTTACGGATTTCATCGCCTTGGTAATTGATACCGCTCATACGAGTTTTAGCTGTAAATTCGATGAATTCTACTTCAACATCATTTAATTCACGACCACGAATATCAAATTTTTCTTTTGCTAGAATAACGATACTGCGTCCTTCTGCTGTTTCATCTGCTAATGAAGAAAGTTGGGCTGAGTCTGCTAAGTCGTATTCTTTCACTCCTGTGACTGGAATAAATTCACTGGCACGGCGATTTCCTAATGTTATGGTTCCTGTTTTATCCAATAACAAAATATCAACATCACCAGCTGCTTCAATCGCACGACCACTCATGGCAATCACATTTTCTTTATTCAAACGGCTCATTCCAGCAATCCCAATAGAGGAAACTAATGCACCAATCGTAGTTGGAGCTAAACAAACCAATAAAGCAACGATAACGGTTAATGATAAGGCTGAACCTGTGCCTACTAATTCACTTGAAAATTTAGTGAATGGTAATAATGTTGCTGAAACGACTAAGAAAATGATGGTTAACATGATCAAAATAATCTGTAGTCCGATTTCATTTGGTGTTTTCTTACGTTCAGTTCCTTCTACCATAGAAATCATTTTATCTAAGAAAGATTCGCCATTTTCAGCAGTGACTTTGATTACTAGATAATCTGAAACAACTGTGGTTCCACCAGTTACAGCACTGCGGTCACCACCAGATTCACGAATCACTGGAGCAGATTCACCTGTGATGGCACTTTCATCTACAGAAGCAGCGCCATCCACAACATCACCATCCATCGGAATTTGTTCGTTGACTGCTACATAAACAAGGTCACCTTTTTTTAATTCTGAAGATTTAATTTGAATAAATTGCTTCGTCTTCACATCTTCTAAAGAACGAACTTTATGCGCGGTAACGTCTTTTTTTGCTTGCTTCAAACTTTCCGCTTGTGCTTTCCCACGCCCTTCGGCAATTGCCTCAGCAAAGTTAGCAAATAAGATAGTCAACCATAGGATAATGGCGATTGCTAAGATAAAGAATGGGTTAGCATCTGCATATCCAAAAAATGTTAAAACATAAAGGATCGTTGTTAAGATCGCTCCTAAATATACCACCAGCATCACTGGATTTTTTACTTGAATGTTTGGCGCAAGCTTTTTAAAAGACGATTTAAATGCATCCGTATAAACACTGCGCTTGTTTTGCGTATTTTTCAAAAGAATCCCCTTCTTTTTCTTATTTTGTAATGAAATGCTCTGCAATTGGTCCCAGTGCCATTGCTGGTAAGAAGCTTAATGCTCCAATGACTAAAATAACAATGATCAGCATTGTAACAAATGTCGCATTCGTCGTTGATAGTGTACCTGATCCTGTTGCAACGATTTTCTTTTTCCCTAAGTTAGATGCAAGATAAATAATTGCAAACATGGGAATAAAGCGAGAGAGAATCATGATCATGCCGCCTAAAATATTTAAAAACGTAGTATCTGCCGTCAATCCTGCAAAAGCACTACCATTATTGTTGGCTAATGAAGAAAAACCATAAAGGACTTCAGAAAAGGCATGTGGTCCTGAATTTGTTAACCAACTCATTGCCTGTGGATTTAAAATAAAGAGCATCGTTCCAAGCAACGTTAAAAGAAGCGGCGTTAAAATAACTAAACAGACCATTTTCATATCGAAAGGTTCGATTTTTTTCCCTAGATATTCTGGTGTCCGTCCAACTAGTAAACCAGCAATAAAAATTGCTAATAAGATGAACGCAATCATCCCATACAAACCGCTACCTGTCCCACCAAAAATAATTTCGCCTAATTGCATTAAGAACATTGGAATTAGTCCCCCAAGAGGCATAAAACTATCCAACATCGCATTGATGGAACCATTGGACGCAGCCGTCGTACTCACTGCCCAAAGACTGGACCAACCAATACCAAAACGAGTTTCTTTTCCTTCTAAGTTCATTTGACCAAGCACATGACTAAATTCAGGTCCGTAATATTCACTTAAAGTCACACCAATCATTGCAGCGACTAAAAATCCAAGGGAAACAATCATGATCGTTCTGCCTTGTTTCCAGTCTTTAACGAATAATCCAAATGCAACAATCAAAGCTGCTGGAATCAATAGAATCGAAATATTTTCAACAAAGTTGCTAATTAAATTAGGGTTTTCAAATGGATACGTAGAGTTTCCACCATAAAAACCGCCGCCGTTAGTTCCTAATTGCTTAATCGCCACTTGGCTGGCAACCGTTCCTAAAGGTAAAAAGATTTTTTGTCCTAGTTCTAAACTTGTGGTTTCAACTGAACCAGCAAATGTTTGAACTACACCTTGAGAAATCAAGATCAAAGATACAATAAACGAAAGAGGCAATAAGATATATAACGTAATCTTTGTTAAATCTTGCCAGAAATTACCAATATATTTGGATGTCCGATTGGTAAATCCTCTTAACAAAACAAAAAGCACAGCAATTCCCACTGCCGCTGACACAAAGTTCTGTACGGTCAAACCAAAAGCTTGAGTAAAGATTGATACTGTATTTTCCCCAGCATAAGCTTGCCAGTTAGTATTGGTCACAAAACTTGCAGCTGTGTTAAAGGCTAGTGAAAAACTAGTTCCTGGAAGTTTTTCCGGATTTAGCGGTAAAAACTGTTGCCCCATCATCATTGCCATTAACACAATCAGCGAAAAGAAACTAAAAAATAATACGCTAAAGGTATATTGTTTGGCATTCATTTCTTTTTCAGCTGGTGTGCCTAAAAATCGATAAATTTTTTCTTCAAGTGGATTGAAGATTCTTGTCAAAATTGTTTTTTGACCAGTCATTACTTTATGAATATAAAAGCCTAGCGGAATCGCTAAACCGATTAATACAATAAAAAAGATGGATTGTTGAATAAAAATAGCGCTCACTGTTGATCCCCCCAAAATAGTTCATAGAATAAATAAATTAGCAGTAATGCTGCAATAATTCCAGAAATAATCGTCATCAAAATTCCTCTCCTTCATTTGATAGGAGTATGATATCAAATTTGATATAAAGATAGTGTTAAAGTTAAGCTTCGTTCTTTATACAATCTTTATACATGAAAAAAGGTCAGTTTATCATAAAAAAGCCCTCCAAAAATACTACTCCCGGACAGCTTCACTATCATTGATTCTCCTAGATTACCTTCAATCTTACCGTTAACCATAAAATCATTTACTATTTCGAGTAATTAAATTGATGGATTCCCCTACATACAGCGTATTTTATTTTGTCGCCTATTTAACAGTCTTGCGACTGAATGGAGGTGTCCTCTTTATGTTCGTAGCATTAATCTGTCCGCTTCTTGTTGGGATCCTACTCTTGTTATTTGAGTATTGGCTGAATAATAAGTACAAGAAGTAACAGTAGATATGGTGACATTAGCCACAAAAAGCCCCTAGAGAGTCCAATTCTCCAGGGGCTTACTCTTTATGTTCTTACTTAGCCCAATCATTATACCATGAGATGATTATCGGTATCAAGAACAAAAAAAGTATTTCTTACAATAATTTTTCAATATCTCCAGCAATTTTTTCTGGTTCAACAGTTGGTGCAAAGCGTTTGATCACATTGCCGTCACGATCCACTAAAAATTTAGTAAAGTTCCACTTGATTGCGCCACCTAAAAGTCCACCTTTTTCACCTTTTAAATAATCATACAACGGATCAGCATTTTCACCATTTACATCGATTTTTCCAAATGTTTGAAATGTTGTTTGATAGGTCAATTGGCAAAAATCACTAATTTCTTGATTCGTACCAGGTGCTTGGTGGCCAAATTGATTACAAGGAAAATCTAAGATTTCTAACCCTTGTTCACGGTATTTTTTATATAACTCTTCTAGTCCTTCATATTGGGGTGTAAAACCGCAGCCTGTCGCTGTATTCACGATTAGGAGTACTTTACCTCGATAATCTTCCAACGAAACGGTCTCATCCTTTGTCGTTTTTACTTGATAATCATAGATACTCATTTTACTTCTTCCTCTCCAATTACCTGTCTTAATTAAATACTAGCTAGCAGAGGGATTTTCGTCAAGGAAACGACCTTTGATCAATCATAAAATAGGTGTCAATTCCAACAGTACGATACCATTTGTATCTAGTGTCACATAATAATTAAACGTATCATCGATTTGGGTATCGAAGACTTTGATCTTCGGTCGAGTACTATCTACAACATATTCTTGTGTCTCTATATCGAGTGCTTCGGCATTGCGGAATTCTTCATAGGTATAAAATAACGCGCCATTATGACGATTGAAGTCAATTTGCTTGATCTGATAATGAGCTGATTTAATCGCTGCTAATTCGATCTCAAACGTTACGGCCTGGCTTTCTAGAAACGCCTCTTCTGAAGAAAGATGTGGATCAAAATAATTCGTATTAAACAATAGCAGCTGATACTTCCCATCAGTATAGGTCAGCAGATATTCTTCGCCTTGCGCCAGAACTTTGCCCTCCAACCTTCTAGCCAGCCACAAACAAAAATAAACAGGTCTTCTCCCACTGTAAAAATGAAACAATTCCAACCCATCATTTTTTAATGGACGTTCTTGTGTTTGTTTCTCATACAACTCGATGTTCAGCCAAAAACCGAATCCAGATACTAGCGTATCCAGCATCAAAAGATCTTTTAAGATAATCGCGCCTCTAAAGAAGGTTCCATTACTATTTCTTGTCATCCCAGTCAATGTGTTCCATTCCGTAAGATAAAGTGGTAGCTTGATTTCGTATTCTTTTAAAACATGCTTGATATGGAGGGTTTTATTCAGCACATATTGATGGTAATTTTTCAAATCCGGAAAGGTGCTATCTAAATTTTGAAACACATAATTAGGCTCAGCAGAAAATGATAAAAAATCACACTTTGCTGCGATCTTCTCGCAAAAAAATCGCGTTTGTTCTGAGTCATTTTGCTCAAAGAATGGGTCAGGTAAAGGAATTTCTGCGCCTACTTCTATTTTAGAAGAGAGCTCAAATAAGCTTTTTTTCACTTCTAGAAAATCAGGATAATAGTCGGCAAGATTTTGCCCTTTAAATAGACAATTGATTTTCCAGTGCTCAGTCATTTTTGTACCAAATTTATTTTGAATATGTCGAAAAAATTTACGATAGATATCTTTCACTCTAACACTTAGCTGGTTAAATTCTACAAGAGACAACTGGAAAAAAAGCTCCAGCTGAGCGTCTTCTAAAAACGTCAAGATATAGTCCCACTGTTCAAATGCGGGAAACGAATTCATCCCAGCTTCTTGATGAATCTGAACCGTTAAAGGAATTTGTGTAAATAGCGATTGGATACTAATATACTTGATCCCAATCTGTTTTTTTATGTCCAATATTTCACTTTGAATTTTCTTAGAAGCTAACGCTTCCCACGAACCGACATGAATGATCACATCTTTTTTTAGATAATCGGCTTCAGATTGTTCCGTTGTAATATGGAGCTGTTTGGTTTTTAGCGATAATTCTGAAGGATGAGCTTCATCCAAACCCGTTTGAATATAACTGTATAACGGGACCAAGATTTCTTTGATTTGAAGCTCTGTTGTTTGAACGACTTGTTCGATTTTTTGTGGCACCTTCGTCTGTTCTAAGTGAGATGAACGGTAACTGGTTGGCGAATCGTTAAAGATTTTTTTAAAGTGTTGGCGATACGTTTTACTATTGCTAAACCCGCTATCTAAGGCAATTTGCTCGATACTTTTTTTCGTATACAGCAATTCTGACAAACTGTGTTTCACACAAATCGTCCGCACATAATGAGAAAAGTAATCTCCGGTTTCCTTCTTAAAAAACTTCGATAAAGAGGATTCGGACATAAAAAAATATTCTGCTGCGTTCGATAATAAGACCCCTTCGTGGTAATGTTCTTCTATGTAGTCCAAAATCTCTCTTAATTTTTGATTGTCTGAAGGATGGTACTCTGTGACCTCTTCTTTTTGAAAATGATGAACTAAAGACAATATAATCTGAGTTAAAAATAAAGTGATCTTGAGTCTTTTTGAAGGATCATCGCTAAATTCAGTTAAACACAACTCCGCAACTTGTCTTCTTAATGCTGCGATCGCAGGCATTTTTCCATGTTCTTTTTGAATTGGTGTACAGTCAAAGCGCGTATAGAAAAAAGCAGGAAATTGAGCCGCAAAGAAAACACTATTGATCCCCAATTCCAAATAAGTACAACTTTGTTCTAAATCGCCACTCAAGAGCACCCGATCTCCTGTATTGATGACAAATAATTCCCCTGCACTTACTCGATTAGTTGTTTCTTCTATAGTAATAAACATGCTTCCCTTTAAGACCATCAAAATAGTCGTTTCTTTATAAAGCACATCTTGTTCTGTCAGAAGTTGTTGATAATTGATGTGATAATTTTCATTTACAATCATTATTTCACCTCGTTTATTTATTTCTTTTTCATTATAACACCTAAACAAGAAAATATCGTTCTTTTAACTGTCTTTTATTTTCCGGAATAGCTTTTCTAAAAGGGATTTCTGAAATTTGGAAATTCCTAGCATTGTGAATTTATTAATTAAGCATAGAATATGAAGTGTATTTGAAAGGAGAAAATCAAATGGACGATTTAAGTTCACAACTATTCACATTGCTTCAACAAAAAGAAGCTGAACTAATCAAGATTCGCCGACATTTTCATGAAAATCCAGAATTATCTTTTCATGAGACAGAAACAGCAAAATACATCGCTGATTTTTACGCTGGCAAAGACTGTACTGTTCAAACAAAGGTGGGCGGTGGTCATGGTATTTTAGTCGATATTCATGGTGGTAAAAAAGGACCATTCTTAGCGATTCGAGCAGATTTTGATGCGTTGCCGATCCAAGAAGATACTGGGTTACCCTTTGCTTCAAAAACACCAAATGTCATGCATGCTTGCGGACATGATGGGCACACAGCCTATATGATGATTCTAGCTGATTCACTGATTGAATTAAAAGATCAATTAGCAGGCACAATTCGTGTAATCCACCAACCTGCCGAAGAAGTACCACCAGGTGGCGCTAAAGGAATGATCGAAGCTGGTTGTTTAGACGGTGTGGATCATGTTTTGGGCATTCACGTGATGAGTTTGATGCCTCTTGGCGATGTTCTTTATCATTCAGGACCTGTTCATACTGGTCGGGCAACATTTAAAGTCGTGATGCAAGGAAAAGGCGGACATGGTTCAACACCACAAGATGCGAATGATACGATCGTAGCGGCTTCTCAATTTGTCACTGCTGTCCAAACAATCGTCAGTCGTAGAATCAATCCATTTGATACTGCAACAGTCACAATCGGTTCATTTGACGGCAAAGGTTCCGCTAATGTCATTAAAGATTCTGTTACGCTAGAAGGCGATGTACGGATCATGAAAGAAGAAACACGAGCAATTGTGGAAAAAGAATTCAAACAAATTCTAGATGGTATCTGCCAAACATTCGGCATCAGTTACGAACTTGATTACGCCAATGATTACCCAGTTTGTGTCAATGATGCTAAAACCACTGAAATGGTTGTTAAAGCATTGAACGAAGCTAAAATTCCAGAAGTGAAGCAATTAATCGAAGCCGGACCACAAACTCCGTCTGAAGATTTTGCTTATTATGCAAAAGAACGACCAAGCTGTTTCTTTTTCGTTGGTGCTCATAAAGAAGGAACACCGATGTATCCACATCATCATCCAAAATTTTATATTGACGAAGATTGTTTATTGATTGCTGCAAAATCAATGGGTGCAGCTGTTTTACATTATTTATCTGAAGGAGTTTAATCATGAAAGCAACAACACATACAGCAGAGGCTGTAACATATAAAGGGACAAACAAATTACTGATAGGAATCGTGTTAAGCGTTTTGACTTATTGGCTGTTTGCCCAATCTTTACTAAATATGGCGCCAGCCGTACAAAGTGACTTAGGTGTTTCTTCTGGCGTTTTAAACATAGGAATCTCCATGACTGGTTTATTCTCTGGTATTTTCATCGTGGTAGCCGGTGGATTGGCAGATAAACTAGGCAGAATGAAATTAACGTATATTGGTCTTATTTTAAGTGTTATCGGTTCAGCTGCTTTAGTCTTTGCACACGGACCTATTTTATTTATCGGTGGTCGGATTTTACAAGGATTATCAGCTGCTTGTATCATGCCTGCAACAATGGCCTTAGTCAAAACATATTATGAAGGTAAAGATCGTCAACGAGCGCTAAGTTATTGGTCGATTGGTTCTTGGGGCGGTTCTGGATTATGTTCGTTCTTTGGTGGAGCTATTGCTAGTTCTTTAGGTTGGCGATATGTCTTTATTTTTTCGATTATTATTTCGATTGGTAGTGCGTTATTGATTTTTGGTACACCTGAAAGTAAGGTCGAAAGTAATAGCAATAGTAAATTCGACTCAATTGGGTTACTTTTATTTATCGTTTCAATGGTTGCTTTAAATATTGTTGTTTCTAAAGGATCTGAATTAGGTTGGACAAGTCCAGTCGTACTGATTTTAGCCGTAGTCGTTGTCTTAGGGTTGATTGCTTTTTATAAAGTGGAACAAGCTATGGACAATAGTTTTGTTGAGTTTTCTTTATTTGAAAACCGCGGTTATCTTGGTGCAACGATTTCTAATTTCTTATTGAATGCTGTGGCCGGCACGTTGATCGTTATCAATACTTACGTTCAACAAGGACGTGGTCTTTCTTCTGCTAAAACAGGAATGTTATCGATTGGTTACTTGTGTCTGGTTTTGATTACGATTCGAATTGGTGAAAAGTTATTACAAACAATCGGAGCGAAAAAACCAATGTTGTGGGGAACGATTCTTTCTGGAACGGGTGTTGGTTTGATGGCGTTAACGATGGTTACAGGCACTGCCTATTTCGTATTAGTTTTTATTGGCTATAGTTTATTCGGAATGGGACTTGGTATTTATGCGACACCATCTACAGACACAGCGATTTCCAGTGTACCAAATGAAAAAGCAGGAGTAGCTTCCGGTATTTATAAAATGGCTAGCTCTCTTGGCGGAGCATTAGGAGTAGCAATTTCTGCTGCAGTTTACAATGGCTTTAGTGCTAGTGGTAATTATACACAAGGCGCAACATTTGGTTTACTGACAAATATTCTTTTCTGTGTTTTAGCCTTAGGGGCAATCGTATTTATTATTCCAAAAGAAAAACAAGTAGAAGGAGAGAGCATTCATGAATAATCAAGAAGCATTACAATTATTAAAAGAAGTCGTTCAAATTAAAAGTATTTTAGGGAAAGAAAAAGTAGTTGCAGATAAACTACAAGTGCTTTTTGAAAAATATGCTATTCCTTGTGAGCAAGTGGAATATAGTGAGGGACGTAATCAATTAGTTGCGACTCTAAAAGGCAATGAAGCAGGTCCTGTGCTAGGTTTTTCTGGACATATGGATGTGGTTCCTGTGGGTGAAATTCCTTGGGATGAAGATCCCTTTGCCGCAATTGAAAAAGACGGTTTATTATATGGACGTGGAACCTGTGATATGAAATCAGGCTTGATTGCAGCAGTTGTTGCGATGATTCGTTTAAAAGAAGCAGGCGCAAACTTTAAAGGAACCATCAAACTTTTAGCGACTGTGGGAGAAGAAACTAGCGCTATCGGCTCTGGTCAATTAGTTGATAAAGGCTATGCAGATGATTTAGATGCATTAGTGATTGGTGAACCTACAAATGTTGAGATCGGCGTGGCTCACAAAGGTGCTTTATGGCCTCGTATCACAACTTACGGGAAAACAGCTCATGGCTCAATGCCAGATCAAGGAGTAAATGCGATCGAACATATGCTTTTAGTTTTGAATGCTTTTAAAGAAACCTTTGATTTCTCTCAATCTGTAGATGAATTAGTCGGCGCCTCAACTTCCAGCCTAGATATTATCAACGGCGGTAACGGAACCAACGTTGTTCCTGATAAATGTACAGTAGAGATCGACATTCGCACAATCAAAGCTCAAGATCATTCAGAGTTAAAACAACAATTCAAAGAGATGCTAGCTAAATTAACAGAAACCGTTCCAGATTTTAAAGCAGAGATTGAGTTCATCAATGATTTACCTTCTATGAAAACTGAACTTGACGATCCTTTCACTGTATTAACACAAAAAGTTGTTTCAGAAGTTACAAGCGAAACAGCGAATACATTCGGTATGACTGGTTATACAGATGGTTCTCAATTTGGACGTGTAAAAAAAGAATTCCCTATTTTGATTCTAGGTCCTGGTGAAACAAAATATGCGCATCAACCTAATGAATTCGTGAACATTAACGACTTTTACCAAATGATCACAATCAATGAAAACATTGCAAAAGAATTTTTGAAATAACAAAAAAAGATAAGCGTTTGGACAGAAGTGTTTACATCCGAAAAATATTTGCTTCTGTCCTCACCGTTTATCGGGATTCCTTGAGACTGAGATATGACTCGTAGAGTTATTTCTCAGTCTCTTCTTTTTTTATTTTGCTCTTAATCACTGAATAAGTTGTTTTAACTCAACACTTTCTTCCCACTCACTCATTACTTTTTTATAACGGTATCGAATGATCACTGCTGCAACAACACCAATAGCTGTCAATACAATATTCAACCCAAAAATCAGCGAAACATTGATTTTTTCCAGTTGTCCTGTAATATAAGGTACGATCATTACGGAAACAGATGTTGCAATCGAATAATAACTAGTAATCCGTCCTTTGCCTTTTGAAAACAACTCCAACAACACTGCTAATCCCAATTGCCAGATTCCTCCTGCTGCAAAAACACCGATGCCGATTGAGCCAAGCAAAAACATCGGTACACTTGGAAACAACGTCATTCCAATCAGCAAGAACAATGAAATCAACGTGCACCATACAATTAATAACGTTGGCGCAACGCCTCGTTTTACGATCAATGACGTTAAAAATACTGATGCAAACGAACCAATACTATATGCGCTGACCAACACCAAGCTATTCGAATGATTCATAAGATTTAAAGACTCTGCAAAAGATGGTACCCATAAAATAAAAATATTGAACGTAGACACACAAGTAAAACTAAACACTAACAATGCTAATCCTTCTATTTTAAATAGCGGTTGTTTTCCCTTGACGTTTACTTCTTCTTTCACTATTTGCGATACTCTCTCATCTACTTCTGCTCTTTCTGGAAATCCCAGTTTAGAAATATACAGTAAATTAAGGAACAGTCCCAATGCACAGCCAATGAAAACCAACCCATAATAAATCCCATGATTTAACATAAATCGAGTAAGTAGCGGTAAAATAAACTGCCCTAAAGAAATAAACGCTTTGTTCAACACACTAAGTGAGCTATTATCCTTTTCATCTGGATAAGCTTCCATCAAAGTCGGATACGTACTTGTATCTAAAAAAGCATTACTAAATCCAGCAAATAAAGCAAAAAAGATTCCTTGTATATAATTTTGACTAATCAAAATACCAATGAAAAAGATCAAATAACTAATGATTCCCAACTGCACTGTCTTCTTACGTCCAAATTTATCAGAAAAATAACCAGCAAAATACAAAATTAACACCCGACCTAAACCAATGCCGCTAATAACTAATGTCACTTGCTGAACAGTCGCTTGCCAGTTATCCATTAAGGCATGAAGATTTTGAGATAAGATAATTGCTGCCATGCCTTGAAAAATAAAATTTGTATACAGTGAGCCGATTAACGGGGTATAGTTTTTTTTCTTCATTTCCATCGTAATTCTCCTAGCTGTTTTAAATTAACTTTGCTCAGTTTTTCACTATCTATAGTTTAAAAAGAAATGTTCATAATTTCTAATGCTTTATTTTCATATAATTGATAAATACTATTTATCGATTGTATCATTTGTAAGACAGTACTTTATAGTTTTTAAAGTAATTATCCTATTATTACTTACACCTGACAGCAAGTCAATAGTTACTTTTCCTATAGTATAAAGCAATAAAAAAACTGTAAACGACTCTAGAATCCATCGCTTACAGTCTATTTTTAATATAGATAACTCAAATCACTTGAGACAGTTGGATAAAGCATAACCATTTCATTGACTGTTTCAGGCGTTACTTTTTGATTAAGCATCAAGGTAAACAAATTGATTAATTGATCCGCTTCGTTACCTAAAACTGTTGCTCCCACTAATAGTCCTGTTGCTTTTTCACTAATTAGCTTGGCTTTCACTAAAGGCTCATTGATGTGTTTGTAGGTAAACCATTGAGATAAATCTAGATCTTTTACTTCATACTTTTGATTTTCTGCTGTTTCTTTGTCAGTTAAACCAACTTGAGCAAGTTTTGGCGAGCTAAAAATAATCGTTGGCAATGCAGGGTATTGAATTTTCTCTTGCTTATTCTCCGTAAAAAGTTTTGCAAGATAACTCCCTTCAAAACTAGAAATAGGCGTTAATTTAGGTTTGTTTTTTTGCAGACAATCTCCTAATGCGTAAATATTTTCTACAGTGGTTTGCAAGTACTCATTTACGACAATTCCTTTATGAGTATAATCGACACCTATATCCTCTAAATTTAAACCTTCAACGTTAGGTATCCGCCCTGTCGCACAAAATACTCGATCCACCATCAATGTTCCTTTACTAGTCAAGGCTACTTCAAACTGTTTGCTGTGTCTCGTGATTGATTTAGCTGATTCGTTAAAATGAAAATGAACACCGCGAGCTTTAAGGTTTTCGATAAGATCGTTTGTTAACTCTTCATCGAATCCCTTTAATGGTCGTTCATTATGATGAAGTAAATGAACCTCACTGCCGCAACTGTTTGCAATATTCGCCAGTTCAAGAGAAATATATCCACCACCGACAAAAGCAATCTTTTCAGGTAAAGTTTCCATGTTGAGAAAATCAGTGCTTGTACTAAAGTTTTCTTTTCCAGGGATGTCGAGAATGGCTGGTCGCTGTCCTGTTGCTATAATAAATTTGTCTGACTGATAATCCTTATTATCTACTGTAATCGTCTGTCTATCTTTAAATACAGCTTTTCCAGTAATTGTATAGATACCAGCATTTGTTAGTCCCTCTTTTTGTTCAATCGGTACAGGTTGGGTAAAGGTTTCTTTAAATGCCATTAAATCAGGCCAATTGATTTCAGGTACCTTATCAAAACCACGTTTTTCCAATTGAATCATATTATCTCTAGCTTCAACTGCTCCATAGAGAACTTTTTTAGGGTCACAGCCTCGATTTGGGCAAGTTCCACCCCAAAGATCAGCTTCTACTACAGCAATTCGTTTACCTTTCGCCACTAGATCATAAGCGGCCGCCATACCTCCAGGACCACTGCCGATAATGATTACATCAAAACTTTCCATTGTAACATCCTCCTTTATTTTCAACTTATTTAAGCTTTCTCAATAATGGATCTAATGCACACAGTACGTTTTTATTATAACAAAGGTTTAAAAATGACGCATAGGATAGGTTTTTAACTACATACTTGACTCCGCCAATATAAATTTCTCAAGTAGCATAAGAATTTTTTTTACACAAAAAATAATGAAAAATAAATTTATTATCAATAATACTCATCCAAAAATACTTAAATACTTTTATATTGATGCTTAAAAAAACTTTTTTTCACTTTAGTTGTTTTTTTATTTTGTTTTTTCTCAAACAAAATAATAGCTGATTTAATCAACAATTATTTTGTTCTTGGTTAGAAGCATAGTATTGTGATATACTAACATTGCTTTGTTTAATAGTATTTATCTTATATATTTTAAAAAAAGGAGGAAAACATTTTGGAAGAAGAATACTCACGACGAAATCACCAACGACCTGTAAAAACATCAAGAATCGCTTTATCAATTGTTATTTTATTATTATTCATAAATATACTCGCATTAAGTGTATTAGCCTTTTTGAATGTACAAGCAAGTTCAAAACAGGAAAGACAATTGGATAGTATAGAAAGAAAAGTAAGTCTATTAGAACAAGGAACTAGCAAACAATCGACAGATTCTGAAACGACAGAGCGTAATGTTCCTACTAAAGAAAGTTCTGCGCCTATAAACAAAACAACAGAGTCTAGCAAAGAAATTGAGCCTTCAAACGAACCTGCTCAAACAACACCTTCTTCTGAAGATGCTGAAAAACAAACTGAGCATTCGACAGAATCCGTATCAGCCCCTTCAGCAACTACTTATACCGTGCAATCTGGAGATACGCTTTCTGTAATCGCTGAAAAAAATAAATTGTCTCTTCAAGAGTTAATGACAAAAAATAATTTAACTGATTCGACCGTTTATATTGGACAAGTGCTAACATTAAAATAAGCGAATAATTCCCTTTATATCGTCTTACCTAGCTAATCACACCTGTTATTTATAAAAACACACTGTGATCAGAGAATAAACTTATCAAATAGGTAAGTTTATTCTCTGATTCTCAGTGTGTTCTTCGTCTCGTCTATTTTTCTGCGTGCATTTCATCCGCCAATTTTTCAATTCCGTCTAACGATTGATAGCCATAACCAAACATATAATTGTAATCAACTGCATAGACTTGCTTATTTTTAACAGCTTTCATACTTGAAAGTTTTGGATTTTGTAACACTGCATCAATCATTTTTTCTCCAGAAATCCCGTTTTTATAAGTCTCCCAATCAGCGACGATCAAAACGTCAGGATCTGTTTCAATCAATTTTTCTATGCTGACGTCGCCTTTTTCATCTTTAAACACGTTGTCCAATTTTACCATTTTGAAAATATCATTGAAAAACGTTTCATTGTTCGCTGGATAAACGTATAGTTCCTCTGGATCGGTTGTATGGAGATAAGCAAAGGTTTGATTATTTTTGATTGGAGCTAATTTTTTATTCACTGCTTCTTGACGTTTTTTCAGTTCTGCTTTAAAAGCAGTCGCTTTATCTGCAACATCAAACACTTTGCCTAAATTATCGATGTCATTGTATATAGAATCAAACGTTCCCCCTGTTATTGAAGAGTTTAATACAAAAGTTTTTATCCCCATTTCATTCAATGTATCAACTGTGCCAACGCCCCAGTCTTGATTATCAAACAGTCCTCCTCTTCCATATATCAGATCAGGATCAACACTAAGTGCCGTTTCTTTCCCGATATAGTCATCTGATAAATGGTTCAACTGATCAAATTCTTTCTCTACTGATTTATCAGGAGCACCAAAAACAGCACCTACGCCAACAATTTTGTCTTTTAAACCTAAGTGTAACAATAGTTCTGCCGCAGGTCGTGTATTGGCCAAAACTTTTTTAGGGGATTGAGCAAATGTCTGATTTTTCTTTTGCCAGTTTTGTGCCCCTTCTGCTTTAGAAAAATTTTGGATGGTTACTGGATAAGTGCCATTCTGATTTGTTTCAACTGTTTTTTGATTTTTTTGGCTACAGCCTGTTAAAATTGTTAAACCCAATAAACTAATAATAAGTGCTTTTTTCATTTTTTCGCTTCCTTTACATATAAGTTTAAATCTAGTGACTAATCTAACGAATAGGAAAAACCCAAATGATGCGTCACTGGATTTTGATAAATCGTACACTTCACACCATAAATTTCTTCAATTATTTTTTCTGTAAATAACTCTTCTGGTTTCCCTTCAGCGATGATTTCCCCTGCTTTCATCGCATAAATATAATCACAATAATGTGCAGCTAGCTCTAAATCATGAAGGGCCGCTAAAACACCGATTCCAAGATTTTTTACACAGTTCAATATTTCAAGTTGATAACGGATGTCCAAATGATTGGTTGGCTCATCCAAAATCATATAACTAGGTTGTTGCGCAATCGTTCGAGCTAAGATCACCCGTTGTTTTTCGCCACCAGATAATGACAAAAAACTTCGATCAGAATAGCTAGTCAAATTCGTCTTAGCCAATGCATCCATTACAATCTCAATATCTTCTTGTGTATCTGATTCTAATAACTTCTTATGAGGTGTTCGGCCTAATAAAACCATTTGAAAAACGCTTAGATCAAAATTCAGTTCATTAAATTGATTTACTACACCTAACTTTTGAGCCACTTTCTTTTCAGAAACAGCTAAAAGGTCCAACTCATCTAAAAATACACGACCAGCTTGTGGTTTGATTCCTTTATAGATCCCTTTGAGCATCGTTGATTTTCCACAGCCATTGGCTCCGATGATCCCCACAAATTGTTTCTTTTGTGTTTGAAAAGAGATACTTTTAACAATCGATTCTTGTCCGATCATGATTTCTAAGTCTTTTACAGTTAATTCCATTGTTAGCCTCCGAAATTGTAGCCTTTTTTGACAATAATATAGATAAATAACGGTGCACCGATCACAGATGTGATAATCCCTATCGGCAGTTCAACACTTGGAATTAGGACTCTTGAAAGCAAATCAGCCCAAATCATAAAAAGTGAACCTGACAAAGCCACGATTGGTAACAAACGTTTATGATCTGACCCAATCAATCCACGAACGATATGCGGAATGATCAATCCCACAAAACCGATCATGCCAGAATAGGCCACAATCACACCTGTTAAAAGAGCAGCCAAAAGTAAATACAATTGGCGATATTTACTCAAAGGAACACCTAACGTCACAGCCGCTTCATCGCCTAACAGCATCACATTCAAGATACGATGTTGAAATAAGAAGAAGCCTGTGATCACAATAACAGTGATCGATAAAACGGCCAGCTTATTCCAACTAGCAGAAGCCAAGCTCCCCATCGCCCAAAATGTCACAGTCTTCATCCCTTCCGCATTATTGGCAAGATACACAATAAAGCTCGAAATCGAACTGCAAAGAGCACCGATCACTGAACCTGATAAAACCAATTTAACCGACGTCATCCGACCACCGATCCCCGATAATATCAATACACCAAACGCCGCTGCCATCGCACCAACAAACGCACCAAAAGCCAACCCAAATTGAGAAAAAATACTCCCTGTACCAAACCCAACCAAAATCGCAAAGGTTGCACCAAGTGAAGCCCCCGAAGAAATCCCTAAAATATAAGGATCAGCTAAAGGATTTTGAACAACTGCCTGCATCACAGCACCAGTTATTGCCAAACCCATCCCTACAAAAACAGCTAAGATTACTCTTGGCGTTCGAACGAACCAAATAATATTGACCGCTGAATTACTAGTGATTTCATCAAGAGATCCCAATCTACCACCAGATATTTTAGTTAAGAGAATCTGAAATACATTTTCCACCGAAATATTCGCTTGCCCATTGATCAAAGAGTAAACGATTGAAAAGAAGATAAGCACCACTAATAATAAAAGAATCAACGGAAAAACATGCTGACTTTTAGTTTTGGTTCTTACATCACTTGCCTTGATTGCCTGCAAAAAAATACGCCTCCTGTGTATCTGAACTACTCATTACTTTCACTCATTTTTTCAATTTATCAGACAGTTGAGCTGTCCAATGTTCCAACGGTTTTCTACGACTTGTCGGAATTTTCATTTTTTCATCTATTCCGCTGATATCAAGTAGCCCAATAATTTGTCGATCCGTTGCCACTCCAACAGCCTCTTTGAATATTTCATCAAATATTACTGGAATCGTACGCCAAGTAACACCAATTTGTTTTGTCCAAGCAACTAATTGAAAGTTTTGGATAAACGCAGAAACGGAGCCAATTGCTTCCAAGTTCAATTTTTCACTTTCATGCTTAGGCGCTGTGACAATCAACGTTAAAGGAACATCCAGAAAATAATCACGGGTTCTTTTTTTAGCTGTTTCTAGATTTTGCTGATCGTAACGTGCCCATGTGTCTAATCGGTCATAGCTTGCCATGATTTTTTCTACGAATAACTGACGGTCTTGCGTCGTCTTGACGATAATAACTTCCCACGGCTCTTCTTTCGAATGATAGGGGGCATAACTGGAACTTGTTAATAGTTCATCTATAACTTCCATAGAGATCGCTTGATTCGATAATGTCCGAATCGTTCGGCGCGCTCTAATGACTTGTTCAATTGAATCAATGTCCATCATTTTTTTCTCCTATTCTTTTATCATTTTATACTTGATAGAGCTGTAGAATAAAACTTCACATCCATTGACAATGAAAATCATTCTCAATTAGAAATTAAGAGTACCATTCCACTATTTTTTTTGCAAGTCTATTTAGATATATATGTAAAATAAAATCCAGCTTGTCACTCGAATTAGATGAACTACGACAGTTTTTTAACAAAAAAAAGAAGCTGATTTCCAGCTCCTTTTTATACTTATTTGATTTTACGCAAATTTTATAGAACTTCTTTGAATATGACGAGTGATATGGTTTGTGTACTGATTATTTATTGTTATTTTTATATCTGATGACTATTTATTGAAGAAAGATTTTTAATTTAGAAAACTTTTTCATTTACTCTCATTTAAGGTGTTTGCTCAACTTGCCATAAAATCGTCGCTCGATAGCCACCTGCTTGCAACACTTCTCCAGAAGGAACTTCTAACAACAAGCCGGATTCATTCTTATCCCACTCATTACTTACATTATACTGTCCTTTGGTTTCATGCGTTCTCTTTGCTATTGGCTGTGTTGTATTTTCAGATAAGATGACTGTTTCAGTATCACTTACCTTGTAACGAATAGCGGCAGGCAGAATTTTGCTTGGATCATCTTGGCTAGTCAATGGTTTCTTTAACATCGCCGTTAAATTCCAAGCACCGCCATTTTTGCGATTATCCCAAACGATCAATGGTTTGTCATATTTTGCTTTCTCTACTTTTATAAATGGAATCCCTAAAGTCTTACGCCCGAAATTCAAGAAAGTTGGGGAAGATTGCACAAACAGCATTCCTTTAAATTGATATTGAACGGTACTTTCTTCACTTGTAACAGGAATCTTCGTTTCATTGTCTGGCTTTTTCACTAATTGATAGTTCTCAGCCTGAATGGATTCAAGTACTTTTTGGACGTCTTTTTCTTCCGTCAAATCGATCGTTGTTCCGATTACTTTATCGAACGTAATTTTATCATGTAAAGCAGCTCCCGTTTCATCAACAAATTCCACATTCACTTTTTGATTACTTTGAATGTCTATGGTGATCGTTTTCTTGACCGTCTCTGTTCCTCTGACCGCTTTTAATGTTGCTTTATAGCTTCCTTGTTCAGGATTTAGAGGGACTGTCGTTGACTCTACTGAAAGCGTGATATCTTTACTTGAACCTGTCGCAACGTCCCAAGCAATCGCTTCTGATTTTTTAAGAATCAATTGATTGATTTCACTTTCAGTTAGATCTTGAAATGGTTCTGGTCTGCTTTTGAAATCGTTCGCTATAATATAGAGCCCTCCAGATGGCGGTGTTTCATCGATCACTTGGACTGGCACTTTGATCATCGTCGTCTTATCTGGTTGATTTGCATCGGTCATTCGTACCATTACGCTGGTTACCCCTGTGACCGAAGTATCCGGCATATCGCCTTCATATTCGTATGAAGCCGTATGTCCAGGTAAGATAACTGCATCCTGAATCACTTCAGAAGCTTTTTTATTAAAGACGGTTCCTTTTTTGATGATTTGGGGAATCGGTTTTGCCCCAAGATTATAGACATTGATTTTCACCGAATAATCTTGTGAGGGCAATCCTTTATAAGGACCTTCTGAATCATTAATAGCTAATAAAGAAGTGTCATAGTTTTTGATTGTACCTGGTTCTTCATTTAGCTTCTCAGGTAATCCTGATCTTGGAATCGTCAATGGACTATTAAATTCTTTTTGACTATTTGAGATAAAGGGCATTGTAACTTCAACACCTGTAGGGTAGGTTACATAAACAGTCCCATTATCCGTCTCTGTAGGGATTTCGCTTAGCTTATAACTAGTATTAAAATCATCTACATAATCTGAATAAATGTTGAAGACTTCTGGGTCAGCTTTTATTTGCATATAGGGAAGCTCATCACCGGCAAAAATCTCGTAACCTGTGTTCAATGCTTCATCTGGGGAAATATCTTTCCATGGTGCACCTAATTGGTAGCCCGAATCGACACTGGACGCGATAACTTGGCCTGCGCTGTAATTTTGGCTTTCAGAACCAGTTCCCATATAATCGTTTCCGAAGTAATTAAACGCTCCAGAAACACCAATACTACCATAAGCACCCGCTATATATTTGGTGTAATCTGACAACCAATTTCCTCTAGAATCTTTTAACTTTATGGTAAATCTCTTATCCGCCGAAGGCTGCATATAAAAGCCGCTATTATTCCCTAATGCATAGATTGGAACTGAATCTGTATAATAATCCGTATCGACACTTTCTAACATAGAAAAATTCTTTGTTGTATTAGAAAGATTATACATATCTAACTGGACAGTAAAATTTAAATTCCGATTCAGAGAAAGGTCATATACATAATATATCTGATTCGGTTCATCTATTAGAATTTGCTTTAGCTCGTTGCCTTTTCGTAAAAAGTATTTAGACGTTATTTTAGGAACAATTTTGTCACGGCCGATTCCATAGTCTCTATCCCATGCCGGTCCATATAAAACATTCTTATTCACTCCCGGGATATCCGTTACTTTACTTTCACCAGCACTATAAACATAGCCTCTTCCAGCACTATCTTTGATAACAAAACCTAATTCGTTTCTATATATTGATACAGAAATCCCTCTTCCCGGAAAGCCCATTTTGGAACCATTTAATGGATTTGTAATAACGCCATCAGCAGAATTTAAAGGAATGTTGTTCCACCCTTCAATCGTACTATTTCCAAATACCTGGTCTGGAAGAACCAAAACATTAAACGTATAAGTCAACAGCTGCTCACCTGACGTTATTGTAATGGTCACTTCTTTGGATCCTCGACTGGAATTAATAATAATTGATTTAGTGATTCGTGCATCTAGGTCTTGTCCTGTCGTCAGATCCCAAGCTTTAGGCGCTAATTTTTTAGTGAGTATTTGAATGATTTGCGGAACGGTCTTTCCTTTGATCTCACTTGCATTCAAAACCGGCAGATAATTAAAACTCATCCCTGCTTTTGATCCTACAATGACTGTTTGATTGTCCAAAGTGACTGTAATAGGGACCGGAATAATGGTTGACACAGTCGTATCCTTTTTATCCGTCATTTTTATATAGCCCCAGTGAAATCCCGTTTTGTTCGTATCAAACTTGTTGACTGGTACAGTCGGATCACCTGCTGGATTTTTAACCCATTCATAGGTGGAACTAGCAGCTGCTGCGTCATCTAAAGACTGGTATTTTGAAAAAATATTAACAGCATCCGTGCCCATTTCCATGTCTTGTTTTTGATCTACTTTAAAATAATAAGGAAATTTCACATCTGCACCAAAAATCGTGACATTTCGTGTTGTGGTCGCGGATGTACCGTCTAGTTCTACTTTGATTGTTCCAGTGTATGAGCCAATTGAATTATTGACTGCTGTCGTATCAGTAAAGGATACTGGAACGGCTACCCCTGTACTCATGTTCCAAGCACTTAAATGAGCTCTGGATTGAATCATCTCAATCAGCTCTTCTTTACTTTTCCCTTTTATTTCATTTGGGTAAAAAAGAATCTTTGCATCGGATTTTACCATAACTTTATTGCTTAATAGCGCTGTAGTATCGCCACTTGTCACATTGATTGGCACTTTGATGATCGTCGATACATTTGCATCGGATTTCTCGGTCATTTTTATATAAGCCCAGTGAAATCCAACTGTCGACGTATCGAACTTATCTATTACTTCGCCACTTTCACTAACAAATTGATAAAGCGCATTTGTTGAGGTCGCATTATTTACTGTTTGGAATTTGGTAAATAGATTGGTTGGATTGATGCCTAAAGATAATGTGGCATTTTGCGCTACAGAGGCAAACGCTTGCGGATTAGCACCAAACACGGTAACATTTCGTGTTGTAGTCGCTGAAACTCCGTCCAACTCTACTTTGATCGTACCAGTATATGAGCCTACAGAATCATTGAGCGTTGTCGTGTCTATAAATGATACAGGCACAGCAGTCCCTGTACTCATATTCCAAGCACTTAAATGAGCTCTAGATTGGATCAGCGTAATCAGTTCTTCTTTGCTTTTCCCTTTTGTTTCATTGGGATAAAGTATCACTCTTGCGTCAGATTTCACCATAACTTTATTCGTTAATAAAGCTGTAGTGTCTTCGCTTGTCACATTGATTGGAATTTTGATAATCGTTGTTATAGATTCATTTGTATTTTCAGTCATCTTAACATAAGCCCAATGAAAACCAACTGTTCCTGTATCAAAATTTTCCAGTCCTTCACCGTTTTCATCAACAAATTGATAGGACGCATTCGTCGACGTTGTATAGTTCACTGTTTGAAATTTTTTAAATAAATTGGTTGGGTTCGTTCCTAAATTCAGTGTTGCATTTTGTGCTACAGAAACAGACGCTTGTGGATCAGCACCAAACACTACGACATCTTTTTGAACAGACGCTTTTTGCTCTTCTTCACCCGTCCCTACAGTAATTTCAAATTCAGCCTTATATATTCCTACAGAAGTTGTCACAATCGTTGTTTTGATCACATAAACTGGAACAGATGACCCATCTTCCACTTTCCAAGAGCGGACGTTGGATTTTGTTTTTACTAATTGTTGTAGCTGTTCTGGCGTTTTATTCGCTGTTTCGTTTGGATACAAAATAATTTTGCCATTTACATTATCTGTTTGAAGGGCAATCTTACTGTCTAATAAAAATGAAGTACCTAAACCAGTAACCGTTACTGGTATAGGAACACGAATGCTCGTCAGATTATAGTTTTCAGTAATCTCTACATAAATTGTTTGAAACCCTGCTAACTCACTACTAGGATTTGCGGGTGTTCCATCCGCGTTCACATATTCATACACCGCACCATATTCTGGATACGGAATGATTCTTTCTGAAAAGAGTTTCGTTAGACCCGCTTCGCTGTTAAGGTCTGGAAAAGCTTCATTTTGTCTCATCGTCAACACTTTAGGTGTTGCTTTCAACCCTTCCTCATTTTCGACTGGGTCTAGCGCTCTTGCTGCATAATTTTGTGGTGTTTTCACTGTTGCTGATTTAACGTTGCTTGCATCTGAACCTTTGTGGATCGTCTGCTTCGTTACTTTTTTCACGCTCGTTTCAGGTTTAGCTAATATAGGATTCGTTGCGGCGAACAAAACGGTGACAGAAAAAATGCTAAATACGCTTATCCCGATAATCGTCCAAAGTATTTTCATTTTAGAGGGACTCTTTTTTTTGTTTTCCATTTTCTTCTCCTTTCTTTATTATTTTTGACCGTCTTTCAGTTACACTCTTATCGCAACACCTCCTTTGTATCGCTATCACCTATTTAGTTCAACCACTCAAACTAGATCATTGATTGGGGTATTTTACGTGGCTGAGTAGAGGCGATGCCGAAGAAGAGTGTTAGAATTGATTTGTTCCTGTCTATTTTAAGCTGTTGCTTCTTTATGATTTTTCTTTTGAAAAATGATTATTTATTCAATCCATCTTTAACTCTTTTACGTTTTATTGCTTTATAACTCAAAATAAAGACAAGTACGCCCACATATAAAATCAAAAAAAATACTAAAAAAATCAGATTGTTGCTTGTTTTATTTTCTACCAATTGCTTATTAAGACCACTCGCTTCTAACGCATTGATCTTAAAATCTTCTGTCCAAGACCAATTGCCACCAGTTTTTGATGTGACATCAATCTGAGCCGAATAATCCCCTGCGGTTATCCCTTTATCTGCTAAATCAACAGGCAGATCGATCATCGAATTTGGTGCCATTCTCATCCCCTTTTTTTGGTACTCAAACAACACTTTCTGTTTATTGGCTTTTCTTACTTGAATGACTACCTCCATCCCTTCAACATAGACAGGACGGATATTGGAAATATTGACGAAAAAATGGCTTTTACTCTCTTTAAATGCTATGTATGTTTTATTTAGTTTTAGCTCAGGTTTTATGCTGTCGGTATCGCCGACTCTTAATAACATTCCGACTAAAAAGGCAAATTCATTTACTACAACATCTTTTTTACTTTGGTCCTTCGTTTTGCTATCAGCCATAGGTTGCAATTGAATCCCACCTGCTATTAAACCTGCGGGCATCTCTTTAGGTAAAGAAATCATTAAGTCGACCTGCTTACTCCCTTTTGAAGGAATCACTACTTTTTTTGGCCCTTTGACGATGTTGATAAACTCATTTGTCAAAGACGTGTCTTCTTTTAGCTCGTTTGGTCCATATTCCACTTTCCCAATGCTGTTGGTTTTTGCAGTGTTTAACCGAACTTCCACGGTTAACTCTTTTGGTAGTGAATTGTATAATTTGAGAGAAACTTTTTGTTCTTGTCCCGGTTTCATTTGGAGATCAAAGTAACCTAGGTTCTTATTTTTCTGATTCTCTGGGTATAAAACTTCGTACGATAGTCCACCGATTAAATTCGTTGAATCTTGTTTAGCCAAACCTTTAATGGGATCAAAGAATAATGCTAGGCAAAACAATACTAATAATACGCTGATACGCTGCTTTTTCATCTGCTGATCCCTCTTTCCATATATATTAAATACTTGATTATATTTAGTGCCTATCTATTCTGTGAACAACTTATAACAATAACTGTCAACCAACTTACCTACTTATTTGCAGCAACACACAGCCAAGTTATTTCTTAGTATGTGTTGTCAAGGCTCCAGTTTACGCTACCTTTAAATGCTTTACCGGCAGCTCCTGTACCTGTAGTAACCGTTAGTTTAGTATCTGATAATTTTGTAGCAAAACCGCCTTTAACAGCATCTGCTTGCGTTTTAGCAATGATGTTTGTTGCAGTTGTATTGCCAGCTTCTAATGTTACATTTTTACCTACAACGATATTGTTAGGATCCGCAAGAGTGCCTAAGTTTCCTTCAATCGGATTTGGTAAGAAGTCATTTGTATCTGGATCAACTTCACCAATATCGTACGATTGTGGATCGCCTAAAGTAAATGTTAATTTAGATGGCAATTCTGTAGCAGAGCTATCTTTAGACACTAATTTAGACAATGTTGCGCTAACTTTCCAAGCAGAAGTTGTTACAGCTCTTGTTCCTTTACCGCCTTCGCCGCCTTCACCGCCAGTTTCAGTCCCTTGTCTGTCGTCATTTACGACAACATATTGATCTCCGGCTACAGTATTGCTGTATGTAGCAATATTCGCTGTTGCTGATTGACTACCAAAATCAAATTTAGATGGTGTCCAAACCAATGCTAAGTTATCTTTAAATGGTCCAGGTCCAGGTTTATTCGGTCCATCAGTATCAAAACGAATCCCCAAGTCTGTTTGCTCATTTCCGACTTCTTCTGCATTCGCAGGTTTTGCAAAAATCAGCAATGCTGATGATGCAAGTAATGTTGTAAATAGTATTTTTTTCAAAATTTAATCACCCTTCTATTTAGCGTAAATAAAATTGGCGACAGTTATTGTTATAAATTGTTCACAGAGTAATGCTTGTTCTCACTGATCTAACCAATCAGTTTGATTTGGTCTTTTAGTAAAACGAATAAATAAATAATCAGTGTTAAACTTGTGACAGACACCACTAATAAAGTAAAATTCACTGCTAAATCAAGCTTTTTTTTCTTTAGTTTCCTTGCTAAAAATACATCTCTGGAAAGTGTTACCAGAAAAAAAATCAAAGACGCGGAGGCAATACCTCCCAATATATAAATCCATAAATAATCTTTCATCTTACACTCCTATACATGTATGCTATATACCTTACGTAAACTAATGACACCTAAAAATACGATCAAACAAGCGACACCTAACAGTAATAGAATAAAAGACGTCATCATTTGTCCTAAATGTGGCAATGCACCATCCGTTTCTGGAAAAACTGGTGGTTTCGTCTCATAGATCGGTGGTTTGGGTTTATCCGGTTCAACAAATTGGTTGAAGGAAATACCTGTTTCTGTTTTTTCTTGCTCGGCTAAAGCATGTGGTACTTGGCTAAACAAGACGCCAAATACGCACATCGCAATAAGTATCGACCAAATAAAGTAAGGCTTCTTCATCATTATTCCCCCTCTTTTCTGTTGATTTTTTTCCGTTTTTTCTTTTTGCTTCCTTGTTTTTTTCGTTTGGCAATTCTGATTTTTTTCCACTGTTGTGCCCATTTTTTTCGTCTTAAAAGAATCGTTACCATGATCAATATGGTAACTACTAGTAAGAAAATGGCCGTCCCTTTGATCCAAGTTGGGGTAATAATCTTAAACGCACTTTCCTCATTCATTTTTTTTGCTTGTTGGTTTGTAATCGTGAATTCTTTACTAAGTTGCCATTCTTGATAATCATTTGATGCATCCAATTTCAAGGTATAAGTTCCAGATGGCAGATTGGCAATGCCCCAATCCATTTCAAAATCAAACGAACTATTTGGTGCCATGCTATAGTTTTCTACAGATTTTCTTTTAACAACTTCATCGGTGCCTTTTTTCGTCATAGTACCGACGATGCTTAAATTTTCTAAAACTTTAGGTTCAGGATTCTGTAAGTTCGCTAAAACCATTTTTTTCCCGCGTTTGATTGAAGCCTTCACGGAGTTTAAATTTAACGTTTGAGCATTATTGAATTCATCTCCTGATTGTGAAGTGATCAAGCCTACTCGATATGAAAATTCTGTTGAGACACCACTTTTTGCTTTTTCGTCTTGATCTAAAGCGAAGACGACCGCCCCCATTTTTACTCCATCATACTTTTCTTTTGACGGTGTCAATTGGATTTTCACCGTTTTCTCTTCGTAGTTTCCAACTGTAATTTCTGGTGTTGGGAATTTGAGCATCGATGTTACTGGCTCTTTTAAGGTCGAATCGTAATACGTTTTGTCATCGCTGTATTCGATCGTTCCTCCGTCTCCTGTGATCGCATTGGTTCCATAAATCTTGATCCGCACGCTCTCTTTTTTCGTGCTTTTGATCCTTACTTCCAACATTTGTGCTTCTCCAGGTGTTGTTTTCACATAAAAATAACTTTTATTAGGATCGATTTGTGTATTCGATTGGACAAGGGTCACTGTATACCCTAAATTATTATCATCATCTGCCGCCTTCACTTGATCTGCAAAAAAAAATGATGTAAGGACACAAATAAGTGCTATATATATCACGTTAATCTTTCTCATGAAAAAGGGTTCTCCTAACTACTAATATTTGTTCTTATCGAATTGATTGAACGATAATTTCCACATGCCATTCATTGTTTGCATCACATTTTATAAATTCCACTAAGTTATAGCCTTTCTTAGCAAAGTAGTCCGTCCAATGAGCCAAAAATTCTTCTGTATATTTTTCAGCTGCTTCTTTTGTTTGAAAAGGTCCTTCTAATTTAACGATTTCATTTTCCTCATATCGTTCATCTTTTTCTTCGTATAAATAATTTGTAACGACATATATGATATAAAGAATTGTCATAGACACAATGAACAGTAATAAGAACAACGGCCAGATAATCGTCGTCATAAGAGCAATCACATTCCCTCCAATGAGCACTAAAAATATAATCATTGAATAGGTCATTTCTTTTTGTTTGCTTACTTCTTGCTTATTTTTGATGTAAAACACCAAGATAAGAAAGAGATTTAACGTCATCAGTAAAAAGGCAACAAATAAATACTTTAATATATCGTCCAAGTAGTAATTCACCATGAACAATAGCTGAATAATGAACTTGGCGTTTTTATCGACATAAAATATGGCCTCTTCATAGAACCTTGAAAAGAGCACAAAATTAGTGATCCAGCCAATTAAAAGTACAATTTCACAGAGATAATAACTTCGATATTTTTGATAATAATTCTTTTTATCTTTCACACATTTAGCCATCCATTTCTTCACATAATTATTCAGGTTCCTCAAATTTTATTTAATCGAACTTGAGTCGAGATGACTGGTCGAAAATAAATTCAAGTCACGTTGTTCCTTCCAATCGTTACTGATTAAAAAGATCATTGTAAGACTTTTTCACGTCTATTTTTGAAAGGTTTTTGAATAGGTAAGTATATAACCTTTTGTTCGAATGATTTTAATTTCAAAATAAGTTTGTTCTTTTAGTTTATTTCTGATATGAAATATGAAGTTTGCTGCCCTGTATTTTTCTAGCGCTTCTCCTGTTGCAGCGCCATAAATTACTTCATGTATTTCATCGTAAGTAACAACCTTATCCAAATTTTCATATAACAGCTCAATAATTTTGAATTCTTTTTGGGTTAATGCTATTATTTTGTCATGCACCACAAGACTTAGCTTTGATGCATCTAGGGAATGCTTATCAGATGTTTTTTTTGTTCTTCCTCTATCTAATAACTGATTTTTATAATTGAGTGCATTTTTTATTACGATTTCAAGCATCTCAACTCCCTGCTCCGACGGAATAATCTCTATTACAGAATTTTTACTCAAGTGAGGATACAATTTTGTCAGTTCAGAATCATTTTCTCCATTTAGAATCCAAATAAACAAAGGATGATCCTCTTGTAAATCAATCAACCATTGCAATGCTTTGACATAGTCTGACGATTTCTCCAAATGAATGACTAAGCCATCCAATAAACCGATTTGCTTTTTTTCTGTAATTTCAATTAGTGAATAACTTTGTTCATTGAGAGCCTTTTTTATCAATAAACCTATGTTCTCGTTCTGTTCAGAATCTTCTCTGATATGTAATATGCCAATTGTATTTTCCATATGGCTCCCTCCTAAGTCAAAATTTCTTCAGAAATAACTACTTCCAACTCACTGTACATTGACTATACTATCAACTATTTATCCAGAAAAAAACGACTTGTAAGCGCTTTTCGATATACTTTTGGTAAAACCACTATGTATTTTTATAATAATTATGATATATTTATAAAAAAATTTTAAAAGGAGAAATATCTTTTTATGAATGTGAATATATATATATTAGAAGATGACAACAACTATCGGAAAAAAATAATGGAATTTATTCTTAGCTATAAATCTAACTTCATTACTTTTAATTTTCCGCAACCACATAATCATCTAGAATTTATGAACTATTTTCAGAAAAATTTGATCGAAGACACAGATATATTTTTCTTAGATATTGATTTAAAAACCAACTTTTCCGGGATTGATATTGCTAAGCAGATTCGGACAATAAATTCAAAAGCAACAATTATATTCTTAACAACCGCAGCTGATCAAGCAATTAATATTATAAATGAAAATATCTATCCAACTAGATATCTAAAAAAAGAAATTGCTAATGATGATGAGACATTAAAAAATATTTTACAAATACTATATGATTTTGAAAAAAAAACATTATCTTTAAATAAACATAATGATGTAGTTGCATTCCAAACACGTAGTGAAACTCTTTTCTTTAAACTATCTCAAATTCTCTTTATTGAATCCGTTTCTGGTCACAAAGGATATGTATCAATAAGGACAATGGATAAACAATATTTAATCAAAATGAAAATCAATACCGTAAAAAAGCAGTTTCCACAAAAAAATATGTTAACCAATTTACAATCTTTTATTATTAATCTAGATAATATTGTTGGATACAATAAGTCTTCTACTACGTTGATTTTTCAAAATGATATAGTACTTTCTACTGGTGTCAAAGTATTTAATAAAGTTGTTAACGCGATTAAGGAGCGTGATAGTATTGATCGATAGACATCTTTACCTAGTAATTACTTCAATTAATGTGATACCAATCATATTCTTTTCTTGTCTAAAAAAAATAACCTCTCTTAAAGAAAGATTATTTTTTTTAGGCATCCTAGGTCTTCAGATATCATTTGACCTGTTATTCCCTAAAGAAGCTGTTTATTTTGGAATTTCATTATTTTCTATTTCTCAGTATTTTATTTTTATTCGGAACAAATACAGTTGGATAGTTCCTACTATTATTATTTCTGGTCAAACCTTGCTTATACTCATTTCATCTATTTTTACATTTGATTTGTGGTTAATTCTATACATTATCGACGCTATACCTTACCAATTATATACAGACAAATCCGTCCGAGTGATTATATTAGTTTCTCAGCAATGTCTTGTTTGTATTCTGCTTTTATTTGTTAATCATTTTGAAAATAAGTTTCAAATCCTACTTCATCTCTCTTTAATTAAAAAAAAATATCTTATTATCTCGATTTTTACCTTTTTTTTCATTACAATATTAAGATTTGTAGAACAGATATTCATTGCATCCAAAAATGTACTCGTTTATTCTATTCTTTGCTTAGTAATTATATTTATCATCATTCTCTTTTCAAATTATTTTCATGCTAAAAGTAAGTACTATCAGCAGAGGAAACTAACAGAGTTAATTCAAAATCACCTAAAAAATGAAAAATCATATATAGCCCTAGCTAATGAATTTAAACATGATTATAAAAATATACTAATTAGTTTAATGGGTTATTTGAAAAATGATCAACTTGACCAAGCTAAAGATTATCTAGAGAATATTCTTAACTACTCTAGTAATTTACTGGAAATGCCCCGATATCCACAGTTATTTTTGATTAAAATTTTTCCAATACAAACACTTATCAACGACTATATTCAAAAAAGTCTTGATAATAATATTACATTTGATTTACAGGTCCTTAATGCTATCGACACTGTGAATATTCCTTTAATAGATTTTATTCGTGTCTTCTCTATTTTATTAGATAATGCTATTGAAGCAACAAAACACACACAAAATCCTTCTATCTTGGTTCTACTAAAACAAGATGACAAAGAAACATTCATACTAGTTAAAAATTCATCTACAGAACTTAGCAGAGAAACTGCTCAATCTCTTTTTACAAAAAATTTTTCTACCAAAGAGAAAAATCAAGGACTAGGTCTATATATTTTTTCTTCTATTTTAAATAGATACAATAATGCATCGTACATTGTTGAGCATGATAAAACTAATTTTACAGTATCACTTACCTTGCATAAAAAAAATGACACTATATTCAGTAATATAGATGATTAAAGATTAGATGTTTAAAGATTTTTTAATGGATAAAAAGAAGTGGCTGGGACAAAACAGACGAATCACAGACACACTCATTCTAGAGTGTGTTTATACAACATTACGCAGAAAAGTTCCTCAATTTCTCGAATCCTTAGAAGGGTTTATGACACCTCATTATCGTAAAATGTTATCTCTTCATCTCATTCAAATTGAGTGCTTAGAAAAACAATTAGTAGAAGTCGAAGAAACAATAAACGATTATCCCGTTCCTTATAAAGAATACGTAGAACATTTAGAGGAAATCCCGGGAATCAATCGAAGAACGGCGGCAGTTGTACTTGCAGAAATTGGGATAGATATGTCTGTTTTTCCGACATCTGGACATTTGGCTTCATGGGCAAGAGCGCGTACAGGAAATAATCAAAGTACTGGAAAGACACGAAGTAAACGGGTAGGGAAAGGAAATTCTTATCTAAAAAAGGCCTAGCACAAGGGCACTGGCCGTTTCCAAAGGGAAAACCAATCGATCCAAGCATGTTTCTTTTAGGTAAGAAGAAATGCTGGACACAAAAAAACGATTGTTGCGACCGTTCATTTATTATTACGTATCATTTATCGGATGTTTTCCAATCAGTCCCGCTATAATAAACTTGGAGGAAGTTATTTACAAAACAGAAAGAACACTCTAACATATAGTCGCCAAAGTGTTCTATACCAATTATGACTAACTACACATTAAATAGGAGGTAAGCTTTTTTGTTTTTTTACGGGTTTAGTTTTCGTATAATAACTCTTCGAGTCTTGTCTCAGTTACTTGTAATCCGAATAAACGGTGGGAGCAGAAGCAACTCCTTCGGAAATAAACTCTTCCGTCCCAACCTCTTCTTTTAGTTCTTTCGTTTAGATTTAGTTAACTAATTTCCACTTATACTCCCTAAGACCTCTCCTCATAATGTTTTGGCTAACTTAGATATATATGTAAAATAAACTCCAGCTTGTCACTCGAATTAGATGAACTACGACAGTTTTTTAGCAAAAAAAAGAAGCTGATTTCCAGCTCCTTTTTATACTTATTTGATTTTACGCAATTGGAAGTACGAAACGATTTCACCAATTCCCATAAAAATCAGAATACCACCAAATAATTGGAAAAGTACTAGCAAACTGCTAAATGGATTAAACGTTAAAACCAATCCAGCAATAATCAAAATTGCACTGTAAATTAGCATCGGCATCCAGCTAACATTGACATATGTGCGTAAATTGACTGATTGAATAGCACGAGTGACCCCAACAATCACGATCACTAAACCTAGGAAAATTGGTAAAATACTTACGATTCCTTTAGCAAACACAAGCACGATGCCCGCAATCATTAGTAAAACGATTCCACCTAAAAAACTCATTCCATAAGTTCCTGTTGCTTTTTTGACTTTAAAACCATCATAAAGATTTAATACACCCATAATTGCAATATAAGCGGATATAAAATAGACAGCCACTTGGAATACACTTCTTGGATTAATCAAAATCAACAAGCCAAAAATCATATAAACAATTCCTCGCAACAATGCATACTTTCTTAATTGTTCCATAACGTTATTCATTATTATCCCCTCCATTAATGCGTTACTTGTTTTCTAGTTATATTGTATAGAATTTCTTTGAATAAAACGAGTGATATGGATTATTAATTGTTATTTTTATGAATTAAGACCTCTATTGCAACGATTTAAGGAAATTCCAATTCAGATTGACAACATAACGAATCAATGTGAAGAAGTTCCCCCCATAACTGAATCCTTCGGGCGGAACTTTTTCACATTTCTATTAAGGTGTTTGTTCAACTTGCCATAAAATGGTTGCTCGATAGCCTCCTGGTTGAAGAACTTCTCCTGATGGTACTTCAAGTAACAATCCTGTTTGATTTTTATCCCATTCGCTGCTTAAATTGTATTGTCCTTTCGTATCATGTTTTTTCACTGCAATAGATTGTGCGGTTCCTGCTGATAAAGTGACTGTTTCTGTATCACTTACCTTATAACGGAGGGCAGACGGAAGAATTTTACTTGGGTCTTCTTGGCTGGTTAATGGTTTTTTTAACGTTGCTGTTAAGTCCCAATTCCCTCCTTTTTTACGATTATCCCAAACAATTAAAGGCTTATCATACTTCGCTTTTTCTACTTTTATAAGGGGTATTCCTAATGTCTTCCGGCCAAAATTCAAAAAATTGGGGGAAGATTGCACGAACAATCGCCCTTTAAATTGGTACTGAACGGTACTTTCCTCACTTGTAACAGGAATTTTTGTTTCACTTTCTGGTTTTGTCACTAATTGATAGTTTTTATCCAGAATCGTTTGAATCACTTGTTTGACTTCACTGTCTTCTGTTAAATCAATCGTTGTTCCTATTATTTTATTGAAAATGATCTTATCATGTAGTGGCTCGCCTGTTTCATCTACAAATTCAACGTTCACCTTTTGATTACTTTGAATATCGATAGTAATCGTTTTTCTGATTGTTTCCGAACCTTTAGTTGCTTTTAGCACAGCTTTATAGATTCCTTGTTTAGGATTTTTGGGTAATGTCGTCGATTCTACGGACAAAGCAGTCCCCTTAATCAAACCCGTTGCAACATCCCAAGCAACAGCCTCTGATTTTTCAAGAATCAATTTGTTAATTTCACTTTCAGTAAGGTTTTGAAAAGGTTCCGGTCTACTTTTAAAATCGTTCACTGCAATATACAGCCCTTTAGATGGTGGGGTTTCATCAATCACCTGAACAGGAACTTTGATCAACGTAGTTTTGTCTGGTTGATTGGTATCAGTCATCCGCACCATGACACTTTTTAAGCCAACCGTTGACGTATCCGGCATTTCCCCTTCATATTCATAAGCTGATGTATGTTCTGGTAAAATAATGCTATCTTGGACCACTGCTGAAGCTTTTTTATTAAACACAGTTCCTTTTTTGATGATTTGCGGGATTGGTTTTGCCCCTAGATTATACACATTGATTTTTACAACATAATCTTCTGACGGCAATCCGTTGTATGGTCCTTCCGCCTCATTGATTGCTAATAAAGAGATATCATAATTTTTGATTGTTCCTAATTCTTCATTTAGTTTTTCTGGTAATTTATCTATTGGAACGGTCAAAAGACCATCGAATTCTTTTTTACTATTTGAGGTAAATGGCATAGTTGCTTCTTCCCCAGTAGGATAAGTAACATAGACTGTTCCATGGTCAGTTGTTGTAGGTATCTTACTCAACTTATAATTATATTTAAGATCTTCAGTGTAATCTTGGTAAATATTGAAGCTCTCTTTTTGTGCTTTTATTTTCATATAAGGTAATTCGCTACCAGCAAAAATTTCGTATCCTGCTTTTAACGCGTTATCTTGTGTAATTGCTTTCCATGGTGCACCTAATTGGTATCCCGAATCGACATAAGATGCTATAGCTACTCCTTCATTATAATTATTACTCTCGGAACCCGTTCCCGTAAAATCATCTTTAAAGTAATTCCTCCCCTCGCTAACCCCTATTAATGAATAACGACCAGCAATATATTTGGTGTAATCTGACAACCAATTTCCTCGAGAATCTTTTAACTTTATGGTAAATCTCTTATCCTTCGAAGGCTCCATGTAAAAGCCACTATTGTTCCCTAATGCATACATTGAGACGTAATCATTATAATAATCCGTATCCACACTTTCCAACATTGAAAAACGCTTCGTTTTAGCAGCAAGATTGTACATGTCTAACCGAACATTAAAATTTAAATTTCTATTCAACGATAAATTGTAAACATAAAGAATCTGATTTGTTTGATCTATTAAAAGTTGCTTTAACTGATTACCTTTTCTTAGAAAATATTTGTATGTAAATTTCAAAGCAACGTCACCATCACTTAATCCATTTTTCCGACTCCAATTCGTTCCATATAAAACATTGCCATCTACTCCAGGAATATCTGCAACTTTTACAGAATTAAAAACATAAGTTTTATCAGCACTATCCTTGATAATAAAGCCCACTTGATTATTTCCATTGCCCACAGAGATCCCTCTATCTTGGAACCCCATCTTAGAATTATTTACCGGATTAATGATGACTCCTTCATTAGATTTTAAAGGAATACTTTTCCAGCCTTTACCACTATCTTCAAGTACTTGATCTGGAAGAATCAAAATAGTAAATTTATAGGTTAATAACTGTTCATTCAACGTAATTGTAATAGTTATATCTTGAGGACCTCTGCTGGTATGAACAATCTCTGAATTGGTAATTTGTGCATCTAATTCTTTTCCTGAAGTTAATTCCCAAGCTTTTGGTGCTATTTTTTTTGTTAATGCTTGAATGACTTGTGAATCACTTTTGTCTTTGATTTCACTTGCATTCAGACATAGCGAATAATTAAAACTCAGTCCTGCTTTTGACTCCAAAATAATCGTTTGATTATCCAAAGTCACAGTAATTGGTACTGGAATGATAGTCGATACAGTTTGGGTTTTCTTATCGGTCATTTTAATATAGCCCCAGTGAAAACCTGCCTGACTTGTATCAAACTTATTTACTGGTTCGGTTGGTTCACCGGCTGGATTTTTAACCCATTCATACGTTGAGCTAGCTGCAACTGTATCTTCTACAGCTTGATATTTCGAAAAAATATTTGCTGCATTCGTCCCCATTGCTAATTCTTTATTTTTGTCCACTTTAAAATAATAAGGAGACTTTAACTCTGCACCAAAGATAGTAATATTTTGTGTTTTTGCATCTGTTTTACCTTCCAGCTCTACTTCAAAAGTAGCCGTGTATACGCCCACAGATGTCGTTGGAATTGTTGTCTTGCTGATATTCACCTGTACTTTTGCCCCATTTTCCAACTTCCAAGCTTTTACATTTGATTTCGCCTTTACTAGTTGTTGCAGTTGTTCTTCTGTTTTATTTACTATTTCATCTGTGTACAAAATAATCTTATCCAATTGGAGTACAACTTGATTATCTAATAACAACGACGTTCTCTCATCGGTAATTGTTACTGGTATAGGAACACGAATGCTGGTCTCTTTAAAATGTTCAGTAATTTCTACATAGATCATTTGAAACCCTGGTTCCTCACTCGTAGGGATAACAGGTGAGCCATCTTCATTCACGTATTCATACGAGGCACCTAGTGCTGGGTAGGGAAGGATTATTTGGGAAAAAAGCTGTTTACGTCCTTCTTCTTTAGTAATATCTGGAAATTTTTCATTTTTTTTTAGAGTCAACACTTTCGGTGTCGCTTTTAGTCCGTCTACATTTTCCACAGGATCTAACACCTTGACTAAATCGTTTTTCCTACCTATTACTTGTAAGCTTTCATCAGTCGCTTTATTCGCTGATTCTTTCATATTATTTTCAGGTTTAGCTAATATAGGTTTGGTTGTACTGTATAAAACCAAACAAAAAAAAATACTACATATTATTATCCCAGTACATTTCCATATTATTTTAGTTTTATAATGCTTCTTCTTTTTGTAATCCATTTTTTTCTCCCTTCTTAGTTTACTTCCTACCAGATACTCACTTCGATGATCAGATTCCCTACTTACTAAGTAGACTTGATACAAGAAAAGAGTTTTAACGTTGGCTTAATTGATTTATTCATCAATAAAAAACAACCACTTATCTTTTTTTATTCGTAGATGCTTTGTGCCTTTTTCGTTTATAGACTGAAATACCTACAAGAAATGTGACGCTCAGTATTAATATGGTCAGCCAAAGCGTTCCCATACCTCCACTATTATTTTCACTATTTTTTGTATTTATACTATTCGCTTCTAATGAATTGACCTTAAAATCATCTGTCCAAGACCAACTACCACCATTTTTTGAAGCGACATCAATCTGAGCTGTGTACTCTCCAGATATAATCTTTTTATCTGCTAAATCAATAGGAATATCAATCATTGAATTTGGTGCCATCCTCATTTTTTCTTTACGGTACTCAAATAAAACTTTCTGTTTGTTGGCTTTTCTTACTTGAACAAACACATCCATGTCTTCCATATATACAGGATTTACATTAGACAGATTGACGAAAAGATGGCTTTTTCCATCTTTAAATGCTATGTAGGTCTTGTTAAGTTTTAACTGTGGTTTTATGCTATTTGTCTCACCGACTCTCAATAGCATACCAACTAAAAATGCAAATTCATTTATTACAATATCTTTGGTTACTTGGTCACTCTCCTTAACATCATTTACAGGTTGCAGTTGAATGCCACCTGCTATCAATCCATTAAACGTCTCCTTTGGTACAGTCACAGAAAAATTGATTTGGTTACTACTTCTAGGCGGAATAATGACTTGCTTTGGTCCATTCACTATCTCTGTGAAATCAATTGCTAAAGATTCATCTTTCTTTAAATCATTAGGTCCATATTCAACTTTTCCGATACTGTTGGTTTTCGCACTATTTAATTGGATTTTTACCTTTAATTCTCTTGGCAATGAATTATATAACTTGACTGACACTTCCTGTTCTAGTCCCGGTTTCATTGTAAGATCAAAGTATCCTAGATTTTTATTTTTTTGATTTTCAGGATAAACTATTTCATAAGATAATCCATTTATCAAATTTGAAGAGTCTTTTTCGGCATAGTTTTTTATAGGTTCATAGAATAAACCTGCCAAGAGGAACAGTAAGAAAATAAGTGTTCTTTTTTTTTTCATTTCTGATCCGCCTTTCTTAAGAAATCGACTTTTTTTACTAATTACACATATGATATATTTCATTTCTGTGAACTACTTATAACAATAACTGTCGCCTAATCTACTTAATCATCGATCAATACATACTTTAATTTAATTTTTAGTATGTATTGTCAAGGCTCCAGCTTACACTGCCTTTAAATGCTTTACCAGAAGCGCTTGTTCCTGTCGTGACAATTAATTTTGTATCTGTTAATTTTGTAGCAAAACCGCCTTTAACACCATCTGCTTTCGTTTTAGAAATGATATTGGTTGCGGTTGTATTTCCAGCCTCTAATGTGACACTTTTATTAACAACAATATTATGAGGATCAGCAAGAGCCCCTAATGTTTCCTTAGTAATTGGGTTTGGTAGATAGTCATTTGTATCGGGATCAACTTCTCCGATATTATAAGATTGAGGAGCGCCCAAACTAAATGTTAGTTTTGATGGTAATTCAGTAGCAGACTTGTCATCAGAAACTAACTTAGACAATTTAGCTGTGACTTTCCAAGCAGGAGTTGTTGCACCACCTTTTTCACCCTCTACTTCAGTAGCTTTTCGGTCATCGTTCACAACTAAGTATTGATCGCCTTCTACAGTGTTACTGTATGTAGCAATGTTGGCCGTTGCTGATTGACGCCCAAAATCAAACTTCGCTGGCGTCCAAGCCATTGCTAAGTTATCTTTAAACGGTCCTTGTCCTGGTTTTACTGGCCCATCAACATCGAAGCGGATACCAATATCTGATTTTTCTTTCCCTACCTCTTCTGCATTCATAGGTTTTGCAAAAGCGATTAGTGCTATTGATGCAAGTAACGTTGTAAATAGTATTTTTTTCAAAATTTAATCCCCCTTATTATTTAGCATAAAATAAAACAGGCGACAGTTACTGTTGTAAATAGTTCACAGAATCGTACATTCATCCTAATGTTATCCAATTAATTTGATTTGATCTTTTAACAAGGTGAATAAATAAATAATTAGAGACAAACTTGCCATAGACACTACTAATAGACTAAAGTTGAACACTACAACTAGTTTTTTTTTACGTAATTTTTTTACTAAAAATACATCTCTGGAAAGTGTTATCAAAAAAAACAATAATGAACTAGTGGATAGCCCTCCCAATATATACACCCATAAATAATCTTTCATCTTTCCCTCCTCCTATACATCCATGCTGTATACTTTGCGTAAACTTATGACTCCTAAAAATACAATCATACAACCTACTCCTAATAGTAATAAGATGAATGATGTCATCAACTGACCCAACCTTGGAAGTGCAGCATTTGTTGAGGGGTATGTAGTTGGTTTCACTTCATACAAGGCAGGTTTTTGTTTATCTACTTCAACAAACTGTCCAAATGAAATGCCTGTTTCTGTCTTTTCTTGATCTGCTAAAATATAAGTTGTTTGGCTTGTGACCATAAAAAATACACCTATTATAATAAACAGCGGCCAAATATAGTAATATTTTTTCATACTTATTCACCCTCATTTTTTTTGCGTTTTATTCTCTTTTTTTTGCGTTTTGTAATTCTGATTTTCTTCCATAATTTTTCCCATTTTTTTCTTCTAAAAAGGAGATACAGCGTAATCAAAACAGTCACCATACATAAAGCAATTGTTGCTCCCTTTATCCAATTAGGTGTAATGATTTTAAACGCGCTCTCTTCATTCATTTTTTTTGCTTGTTCATTTGTAATCAAGAATTCTTTGCTTAGTTGCCACTCTTGATAATCATTTGATGCATCCAATTTCAACGTATACATCCCCGATGGCAGCGAAGCTATTCCCCAATCCATTTCAAAATCAAAGAAGCTATTTGGTGCCATACTGTAATTTTCTACTGTTTTTCTTTTAACAACTTCCCCTGTTCCTTTTTTTGTCATAGTAGCTATGATACTTAAATTTTCTAGTACTTTTGGTTCAGGATTTTGCAAGTTAGCTAAAACCATTTTTTTCCCACGTTTTATTGCTGCTTTTACTGAGTTTAAGTTCAAGGTTTGACCGTTATTAAATTCGTCTCCTGATTCAGAGGTAATCAATCCTACTCGGTAAGAAAATTCTGTAGACACACCGTTTTTGGCTTGTTTTTCTTGATCCACAGCGAATACCAAAGCACCCATTTTAACGCCCTCATATTGGTTTTTTGGAGGGGTTAATTGAAATTTCACCGTTTTTTCTTCATAATTACCAACTGTAATGTTTGGGGTTTCTATTTTTAGCATCGACGTTACAGGTTCATTTAATGTTGAATCATAGTAGGTTTTATCATCACTATATTCAATGCTGCCTGCATCTCCTGTAATAGCATTTGTTCCATATATTTTAAGACGAACCTCTTCTTTTTTAGTACTTTTGATTCTTACTTCCAACATTTGTGCTTCTCCTTGTGATGTTTTTACATAAAAGTAGCTTTTGTTGGGATCTATTTGCGTATTTGGTTGTACAAGCGTCACCGTATATCCTAGATTATTCTCATCATCGGCTGCTCGTACTTGATTTGCGAAAAAAAATAGTGAACAGAGACAAATAAGTAATGTAAATATCGTATTAATCTTTTTCATGAAAAAAGTTTCTCCTAACTACTAGCTATTTATTCTTGTTTAATCGATTGAACAATAAATTCAACGAGCCATTCATTTTTCTCATCATTTTTCAGAAATGTCACTAATTGATAGCCTTTTTTCTCAAAATAATCTGTCCAATGAGCCACGAAATTTTTGGCATAGTTTTCTGCATCTTCCTTTGTTTTGAAATGGCCTTCTGTTTTAACCAATTCATTTTCCTCGTATAGCTCATCTTTTTCCTCATACAGATAGGTTGTAATGACGTATATGATATATACGATAGTTAAAGATACGATATATAGTAATAACAACAGCGGCCAAACAACAGGTTTTAATAAAGCTATCCCATTCATTCCTATAATTATTAGGAAAATAATCACCCAACTATTCATTTCTTTTTGTTTGATTACTGCACGTTTATTTTGAATGTAAAACATTAAAACAAGCAATAAATTTAATGTCATCAATAAAAAGACAACAAACAGATAACCCAATAATTCATCTAAATAGTAATTAACAACAAATAACAACTGAATAATGAACTTGTCTTTTTTATCAACGTAAAACATAGCTCTTTCATAAAATTTTGAAAAGAAAATGAAGTTGCTTACCCAACCAATTACAATTATTGCTTCACAGAGATAGTAACTTCTATATTTTTGATAGTAATTTCCCTTATCCTTCACACTTTTACCCATCCATTTCTTTAATATAATTACCCAATTATTCCATGTCCTCTATCAACTATTCCATATAATATTAGATAGATAAACGATGAATTTTGTTTCTTAAAACTTGCTTTTCCCCAAACCGTTTATTTCATTTTCATAGAATAATTCAATAAATTTGAATTTAATCGTTTTTAATGTTATTATTTTTTTGTAATTATTAGACTCAATTTTGATGCGTTCAAAAATGAGTATCAAACATTTTTACTTTTGTAATTAATAGTCCATTTTAAAATTTTTTTAGCATATTACCTAGTCCTATAACAAATAATTTTTAACGTTTTTTCAGTCTGTTACTGAACTATTTTGACGTTTCCAATAAAAAAATTACTACTGCTCTGTTTCTGAATATGTAGTAGATCAATTGAAGGATAATAAAAACTCACTTCTGTTCAAGATTCTTCACTATATATCTTCTTGTTTTATTAACAAACAAGAATTGCCTAAAAAAAACTTTCCATTTCAGGCCTCATTTTTTTGCTTGACGGTAAAGTTGACGGCGGAAACCAGTTCGAGATGCAACTGAATAGCAGTAACTTTAGTTGATAAAATCAACTCGTTTTTTAATAATTCAATAAAACAAAATGAGTGTGAGGCAAAAGTAAAAAATACTTTTGCCTCACACTCATAATCAAATAAATTGCGGGGTAAACATAATTAATGGTTCACGTTTTTATTTCCTTCATTCTTACTCTTGCCTCGTTTAGCTAATTAATTCAATTGCTTTTCTTTTTTCAGATAAAAATGAATTTACATAAACATCTAATGTCATTTTTGTTGAATGATGACCTAGTAACGCACTAATGGTTGCTATATTTACACCTTTTTCTAAACAACGAGTCGCAAAACTGTGTCTAAGCTGGTGAAAACGAATATTTGGAAAACAGAGACTTTGGCATATTTGTTTTAACCAATTTGAAATAAGACGTGGTTCTATTGGTTTGTCTCCTCCTAAGACAAAGACACCGCTACTTTTATTTTTTTGCTTAGTCAAAATTTCGCTCAAATTTTGACTAAACGGAATAGTCCTTTTAGAGCTTATACTTTTCGGTGGACCTTCAATGACCTGCGTTTTTTTATTGATTCCATTTATAATTTGAATTCTTTGAACTGTTCGTTTTACAGTAAGAATATTCGCTGAAAAGTCAATATCCTCCCACTTTAATCCAGAAATTTCGCCAATTCTCATCCCAGTTTCTAAAGCTAGTATAATGGCCAAGCCGTTAGGATGTGCTGCTGCTTTTTTCTTTAGTTGTTCTTGCTCAGTAGCTGTAATTGCATTTATATTATTTGGTATTTTTTTGGGTAATATAGCATTTTTACAGGGATTTTCTGAAATTAATTCTTTTTTTACAGCCATTGATAAACAGGCGGTTAAAACTTGATAGATGACCCTAACAGAATTTGGAGATAGGTTCTGTTCTAATTTTTTAATCCATTTATTTATATCTTCTGTCGTAATTGCTTGTAAAGAGATGCCTCCCAAAAAGGGAAGTATGTGTTTCATCATTTTATTTGCATAACTAGCATATGTGCTAGGTTTTAGTTGACTCTGAATTTCAGCAAGCCAATAGGACGTCCAATCACCAAAGGTTCCTAGGTATGTACTATTATTTTTAAAGGTATAATTAGTGGCATAAAGAGCTTTCATCTTTAACAATTTTTCTTTCAGTTCTACATATTTATTGCTGTACATATAACCATAAATTGCACTTCCATCACTCCTTCTTCCTTTTATGTACCTTCCTTCCCAACGACCATCTTTTCGCTTATAAATATTTTCTCCCTTTTTCACCATAATTTGTTTCCCCCTTTGCTTAAATTCTGACGGCGATTTGACGGCTAATGAATTCCCCCTCAAAAACTACGTATCACCAACTCCAAAAGAATAAATAATAAATAAAAAACAAATAAAAACGAAAAACAACATGTTGACAAATCTGACAAAACAATATATCATCACTTTAATAAGGTTTAATTTACTTTTGAATTTGTATTTATTCTTGTTTGTTAATATAACACGAAACAAATAAAAAAAATACACTAAAAAAATAACGAATATTTCAACTCTTGAACAAGGTTAATCTGGACAATTTGAAAAAAGATCGTAATCCCTTTAATCGTTTAACAGAAAGTATGATACATAAAAAAAGCCTACTCACCAAAATTTAGGAGCAGACTTATGGTTGAAAATCTATGAATGAATCCAGTAATAAATTGACTTTCCTTGCCTATATCTAAATAGAGCTAGACAAACAACTATCAATCATCTTTGTTACTCTTTACTTTATTTAAATCCACTAGCTCTAAACGGAGCTAGACTGACTACTAAGGCACAGGGGTCAGAACTTCAAAAGTATTTCAATCCACTAGCTCTAAAAAAAGCTAGACATTCACAATGGCTAAATTAACAACACATCCAATTGATTTCAATCCACTAGCTCTGTTTAGAGTTAGACCACGAATTGGTAAAAATAAGTATTATATTTTTACCAATTCAAAAAAACATACTTTAAACATCAAAATCACATGAGAAAAAAGGCGTTTACCACATAAAAACAAAAAATGTTTAGTGCAAATCCCCAGTCATTTCATGTGCACTTAAAATGACAATGTTCTCCCAATCTAATGCTAAATAGGTCTCAGGTGTTGTTACAAATAGGGTATTTAGTAACTTTCTCATTCACATAATCTCCTATCTAAATAGTCTTTGACAGTTTGAACATTCATTAATTTTGGTAAACAGATATTTTGCAAGGAACATTTTTTACAGAAGTTGCCTGTTTTGACTTTTGGTGTATATCGTCTTTTCCAGTGTTGATGCATTTCAGCTACATTTTTTTGTAGTTCTTCTCGCTATGTTCTTGCTTTGGTTTACCATGTTTATACTACACCGGAACAGGAGAAAAAAAACTGTTTCTCCATTTAAGGGTACCATTAGGATCTTGAACAAATTCAACCACATCACAAATTCCCGTGATTCAAAGAGTTGGTGAATGGATAGGTAATGCACGAACGATCAAACGATCTTTTCGTTTTTCTCTAATCGTTGGTTGATCTGCTTTTGCATGAAGATATTGACCTTCTATTGTCAAATCATTTTCTTGCCATTGCTGTTCAATATAGATCAACCCCCATTGTCGACGGCAAAAAAGAAAATGCTGAATACCAGAAATCATTAAATAATCTTGTTCCTCGTACATATTATAGTCCGTCGATAACTGTTAATTTGATTCCTTCTAGTGATTCCACGCTTACCTTGTAATCATCAAATGATTTTGCACGATCAACTTCAGGCATTTTTTCGATTTTTACAGAGCGATGAACTTTGGCAGAAGAGGTTTTGCCCATTTTACTTGGGTGTTCCCACCAGTAAACTTTTTCTACCGCCATACTGCCATCGGGACGAGCAGATGATGCATCGTTTTCGAATAGAGTGATTAATGCTTCTTTGATTTTTTCTGCGTCATTTTTGGTGAAGCCTGTTTTCTCTGCAAGTTGGACATTGATGCTGCCATTAAAGACGTAAACACCAAAATCTACGAAGTGTTTTGTTCCCATTGTGTCAGAGCTTTTTTTCTCCTCAGTCACAGAGTTAACACTTTTCGTAATTTGCATGGTATTGATATCAATCGGATCTAAACTTATAGCTGTCTGAATTGAAACAGGTCCTCGAACACCCACAGACAAATCAGATCCTTTAAATGCAAAGACTTGTCCAAAACTTCTTGTATCCATAAATGTCTCGCAGGCAACTTCTGCATAACGATCCGCATCTTTTTTCTTGTCTTTAATAATTGTTTCTAGTTCTTTTACTGCATTTGCTCGATCTTTTAAACTTTTAAATCCATCATCAGTACGATCGTCAGATTGAACAAAAATACGCTCTCCTAAGTCTTGCAGACGATTACGGATTTTTCGTTTGATTGCAACATCTGATATTTCACCAAACCCATCAAAATTTTGGCGAGGGCGATTTCCGTTTAATGGATCACCATTTGGATTGGCGCTAGTTACTGACGTAATTACTTTAAAGTCGATTTTGTGTGTTAAAACTGTCATTATTTATTCCTCCGTTTCCTCTTCTTTATTTTCTAATTCGTATTTCTGACTATAATATCCTAACAAATATTTTCCATTTAGCATCTCATCATTATACTGTTTCAAATCAAATGTATTTCCTATTTCTTTTAATATATCCTGAAATTTTTTACCTCTCCCCCATAACCTGGATTGGTAAGGAACTAAGTTTTGTTGGATAATTTTCCAAGTCGTTTCTGGATGCATACTAAAAGCATTCATATAACGAATCGCATTCGTTTGTCTACTTCCTAGTTTTCCATTTGCAGCTAGTGCGTCTTCTTCTAACTTATCTGCCACTGCCAACATTCTCCCAAATAGATAATTTCTATCTGTTTCATTTTTATCTAATGCCACATTTCTTTCCTCCTCTTTAAAATTAAACTGTTTATTCATAACTGCACATGTAATACTTAACGTTTTTTCCCATTCCCGTTTTTCCATGCTTACGGGATTTGATGCTCTTTGCAAAAGATTCCTAACTAAATTTATCGGAATTCTTTTTCCATCTACAACACAAGGAAATAGTTCATGGATTGTATTTTTTACTAAAGTGTCACTTGCTCTGGCACCATAAGCTGCTTCAGCGATATCTCTCAGCGATGGCGCACCCCAAAATGTGTAACGTTGTTTATCTTTGCTACCGTAAGTATGACGCCAAAAACAAGTTTGATGCCATTCTTCAATTTGAGCAAAGTATTTCTCTTTTTCAATTGATCGATAATATAGAATGCTCATCCTACCAGGAGTAGCAGCATCTAAAATCATAATATAGATAGGTTCATGATAAGCTAGTTTTACACTGTAGCCTTTCAATGCTTTTTTAAATAATTCAGAAAATTGTTGATAGGTCGTAACTGCATTCAGCAGAACTTCCGCTTTTTCATCTTTTGCAAAAATCTCATCAAAATTAAGAAGATCCGCACTTGATGCTTCGGGATTAGGAACCTTGGTTTCTTTTCTCCCCCATGTTAAGAAGACTCGTTCATCTAATATAAACGCTTGTTTACCAATCAGCCATTTCAAAGCATTATGTCCCTTTTGAGAGACTTCGTAACTAATGGAAGCGACTTGGTTTTTATCTGTAAAACGACCTTTATACGTGAAATTTTTAGAATCATTTCCAGAAATCAATTTTGCCATATCACCACTAAAACGTACTTTTGATGGATGATTTTCTGTTAGCGGTAAGATTTTCCCCGTTACATAATCAAAATCCTCATTCGTCAATTGTTTTGTGTAGTACGCAACAAATGAATCAATTATTTCTGAGTCTCCCCAGAGCGGTCGTTTTCCTTTGCCATTTTCTTGGATAGCAAATCGGACAAATGACGTGCTTTGCTCACCAACTAATACGCCAAATAAAGGCGGTTTCTCACCAAATTCTGCTTCAAGATTCTTTGACCACTTTGGGATAAGTTGATGATTTTTCTCAATCATCACATTTGCTCGTACTAAATCTTCAATTAACTTTCCCTTTTCTAAATAGGTCAAAACACTTTTAACAACAGCCTGAGAATAATCCGATTGGCACCATGCGTGCAAATTTTCTATATACATCTCATAGGAATTTTTTCCAGCTTTATTCCTCTTATATACACCACCATACTTTTCAAAATCACCAGCAACATAAACAAGGTTATCATGAATTAAATGTGGCGCAGATTTTGAACCAGACCTTCCAGCTGATTCAATGGTTACTGGAATCATTGTCTGCCTGTCTTCTTTAGGTACTATACTGGCCGAATACAATTCACCCGCTGGCGTAATCACTACTTCAATTTGCGCATCTTGATAAGCATGAGCAATTGGTAAAAGAACGATTTCTTTTCCATATGAGGTTCGCTGGATTTGTCCTACTTGATCCTCATTTTCTTTGTATGTTTCATATAAATCATTTAGCCAACTCATTATTACACCTCACGTTTTAAGGTTTCAAATAAATGATCGACAGCTTCTATTTCTGAATGTTCAAAGGTTTTCGCCTGCATCGTTCTTAACGGTCGAACGAGTGTACATTCTTCAGGACGTTTAAAGGTAATGATCCCTTTTTCCATTATCGGCCGCCATAAGCGAACAGCTAGCTCATCTTTTCCTGTTTCATCTGGATAAGACAATCCATGTACCATTGTGCCAAAATGCAGCTCTCCTTCATAATCATCATAATCGCCTTTCGCCTTACCAAACGCAACTGGCTCCACGTAACCTTGACATTCTCTAGTTCCTAGAAAAATATCTCTTCTTCCACCAGCTTTGATTGAACGTTTTAAAATTTGGTAATGTTTATCTTCATCCCAATCACCTTTTAAATCAGGACGATGTTGGTTAAATTCAAAGTGTACTTTCACTTCATAAACAGGCTTTTTTAAATACGTATAATATGCTAAATCACTGGCACTGCTGTCATTATATTTCATTGGACGAATTCCTTTAGATTCCATTTGAATGGATTTCATCACACGAACTTCATCAATGTAGTAAACGATTGATGGTTTCCAATAAATGCTTTCTGTCATTCCTTTTAGTGCTTGATATGTAGGAATCTGATACGTCATTTTTTCCCCACCCATTTTTGTCAAAGGATCAGTAAAAAGAGCGTAATCACCTTCAACTCTATATGAGATTTGATTTTTATATTTCATTATTAACTCCTCCTTTTTAAAACCCTAGAGAACCCCTCGCCGCTTCTGCTTTTATATCTATACCAAAATCCAAATCATATGCATTACTTGTAAGTGCTAGGATATCTCCATTCAACAATGGATAAATTGCGCCATTTTTTTGAAGTTCCATAAGCTTATGTTGGAAGATATTCACCATGTATTGCTGTGTTTTTCTTAATGTTGGGGCATACTTTTCAGGCCTCAACTCTCCATTTAAATCAGCGATAAGTTTATTCCCTTCTTTATATGGAACAAGTACTGATGTTGTTGGGCTATCAATGACCTGAAAATATTTCCCTACTGTTTTAGGACTGCTTCTAAAAGCCAACAAAGAGCAGAGCCGTGGGTTCGTTTGTAATGTTCCAAAGCATTAATACTTTCTCCTAATAGACTAAAATGTATCATTTTGTCTAACTCTAATTTTCCTTCTGGTGTAAAATAGTCTTGCCGACCTCGGCTACTGTGATGAGAGATAATTCCATTACCTACTAATGCAGCAAGTATATATGAAAATGGATCACAAGCATTTTTATGACAATAATCAAACAGTAACTTGCCACCAGCTATTGAATGATCTACACTACCACGTGTCACACTGTTCGGATCAGCAACAGATTTTTCAAATACTCTTGAAAGTTATCTGAATATTTCCCCTAGATCGTGGAGTAAACCAGCTAAATAGCTCGTTTTTCTTAATCCGATTTTCCCACTTCAATCAGTACTTAGTTGGGCACGTTCTACTAGGTGATTTTTTAATAATTGCTTTTCTCTATCTGATTTCCTCACGTGTGCGATATACGCAAAAAACTACTTTTCACTAAATGTATTAAATACATTATATCATTTATACAAAAAAGAACTATCTAAATTTTTAGATAGTTTCATAATTTTTCCTATAAAAATTTTGTATTTATGTTTGTTTTAAAAATTGGGAACTAAAAATTGGAATAAGATGTACTCAAAACAACAACATTTATACCCGTTATCCCCTATTTTATAGCACCATTGTCCACTTTTCCTATCTACCAAGTCTTTTATCAATCTATGAAACACGTTCAAAAGTACTTTTAACCAATATTATCATCACCAGTATTTCTTAATTCTTGTTTTAGCGCTTCGTAGTAACCTAATTTGTAAAAGTTATACCATTGTTCCACTTCTTTTTCTGACATTACTTCCAGTGCCAGCAAAATTTCTCTAGCAAACTCTAAATGTCCAGTCCCATTGGCTGTAATCAGGTTATTCTCTCTTATTGCTTGTACTTCTACAAACTGATTCGCACCGGTATATCGATCATCCGCATAATCTTTTAAATCTTGTAATTGATTGCTGGTATGTTTGAGATTGTTTAACAAACCTATCTTTCCCAGATAAACAGTTGCATCACAGATCGCAGCAATCACAGCACCTTGTTGTTCGGCTTTCTCCACTAAGGCCTCAACTGCTTCTGCTTTGTTCGTTCGCCAAGACTTTCCGCCAATTAAAATCAACGCCCCAAATTCTTTTTGACACGCTTCTACAAGCGTATAATCAGGTAGTATAGAAAAACCTCCCATCGAATGAATTGCTTGTTTTTCATTTGAAACAGTTTTAACAGTGAAACCTTCTTGCTGATTTAGTACAGCCGCAATTGATGCTGCTTCCCAATCTGCATATTCTTCTAATAGTACAAAAAACACTTCTGTCATGTTTCATTCCTCCTCTTTATCAATTGGATTTTATCATACAACAGAAGTGTGACAACTGATTGTCAGCTTTTATAAAGAAAATACATTTGTTCGATTTTCTCTTTGACTGCCTCAACTATTATCGGCGGTTCAATGACTTTTACCTTGTCCTGTAAACGTAGAATAAAATCTACCGTTTTTTTGGGATTTATCAGCGGAAATACGATCCTTCCGATAACGCCGTCTTTTTCATGCTCATCAAAAAATTCTGCACCTAGTTTGTCAATTAAATATAATTTATCTTTTTGCTTATAAGTTAAAACGATTTGCTGAGTTTCTGGCGATAGCATTGCTTCTAGATAATCTTTTTCAGATTCCATAGTTAACTTCACAGCTTCTAGCTTTCTAAAATCAAATGGTTCCTCTAGTAGAGTATACGTTTGAATCCTAGTCAGTTTAAACAACCGAAACGCTTGTCTTTTCAAGCAAAATCCATAAAGATACCAATGTGAAGCTTTAAAAATAAGTTTATATGGTTCTACTTTTCGTTTAGAATAACCTTTTCTGGAGTGATACTGAATAGCAATGATTTTTTGCATTGCTATGGCTTGCCGAAAATCGTTTAATATATTTTTACTTCCGTTTGGTTTAAACCAAGAAGATAAATCGATCAACAAATCACTTTGAGGTTGTTGTATCGTCGTATTCGGTGCAATTTTTGCCAACAAAGGACTGATTTCAGCGGATGTCGAGATACTTTGAATCGCCGAAAGTCCGGTCATAATCGTCGAAATATCCTCTGTTGAAAAAATATGTTTACTAACTTTATAACCATCAACAATGCCGTAACCACCTCGAACTCCTGAATAAGAAATAATCGGAATCCCAGCTAAATTCAAGGTTTCAATATCACGGTAAATGGTTCGTTTAGATACTTCCAGCCGTTCAGCCAATCCTTTAGCAGTCATTCGGTCATTTTCTGTTAACAAATTTACCAGACTAAGTAAGCGATCAATTTTCATATTTTCTCCTTTTCATCGCATCTATACAGATAAAAAAAGAATCCATTCGCTAAACACTCATTGATTCTTTCTTACTTTATTTTTGTATCATTATTATACTGTGTAATTGCTCATACCACAATTCGATATAGTCAGTGAATACATCAAAATCGAAATTTAGGCACATTTCTCTACAAAATGATATTGTCCTTCAAAATTTCCATATCCGTAATCACTATTTTCCTATCTTGAATTCTGATTGCTCCCAAATCCTTCAACTGCTGCATCATTCGATTGACACTACTAGCAGACGTAATCCCGCAAAAATGAGCAATTTCTTCATTCGTCACTACGAAATCAATCAACAATCCCTCATCTGTCTCTACACCAAATGTATCATATAACTCATAAATCTGTGTACAAACAGCGCCAAATTTACCATTCATCAACATTTGCTGCATCTTTTTCATTGAATACATTAAACGAACACGATAATAATCTTTCACATACATCTGCAGCTCTTTACTCTGATTAATATCCTTCCAAAACTGAACACGATCAATCTGATATAATTCCGCTTGTTCTGATTCAATTCGAATATTAAACGGCGCATCGATAAATTGAGAATATTCATCTCTTAAAAGCGAAACAATCTCCAAACTATTGATATATCGGAGATTAAATTCTCTCCCATCAGGAGAAATGACACTTGTTTTGATGATTCCACTTTTTAAAATATACGCATAACGATCCTGTAACCCTTCATAGGTGAGATAGGTCTTTTTTTTCTTTACTACTATTGGAAATGAATGATTATCTAGGTATTCTTGTAGCACATGACTGTCCATTCTCTAACTCCTCATCCTTTTTCATTAAAAATAAAAGCAAGTATTATTTAAAAGGATAACACATCTAAAAACAACAACAAATGTATATGACTTTTGTTGTCATCTTTTTTTTATGACAAATCCGCATTTTTTTCTATGTATTTTTTCGTATAGTTACATCTACAAAGATGTTTTCAGAAATTATCGTGAAATTTCACAAAAGAAAGAAGGAACAACTTACAATGAAGCAAGATTCAGAAGAAAAGTTATTTAACAAAGGGTTTATCAGTATTACTTTGATCAATTTTGTCGTCTATCTCGTCTATTATTTATTGATGGTAATCATTGCCGTGATCGCTCAAGATACGCTTCACGCTTCTTTAGGTCAAGCAGGACTTGCCTCAGGGATTTATATTATTGGTACGCTATTTGCTCGATTATTTATGGGAAAAACATTGGAATTGATTGGTAGAAAAGCTGTTTTAAGATACGGCGCATTATTTTATCTCATTACAACCATTGCTTATTTATATATACCGAGTATTGGTATTCTCTATTTAGTGCGTTTATTGAATGGTTTTGGTTATGGAACGGTCTCGACCGCGACAAATGCCATCGTTACTGCTTATATTCCTAAATCCAAACATGGAGAAGGAATCAATTACTATGGTTTAAGTACTAGCTTGGCAGCCGCAATTGGCCCTTTTATTGGAATGGTTCTTTTAAATACAATGAGTTTTTATTTTATTATCCTATTTTCAATCGTACTTATTTTACTTACAACAATTGCTTGTTTTATCTTCCCAGTAAAAAATATCCAATTGAATGCTGAACATAAAGCAAGTTTGTCTCGTTGGACAGTTGATAGCTTTATTGAAAAGAAGGTGCTATTTATTTCTTTTATCGCCTTTTTGATGGGTCTTTCTTATTCAAGTGTTCTATCTTTCCTTTCTTCTTATGCAAAAGTGATCGACCTTGTTAATGCAAGTTCATTTTTCTTTGTTGTCTATGCTTTAGTAATCACTGCGACTCGCCCGATGTCTGGAAGAATCTTTGATGCTCGTGGTGAAAATGCTGTAATGTATCCTAGTTTTCTTTTTTTAACTGCAGGTTTGCTTTTATTGAGCATGACAACCAATAGTTGGATGTTATTGGTTTCTGGCGGCTTGATTGGTTTAGGCTACGGTACTTTTATGTCTAACGGCCAAGCGATTTGTCTGAAAGTCAGCCCAAATAGTCATCGAATTGGGATTGCCTTGTCTACTTATTTTATTGGCTTAGATCTTGGACTTGGTGTGGGTCCTTATCTCTTAGGTGAACTTCAAAGTAGTCTATCTTTTTCAGGACTGTACTTAGTTGCAAGTGTCATCCCTGTTATTTGCATCATTCTTTATGCTTTATTTTATCAATCAAAAACGGACAATAAACGACTTCCAGCAGGACAATTGGAAGAAGAATAGGAGAAGATAGTATGAATACAGATGAACGGATGTTAGACGTTTTGAAACAAACATTAGTAAAAATCGAAGAGTTGAATGCCCGATTAGGTCATATTGAAAAGAATCTTACGTTGAGTGATGGTTCCAAAACCTATATGGATCACTATGTACAAGAAATTAAAGGATCCATTGAAAACAATAATATTATGGGATAAACTCAAAAATTAAAAAAATCAGAAAATATAACAATTTCCGTCTACTTTCGTAAAATTGTCGTATTTTCTGATTTTTTATTTTTTTTAAAACGCTGGCGTTAATGTCTCACTATATTTTGTTTCCAACAACTCTCTAACTTTGGCACTGGTCATAGCTTTTTTCAAGGCTTTGATTTTATCTGAGTCTTTGTTATCTTCTCTAGCCACCAAGCTAATTGCAAAACGGTCATCCACTTTTTTCTCTAATAAAATCGCGTCTTTCGGTGTTAAACCAATTTTGGCAATATAGGTTGGGTAATTGTAGACCATAGCGATATCTTTTTCGTTATATGCTTCAGCTAAATTCAGTAAATCAACGGATACCCATTTAAAGTCTTTTGGATTGTCTATGATATCTTTGGTCGTACCCTTAAAACCTACACCTTCTTTTAGCTTAATCAAACCAGCATCATCCAAAATCGCTAGTGCACGACCTTCATTGGACACATCACTTGGCAATGCAATTTTCGCACCATTTGGCAAGTCTTTGATGTCTTTGTAATCCTTAGAATAAAAACCGACTTTAGCATTGTAAATTTTTTGTACAACAACTAAATTTCCATCTTTTTCTTCATTGAATTTTTGCATAAAAGGTTCGTGTTGTGCAAAATTGGCATCAATTTCCTTGGCATTTAACAACTCATTGTATTGAATATTATCATTAACCTGAACCAATTCAACTTTGTACCCGTCTTCGATGTTTTTCCCTGCCAACTCAACAACTTCAACAGTCGAAGGGATATGAGAGGCGACTTTTATTACTTTATCTTCCTTTTTAGCTGTATCTGCTTTACCTTTTTGTCCACTACATCCTACAACTGCTAATCCCGCCACCACTAACATACTAATCAAAACTTTCTTTTTCATACCTTTGCTCCTAACTATTATTTTTTATTTATTTTTTTAGCCAGCCAGCTTCCACTGATCTGTATAACACTAACAAAAAGAATCATAAGAACAATTGCTGTATACATCACAGCATATTCATACCGCTGATAACCGTAACGTAATGCAAAATCGCCAATACCGCCACCGCCGATGACACCCATAACAGTTGAATAAGATACCATACTAATAATGACTGACGTCAAGGTTAAGACTAACCCAGATCGTGCCTCTACATATAAAAAACGAAAAACCAACTGCGTTTTACTACTCCCTAAAGACTGGGCTAATTCTAAAATGTCATTGGGAATTTCTAACAATACTTGCTCAACCAATCGAGCATATAATGCCACTGCCACAAAACTCAACGGCAACGAAGCAGCATAAGTCCCAAAGGCCGTACCTAATACCAAACGAGTAAAAGGAATCAATGCAACTACAAACAACAAAAAGGGAAATGAACGAACAATATTAATGTATCCATTTAAGAAAATCCCCATCAGACGATTGGCTTTGGTTGGTCTTTTCTTTGTCAAATACACAATTGTTCCTAAGGGTAAGCCGACAATGATTGCAGCGATTATTGAAATAAGAATCATTATCCCGCTTTCAGCCAAGGCTTTATTCAACTCTGGAAGGTAATAACTAATTTTATCTATATACGCTGTCATCATCCTAAACTCTCCCGAACTCTTTCATAATAAGAACCAAATTGTGCTTGTTGCTGCCCGTTTTGAATCTCGATAGTTTCTAGGATTTTGCCCTTTTCTAAAACGGCAGTTCGATTGCATAACTGCTTGATTAAATTCAGTTCGTGACTGACAATAACCATTGTTGTCCCGAAAGTTTGATTGATTTTCCGTAATAATTCCATTATGTCATAAGCATTTTGTCCATCCAAAGCTGAAGTTGGTTCATCACAGAGTAAAATTTCTGGTTGTGTAATCAGTGCTCGGGCAATTCCTACTCGCTGCTTTTCACCACCGCTAAGCTGTCTTGGGTAATGATTTCCTTTATCAGAGAGTCGGACAAAGGCTAAGACTTCTTGCACTTTCTCTATATCATATGACTTGTTTAAACGTAAGGGCAAACCAATATTTTCATTCACTGTTTGATTATAAAGTAAGTTAAACTGTTGAAAAATCATACCTATTCTTTTACGGTTTAACCTTTTTTCAGTCTCATTCAGCTGCATCACGTTGATGCCGCCTACTTTAACTTGCCCTTTGCTAGGCTCTTCCAGCGTATTGATCATTCGCAATAATGTCGATTTTCCAGAGCCGCTTTCGCCGATTACACCATATAATTCATGGTCTTTGATTTGTAAATCGACGTTGTCTAACGCAGTAATTTCTATCCCATTATGGCTATATTTTTTTGAAACTTGTTCAAATGTAATCATTTCATTTCCTCCAACTTAATCAACCAACAACCGAAGAATCTCCTCTTTAGAAACATTGTTAAAATACTCGCCTACCTCAACCTCATCCAATACTCGTTTAATTGCCCCGTGCTCATAGTTGCAGCCAGTCAATAAACGTTCTATTTCTTTGGTATCTTTTTGATTGAAATAATCGCCGAAAATCGTGATGGCATCAATCCGCCCTTTTTCTACAGAGATATTCGCTTCAATCAATCCACCTTGGAATTTTTCTTCTCTTTTGATTGTAAATTTAGGTTCTTCCCCAAAGATCCAAGCATCATTTCCATAGATATTCTCCACTAGCTGATCGATAGACTGCTCATCTTCTTGAGTCAAATGGTATTCTTGTGCTTTGATTTCTTCCATTGTTTCAGCATTGAATAAATGCAGCAATAAGCGATCTCGAAAGGCTTCCGTCGAAATCCCTTGATATTCTTTAGATAGATACGGCTTTAGATTGGTTACTCGGCTTCTAACTGATTTTGTGCCTTTAGATGCCAGTTTTTTTTCGGAAACAGTCAATACTCGACTCACTTCATTAAGATCAACATCCAACATCAAGGTCCCATGTGAATACATTTTTTTATTTTTTGTGTACATCGCATTACCTGAGAATTTTTTCCCATCAATCAGCAAGTCATTACGACCACTAATCTCAGCTCCGGTTGCTCCCATTTCATGCAAAGCATCAATAATCGGTTGTGTAAAAAGTTTAAAGTTCCCAAAGGATTCATGATCAGCATTAACGACAAAACTAAAACTTAAGTTCCCTAAATCGTCATATACCGCACCGCCGCCGGATAATCTTCGTGTAATCGTGATTTGGTGTTCTCTGGCATAATGTAAATCGACTTCTGCCCGTACATTTTGATTACGTCCAACAATTACACAAGGTTTTTGAATATAAAATAAAACTAGCGGTTCGTCAAATGTTCGTTGATTTAATAAATATTGCTCAGTCGCTAAGTTTCGACGGATATCCTGAGAGGGCATAATAACATAATACATTTTATTCCTCTTTTCTATAAAAGTGCTTTCACTAAAAATATTGGAAAATTTCTGACAATTCCAATTACAGGCTTAGTCTATCATTCCTAGTTATAATATTACATATATTTGCTCAAAAAAGCTTTATATTGTAAGGAAAAAGTTTATTTTATATAACAGAAATTTGAATTTAAGACAGTTTTTAGTACAGAAAATAACCTTATTGCTTGATACTTAACTTTTACATTCATCTTCGAAATCTAAAAATAAGCACCTGTCATACTAATTAACAGACGTGCTTATTTCAGGTTTTTTCTATTTATTTTCGTTTATTTTTTGCTTGATGACTGCAAGAATTTCTTCCACATTGCTGCGAATAAAAAAATGATCTCCTTGAAAAATCCTCTGTTCACAATTCGGTCCTATCAAATCTATCCAATCCTTCAATTCACTTTTTTCTTCCAGTTCTCCATTAAAAATAAGGACCGGACAAGTAACTCTTTCCTTGGTCAAATTGAATTTGAACTGACTTAATAAGGTCAAATCTTCTCGCAGATAATCTGAGACTAATGCTAAAAGCTCCACTTCTTGAAAAACTTCTTTAGGGATTCCTCCTAATTTAAAGAAAATTTGATTGAATTTATTTACAGGCGCGCATAAAAGCGAATCATAGTTTTTAAAATGAAAGACTTCACTTCCTGAAAATATAATATACTTAGGTTGTCGAATCGTCATTACGTCAATTTTTTTGTAGATATCAGCTACGACTTTTGCTCCCATACTATGTCCAAATAATATATAGTCTCTTGTAAAATCCACACGCTCTACTACTTGTTTCATTGTTGTTTCAATCAATAGTTGCCACGTTTGCGGTCTTTCAGCAAAACTTCTTCGACCTCTGCCATCATACTCGATTTGTATAATTTCAATTTGATCATCATACAAAGCTAGCCATTCTTTATACGGATTGATGATACTTCCTGCGTAAGGAAACATAACTAATTGAATCCTCGATTTCTCCGCCCTCATGCTAAATCTAGCTCTAACTGATCACAGGCTTTTTGCAGCACACTATCCAGTTGATTTGCTTGCTTCTTATTTTCTGGATAAATCAACACTAACTGATCTAAATATTTATTGATAACTATCTCAAATCCATCAATATTTCCCATCTTCTCTACTTGTTTTTTGGCGATCTCTAATGTTTCTTTGGTCAATTCAAAAATCGTTTGATTGTTGATTGAATAAATTCCTTTGTCAGTGTAATGAGGATCAATTTTGCTTAACTCATCAATTAAATTAATCTGGGTCTTCATTTTTAGTTGTTGAAAATAGGCCATTTGATTTTCTACTTCGTAAACACTGCCAGTACTAGATCCTTCAAGTAAAATAGGCCACAGGTCAATATAAGGACCGATTGCTTGAGCAAAGGATACAGGCATATATTTTCTATTTTCCTGTACGATATAAACAGGGATCGTTTGTGATTGATTGATAGCCTGATTTTGTCGAATAATTATCTTGGCTAGGTGCATGATTAGTGTCCAATGATTTTTAGCATAATATTTCTTTGTTTTCTCACCTAAATGCAGTATAGATAAGCGAATAATAAAGTTTTTGTCCTTTGTCTGTGCAACAGAAATAGCTTCTTTTGTTTCTCTAAATAGTAAAAAGTGTTCCTGCAATTTTTTTAAATCGAACTTGCTAGTGATGTTAGGTTGTAAAAGTGTATCTTCATTGACCACTTTTACAGGCTTGCTGTGATCCGTTATGCATTCCTTTAATCGATCGTAAAATACTGTATCACTATATTTGTCCCAAACACTATGAGAAATTAGTACATGTAAAATAAATGTTTCTGCATTTATTTTAGTTAGCAGCATATGATACAGAGCTGTTGATTGATTCTTATTAAATCCTGCCACCATTTTCTTTTTCATCTCTTCTTGGAACGTATAGATTTCTTTCTCAGATTTCATACTTAAATCAATGAAAGGAGCTGTAAATTTATCATCAAACTTATGCTCATATAAAACATACTCTCCTCCAGTTTTTGCATAACTTGTCCGCAGCAGCGGCTGTTCTTTAATCACTATTTTCAGCGCATCGATTATGCAATCTTGATCACTTGCATGTAGCTCAAAAAGAGCATAAATCATGGTTTGTTCTAGTGTCTCCAAAAACATTTTTTGCATCGCTGAAGGTTGAATGCTTTGTTTGATTGTATATTCAGCCCAACTCTGTGGGAGAAAGGGATCGACTTGGCTTACATATTGAGCCTCATTCTCTAAGAATTCCACGATTTGATCAATCTCTTTTAAGAATAGGTCAGCTAGTTTTTGAATAAATTCCGCGGAAAAAAGACTCTTATCATAAGAGATATTGCTATTTAAGTTCTTATCTACAATCACTAAATTAACAGCAATCGGTGTCCCAAATGGATTGTCTGAACTGACTTCATTTCCCTGTGGTGCTGGACTCATTGTAAATAAATGATCCGCTTGTTTTGACTCGTTAAACTCACCTGAATAATTAAATGTCACCATAGGTTCAGTCGTTGAAATATCTGGTTTTATTGTCTTAGTAAGTCCGTAGCCGATGCCATTATTTGGAATTGCTTGCAATGATTGATTCACTTGTAAAATATCTGCCTCTACTCCCTCGTTACGTAAGGAAAACGCCACTGGATAAGTAATTGTAAACCATCCTACTGTTCGATCAATTTCAATCTCAGCCGTTAACTGTTCTCTTCCGTGACCTTCCATCAATAAAGAAACTTCTGGATTTTCAGACAATGTCGAAATGGCTCTAACTAAAGCTGTAATTAATAACTCCTTGACATGAAAATGACTGAATCGACTTTTCTGTTTTAAAAGTTCAGCCGTTTTCTCGACGCCTAATTGAGTAGAAAAAATCGCTAGTTGGTGCTCTTTTCCGCTGTCAGATTTGATTTGTAGCTGGCTTTTCTCAACAATGGCTGCAGTCTCTTTCCAAAAAGGCAATTCGTTCCTTAACTCTTCCGTATTAGAATAGTTGACTAATTCTTGGCTCCAGTTTTTATAAGACATTGTTTTTAAGGGTAATTTGACCTTTTGATCGCTTATTAGATTTTGACAAGCTGTTTCAAGATCTTCTAGAATAATCTTCCAAGAAATCGTGTCAACCACTAAATGATGGGCAATGAGTAATAGAAAATTACTGTCTTTAAATTGGTAGATTACCGCTTTAAAGATTTTACCTTCTGATAATGAAAGGCTAGCTTGTGCTTGATTACTTCGCTTTTGCATAGATCGATAACTGTCTGTCGTTTCATCAAACCAGTTAATCCTTTGACTCTCTTGTTCAAAAATATGCTGCTCCAAACTAAATGATTCCACAGAGTCACTTCCTTGGATCATTTGATTCTCATTATAGGTAGCTCTTAGCATATCGTGGTGAATCATTAGTGCTTGCAAGGCATTCTCTATTTTCTCTTGATCTAATTTTTCATTTGAAAATTCCAACATGATAGATTGATTGAAGTGATTAGGTGCATTTAATTTTTCTTCAAAAAACTTTTGCTGGATTGGGGTAAAAAGAACTGTTCCCGTTACGTCACTTTGATCGACGATCAATTGTTTATTTTGTTTTAGATTATTGCTTAGTTCTTTGATCGTTCGATAGTGAAGAATGTCATTGATCGTTAACGAGTACCCTTGTTCTTTCAGTTTAGATACAATTCGAATAGCTTTGATCGACTCTCCACCTAAGTCATAAAAATTTTCATTTATCCCGATTTCTTCTAAATTAAGGATCTCTTTAAAAATCGCTAACATGTTGCTTTGCAATTGATTTTCCGGTAATTCTTTGACTCCTTTTTCCATATTAACGATAGGTTTTGGTAATAGATTGATCGCTAATTTTCCATTTTTTGTTATTGGTAGATATTCTAGAAAAACAATCCCTTTTGGAATCATATACTCTGGAAGCTGACTTCTTAAATATTCTTTTATCTGTTTTTCAGCTATTTCGCGTTCTGTGCTTATATAAGCAATCAATTGTTTTTCTGTTTTGGTTTCATTCTCAACGACTCTGACTGTCGCTTCTTTGATTTCAGGGATAGACAATAATTGAACTTCAATTTCTTTTAACTCGATCCTGAAGCCGCGAATTTTTACTTGTTGATCGATTCTTCCTAAATAGTCAATTAAACCTTCTTCATTCCAACGAACTAAATCTCCAGTTTTATATAGCTTTTCTCCCACTTTAAACGGATGATTTATGAACTTTTCGTTGGTTAATCCTTTGTTACCTAGGTATCCTCTTGCTAAGCCTTCACCACCTAAATATAATTCTCCTGGCATTCCAATTCCGCAAAGAGATTCTTTTTCAAAAACCAATGCGCTAGTATTATTGATTGGTTTTCCAATGGGGATCAGTTCCATGAAAGGTTCTGTAATTTCATAGGTCAATGCAAATGTTGTACATTCAGTTGGGCCGTATCCATTGATTAAATGGGTTTGCTTATTTACTTGCTTAAATTTAGAGACATGGTAAGTTGATAGTTTTTCACCGCCAATAAGTAGATACTTTAGTGAGGCAAAAATGTGTTCATTTAAAGAAACTAATTGATTGAACAAAGAAGAGGTCAACCACATCACATCGATCTTATTGTTTTCGATGATTTGTTGTAATTTATCTGGATCAACTAAATTCTCAATGTCTGACACATATAATGTTCCTCCATTTAACAAAGCTCCCCAAATTTCAAAGGTGCTAGCATCAAAAGTTAATGAGCCTGTTTGAAGTATTTTTGGTCGATTCAATGTTATATAATTAGGGTCTTTGACTAAGCGAATAATACTCTTATGTTCAATCATCGTTCCTTTGGGCTCTCCAGTTGTACCAGACGTGTAGATTACATAGGCCAATGTATGTTTCGTCAATGGTTTCAACTGATAGTCAGACATCGGTCGCATTCTTTTCAAATCAGTGAAAGTTACTTGTTCTAAAGAAAAATCAAGCGCTTGTCCCTCTTCCCTAAAATCAATTAATAGCCTAGCCTGACTCTGTTCAAGGATTTCTCTATTTCTCTTTTTAGGGCTTTTAGGGTCTAGCGGTAGATAAGCACAGCCTGCTTTTAAAATGCCTAAGTACGCGATGATTGTTTGAACTTCTCTAGCTGCAATAATTGCTACAATACCTGATTCGATTCCTTTTTCTTGAATCATTCCAGCTATTCTCGATGACTCATTATCTAATTCGGCATAGGTCAGTGTTTGATCCGTTCCTTTTATTGCAATGTCGGCAGCATGTTTTGCCACTTGCTCTTTAAAGTGAACAATAACCGTATCACTTTCTGGTATCGCAGGTTCTTCCTTGTTAAACGTAGTCATGATTTCAGCTTCTTCTTCTTGATTTAAACAAGTGAACTCACTAATCGATTTTGTTGGATCTGCTAAAATATCTCCCATCAATATGACAAAATGCTGCTGCATTCTTTCGATTGTAGCTTTTTTAAACAAGTGAACATCGTACTCCCACACAAGTTCCACTTGATTGTCTTCTGTTCCTAAATTAAATGTTAAATCAAATTTTGCGACGTGAGAATCTCTAGACACCTCTGTTAATTTACTATCCCCAAGTGTTGCATCAAACTGTCCATTACTTTGGTAATTAAATAAAATATCAAAAATAGGATGTTTATTTTCGAAAACTGGTACATCTAATGCCGCGATAATTTCATCTAATGGATAATCTTGATGGTCAAAAACCTGCATCATTTTATGCTTTATTCCTTCTAAATAACTAATGAAATCTTCATTTGGCTGAATCTTATCATTGATCGGAACCGTATTTACAAACATGCCTAATAAATGTTGTATATCTGGATGATTTCTCCCTGACATCGTTGTTCCAATCACAACTTCTTGACTGCCAGAATATTTCGATAAGAAAATCATAAAACACGCAATAAAGATCATGTAGTTGGTTGCACTTGTTTGTTCAGTTAATTGGTTTAGTTGCTTGATTTGCTCTAAGGATAAGCGTGTACTGACTGTATCACCTAAATAAGCACTCTCTTTTGGACGAGGATAATCATAAAACAGCTCAAACTCAGGCAATCCTTCAGAAAATTCCTCTAGCCAAAATTGTTTACTAAGACTTTTATCTTTTTTTCTATGCCAAGCACTGTAATCTTTATATTGCAGCTTCATAGGTTGTAACTTTTTCCCATTATACAACTGACTCAGCTCTGCTAAAAAGATACCCATGGAGCCGCCATCCATAATGATATGGTGTGCATCCAATAACAGGTACATTTCGCCGGTTACAAGCGTGCAGTAGCACACTCGTAACAAAGGCAGTCTGCCAGTATTAAAGGGTCGAATGAATTCCTTCGTAATCATTTCTAGCGTGTTTAAAGAATCTGTCACTAATTCGATAGTAACTTGGTATTTTTCTTCTATAATTTGCCCAAATTTTCCGTCAATCATCTCAAAATAGGTTCGTAATACTTGATGCCGCTCAATCAACTCATTCAATGAATTTTCGAGTTTCTCTAAATTGATCGGTTGGGATAATTGAAACGTAATTGGAATATTGTATGTGTCATTTTCTCCTTGAACTTGCTCAACAGTATAAATTCTTTTTTGTGTGGAACTCATTAAATATTTTTTACTCACCTTTATAACTCCTCATCATCAACAATATCAATACTCTCAAGTACTAAAGAACCTTCAGCTGTCAATTCCTCTACTTTTTTTGCTAAACTTCGAACATTTTTTTCTTGAAGAATATCGCTTAATGGAACTTTTATCCCTGAGAATTTTGAAATGCCGTTAGCCAGATAAACAGCTTTTAGCGAATGTCCTCCTAGTTCAAAGAAGTCATCATTAATACCGATTGGTTTGACTTCTAAAATTTCTTCAAACAACCTGCAAATCGTTTCTTCCAATTCGTTTCTCGGTTCTTCATAAACAGCCTTTTGATTGCCAACAGGTTTAGGTAAATTCTGCTTGTCTATTTTTCCTGCTTTCGTAAACGGAAACTGCTTCATAAACGTTATATACGGGGGAATCATATAGTCTGGTAATGTTTTTTTCAGTTCCTCTTTGACTTCAAAAGCACTTAATTCTTCATTTGTTATAAGATAAGCACACAGGAATTGTTCATTATTGATGGTTTTCGTAATCACACAGGCATCCCAAACGGCTGAAAGAAGACCTAACTGGTTTTCAATTTCTCCTAGCTCGATTCTAAAACCTCGAATTTTCACCTGTTCATCCACACGTCCTACATATTGAATCATTCCGTCTTCCTGCCATTTAACTAAATCCCCTGTTCGATACATTCGTTTTGATGGCACAACTGGATTTTGAACAAATTTTTCCGCTGTCATCTGAGGATTGTTTAAATAACCCAAAGCCAAATTATCCCCACTAATACAAAGTTCACCTAACATCCCAATACCGCATAACTTTTCTTCATGAAAGACAAATAATTTAGAATTAGCAATTCCACGACCTATTGGAACGGATTTATACAATTGATTTTCCACTTGATATGCTGCTGTACAAACGGTTGCTTCCGTTGGTCCATATAGATTGTACAGCTCAGTTTGTCCTGTTGTTATTACCTGATAGAAAGTTTCAACTAAAGCCATCGTTGTCGCTTCTCCACCAAGAGCTACTTTTCTTAATTGATTAATTTCCTCTTGGCGACCATTTTCTTCTGCGTATTCCAGCAACATTTTAAAGATTGATGGGACAGTAAACAGCATTTTTTGATCTAACTTTTTCAAGAATTCGTCTGGATCGTTTTTCACATCGTCTGAGAGTATCTCAAGTGTTCCACCGGCGAGGCAAATAGCAAATAGTTCTAATAATGATCCATCAAAAACAAATGAAAATTGCTGTAAAACCGTCTGATCTGAGTGAAGATTAAAATAATCTTTTTGCCAATTGACTAAATTCATCAACGAAGCCTGTCCCACAACGACTCCTTTAGGGTTTCCAGTTGTACCAGACGTATAGATTACATAAGCTTCATCATGAGTTGTAACCTTAGGCAACACTATCTGAGTCTGCCCATCTTCTTTTAAATCAGCGACTGTATAATCAATGACTATTGCTTCAATAGGTACCATGCTGGCTTTTTGTCCATTCAGTACAAATTTAATATCACTATCTTTTAAAATATAGGCGATTCTTTCTTGCGGCAAGGCCGGAGATAAAGGTACGTAGGCCGCTCCTGCTTTCATTACGCCATAAATCCCTACAAGCATTTCGATGGTTCGATCACAATATAAGCCGATACATCCTGTTTCCCCAGCACCAGCTGTAAGTAAACGTTTTGCTAGAACATCTGACTTTTCTTCTAGCTGAGCGTATGTTAGTTGTTCTTTTTCAAAAACAACAGCTATCTGATTGGGTCGTTTTTGAGCTTGTGTTTTCAACACTTCTAACATGGTGGGATAACTACTATTGTCCGAGCTTTCTGGATTAAATTCAACCACTACTTGTTTTCGTTCTTCTTCATTAACTAAAGAGAAATCACCGCAGGTCAAAGTCTGATTCTGTGCCAACTCTTTTAACCCACAAATAATACGCGACAAGATACGTTTAGCCTCTGCTTCTGTAAATAAACGCTCATCAAACATCAATTTAAAACTCAACGCCTCAAAAGATCCTACACTTAATGAAATGGGGTAACTTGTTTGTTCACGGTATTCTTCCATTTCACCAAGTAAAGAGCACGTTTCGTCTACTTCTTGAACATCATAGTTTTCAAAAACAACAATGGTATGAATCAACTCTTTGCCTAATGAGCTTCTGCTTTGAATTTCAGATAACGAACAATAGGTATGCTCATCACTTTCTATTGACTGATGTTGAATCGCCTGAATTAAGTCTACAAATGGCTCTTTTCCATCGCATTTAACTCTAACTGGGATTGCATTGATAAACAGTCCAACAGCTTGTTGAATTCCCTCTAATTGCATATTTCTACCAGAAACCATTTTTCCAAACACAGCGTCATTTGTGTGATTATATCTTTGTAGAATCAACCCCCAAACAGCCTCTACAATTGTGTTCATTGTTACATTGTTTTCTTTAGCAAAAGTTTGAATCACCTGTGTCTCTTCTTTAGATAAAGCGTCAAATAATGCGTTCATTTCTGGATTTTTATCATTTCTAGGATACATGCCTGTGAAGCTTGCTTGGGTGTCATACTCTTCTAACAAGTTTTCCCAATAAGTCAAACTAGCTTCTTTATCAAGCTTAGCAACAATTCTTGCATACTCTTCGTAAACAACATCTGAATCTCCTATAGATAAGTTTTCCACTCCTCCATCAGACAACAGACTTGTATAAATGTGCATCCAATCATTTAAAACAATCGACAAACACCAACCATCCATAATAATATGATGAAATGTAAAAATAAGTCGCTGTTCCTTCGGCAGTTCTACAAGAGTCGCTCTAAATAACGCCTCTTTTTCTAAATTAAATCCACGATCGACATCATCAATTTTATATTGGTTGAATAATTCGTTTGCGTTTTCTTTTTCTGAATAATCTACAGTTATGCTTTCTAGTGCAGCCTCAGTAAAAATAACTTGTCTCGGTTCTTTCATGTCTTTGTAGATTATATTCGTTTTTAAAGCAGGATGTTTTTCAGCAAGTAATTGTAAACTTTGAGCCAACAGCTTTTGATTTATTTTTGTGTTTACAGTGTAAGAACATTGAATCACATAGCTAGTGGAAGCTTCATCCAATAGTTTGTGGTAAAGCAATCCTTCTTGCATTGAGGTTAACGGAATGATTCTCTGGATTTCTCCAACACCAAGTCCATCCACTCTTTTTTGAGCTAAGTTAAATTCCGCCTGTTCCCATGAATATTCACCTAAATCAGATGCTGTTTTTTGCGGTTTTTCTAAAGTGATACAGTAATCTATGATGGCTGATAGTTCTTTTTGGTAGCCGTTGCTGATCGCCTCTATTTCATCATTCGAAAGAATTGGTACGGCATAAACTAAATCAGTAATCAATTGATCATGTTGAATATAGCAGTTAACCGACAATGGACTGCCAATCGTATTTTCTTTACCACTATCATTCGTACTAGCAATATCACTGATTTTAAATAGTTGGGCGTCATCCTGGCTACTTGCCAATTCTCCAAGGTAATTAAATACCACATCTGTTTTTAGGGGTTCAATCGTATCCGTATAAGTTGCTAGTATTCCATAACTGATCCCTTTATTTGGAATTTTTCTAACAGATTCTTTGACATGCATAATTGTTTCAGCTAACTGCTCTTTCACTGTAATCAGTAATGGATACATCGAAGTAAACCACCCAATGGTCCGATCCACAGTTCCTATCTGTTCAAAAAGTTCACGTCCATGTCCTTCTAATGTAAAGGAAAGACGATCTTGCCCAAAAATATTTCTTAGTGTTTTAGCTAGTGCAGTCAATAATAAATCACTGATTTCTGTAAAAAATGCCTGATTTGCATCAAAACGAAGGTGGTTGGTTTCTTCTTTACTCAATGCAAATGTTAAAGTCTGACTTCCTGTTGTTGGTCTCTCCTTATTAAATACCTTTGTCATTGCTACTTTTTTATTAACTTCTTGCCAATAAGTTTGATCTTTTCTGATTTCGTAACGCTGCGCTAGTTCCTTGACCCCTTCACTCCACGATGGATAGGAAATCGTCTTTTGAGGTAATTGAAGGGGTTGTTTTTTGATTAAACAATCATAACTTTGATTCAAGTCTTCAATAAAAATTTGCCATGATACAGCATCCACAATCAAATGATGCATCTGAATCCAGAGATAAGATGTATCATTTGATTGAAATACTAAAATCCTCAGCAATGGCGATTCGTCAAAGGTAAATCTTCCTTGAAATGATGCACCAATCGATTGAATTTCTTCAGCTGGATTTACGTTACTCTCATCTAATTTAAATGAGTGGAACGAATAATTTGTTTCTTGTTCCCAGCCAAAAATCCTTTGCTCACTCCCTTTAACACGCATTCTCAACATATCGTGATGTTGGACAAGTTCATCCAGTGCTTTTTTTAGAACTTCTTCATCTAGTAATTGTGCTGTTTCTAAAATCAACGATTGATTAAAATGTTCTGGTTGATTTAACTGGCTCCAATAAAAAAATTGCTGAATTGGGCTATATGGAACTGTTCCTGTGACCATTTCTTGATTCATTTCTTGTGTAATAATGGTCATTTTTTGCGCAATTTCCTTGATTGTTCTTGATTGCATAATTCCTTTTACGGTCAAGCGATAGTCTAGTTCTCTTGCTTTTGAAACGAGTCGAATCGCTTTTATTGAGTCTCCGCCTAATTCATAAAAACTATCTAATAGATTGACTTGTTTCAATTGTAAAATTTCTTTGAATAAGTCAACAAGCTGTTCTTCCTTTTCAGTTACTGGTTTTAGAAATTCTTTTTTGATGGATAATTTTGGTTCAGGAAGTTGTTTTTCAGCCAATTTGCCATTTGCAGTGATTGGTAATTTATCTAGGAAACTAAAATAATTTGGCACCATATAATCTGGCAGTTTCTGGCTTAAATACTCAATTAAAACACTATCTGTCAATGGCTGGTCACACACAACATAGGCACAAAGGTAGTCTGTTCCTGTATGATTTTTGACTGTTACTGCTGCGGATATGATCTCCGGTACTTGTAAAAGGGTCTGTCTGATTTCAGACAGTTCTACACGAAAACCACGAATCTTGACTTGATTATCCATTCGCCCAAGGTAATCGATTGACCCATCTGTTCTATATTGGCCTAAATCACCTGTTTTATAAATAATTTGGTCATCCATTAGGACAAATTGCTTAGCTGTCAAATCTGATTGATTCAAGTAACCTTTCGCAACACCTGCACCGCCAATACATAATTCTCCTGGAATACCGATACCACAGTATGTTTGATCGTTCATAACATACACTTGAGCATTTTGAATAGGTTTACCAATCAATGTGTCTTGACTATCTAAGAGATCTGAGTACTTATAATAAGTTGCACATACTGTGCCTTCTGTCGGTCCATATAAATTACGAATAATCGATAAACTCTTTCCTGTAGTTTCAGCAAATTGCCTCAGCAGATGATTCGTTACTTTTTCTGCGCCGACGTAAACTGCCTCAATTGATTCAAAAGATTTTTCCCGTTTGTTTTCTTTTGTATAGTTTAATAAGGCTTCTAAAAAGGTCGGAACCATCAGAAAATGAGTGACCTGATTTTTTTCAAAGACATCCAACAATTGACCAAAATCATCATGCTCTTCCGGTGATAGCATCTGTAATGTTGCACCAGAAAGTAAAGCTAAAAATATTTCCCACACAGATGCATCAAATGTGTAGATAGCCTTTTGTAAAATTCTACTGTTTTCTGTTACGTCGGCTTCTGTTATTTGCCATTCTATCAAGTTCATCAAAGAATGGTTTTCGATCATTACTCCCTTTGGTTTTCCTGTACTGCCTGAAGTGTAAATAATATAGGCAAGATCTGCCCCTTCTGATTCCTCTTGTTTAACAATATTTTTTTGGCTCTCTTGTGACTGAATAAGTATTGTCTTACAGATATGTTCATTTGAAACCAGTTGATTTGTTTTTGGTGAGCATAGTACGGCGTTGGCTTGGCTATCTTTTATAATATAATTGATCCGCTCAATTGGTGTTGTTACAGTAATTGGAAGATAGGCGGCACCTGCTTTTAAAATCCCTAATAGACCGATCACTAATTCCGTAGATTGCTCAACAATCAAGGCCACACAATCATTTTTCCCAATCCCTGCTTGTTTTAACTTTTTCGCCACGGCATTTGCACGTTCATTAAGTTGGCGGTATGTTACTTCTTCATCTAAATAATGAAGGGCTGTTTTTTCTGGATTTTTTAGAACTTGTTCTTCAAATTTTTGGACTGGCGAGACGAATGAAACTTTTTCTAGCGCGCTATTCAAGGGTTTAAATTCTTCTTTAATTCGATTCATTTCTATAGATTTCAAGTATTGAATCTCGCAGATTGATCGAGTTGGTAACGCTAGTAAATTATTCAAAAGCTCCTGAAAATAATCGGCCAATCGTTGAATTGTTTCTTCTTTAAAAAGCCCTGAATTATATTCCCAGTTGATCGTATAATCTGATGGATGCTCAATCAAAGTGACCGTGATATCAAATTTTGATACATCTAATTGAACTTGCTTTACCTTAGCTAGTTGCCCACCTAAATAAACAGACTCATCAAAACCGACCTCATAAGAAAACATCACATCAAAAATCGGATTTTTAGGAGCTAGTTCTACCATCTTTTCATAGGGATAGTCTTGGTTTTCAAAAACATTCAAACTCTTATTTTTCACATCTTCTAAAACATCAATAAAACTTTTTTGATGGTCGATTGTTCCAATAATCGGTAAGGTGTTTACAAACATTCCCATCATTTCTTCTGCTGAAGAATGGTTTCTTCCTCCAGCAGCTGTTCCGATGACTATACGATCTTGACGATTTAACTTAGTAAAAAAAATCATTAGTGTTGTTAAATAAACCATGAAACTAGTCGTTTGGTGTTGTTTATTGATTGCCTCAATTTTTTCTTTGATTGATGCGCTGAGCTTCATTTCCATATGCTTTCCCTCAAACTCTAGTACCTTATGTTCTTTAAAATCTATTGGTAGGTCTGTTTCGGGCATAGGATTATAAAATTCTTCTTGCCAAAATGCTTCTTGTTCTTTTAAATCTAGCGTATTTTGCCAAGCAGAAAAATCTTTATAGTGAAGTTCCATCGGCTCCAATTCAATGCCATCATAAAGCTCACTAAATTCTTTTAGTAAAATCCCCATTGAAGCGCCATCTGAAATGATATGATGAACATCAATAATTAAGAATGTGGCGCCATTCCCCGGCTCCTCTCCTACCCCCATTCGGATAAGAGGTGCTTGACTTAAGTCAAAAGGACGGATAAATTTCTCCTTGATTTCGTCTACTTTACAGTTTTTAAGACTCTCCACTTTCAGTTTTTTTGGCGAATGAATGTGTTGTACAAATTTATCTTTTTCAATTGAAAAGCTAGTCCGAAAAGCTTCATGCCTTTCACATAATTGATTAAATGCCTGATTTAGACGAACATAATCTAGTGATTCTTTGAACGTCAAAATGATTGGCATGTTATACGTAACGCTTGCTTCTTGCGTTTGTTCAAGAGTGTAAATTCTTCTTTGGTTGGAACTCATTAAATATCTTTTACTCATTTAAATACTCCTCAGCAGCTTTCAGTAATGGTTGAAATCCCTTTTTATTTTTTGTTTTAATGATCTTGGCAATATTTTTTACGTTTTGCTCTTTCATAATATCTTTTAACGATATCCGTGAATTAAATTCTTTTTCAATTCGTCTAGAGAGTTCAACTGCTTTGATCGAATAGCCGCCAAGTTCAAAAAAGTTATCCGTCACACCTATTTTTTCAACAGTCAGAACTTCTTTAAAAATTGATAGCAGCTTTTCTTCATCATTTGTTTTTGGCTGGACAATCGTTGTATTGTATTCAATTGGAATATCTTGCAACGCATTTCTATCTAATTTTCCGTTATGATTTTTAGGTAATTCATCAATTTGTTTGATAAAGCTAGGAATCATATAATCTGGGAACATTTCTTTAAATCCAGCTAAAATTGTGTGAATATCCACAGTGGATCGACTAACAAAATAGGCGCATAATTGCGGTTCTCCTCGGCTTTCATTAACGATTATTGCCCCACTTAAAATTTCAGGTTGTTTTAGAAGTTCCTTTTCAATTTCGTCGATTTCAATTCTGAAGCCACGAATTTTCACTTGTTTATCCATACGTCCGAGATAATGAATTTGACCATTTTCATCTACTTTTCCAAGATCTCCTGTTTGATATAAAAATTGATTTTGATCTAGCTGATTTGGGAACATTTTTTCTTTAGTCAAACGTTGCGACCCTATATATTCTTTGAATAATCCAACTCCGCCTACACAAATTTCTCCTACCATGTCGATACCGCATAATTTCTCATTATTCATAATGTAAACTTGAGTATTTCGAATCGGCTGACCAATCGGTATTTGCTCGTGTAAATCTTGAACTCTTACTTCATAAAATGTGGCGCAAACCGTTGTTTCTGTTGGCCCATATAAATTCGTTATCTTCGCGATATTTCCTTTATCACCAGTGATTGCTGCATACTTTTTTAGTAGTTGTGTTGTTAAAGCTTCTGCGCCTAAATAGATTTTTTTCACACCTTCTAAAGCTGTCGATAAATGTTCTACTTGCATATAATCTAAGATAGAATCAAAGACCGTTGGAACCATCAAGGTATGCGTAACCTTTCTTTCTTGAATCACGTTTAGTAATTTTTTATAGTCATGGTTTTCTTCTTCCGTAATCATTTGGAGTTTAACACCAGATAATGTCGCTAAGAAAATTTCCCAAACCGATGCATCAAATGAGCAGGTCGCTTTTTGCAGAACAACACTCTGTTCGTTGATTTCACTCTGTTTCTTTTGCCATTCCATCAGATTAATCAAACTTTTGTGTTGGATTTTGACTCCTTTGGGATTTCCTGTACTTCCTGAAGTATAGATAATGTACGCACAATCTTCTGGAGAATGCTCCAGCTGAGGATTTTCCACTACTTTATCCTTTGGCGATACAACAAGAGTTTGGACATTCCATTGGTTTGATTGTTCATCTGTCAGTATCATTTTTGCCTGACTATTTTCTAAAATATAATGGATTCTATTTGCTGGAAGTTCTCTATCAATTGGTAGGTATGCAGCACCTATTTTTAAAACACCATAAATAGCTGCAACAAATTCAATCGAACGATGAAACAATATTCCCACGACATCATTTTTTTTGATTCCTGACTCTTTTAGTTTTTTCGCAATGGCATTGGCCATCTTATTTAAATCGGAATAACTGATTTCTTGTGCTTCAATTCCTACCGCAATTCTATCTGGATAGTTCTCTACATTTTCTTCAAACCAGGAAACAATCGTTTTGTGTTGTAAGTCACTTTCTTCTTGTGTGTTGAAACTATGGTAAAGTTTGTTTTCCTCTGTTTTATCAATCATCGAAAGTTCTGCCAATGTACTTTTCGGTCCTTCAAGAGCTTTTGATATCAAAGTGAAAAAGTGTTCTGAGGCTCTTTTCATCGTTTCTTCTTTAAATAATTGGACGTTGTAATCCCAATTGATCACTATATTTTCTGCCTGTTCTTTGATAGTCAAGGTTAAATCAAATTTAGCTGTATTATTAGCTAGCTCATAGAGAGTCATCTCTCCATCCCCTAATGAATAATGTCCTTTCCCTATATTTTCGTAGGAGAACATCACATCGAAAATCGGATTACGAGTTTGGCTTGATTTTATATTCAACTTCTCTACCAATTGTTGAAACGGATACTCCTGATTATTGAAAACATCAAAGAAATTCAATTGAACTTGTTTTACATACTGAGTAAATGGTACATCTGCTTCAATGTCTTGTTTTATGGCTACCGTATTTACAAACATCCCCAACATTTCCTCTAAATCTGGATGGTTTCGACCTGAGATAGCTGTCCCAATAACAACTTGATCTTTTCTTGAATATCTTGAAAGCAGTAACTGGAAGATTGCTGCAAAGAAAATATAGCTGGTTACGCCATTTTCCTTCCCAAATTCTTTCATTTTGGTAGTTAGTTTTTCAGGCAATGGTGTCGAAAAACTTGCACCTGCAAAACTTGCTGCTGATCCTCTAGCGTAATCTGTTGGAAATTCAGTATTTAGTTCAGCATTGGTAAATGTATCCAACCAGAATTTCTCTTGCTTTTGCACGTCTAGTTTATTTTGCCAAGAACTGTAATCTTTATATTGAATGGCTACATCTTTTGTTTCTTCTCCGTTATAAAATGCAGCAAGTTCTGACACAAAAGTTGGGATTGATTCACCATCGAATATCCCATGATGAATGTCTATGACAAAGACATGTTCATTCGCTGAAAGAGTGAACACATGCCCTCTGATAAGCGGTCCTTTGGTTAGATTGAATGGTTGAATAAATGCACTGATTGCTTGATTCAATACTTCTCGTTCAACTGTTGATACAGATAGCGGAATTGTAATCTTATCAGCAATCGTTTGAAGATATTCTCCTTCTCTAAACTCAAAAGTTGTTCGTACTATTTCATATTTTTGACTCAACTTCTGTAATGATTCTTGTAATTTTCCAACTGAAAAGTCTCCTTGTATCGTCAAGACAACTGGAATATTATATGTTGTGCTGTCAGTTAATGACTCTTCCACTAAAAGAATTCGATTTTGGGCTGGACTCACCTTTAAACTTGTTCCTTTTCCAATCGGATGATATCTTTCTCCTGTTTGAAGATTACGTGCAATTTTTTCAACCGTTCTGCTAGTCATGATTTCTTCTAGTGATAGTTTGGTGCCTGTTTTAGCTGCCAAATAACTAGATAAATGCATAACTTTCAGGGAATGACCGCCTAAGGTGAAAAAGTCATCTGTTACACTAATTTGAGGGACATTCAATATTTCCGTAAAAGCTTCGCTCACAAGTATTTCCGCTTCATTTCGTGGCGCTGTGAAATCATTATTTTTAGGCATTTCAGGTGTTGGCAGCGATTGTTTATCAATTTTCCCATTTTTATTAAGTTTGAATTCCCCTACATTCATAATCACTTTAGGTATCATATAATCTGGTAGTTTCTGCATCAAATCATGACGAATCATTTCAATATCCACTAGCTTTTCCATCTGTATATAAGAACAAATCTCTTTTTGACCCTTTTCTTCAAAAATAAGTGTTATTCCATTACTTACATAAGGCAATTGCTTAATAGCAGTCGTAATCCCTTCTAATTCTATCCTGAACCCTCTAATTTTCACTTGGTCATCGGTACGTCCAAGATAATCAATTGAACCATTTTCAAGCCAACGGACAAGGTCTCCTGTTTTGTATAAGCGTTGATTATTCCCATCCATAATGAATGTTTCATCTGTGCTTTCCTTTAGATTCAAATAACCAGAAGCCAAACCAGCTCCGCCTAAATACAACTCCCCTGGCACCCCAATTCCGCACAATTGTTCATTTTTCATAATATAAGCCGTTGTATTGGCTATTGGTTTACCAATCGGTACAATATTCTCAAGATCATAATCGATATCTTCAAATAAAGAAAACGTAGTATTTTCAGTTGGTCCATAGATATTACAAATACTGACCTTTGGATTATATTCTTTGAATCGTTTTATCGGTGCTGGAACAATTTTTTCACCACCCACAAGAATACGGCGAAGTGAATGAAACGCTTTAGGGTAGAGTTCAACGATATTTACAAACAAGGCTGTCGTAATAAATAAAGTATTGATTTGTTGGGTTACGATGACTTCTTCCAATCCTGCTGGGTCCAGTAATACATTTGAGGTTGTCATAAACAGCTGACCTCCGTTTAACAATGCCCCCCAAATTTCAAATGTAGAGGCATCAAAGGTTAGTGAACCCGTCTGGAGGATATGACAATCCACAAAATCAACGTAATTAGTATTTTGAACAAGACGAAGAACATTTTTATGCGTGATCATAACACCTTTAGGCACCCCAGTTGTTCCCGATGTATAGATAACATAGGCTAAATCTTCCGGATTCATTTGAGGCAATTTCTCATATATATCACTTTCTTCAAAAGCGTCATTTGTAATAATCGTACAATTTTTTATTTGTTGTGTTTCTTTTAACTGGCCGCCAACGTCATACAACACTTTGCACTTCGCATCGTTAACAATGAATTTTATCCTTTCTAGTGGGCTATTGCTATCTATTGGTAAATAGGCTCCTCCTGCTTTTAAAATTCCTAAGAATAGAATAATTGTTTCAACTTTTCTATCTGCCACAACGCCAATTAAGTCCCCTTTGACAATTCCAAGATTTCTCAATTTTTGAGCTACATTTGTTGAACGCTTATCCAGTTGCTTATAAGTTAAAGTCTGTTCTTTTGACGCAAGGGCTACCTGATTTAGGTGTCTTGGGACACTATCCGCAAAAATCTTTGTAATGGATGCGTCGGATGGATAATCGGTTGCTGTTTGATTAATGCTTGTTTCGATCAGTTCACGTTCATTATCAGTAAGAAAATCAATAGTTGAAACCGCCTGTTCTGGTGATTTTGCAATTGTTTTTAGTAACTGAGAAAAATGGGACAAAATATAATTAACACCTGCTTTTGAATAAATTGACGTATCAAATAACAGATTTACAGTAAATCTTTCCCCATTTTGAATGGAAAGAGTTAAATCATAATTTGTTTCTTCTCTTATACTTTCTAGTGAAAATTGTGGTTCGTTGTCTTTAGATAGAATATTTTGTTCATAATTTTCAAAAGCCACAATGGTTTGTATCAGTTTATTTCCTAATACATTTTCATTTTGGATGTCACTCAGTGGATATAAGTCATATTCTCCGCTTTGGTTTAATTGTTTTTGTAGGTTAGCTATAATTGTCGTGATTGGCGTATTTTTTTCATTTTGAACTCTAACTGGAATCGTATTTATAAATAACCCAACTTTATCTTCAATATTAGCAATTGGGCTGTTTCTCCCAGAAACTACTTGTCCAAATATAACATCTTCTGTATTTGTGTAATTTTGCAACAAGATGCCCCAAGCAGATTCAAAAATCGTATTGACCGTTGTATTTAAATTTTTTGCTAAAGAACGGATTTGCTGACTTGTTTGAGTATCAAGTACTTGCTTGATTTGATTTTTATCGACTTTATTCGTTTTCACTGCTGTCGGTAAAATACCTGCAACCGTTGTATAATCTGCTAATAACGTATGCCAATAGTTCTTTGCAGCCTCTGTATTCATTTCGGCTAAATAGTTTACGTAATCCATATGAGCATAATCTGGATAGATTTTCTGTTGGATAGATTCGTAAGTTTCTCCAGCAATCAACTGTTTATAGAATCGTTTTAACTCATTTAGCAAAATCCCATTGCACCAGCCATCTAAAATAATATGATGGAAACTCATCAACATCTTATAGTCATCCGTAGCAACTTTTATTATTTTTATACGGAATAACGCATCTTTTTCAAGATCGAAACCTTTTTCAATATTCTCTTCTTCAATTTTTTTACGTTCTTTTTGAAGATTTGAACTATCGCTTAAATCAATTAATTCAACATCACAAACTGCTTTTTTCCGGATAATTTGCCGTGGAGTACTGATGTCTCGATAAAAGAAGTTTGTTCTCAGAGCGCTATATTTCTTAACTAAAAGATCTAGTGCTTGTTTAAATGCTTCTATTTGGATAGCTCCTAATCCATAAATTGATTGAACAATATACGCTGTTGAGGTTGCTTTTTCTTGTTGGTGGAATAATAGACCTTCTTGAAGAGGAGTCAAGGGATAGATTTTTTCGATTTGATCGTTCATCTCGGAAAAAGCTGTTTCCACTTGCCTAAACTCTCTTTCACTCCAGTTAATTTCGCCATAATCGGAAGCTGTTTTTTCAACTATTTTTTTGTTCAAACAATGATCTACAACGCTTTTCAGTTCTTTTTCAAATAAAGTTTTAAACGCTTTAATCTTTGCTTCATCACATTGTGATTTATCATAAATGAAAACAAAAGAGATAATACCGTTATTTAATGAACCATCAATAGAAATAGGTGTCCCAAAATGATTATTTTCTGCTATTTGGTTGCCATATTCTACAGCCTTTATTTGTATATCATACGCTGAAGTTTCTTGGTGGAAATCGCCTAAATAGTTAAATGTAACTTCCGTTTGAACACCTTCAAACTCATCATCATAACAATCCAACACACTATAACCTAAGCCGTGGTTAGGAATACGACGTAGATTTTCTTTCACATTCTTAATATCTTGCTGTAACGTGTCTCCCATTCCTTCACAAACAATAGGATAAATTGTTGTAAACCAGCCAATTGTTCGATCAATGTGAATAGGTTTATGTATCGGTTCGCGGCCATGTCCTTCCATCCGAACGCTGATTGTATCAGTTGTTGTTAATTTATCTATCGCTCTAAATAAAGCCGTTACTAATAAATCATTTATTTCTGTGTTATAAGATTTGTTAGAATGTAACATAAGATTTTCAGTTAACTCTTTTGACAATACTATTTCATCAAATCCCGTTCCAACATTGTTTTGAGGCGAGCATAACGTTGTATTAGACTTTCTTGCTGATTTACTGATTTTCTGCCAGTAAGAACGTTCTTTTTTTAGGATCTCAGACGTACTAAATTCTTCTAATGACTGACACCATCTAGAAAAGGAAGCTGTTTTCATTGGCAATTCAATTGTTTTGTTTTCTAAAGATTGTTTATAAGCAGTATTGATATCTTCCACTAAAATTCGCCAAGAAATACCATCCACCATTAGATGATGAACAATCAATACAAGATAATCTGTTTTTTTTGTATGAAAAACAACGGCTTTAATCAAAGGTCCAGCAGTTAAATTTAAGGTTGCTTGGATTTTATTACTGATTGTTTCCATTTCTTCAAAAATAAGCTGCGGTTTTTCATCAGATAAATCAACGGAAGTCAATTCAAATAGATTCGTGCTGTCTTGTTCTTTGATGATTTGTTTTTCATCTAGATAAACAGCTCTCAGTAGATCATGATGATTACATACAGCTAATAATGCTTTATTTAAAGGTTCTGTTTTAAGTGTTGGGTATTCTAGTAAGAAGGTTTGGTTAAAATGTTCTGGTACTGGAAGTTTACTGTCGAAGAAGTATTTTTGAATTGGAGATAGTGGAGTTTCACCAACAATCGTTTGCTCTTGCTGTTCCATCGATTTAGGATGAATCAATTCCATATGGGCCGCAATGTTGGCTAGTTTTTTTTCTGTCATGATTGTTGAAACACTTAAGTTGTAGTCTAGTTCTCTTAGTTTTGATACAATTCTGATTGCTTTAATAGAATCGCCGCCAATTTCAAAAAAATTATGATTGCGTCCAATCGTATTAGTATTTAGCACTGTAGAAAAGACAGAAATAAGAACAGACTCTTTTTCGTTTTTAGGTTTTATTGGTTCTTTAAAAAAAGTTATCGGGTCTTCCGCAATAACTGGCAGTTTACTTTTGTCTAATTTCCCATTGTTAGTTACGGGTAAAGCATCAATTTTTATGATTCGTTTTGGAACCATGTATCGTGGGAGTGTTCTTTCTAAATCCTTTTTTAATTGTGTTTCTTGATAGTTTTCTTTTGAAACAAAGTAAGCAATGATCTGATTTTTTTCCGAAACAATAACGGCAGTATCATCAATTTTAGGATAACTAGCTAATTGATTTTTGATTTCACTTAGCTCGATTCGTAATCCATTGATTTTGACTTGTTCATCTATACGACCAAGATAGTCTAAACAACCGTTTTCCTGCCATTTTGCTAGATCTCCTGTTCTATAAATTTGACCAGATGAATCAACATGATTATCAACAAATTTTTCTTTTGTTAATTCTGGATGGTTTAAATAACCTCTGGCAACACCAACTCCGCTAATACAAAGTTCACCAACCTCTTCAACCCCACATAATTGATTCCCATTCATAATGTAAATATTCACATTATCGATTCCTTTACCAATGGAAATTGTTAGTTGATCCGTTAACTCTGATAAACGAAAATAGGTTGCTCCAATTGAAGTTTCTGTCGGTCCATAAAGATTGTAAATATTGTCTTTTGTTAAAGAAGTTACCCTGCAGAGTTTTTTTACCAGCGGTTTTTCTAATTTTTCACCAGCAATATACACCATATTCAAACAAGAAAGATACTCTTCTTTTTGAACCTCTTCCGTATAATCTAACAAGACCGAAAGTACAGTAGGAATCATTACCGTATGAGTTACTTGATTTGTTTTTATAACATCCAAAAGCATACTGAAATTATTATTTTCTTGATCTGTTAACAATTGAAGTTTGACACCACCTAATAGTCCTAAGAAAATTTCTCCTATAGCTGCGTCAAAAGAACAGGTAGCTTTTTGGAGAACTACACTTTTCTCATTAAATTTTGCTGTTCCAAGTTTCCAGTTGATAAAATTGACTAATCCTTTATGCTCAACCATGACACCTTTAGGGTTTCCTGTTGTTCCAGAAGTATAGATAACATAGGCTAGTTGATTTGGAGAATAGGATAAAGATAAATTAGTTTCACTAATGTTAGTAAAATTTGGACAGATTATTTCTCTATCTAGTCGTTTTTCCCATTTATTTCTATTATCTTCCTCTGTAATTACTTGTGTCACCTGACTGTCTTCAACAATATATTTAATTCGCTCTTCAGGATTTTCAGAATCTATAGGTAAAAAGGCCGCACCTGATTTTAAAACGCCTAAAATCGTAACGACTAATTCGACTGAACGATTCAAAATTATACCAATCAAATCTTCTTTTTCAACACCGGATTCTACCAGTAATTTTGCAACGGCATTCGCTTTTTGGTTTAATTCACTATACGTTAGAACCGTTCTACTAATCCCGACTGCTTCTCTTTCCGGATATTTCTGAACTTCTTTTTCAAACCAAGTAACTAAATCAAGACCCTCACATATTTCATTTTTATTCGCATTAAACTCATGAACAACTTTTTCGTAATCGTCCATTATTAATTGATTACCTCTTGCCTTATCCAACTCATCACTCACTCCATTGTATTAGTTTAAAAACAAGTTTGAATGCTATTTTATTGATTTTAATAACTTTTCATGAATTTAAAAACATGAATATTCATTTGTTTTAATTCAAACTATATTGAATTTTTGACTAATTGTCAACTCTTTTTATAAAATAAATAACAAAAAAATAAAGATTCCATCTATGTATTCCTCGTAATAACCATATATATTTCACAGAAAAGAGAGTTGACTTTCCATTATAAATAAAATATACTTACCCTACTTAAAAACACTATTATCAACATTCTTATTGAGGTGCCTATGCTAGTTACGTATTTATTGAAATTAGATCATTCGTTAGACTCTGCTACTTGGGAGAAATGGTATCATCTACTTGATTTAGAAAGACGAGAGAAAATCAAATATTTAAAGTTTTATGGTGATAAGCTCCGTTCACTGACAGCAGGAATCCTTTTAAAAACGATGTTGTTCAACTACTGTGGACTACCTCCAGATGAAATGATTTTTTCAACCTCAAAATACGGAAAACCAATTTTAGTTTCCCGTCCAACTATTTTTTTTAATTTAACCCATTCAGGTGATTATGTTTGCTGCTCAATAAGTAGTGCTCCTGTTGGTTTAGATATTGAGGATATGCGGTTGATTGACATTGAGGGAATTAGTTCTTTTTTCTCAGATCCTGAACAAGATTACATTCATTCTAAAAAAAATGAGTTAGAACAGTTAGAAGCATTGTATTCTATCTGGACACTAAAAGAAGCTTTCAGTAAACAAATCGGACTTGGATTATCTCTCCCATTAAATTCATATTCTTTTGCGCTTAGTGAGAAGAAAATCAACCTTATAAGCAAACTAGAATGCAATGTACAATTTGGCTCTCGTACTATTGATAACCAATATAAGTTCGCTATTTGCTCGCCCATTCTTTCGCAAAATATTGAAAAAAAAATGACTTTAACTGAATTCATTCAAGAAGCCTCATCCATCTATTGATTAAAATGTTTAAATGTCTCTTTTGAAAAATAACTAACAACTAACATGATTCCCCCTGTAATCAAAAAGAGGATATAAACAGAACTTGAAAATAGTTCGAATAAAAAGCCATAAACTGCTTGAGAAAGTGGTTGTGCACATAAGCTTAAAGTGGTAACGTAAGACATTACTTTCCCAACCAATTGAACAGGCGTATTCGCTTGAATATTTGAAATAACAAAAATAGAGAATAATGTAAATAACGCCTGCAACAACATAATTGTCAATGTAAATAATCCAAAGGTTATCGCCACTGGCAGCTCAAACATAAAAATAACACCCATAATAAGAATAAGCAGACTAGATCCCCCCACAATTAGGTAACTATTTTTCATATTCAATTTCTTTGAAAATACTCCCACCATTACAGCTCCAGCAATTCCCGCTAACGAAATCAGTCCCTGATTAATGCCTAAATATTCACTGTTTAGATTCAAAATAATCCTTATAATGTAAGGAATACCGACAAACAATAAACCCGATATAAAAAAACTGATTGCTCCCAAAACCATGATGATATTCACTATCGCCGGTTCTTCCTTTCGGATAAATAACCAGCTTTCTTTCAAGTCTTTGATAACGGTTGCAATTGCACCATTTTCAAACTTTACAATCAAAATAGGAATTCTAATAAAACATTCAATACAGGCAGCACCAAAGAATAAGATAAAACAAATAATGAATATCCATTCAATCTTTACTAAGCTATATAAAAATCCCGCAAGGATTGGACCAACAAAATTTGAAAACAATTGAATTTGATTAACAACTGAATTGGCTTTCAATAAATGAACTTCTTTAAATAACAAAGGCATACTTGATTGGACGATCGGTGTTTCAAATGCTGAAACAACTGACATTAACATTAAACACGCAGCAATGACGACAATATTCCCTCTTAAAACAACTGCAACATAGACTAAAATAGCAATACATGCATACAATCCATCCATGATGACCATCATCTTTTTTTTATTAAAATTATCTGCCAATACACCGCCAATTGGTGAAAAAATAATTGTTGGTATAATCGATACTGCTAATAATGTGCCAAATAAAGCAGCTGATTTTGTTAAATCTAAAATATACAAAGATAAAGCAAATTTCATCACAGAGTTTGCTAAAACCGAAAGGGTCTGACCCATGATGATATAAGCAAAATTTTTATTCCAAATCGCACGACTTTCAATTTCCATTTTTATCCCCCTAAATATAACGCTAACTTAAACACGTTCTCAGAGCTATTATTTTTAACGTTTTCTATTTACCAGAAAAAAATTAATAGTCGCGAAAGTGCCTGGTATTAAAAAAATTAATGATAGCTTTAAACAAATAAAGCTGATTATCATCATGAGTAAACTAATAATAGAATACTTATTTGTAATTTTTGGTAACTTTATTTTTATCCCCAATCTTTGAGCAATATTTTCAAAAAAGCGAGTCATTTCATCCACATCTCATCATCCTTTTCGTTTATAATAAGCTGGTCAACAACTGTGCTCCTTGAGCTAGAACAATCACAACACCACCCCAGAATAATACTTTAGAAGTATTTTTGTTTTTACTCTTGTTTCTTTTTCCTAAAATCAAACCAATAATGATTAATACCAGACCTAGAATAATCGTTCCTGTCCATAGATAGATTAAAACTGACTGATCGGGAATCTTGATAAATGAACTGTCTAACACTTTACTTGGCATAATAGATTATCTCCTTTTATTTAGCATTCTTTTATTAACATCGAACGATACGTAACAACCGTTAACATGATACTGATTACTCCTAAAAATAAAGACACCACAGGAATTCCCAATAATCCAGTTGGTGATGCTTGAGAATTAGAGCCAATCACCACAATGACTAAAGATGACACGATTGTGGCAATAACCGAAATATTCTTCATTCCAATAAATAATGGTAAAAATCCTAAACAACTATTAGAAATAAGAACGATTATGAGGGACCACAGACTTTCTGGAACAAAGCTGACAAATGTGAGTTGTTGGCTTAGTAAGTAAATACTGATTTCCTGAAATATCGTTGAACAAACGGCAAAAGCAGCTGTTAACAAGAAAATAAGTAAAAACTTCGCTAAAATTAATTGTTTCTTACTATAGGGATAAGTAAAAAGCACCGTGATTGTTTTTGTTTTGTACTCTTCAATGATGATTTGCACAATCAAGATGGCTTGCCAGACAATCAGAACAGCCCGTATAATCAATAAAGCTAACTCGGATGTCGTTAATTGAATCTTGACACCTGTTGGATTGATTTCATTCGATGGATTCGCTAATAATGTCGAAGTAAAAATAGAAAGTAATAGTACAACAAAATTCATTCCAATCAATGAAAAAATTTGACTTTTAAGATTGATCTTCTTTAATTCAATTTTTAATAATTTTGTCATACACTAACCTCTTCTTTCACGAGAGATAGATAATAATCTTCAATATCAATTTCCATCTCTTCTAATGTTTTCTTGCTGACTTCTTTGATTAATTTCCCATTAGCAATAACCCCTATCGTATCCACTATTTTAAAGACTTCAATCAAAATATGACTAGAGATCAAGACCGTTGTTCCGTATGTTTGGTTAATATTTAAAATCAGATTTCTGAAATCAATAATGCCTTCTGGGTCCAATCCATTGATTGGCTCATCTAAAATCAATAGCTCTGGCTCATTCAAGAGCGCTCTTCCCAAACCTAACCGTTGCTTCATACCTAAAGACAGCTGTTCGATCCTCTTCTCTTTTTCTTTATACAAGCCAATATTTTGCAATACCTTATCTATATTGCACTTAAATTCTTCGCCCATATAATCACAATGAAGGAGCAAATTCTCTTCTACAGTCTTATTTTCATAAAAAACTGGGGTTTCAATGATACTTCCAACTTTTCTATATTCCTCAACAGATTGCGGCACGCTTTTACCAAAGAGATAAATCTCTCCACTGTCAGGTTTTACTAAATCAAAAATAGCTTTGATAATTGTTGTCTTTCCAGCTCCATTGGCACCCAGCAATCCGTAAATCATTCCTTTTCTCAAAAAAAGTGATACATTGTCTAAAACAAGCTGATCTTCAAATGATTTGGTCAATTTTTTAATTTCTAGCACATTATTCAATAAACCCTCACTCTCCTATCCGTGAATATATAACCATGAATATTCACAACTTTATATTCACATATTAATACTTACAATACATTCTGTCAAGCGCTTCTATTATTTTTGAGTCTATTCATGGATACTTTTCATGACAAAACTTGACAAATTATTTATTTAAATTACAATTATGAATATAAGTATAAAAATATTCAAACGATCAGAAAGTAGGATAATAATGAAGATAGGTACTAAAGGATTTTCAGAAGAAAAAAGAGCCGAATTAAGAAGCACGTTGTGTATGGAATGTGAAAAAAGCTGGGGCACCAATGGATATAAGAAAACGAATATTGCTGAACTAACTTCTAAAGCTTCTATTTCGACTGGCGCATTTTACTTGTTATACGGAACAAAAGAAGAGTTATTTGTTGATACGTTAAATAGAGTTCAAAATCGTTTGAAAACAAATTGGCGGACTATTTTAAATGCCTCTCCTTCTAAAGAAGGTTTCGTTGAAGCTATGAAATTCTTATTCAGAGAATACAAAAACTCGCCTTTCCTTTACGACTTCTCCAATCCTGATTTTTTAGCCTTTGTTGGTAAATTATCTCCTGATTTCATCACTGAACTAGAAACAGACAATAAGGAGTTTTTTGAAGAAGCTTTACACCTTGCCAATTTAAAACTCAAGATAAGTGAAAAAAAAGCACTTGAAATCGTCAATACTTTGTTGAGTATCATCATTATCCGCGACAGGGTGACGGATGATTTTGAATCTGTTTTTGAGTTTATTTTAGACTCTACGATTGATAATGTTATTGAATAACCATATGATAGGAGGAATAGCTATGATATCTACACTTAACACTACTTTAAATAAGGTAAATGATTCACTAGACCTACCTATTCATTTACCCTCACCAAATAATGAACATCTGGCTAATGCTTCAACTGTTAATTTCTTATTGGGAACAACGGCAATTTGCTATGGTTTGATTACGAAAAAGAAACGTTATTGTGTAATGGGTGGACTGTCCTTACTTTCTGCTTGGGTCTTAAAAGAAGAAATACTCTCAGAAAAGTAAGTGTTTCTAGAACATCCCTTTCAACTTTTATTTTATATATTCTCAAATTCCTAGATACACTTCATGATAAAAAACCAGCTAGGCTAACAATAAATGTTATGCCTAGCTGGTTTGATTTTTATCCTACTAATTCCCAAGGTCCCCATTGTTCTGTCCCTGGTACGTTTCCTTGTGTCCACCATTTAGCTTTGTACGTTTTACCTTGATAAGTTACAACATCACCGCCATTATAAGCTTTGGCTGCATCCCATGCATTTGTTACAGGTGGCGTTGTACTATCTTTCGTTTTCACAGCGACTATGCTGCTATCAGCTGAAAGGTTCCCCGCAGCATCATAAGCTTTTACTGTGTAATTGTATGTTGTGCTGGCTTTTAAGTTTGTATCTGTAAATGTTGTTTGTGCAACGGTACCAACTAATACACCATCACGATATACTTTATAACCAGCTAATTTTACATTATCTGTTGAAGCTGTCCAATTTAGGGTAGCTGCTGAATCAGTAATTGTTCCTGCAGCTAAATTTTGTGGTACTGTCGGCGGTGTTGTATCTGTCGGATCTGGATTAACTGCTCCACCACCATAAATTGTTTGCTTGCTAAGTTCAGCACCATTTTTTGCGATACGTTGTGTCAAAGAGATGTTGGCAATACGATTTACGTCAACTGCTGCTGCACTAGATTTTAATCTAAATGTATAGCTTGACCCTTGCGGAATTTGTTGTGCGTCGTAAACAGAGGATAAATCTACAACAACATTTCCATTTTCTACCGTTACAGTCCCAGCTTTGTAATCACCTGCTGTCAACGTTTCTGCTGCATTGACTGGAATATATAATTTTGGTAGCTTTACTGTTTCAAAGGCCGCTTCAACTGATTTTAAAACATCGTCAGTTTCATTCGCTGTTTCATTGTTCTTAACAGTGATTTCATAACCTGCACCATTCTCACTATATGGGGCAATGGTTGCTTTAACATTTAAATCTGCGTAAATTGTTTTGTTACCAGAAAGTGCTGTTGTACCAAATAAACCTGTTTTGATGGCTTTAGTCAATTCATCACGTTTCGTTGTATCCGTTGGTTTATCTTGAGACTGCATCCAAGAGATCACGCCGCCTAATTGGTTATTTTTTACATACTCTGCTTTATAACCAATTGAACGAGTATTGTCATAGGTATAAAATTCACCTGTTTTTTGGTTATACATATACGGAGCTTTTGCTACATCATCCCAATATTCTTTCAAATCAGGCGATTTCACTTTTAGATCAGCAATATTACGGTATGGCCAAACGCCTCCTGCACGACCTCCGTCACCTGATTTTAATGGATTTTTATTATTCGCACCATAGGTTGGTGACAAATCTGCATCTTTATTATTTTTTTCAGCAGCTTGGAATAAGCCTGGATGAGCTGCATCTGTTCCTTGCGCCACTTTATTCCAACCACGTGTATAAAAGGCTGCTCCAATCACAATTTTACTTGATGGTGCACCATTTGTTTGTAAAAATTTAACCGTTTGGTCTACCGAAAAACCACTAGCATAGTTAGGATCTGCCGGATTGCCATAAAGTGCACTATGATGTCCGCTATTCGGTGTCCAAGCACCATTCATGTCATAAGTCATCACGTTAGCAAAATCGATCACTTTAAATAATTGCGCTACATCCACACCATTTTTCAAGGTGTTTTGTGACGCAGGTAGAGCAACAGAAAGTTCATAGGTTTTCCCTAAATCTTTTCCTTGTTTATCAATAGCTGTGCGGATATCTTGCAATAGAGTAATAAAATTTTGTTTGTCTTCTGGTTTTGCATGTGGTGTTCCTTCATCGTTGGTGTTATCAACTTTATCGGGTTCACGAACAGATGCTGGGTATTCCCAATCTAAATCGACAAAATCCATGTTTGTATATTTGATGAATTTAGCAATGTTACTGACAAAATTTGCACGTACTGTTGGATTCGCTGCTACATCAGAGAAATCACCTGATTTAGACCATCCGCCAATCGAAATCCCGATCTTTAAATTAGGATTTTTTGCACGAATATCTTGAATCGCATTTAAAACTCCGGCACTCGCACTATTCCATTGAACTCCTTCTTGTCCAACAGGTGCACCAACCGCTGCATCTTTGTCTGTGAACTTCAAGTTTCCAGCACTGTCAAAATCTAAAAAAGCATAATTTAAATGAGTTAGTTGATCAGCTGGAATATCTTTAGGGTAAAAATTATCTTCACCACCCCAAATTGACCAGTCACCATAATACATAACATTGCGATATTGAGAAGGTTCTGCCGCTTTGACAGTCTTACTAGGTATTAATATAGAAAAAGATAGAACCAAACTAGAAACAATAAGTACCAAAGAAGATAAAACGTTTACATTTTTTCTAAACACTTTTTTCAAATTTTCCACCTCGTTTTAAGTTTTTGTTCAGTAACGTAACCATACATACTAGTTTTAGTAGGCTTCTTACAAAAAAGCTCACTAATTTCTCTTTATCCGCACCTCCTAGTAAGTTCTTAATTCTGCTTCATAATAATATAATAAATCAGCACAAAATTCCAATAATATACTTTTCAAAAATATTTTTATATTACCATGAAAATATTTACGACTTAATTCTAAATCCTCAATTTGTATTAAAGTAAGCACTCCAGTTACTATCTAATTTTAACTATCACTTCCTACTTCTCTAGTTTGATAAACGGCAATGCACCGTCAGTAAAGATCTCATCTCCTCCACCATTACGGCCATGATAACTCGTTGTAAAATGTTCCACCAGTTCAATTGAAATTTCTTTATTCACTTGTTTAAAAGATTCTAAAACAAAATCGCGCTCTTGATCAACATCTGAATTTATTTTATGTGTCACCTGCCCGGTAAAAAAAGAAAAACCAACTTTCTTATCATATGTCGCCGCACCAAGCCAGTCCACTTTTCGTCCTCCAGGCAAATACCAATTATCTGGCGTTTCCCAAATACGTACATGATGCCTTCTTCTAGGATTATTTTCTATCTCTTTTTCAAATGCCATATCTTGTTTCTTATTAAATAAAAACAACGAACTAACTGGTGCACTAGGATAAGACTTTTGAAATACACTAGCCGTAACTATATGCACGCTGGAACGTATCGATAAAGGATCAGCTCTTGTCCAACCAGCACTAACGAAAAGTTGTTCCACTTCAGCTTTGCTCCCTATAAAAGCAAGGTTGATAGGATCTCCAAGTAAACCATCACTAGTTCTGGAACGTCCAATAAAATAGTCTGGTAAATACCGTCCTGTCATCAGTTTATTAATGATAGGAAGAATGAAATAAGAACTGAACAACCATAAAAATACATACGTAAAAATATGGATTTTTTTCGTTAAAATTTCTGCGAATATTGATTTATAAACTAAATAGCCAATGACAGCAATAACTATAAACCGGAATAATCGATACATACTATTAAATACAGTTTGTTTCTTCATTCAGCTTCTTCCCTTCTTTACATTACCTATTTTATCATGGCTCTTTTATCTCTGAGTCACAAGGAACATATTGACTATAATTATCAAATTCTCTTTCAAACACATCATTAGCAAGATTACTATACGAACTCATTATTCCCATTGTTCCTAAATTTGAATTTGCTTCTGCCATATTATTCACAATTTTTTCCTGATATTCTTTTTCCGTTATTACTGCTCCTGTTTTGAGGTTTTTATAAAACATAGCCAATGTCATTCATCCTTTCTTAAATCGAATTCGTTCACTCTATTATTCATTGAAGTGGATATATATTTGTTTCATTTAATTAATTATACCTGCTATCCTACCCAAAAGTCGCCTACTACCATTTTATCGTTTAAAAAAAGAAGCAGCCAAAATAAATGGCTGCCTCTTCTCTATTTAAAGTAGTATTCTATTTTTTCTTAATACCAGCCATTAGCTACCCAGAAAGCTTGAGCTGCTTCCCATGAACCATAACGTCCGGCTACATAGCTATCTGCTACACGCTCTTGGTTGGCTTGTGAGTAGTCACCATTCAAGTATGAAGCATCTAGTTGATATCTACCAATGTATTTACCGTTTGTTGCATTATATGAACCACTAGATTCTTTTTGTGCAATCCATTCTTTTGCAGAAGATGTGGTCGCAGCAGTTGTTGCAGCTGGTGCTGACTCCTCTACAACAGGTGCACTTGTTTCTTCTTGAACTGATGTTTGTACTGGCGCTGGCGTTTGAGCCACTTCTGCAGCCGTACGGATCATTAGTTCTTCTCCTTCAAAGATCATATCTATATTTGAAATATTATTATCTTTAGCGATTAGCTCGATAAGGCTATTATCTCCATTAAATTGATGAGAAATAGTAGATAATGTATCTCCAGATTTTACTGTATATAAGCTATCAGCGTGTGCGTCAGTTGCTCCCATAAAAATGCCAAATCCTGCAGTCAAAGTTGTTGCTAATAAAATCGTTTTAATTGATTTCATGTTGTTTCTCCTTTGTAAAAAAATATTTTGTCGTTTGTTTATCGACTTTGCATACTTTAACATCTAAAAATATTTCATAGGTGAAAATGTAATGACAATTCGTTACGAGTATTTTTATTGAGTAACAGCCTGTAAAAAAAACGGGAGAAACACTTGTTCGCACTGCGTTTTGAATTAATCTTACAAACAAGAAAAATCACGTTTTTTCTGAAATTTTCATTCAAATGTTTTCATAACGAACGTAATATTACAAGATACTGGAATTATTACAGACATTTTCTTGTGATTTTTCTATTTTTGGGGAACTTTTTTATTAATTTATCCTCTCTAGCACGTAAGTTTATTCCTTTATAACCCCAGAAAATCAAAAAAAAGAAGCACTTATCTTAATTAAGCACTTCTTTTTTACCTATATATTGTGATCTCTTTGTTCAATCACTGATTCTAATAATCTATTTTCTGTTTGAATGATATCAAAAAACGAACTTATTTTTTCTAATTGTTCATAATCAATTTGATATAATTTCACCCGTGGTTTAAAAAACAGAAACCCTGGACGAATTTTAACTCGCTCATTAATCAAATGACATTGTTCCATCATAGACTGTAAATCCATTTCAGATACACTATTTTTTATTTTCTCAATTCGCGCTCGTTCATAAATCCATTGATCTTTAGTTACTGTCATTTTTTCAGTGATGGTTACCAATTGACGATTTAAACGCCAAGACTGTTCGATAAATTTCGCTTTCTTATAAAGATCATCGTATTGAATTAAATCAATTCGCACTGGTTTATACCAGTCATCTTCTTCAATTGATGACTTTTGATGCTTCTTAAATCGTTTTAAGCCACTAACGAGCAAACTGTTTTCTATGGCGAGCAGCTCGTGTTCTAATTTTTCTTTTGCTACCCGCACACGTTCCTTTGACGCTTTTTCTCGTTTCAAACTTTCTTTTAGAAAAAGGACTTCACTTTCTTCTGAGCGAACAGGAGTCATTGCTTTTACTTCTTCTACAAGTTCAAGATCCAGTGGTTCATCATCTTGGAATTCATTTTTATCAAAGAACCAACTCTTAAAATCTTCTTCTTCAACATTCTCTTCTACCGACATTTCCACCGGAAAACTTAGTGTTTCGCCAGAAAGAGGTAATTCTTCTTCTTCCTGAAAATCAGCAAGAAACCTTGCTTCCAAAATACTGCTGACCGACTGACCTTTTGAGTAGCCCATTTGCTCTAGGCTAGCTGAAACGGAAAAATGAACGGGTTCTTCTTCAGCATTAAACGAAACAGGAATTAATTCACAAAAATATGTACTAAAAGAACCATCCACTTCTTCAACTAACTTTGTCCAAATAAACTGTGGAAAGAGCTCTTCTAATTCTTCCAATAAAACATCCCAATTCAATTGAGCTTGAAAAAACTGAATTTCCACGTGCTTTCTGATAGATGAAGAAATTACTTTTCGAGAAAGCTCATTGTTCTCCCGAAAAGTAAGGAAATCTCCTGTTGAACGTTCATAGAGTGTTTCACACGCATCAACAATCTCTTCAGTACTATCTTTTTGGTAGAGAACGGCCCCTGTAGTGAATGGGATTGCCTGCTGATGAAAAAATACATCAAAATAATCATTCATTAAACCGTTCTCCTTTCTTGTTCTTTAAGATTGAAGATCATAAACAGGTCCTAAGATAAGCTGTTGACCTTCTGTTAAAAAGTATTGATCTAAGTCGTTCCACTCTTTTAACGACCAAACTGAAATACCAGTTTTGTTAGAAATACTCGCTAGGGTATCTCCTTTTTTCACTTCATATGTTTCTTTTGTTTTCTTACGAGTTGCGCTTACTTGATAATCTTTTGTTGTTGTTGTTTCTTTCGTTTCTTTTGTCTCTTTTGTCGTTTTCGTAGACCTTGTTTGCTTAGCTTCTTTTGCAGATTCTTTAGTACTTATTTTCTGATCAGATGCTGTTGTCTTTGCTTCTTTTTTAGATGAAGAGGTAGTTTCTTTACCTGTAAATGCGTTAGACAGCTTTTGAACCATCTCTAACGAACGATCTACGGCCTCTTCTTTTGGCATACTAGTCGATTCTTCTTGTTGTTTTGGAATACTTAATTTTTGACCAATGAATAACATCCGTCTATCTAATTGGTTTTTCTCCAAAATAGCTAGTGTAGAAATATTATACAAGTCGCTGATTGTTTTAAGTGATTCACCTTTTTTCACTATATGGGTAAAGAATTCAATTGATTGATCTTTTTGATTATCTTTCTTTTCTATCTTATCAAAAGTAGTATTTAACGTGATTTTTTTAGCTTTTTTACTATTCTTTTTATCTTTCAACGTATCATATTGCGTTAAATTATACGCATCAATCAAACCATTTAATTTTGAGTTATAGCTAGTATCAGTCGCATAACGACCTGTTAAATACTTAGTAGCATCTTTGTATGATTTCGTATTTGTTTTCCATGTCCCACTGTAAAAAGCGTTACTGTAATCTGTACCGCCTCTAAGAAGTTTCACGTAATCACCCAACGATTCTTTGTAAGATGGATACTTTCTAAAATTAGAACGAATCGTAAACATGCTTCCAGAACCATTATCTTCACTAGTAAGGAAATTAGCACTTGCACCTTCATAGCTACCTTTAATCCCAAACAAATTATAATTTGGTGCAGAAGCCAAGGCACTATTACCAGAGGCACTTTCTAAAATTGCCTGAGCAATCATTACCGATGCATATAAATTATTCTCACCAGCAATTGAACGAGCATCTTCACCAATAACTTTAACAAAGCTTTTGGTTGTTAGGTTAGGACTAATATGGAATACCTGATCTGATCCAGATGAGTTGCTTCCATTATTGCCAGTCGTCACCGTTCCTATATTTGTACTAGGCCTACTAGGCTGTTGTACTGGACCAGGAACTTGCTGTGACGGTTGACTTGTGCTTGGTCTTGACGGTCTACTTGGTTGCGGTTTTGGTTTTGGTTTTGACGGAGTCGTCGTTGAACTCGTCGTACTCGTAGAACTACTTGTACTTGTAGAACTGCTCGTTGTTGAATCAGTTGTTGACGACGACGTGTTAGATGTACTTGTTGATTCTGTTGTATCTTGTGTAGAACTAGTATCATCTGATGAACTTGTCGACTCACTGCTAGTACTTTCAGTTGACTCCTCTGTTGAAGAAGTCGTACTGCTATCAGTAGAGGAGCTATTTTCTATTCCTTCTACCGTGCTTTCTGTTGTTTCATGTTCCTTAGTCGAAGATAAAATTGCTACATCTTCTTTTTCTTCTGATCCTTCTGTTGCTTTATGATCAATTTCTTTAGCAACAATTGGTTGAACATCGGTAACAGAAAGGACAGCACTTGAAGTAAGCAACCCTACACTTAATAATCGTAATTTTTTACTGTTTAGATTTCTTTTTTTCATCTTGTGTCCTCTCTTTTTTATTGGTATGGATCTTCTTTCACTAAATTGATGATTTGATTGAATGCTTGTTCTGATTCTTCCTTAACATCTTTGATGCGCTTGTAATAATTTTGATATTCTTGCTCTGCACGTTCTAATCGTTTTAAGACTCCAGCTTTTCTCTTGGTTTCTTCGTTAATTAGTTGTGCTCGCTGATTCGCTTGATTGATAATTTCTTTCGCTTGTTTTTTCGCTTCTAGCAATACTTCACCAATATCTTCTTTAGATAATTGTTGGTCAACATCTATCGTTCTTTGTGCTAGTTGACGTTTTGCAGCTTCAAGCTCTTGACGAACTTTAGCTAGTTCTTCATAAGCGCCACTATCAGTTGCTGCATCTGACGCCATAATCACGATACGATCTTCTGAAAGTTTATCAATTTCTTCTTGTTTTGCTAAAAGCTCTTGTTCGTACTGTCTGATTTTATTTGCAAATCGCTCTGCTTTTTTACGATTCAAATCAGTCTCATCGATTTGACGATTACTTTCACGCAATAAAGTGTTGTATTTACTTTTTACTTGTTCAAGTTCTGCCATACGAGCATCGTAATCTTTTGGTACAGCTTGTACCATTGATAATTCATTTTCTAAAGCTTCACTTGTTTGACGTGCCGCTTCTAGTTCATTTTGTAGTTGACTTGTTTCTCTCTTATTCTTGCGTAACTCTGCTTTCAACTCTCTAAGTTCAGCTTGAAGTTGTTCGTTTTCTTCTTGAAGTTCTTCTAGTTCTTCATCATCAATAACTTCATTAACTGGCGTTCGTTTTTTCTTTGGTTTTGGTTTTCTTGGTGCAGGTGCTTGCTTTTTCTTTTTCAGTGAGAATAACGGTCGATCATCTTCGTCGTCATCGTCATCATCATCATAATCTTCGTCGTCATCGTCGTCGTAATCATCATCATCATAATCTTCGTCGTCATCGTCGTCGTAGTCATCATCATCATAATCTTCGTCGTCATCGTCGTCGTAGTCATCATCATCATAATCTTCGTCATCATCGTAGTCATCATCATCATAATCTTCATCATCGTAGTCTTCGTCATCATATTCATCGTAATCTTCATATTTTTTTCTTTTTTTACCTTTGCCAAAAATTTTTAGCATATGCTCACTTCCTTCTATAAAAATCGGGCTATCTCTTTTATGATTATTTTTAACGTATCAATTAAACACTAAGTAAATTAGTTGAATTGTCCTTATGTAACTACAGTGACAAGTGTGGTAATTTTTTATTTGTAAAAATAATCAACTTCACTTCTGAGTTCATTTTGAATTTGCTTTCATTTAGAATAAAAAAGTCTACTCGAAAAAAACTCTGAAAACATGCCTACCTTTCTCTATTTTATCAGATAACGCCTCAACAAACAAATCGAATTCAGTATTTATTTTCATTTTTACAAAACTAAAAGTACTCTCACTTTATAATTTCTAAAAAACAAAAAAAACGAATTGTTACATACATGTTTTTTTTATGATTATATTTTCCAAAATCAATTATCGTATTTTATCATTATATTAAAATCGTCTGTTACTATTTTTTTTACGCATTCAATTTTCGTCTATAAAAAATCAAACTTATTCAGCTACCCTTCATGATAGATGCAAGTATTTACATTTCCATTCACTATTAGTATCTTTCGTTCATCTAGAGAAAAAATAGGGGTTGGTTACTTTAACAATCCTCACTGTAGGTAGCCACCTATTTCATATTGTTTTCTTCTGTTATTTATCTCGTTATTATCAAACAAATAACTAATAAAAAATGCTTATAATTTTTTTTTCGTCATTAAGCATTTTTATTGTAAAAACACTAAAAAATTCTAACTTCACTTTAATCACTTCAGTTATAATCCAACAATTCACGTAATTACAATCCCTATAAACCTTCAATAATTAATCAATTTTTGATTTAACGACATTGTATTTATTTATGCGAAAAACCAAAATCAGCTTCGAGGGATAAGTCGAAATTCCGTCTTATCCCTCGAAGCTAGACACCTTTGTATCAACCACTTTTTTTATTCTTTAGATGGAATTAATAAACGTAACCCATTTAAAATAACTAACAGTGTACTTCCTTCATGAGCGATAACACCAATTGTAATATCCATTTTCCCAAAAATATTTAATGTGATTAATAGAAGCACGATAAACATTGAAAAAATAATATTTTGCCAAACCACTCGATCCAAGCGTTTAGAAACAGAGTAAGCGTAACTAAATTTTGTCAAATCATTTTGCATTAAGACTGCATCTGCAACATCTATAGCAATATCTGTTCCATCTCCCATGGCTACACCAATATCCGCTGTGACTAAAGCTGGTGCATCATTAACGCCGTCACCTAGCATAGCTACACTACCATATCGTGCTTGCTGATCTTTAATAATTGCGGCTTTATTTTCCGGCAATACATTTCCAACTACTTCATCAATTCCAATTTGACGTCCAACTGCTTGACCAGTTAATTCCGCATCACCTGTGATCATTGTCGTATGGATACCTTGCGATTTTAAATAGTTAATCACCGTTTTAGCATTCTTATTGGGTACATCCATCATAGCAATCAGACCGATGACTTCATTATTTTTAGCGAAATAAACTACGGTTTTACCTTCTTTTGCGTATTGTTCGTTATGGGTACTGATTTGAAAATTAACTAATGTAAAATTCTCTGGTTTCCCTATTTGATAAGTAGCTCCTTGGTACTTAGTCACTAATCCTTTACCGATTTCATTCTCAACATTTAGTTCTATTTCTTTCTCTGCTTTAAAGCTTTTCAAAATTGCACTTGCTAAAGGATGATTCGCTGTCTTTTCCATTGCAACAATTATATCGATACAGTCTTGCTCTTTGATATCTGTCGACTCTGTTAAAAAATAAAAATCAGTGACTGTTGGTTTTCCTTGTGTTAAGGTTCCAGTTTTATCAAAAGCAACGGATTTGATTGTTGCTAAATTTGCTAAATAAGAACCCCCTTTAAATAACACACCTCGTTTAGCTAAGTTAGAAATTCCTGATAATGTTGCTGGAACTGCACTTGCTGCCAACGCACATGGAGAAGCGGAAATTAAAAATACCATCCCACGATAAAAACTCTCCTCCCATGTCCAATTCAATAAAAATGGCCCCATAGCTATAAAAATCGGTACTAAAATCAAAACAATCGTTACATAATAAGGCTCCAGTTTTTGAATTTTAGTAGCTGTTTTAGACAAATTCGATTGTGATTGATTGACTAATTGAAGAATTTTAGCAAATACGGTATCACTGCTATCTTTTGTGACTTCCATCGTAAATGTCCCGCTGCCATTGATTGTACTGCCAAAGACTTCATCACCGACCGTTTTTTCCCTAGGGATACTTTCACCATTAATAGAGGATTCATCAATCGATGTGTTTCCTGAAAGGATAATCCCATCAGTGGCAATTTGATCTCCATTTAATACTTGGAGTTTATCACCAATCTTTAAAACAGAAACATCTACAGTTTTCACACTGCCATCTGATTGAATCAAACGTGCTTCAGTTGGATTCATTTTAAGTAAATTAGTAATTTCCCTTTTACTTCGTCCTTCTGCATATTCTTCAAGAAAATGAGCTGCCGCAAAAATGATGATAAGCAAGGCACCTTCTTCATATTTTCCGATAATAGTTGCTCCAAATGCTGCTAATGTCATCAAAATATGCACATTTGGCGTAAACGTTCTTTTCTCTTTGGTATCATTGATTGTATCGGTGATTCCTTCTAAGATAATGTGATAACCAGATAGAAACATCGCGCTAATAAAGAGAATATTTTGTAACAGTGTTTCCTCCTTGATAAAAAATGCAACAATAAAAACTGCTAATCCTATAAAGAATAAAACAACGGGAGATTTCCCATGACTATGATCGTGTTCATGACCGTTTTCATGTTTGTGTTGATGACCTTTCTCGTTATAGCAATCATGCGTAATATTTTTTTGTGTTTCCATTTTTCTCATCCTCCGTTTCTAATTTATATTTAAATTCAACTCAATCAAATGAACAGATATTCATATATCTCAAATACATAATACATGAACAGATAGTCATATGTCAAATAAAATCATTTCTGTCTCTATAAATTCGCTAATTTACAAGAATATATATTTGAATAAAAAAATGTTTAATTAAGAACAAACAACTTTCGGCTCACTGTTTATTCTAATTAGAAAGAGCCTGAGGTATAACTCAAAGAGTTATACCTCAGACCCTTTCTAATTGATCTAAAAAGAACGGTATATTTTTGCAAACTTAGTAAATGTATCTTAAACAAAAACAACTGTTTCAACGACTTTAATTTCCGAGTCTAGCGACTGTATAACGGGACAATTTTTACCAATCAAACGAAGAGCTCTTTCTGCTTTTCCTTGAGCTTTTGACGGTACACTCATGAAGAAAGTAATCACAACTTCCTTCAGAGGTTGTGCCGGCTTCTCTGTATTCCGCTCGTAAGTAATGGAAACTTTTTTAGTTACGAAGCTAACCTTAGAATTCGTTAAAACTTCTTCATACACATATGCACCGCAAGCACTAATTGAAGCTACTAACATTTCGACTGGCGAAAAACCAATCTCTTTTTTTAATACCCAGTTGCCGTTTTTATGCACTAATTCAAATCCTTTTTCACTTGAAATTAACTCCATCATTTATCCTCCCTTACTTATTTCCCTTATTGCTATTCTCTCACTTCATCACTTAGCTAGGATCAAAGTAAACTCTCTTCAAATGAATAAATCCCTTTGATTGCTGCTTCTAATTTTTTGAACTGAACAAATTTACCTTCCCGAATAGACTCTTTTCCATCAACAAATAAAAGCATCGTTGGAGCTGAAAAAATCAAATACTCCCCAGTAATTTCTTTCACTTTTTGAGCTTCAACTTCTCTTAGTTCAATTTTAGGGTACTTCTTTAATAACTCAATTAATTTAGGTTTAAGAGCATGACAAACGGAACAATCTTCTTGAGAGACATATAAAAAAGCCAAATGATTTTCCTTTACAAATGTCATTACTTCTTGCATTGTTTTTAATTTTTCCATTCGTTCATCTTCCTTTTTTTGATTGGCTAAATGATAGCACCTTCTTATCAAAATTACGACTTTTCCGTACTCAATCTATCCGCTACCTCTATCCATGCCTTGTAGTGATCTGTATAAAACCCTGCTTGATCTTCTGCAGTCATGATATAACGTCCAATGATTGTCCCTGTTTGATACCCTTGTTTTCCCAACTTTTTCTTGATTAAAGAAACATTATTTTCCAACGGATTTTCTGAACGAATGGTAAGTACAAATTGTTTATATTCAAGTATTTGTTCCTCTAATTTTTGCCAAATTGTAGTTTCTTCTATAAATTCTTCCTTCGTTACTGCAAAACCGTAAGTAATTTCTTTTTCATTTTTTGAATCAATATAAACCACTAAGCTTGACGGATCTTCAATATATGCATGTACTTCATTTGGATCTTGTAAATCAATTGGAATAATTCTTTCTATATCTAATGTTTTATCACTAAACTCTTTTTCTTTTAATTCAATCAAACTCAGTAATTGGTCTTTTCTATGTTTAATCCCTTGTTGCTTTTTTTCTAATTCTGCTATTTCTGATGCAACTCGCGTTTCAGTCTCATCCAAAACGGTCCATAATTCTTCTGCTGATTTTCGATATAAATTGCTCATTTTACTGATAGGAATATCTAATTTACGATAAAAATCAATATCACTGATGGTTAAAATATCCTCCATATCAAACATTCGGTAACCATTATGGTTATTTCTAGAAGATGTCAATAGATTCCTATCATCCCAATAACGAATTTTTGATTTCGGCAATTTCATGATTTCAGCAACTTGTCCAACGGTCAATAACTTCTCTTTTTCCATCTACTCACCTCTTACTTTAAATTATAAACAAAAACTATTGACATTCAAGTGACTTGAAGGTGTACTATTTTTATTATTAACAACAGGAGGAAAATACTATGAAAATCAATCGTTTTTTCATTAAAAATAATCGAAAGTTAGTTATTACCACAATCTTTTTTTTATGTTTACAAATCATCGGTACATTAGGGGTGCCAATGATGGTTGCGCAACTAATTGATGTAGGGATCGCTAGCGGAAATCAGCAATCCATTCAAATAATCGGTTTAAAAATGTTAGGTATGGCTTTATTTGGTGCACTTTCAGCCATTGTGGGAAGCTATCTTTCTGCAAAATTAGCAGCTAAATTTGGCTTTGAAATACGGACACTTATTTTTGATAAACTTCAAACTTTTTCGATTAAGGATGCGGATACGTTTGGAACAGGTTCATTACTGACAAGAATGACTAATGATGTAGATAATATCCAGCAAATGATCGTCTTATTTCTACAGTTGATTTTACCTGCACCAATCATTGCTGTTTTCTCCCTTTATATGACCTTTACGTATTCAGCAACATTGGGACTGGTTCCTTTGATTGCGGTACTTACCTTCGGCTTGGTTGTTTATCTATTAATGAAAAAAGGGACTCCGCTTTCCCTTTTAATTCAACCAAAAATGGATAAAATCATTGTCACATTACGTGAATATTTTACTGGAATTAATATGATTCGAGCCTTCAACAATCAAAACTATGAAGAAAAACGATCCAACAAAACCTTTTCTGACTATGCAAACGGCATGATTCGAGTAAATAAAATCTTTGCTTTTATTACTCCGATTGCCTTCTTGTTGATGGGTGTAGTTTTCTCTTCTATTTTATGGTTTGGTGGAAACCTTGTTGCTGTTGGTACACTGCAAATTGGTACGGTTTCAGCGGTTATTGAATATTCTTTATTAACCTTAGCTTACTTGATGATTGCAGCGATGGTCTTAGTTATGATGCCCAGATCTTTTGCTTCGGTGAAAAGGATTGAAGAGATTCTAAATGCCGAAGATGAAATTTCTGATTCTAAACAACCACGCTCACTTGAAGAAATGCCTTCAGCTACAAATTTGATTGATTTAAATCATGTGACGTTTAATTATGACCAGGCAGATGAACCTGTTTTGGAAGATATTCATTTTAGCATCCCCAAAGGAAAAACAACCGCTATCGTCGGCGGCACAGGTTCTGGGAAAAGTACGGTAGCTAAGTTATTACTACGTCTTAGCGATGTATCAAAAGGAAGCATTTTGTTCAATGGTATCGATATTAGAAATGTCACCCAAGAAGAGTTACGCGCTAAAATTAGCTACGTCCCTCAAAAAGCCTTTCTATTTAGTGGAACAATCAAAAGCAACTTACAGATGGGCTATCCTGAAGCTACAAAAGAAGAGATGGACCAAGCAGCACATATTTCTCAGTTGTCTTCTTATCTTTCGACATTGGAAGATGGCTATGATTCTTTTGTAGCCCAAGGGGGAACCAACTTTTCTGGTGGTCAAAGGCAGCGTTTATGTATCGCTCGTGCATTAATCAAACCTGCAGATATTTATATTTTTGATGACAGCTTTTCAGCTCTTGACTATCAAACAGATGCAGCTCTTAGGGTAGCGCTAAAAGAAGAAATGTCAGATAAAACGTTACTAATCATCGCCCAAAGATTAAGTACCATTCAACAAGCAGATTCTATTATCGTCTTAGACGATGGAAAAATCGTTGGTCAAGGAACCCACAACGAACTTCTAGAAAACAACCAAACTTACCAAGAATTTGCACGGTCACAAGGAATCCTAACGGAAGGAGCACAGTCATGATGGAAAAAGTAAATAAACAAACATTCAAACGATTCTTTCAGCTCATTCGACCTGAACGCCCGATATTTTTCGGTTTGATTCTCTGTAGCTTGATTGGTAATGCTCTAGTCATTGCCATGCCATTCATTATGGGGATTGCTATTGATGACTTACTCGCTCTGATTAAACTAGAAGGGTTTAGTCAACTCACGGTAAACAGGGTTAAAGATATCTTATTAATCCCTGTTTTGGTCTTGATTGCCTTTGCCATCATCAGTAGTTTGATGTCTTATATCCAAGAACGTGTGATGGCTTCTTTAAGTGAACGAATTACGTTAAGAGTTAGAAAAGAAATCACAAAAAAATTCAAGAAATTGCCGATGTCATTTTTTGACCAACATCAAGTTGGGGATATTTTAAGCCGAACAACCACCAGTTTAAATACGTTATCACAAGTTTTCCTAACAGAAATCAATCAGTTTTTCACATCTATTTCGACAATCGTCTTTGCTGGAATCATGTTATTTTACATCGATGTAAAATTAACGTTAATCGTGATTTTATTGATTGCATTAAGCTCATTCTTAACAGGTAAAATTTCCAATAAAAATAAAGAATTAGCAGAAATCAGTCAAGCAGAGCTAGGGATTCTAAACAATAAAACAGAAGAATTTTTATCAGGAAACTTAGTCACTAAAACCTTTAACCAACAAGAACAAGCAAAAGAGGTTATTTTAGAAACCAATCAAAAACATTATAAAGCCTTTTTAAATGCTCAATTTCTGAATTTCGCAATTTATCCAGCGATTCGCTTAATAAACCAGCTAGCTTTTATCGTTAGTGCCATTATCGGTGCCTTCTTGGTCTTACAAGGCGGTATCACGATCGGTTTACTACAAGCGTATCTCCAATATATCAATCAAGTATCTGAACCAATCTCTACCGCATCTTATGTGATCAACTCGATTCAAGCAGCATTTGCTGCAATTGATCGGATCTTCGAAATTCTAGATGCCAAAGAAGATGTCCCAGAAAAAGCCAACCTACAACTCATTGATAAACCAACGGGTGCTATTGAATTTAATAAGGTTCAATTTGGTTATACAGAGGAAAAAATATTGATGAAACAAGTTGATTTTTCAGTTAAACCAAAACAAATGGTGGCTATCGTTGGACCAACGGGTGCTGGTAAAACAACGTTGGTCAACTTACTCATGCGTTTTTATGAGTTAAATAGTGGATGTATTACCTTTGACGGGGTGGATATCACAGACCTTTCCAGAACAAATCTTCGTGGGATGTTTGGAATGGTTTTACAAAATACGTGGTTATTTGAAGGAACGGTTGCTGATAATATTGCCTATGGAAAAATGGATGCAACACGGGAAGAGATTATTGAAGCGGCTAAAATTGCTCAATGTGATCACTTTATCCGAACATTACCAAATGGTTATGATTCGATCATTTCCAGCGAAAACGGCTTACTTTCACAAGGTCAGCAGCAATTATTAACCATTGCTCGGATTATCTTAGCGAATCCACCAGTCGTTATTTTGGATGAGGCAACGTCTAGTGTCGATACTAGAACAGAAGCTCACATTCAAAAAGCCATGGATGAAGTAACCAGTAATCGAACAAGCTTTGTGATTGCCCACCGTTTATCTACAATTGAAAATGCTGATTTGATTTTAGTGATGAAAGATGGAGATATTGTGGAAAAAGGAAATCATCACGAGTTATTGGCGAAACCTTCTCTTTATGCCTCTTTGTATAATAGCCAGTTTCAGCAGACATAAATCAAACGGCTTGCTGAATTGCTAGAAGACAAAAAGAAATAACCGTTCATAACTTTAGCGAGTTACGGTTACTTCAACATGATATAAAATTTGCTACCGTCTTAAACGGTTCTACATCAGAGAGATATGTTCGCGCATATCTCTCTTTTCTTTTTTATAGTAACCTATCTTAAAAAAAACAAATGCATCTTATGATTTGAAGATTGGTGAATTAGACATTACCGACGGAACAGGTGTGTATAATGTTCAAGCATGGCCATTAGATAAGCTAGTTACTCAATCTTATTATACATTTTGTATCGGTAAGCAATTAAATAATAGTAAGATTGTTATTATGTATGTAGACAAGGAAGATCCAACAGTTATAAAAGATTATTTTATTGTTGGCAAGAAGTAATATTATCTACTATTTCGAGGCGTGTAAAACGATTTTCCGGTTTTACACACCTCTATTTTTTGACTCATATTTATCACTGCTAAACAACTCGTTTTAAATCTTTTTCGTGGAAACATCAGTGACTAAAACATTGACTTTCTCCACTAAATAACGTAAACTATACACTTGAATCAAATAACTAAATAGTACCTCAATTCGAGGTAGAGGTTGCGATTTTTATTAAGCTTATGGAGTGAGAGGACACGTTGAAATAAGTCTAGGGAAAATCGCCGAAATACATAACAGCCTCCCTGTTATGTGTTGGGACGCAAGCGAACAACTTGCGGACTGTCTTAGTAGTGATGCTAAGTTGCGCTATGTTTTTGTTGAGAGTACCTGACGATAGTAGACAACTATGCATTTATGTATGGTTGTTTTTTGTATAAAAAAGAAGAAATTTTGATTCGCAATACAAGACTATTTTTCAAAAACTCTTTAAACTAATTTATAGTAGAACAAATTCAGTACGAAAAAAGAGAGGAAGACAAACATGAACAAGAAATCATTTTCACTTGGCTTACTATTTGCAGTTGTGCTAAGTGTTTTCTGCGCTCCATTATTCGGACAAGCAGAAGAAGCTAGTCCAAAAGGCGAATTTCGTGTCGCTATGGAAGCAGGATATGCCCCATTTAACTGGTCTCAAAAAACAGACGCAAACGGCGCTGTCCCTATTCAAGGAAACGCTTCTTATGCAGGAGGCTATGATGTCCAGATTGCAAAAAAAATTGCGGATGGTCTTGATAAAAAATTAGTAATCGTACAAACAAAATGGGACGGTTTAGCCCCAGCCTTACAATCTGGAAAAGTTGATGCAATCATTGCTGGTATGAGCCCAACCGCTGAACGCCGTAAAGAAATTGATTTTACCGATCCTTATTATGAATCACAATTAGTGGTCGTTGTTCAGAAAAAAGGGGAATTTGCAGATGCAAAAGATTTAAAAGAATTATCTGGTGCCAAAATCACAGCACAGTTAAATACCTTCCATTATAGTGTGATCGATCAAATTTCTGGCGTGAATAAACAACAAGCGATGGATAATTTCTCAGCTATGAGAACAGCCTTGGCTTCTGGCATGATTGATGGCTATGTCAGTGAACGACCTGAAGGCGTCACTGCAACAAGCGTCAACAAAGATTTAAAAATGTTGGAATTCTCTAAAGAGAATGGTTTCCAAACAAATGCAGAAGATGTCCAAATCGCAGTTGGTATGCGTAAAGCTGATCCTGAAATCAGCAAAGTCAACCAAATTTTATCGGGTATTTCCTCAGAAGAACGAACAAAAATCATGGATCAAGCAATTAAAGATCAACCAGCTGCTGAAACAAGTGATAGTGAAAAGACTGGCGTTTTAGCCGATTTCAAAAATATTTGGGATCAATATGGCGGTATGTTTTTACGCGGTGCAGGCTTAACTCTATTTATTGCTTTAATCGGTACAGTTGTAGGAACGACTTTAGGTTTATTGATTGGGGTTGTTCGTACAATTCCAGAATCTGAAAGTAAAGTAACACGTTTCTTCCAAAAATTAGGTAATGGATTGCTTTCGATTTACATTGAAGTATTTCGTGGTACACCTATGATGGTACAGGCAATGGTTATCTTTTATGGTTTGGCTTTAGCCTTTGGTATTTCGTTAGATCGAACGGTTGCAGCTTTGTTTATTGTTTCTATTAATACGGGTGCTTATATGTCTGAAATCGTCCGAGGCGGAATCTTCGCTGTAGATCAAGGTCAATTTGAAGCGGCTCAAGCAATTGGGATGACTCATGGACAAACAATGCGTAAAGTCGTTGTCCCTCAAGTTTTACGTAATATTTTACCAGCAACAGGAAACGAATTTGTTATTAATATTAAAGATACAGCTGTCTTAAGTGTTATTGGCGTAGCTGATTTATTCTTCCAAGGAAATTCGGCCTCTGGTGCCAACTTCCAATTCTTCCAAACATTTACAATCGTTGGTATTATGTATTTAATCATGACTTATGCGATTACTCGTGTCTTACGTGTTGTTGAGAAGAGAATGGACGGCCCTTCTGCCTATGTGAAGCTAGAAGAAGCAGAAAATCTAAAAGAAAGCTAAGGGGAATGAATGATGAGCGCAATTATTGAAGTCGAACATTTAAGAAAAAGCTTCGGTGAAAACGAAGTATTAAAAGATATCAATGTGACTGTAAATAAGGGAGAAGTTGTAACCATCATCGGTTCTTCTGGTTCTGGTAAATCAACCCTTTTACGTTGCATCAACTTATTAGAAAAGCCAACTGGCGGCAAAATCATCTACAATGATGAAAATGTTTTAGAACGTGGCTATAACCTACCAAAATACCGTACTCATTTAGGAATGGTTTTCCAATCATTTAACTTATTTAATAATATGAATGTTTTAGAGAACTGCACCTCTGGCCAGATTACTGTTTTAAAACGTGATAAAGAAGAAGCACGTAAAATTGCTTTGGAAAATCTAGATAAAGTTGGTATGGAACGTTTTGTTGATGCAAAACCATCACAACTTTCCGGTGGACAAAAGCAACGTGTTGCCATTGCACGTGCGTTATCTATGAATCCAGATGTGATGCTATTCGATGAACCAACCTCTGCTCTTGACCCTGAAATGGTCGGTGAAGTCTTAAAAACAATGAAAGATTTAGCTCAGACTGGTTTAACAATGATCATCGTGACCCATGAAATGGCTTTTGCAAAAGAAGTTTCTGATCGTGTGATTTTCATGGACAAAGGTGTTATCGCTGAAGAAGGATCTGCTGAAGATATTTTTGTTCATCCAAAAGAAGAACGAACAAAAGAATTTTTACATCGGATTTTGGCACAAGGATAATAATAGAATATAAAGCATCTGAGTTGAACTAAATACGTTCAACTCAGGTGTTTTTTTTGATAAACCATAGGGGTCATATATTCATACTTTTTAAAAATTTTAATAAAATGACTTTGATCGCTAAATGACAATGAATCGCTTATTTCAGCCACTTTCATTTTTCCTTTTTTTAGCAAAAACTTGGCCTCTGATATCTTTTCTTTTTGTATATAATTATTCAATGATAGACCCATTTCTTTTTTAAATTGGCTACTCAAATAACCTGGACTTATTTCTAGCTGTTCTGCAATTTTATAGATTTTAATAGGTGTATAAAGGTTACTTTGGACAAATCTAATCGTAAAGCCAACGTATTTAGAATAGTTTTTATACCTGTATCTCCCTAATAATTGTGTGAATTCAAGAATAATTTCTTTTAATTGATTCATTAATTCAGATACAGTTAAATTATTTTGTTTTTCTACATTTTGAATGGTCAGATCGCTAAATGTATAAGCGATTTCCGACGGTAAACCACCATCAATGATTGCACGTGATGCTAATGTGATAAAGGAAATCATAATATTTTTTAAGTTTCTGGATGTAGTATTCGCTAAAATTGGCTTAATAGATTCAAGTGTTTCCAAATAATCAATAGCTTCTTCTGCATTCCCCACTTTTATCGAATGCAGCAACTGCTTTTCAACAATCGGATTTTGATGAATCTTCCCCTCTATATTATTAACATACATTTCATCAATAATATTTCGTGTATTAAAGTTAATCGTATCTGTAAGAATATAGGCTGGTTGATACTCGTTAAAAATCGACAAGTACAAAATCTCAGATAGTGTATCTAACTTCTGCTTATTGTATTGTCCTTTTAAATCCATCACAAAAAGATAACAGTCTTCGTTTTTCGTACATAGAATAAGCGCAAAATTCAAATTATGGACAATATACAGATAGATAGGCTTTTTCATGCCATCGATGAATTTTTCTTCGTACCGTTCAAACATGTACTTTTTATCCATTTTTTTATTTGCTAAATGTAAATGAGTTAATTGAAAAGGCGAAAAAGATAGTCGATACGTATTCAAATTGTGAAGCCTTGATAATAAAAAAATGGATAGTTCTCTCAATTCCACTCTCTCCTATTTTTGTAGCGCTTTCAAAACTGTTACACAAATATACTATATATTTTACTTTTTTACTATAAAGAAGTTTGTTTATTTTATATTTTATAAATAACGTTAATTCATTTTTAGGAGGAGAAGCTATGATTAAAGATTTAGGTATCTCTATTTACCCTGAGAAAGGTGATTTTCAGGAGATGATCAACTATATTAAACTTGCGCGCACGTTTAATTTTTCAAAAGTATTTATGAGTATGCTGCAATTTTCAGAGAATCCCAGTGAGGATGTACAGAAGTATAAAGAAATAATCGTTGAGATCAAAAAATTGAACATGTCCGTCATTTTAGATGTTAATTCCTTGTTATTACCTAAATTAGATGTAACATGGAAAGATTTGTCGTTCTTTTCAGATTTAGGTGTAGATATCCTACGCTTAGATGGCGGTTTTTCTGGAATGGAAGAGATGTTTATGACTCATAATTCTCATAATATGATGATTGAACTAAATATGAGTTCTGGCTCATCTCTAATTGATAGAATCATGAGTTTTTCCCCCAACATTGCGAATCTCTGTGGCTCATATAATTTTTATCCTCACGCCTACACTGGAATGCGCTTAGAAGACGTTAAAGACATAAGTAACTGTTATCATTCATACAACGTACCTTCAACCATTTTCGTTACATCGCGAGTAGGAAATATGGGGCCTTGGAAAATGCATGAAGGACTATGCACGATTGAAGAACATAGATTTCTGCCGATCACTGCCCAAATCAAACAAATCAAGCTCTTAGATTTAGCTGAAACTGTCATTATTGGGAATGCATTTGCTTCGGAAAATGAGTTAAAAAAAGCAGCGGAAGAATTGAATTATACAGAGGTCCCTTTGGATATTGAAATGGATCAAAAGATTACAGAAAATGAAAAAGAAATCTTATTTTCAGATTTTCACTTTGTCCGCCCTGAATATTCTGGCATAACGCTACGTTCAGCTTTTTCACGCCATGTTCATAAACAAATAACCATTCCTGCTAGAAACAGTTCTACTGAAATAAAAAAGGGATCTGTTCTAATAGACAACAATCTATATGGTCAATATGAATGTGAACTTCATATTGTATTAAACCCTGAAAAAGTGAAAAAAAATCAGGATAAATACAATATTATTGGACAACTATCCACCGCAGACAATGTCTTGTTACTAGATGAATTAGCCAAACGACCTTATCAAAAATTTAGTTTTAAGGAGAGTTAATCATGAAAAAACTGGAAGAATTAATGACAAAAACCCTGCTCCCGTTATCGGAAAAGATCAATCGCAATATTTTTCTCAGTTCCCTTTCTGAATCTTTTGTTCGAATCACATTCATCATCCTAGGTATTTCTTTAATCGCCATTGTTGGCTACTGGCCTATTCCATCTGGTTGGGGGATTTGGCTTAGAGAAACAGGTATCATGACCCATGTTGATGCTGTGCTGAACGCCAGTACCAATGCCATGGCTATATATATTTCTTATAGTTTTGCAGCAGCTTACAGTAAAAACAGCGGATATAATTCTCAAAATGGTGGAATGTTGGGATTACTAAGTTTTTTAATTGTTTCCCCTCAAACATTGACCTTTACAACTAAACAAGGCATGACCGAAGTCGTTCAAACCTTTTCAAAGAATCAGATTACTGGTCAATTAGATGTGACTCCTATTAACGCTTTCCCTATTTCTGCTCTGGGTGGTCGTTCTTTGTTGGTTGCACTGTTTATTAGCTTTTTAGCGGCTTATATTTTTGTGAAGATGAGCAAAAAAGGCTTTGCTATCAAGTTACCCGACAGTATTCCTCCAATGGTTTCAGAATCATTGAGTCCTGCAATTATTTCAGTTGCTGTTGTTTTAGTTGCCTTTACTTTAAGAATTATTTTTTCTTATACAGCAGAAGGGAATATGGTCGATTGGTGTAATTTTATTATTTCTAAACCCCTAAGTTTACTGACGGCAACGCCAATCGCTTTTATTTTCATTTTGACTTTAGCTAGTTTTATGTGGTTCTTTGGTATCCATCCTAATGTTGTAAATGGTGCGATTTCACCTTTATTGTATACGATTATTTTGGAAAACATCGCTGCCTATCAGCATGGTACACCTCTGCCTTATGGCACTTTGGCTATCGTTTTAGGAAATACTATTTTAGGAGGTGCGGGTTGCACGCTAGGACTTCTGATCGCTTTACTATTTGCTAAATCAAAACGATATAAAGCAATTTTTAAAATTGCTGTTATTCCGTCTATTTTTAACATAAATGAACCATTGATTTTCGGTGTTCCTGTGGTCTTAAACCCAATCTTTTTTATTCCTATGGTAGTGAGCCCGCCTGTTTTGGGTTTAACTACTTGGCTATTGACTTCTGTAATCAAAGTAAATCTAAATCCCCTAGTTGGATTAATGCCTTGGACAACACCGATTTTCTTGACTAAACCACTAGGTAGTGGTTTAGCAGGAACCTTTATTCTAGCCATCTGTTTGGTACTGAACACGTTGATTTATTTACCCTTTGTAAAGTTAGCAGACAAACAAGCTCTTGAAGTTGAACAAGCTGAGGAAATCTTAAAATCAGAAACCGAACTTTCTTTACAATCATAGACGCTTCACAATAGTCTTTTTCAAAATAATATCGCTTAAAAATCAAACAACCTCCAACTATTCTTGTATGATAAGATGTTGGAGGCTGTTTTTTTATATAGATAAGAAATAGCTACTTCACTTTTATTATCATTTATACTGCCGAATTACTGGTGGTACATAATTATCAATAAATTTTTTAATCTCAGATAAAGAATCAGAGAAAAAGATTTTTTCTCTATCTTCCTTTGTCAAAAATCCGTCAGTCACCATCTTATCAAAGAATTCAGCTAGTAAATCATAATATCCATCCACGTTAAAAAAGATGCACGGATTTTGATGTGCGCCAATGCGTCCCCAAGAAACCACTTCTGAAATTTCTTCAAGCGTTCCTGGACCACCTGGCAATGCGAGATAACAATCCGCTAAGTCAATCATTTTTTGTTTACGTTCATGCATACCATTTACAATATACATTTCAGTAAGATTTTGATGTGCTAATTCTCGGTCTAATAGAATAGTCGGCATAACTCCGAATACATTGCCGCCATTTTCAAGAACTGTATCCGCCAAAATACCCATCAATCCAACGTCACTGCCTCCGTATACAAGATCATACTTGTTAGTAGTCAGCCACTGTCCTAACTCTTTAGTTCGTTCTTGGTAAATTATCTTATTTCCCGTGCTAGCGCCACAATAAACAGCCATTTTCTTCATAAATCCCTCACCCAACTTAAATAAATAAATGTTTTTCTACATTCATTTTTTTACTTATTCGTTACTTTTGTCTTAACACTCGTTTTTATGCATCTTCTGTTTGCGTTTGATAGGATATGTCATTAAATGATGTTAAGGTGTATTTATTTTTCTTTTCGACAATCGTGATACTCGTATTGGCTAATGGTCCGCCTTCACGCCATTTTGCTTTTTCTTTACCAATCAGTGAGTTAATTAATGTTATTAGCAAAACACCATGAGCGACAATCAAGACTTTGCCTTCCGGATATTCTTCACTGATTTTTTCTATCGTCTCAGTGGAACGCATTACTAAAGAATCAATGGTTTCTCCACCAAAAATTGTAGGATCGTATAAATCAGGGCGCTGTCTTAAATGATCGGTTTGTTCGTCTGTATGATCGATCTGCGCACCTTCTCGTTTACCAAACTTTATTTCTCTTAAATTGTCATAATACTGAAGCGTTAGCCCATCTAGATAGTTGTTTTCTTTTAGAATATAATTGGCGGTATCCATTGCTCTTTTTTGAGTGCTGACAGCAACCGCATCAAAGGATATATCACAAAGATAGCGTCCAGCTTGGATCGCTTGTTCAATCCCAATCGGCAACAAGGGAGAATCAATGTCTCCACCTTGAAATCTCAAGCTTAAATTAAGTTCTGTTTTTCCATGTCTAACAAAATAAAATGTAGTCATTTACTCTGTCCCTCCATTTTTTGAAAAGTTGCTTCTACTTTAAATATGATACTACAAAAAAGTAAACTCTGCTCGATATCAAAAAACAACTCTTGAACCTTACGCTCTATAAAAATAGCATACGAGACTTGGACTAAACGCTTCTGTCCCAAGCTCTTTCCTACGATTAGTCAAAAGGAGAATAGAGGGTAAACTCATCCGTTGATGAGTTTACCCTCTATTCTTAGTATGTTTTTATTTTCTGTATAAATAATTAGTTTTTTACTTGAACAGTTAAATTAACAATAGATGTCGTCTGTTCTTTTTTTGTCTCTAGATCATATATCTTAGCCTTAGCATACGCTTTGTATTCACCTTTAGCCAAATTCTTTAACAATTTTCCCTTATTCACATACTGACCAGGGTAAATACTGCCAGATTCATATAGCAAGTCATCATCCCCGTTTAAAAAAACATCCACAGCAATGATGCTTTTATTTTGTTCTGGATTGATTATTTGAATTTTTCCATTCTCATTGGAAGAATTGAAAATCATATCTGTATCCATCTGTAAGTTGAAATACCCATCATCAACTACCGACTGCATTTTTTTAATTAATTCCTCTTTATCGATTTTTTTTGCATCCTTGATATCTGGCGCTAAATCGCTTGGAATGATTGCAGGTTGTACAAGTTCTTCTTTTTGACTACTTGTAAACCACAAATAACAACCACCAATACAAAGTATCATGACTATTAATAAAAGAATCAGCCTTTTTTTCAAAGAAGGCATTTCTATTAAAACAGGTTGAAATTGCTCACTGTCAATTTTTTTTATGTCTAAAATGAAAGATGACTGATTAGAAACTGAATCAAAGTCAAAATCCTTTATTTCATCAATCTTATTATCCTCTTTTTTTATAGCTGTAATGAATGCTTCTTTGGTTGTATATTTTTTGAAATCTAACGTTATTCGTTGTTTTTTATTTTTCATCATTCACCTGAAATCCTAGTTTAATTTTATATTTTGGTTGTAATATCTTTTCGTAAGTACCAAAGTATGAACCTTGTAGCGTAAAGACTTTGCTGCTTTCTCCTGATAGATGTCCTAATACTTCTTCACCCATCGATGTATCCAGATGCACTTCTGCATCTTCTGTTTTAATGCTCATACTGGCCTGTTGTTTTTGCTTATCTTTATCAAATAAATCAACTAATTCAAAGTCTGAAACAGCCTCTTCTTTAAGCCCTAAAACACTTAATGTGATAGATGATTGACTGTTGTTTTTCACTTCATATCGAGGAGAAATGATTTGATTTGATAATACATCACTGGAACCAAATAAGACCTTTTTCGGAATCATAACATTGATTTTCTGCTTCTTATCCTTGACTTGAATCTTTACGGTCAGGCCATATTGTTTATAGGAAAAATTAGCTTGATAGCTTCCTGGTAAAGGGATTTCTTCTAAGTCTGTTGATTCTAAGATGAACTCAGTACTTGGTAATTCTTCCGCTTCAGACCAAACTTTCCTTTCGATTCGCTGATTTAAATAGTCTGTAATATCACCTGTGACATCTTCTGGATAAACGTCTAAACCTAAACCCCAAAGTAAAAATCCAGTTTTTTCAGAAGTTTGATACACATGACTGTTATCATCGTAAACAAATACTGGAACGATAATCTCGCTAACATTATTGCTTCCATCCGTTAATCTTACGGTTAATTCCTGCCTTCCAACCTTTGCTTCCAAAGTGTTGGCAACTTCGACAGTTGGAGGGATACCGCTGTTATCTTGAATATTTTTTATTATTTTAGTTAAATCAAGTTCTGCCATTTCATTGATTGAAACTGTTTGAAGCAATGCTTCTGCACTTGGCGGTAATGTGTCAATTACTTGTTTATCCATTCTCGTTATGGCTCCTTCACCGCCAACAGAGGCTGAAAAGAATACAGTTGAACCAATTTTAAGAGGTTTCGGTAATTCATAAGTAAAGGTACTGTCCTTAGTAACATCTACTGTTTGATTAAATGCTTCTCCGTCTGTAAAGAAACCACTCATCTCAATTGTTGCATCTGGATGGGATTTTCCTGTGATCTTAGTTGTCGTATCTTTTATTTCATCAATATCTAACGGTACAATAACTTCTGCAGCAAATCTAAGCTTGGCTGTTTCATCTTCATAAACAGCTCCATAGTTCGCCTCGAAGTTATTATTCGTTGACGAAACAACTTTTGTCTGCCCTTTTTCACGACCATTCTGATTAATTGCTGCGGTCACATTGATAAATGCACCTGTGGACACAGACAAATTTCCTTTGCGATATAAATCAATTCGACTACTATTTACAAAAAGATTGCCTTTATCGTTACCAATCAAGTTAAAAATCTTCCCATTATATGCCGCATTACTATCCGAACGAGCATTTTGAAGAATGACTCTTTCCGTGGTTGCAGGAATAACGATAGGAATTGCATCTTCGATTGTTTCTTGTTCAATTAAGCTATAACGATTATTGGAATCGATGATTAGATCCATACCCGCACTAATAACAAACTCGCCACTTGTTCCTCTTAAAGGAATAAATCTTGTTAAATCCATACCAGTTTTTCTATTTTTCTTACTTTCATCCATCAAGGTAACTGTAGAATCTTCCCCAAATAGATAGTGTAATGGTCTTTGTGAGACTGGTGATTCAATTAAGTCACCAGAAACCTTCAATGTGAATGTCGCGTTTTCCCCAACTTCCAATGTAAAATCGTTGTAGCCAGTACCTGTAATAAATGATTTTTTGGTTTCAATTGAAACCACAGCATTTTTTAAAATCTCAACTCTTCCTGAAATTATTGAACTTTCTTGTATAGATAAAAAAGGACCTACTCGGACATCATTGGAGAAGCCATCATGATTGATGGTTGTTTTTCCAGATAAGAATAAATGAGATGTTTCCGCAAATGCCTTATTATAACGTTCTAGAGTAGCTGTTTGAGTGAAGGTAGAATCGTTGATAAAGATTATTCCGTTTTTAGCAACAAAAGCTTGCCCACCATTTGATGTGTACTCCACAGCATCAAAATATTGTGTTCCATCGATATCTTCCTCAAATGAAATAATTCCGCCATTGTCTTTGTTATCAATAATAATATCTGACACAAAAACGTCACCAGAACCAAATGATTCATCTAGTGCGTACATCCCTCTGTTTTGTTCTGTTTCAGAAAATGTATTTAATGTAAGTTTACTTTTCTTGATTGATTTATTGGTACGCCCCAATAAGCGAAAGCCAGCAATTATTTCAGCTTGGTCGCCTGCTAGTAGTTCTACATCTGCAGTCAATACAACATTTTTCTTCAAATTGACTGCGTCTAGAAATGCTTGGCGCGTGCCCACTTTTACATAAGTGTATCCGTCAATAACAATTTCTTCAGCTAGTGCTATTGGTTCCAGCTGGTTTTCATTTTTTGAATGTTCTAAATTATCTATGGTTTCTGGTTCGTCGTTTTCACTTGCTGGCTGATTGGGAGAGTCTGCCTTTACTTTTGGAAGGTCTATAATATGTAAGTTATCTTGAAGTTCATTTGTTTGTTGGTCGCTTCCTAATTCACTCAATTCTAATCTTCCATCTGCAATTGTTTCAGCAAATACTGGACTGATTTGTCCTAATGATTGAATAGTAAGTAAAAACACCAAAAATATGTATCGTTTATTTTTCATCATTACTTTTACCTCACTAAAAAACTTTTACGAATGAAGAGTGTTGAGACAACTATTTGTTTTCTTTGTTTCAACCTCTTCATTCGAGTCAACTGTCTAAAGAAGTTTAATTAGCTGTCAAATTACTGTACGTCAAAGTTTAAAGACAAGTTGTATTTCGGTGTCAGTGGACCACTTTCAACAGTTGGATATACACCAGAGAATTGTCCTTGTAACGTAAAATCAACAGATCCTCCTGTTGCTAAAGCTTTCACTTCTGTTGTTTTATCTAAAAGTGAACCGTTGTTTTCAACCAAAGGAATAGTTACATTGCCATTATCAGCTATCATATTCAATTCAAGACCAGAATCGATTGCATTGGCTACAGCTGTCACTTTTTGTGCTGAAACTTTAACACTTCTGACAGAGTTGTTTTTAATCTCATAGCCAGGGCCGTAAATTGTTCCTTTATCTGATTCTAATGATCCAAATAAAACAGTAACAGGCATTATAACATTTACCCAAGACGAATCTGTATCACCTGGTGTCGGTTGCTCTGGATCTGGTTCTTCCGTTGGATCAAACGTTCCAATCCAACCTTTTAATTCCATATCGCCATTGTCTACTTTGTCCAAGGTTTGTTTATTATTTTGAATCGGATCAGCATCGTCCACTTCATACGCTAAAACTTGGTTACTATATGCTAATGTCCCCAATAAAAATAAACCACTCATCAAAACTATTTTTGTTTGTTTCTTCATAAAAATCTCCTTATTAGTTATTTTACAAACGTATAATAGCATCCTAATATTTAAAAGTAAATCTGTATAAAAATTATAAAAAAATATAAAAACAGCTTTATATCAGCGCAAAGAAGTGTGTTTTTCAAAAAAAGAGAAACTTTCAGCAATAATTAAAATATTATTTTTATATATTCCTAATAAAGAACAAATGTTATTTTCTGATTTTTCCGAACATTGATTTTATTTGCTACTTAGCATATGCTATCGTTACAGTATAGAATGGAGGAATTTATATGGAACTTCAACACTATCAACAATGGATCAGTAATTTTTACAAAAAAAGAGGTTGGTATACACTTAATCCATTTATTCGTGTTGGCTTTTTAGCTGAAGAAACAGGAGAAGTTGCTCGTGCGGTGCGTGCTTTGGAGATTGGTCGTGATCGACCTGATGAAAAAGAACAGCCTTTAGATACTTTAGTACAAGATCTCACTGAAGAACTCGGTGATGTTTTAGATAACGTCTTTATTCTAGCTGATAAATATGATATTCGCTTTGAAGATATCCTAACTTCTCATAAGAATAAGTTAGAGGCTCGTTTTAATGAAATAGACACGGTGAAAGAAGGGGTAAAATGATTACAATTAGGACAGTTGAAGAAAAAGATTTCCCAGGCTTATTGAAGATAGAAAACATGATTTGGACAAATGAGAATGCTCCTGTACTTCATTATTATGATTCTGTTGATGAATACAAGGAGAAAATAGCTGAACAACTCATTTTTGTTGCTGTTGATGATAAAAGAGTTCATGGATTTATTAACGTTCACCATCCGACACCTCTGCTTTCACATAAAAAACAATGGATGCTCGGAATTGGTGTTCACCCAGACAGCCAGTCCTTAGGAATTGGGAGACAATTATTAGATCATTTAAAACAAACTGCTTCTAATGAAGGAATTCATAAAATTTCTCTGCGAGTGATGGGACAAAATACTAATGCAATTCAATTTTACAAAAAAAATGGCTTTATTCAAGAAGCCTTATTTAAAGATGAATTTTTCATCAATGGGCATTTCTGTGATGACTATCAATTTGCTTATTTCACCGAATAATCTCACGTATTTTTAATTTTAAAGCTTATTCTTAAGCACTTTCTCTAAATCCACTTGCTGTACTCTCTTTATTCTGTTATTTTAATTAAGGACAAAATTTGAGGAGTGTTGAAGTGTGACAAAAAAATTAACATGGCGTGAGTATCTTTATGTAGGTTCCATGCTATTTGGCTTATTTTTCGGAGCGGGAAATTTGATTTTTCCTGTTCATATGGGACAAGAGGCTGGAGCGAATATTCTTTTAGCAAATCTTGGCTTTTTAGTTACAGGAATTGGATTACCTTTTCTAGGCGTAATTGCTATTGGTATTTCCAAAAGTAATGGTGTATTTGATTTAGCCACGCGTGTGAATCGACGCTATGCTGTTGTTTTTACCGTATTGTTGTATCTAACCATTGGACCATTTTTTGCATTACCAAGACTTGCAACAACATCATTTGAAATTGGTTTAGCGCCATTTATTTCAATGGATCAGCATAAATTGTTTTTAGCTATTTTTTCAGCTTTATTCTTTTTGATTGCTTGGGCTTTTTCCCGCAAACCATCTAAGTTATTAGACTATGTAGGGAAATTCTTGAATCCATTATTTTTATTTTTGTTAGCTATTTTGATTTTATTTGCTTTTATTAATCCCTTAGGTGATGTTTCTTCTGCTTCCGTTGGGGCTGCTTATACTGAAAATCCTTTTTTCAAAGGGTTTACTGAAGGGTATAACACTTTGGATGCTTTGGCTTCATTAGCCTTCGGAATCATTATTGTTTCGACCATTCGAGGCATGGGTGTTGAGAAACCAAATGATATTGCAAAAGATACGATAAAATCTGGTGCAATCAGTGTTCTCTTGATGGGAATCATTTATACCTTATTGTCTTATATGGGTACAATGAGTTTAGGTGGATTTCCAATCAGTGAAAACGGCGGCATCGCTTTAGCTCAAATTGCTAATCATTATTTAGGTAACTTAGGCAGTATTTTACTAGCATTTATCGTTATTTTAGCTTGTTTAAAAACAGCTATTGGATTGATTACGGCTTTTTCAGAAACCTTTAGCGAGCTTTTCCCAAAAGGTTCTTATGCCTTTTATATTGCAGCGGCTAGTATTTTACCTTGTTTGTTTGCAAACGTTGGTTTAACGAATATTATTCAGTTTTCTGTACCAGTCTTGATGTTTCTTTATCCTTTGGCAATGACGTTGATGATTTTGGTTATCCTAAGTCCATTATTCCAGCATCGCAAAGAAGTTTATCGTATGACGACATACGTTACTTTGTTTGCAGCATTATTGGATGCTCTAAATAGTGCACCAGATTTTATCAAAACGAATGCAGTCAGTACAACTATTTTAAAGACAGCTGAACAGTATCTACCATTATTTACAATCGGTATGGGTTGGGTTGTTCCTGCAGTCATCGGTTTCTTGATTGGTTTGGTTTGGATTTTCTTAAAAAAAGAACCGGAATTAAAGAAAATAAGTTAATTCTCTAAACCTTAATCCTTTTAGAACATTTTCTCATTAGTGTGGAAATGTTCTTTTTGTTTTGGCATTCTTCTTTTTATACTAAAAAATTATCTAGTATTTTACTCTGTTCTTCAAATCTTAACAATATGGCTCGAAGACATTTTTAGCTAATAGAACAATATATCCAAAATCTGTCATGAGAAGACCACATTGTGCCTCTTTAAGCTAGTCTTAATCGACCGAATCCCCACCTAGCATTGACATAATGATAAAAATACAATACCATAAACCTAAAAGACTACGATCTGTAGATGAAGATCTAGTTATGAAAATATATGTAATGCCATAGCTACTAAAGCTCTTACTGAAGAAGAAGTGCATAAATGCCATAGTTTGAAAAGAAAATTAGCATTACTTTTTATGAATACATCTTCTCCATCCGAATACTTGCAAGGTTTCAATATATTTGTTCAAAAGGAAAAAGAGGCTTTGATATTTTATAGGTTAAGAGAACTTCCAAAAGCGAGTGGAGCAAAGAATCTAACAGGTTTTCTTATCTAGAAAATAGAACCTAAACAGTTTGCATTCGATATGAAATATATAGAGGATATTTCTAGAATAATTTATAATTGCGGTGAGGACATAGTATTTAGAGCATTTATGGTAGCCGACAAAAAAAGTTTATAGCATTTTTTTTATAATAGAACAATTACTAAAAACTTCTAAATATTTTAATGAACAAGTTAGCCAATATTTTTTAGAACAATTTATGTAGATTATGAAAGGACGTCGAGTTTGTGATAGTAGCATTAAAAATAATGATAGTGATTCTTTTATTTATATTTACCATACTATTTACTTTGATTTTATTGAAAGGTAAGGGTAAACCCATTACACTACTAGATAAAAATGGTAATAGTTATCCGAATGGGATATCCATTCGTGAAAAAATTAACATCAATGATAGTGAACAATCTATATTTATTACTGGTGAAGATAAAACTAAACCTGTACTTTTATTTCTCCATGGTGGGCCAGGTTCTCCCGAGGTAGCATTACACACTTTTGAGGAAGGAAATAGACTAGAAAAACAATTTATTGTGTGTTATTGGGAACAGCGTGGTGCTGGACTTAGTTATGGGGCTAGATTATCTTCTGAAGAGATGACATTAGATGTAATGCTGAATGACACGATTGCAGTTACAGAATATCTTGCAAAAAGATTTGGACAAGAAAAAATTTATATTATGGGGCATTCATGGGGAACTTTATTAGGTATAAAAGCGATACAAACAAAACCAGAATATTATAAAGCCTATTTTGGAATTGGACAAGTTGCTGATCAAAAAAAATCTGAGCAACTAGCTCATAAATTTATGCTAAATCATGCCAAAGAAATCGCCGATACCGAGGCTGTAAAAGCATTAGAAAAATTTGACACTTCTGACACAGCATTTCCAACCTCTAAGTATTTACTGTCAACGCGAACAAAATATATAAATAAATATGGTATTGGAATAATGCATGAAGAAAACTTTAAAATGTCCAAAATATTAAAACGAATATTTTGGTTTGAGGGATATAGTCTTTTAGATTTATTAAAATTTGGTTTAGGAAATATAAGTTCAGTCAAATCGATGGATAAAATACTTACAACAGTAAACTTAATGCAAGCAGAAACAAATTTTTGTATTCCCATGTATTTTTTTCAGGGAAAATATGACTACCAAGTTTCATATGAAGTTGCAAAACAGTATTTCGATAGTATAAATGTTCCTGAAAAAGAATTTTATACCTTCGAGCACTCTGCTCATTCGCCTAACTTTGAAGAAACCAAAAAGTTTTTAAAGATTATATTTTCAATCGTAGAAAAACATGAACGGTGATGCTAAATATACGCTATACGAATATCTGGTTATAAATAGTGTATAGTAAATTCCCTCTTGTAAAGATCTATAATAATACAAATTAATTTACTTTTTAGCTAATCCTAATTGAGCCATCCCCGAAAGTCTAACTTTTTTTGTGGCGACTCCAAATTATTACTTCATTTTTTTATGTATACTTGGTGAAATTATGGAAGATAAATTAAAAATCATGCGTAACTCCGATGCGATTTTTCGTGAAAAGATCGCCAATGCTGATTTAGATCGTGATATTTGTCAGTATTTTACTGTGTTACCAGACATCAGTAGTGTCATGAGTGAAAGCCGTACGTATGATTATAATTCGTTCAGTGACTTCGATTGATGAGATGACTGCTGATTCAATAACCTTCATATTCTATTAAAATCGTATTTAGATTAATTCTAACCTTAAAATTAGTAATGTGTAACCAAAAAGTCAGTTGAAAAACAACTGACTTTTTATTATAGTTTCAAATAAAAAAAGATAGCCTATCAAAGAAAGATGAATAGTTTGCTATTTCAAGTAATGAATGACAACTCAGAAAAATAAATCCTATTATTACCAATCTCTCTAGTAATAGAAAAGAATAGAAGCGCTGTTCTTTGTGCAACACAGTTCCTAAAAAAGGATGCTGACTACATAATATGTTACTGTAAACGATGGACATGTTCTGCTAACTGGCTCCAAGAACAATCGTTCCGTGAGTGCTGAGAAAAGCACGTGTTCAATAAATAAAGTCAAAAACAATGTTAAGAAAACCTAGTGACCGTTGACTTAGCAATGTAATATTAGTACAAACAATCTTCGCTTTCCCATGTTCCATTCAATTCACCAGAGATTGTCTTTTCATTAAAACTATCTCACTAACTGTCTGTTATTTATCATCTTAGCTGACAAGTTCCTATAAAGTACAGTAGAATAGAGAAAAGGAAGTGATTAGTATGCTATACGAGAAATTGATGATGGATTCGGGAATGCTAACAAAATTCATGTTGTTTAAACGAATCACACAACTCAACCAATCTGATTTATCTATTACCCAATTAGCTGAAGAACTATCTTTGAATTATCAACAAACATTTATTATAGCCACTGAAATCAACAATGATCTAACTAAACTACTTTCTACTCATCCGTCGATTTTACAAAAAGCTGGAAAAATCGACAGTACCAAACTACTTGTTACGATTGATGAATACCGCTACTTTCTATTGAAAAAGTCGGTTCCCTTTCAATATATCATGTATTTTTTAAACCACGACTCTCCCAACATAGACGATTTTTGTGAACGACATTACGTCAGCCGCTCAACTGTTTCCAGAAAAATGCTGCCTTTAAAAAAGCATGTAAAACAGTTCGGTCTTCGTTTTACATATACGGAAGCTAATTTAACTGGTGATGAACGCTCAGTAAGAGTCGCTCTTTTTGACGCACTTTGGTTAGGAACACGAGGAACAATTTGGCCATTTAAAAGTGTTGCACTTGAAGATGCTGAACATCTTGCTGCCGCCTTTGCGGAATATTTCCCTTTATCCAGAACTTACTTAGGTGCAAAAGAATTAAATTATTTTGCAGCGATTTTTCTTTGCCGAACCCGAAAAAAGATGTACGTTTCTTATGATGATCGCTATGATTTTTTAATGAAGGATAATCCTTATTATGATTTTGAGCGTTTAAATAAAGTATTAGGTCCTGTTCAAGCTTTACCACCTAAATATAGTAAAGGAGAAAGTAGTTTCATCTTTTTCTTAGCCCATTATGCTCCTTTTTATACATTAGAGGATGATCCTTCATTGTTTCAGACACTCAATGATTTCTCCGAGCGCCCTAATCCTGTCTACGAGTTAGTTCAAGAGTTTTTAGACTATGCAAAAATCAATATCTTTAAAAAGGAGCCTGAGCTTCTTGATAAACCAATACTTATCGGAAATCTTATCAATATTGCATTTACTTTCTATGTATTGAGGAAACCTTTTCCAAATTTACAAAGTTTAGTTGAAGGACCAAATAACAAGAGAAAAGCCGCTCAACTGCTTGAAGTAAAACTACAACAATTTTTTGATGAAAAAGCTCTGGAAAAAGAATATAAATTTGTTTATACAATCAAGAAACACTTAACCTATGCATTTAAAAGTGTTCTATTACCAGCTTATGATAAACCAAAACATTCTGAACATCTAAAGGTCGGTGTCGCATTTGAGCACAACTTTACTTTAGTTCGAATGATCTATCAATTTTTAAACGACTTAGGCTTTGTCGATTCTTCGCCTTACCAAGAAGAATTAAACAGTAGTTATGATTTAGTTATCAGCTCATCCTTGCTTCCAAGAAAAAAACATCCGGATCTACCATTGTATTTTTGGGATTTGTCCTATGGAAATAAAGATTTAGCTGATTTGTATAAGAGACTTCAACAATTATTTGAACAGAAAAATATGGTTCAGGACTAGATTGTTATTTGACTATTATTAATGCTTTAACAATATTTATCTTACGGAAGCCTATATACTAGAACTAGAAGAACGCTTCTAAACAAGAATAACTTTTTGGAGTGAAGACAAATGATACATAAAAAAAGGAAACAAGAAGATGCCGATTATTTAGAGCCAATTTTCGGGACAAAAGCAGAAGGACAAGTACTGCCTAACTATCGGTTAGCACAAAAACCGATTGAACCGCGGATTGCACATCAACTTGTGAAAGATGAATTGTTGGATGAAGGTAGCGCTCGCCAAAATTTAGCCACCTTCTGCCAAACATTTATGGAACCTGAGGCCGTGGATTTAATGTCCAGCACTTTAGAAAAAAACGCTATCGATAAATCTGAATATCCCCAAGTGACTGAATTAGAGAATCGCTGTGTCAACATGATTGCTGATTTATGGCACGCAAATAAATCAGAAGAATACTTAGGGACATCAACTATAGGTTCTTCTGAGGCCTGTATGTTAGCTGGAATGGCTATGAAATTTTCGTGGCGAAATCGTGTTCAGAAACTAGGATTAGATCTTACCAAGAAAAAACCAAATTTAGTGATCTCTTCTGGTTATCAAGTTTGTTGGGAAAAATTCGGTGTCTATTGGGATGTAGAATTACGTGAAGTGCCAATAGAACAAGCAGAAATGACCTTGAATCTTGACACTGTAATGGATTATGTGGATGAATATACAATTGGCATTGTGGGAATTCTTGGTATTACTTATACAGGAAAATATGATGATATTGAACAGTTAAACGACTTAGTTGAGCAGTATAATCAAACAACGGACTATAAAGTGTATATCCACGTAGATGGGGCATCTGGTGGACTTTTCACACCTTTCGTTGATCCAGAACTTGTCTGGGATTTCCGTTTAAATAATGTCGTTTCCATCAACACATCCGGTCATAAATATGGATTAGTTTATCCTGGAGTTGGTTGGGTCATCTGGCGCGGGAAACAATATCTTCCAGAGGAACTGATTTTTGAAGTCAGCTATTTAGGTGGAACTATGCCAACAATGGCTATCAACTTTTCCCATAGTGCATCTCATATTATCGGTCAATACTATAATTTTTTACGTTTTGGTTTTGAAGGATACCAGGCAATTCATCAAAAAACACGATTAGTTGCTAATTTTTTAGGGAACGAACTAGCAAAATTGGGTGATTTTGATGTTATCAATGATGGGAATGAACTTCCTGTTATTTGTTACTCTTTAAAAGAAGAGCATAATATACATTGGACACTTTACGATCTTTCAGATCGTCTAAGAATGAAAGGTTGGCAAGTTCCCACTTATCCTTTACCGAAAAATATGGATAATACTCTTGTCCAACGAATCGTTGTGCGTGAAGACTTTGGAATGAACTTAGCTCATGATTTTATTAATGACTTACAAAATGCACTGACTGAATTAAACCAAGCGCATATCCTTTTTCACAATAACGATGGTTTAAAATCTTACGGATTCACTCATTAATTATGCATGCAATAATAAGTATAGAAAAAAGTTCTCAGCTAATTTAAAAGCTAAGAACTTTTTTATTTCCATTATTCGTAATTCACTTCAACCAAGTACAATCCTTCAGGATGCGCGGTAGGTCCAGCTAAATTTCGATCTTTTGCGGCAATAATTTGTGGAATTGTTGTTTCATCCATCCGACCATTCCCCATCTTAAGCAGCGTACCTACCAAGATACGAATCATTTTATACAAAAAACCGTCGCCACGAAACGTAAAAACTAATTCGTCTCCTGCTTCATTAACTTCTAAACTTGCTTCATGGATTGTGCGAACCTTGTCTTCTATCTCAGTGCCAGAAGCACAAAAAGAGGTAAAATCATGGGTTCCTAGCAAATCAGGTAATGCGCGGCGAATCTTTTCCTCATCTACTGGATAAGGAAAATAACTAGCATAAAAGCGTTTAAATGGACTTCTTGGTTTACCGATATCTACACGAAATTGATAGGTTTTTTCGACAACGTGATAACGCGCATGAAATTCATCTGAAACGATCTCTACACTTTTTACTGCGATGTCCTCTGGTGTTTGGGTGTCTAGAGCATAACGCATCTTTTCTAAATCTCTAGTCTGTGGATAATCAAAATGAATGACTTGCCCTGCGGCATGAACACCAGCATCTGTCCGACCAGAACCAAAAATCGTGATTGTTTTGCCATTATTCATTTTTCTTAATGTTTTTTCAATCTCTTCTTGAACCGTTCGTCCATTTGGTTGAGCTTGAAAACCATTGAAATTCGTTCCATCGTAGGCAATTATTGCTTTATAACGCGGCATTTCTTTTCCACCTTTACTTCTAACTTCTTATCAAAATCAAGATCACAGTCAAAATGGCAAAAGCTAGCATTACAACAGTATCTTTCAAATGCCAGTGAAGAATGCGATATTTTGTTCGTCCCTCTCCACCTTGATAGCCTCTAGCTTCCATAGCTGTTGCTAAATCTTCTGCTCGATTAAAACTACTCACAAACAACGGAATCAACAAAGGGACAACTGCTTTCATCTTCTGAATCAAATTCCCTTCACCAAAATCTACTCCTCTAGCACGTTGCGCATTCATGATTTTCTCAGTTTCATCCATTAATGTCGGTACAAAACGTAAGGCAATCGACAACATCAAAGAAACTTCATGAACAGGAAAACGAACTACTTTTAAGGGACGTAATAGATACTCAATGGCATCTGATAAATCAAGTGGCGGTGTTGTTAATGTCAGTAATGTAGACATAAAAATAATCAACACAAAACGGCAGAATATAAATAGTCCATTGATTACACCAAATTCCGTAATCGTAAAAATTCCCCAGCTAAAGTAAACTTCGCCACCTTGTGTAAACAGCATTTGCAATGCGACTGTAAATAAGATCAGCCAAATCAACGGCTTAATTCCTCGAATAAAGAAACGAATATTAACTTTTGATAGAAAAATTGCAAATAACGTGAAAATAGCTAGAACACTATATGTTTGCCAATTATTAGCTAAAAATATAATCCCAATAAAGTAAAAGCTGGCGATTAATTTTGCTCGTGGATCCATCGTATGAATAAACGAATCCCCAGGGATATAACGCCCAAAAATTAACTTGTTCATCATAGGTTGTCACCTGCTTTTTGCAAATCTTTTAATAAATCATCTGCCAACGCTTCTGCTGTTAACGGCAATTTTTCAAATGAAACACCTTTAGCTATTAATTTTTCTGCAAATGAAGCGGCTGTTGGAACTCCTAATTGCTTTTCTTTCAACCATTCGATATTTTGAAAAACATCTTGAGGTGTTCCTGATTTGACAATTTTGCCTTTCTCTAAGACAATCACGTGATTCGCATAATTTGCAACGTCATCCATTAAATGCGTCACTAAAACGATGGTCATTCCCCGTTCTTCGTGAAGTCTCTGAAACATTCCCATCATTTCTTTACGTCCTTGCGGATCTAATCCTGCAGTAGGTTCATCCAATACCAGAACTTCCGGTTCCATAGCTAAAACACCAGCAATCGCCACACGACGCATTTGACCACCTGATAATTCAAAAGGAGAACGTTCTAAATAACTGGAATCCAGTCCTACTAAATCAAGCATTTCAGCTGCCAGTCTTTCAGACTCTTCTACTGATATACCGAAGTTTTTTGGACCAAAAGCAATGTCTTTAGCAACTGTTTCTTCAAATAGTTGCGCTTCTGGAAATTGAAATACAATACCGACTTTTTTACGAATCGGCTTAAGATTTTTATTATTTGTCTCTGGTACGATTTTGCGATTCCCAATCGTTACCGTGCCTTTTGTCGGTTTTACTAGCGCATTTAAATGCTGTAACAAGGTTGATTTGCCACTACCTGTATGACCGACAATTGCAGTATATGAACCGTCTTCTATCGTCAAATTCAAATCAAATAATGCTCGTTGTTCAAATGGTGTATTGGGCTGATAGGTAAAATCTACTTGTTCAAAACGGATGTCCATAACCAATCCACCATCCTTTCTTCAGTCAAATACTCCTCGGGTACATTAATGCCACGTTGCTTTAATGCTATTTTCAATTTTTCTGGAAACGGCAGATCTAAGCCCATCTGAATCAATTCAGTTCCAGCCGAGAAAATCTCCGCAGGTGTACCTTCGCCTACAAGTTCTCCTTGTTTCATCACTAAAATCCGATTGGCATTGGCCGCTTCGTCAATATCGTGGGTAATTGAAATAACAGTCAAATTGCTTTCCTCTTTGATTTTCTTGATGGTTGTAATCACTTCTTCTCGTCCTTCTGGATCAAGCATACTTGTTGCTTCATCTAAAATAATAATATCTGGACGTAACGCAACAACACCAGCAATTGCTACTCGTTGTTTTTGACCGCCGGATAAACGAGCGGGTTCACGTGTAGCAAAGGAATCCATTCGAACCTTTTCTAATGCATCTTTAACTCGTTCAAGCATTTCATCACGAGAAATTCCTTGGTTCTCTAATCCAAACGCAACATCATCTTCTACTGTTGATCCCACAAATTGATTGTCAGGATTTTGAAAAACCATTCCTACCATACGACGAATATCCCAAACGTTCGCTTCGTTTAGTTCCTTACCGCCAACAGCGATACTACCGGAAGCTGGTAATAATAATCCGTTAATTGTTTTTGCCAACGTTGATTTTCCTGAACCGTTGTGCCCAATAATTGCAATCCACTCACCTTGTTGGATGGAGAAAGACACATCTTTCAACGCGGGAGAAGCATCTTCAGGTTGATAGTTAAAATTGATATTTTTTAATTCAATGATCGGTTGCATCGCGTACTCCCTCAAATATTTAGTCTTACTAACACTAACAAAAATTCAGTGTTTTTTCAATCATCTCTTCTTATCTTTGCACTAACCTCTATTATAACAAAATAAGTCTAGTTATGTGTATTCTTATCTGTCAAGACAGGAAGTTTTTTAGTTCTTTATCAATCGTTCATCCTACTATCAAAAAAAATAGAACAAAACTAAGAAATCAGTTTTGTTCTATCCTATACTTTCAGATAATTGGCTATTGATTTAAATACTCAAATGCATATTGCGCATATAATTCCGCCCCGATTTCCATTGCATCTTCGTCTACATTAAAGCGCCCGTGGTGATGGGCCCATTGTGTATCTTTCTCTGGATTTCCACAACCGACTAATGCAAAACAACCTGAGGTATTTTCAGTGAAATAACTGAAGTCTTCTCCACCAGTAGTTGGCGGCTCTTGAACAAGCGCTTCTTTACCAAAATTTTCTTCAATGATTCCTTGAGCAAATAATGCATCTGCTTCATCATTGATTACAGGAACTGTTCCATAATTATAATCTACAGCCGCCGATCCGCCGTACACCGCTGCAGTTTGCTCTGCATAGCGTTTTAGTGCATTCTCTACACGATCACGTGTCTCAATGCTAAAACAACGCACAGTCCCTTCTAAACGAGCATTTTCAGCAATGACATTAAATCGTGTACCCACATCCATTTTCCCTACAGTCACAACGACTGGGTCTAGTGGGTTTGTCTCTCTGGAAACAATAGCTTGTACGTTCATAACGAAAGAGGAAGCTATTACTGCAGCATCCACACAAGCATCTGGCATAGCGCCATGTCCACCTCGCCCTTTGAAATCAATTGAAAAAATATCCGCTGAAGCAAATGACGAGCCAACAACACAAGAAGCTGTTCCAGAAGGCATTTGTGACCAGATATGGATCCCAAAAACATCATCCACACCGTCTACAGCTCCTTGGGCTACCATTGCTTTAGCCCCTTGAGCATTTTCTTCTGATGGTTGGAAAATAAAGCGAACAGTTCCTTTAAGCTCTCCTTGTACTTCTTTTAAGGCTTTCGCTGCTGTCAAAAGCATCGCTGTATGTGCATCATGACCGCATGCATGCATTTTGCCATCTTCCAGTGATTTATATGAAATATCTTCATTTAATTCTTGAACAGGCAACGCATCCATATCGGCACGTAAAGCAACTGTTTTACCAGGTTTGCTGCCAACTAAATTAGCAATAATTCCTGTAGGTTCAGTTTTACGATAAGGAATACCTATTTCGTCTAACGCTTCAGCAACTTTTTCAGTAGTTCTAAACTCTTCAAATTGCAACTCTGGATGTTGATGTAAATCTCTTCTAAAATCAATCATGTCTTCTGTATATTTTTGGATCAAAGTTTTTAGTTCTCTCATTTCGTTCCCTCATTCCTATAAACTCAGTAAAATACTCGAAAAGATTCCAGCTAATATAACGGATACAATCGTGACCGTTATAAATCCTGCAACCAACATTGGCGGCATCATATGACTCGTTAAGGCTTCTTTTTCCTTTTCATCTTCGGTCAATGACTGAATGACTTCATTTGTAATAATATAATCTGCTGGAAAGCCATACAAAGCAGTCAGAGATACAGCAAACGCCATTTCTTTACTAACTCCTAGTAACCTTCCGACAACTGCAGAAAAAATATACATTCCAATAACACCAACAATAATGATTCCTACCATTGGTACCAATAATTCTTCTAACATCTCAGGTGTCGCTTTTTTTAATCCATCAAAAATAAATAACATTAATCCTAGAATAGCAAAACCAAAGCTGTTGGCTTTTTTTAGTGGTTGTTTTTCTAAAAAGCCTAATGAAGAAGCAACTACACCAAAAAATAAACATAAGACAAATGGACTAATCGTTAGAAACGGCCCGCACCAAACTGAAATATAATAGGCTAATAAAGCCACAATCGCTAAACGAAAGATTCGTGAAAAATCCGTATGGTATTTTTTGGGAACCTTATTAAATAATTTGGGAATATCTTCATCGACTTCCTCTGACTGACTATTTTCTATCTCATGTGTTGGTGTCCATTCACCATTACGATACTTTTCAAGCATTTGTTTTCCTTCTTTTTTTAACATAATAGATGTTAAAGGGTATCCGGCAAACCCTTGCATCACATAAATCAAAATAGCTAATACCGACAATGATGTCAGACCAGCCGTTTGAGCAGCTTCTGACATAATCAATGATGAAACAACACCCCCAACTAATGGCGGTACTGCTACTAAAACCGTTTTAAAATCAAACATTAATGATCCCACCGTTAATAATAATACAACAATTCCTAAAATCCCTGAAAGTGTGATCACAATTGTTTTCCATTGATTTGCTAGCTCTTTGATTGATAATAATGTCCCCATATTCGTAATCAACAGATACATCAATAATGTAGCAACTACTGGAGGAATACCTGCAATCTCAACGATATTCTCTGGAAAAAATGTCCAGTAACCTATAACAAATAATACTGCACAAACAAAAACGGATGAAATCCATGCTTTCGTTTTGGCTGATACAACGTCTCCAATGTACAATATCCCCATTAGTAACGTAAAAGCTGTCAATTGTGCCATGTTAATCCCCCTTTAAAACTCCTTTTCTTTTGTCAGAAAATTGCGACTAATAAAAGTATACTAAAATTCGCACTAAGATGCAATAACATAACAACGATAAGTGAATTTCCCAAGCCAAAACAAAAAGCCCTAAGAATAAATTCTTAGGACAAAAAAATACACCTTATCATATGATGAGTGCTCCCCTGCCAAACAAGTTTGACAGGGAAAGCGTTGAGCTAGACTAGGAGTCGCCTCCAACATCATAACACTCTAAAAGAATCATCTATAAAGTGACGGTATAGTTTGATTATTTAACAAATTCGATAATTACCATTGGTGCTGCATCTCCGCGTCTTGGTTCTGTCTTCAAGATACGAGTGTAACCACCTTGGCGTTCAGCGTAACGAGGTGCAAGATCATTGAATAACTTTTGTAAAGCTGATTCAACAACAACTGCTTCGTTTTCTTCACGTACGCTAGCAACTTCATTACGTACAAAAGTAGCTGCTTGACGACGAGCATGAAGATCTCCACGTTTGCCTAAAGTAATCATTTTTTCTGTTGTAGAACGAACTTCTTTCGCACGAGCTTCAGTCGTAACGATACGTTCATTGATAATTAAATCAGTAGTTAAGTCACGCAACATTGCCTTACGTTGGCTTGATGTGCGTCCTAATTTACGATAACCCACGTTGGTTTTCCTCCTTCGTAAAAAGTATTAATCGTCTTTACGTAAGCCTAAACCTAAATCATGTAATTTTAGCTTAACCTCTTCAAGAGATTTACGACCTAAATTACGTACTTTGATCATTTCTGGTTCAGATTTATTTGTAAGTTCTTGTACAGTGTTAATACCTGCACGTTTTAAACAGTTATATGAACGAACAGACAAGTCTAGTTCTTCGATGGTCATTTCTAGCATTTTTTCTTTTTGTGTTTCTTCTTTTTCAACCATGATTTCAGCGTTTTTCGCTTCATCTGTTAGGTTAACAAAGATGTCTAAATGCTCCGTCATAATCTTAGCAGCTAAGCTAAGGGCTTCTTGAGGAATGATTGAACCATCAGTCCATATTTCCATTGTTAATTTGTCGAAGTCATCACGACGACCAACACGAGTGTTTTCTACTTGGTAGTTTACACGGCGAACTGGTGTATAGATGGAATCAACTGGGAGAACACCAATTGGCATATCTTCCTTTTTGTTTTCGTCTGCTTGAACATAGCCACGACCAGGTTTCACTGTTAAGCGAGCATGGAAAGTAGCTCCTTCAGAGACACTACAGATAATTAAATCTTTATTCAAGATCTCAACATCGCTGTCAACGATAATATCGCCAGCAGTTACTGTAGCAGGTCCTGTAATATCGATCTCAAGGGTTTTTTCTTCTTCCGCATAAAGCTTAAGAGCTAAACCTTTAATATTCAAAATAATTTGAGTTACGTCTTCTCTCACACCTTTAATGGTAGAGAATTCATGCAACACACCATCGATCTGAATATTTGTAATAGCCGCTCCCGGCAGAGAAGATAATAAAATACGACGTAGAGAATTACCTAAAGTAGTCCCGTAACCTCTTTCCAGTGGTTCAACGACGAACTTGCCATAATCTCTATTTTCATCAATTTTTTCGATTCTTGGTTTTTCAAATTCAATCATTCTTATCTATACCCCTTTCAAAACGAAAAGTGTCTTGTTCAATGACGTTCTTAATTCAAACTCAGAATGAGTGGCACTCATTAAACACGACGGCGTTTTGGAGGGCGGCATCCATTATGAGGAACTGGAGTCACGTCACGAATTGCAGTCACTTCTAAACCTGTTGCTTGCAATGAACGAATCGCTGCTTCACGTCCAGAACCTGGTCCTTTAACTGTTACATCAACAGTTTTTAGTCCGTGTTCTTGTGCTGCTTTAGTTGCAGCTTCTGCGGCCATTTGAGCTGCAAACGGTGTTGATTTTTTACTTCCTTTAAAGCCTAATGATCCTGCTGATGACCATGCTAATGCATTACCATGACTGTCAGTGATCATTACAATTGTATTGTTGAATGTAGAATGGATATGTGCAATCCCAGTTTCTATATTCTTTTTCACACGGCGTTTACGACTAACTTTTTTTGCTGCCATGAAGATCTAACCTCCTTCACTTAGGAATTATTTTTTCTTGCCTGCTACAGTACGAGCTGGGCCTTTACGAGTACGTGCATTATTTTTCGTGTTTTGTCCACGAGTTGGTAATCCACGACGGTGACGGATTCCACGGTATGAACCGATTTCCATCAAACGTTTGATGTTCAAGTTCACTTCACGACGAAGATCACCTTCAACTTTTAACTTATCAATTTCCGCACGGATGGCATCTGTTTGATCGTTCGTTAAGTCACGAACGCGAATATCTTCAGATACGCCAACGTTTGCTAAAACTTTTTTAGCAGTAGTGTTACCAATACCAAAAATATAAGTAAGGGAAATTACTACACGTTTATCACGAGGGATGTCTACTCCTGCAATACGAGCCATTATTCGTTACACCTCCTATTATCCTTGACGTTGTTTATGTTTTGGATTTGCTGGGCAAATGACCATAACACGTCCTTTACGGCGAATTACTTTACAATGTTCACACATTGGTTTTACTGATGGTCTTACTTTCATGATAATACCTCCCTGAATTTTACGGAGTACAATTATTTAAAGCGATAAGTGATTCGACCACGAGTTAAATCATATGGAGATAACTCTACAGTCACTTTATCCCCAGGTAAAATTCGAATATAGTGCATACGGATTTTACCGGAAACAGTTGCAAGAACTTGGTGTCCATTTTCTAGTTCAACTTTAAACATTGCATTCGGCAAAGTTTCGACGACTGTACCTTCGACTTCAATCATATCTTCTTTTGCCACGCACAGTACCTCCTTGTACTTGTTTCGCATTTTCACACGATAAAATGGCGGAAACTTCAGCTCCCACCCAGAATTTTCAATTAAACTTCTTCTTAAAAAAGATAGAAGTCGGACTGATATATTCTAGCATAAACTATTCTATTTGGCAAGAGAATCTGAATCAAACAAAATGGTAGGCTGCGGGCAATTCAAACAACTATCTTTTTTCAATGATTTGCTTCACTTCAGAAAAAACAGCATCGATATCGCGATTACCATCTATTGTATGCAATACGCTTTTAGCTTTATAAAAGTCTAAAATCGGTGCACTACTTTTGATGTTTACTGCCAGACGGTTTTTAACCGTTTCAGGCTTATCATCTTCTCTTTGATAAAAATCATGTCCGCCGCAGCGATCGCATGTTCCTTCTACAGTAGGAGGATTGAAGATTTTATGGTAAGTTGCTCCACAAGTACGGCAGATAAACCGACCAGCTAAACGTTCAACCAAAATGTCTTCTTCAACATGTATATCAATGACAGCATCAATTTTTTTATTTAATTCTTTTAACATTTTATCTAATGCTTCTGCTTGATCCAAAGTCCGCGGAAAACCATCTAATAAAAAGCCTTTATCAGTATCTGGTTCAGCTAAACGTTCTTTGACAATTCCATTTGTTACATCGTCTGGAACCAAAGCACCTTTATCGATATAAGATTTCGCTTCTAAGCCAAGAGCAGTTTCATTTTTCATAGCAGCACGGAACATATCTCCTGTAGAAATATGTGGAATATCGTAAGTATCAACGATTTTTTCTGCTTGAGTTCCTTTGCCTGCTCCAGGCAATCCCATTAAAATGAGGTTCATTTCATTTCCTCCTAATTTTAAAGGCTGGCTTTTGAAGCTAGCCCAATGAGAGAATGGTGCTGAGGATAATCCTCAACACACTATTCCTACTTATTGATAAAGCCAACATATTGACGTTTCAACATTAAACCTTCTAATTGTTTAGCTGTTTCTAAAGCAACACCAATCACAATCAGCAAGCTAGTTCCTCCTAGACCGATAGATTGCGGTAACTTCCAAATCATTTGTGCAATGATTGGTAGTAATGCAACTAAACCTAGGAAAATAGAACCGACAACACTTAGTCTCATTAACATTCCAGATATATATTCTTCTGTCCCTTTACCTGGTCGTACGCTTGGAATATAGCTTCCTTGTTTTTGTAAGTTTTCCGCTAATTTCTCAGGGTTAACTTGAACAAAAGCATAGAAGAATGTGAAAGCAACGATCAGTACAGTATAAATAATTGCACCTGGAACGGTATTGTAACTAAAAATTTGTGTCATTATATCATACCATCCTTCACCAGAATAACTCTTAGAGAAGGCTTGTAAAACGGCATTCGGCGTTGCGATCAATGAACTGGCAAAGATAACTGGAATAACACCTGCAGCATTTACTTTTAATGGTAAATAACTACTCGTTGGTGCACCAGAAACGCGTTTTGTATATTGGATCGGAATTTTTCGTTCTGCTTGCTGGAAAAATGTTACTAACGTAACTACAGCTAAAATTGCAATAATTAAAATCACAATAAAAATAGCAGACTGCCAAATTTTAGAGGCTTCAATATTGATAAAGTAATCGTCAACGATTTCTTTGATTCCTTCTGGTAAACGAGAAATAATTCCCGCGAAGATAATCATTGAAACACCATTACCGATTCCTTTTTCAGTAATTTGCTCTCCCAACCAAGTAACAAACATTGTTCCCCCAGTTAAAATAACAGCGATCATCACATAGGTACTGATGTTAGGATTTTTTACAATCCCGGCTTGACTTAAGCTTTGGAATCCAGCGGTAATACCCATAGATTGAGCAATACCCAAGACAATCGTTAGATATCTTGTTGCTTGATTCAATTTCTTACGTCCAACTTCACCTTGCTTCGACCATTCTACAAATTTAGGAATGATATCCATTTGTAATAATTGAATGATGATTGATGCTGTAATGTAAGGCGAAACCCCCATCGAAAAGATAGAGAAGTTTTGCATTGCACTACCGCTGACCATATTCAACATATTTAAAAATGGCAAATTGCTTAAGTCTTGCAATCCTTTTGCATTTACGCCAGGTACAGTTATATGCGCACCTAAACGAAATACAAAAAGAATGAATACAGTAAACAAAATTTTTGATCTAATGTCTTTGACTTTAAAAGCATCTTTTAATAGTTTAAACATTAGATCACCTCGATTGATCCACCAGCTGCAACAATTGCTTCTTCTGCTGCTTTAGAGAATTTAGCTGCTTTCACAGTTAATTTTTTAGTCGTTAGTTCACCATTGGCAAGAACTTTGATCCCAGCTTTTTCGTTTTTCACGATTCCAGCTTCGATAAGTCCAGCAGGTGTAACTTCAGTTCCATCTTCGAAACGATTTAAGATATCTAAGTTGATAACTGCATAATCTTTACGGTTGATGTTCGTGAAGCCTCGTTTTGGTAAACGACGGAATAATGGAGTTTGACCCCCTTCAAATCCAAGTCTTACACCACCACCTGAACGAGCTTTTTGCCCTTTTTGTCCACGGCCGGCAGTTTTACCATTACCAGATGAAGTACCACGTCCAACACGGTTACGTACTTGGCGTGAGCCTTCAGCAGGTTTCAATTCATGAAGTTTCATTGGTTTGGCACCTCCTTAACAATGTACTATTGTAAATTAAACTTCTTCAACGTCCACTAAATGTGACACAGTGTTGATCATACCTTTGATTGCTTCGTTAGCAGGTTTCACAACAGAGCTGTTTAGTTTACCTAAACCTAATGCTTTAACTGTATCTTTTTGGTTTTGAGGACGTCCGATAACGCTGCGTTTTAAAGTAACTTTTAATTCAGCCATTATTTTGTCCTCCTTATCCTAAGATTTCTTCTACAGATTTACCACGAAGTGCTGCCACTTCTTCGGCACGTTTTAATTGTTTTAACCCTTCAACTGTTGCGCGAACAACGTTGATTGGTGTGTTTGAACCTAATGATTTTGATGTAATATCTGCTACACCAGCTAATTCCAATACGGCACGAACTGGTCCACCAGCGGCTACCCCAGAACCTTCTACTGCAGGTTTCATAAGGATACGGCCACCACCGAATACCCCAATCACTTCGTGAGGGATAGTAGAACCAACCATAGGCACTTCAACTAAGTTTTTCTTCGCGTCTTCAATTGCTTTACGGATTGCTTCTGGCACTTCTTGTGCTTTACCAGTCCCAAAGCCAACGTGACCGTTTTTATCGCCCACAACAACTAATGCAGCAAAGCGTAGACGACGTCCACCTTTAACAACTTTAGTTACACGGTTGATAGCAACAACGCGATCTTCTAATTCCAAGTGTTTTGGATCAATATAAACCATGAATGGTGTTCCTCCTTCTCCTAAAATTCTAGTCCATTTTCACGCGCTGCTTCAGCTAAAGCTTGCACGCGGCCATGGTAAAGGTATCCACCACGGTCAAAGACTACTACTTTAACGCCTTTTTCAGCGGCACGTTCAGCGATTAATTTACCAACAGCTGCGGCTGTTTCTGTTTTGTTTCCACCTGAAATTTCTTTATCTAAGGCAGAGGCACTTGCTAGCGTTACACCCGCTACGTCATCAATAATTTGAGCGTAGATGTTTTTGTTAGAACGGAAAACGTTCAAGCGTGGGCACTCAGCAGTACCAGAGATTTTGTTACGTACACGGCGATGTCTCTTTTGACGTGTTTTGTTTTTGTCTGGTTTTGTAATCACAATTGTCACCTCTTTAATTATGCTAGCACTTAAGCTGCGAATAGTAATTCAAACGAACTACTATTATTTACCAGTTTTACCTTCTTTACGACGTACGAATTCGCCAACATAGCGGATTCCTTTGCCTTTATAAGGTTCTGGAGGACGAACGCCACGGATGTTAGCTGCTAATTCACCAACGTGTTCTTTGTTAGCGCCTTTAACAACAACTTGTGTGTTCGAAGGTACTTCTACAGTTACACCAGCTGGTGGTGTGATTTCTACTGGATGAGAGTATCCAACGTTAAGAACTAATTTAGTTCCTTGCATTTGAGCACGGTACCCAACCCCGATAAGTTCAAGTCCTTTTTCAAAGCCTGTACTTACACCAACAACCATGTTATTGAAGTTCGCACGAGTTGTTCCGTGGATTGTTTTCATGTCTTTGCTATCATTTGGACGAGTGAAAGTTACTTCGTTTCCTTCGATATTCATTGTGATATCAGCAGAAAACTCACGTGTTAATTCACCTTTAGGTCCTTTTACAGTAATGTTGTTTCCTTCTTGTTTGACTTCAACGCCAGCAGGAAGTACAACGATTTTATTACCAATACGGCTCACTTAGAGACACCTCCTTGTGTGTTTTTTTAAATTACCATACGTAGGCGATTACTTCGCCGCCGATGTTTTTAGCTCTTGCTTCTTTATCAGTTACAACACCTTCAGAAGTAGAGATAATTGCGATTCCTAAACCATTTAATACTTTAGGTACTTCGTCAGATTTGACATAAGCACGTAAGCCTGGTTTAGAGATACGTTTTAAGTTAGTGATAACACGTTCTTCGTTTTTACCGTATTTAAGGAAAACACGAATCACGCCTTGTTTGTCATCTTCAATATATTCTACATCGCGTACAAAACCTTCACGTTTCAAGATTTCAGCGATATCACGTTTGATTTTTGACGCAGGCACTTCCAAGCTTTCATGTTTAACCATGTTTGCATTACGAATGCGCGTTAGAAAATCTGCAATTGGATCTGTCATGACCATTGAACTATTTACCTCCTTTATGCGAGTTTACTTGTTTACCAGCTAGCTTTCTTCACGCCGGGAATTTGACCTTTATAGGCAAGTTCGCGGAAGCAAATACGGCAAAGATGAAATTTACGATAAACTGAATGTGGACGTCCGCAACGTTCACAACGAGTATACGCTTGTGTTGAATGTTTTGCAGGGCGTTTGTTTTTAGCAATCATTGATTTTTTAGCCACGTAGTTCGCCTCCTTTTATTATTTTTGGAATGGCATACCTAATTGTGCCAACAATTCACGAGATTCTTCATCTGTGTTTGCTGTTGTTACAATAACGATGTCCATACCGCGTACTTTATCTACTAAATCATAATCAACTTCTGGGAAGATTAATTGTTCTTTAATACCTAAAGTGTAGTTACCACGTCCATCAAAGGCTTTTTTGCTTACTCCGTGGAAGTCACGTACACGAGGTAGAGAAACAGATACTAATTTATCTAAAAATTCGTACATTCTTTCTCCGCGTAAAGTAACTTTCGCACCGATTGGCATTCCTTCACGTAAACGGAAACCAGCGATTGATTTCTTAGCTTTTGTGATTAAAGGTTTTTGACCTGTGATCAATGCTAATTCTTCAACTGCTTTATCTAAGTTTTTTGCGTTTGAAACAGCGTCACCCACACCCATGTTAATAACGATTTTATCAACTTTAGGTGTTTGCATAACTGAACTATAATTAAATTTTTCCACTAATGATGGAGTAATTTCTTTAATATATTTTTCTTTCAGGCGGTTCATTTAGTAAGCCCCTCCTTCCTTTTAATCTATTTATCTAAGACTTCACCGGTTTTTTTAGAAACGCGGACTTTTTTACCATCGACTTCTTTGTAACCTACACGACCAGCTACACCTGTTCCGTCAATCACCATTACATTAGAAACATGAATCGGCGCTTCGACTTCTAGGATTCCGCCTTGCGGCGCTGCTTGATTTGGTTTTTGGTGTTTTTTCATGATGTTAACACCTTCAACGATGACTTTGTCTTTTTTAGGAAACGCTGCTAATACAACGCCTTCTTTGTTTTTGTCTTTACCAGTGATAATTTTCACTTTATCGCCTTTTTTAACAAACATTACTGTTTCGCACCTCCTTTGATACGTGTCCTGATTATAATACTTCTGGTGCTAGAGAAACGATCTTCATGAAGTTGTTTTCACGTAATTCACGTGCAACAGGACCGAAGATACGAGTTCCACGCGGGCTCTTATCATCACGAATAATTACAGCAGCATTTTCATCAAATTTAATGTATGAACCGTCTGTACGACGAGCTCCTGATTTAGTACGAACGATAACGGCTTTTACGACTTCACCTTTTTTGACAACTCCACCTGGTGTTGCTTGTTTAACCGTAGCAACGATCACGTCACCAATATTAGCAGTTTTACGTCCAGAACCACCTAGTACTTTAATCGTTAAGATTTCACGAGCACCTGAGTTGTCTGCGACTTTTAATCGGCTTTCTTGTTGGATCACGATGTGTATCCCCCTTTCAGATTTTATGTTTCAATCTATATAGGAAAATCTCGTTTTTATTAGATAATAACTGCTTCTTCGACTACCTCTAGTAAACGGAAACGTTTTGTAGCTGATAATGGACGAGTTTCCATGATTCTTACGATGTCTCCAACTTTTGCAGTGTTGTTTTCATCATGAGCTTTGTATTTCTTAGAATATTTCATACGTTTACCATAAATAGGGTGGTTTTTCTTCGTTTCTACGACAACAGTGATTGTTTTATCCATTTTGTCTGAAACAACACGACCTTGGTAAACTTTGCGTTGATTTCTTTCTTCAGTCATACGCGTTTGGCCTCCTTCCACTATTAGTTAGCTTGTTCACGCAATACTGTTTTGATGCGTGCAATCGATTGACGTACTTCTTTAATACGTGCAGTGTTTTCTAATTGACCTGTTGCTAGTTGGAATCTAAGATTAAATAATTCTTCTTTGAATTGCTTTTCTTTTTCAAGCATTTCGGCAGTGGTTAATTCTCTGATTTCTTTAACCTTCATTCGATTCACCACCCATTTCCTCACGTTTTACAATTTTGGTTTTCACCGGTAATTTGTGGGATGCAAGGCGAAGTGCTTCACGAGCTACTTCTTCAGGTACGCCTGCGATTTCAAACATGATCTTGCCACGTTTAACTGGTGAAACCCAGCCTTCAGGTGCCCCTTTACCTTTACCCATACGAACACCGATAGCTTTACTTGTATATGATTTGTGAGGGAAAATTTTAATCCATACTTTCCCGCCACGTTTCATATAACGAGTCATAGCAATACGGGCAGCTTCGATTTGACGGTTAGTAATCCAGTGAGATTCAGTTGCTTGTAAACCCCATTCACCAAATACTACTTCTTTTCCGCCTTTGGCTTCACCACGCATTTTACCTCTAAATTCACGACGGTGCTTTACACGTTTAGGTACTAACATGATTATTTCCCTCCTTTCTCAGTGTTTTTTTTCGTTGGAAGAATTTCTCCACGGTAAATCCACACTTTAACTCCTAATTTTCCGTAAGTTGTGTCTGCTTCTTCCCATGCGTAATCAATATCTGCACGCAAAGTGTGAAGTGGAACTGTACCTTCAGAGTAACCTTCTGAACGAGCGATATCAGCACCGTTTAAACGACCTGATACTTGTGTTTTGATACCTTTAGCGCCTGAACGCATAGTGCGTTGGATCGCTTGTTTTTGAGCACGACGGAAAGCAACACGGTTTTCTAATTGACGTGCAATTCCTTCGCCTACTAATTTTGCATCTAAATCTGGTTTTTTGATTTCAATGATGTTAATGTGAACTCTTTTACCAGTTAGTTGATTCAATGATTTTCTAAGGTTTTCGACTTCAGATCCGCCTTTACCGATAACCATACCTGGTTTAGCTGTGTGGATTGAAATGTTCACACGATTTGCAGCGCGCTCGATCTCAATTGTAGACACAGCGGCATCAGCAAGTTTTGTCGCGATAAATTTACGGATTCTTAAATCTTCGTGTAAGAACTCAGCATACTCTTTTTCAGCATACCATTTTGCATCCCAGTCGCGGATGATGCCTACACGCATTCCTATTGGATGTACTTTTTGACCCACTGATTGTCCCTCCTCTTAATTGTTGAGATTCTTTTTCTATTGAAGAAAAAAATTCTCTTTGAGGTTCGGTAGCCATTGCTGTAACACACAGTGACTGCTTTGCAGAACTGATGTGGCACAGTACAAGGTGTCTGTAAGGAACGTTGTCCCTTATGATCCCTTTATCCTAGGCTCCTCCTCTTATCTAGTGTTATCTGTTTAAAGAAACAAATTATTTTTCTGATACTACTACTGTAAGATGACTTGTACGTTTGTTAATTGGTGATGCTGAACCTTTTGCACGAGGACGGAAGCGTTTCATTGTTGGTCCTTCGTTGACAAATGCTTCAGATACTACTAAGTTTTCAACGTCTAAGTCAAAGTTGTTTTCTGCGTTAGCAACTGCTGACATTAAAACTTTTTCAATGATTCCAGCAGATTTGTTCGGTGTGAATTTCAAGATTGAAATTGCATCCGCAACGCTTTTACCTCTGATAAGATCGATTACTAAACGTGCTTTACGAGGTGAAGTGCGAACTGTTTTTGCAGTTGCCTTAGCTGATGTAATTTGTTCTGACATTTGCATTTCCTCCCCTCAAAATTAACGTCTAGTTTTCTTATCGTCGGCACCGTGGCCACGATAAGTTCTAGTTGGTGCAAATTCACCTAATTTATGTCCTACCATGTCTTCTTGAATGTATACTGGAACGTGTTTACGCCCATCATATACAGCAATTGTAAACCCAACAAATTGTGGGAAAATTGTAGAACGGCGAGACCAAGTTTTAATTACTTTTTTCTTTTCAGCACCTTCTTGAGCTTCTACTTTTTTCATTAGATGCTCATCGACGAAAGGTCCTTTTTTCAAACTACGACCCATGGTGAACCTCCTCTCAAAATGTACGACACATGGTCAAAAAAATTATTTAGTACGACGACGAACGATAAATTTATCGGATTTCGCTTTTTTGTTACGAGTTTTCAAGCCGATAGCTGGTTGACCCCAAGGTGATACTGGAGCTTTACGTCCGATCGGTTGTTTACCTTCACCACCACCGTGTGGGTGATCGTTCGGGTTCATTACGCTACCACGTACAGTTGGGCGTTTACGCATCCAACGAGAGCGGCCAGCTTTACCGATGTTGATTAATTCGTGTTGTTCGTTACCAACTGAACCGATAGTTGCACGGCATGTTGCTAAGATCATACGAACTTCTCCTGAGTTCAAACGGATTAATACGTATTTGCCTTCTTTACCAAGTACTTGAGCACTTGTTCCAGCTGAACGAATCAATTGACCGCCTTTACCAGGTTTCATTTCAATGTTGTGGACAACAGTACCTACTGGAATATTTTCCAATGGTAATGCGTTCCCTACTTTAATATCTGATTCTGGACCTGAAACTAGGCGCATGCCTACTTCCAATCCTTTTGGTGCTAGAATGTATGCTTTAATTCCATCTTCGTAATGTACTAACGCAATGTTAGCAGAACGGTTTGGATCATACTCGATAGTTTTGACAACCGCTACAACGTTATCTTTATTACGTTTGAAGTCAATCAAACGGTATTGACGTTTGTGACCGCCACCTTGATGACGAACTGTAATACGACCGTTATTGTTACGACCGGCATGGTTTTTTAATGGCGCCAACAACGTTTTTTCTGGTGTTGATGTCGTGATTTCAGCGAAATCAGATGCTGTCATATTACGACGGCCATTTGTGGTAGGTTTATACTTTTTAATCGCCACGTCTTTTTCCCTCCCATTTAGTAGTTAAACATGGACTGCTTATTCAGCAGCATCAAAAATTTGAATTTCTTTTGAATCATTTGTTAATGTCACAACTGCTTTGCGACGTTTTTTAGTGTATCCAGCATGTTTACCCATACGTTTGAATTTAGGACGTACGTTCATGATGTTTACGTTTTTTACTTTAACACCTTCAAAAGCTGATTCTACAGCTTGTTTTACTAATGTTTTGTTTGCGCGAGTGTCCACTTCAAAAGTGTATTTCTTTTCGTCCATAGCTAGCATGGATTTTTCAGTGATCACTGGGCGTTTGATTAGGTCTAGTAAGTTCATTATGCAAGCACCTCCTCAATTTGAGTAAGAGCAGTTTGTGTTGCCAATACTTTAGTATTAGAAACGATATCTAGAACACTTACGTTATCAGAAGTTACTACAGAAACGTTTGGTAGATTACGTGCAGACAACGCTGCGAAATCATTTTCAGTTTCTAGAACAACTAATACTTTAGTATCAATAGATAAGTTTGTAAGAACTTGTTTAAATTCTTTTGTTTTTGGTGCATCGAAGCTTAACGCATCAACAGCAACCAAGTTGTTTTCAGCAACTTTATCTGACAATACAGATTTCATTGCTAAACGACGAACTTTTTTAGGAAGTTTGTAGCTGTAAGAACGCGGTGTTGGTCCGAAGACTACGCCACCTCCACGCCATTGTGGTGAACGGATTGAACCTTGACGAGCACGTCCAGTTCCTTTTTGGCGCCATGGTTTACGGCCGCCGCCACGAACTTCTCCGCGGTGTTTTACTGAGTGTGTGCCTTGTCTTAATGAAGCGCGTTGCATGATGATTGCATCGTAGACAACTGTTTCATTTGGTTCGATTCCAAAAATCTCTTCGTTTAAAGTGATTTCACCATTTTGAGTTCCATCTTGTTTAAATAATGCTACATTCGGCATTCCTTAGTTCCTCCTTTCTCTACGCTTATTTAGCTTTCACAGCTGATTTGATTGTGATTAATGATTTTTTCGCTCCAGGAATGTTACCTTTGATCATGATTACATTTCTTTCAGCGTCCACTTTAACAATTTCAAGGTTTTGAATTGTTACGCGGTTGCCACCCATACGGCCAGCAAGTTTTTTATTTTTAAATACACGGTTAGGTGCTACTGGACCCATTGACCCAGGACGACGGTGGTAACGAGAACCGTGAGACATTGGTCCGCGGCTTTGTCCGTGACGTTTGATAACGCCTTGGAATCCTTTACCTTTCGAAGTTCCTGTAACATCAATAATGTCTCCTGCTTGGAAAACATCTACCTTAATTTCTTTACCTACTTCATATTCTCCCAGCTCAACATTTTTGAATTCCTTAATGAAGCGCTTAGGAGCCGTGTTTGCTTTTGCAACATGACCTTTCGCAGGTTTGTTCGATAAAACTTCACGTTTGTCTTGGTAACCGATTTGGATAGCTTCGTATCCGTCAGTTGCAATAGTTTTTACTTGTAACACTACGTTTGGCGTAGCTTCAACTACTGTTACTGGAATTAATTCACCAGACTCAGTAAAGATTTGTGTCATTCCCACTTTTTTTCCTAAGATTCCTTTGGTCATGAGTACACCTCCATCATCTTGATTTTATAGTTTGATTTCAATATTCACACCAGATGGTAAGTCAAGCTTCATTAAAGCATCAACTGTTTTTGGTGTTGGGTTCACAATGTCGATTAGACGTTTGTGCGTACGCATTTCGAATTGTTCGCGTGAATCTTTGTATTTATGAGTCGCACGAATAACTGTGTAAAGCGAGCGTTCTGTTGGTAATGGAATTGGTCCTGACACGTCAGCTCCAGTTCTTTTTGCTGTTTCCACAATTTTATCCGCTGATTGATCTAAAATACGATGTTCATACGCTTTTAAACGGATACGAATTTTTTGTTTTGCCATCTTGTTCCCTCCTTCGCCTATTTTGAAAGTAGACATAGCTCCACGAAAATTTTTCCGTCACGCTCGTTCGTGGCAAAGCGTCCGGGCGTGTCGCAACCTCTCGTTTCTTAGCCGGTAGATCAAAAGCTTGATTTACCAATGCTTTTCACACTTCTGTAAATAGCACCTTTGTAAGTATATTACAGAAACACTGTAATAGCAAGGTTTTTTTTCGAAAAATCAACTTTTTTTTATCTGTTTTTTATAAGGTGAGTATTCATTTTTAGCTTCTAAATGTAAAGAACGTAAAAATAGAAAACACCGCAAAAAAAGTTCGTTCGACAGTTCATCGAATGACTTGTTTGCGACATTCTCTATTTCTAACCAACCTTACTTAATAGATTGCTCATTTATTTTTACAAAACGATAGCAGCACATAAAACTACCAATTATATAAATCATCCACAAAAGAGCCGTTAAATTAGGTATCTTCTCCCCTGTATTAGGCAACTTCTTCTGACTTTCTTCTTTTTTGTCCGACTGTTTTTTTGGTTCATCATGTTTTTCAGACTGAACCGTCAAGACCTGTTCCTCTTTTATTTCTTCTGGATCATTTTTTTCATCTTCTGAAGTACCTGTTTCTTCTATTATAAATGTATTAATGATTGTCGTCCCTTGAATACTAGATTCGTAATAGGGAACAGGTTCTTCCGAGACTGTATATTGATAAAGATTTCCTTCTTCATCATATTTCTCAAGACCTTCAAAAGCATATAGCCACTGGCCTGCTTCGGACGAACTAACTTCTTGATTAGCTATTTTCATTCCATTTTGTAGCAAATTGACTGTAATGCTTTCTGGACGTTTCTTTTTTATATCATTATCATCTGCCCAAATTTTTTCACCACGAAACACTGTCGGCGTGTCATTTTTTTCATTTTCAACAGCCAGTAAGACCCCTTTTTCATCTCCAGATTGAATACTGAACCAATACTCCTGATTAGCATCAAAAATCACATTTGCCGGAGCGGCTGTTTCTTTTATATAATAGGTCCCTTCTAGTAAATCCGTTACCAGAATTTCGCCAGCTTCATTCGTCATTAACTTGTCATCCAAAAGTGTACCGTCATTGGTGTACAAGGAGAATGCTACATTCTTGATTCGCTCATCTGGATGTCCCGTTACATACTTAATAATTTTTAATTCGCTTTTCCCTGGTAGTTCCCCAATGATTTCTCCGCCATAAGAAATGTTTGTGACTATTGCTCCGTTTGAGTCCTCAACAATACCTGACATGTCATGATAGTCAAGCTGATAGTAGTTATCAAATTTTTCCAACATGTGCCCAAATTCAGTGATTTCGGCTTCATAATAGACAGTCAAATTTTTCTTAGACAAAAAGCTACCTGAAACCTCAATATCTAATCCTGTCTTTTCAGTATTAATCGATCCATAACCACTCTCATTGAATTCTTCCGGGGTAAAAGTTTGACCATCTGAAAAGCGCAACTCCAGCACACCATCTTTCATCAACATCCCCTGACCAAATTTATCCGCGAGGCGAACTGGTTGATCGGGCAGTTCTTGTTCATTGATATTAAAATTCAAAAACCAACGAATGGTTGAAGGGTCATCTGGTAAAATATCTCCTGTTTTATAGAAGAATATATCTGGTGTTTCTCCACCGCCTTCTGGGTTGTGAATGGTCACTGTTTTAGAGGGAATCGTTTCTTTCCCAAAATTAGTTGTCACTTCTTTCGACTCTCCTGATTCCACCCCTTGCGCTTGGGCAGTGACAACAAATTTACCTCGGATATTCAATAGTTTTTCTACCGTATCATTGAATACAATTTGAATTTGGTCATCTACCACATGCACCATACCAAAACTAGTACCATTTGCATCATTTAAAGGAAAGTCTGTATGAAATCCTCTTAATTCAGGTGGTAACTTCAATGTTAAGGTGTCTCCACTTTTTAAATCATATTCTTCTTTCTCACTAAACTCAAACGATAATTTTAAATTTTGACCTACTTGGACTTCTTCCTTATCAAAAGTAAAGTTGTCTATAAACTTTTGATCTGAAAGCTCCTGCGCTTTGCTCAACGTACTTAATGAAAATAATCCAACAAACAGTACTAAAATAGTTACTAAACCGATAATTTTTTTAAACATAATTTTCTCCTTAGTTGTCATTCAACAAACTTAAAAATTTTTCATTATGTTTACCCAACTTTTTTTCACTCAATTATTCTATTTATTTCCTCCCATTCTCGTTTTGGATTCATATCAACAACACTATTATTATAACATAATACAAACTTAACCATCCTTTTATATATTTTTTTAATACATCCGATATAAACAATCCTTTTATATCATCCTTAACTATTCTATCTAGCAGAGTGTGAGACAAAAGAAAAAAACATCTTTACTTCAACACGAATTGAATTATTTTAAATACAATTCATATTGAAATGAAGATGTTTTATTCACTCTTTTTCCTATTTACTTATTTCATAATTATATAGTTTTTTCCTACTACTTTACACTTTCTCAAAATGCACTAATAATTTTTTCCACATTCATGTATTGAAAGTCTTCTGGTTTAATAAATATAACTTCAGACGTGCATTTTTTTTGATCAATGATCGTTTGTATTTTCTCTTTGTGCCGGGCAACTTGCGGCGTCAAAAGAAGTACATCATAATTTTTAAAGTCAATCTTCTCTTTTACTCTGCTTATTGGGGCGTAATCAATGATGTAGTCTAAATGCTTTTCTTTTATTGTTTCAAGAATTTTTGACACTAATAATGATGCGCTTATTCCCGATTCACAAATAATTAAAATTGTCTTTTCCATAGTAATCCTCCTGTACCTTTGATAATTAATTCCCTAACCAACTCAATACTAGCACTTATTTCAAACTAGCCAAACCCATGGGGGAAAAAGCAACATATGTTAGAATAACGATCAACACTAAAGCAACAGATACGATTTTTGTATAACGCCATGGCTTAATGTCCACTTTTGTATCAAATGACTCTAGCACAAAGCTTCCGTCTGGTTTCCATTTAGAGATTGCTAACATAATCAAAACATCTAAAAAGAATAGGATACTTAATACATACAGAAAGTGAATGTCTTTTAAAAAGAATTTTGACAGCGCATACAAAACAATGTGTATGGCAATCGTCGCTTTCGCTGCAACTGCTGTTGCTTTCTTTGAATAAAAAGCAAATAGAATAATCACCAACAACGGCATATTATACAATCCATTAAACTCTTGTACAAATTGATATAATCCTGCGGGTGCAAATGATATGAACGGTGCTACAACAACCGAGATTATTCCAACTATTATAGTAACAATTTTCCCTGCCCGTGCAATTTGATGGTCATTGGCTTGTTTATTAATTACCGGTTTGTAAAAATCTAGGGAAAATAGTGTTGCGGTGGCATTCAAAGCACCTGCAAAAGAGGAGAGAATCGCGCCAAAAATCACTGCAGCAAAAACACCAAACAAAGCTTGCGGTAAAACTTCTGTCACCAGATTGGGATAGGCATTATCAGGATTACTCATCAATGCATCACCGAAAATATTACGAGCAACAATCCCTGGAAATACCAAGAACAAGGCCCCAAATACTTTAAAAATCCCCACTAAGAATGTTCCTTTTTGTGCTTCTGCTAAGTTTTTCCCAGATAACGCTTTTTGGACGATCATTTGATTGGTACACCAGAAATATAAATTATTAAACAACATTCCTGTAAGTAACGTCGGCCACGGCACAATCGCTGAGTCGATCGCCCCAACAGAATTAAGCAACCATGGCGTATGATCCACAATATAATCAAGTCCTCCGATAAAATTCCCACTACCTAACTTCATCACACCTAGAATCGGCACCAACAATCCGCAAAGCAACAACCCTACGCCATAAACGGTATCACTATTTGCACTTAATGATAAACCACCAATCAGTAAGTATAAAATACCGATAACACCAATAATCAAGGCAACCAAAATAATAGCGATAATTGGACGAACGCCTAGTAGTTCATCAATATGAAAAATTTTATTGAACACTAATGAGCCAGAATATAAAACCACAGGTAAAAAAGAAATCATATACGTAACAATAAATAGAATTGAGATAATTCTTTTAGTTAACGTATCATACCGAATTTCGATAAAATCTGAAACAGTATTAATTCCATATTTAAAGTACTTCGGTAAAAAAACGACTGCCAACGCAACGATAGCAATAGCCGCCGTTACTTCCCAAGCCATCACTTCCATACCAGCATGATAACTTTGGCCATTTTGCCCAACGATTTGTTCTGTAGATAAGTTGGTCATAATAATGGATCCTGCAATCGGCAAAGCCGTTAGACTTCTTCCTCCCATGAAAAAACCTTCCGACCCTGATGTATCTACACCTCTTGAGCGGCTGTAAGCAAACAACCACACACATGCTACAATTACGACAAAACTAATAAGAGAAAATATATTCATAACTCCCCCGCCTTTTTTCGGATTTTATATATTCGTGATCTCACGAATATACTTTCTCGCCTTCACTGCATATTCAAAAGGGTTAGCTTTTGCTGGATCTTGCTCTGCTTCTACTACAATCCATCCACTATAGCCACTTTTTTCAATCTCTTCCCAAATCGGGATAAAATCAATCATTCCATCTTCTGGAACAGTAAACACCCCGGCTTTAACTGCATTCAGAAAACTTTGTTCCGTGGTTTTGACTTGTTTTGCAACAGCTTCTCGAATATCTTTAAAATGAATGTGTTTGATTCGTTTTTGATGTTTTCGGTAAACAGAAATAGGATCTTCACCAGAAAAAACTAAATGGCCTGTATCAAAAAGTAATGACACTTTTTCCGGATCAGTTAACTCCATCAAACGGTCAATTTCTTCTGCGGTTTGAACCCCCGTCCCCATATGGTGATGATAAACGATCGACATGTCTTTGGTGTTCGCTAATTCTCCTAGTCGTTCTAAACCTGCAACTAACATCTTCCAATCCTCATCCGTATAAACTGGTTTTTCCTTAAAAAGCGCTGTTTCCATCTGTCCTTGAATACTGTGCCCTTGTTCGGAAACAACAATTACTTTGGCTCCCATTTCATATAAAAAATTCATATGATCAATAAAAGCTTGTTCCGTTTCTTCATAAGGTTTCGTGGTTAAAAAAGCGCTAAACCACGCACTTGCTACCGATAGTCCTCGAATATCAAGATAAGACTTTAACTCTTCTGGCTCTTTCGGATATTTATTTCCCACTTCGGTTCCCGTAAATCCTGCTAAAGCCATTTCACTGATACATTGTTCAAAGCTATTTTCTTTGCCTAGTTCAGGCATATCATCGTTCGTCCAAGCAATCGGTGCAATACCTAGACGGATTTTTTGTTGATTCATTTTTTTCTCCCCTTTCTATTTTGGTAGTTCTTATTTATTTTCAATAGTAATTAGTTTATGCGTTTCAAATGATTCTTTACATGCTAACGCCACTCTTGTTGACTGTAATCCGTCATTGGCTGAAATCTCTGGTTGTCTTTTTTCTTTGATACAGGCAATAAATTCTTTTGCTTCGTTTATGAAGGCTTCTCGAAAACGCTCTGGAAAATCTTGTGAACAAGACCGTACAACACCTTGTTCGTTCATAACTGTCACTAAATTTTTCTCTGGAGCTGCCGCCACCCGCAACATTCCTTTAGTTCCAATCAGCTCAGTTTCTACGTGATAACCATGATGACAATTCCGACCAGCAACTAAGATGGCCATTGTTTTATCTTCCAACTGCATAAGTGCAGTTCCTGTTTCCAGCTCGCCTACTTTATCTAGCTCTGGATAAGCAGCATTTTTGCCAATTGCCCAGACTGTTTGAATTTCTTTTTTTGTAAACCAGCGAACTAAGTCAATATCATGAATCGACATATCAACGAATATTCCGCCACTATCACTAGCTCCTGCAAATTTGACAAAACTTTCCATTCCTGAACTCGGATCAATACTGTAACAGCGAATAACAGTAAGTTCCCCTAATTCACCTGCTTCTACTAACTGTTTAGCATAGCGATACGAGTCATCGTAACGACGCATAAACCCAAGCATAAAGACTAGATCTGGATGTTTTTGGATCACTTTTTGGGTTTCTTTTATTTCATCTATATCTAAGCCGATGGGTTTTTCACTAAATACATGTTTGCCGTGTTCCATCGCCAACTGGATTTGTTGGCAATGAAAGCCAGATGGAGAAACGATAAATATGGCATCAATCGTTGGACTTTTGACCATTTCTTCATACGTTTTATAGGTTTCTTTTACCCCTAACTCTGCGATTGCATAATCTAGTTCTTCTTGAACAAAGCTACAGGCCGCAATCAACTGACATCCTTGAATGTTTTCTGCTAAGTTTTTTGCATGAACTTTTCCTAAACGGCCTAATCCGACAATACCAACTTTTATTTTCTCCATATCTTCTGACCTCCGATTAATTAATTTATTTGTATAATGCAGGACAATCTTCTAATTGAATCTTGACTTTCTCTCCTGATTCTCGTGCTTTTCCACACGCATCCATCGTAATAGCTGCTACATAGCCATCCCACGCAGTAGGACCGGCCAAGTTGCCATCTTGAATCGAACGTACCCATAATTCAAATTCATAATCGTAGGCTTCAACAAAACGAGTTTGCCAATCCGGGGAGATGTTTGTATAGTTTTTTCCTTTTGATTTTACGTGTGTATAAGCTGGATCTTCTAAGCCAATTTCTCCGGTTTCACAAACCACATCACACTTGATGTCATAACCAAATTGACAGTTAACAAAAATCTCTAAATCAATATGGATACCAGATGTTGTTTCTAAGATCAGCATTTGCGGGTCATGTAATTTTTCATGAGTAAAGCTTGTTTGTTTCGGTAAAATCATTTGGGCTGAGACATAATCTTCCTGCAACAACCAACGTAGTGCGTCAATTTCATGAATGCCTGTGTTAATGATTGCCATCGGTGTTAGATAGTTTTCATCTGCTGTGGGATTTCGGTGGGCACAATGTAACATTAAAGGTTCCCCGAATTGTCTCGTTTCAATTGCCTGTTTCAGTTCAATATAGCCTCGATCATACCTTCTCATAAAGCCAACTTGAACTAATTTTTTCCCAGCTGCAATTTCTGCATCAACAATTCGTTTACATCCTGCACTATCTGTCGCAAGCGGTTTTTCACAAAATACATATTTTCCATGTTTGATTGCCTCTAGAACGTATTTTTCATGGGTTGGGTCCCACGAGGTCACAACAACAATATCCACATTTGATGAAGCTATCAATTCTTCTCCTGTTTCAAAAAAGACTGCGTTAATCTGATTTGCTAAATTCGTTGCCTGATCAACATTGATATCAGAAACGGCAGTAACAAATGCACCCTGTACCTTTTCATTGATTCTTTTAATATGTTCGATTCCAATTGCGCCTGTTCCGATAACACCAACTTTTAAATCCATTTTTTTGCCTCCAGTATTTTATTTGTGTGAATATATCGTCTTATAAGCATGAATCGTATGCGCACTCAAATGGTTTTAGTCACCTAACTAACTCCATATAAGTGGACTACTTGTTTTTTTATAATGATCGTTTAGGTATATAATTAATAAGTTTTAGCTTTTTTCAACATTTTTTGACTACGCTCATAGGCTTCATGGATATCCTGACTACCTGATACCTCTGCGACTCCCACATGCCACCAACTTTCATAGCCGTCTGACATCGTTTTTGGTAATACTTTCATTTCAATCAACGTTGATTTTTCTTGCTTAGCAGCATCTTTTAGCGCAGTCTCCAACTCTTCTTTCGTATTGGCACGAAACACTTTAGCTCCATATCCTTCTGCTATTTTGGCATAATCAATAGCCATAATTTGGTTATTTGAGTCTCTAAACTCACACTTATAACTACCACTGCCGTTTTCCATCTGTAAGTTGTTGATGCAGCCGAATCCTGAATTATCAAACAACATAATATTGATTTTTTGATTATATTGAAGGGCTGTGACTAGTTCTGAATGAAGCATCAAGAAGCTGCCATCTCCCACCATAGCGTAAACTTCTTGTTCTGGCTGCGCTAATTTCACTCCTAAAGCTCCGCCGATTTCATAGCCCATACATGAATAACCGTATTCTAAATGATACGTATTTGGAACAGCTGGATTCCATAAACGCTGCATATCACCTGGTAAGGAGCCTGCTGATGCAACAACAATGCTGTCTTTTGCAACATGATCATTGATCGTAATAAACGCTCTAGTTTGAAGAAATTCTGTATCTAAAGCTGTTGCATACTCATTTAACTCCTCTTGGTTAAATTGTCCTTTGATTTCTGGCGTGAAATTTTCTTTTGAAAACACACCGTCTCTCAAACGATTTCGTTCTATCGTCCATTCATCTTTCAATCTCTGAATTTCTGTTCCAAAATCAGTTTGATAGCCTTCCAACATTGGAATGAGCGCTTCAAGGGTTTCTTTCGCATCGCCAATAAGTTGAAATGCATCAAATTTATATGCCTGCATGCGATTAATATTGATATTCATAAACTTTGTTTGTTCATAATTAAACGCTGTTTTAGATGATGTCGTAAAATCGGTGTATCGAGTACCAATACCAATAATCAAATCAGCTTGTTGAACAGCTTTGTTTGCTGCTAATGTACCTAATACGCCTGTACCACCTAAATTATTTTTAAACCCAGCTTCCACTGTTGATTTCCCAGCATGAGTTTCTACTAAAGGAATAGCACATTGGTTAGATAAATCCATCAGTGCTTGACGAGCTTCAGAGTATTTCGCGCCACCACCAACGATGATTACAGGTTTCTTGCTTTCTCTAATTCGTTTAACGCCACCATCTAACTCACGAGATGTTGGAAGTGGTCGATTAATATAATGGATTCTTTTTTTGAAAAAATCTTCATCATAATCATAGGCTTCTGCTTCTGTATCTTGGGAGATGCAAATCGTCGCAGGTCCCGCTGTCGCCGGATTTGTCATCACTTCGAAAGCTCTTAGTAAACTACTCATCAACTGTTCTGGCCGTTGAATGCGATCCCAATATTTAGAAACAGCTTTAAACGCATCATTGGTTGTAGTTGCTGCACTTGTTTCATGCTCCAATTGTTGCAGTACAGGGTCAGGTTGTCTTGTTGCAAATGTATCTGCCGGCAAAATCAATACAGGAATATTATTAGCAAAGGCGGTAGCTGCGGCAGTAATCATATTCGCTGATCCAGGTCCCGCAGAAGCTGTTACTGCAAAAATCTTCTGACGTAACTTCTGTTTACTGTAAGCAACAGCTGCGTGTGTCATGCCTTGTTCATTTTTCCCTTGAATCACTTTTAAATGTCCTGAATTTTCCTCAAGTGCTTGCCCGATTCCCAGTACATTCCCGTGACCGAAAATATTGAATATCCCTTCAACAAATGGAAATTCTTCTCCATCAACATGGATGTATTGCTGATTTAAGAATTTGATAAGTGCTTGTGCAGTGGTTAGTCGAATTTTTTTAGTCATTAATTTTCCACCTTACTTTTATCAAGATTGTTCTGCAATCAATGCTTCGATTTCATTTACTGTCGGCATTGCTTCTGATGAGCTATGTTTACTAACAACGATTGCCGCTGAAGCACTTCCGTATTTTAAGGCTGTTTCCAAATCTTTGCCTGCCTTTAATGCATATAAAAATGCCGCTGCATAAGAGTCACCTGCACCAAAGGTTTTTAACACTTGGGTTTTGTAAGATCCAGCTTGATAGGCTTTACCTTCTTTAGTATAAGCAAATGAACCCTTCACTCCATGTTTGATCACTAACAACTTGGGATGATGCTGGAATAAATAGTCAATTGTAGCCTGATTGGTCCCCCCTTTTTTTCCTTCCATTTCGTCGTATTCATCTCTCGTCCCAATAACGATATCAGCATTTTCTGCAACGATTGAATAATACACAGAAACGTCTTCTGGGGATTGCCAAGTATACGGTCGATAGTCTAATTCAAAAGCGACTTTCACCTGATTTTTTTTAGCATAAGAAATTGCTTTTAAAACAGCTTCTCTAGATGGACTTTGAGCCAAAGCTGTTCCTGAAACCAATAAAAGATCTGTCTTTTTAATATAATCTTCGCTGATTTCTTCTGGTTGTAAATACAAATCGGCAACCTGATCTCGATACATTAAAATACTGCATTCTTCCGGGCTTTTAATTTCAGTGAAAGCTAATCCTGATTTATGATTTTCTTTATCCACATACAGTTGGCTTGTGTCAATTCCTGCATCTTTCATAAATCTTTGTATAAATCGTCCATGCTGATCATCCGAAACTTTCCCGATAAATCCAACCTGCGAGCCTAATTTAGCACTGCCAATAGCGATATTCGCTGGTGAGCCACCTACATATTTTTTAAAGGTCATCGTTTCTTCCATCGGGCGATTATATTCCACAGCATTTAAATCAATACAGGCACGACCTAGGGCAATTAAATCAAATTTTTTTGTCATCCTCATCACTCCTTCGTTTATTTTCTATTTAAAATCCATTCATGGTCAGGATCATTATGAAATTGCCATTTTCTTGTTGGTCCAGCCATCACATTTAGATAATAAGAATCATAACCATCCGGTACTCCAACTGGATGATATCCTTTTGGAACAACAACAACCTCCCCGTTTTCAACTGCCATCGTCTCATCTAACAATCGATCATCTGTATAAATCCGTTGAAAAACAAATCCTTGGCGTGGATTCATTTCGTGGTAGTAGGTTTCTTCAAGCAGTGACTCTTTAGGTAAATTGTCTTGATCGTGTTTATGAGGGGGATAACTGGACCAGTTCCCGCCATCCGTAAATACTTCAACCACTAACAAACGATCTGCAATTGAACTTGAATCTGGTAAAATATTATGAACCAAGCGTTTATTTTGGTATATTCCCCGATGCTCAACAGTATTATCAGACGCTTTGATTAAAACCGTTTCTTGTTTTTTTTCAGTAGGTGAATAACATAGAATAACCGTCGCTTGAGTTATAGCTGTAAGTTCAAATGTTTCCTCTATTGGGATATAAACACTATCTGTTGGAATTTTTTCAAATACGCTAGTTCTTGTACCGATTTCATTGAAGGTCTGGGTACCATCGGTTACAGTGATTTTCCCAGTTAAGGCAACGATACACACTTCTTGTTTCTTTAAGGTTTCTTGTAATCGGCTGCCTGGACTCATTTCAATCACTTTTAGTTCAATATAATGAAGTGGGGTATTTTCTTGATGGATATGTTGAAGTAGCTCCACTCCACTTCCAATTGTTCTTGAAATCGATTCATGTTTTAATCGAGCCATATTTATTCCTACTCTCTGTTTAGATATTTGCTTTCGGGTAACGGGCTGTCACTACTTTTTTACGAGTGTAAAAGTCCACACTGTCCTTTCCGTTTGCATGAAGTGTGCCATAAAATGAAGATTTCCATCCAGAAAAAGGGAAAAAGGCCATCGGAGCTGGAACACCTAAATTGATTCCTAACATACCTGCATCGATATTTTCTCTAAAATAACGAATAGCAGAAGCATTATTTGTGAAAAGACATGCGCCATTTGCAAATTCTGAACGATTCGCTGTTGCGACTGCTTCTTCTAGATTTTTTACTCTGATAATAGAAAGGACAGGAGCAAAAATCTCATCACGCCAAATCGTCATCTCTGTTGTGACACCGTCAAAAATCGTTGGCCCAATGAAATAGCCTTGATCGGGTTTGTTTTCTCTGCCATCCGCTACTAAAGTCGCTCCTTCAGCAATTCCTTTTTCGATATAAGCTAGAGTTCGCTCCTGATTTTCTTGACGAATGACAGGTCCTAAGAACACTCCATCATCTAAGCCATTTCCGATTTTTATTCCTACTGATTTTTCTTTCAATTTTTCAATAAATTGATCTGCAATTGACTCTTCAACTGTCACAACAGCACAAGCCATACAGCGCTCTCCAGCAGAACCAAATGCTGCAGATACAATATTCGTTACCGTATCATCTAAATCCGCATCTTTTAAAACAATTGAATGGTTCTTTGCACCCGTCAATGCTTGTACTCGTTTTAAATATTTACTTCCTTGGGTATAAACATATTCCCCCACAGGTTTTGATCCAACAAATGAAATCGCTTTAATTTCAGGATGTTCTAAAACACCATTTACAATATCATGTGCCCCGTAAACAACATTGAATACTCCTCGCGGTAACCCTGCTTCTGTAAATAATTCAACCAATCGTTCCGTCAACAAAGGTGTCCGTTCTGATGGTTTTAAAATAAAGCTATTTCCACATGAGATAGCCATTGGAAACATCCAACAAGGAACCATCATAGGAAAATTAAAGGGGGATATCCCTGCAACAACGCCAATTGGGTAGCGATAATTTGCTACTTCTACATCTGTCGCAATCGAGGATAATGAGTCTCCCATCATCAAGGTTGGACTTCCCGCAGCAAACTCTACATTTTCGATTCCTCTTTGAACTTCGCCTAACGCTTCCGTAAGATTTTTACCATTTTCAATGGTAATCAAACGAGCCAATTCATTTTTATGCTCCACCAATAATTGTTGGAAATTAAACAAGATTCGTGCACGCCTTGGTACAGCTATTTCTTTCCATGTTTCAAAAGCTTCTTTAGCAACTTTTACAGCGATTTCTAAGTCTTCTTTTGTCGAAATCGGCACTTCACACAATATTTCTTCAGTAGCAGGATTATAAACCTTTTCATACGTATCAGTATGACTTTCTATCCATTTTCCACCTATATAATTTTTCAACCTACGTATCTCCGTCATTCTGCTTGTCCTCCTTGTTTTATTAAAAACCAACCCGATGGTCATATGTTGATTAAGTTTGGTCAACTTTTGATTACATTGTACAATTACAAAATCAGATAGTCAACCTATTTTTTCTTAAAAATTAACTTCAATTAATCAAATCCTGATAATTGAACTAATTTATAACTATCAAGCCAAACAGAAAATGGTTACATGTTGATTACATTAAGAGCATATGTTATAGTAAATTCAATACACGAAGTGGAAAGGTTACAACGCATGAAATTACAACGGATTCAGCAAATTGAAAATTATATTCAGCAACAAGGCAGTATCTCTTTAGATGAATTATGCCGCGTCTTCAATGTTTCTAAAAATACGATTCGTCGAGACATCAACGAGTTAGAAAAAAGGGGAACGTTAAAAAAAGTCTACGGTGGTGTGGTCTACGTCGAAAATAACCTCGTTTCTTTTGAAAACCGCAACATTCATAATCAAAAAGAAAAAGAAGAGATTGGCGCTATCGCTGCTACTCTCATAGAAGAGGATGATTTAGTTTTCATCGACTCAGGGACAACAACTAGCCAAATTTTAAAAAATGTAGATCCAGAGTTGCCATTTACTCTCCTAACAAATAATCTTGATATTATTAATTCAGCCGCAACGATGAAAAATGTTCAGCTTATCCTTATCGGTAATAGTTACAAAAGGAAAACACGTTCTTTTGTTGGCATAGAAGATGAAGCCGTGGTGACAAAATATAATATAAACAAAGCCTTCATGGCTGCAACTGGCGTATCAATTGCAAGTGGTCTGACTAATTCCGATTTAATGGAGTATAGAATAAAAAAAATGATCGTGGAAAGAGCGAAAGAGATTTATCTATTAGCAGACAGTTCAAAATTCGATCATTCTACCTTGCTCACTTACTCACCTTTAGAAAACACCCAGGGCATCATTACAACAAAAGAAATCCCACAAAAGTATGTGGAATTTTGTGACTTACATGGTATTCAGCTTTTATATAGTAATTAGGAAATAAAAAAGGGGGGAACAATTTGCCTTTATTAAAATTTGATTTAATCGAAGGTCATAGCGAAACAGAGATACAACAAATTCTTGACGTTACTCACACAGTTGTTTTAGAATCTTTCCAAGTACCTGCTGGTGACAGATATCAAATTGTCACTCAACATAAAGCTTATGAAATGGTTCTAGGCGATACTGGTTTAGGATTCCAGCGAGAACCTGATAAAATGATTGCTCTAACTATTATTAGTCGTGAACGGACAACTTCGCAAAAGGAAACTTTTTATCTTTTACTTGCACAGCGATTAGAGGAGCTGTGTGGAATTGCGTCTAAAAATTTACTTGTTTCATTCGTGATTAACGGGGATGCAGATTGGAGTTTCGGATTTGGAAAAGCGCAGTTTTTAACTGGGGAACTTTAATACTCAAAATAAGGCTGAAGGGGCATTCCTTCAGCCTTATTTTTTAACTTCAAAAACAAAAAAAGCCGAAGGGAAATCCCTTCGACTTACGTCCGAGTACGCCGATGTTTTACGTCGGTTTTATTGCTTTATATTAAATCGTTAAATTTAAATTATTTAGTGATTTCAGAAACAACGCCTGAACCAACAGTACGTCCGCCTTCACGAATAGAGAAACGAGTTCCGTCTTCGATAGCGATTGGGTGGATTAATTCAACGTCCATTGCTACGTTATCACCAGGCATTACCATTTCGATACCTTCTGGTAATTCAACTACACCAGTTACGTCAGTTGTACGGAAGTAGAACTGAGGACGGTAGTTTGTGAAGAATGGAGTGTGACGTCCGCCTTCTTCTTTTGATAAAACATAAACTTCAGCTTTAAATTTTGTGTGTGGAGTGATTGAAGCAGGTTTTGCCAATACTTGTCCACGTTCGATATCTTCACGTGCAACACCACGTAATAAAGCACCGATGTTATCGCCAGCTTCAGCGTAGTCTAACAATTTACGGAACATTTCAACACCAGTAACTGTTGTTTTAGCAGTATCTTCTTTGATACCAACGATTTCGATTTCGTCACCAACGCGAACTTCTCCACGTTCAACACGGCCTGTAGCAACAGTACCACGTCCAGTGATTGAGAATACGTCTTCGACTGGCATCATGAATGGTTTGTCAGTATCACGAGTTGGAGTTGGGATATACTCATCAACTGCAGCCATTAATTCCATGATTTTTTCTTCGTATGAAGCGTCGCCTTCTAAAGCTTTCAAAGCAGAACCAGCGATAACAGGAGTGTCGTCACCTGGGAAGTCATATTCAGATAATAAATCACGAACTTCCATTTCTACTAATTCTAATAATTCTTCGTCATCTACCATATCCATTTTGTTTAAGAAAACAACGATGTATGGTACACCAACGTTACGTGATAACAAGATGTGCTCACGAGTTTGAGGCATAGGACCATCAGCAGCAGATACTACTAAGATAGCTCCATCCATTTGTGCAGCACCAGTGATCATGTTTTTAACGTAATCCGCGTGTCCTGGGCAATCCACGTGGGCATAGTGACGAGCATCAGTTTCATACTCGATGTGAGAAGTGTTGATTGTGATACCACGTTCTTTTTCTTCTGGAGCGTTATCGATATCAGCATAGTTTTGAGCTTCACCGCCACCGTGTTTAGCTAACACAGTTGCAATTGCAGCAGTTAATGTAGTTTTACCATGGTCAACGTGTCCAATAGTACCAATGTTTACATGGGGTTTAGAACGGTCAAATTTTTCTTTAGCCATTTTAAATGTTCCTCCTAAAATATATGAATTTTATTTTTATTTGATAGATAGTGACAACTACCTGATCATCTTTAATTAGTTTACCTGAAATCGTCAGAAAATCCTAGTCATAAATAAGCACGTGGCTATTTCTTAACTATTAAGCGTTGTTTCCGCCATTTTTCTTAATGATTTCTTCTTGTACAGATTTTGGTACATCTTCATAGTGGTCAAAGACCATCATAAACGTACCGCGACCTTGTGTTGCTGAACGTAATGTTGTCGCGTAACCGAACATTTCAGCTAGAGGCACCATCGCGTTAACGATTTGTGAGTTACCGTGTGCTTCCATACCTTCAACACGTCCACGACGACTTGTAACGTGTCCCATGATATCACCTAAGTAATCTTCTGGTACAGTAATCGTTACTTTCATCATTGGTTCTAAAATTACAGGCATTGCTTTTTTAGCAGCCGCACGTAGTGCCATAGAAGCAGCTACACGGAAGGCTGTTTCATTTGAATCGACATCATGGTATGAACCATCGTAAAGTTTTGCTTTAATATCAACTAATGGATATCCAGCAAGAACACCGTTGTTCATAGATTCTGCCAAGCCTTTTTCAACCGCTGGGATGTACTCACGAGGAACCACACCACCGACGATAGCATTTTCAAATTCAAAACCTTTACCTTCTTCGTTTGGTGTAAATTCAACCCAGACATGTCCGTATTGACCTTTACCACCAGACTGACGTACAAACTTACCTTCTGCCTGAGTAACAGGAGCACGGAAAGTTTCACGGTATGATACTTGTGGAGCACCAACGTTTGCTTCAACCTTGAACTCACGTCTCATACGGTCTACTAATACGTCTAAGTGCAATTCGCCCATACCAGAGATAACTGTTTCACCAGTTTCAACGTTTGTTTCAACGCGGAATGATGGATCTTCTTCTGCAAGTTTTTGCAGAGCCACACCCATTTTATCTTGGTCAGCTTTTGATTTAGGTTCAACAGCTACTTGGATAACCGGTTCTGGGAACTCGATTGATTCAAGGATAACTGGTGAATCTACCGCACATAAAGTATCACCAGTTGTTGTATCTTTCAATCCAACAGCGGCAGCGATATCTCCTGAGAACACTTTGTCAATTTCTTTACGTGTGTTCGCGTGCATTTGTAGAATACGACCGATACGTTCTTTTTTGTCTTTAGAAGCGTTCAATACGTATGAACCACTTTCAAGGACACCAGAATAAACACGGAAGAATGTTAGACGACCTACGAATGGGTCAGTCATAACTTTAAATGCTAGTGATGCAAAAGGTGCTTCGTCATCAGCAGGACGAGTTGTTTCTTCGTCTGTTTTAACGTCGATCCCTTTGATCGCTTCGATATCAAGTGGTGATGGCAAGTAATCAAGAACTGCATCAAGCATTAATTGAACACCTTTATTTTTAAAGGCAGAACCAGCCATTACTGGGAAGAATTCAACGTTGATCGTTGCTTGGCGGATACCCGCTTTTAATTCTTCAATAGTAATTTCTTCACCGTCAAGATATTTCATCATTAGGTCTTCATCAGTTTCAGCAACAGCTTCAACTAATTTTTCACGCCATTCAACCGCTTGTTCCATATATTCTTCTGGAATTTCAGTTTCTTGAATGTCTGTACCTAAATCATTTGTATAGATTTCAGCTTTCATCGTAATTAAATCGATGATCCCTGTGAAGTTATCTTCTGCACCAATTGGTAATTGGATTGGATGTGCATTTGCTTGTAAACGATCATGTAATGAGTTTACAGAGTATAAGAAATCCGCACCGATTTTATCCATTTTATTACAGAAAACAACACGTGGAACTTTATAATCAGTTGCTTGACGCCAAACTGTTTCAGTTTGAGGTTCTACACCTGATTGTGAGTCAAGAACGGTTACAGCACCATCCAATACACGTAGTGAACGTTGAACTTCAATAGTGAAATCCACGTGTCCTGGTGTATCGATGATATTTACACGGTAACCTTTCCACTCTGCAGTTGTTGCAGCAGATGTGATAGTAATACCACGTTCTTGTTCTTGTTCCATCCAGTCCATTTGTGATGCACCTTCGTGCGTTTCACCAATTTTATGGATTTTACCAGTATAGTATAAAATACGCTCTGTTGTTGTTGTTTTACCCGCATCAACGTGCGCCATAATACCGATATTACGAGTGTTTTCTAGCGAAAATTCTCTTGGCATTCTAGGTTTCTCCTCTCTTTATTTAAATCGATTGTAAAGTGACTGTCTGCAGTAAAGTTAAATTACATACAGAGAGGATCTTACCAACGATAGTGTGCAAACGCACGGTTAGCGTCCGCCATTTTGTGTGTGTCTTCACGTTTTTTAACAGAAGCACCAGTGTTATTGGCAGCATCCATGATTTCTTTCGCTAGACGTTGTTCCATTGTATGTTCACCGCGTAGGCGAGCATAGTTAACAACCCAACGTAAACCTAAAGTTGTACGACGTTCTGGACGAACTTCAACTGGTACTTGATAGTTAGAACCCCCAACACGGCGAGCTTTTACTTCTAAGACAGGCATAACGTTTTTCATTGCTTGCTCGAAAACTTCCAATGGATCATTACCTGTAGATTCTTTGATGATATCAAATGAATTATAGATGATATTAGCAGCAATCCCGCGTTTCCCATCAACCATTACACGGTTAATTAAGCGAGTTACTAATTTTGAGTTATAAATTGGATCTGGTAAAACATCGCGTTTTGTAACAGGACCTTTACGTGGCATCCGTAACTCCTCCTTCCGAAAATTCTTTATTATATAAGACCTTAGTGATTGTCAAATTATTTAGCAGCTTTAGGCATTTTAGTACCATATTTAGAGCGGCTTTGTTTACGATCTGTAACACCGGCTGTATCAAGCGCACCACGTACGATATGATAACGTACCCCTGGTAAATCTTTTACACGTCCACCGCGTAATAGTACCACGCTATGTTCTTGTAAGTTGTGACCGATTCCTGGGATATAAGCTGTTACTTCGATTAAGTTAGACAAACGAACACGGGCATATTTACGTAAAGCCGAGTTAGGTTTTTTAGGTGTCATTGTTCCCACACGAGTACAAACCCCACGCTTTTGTGGTGAGTTTACGTTCGTTTGAGATTTCTTAAAACTATTATATCCTTTGTTCAACGCTGGTGAATTAGATTTCTCCACCTTTGATTTACGAGGTTTACGTACTAATTGATTAATTGTAGGCATTCCTTGTTTCCTCCTTCCTCATTTCGCATCTAGTTCCACACATCCAGGTGGTTCTTTTTTAGCGATAAAAAATAATGCAATCTCTGCACTCATTATCAAATATGCTTCGATAGACAGTCAGCACGTCTCCAACGAGAGACCTGTAGATAAAGCACCTTTGATAGCATATCATGACACAATTCGTTTGTCAATCTCTTTTATAAAAAGAACAAAAATACACTTTTTGAACAGAATAATGTACAATATATACATAAAAAAGGAGGGAATATCATGAAAAACATTAGCACTGTATCTGGTTCTGCAAAAACAAGATTCTTAATCGCCATTCTATTTATTTGTTTCTTTTTTTTACCACAAAAAGCCTTTGGTGAAGAAAACGAATTACCTCAAAAATATGATCCTCGTGAAACTGGACAAGTTACTCCAGTTAAAAAGCAAACAAAAGATATTTGTTGGACATATGCTACTACCGCAGCAATAGAAAGCTACTTAGCGAAAAATGGAGAACAACATGATTTTTCGGAAAATTACTTTAACTACTTAATCGCTATCGATGCAACAGGAAATACAGGTGAGAATCCTTATGCAACTACTATTAGTAATGGCGGTATATTAAATACAGGATTTACTCATGAACCCGCTGCCGATGCTACCCAAGACTGGTCTGGTCCAGTATACGAAAGTGCTTTTCCAGACACGATTACAGGATTTCAGCCAGTTTCAAAATGGCAAAATTTGACTGCTGAAAAGCATGTCCAAAGTCAGGTAACATTACCTAAAGTTTCATCTGATATTTCTCAAGAGGAAAATAATCTGCGGGTCAAAACCATTAAAGAATATGTTCATCGTTATGGGAATGCAGTTCATAACAACCGCATGTTTACAGGTTACGAAACACGTTACCATTCACAATACATTCCAAAAGATCGTGTAGGCACCTTTAACCACTCTACCACGATTGTCGGATGGGATGACTCCTTCAGTAAAGAGCGATTTGTCTATACACCCTCGCAAGATGGGGCCTTCATTGTTAAAAATAGTTGGGGAGCCGATTGGGGAGATCAAGGATATTATTATATTTCTTACGATGACTTCCAATTAAAACAAGCGGATATCAACATTTTTACTTCTATAGAAAACAAGGATAACTACTATAAAAAATACAATGTTGCTTATTTCACTGCAGGACAGCTAGTAGCATTATTGCCTGGTAAAGAGCGAACACTGGCAACTTCTTATTCCCGTACTCTGGACACGCCAGAGCAGTTATCTGCCGTTTCCATAAAAACTTTAACGAGTGACATAAATTATGAAATCTATGTCCTTCCTAATGGAAAACCTTCAAAAAATCTAGCTGGATTTACTAAAGTGCAAGAAGGAACAAAACATGAAATCGGAACAGAAACTATTCGTCTAAAACAACCTATTACCTTGACTGGCAAAGATTTTTCTATTGCAGTAGTTTATCGCTCTTCCGATAAAGAGAATCGGCAAAATCTACCTGTAAGTCCTATTGAAAAATTAGGACTAAATAATGGTAGTAGCTACTCACTGAACAATGATGGAACGTGGTATGAAGAGAACATTCGATCCTTCTTTATCAGTGGGTTTACAGAACAACTATCCGAAACAAAACCCCAGTCGATTACGGTACAAAAAGACCAGTTTTCTCTTTCAATTGGCGCTCAAGAACAATTAGCAGCTTCATTGACTCCTAAAAACGCAACTTATCCATCCATCGGTTTTAGAAGTCTTGACCCTCATATCGCAACGGTTAATTCTAACGGAGCAATCACTGCCGTAAATATTGGTGAAACAAAAATAGAAGCGTTCTCTACTCGAAATCCGTCTATAAAAAAAGAGGTTTCCATTACTGTGAATGCTTTACCTAAAATTCAAAACATACAACTTAGCCAAACTTCTCTTAACTTAGAGGAATCTGGCACAACAACTCTAAATGTACAAAGCTTCCCAGAAAATGCTCAGCCGCAAAAAATCATTTGGACATCAAGCAATTTATTCGTTGCAACTGTTGATCAAACCGGAAATGTCTCTTCGAGAGATCTAGGTACGACTATAATTACAGCTACCACTGAAGACGGTTCAGCGAAAGCAAGTTGTGAGGTAACAGTGAATTCAAGAGACGGTCTCTTTAATTATTACCGCATTAGTTGGGCAACTGATTCACAGGTTAGCACCGGTCGTTCTTACTTTACCGTTGATGATTCTACAAAAGACAACCTTTACTTCCAGTACGGTGCGGGACTTCAGAGAAATTCAACAGATAATTGGATTGAATTCCATTTAACATCGCAACAAAGAAGAATTCTTGAAGCTGTAGATTATCCTGTTATCACTTGGTTCAATGCTACCAAACCAGTTACTGAAGAGGTTATTGAATATACCAAAGATGGGGTGAATTTCTCTTCACAAAAACCAGCCCTTCACGAATTCGAAGGATTTAGAATCCGTTATGCACCAAAAGTCACTGATAGCTTGAGGCTTACTGTTTATTTAAAGTTGAAAGTAAATGACTTACAAGAAGAAGATAAGAGAAAACCTATATTACCGATTCAGCTAAAAAAAGGACACTATTGGTATGGCACATCAACAACTACAATCGCTGACGGGATAAAACCCGCTTCATCAAATATGTTTAATCTTTATTTCGCTAAATAAGTTTAGGATTAAAAATCTCACTAAACCCATTCAATCAGCTATCTTTTTTAATTGCTTGCATGTATTATATTTGTGTGAGAGCTGAAAAGGAGAGGATATTTGTAATGAATCTTAAGCAAATGGCAGGAATTGAAGCCGCAAAATATGTAAACGATGGTATGATCGTAGGTCTGGGAACAGGATCTACCGCAAAATTTATGGTAGACGAAATTGGTCGACGTGTGAAAGAAGAAGGTTTATCTATCATTGGTGTTACTACATCAAAAGAAACAGAGCGCCAAGCACAAGCATTGGGCATCCCTTTAAAAAGTATTGATGAGGTTCCTTATGTGGATTTAACAATTGACGGAGCCGATGAAATCAGTGAAGATTTCCAAGGTATCAAAGGCGGAGGTGCAGCTTTATTGTTTGAAAAAATCGTCGCAACATATTCAAAAAAATGCATTTGGATCGTCGACGACTCTAAGTTAGTAAAAAAACTTGGAAAATTCCCATTACCTGTTGAAGTGATCCCTTATGGCAGTCAGCAGTTAGTTCACTTGTTTGAAGAAAAAGGTTTTGCTCCTATTTTACGTAAGACAGCAAATGGAGAAATCTTAGTGACCGACGGCGGCCATTATATTATTGATCTTCATTTAGAAGAGATTAATGACCCTATTGCTTTAGGTGCTTATTTAGATCATCTAGTTGGTGTTGTAGAACACGGATTATTTCTTCAAATTGTTTCAACTGTTATTGTTGGCGGAGAAAACGGCCCAAGAACTATCCACGTTCCAGAGTAACGAATCATTTGAATACGGTTTGAAAAAGAAGAAGAACATTAAAAAAAGATAAAAAAACAACTATCATTTCGTCTGGTTATATGCTACATTTTTAGTATCCTATTTACTTTTTTACTAGAAAGGACGAACGATGAAAATAATTGGTTATGCACGTACAACAATCAACGATAATGATCTAGATGCCCAAATCAAAGTATTGTCTGACTACGGTTGTGATGAAATTTCCCACGAATCTTTCGATATCACAAATCCCAAGCATGTCGTCTCTGAATTGGAGAATGTTCTCAACAACTTAAACGCTGGCGACACTTTAGTTATTTGCCGTTTAAATAGATTAGGACGTTCTACTCGCCAGTTGACCGAACTCTCACAAGCTTTTAAGGGGTCCGGCATCCATTTAGTCAGCTTAGAGGAGAACATCGATACACGACATCCAATGGGGGAAGTTTATTTTAAGTTAATGAACGGATTAGCTGCGATGGAAAGCGATCTGATAAAAGAACGTACATTAGTTGGATTGAATAATGCTCGAAAAAAAGGAAAAATCGGCGGTCGTCCTAAGATAGATAAAAAAATCGTTAAAAAAATCAGACACTTGTATCATGAAAAAAAGGAAACGATTCAATTCATTTCCTCAAAATGCAATGTTTCTGTCGGCACTTGCTACAAATACATCAATTTGTCTGAAGCAGATGCCGCTAAGATTTCACAAGAATAATTTTTTCTTAGTAGAAACATTTTACAGAAGAGGAGATTACAACTTTTAGTTGTAATCTCCTTACTTGTATCCTCTTAAAAAAAACTATCCTTATCTCAATAAACTCATTAAGCGATCACTTTCACTATTCCCTACTAATTTACAATGGAAATCTGTTTTAAAACGGTGTACAATAGAAAAGGAAATGAAAGTTTCAGAAACTACAACTCAAAGGAGAGCTATACATGCCAAAATTAGTTTTTTCTCGTCACGGACTTAGTGAATGGAATGCTTTGAATCAATTTACTGGTTGGGCTGACGTTGATTTAGCACCAGAAGGTGTTGAAGAAGCCATCGAAGGCGGCCGCAAAATCAAAGAAGCTGGAATCGAATTTGATGTAGCCTACACTTCTGTCTTAACTCGTGCCATCAAAACATGTAACTTACTTTTAGAAAACTCTGATCAATTATGGGTGCCTCAAATTAAATCTTGGCGTTTAAACGAACGTCACTATGGTAAATTACAAGGTTTAAACAAAAAAGAAACAGCTGAAAAATATGGAGATGACCAAGTACACATTTGGCGTCGTTCTTACGATACTCTTCCTCCATTGATGGATGCTAATGATGAAGGTTCAGCTGCAAACGATCGCCGTTATGCAATGTTGGATCAACGTGATGTTCCTGGTGGAGAAAACTTAAAAGTAACTCTAGAGCGTGCGCTACCTTTCTGGCAAGACGAAATTGCACCTGCCTTACTAGACAACAAAACTGTTTTAGTAGCAGCTCACGGTAACTCTTTACGTGCTTTAGCTAAACATATCGAAGGTATTTCAGATGAAGATATCATGGATCTTGAAATCCCAACAGGTCAACCACTTGTTTATGAATTAAACGATGATCTTACAGTAGCTAAAAAATACTACTTATAAAAATTAATGACCACCCACACTTCTATTATTATCTAACAGAAGCGTGGGTGGTCATTTTTTATGCCTTACTAGATTCTTCTAAGTGATTTTTTAACTGCTTAAGCCAAAGTTCAATACGATCTCGCTGTGTAACAAACTCAAAATCAGACATATTATAGTGAACATAGTACCTTTCATCAACCAATCGAATCATGATAGAAGATCTTATAGTTTCATCTAGAGCATCCGTTTGCGTCTGTTCACGATAAAATATCCAGCTTGTTGCAGAAACAGCCCTAGACTTCTGCAAATCCGTTTGGATTATTTGACTGATTGTTTTAATCAAATCCATTTGCTCTAGATTCATAAAATAACCATACCAAAGCGTACGATTTTCCGAATACGTTTCATCAAATAATTGTTTCATTGCGTTTATCCTCATTTCTATACAAAACTCGACTCAGTTAAACATTCACGATAAATCGCCTCAACATCTGACTCTGCTAACGGAACATAAGCATTCGTTTTGATTGTGCTGTGTGCGACCGCTTGTTTAGCCATCTCCGCAAATTTATCTTCATTGATCCCCACTTCTGGTAAAGTCATTGGAATCCCGCAAGCTTTAAAGAAATCATAAGTTGCTTGGATTCCTTGTTTCGCAGCATTCATCTTATCTGTTTCAGTGATTCCCCAAACATCTTTGGCAAATTGAGCAAATTTATCCACTGTTTGATCCGATAAGACGTAATTCATCCATCGAGGAGTCAAGATTGCTAAACCGACGCCATGAGTAATATCATAAAATGCGCTTAATTCATGTTCCATCGCATGACAAGACCACGTTCCGCCTTTACCACTGCCAGTCAACCCATTTAAAGCTAAACTGCTAGCCCACATTAAATTTGCACGTGCATCATAGTCATTGGGTGTTTCAATGGCTATTGGACAATTTTTAATCACTGTTCTCATCAAGCCTTCTGAAACAAAATCTTGAACATCTGTCCCAGTCGTTTGTTTAAAGTAATTCTCAAACAAGTGACTAAGAATATCTGCAGAACCTGCTGCTGTTTGATTCTTTGGAACAGTAAATGTATTTTGCGGATCTAAGAAGGACACTTTCGGAATCATCGAAGGACCACCCATTCCTAATTTTTGGTTTGAAGCTAAATTAGAAATCACAGCACCAGCATTCATTTCACTGCCTGTTGCAGCTAATGTCAAAATAGTCACTAGCGGCAATGCTTTCCCACCATAACCTTTTGCTAAAACTAGATCCCAGACATCTTTATCAGAATAAAAACCTGCCGCAACAACTTTAGCACAATCAATCGTTGAACCGCCACCCACTGCTAAAATCACATCTACCTGATTCTCACGACATAACTCAATCCCTCGGCGAACCGTTTCAATACGCGGATTGGGTTCTACACCGCTAAGTTCTACAACGGTATTTTGATTTTTCTCAAACAAGTCGATGACTTGACCATACAAGCCATTTTTCTTAATACTGCCGCCCCCATAAACCAAAAGGACATTTTTACCATAGACATTTAGCACGTCTGTCAGCTCTGTAGCTAAGCGGTCTTTCCCAAAACGAATATCTGTCGGTACATAAAATCTAAAATTATCCAATTTTTCTTCCTCCATTCAATTAGGGTCCTTATTCTATTATAGACTAGGATCGCTGAAACTTCTCTAGCTTTGATCTGATCAAGTATTGCGCATAATCAGCTCTGCAAGCAATCGCTGTGATTTTTGACGAATGAAACTTCGCTCTCTTCGCTCGCCAAGTATTGCGCATCATCAGCTCTGCATGCAATCGCTGTGATTTTGACGAATGAAACTTCGCTCTCTTCGCTCGCCAAGTATTGCGCATCATCAGCTCTGCATGCAATCGCTGTGATTTGCAATAAAAAGAGATTGAGGCGAATAGCTGCTCTCAATCTCTTAATTTATTAACTGTGTAATGCTGTTTCAAGTCCTACTTCAATCATATCATTGAATGTTGTTTGGCGTTCTTCAGCGGTTGTTTCTTCGCCTGTTACTAGACTGTCGCTTACGGTCATTATGGCTAGTGCTTGCACATCAAATTTAGCTGCTAGATAGTATAATGCTGCAGCTTCCATTTCAATAGCTAAAACGCCTAGTTTACCTAATTCAAACACGCCATCCATGCTATCTTTATAGAAAACATCATCTGATAAGACATTCCCTACATGAGTCGTAAATCCTTTTTCTTTTGCAGTCGTATACGATTTTAATAGTAAATCGAAATTAGCGATTTGTGGAAAATCGTATTTTGGAAAATCATTACGAATCATTGATGACGGTGTCGCTGCAGCTTGGGCAATTACTAGATCTCTAACCTTGACTTTTTCTGAGATTGAACCGCATGTCCCTACTCGAATTAATTTCTTCACACCATATGAATTGATTAATTCATGGGCATAGATAGTCGCAGAAGGCATGCCCATCCCTGTTCCTTGAACAGAAATTCGTTCGCCTTTATACGTACCTGTATACCCCAACATCCCTCTTACTTGGTTGTAACATACCGGATTTTCTAAAAACGTTTCAGCAATGTATTTCGCACGTAACGGATCTCCCGGTAATAAAATTTTATCTGCGATTTCACCTTGTTTTGCTTCGATATGAACGCTCATATTTTTTCTCCTTTATAATAAATCTTTTATAGTGCAGCTAATGTTGCTTTGACTACTTCTTTAAACTGAACTTTAACACGCTCTGTTGTTTCAACAACTTCTGCGTGATTCAAGCTACTTTGCATCCCAGCAGCTAAGTTAGTAATACATGAAATTCCTAAGACTTTCAACCCACTGTGAGCTGCAACAATCACTTCAGAAACTGTCGACATACCAACAGCGTCAGCACCCATCACACGTGACATCCGAATTTCAGCTGGTGTTTCATAAGTTGGACCAGAATATCCCATGTACACACCTTCTTGTAGCGTTACATTTTGCTCTTTCGCTACTTTTTTCGCTATTTCAAGATACTCTGGCGTATAGGCATGGCTCATGTCTGGGAAACGTGGGCCCATAGCATCTTCGTTTTCACCAATCAAAGGATTGTCTCCTGTGAAGTTGATGTGATCAGTAATCAACATCAAATTACCTGGCGTAAAGTTCACATTCACTCCACCAGCAGCATTTGTTACAATGATTGAATGTGCTCCCATTGCCGCCATGACACGAACTGGATAAGTCACTGTTTGCATCGAGTGTCCTTCATAATAATGGAAACGGCCTTGCATAGCTAAAACTTTTTTTCCTGAAAGCGTTCCGTACACTAATTTTCCAGCATGACCTACAACTGCTGAAACAGCAAAATGTGGAACTTCGGAAAATGGAATTGCAATAGCATCTTCTATTTCATCCGCTAATTCTCCTAAACCAGACCCAAGAATCAAACCGAAATCAACTTCTTGAATGCCTTTTTCTTTCAAAAAGCTCGTTGTCTCTTTTAACAGTTCACTTAGTTTTGTCATTATTTCTCTCCTATACCAGTTTATTTAAAAAGCTTTCGCCATTTTCCGTTTTAGGAACAGCAAAATTTTCAGCAATCGTCGCTGAAATATCCGCATAGTGACCTTGAGGTAACTCGCCTTGACCGTTCATTTTTTTGCTGTAAACCAACAAAGGAACATATTCTCTTGTGTGATCTGTTCCTGGGAATGTTGGATCATTTCCGTGGTCAGCGGTAATCATCAATAAATCATCTGCTTCCATTGCATCGATGATTTCAGGAAGTCTTAAATCAAAGGCTTCGATTGCATGCGCATAGCCTACCACATCACGACGGTGACCATATAACGCATCAAAATCAACTAAGTTGGTGAAGCTCATTCCTTCAAAGTCTTTTCTCATAACCTTAAGCAATTGATCTACACCATCCATATTACTTTTCGTGCGGACAGAATCTGTGATTCCTTGGCCGTTAAAGATATCATTGATTTTCCCAACAGCAATCACTTCTTTACCGTTTTCTTTTAATGAATCCAAAACCGTATGACCAAAAGGATCTAAGGCATAATCATGGCGATTACTTGTTCTGGTAAAGTTGCCTGGTTCACCCACATAAGGGCGTGCAATAATGCGACCGATCATGTAAGGTTCATCTTTTGTAATATCACGAACGTATTGACAAATACGGTATAACTCTTCCAAAGGAATAATCTCTTCGTGAGCTGCGATTTGCAAAACAGGATCAGCAGATGTATAAACAATCAAATCTCCTGTTTCCATTTGATGTTTGCCGTAATCATCGATGACTGCTGTTCCGCTATACGGTTTATTACAAACAATTTTACGACCTGAAAAGTCTTCTATTTTTTTTAACAACTCTTCTGGAAAGCCATCTGGGAATACTCTGAATGGCTTTTGGATGTTCAAGCCCATAATTTCCCAATGTCCAGTCATTGTATCTTTCCCTACAGAAACTTCTTCTAATTTTGTCGCATAGCCAATATGATCCGCTACAGCTTCTACATCTTTAAGAGGAGCAATCGTTCCAAGACCCAGATTCTCCAAGTTAGGAATTGTCAAACCAGCTTCTTTAGCAATATGACCTAATGTATCACTGCCAACATCACCAAATTTTTCAGCATCTGGTGCTTCACCGATTCCCACTGAATCCATAACAATTAAATGCACGCGTTTAAACATAATCCATCCTTCTTTCTTATTTTTACTTACTATTGATAAAAAGGGCTGGAGAAAACAGTGTGAAAAAGTAGCTCTTTCGAAGCTAAACGCTTTTTGCACAACCTTAATAGCCCCGCCCTTTTATACTAAAATTATTTATTTTGATTTGATATAGTTTTTCCCAATCGCTTTTGGTCCAGAAGCTTTCCCTAAGAAAACGACTAAAACAATAATGGTTAAAACATACGGTGCTGCTTGTAAATAGACAGCTGGTATTGATGAAATAACTGGTAAACTTGATCCAGCAATACTGATATTTTGAGCAAAGCCAAAGAATAATGCCGCACCCATCGCACCTAACGGATTCCATTTACCAAAAATCATCGCTGCCATCGAAATGAACCCTTGACCAGCAATCGTTGTTACTGCAAAACGTCCCGCAATTGTTTGGGCAAAGACTGCTCCTCCGATACCGCCTAAAAACCCAGAAATCAACACGCCTGAATAACGCATAAGATAAACATTAATTCCAAGTGTATCTGCCGCTTGAGGATTTTCACCTACTGAACGCAGACGCAAACCAAAACGAGTTTTGAATAGCACAAACCATGCAAGAATTGCGACAAGAATCGCAACAAAAGATGGTAATGATGTTTGTTTAAAGAATAACTCTCCTAGAATCGGAATATCCTTCAAAACAGGAAACGAGAAGTAACCAAAAGACTCTTTAATTGTATCTGTTTGTCCTTTTCCATAGATTACTTTAATCAGGAAAATACCTAACGCTGGCGCCATCAAATTAATAACGGTTCCGCTAATAATATGGTCTGCTCTTAGATTAATCGTAGCAACAGCATGAAGCAAAGAAAAGAGCATTCCAACAACGCCACCTACTAAACAAGCAAGCCAAGGCGTTGCTGCACCAAACGTTTCAACAAAAGTTAAATTAAATACAACGGAACTAAAGGCGCCCATAACCATGATACCTTCTAGCCCTACGTTTACAATACCACTACGCTCAGAAAAAGTCCCGCCCAAAGCCGTAAAGATTAAAGGAGTAGAATAAACCAAAGTTTGTGTAATAATCGGCGCCAATACAGCGATTAATGCAATATTCATTAGATTTTTCCTCCTTCTTGACTTGTAGGATCTGATTTTCCATCCAATTCTTCAACAATGGCAACTTCTTTTTTGCTGCCTGAAGCTTTTGCCAACAAGAAGCGAATCAAGTAACTAATTGCGACAAAGAAAATAATAGCCGCAATAACCACATCAACTAATTCGATAGGTACACCTGCACGTAAAGGCATGCCTTGTCCGCCAAGTTTCAACACACTAAAGAGAATCGCAGATAAGAATATCCCTACAGAACTACCTGCCCCAAGGAGAGAAATAGCCATCCCATCAAACCCAATACTCAATGAAGATCCTTGCACAAAGAAGTTTCCAAATGTTCCTAATCCTAAAACCACGCCACCTAAACCAGCTAAAGTACCTGAAATGACCATCGACATAACAATCGTCCGTTTACTGCTCATCCCTGCATATTCAGAGGCAAAGGGGTTCAACCCTACCGAACGGATTTCATAACCTAATGTGGTTTTTTTCATAAGGAACCAAATCAATACTAAGAAAATAAGCGCTAGAAAAATACCAATGTTTAAACGTGAGCCACTGCTTAGTTCTTTTAAGAAGTCTGTTCGTAAACTGGCGTTTTCTCCAATAATTTTCGTCACACCTTTATTAGTACCTAGCACACTTGGTGCCATGACATTGTTAACAATGTGTGTACTTGTATAAAGAAAAACATAATTCAGCATGATCGTAACAATTACTTCACTGGTGCCAAAGAAAGCACGTAGCAATCCTGGAATGGCTGCAGCTCCTGCTCCTGCTAAAGCTCCAGCAAGTACTGCCGCAGGTAAAACAATCATACGAGGCGCATCCGGCATGGACAACGCTACCCAAATACTTGTAACCCAACCGCACAACGCTTGCCCTGAAAGTCCGATATTAAAGAACCCAGCTGAATTTGCTACCGCAAATCCTAACGCCGTAAAAATCAAGGGACCTGCTGTTACGAAAATTTCCCCAATACTCTTTGGACTTTGAAACGCAGTCTTAAGCATCGCTTGATATCCTGCAACAGGATCTTGTCCTGAAATAAGCATAATAATTGCACCAAGAATAAATCCCATTAAAACTGATAATATAGGAACTAAAATATTCCGTAATCGCTCTGTCTGATTATTCAACTGCCTCACCTGCCTCTTGACTTAATTCTGCTCTCGCTTCTTCTAATGAATAGCCAGCCATTAGTAAACCTAATTCGTTTTCAGTCGTTTCTTTTGGATCAACGATTCCGACGATTTTCCCGGCATGGATTACAGCAATCCGATCTGATACATTTAAAATTTCCTCTAACTCAAAACTAACTAACAAGACTGCTTTATCTTTATCTCGTTGTTCGATCAAGCGTTTATGGATGTATTCAATCGCACCAACGTCTAGGCCACGAGTCGGCTGAGAAACAATCAACAAGTCAGGATCTCGATCCACTTCACGAGCAATGATTGCTTTTTGCTGATTACCTCCAGATAAAGCTTTAGCTGGAACCAGTTCATTCGTTGTCCGTACATCGTATTCTTCGATTAATTTACGTGCATAGGAATTGATTTGGTTGTAGTTTAATACCCCACTTTTACTTAGAGGTTTTTTATAGTATGTTTGTAAGGCAATATTTTCAGCTAATGTCATATCCAAAATCAGTCCATATTTATGACGATCTTCTGGTACATGACCAACACCTGCTTCTGTGATTTCACGTGGGCGTTTGTTCGTGATTGTCGATCCTCTCAATTCAACTGATCCACTTTCTACTTTACGTAATCCAGTTAAAGCTTGAATCAACTCTGTTTGCCCATTACCGTCAATACCAGCAATCCCAACGACTTCACCTGCACGCACATCTAAACTAAGACTTTTAACAGCGTCTAGTCCACGGCTTTCTTTTACAACTAAGTCCTTAATTGAAAGAACTACTTCTTTAGGTTCTGCCAGTTTCTTTTCTGTTTTAAATGAAACAGAACGTCCAACCATCATATCGGCTAATTGTTGTGAGGATACATCTTTCACATTAACTGTGTCGATACTTTTCCCACGGCGAATTACTGTACAACGATCCGCTACTTTTTTGATTTCATCTAGTTTATGGGTAATTAAAATAATTGATTTTCCTTCTTCTACAAGACCACGCATGATTTCCATCAACTCATCGATTTCTTGCGGAGTCAAAACAGCTGTCGGTTCATCAAAAATTAGAACGTCTGCACCCCGGTACAAAGTTTTCAATATTTCTACCCTTTGTTGCGCTCCAACAGAGATATCACGAATATATGCGCCTGGATCCACTGACAGTCCATATTGTTCAGATACTCGCTTAATTTCGTCTGTGGCTTTTTTACGGTTCAAAACACCTGCATTCGTAGGTTCGCTTCCTAGAATGATATTTTCTGTCACTGTAAACGCATCCACTAACATAAAGTGCTGGTGAACCATTCCGATTCCTAAACGATTTGCTGCAGTCGGTCCATTAATTGATACTTTTGACCCATTCATAAATATTTCTCCAGATGTAGGTTCTAACAAACCGGATAAGATATTCATCAAGGTCGATTTCCCTGCGCCGTTTTCTCCAAGCAAAGCATGGATTTCTCCTGGCCGGACAGTTAAGTTGATATTGTCATTGGCCTTAAAGATTCCAAACTGCTTAGTGATGTTACGCATCTCAATTACATAATTTTCTTGAGCCACATTTTTCACATCCTAACAATTTAATCACTGCATCATCTGTTAACACGGTACTTCTAAAAAAATAAATAAAGTAGCTTTTAGGCTCTTAAAGAAAGAAAATGACTAGCTGAATCTTTCGTTTTCCTTCTTTAAAGGCGTAAGAAAATCTTGATGAGGTTGGAACAAAAGAGGGGTAAGCTCTTTTGCTCTAACAAGATCTCATCAAGGACAAAATTATTCTTTTACTTCTTTAGGAGACTCTGGCACAGTGATTTCGCCAGCAATAATTTGTTCTTTTACTTTTTTAATAGCGGCTTCTGTATCATCTGTTAAATAACCTTTTGTTAAATCTACACCGCCGTCTTTCAAACCGTAAACTAAGTGTTCGCCGCCAGGGAATTTATCTTCCAACGCACGATTAGAAATATCTTGTACTGCAGCACCTACACCTTTAAGTGTTGATGTTAGAGTGAAATTATCTTCTTTACCGTCTTTTGTTTTGTAGGCGCCCTCTTTATCTTGGTCACTATCTACACCAATAACCCAAACTTTGTCTTTTGAACCTGTTTCATTTAAATCTTTTGCTTCTTGGAAAACACCTTGTCCTGTACCACCTGCCGCATGGTAAATAATGTCAGCACCTTTTTGGTACATAGATGCTGCTAAAGCTTTTCCTTTTGCAGGATCACCAAATGAAGCCGCATATTCAACTTCAACTTTTATATCTTTTTTCAATTCTTTTGCTGTATCGACAACACCTTGATGGAATCCAGCTTCGAAGCGGTCAATAACTGCTCCTTCTTCACCACCGATAAAGCCGACAGTGTTTGTCTTTGTTGTACGAGCTGCTGCTACACCCGCTAAGTATGATGCTTCTTGATCTTTAAATGTTGCAGACACAACATTATCTTTTCCTTCAATAACACTATCAATGATACCAAATTGCGTATCTGGATTTGCATCCGCTGCTGTACTGACAGAATCAGCTAACAAGTAGCCAATACCAAATACAGTTTTAAAACCGTTAGAGATTGCTGTATCAATATTTGTTACGTATTCTGAAGCATCGTTTGATTGAATATAATCAAATCCCTCTGCTCCTTTTTTCAAGCCATGTTCTTTACCCCAAGCTTGTAGACCTTCCCAAGCTGATTGGTTAAACGAACGGTCATCTACACCGCCGATATCAGTAATGACTACGACACTATGGTCTTTGCCGTTTGAATCCCCACCTGCTGAATCTTTTTTACCTCCGCCACACGCTGCTAACGCAACCGTTAGTCCAAATATAGCTAAGCTAAAACCAAATATTTTTGCTTTTTTCATTTCTGTAAAGCCCCCTAAAATAGTTTTATATTTTCAACAGCCGGATGACTGAATGAAACAAGATAATAGTTGAAACAACTCTCTCTTCATTTGCCTTGTACTTTTCAACATCAAATCAAAATCCTATTGTCTATCAAAGCAATTAGGAAATGATAAAACGATGCGTTTTATCTTTCTATCATTTTCTCTATATGTTGAGAGGTTTGTTCATGTAGCTAAATTTTGCAAATCCACATGCAAAATAATGGTCTATTATAAATCTTTTTCACTAAATGCATACGGCAATAGTTCCCCTACCGTCGTTTCCTTTGTTACGCCATGTTCACCGACTAACGTAACTGGCATATTAGGCTCACAAAATTCAGCCATTACTTGTCGACAAGCACCACATGGAGAGATTGGTTCTGGCGTTTTCCCTGTAATAACTAAATGTTGAAACTCTCGTTCACCTTCAGAAACAGCTTTGAAGATTGCTGTTCGTTCGGCACAATTGGTCAATCCATAAGAGGCATTCTCTATATTGACGCCTTGATACGTTTTTCCCTCTTTAGTTACGAGACACGCTCCAACTGAAAAGTGAGAATAGGGTACGTAGGTTTTGGTCAACGCATCTTCTGCGATTGTTATCCATTCTTGTTTTGCTGTCATTTGCCCACTGCTTTCTTTCTTAATTTTAATATCCTGCGCCTGTAGAACCTTCCATAATTGCCACGCCAGCGCTTGTTCCGATCCTTGTAGCTCCTGCTTCAATCATCGCTCTAGCTTGTTCCTCATTATGAATGCCCCCTGATGCTTTCACACCCATATCAGGTCCTACTGTGCTACGCATCAATTTAACATCTGCGACAGTTGCTCCACCTGTTGAAAAACCAGTGGATGTCTTAACAAAATCAGCACCTGCTTCTTTCGCTAATTCACAGACTTTAACTTTTTCTTCATCTGTCAATAAAGCTGTCTCAATAATCACTTTAACTAACGCTTTACCTCTCGCTGCATCAACAACTGCTTGAATATCTTTTAACACTTTTTTGTATTGTTTTGATTTCAATGCACCAATGTTAATGACCATATCAACTTCTGTTGCACCATTGTTGATAGCATCTGTTGTTTCGTATGCTTTGACTTCTGATGTATTCGCGCCTAAAGGAAATCCAATGACTGTACAAACATCAACAGAGGTTTCCGCTAAGTGTTCATTGGCTAAAGCAACCCAACAGGGGTTAATACAAACTGAGAAAAATTCATACTTTTTCGCTTCTTCAATAATTCGTAAAACGTCCTCTTCTTTTGCATCTGCTTTTAAAATAGTGTGATCAATCATTTGATTTAATTCCATTATTTCCGACACATCCTTTATGCTGTTATTATATCATGAATCAGCGCAGGTTCTGTTCCAGAACTGCCGATTTCGATATTTTTATACAAGAGTTCTTTTACGTCATCGATTGAGTCAGAATTGGAATAGATGGTTAGTAATGACTCTCCTGATTCAACAGGCATACCGACTTTTTTGTGTAATTTGATTCCTACTGCATAATCGATCTTGTCTTCTTTAGTAGCTCTGCCCGCACCTAAAAGCATCGCTGCAATTCCGATTTCATTAGCAACGATTTTTTGTACAACACCTGATGTTTTTGCAGGTAGTTCTATTTGATATTTGGCTGTTAATAATCGTTCAGGATGATCGATGATACTATCATCTCCACCTTGATTACGAATCATTTCTCTGAATTTATCTAAGGCTTTTCCAGATTCTAGAGCTTCTTTTAGCATCTTTCTAGCTTCTTCTAATGTATCCGCTTTTTCCGCTAAAACTACCATTTGACTGCCTAAGATATAGCACATTTCAATTAAATCTTCTGGACCTTTACCTTGAAGTGTTTCGATTGCTTCAACCACTTCTAAGCTATTACCGATTGCTTCCCCTAAAGGCTGAGACATATCTGAAATCACCGCCATAGTCTGACGGTTCGCTAAGCGTCCAATCCGTACCATTGTTTCTGCTAATCGGCGTGCTTCGTCAATATTTTTCATAAAAGCACCTTCACCGGTTGTTACATCTAATACGATTGCGTCTGCTCCAGCTGCGATTTTCTTACTCATGATGGAGCTAGCAATCAATGGAATTGAATCAACGGTCGCTGTCACATCACGTAAGGCATATAGTTTTTTGTCGGCTGGTGCTAAGTCACCTGATTGACCGATAACTGCAACATGGCTTTCATTTACTAAACGGATAAATTCATCATCTGGTAATTCTACATGGAAACCTGGTATCGCTTCTAGCTTATCGATTGTACCACCTGTGTAACCAAGACCTCTGCCAGACATTTTAGCCACACTAACACCTACACTGGCAACTAGCGGCGCTAAAATCAAGGTTGTTGTATCACCAACACCTCCAGTAGAATGCTTGTCTACTTTGATTCCTTGAATTGACGAAAGATCAATCATCTCTCCTGAATTAGCCATTGCCAAGGTCAAGGTCGTAATTTCTTCATCCGTCATATCTTCGTAAAAAATGGTCATCAAAAATGCACTCATCTGATAATCGGGAATCGCTCCTTTAGTATAACCAGAAATAATGAATTGGATCTCTTCATCTGTTAAAACCTGTCCATCACGTTTTTTCTCAATCAAATCTACCATTCTCATGCTTTTTTCCTCCGAATCAATCCTCAAGGATGTATTATACACTAAAACCATTCAGGTTAAAACCTTTTAGTAAAACAGTTTACTAACGCTTACATAAAATGTAAACGCTTATAACACGAACATTAAATCAAAATGCTCTACTTGTCAATCGATTTAGTGCTATTTCTCATAATAAATGTTGTATCAAAAATTTTATTCGGTATTTTTCTTTCAGGATGATTGATTGCTTCGACTAAATATTGCGCAGCATAAAAGCCAATATCAAAACTCGGCTGATAAACCGTTGTTAGTCCAGGAACCAAGTATTCTGAAATTTCCAGTCCATCAAAACCCACAACAGAGATATCATCAGGAATTTTCTTCCCGCAACTTTCAATTGCCTGATAAGCCCCCATCGCCATTTCATCATTCCCGCAAAAGATTGCTGTGATCTCTTTATTTTTCAACACATTTTTAGCCGCTGTATAACCACCACCTAAGTTCAAGTCACCGCTACACATGTATTCTTCTCTAACTGGAATCCCATGATCTTTCAACGCATGCTGATAAGCGGTCACTCGTTCTGTCAACTGATAGTACCCTTCATTTTCTTTTAACATGCCAATATGTGTATGTCCTTGCTTGATCAAATAACACACCGCATGGTAAACGCCTTCATATTCTTTCACAATAAGTCTACCGTTTTCACGTGGATTGATGCCTCGATCCACAAGAATAACTGGTACTTTTCGTTTACTTTTGTTTTTTAAAATATGATTTGCCGGTAAAATATTCGGCGTTGCAAAGATAATCCCATCTACTGATCGGTGAACCAGTTCTGTCACATATTGCGTCGCTTTGTCTTCATCGTGTTTTGAATTGCATAATAAAATCATATATCCTAATGAATTAAGAAACGTCTCCACACCTTCAATTACTTTAGCAAAGAAAAAATCAGTTACATCAGGCACCACCATGCCAATCGTTTTTGAGTGACGGGTAATAATGTTAGAGGCAAAATAATCTGGTTTGTAATCATACTCCTCAACAACAGCTAATACTTTTTTTCTCGTCTGCTCGCTAAATCGGCTGCCTTTATTGTTTATAATTTGAGACACTGTTGTTATCGATACACCAGACATATCTGCAATTTCTTTGATGGTCAATTTCATGATCCACTCTCCCTTTTTTTGACAACTCCTACCATTTTTGCTAACGTTTTCAAAAAAATATTGCTGAATGATTTCAGTTTATCAGAATTCTACATAATAAAATAGCATAATCCTACATAATCAATGACTGCATAAAAAAGACGCTACTCAACTAGCACTAAAATCGAACGAATCCTTAAACAGCCAGAAGTATTTTCTTTCCTTTACCAATTCAACCTTATTGACAGAGAATACTCCCCGTGTTAAAGTCTTCAAAATACTTAACGAATAAGAGCAATAGTTCTACAAGAAAAGAGAGGATGATACGGTGAAACGTGAACTTGTCAAAAAACTGCCTAAAATTGAGCTTCATTGTCATTTAGATGGATCTATCCGTCCTGAGACCTTGCGGAAAATAGCAGAACAACAAAATATTCCTTTACCTTCGGATGATGAACAATTAAAAAAATTGTTAGTGGCACCTCAAGATTGTCAAAATTTAAATGAGTACTTAAAACGATTTGATTTGGTTTTAACTTGCTTGCAAACGGAAACTGCTTTACAAACAGCCGCTTTTGATATTATTAGTCAAGCAGCCGAAGAAAATATTCAATATATTGAAGTTCGCTTTGCCCCTTCTCTTCACACCAGAAAAGGTCTTTCTTTACCGAAAATAGTCACCGCTGTTTTAGCTGGTCTTAATCAAGGTCAACAAGCATTTGGCGTAAAAAGCAATGCACTATTGTGTGGTATGCGCCACGAAGAATTAACAGAAATTGAAAAGATCGTCCATCTAGCTGAGGAGTTCAAAGAAGACGGAGTCGTAGGATTCGACCTTGCAGGAAATGAGATAGATTTCCCACCGTATACTTTCGAGGAAACATTAGCATTAGTTAACCAACTAAATATCCCACTAACACTCCACGCAGGCGAATGCGGTTGCGGGAAAAACGTTGTCGATGCTGTTTATTTAGGTGCCAAACGAATTGGACATGGTATCGCCTTAAAAGATACACCAGAATATTTTTCATTAATACAGGAAAAAGATATCTTAATCGAAATGTGCCCTACAAGTAATTTCCAAACAAAAACAGTCACTCAATTAGCTGATTATCCTTTTCAATCATTTCTTGATTCTGGCATCAACGTTTGTATCAATACAGATAATCGAACCGTTTCTGATACAACGTTGACCGATGAATTCATGAAGCTATATGAATGGTATGGTATTACTTATAAAGATATGGAGCTGTTGAATCGACATGCAATCAATGGTGCTTTTATCTCTGATAACGAAAAACTGGTACTTCATGAGAAGTTGACGACTGGTTACCAGTTAGACATGGTATAATCGTTGGTTTTTTGCGGTAAAACCCCAGTATGAGAGCGTAACGAATCTTTAGTAGGTTCGTTACGTTTTTTTGTGTATTAGTTGAGAGAACTAATCAAAGCAATTACTTTTTTTATTGTAAATAAAAAAACACTTTCCAAGATCTGGAAAGTGCCTCAAAATTATCGATTTATAGTACCAAATATCTATCCTTCAACAATCCCCGTTTGATTAACACCAATAATTTGCCAACCATAGATTCTAGCTGTCTTCCCATTTTGCTCGGCTTTCTCTAAAGAAAGCTTCACATATCTGGCTTCGACTAACTTGATGGCATCTTTACTGTTATCTTCTGTATTATTCCGATGCTGAACAACTGTCGTCCAGTTAATTCCATCACTGCTGACTGAAATATCATAGTCTCTAGTATTCCAATCTGAACTTTCACCACCTGCTCCGGCATGGAAGAGTTCAAAACCTGCAATTGTTTTTTGTGCCCCTAAATCGGCAATCATCCATGGTTTATCACTGCCATTATCACACCACTTCGTTTTTAGATCCCCATCTAAAGCAAAACGATAACTTTCACGATCATTGGTATACCCTGAACCTTGTGTAGCAGTTGTTGACGGTAATAACGCTAGGTTTTCTCTTTTGATTCCGCTGTTTTGATCATATACATGTAAATAGTTTTCTTTTATGATCTCAGTTTCACCAGATGCATTGACCGCCGTTGCTTTTACAGTATAAATACCTGCCTTAGCAAAGGACAAAGAGACTTCTTTACCAGATGTTGTTTGCGGCGTAGCTCCAAGCACTTCCCAGTTAATGGTTTATTTAGAAACAGTCGCTGACAAAGTCATTGTTTCTCCTACCGAAACCAGTGTACTGCTAGCATTGATCGCTATCTCTGGTTTTTTTAGCGCTTCAAAGGTATAAACTGCACTGGCGCCTTTAGTTCGATCTTCCCGACCGTAATAATCAACTGGAACGACTTGATACTTGGCGGTCTCTCCTATTCGTTTTTGATTTAATAACGTGTATGCATTGTTTGCTGTTTCACCTTCAAATTGTAATTGACCATCAACTTCTCGGTAAATACGATAAGAAGCTGTATTTTCCCCTTTTGTTTCCCAACTCACGCGAATACTTTCTGTTAAATCATCTACAATTGTTTTTCCTGGAAAATGAACCTCACTAACGTTACTAACCGAAGTTGTTTTTTCTTTTCCAATCATCATTTGCCCTAAATAAATTGTAGCTAATCCAGTCTGGGTGTTTTTTACGTTTAAACCAATCGTCGTTATTGTCTGAGAAGCTGTAGGTTTCAATGGATACGTAGTTCTTACCCAACCATTTTCTAACCTTTGCTGATTGCCTTGAATAACTAACGGTTTGTCTTTTCCTTTTATCTGTAGGACTAAAGAAACGTCATCTGCACCTTTGGTTATGACTGACGCTGTTTCTGAAGCACTGACTTTTACTTGAGAGGCGTATAATTTGATAAGGGTTTGTTTATCTGCGGTCACGGGACCAGATAACTTGATGGAAGAGCCACCATTAAACACATCTTCATAACTAATTTTCGCTTCAAGTTGATTGCCTGCATCATTATCAATGACCCAACGATAGGTCGGCATAACATCTTGAATACTACGATTATTATAGGCTCCATCTTTGACTTTTGTCCCATCTTGATAAAAGGCATCCCCGTTACCTACGTTAAAATTCGTTAAAAACGGTGTATTTGTTACTGGGGATTTTTCAACAAAATAACGAGAAACACCTTGCCATTCATTTTTAGTACTATCTACTATGCGAGGATCACCTTGCGGATTAATCCAAAGTGATTTTTCATTTTCCCAATAACGTTCAATATCATATTGACCACCATCTCGTAACGTCCAATCAGGAGCATAAAGTCCTAACGAAACAAGGGGTTGGCCGTTACTGCCTAAAATACTGCTTGGTTTACGCCAACTGTTTACACCGTTTGCTTGAACGTCGATTCCAGCGAAAAGATCATATGGATCACGTTTTAATTGAGTCGCTTTTGCTCTAGATTCTTCCAATCCTCGCCAGCGAAAATCAATAAATAGCTTGTCTGACACACGCTTCTTTCCTTCTTGGAAATAGCCCTGATTCTGTTCATTCAGCGCGCCTTGCCATGCAACATTACCATTAGGAATCATAGAATCATACCAAACAACTTGCTGATTTTTCGGTTTTTGAGCTTGCATATAACTTAAAAACTCTTTCATGGCACTGGCTGTTTGTGCGTCAACATTGGTTTCTTGATTGATGAACCAACCATCAAAACCGTATGCTGTCGACATTTCCAAAAGCTTATCCGCCATCGGAAAGTTTCCTTTATGATCTTTTTGCACCAGTTGTTCTACCCACTCACTTTTACCACCATAAGCTTCGGGTGGAAAGAAGACTGTTCCAACTACAGGCACACCATTTCTATGAGCAGAATCAGTCACATCTCCACTAGGTGGAACAATGATTCCTTCACCTGAAGACCCTGCCCAGGCAACTAGCGTATCGACATATTGCCAATTAGTAAAATTATAGACAGCTTTGTCTTCTCCCCCTTGTGACGGGGTTCCTTTCGTATGCCGATTCACTATGGCAATCGATAAAACTTTTGCATCAGTACTTTGATCGGCATTCATTTTTTCCCCTTTAATTCGATCTTTCAACGGAACTTTGGAAATATTAAATGGCGCATCCGGATCACTTGTTAAGCTCCAATTTAACAACGTATCGGGAAATAATGCCGTAGATTCCGGTACTCGATCGACTACTGGAATACCTGTTTCAGATGATTCCCCATAAACAGTTGACGTGAACATCCAGTTTGCTCCTAAGGTAAAAGCAAAAACAGTAGCTGAGTAACAAAACACATTTTTCCAGTTTTTTTGTTTCAATGAATGAACCTCCTTTTAATCATTTGCCTAAATTTCGACATTATTCATTCTTACACAAAAATGGTAACGCTTTCTTTCTAAGTTATAAATAGACAAACTATAGCATTTATATCAAAAATCATAGGTTTCATTTGATCAAAAAAACAATCACTAAAATAACGAGTGCTAAACTCTTTATTTCAGCGATTGTCATTAGTCCATCTTATAAAAGTGAAAAGAAAGACCTTCCATTAGTTTGACAAGATCACTTAAGATTTCTTTTTCACCTTTGGCATCCGATCTATCACACCAGACAGCTAAAGCCGCACCTTTAACTTGCATCTGATTCATGGATGAAACCCATTGATCTGACGCAAACATGTTGGGGTGCCAATGATCCATTATTTTCTCAGCCACAGGATAGGCATACCCAGCATTTTCTCCAAGTACATAGTAAAGATAATTATCATTGAAATTAATTACTGAATAGCCTTGATCTAAAAATCTCTGGACAGGTGCCATCTCTTTTTGCCATTTGGTCCAGTATGTGATTTCAGCAGTTTTTGTCAATGAAGATAGGCTTTCATTTCTAAAAAAAGCATCATTCCAGACTCTTGGTGTAAATCCATGATTACTAACAAACGTTGCAATGGTATTAACATAGGATTCAAATTTTTCCAAGCCATTATCAGCTAATACTGGGTACTTCTCAAGCTGTTCAAAATCAACAAACTCATCTCCCCCAATATGAAAATAACGACTGTCAGCAAACAGATTCATATATTCTTGATACAACGAAAGGACAAAAGACACGCCTTGTTCATTTGTAACATCTAACGCTGATGGCATTTTTTGACGTTTGCCCTGCTTTGTTATTACTGTCAATTGCCATTCAGGATACTCTTTTAACAAATGTTCCATATGCCCAGGTGTATCAATATCAGGTATTATTTCAATTGATAGATAAGAGGCATATTGAATAAGTTTTTCTACCTCTGCAATGGTCAAAAACTCCTCAGAAACAACTTCTGGATGGCAGACCGACTCTATTCGAAAACCTGTATTTTCGGAAAAATGAAGTTGTAGATAATTAAAACCATCTAATGCCATTAGTTCTAACATCTGATACAAAATCTCTGGAGAAAAATATTTCCTGCCAATATCCAGCATCACAATTCGTTCAGCTAATACCTCACGTATTTTCCCTGATTCGATTTTAGAACCACTTTTTAATTGCTTCGCTAAATACATTATACCTCGAAAAGTCACCAATGGATTTCCAGCTAGAATCACTAAAAAATCAGCAACATCTATAGCGAATGAATCGTCCATCTCCTCTGAAAACAGCACAACAACTTCTGCCTCTTCAATCGTATCAACAAAAGTGATTTTTTTATTTAACAACTGTTTATATAGATACTTGACTCTATTTTTTTCCCTGTCAAACTTCGGATCTAGAAAAAAATGAATCTCCCGTACCTCATACAAAAAAGAAGCCATGTCGCCGTTCACTTTAAATCCTTCTGTTCTTTTGCTAGCAACAAACACCCCATCGTTCCGCTATTATCACCCAAATCACACCCAACAATATAGCCATCTATATCAGGCAGTTCAACGTAACCACCTAATTGTTGTAGGAGCGATTCACGAATCTTCGGAAAAAGATGGCTTTGCTTCATTACACCTCCGCCTAAAATGATTTTTTCTGGTGATAGTGTCAGTGTATAATTCATTAAAGCTTGAGCAAGGTAAAAGGCTTCTATTTCCCATACATCATCAGTTGGTTCCAATAATTGCCCTTTCACGCCTGTTCTTTTTTCCAAAGCCGGACCAGCAGCTAACCCTTCTAAACAATCCGTATGATAGGGGCAAGCACTTTCCAATGTATCCTCTGGATGGCGAGCAACCACAATATGTCCCATCTCTGGATGACTAAATCCTTGCAACACATGGCCATTTACAACAGCACCTCCACCAACGCCTGTTCCAACGGTCAAATAGATGCAGCTTTGTGTATTTTTCCCAGCTCCTAAATGCATTTCACCATAAGCTGCTGCATTCACGTCTGTAGTCCAAGCAATGGGGATGTTGTAACGTTCTTTTAACATACCTAAAAGATTAACATTTTTCCATCCTGATTTTGGTGTAGATGTAATATAGCCGTAAGTGCTTGATTGATGATTGACATCGATTGGGCCAAATGACCCAACTCCGAGAGCTTTTAATTGATAGGCATCAAAAAAAGCAAAAACCTGTGCTAGTGTTTCTTCTGGTAAAGTGGTCGGTAAACTGATTCGCTCAACAATTCTTAGCTCCTCATCTGCTACAGCACAGACAAATTTAGTCCCGCCAGCTTCAATCGATCCATAATATTCCATCTAATTTTTCTCCCCTTCCTATCGATCAAAACCAATTGTACGAATTTCATAAGGGTTTAGCTTTGAACTGATTTTTCCACTTTGTTTTTCTTCCAGCAAGTTCAGCAAGCACGACTCTTTCTTACCACTTTTTTCTATGTTTACTTCACTTGCTTCCTCACTCATGTTAAACCCTCTGACAACTAAACAATGATCCTTCTCACTATTTTTCATTGCGGTTACCGCAAATGTTTTTCCTTCAACTGTTAAATAAGCATCTTCTGCTTTCAATTGACCTGAGTGTTTCGTTGTTTGTTTGATACTAAAGGGAATTTGAGCAGCATATGCTCGTTGATAGGTAGCATAACGCTCTAAGCCTTCTCCATGAAAATCAATTCCGTAATCAAACGCATGCTTGCCTAAACATTGCGCCTCTGGTGTTGGAAAATAACCCCAATCTCCCATCTCGCCAACAGATCGTAAAAGGGTTAAAGCAATCGTATTATTCTCAGGCAAAATTTCATATTCATTTAAGCCAAAATTGGAAACCGTCATCCCACCTTTTTCATCGTGAACATTAACAAAAGCGTGCTGATGTTGAGGATTCGTTGGATTCTCCCAACTTTTACTTACTTCATTCGGCCGTTTCACCACTTCATAAATGCTATCAGCTTCGTGGGTATCTGCTTGGATTCCTGTAGGGAAAAGCATCCGTAGACGATGATCTTTCATTTGATTATCAAGAGTTGTTTCAAAGCTTAGACGGGCAGAATCCTTTTCCATCGTTACAAGTGTTTCAACGGTTAACTCTTTCATCATTGCAGAACGACCTGCTTTTCTATAACGAAAATCAACGACAGCTTGTTGTTCTTGTTCCAATAACTCATCTGCAGATTTTGGAATAATCATACGCTGAACAATCTTTATTTGTGTCATAAAAGATTCATCTTTTACAACAGAGATTTCTGCTGGATGTCCGTTAGATACAATCGGCGTTGTCCCTTCTGGTTGTTTAAAAATATATTCGTTCCCAATATCTCCAGTATCTTCAAGGGTCAGTAAATGATCATAAATTTTCCCTGAATTTTTGTCTGTTACTTTCAAGGTTCCATCTTCATTTATCGTTACATTCAAACAATTATTTTCCAGGGTATATTTCTCTGTACTTTTAATCATGGAAGTTGATTTTTGCTCCGAGATTTCCGCTTCTTGTAAAGCAAATGTTTTCCATGAAAATGCCGGCAAATCATTTATTGACAACTCAACTTCCACATACTTAGCCATGTAAGGTACTCTAAAACGATCTTTTGGCAACTCATAATCAAAACAAACTTCTGGTTGCGATATTGTTGCTGGTATTCTTTGACCTTGACCATCAACCACCTCAAAAACAGGCGTATCGCTATCTGCTAATTCTTGCCATAATTCGTGTGGTATTCCCTCTTTAAAAAGTTTTCTAGCGATTTCAACTTTTATTTTTACGATTTCTGATTTCTGATAGCCAGAAGTATTGAACACAACAAATGGGTAACTTGTCTCAGAAAATCCTTCTGTATTGATTGCTTGTGTCAATTGTGACAATGCTTCTTCTGCTAAATATTTTCCCACTTCATTCGCTTTTTCAAATCTTGGAACCATTTCTCGGTGCACTTCATCTACGGAACAGCCGCAAATGCTATCATGAGGGTGGTTTTGCAACAATAATTTCCAAGCATACTCTAATTGATCATGAGGATAATTTTGAGTTAAATCATACGCCATTGCTGCCAGTGGTTCTGTCACATTTTCCAGTTGTCTCTCCACTTTTGTATTCCATTGTTTTAAATACACTCTTGCAGAAGCCGTGTTGGCTAAAGTAAACCACCCATCCGTTTCTTGACTAGTCAGTTCCCCGTGAACGGTACCAACTTTTTCAGGCAACTCTTGACGAACACACGTTAAATACTCATCAAAATTCGAATGAACAAACTCATAATCTGGGAATAATTCATTAGCTAAAGCAATTGCTTTTGTAATATCTTTTTGAACTGGCTGATGATCGACACCATTCATCATCAGTAAATGATCAGTGGAAGCAAATTTTTCAACATCTGCCAATTTTTCTCCCCAAAATGCCAATGCTTCTTCTTTTTCTGCTGGTATCTCATTCCCATTGCTGTACCAATTTGCAAACAGTAACCCTAAGACCGTACTGCCGTCTGGCCCTTGCCACCACATCTCCGAATACTGAGAAGTGTAATTTTCATCATCTAAAACTTCGTTGTTAAAGCCAACTGGTTTTACACCTCTACCAAATGCCGCTGCATCCAAACCTGCCTGTTTCATCATTTGCGGTGTTTGCCCCATATTTCCAAAGGTGTCTGGGAAATAACCTAACGCAACAGGCGTTCCCCATTTTTCACTGTCTTTTTTACCAATCAGCATATTGCGGACATTGGATTCAGAACTAATTAGGAAATCATCTTGCAAAATGTAAAATGGTCCTATTCGCAACTTCCCATCTGTAATCGCTTTTTCCACAGCTGCTTTTTGTTCTGGTTTTACCTGCAAGTAATCATCTAAAATAATCGTTTGCCCATCTAAATGAAAACTTTCGAAGGCTGGATCAGATTCGATAAGCTCTAATACATCGTCCATCAACTCAACCAAGCGCATATGGTGTTGTTCATAAGGCATGTACCATTCACGATCCCAGTGGGAATGGGAGATGATATATACTTTTTTCTTCATGATTTTACACTCCATTTCATCTTTTATTTTTCAACGCGAATATCAAAATAATCCATTACTAACTCACAAAACATCATATTTGCCCAAGAAAACCATTCACGCGTGTAGTTTGAGGGATTATCTACGTCAAACCCTTCATGCATTAAATGTGTGCCGCCATCATTGGCAACTAAAGAATTCAAAATTCGTTCCTTCTCAGTTTTATCATCTGTTGTCATGCCTTCCATCGCAAGGGCAATCGGCCAAATATAATTTTCTGGCGTGTGCGAACTGCCAATTCCTTTAGCGTATTTCCCTTCGTAAAAATAAGGATTTTCTTTACTGAGAATCGTTTTTCGCGTCGCTTGATAGATGGAATGATCGATAGTGGTATAACCTAAATACGGCGCTGAAAGTAAATTAGGGATATTGCTGTCATCCATGATGCTGGCATTTCCTAAACCATCTACTTCATAAGCATAAACAGATTCGCCTTCTTGGTTTTCAGTTTGTCCATATTTTTGGATTCCTAACTCAATTTCTTCCCTCAATTTCGCTGCTTGATTCACTATGTTTGAATCTGGCAGGACTTCGGTAAAAATTTCTTCGATATAGCCTAAGATTACTACCGCAAACATATTTGAAGGGACTAAATAGCCATATCGGCAAGCATCATCACTAGGACGAAATCCAGACCACGTCATACCTGTCGGTTTAACTTGTGTTCCTCTACCATTGTTTGGAAGTGTATCTTCTAAACGAGTGGTGTCCCTCTCGAATGTATAAGGGGAATGTTGATGATCTTGCTCAGTAGTGAATACAGTTAAAATCTTCTTCACGCCTGCAACGAAATTTTCATCAAATTGCGCCTGGCAGCCAGTATTTTTAAATAACAAATACGCCAACTGAACAGGGTAGCACAATGAATCGATTTCATATTTTCTTTCCCAGATCCATGGGTTCATCTTCGTGTGATCCGTTTGATGTCCAGCATCATTAGGTCCTTCATTAAAAGCGTTCGCATAAGGATCAATAGTAATATAGAAAAATTGGCGCTGCACTAATCCGCAAATCATATTCATTAAGTCTTTGTCTTCTTTTGCAATCACCAAATACGGACGAACTTGCGCTGTCGAATCTCTTAGCCACATTGCTGGAATATCCCCTGTAAGTAAAAAGGTTGTACCATCCGCTTGTTTTTTAACCGTTGTAGTTAAGGTATTTGCAAAAGCGGCGTTGAAATTTTCCGCCCAGCCAGCATGTTTTTCTCCACATAACTGAGTAATTTTATCCATAAATCCTTGAACTGAATCTGGTATTTTTTGATAAGTCATAATTACCTCCTGCTAGTTGATATATCATTTCACAACGAAAGTATATGCTAATGAAAGCGTTTTGTCTAGTGTTTATTCTGATATTTTTAAATTGAACTCTTTTTCCATCTATGTTAAACTAACAACAATGATATATCATTTCACATTTAGGAGACCAATCATGTCAAAACCTTTATATAAAAAAATTATTGATGATTTATTGGAAGCTATCGAGACCGGGAAATTGCCAGAGAACGCGCAACTTCCTACAGAAAAAGAACTCTCTCAAAGCTATAATGTCAGTAGAATCACATCAAAACGAGCGCTTACGGAACTGGAAAACCAAGGCTTGATCTACCGAATCCAAGGAAAAGGCAGTTATGTTCAAAAACGTAAACCAAAGAAGAAACGGGTTGCTCGTATTTTATTTTTAATCCCATTTGTTAACGATCTTTCATTAGGAAATTTCAACGAAGGGCTTGCACCCATAACAAGCGAGCACCATTATGAAGTCATCATGTCATCAGCAGAGTTTTTAATTAATAAACAGGCGTCAGATATCATTGACGATTTTGATGGGATGATCTATTACGCTCATAATACAGAAGACTTTCTGGATACTTTATTTGAGTTATCTATCCAACAATTCCCTGTAATCATCTTAGATAAAAAAATTCACGATTTGCCTTACCCCACTGTTCAGTCAGATAACTTTTCTGGTGGTGAAATGGCAACAACTTTCTTAGCCTCACAAGGGCATCAGCGAATTGCTTATATTTTCGGCGAGCCGACATTACCTCAATCAGTTAGGCAAAGATACTTAGGGTATATCCACGGAACCAAAGAACAACATTTGGCCTTCCATACTGCCTTGACAGATAAACAGGCCTTTTTAAACGATAACGTTATTGCCTATCTTCGCGAAAATGCGATTACCGGTGTTGTCTGTGAAAATGACCTAGTTGCTATTTCTTTGATGAATCAAGCAAAACGAGTAAACATTGATATACCCAATCAACTGTCAGTTGTCGGCTTCGATAATATTCAAGCTGCCGCCTTAGTAGATCCAGCACTAACAACTATTGCACAGGATTTTAAAGGAATGGGACAACTTGCTGGAACATTGCTGATTGATTGGATCGAAAATCAAGTGATTCCCACAGACCAACAAGTCCCAGTCAAACAAATCATTCGACACTCAACAAAGGAGAACTAAAGAATGAAGCAAACATTAATCGATACTAGACACGGAACAGATAATCAACATTCTTTTTCAAACGGTAACTGCCTCCCCTATACAGGTGTCCCTTGGGGCATGAATTATTTCGCCCCACAAACAAATGGAGATAATGGTAGTTGGTGGTTTAATCCTCGTGATCGGGTCTTTCAAGGCTTCCGTCTAACGCATCAACCTAGTCCTTGGATGGGAGATTTCAGCTATTTCGTCATGCTGCCTTTTAGTGGACCTCTAAAGGAGAAGACTGTATTTCATGCTCAGTCTTCTTATCGATCAGATGAAAGCGTTTTTAATCCTAGTTATTTAGAAATTACCCAGCAGCGCTATCAATTAACCACTCGCTTGATACCAAGTATGTATGGTGGTGTTTTAACAGCGACATACACACAACCAGCCGCAGGATTATTACTTTCATTCCCTGGAAAGTATCAACTTATAATTGAGGATCCTCATACCGTTTCTGGTTCTATAATAAACTACGCAGGTTGCGAGGATTCTGATTTTTCTTTTTATTTTACCCTTCACTTTCAACAGCCGTTAATTTTTGAAAAATCTGTAGAGATAAAAGGAGAAGATGGCTGTATTACTTTTTATTTCGGAGATATTGAAGAACAAACCCTTCAATTTGGCACCTCATTTATTAGCTTAGAACAAGCAAAATTAAACTTGTCTCGAGAGTCTCATTGGCAGCCTGAAGATTATCTTAAAAATTCTCAGGAACAATGGGCACATTATTTGAATAAAATCGACATTCAGGATAAAAATCAGCAACGTCGTTCAACCTTTTATCATAATCTTTACCGCACATTTTTGTTTCCACAAACCTTTTATGAAAAAGATTCAAAGGATCAAATTATTCATTATGACACGTTAGCCAAAGAGGTAAAACCAGGTTTTCTTTATACAAATAATGGTTTCTGGGACACTTATAAAACTGTTTATCCTTTATATTCATTAATTGCTCAGGAAAAATATGCAGAAATGCTTGAAGGTTTTTTAAACAGCTATCGAGAAAGCGGCTATTTACCTAAGTGGTTATCGCCAGACGAGCGAGGCTTGATGCCTGGAACCTTGATTGATGCCGTGATCGCTGATGCTGCAGTGAAAAATATCCGTGCTGATTTAATGCCTGAGTTTTTGACAGCTATGATTACAGGCGCAACTGTTCAAAGCGAAAACCCTAATTACGGTCGTCAAGGAACGAAGGATTATTTGACTTATGGCTATGTTCCTGCGGATTATCACGAGTCAGTCAATCACACGTTAGATTATTGTTATAGTGACTTTTGCATTAGCCAAGTGGCCTCTCTTTTGAACGATAATGAAACAGCGGAACAGTATAAAAAACGAGTAAAAAATTACTTGGCTATTTTTGATCCTGAAACAGGTTTTATGCGAGCAAAACAAACAGATGGAACATTCACAGAACCTTTTAACAGTCATCGCTGGGGGGGAGATTATGCAGAAGGCAGTGCGTGGCAAAGTAGTTTTGCTGTATATCATGACTTTAAGGGGTTGATTACAGCTTTTGGCGGGAATGAAAAATTCCAAGAAAAATTAATCAAACTATGTAACCAATCACCTACATTCGATGTTGATGGATATGGCTTTGAGATTCACGAAATGAGTGAAATGGCTGCTGCTGATTTTGGTCAATTAGCGATTTCTAACCAACCTAGTTTTCATTTTCCTTATTTATTTAGCTATCTCGGAAAACCAGAGTTTGCTCAACCTTTATTAAAACAACTAATGATCCAAGAATTTAACGATAGTCCTACTGGTTATCCTGGAGATGAGGACAATGGCAGCATGGCTGGGTGGTACATTTTCAGTGCACTTGGTTTTTATCCCGTCTGTCCTGGATCAAGCGAATACGTGATTGGAATGCCTTTATTTGATAAAGCTATCATCCATTTATCGAATGGTAAAACGTTAACAGTCACTACCAGTCCAAATAACGAGCAGCAGCAGTTTGTAGATCACATTTGTTCTAATGGACAGATTCATGAGGATCTATTCTTTACTCATGAAAAACTGATGAATGGTGGAAGCATCGACTTTACGCTTGGGGTTGTCCCCAAACCAAGAACACTGTCACAAACCCAACTTCCATTTAGTATTTAGTCAAAAAAGAACTGAATGAAAGGCTCCTACATTCGAGCTTTCCATTCAGTTCTTTCTATTCCTATCGACTATTCTTCCACAACAGAATGATAACGATGTTTATACTTTTCCCGAAATTCTTTAGGCGTTAAATCATTCATTTTTTTAAACATTTGAGAGAAGTACGTACTGTTGTTAAAGCCAATTTTATCAGCAATCTCGCTTACATTATCATCTGAATACAACAGTAAATTTTGTGCTTTTTTCATACGATATTGATTTAGGTACTGAGAAAAACTTTTTTTCGTTTCCTTCTTAAATAACTGACCCAGATACATCACATTTAAATGCAACGATTGAGCCACACATTTTAGCGTTAGTTCGTTGTTGTATTCAGAACGGATTTTATCAATTACGTTTTGGACATTTTCTGAATAATCACAAGCTAATTTTTCCTGCGTGATTTGTTTAACCGTAATAGCTAAAATTTCCCGCAGTTTATCCACATTGGATGAATGGTTGATATCATCTAACACTTGCTGATACTCGCCTTCGTCTAAATGATTAAACCGACGATAAATATCCATAAAAAGCATAAATGTTATATGACGGACATCTTCTGGACGAGCACCGATTTTTTGTGTTTTAACAAAAATATCAGTAATCGTTGTTTCAATCGTCGTAAAATCTCCCACCATCAAAGTTTTATTAAAATTAATAATATCAGCGGAAAGATCAAAATCATCTGAAAAAACCGAATACAACAAATTGCTGCCGCTTGCTTCATAAAACTTATACCGTTGTAAGGTTTGACTTGCTTTTTCAAAGCTATCTGGAACATCCTCCCAATCGTTAACAGTCTCGCCTACACTAATCAACCAACTGCCATCTTCATCCGATTGTAGCGGATTGACTGCAAGTAATTGGTTTAGCTGATATTTTCCACCTTTAAAAATATGTACAAGCAAACTTTTATCGCCTAAATTCCTCGAAAAAAATAATGACTGCTGTTGTTCTTCTAACCATTTAACAACTTTAGCCTTTTTCTCACGAGCTACTTCTATCAACAAGACTGTCCATTCCGCTTTCTCTGAGGTGTTGACCAATTGATCCAACTCTTGATAATTATCCGTGTCAATCTCGCCATTAACCCATTGAGATAACAAAATTTCACTGTATAAACCAGCCTTCGTCTCCTGCTGATTACGACTATCTAAACGTTTTTTTGCCTTTTTCACACTCTTTAGAAGCTCCAACTTATCTACTGGTTTCATCAAATAGTTAATGGCACCTAGCTGAAGACCACCTTTTAAGAAATCAAATTCTTGATAACCAGATAGAATCATAAATTCAAATTGCCGCGCTTCTTTTTGAGCAGCTTCAATAAACTCTAATCCTGTCATTTCAGGCATGGTAATATCTGTGATTACTAAATCAATAGCTTGTGTCTCCATCATTAATAAAGCTTCCATGGCATTTCTCGCCGTTCCTTGAATCGAAAATCCTTCCGCTTCCCAAGAGATAATTTTCTTCAAACCATTAACAATCATATACTCATCATCGACTAACAAAACATTATATGTCATGGTCTCACTCCTTTTCTTTGAAAAATAGTGTGTTTATTGAGCCTTGATTTTTACTCTTATTCTCACGTCAGATTTAATTTTTAAGAAATAAAATCACTGAATGACAGTAGAATAGTAATTCCTTTTGTCTCATTTTGTGTGATTGTCATCAAAAATGTCGGACCAAAATAAGCTCTAAGACGTTCGTTGACATTTTGCAATCCAATTGAGTCATGTAATTCAATTTGTTGGCTCTCTAATTTTCTTCGGATCAACGTCAACTTTTGTTCTGAGATTCCTTTCCCATTATCACGAATCAAAATTTTCACTTGACCATCAACCAACTGAGCTTTCACACTGATGGCATTGTCGTTTCTTGAAAAATCGATACCGTGGACAAAATAATTTTCAATTAAAGGCTGAATTGAGAATTTCGGTAAAACAAGCTCTTTTAGCCCTTCATCAATCTCAAAATGATAGGCTACTTGATCTGGATATCTCATCTGATACAAATAAACATACTTTTCACAGAAACTTAATTCTTTTTCTAACGTCGTTGTTTTAGCCTGATCGGTATTATTTCTTAATAATGTTGAAAATGCATAAACAACGTCAGCAAGTTCTTCGCTGCCTTCACTTAATGCATACATTCGAATATATTCCAATGTATTATATAAAAAATGTGGGCTGATTTGAGACTGTAACGCTCGCATATGGGCGTCTTGCTGCTTGATCTCTAACTTATAAATATCAGCTATATATTGCTCAATATTATCCAGCATCGTATTGATACCGTTAGAAAGCTCTCTTAATTCAAATTGAGTCGCCTCTTCATTGATTCGTGTATTCAGCTCCCCTTTAGTAACCAATGCCATCGATCCCATAATGATATCAACCTGTTGTGAATACTTTGTAAATGTTCGATACAATAAATACAACAGTAATAAAATTAAAACTAAGCCACCTAGCATTAAAATACGCAAGTCAAAAAAAACATGTTCAAGAATCTTTTGCTTAGATACCGTAACCAAGATGTCAAAACCACTGGTTGTTTTCAAATGCTCCAACAAATTTTTATCGCTCAATAGTTGGATTGGCAACATGGATGTTTCTTTCATTTCCTGTTGAATCAACTGCTGGTCTAATTTGTCATTTATTTCCGTATACGTTAATAATTGATACCTTGTATTTGAAAATACATACGCTGACAACCCATCAAAAGTAGTCAAATGAGTCAAACTGTCAATAATGTCTTTTTGAGAAAATTCAACATAAAAACTTCCCAAAACTTCTAAAGTTACTGGATTAGTGATTGGATACGCTAAATAAAATTTATTGTTTAGACGAGGCGTACCATTATTTTTTTCTCCACCTTTATTTTTAGCGGTAGAAAGATAATAGCCCTCATAATTATTCAATACTATAATAACCGATTCAATATTGTCGTACATCGTATAAAAATTTTTCACCTGACTAGGTAGAAATAAATAATTGCCTGTTTCTAATTGCTGGTCATAGGAATAGTTCAAATAATCCGAAATCGAAGAATCCATATAACGATTTAAGTTTTTGATCTTATCTTGATTATCCGCTAAACCATTCAGCATCGTTTTACCTTGTAAATTTTTATCATTGATGGATCGGCCAATCCCATCGACTGCTTCTTGTGCGGTCATTTCCCCTCTTCCCATCGATTGCCAATAAGTATTCATACCAATACTGAACATGCCAATCAAAATCAAAGAAACCAGAATCACAGCATAATTTTTCAGTAGTCGGTTCAACAATGTTTTTTTGTTAAAAGAAGAAGGGGACTTGCTACCCATGAAACCCCAATCTTTGGTCAATAGTTTGTCGCCAAGACTTGGTTGCAGTAAAACTCCAAATTTGCATCATGGAAAATGTACCAAATAAAATTAACCCTTTGAATTTCCAAGTGAAAAACAAGATTACGCTGATTCCAATAGCAATCTTCAATAAATTCATAAAATTAGATAACGTCGAAATAAACGCCAGTTTCAGTAAATTTTTTAAACCGATTTCATAATAGCTATCTAACAATAACGCATATTGAAACGTAACAAGTCCATAAATCATAGCAAAAACTAAAAGAAAATCAATCGCTAAAAACAGCAGTCCTTGTATTTGAACAGATAAAAATAAATTATATGCTAAAACCGCTAACAATAATCCTGTACCAAAAAAGAGTAGATTCCCTCTAACAAAATTTTGTTTAAAACAGCGCCAGCCTTCCTTTAACGTGATATCTTTATAATTAAATTCATGACTGATAAATAAATCATTGACTGTTTTCAATGCAGGACCAACCCCTACCACAATCAATCCACAACAACTCAACAACCAAAAGAATAAATTCAATTTCACAATGACCCAAATCTTGATGAATAACGTTTCCAGCGCTTTTCCAACCATCTAACTCTTCCTTTCTACTACTACATTAATATAATAAATAACTATGGCTCATATTCCAAATATAAAACTCACCACTAAAGATATTATACGCAATTAATGATGGTTATTTTTTTATAAAAGAACCAAGCAAAAACGATGAATCATCGAATCACTTGGTTCTGGTTATTATTTATGTTTTATTTTTTCAAAAAGTCATCGTATTGTTTTTGCATTTCTGTCAAGACTTTTTCGTAACCAGCGTTATCAAGCGCTTCTTTCAACTTAGGAACGGTCACTTCCGGATCAACTGTTCCTGTATTTAAGCCATCCAGATATTGACTCATAACATTTGCGATATTACTTAATTCTGTTTTCACATTTGATGTCACAAAATTAAAACCTAAAATCGGTGATGTTTCTGCTTTAGCGATTGATTCATCACGTTCTTTAATCATATCATCAGTGATACTATCTTGTGTGTATAAAATTTTATTGTTTCCAGTATTCCAAGCAGGTAGATGCATGTTTGGTTTGTACCCGTCTAACAGTTTGATCTTATCTTTTTTATCAGGAATTTTTTCCCAAGCTTCGCCTTCGATTCCCCAAACTAAACCATTCAGCAGTTCTGGATCACTATTGATTTGCCCTAGAACTTCTACTGCTTTTTCTTTATTTTTAGACGTATTTGAAACAACAAAGTTTGCCATTTGTGCTTGCGCTGTTGATTTCAATGGTGTTGTAAATGCTTTAGATACTAATGTTTGACCTGCTGCATTACTTAAAATTGTATCACCGTAATCGTAAGGACCTTGTGTTTCTTGACGAATGAACCAAGTGTTTCCTTCTAAAGGAAATTCAGTATTACTCGTCGCAGCATCTGACGGGATGTAGCCTGATTTATACCATTTATGCATTGTTTTTAAAACATCCATGAAATCTTTGTTTTCATATTGATTAACGATTTTTTTCGAGTCGCCATTTAAATCGATAGCAAACGGATAATTATTGCCAATCGGAAAATCAAAATTCCCTTGTGCTTTAAATCCTTGTCCAATCGCAAAAGCTGCTATATTCGGTTCTTTTTCGTGGAAAGTTTTAAGCACACTTTCTGCATCTTTGTAAGATTTGATATCATCGATTGATAAATTATACTTGTCTAAATATTGCTTATTAAAGGTTAATACTTGTTGAGAATACACATTGCCGTTAACTGGAAATGCATATAATTTACCGTCAACTAAGTTTCCTTTGATATAGGCTTCATCCAACTGGTCGTATGCATCTTTCGCAAACTTAGGTGCTAATTCTGTTAAATCAGCAAATGCTCCTTTTTGTGCATTCGGCACATAGTTATCAGCAAATGCAATGTCATAGTTTTCACCAGAGGATACGATTACACTCATTTTTTTCTCGTAATCTCCCCAACCGATGTATTGGATATTTAATTTAACGCCTGTTTTTTCTTCGATTCTCTTATTAGCCACTTCCATCAAGGCATCATAATTGTCAGGTTTATCGCCAATTTGATACATCAACAACGTGTTTTCATTCGCTTTTTTACTACTACCATCCGTCTTTTCGTTACTTCCCCCACCACATGCTGTTAAAACACCTAAAAGAACTACTGCTGTACTTAAACCGATTATTTTTTTCCAGGTCTTCATTTTTGTTCCTCCCTAATTTTAAAAGCTTTATGAGTTCGTTATTTTACTCCTTAACTCCGCCAATCGTTAATCCTTTGACAAAATACTTTTGGAAAAATGGATAACTGATCGCAATCGGCAAAGTAGAGATAACTACAATCGCCATACGAGCTGATTCACCAGGTATCGCCGCCATACCACCTGATAGCTGACTACTGGCTCCCGCATTTTGTGTTAGATATTGAATATTATTTTGAATCTTCATCAACAAATACTGCAGTGGCACCAAACTATCTTTTTGAATATAAAGCAATGCATTAAACCAGTCATTCCAATAACCTAAAGCTGCAAACAAGCTAATCGTTGCAATTCCAGGCACTGCTAACGGCAACACAATTTGAATAAATATTCTCATTTCAGAAGCACCATCGATCCTAGCCGACTCGATAATTGAATCAGATACTGAACGTTTGAAAAATGTCCGCATCACAATAATATTAAATGGACTGACCGCCATTGGCAAAATCAACGCCCAAATCGTATCTTTTAACTGAAGTAAATTCGTCATTACTAAATAATTTGCCACCATCCCTGGTGAAAATAACATAGTAATCAGACAAAATACAGTAAAAAAACGTCGGAAGGGAAAATTGGATCTAGAAATCACATAAGCATATAATGACGTTGCCGTGCTATTGATCAAGGTTCCCATTACTGTAACTAAGACAGTCACAAACAAAGCTTGAAAGATTTTTTCATGCATCTGATCGAACAAATAGGTGTATCCAAAAAAACTAAATTCTTTCGGCCAAAAACTATACCCGTGTGCGGCTAAAGCTGTTTCATTAGTAACTGAAATCGCCACAACAAATATGAATGGCAAAATACAGGATAGTGCAAAAACAGCGATCAACAGGTTAAAAAATAAATTGACTGGTCGATTAAACGAGCGAATTTCTACTTTTGAAACAGACTTTTTCCTCAATGTTTTCACTCCTCCTTAGAATAATGCCGATTCATTGTCAAATCGACGAACGATTCCATTGGTAATCATCAACAAAGTAAAACCAACTGTTGATTGATACAAACCAGCTGCTGCAGTCATTCCGATATCCCCAGTAGCAGTCAACCCATTAAAGATATACGTATCTAAAACTGAGGTAACTTGATATAAGGAACCTGAATTTCTAGGCACATTAAAAAATAACCCAAAATCCGCTCTAAAAATATTCCCCACAGCTAAAATCGTCAGAATCGTCATCAAAGGTAATAATTGAGGAATCGTCACATTTTTGATTTGCTGCCATTTACTAGCACCATCCACCATTGCTGCCTCGTAATAAGTAGGATCAATTCCCATAACAGAAGCAAAATAAATAATACTATTATAGCCAATTCCTTTCCATGTACCGATAAAGACCAAGATAAACGGCCAAAATTTCGGTTCACTGTACCAATTGATTGGTGTTCCCCCATGACTGGTAATCCACTGATTGAAAATCCCTTTATCAGGACTTAAAAAAGCATAAACGAAATACCCAATGATTACCCAAGATAAAAAATACGGCAAAAGAGACATCGTTTGATACACTTTTACCAAACGTTTATTCCTCAGCTCACTCATTACGATTGCAAAAAATACAGAAATAATCAAATTCAAAATAATAAACGTCACATTGTATAGCACTGTATTTTTAGTAATCAAAAACGCATCATTAGAAGAAAATAAAAACTTGAAATTCTCTAATCCAACCCAAGGACTTGCCTTTAAACTAGCGATAAATCCATCAGGGGAAATATGAAAATCTTTAAACGCTACAACGTTGGTCAATACTGGAATATAAAAGAAAAAAATCATCCAAACCATAGCTGGAATCGCCATTAAAATCAATGCCTTGTATCGCCAAACATTGGAAAGAAAAACCGAGCCTTTTGACTTTCTTTTCATTTACTCAACTCCTTTCATCAACTTCTCTACACTAGAATTGTAGCGCTTACAATCAGAAATAAAAATAAACAAAATATAGATATTGTTATAAAAAATATAGATGTTCATAAAAACAAACTAAAGATCTACTATATTCATACATTGCAACTAAAAAAGATCAGCCATAAATATCTACGATATTTATACCTGATCCTTTTTAGTTTCTAAATTTAGTTACGTTTCTTTTGGTAAACAATGTATCCTAGTAATCCAACTAGAACAATTCCCATTCCACCAACAACCCAAGGCCAATAATTGGTTGGCTTCTTGACAACCTCTACCGCTTCTTCATTAAATTTGTCAGCTTCTTTTTTATCTACTTTAAATTCTTTTGTAAAATCCCACTTATCTTCACCGCTAGTAACATTTATCTTTAATGTATAATCCCCAGCAAGCAACTCTTCGTTCTCTGCTGAAACATTAAAATCAAAGACTGAGTAAGGAGCCATCGCTAGTTTTTCTTTCTTTGTCGTATAAAGTAACTCATCTTTTTTGTATATCTTACCTTCGACTGTTGCTTTTTTCAATGTTGTCCCTTTGACGTTTCTAAGTGTTGCTAAGAAAGCCGTTCTACCATTCACAAGTCCAGCAGTCACATCACCAAGTTTAATTTCTGGTTTGACAACTTGATCTGTTTCAGTGAGTTTCACACCGATCGTATAGGAAAAACGATTCTCTAATTGTACGCCAGTTGCGCTTTCCTGAGTTTGTTGGCTATCCTTTTCAGACGTTGAAGAGCCCTTGCCGTTAAACTCATGAACAAAGAACCCACCTAAAATTTCTCCATCAAAAACCTTTGCCGGCATCTTCAATTGAAAACTAATTTCTTTTTCTTCTTTTGGTTCCAACGTCACAACTTGTTTTTCCGAAACTAACTCAGTGAAAGAGTGAGGCATTGTTTGATCCAAAGTTGGGTTATCTACACTATAATCTATCATTCCATTATCATTGGTAAAAGCATCTCGAGGAATGACTTCAATTTCTAAAGGCTTATCCGAATAACTGATAAGTTTTAATTTTAACTCTTGTTCTTGAGAAGGCTTCATTGTTAAATGAAAATAACTAACATCAGTCTTTTGGTTGTCTGGCAGTACAGCTTGAACAGAATAAGCCATCTCTTCTGCATTTACCTCAGTAGTATTAATAAAACCAAGCATAAAAATAAGACCCAATACCATAATTAATTTTTTCATTTCAATAATTCCCTTCTACTCTTAAAATAATTTCTTATGTACAAATGGATTTGGAACAATAGCATTCACTGTCCCAAATCCATTTTCTTACTCTATATTACAAGCTAGTTATTACTCTTGTCCAGTTTCAGCATCAACTAAGTTCCAGTTAAGTTCGCCAGCGTAATCTCCAGCAACCATTTTTTTGTTTTTAGTGTATCCGAATGTCATCATCGCATTAGAAAGTCCGATTGTATTCACACCTAATCCAGACGTTTCACTATCAGAAACAATATTCACACCTACTTGATCGATAATGATTAAGTCCCCTGCTTTTGTCGTTGGTACTTCTTGACCTAAAATTTTTGATCCTTCAATTAATGGATTTGCAAGTTTTTGTTCTTTATTTTCTGCATTAACAAACTCTGATAATTTTACATTTACTGTCCATTTTTCGTTAGAACCCAATAAATCGACAACTTGACCTTGGATGATTCCTGATTCATTTTCCATCGGTTTAGATTTGATAATTGAATTGATTGTTGTATTTCCATTTTCGTCAGTTGTTACTGCATCATTCAAGTCAAAATTAAAATTCACGTTATTTGTAAATCCTGTTAAATAAAGATCTCCACCTTTAACTGATGCTTCTGCTTTTGTTGTTGCTTCTTTAGCTGGTACTTCTGCTGCATTTGCTGTTACTGCAAACATGCTTCCTGTTGCTAATAAAATCATTCCTACTGTTAACTTGCTTGTTTTCATAATAAAATTCCTCCTAATTTTGTTTAACGAATTGATTATTTTAACGATAGACACTGTCAGTTCTATCTATTTAACACGACTATAGTGAATGTTTGCTTTTTATGGCACATCCATCAAATTCCAAGAAATTGTTCCTTGGTAATGCCCTTTGTTCATTGTTGGAGAAAGTTCAGCGTAAATTTTTTGCTCACTTTTTTCTCCAAAAGTTAATTCTTTCATCCCTTTATGGCTAATGATGATACCATCTTCAAGGGATTGTTTTTGTTTTCCATCGTCAAAGAATAATGGCAATAAATCGCCAGAATCATTTTTGATTTCACCAGAAACCTGCAGTGACCATTCATTACTGCCCACACGTGTATCTTGGATCTTTATGCTTAAATCTTCTGCGTATTTCTTTTGTACTTCTCTTTTTAATGTCCATTCTCCAAAGTTCAGCTCACCACTTACATCGGCTATCGTTAACATTTCTTTTGGTTGGATCTTAGGCATCTTGATTTCTTTTACCACTTCAATGTCTTCTTCTGTTTTGTCAGTACCTAAAGCCGATGTTTGAACAACGATTGGTTCTTTTAATTTGGAAGAATCTTTTGCTGCTTTGGCTTTTACTCGAATACGGTATTCTTCTTGAGGTAGAATATCTTTTTTAAAGCGGGCCGTTGCTATTCTATGATAATTTTTCTGTATCTGTTGTCCATCATCTTCAGATATAATCGCACATTCGACTTGACTATCTGGTAATGGCTGATTGTTTTTATCAAGAACCTGAATTTCTGTAAGTTCTAAGCCTTCTTCTTCTGGGAATATATACTGCGCTTGTTTCCAAGCGCCAGAATCAGTTTCTTTGGCTAACGCCGAGTTACCAATCTTACCTTCAAAAATTAGTTCATCTTCTTCTTTGATTTCTTGATTTAACAATTGACCATCTATATATACTTTGGGGAAGTTTGTGACGGTTCCTTCATTTGCTAAACTAATTTCACTTTTTACTAAAGGCTTATTGTAACTATCTTTTTCATAGAAACTGGCTTTATTCATGATAGTTGCTAGCTTCACACCTAAGCTTTCGTCTTTAACGATTGCATCAAAGCTAAAAGTAATCACTTCATTCAAAGCCATGGCACCATCATAGGTGATTGTCTGATTTTTGATTTGAACATTTGGGTTAGGGTCTCGCTTATTTGCGATATGAATTGATTTTTCATCTAGTGTTAAATACTTCGAAAATTCATTTTCCCATCGGAAATAAATATTTTTCCCTCTATTTTCTAAATAGATCTCATAGTGCAGCCGATCTCCAGGATGTACTTTAGATAATAAACCATTGGTATTAGTGACAGTCGAATCAAAAACATATTTTGTATCTTTTGAAACGATGCGGAATGTACGAGTGATTTTTTCTGATAAGTTTCCATCACTATCTTGAGCCATGAAAGTCAACGTATGTTTCCCTGCTTTATAGCTAGATAAATCAATGTTATCAATCGACCATTCCTGTTTCTCACCTTTATTGGTATTTGCAATCTCTTTAATTTTTGTATACTCATTATCATCAATTGCATATAACAGATTAATCGTGTTCGTTCTGTCAGACTGGACTGTACCGGTGATTTTTTCTAGGTTTTTCCCTTCAAGCAAGCTTGCAGGAATATCTGACTGCAACTTGATTTCCGGTTTACTTATTTCATCTAAATGAATCGTATAAGACATTTTTCTTGTTTCTTGTAGTTTGACTTTTTGTTTGTTCCACATCATAGAAACGGCTGCATCGGAATAATGCTCAACAATTTCACCTGGCTGACCGTTATTCTCTTCCAGCCCGTGAACTTCACCACCAATAATTGAGTGGCTTTTGAAAAAGTCACCTGGTTCTGCATAGCGATACCACCAATGGATACCGATACTTAAATCTAAAAATGTTGCTTTAGCAGATCCCCATTTATCAGGATTCGTTCCACTGGTATTCTCATCTGCTACTTTAAACTGGACATTATATGGATCATTTCCAATGGAAAGTCCACGACCATTTCCAATGTAGGCAACGTCAGCACTGTCTCTGTTATTCAGCTTAGTATCGACAATTTCGGAAAAGCCGACGTTCATCGGTTGTGGATCACCTATTAATGGTTTATCCACACGTTTAATCTCAATTTGCTTTTGAATATCTCCAGTTTTTTCATTAAAAATTAGGGTCACACGTACGACAACTTTATAGGAATAAACTAGATTGTGATCCAGAGTGAATTCTCCATATCCTCTGATTTGATTCCCCTTGACTGCTACAGTATTTAATGCAACATTTTCAATAGGTGTATAATCCCCTGCTTTTTCAAATGAATAAAAACGAATCCCTCTACTATTGGATGAGTTACTTCCATTTCGATAATCAACACGTTGGCCATTCTCGCCTGTTAAGAAAATATTCGTAAGAAATAGGTCTTCTTCTTTAGCAAAGCCGTAAGAAACTTGGCTTCCTGATGGTAATGATTCTGATAAAATCGTTTGTTTATCCAGCTGCATTTTCCAACCAGCTTCTCGATCGGCAATAATTTCTTTCATCAGATCACCGGATCTTGCTTCTTTACTTTCTTTTCTTTCAGACGTTGGTGTTGTACTTTCTTTTGTTTTACTGGTTTCAACTTCACTACTGATTTGTGTTTCTGTCGTCAAGCTTGTTTCGGTTTCTGTCTGAGCTGTTTGTTCATCAGTTGTTTCAGTTTCTGAAGTTCCTTGACTTGTGTCTTGTGTTTCAGTATCTTGTGAACTTGTCTCGGTCGTTTCAGTAAAACTTTCGTCTAATTGCAATTGATAGGTGAACGTTTGATTATTTTGCTCAACGACAACTTCTTGCTCTTTTACCTGATTTACATCAAAATATAATTGAAAAGGTTCTGTTCCTTGATAGACAAATGAAATCGTCTGTTTCTCTTCATTACTTTGTAACTGTTGAATCGTTTGTTTATTTTCTAAGGTCAGAACATCAATTGGTGTTTGGGACTTGATTGTTATCTCTTGCCCCGAAACAACTTGTGGGACAGTAACAACGGCTTGGTCATTTTCATTTTTATGTATTTTCAAATAGGTAGTCTGTTCATTTAATGTTTCTGCGAATACGATCATTGTACTTTGACATAAGGGACTGACAACTAAAAAAAGCACGAGCATCCATAAATTGAATCGTTTAATAACTCTCACTTAATCACCTCTTGTTTTTGTCAAAATGTTTCTGTATACAAAATATAAAAGAATTCACGTCCAACTTCAAGATAATCTCGTATTAGCTTTTTTTATTTTTTTTTGTTTTTTTAATATGAAAAACATTTAAAGCCGTTTATAATAAATGGATAAAGGTGGGATTGTTATGTTGATGACTCAATTAATTAAAAAGAATGAACAAATAAAATTAGATTTGTTTACTAGAATTGTAAATACCCCGATGGTAGAAGGTGACGTTTTACAAACACAGTTATCTTTATCTAAGAATCGGTTATATCATTTTGTGCTTCAACTAAATAGAGATTTAGCCATTTATCAAATCCCAATTACGATTAGCTATAAAGAAAATAAATATTTAATTGAAGAAACCACAAGCGATCATCATCCTTCGTTATTAATTTATGAATTAATTCAACATTATTTGAATTCTTCCGCTATGTTTCAACTGACTTATCTCTTTTTACATGAAGAAGAATGGCCCATTACTGATATCGCACAGGACTTACTGTTCTCCCAATCCCATACTTATTATGTGATTCGCCAAGTCAATCCTTTTTTAAATCAGTTCAACTTGAAATTAACGGTTGCCAACAAAACTGTTTTTCTTAAAGGACGAACGTCTGATATATTTATTTTTCGTTTTTTAGTTTTTAGCTTTTTATTTTTCTACCGCTCACCGTATCCAGCGATAGAAGCTGAACGTAAAAAAAGTATAGCCAATGAAAAAACAATCCCTTATGCGAAAGAAATGACGTATTCCGAACTTCATAGTTTAAATTCTTTTTTCTATGTTCTAGAGCACACACCCACTGATTTAGATCGGTTATTAGCTGAGATTCAATCATCTTCTGTCTTTCCGCTAACAACTATTTTTAACGCTAGAGAGATTGATCTTGAGCATCCATTTTTACTCTTTTTCCTACGAATCTTTATTCCTAGACTTTATACATTCGAGGAGATGATTCAATTTGGCAAAACGCTGGAAGGAATGATTGATTTTGATTTAGCTGTTCTTTCTAAACAGATGTTGGATTCTGTGTTTGAAACCTTTACATTGGAATCCTTGCCACGTCTTCATAAAAATTATTATGCCAGTCTCTATATCTTGACTCTACACTTAAGTTATATTGAATTTTTTGGTCATGACGTTAAAAATATCTTTTACTCTCAAGCTTTAACTAAGGAAAGTATCCAAAGCCATGCGATTCTTTATAAACATTTAATTGATTTTTATGATCAATTCACCCCGGCAATTCCTTGGTCGAAAAAAGAAGAAAGTAAGCAAGTATTGATTGATACTCTTTATTTGCTCGTTTTAGGTGAGCATCAACAACAAGTCATGATTTATATCGATTTCGGTGGAAATATCGTTGCTGAACTAGCGTTAAAACGGAAATTGATGAAGATTCTCAACCCAGACACCTTCGTTTTCACCACAGATGATACAATCGCTAACGTAATCATTGCTAACTACGTCGCCCCTATCGAAAGAAAAGATACCGCCTTTTTACTGGTGGAAAACTTCAATGATGCTGGAACGTGGAAAGCAATTTATACACAGCTGTTACAGCTTGTAAAAGAGTAACTAAACAAAAAAGGATGAGCTAAAAGTATTTTTTTACTTTTAGCTCATCCTTTAAAAATTTATCACACTTCTATACTTTTAATTATTTTGCTTCCACCAATTCTAAAGGTGAATCAATCTTACTATCGACTTTCTTCCCTTCAAAATGATCATAAGCCGCTTGCAGTGCTAATTTACCCATCTCAACTGGTTGTTGAGCGACCGTTGCGGCCAGTGTTCCAGCCTTCACTGCTTTTAATCCATCTTCATTACCGTCAAATCCTACCACTAAGACATCTTTTTTACCAGCTGATTTTAAGGCTTCTACTGCTCCTAAAGCCATTTCATCATTTTGCGCAAAGACTGCAGTGATGTCAGAATTTGATTGTAAGATATTTTCCATTACCGTCAAACCTTTAGCACGGTCAAAGTCAGCAGATTGGCTTTGAACGATATTTAAGTCTTTTTTAGCAATATTTTCAAAACCTTTACCACGTTCACGCGTTGCAGAAGCACCTGGTGTTCCTTCTAATTGAACGACTTTTGCATCTTTACCGACTTTATCGATAATAAATTGGGCTGCCATTTCTCCCCCTTTGACGTTATCAGAAGCAACTAATGTTAAGATTTTACCGCCATCAGAACTTCTATCTAATGTAATTACAGGAATATTCGCTTCGTTTGCCGCTTCTACTGCTGGTTGAATCGCAGATGAGTCAACAGGATTTACTAAAATAACATCTACTTTTTGTTGAATTAAATCATCAATGTCATTGCTTTGTTTCGACGCATCATTTTGTGCATCAGAAATGATTGTTTTTGTCTTATTTTCATCTGCCAATTTTGTAATCCCGTCTTTTACAGAAACAAAGAACGGATTATTCAATGTAGAAATACTTACACCCACTTTTAGATCTGCTGCTTTTTTCTCTTCTATTTTTGTATCTGATTTGGTGTCGTTGTCTCCTAATGTTGCTGCCCCACAACCTGCTAAAAGTAAACCTACTGCCATCATCGAAACTAAAAATTTTTTCATTCTGATTCTCTCCTTCGTTTCTATTTATTTTGTTTACGGTCTAACAATACTGCTACGATAATCACAAGTCCTTTAACGATTTGTTGATAAAAACTTGATACTCCTAATAAATTTAATCCATTGTTGATCGTCCCTATAATCAATGCCCCAATTAAGGTACCAACCAAACGACCTTTCCCTCCTGACAAACTAGTACCGCCTAAAACAACAGCTGCAATAGCATCCATTTCGTAAGACTGTCCAGCAGTTGGTTGTGCTGAGTTTAAACGTGACGTAAGAATAATACCTGAAATAGAGGCCATCAATCCTGAGATAGTATAAATGATAATTTGAACTTTGTCTGTTTTAACCCCAGCAATTTCTGCCGCTTTGATATTTCCTCCTACAGCATATGTTTTCTTACCAAACGCTGTCTTATGAAGCAATGTATATAATAGTACGAAAAATAGCAACATCACGATGATTGGGAATGGAACACCAAATAAATATCCTTTTCCCATAAACTGAAAGATAAAACTTTTACCAATCCCAGTAATTGGATTCCCATCTGTATAAACCAGTGTTGCTCCTCGATAAATTGTCATAGTTGCTAGTGTAGCAATAAAAGGCGCCATTTTTCCTTTAGTGATTAAAAGTCCGTTGATCATACCAAGAAACGCGCCTAGTATTACTCCAAAAAGCATAGCTAGAATAGGCGAAAGTCCGCTGGCAATCAATCCCGCTGTTAATGCACCTGATAAAGCTAATGTAGAACCTACAGAAAGATCAATTCCGCCAGTCAAGATGACAAAACTCATTCCAAATGCAATCAATGCATTAATCGACACTTGTCGCAGTAAGTTCAATAAATTATTAGCTGTAATAAAACTAGGATTTAAAGCTGTCACCACAATCACTAACGCTATTAATGCAAGTAATGGTCCTAATGAGCCAAGAGCAATTTTTTTCTTTGTTGTCTTTTCCATAATTAGTTTCCTCCTGTAGCTAGGTTCATAATTTTTTCTTGCGTCGCTTCTTCTTTGCTGACTTCTCCTGCAATTTGCCCTTCTCTTACGACAAGTACTCGATCACTGACACTCATAACTTCTGGTAAATCACTAGAAATCATGATAATTGCAACTCCTCGTTCTGCCAGTTCATTCATCAGCAGATAAATCTCTCTTTTCGCCCCAACATCGACACCTCTTGTGGGTTCATCTAAAATCAATACTTGAGGGCCTATGCCAATCCATTTAGCTAAAACAACTTTTTGCTGATTTCCTCCTGATAAACTGCTGGCAGGTACTTCTTTATTTTCAGCTTTCACCGTCAAACGTTTTAATAACAGCTCAACAAATTCATCCATCGTTTTCTTTTCCAACAGACCATGTTTGGCAAACTCATTCACAGAGGGTAATACAATATTATCTTCCAAACTAAAATCAAGAATCAGTCCTTCTTCTTTACGATCTTCCGTTAAAAAGCCAATCCCTTGTTTGATAGCATCAGACGGCTTGCGAATTGTTAGTTTTTCACCTTTTAATAGAATGTCACCAGAATCATGTGAATCAATACCAAAAATCGCCCGCATGATTTCCGTCCGCCCTGAACCCATCAATCCTGAAAAACCTAGAATCTCTCCTTCTCTGACCGAAAACGAAACATCAGTGAACACCTGATTTGCCGTAAGATTTTTCACCTCAAACTTTATAGGACCGATAGGCGTTGTTTTTTCTGGATAAAAATCCCCGATGTCTCTTCCTACCATGTCACGGACAATTTGATTCACATCGACATCTGAAATTTGATAACAGCTAACTGAAATCCCATCCCGCATCACCGTAATTCGATCACATAAAGTGAAAATTTCCTCCATTCGATGAGAAATATAAACAATCGCTACTCCTTTTTCTTTCAAGCCTCGAATGATGGTAAATAGATTAGCAATCTCCATTTCTGAAAGAGCAGCCGTTGGTTCATCCATAATCAGCACTTGCCCATTAAGCATCAATGATTTAGCAATCTCAAGCATTTGCTTTTGCCCAACAGAAAGTCTCCCAACTTGTTCATGTAAATCAAGGGAGATATGCAGTTCATCGAAGATAGCTTTAGCCTTTTCAGCCATTTTATTCGTATCAAGTAATCCAAAAGTCGTTTTTATTTCTCGGTTTAGGTACATATTTTCTAAAACCGTCATTTCAGAAAACGTATTCATTTCTTGGTGAATAAATGTTAATCCAAATTCTTCTGCTTCTTTAGGATTTTTAAAGTACGTTTCTTTTCCATCAATATAAATTTTTCCAGTATCTTGTTTGTGCAGTCCGGTTAAAATATTCATCAACGTCGATTTACCCGCACCATTTTCTCCCATTAAAGCATGGATTTCTCCTGATTTTAATTCAAAATCAACGCCTGCTAATACTTTATTGGTGCCAAAGCTTTTATTGATCCCTGTCATTTTCACTTCCATGAGAACGCTCCTCTCACTTTCTAAAAAATCACTGCTGATTGTAAAATAATATTTGCGTAGGGCGTATCTTCCCCTGTGCGGATAATTGCTTTTACTTCTTGACTTAACTGCTTAAATTCTTCATGTGAGACGTAATCGATAGTAGAAAACAAATCAGTCATCTTTCCATGAAGCTCTGAATTATTTTCCTTGATTTCCTCAGCTAATATTACTTTTTCAATCGCCACTTCTTCCAATATTGTTTCCAACACAGAATAAAAAGATGGTGTGCCTTGTTTTAAAGAAATATCAATTTGCTTTACATTATCTGGTACAGGCAAACCACAGTCACCAATAATGATTCGGTCTGTGTGGCGTAAATCATCTACAATTTTAGCGATTTCTGAGTTTAGTAACCCTCTTTTTTTCATAACGTCCCCACCACTTTTTCGTATACTGGAATACCGTCTTGTGCGCCTTTGGCTTGAATTGCCAGAGCCGATGCTGCATTTCCTAATGCTAAACTTTCTTCTAAAGATAAGTCGTCTAAAATTCCTTTGGCAAAATAACCATTGAAGGTATCTCCAGCGCCTGTCGTATCGACTACTTTAGCTATCTTATGTGCTGGAACTGTCACTTCTTTTTCCCCGTCATAAAAAATAGCTCCCTGTTCACCTAGTGTTACGATCAATTTATTTGGGTATCTTCTAAGAGATTGTTCTAACTTCTCACCTTTAAATAAAAGGCTTGTCTCATGTTCGTTAGGTGTGATGTAGGTGACTTTCTCAATAAATGTTTCATCAATCTCTTTGGCTGGAGCTGGATTATAAATCGTTTTAATCTGATGTTCAAAACAAAATCCAATGATATACTGAACAGTCTCCATAGGGATTTCATTTTGTAGAATAATTAGATCCATTTCCAGTAATTCTTTTTGATATTGTTTGATGACATCTATTGAAATTAGATTATTTGCACCTGGAATAATCACAATTCTATTGTCTCCATCATTTATCTGAATATGAGCAGATCCGCTTTCACTTTTATCAACTGTCTGGATCATTTTAGTATCAATCCCGTTGGTTTTTAAATTTTCCAGCAATTCAATACCAAAGCTGTCATCTCCAACTGCGCCTAACATAAAAACATCAACACCAGATCTACTTAAAGCAATTGCTTGATTGGCTCCTTTACCACCAAAAAACGTTTGAAAACTTTCTCCTACAACCGTTTCTCCTTGATTGGGAATGACTTCTGTTGTGACGACAAAATCCGTGGAAATACTGCCTATGACTGCTGCTTTTTTCATTATTTCATCTCCATTCACAATGTGTAACCGGTTACCTATATGCGTACATTACCACTTTCCAAGGAAAATGTAAACCTTTTCAACGTAAACTTTCTCCTTTTTGTAGAGAAACGGGTAATATCTTTTGCAATGACGTTGTATTTTCTCCTGTCAGCATTTGGATCATTACCTCTGCTGCCATCTCACCGATTTCATAAACAGGTTGTTTAATGGTTGTTAATTTGGGATAGGTCATATCGGCAAAGGGAATCCCATCATAGCCAATAATCTGTAAATCTTCTGGAATACTCAATCCTCGTTGCTGCGCTTTTTGCATGATTTTTAAAGCCAAATAATCATTTGAAGCAATCACTGTGTCCACTAAGGGATATTGTTCAAAAAATACATCCGATATTTTATCTACTTCATTCACGTTAAAAGAGGATGTTTCATAAATTTCATAGCTTGTTGCCTGAGTGTCCAACACATCGGTTAAGCCTTCCAAACGTTTCTTTGCGCTATTAAAAGAAAGGCTCCCTGTGATGATTAGGATATTTTTAAAAGCTGTTTTTAAAATCTCTTCACCAATCAATTTTCCACCTAAATAATCATCTGGCAACACTTTATTAATGTCCCCTTCATAGACCCGATCAATTCCTACAACTGAAATATCCGGGAGAGCCTTGATGGGAAGAGCTGTGATGATTCCACTGACATTATTTTGAATAAATGTTGTGATATATTGATTTAGTTGTTCTTCTGAATCCGACGTATTTGCCAAAAGCATCATATAGCCATTTTTTATCAGTGTTTCTTCAATTCCTTTGGCTAATAATGGAAAATAAGGGTTGGCGATATCTGGTAGTAACACGCCGATGATTTTGGATTTTTTTTGAAACAATGATCGGGCCACTTCATTTGGTACATAGTCCAGTTCTTGAATTGCTTCTGCAATCTTCTTCCCTGTTTCCGTCCGCACATAGCCATTTTTATTAATATATCTAGAAACACTAGCCACAGATACCCCAGCGTGTTTTGCTACATCCTTGATTGTTACCACTCGGATCACTCCTGTCTTACTCCATTTTTTCTTGTATATTCATTTTAGAGGAAAGCGCTATAAAAAGATAGCTTAGACCTAGCAAAAAAAGCAATGGCAACACTCCTTGTTCAGGAACACTTGACCATTGCTCTTTCACTAACACACGTTTATGCTTCTTTGATACTTTTCAAAATATAATAGCCTTTGTCTTTCGTTACGATTTCCACATTACCAAAGACTTCTTCCATTCTTTTTTCAGCGCTTGGCGCTCCTTGTTTCTTCTGGATAACTACAGTCAATGTACCGCCGACAGCCAGTAACGGATGTGCTTCGCTTAAAATTTCATGGACCACTTTTTTTCCAGCACGAATGGGGGGATTGCTGATAATTGCAGCGTATTGTTTTTCATGGACATCCGCATAAATATTAGAAGCGTGGATATCCACATTTTCGACGTGATTTTTCTTAGCATTCTCTTTAGCTAAAGCAACCGCTCGTTGATTCACATCAATCATCTCTACCGTTCTACCAGTGATTGAAGCTAGTGTCAGCCCAATTGGTCCATAACCGCAGCCCACATCAAGCAGTCTACCTTCTGGCAAAGTCTCCCACTCAAAGGCATCAATCAAAACCCGTGAACCAAAATCTACTGTGTTCCGTGAAAACACACCACTGTCTGTTAAAAACTGAAATTTCTTTCCTCTTAATTCAAATGACCATTGCTCTAAATCATGAGCAAGCTCTGGATTTTCTGTATAATAATGATTCGCCATTTTCTTCTTCCTAACTATTTTCTTTTGTCACCAGTCTACCTTTTATTTCCCGAACAATCAAGGCTGCTAATAAGTCATATCCTGTTTTTGAAAAATGCAGGCCGTCCCCTTGCAAGAATTCATCTGTTCCAGGATAAACAACCATCGCTTTATATAAATCAATCACAGGAATCTTGTCTCTTTCGCCGATTACTTTCACTCGTTCCACATACTCACGAATATAATCATCCTCCCGATTGGGTTTTCTAGCGCAATCAACGTAAGGAGGTGTTAGTAAAATGACCTTTTCTTTCCCTATTTTATTTATCATTTGTTCAATATTTTCAGCATATTTTTCCAAAGAAACTAGATTATCCATATTAGTATCATTGGCGCCAAAGAAAATTGTCACAATGTCAGGCTTTTCAACAAGCACTTCTTTTTCTAGACGCTTCATTGCATCTTCGGTTGTGTCTCCTGGCATACCTGCATTTACGATCATAACCTCTTCTAGATTTAGTGCAGCTAGATCTTCAACAATCAAGTTTTGTAAAATCGGTGTGATTGCTTCTTCACCATACCCTGCAGTGATACTATCACCAAATAAGACGATTTTCTTCATTGGACATTTTCCTTTCATCTATGAATTTTCTTTATTTATCATACCATTAAATGATAAGTTTTTACGAAGCAAAGAATTCTTTTAGGAATTGGTGTTAGCTGCAGGCAAATTGTGTTAAAATAAAAACGGAAAGAACCCTTTTTTATTTCTTATTTTAAAAAAAATCGATTCTTACAGTTTAAATAACGAAATGCTGGCTTTGTTGGAGGAGCAAATGGACGATAAAATGAATTACTACCCTATTTCCAGAAAGGAATGGCAGGGCTTCTATCATAACGGCAAAGCGCCGCTGACAGAAGAAGAATTAGAAGATATTAAAGGCTTCAATGATCAGATTTCCTTGCAGGATGTGCAGGACATTTATGTTCCATTGACCCATCTGATTCATTTATATATGAAAGAATTTGAGTCTTTGACTGTTAGCAAAGGATTATTTTTGCATGAATATGTACCTGTTCCGCCTTTTATCATCGGAATTGCTGGTAGTGTAGCTGTTGGGAAAAGTACCACCGCCCGCTTACTGCAACTGATTTTATCCAGAACCTTTAAACGCCGCAATGTCCAACTAATTACGACCGATGGCTTCTTGTATCCAAATAAAGTGTTGGAAGAAAAAGGCATTATGGATCGTAAAGGATTTCCTGAAAGCTATGACATGGAGAAGTTGATCGACTTTTTAAACCAAGTCAAAAATAGCCAAGAAGAAATCAAAGCACCACTTTATTCTCACAGTGTTTATGATATTGTGGAAGGCGAATATGAAGTGATTCAACAACCAGATATTTTGATTGTTGAAGGAATCAACACACTGCAATTACCTGCCAATCAGCAAATTTACATCAGTGACTTCTTTGACTTTTCCGTCTTTGTAGATGCTGAACCAAAGCTGATCGAAAAATGGTATCTTGAACGTTTCGGTGCATTACTCGATACGGCCTTTCTTGATCCAGATAATTACTATTATCAATATGCGATCGGCAATCGTGAAGATGCTTTTGCGATGGCTAAAGAAGTTTGGAAAACGGTGAATTTGAAAAACTTAGAGGAATATATCTTGCCAACTCGAGGCAGAGCGGATATTATACTTCATAAGACTGAAAATCATATTATTGATGAGATATTTATGCGTAAATACTAAGAAAAGCGGAATGAAGCGTTTAATCCGCATGAAAATTAGGAATCTGAAAGTGGAACGCTTTTTGTTCCAGTTGAAGATTGTCTATTTTCCTTGTGGATTGCTTCATGGAGCTAGATCACAAAGTAGTACTTAACTTGATTCTAAAGGGGTCAGAACTTTCCTAACGGTAAGTTCTCCATAAACGGTGTAAAAAATGCAGGTTTCTTGCTTTGAAACACAAAGAGCCTAGCGATTTGATGTTGAAAAGTACAAGACGCAACATTTGCGTGTTGTTCCTTCTACGCTCGAACCTAAACGCTTTTTTTACAACCTCTTATTAGATAAATCTAAATGGATAGGGGTAATAAATGTGACCAATGTTGCCGATTTGACAACTGTCGAAAAAATTATTGTTTTAGACTTTGGTAGTCAATATAACCAATTGATTACTCGACGTATTCGTGAATTTGGCGTGTTCTCAGAATTATTGAGCCACCGAATCACAGCGGATGAAATTCGCGAAATGGCACCAAAAGGAATTATTTTCTCTGGTGGCCCAAATAGTGTTTATGATGAAAATGCGTTTAGTATCGATCCTGAAATTTATGAATTAGGCATTCCAATTCTAGGGATTTGTTACGGTATGCAACTGATGATGCATAATTTAGGCGGAAAAGTTGAGCCTGCTGGCAACCGTGAATACGGCAAGTCAGAGCTATCACTTTTGATTCCTGATTCACCTATCTTTAAAGGAACACCTGAAAAACAAATCGCTTGGATGAGTCATGGTGACCTAGTCGCTGCTATCCCTGATAGCTTTGAAACTGTCGCAACTAGCGCAGATTGTCCGTTTGCTGCAGTTGAAGATACTGCTCGCAACCTTTACGGCGTACAATTCCATCCAGAAGTTCGTCACTCTGAATATGGGAATGACTTATTGCGTCATTTTACTTTTGATATTTGTCATTGTGAAGGCGACTGGACAATGGGTAACTTCATCGACATGGAAATCAACAAAATCCGTGAACAAGTTGGCGATAAAAAAGTCCTTCTTGGCCTTTCAGGCGGTGTGGATTCAAGCGTTGTTGGTGTGCTGTTACAAAAAGCCATTGGCGATCAATTAACTTGTATCTTTGTAGATCATGGTTTATTGCGCAAAGGTGAAGCAGAACAAGTAATGGATAGTTTAGGCGGAAAATTTGGCTTAAACATCATTAAAGTAGATGCAAAAGAACGTTTCTTAGATAAATTAGCTGGCGTTTCTGATCCAGAGAAAAAACGTAAAATCATTGGGAACGAATTCGTCTATCTTTTCGACGATGAAGCAACAAAACTTGACGGTATCGACTTCCTAGCACAAGGTACCCTTTATACAGATATCGTAGAAAGCGGCACTGAAACAGCGCAAACAATCAAATCTCACCATAATGTGGGCGGATTGCCGGAAGATATGCAATTTGAATTGATCGAGCCGTTGAATACGTTATTTAAAGATGAAGTTCGTGCTTTAGGAATCGAATTAGGTATGCCGGAAGCACTTGTTTGGCGCCAACCTTTCCCAGGTCCTGGTTTAGGAATTCGTGTACTTGGTGAAATTACCGAAGAAAAATTAGAAATCGTGCGTAACTCTGATGCGATTTTACGTGAAGAAATTGCCAATGCTGGTTTAGATCGTGATATTTGGCAGTACTTTACTGTGTTACCTGGCATCCGTAGTGTAGGTGTGATGGGTGATGGCCGTACGTATGATTATACTGTGGGCATTCGTGCAGTGACTTCGATTGATGGGATGACAGCTGATTTTGCGAGAATTCCTTGGGATGTGTTGCAGAAGATTTCTGTGAGGATCGTGAATGAAGTGGATCATGTGAATCGGATTGTTTATGATATTACTAGTAAGCCACCTGCTACTGTTGAATGGGAATAAGTATAAAAGTCGCTAAAACGTTGTTTTATCAATGTTTTAACGACTTTTCTTTTTTACATAGTCACAATATAGTCACAGTTTGTTTTTTGAAAATTGATTTTTAGTTTCAGGTACTAAATTTTCACTTGATAAATTAACAGCAATACTACCTTTCAACATATCGGCTACTTCAAAATTACTGTTTGGATATAAATGATCCTAAGTTCCCAGTGTCGTCTCGATATCTTCATGTCCTAGTCGTTCTTTGATGAGGAGAAGTATTCGACATAAGTTTTCACCCCTTTTCTGTTGCAAAGAGAGGAGAGGAGAGGAACTCTTTGCTCGCTTCTATAACAGAGAAAAAGGTGAAAAGTTCGAGAAAATTGAAAAAAAAGATAAAAAAATACACACTTAAGCTTCACAGCAAAAATGTGTATGGAGATTCTATATTAAGGTTATTTATTATTTTGGGCATAGCAATGCTCCTATGAGCCATTGCCGCAGTCATAAACTATCTAAATACAATCAAAAAGAGCCAATAACAAGGAATCTTTCTTCCAAGTTATTGGCTCTGCGTATTTTCACGTACTTTAATTCGTGTCTTATTTTTACAAATAGGACACGTATCCAGTTACTTTCATTTATCAATATTTCACCTACTCAGAACTCTATGTCTTTCTTATGAATTTTAGCATTTCTGGAAGACTGGCTTTAATGCGAGTATTTGTTGACTCATGCTCTGCGCTATAAAAGGCATAGAAGCCTTTGTAGTTAGCTTGCATATAATTAAACGTAGTTTCAAAAGGTATTAAAATTTCATCGAGAGTATGCTTATATCGCCCATCTTTGGCATAACTACTCTCTTTAATACCAGCTGTCACGATTAAACGAACATCATGATTTTTCATTTTATTATTATTTCCATAAGCCCAGCCCTCTAGAAAGACATCATCCAACCACTTTTTCATTAATGGCGGACAGTTAAACCAATAAATTGGAAATTGGAGAACTAATTTGTCGTAATTTTCAATTAGTTTTTGTTCCTCCAAAACATTAAAACCATTTTTATTTCTAGTTTCATATAAATTATGAACATAGAATTCTTCCGGATAATTTCTCAATTCTTTGACCCAACTTAAATTTACTTTTGAATCATTTATATTTGGATGTGCCACGACTATCAATGTACTCATATTTTTCTCCCCTTATACCATCTATGTGTATTTAATATTTACTACTTATCAAGTATATGATATATTATCTTTGCTGAACAGTACGCAAATAAAAGTTAGATACTAACTTAAAGGAGAGTGTAGCATGATTGATGGTTGCAGTAAAACTAACGAGAATATTGAAAATACAGGTTTTGGCTATACTTTATCAATTATAGGCGGGAAACATAAAATCATCATTTTATTTTGGTTATTTGAAAAAGGTGTATTACGATATAATGAACTTAAAAGGTGTATTGGTTCAATCTCATTTAAATCACTAACAAATTCACTAAAGGAATTAGAAGCAAATGAGATTATTATTCGAAAGGAATACCCTCAGATACCACCAAAAGTTGAGTATAGTTTATCCAAAAAAGGCGAAACTTTAATTCCAATATTAGAGGGGATGTGCGATTGGGGAGAATTAAATCGCTAGTTTATATATATAATAATGAGCGAACTAAGAGAGCTTATGCTTTTTTTAGTATTGATAGATAATATTTCTTCTACTTAAAAAATTTGCTAAGATAAACTCTGTAATTTTAAAACGAGCTCCTTGATATAGCCCCTCTTAAAAAATCTTTAACACGATAATTTTATTTTCCCTTCTTATTTGGAAAATGCATTTTCGCATCACTAACCCCACAAATATAATTCATATCAACGTCATAAAATTTGGCAAGGATAACCATAGAACCTAAAGGTATCCTCGTTTTTCCATATTCATAATCAGCATAAGTTCTTTGTCCAACATTCAACAGCGCTGCGACTTCTCTTTGCGTATAATCGTTATCCTCACATAATTCTCTTATCCGCTATATATATTGCATGACTTATCTCCTTTTTTAATCATTTCAAGATAGAGTTATAAACTCTAAAATAGACTTAAGAACAAAAACAATGAATGAAAAAATAGAAATCATTAGGAGGTTCAACATGGCTCACCCAGTAAAAATGATCACCTATCTTTGTGTTTAGTATCATTCATTTCTAATTCAAAAAAGCCTAGAAGAATTTCCTCTAGACTTTTTTTGAATTGAATAATGCTCTAGAAACTTGAATTTATTCAATAGTGTAGTTACTTTATATAATAATTATTATCTATTTTTAAATATACCTTATTATCTATTTTTATTAAGCTATTCCATTCATAGACTCCTTCTTCACTATCCATGTAAATTATTATTGATTCATGTTCAATGGAAATTGGATTAATTGAAAATTTTGAAGCATTGATACTCTCTTTTAAACAAGTCATATCGTAATTATCATCAGAAAAAAATAATATATTATCTAATACATCTTTCCTCATTTCAGATATATTAGAATAATTTTTGTGCTTGGGATTGGATAACAACCACATATTTATGATATCCTCTTTAGATACTCTTGACAGATTTTCTAATAGTTTTTCATCAAAATAAATATTGTCAACAAATGTTTGAAACTCTTTGGGGTTAAATAGTATAGGTTGATACTTATATTCGCTTTGAACAACATCAGAATCTCGAGGTACTGCTACTACAAGATCATTGAAACTTTTCAAAACCGAGTAAAAATACTGTTCAGTACCATAATTCACTTTTAACAGAATTTCATTATTTAATTTTTTTATAATTCCCAATAATGAGCCACTGTGAATGAGAATATCATTTTTATAAATTTCACACCAATCTTTATATTCACCTGATATAGTATATCTATATTGTTCCATTCTAATTCTCCTTTACTTCAATGAAGGTATTTTTATAAATTCTGGTAGTTCGTTTACTTTTGAGAACCTTGCCCAGTCAGACTCAGGAATAAAAGTACGATGTATAATACTATCTCCTTTTACTGTAACTTGATAAACTCCACTTTCACCATTTACAGCTCCTTTAGCCAAATGCTCTATTCGTCCATCAGCTCTAGTAATTACTGGATTAGATAAAATATCAATATCCAAGTTCTTAGGAAAATCATGATACAAAGGATCTAATTTCGCCTTTTCAATCACACTATGACTATAGTTATATTTAGAGTTTCCAACTCCACTAACTTTCCCTGCATCTTTCCCTCTATCAACAGTCTTAACAACATCCGCTGACTTCTCAAACTCTTTCAACGCTTCCCACTCTTTAGCAGTCAACTTAATCGCATCAAGCGAATAATCACCATTTCTAAGCAACTTAGCCGACTTCAAAATATCCTTCACTCGATCGATCGGCAATACTGCGAGTAGTAAGAAAACACCAGAAGATGAACGCTGCATCGTTGTAGAATCCTTCCCAAACAGGATCTCAATATCATCAATATTGGTAAGGATTTTAAAAATCTCTGGTCCATACTCTTTAAACAATTCAATATTATGGGCACGAAATAGTTCATGTAACTCTTTTGTTTTTTGAACATCCAGTTTCCCATTGCGATAAATCTGATATTCGACACCATTCGATAATTCTTTGATCACCACATCGATCCGGCCTTTCGGCTGTGCCTTGTTAAAGTCCTTTAGTGCTTTATACCAACTTCTATGTATTTAAATTCACTTCCAACTCAAAAAAGTCTAGCAAAAATTCTTTAGACTTTTTTGAGTTGGATAATACTTTTGGAAAGTGAAGAAACTACTATTTTAATAACTGTCAATTCTTGAAACGTCAACTTCTACATAATCATTCTCGTCAATGTCCTTAGGTATATCACCATCAGATATATCTATTTTAAGCTCTCCTATTTGTAAAATCTCACTGTCCTTATCTACAAGTTTACCTTGAATAGAGTAGCTACCGTTTTTTTCAACTATTACATACTCCTCATTGAAGCTTTTCACGATATTTCTAACATTAAATCCATAAAGAATATCTGAAAATGCGTCACCTTCTGAAAAATTACAATCACTACAAAAACATTCAATGGAATACGTACCATCTGAAAGTAAAATATCTGCCTCTTTTGAATCTATATCTATCCAATTCACTTTTTTACAATAATCATCTTATATCCCCTCCTACTGCTATAAAGCTAAACATGACCTTAACAACAGCCGCTGAGTGATAGAGTAGCTTTTTTATTTTACAAAAACTATATTCCCAAACTTTTTTTAACTTTTTTTAACAGCTCTATTAATTCACCTTCTCCTAAATTTTTTTCTATCTCTTTTTTTACATTCTCTTCTAAATAATTATAAAAAGTTTTAAAATCTAAGTATGCTAGTTGGTCTACTTCTACAGCTGGAGAACCTAATTCAACCAAAACATGTTTATCATCTAGTGGTTTAGGTAATTGTGCCATATCGTAGTCATCTAAATCGTTTTTAAATGAAGCGAAAACTATTTCTACTCCATACCCTTTTTTTTCTTCAAAAGCATATAAAGCTCTTTTTAAATCTTTTCCACTTATTATTGAAAAATAGGTCAACATTAATTGATCTATACTTTTCTTATCATCTAAAAGTTGAAATTCATTTTCCATATTATTCACAATCCAATCATTCTAGTTTAATACAGGGAAAAAATTAGTTACTTCTCCTGCACCATTTAAATAACCTATAAACTTTATCCCGTTTGGAGAATTTCCAATAATTGTCCGCCCATCTGGTTGAATTTTTCCATTTTTCATGGCAGACTGTCCCCATTCAAACATTTGATTATCACTAATTTTTGCGGGGTCATAAACTGTTTTTGGTTTTTCAATATTCTTATAAGATATTGGTTCTGCAACATTACCAGTCATATCTTTTCTAGGAATTTTGTATTCTATTTCATAAATACCTTCAACAGTTGGGTGTGGTCTTTTTGAAACAATCAAGTTTTCTGGATTAAATCCTTGATTTTGCAGTGCATGATTGAAATCATTTATATTGTGACCGCCAACAACACCTTTTTTAGTATTAACAGCTTCTACATTTTTTAAATGATTCCTCGAATTTTTTCCAAATTTTAAATTATCCAACCCACTAACTTTCCCTGCATCTTTCCCTCTATCAACAGTCTTAACAACATCCGCTGACTTCTCAAACTCTTTCAACGCTTCCCACTCTTTAGCAGTCAACTTAATCGCATCCAGCGTATAATCACCATTTCTAAGCAACTTAGCCGACTTCAAAATATCCTTCACTCGATCGATCGGCAATACTGCGAGTAGTAAGAAAACACCAGAAGATGAACGCTGCATCGTTGTAGAATCCTTCCCAAACAGGATCTCAATATCATCAATATTGGTAAGGATTTTAAAAATCTCTGGTCCATACTCTTTAAACAATTCAATATTATGGGCACGAAACAGTTCATGTAACTCTTTTGTTTTTTGAACATCCAGTTTCCCATTGCGATAAATCTGATATTCGACACCATTCGATAATTCTTTGATGACCACATCGATCCGGTCTTTCGGTTGTGCTTTGTTAAAGTCCTTTAGTGCTTTATACCATTTTTGATTTTTAAAATCAATGGTTTTATAACCATCTTTACCGCCTGAAAAATTTCCAGCACTGCCTAGAAAGGCTAATCCTTCGGCAATCGAAGCAATAACTGTTTGTACCTCTGAGAAATCACTGCCATGCGCTGCTTCAAAAGCGCTATATTTTTCGAGAATTTCAATTTTCTTTGCGGTTCCTAGCATACTTTGTTTATTAAAAAATTGATTCACAAATGGCACATCTTCAAAGGCTTTTGCCAAAGCTTCCATGATTACATCATTTTCTGCTTGTAGACGACGTAACTCAGCTTTCAACTCTTCCATTTTTGCAGTGTCTAAATCATTTTCTGCAGGTCCAACTTCTGATGTAAAAGCGCTCAAATAAGAGGTAATCGCATCATCAAGAGTATTTAAGGCATTGCCCACTGTCGTTGACACTTCTGAGTAAGCATCGAAATAACTTTTGGTAGACTCCCACCCTGTACCAGATAGTTTTCCTGCACTTTGAAATGCTTGTTGCGCCTCTTTAAAAGAATTTAGTTGATCTAACACAGTTAAACGCAACGTTTGGACTTCACTGGCAACATTTTGCCATTCCGTATATCTAAATTTAGGCATCTTTTTCCTCCTCTTGTGCTAGTTTCTTTTTCTGCAGCCATAGGAGGTCGTCTTCTGCTTGAACTCTTTTACGTTCTGTTTCACTGACTAATTCTGTTAGCTCTTCTTTTCCTGCATCAAAGGTTCGGAATGCTTCTGTTCGTTCGTCTTCTAGCATTTCTAAGTCTATTCTGGCAGAACGTTCTGCTTCTGTTCCTTTGCTGTAATAAAGAAATTCTTCTAATATTGCGGCTTGTTGTTGGTAAACACGCTGTAGATCATTGATTAGAAAATCACTTTCGGTATCTTTTTTCTTTAACGCTATTTTTCGCTCTTCATATTCTTCGATTTTTACTTGTAGTTGTTTTTCTTCCATAAAGCACCTACTTTACTGCATTTTTTTCAGCCTGTTTGATAGCTTGGTGTATTTTTTCTAAGTTTCCAATGTCTTTAGACGCGTTGCTTTTGAATGTTGATATGATAGAACTTAGAGAAGAAACACTGCTTTTCATCGCGCTAGCAGCACTACTTTCAGAAAAGCTCATGCTATTTGTTTGTTTTGCTTTGAATGATAATGATGAGAGGCTTCTTGTAAATTTACTTGTTAAAGAATTTACTGTCGCTGCATCGGTACTAATTTTATCTTCCATCTGAATGTCTCCTTTGGTAAATCAGTTAATTTTATCCACTACATAATATTCATCTTTTTAGCTAAATCGACCAACCATATAATCACTTTTGTAAATATTACGTAAGATAAGAATAACATATTGAAAACTATAGACTTTATCAGATTATTCAGTGTGCCTGTAACTTTTTGATAAACCATTGAATAGTTTAAATTTTATTGGAAAACTCTTTCTTTTTGTGTAAACTAAGTAGTGATATAGTTTATTTATTGATACGATTTATTAGAAGATAGTTCTCTGAGAAGGAGGGATAAAAATGAAAACGAAGATGCCTGAAATTCTTTCTTTCATTTCAGAAGAAGCTGTTAGTAGAAAAATGACGAGTGAGGAAATTGCCCTTCACTTTGGTTATGATAAACATCACTTTAGTCGGAAATTTAAAGAAATAAATGGATTCAGTGTTGTTGAATTCCTCTCTAGTTTAAAAGTTGAAAAGGCGATTATTGAACTTGATGAAGAAAAGAGAGTCATCGATCTACAAGAACATTCAGGTTTTGAAAGCAGTGGTAGTTTCACGAACACGTTTAAAAAATACACTGGTAGTTCACCTAGAGCCTACAAAACTGAAATGAGTGAACTTTTTGATGATATGAAACGTTTTGAAACGGATGATAAGGATCAGTCGATAGCGCATTTTGAAGAAAAGAGTCATTCTTTTTGTACAGTAACGATTGAAGTACCTGATGGATTTGAAACGGGGATCCTATTTATTGGACTTTTCCGTACACTTATACCGAATCATATGCCTATATCTGGATTAGCTACTAAAAATTTAATAGGAAATAAATTGAAAAATATTCCAAGTGGAGACTATTATTTATTAGCTTGTGCAATAAGCCGTTCCAATAATATTTTATCTTACTTTAACTTAGGAAATAGTTTACGAGGTAAAGAAGATGAACGTCTATCTTTTCCAAACTGTTCTGGCAATCATTACACGATTAAACTGAGAGAACCGATACCAGAAGACCCACCAATATTAGTGAATGTGGGAAAATTTTTGATCTCCCGTTTAAAGAACACAATCTAGAACAATATTATTCGACCATGAAATGATAAACTAGTCGTAAGTTGATGGAATGGAGATGGAAAAATGATTAAAACAGGAACCCCTTATCTATATTTTTATGACGAGTGTGACGATGCATTAAATTATTATGTCGATATCTTTGGAGCTGAAATTCTAGAAAAATCTACATTTGAAGATGTGGAGTTTATGGAAGATGAAAGTCGAAAAGATTGTATTGCTTATGCTAGTTTTAAACTTGGAGAAAGTGTTATTCTAGCAAATGATTTTCTTGAAAAGAAAAGCAAAGAGGATTGTTCTGCAAGCTCACAGACTAGTATCTGGCTTGAGATTGAAAAGACTGCTGACATAAAGCTTCTGGAAGAAAAGATGTTAGCAACTGGTTCAAAGAGCATTACAAAACTTGAAGAGACTTTTTGGGATTCATTCTATGCTAAAATCGAAGATAAATTTGGGATTATTTGGGAATTGAATGCTCAAAAGTAAGGCGTCAGAAAATGCTGATTATTGGTTACTTGTTTATCGAATTGATAATAGCTGTTTAGAATTGTAGTTACTTACAACAGGTTCACATGCTCAAGTTTTCAGAAATACTTAAGTAGTACCTTTCGAGTTTTCAAGGGCCGAAGCGAACTTAAACATTTAATAAACCGGCTTCACCCTTATTAATATGGCAGAACTAGCCTATTTATTCACTAATATTTTGGATAATATTGAAATATGCTAATATAAAAGAAACTAACGATTGTAATACTTACTAGGAACTTTCACAGAAAAATGAAATTAACGACATATCGCCTGAATTAACCATCTAAAAATTTAAAGAATTAGGCGATGCTTAATTTACACTTTCCATAGGCCACTAATAAAAAAGCATTTGAGAAAGAGAGCGTATATACTATGTATGATAACAAAACCAAAAAATTTTATTGTAATAGATGTAAAAAGGAAATAGTAACCTATGAAAAATGCTGGACTAAGTGGCAATTTCCTAGTAAAGTAAATTCTTTTCAAGATAAACCTATAAAAGCATTAGAATACCAAAATGCGCCAATTATATGTCTAGATTGTGAAAATGAAGTATTTCTAGAAAAATTTTAATCGCAGTTGGATTATAACCAAAAGATAATACAGATTTTGAGCACAAATAATATCCGATGAAAGTTCGCTAGTATTGTTTTAATATTATGTTTTTATATGCCTGTTTTTAAAATATCATTGTTTTTCAAGTAAGAAGTATTTAGAGTTATTAAAACAATGATACATTGATTTTTTTAGCTTAAACTATCAGAGGTATTCTATATTAGAATGCCTCTGATAATTTTTATAATCTTTGTTGTCCCCCTAATTCTATTTTACAGTTAGATATAGTTATGACTGATTTTATATTCCCTCTTGGTAAAACAAAAAAACAGCCGATATTCAGCTGTTTAACTGTTATATAAATATATATCTATTCATTCAACTTCAACTGTTTTCTGATCAGTTTGTTTTTCAATCTAACTAAATATAATACAAATTCTCAGACGGATAAACCGCATCACTGGTAATATCCAAGCCTAATTCTCTTAGTGTTTGCTCATCATTCTTGCTCAACATCACAGTAGAATGCGCTTGGACACCATTCAATTCCGATAATTTATCATAGGCTAATTGCGCTGTCGGGTTCGTCACAGCACTGATTGCTAAGGCAATCAAAATTTCATTGGCTTTTAAAGCCGTAATTTTACTGTGTAGATCTTTTCTTTTCATTGTTTGAATGGTTTCGAGAATCACTGGAGATAGCAATAAAATTTCATCCGATATATTGGCTAATGTCTTAATAGAATTCAAAATAGCCGATGAACAAGAATCCATTAAACTACTTGTTCTTCCTGTTACAATTCTGCCATCTGTTAGCTCAAACGCAATAACGGCAGGTGTATCATTACTTTGAGTTTGTTCTCTTAATCGTTCTGAATACTCTCTAGCAGGAAGCACCGCTTTTCGGTCTTCTTTTTTAAGCTCGACTTCTTCCATAATCAATTTAATGCGGTTGACTGTTTCTTCATCGATCAACCCTTTTTTAAAGTCACATTCTGTGGCAAAACAGCGACGGATAATTTCTTGCTTAGACGCTTCTTTCACTACATCATCATCGATAATCCCAAAGCCAACACGGTTAACACCCATATCAGTCGGTGATTGATAGACAGATTCTTCTCCCGTAATTTTTTCAATGATTCGTTTGATCACAGGGAAGGTCTCAACATCACGATTATAGTTGACCGCAACTTTTTGGTATTTATCAAAGTGGAATGAATCGATCATATTCACATCTTTTAAATCAACAGTTGCTGCTTCATAGGCAATATTTAATGGATGTTTCAACGGTACATTCCAAACTGGGAAGGTCTCAAATTTTGAATAGCCAGCAGTCTTTCCGTTACGACTTTCATGATACAGTTGATTCAAACAAGTCGCTAATTTCCCACTACCAGGTCCTGGTGCTGTCACGACCACGATTGGTTTCGTTGTTGGGATATAATCATTTTTACCAAAGCCTTCTTCGCTGACGATTTTTTCAAGATTTGATGGATAATCTTCGATTGCCGCGTGTTTATAAACTTTGATATTTCTTCTCTCCAACTTGTTAATAAACATTTTTGTAGAAGGTTGTCCACTGTAGCGGGTAATAACCACACTATTGACTGCTAAGCCGTATTCTCTTAGTTCATCAATTTGGCGTAAAATATCCATGTCATAGGTAATCCCATAATCGCCACGAATTTTATTACGCTCAATATCGCCTGCATAAACACAAATCAAAATCTCAGCTTGATCTTTTAGTTTTTGTAAAAGTTTGATTTTAGCATCCGCATCAAATCCTGGTAAAACACGTTTTGCATGCATATCGCCGATTAATTTGCCGCCAAATTCTAAATATAACTTGTCATAGTGATTAACTCTTTCAAGAATATATTTTGATTGTTCTTCGATGTACTTTTGTGGATCAAAACCCAGTTTTTTCACGTGAGAACCCTCCGATATTTGTATACTGCCATCTATTATAAACTTATTTACGACTGATTACGATATAGAATTTCATAATTTAATAATGAAGAATAATATAAAAGCCGCGAAGCTTTAACACTACAGGATTCGCGTTTTTTTTATTATTATAACTAATGTATACAGTGAAGTATTCCATTCCTATCCATCCATTACTTTGATATACTAAAGTTATTACTTCTAAAATTGTAGAACACTTGTTGCTTACTATATTGTACAAGTGATTAAAATCTTTGTCACTCTACTCTTTAAGTAAAAAAGACCACTATCCTCTCGACTAAAGTGAGATAGTGACCATTTTATAATACCTTCGAGCTTTGGTCAAAACTCAGCTGACAAGTCAGTGTTAGCGCACTGTTTTTTATCGTATATCTAAATATACGTTCAGATTTAGTGTAACTGCTTTTGCCTTTAGAGTCAATTTCCCTAAATCTAACCCTCTATTTTCGGTAGCTATAAAAACTATAATAAGCCTAGGTACTAGCATCTTAGACATCATACATAGGAGTGATTTTCAATGATAAAAAAAGAAGAAATGCCGCTTTGCGACGTAGCAACAACTGTTCAATTGATCGGCAGTAAATGGAAAACATTGATTTTACGAGATCTCATCACTGGTCCAAAAAGAAATTCTGAACTAAAACGCTCATTATCTGGAATCTCCCAAAAAGTTTTGACTGAGAGTCTTAATTCCATGATAGTAGATGGTATTGTAGAACGAGTGGATTTTCAAAAAGTACCCCCTCACGTTGAATATCAACTAACACCACTAGGAGAAACGTTGCTCCCTGTTATTGAATCTATGAGACAATGGGGGCAGTTTTATAAAAAGCAGCTTGGATAAATAGTTACAAATTTGTGCCTACTTACCTTTTTCTAAAAAATTGTCTATACTTTTATTAAAGAGATACGCAATTATTGAGGAGGATATCTAAATGAATAGTGAAATGACACCCATTGAGGCCGTTCATACCAACGTGGAGTATACAACGCTAAACAACGAACCTGTTTTAAGAGTTGTAAAAAAAGACAAATTAATGGAATTTGACGAAAATACGTATGCTAAATTAGTTGGCTCAACTTTCCATAATGGGACAATCGAAGTGAAAATGTTAAGCCGATTATTACCCGATGCACCCGATTTTGCACGTGGTTTTATCGGTATTGCCTTTAGAATCAATGACGACGATACAAACTTTGAATCGTTCTACGTACGTCCTACAAATGGTCGCATAACTGATCCTGTACGAAAAAATCGTGGTGTCCAATATTTTTCTTATCCTAAATATACCTTTGACTATTTCAGAAATCTTGGAATCACTGATTTTGAAGGTCCAGCTGATATTGGTCTTGATGAATGGATCACCTTAAAAGCGGTTATTAATGGCGCTAGAGGAGAATTTTATTTAAACGACAGTGAAGAACCTGTCTTAGTGGTTGAAGACATGAAACATGGTGCTGGTGCCAAAGGAGCGATTGGTTTGTTTGTGGATATTGGTACAGAGGCTTTCTTTAAAGAGTTGAAGATTACAACAACTGATTAAAAAAACGATTCAAACTTTCTTACATTTCTTTGAGACTCTTTATTTTTGTATGAATTTATCTATTTGATAGATATTGAGCACATCAATTGAAATTCTTACTAAACCTGTTATCGTACAGGTAAGGAGCGTGAATAAGATGAAACAACCAATAACATTTATTTCAGTAACGGAGCATGCAAAAAAGCAAATGGATTTCTATGTTGACGTTTTTCCAAATACGACGATTCAATCGGTTACTTATTACGAGGATTATCCTGAACGTGTTTTAAATGGACAGTTAGATTTGAATGGTACCTTGATTTACTTTTTGGAAATGGGTCCTGAAAATCCTGTTACGAATGGGTGGAATCTTTCTTTATTTGTAGAGATGGACAGTGAAGAAGAGTTTGATCAAATTTTCTCAGCACTTTCTGCAGAAGGCGTTGTTATTATGGGACCTGAAGCTACGGGGATTTTTCAAAAGGTAGCGTGGTTAACGGATAAGTTTGGCGTTACGTGGCAATTAGTATTTGCTGGAAAATAAACTTGGTCCGTCCTTGCTGGACTCAAGAAGTACAGCAAGGACACAAAATAATCTGTATAAGCAACTCGCCTAAACAGGGCTGCTTATACAGATTATTCTTTTATGTGTTGTTCTATTTTTTAGTAAATTACTGTAATTTTTTACGGTTTAATACAAACCCACCCATAGTTAGTGCAATAACTGCAAATCCAGCAATCATTGTAGCATAACTCTCTTTACTTCCAGCTTTCGGTAATTGTTCTTTGGCTTGGACAGGGCTATTTTTAGAAGCATTCAAAAGTAGTTTATCTGCTTTTGGTTGTTTCTTTTCTTCTTTTACAGCTACTAATTCATCTTCTGTTTGCCCATTTGGTACTTTGTCGTCTTTTAAGGACTTGTCTTGACGTACTTCTACTTTTTTACCAGTGATTGTAGGTTCTAACGTAGGAATTTCTGTTACTTCCACTATCTCTGGTTTAAGAGGTTTGATTTCCTCGAGATCACTTGATTCATCTTCGTTTGTTTCTATTTGCTCATCAACGTGGATTTCTGGTTGTTCCTCTTTGGCTTTGTTTAATTCGTCTTCTTTACTTTCTTTTGCGTGGTCTTGATCGATTGGTTGAATTTCTTCTAATTCACCAGATTCGTCTTCTATGATTTCTTCTTGCTCATCAACATAGATTTCTGGTTGTTCTTCTTTAGCTTTGTTTAGGTCTTCTTCTTTACTTTCTTTTGCTTGATCTTGATCGATTGGTTGGATTTCTCCTAGTTCATCAGATTCGTCTTCTATCACTTCTAGTTGTTCATCAACACGGATTTCTGGACGTTCTTCTTTCGGATCATTTAGCTCTTCTTCTTTACCTTCTGTTACTTTTTCTGGATCAAACGGTGTGATTTCTTCCAGCTCACCTGATTCATCTTCTATAATTTCTTCTTGCTCTAATCCTTCTTTGATGGACTTATTTTCATCACCTGTGGCATTTCCATCTGAAAAGATATTTTTCACCTTATGCGTCACTTGTTCATTGCTTGGTTTTTGATATAAAATTTGGTAGTCGATTTGGCAATCATTTGTAAATGCTGCTTGTTTTTTCCCAGCGTCAGTTATTGTTGCGGTATACATAATTGTGAAGGCAGCTAAACGGGCTTTTTCCTGATAAATACGAATAACAAAATCATTACCAGAGCCAAAATTAACTGTCCCATAACCTTGATTTTCAAATTCTTCTAAACTCAAACTTGACTGACCTAAGTAATTATCGACAGTAAACACAAAACTATCTTTATTTTGTACTTGACCATTACCTGATTTATCAGTCAAAACAATATCATTAGCCAAGTCGCTCTTGGTTAAGTTTGCGCATAAAAACCAGCGAATTTGACCTGACTTACCCAATAAATCTCCTGTTTTATAAAAGAAAGGAAGCTGACCTTCTTCACCACCACCAGTATGTCCTCTCACAATAATGTTTGGCACAGTGACAGAGGTTCCCAAATTCGCAGGTATTTCTTTTACTGTATTTTCTTCAACGTTTGTCACACGAACCCCAAAAGTAAACTCGCCGCGAACACGATCTAACTGGCTTACTTTTTCATTGAATGTACAAACAATTTTATCTTTATAAACACGCGTTGTTCCCAACCCATTTAAATCAATTTCTCGTGGTGTGCCATCTGATTCTATTAATCCTTCAAGTTCTTTAGGCAGTGACAATGTTAATTCATCTCCTGCTTTTAGCTTTGTATTGGCTTTTTCGCTAAAAGTTACTCGAATGGAGGTCAATTCACCATTCATCAGTTCTGTTTTGTCAAACTGGATCGTATCAACAAATCCTCCACTATTTAACTCTGCAGCCAACGAATGCTCACTAAATCCAAATAATCCTAAGAAACCTACAAACATTACAAAACACCATGATATTTTTTTTAACATCTTTTATACATCGTCCCTTTCCCACTATTGATATAGACCAATTTTTTTGTTACCTAGATAAATTAGCAACTTTTTCGATGGTAAACAATAAATAAATTCGTGTCAAATCATATACATATTAGATTAAATTATGATGATTTTGTCTGAAAATTCGCATAAGTAACGCGATATTCCCTTTCAAGAAAATCTTTTTGTACTAAAAAAAGCCTACTGAACATTTCAGCGGCTATTCTAGGGAGTTAATTACTCTCTGTCAAATAGGAAAATATATCCCTCTACCTTTTTCCCTTGTGTTTTACTATATTTTTTTTCAACGGACAAATGCTTAAAGTACGCACCCAACTCTTCAATGGCTGGCTTTAAAACCTTTTGATCGATCTGCCCTACTTGATAATTTTTAGGAATTCCCAATAAAAAAATCAGATTTTCAAATGACACTTCCCAAATTCCTTTTTTCTCAACTTGTTTCAGAAAACGAAAAAGGTTCTTCGAATACTTTTTTTTCAAAGAAATAAATTCTTCCAAAGAAAAACAAGTGGCTTTCGTATGTACTTGATTTAAAAGACAAGTAAACCTTGGATTAAATTGGACCTCTAATGCTTTCTCTTCTTTAAAAAACGTAAAGTGTTCAAACATAGTAAATCGTTCCAAACCAAGCTGGCTATCCTCAGCGTAGGGGTGGATATAATTAGAATCATTCAACTTTTGAAACATACTATTTAAATCGTTTAAAAATCTTACATTCGATGTTGACGTGTAATGAGCTAATTGCTTCAGTTCATCCCAGTTTAAATGGATTTTTTTCTGTTGGTCTTCTTGGATTTTACTTAAAATCGAGAAAAACAAGTTAAATTCATTCGCGCTAAAAGTACCTAGCGAGACTGTATTCAACTCATTTTTATACTTTACATAGCCATTCATATCCACGCCTGCTTTCTACTGCTTCGTTTGAAGATTCATTATAGTTCGTTCTTTTTCATAAAGCAAACTTACATACAAAAAGGTACTGATTACTTCCTATAACCTATGATATCTACTTAGGATGAAACATCTATAAAAGCCTTCTTGCATCTATCTTTCCATTAAATTACCGATTCCTCTTAATTTTACTCCATCTGACAAAGCATAAAAACGGTGCTATTCTTTGGTGGTAATTTAAAACACCATGGAAGGATGATTTTTATGAATAAATCAATTATAATTGTCGGCGCAGGTCCAGGCGTTGGCTATGAGACAGCTAAAAAATATGGTACTGAAGGCTATAAAGTAGGTTTGATCAATATTTCAGAACCTGTTTTAGTTGAGTTAAAGGACGAATTGGAACAAGACGATATCGTAGTTTTCTATGAAGCAGCAGATGCTAGCAATACAGAAGAACTAAATAGAGCAATTGATCAGTTGGTTAATCAACTTGGCGGATTGACAACTTATTTCTATAATGTTCCCGGACCTTTAGGCAAATCATATATGCCAATGACAGATGCTTCTGAATCATTGTTCTCTTTGTTTTTACAATTAAGAGTGACCTCTGTCTTAAGTTCTATTCAACATGTTTTACCTTATTTAGAAGAAAGTCATGGCTCTGTTTTGACTACTAGCGGACAGTCAGATCGAATCGCTTATCCATACACTGGTATTATGGGTACCGCTCAAGCAGCTTTGAAAATGCTAATGACGCACTTAAATCAGGAGTTGAAAGAGAAGGATATCTTTGTTGGTTACTTCCCGTTAGATAATCCTCCTTTGATTACTGATGAGAAAAAAGAAGCCAAACGTGAAGATTTGCCTGGCGGTTTTGAATTAACTAAAGAAATGAGAATTACAGCTACAGATGTGGCAGAAGTAATTTTCAAAGAAGATGCACTTAGAGAAAACTTTGATGTTCGCATCAAAAAAGATTAACATTCATCTATGATTAAAATGTGTCTATTTATTTAGAGGCTAATTAGCTTTACTATTTTGAAAAAAAATACTGTTACGTTATTAACAGAAGTGGTCAAAGAGTTATATTTTTTCTATGCCACTCCGATTATAATAAAAAATGCCTGCTGACACTGGTTTAACAATGTCAGCAGGTACATTTAGATGTAACGAGTTTATTTACTTTTTGAATATCTAAACCAGGCGAATAAAGCTGTGAGTAACATACATCCTATCCCAAATAATATGAGTAGACTATTTGTTAATTCTCCTGTCTTGGGGAAGACGGTATCTTTGTCATGTACTTTATTTTCCGTAAAAGATTGATTTTGCTTATTATTAGAGAAAGCTTTATTAACTTTTGTATATACATACACGATTGTTTGTGCGGTTTCTCTCAGTATCCCGGTTCCATTTATCTATCCTACCAAGAGTTTTATTTCATTGTATAATTTATTTAATTTTTGTATGACTACTTATGACTATCTGAAGATTTATTAATTTTGTTGCTCCCTTTCCCCTCTGACAAAAGCTCAATCAGCTGTTGTTGCTGTTCAATCACTTCTACCAATCGTTCATTTACTTCTATTTGCCGACTTCTTTTCGTCCGTTGCAATTTTGTTTCTACCCACTGACTATTTTTTAAGATATGAAGCCCTTCAACTATATGTCCTACCAAGATAATCCCAACTGCACTAACACTCAATCCAACCAACCAATTTTTCAAAACAAGTAACTGCTCCCACGTTTGTTGTACCAAATTAGGAATACCTGCGATATTTCTTGTTGTCTGAATCAAGTCTCTCATTTGCTCCAACAGTGATAATACGCTGGGAATCAGCTGATCTAGCGTAAAAGTAGCGTGAAGAAAAATACTGGAAAGTTTTTCCTGAAATACGTTTAGTTCATTTAGACTCAAACTGTTGATTCGTTGATCGATAACGGCGTATGTTTGATACGTTTCTAACGTCATTTTCGTTAAAATCGTCAATAGGCTCAGTACTAAAAATAAATAACCAATAACAAGCATTTTTTCGCTCAAATGCCACCGATCATTTTTTTCTCAATCGCCATAAAAAAAAGCCGATCAGCACTAATCCTGCTAATATGACCACACTTTGAATAAGTACTACTATTGATAATTGATAGATCACTTGCCGTACGTTATCGACAAGTCCTTCTTGCCAGTTTTTAGATGAAAAAAAAGTTAATACGTTATTAAAAGTGAGTCGGAAATTTTTCCGAATGATCCCTTCAATAAATCCTTGCTGATTGATTACTAAATACAACAACAACGCAAGATAAATCAAACTACTAAAATGAACTATTGCTCGTATACGAACACTTTTAGCCAATCGCTGTTCCCCCATAATAAATCCTCCTCTTTTTTGTTAACCGATAAACTATAAATCCATCATATCATTAAAAATTAAAAGCCTGTATTAATATACTTTTTTGAATGTTTCTTATATAAAATTTTATAGTATTTATTTGATTATAATTTTAAACTACGTTAAACTTTTAGAAAGTTCACTTTAGCTTATATAATCTTATTTTTTAAATATATCTTTTATTTCACAAAAAGAGGGAGCGATAATCGATGTGTACAAGTGTTACGATGACAACGAAAGATCAAAACGTTTTATTAGGTAGAACAATGGATTTTGCAGTTGTTCTAGATGCTGAACCAACTTTTATTCCAAGAAAGAAATTTGTATTCGCTAATGATAAAAGCTATGATCGTAAAAACGAATATGCCTTTGTAGGAATGGCTCGTCAAGCAGATAAGAAACACTTTGTTTTTGCTGACGGCTTAAATGAAAAAGGACTTTCTTGTGCGGCTCTTTATTTTTCAGGTTATGCTGATTATAACAGCCAGGATAGTGATAAAAAATACTCTTTAGCACCTCATGATGTTGTTCCGTTTTTACTCTCTACTTGTTCAAGTCTTGAAGAAGTGACTAAGATAATGGAAAACGCTCAAGTTGAAAATGCAACGTTGGATTTTTTAGGTATCGTCTTGCCTCTTCATTGGGTTGTCACTGAAAAGACTGGTGAGAGTATTGTGATTGAATATACTGATCAGAAATTACACATTTATAAAAATGATATTGGTGTAATGACAAATAGTCCTGATTATAAATGGCATACAACAAATTTAAGAAATTACATCGGTCTGCAACCTGAGCAAAAATCAGAAGTTCATTTAAAAAACATGGTGATGAAACCTTTTGGTGAAGGATCAGGCGCATTTGGACTTCCAGGTGACTTTACTCCGCCATCAAGGTTTGTGAGAGCGGCTTTCTTAAAATCTTGTCTGGAAGATGTTCAAACAGAGATGGACGGCGTCATTTCAATGTTTCATGTTTTATCTAACGTTGATATTCCTAAAGGGGTTGTAAAAACATCTCAAGCCTATGACTACACTCAATACACATCTATCATGGTAAACAGTTCTTTAAATTACTATTATAAAACATACAATAATCAGCGAATCCGCTGTATCCAACTATCTAATGAAGATTTTAATGCTGCAAATGGAAAAATCTGGTCTAATGGTGATTCCGAAGATATTTTGTATCGAAATAGCAAAAAATAGACCGTAAAAAAGCAAAACAACGATTGAAAAGAGCCGCACACCACTAAAAATTAGTGGTGTGCGGCTCTCGTTATTCTAGAGCTATCTTCTTTTCATTCGTAAACCAAAAAGCAAACTAAATAGAAGTAAACTAACCATTCCAGTAAAGAGGAATAGTTTATTTTGTTCCAATTCTCCTGTTTTGGGTAATTGTGAATTTTTTTGTGGTTGTTCTTCATTTGTATTAGTTATTTCCTGCTCAATTGGCGCTACTTTTTCATAAATATAAGTGACTTCTTTAGATTGGTCTGTAAAAATTCCTTTGTCATCCCCAATTACTTCTTTTAACTGATAACCAGTGATTTCTTTATCAATTTCATAAGTAGTTCCTGATTCTCCTGTTAAGGTAATACTTGGCTTTAAGATCTGACCCTCTTCATCTTTGAAATAAGCAGTAACACTTGATAGTACAGGAACATTAATTATCGTTGTTGTTACGTTATTAGACTGTACTGTGAAAGGTTGTTGCCCTCTGCTAGTCACACCTTCTAATAATACATTTTGCTCGATTGAAAGTTGAGTTTCTCCAGTTACTTTTACTTGATAACTAAAGGCTATCTTTTCATTTTCGGGTATGTCAGTAAATGAATAGGCAAACTCACGACCATTCCAAGCACTATCGGCAATCAGAGAGTCATTGATTTTGGTCGTATTTGGAAGATATTCAACGCCAGCAGGTAAACTGTTTTTAAGGACACTTTCCCCAACTTTACCTCCATTATTTTCTACTGTTAAGTTATACGTCAAAATATCTCCTACTTGAGCTTCTGACTGACTAACAGTTAGCGGAATCTGAAAATCAGGGGCTACAAAAAAGTTTGGCTCCGCTAAAGATAGTGTAATTGGTGAAAGTGGCTTAATACCGCCTGCACCATCTGAGGTCTCACCAGTGAACAAACCAGGCAGGTCAACATTCCCGGTAACATCACCTACTTTTACTTTTAAATGGTAAAATATTTCCATAGCACCTGACATTACCCCTGCAAAGGGAAGATTCATTTCATTTGGAAAATCAGGCATGATACTAGAAAGACTTTCGTCATCAAGATGAGTTGGAGGCAAATAGTTGGAACCAATATAAAATGAGTCCGCCACATAATCCAATCCTTCATTAAATGAGAAAATAATATTATGATCATAAATCTCTTGATTATTGTCGTATTCTTTTAGTTGGTATCTCATAGAAACAAGATACGTTTCGCCTATCTTTAATGGTGTATTTGCGTCTATTGGCTGACCATTTTCTTGGAGTAGTTGATAATTCACCGCAACTTCACCTGGCATACTGACTCTCCCTGCTCTTGCTGAAGAATTGGACTGAGGTAATTCAAAAGCTGCTGCATGATCAACGTGAGTAAAAGTCATTAAGATAAGCATTATCACTGTTGCTACAATACTCATCCATTTTTTTTGTTTCATTTCTACTATTCTCTCCTTCTAAAATTACATTGGTGAACATTGACTCTATCACACTAAACCTGTCTTGACAACTCAGTTTTTCCAATCTATGACTTATATTGGAGGCTTTCTAACTAGAATCATTCGTTAATCATTTCTTTTACCTACCGTCTCATTCACCAATTCTACATATTCTTTTTTGTTTAACCAATGCGTAGCGCTCTTTCTTAAGTTTCCAGCCTTATCTACCGTCTACTTCAACTGTTGCATCATATTTTACTTTTGGAGCATTCACTTTTGAAATCATTACACAGTGTTTGTTATCCTCTTTGACTTCAACCACTAACTTGTCTTTTCGAGCGATAACCCATAGATTGTGTTCTTTTAAGGGGATAGGATTGAATCCTATTTCTAAAGCATAACTCCCTGAGTATTGGTAATCATCTTGCATCCATTAGACGAGATAAACTTAAACCGTATTGATTCACTATATAACAATTGACCCTAGAAAATAGTAGCTCCACATCAGCCTTCTTTAATATGTTTCACTTAATTTGATTATTTCTTGTTTATGTAACTTTTTCAATTTTTCTGGTGCAATCACTTTTACACCGTTACCAAACATCAATAAAAAGGGAACTAACGTTTTTAGTTGGTTTGTATAAACCTTTACATCTACATGATTATCTCCTACTTCGATTTCATTTTCAGTATAGTAATCATAGAGTTTGCCTAAGTCTTCTTTTTTAAAGCGTAGTTGAATGTTTTCTTCTTCCGTTTCGGTAAGGGGTAGTTGCTTATTTGAGTACTCAACAGGTTCAAAAGTATCTGTCTGAATGACCATTCGGCGAATTCTAGTTACTTTAAAATACCTAAACGCTTCCCGATTTTCGCAAAAAGAATAGATGTACCAACTACCGTTCAGAAGCATTAATTCATATGGATGAACCACTCTGTGTGTATGTTCACCTTTATTATCTATGTAATCAATCGAAATCTTTTTATCTTGTTTCGACGCAAGATTGATTTGATTAATCTTCCCCTTTGTTTCTCTTTCAATCTCTGGGCGATGCATCGTTGGTGACTCGAATGAAAAACGATTTTTCACTTTATTTTCGCTGGATGGCTTCCCTTGCAGCTGCGTAATCTTTTCTTTTATCAGCTCTTCATCATCAACGATGCCAAATAGCCCTTCTTTGACATTCAAAGCGCTCAATATAGCTTCTTTCTCTGTGTCGCTATAGGTATAGGTTCGTAACTTAAATGAATTAATTATGGAAAAACCGCCATTACGGCCTTGATGAGAAACAATTGGAAATCCAGCCATTTCGATTGTTTCTAAATCCCTAAAAATCGTTCGTTTCGTTACATCAAAACGTTGCGCTAACTGAGCGGTTGAGACCACTTCGTTATCTAAAAGCATAACGATGATTGCTAATATCCGTTCAATTTTCTGCATACTTTCGCCTCCCAAACTTTTGCTATTTTATGAATCAAACTTAAAAAAAGACAAAACTTGCACATTTCAGCTAGTTTTGTCCTAATCTAATTGTTATTCCCGATACTTGATTGCTAAACCTTTTAGAAAGTTTCTCGCATAGCGATCGCCACACTCTTTATAATTTCGATGCCCTTCTTTTCGTAAAATGGCACTTAATTCACTATCAGAAGCATAAACACCCGCAAGTCTCAGTACATCTAGCATATCGTCACTTGTAAGAGCTAAAGCAATTTTTACTTTCTTAAGCAACACATTATTGACATTACTTTGGCTAGTAATCAAAAATGTAGGTTTAGGCGCTACACCATTTTTTACAGGCGGTTTCCCTCTTTTATATGTGATCAAACCATTAAAAAAAGCTTCTAATGTACGATTATCACAAACAGCATCTCGTGGAAGTTCATCCTCTTCATTTTGCTTGGTTAATAATACCCGCAACTCTTCTCTTGTGATCTCTAAATCACCTAGTTTAAAAATCTTGATCATATCTGTATCTTTGATGTCTAACGCATAGCGCAAACGAATCAGTATATCATTATTATTCATCTTTCTCCTCCAAAAAACGTATCATCATTTCTTTAGTATAAAGCTTTTTTTCGGAGAATGCATCCATTTGTTTCAATTTAGTATTCTTTAGTAACAATCTATTTAATTGTACATACCTATAGTACAGATTGGACAGAAGAATAGGTTAAATCCAAATCCGCTGCAACCCCACGATTGGTCATCGCACCATTTAAGGTATTAACCCCAGCTAGCAATGCAGAATTTTGTTCGACAGCTTTTTCAAACCCTTTATCTGCTAACTCTACTATATATTGTAATGTCGCATTAGCTAAAGCAAATGTTGCTGTTTGGGGAACAGCTCCTGGCATGTTTGCCACCGCATAATGAATTACATCATGCTTTACATAAGTCGGGCGTTCATGTGTCGTCACTTCATCGATGGTTTCAAAAATTCCGCCTTGATCAATGGCGATGTCTATAATCACTGAATGTTTCGGCATTGAAACTACCATTTCTTCTGTAACCAAAACAGGTGCTTTGCGTCCTGGAATCAAGACCGCTCCAATGACAAGATCAGCGTCTTTAACTTGTTCTTGAATATTAAAATGGTTTGAAACAAGTGTTTTTACTGCTCCGTTGAATTGGTTATCGATGTCTTGTAGTTTCTTGATATTGACATCTAAAATCGTTACATCAGCGCCCAGTCCTAACGCAATTTTAGCTGCATTATAGCCGGAATTTCCACCGCCGATAATTGTTACTTTCCCTTTTCGCACACCAGGTACTCCACCTAGTAAAATTCCTTTTCCTTCTGGAACTTTTTCTAAAAATTGAGCACCGATTTGGGCTGCTAAACGTCCAGCGATTTCGCTCATTGGCGCTAGTAAAGGTAATTCCCCGTTACTTAATTGAACGCTTTCATAAGCAAGTGTTTTGGTCTTACGCTTCATTAATTCTTCCGCTAATGGTTTATTTGCTGCTAAATGAAGATAAGTAAATAATATCAAGTCTTCTCTTAAATATTGATACTCTTCTTTTAATGGTTCTTTTACTTTTAAAACTAGTTCTTGTGCCCAAGCTTCTTCAGCCGTTTGGACAATTGTGGCACCTACCGCAACATATTCTTCATCATGAATTGAAGCACCCAGTCCAGCATTTGTTTCCACAAAAACTGTATGGCCATGTTTGATGAGATCTAAAACGCCTGCGGCTGGTAACGCTACTCGATTTTCACCAATTTTTATTTCTTTTGGAATACCAATTTTCATTGTTCAGGACCCTTTCTAACGAACTCATTACTTATTGTTTTATTTTGTACGCTACATACTAGATTATAGTTTAATGAAAGTTCATCTGCAATACATAGAAAAAATAAATAGTTTTTCTTTCTTTTTTAGCCCTTAAATAGCTAAAAATGTCTAAAATAAACCAGTAACTGATCTACTCTAGACATTTTTTCTTTTTATCCAACCTCAACCTTTGAACGCCAAGAAGTTCCGCAGCGATCAACGATTTCATTTAATGTTTCGATATTTTCTTTCCCTTGTGTTTTAAACCAATCACGACCAGCCGCTTCACCTTCTGCCGCAAATGGTTTTACGCCTTCACGCCAAGTTGCTCGTCCGCATAAAACACCACTGAACTTAGAGCCTGCTTCGTGGGCAAATGCTACTGTTTCTTGGAATAATTTTGTGGAAACGCCTGCGCTAAGAAAAATAAAAGGCAATTCTGTTAATTCACTTTGTTTTTTAAAATAACCTAATGCTTCTTTTCTGCTATAAACAACTTCGTTTTCAGCAAAACCTTCCACGAAATTCATATTGACTGGTACTTCCATTTTCAACACATCAATATGATACTGTGGCTTAGAGAATTCAATCATTGATTCTAATACTTTATGAGGTTTGACTCTGGCAAATGTCGCTGAGTTAGCATCTGTAATTTCAGTGTCATAGGTCACAATCTCTACAAAGAACGGGATATCTTCACCGAGACATTCACTGCCTAAACGTTCGACAAAAACATGTTTTAAATGATTAATTGCTGCAGGCTCATCTGGATCATAGTAGAGTAAAAACTTGATTGCATCGGCCCCCGCTGCTTTTAATCGTGAAACAGACCAATCTTCTAATAAATCCGGCATTCTGCCAGGTATTGTCGTATCATAACCGGTTTTTTCATAAGCCAATAATAATCCGCAGTTCTTATCTCGTTCCTTCGTTGCCGGCAAGCCATATTCTGGATCAAGTAAAATGGCTGACGCATAAGGTGTTAACTCTTTTGAAGCAACCTTTTTAAAGTCCACAATTTCTTCTCCAGTTGCCATCGTACTAGCTGAGGCAATCATTTTTTTCAAGGAACCTCGTTGATCGATTGCTAAAGCTTCGATCAATCCTTTTTCATTAGATAGGCGGTTTAATGCATCCATTTTTGCTTGACTAATTTTAATCATGGTAACGACTCCTTTGCTTTTTTATCTTACTCTTACCTTGAGTATACTAGCCGTTATTTATAAAAACAAAAAGAAGCCCTCTTAATTGAATAAATATATATATAACGACATCAGATTTACTAAATCGTTTTTTTAACTGTCCTTTCTTTACTCAATCTCACCTAGTTCAGTTTTATATCTCTTTCGCCTTGACCTGATACGCGTTTCATACTTTATAGTTTAAAAAAAGACAGGAGGAATCGATTTATAATGAATAGCATGCTTGAATTAACAGATGATTTAGGATTAGATTATTATTTTGTTTCTTTATCAACTAAAGATGATTCACTCTTTATCCGCAGTTTGAATAACTATTGCAAACCTATCTATAAAGCAGTAAAATTGGCTGAAATAGAAGGATTAATGTTTGAAAAAGAAGGCGATCTTGATTCTGTCTGTTTTGATTATGAAAACGAACACTATCAATTTATCGATTATGGCAATCATTTAATGCCGTTTTTGAAAACTATCTTCCTACCGTTAAACATTCGTTAGTCATTTGGAAAGGAGTCGTTTATGGCAAATATTCGAGATATCGCTAGAATATCTGGTTATTCTGTGTCTACTGTTTCCCGTGTGTTGAACAATCATCCTTATGTAACTGAGGAAAAGCGGCTTGAAATACTAGCGATCATGCAGGAGCTAGATTATATCCCAAATGCTAAAGCACGGGATTTGAGTATTGGAAAATCCAAACATATCGCAGTTATGATCCCTTATACGAAACATCCTTATTCGGATAAGCTTGTCAGTGGTATTCTGAAAGCTGCTTTTGATGATGGTTATCAGGTGACTTTACTGCCGACAAATTATGATCCTGATGTTGAGAAAAAATACTTGGATCATCTTGCCGCCAAGGCTTGGGATGGAATGATTATTACATCAAAGAAAATATCTTTTGATGTCATTGCCGGATATTTGAAATATGCCCCCATCGTTTGTTGCGAAGATACAGGGAAATTTCCAATTTCTTGTATTTCAATCAAACGAGAAAAATCATATATCGACCTGTTTTCTGCATTGAAAAAACAAGGTTACCGAAAGATCGGGTTGACGGTTGGACGAACTGAAAAGGTCAGCGCCAGTACTAGTTTGGTTTTAGATTCTTATAAAATGATCATTGGGGATTTGGATGATTCTCTGATTGTGAGAAATTGCCGAGAGTATTCAGATGGAATAACAGCTGGCAAACACTTTTCAAAAATTGAGGATCTTGAAGTAATCGTTACGAATGGAGATGATGTCGCTGCTGGTGTCTTGCAGCATGTTTCTAGCGATACGGTAAAAGTGATTGGTGAAGAAAATTTATTATCCAGCCAACTACTAAACTTTTCCACAGTTGAACATCATTTGGATCAGTGCGGCGAAGAAGCTTTTCGTTTACTTTGGCAAGAGCAGAATAAAACCGTAACGATTCCTTATACTTTCATTGAACGAGGCTAGAAAAATAGAGTAAAATGCAACCAGCTTCTTATCTTCTAACGAATAAGAAGCTGGTTGCATTTTAGATGTCATTTAGAATTAAAAAATTGCCTCCACAATTACTTGATCATAATACGTTTCAAAATATTCTGCTGAAATCCAACCCGTTTGCTGTTCCATAGCGTTCAGCATTCCAGTCGTCATTCCTGTTTTCAATAGATGTTCATCTGAACAATGCTGGTCCATAGCTAAAGCAAATCCAGCTAAAGTGGCGTCTCCCGACCCTACAGGATTTACTACATTGATTTTTGGAATATGGACTTTATAAAAATCCCCCTCATGTTTCGCTATTGCTCCCTTAGCTCCCATAGAAACAACAATCCATTCAATGCCGTCAAAAAGCGGTTTTTTTAAGCGTTTTACTAATTCTGCTGTTGATACTTCTTCTACTTTTTCTCCAAGTAATTGGCTAATTTCTGTTTCATTTGGTTTAATCAATGCTGGTTTTTCCTTTGATTGAACAGCGTGTTTTAAAGCTTCTCCTGAAGTGTCCAATAAAACAGCGCAGTTATTTTGCCTAGCAATTGCTATCAGCGTCGTGTATAAATCAACTGATAATCCCTTAGCTAGACTCCCTGAAATCGTTACTGTCCTAACTTCACGTACAAGGTTTTGATAGTGTTCTAAAAAACCTTCTTCTTCTTTCCCAGTAACACTGGGTCCACTTTCTAAAATCTCCGTCTGCTGCCCATCGTCATGTAAAATAGCTATCGAATTTCTCGTTTCTTCTTGAATCGTATAAAATTGATGCTTAATGCCAGATTCCGTCAACTTATTTTTGATAGATTCTCCTAAATAACCGCCAACTACCCCTGTGGCAATCACAGGTTTTCCTAATAAATGAAGAACACGAGTAACATTCAAGCCTTTTCCGCCAGCTGTTTTAAATGTTTTTGTCACTCGATTCACGTCATCTAGTTGAAAATGCGTTAATGGGTATGAGATATCCACAGAAGGGTTCATTGTTACTGTTAAGATCATGGCTTTCTCCTTTTCTTTAAGCGATTAAAAAGCAAGATAAAAGGAACTTTTTAGAAATAAACCCGATCTTTCATCCCTTAAAGTTTGTGCTTTTATCTTGCTCTACTGATTATTTTTAGCCAACTTCTATTTTGTCATGCCAAGAAGTTGCTGTTTGTTTAACAACAGCGTTTAGCGTGTTAATATTTTCTTTGCCTTTAGACATCAACCACTCTACTGCTCCTCGATCGCCTTCTTCAACAAATGGTGCTACGCTGTTTTTCCATGTTGCCCGACCGCAAAGTACGCCATTAAATGTAGAACCTGCTTCTTTAGCCAATAATAGTGTTTCTTGGAATAATTTTGCAGAAACGCCCGCACTTAAAAATATAAAAGGTAATTGAGTAGCATCGCTTTGTTCTTTGAAATACTTTAAAGCTTCCTCTCTTGAATAGATAACGTCCTCAGCCTTTTCTACAAATCCCTCTACAAAGTTCATATTTACAGGGACTTCCACTTTCAAGACATCCACATGATAGCGAGGTTTTGAGAATTCTTTCATCATTTCAATTACTTTATGGGGTTTCACTTTTGCAAATTCTTTTGATCCTGTATCACTATTTTCAGCGTCATAAGAAAGTAGTTCCAAATAAAAAGGAATATTCTCACCTAAACATTCACTGCCTAAACGCTCCACAAAAACATGTTTCAAATGATTGATTTCAACTGATTCATCAACATCATAATATAGAAGAAATTTAATCCCATCTGCCCCTTGTTCTTTCAAGCTTATCACAGACCAATCCTCTAGCACATCTGGCAAACGGCCTGGTGTAGACGCATCATAACCCGTTTTTTCATAGGCCAGTAAAAGTCCTGCATTATCCTTACGAACTTTTGCTGCTGAGAGTCCATATTCAGGATCTAACAAGATCGATGAAGAGTAGGATGTGAGTTCTGTTGAAACAAGTTCTTTAAAGTCACTAATTTGTTCTCCCGTCGCTTCTTTTCCTAACGCCTGAATCATTTTTTTCAAAGCGCCTCGTTGATCAATTGCTAACGCTTCGATTAATCCATCAGTTGTAGATAAACGATCCATTGCAGCTTTTTTTTCTTTACTTATTTTCAGCATATATTCCGCTCCCTTATGTTTTATACTTCAATTATTTAAGTGGTTAGTCGATGAATCGTGACCCCTTTTACTACACGATTAACGCTGCCTGTAGCTGAAGGTGTATCTGGGGTATTTTTGACTTGTATAGAACTATTTAAAGCCACTGTTTGAGCAAACATAACATACGGCAATGCTAAATAAGCATCCGGTAACAAAATTTTTTTTTCGTTAAAAGTAAAATGGTTTCCTTGATCGTTATCCTTTGAACCAGCTTGATTGATACTTATTACAGCTTCAGCGATTTCATCCCTAGCAAGTTCTGTAAGGATATCATTATCGTATTTTCTTGTGTAAGGATCATTGCTGACAAAAACAAAGACGATTGTTTTTTCATCTACAAATGATTTTGGTCCATGTCTAAATCCTAAAGAAGAATCAAACACCGTCGCAATTTTACCTGCTGTCAGTTCCAGCACTTTTAATTGCGCTTCTCTAGTCAGTCCTGATAAACTACCAGAACCTAGATAAACAATTCGCTGATACTGATTGCCAATCAACTCTAAGATTTCATTTTCCCGCTGGATAACCTCTTCTCCCATATTCACTAATGCACTGATATAGGTTTCTTTCACTTCAATCTCGGTTACATCAAAAACCAATAATCCAGTTAATGTCATACAACTAAAGCTGCCGGTCATAGCAAATCCTTGATCGTTGGAACCTTCCGGCATTAGTAATAACAAATTACGTCCTTCATTTTTTGCAGCTTGCGCCAATTGTCCATCTGGTGCACAGGTAATAGTAATATGATAAACCGTTTCCACAAGTTGATTTACTAAATCGACTGCAGCTAAACTTTCTGGAGAATTACCACTTCGAGCAAATGACACTAATACAGTAACTTCATCTTTTCGTAAATACTCTAATGGGGCTCCAACAATATCTGTTGTAGCAATACTTTCAAAGGTAAAATGTTGATTGTCACCTTTTTTATTTAAATACGGGACGATTGTATCTCCGACATATTGGGATGTTCCTGCACCTGTGAAAATGATGCGGATTTTTTTATCTGATTCTTTTTTTACTTTTTCAAGAAACTCAGTAATCACAGGTTTTTGTTCTTTATAATTTTTCAGTGCTTCCTGCCATAATTTAGGTTGCTGTTTTATTTCACTTGTAGTGATTTGCGCTCCTAATGCGCTGAGAGCTGCTTGATTCTGTTCAAACATGGGAAACTCCTCCTCATAATTAGAATGAATAATCAGCTACCAGCAAAAAAACTTTTTAACGAGTGTGACGTATTTTATAACGGAACTGATCAGAACGGGCAACGCTCAATGTAAATTCGATGATATCGTTTTTTATATTGTAGGTTGTTCGAACTAGATTCAGACTAGGCGCACCTGAATGAACTTGCAATAGTTCAGCATCTTCATCGCTAGCTATACTAGCATAAAATTCTTCATCTGCTAATTTGATTGTTTCATCAAAGTCTTCTTTAAATAGGTTATACAGTGGTTTTTGTTCCAACTGTTCTTTTTTTAAGAGTAAAAATTTTCGATATGGCAGATACGTACGCTCAACCATCATAGGCATACCATCTGCTAAGCGGAGACGTTTCATTTTAACGATCTTTTCGCCAAGATTCAGTCCCAGATGTTCTGCAAAAAATTTATTTGCTTCAATCACATCAAAAGAGAGAATTTTCGTTTCAGGTTTCTTCTTTAACGCTTTCATCTGTTCAGTAAAGCTATAGCCACTCGCAAGGTTAGTTGCTTGCTGATTAATGTTTGAAACCATTGTGCCTCTTCCATGTTGTCTGTAAATGTAGCCCATTTTTTCTAATTCCTGTAAAGCTAAACGGACAGTTGTTCTACTTAATCCATATTTATCGGACAATTCACGTTCAGAAGGAAGTTTTGCATGAGGCTCCAATTCATTTTCAATTTGTTCTTTTAATAATTCCACCAACTGATCGTATAACGGTTGTTTATTTTTTTTATTCATTTTTGACTCCCCTTTTCTGGTATCTACCACAGGACAAGCTTATCTTATTCTAATAGCAAAATCAACTGATTATCCTGTCTGGTATCTTTTTCCTTATAGAGGAGTTTTGTATTTACAAGTGCCTAAATGAACTACGGCCAAATGGTTGGCCACAAACCAAAACCTGATCCTAACAGACCAATTACGAGAACTAAGCCAATACATTTCAAAGGCGTCCAGCCCCGTTTGGATAGGAAAAAGTAAAGAATCAAGGTTAGAGCTAACGGGATTACTTGGGGTAAAATGCCATCCAAGATTTTTTGAATATCAATGGTAACAGGTTTGCTTTCATTTTGGTTAAAGGTAATTTGATATTCTCCAGTAGCCAGTTTTTTTACAGCAGCATTTTCTTGAAGTTCTTTTGTTAAGCTGCCATTATCTTCTTTTTTATAGACAAATTCATCATATTTATGTTGTTCATTTGTTGGAACGATTGTCGTCACTTGAGTTACTTCATTGGTTGTACCATTGGGAATTTGAACATTTATTTTAGTAGCACCATATACACAAGTTAATGCCCCTACAACAAAAATTCCGAGAATACTTGCAGCACGAGTAAATTCTTTTGCATTTTCCGTTAAAACTCCGATTGCATCTGTTCCCAGTTTGTACGACCAACTCATTAGAAAGAAACGTAAAGCAAATTGAGCCACATTAAACACCAACAGAAAAATAAATGGTGCAGCAATATTTCCATCAATCGCCATATTCGCCGTAATTCCGGCAGTAATCGGAACTAATGTAAACCAGAATAACGCATCACCAATCCCGCCAAGCGGTCCCATTGCTGCCACACGAACGGCACGAATCGTTGGAATATCCGCTTTATTTTGTTCCAGAGATAAGACAATCCCCATAACAAAGGTTACTAGAAAAGGATGGGTATTAAAGAACTCCAAGTTATGACTCATTGACGCCGCAAGATCTTCTTTATCCTTACCATGAATTTTTTTTAAGCCAGGTAAAATCGCATAAAGCCAACCACCTGCCTGCATTCGTTCATAGTTAAAAGAAGCCTGCAAAAAGAGTGAGCGCCATACCATTTTATTCAAGGTCTTTTTATCTAAGCTAGCAGCTGGCGTCGTATTTTTATAAGTATCTGGAATGTTATATGCCATCTTCTTCACCTCCAAAATTAGCAGTCGCAGGTTGTTTGAATTTTATTTGAACTTGATAATCCCAGAAAGCTAAGGCAAAACCAATAAACGCCAAGATAATCAAAGCAGGTCCGCTTAATGCAGGGGCGGCCATTACAATTACTGCCATTGCAAAACCAAAGAAGTAAAATCCCCACATTTCTTTTGAAACCATCACTTTTAGTAAAATAGCGAAACCAACGTAACGCATCATTCCACCAGCAGCACTTAAGCCACCCATCAACCAAGCTGGAATACTATCAACAACCGTTTGTCCAAAGGCTTGTCCGCCGATAAAGAATAAAACAACAATAATTCCGAAGATCGTTCCAACAGCTGCCATCGCTAGGTAGTTGATTCGATCAATCCCTTTTGTATTCCCCTCATGCGCATAGTTATCTGCTATAGACATAACTGGTGACATCAGAGAGAAAATTAACGTTACGCCATATTGCCCCAACAAAGAAAATGGGATTGCTGTAGCTACAGCAACGGTAGGTTCTAATTTAAGTGTTATCGCTAAGACGGCTGCCATGATTCCGCCAATAACTGCATTAGGTGGCTGTGCTCCACCGACAGGCATATTGCCGATTGTCATCAACTGATAGGTACCGCCTACGATCAGGCCCGTTTTTAGATCTCCTAAAACTAATCCAATAACCATCCCTGTAACAATAGGCTGATAAAGCGATTCCAAAAAACTGAATTGGTCAATTGCTGCGATAAACGTAATAATAAAGACTAACACTATCTGCAAGAAACTATAATCCATTGTTTGTCCCCTCCTGTTATATCAACTAAATAATTTATTGCTGTCTTCAATCGATGTTGTCGGAACCCGTCTGATCTCTAGCTCCACGCCTAACTCTTGTAATTTTTTAAATGCCGAGACATCTTCAGCATTCACTGCAACAGTAGTTGCCACTTGTCGCTTTCCTTCCGCCATATGCATATTGCCGATATTGACCTTTTGGATCGGCACTCCGCCTTCTACCAAAATCAAAGCATCTTCTGGATTTTCTACAATGATAAAAATTTTTTGATTAGGTGAAGCTTTGTCAATAATATCAATCGTTTTTTCCAACGAAAAATAACGCGTAGCAACTCCTGCTGGTGCCGCCATGTCCATTAATCCTTGCCTTACTTTATCCTTTGCTACTTTGTCATTGGCAACTAAAATCAAATTCGATCCTAAGGAACCATTCCACTGAGTTGCAACTTGACCATGAATGAGGCGATTATCTATACGAGTTAATAAAATGTTTGGCATAATGTGTTGCTCCTTTCGTTTTTGCTTGTTAGATAATTTCGGAAATGGCATAACGTGAAACTTCCATTATTTCTCCAGATTTCACACGAATATCTACTGTTTCATCTCCCACACGAGTTAAATCTCCACGAATCCCATTTAAAAAAATCACTTTTTTGCCAACAACTAAATTCTGATGTAACTGTGCAAAATGCTCTTTTTGTTTGTGTACTCTCTTTAAATTGAAGAAAACGTAAAACAACACCATCACAACCAGTAAAACGAACATAATTCCAGCATAAACAATGATTTTCGTAAACATCTTCAAATCCCTTCTTCCTCTTTGTTTGACTGATTAGTTGCGGGAATAATTAATTGACCTTGTATAATTCCCCTTTTGCCTACATCCATCATTTGCTTTGTTAGCTGCTGAAGATTTTCACTTGCAATGCGCATAGTACTAAATTCAATCAGAATAGGTAAGTTTATACCTGTAAGCACGGTGGCCTTATCATTCCCATTTGATGCCAACATAGCTGTTTTGAAGGGTGTACCGCCAAGAAGATCAGAAAGAATCAAAACACCGTCACTTTCACTTCCTAATTTTTCCACGGCTTGTTTCATCTGCATTTCGAATAATTCTAGACTAGTACCATCTTCAAATGGTATCACTTCAAATAACTCCTGCGGTCCTGCTATCATCTCCAATCCACCCATCATTCCTAAAGCGAAGCTGCCATGACCTGTTAAAATACAGCTAATCATTTTTATCCTCCTCTCCAACTGGTAGTAACCACATACCGAATATAATGTAAACCGCTTTCTTTGTCAAGCAATTTCTAACTATTTTTATCGATAAACATAATAGAAAAACCTTTTAAAGCTTAATAAGACAGTATTTATGTAAAAAAACAAAGATAGATCCAGGATTCTTATGATATTTTTTTAAAACAAACCACTTTCTATAATCACAACGTTGTAACATTCATATTTTTTGTTTTAACATTAAGCAAAAAAAATAGAGCGAAACAAAACGACAAATCAGTTTTGTTTCGCTCCCTAAATCTGGAATAAATGGTGAGAAAAAAGTAGACTACACTTCGATCATATCAGCTTCTAAGGGATAGATACTTTTACCGTGCCCTTCTCCTCTTTATTCTAACTTATGACTACTATCCAGACTAACTAATATATCCTAACGTAAATTCGTTAAAGAAACTATTAGCGCGTTGGTTTTAATTTTTTTGATGATACGTCAATGCTCTTTCAATACAAAACGTTAACTCTTTGATTGGTAATTCTTGTTCAGGATCAAGCACGATTGCTCGATTCTTAGAAAACTCAAAAATATCACCAAACAAAGCTCTAAATTCTTCTACTAATGTTGTTTGGCAATGAAAGAAAACTGCGATTTTTTCAGTGCTAAAACGATCAATACGTATGGGGCTACCTGATTTTGTCACCTTAGTTGCATAAGAAGGCTGATTCCACTTTAAACTTTCTTCCAACTCACCAACAACTGGCAAGCCCGCAGCAGTATCAAAAATTAATTCCCTAATTTCCAGTAAAGGTTGGCGATAGCCTTCAGGATAATGTTTAAAAACAGTAGCTACACTTACATCTGTCATTTCTTTCATTTGCATAATCTCCATTCATTTGATGCCTATAAATTAACATACAAATGATGACACCTTTTTGTCAGCATTTAATCTCTAACAAGAAAATCATATATCCGCAGAAGTAAAGACTTCCGACACATCATCATCTTCTTCTAGTTTATCAATCAAAATTTGTAACTGCTCTTGTTGATCATCTGCCAATTCTACTAAAGTTTGAGGGATCATTGTCAGTTCAGCTTGAGCTAAAGTATAACCGTCTTTTTCCAATGCATCTCTGACCGTTGTGAAATCTTCTGGCGCTGTATAAACTTCAAATACTTCTTCGGATGTTTCCAGATCTTCTGCTCCTGCTTCCAAAATATTTTCAAACATCGTATCTTCATCAACAGAAAGTCCTGCACGCTCAATTGCAATATAACCTTTACGATCAAACATGTAACTCACAGAACCTGTCTCACCTAAAGAACCACCATTTCTAGTAAAAGCCACTCGTACATTAGTCGCTGTACGATTACGATTATCAGTCAATGCGTAAACTAAAATCGCAACACCTGCTGGTCCATATCCTTCATAAGTAATTTCATCATAGTGTTCGTTCTCACCAGCACTACCAGCTTTTTTAAGGGCACGATCAATATTGTCATTTGGCATATTCGCTGCTTTTGCTTTATCCATCACCAATCTTAACGCCGCATTCGTTGCTGGATCAGTCCCGCCTGCTTTTGCTGCTACGTAGATTTCTCTAGATAATTTTTGGAAAATCTTTCCTCGTTTTGCATCTTGTGCATTTTTCCGTCCTTGAATGTTCTTCCATTTACTATGTCCTGCCATTGGAAATCCTCCTTATATTATACGCTTTTCAAACGTTCATTTACCTTCTATTTTACTATGGTTCCTAATACTTGCAACCTTTACTATCATTCCAGCCATTTCCTACACTAACGTAGCATATAAAATTATGATTTATTATTAAACGAACTAAAAAACAGGGAATACAACCTATTCTAAAATAAGTAGCGTTCCCTGTTTTTTAATCAACAATCGACAATCTAAGTACTGTATTCCTTAATGTAAATACCTCTCCTTCTTTAAAAGGAAGGGTACATTCTTCTTGTTGTTCAGTCAACAACTGGATATTAATGCATTGCGTATCAGCAAAAATACGATAAGCAAACATCCCTAAACTAGCGATTGTTGAGGTATCTCTTGTTTTATTTTTATTAATAACTACCTTCTCTATTTCCATCACTCCCCCTTATCATTATAGAAGGATTTTTTTATTTTAGCTATTTTATTTATAATTTTTTTAATTACAATAGTGGGATGATCCTTTTTGGTACGTCTAGTTGATTGATTTCTTTCCAGTTTAAAACCCCTTGTCCCTTTACTGTTAGTTGAAGAAATTTATCTGATTTTAGCTGTTTTCCAAACGAAATATATTCTAACTTCCGTTTATCACCATTACGATTATAGCAGGTTTGAACATAAGTAAAATTCTCTATTTTACTGACTGCATCTGGAAATTTATACTCATATCTTTTAGTTGTCTTAACATAAAGAATTTCAGTTTTAACTAGCGGATTTAAACGGTCAATTATGGCAGCAGTAGTTGATGTATTGTTATATGTATATATCCTAAGCCCAACTAAAGCAATTGCAAAAAGAGCAATTATCGCTAACACTGATTTGCAGAAATGCTTCATCAGAGATCCCTCACTACTTCATTTTTTTGTTTCATTCATCTTATTTATAATAGATTTTTTTCACTTTATTTGCATCCAGCTTAAGACCGATTTTTTCAATTAATTTAAAAAAATAAATAATAAGCCATTCTATCTATCAGAATGACTCATTATTTCCATATAAATGGATCAGATTTATAAAAATTAGACGGTGTAGGAAAATGATTTATTTTTTCCTTACTTTTTTAATCCCAATGACAACCAAACAAAAAACAACAGCAGTCAATGCTCCTATAGAATCAAGCATTACATCCTGGAACAACGGCGTTCGACCGCCCGTCAACATCTGATGATATTCATCCAATCCTGCATAACCTGTTGCAGCCAGCCAAGCAACAACACCGATTAGAAGTGGTTGTTTCACTTTCATATTCAATCCTATAAACCAGCTGCCACCTAATAAAAAGTACGTACCAAAATGAGCGCCTTTACGAATAAAGAACTCGACGAATTTTATGTAGCCTTTTGCTTGGATACTAACTTCGCTTCCAGCATAGCTAAATGAAATTCCTTTCAGTTGTTCTTCAAATGGATGCCCACTTAATAATTTTCCTAGTAAACCAACTTGAGATTGTTGTTGATACGTTTGAGAAGAACTGTAAAATAATACAGCCATAATCAAAAATGCTGCAACTATATAAAAGTTACTATTTTTCAATTGTTTTTTCAATTCGCCACCTCGTTTCTCTTACTATAGTAGCCTTTTCTGATAAAATAAACAATCACTCAATCTTTTTTATTATGATATACTAGAAGAAATACTCTAAGAAGGTAGGAATCGGACATGACTTATTCACTCATTTGGGATTTAGACAGCATTTTTCCTGGTGGCAGCCATTCAGTACAACTTGAACAAAGAATGAAGAAACTAAAAGAACAAAGTAACAGCTACTATCAATTAATCAACCAATGGCAGCCAGAAGAAGATATTGATTATAAAGAATTAAAAGAAATTTTGAGTTTACAAGGAACAGTTGCTGATGGCTTTTCACAATGTAACAGTTTTATCAATGCTCTATCATCTGCTGATACAAAAGATAAAAAAGCTAAAATTTTATCTGGTGATCTTTTTGCTTTATTACCAGCAATCCAGTTAGCCGAAACAATTTTTAGTAAAAAACTGACAGAAATTTCTACTGAACACTGGCAAACTCTAACAGCTCTACCAGCCTTTGAATCAATCGCCTTTCGTCTTAATGAAATTCGTCGCGATGGGAAACAATTACTTTCTGAACAGGAAGAAAATATCATTAATACACTTGCTTTAGATGGACTTAATGCTTGGAGTAGTCATTATGATACTATCGTTGCCAGCATCTCTATTCCATTTAAAGAAAATGACCAAACAACAACTTTCCTTTCTGCTGGTCAAGCATTTAACCGTATGATGAGTGATCCTAATCCGAAAGTCCGAGCTGAGTTATTTGCGGAATGGGAAAAAGCTTGGAGTGATAAAGCTCCATTATTAGCGGATACTTTGAATCATTTAGATGGCTTTCGTTTGAGCCAATATAAGTTGCATGGTGTCACTGATTTCTTGGAACAACCATTAAATTATAATCGTATGCAAAAAGAAACACTCGATGTTATGTGGTCAACGATTCAAAAAAATAAACAGCCTTTTATTGACTTTTTAACACGTAAGGCACAATTATTCGGAAAAGAAAAAATGGACTGGCAAGACCAAGATGCACCGATTATCTTAGGTGATTTGAAAGAAAAAACGTATCCTTTCAATGAAGCTGCTGATTTTATTTTAGAAAACTTTGAAAAATTCAGCCCTAAAATGGCAACATTTGCCAAGGAAGCTTTCGAAAAGAGCTGGATTGAAGCCGAAGATCGTCCTGATAAACGCCCAGGTGGATATTGTACTGAACTTCCTGAAACCAAGGAATCTAGAATATTCATGACTTTTGGAAACTCAATTAATGAAGTCGCAACCCTTGCTCACGAATTAGGCCACGCTTTCCACAGCAGCGTGATGTGGGATCTGCCAACACTTGATCGAGAATATGCCATGAACGTCGCAGAAACGGCTAGTACGTTTGCAGAATTGATCGTCGCTGATGCTACATTAAAAAAAGCTGAAACACCGGAAGAAAAAATCAATTTATTAGACACTAAGATGCAAAATGCGATTGCGATGTTTATGAATATCCACTCTCGTTTCATTTTTGAAAATAGTTTTTATGAAGCACGTCAAAAAGGATTACTTAGTGAAGATGAAATTACAGAATTAATGCTTGATGCACAAAAAGAAAGTTACCAAAATAGTTTAGGATCATACCATCCTCATTTTTGGGCCAGTAAATTACATTTCTTTATTGATGATGTGCCATTTTATAATTTCCCTTATACATTCGGCTATTTGTTCAGCATGGGTATTTATGCTTATGCAAATAAACAAGGCAGCGACTTTGAAGACCAATACATTGCTTTGCTACGAGATACTGCATCAATGACTTCAGAAGATTTAGCTAAAAAACATCTAGGTGTAGATTTAACAAAACCAGATTTTTGGCAGGCTGGAATCGATCAAGTTATTAAAGATGTGAATGAATTTATGGAATTAACAGAAGAATATATCAAATAAAATAAGAGAAGTTTCAACTTAAAATGTTGAAACTTCTCTTTTTGTTTACAAAAAAAAGAACCAGACAGTTGTCTGATTCTTATATTAGTCAATTTAATGAGATTACATACGTACGGCAAAGCTTGGTGTGAATGAACCAACATTGCTGTACTCAACGCCTGTACTTTCGTTACCAGCGTGGATATAACCACCGCCACCTGTAGCAATTGCTACGTGGTAAGAAGCGCCTGGGCTACCCCAGAAATATAAATCTCCTGGTTGTGCTTCTGCTACGGAAATACGTACGCCAGCACTTTCTTGAGCTACTGTGTAACCACCGACATTACGGCCAGTTGAATTCATGAATGCGTAGAAGACTAAACCAGAACAGTCAAAACTGTTAGGTCCTTTAGATCCCCAAACATATGGTTTACCAACTTGTGCTGCAGCAATAGAAATTGCTGAACCGCCAGTTGCTGGTGGAGGTGTTACTTGACCACCGCCGCCACCTTGTGGAGGTGTCACTTGACCACCGCCATTATTTGGAGGGGTTACTTCGCCACCAGTAGAAGGTGGTGTTACTTGACCAGGTTCAGAAGTTCCAGTACCTTCTTCTGTTGAACCAGTTGTTGTTTGTTCAGTAGATGATGCTGTAGTTTTAGCAGCTGCAGCTTCTTCTGTTGCTTTTTTAGCATTTGCAGCAACTACTTTTGCTTGTTCTGCAATACGCGCTTGTTCTGCGATTGCTGCTTCTTTTTCTTGTACTAAGCCAGCTTTTTGATCTTCAGCTGTTGCTCTTTCAGCAGCTAGAGTTGTTTGTAATACATTCAAATCAGCTTCTGCTTTCACAAGATCGCCTTTTTGAGCTTCAAGTTCTACTTGACTCTCTTGAAGTGCTTGAACTTTTTCTTCATTTTCAGTTTTTTTAGATTCTACTGATTTTTTATCTTCTTGTTGTTGTTTTACTAAATTGTTGTTTGCATTAACAATGGTAGTCATTGCAGTTACACGAGTGATTGCATCAGAAACTGATTTTGCGTTTAATAATGCGTCCATGTAGCTAGTGCTGTTACCGTTAACTTGTACGTCACGTGCTTGATTTTGAATAGCAACTTCACGTTTTTCGATACGTTTTGTTAATTGAGTGATTTCTTTTTCTAAGTTAGAAGAAGTTTCTCTTAATTTGCCTTGTTCGGCAATTAAAGTTTCTGCTTTTTCGTTAATAGAAGCTACTTGATTTTGCACCGCAGCCACTTGGCTTTGAGCATCTGCTTCTTTTGATTTTAGTCCAGAAATTGCTTGATCTTTTTGTTGAATTTTTGAGTCCACTTCATCTGCTAATGAAACTAACGGTAATGCTACAGATGTTAGGGTTAATGAGCAAATCATTAGTAATGGTAATATACTTTTTTTCAAAATTCATTCCTCCGACTTTTTACTTATAATTAATTCGTTCATCGTTTGAGTAATTTTCATTCTTTTATTAACAACGAAATCATTGTATCATAATCACATGTCATACATATAAAGATAATGTTACAGGAGTGTTTCATTTTCGATAGGTAAAAATGACAGTTTAAACTTGCTCTTTTTTGATACTGTTTTAATAACTTAATAAAGATAATACCCTGCAACAAAAATCACTGAATTTTTGCTGCAGGGTATTGAATTTTTTAGTTTAATTATCCGGGAAAACGCCATACAACAGCTCTAAAGTTCGCTGCATATGGACTTGGTGTCCAACCAGTTGTTGTTGAAACATAACCAGAACCTGCTGGATTATTTGATTCAACGATTTGAACTGAACTACCGTTAACACCCACGACTAAGACTGTGTGAACACCATCTAACCATGCATCTGGGCTAAGTGCATTTTCATATTGAACTACATCACCGACTTGAACATCAGACCAAGATACTTGAACCGCACCTGATTGAGTGTATCCACTATGAGGACCACCTGGTGAGAATCTAACTCCTGCTGCATTCAGCCAATTTTGTACAGCTACGATACATTCGCCACTTTGACCCCAACCAGTTGGGTTAGTTTGTCCAACAGCATTCAAAGCGATTTGCGCCGCTCTTTTCTTAGCTTCGGACACGCCACCAGTACCGATACTGCTACCGCCACCATTGCCTGGTTTCCCTGAAGGCGTTTCAGAAATCGGTGCAGAAGGTGCTTGATTTGTTGTTCCATTTTCTTCTACAACATTAGTTTTAGCAAGACCTGGATTTGCTGCTTGTGCTTCCGCTAATTTTACAGCCGCATCTGCTTCTGCTTTGCGTTGTGCTTCTTGATCCTTAGCTTGTTTTGCTTGTTCTTCTTCTAATTTCTTTTGAGCTGCTGCTTTTTGACCAACAAACTCAGATTTTTTGTTTTCTTCTGTTGCACGTTGTGCTTCTAAATCATTTCTTGCTATTTCTTGTTGTAGTTTCAGCGTGTCTAAAGAAGCTTGTTTAGCATTTAATTCTTTTGCAGACGTTTCTAGGACAGAAACTTGTGTTTCTACTTCTTTAGTCTTTTTTTCTACGTCTTTTTTATCAGATGTCTGTTGTTCTAATAAATCATTATTCGCATTAACTAGCGTTGTAATTCCTTGAACTCGACTGATTGCGTCTGAAATTGATTCAGAGTTAAGAATCACGTCTAAATAACTAGTGCTTGTTCCGCTAACTTGAACATCACGTGCTTGATTACGCATTTGCACTTCTCTTTTTTGAATACGAACATTCAAATCAGAAATCTCACCATATAGTTTTGTGATTTCATCTTTAAGTGTTTTTTTCTTATCTGTTAATTCATCGATTTTTGCTGCTGTAGTCAACATATCTGACTCAATCATTGCTAATTTCGATTCTGCTTCTGATTCTTTTGTTTTTAGTCCATTGATGATTTCGTCTTGCTGCTGGATTTTTGTATCATAGTCATCTGCAATTGCAGCAGCGGGCGCAGCTATTGTAGTAAGTGTAACTGAACAAACCATCAATGCTGATAATATACTTTTTTTCAATTTATATTCCTCCGAGATTCACTTTAAATCATTTATAATTTGAGTATTGTTTCGGTCTTATGTAATTCGACAACGTGATAATTGTACCACAGCAGTATGACATACAGATAAACAGGACATTACAAAATTGTTTCATGAAACCAAATAAAATAACAGGTCGTTTTTAATTATTGGTTGTTAAAAAAACACAATTATATACTTCTCATATACGTTTAAACTGTAAAAAAAGACTATTCATTAGCGAATAATCTTTTTAATGGATAAGAAAAAATAACGAATATAAGCATATTAAAGAGCAATGTTGGCCCTAAAACCTTCGTGATAAATAATAAGGGCGCCACATTTGATAGATGAAAAATAATTTGCAAACTCACTGCAATCAATTCATAAGTAGTCACAAAAATAATCATTCCAAAAAATGCAGTCAACAGATTAGTATGAACTACTCGTTGGAATCGATACATCATCATAACCGTTGCTGCTAAAGCAACAGTGTAAATTCCAATAATTCCAATATAATAAGTATCGTAAACAAACCCCAAAACTAAAGCCGTAATCAACAAATAGCGTTTGGATAAGTTTGGTACAGCCATCAAGAATGCCAACAACATAAAATGGGCATTCGCAAAATAGACATTATCTGTTAAATCTCTTGCCGCTTGAGTCATTTGACCATCGACTAGCATCAATAAAAAGAAAACTACCGGCGCATAGTATTTAACATTTTCTTTTCGTATTATATGCATCTTACTCCCCCGCTCCAGCTAATCGCTTGATAATTGTCACAACGGGAATGTTATACATTTCGGCATAAGGTTTCACATAAACTTCTCGATCTAATCCATAGCTGTCTGGTTTTACTTTTTGAACCACACCCACCGGCAGATTTGCTGGTGAATTTTGACCTAAGCCTGAAGTTTGAACAATATCGCCTTCTTTGATATCCATATCTCCTACTAGCTGGCTGACGATTAATGTATTTTCTTTATCATCATAACTTTTTAGCAAGCCATAAGAATCGCCTTTTTCTGAATTGATCTGTACAGGAAAATGATTCGAATTTTGATTTTTAGAAGTCAATAATTCCACTTTTGATGATGTGGCGCTCACTTCTATCACACGTCCAATCAACCCTTTTTGAGCCAAGACTGCCATATTAGGCTCAATGCCATCATTTGATCCACGATCAACCACTAGTAACTCTTGCCACATATCCGGAGAACGAGTGATAACAGTTGCGGTCACTTTTTCATAATTTCCTAATGTCTGGTTTAGTGTTAATTCTTTTTTCAAGGCTTCATTTTCTTTTTTCAAATTATCATTTTGAATGGATAGTTCGCCGTAACCATCAATTCTTTCTTTTAAGCGTTCATTTTCATCATACGTTTTAAAAAGTGTACCAATTGATGAAATACTGTTGCCAATGGCCTTCGCTGGAAAAGAAATTACTTTGTCCACAAATCCTACACTGTCATTGACCGCTGATTGACCTAAATTTGCTTTACCGCTAGTTGCTCTTTTAGCTGCGGTTAAGCTGATAATGGTAACAACAATAATAACTATGATTAGCGTGATAATTATATTCTTATTTGGATTAAATTTTTTCACATTGACACCCCGAATAATCTTTAGACTGATAGCAATAATTTTACCACTAATTCCAAACAAACAAAAGAGCTGTGGTGCGTCTTTACCTATTTTTATTAAATAAAGTTATTTTCACAAAAAAACAGAGCAGGCTGAATGCCTTACTCTGCTTTACTTACATCTATGATTTGATTGTTTATTTTTCTTTGTTTTCTTCAGTTAATAACGCTTTACGTGAAACGTTGACACGACCTTGTTTGTCGATTTCAGTCACTTTTACAAGAACTTCGTCACCAAGTTTTACAACATCTTCAACATTATTTACACGTTCATTGGCTAATTGAGAAATATGAACTAAGCCATCTTTCCCTTTAATCAAGTTAACAAACGCACCAAATTTTTCGATACGAACGACTTTACCAAGGTAAACTTGTCCAACTTCTACTTCTTTTGTCAATTCTTCAATGATCTTGATGGCTTTTTTAATCATGTCTGCATCAGCAGAGGCAATACTTACATTACCGTCTTGATCGATATCGATCTTCACACCAGTTTCATCGATGATGCCATTGATTGTTTCTCCGCCTTTACCGATAACATCTTTGATTTTGGCTGGAGCGATTTGGATCATTTCAATCTTCGGTGCATATTTGCTTAACTCTGAATGCGGCTCAGCAATTGTTGATGTCAATTCAGCAAGGATTTCCATACGGGCTTTTTTCGCTTGAGTTAATGCTTCTGTTAAGATTTGTTCAGTGATTCCTTGGATTTTGATATCCATTTGTAAAGCTGTAATTCCGTCTTTTGTTCCAGCAACTTTAAAGTCCATGTCTCCTAAGTGGTCTTCTAAACCTTGGATATCTGTTAAAATTGTATAGTTTTCGCCATCACTAACAAGCCCCATAGCAATTCCGGCAACAGGTGCTTTGATTGGCACACCAGCATCCATCAATGCCAAGATCCCTGCACAAATACTTGCTTGAGAAGAAGAACCATTAGATTCTAAAACTTCTGATACTACACGGATCATGTAAGGGAAGTCTGCTTCACTTGGAATAACTTGCGCCATTGCACGCTCGCCTAAGGCACCATGACCAATTTCACGACGACCAGGAGATCCAGCACGACCTGTTGAACCAACAGAGAATTGCGGGAAATTGTAATGGTGAATGAAACGTTTGCTATCTTCTACCCCTAAACCATCAATGATTTGGTGTTCGCCAAGCGGTGCCAAGGTTACAACAGATAAGGCTTGTGTTTGCCCACGAGTGAATAACCCAGAACCGTGAACACGAGGTAAAATGCCAATTTCTGAAGCTAATGGACGAATTTCATCTAATTTACGACCGTCAGGACGGATTTTATCAATTGTAATCAATTCACGAACCACGTCTTTTTCTAGATCTTCAGCGATTTGTTTTACTTCTTTTGCTACTTGGTCTTCCTCTTCATGACCAGCAAATTTTTCAGCATACGCTTCTTTTACTTGATCTTTGATGGCATCGATATTTACTTCACGAGCTAATTTTTCTTCGGTCATAACAGCTTCTTTCATTGAAGCGTAATAAGCAGCGAAGATTTCTTTTTTCAAATCAGCATCTACTTGTAATAATTTGATTTCCATTTTTTCTTTACCGACAGCGGCAACGATTTCTTCTTGGAAAGCAACTAGTTCTTTGATGGCATCAAAACCGAAAAGTAATGCACCTAGCATATCTTCTTCTGATACTTCTTTAGCGCCACTTTCAACCATGTTGATCGCTTTTTTCGTTCCAGCAACCGTTAATTCGATATCTGTTTTTTCAGATTGTTCAACGGTTGGATTAAGGACATATTCACCATCTACACGGCCAACATCAACACCTGCAATTGGTCCGTCAAAAGGAATATCTGAAATCGCTAATGCAAGAGATGAACCGAACATTGCTGCCATTTCTGGTGTGCAATCTTGTTCTACACTCATTACTGTATTAGTAATTTGCACTTCATTACGGAATCCTTCAGCAAACATTGGACGAATTGGACGGTCGATTAAACGAGCAGTTAACGTTGCACGTTCACTTGGACGTCCTTCGCGTTTAATGAATCCACCTGGAATTTTACCTACAGCATACATTTTTTCTTCATAGTTGACTGTTAATGGAAAGAAATCAAAATCTCTTGCATCTTTTGAAGCAACTGCTGCACTTAAAACGACAGTGTCACCATAGCGAACTAATACCGCACCATTTGCTTGTTTGGCTAACTGGCCAATTTCAACTTGTAAGGGACGTCCGCCCCAAGTTGTTTTAAAAACTTTTTTTTCTGTCATCTAATTGTTTTCTCCTTTTGTTCTTCGGAAAAGTTAGACTGCTACTAAACAAATGAAAAGATTCAAAAGAATTGAGTCCTTTTATTTGGTTAGTAGATTCATTCAAACTTTCCAAAGATGATTATTTTTTGGGTCGTTTAAGGTTACCAACCTTTTTCACTTTTAAATAAGCTAAAAAGCGAGGTTCATTAAGAATCTCGCTTTTCCTTTTTTGATTAACGACGTAATCCTAAACGTTCGATCAATACGCGGTAACGTTGGATGTCAGTCTTACGTAAGTAAGCTAACAAGTTACGACGGTGACCAATTTTTTTCATTAGTCCACGGTAAGAATGGTGATCTTTTTTGTGAACGCGAGCGTGTTCGTTTAAGTGATTGATATCAGCAGTTAATACAGCAATTTGTACTTCTGGTGAACCAGTATCTCCTTCATGACGAGCGTATTCGCTAATGATTTCGTTTTTCTTTTCTTTTGACATTGCCATGTTTTTCACCTCTTCTTTAATAGTCATCTTCTTACTGAGTAATGCGTTGGTGATTCGCACAACCAAGTAAAAGACGGTATGATTCCATACAGTTATACTTTACAGGATTTTTTTTGAAAATGCAAGACAAAGCTGGCCCTCTCTCTTTTTTTCGAACAATTTATCCCCATTTCGAATGGTTTTATGATAAACTGTATAGGCGAATAAATAGATCAATGAGATGATCTCATTTCTTACTGAAATCAATTAGACTTTTAAATACTTAAAGGAGGAACTATCCCATGATTACCATGGATAATATTATCCGTGAAGGAAACCCAACACTTAGAGAAGTAGCAAAAGAAGTGTCTGTGCCGCTCTCTGCCGAAGATATCAAATTAGGCAAAGAAATGATGGAGTTCTTGAAAAATAGTCAAGATCCTGTCACAGCAGAAGAATTAAAATTGCGCGGGGGTGTGGGTTTAGCTGCACCGCAATTAGATATTTCTAAACGAATCATAGCAGTTCACGTACCAAGTGGTGATTTAGAGAACCCTGAACCGGTATTGAGTGCCGTAATGTATAATCCTAAAATCTTAAGTCATTCCGTACAAGATGCTTGTCTTGGCGAAGGTGAAGGATGTTTATCAGTTGACCGTGAAGTACCAGGTTATGTGGTTCGTCATAATAAAATTACTCTTTCTTATGTTGACGCATTCGGTGAAAAACAAAAAATCCGCTTGAAAAATTATGAAGCAATCGTCGTTCAACATGAAATCGATCATTTAAATGGGGTAATGTTTTATGATCATATCAATCAAAAGAACCCATTTGCTTTAAAAGATGGCGTATTGGTGATTGAATAATTTCGAATGAAAATAAAGAAGAGATAAAACAACTATAGTTGTTTTATCTCTTCTTTTTGTCTTTATCTAAATTGCTCTTAATTCTTTCAAGGCTTTCCAAATACCATCATTATCATTGGTATCTGTTACTATTTTTGCTTCTTTTTGAACATGAGGTAATGCATTCCCCATCGCAATACCAATGCCTGCTTCCCGCAGCATTTCACGATCGTTTTCGCCATCGCCAAATGTAATGATATTTTCCCGCTCAATTCCCACACGGTCTGCTAAATTAAGTAAGGTCGCTGCCTTAGATCCATTTCTCGGTACGATATCCACACTTTCAGAATGCCAGCGGATAAAACGGAATTTGGAAAATTCATGTTCAAACATACCTTCAACAGATTTATCATAAAACGCCAATGCCTGATACACATCATTTTCTTTTTGAAAGTCCAAGTCATATTCCGGTGCTTCAAAATCAATAGAGCCCATTGCTTCAACCATTTGTTCACGGCGATGGTGATTATTTTTCTTCACATCATCTAAGCCGACATAAGCAAGTCCAATTTCTCTTTTTTCTACTTCTGATGCAAAACGATGTAACTCATCTTGATCTAATAGATTCTGATAGTACTGCTCATGATCTAAAAATGCAGCTGCGCCATTACAAAGAACATAATTGGAAAATCCTAAGTCTAAGATAATATCCTGAGCCATAAAACGGCTGCGGCCTGTGGCAATCGTTACAAGGTGTCCTTGTTTTCGCAACATTCGTAGTGCTTCTCGTGTACTTTCTAACGGTTGTCTGTCCGTCCCTAGCAATGTTCCATCAATATCAAATGCAAAAAGTTTTCTTTTCATAGCGTAATAATCCGCTCGCTTTCTATTGTTTTGGCAAATATTTGCTGCCTTCTCTAACGGCTAATGAGCTTAAATCCGTTGTCTCCATCAATGTTTTGACCCATAACGGATCCGTTTTACTATATTGACGCAAGGACCAACCAATCGCTTTTTGAATAAAGAACTCATCTGTAGTTTTATCATAAATAATGGCTTTTTTCAATAACTCAGTGTTTGTTTTTTCTTTATATAATAGTTGCAGATTGATTGCAATTCGTCTATGCCAAAAATCTTGTTCACCAAAAAAAGTTTCAAATAGCTGCGGCATTTCATCAAAATGATCGAATCCCCAAAGACCAAAAAACTTACGCCAAGAATCCACACTATCCCACCAAGCTTTTTCTATCACAAAAGGTTTGAACTGTAACACTTCTTCAAAAGAGAGACGCTTAACGTTAACTGTAGCTAAATCAATCGCCACATATTGATATTCTCGCTCAGGCTTATTATAGTAAAAAACGACTAAATCAAACAAGTCAGAAAATGGCATTTTTTTACTATATTTTAAAAGCTCTTTTTCTATCGAAGCTCGTTCTGGTGCAGGAACACCTGCAAAAGGAAATAAATTTTTCATATATGCTGCCATTTGTTCTGCTTTTTCTTTTTTCTTTGGAAAAACTATTTCATCCATCCCTCTGCTCCTTTTTTCTTCTTTCCTCTATCTTACTTCAAATAGCTCTAGACAGCAAAAAAAGCTGAAACGAAATTCGCCCGTCCCAGCCTCTAATTTATTTAATCCAAATAGGTCGTATCTGCATTATTCAACCATGCATACCCTAAACCTATCACTAAGCCACCACCGATAAAGTTACCGATTAAAGCAAAGAATAGATTGTGTGCCACACTACCAACTGTCATTGCCGCCATTGTTCCTTGAGAAGCAAAATACGCTAAACTAAATGCAGGGAAGTTGGCGATAACGTGTTCGTAACCCAAAAAGGCAAAGATAAAGATGATAAAAACAATCGCTGCAACTTTACCAGCATCATCTTTCATACGCATACTTACCAACACAGCTGTATTTACCACGATATTGGCAAATATTCCTTCTACTAAAATCTGTGTCGTCGTTTTATTTAATTTGCCAGCAATTGACGTGAAAAAGAAACTGTCTGATGCTAAATCTTGATAAGGAACTGTCAATGAAATCAAGTAACCAAAAAGAACACCACCGACTAAGTTAAAGAAAATACAGGCAATTAAAATTTTCGCCGCAAATGATAAATTGATTTTTTTACGGTAAACGCCTACGGTCATGTATAACATATTCGACGTTCCTAACTCAGCGTTCATATAAAGGATCATAACTAGCGACCAGCTAAACATAAATGCATAAAGTATTTTACCTAAGCCATGTACCATATCTTCACCTTTCATAGCAATCGCAAAAGCTACCGCTGTTCCTAATGTCAAAAACATACACGCAAGAATAGCACGAAAGGCATAACGCATAAAACTACTTTGGAATAAGTTCATCTTTTTACTAATTGATTTGTCGATCTGCTCAAATAATGGCGATACTGGTTTCATTTTGTTTCTCCTTTTCAATTTGTTTTCATATTTTTGTTTTCAAAAAACATCCTTTACCATTCTAAAGACCAGCAAGTGTTTTGTCTAGTGCTTTTTCATGAAAATTAGTACTTTATTTCATTTAATAAACGAAATAAATTGCTTATTCTCTTAAAAAAGCTTGAGTTATCTACTATTCTACGGTATACTGAACTTCGTGTAAAATAATGCAGCAGAAAAATAATAGGCTCGTCAACAATTCATTGCCTTGATTGCTTAGGCTTTCAGGTTCAACTGCGTAACCACGGCTGCAAAGGCGAAGGTTGAAGAATGAACTGAACGAATATGAATTTTTCAGAAGATTATTTTACTCCAAAAAAATTATTTTATTGGAGGAATTTTTAATGTCACGTTATACAGGACCATCATGGAAAATCTCTCGTCGTCTAGGTATCTCTCTATCAGGAACTGGTAAAGAACTAGCACGTCGCCCATACAAACCAGGACAACACGGACCAAACAGCCGTGGTAAAGTTTCTGAGTACGGTATGCAATTAACTGAAAAACAAAAATTACGTCATATGTACGGTATGAACGAACGTCAATTCGTTAACTTGTTTATTAAAGCAAGCAAGATTAAAGAAGGTAAACACGGTGTTAACTTCATGATCTTACTAGAACAACGTTTAGATAACGTCGTTTACCGTTTAGGCCTTGCAACTACTCGTCGTCAAGCACGTCAATTAGTTAACCACGGTCACGTTACAGTAGATGGCAAACGCGTAGATATCCCTTCATACCACGTTGAAGTTGGTCAAGTGATTTCTGTTCGTGAAAAATCTCAAAACGTAGTAACAATTAAAGAAGCTGTTGAAGCAACTGTTGGACGTCCAGCATTCGTAAGCTTTGACACTGAAAAATTAGAAGGAAGCTTCACTCGTTTACCAGAACGTGATGAGTTATATGCTGACATCGACGAAGCTCTTGTCGTTGAATACTACAACCAAAAACTTTAAGATTCGATTGGAAGAACAGCCTCACAGCTTTCAGCCATATCAATCTACTTTGGAAACCTTGTTCTTACGAACAAGGTTTTTTTGTGTAAAAAAACAAAGGTGTTAGTCATACACACCTTTGTCTCTAGTATCATTCTTGCTTCTCTAATATACCGTCTCTCATAACAAATACTTCATCACAAAAATCAATTAGTCTCTGATCATGAGTTACCATGATTGTAGCTTTATTTTTTTCTTTTGTTTCTCTAGCCAATATTTTTACAACTTCAAATGCCCTATCTGAATCTAAGCTTGCTGTTGGTTCATCTGCCAAAATGATGGAGGGATCATTATACAAGGCTCGGGCAATCGCTACTCGCTGACGTTCTCCTCCAGAAATTTCATCTGGATATTTTCTCTTTAATTTTTCAATGCCTAGCTCTGTTAATAACTTATTGACTTTATCCACATCTGTCTTTTCTTTTTTCACTTTATCCACCAAAAGTAACTGCTTTTCCACAGTCAGAAATGGAACTAGATTTGATGCTTGTAGAATAAAACCAATCTCAGAAAAACGGATCTTGGCTCGTGTTTTTTCATTTTCTTTGCTAAATGCTTCATTGTTTATTTTAACTTCACCCTTAGTCGGCGTTTGTAAGCCACCAGCAAGGGTTAAAAAGGTACTTTTCCCCGAACCACTGGGGCCGATCACTGCAACAAATTGCCCTTTTTCCACAGAAAAATTTGTAGGTTTCAATGCTTCAATTGTTGTATCTCCATCTAAAAACTGTTTATCCACAGATAAAAATTCGATAGCTTTCAATTTAAACGCTCCTCTCTATCCAATCGCCTTCAGCGGATCAATTTTCACAATTGTTCGAACTGAGAATAATGCACCTAAAACTGCAATAATCAGCATTAGTCCGCCAATTGATAAGAAAAACAACCAATTACTTTGAAATGGAACGGCTGTTGGCAGTACTAAAGATGTCCCTACAGTTCCAAGTAAACCAATAGTTATCCCCAAGAATGCCAAGACAAACGTTTGGACAATTACAGATACAGCAATGTAAAAGCCAGAAATCCCTTGTGCCTTCATGATTCCAAAAATTGTTGCTTTTTGCATAGTTAAGACGTAGATAAAAATTCCTATAACAATTGCTGCAATCACGATCAGAAAACCAATCATAAACCCAAATGTCAGTACTTGGGCACTATATCCTGGTAATTCATTGATGAATTTACTGATACTGTAACTAGTCAGTCCATCCTTTTTTAGGTGAATATTTTTTAACGATCCATCTTTTGTGCGGAAAACAATCGCATTCACTCGCGCATTTTCTGAGGTATCTGATTTTTCAAAACGAATTTGTTGAAAAGCATCTGTGGATACATACAATACTGGCGCGACATTAAATTTGGCATTGTCTGTAAAACCTACAACTTTGAGCTTCTTAACACTGCCGGCTAGTTTTATTGTATCTCCGAGTTTGACGTCATTTTCTTTTTTTAAACTATTATCCACAACTGTTTCATTTTCATTCTTAAATGCTCTCCCTTCCACGAGATTCGGCATTAAGAATTCTTCTTTATTGATCCCAAAAAAGCTGGCATTGATTTTTTCAGCATTCTTTTTGTCTAATTGGATCACAGCCGGCATTTGCCCTAATGATGCTTTTTCTTTTGCTTCAACTTCATCCTTTGATTTAACTGGAATCATTGACATATTGATATTAGTATTGGATTCATCAGATAAGACAATACCATCGGCCTGCCACTTATCCACAGCCGTTCGATTATCTTCCGCTAATCCATACGCTAAACCTGTTAAAAAAAAGACTAAATATGAAATCAAAAACATTACACTGATAATCAACGCATAACGTAACTTTGAGCGGACTATTTCATTCCAAGCTAAAAACATAGTTCTCTCCCTCCTTATCGTTTGATAAGTTTTGTAAAAAGTATAGCAAACTTTTAAGATAGCAACAAAATATCTGCTTTTTTTAGTTCTATAAACATTCGTCTATTTATTCTGATATACTAACAGAAAATAAAAAAGGAATTTATTTATGAAGAAAAAACAAGCGACATTTTATACCACCATGCAACTTAATATAATTGTCCTGTTTGCACTTTTTTGAGAACAGTTGTTTTGACTCCTCTAGAAATCGTTGGAATTGCAACGGGACCAACCTATCATGAATCTGATTCTTTCCAGCAAATTTTATCTTATCTTTCGAACCATTGTAATATCTGTTTCGATATAACCCATCTTTTTGTATAGTCCATACGCCGCTTTATTATGAGCAAATACATGTAATCCAATTTCTTCAAATTCTTTCTCAATAGCCCAATTCTCTATTAATGTTAATGTTTTTTTCCCATACCCCTTCCCCCTCAGATTACTATCAATCATGAAATCATAAATAAAGACCTTTTTATCTGTTACGTTTACCCAAATCATTCCTATAGAGTCATCAGTTTCAGGAGTAAATACTGAAAACAAGTAATTATTTTTTGTGTTTAATCCCTCTGGAAGCAACTTACTAAAGCTTTTTTTTGCTAACTCTAGTGCTTCTATTTCTTTCCATGTACCTGCTTTCACTTTATCTTCTGCATACTCTGGAATGGTAATTTCTAAATATTTGTCAAACTCATTTTTACTCATTTGTTCTAATTTCATTTAAATCCCCTTCTTTCTAATCCTTTTTGGAAATTATAACATGATAAACGAAGAGGCTGAGACATAACTCTACGAGTCATACCTCAGCCTCAAGGAATCCGAATAAACGGTGGGAGCAGAAGCAACTACTACGCTTTGCTTCAATCACATCAAATTCTAAGTGCTAAAGCACTAAGATTTGAAGGCTTCGGAAATAAGCTGAAATTCACAAAAATTCGAAAAGTAATTTTCGTGAGTTCCCTCTTATTTCTCGGAGTTAAACACTTCTGTCCCAACTTCCTATACAGAACCGTTCAATGCAGTTATTTTTTTGTTGTTTTTAAGCCTATCCACAATCAATTTTTTATTTACTCGTTCACAGCAACTTATTTATCAAGCTCTTTTAACTAGCATTTTTTTAATCTGCCAATTGCAACTCAATCGCCAATTGGTATAACGGTACTAACTCCTCATACGTTTTCAACATATACTCACGGGCTTTTACTGGATCGTTCAATAAATCATCCGTCTTCCTAATAATCCGCCCAATCTGAAACTCACCTTTTTTCACATCACGAAAACGAATTAAATGTTTTTCCAAGTCCGCTTCATTCAATCGTTCTATTTCAGGTTGCGTATGATCAATCGACAGATAGAAATCATCATCTAGCTGATCAAATAATACTTGATTATCTAAAAAAGCTTGTGCAATTTCTTTTTCCTTTTTAGGATTATCGATTAGGGATAACCACATGAATAGGTAATCTGGCCAAATGCCTAATTGGAAATGAGCTTCCATTTTATAGCCGCGCTTTTTCTGACTTAATGCAGACCAAGTATTTTCCGGTGGATAAACGGTTCTACGGCGATGCTGAGCAATATGGACAAAAAATTCTTTCTCAAGTTTTTCTCCTAATTGTTCAGCAAAATAATCATCTAACGCTTGAAATTTTGGCTGGATCGTTGAACGAATCCCTTCCATTCTTGGATCTAATCCTTCTATTGTAAATATATCAAAATCTTTTTCAGTAAACATCAACATGTATTCATGTCTCCTCTAAGTTATTCTATCGTTTGATTATGCAATTGCTGCCATTCCTCTAAAGTGATACCGCACATGATATCTGTAACGACTTTTCCTTTCCACATACGGGCATTTGGAACCTTTCCTTCTACTTTCATACCGATTTTTTCCATCACACGACCAGATTTAGGGTTGTCTATATCATGTATCGCAAAAATCCGTATCAATTGAAGTTCTTCAAAACCAAGACGAAGCAATTCATTAGCTGCTTCTGGAACATAACCTTGCCCCCAAAATGATTTGTTTAAAGAATAGCCAATCTCAGCAATATTGTGCTGATCTACCACGCGTAAATCAATCGTCCCAATGAACTTACCTGTTGTCTTCAATTCGATTCCATATTTTCCAAGAGGATCCGATATAAAATAGTTTGCAATACTTTCTTTGGTATCCTTCAACGATTGATGGATTGGAAAAACATAAGTAACCGTTTCTTCATCAGAAGCATATTCGTTCATATCATTAGCATCACTTAACGTTACAGGACGCAGCTTTAAGCGTTCTGTTTCTAAAGATTGATTCTCAGCAAAAATCAACTTTCGATTGATCACCATTTCCATAATCTCACCTGCTTTTTATACTACTTTACAGAAAGAATGACTCAGAGGCAAGGGGAACAATAAAAAATTTAGAAATCTAAAATTAGTTACCAACGGCTTCTTCGATAAAAGTTTTGACTTCTTCTTTTTTCCCTTCACTTAGTAAGTGAACGATTTTACTGCCAACAATCACGCCTGCACAACTTTTTCTAAAACGTTCCACATGCTCTTTAGAAGAAACACCAAACCCTGCCAAAACTGGTTTATCGCTAACTTCTTGAATATAAGCTAAATGTTCATCTAATGTCTCTTGATAATTCCGCCCAGTTCCAGTCACTCCATTGACTGCTACCGCATAGATAAATCCATCTCCAGCTTTCACTAATTCTAGTATTCGCTCTTTTGGTGTAGTTAAAGCAATCAACGGAATCAACGAAATGTCAGTATTTTTTAATAACGGTGTTAATAACTCCTGGTGTTCATAAGGTAAGTCTGGAATGATTAAACCTAACACGTTCGTTTCAGCCAAGTCTTGAATAAATTCATCCAAACCATAGGTAAAAACTGGATTGAAATACGTCATCATCACTAGCGGTATTGCGGTTTTGATTTGTTTTAACTGCTGGGTTATTTTTCGCAAGGTCACGCCATTACTTAGCGCTCGTAATCCTGCCGCTTGGATCACAGGTCCATCTGCAACTGGATCAGAAAATGGAATTCCTAATTCGATTGTACTAGCCCCAGCATCTGTTAGCAACTGAATTTCTTCTGCCAATTGATCCAATCCTTGCGCACCTGCCATGATGTACGGAACGAAAATCGTTTCGTTTGCTTGTTGTTTTTCCGTCAGTTGTTTCGTTAATGATTTCATCGGTTATCCTCCTGCTGAAATAATTCTTTGATTTGCTGGACATCTTTATCACCTCGGCCTGAAAGACAAACGATGATTTGTTTATCTTCTCCAAGCTCTTTTGCCACTTTCAGAGCGTGACTAACCGCATGCGAACTTTCTAAAGCAGGAATAATTCCTTCTGTTTGGCATAAAATTTTGAATGCCTCTAAGGCCTCTTGATCGGTCACTGATTCATAGCTTGCTCTTTGGGTTTCATTTAAATGACAATGTTCTGGTCCAAGTCCAGGATAGTCTAAGCCAGCTGAAATGGAGAAAGCTTCTAGAATTTGCCCATCATCATCTTGTAACAGCTTCATCATCGCGCCATGAAGGACACCTGTCTTCCCTTTGTTGATGGAAGCTGCATGAGATGCTGTATCTAACCCCAGTCCTGCCGCCTCAACACCGATTAAGGCTACATCATCATTAATAAATGGATAAAAAATTCCCATTGCATTACTACCACCGCCTACACAAGCAACAACTGCGTCTGGCAGTTTATTTTCTACCTCTAAAAACTGGCGTCTGGCTTCAATTCCAATAATACTTTGATAATCACGAACGATTTCAGGAAATGGATGCGGTCCTAAAACAGAACCCATCACGTAATGGGTATCTTCTACATTGGCAACCCAAAAACGCAAAGCTTCGTTTACTGCGTCTTTTAGTGTTTCACTTCCAGAGGTAACACTTTCGACTTTTGCACCTAATAATTCCATTCGAAAAACGTTCAAAGACTGACGAGCTACATCGACAGCTCCCATGAAAATCGTACATTCCATTCCAAATAAAGCAGCTACCGTAGCTGTGGCTACACCATGTTGTCCAGCGCCTGTTTCTGCGACGACTTTTTTCTTGCCCATTTTTTTCGCTAATAAGATTTGACCGATTGTGTTATTGATTTTGTGGGCACCTGTGTGATTGAGGTCTTCTCTTTTAAGATAAATTTTAGCGCCTCCTGCGTGATTAGTTAAACGCTCGGCAAAATATAACGGATTCTCCCGTCCAACATATTGCTTCAAATAATAGTTAAATTCTTCTTGAAACTCTTTATCTGTTTTGGATTCTTCGTAAACTTCTTCTAATTCTTTCACCGCATACATCAATGTTTCTGGAACAAATTGCCCGCCATAATTTCCGTAAAATCCATTATTCGGTTGATTATACATCTAATTCCTCCTTAGCTTTTTTTAGAAAAGCTCTGATTTTTTGTAAATCTTTTTCTCCATTTGTTTCAACCCCGCTGGAAACATCAACAGCGTAAGGATTGAATATTTTCTTTGCCTCTAGAACATTTTCAACAGTCAATCCGCCGGCAATAATGATTTTTTTATCTTTCAACTGGCTTAAATCCAACTTCTCCCAATCAAATACTTCCCCATTTCCACCTGCAAATTGTTTAGGTGGTGCATCAAAGAGGACGTACTCTGCAGTTGTTTGTTGAGGGGCGGTCCCATCCACTGATAGTGCTCGAATCAAGGGAACAGAATAGCTTTCTGAAACCAATTCGCCATGAATTTGTACTTTATCTAAATCGGCTTGTTGAATGATTGCTTCAACAGTTGAGGGGCTGGGTGAGACGAATACACCGATTTTTCCCACTCTTTTTGGGACATCCTTAGTAATCTCTTTGACCTTTTCTGGCGATAGTTGACGCTTGCTTTTTGCGAAAACAAACCCAAGATAATCAGCTCCATGAAAGACAGCAGCATCGACTTGTTCTTTTGTTTTTAATCCACAGATTTTGACTTTCATCGCAGCACCTGCAATTCTTTGACCTTTTCTTTAGGATCACTTTGGCGCATTAAACCTTCGCCTACTAATATTGCTTGGTAATAGTCTTTCACAAGTCCCACTTGTTCTTTATCAGAAAAACCAGATTCACTGATATATACTGCATCTGTTGTTTGTTTTTCTCCTAGCTCTTGGCTAACGGCTATGGATACATTAAAGGTTTTTAAGTTACGATTGTTTACGCCAATCAACTTCGCCGATAAAGCTTCAGCTATTTTTAATTCTTGTTCATCATGTATTTCTACTAAAACTTCTAAACCTAATGACGTTGCTTTCTCGTAAAGTTCTGACAGCTTGTTCTGAGAAAGAGCTGCAACAATTAAAAGAATGATGGTAGCTCCTGCATTACGTGCCCAAATGAGTTGTTTTTCATCAATAATAAAGTCTTTACATAAAACTGGAACTGCCACTTCTTCACTAACTTGTCGTAAATCTTCAATTGAACCTTTAAAAAAGACTTCGTCTGTTAAAACTGAGATTGCTGTAACACCAGCTTTTTCATAAGCTTGAGCTTGTTCAATTATATTAACGGCTAAATTGATCGCCCCTTTAGAAGGCGAAGCTCGTTTGACTTCTCCGATAATATGCATTTTTTCAGGGTGTGCTTTAACTTGTTGATAGAAAGAAATAGTTTGACGAAGCGGCTTCAATTCCTCCACCGACATTAACGCCACTTCTTTTTTCTTTTCATTAATTATTTTTTCTAAAAAATCCATCTATGCTACCTCCTTTTGAATTCGGATCAGTTGTTGTAATTTATCAAAAGCTCCACCGCTTGCAACGCACTCTCTGGCTAAAATAATTCCTTCTTGAATAGTTGCGACTTTGCCATTACTGAAAAACCCCAACCCTGCATTCAATAAAACTGTATCTAGATAAGGGCTAGCTTGATTTTTTAAAATAGAAAGTAAAATGTCTGTATTTTGTTTCGCGTCTCCTCCACGAATTGCCACTAATGGTAAACGATGAAAACCAACCTCCTCTGGTTCAATCGTATGCATAGAGATTTGTCCATTCTCCAGCAATGCGTAATGGGTTGTTCCTGCAAGTGTCGCTTCATCTAAACCACCTGCGCCGTTCACTACCACGGCTCTTTTACGTCCCAGTTCACCTAAGGTTTTTGCCGTTTCTTCCAATAAATCACGACGATAAGTACCCATTAATTGCGACTCTAACAACACAGGATTCGTTAATGGTCCGATTAAATTTAAAATCGTTGGGGTCCCTAGTTCTTTTCTAACCTTCATAACATATTTCATCTTGGGATGCATGTGGGGGGCAAATAGAAAAGCCAAACCGATTTCATTAAGAATCGTACTGATTTTTTCTGGTGACAAAGCAATATTTACCCCTAAACATTCAAAAATATCTGCACTGCCTGACTTACTGGAAATACTCCGATTACCGTGCTTGGCAACTGTCACACCTCCTGCTGCTAAAACAAAGGCTGCTGTTGTACTGATATTAAAACTACCTGACTGATCTCCCCCAGTACCGCAATTATCCATAACATTTTCTTTTTGACAATCGATCATTACAGCTTTTTGCTGAATCGTTTCAGCAATTCCTGCCATTTCTTCAGCTGTTTCTCCTTTGCATTTCAAAGCTGTCAAAAACGCAGCGATCTGGCTATCTGTCATTTGACCTTCAAAAATTTTCTCTGCGATTTGTTGCGCTTCTATACGTGTTAAATGTTCGCGGCTGTATACTTTTTCAAATAATTTTTCCATTGTGGTATTCCTCCATTAGTTGAATAAAATTCTGGATCACCATTGCACCATCTGGCGTGCCAATCGATTCAGGATGAAATTGAAGACCGAAAAGTGGATGGGTTCGATGCTCGATTGCCATAATTTCCTGATCGTCATCAGCGACGGCTGTAATCATAAAGTCTTTTGACAGACTTTGTTGTTCGATTACCAGTGAGTGATACCGCATTACAGCGATTTTTTTAGTTATTCCATAAAAGAGTTTATTGGTTTTATTAATGCTAATCTCAGATTGCTTACCGTGGCGAATTTTTTTTGCTAAAACTACTTCAGCTCCGAAGGTTTCTCCAATCGTTTGATGCCCTAAACAAATTCCTAATATGGGTTTTTGTTGATAGAATTGTTGAATGACTTCTCTAACATGCCCTGTTTCTTTTGGCGTACCGGGTCCTGGCGAAAGAACGATTCCCTGTGCCTTTTTCGCTAGTTTAAATACATCAGGATTATCGTTTCGCGTAATGACCACTTCTTGTTCCAATCCAATTAATTGCGCCAAATTATGAGTAAATGAATCATAATTATCAATCAGCAAAATCATTGTCCCACCTCCAAAAGTGCTTTAGCTTTTTGGAGCGTTTCTTCGTATTCTTTTGCAGGATCAGAATCATAAACGATTCCTGCACCTGCTTGTACATATGCTTTATTTTTATGAATCACCATTGTTCGAATCGCGATGGCAAAATCAGCTTGATCATTTTTTGATAAATAACCGACTGCTCCTGCATAGATATTTCGTTTAACTGGCTCAATTTCATAAATCCGCTGCATTGCTCGGATTTTTGGTGCACCGCTAACCGTGCCCGCTGGTAACGTAGCTTTTAAAGCATCCATTGCGGATAATCCTTTTTTTAATTTACCAGTTACAACGGAAACCAAATGCATAACGAATCGATATTTTTCTACGGTCATATAAACAGGAACCTTCACAGAATTGATTTCACTAACTTTGCCTATATCATTTCTACCAAGATCAATCAACATTAAATGTTCTGCTCGCTCTTTTTCATCAGTGAGGAGTTCTTGTTCTAAAATAGCATCCTGTTCTGGTGTTTGCCCACGTTTTCGTGTACCTGCGATTGGATTCGTTGTTACAATTTGGTTTTTCACACTGACTAGACTTTCTGGAGAAGAACCCACAACATACGTTTCTCCAAAATCTAAAAAGTATAGATACGTTGAAGGGTTGGTCACACGTAATCTTCGGTAATAATCAAATGGTTCTTCTTTGAAATCAGCACTTAAACGTTGTGAGGGTACCATTTGAAACATATCGCCTTGTTGGATGTACTCTTTTATTTTGCTAACTACTTGTTGGAAATTTGATTTGTTGAAATTGCTTTGGTAATGTAATTTTTTTAAGTTAATCTCTTTTTGTTCTTCTTGGTTTGGTGTTTGGAGTTCTTTTATTTTTTGATCTATCGCTTCTTGTAATTGTTTTTCTCCACGTTTTGAGTAAGTGTCAGCTTCAACTAAATGAATTTTTTCGCCAACATGATCAAAAATCAAATAAGAATCGAAAAGATAAAAATGGATATCCGGAACATTTAACTCATCGAACGGCAACTGACCTAAATCTTCGTAACAAGCAATTACGTCATAACCAACATAACCGATTGCTCCACCTTGAAAAGGGAGTTCTTTTACTGGTTTTTCTTTTTTCAATACGTATTTTTCGATTTCTTTTAATGGATCTTCCACAGTATCTGTTTGTCCATCGATTGTTAGTTGATGACCCAAACAAGTAATTTCGGAAACTGCATCCCAAGCAATAATCGAATAACGTCCTTTGCTTTTATCTCTTGGAATGCTTTCTAAGAGACATTTGTTTGTGCCTTGGATTCTTAAAAATGCGGATACAGCAGTTAGATAATCTGCTTGAATTTCTTTGATTCGTTGCATCTGATTTCCTCTTTTCTATTTTTGATGAGACAGCAAAAAGCCCTCACAAAACAGACATTTATCTGTTTTGTGAGGGCGAATAATTGTATCCACGGTACCACCTCGATGAAAAGATATTTTCTTTTTAGATAAACTTGAGATTTCTTGTTTAGGATACTTCTAGATATCCTATACCGTTATATTTATACCTTAACTATAGATACTATTGGAATTTTGGTCATTCCTAGTAAGGTAACTTCGCTCCCTTTAGGCGCCAAGTATTGTTCATCATTGAATCACTTTGTTTTTCACGATTCACAATAAAAGCCCTCAAACCACGCATGAAATCTGTGGTTTGAGGGCGAAATATTCACGGTGCCACCTCAAGTTTGAAAGAAATTCTTTCCTCTTGTCAGTCGTCTATCAACGACCTTACTCTGTAACGGGAGTTCCCGAAAATGCCTACTAAGATTCAACATTTTGCTCGAAAGTCCATTCACAACCCATCCCTTACTGATTCGCAGTACCATCAGCTCTCTGAAAAGTTCCAGTGTTGTTACTCCTCTTTCTCAAAGCTTTACTATTGCTGATAATCATATTAGAAAACTCTAATGTTGTCAACTATTTTATATATATAAATTTAAAATGCTTATCTATTCGTTGATTTCATCGCATTTTCTTTAATGATTTCGACAATCGTTTTCGCCGCTATCTCCATGGCTTCCACTGTAATAAATTCGTATTGTCCATGGAAATTTTCACCGCCTGTAAATAAGTTAGGTGTTGGGATACCCATAAATGAAATTTTCGACCCATCTGTTCCTCCTCGGAAAGGTTGGATAACTGGCTTGATCCCAAGATTCCCCATCGCTTTAACCGCAAGCTCTACAGGCGTCATATCTTTTTCTATCACTTCTTTCATGTTGTAATACTGATCCAAAAAGTCAATCGTAAGTCGTTCTTTGTCGAATGAAGTATTTAATTCATGAACAAGTTCAAGAAGGTGTTGTTTTCTTTTATGAAAAAGTTCCTTGTCATGATCTCGAATAATATAGGTCAATTCAGCATGATCCAGACTCCCTATGAATTTTGTCAGTAAATAAAAGCCTTCATAACCACGAGTTTTTTCTGGAACTTCCTCTTTCGGTAACAAAGCATCTAGTTTTTCACCTAGTTTAATCGCATTAACCATAGTTCCGTAGGCTGTTCCCGGATGAACGCTGGTTCCTTCGATTGTGATTACAGCTTGAGCTGCATTAAACGTTTCGTATTCAAAGCAACCAACTCTGCCACTATCAACAGTATAAGCAAATGCCGCTGGAAAATTCGCCGCATCAAAACTGTCTGCGCCACGCCCGATTTCTTCGTCTGGTCCAAAAGCTACTAACACTTTTCCATGAGGAATTTCAGGATGCGCTACTAGATAGTCCACTGCCTCTAAAATTTCCACAATCCCAGCTTTGTCGTCTGCTCCCAATAAAGTTGTCCCGTCTGTTGTGATCAATGTCTGACCCACATAGTCTTTTAAATTAGGAAACTCTTGTGTCTCCATAATAATTCCTAGCTTTTCGTTCAAAACAACATCTTGACCATCATATTTTGGAAAAATGTTTGGCTGAATATTCTCTGCATTATAATCTGCTGTATCTAAATGAGCGATAAAACCAATCGTTGGTATCTCCTCATTTGTTGTCGCAGGTAAGACAGCCGTCAAGAAGCTATTTTCTTCGTTGTAATGAATGTCAGAAAGTCCGATTTCAGCTAATTCTTTTTCAATAACTCGTGCCAATTCAACTTGTCCTTGTGTTGTAGGAATCGTTTGACTAGCTGCGTCAGAGCGAGTATTGACTTTAACGTAATGTATAAATCGTTCTAATAGTCGGGTCATTGTTTACCTCCTAAATTCAAATACTACTCTTCTAAAAAGGCTGTTCTCAGATTGAAGTAGTCACCGTACAAGTGATAGCTAATTCCTTTGATTTTTGGATTAATCAAATAATTAGAGGCACTTTGATAAAGAGGAACTTGTGCCGCATCTTGGTCTAGTAAAATAGCTTCTGCTTCTTTGTAGTCATCAAATTGTTTTTTTGGATTATTCGCATTAATTGTGCGCGCATCCGTAATCAGTGTATCATACACATCATTTTTATATGAACCATAGTTATACGCAGAGTCTCCAGCATATAAGTTGAAATAAGAATCCAAGTCACTACTTCCAGCAATCCATCCAGATAATGAAAGTTCATAGTCTTTATCTTTACGTGTTTGTAATAGATTATTTCTTGGTTGCGCATTGATCGTGATTTCTAAACCTTTTAACTTTTCTTGTAGTTGACTTTGCACATATTCAGAGATTTTTTTCCCATTGTCATCATCAGATACTAAAAGTGATAGTTTGATTTTATCGCCTAGATCCTGTTTGGCTTTTTCCCACTCCGCTTGTGCTTTTTTCACATCGTAGACTAAATGATCGCCACTGAATTTTCTAAAGTCTTCAGAGGTTTCAGGATTTTTATACAAATTACTTGGAATCAAACCATTTAATGGTTTTGAACCATCATTTAAAACACTCTTTGTCAAAGCATCTTTATCGATTGATTGAGCGATTGCTTTTCGTAAATGACTATTAGCAAGAGCTGTTCCTTCTTTTTTGTTGAAATCCAAATAATTGTTTGCTACATCTGAATGCGTTACGTAACCCGCATCGTCGCTGTATTGTTGAACATATTGACCGCTGATTCGAGTCAAATCCAATTCATTTGATTGGTACAAATTGATCCCTGTATTTTCCTCTTTGATTGTATTGACTTTGATTTCTTCAAGATTTACTTTATCTGCATCATAGTATTCAGGGTTTTGCTTTAATGTCCATGTGTCAGATGAAGCATCCCAATCCGTTAAAATAAATGGTCCGCTGTAAATCAAATGGTCACTATCTGCCGCATACTCTTTTCCTTGTTTCTCAACATAAGCCTGATTTTGCGGTGCTAACCAACCGATTGAAACAACCGCTAAAAATGATGGTTGCGCCTGTTCTAATGTGACTTCAAATTCTTTATCACTTGGTGCTGAAAGACCAATTTCATCAACAGACTTTTCACCATTACGGATTGCTTTGCTGTTTTTCACGTTGTCTAGCAAATAAGCATTTGGACCGATTGTTGCAGGTGTTACTAGTTTTTTCCATGAATAAAGAAAATCTTGTGCGGTGATTGGTTCACCATTACTCCATTTTATGCCATCTTTCAGTGTAAATTTATAGATTAAACCATCTTCACTAATATCAACATTTTTCGCTAAACCTGGAATTGGTGTACTATCATCTTCAAAACGAAACAACCCTTCAAAAAGATGTTGGACGATCGTAAAAGTATTTTTGTCCATGGTTTGAGTTGTATCTAATGTTGAAAGTGGTGCTGGTGAGCTGATCTTGATTTTTTGACTTGTTGCAATTCCCAACTCTTCAGTTTTCGCTAGTTCTTTTTCTTCATTGCCTCCACACGCTGTTAGTATTAATCCCGTTAATACTGCACCGACTACGAATAATTTTTTCTTCATTTTATTTCTCCCTTCAGAATCTGTTTACATTAACTACTCCTACCTTATTTATGTGAATTTCGGAAAAGCTAGGTATAAAGTGAATTTTCTACTAGTGAACGCCTTGTATTGTTCATCATCTACTCTGGCAAAGCCAATCGTAACTTTTTAACTTTTTTCAACTTGTTGATGTCGTAGTTTGATGGTGATTCACTAGTATGGTAACTTCGCTCCCTTTGGTCGCCAAGTATTGTTCATCATCTACTCTGGCAAAGCCAGTCGTAACTTTTCAACTTTTTTCAACTTGTTGATGTCGTAGTTTGATGGTGATTCACTAGTATGGTAACTTCGCTCCCTTTGCACGCCTTGTATTGTTCATCATCTACTCTGGCAAAGCCAATCGTAACTTCTCAACTTTTTTCAACTTGTTGATGTCGTAGTTTGATGGTGATTCACTAGTATGGTAACTTCGCTCCCTTTGGTCGCCAAGTATTGTTCATCATCTACTCTGGCAAAGCCAATCGTAGTGATTCACAACAAAAAGCCCTCATCCTATAAAAGGACGAGAGCTTTGAACTTTCGCGGTACCACCTTTAATTGACTTAAAACTAAGTCCACTCTTTCAGCACAAACATACTGAGGCGCTATAACAGGCGCACCTGAATTGATCTTAACGTGTTCGATCAATTTGTTCAAAGGCCATTTTCTTTCTCATATTCACTGTCTTTTCCCACCAACCAAGACTCTCTTTAAGTTATCTGAAAAATACTTTTCTTATCTTCACATTTAATTTTAATAGATAATGTATTATATGGATTGTAGCATATAAAAATGATGTGAGTCAACACTCATTTTCCAATTGTATATTTGACTTATCTTTGCTAAAAAAACGCTCTACATCAACATGTAAACGTCATCTAAAACCTTGAATATTTGTTGTTATAAACAAACATCTATCAAATAATATATTACTTTTTTCTCTATTTCTTACAAGATGAGCTCTTTTTTTGATAAAACAATTCGTTATATAACTGATATAATTTAATTGGTATTAAAATAATATTAGTATCTACAAATAGGAGGATAAGGTAAAATGAAAAAAAACAAAAAGATTGCTGGTTTAACATTGGTAACGTTACTAGCACCAACATTATTAAATGCTCACTTTGCATTTGCTGAAGGAACACAACCCGTTCCAGTAGAACAACAAGAGGTCGTTACTGAAAAAGAAGAACAACAACCTGAAGTTGAAAAAGAAGCAGATTCTGAGAAACAACCTGAAGCTAAACCGGAATTGCCGACAGAAGAAACAAAACCTGAAAGCAAACCAGAACAAGAATCACCAAAAGAAGAATCAAAAGAAACAGCAAAACCTGAAACGGAAAAAGAAGTAGACAAGAAAGAGTCGTCTAAGGGCAAAGAAACCAAAGCGAACACGACTGTAGTTATTACTCTTACAGATGCAACAATAGGAACAGTCGAAACCCTCTCTTATACTAGAGAAGCAGGTACAACTGATATTTTTGCGTTGCCTTTAGAGCCAGGTCGCTATGAATTCATTTCTAGTTCAGATCCACTGGTACTTCCTGTTGTAGATGAAACAGGCCAATTAGGAGTACAGATAACATTCCCAAGTTCCCCTTCTGGTGTTTATAACATCGATGTTACTGTCAAACTACTTGACGGTATTGTTGGTGGGAATGTCTACGTTAAGCACCTTGATGATTTAGGAAATGAATTAACTGATGCTCTAACTATTTTAGGTGGCTTTATTGGTGAAAAATATACAACTGAACCAAAAAACATTCCAGGTTATACATTGGTAGATACACCGCTTAACAACAATGGTACCTTCACAGATACTGATCAAACCGTTACTTATCGTTATGATCGTGTACAAACAACGGTTAGTGTTGTTTGTGCAGATGAAAATGGCGTTCCGTTAGGAGATGTTGTTTCTAGAGTTGGTAAATTTAACGATACATTCACAATTACCGTTCCTGAAATTTCTGGATATGAATATTTAGGTATGTCTCAATCAACTTATTCAAATGCTTCTACAACAGTTGACGGAACATACGGATTGGAAGACCAACACTTTGTTGCAAACTATAGAAAAATAGTTGATATTCCTACAGTTATGGAAGACCCGACAGCAAATATCCAAACCCAAACAATTGCAAATCCATTATCATCCCCTATTCCAGCAAGAAGCATTAAAAAAGACAATAAAACATTGCCTGAAACAGGTGAAGCTGAACTAAATTCTTCATTAGTCTCGATGGGTGTAATGTTAATTGCAGCTGTTTACTTCACTAAGAAAAAAAGAGCAGATGAGTTTAATTTATAATCATCTGATAATAATAAACTAAAAAAACGTTCTTCAAATTGGCCACCCAATCTGAGGAACGTTTTTATTAGTTGTAAAACGCAAAGAATATTCTCTCTACAGTTTATTTCAACGCTTTTTGCACATCTTCAATCATTAAGTGGGTAGATTCTAATCCGCCACCACTTAGGTACCAAACATCTGGCTGTAAAGCAATCACTTTATCAGTTTTACCGGCATTTGTTTGTTTGACTAACTCATTGTTTGCGACATTATCATTCGTATCATCTCCACCGATTGCTTTGGTGCGATCAACTACAAATAAAATATCTGGATTTTTTTCTAATACATATTCATAAGACACGCTTTGACCATGAGTTGATGCTTCAATAGCATCATCTGCTTGCTTGAAGCCAAATGTATCATGAACAATACCAAAACGAGAACCTGTTCCATATGCCGAAAGTTGACCTTCATTTACTAAAACAACTAACGCTTTTTCATTGCTTGCTTGTGCTTTTTCTTTAACATCTGAAATTTCTTTTTCTAAATCATCAATTTTCGTCTTAGCTTCGTCTTTTTTATCAAAAATTTCTGCTAATGTTTCGATATTTTTCTTTGTAGAATTCCAAGTATCTTTAGCATCTACTGCCAGATAAATCGTTGGTGCAATTTTACTTAATTTATCTTGGAAATCTTGTTGGCGTCCAGAAATAATAATCAAGTCTGGTTTCATTTGATTGATTTTTTCTAGATCTGGTTCTTTGATTCCACCAGCAGATTCTACCTTTTTGTAGCTATCTAAATATTTAGGTAGATTTTTCGTAGGAGCACCTATAACTGTATCACCAACACCTAAGGCATCCATTGTATCTAGGGAGCCATTATCAAAAACAACGACTTTTTTGGGATTTTTAGGGACTTCTACTGAACCATTTGAATCTTTTACTGTGATCGTTGTTACCTCTTTAGAACTTGATTCTTTGGACATCTCTTTTTTTCCACCATTACTACATGCGCCTAATGTAAGTAGGGCAATCATTGAAACTGCTGCAATTGCTAAAAATTTCTTCTTCATTATTATTTCCTCCAATGGATTAGTATTTTGTTTAAATTTTCCGTTCTACTTTTCTAGTTAAAATACATACAAAAACGTTTGCCTTCAATCTCACAAATTCGGATATTCATATCATAGAGTTTATTCAACACTTCTGACTGAATGATTTCATCGGTACTTCCATGAGTGAACAAGCGACCGTCTTTCATTGCAACAATTTCATCAGCATAGCTAGCCGCAAAATTGATATCATGAAGAACAATTACCACTGTTTTACCAAACTCATCTACTAATCGTCGTAACGTCTGCATCATTTGAACCGCAAAGTTCATATCCAAATTATTCAACGGTTCATCTAGTAAAATATAATCGGTGTCTTGAGCCAAAACCATAGCAATATAGACACGCTGTAGTTGTCCACCTGATAATGTATCAATCAATTCATCAGCTAAATCCATCAACCCAAGATTTTCCATCGCCTCTTCAACTTTTTTGTGATCTTCTTTTTTCAAGCGACCTTTACTGTAAGGGAAACGCCCAAAATTCACTAATTCTCTAACCGTAATTTTCAAATTAATGCCATTTGCCTGTTTTAAAATCGATAATTTTTTAGATAGTTCACTTTGTTTCCATGTTTTTACTTCGTTATGATCTAAATAAATCTCACCGGTATCTTTAGGAATCAAGCGACTCATCATGGAAAGCAACGTACTTTTCCCTGCACCATTTGGACCGATAAATGCGGTCAATTTTTGCTCTGTAATCGGTAATTGAACTTCTGAAACAACCATCTTTTCACCGTATCTTTTCGATACATTTTTGATTTCTATCATCCCCGCTGCTTCCTTTCGCTTATAATTTTTCCAACAAAATATAATCCGCCGCCAAATTCAATCACAATACTTAATGTCGTGTTCAACTGGAAGACTTGCTCCACCAGAAATTGACCAAAAACTAACAGTAAAATCGATAATAAGCTCCCGCCTAGAAATAATTCACGATGTCTGTATGTGCCCATTAACTGATAACTCATGTTAGCTACAATAAATCCAAGAAAGGTCACAGGACCCACTAGTGCAGTTGATAATCCAATCAAAGCACTAATCACAGTTAATAGTACAAATTGAAATCTAGGAATATTGATTCCTAAACTCGTTGCTTGATCATTCCCCAGATGCAACACATCTAATGCATGACTTTTCACCCATAAAAATCCTACTAAACAGGCAATCAAAATCCCTGCAATCATCAGATGCTGGCTATTCACATTACCAAAGCTTGCAAATAGTTTTCCTTGCAGTAAATCGTACTCATTGGGGTCCATCGCAACTTGTAAAAAAGTACTGATACTATTAAAAAACGTACCTAAAATAATACCCACCATCAATAATAAAAACAGATCATTACCGCTTTTTTTCAACAGGAAGCGAGATAAAATAATACTTGCTGCAACCATCAATAATACATTAAACAAAAAGGTCGCTATCGTCTCTTTTCCTAAAAGCTGCTGCCCACCTAAAAAGAAAAATAATAAGGTCTGAATAAAGACATATAAAGAATCCAAGCCTAATATATTTGGTGTCAAAAAATGATTTTGTGTCATCGTCTGAAAACTGATTGTTGAAAATGTTGCAGCAATCCCTACTAACACAAATGCCAGTAGTTTTTTCCCTCTAAGCTCTAAAGCAAACGCCCAATTTCCATAGGTTTTATAAGATAAGTACAAGGCGCAAACCACAATTACTGCAATCAACAATAAACTAATTTTTACTGCTGATGACTGGAAGAATTTTTTCATGCTGTTTTCCTCCTCATCAGTAATGCGATAAAAATAAAGCTGCCTAATACACCCACAACAACACTCACTGGAACTTCATACGGCGCAATCACCACTCTGGCTAATACATCGCATGCTAGTAAAAAGATACTTCCTCCCACCGCTGTGATCGCTAAGGTGTTTTTCATATGATCGCCATAACGCATTGATACAAGATTGGGTACAATCACGCCTAAAAAGGGAATATTCCCCACCATGATCAAGACCACCGCACTAGATAAAGCTACGATGCCTAAACCAAATAACTGAATACGTTGATAGTTCAATCCCAGGTTTGTCGCCATATCTTCTCCCATACCGACAACTGTAAAGCGATAGGCAAACAAATACGTAACGACCAATAAAGGAATCGTCAGATAAAGTAGTTCATAATTACCTTTCATTACTGTTGAAAAATTTCCCTGCAGCCAAGAAGACATGTTTTGGACTAGCTGAAATTGATAGGCAAAAAATGTCGCTACCGACCCGATGATATTTCCAAACATTACACCGACTAGTGGAATCATGACTTGATTTTTCGCAGGTAAAAAACGTGTTAAATAAATAAAAACTAATGTGCCGAAAAACGCAAACAAGAAAGCGACGAATGAACGAAACAATAGTGGTGCGCTAGGAAAAAGAACCATTACAAATAAAATCCCCAGACGTGCACTGTCCATCGTACCTGCCGTACTTGGCGAAACAAATTTATTTTGTGTTAAATGCTGCATGATCAATCCAGATATACTGATTGTACTTCCAGCAATGACTAAACTAATTGTTCGAGGTATCCTCGTTGTTAACAATACTAATTGTTGCTGTGAATCCCATTGAAATAATTGTGTCAGAGAAATATCTTTCACTCCGACAAAAATAGATGCTACAATCAAAAGGAGTAAGAGAACAAATAGGCCTATTTTTTTCATATACTCGCTCCGTCTTTCTAATTGAGAATGATTTTCATTCTTGTTCTTAGTCTATGCGAAAATCATAATAAAAGCAATACTTTTCTGTCTTTTTCCATTCTCATTTAGCGAATAAATTCAGTTCTGTCAGGTGCTTTCCACTTATTCTATGCTATAATCTGAATCAAGACTATTTAATGGAAGCAGGTTAGATAATAAATGGCACAAGATGACTTACAGAAACATTTAGATAATGCAATGTATGGCGCCCCATTGCTTAAACCAGAAGAACAACGAAAATATATGGGAACTTTTCGTGAACGTTGTTACCTGACTATGACGATTACACAGATGAAAAACACTGAAGACAAAGCAAACTTCATAAAAGAGTTGACCTTACATCCAGATGCCACAATTTTATTAAACGGCACAATGGATATTACGCTACAATCCAACTATATTAAGTTGATTAATGACAAACAAATAAAGTTTACTGTAGTAAACGATTTTGTAACCAACACACCCGATGCTTTAGGATTAGTTTTAACAGCTAAAGAAGCAGTAAATGAAGAGGTTATTGATATTGAAGAAAAATATCCTAAACAACCTTCTGTTACAGAAACAAAATCACCTAAAAAAAGTTTCTGGCATAAATTATTTCGTTGAACATAAAAAGGGCTATCAAAACTAAACAGTTGTTTTGATAGCCCTTTTCCGTATTGTTTTATTCCTTCTCAAACAACTCAGGATACAACATCTTCAACACATCCATCGTCAAATGACGGCCTTTTCCTCCATGAGGATATGCATGCATATGCATCGCTGGATTGAAGTTTCCTTCTATAATTCCATATGTTCGACTGTTCTTGCTTCCTTTAATCGATTTATCCGGCACGATCAAATCGATTCCACAGATTTTTGCCCCTAAAGCTTGCACAGCTTCTACTGCGATTTGTTTATAACTTTCATCAAAATCATCCGTCACATCAATGGAGTCTCCACCAGTGCTGACATTTGAGTTTTCTCGTAGATAAACAATCTGATCTTTTTTAGGAACCGATGTCGTCAATAGATTTTGCTCTTTTAACATCAAACGTTCTACATCACCTAGCTGAATAATCTCTAACGGCGAACGATGATTGGTTCCTCTTAATGGATCCAGATTTTTTTCTGCCACTAATGCTTCAACAGAACGAACCCCATCGCCTACCACATTGGCCGGCACCCGCAACATGATTGCCCGCACTTGGTCATCTAAAACAAAGAAACGATATTCTGTCCCTGGCAAAAACTCTTCAATTAAAACAGCTGAATCTTCTTTAAACGCCAAATTCAATGCTTCAGTATAATCAGCTAAAGAAGCGCCCTCTTTAAAAATCGTGATACCTAAACCATAATTCGTTGTTTTAGGTTTGATTACAAACGCTTTTTCCGAATACTTCACATAAGCTTGTTCCGCACCCTCAATTGTATCAAACTCATCTCCAGCCGGCACATTGAATCCAGCTTCTGCGAGAACCTTTTTAGTGACCGTCTTATTCTCCATAATCAATGGAACAATGTAACTATCTTTACTAGTCATATTGGCATTTTTGACATACTCAATATGATCGTTGTGTTTAAGTTTTAAAAATTGCTCTTGTTCATCTAATATTTCTACCTCTGCACCTTTTTGAATGATATCAAATAAAAACAGCTGTGTGGATAATTCCATATTTCTAAAACCAGCTAATTGATACGGGCGTTCAAAAGCCATTGATTGATACTCTTTTCCAAAAACGATCCCTAAATCTTGATTAGAATTGCTTTCAATGATCGTCCACATTTTCCCAGCAATCGTCAAGTCCGGTGTCCGCAGCTGAGTGCGATGAACATCTACTGATTTTTTAGCACTAAACAAACCTAATGCTTCAATCATCTCATCCATCTCAGCAAAAATTCGGTCACCTTCCGCTAAAAGTTTTACCTGAGCAAAAGGATGTCCTAAAGCGACTTGCTCATTTAAAAAGTCCCCAGTAGCTACCCAATCATTTGGCGCCTCTTTTTCATCTGTCCACAATAAATACAACATAAACAAATGAATAAACTCAAGGGATTCTTCATCTACTCCTAAAGGAGCAAACGGATTTAAGTCTAAATTTCTTAATTCAATATAACGAATACCTGTTTTAGGCAAATCAGCCATTTGTTTACCACCGCGTAGTCTGACTGCTGAGTAGAATTCTTTTTCTTCTGATAAGATACCATTTTCAACCATCCGGTGAATGTCATTGATGTAATGCTGTAATGACTCATAGGATACTTTGACATTCTCTCTATTTTTATACCCAAATGTGCTGTTACGAATACTTCTCATTGGTTCTTTTGGGCGATCTTCTTGTTCTGTAAAATAACCTACTTCACTTACTGGAGAAGCTCCAAATAAATAGGTGATTAACCAACGATAACGTAAATAATTGCGTGAAACTTTCATATATAAAATGTTTTTGAACTCTTCGATTGTTTCGTATTCTGTTTGCTCCGAAAATAATTGTTGAACCAACTCGATAGCATACTCAAAATTAAAATGAATACCGCTGACCATTTGCTTACGTTTGCCATATTCTCTGGCTAAATAGCGGCGATATAAAATCCCTTCAAATTGATCGAGTTTGGCTATTTTGATGTCTTCATCTTTTTGAGGTAGTTTTGGCGGCATACTTAACGGCCAAAGCATCTCATGTTTATTCATTGAACGTAAAGCTACATCGTGAATCGCTGCAAGGTAACGCAGCATTTCATGAATAGAATTAGCCACTGGTGTAATCAATTCCATTTGTGTTTCGCTAAAATCGGTTTGAATATATGGATGATACGAACGATTCCCCAAAACTTCTGGATGATCAGTTGTCGCTAATTGACCATCAAATGTCGTACGTTGACTTTCTTTTTCTAATCCAAATCGTGCCGCCATAATATATGGACGTACACTCTTTTGCTGTAACAACTCTTTAAATTTCATACTGTCGCCTTTCTTCCCTGTAATTATCCCATTACTAACCATTATATAGAAAAAGAGAAGCAAAAAGAATCTTTTCGCTTAAATTTTGTTAAAATCAAACAAACTTTTGTAAACTTATGAAAAATATTTACTTTCCCTTAACGAATAGTCTGCTTTTTTATAGTCATTCTTTATTGTATACTAGAAAAAATAATTGAATAAAAGGAGCCAAGTAATGACAAATAAAGCGTTGATAGTGATCGATTTACAAAATGGTTTAAATAGCTTGGGAACTGGTTTATTTCAGTTAAATGATGTACTAATTGGCGTTAACCAGCGCATTACTGATTACAGAGAAAAACACTTGCCGATTATTTTTATTCAACACGAAGATGAAGAGTTGGTCCCAAATACTCATGCATGGCAGCTTTTTGATGGGTTGGATGCTAGAGAAGAAGATTTCTATATCGGTAAAACCCACGCCAATTCTTTTTTCAAAACAACATTGAATGAGCTATTAGATGAACATGTCATCACTGAGCTGGAATTTTGCGGAGCACAGACAGAATATTGTGTAGATACAACCATTCGGATGGCTCACGGGTTAGGTTACCGTAGTTTTATGAAAAAAGGACTAAGTACAACTCTCAATAATGATTTATTAGGCGCTAAAACAATTATTGCTCATCATGAAAACCTTTGGGATGGACGTTTTTTAACCTTTATTTGATTCAAAGGCTATTTTATATCACCTTACCACAACTATCTCATCAAAAATTAAAATTATCTCATGTATCTCCTAGTTATTCATGATAGTATAACTAGGGGTTATTTGTTGAACCATTTTTCTTTTGCTCTTATTTTCCGTTCAACATTGACATACCAGTATTCTTTGAAAATGGAGGAATGTATAAAATGAAATTTACAAAAAAACAAATCCAAGACACTTTATATGTGACGATTGGTTCTTTTATTTTAGCAGTATCAATCAATTCGATTTTACTGCCTAACAAAATTGTTGCCGGTGGTGCCAACGGAATCAGCGTGGTAATCAACTATCTTTTTGGCATCAACCCAGCATTGGTTTTATATGCAATTAATTTGCCATTATTAGGACTTTGCTTCTTACTTTTGGGTAAAGAAGTTGGAATTAAAACGATTTACGGCAGCTTGATTTATCCCTTCTTTGTAGGGATTACCACTCATTTGCCTGTGCTTACTCATAATATTTTTCTAGCAACAATATTTGGCGGCATCTTGACAGGTATCGGTTTAGGTCTAGAATTTAGAGGCAATGCCTCAACTGGTGGAACAGCGATTATTTCACAAATTGTGAATAAATATTTTAAAATTTCACTTGGCGTGTCGATTCTATTTGTGGACGGATTAGTGATTTTATCAGCTTTATTCGTTTTTAATACTGATACAGTATTATTCTCATTGATTTGTTTATACCTTATTGGACGCGTGGTTGACATGGTTCAAGTCGGCTTTGTCCGTTCAAAAAATGTGATGATTATCTCACCAAAATATGCTGAAATCAAAGAAAAAATCTTAGTCGATATGGACAAAGGATTAACAATGGTTCCAATCGAAGGTGGATATCAAAAAAATCCAAGCATGCTAATGATGACCGTCATTAGCGAAAAAGATTTTGCTCGAATCAAAGAAAATGTTTTAGCCATTGATGAAGAAGCCTTTATTGTTTCCATGAATGCCAGTGAAGTTTTTGGTAAAGGATTTAGTTTGAAAAAAATTGCCGAAGATTACGGAATTGAAGCGAATAACTTGTAAAAGAAAAGTGGAATGAACCGTTTAGACCTCGAACAAATTAGAAAACTGTGGAGAAGATGCTTTTTATCTTCCCCACAGTTTATCTATTTGTTGAGAGGTCTGGTTCATGCAACTGGATTATAGAAAAGTGGAACAAAGCGCTTAGCTCTCATGAAAATTAGGAATAAATAATTTTCTCTGTATGTTAATTGTCTCCCTAATAATAAAATTAATATACAGAAAAAAGCATAAGATACACTCCACCCTAGAGAGTTGAGTTCTCTAGGGGTTTTTCGTGGGCTAATGTCGCCGTCATTTGTTTTACTTCTTCTTTTTGGTTTTTAGCCAATACTCAAACAAAGAGATCAATATCCCTACAGCTACAAGCACCTCCTTCTAGTCGTAAGGCTGTCAGATAGACGACAATATAAAATACGATACTTCACTTCTATTAAATTATTCCTCTTGCACTCTTGAAACATTTCTTTCAATTCCGAACTGGTCCCATTAATAAATAACTGTCATATTATCTACTAAAAAAACATTAATATTACAAAAAAATACAAATAAATCACATTAACAAACAAAAAAATATTGTTTCATCCTCCTAAGTCATATAAACTTATAACAAAGGAGTGATACAATGATTAAAAATGATTTAGGGGTTGCAAACAGCATCTCATCAAAACTGGCAAGCAGTGGTTCTTTGACCTTCTCGCCTAATCCAGCGATTCATTATTCTGCCAGTAACGCCATGACAGGTCTTCAATCTTGCCTATCAGAAGCAAGTGAAGTTGTTCAATTATTATCAGCAAATATCAACGCTGATAGCCAAAACATTCAGAAAATAGGCATGGCGCTCTATCAGGCTGACCAAGCTGCAAAGCAGATGGGAGATGCCCTTGGAATTAAATAAAGAAGAAATGATCAAAGACATTCAAACACAAAAAGAACAAGTAGAAAACGAACTGCTTTTCGTAAAAAAGCAAAAACAAGAATTAGAAGACTTTATTGAAGAATGGCAACATCACAGCCGTGAAGAACAAGCTATTCTAGAAGAAATTACTTACCTTAGTGAAGGAACCCATTCGCAAAGACATGCGACAATGTCACTTATGAATCACGAGGAAACTACCCGCAAAAGCCAACGATTATTTGATGATTTTTATGAAGAAGTAGAAGGCTATCAAACAACTTTAAGGCAAAAAGAACGTACGCTTGAAGAAGAAGAACAAGAAATCCACTTGCAAAAAGAGGTGTCTGACGATGCCGAAGATTGATTCATTTGAATTAGAAGCTGCCGCTTTAAAAATCTCTTCAGATCGTTTGAACCTATTACCTAAGTTTGCTTCTGGTAAAGAAGCTGCGTTGGAATTAACAGGTTCACCAGCATTAGACGGAACTGCTTGGAGTAATACAAAAAGCTATTTCCAAGCCTACCCCGCTGTTACAGATGGCGTAGGGAATACCTTAAATACCTTAAGTGATACCTTAACCAATTATCTCGGTGCATTTCAATCTGAAGTTGGTTCACCCAAACATCAGCTAAACACAGAAGAATTGATCGACTTGAAAAACAAACTTGAAAGATTGCAACGTAGAAAACAAGAGATGATCGATGCCTTCAATAAATTTCCCTTAGCCGAAATGCTTGGCGGTGGAATCGTGCAACAATTAAACAATCTAGATATCGACTCCACTCAAAAAGAAATCGACATTCTAGAAAAATACCAAACATTTGAAGCTGCACATGGTAATGATTTCGATGAAGTAAAAAGCTTACTTTCCTCATTGAAAACAGGCTTAATGCAAATGGGCGGACAAAAGATCGTCGGTAATCCCGCCAATGGCTACGTCCCGAGAAATTATACCAAACAACCTTGGATGCAAAAACTAAAAGACTTCAATGCCAAACAACCAAAAGATCGAATTGACTTTATCGCCTACCCTTCTGACAATCACGGTGGAAAAGAGTTTGTCGTGTATAAAAATGGGATGCCTGATAAAGAGCTAAATATGAAATTGGCACAATTAATAGCCGCTGATGCATTAGGTATATTAAAGGAACTATTTATAAATGATCCTCATCGTTTCTTCGTTGGAATTGACCCCGTTACTGGAAATAAAGTAACGTTTGAGGAATGGTTGAAAGCTGGTTTTTGGACAGCTTTGGATTTACTACCTTTAGCAGAAATGTTGAAAATAGGGAAAAATATTAAGCTAGGCAAGAACGTGCTTGATGGGGTATCATTGACTGAGAAAGAGTTGGAGATATTCTCTAAGATGCAGGGCATTGGTGATTATACTGTTGTTGAGAAAGTTGCTGGGGCTAAAACACCTAAAAATATTGAAATTAAATATCCTTTGAGCAAAAAAAATCAGTCACATATAAATAAACACAATATTGACTCTTTAAAAAAACAATCTCAATATTTAACAGATCAACAATTGGCTGAAAAATTAGAAGGGAGCAGTTTCTTTAATTCTAATTGGAGTAAAGATGATATAAATAAATATGTAGAGATTGCTTATAATGATTTATTAGCACAAGGGAAAACAGGAGATACGTTTCTTTATACAATTAATGGAGAAAATATAAAAATTTATATTACACCCGATGGTAAATTTGGTACAGCTTATGGGACACATAGATATACATTAGATGAGTTTAGAAATCTTTTGAAATAAAGGAGAATATATGTTTAAAATAAATTATAAATTATTTAATATAGATCAAAATGATGATTTGAATGGTGAAAATGGATATTTTAATTTTGTTGTTGACGGTGAGAGTTATGGAATTATTATCAATGATGAAATAGATGATTTTTCGGTATCTGTATATGACTGGTTTAGTAGTTTCCTGAAAGCTTTAAAGATATTAGAAACACACAACTATATATTAATTAATGATATTGAATCTTTTAATACATGGATTGAAATAAGCAAAAAAGAAGAATATGTATACATTAGTAAAGTAACCGGAGATAAAGTTGGTGCTGGTGCACTCATTCGCAAGGAGAAACTTTCTGATATACAATATAATTCATGGGAAAATAAAAAGGTTCTATTTTCTGATTTCAAAATAGAAATTTCAAAAAAATCAGCTAATTATTTAGCTGACTTGATCAATTTAAATTCTTTAGAAAATAATAAAGTATTAGAATTAAATAATTTAATTCATGCGGTAAATTGAAATAGATAAGTGAAGTTTTTGAAAATACATCAAAAACTCTACAAAGGAAATATTTTGTTAATGCGTTAGAAAAACTACAGAAAATTGTCCAGATTTAGATTTTGAGTTGGATATTTCATTTGCAAAAGAATCATTAAAAAACTAAATCAACAAAACTTTGAATTAGTATTCTATAACTCACTAATCAAGTTACCAACAGCCAATCATATTCAAGAAAAAATTAAAAACTTGTTGAAACGGAATTAGTATAAAATTACTAATTCCGTTTTTTCGAGTAAAAGAATCTTCGGTAATCACGGAGGAAAAGATTTTGTAGTGTATAAAATGGGATGCCTGATAAAGAGCTAAATATGAAATTGGCACAATTAATAGCCGCTGATGCATTAGGTATATTACAGGAACTATTTATAAATGATCCTCATCGTTTCTTCGTTGGAATTGACCCCGTTACTGGAAATAAAGTAACGTTTGAGGAATGGTTGAAAGCTGGTTTTTGGACAACTTTGGATTTATTACCTTTAGCAGAAATGTTGAAAATCGGGAAAAATATTAAGCTAGGCAAGAACGTGCTTGATGGGGTATCATTGACTGAGAAAGAGTTGGAGATATTCTCTAAGATGCAGGGGATTGGTGATTATACTGTTGTTGAGAAAGTTGGTGGAGCTAAAGATGTTATTAAAAATAACTTAGGCAAAGAAATAGATATAACCCCCTCTAAAGCTCATACTAAGGTCAATAAAAACCCTGGACCATTTGGTGAACCTAATAGTAGTGTAGATATTTTAGATTCTAAAGGAGAACTTACTACAAGACGGTTTTATGATGAAACAGGAAAAGCTGTACGTGATGTTGATATGACAAATCACGGTAATCCTAAAAGACATCCTGAGTATCCTCATGAACATAAGTGGAAGTACGATCCTAATGGAAAACCTACTAGAGAATAAAAAAATATATATGGAATATGGAGGTTTATAAATTATGGACTATAAAGAAATGGAAGAAAGCATAGGTTATGGAGAAGAATACAATTTTTATTATAACGATAAAGAATTTTGGATTAGTCAAAATTCTGATGGAAATTACTTAACTGAAATTGGTGGAGAAACTCAAGAGTTTAAAAACTCAGAAGATTTGTTGAATAATGCACGAATAAAGGGGAAATCTATTCGTGAGATTTGGGAAGAAATAAAAGATCAGTTTTAAAATAAAAAGGTACTTTACTATCCGATTGTAGTCGGATAGTAAAGCCTTGATAGTAAGCGGACACTCACTAATCAAGTTACCAACAGCCAATCATATTCAAGAAAAAATTAAAGACTTGTTGAAACGGAATTAGTATAAAATTACTAATTCCGTTTTTTCGAGTAAAAGAATCGTCGGTAATAACGGTGGAAAAGATTTTGTTGTGTATAAAAGGTGTGACTGATATTGAGTTGAATATACAGCGTAGACAAGATGCTGCATGAACTATTTATTACCAACTCAATCACAAAAAACCAGTTTTTGAACATCCGTCTATTTGACGCATTCAAAAACTGGCTCTTAAAATTTGAACTAAAAATCATACCTAGTCTATCTTTACTCTTCTTCCTTCAACAATCCCTTAAACAATCCAATCGCAAAATCATTTGCATCAAACGGCTCTAAATCATCAATACCTTCACCAAGCCCGACTAATTTCACTGGTAAATGCAGCTCATTACGAATCGCTAAAACGATTCCGCCTTTTGCTGTACCATCTAGTTTCGTTAAAACTAATCCAGTAACATCTGTCGTTTCTTTAAATTGTTTAGCTTGTGACATCGCATTTTGTCCTGTGGTTGCATCTACCACAAGTAACACTTCATGTGGCGCATTCGGCAATTCACGTTGAATCACGCGTTTGATTTTATCTAATTCATTCATTAAATTGACTTTGTTTTGTAAACGTCCTGCTGTATCTACTAGTAAAATATCAGCATTCTCAGCTTTGGCACGATCAACCGCATCAAAAACAACCGCCGCTGGATCGCCACCTGCATTCCCCCGGACAACTTCTACACCTGCACGTTCGCCCCAAACAACTAACTGATCAATGGCGCCTGCTCTAAAGGTATCTGCCGCTGCCATTAACACTTTTTTACCATCTTGTTTGAATTCATGGGCAAGTTTTCCGATACTGGTTGTTTTACCAACACCGTTAACTCCCACAAATAACATTACAGTTAATCCGTTTTCCTGAATATTCAAGGCATTATTTTCTTCGATGCCTTCTGCTTCATATAAATCAACCATTTTTTCAATGATTGTATTTTGAACAGCCGCTGGTTTTTTCACGTTGCGTAGTTTTACTTCTTGACGTAAAGATTCTGTGATTTTTATAGCTGTATCAAAACCTACGTCAGCTCCAATCAACGTTTCTTCTAGTTCTTCGAAGAAGTCTTCGTCAACTGAACGGAAATTAGCGAATAATTCATTCAAACGTTCCCCAAATGTTTTGCGGGTTTTCTCTAACCCTTTTTCATACTTTTCTTGGAGGATGATCTCTTCTTCTTGTTCTTCAATAATTTCAGGATCAACAAGTTCTTCTGCTTGAGTCATAGGGTTTACAGTAATCAGTGGGTCAACTTCTGGTTCTGCTTCCAATTTTTCTACTGATTCTTCTGCTGGTTCAAGAGATTCTGGTTGTTCTTGTTCAGTAGTTTCTTGGTCTGCTTGTGTTTTTTCTGGTGTTGACTCTTCTTCGCCAGCTTCTTTCAGTGTATCATCTGTTTCGAATTCAGCTGGTTCTGTTTCTTTTTCGTTCATAAACGCTTTTTTTATTTTATCGAAAAATCCCATTTAATTCCCTCCTCTCAATGGTTCTAAAACAAATTTTTCTACGGCTTGTGCTACACCGTCATTATCATTTGTATCTGTAATCACATCTGCTAAGTCCTTGACTTTAGCTACCGCATTTTCCATCGCTACGCCAAGTCCTGCATATTCGATCATCGGCAGATCGTTTTCTTCATCGCCGATGGTCATGATCTCTTCTTGTTTAATGCCTAAATCTCTAGCTAATAAAGAAATGCCATATGCTTTAGTGATTCCTTTTGGCATAAATTCTAGTAGATTACTTCTAGTTTTGATCACTTCGTAGCGTGTATAAATGGCGCTTGGTATTTTTTGGATTTGCTCATCTAAATAGGTTTCCTCTACTGCAATAACTGCTTTATTGTAGATTCTATCTGCAGTTAATTCAGCTAATTCATAGGATTTATAGGTCAATAATTTATTTAACTGACTATACAATGATTCATAATCTTGTGTCGTTGGTAATTGCAACACAAGTCCATCCGATAAAATATCCAAAGGTACATTCAGTGATGACGCCAATTGAAATAAGTCATGGACATTTTCTAAAGGCATGGTTGCTTTTTCGATGATTTCACCTGTATCATTTTTTTGAACCAAACCACCATTGAAGGTAATACTGTAATCTCCATTATCCCGCAAGTTCAATGCATCTAAATAAATGCCAATTGCAGCTAACGGCCGACCTGTACAAATAACGATTTTAACACCTGCAGCTTTGGCTTGTGCCAACGTTTCTTTATTCCTTACAGAGATTTCTTTTTTACTATTTAATAATGTACCATCTAAATCGATAGCGATTAATTTAATCAATCTGCCTCATCCCTCCATCATATGAAACTATGTTTCGGCAACGATTGCGCCGCCTTCTTTTACTTCTTCTAAACGAACAGAAACGATCTTCGATACACCAGATTCTTGCATTGTTACACCATACAAGACATCAGCGGCTTCCATCGTTCCTTTACGGTGAGTAACCACGATAAATTGCGTATCATCTTCAAATTCACTTAAATAATGACCAAAACGAGAAACATTGGCATCATCTAATGCGGCTTCAACTTCATCCAAAACACAGAATGGTACGGGTCTAACACGAATGATAGAGAATAATAACGCAATCGCTGTTAAAGCCCGTTCACCACCGGAAAGTAAGCTTAGATTTTGTAATTTTTTACCAGGAGGTTGTGCTTCGATTTCTACCCCAGTATTTAATAAGTCTTCTGGATTGGTTAATATTAGCTCTGCCCGACCGCCGCCAAACATATTTGGAAATACGACTTTAAATTGGGCACGAATTGCTTCAAAAACTTCACTAAAGCGAGCTTTGACTTCTTCATCCATTTCCCCCATCGTTTCAAATAACTGCTCTTTAGCATCTAATAAGTCATCACGTTGAGAGACTAAAAACTCATGGCGTTCATTGACTTGCTCGTATTGTTCGATAGCATTTAAATTGACTGGGCCTAAGCGTTCAATTTCACGTTTTAGGCGTTTTACTTCGATTTTGGCTTGCTCTTTGTCGATCGTCAGTTGATAATCTTCGCTTGCACGTTCAAAGGTCAAACTGTATTCTTCTTGCAGATATTGCAATGAATTATCTAGCTTAATTTCTGAACGATTTTTCTCAACTTCGATTTTTGTTTGTTCCGTCAATAAATGTTGTTGTTGTTTATTTTCTTCGGCTAAACCTGTGTCAATTTGATCAACTTGTTCTTGTAATTGTTGACGAGCGGTTTTCGCTTCTTGGACACTGGTTTGTAATTGTTCTTTTTTCTCTGCTAGTTGTTCTAATTGAACTGCTAAGCTTTCTTCTGTCACTTGATGATCTGTTGAGTTGTCATTCAATTGTTGTAATTGTTGACGTAATGCTGTTTCTCTAGCTAAGAATTCATCTAACTGCGTTTGTCTTTCTGCAGTTTGTTCTGTTAGATGTGCAAGCTGCTCTGTTACAACAGCTTGATCGGCCTGAACTTGGTTGAAACGTTCAAAGGCTTCAGCACGTAAGGTTTCCATTTGGCTCGCTTCTTGATCCACTTGCTTCATTTCTTGATCTAAGCGATCTTTGGTTTGATTCAGCTCTTGTTGTTGTTCTGTTAGTTCTTCTTTTCTAGCTTGATATTCTGTTAAAAATTGATGCAATTCACGGGCTTCAAATTCAAAAAGACGTTTTTCTTTGGTTAAACGAGTAATCGCTTCTTCTTGATTCGCCAGTTTATTTTGCAGCTCTTGTTGTTTCAAACGACTTGTTTCACCCGTTGAACGTAACTGCTCTAGTTTTTCATTAAGTTCTTTGACTTCATCTGTCAACTGCTGTACTTCTTTTTCATTGATTGTTAATTGTTTTTCAAGACGCTCCATTTGTTCGGTTAAAGTTTGAAGTTCTTGGGTTTGAGAAAATAGGCTGCCTTGATTGCCTCTTTTGTTGGCACCACCTGTCATGGAACCACCTGAGTTCATGACATCACCATCTAAAGAAACAACACGGTATTGATAGTTCACAGCTTTCGCTAATTGGTTAGCACTTTCTAACGTTTCGGCTAACAATGTCACACCTAAAAGGTTTTGAATCACATTGCTGACATCATCAGAGAAATGGACTAACTCACTAGCTATTCCTAGAAAACCTTGAACGTTGCTGACACGATCACGAACGGCACTTGAGACATTTCTTGGTTTGATTGTTGTCAATGGCAGGAAAGTTGCCCGACCACTATGCTGTTGTTTCAAGAACGTAATTCCGGCACGACCATCTTTTTCTGTTTCTACAACCACATGTTGAGCGGCTCCGCCTAAGGCTGTTTCAATGGCTAAAGTATATTCTTTAGGTACATCAATCAACTCTGCAACTGCTCCAACAATTCCAGTTAATTGGTCTTTATGTTTTAAAACAGCACGAACCCCTTGATAAAATCCTGAGTAATTTTCTTGGATTTCTTGTAAGCTTTTTTGACGTGCTTTGGCTTGTTGAACTTGGTTCATGGATTGATACATATTTTTCTGTTTTACAGCCAATTGCCCTTGCTTTTGGTCTAGCTGATTCTTGAATTGTGTATATTGTTCTCTTTGTTCTATTAATGACTGATCTGATGCGGCTAAATTTTCTTCTACTTGTTCTTTTTCAGTTAGGGCATCTGTCATTTGTTTTTCTAAGGCTTCATGTTTTTGGATAGATTGTTGGTTTTTAGCCGTCTCTTGTTGATACTGACGTTCTAAATATTTTAGATCGTTCGTTGTATTGGCTTGTTCTTGCATCACTTCAACATATTGGCTGCGTAACTCTTCCAATAATTCTTTTGAAGATTTGCTGTACTTTTCAACTTCTATTTCTGAGGCTTTGATTGCTTCGACTAATGATTCACGTTGGGCTTTTTTCTCAGTAACTTTTGTCTGTAACTCTTGAACTTCTTCACGATAACGTGTGATTTTCTCGGCATTTTCTTCTAGTGATTGTTGATACTCACTAGTTGTTTGCATCGTGTGTTTTGATCGTTCAACTAGGACATCTTTTTGTCCTTCGGTTTGTTTTAAGGCTTCTGTAATTTGTAGCAGCTGTTGTTGTTCTGTTTCGATTTGTTCATCTAATTTATTACGTTTGCCTCGCAGTTGGAACAGCTCATCTTCTGAATGACGGATCTTTTTGCTCGTCGTCTGTAACTTTTCTTCAATCGTCGCAAGTTCAGCTGTTTTGATTTCCCAGATTTCTTTTGCCGCTTCAATTTCAGTTACCATCAAACTAACATCAATTTCAGTCAATGTCTCTTTCAGTTTCAAGAAGGTTTTAGCTGCTTCACTTTGTGCAGCAAGAGGTGTCAATTGATCTTCTAATTCATAGATGATATCTTGTACACGGCTTAAATTATCTTCTGTTTCAAAAAGTTTTTGCTCAGCTTTTTTCTTACGCTGTTTGTACTTCAACACTCCAGCCGCTTCTTCAAAAATACCGCGGCGATCTTCTGGTTTGCTATTAAAAATCGCTTCAACTTTCCCTTGAGAAATAATCGAGAATGATTCTTTTCCTAAACCAGAATCCATAAATAAATCATGGATATCTTTCAAACGGCAGGCTTGTTTATTGATGAAAAAATCACTTTCACCTGTTCTGCGGTATCGACGTGTGACACTGATATCGGTAAAATCTAGTGGTAAAAAATGATCACTATTGTCTAATACAACCGTTACTTCGGCAATATTCAACGCTTTGCGACCTTCAGAACCAGCGAAAATAATATCCGGCATTTTGCCTCCGCGAAGACTTTTAGCCGACTGCTCGCCTAAAACCCAACGAATCGCTTCAGTGATATTACTTTTTCCGCTGCCATTAGGTCCGACAACAGCCGTAACACCATTTTCAAAATCTATAACGGTTCGATCCGCAAAGGATTTAAATCCTGCGATCTCAATTCGTTTCAAATACACGAATAAAACGGCTCCTTCCAAGCTTACTCAGGATTTTCTTTCAGCGCCTTTTCAGCGGCATCCTGTTCTGCTAATTTCTTTGATTTTCCTTGGCCTGTTCCGATCATTTTTTCATTGACATAGACTTCAACAAAAAATATCCGATCATGAGCAGGACCTTCTTCATTAACTAAACGGTACTCAATAGTCACATCCCCTTGGCGCTGCAAGACTTCTTGTAAATGTGTTTTGTGATCCATCTCATGTGAAAAAGCACCGGCATCGATTTTAGGAAAAATGACTTCTCCAATAAATTTCTTGACTGCATCTACTTTTTGATCTAAGAATAAAGCACCTAAAAATGCTTCAAACAAATCACACAGCAATGCTGGACGTCCTCGTCCACCAGAATTTTCTTCCCCTTTTCCAAGAAGAATATATTGGTCAAAATGACATTCTTTCGCAAATTTAGATAAACTATCTTCACGTACGATGGCTGCACGCATTTTAGTTAGTTTGCCTTCTGGCATCTCTGGAAATTGTTTGTACAGATATTGAGAAACCAATAATTCCAACACGGCATCTCCTAAAAATTCCAATCGTTCATTGTCAGATAGTTTTAAATAGCGATGCTCATTCACATAGGATGAATGTGTAAAAGCTTGTTCTAATAGGTTGACATCATGGAAAACAATGCCGTAACGTTCTTTTAATTCGGTAGTTAACTGATTGTCCATTTGCTACATTCCTTTAAATTTATTTACAACCTTCTCTATTATACTTTTTTTTGGAACATTTTTAAATGGTTAGGGCGGGAATTACGCTAAATTAGCCTTAGGATTCATCATTTTGGCATGATTTCCTCATTATCGTTGCTTATAATATGAAACTTTCTATCATAAACAAAGAAAGTTGTCTTTTTTTATAGATAAACAAAAAAGCGCTTAAGATAATCGACATCAAGAAATACCCCACTCTCTTTGATGTCCTAAAAAACCTTAATCCGCTTTTGATTTATTTTTATTCGTTGAAAAATCGTTTGATTTCTGTAAGTGCAGCTTCTGCTGAATCTGAAGCATGGATAACATTTTCGTAACTGTTGGCACCATAATCGCCTCGAATCGTGCCTGGTTCGGCTTCTAAGCAATTCGTTGCACCAATCATTTTCCGTACAGTTTTGATAACCTCAGTTCCTTCCAAGACTAGATAAACAACTTCTGATGATGTCATATAGGTCACCATATCCTCAAAGAAATCGAATTGTTTAACATGGGCATAATGTTCTTCTGCTAACTTTCGAGACATTTTAGCCACTTTTAATTGTGCAAGTTTCATTTGTTTTCTTTCGAATCGTTGAAGAATCTCTCCGACTAATTTACGTTTGACGCCGTCCGGTTTGATGATAACTAGTGTTTGCTCCATTTAATCTCTCTCCTTGTTTTCATTTGTTAAAAAGCAGAATTGAAAGCGCTTAACGAAAAGATTATCATTCTTAAGAATCCTTGTCTAGTGTACAAGTGACAAAAAAAGCTGGTACTTTGTCATTACTGGATAGAATGGTGCTTAATTGCTAAATAAAAACAAGTAGTTATGACTATTCCTTCATAACTACTTGCTCTTTAATTTGTCAGCCTAACGTTTTTCAGCTGTTAATTCAATACCATAGTAATCTCTAGTGTCTTCATAATTCCAAGTAAATGATTTCACACGATCATTAATTGGCATAATTTCATTACGGTATAATGTTGGAATAACTGGTGCTTCTTCAAACATATACTTTTGCCATGCATCGTATGCTTCTTTACGTTTTGTATCGTCGAAAGATGCTTTTGAATCGATATCTTTCAACAATTTATCGTTTTCTTCAGAAGCAAAACGAGAGTAGTTAAATGCTGCATTACGGCTATATAAACCTCCAGGAGATGGTGCACTGTTTACACCCCAAGCCGCTTGGAAAACATCGACTTCTGGATCATCGTTTTTAATTTTATCGTAGAATGCTTGGAAATCAATCAAACGGCCAGTTGCTAATTTAACATCCAAACCGATCTCTTTCCATTGTTGTAAGTAGTAATCTGCTAATGGTTGCGCTGTTTCTCCACCTGCCATTGAAGCAAAGTTGATTGTTAGCTTTTCGCCCTTAGGATTTTCTCTTAAACCGTCGCCATCTGTATCTTTATAACCAGCATCATCTAAAATTTTCTTCGCTTTGTCTAGGTCATATTGATACCCTTTTACATCAGCATCATGTAATGTTTTAAAGATTGGCGGAATCAATGTTGTTGCCCCAGTACGTAAGCCGTTATAGAATTTTTGACCAATTGCATCGTTATCCATTGCGTAGCCCATCGCTTGACGTAATTTTACATCCGCCATTTTTGCATCTGGGTTCATGACAACTTCGCCTTTTTCTTTGTCATACGTTCCTAGTTTGAAACCGACATACGTATAGGCTAATTCTTCACGACCTAACATTTGATACCCTTCTGAATCTTTATAAGTTGGGTAGTTATCTGTTGGCATTGCATAGACCATATCATATTTTTTCGCTTTCACAGCTTCAACGATTGAAGCTGTTGGTACGTTTGTAAATACGATTTTATCTAATTTAGGTTTGCCTTGATAATAGTGTTCATTTGGTAGATATTCTACTGATTCGCCTGTTACAATCTTGCTCATGTAGTAAGGACCAAATGTTACAGGATTTTTGCGGACTGCATCACTTTTTTCTTGGTCTTTAATTGGAATATCTTTAAAAACGTGTTTTGGCATTGCGTTAGTATAAACTCCACCACTTAGTTGCAACATGCCTGGATTCATTTCTTTGTATGTTACTTCGATTGTTTGATCGTCTACTTTTTTAATACCAGAAATAGTTTCTGCTTTTCCATCGTGGTATTCATCCATACCTACAACATTCATAAAGTCATCATCGTAACGAATCCCTGTATATTCTTTATTCCCAATAACTTCATAAGGATAAATAAGATCATCTGCCGTTACTGGTTGGCCATCTGACCACTTGATGTCTTTTTTCAATGTGATTGTCGCTTTTTTATTATCAACGTCTAGATCTAATTTAGCTGCGCCATCATCTGTAATGACAAAATCAGTATCGTATGAAAATAGTCCTTCATGAGATGGTCTCATATAATAATTATCATAAGCATCTTGATAGTAGACTTCTGAAAACAATCCTTTAAACTGAGTATCAGATGCAACAGCTACATCCAAAGTCCCGCCTTTGATTGCTTCTTTATCATTTTTAACTGCCATTGTAAATTTACTGATATCTTCTGTTTCTACATTCTTGTTATCAGAACCCGATTTCTTGCCTCCGCATGCAGCTAATGTTACAGCCACCACTGCTGTTAATGTAATTAAACCCAAAAGTTTCTTGCTTTTCACACTTCTTCCTCCTCGTCTTAACCTAAACGTTGTCTTGCATCCGCTGAACGCTTAAACGCTTGGCCAATATAATTTATACATAACATCATTACCAAAATCAGTACTGATGCAGGTACCCAGATCCATGTTTTATTTGCTAAAACATCACCATTGCTGGCATATCCAATTAGTGTTCCAAGACTCGGCACATTCGTCGGCAAACCAAATCCTAAGAACGTTAGCGTTGTTTCGATCCCGATATTTGCCGCAAAGTTGATTGTTAAGTTCGTAATAATCAATGAACTTAAATTAGGCATAATTTCTCGAAACATGATTTTAAAATCACTTGTTCCTAGCGTTTTTGATGCACTCACATAGTCTCTTCTTGCTTCCGATAGTGTTTTACTTCTGAATAATCGAGCCTTTGCAACCCAATAAAAGGCACTCATGATCCAAACGAAAGACCAAACATTATAATTAGGAATGATTGTTACAAACACAATGATGATCATCATAATCGGCAAGATCATGATAAAGTCAACCACACGCATCACTGCATTATCAAACATTCCGCCATAATAACCTGAAATAATCCCGATGCCCACACCGATAATCGACGTAAGAATCGTAATAGCAAAACCAATCACAACTGAATTACGAGCCCCAATGATCAATTGACCTAGCACATCACGGCCGCCTTCATCTGCTCCTAAAATAAAGTTTCCGCCAGGTTCGGCATATTTATCTAAAATACTGACCGTCATTACTTTGTCTTGATCAGTCAATAAAGCTCCGATAAAAACAATCAGTAGAATAGCCACTAGTACGACAAGTGAAAAAATAGCTAATTTATCTTTTTTGAATTCTCTTGCGATCATTCGAAATCCCATTGGAGGGATTGTTTCCGTTACGGCAACTGCATTTTCTTTATTTTTTTCCATCTCGTTTCTTCCTCTCCTTAAAATTGATTTTCTATTGCACTCGAATTCTTGGATCTACAATACTCATTACAATATCTGACACCAGATTCCCAATGAGTGTTGCAACTCCTAAAATCAATACTAAGGCCGTGATTACTGCGTAATCCCGTTGTCCGATGGAATCGATAAATAATTTTCCGATACCAGGATAACCAAAGATTTTTTCAATAACCACTGAGCCGCTGATCAAAGCGGTGATTTCGTAACTTAGTTGAGAAACGATTGGTAAAGAAGCATTTCTGAAAATGTGTCTTGTATAAACTTTATTCGTTGGTACTCCTTTTGAACGAGCAGTTCGTACATAATCCAACGACTGAGAATCAATAACCTCATTTCGTAAATATTGAATCGTAATCGCTGTTCCAAGTAGGGCTTGAGAAAGGGCTGGTAAAATCAAATGATAGAACCGATCCCAGATATATGCTCCTGTCCCTGGCTCAACGCCACTTGAGACTGAACCTGTTGTCGGGAACCAATCTAAACGAAATCCGAAAATAAAGAGCATCACTAATGCAAAAATAAATGGTGGTACTGCAAAGCTGAAGAAGTTATACACCACTACAAATTTATCTAAGATAGAATTTTGATAACGTCCAGATAAAACGCCCAACGGCAACGCAATCGCATACATAATTACAACGGTTACTAAAGATAGCAGAATCGTATTAACTGCACGACTTCCGATCAATGTTGAAACTGGTAATTTGAAAATAAAACTCTCACCAAAATCCCCATGAAAAACATTAGCAATCCATCGTACATATTGTGTTGTCCACGGATCATTTAATCCAGCTGTTTCTCGCATCTTTTCAATAACTGCAGGATCTGTATTCGGATTAATCAAGCCAGTAAATGGATCACCCGGCATCATTTTAGCTAATACAAAAATGAGTACGCTTAAAATCAGAATTTGAGGAATCATAAAGAGTACACGTCGTAAAATCGTCTTCCACATTAGTTTGCACCTCCATCTTTCAACGCTACTTGATGTGTTTCACTAATTTTGCGCAGATCATACACACGGCCATTTTGATCGTAATAATCTTTTTGCCGCTCAATGTACTCTTTTTCTACTTTACGTCGCTCAGCCTTATGTTCTTCTCGATTGGCAACATCAATTTTAGGGATCGCTGACAGTAAACGTTTAGTATAGATATGTTTTGGATCTGTGTAGATATCCTGACGTGTGCCAATCTCTACAAAACGCCCTTTGTACATGATCGCAATATTATCACACATGTGTTTTACCACACCTAAGTCATGGGAAATGAATAAATAGCTCAAGCCATATTCTTCTTGAATATTTTTCATAAAGTTCAATACTTGCGCCTGAACGGATAAGTCTAATGCTGAAACAGGTTCATCAGCAATGATTAGCTTTGGACTAGTTGCCACTGCTCGAGCGACTCCTAGACGTTGACGTTGTCCGCCTGAAAACTCATGAGGATATTTATATAGCGCATCTTCTGGCATTCCAACGATATCCAAAAGTCCTTTGACCTTTTTCTTTTCTTCTTGATCACTCAACCGCTCAAAGTTACGGATCGGTTCAGCAATAATATCCAGTACCCGTTTTTTGGGATTTAAGCTAGACATAGAATCTTGAAAAATCATTTGGACATCTTTGTTGTATTTCAACGCTTTTCGATTGTGGTGCTTGGTTACATCTTTGCCTTCATATAAAATACTGCCGTTGGTGACTTTCTCCAGTCCGATAATTGCTTTTCCTGTGGTAGACTTTCCAGAACCAGATTCACCAACTAAACCGTATGTTTTTCCTTTTTCAATAATAAAATCAACACCGTCCACGGCCAACACATGATCAGTAATTCGATTGAAGAAACCACTGCGGATAGGATAATGAACTTTCAAGTCTTTGATTTGAATAATTTCTGTCATTATACTTCCTCCTGTTCATCTCTAAAATGGAAATGCTGATAACATGTACAACGGACAAAATGTCCTTCTGTTACCTCATGCAGCACTGGTGTTTCTTCGTGGGCATCTTCTGGAATCCAAGGAATTCTTGGTGCAAAACGACAACCTTCTCTTGGTAATTTACTTAGTGAAGGAACAACGCCTTCAATTACATGAAGTTGACTATCATCTGAATTTTCTTGTGGAATTGACTGCAGTAAAGAACGTGTATATGGGTGCTTTGGATTGTTAAACAATTCTTCAGCAGATGCAACTTCTACAAACTGCCCAGCATACATCACGGCTACCTTATCTGCCATTTCAGCTACAACACCTAAATCATGCGTAATCAAAATAATTCCTGAACCAGTCTCTTCTTGTAAATCTTTAAGCAAATCTAAAATTTGTGCTTGAATCGTCACGTCTAATGCAGTTGTCGGTTCATCTGCAATAATGATTGCTGGTTTACATGCAATAGCAATCGCGATGATTACACGTTGTCGCATCCCACCTGATAATTCATGAGGATATTGTTTTCCTACTCGTTCTGGGTTAGGAATCCCTACTTGCGTTAATAACTCGATTACACGAGCTTGTTTTTGCTCGGCATTCATATCTGTATGATATGTTAAACTTTCTTTGATTTGATCTTCAATTCGCATCAATGGATTTAGTGCTGATAACGGATCTTGAAAAATCATGCCAATATCATTACCACGGATTTTATTATATAGCTGTTCATTAAAAGTCGTTAAATTCAAGTCCTTGTATAGAATTTCTCCAGTTACACGTGTATTATTTTCATCGTGCAGTCCGATAATCGTTGTAGCTAAAGTACTTTTCCCACAACCAGATTCACCAACGATGGCTAAAATTTCATTTTTTCCTAGCTCAAATGATACATCATCAACTGCATCGTAGTACTCATCTTTAATACGAAAGCCTGTGTGTAGATGTTGAACGTCTAATAATTGATTTCCATCACTCACTTTAATACACTCCTCCATGCTCAGTTCACTATCATAATTACGACAGAAAAACTCATTTAAAAAACCTTGTTTTTTTAAACATTTCTCTTTATATTCTCATTGTAATCATTTTTAAGCAATTGTATATAATATTTGTAAAAATTGCAACATTTTGGTAATGCAAATTTATCAAAATACGCAAAAAAGTGAAGCAAAACAGGCTTTGTTTTGCTTCACTTTTTTTTAAATTATAAATGGTTCATAATATAATCTACAGCGGCACCAACTGTTTCAATTTGTTCTGCATCTTCATCAGAAATTTCTGTACCAAACTCATCTTCCAGCTCTAAAACAAATTCCATTACACTAATCGAATCTGCATTCAAGTCATCTTTAATGTTTAATTGATCTGTCACATTCTCAGCTTCAATATCAAAGTGGTTTGAGATAATCTTCGCTACTTTTTCAAGTACTTCTTCACGAGTCAACTGTATTCACCTCCACTGCTTTTGAACAGCGTTCCTCACTACAGAGTTAAACGCTATGATACATTGTACTCACAAATGATCGATTTGTCCATCTTTTTTTGCAAATGCATTACAAAATGATTGCAATCAAGTTGCGAAAAGCCTATTCTTGCTCTTCATAATAGTTCACAAGTTGGGGTACAACCTCTGTTTTCAACATTGTATGAATTTGACGAATCGTATAACGAACCGCTTCTGGTCCTGTTGATCCATGTGTTTTAACGACTGGTGCTTTTAAGCCAAACAAAACGGCTCCGCCATGTTTAGAATAATCCATTTCACTTTTCATTCCGCGTAAGGCATTTTTTAAAAGCAATGCCCCCATTTTCCCTTTAAGCCCTTCTGCAAGAATAGAAGACTTCAAGAGACCCATCATACTCAGTGCTGTTCCTTCAATAGATTTCAACACAGCATTTCCTGTAAAACCATCCGTCACAACAACATCAGCAGCTCCGCTAAGTAAATCCCGTGCTTCCACATTACCGATGAAATTGATTGTTTCTTCTTCTGATAGTAACTCAAAAGCTTTTTTAGTCAGTTCGCTTCCTTTAGTTGCTTCGGTACCGTTATTTAAAAGACCTACTCGAGGCTTATTGATGTTTCTTACCTTCTCCGCATAAAAAGAACCTAATACTGCATATTGGACAAGATGCTCTGGTTTGTTGTCTGCATTCGCACCTAAATCCAACATATCAAACCCACCATCAGGCTGACCAATCACAGGTAATGTCGACATCAAACCTGGTCGTTCAACATTTTTGATTCGCCCAACGATAAACAATCCAGCCGCTAGTAAAGCACCTGTGTTACCTGCTGAAAAAATAGCATCCGCTTCACCATTTTTTACTGCTTGCGCAGCCAAAACCATCGAAGCCGTTTTTTTCCGTCGAATTGCTTTAACCGGTTCATCGTCACTATTGATTTTTTCATCCGTATGGATAATAGTAATATTCGTTTCATCTGTTACATATTTTTTTATTTCAGCTTCTTTTCCATAAAGTAAAAACTCAAGCTCTGGAAAATCCTGTTTAGCCAGCATCACGCCCTCAACAATAGCCTGAGGCGCATGATCGCCACCCATTGCATCAACTGCAATCTTCATAAAATAGTCCCTCCTAGATAAATTACAATAAGTAGTATAACACATCGAAAAGCGGAACGAACCGCTTAGACCTCGAACAAATTAGGAAAATTTTGGAAAGATGCTTTTTATCTTTTCAGAATTTTATCTATTTGTTGAGAGGTCTGGTTCGTAGAGCTGGATCATACGAAAAGCGGAACGAGACGTTTAGCTCTGTCTGAAAAATAGGGAATCCTATTCGTGACGCTCTTTGTCACTAATTGGATTCATCTTTTTTCCAAAGAGCTGTCTCGTGGAGCTGGATCACACGAAAAGCAGAATGAGACGTTTAACTCTATCTGAAAATAGAAACTTCTCTCAATCAAAAAACTGTTGCTCATCATCATTTGGTTTAATTTTTTCAGCCACTCCACGGTATTCCGGCAACACCCACCATTGTGTTTTTTTCCAAATCTCGCTTGCTTCTTGGCGAGCAACTTCGAGAATATTAAAGTCTGTCACAATATCACCAACCGCAAATTGAGGAACACCCGATTGTCTAGCACCAAACACTTCGCCAGGTCCTCGTAGTTCCAAATCCTTTTCACTTAATACAAAGCCATTATTTGTTTCCGTCATGATTTTCATTCGCTCCACACCCATCTCATTTTTAGGGTTGGCAACTAAAATACAATATGACGCCTCTGATCCCCGACCAACTCGGCCGCGAAGCTGATGTAATTGCGCTAATCCAAAACGATCTGCGTCCATGATTAGCATGACTGTCGCATTTGGAACATTGACTCCGACTTCGATTACTGTAGTAGATACTAAAAGCTGCAAGTTATTTTCTTTAAATTCCTGCATGATCTCTTCTTTTTCCTGATTTTTCATTTTCCCATGAAGCAAACCAACTTGGTAAGTAGGGTTGAAAAATGCAGACATATGCTCAAAAATCTCAGTGGCATTTTTAACGTCTAAGGCTTCTGATTCTTCAATCAATGGACAAATAACGTATGCTTGATGCCCACGAGCCAACTCTTTTTGCATCCATTCTAACACTGTATCTAACTGAGGCGGACGAATCCATCGGGTTTCTATCGGGATACGGCCAGCTGGCATTTCATCAATAATTGACACATCCATTTCTCCAAAAGCAGTAATTGCTAATGTTCTAGGAATCGGCGTTGCCGTCATAAACAACACATCTGGTTTCAAGCCTTTTTCTCTTAAAATACGACGTTGATTTACACCAAAGCGATGTTGTTCATCGGTGATAACTAAACCTAGTTTATGAAAAATAACATCTTCTTGGATTAAGGCATGGGTTCCAATAATAATATCGATTTCTCCTGAGGCTAGTTGTGCCAAAATTTCTCGGCGTTCTTTTGTCTTGGTTGAGCCAGTCAGCAGCGCTGTACGAACTTCTAAGGGATCATACAGTTGCTGTAAACTTTCCATATGCTGTTGTGCTAAAATCTCTGTCGGCACCATTAGAGCCCCTTGAAAGCCAGCCGTCATCGTTGCATATAGCGCAATCGCTGCGACTACTGTTTTTCCGCTTCCTACATCCCCTTGTAATAAACGCTGCATATGATTGGAACTCATTAAATCTCGACAGATTTCATTGGTTACTTTTTTTTGAGCAGCAGTCAACTCAAAAGGTAATTTTTGTGTAAATGATTTTAGCCGATCCACATCATAGTGAATGCTCAATCCGTTTTTCTCTGCTTTTTCTTGTCTCTTCAAGCCTTGCATTTTCAATTGGAATAAAAAGAATTCTTCAAACACCACACGACGTTTTGCTTGGTGACTTTCTTCTGGATTGCTTGGAAAATGCATCGCAAACATTGCTTCTTTTCTTGGCATCAAACGATATTTTCCCAATAATTCTTCTGGTAAAATTTCTTGAATTAACTCTCCATACTTTTCAAATCCTGTACGAATCAATTGAATCAGACTACTTTGTCGAACTTTTTTATTCACATGATAAATAGGCGCAAAATCTTCTCCGTCATTTTTAGCCGCCAGAATTTTCATGCCGTTAAGAGACTTTCGTTTTGCATCCCATTTCCCATAAACTGCAATCTCTTCTGACATAATAATTTTATCTTTCAAATACGGTTGGTTAAAGAAGGAAACATTGATTACAGCATGATCTTGCATCATCCGAAACATCATTCGACTTTTTTTATAGCCATAACGACTAACAACAGGCTCAGAAACCACAAGTCCCTTTAAAGTTACTTTTTCTTGATCCTGAATTTCATTTAATTCTTTTTCCTGAATATCATCGTAGCGAAAAGGATAATAAGATAACAAATCTTCGATTGTTTGGATACCTAACTCTTTCAGATTTTCGGCACGTTTTGGGCCAACACCTGTTAGAATACCAATATCGTCTGCTAAATCCACCACTTTTCCTCCTCTCATTAATAGATACGTATTCTACTGCCTATTGGTTTATTTTCTATAGAAAAAGCCAAACAACGAGTGTCTGGCCTTTTCGGTAATCTCAATTTATTCAGCTGAAAATAGGTACGGATAAACAGGTTGTCCACCTTCATGAAGTTCTGTTTCCAAATCTTCATATTCAGCAGTTAATGCTTCGACAAATTTTTCAGCTTCTTTCATTGTTCCACCTTCACCTACAATAATCGTAACGATTTCTGTATCTTCATCGATCATGCGTTTTAGTGTATCCAATGATGCTTTAAACATATCTGGTTCAGAAACAACGATTTTTCCGTCGATCATTCCTAGATAGTCGTCTTTTTTGATTTCAACATTATCAATCGTTGTGTCACGTACAGCTGTTGTTACTTGTCCACTGACAACACTTTCGATCATTTCTGTCATCGTTGCTTTATTTTCTTCAAGTGTTTGATGATCATTGAAAGCAAGCATTGCTGTCATCCCTTGAGAGATCGTTTTTGTTGGTACGACTGCTACTGGAATATCAGCAACTTCAGCTGCTTGATCAGCTGCCATAAAGATATTTTTATTATTAGGTAAAATAATCACTTGGTCAGCGTTAACTTCTTTAACAGCTTTCAATATATCTTCTGTACTCGGGTTCATCGTTTGACCACCACTGATGATGTAGCTTGCTCCAAGACTACGGAACAATTCTTGTACACCCTCACCTGCTGCGATTGCAATCACAGCGTATGGTACACGCGCTTTTTGAGCAACTGCCGCTTGGGCATCATGTTCTACCAATGTTTCATGCTGTAAACGCATGTTGTCTACTTTTATTTTTACTAATGAACCGAATTTTTGTCCATAATTCATGACTTCACCAGGATGTTCCGTATGAACGTGAACTTTGATGATTTCATCGTCATTTACAACAAGTAATGAATCGCCTAATTCATTTAAGTAGTTTCTAAATGTTTCATAATCGAAGTCGCTGTCTACAGTTGGACCTTCTCCGATTTGAACCATGATTTCTGTACAATAACCGAATTTAATATCTTCAGTTGCTACGTGTCCACTGACACCACGATGATGTTCAGCATTAACCATCTCGTCCATTTCACCAGGACTTGGCTCATAGATTTCTGTCGCTAAAAATTCACCTGATAAAGCTTCTAAGAATCCTTCATAGATAAATAACAAACCTTGGCCGCCACTATCAACAACACCGACTTCTTTTAACACAGGTAAAAGATCTGGTGTTTTTGCCAAAGCACGTTTAGCACCTTTAACGACCGCTTCCATTACTTCGATACAATCATCTGTTTCTTTCGCTTTACGTTCACCAGAACGAGCAGCTTCACGGGAAACAGTCAGAATTGTCCCTTCAACGGGTTTCATAACTGCTTTATACGCAGTCTCCACACCATGAGTAAATGCAGCTGCTAAATCTTTGGCATTTAACGTATCAACATCTGGAATTTGCTTAGAAAAACCACGGAATAATTGCGATAAGATAACACCAGAGTTCCCTCTAGCGCCCATCAATAATCCTTTTGAAAGAATCGTTGTTAATTCTCCGACTTTTTCAGAACGAGAATCCGCGACAGCTTTTGCTCCGCTGGTCATAGATAAGTTCATATTTGTTCCTGTATCGCCATCTGGCACAGGGAAAACATTCAATGAGTTGACATATTCTGCATTCACATGCAGACGACTCGCACCAGCCTGTACCATCTCTTGGAACTGACTTGCACTGATTTCTGTTACATTCACCTAAAAAATCCTCCTTTAGATTCACTGCCTATAAATGAAACTTCATCTATTTGACAGCTGGCTACCTAGTCAGGCAACACACGAACACCTTGCACAAATACGTTGACCGAATTAGCTGTCACACCTAGTAGTGTTTCAAGGTTATATTTTACTTTTTCTTGTACATTACGAGAAACTTCTGAAATTTTTGTTCCATAACTTACGATTGTATATACGTCGACCGCAACGCCGTTTTCTTCTTGACGCACGACAACACCTTTGGAATAATTTTCTTTACGCAAAATGCCATTTAAATTATCTTTGATTTGGTTTTTACTAGCCATACCGACGATTCCGTAGATATCTGTCGCAGCACCGCCAACAACTGTGGCGATAACTTCATTGGTAATCTCAATGGTACCTGCTGGTGTTTTGATTTTTACAGCCATTGATGAAAGCCTCCTTAAAGAGCACAATTGCCCTATTTTCTTCTATAATATTTTAACATAGCCGTACCTCAATGAAAAGGATGTTAGCCAGATTATTATAGAGAGTCTCATCGAATTTACCAATAATTGTATAATTTACATCGTTTGAAGGGAAATGTCAAACTGATTTGAAAATCCCCTTGCAAAAAACTGCCTTCTGTGATAAATTAAGTTAGTATGAGCTGAAAATTATCGCTCCGAGATCAAAGCAAAGGAGGAAACTAAAAATGGCAAAAGTATGTTATTTTACTGGTCGTAAGACAAGCAGCGGCAATAACCGCTCACATGCAATGAACGCTACTAAACGTACTGTTAAACCTAACTTGCAAAAAGTTCGTGTATTAATAGACGGTAAACCTAAAAAAGTTTGGGTGTCAACTCGTGCTTTGAAATCTGGTAAAATCGAGCGTGTTTAATAGAACATAATCAAAAAGCTGAACGGCGTGCCGTTCAGCTTTTTTTATTTGTCTCGACTTTGAATCACAGCTATCACACCTGTATCAAATGAAAATCCAGCTACCTCGCCAATAAACTCATTGCTTGCGTAGGAAGTTGGAACAGCTACATCTGCATGATTTAACGTATATTTACTTTCTGTTAACGTCAGGTTTGTCACAGGAGTTAAACAGCAATAAGCTAGATAAGTCATTTCAGATTCTTTTTTTACCACATAGCTTCCTGGAAGATAGTATGCAATACTATTTTGTCGATCTTCCAATCTAATTTGCCCCACGAAAGGTTGGAAACGAGGTTCCAATGGCAACCATAAATTTGAGAGAAAATGATCTAAGCGCCCGCCTGAAGCACCGATAATCGTTAGGCTTGCTTCGGGAAATTTCTCAAGTGCCAATTGCAAAGCTAATTGCGTATCTGTATCGTCTTTTTCCACTTGCGCTTGTTCCAGCTCTTTTGCTTGCTTTTGGACAAGTTGTTTTTCATCAGTAGTTAAAGAATCAAAATCCCCTACCGCTAAGTCCAACGACCAACCCTGTTCCAAAATAAATAAGCTCCCTCGATCGATTCCTACAAAATAATCATAGTCTTCCCAATTTAACTGCGGCCACTCATCGGGCGAACCGCCAGCCACAAGGATAATCTTCATTAACCCAATACAGCTCTTAAGGCGTCAATACGATCTTTAGGACTTTCTGAGTTATAGATATAAGAACCAGCTACAAAAACATTTGCTCCCGCTTCTTTACAACGTTTCGCAGTTGATGGATCAATGCCGCCGTCTACTTCAATATCATAAGTATAACCTTTAGACTCTTTCCATTCTTTTAATTGAGCGATTTTATCTAGTGAACTTTCAATAAATGATTGTCCGCCAAATCCTGGATTGACTGTCATAATCAAGACTTGATCGACCAAATCCAATACGTACTCAATAGCTGATAACGGGGTTCCTGGGTTAACCACTACACCCGCTTTCACCCCAGAAGCTTTGATCATTTGAATCGCTCGATGGATATGAGGCGTTGCTTCTACATGAACCGTAATAATGTCTGCCCCAGCTTTAGCAAATGCATCAATATAATTTTCCGGCTGAACAATCATTAAATGAACATCCAATGGTAGTTTCGTTACTGGTCGAATCGCTGAAACAACATTAGGACCCAGCGTAATATTAGGCACAAATTGACCATCCATTACATCCACATGAATATAATCTGCTCCCAGTTTTTCAACTAATTGAATATCTCTTTCTAAATTGGCAAAATCGGCGCTTAAAATTGATGGTGCTAGTTTCATAAAAGCCACTCCTTCATCTTATGTTCTTATTTTTTCTTGTAAATCGGTCTGCGGTTTTCTATTTCTAATAAAAATTGTAGGTAATTATCATAACGTGATTGAGCAATTATTCCTTCTTCTACACGTTTTTTCACTTCACAGCCTGGTTCTTTTCGGTGCATGCACTCACGAAACTTACATGACGACGAGGCTTCGACAAATTCTGGAAATTGTTTTGGTAGCTGAGTTGTTTCCATTTCTAAAAAGTCGATGGAACTAAATCCTGGTGTATCTGCGACTAAACCGTCATATAGCGGTAACAATTCCACATGGCGTGTGGTATGTTTCCCTCGTCCTAATGATTCAGAAATTTCATCGGTAGCTAACTGTAAATCAGGAGAAATTTTGTTTAATAAAGTTGATTTTCCTGCACCAGATTGTCCCATAAAAACAGTCAAGCGCTCAGGGAAATATTGTTCTAGTGTATGAACAGCTTCTTCATCATTCGCTTTTGTTGCAGCAATGACTGGATAGCCAATTTCTCCATAAACTTTTTTGACTTCCGCTACACCAACTGTTTCTGTCCCAGTTAATAAATCGACTTTCGTCAAATAAATAATTGGAGCAATTCCTTTATCTTCTAAAGTAACTAAAAAGCGATCTAACAAGTTATATGAAAAATTCGGCTCCACCATACTCATAACAATCACACCTTGATCTACATTAGCCACTGGCGGACGCACCAATTCATTATGCCGAGGAAAAACTTCCAGTAAATAGCCATCGGTTGGATTATCGCTTTCAAACATCACTTCATCGCCGACTAATGGCGTAATTTTACGATTTCTAAAATTCCCTCGGGCTCTTGTTTGAAATGTTGCTCCATCTGCATAAATGTAGTAAAAACCACTTAATGCTTTTCTGATTTGACCTTTCAGAAATGCCACCTCCTTGTTTCTATTGATTTCATTTTACCATAGGTTGAAAAGAAAAGAGAAGAGACAGAAGAAACCTCTTAAAATAGTTTCTTGCTGCCTCTTATATATTGTTTAGTTTTGACCAGACGTATCTGAAGTAGGTTTTGTTGGGTCAGGCCCACTTGAGAAATAAACAGTTACAGTGCTGCCAAGGCTGACACTGGTTCCGCCACCTGGTGTTGTTCGGATCACTTGATCCTTAGCGTAGCTAGATGAAGCTTCTGTCTTCTCAGATATTTTTAAGCCTTTACTTGATAAATAATCGCGAGCTTCTTTTTTTGAGTAGCCGCTGATATCATCTAAAGTCACTTTATCAGAGCCTTTACTAACCGTCAAAGTAATTTTATCATTTTTTACATTAAATGAGGAACCTGCTGACGGTGTTTGAGAGATAACTGCACCTTTTTCTACGGTGTCACTAGATTCTTCTACACGAGAAATTTGGTTTGATTTAACCCCTAGTGAGCCTAAAGCATTTACAGCATTTTCATAACTATAGCCAGCATAATTGCCTAAAACAATTTTATCTGTTCCTTTGCTTACACTTAATGTTACTTTACCTGTTTTAGGATTTATTGACGATCCTGCGCCTGGCGTTTGCCCTATGACTACTCCAGGGTCAACGGTATCACTTTCTTCATCAGAACGTGAAATTTGATTTCCCTTGATGCCTAAAGCTTCTAACGCTGCAACAGCATTTTCATAGCTATAACCAGCGTAATTGTCTAAATAAACATCATCTGGTCCACCACTAACAACCAAATTGATTTCATCCGTTTTCGGATCAGCTTCTTCACCTTTTTTCGGTGTTTGACTGATAACTTTATCTTCGTCTACCTTCAAATTTGCTTCTCTGGTAATTTTGATTTGGCTTTCTTTAAAACCTAGTTTTCCTAAAGATTCGATAGCGTCTTTATAATCTTCTCCAGTATAATCATCAAGTTTGATTTTTTTATTTCCAGAGCTTATATAAAGTTCAATTTCTCGATTTTTCTTCACTGTTGAGTCTACAGCGGGATCTGTTTTGACAACTTTCCCTTCTTCAATAGAATCATCGGGAATTTCTTTCGTCTCATTTTTGACTTTTAGTCCTGCATCTTCTAATATTCTTCGTGCATCTGCTTCAGTCTTATCTTCTACATTAGGAATCTTGACTTCACTACTGCCACTGCCAACAAAATAAAGGGCACCGCCAATTATTGATGCTAGTACTAATAAGATCAGGAAAATAATCAACGGCTTCTTTTTCTTCTTTTTCTTTTTTGCTGCCTCTTCTTGTTGCTGAAGTTCTTCGTGTTCATTATATTCGTCAGTTGGTGTTTCCATCGTATTAAACGAAGAAGGCATAGCCATTTCATCAGTAATTGGTGTTAATATTTTTGTTTCACCCATCAAACCTGTTGGTTGCCATTTTGGTTCATTCAAACGGTTAGCTGCCAAGACTGTGTACAAGTCCCGTGACATTTCTTCTGCCGTTTTATACCGATCAGCTGGGTCTTTTGTGGTTGCATGTAACACCACATTTTCCAATGACTGAGGAATATTGGGATCAAAAGTTTTAACAGAGGGCATTTCTTCTTGAAAATGTTTTAAGGCAATCGTTACCGCAGATTCACCATCAAATGGTACGCTCCCTGTGAGCATTTCGTATAGGATAATCCCAACTGCATATACGTCTGACTGATTCGTTGCCATACTACCTCTTGCTTGTTCAGGAGATAGGTAGTGGACTGATCCTAGCATCGTGTTCGTTTGCGTAATGGACGTTTCTGTCAGCGCAATGGCAATCCCGAAATCCGTGATTTTCACAACTCCGCTTTCGTCCATCAATATGTTTTGTGGCTTTAAATCTCTATGGATGATTCTATGTTCATGGGCAAGAGAAACTGCTGATAAAATTTGCTCCATGATATCAACTGTTTTTGCATATGGAATTGGATATTGGGTTTTAATAAACCGTTTTAAATCCATTCCTTTCACATATTCCATCACTAAGTACTGCAAACCGTCCTCTTCACCTACATCATAGACACTGACGATATTAGGATGAACCAACTCAGTAGCAGCTAGGGCTTCTCTTTGAAAGCGACGAATCGCTGCTTGATCATTTTGAAAGTCAAAACGTAGTACTTTAACAGCTACGTCACGATCCAAAATCAAGTCATGGGCTAGGAATACATTTGCCATTCCGCCACTGCCAATATTGCCAATAATGTGATACCGGCCATTCAATTTTCTGCCGATTTCGATCATTGGTTTTCCTCCTTCTGTTCGTCAAAATGTATCATTAAGACCGTAATATTATCTGCTCCGCCAGCTTCATTTGCTTTAGCGATTAATGTAGCCACTTTTTCATTTAATGGTTTTTCTGAAAGTACAATAGCTAAAATAGCTTCCTCAGAAACCATATTTGTTAACCCGTCTGAGCATAGTAAAATATAATCATTGGGAACCCAAAGATGGTTTGCTACATCGACTTCTACCATTCCTGGCATGCCTAATGAGCGAGTCAAGACATTCTTTCGTGGATGATTAGCGGCCATTTCACGAGTGATTTCACCTGACTTCACTAATTCATTGACTAAAGAATGGTCTTCTGTCAGTTGGCGTAATTGATCATTACGCACTAAATAAGCTCGGCTATCACCAATATTAGCTAAAACAAATGACTGATTCAATAACACCGCGCTAACAATGGTTGTTCCCATGCCTAAATAATCAGGATGCGATTGACCTTTTTCGTAAATCAACGTATTTTCATCCTGGATTTCTTTGATCATCCACTGAGCTGCTTTTTCTGATGTGTCAATAGAGCTTTCCTGCCAACGCACCCCTAAATTTTTGACTGCCATCTGGCTCGCTACGTCTCCTGCTTGATGACCGCCCATCCCATCAGCTAAAATAGCCAAAGGAACACCTGACTGATTCTCAAATAGACCTGCATAATCTTGATTCGTATTCCTCTTCAGTCCGACATCTGTTTGAAAATTGATTTCCACTATGCTTCACCTCGTTTAACAAACTTTCTGCATACAACAAATAAAAAAGCCATCCGTTCCTAATTGATGCGGGTATAATGTAAGCATTTGATCCTGTATAGCAGGCTGTACTGCTTCATTTACTGCGACATCGATTTTTTTAAATTCGGGATGTTTCTCTAAAAATGCTGCAACAACTTCCTGATTTTCTTCTTCGGCAATTGTACATGTGCTATAGACCATTATACCCCATTGTTTCAATGTATGTGCAACACTTTCTAGAATTTCTAATTGGATTTTAGGTAATTCCTCAAAATCCTGTGCCGATTTGTGGTATTTGATATCTGGTTTACGACGCATAAGTCCTAAACCTGAACATGGTGCATCAACTAAAATCCGATCAAAATACTCTTTCGGAAATTCTTCCCCAACTTTACGTGCATCCAATTTTTCTGTATCCACCACGTCTTTCACATGAAGGCGTTCAGCATTTTGCTTGATTAATTTTATTTTATGATCATGAATATCTAACGCTTTTACACGTCCGCCTTGTGTGGAATCAAGGAAGGTTGCAATATGTGTTGTTTTCCCACCTGGGGCAGCGCATGCATCCAAAACAACATGATTTTTTTCAATTTGCATAGCTGGTGCAACTAACATAGAGCTTTCATCTTGGATAGTTAATTTCCCCATCCCAAACAAGTAACTGCCTGCTAAGAATCCTTTATCTGCTACTACACCGTAAGGAGAAACTTGACTCGCTGAAACATCAATGTGATCTTTTTGCAATTCTTCCAACGCATCAGAAATACTGATTTCACGAGTGTCCACACGTCCGCTAACATGACTTTTTTCAAAAAGTGCCAAGCCTAATTTTCTGGTTTCTTCTATCCCCATTTGTTTGATTAACTTTTCTGTCAACCACTTAGGCATGCTGATTTCTACTGATAATCGTTCGATAGGATCTTTGATCTTGTCTAAGCTTGGAGCTCCTTCTCGTTGAAAGGCCCGAAGAACACCGTTAACAAATTTACCGATTCCACTATTGCCTCTATGCTTGCCAATTTCTACTGCTTCATTAATAATCGCATGATCTGGAATTTTGTCTAAAAATACTAATTGATAGACAGATAAACTAAGTAAATTTTTCACCCAACTGTCTACTTTTTTAGGATTTTGAATAAAAGGAGTCAAATAATATTCTAGTAACAACTTATGACTGATGGTACCATACACAAGTTCTGTGAATAAGCGACTATCTTTTTCTCCTAAAGCAGATTTATTAATCATTTCATTTAGCAATAAGTTTGAGTACGCTCCGCCATTATCCACACGTTCAATCGTTCTTAACGCCACATAACGAACAGAGTTTTTTATTCTTGCTGGTATTTTTTTACCCATATTGATTAGCCCACCTTATCTGCTTGTGCAACTGTTTTACCAACCCCGTTTAGGAAATCTTGAATGAATAATTTCCCTTTTCCAGATGGTTGAAGGATGTTCACAGAAAGAACGGTTCCTTTTCCACAAGCGATCCATAATTCTTTTTTGCTGCGTTTAATAATCGTACCAGGAACAGCCTCAGTGGTTTCTTCCAAAGGTGTAACGTCCCATAATTTCCAATTGATTTCTTTATATGTTGTAAAAGCTGTCGGCCATGGACGCATACCACGGACTTGATTATCGACTTCTTCAGCTGTTTTATGCCAATCAATTCTTTCTTGCTCTCTGGTAATGTTTGGCGAAAAACTCACTTGACTTTCGTCTTGAGGAATCGGAGTAATTTCTTTTGCTAAAATTTTAGGCAATGTCTCCAACAGTAAGTCTTTACCTACAGCACTTAATTTATCAAACATTGTACCGACATCATCTGTTTTAGTAATCGGGATTGCTTTTTGAGAAAGAATATCTCCTGCATCCATTTTTTTCACCATTTCCATGATTGTGACACCTGTTTCGTTTTCTCCTTCAATAATAGAATAGTGAACGGGTGCACCTCCGCGGTATTTTGGCAACAGCGATGCATGGACATTAACTGCTCCAAATTTTGGTGCGTTTAAAATTTTCTCTGGTAAAAATTGACCGAAAGCGGCCGTCACGATTAGATCTGGAGCAAGTTCAATAATCTGCTCCATTTCAGGCGATCCGGATATTTTTTCAGGTTGCAACACAAGTAAATTATGTTTCAAGGCAGCTTCTTTTACCGGCGTTGGAGTAATTACTTTTTTTCGTCCTACAGGTCGATCTGGCTGAGTGACCACCGCTTGAATCTCATACCCCTTTTCGATTAGTCCTTCTAAGATAGGAACAGAAAAAGCGGGTGTTCCCATAAATATAATTTTAGTCATCAAAATGTTCCTCCATATATGCATCTAAATCTTCTGGTTTGATTGGTTCAATGATTTTATCAATAAACAGCTCACCATTTAGATGGTCGATTTCGTGTTGAAAAGCTCTCGCAAGATAACCATAAGCAGTTACTTCAATTTCGTCTCCTTCACGATCATAATAACGAACGGTCACTTCATCTGCACGTTCAACTGTTCCATATGTTTCCGGGATACTTAAACAACCTTCAACATCGATATCTGTTCCTGTACTCTCAATGATTTCAGGATTGATCAATTCAAACAATCCTGTTTCTTCATCTACTTCGATTACTGCAAGCTGAAGATTTTTACCAATTTGAGGCGCAGCTAGACCAATGCCGTCATGGGCAATCATAGTCTCATACATATCTTCTAAAAGAGTGATTGTTTCATCTGTAATCATTGTTACTGGTTTCGCTTTTTGTTTCAAGCGTTCATTAGGGTGTATAACTATAGGGTAGCGCATTAAGTTTCCTTTCTTAAAAAAAATCGTTTAGCAGCATCAACAGTATAGCTAACTATTTTTTTAGCTTACTTAAATAAAATTCATCGGTTCCGCATCAATTGATAATTTCAACCCATTGGCCGTAGCTCTTTGAGTATCAGTCAGTATCTTTTTTAAAATATTTTGTAAGTTTGGTTCATTTTTATATTTAATGATTACCTGATAAAAGTAACGATTATTGACCCGCATGATGGCATTAGGCGTTGGGCCAAGTAAAATACTTTGATCGGATAACCCTTCTTTCAACTCTTTGACTATTTCAAACATCTGTTTTGCTGCTTGATTTTCTTCTGAATGACTTGCTGTGATTTGCACCGTAAAATAAAATGGTGGGTAATCACTGCGATGGCGTACGTACATCTCTTTTTGGTAAAAGTCCTCATAATCTTGAGCTTTAGCTAACTGAATGGCATAATGTTCTGGATTAAACGATTGAATGATTACTTCTCCCGGCTTTTCTGCACGTCCTGCTCGCCCGCTGACTTGGGTCAACAACTGAAATGTTCGTTCACTAGAGCGAAAATCAGGCAAATTAAGTGCGGTATCTGCATTCAATACACCAACTAAAGTAACATTGGGAAAATCCAGTCCTTTAGCAATCATTTGTGTACCTAATAAAATATCTGCTTCGTGATTACCAAATGCTGTCAAAATCTTTTCGTGAGCACCTTTTCTTCTAGTTGTATCAACATCCATTCGTAAAACACGACTTTCAGGGAAAAGAGCTTTTAGTTCTTCTTCCACCTTTTGAGTCCCTGTGCCATAATAGCGAATTTTATCTCCGCCACAATTTGGACAATGATAAGGGATGCGTTCTTCATGTCCGCAATAATGACATTTCATGGTTTTTGTATCCATATGCAATGTTAAGGAAATGTCGCAGTTTGGACACGGCAAAACATATCCGCAATCCCGACACATAACAAAAGAAGAATAGCCTCGACGATTTAGCAATAAAACACTTTGTTCTTTTTTCGCCAGACGATCTTGTATTTTTTCTTGAAGTGCTAATGAAAATGACGAAGTGTTTTTATTTTGAATCTCTTCACGCATATCAACCACATCAATGGTCGGTAATGTCGCAGTCTGATTCGCTCTTTTCGTTAACACTAAACGTTCATACACATTTTTTTGTGCCCGAGCTCTTGACTCCAATGACGGTGTCGCACTTCCTAATACCACAGGACAATTATGATACTCTCCACGCCAAATAGCTAGATCGCGGGCATGATAACGAGGTGTTTCTTCTTGTTTGTAGCTTGCTTCATGCTCTTCATCAATAATTACTACCCCAAGATTTTCCAATGGAGCGAAAATTGCTGAACGTACACCAACCACCACTTGTGCTTCACCACGTTCGATTTTCCGCCATTCATCATATTTTTCTCCTTGGGATAAGGCACTGTGCATAACGGCAACCTGCTCACCAAACCGACTCTTAAAGCGATGAACCATTTGCGGTGTTAACGAAATCTCTGGTACTAACATCATAGCTGTTTTCCCTTGATTCAAGACTTCTGCAATTACTTGGAGGTACACTTCTGTTTTCCCACTACCAGTGATTCCTTCTAATAAATATGTTTTACTTATTCCTTGATTCATCGAACCAAGAACCTTATCTACAGCGTTTTGTTGCTCATCATTCAAAGATAAAGCAGTCGTTTTCTCAAATGTATGATCTGCAAAAGGATCTCGATACGCTTCTGCTTCGATAAAAGTCAGCCACTGTTTATTCGCTCCGTCATTTAAAATAGCGGTACTAAAACCAAGTTCTTTCATCTCTTTGACGGTAGTCGTTTGTTCTAAACCCGCTTGCTGTAAATAGTTAATCAACTGTTCTTTTTTCTGAGAACCTTTTCTAAGTTCCATCCGCGCTTCTTCTAATTCTTCAAAACTTTTAAGTGCTTGGATATAGCGAATCGTCTTTACTTTATTCCGTGTATTGACTTCATAGCGAATATCAACTTTTTGCTGCTTTCTAAGCTGCATCAATTGCGGTAAGATAGCACGAGCTTGCGCATCATCCCAAGCAATTTCTTCCAAGCCATAGAATAGTTCATCTTGAAGTTTTTCTTCTAATTCATCTGTTAAATATATGTACTTTCGATAATCCGCCCGCATCACACTTGGCAGCATCGTTTGTAAACAAGTAATCTTAAAGGCAAATGTTTTTTCCTTCATATAGTCAGCAAGTTCCAGCAATTCAGTATTCAGCACTGGTTTTAAATCTAAAACAGACAAAATCTCTTTCCATTCAAACTTTTGTGCTGCGATCACTTCATCAGAAACGTCGTCTATCGCTAAAACAAATCCTTGTAGGTGCCTATTTCCATTACCAAAGGGAACTTCCACACGCATACCGACTGCTAATTGTTTTTCTAAGTTAAAAGGAATCAAATAAGTAAACGGTTGATCTGTCTGCATCGTTGGTACATCAACAATTACTTGTGCCGCTTTTCTCATAAACATTCCTCCGTTTCTATAAATTTAGTTCTACTCTTCTTTTGAATCAGCATTTCTTTGCTTATTGTACTAAAGAATCCGGCATTTGTCTTGTTCCTCTGATCTCTATTACAAAAAATTAACCGCTTCTATTCATTCGTTGTCATCACAAAAAAGAAAAACTGAGATAAAACTCTTCAAAGTTTTGTCTCAGCCTTTCCTATGTTTTATAAACTTTTTTCGTCGCGGATACGATTTTCAAGTTCTTTTTGTTCTTGCTCGTGTCTCATTTTTTGTTCTTCTTTAGCTATGCGCATTCTTTCGCGTTTCTCTTCTGGTCTAGGATCGTTGATTACTGTTGCTGCGTCGATTTCTTCTAATGCTTGACCTACGCTTTTTACAGATTCAAAACTTTCTAGTGTTGGTTGTGCACCTTCGTCTAATTCATGGGCACGTTTACTTGCTAAGATAACAAGTGAATATTTTGATGGTACTTCTTTCAATAATGAGTCAATAGATGGTTTTAGCATCATAAGGCTACATCTCCTTCAACATTTTAATGTATTTACCAATTACTCGATTAACGCGAAAATGTTCACTCGCAATAATTTCTTTAATTCGTTTTACCGCTAGCGGTACTTCGTCGTTTACAACTGCATAATCATATAATGCCATCATTTCGATTTCTTCGCGAGCCACACGCATCCGTTCTTCGATTACTTCATGATCATCGGTACCTCGACCAACAATTCGTGATTTAAGCTCAGATAAATCTGGCGGTGTCAGAAAAATAAATACGCCGTCCGGTACTTTCTCTTTTACTTGTTCAGCACCTTGGACTTCGATTTCTAAAAAGACATCTTTCCCCTCATCAAGCGTTTGGTTGACATAAGAAAGTGGCGTTCCATAGTAATTCCCTACGTATTGCGCATATTCTAACATTTCCCCTGCTTCAATCATTGCTTCAAATTCTTCTTTTGTGCGGAAGTAGTAATCTACTCCTTCTACTTCTCCTTCCCGCATTTTGCGGGTAGTCATAGAAATCGAGTACTGAAAATCATTCTCTTCACTATCAAAAATTGCTTTTCGTACTGTTCCCTTACCAACTCCAGAAGGACCCGATAGTACAATTAATAATCCACGCTCTGACATGATGACTTCCTTTCGTTAAAAGCTGGACGAACTCATTTAACTCTGATTGAAAAATAGGGAAATTGAGTCGTGCTGTCCTTTGGAACTAGCCGATTTCATCTTTTTTCCGAAGAGTTGGTTCGCGAAGCTAGATAGTTTAAAAGCTGAACAGGCTCATTCAGTCTCGATTGAAAAATAGGGAAAATTGAGGGTAGCTCTACTGGCCACAATCAATTTTAATCTTTTTTCCGAGAGACTAGACTGTAAAGCTAGATAGTAATAGAGTATTAGTTCTATAATGCACTTTTTTTCAGTAATTTTCAAGGCTTTATCATTAATATTTTCGAAAAATCTTAGACTTTTTTATCCTGATATTCAAAAAATTGTTTTCTACATAAAAAAACATTTGTAAAAAAAGTATACAACTGACCTGTTTTTCAAGTAGAATAAAGTTATTATACCTTTTCCTAGTGTAAAGATTCACTATCCTACACTAGTGAAGATAAAAAACGAAGGGATTTATATCTATGTTCAAATACAAACTATTTTGGAAAACCATAACAATCGTCTTACTTGCTTCTTGTATTTCACTTGGTGGTGTTGTACAAACAAGTTACGCAGAAGAAGACCTGATGGAATTCGCAAAAGAATCCGGCTATCCGATTAAAGAAGGTTATCGTCCAAAAGCCTCGATTGTCATCGATGCTGACTCAGGGCAAATTCTATGGGAAGAACAGCCTGATTTATCTTGGAGTCCAGCAAGTATCGGGAAAGTCATGACGATGTATTTAGCTTTTGAAGCAATGGAACAAGGGAAATTCAATCTAGATACAACAGTCAAAGCAACTGAAAAATATGTCAGTATTTCTCAAATCTATGCACTAAGCAACAATAAAATTTCTCTAGGTGTAGACTATCCTGTCCGTGATTTGTTCTACATGGCGGCTGTTCCTTCCTCAAATGTTGCAACACTGATGCTAGCCAATCTAGTTTCTGACAATGATGAAGCTGGTTTCATCAATAAAATGAATGAAAAAGCTGCTGAACTAGGAATGACAAATACGACTTACTTTAACTCCAGTGGTGCACAAGTCAGCGCATTTGAAGGATTTTACCAGCCAGAAGGCATCGATCCAGATGGGGACAACAAATCAACAGCCAGAGACTTGGCTATTTTGACCTATCATTTACTCAAAAAATACCCTGATATTTTACAGTTCACTAGTAAGCCAGTTGTCACAACCATGGCGAATACACCATATGAGGAGACCTTTGAAACCTATAATTACTCATTACCTGGTGCAAAGTATGGCTATGAAGGAGTCGATGGGCTAAAAACTGGATCAAGCCCGACCGGTGGCTTCAACTATATTGCAACAGCAAAAAAAGGGGACACTCGACTGATTGAAGTTATTTTAGGCGTAGGTGATTGGTCAGATCAAGAAGGTGAATATGAACGGCATATTGCTGGTAACGCCATCTTAGATCATGCCTTTTCTACTTATGAATATAAAAAACTACTTTCCAAAGGATCAAATACCATTGATCAAAAAGAAATACACTTGGATAAAGATTTTTATGGATTCGTTAAAAAAAATACTGAACCTACTTTCTCTTTAAAAAATGGACAATTATCTTTGAATAGTGAATTAGGTCAAGTCTCACCAAATATCACTGCTCAAAGTGTCGATTATCAGGAATCTGGAAAAAACGCAGAAAAGTTCCCCTCTTCTAAAGGAGAAAAAAAGCAAGCTCTCCACACTGAAAAAACCGAAAAAACAACCAAAAATTATGTTGTTAGTAGTATTCTTGGCGCTTTAGGTTTACTAGTACTCATCGCTTCAAGAAGGTTTAGAAAACAAACTAATAGGATCAGTCGCAGCCGTCGAAAATCACCAACAATTGCCTCTCGTCTGTTAGTTATTCTTGGAATACTCTTACTTCTTTTCGCAGTTGGTTTATTAATCTTTTTATAAACAATAAAGGTGAGGAAAACGGATTTTCGTTTTCCTCACCTTTATTGTTTTGGTTTAGCTAAAATCCCATGTTAGACAACGTATTCACAACACCCACAATTTCATCATGGCGTTTGATTTTTTTATCCACAGGTCCGTCTACCTCTTGCGTATCGATCCGAACAACGAAACGACGATTCAAGGATACAAACGCTTCTTCATTTACTTGAATGTTTAAGACTTCCTCTGTAAATGAAACACACGCATCCTGCCAAGCGTCAAATGGCTCTTTGTCAGAAATAACTTCTCTTTTCACTACGGATTTCCCACTTAATTCATGAAACGTTACATCATAATAGTTTGACATACTTATCCACCTCTCCGCTTTCTTCTCTTTAATTATAGCTTTAAAAGATAGAATCACAAACTATTTTCTATTATTCGACATTTTGGATTTGTTCACGAATTTTTTCAAGAATTGTTTTCATTTGAACAACAATATTTTTGATTTCGATAGGACTTGATTTAGAGCCGATTGTATTTACTTCACGGTTCATTTCTTGCATCAAAAAATCTAACTCTCTACCGACAGGTTCTGATTGTAGTAATAATTCCTGCAATTTATCCACATGAATAGCTAAACGGTCCAACTCTTCATGGATATCCCCTTTTTCAAGTAGAATGGCCAATTCCGTCAATAAACGAGCTTCGTCGACTTGGCTACCTAGCCACTCATTTAGTTTAGTCTCAAATTTTTCTCGGTAATCTTTCTCATAAATAGCGACGAATCCTTTTAATTCAGTCACTAGATTATTGAAGTCATGACTATAAATAGTCAAAACTTGTTGAATTTTTTTACCTTCTTGCAAGCGGCTAGCATCAATTCGTTCTACTGCTTTTTTTACACTCTCTAAAATGAGTGCACCAAACGTATCGTCGGCTTCTTGCTTTTCTGTGACTTCTACATAATCTGAGTTATTCAGAAGTTGGTTGATATTTCCCACAGGATTAAATTGAGCTTGTGGATAACTGGTTGCTAACTCGCGTTTTATTTCTCCAAGTAACTGATGGATTAGCTCCCAATGAACTAACACCTCTTTATTGCCGCTGCCTGTTTGTTTGATATTAATATAAGCTTCAATTCGCCCACGCTGTAATGTCTCTTTTATCAATTGGCGAATAGCCATTTCATGTGGATTAACCTCTTTGGGCATTCGTAATTGAATATCCAAAAAACGTTGATTGACACTTTTGATCTCTACATCAATTTGATATGCATCATTTAAAAATGTTTCTTTCCCAAAACCAGTCATACTTTTCATCGACAGGGTGTCCTCTCTACATGGATTTTATTGCTTTAGATAAGATGGCAAATTCTTCGTTTGTCAGCGTAATTCCTTTTCCCATCTTTTCATGATCAGCAGACCAGTCTCTTAAATCAAATTTTGGCGGACGACCATTCCAGCTAACCAAATTCAATTCTTTACGCCATCCTTGGGTGTTCTCTGATAAAACTGCAATTTCTTCTACGATTTCATATGAAAATTCTTGTGCCATGATTTATCACTCCTTATTGTATAAATTCTTTCATTAAAATTTGTAATGTTTGTACTGGTAATTTATCCAGTAAAAACACCAAACGCTGTGGTTTTTCTTTTTCATCTGCATCCAATAGATCAGTCATTAATGATATCTGTTGTTTATCAGAAAGTAAAAAGTAATCTTCGTAATATTTTTTCAACCACTCTTGGACTGAAATCATTCCAATCGTCGTTTCTGTAATGGTTTTTGTTTGTTCTTTTAGCTGTAAACCTTCAACTAACTCTTGAATCGTATATACCTTAGATGCAGACAGTTCCTGACTTTTCGCTAATAATTCTACTAAAACTAACCCAATATTCTCAGTATACACCCTGTCTTTATAAACTTTACGCATTTTTTTACATATTTTATTTTGTTGTTCAAAAGAAGTCCATAATTTTATTTGGTAAGTCTCATTAATAAAGGAAAAAAATTCTTGTTGGAACTGTTCTAAATGCTCTAATGTTTCATCAAAAGTATACCAATACCCAACATATTTTTTACCGATTGCCTTCATCGTTTCTAAATATCCTAGCTGCATATTTTGAGTTGAGCGAGCACCATCAAATAACAAAACGGCTCCCATTGACCAAGGCGTTTGTAAAGTTAGACAGCTGGCAGTTGTGGGCATTTTTATCGGTTTCGTGATTCCAGGACCTTTGACATCAACAATGATACATTCTGTTGCTCCGTTACGCAACGCAACATCAACTGGAATGTTATTCCGATAGCCGCCATCCACATAATAGTTATCCACAATTTTTGTTGCTGCCATTGCTGGAAAGAACGACGCTGAAGCAAGCAACCAGCTCTGCCATTGATTATTTTTACATTCATTAAAATGAATGTTTTTTTCCTGCATATTTGGTAATTCAGTGGTCACCAAATAAAAATCTGTGGTCACTTGCGCCATTTTTTCTGATAAAAATGTGTCATTAATCAGCTTTTGCAGTGGTTGTGTTGAAACTCCGTTTGATTGGATCGCACTCAATGTAAAAGAACCAATCTGGCTCATCAACCCACCTAGCGTATCACTCGATACTGCGGCTGTTGGAAACGAAAGGATTTTTTGCGTATCGATTTTTTCCCACATGTTTTTCGCTGCTTCAAAATCATCTTGTAAAATCAATGCCCCATTTAACGCGCCAACAGATGTACCAGTAATTATTTTGATTGGAATAGCCAACTCTTTCAGCGCTTGCCAAACACCTATCTGATAAGCACCTCTCGCACCACCTCCACCTAAAACTAAGCCGGTATGATACGTTAACTTTTTGATAGCAATTTTATTTTCCGTTACTAAATATCCATTTTTTACAAACACCTCTTGCAAATGACTAGTCAGTGATTGTGGAAAAGAAAAAGTAATCATTGACTGAAAGCTTTGTTTAAAAAGTTTATCCACAGCTAAAAAAATGGTTGACCAACTTATTTTAACTGTTTCTTGAACCAATATATTCGTCACCCGACCTGATTCAACTGTCACAAATAAATATGGATTCTTCCCATTATAAATGGCATATGTTGTGCCAGTATTTCTCTTTGTTTTTTCACTAAATGTTTGTCTCGCCAAAGTATGTGTATCATAAAAGGGCAATAACTGCATACTTTTAGAAATTTGTTTAAAAAAGCTCGTCCATTCGGAAGCAACCATTTGTTCAATTCTCATGACTAACACCCCCATCTGCTAAAGTATACCAAAATTAAACAAAAATTACTTTTTATTAAAATATTCAAAAAATATACTATTTTGCTTTCTTTTCACGTAAAATAAGAACGTTACGCTATGAGTTTAACATTGACTTTACCAAAAAACGATAGTTTAATAGAAGATGGTATTTTTTCTTTACCAACCTAAACTTACAAAAAATGACTTACTTAATTAGATTAAACTGTTTGGGATTAACTCTGTAACCAGTTTATCTGTATAGAAAAGAAAGACTAACCGCAAAGGATGTTTATATGAAGAAAAGAAACGTTTTACTGAGAATCTGCGCACTGATATTACTTATAGGTTATTTCTCAGGTCTATTCACAGCCTCAAAAGCCTATGCTCAAGAGGATATTTTAACAATTACACAAAATGCAGGCTATCAAACAAATGAATTCTATAAACCAAAATCATCAATCGTTATTGAAGCTCAAACTGGTCAAGTCCTTTGGGAAGACAATCCTGACTTAAAATGGAATCCAGCCAGTATTGCAAAATTAATGTCTGTTTATCTTGTTTTTGAAGCATTGGAGCAAGGTCAGTTCACTTTAGATACAAAAGTTAAAGCCACAGACAGCGACCAAGCTATTTCTCAAATTTACGAATTAAGTAACAATAATATTGTTTCTGGCGTGGAATATCCCGTTAGAGACTTACTTTATGCCACACTAGTTCAATCTTCAAATGTCGCAACTGTCATGCTGGGTAATCTAGTAACCGCAAATGACGAAGCTAAATTCGTCCATATAATGAATGATAAAGCCAAAGAACTCGGTATGACCAATTCAACTTTTTATAATGCTAGCGGGGCTGAAACTGGTTCATTCAACGGCTATTACAAACCTGAAGGAATCGATCAAAGCGCAGATAACATTTCTACCGCTCGTGATTTGGCTATTTTGTCTTATCATTTATTAAAAAATTATCCTGATACGGTATCTTATACTAGCCCAATACAAATAACTATTATGGAAAATACACCTTATGCTGAAGTACTGGAAAATCACAACTATTCTTTACCAGGATTAGCTTATGGTTATGAAGGCGCAGATGGATTGAAAACAGGTTCTAGCCCAACTGGCGGTTTTAATTATGCCGCTACTGCAAAACGTGGAGATACTCGTTTGATTGAAGTTGTTTTAGGCGTAGGTGATTGGGAAGACCAAGAAGGAGAACTTCAACGTCACGCTTTTGGTAATGCAATTTTTGATCATTCGTTTGCAACTTATGAATATAAAAAACTACTTTCTAAAGGAAATAGCACTGTCAACAAAGATGACATTATTCTAGATCAAGATTTTTATGACGTAGTCCAAAAAAATACTAATCCAACCTTTACATTGTCTGCTGACAAATTAACGATTGACAATGGTCTGACTCAGGTATCTTCTACCATTGCCGCTCCAAGCGTAAGTTTTAAATATGCTAAAAAATTAAAAGCTTTGCAACAATCTACCTTTCTAAAAAATGGAAAGAAAAAAAATGGGTTATCCACTTTCTTTGTTAATGGCTTACTGATTATCTTAGGTCTTTTATTTGTAGCTTTATCGAAATTATTTAAAAAAGCACCTAAAAAAAATAGCTCTTCTACAAAATTTAGCCCGTTATTCACTTTAGGTGTTATTCTTGTTCTTGTGGGAATTGGTTTTAGTATTTATACAATTGTCGTTGGGCCTTGGTTTTAATTGAATTAGAAAAAAAATGCAGCTCCTATATAGTAGGTCGCTGCATTTTTTTGATTTACATATAAATGATGACGGAGAGAGTCTTCACCATTTTTTTGTCCTTATAAGCATGACTTGATAAGGAATATACTTTTAATAAGATTCACACAAATTTGGGTAAGAAAGTTGGAAATTAGTATTTAGTCATTTAGAGATTTATTTATTTTTTTTTAGCTGTTTGATTTCTTTTTCGATTTGATCGATTTGTTTACCTAATGCTTTTTGTTCGTTTTTATCACGTGATACTTTTTTCTTATTGATCAATTCTTGTTTCTCTTGGATTAATGCATTGATTTTTGCTGTATTGTCTTCTACTGGTGTAGATGGTGTTGTTGTATTTCCAGTTGAACCACCTGTTGTGCTACCATTTTTCAAAGCTTGGATTTCACGTTCGATTTCACCGATACGAATACCTAATGCTTTTTGTTCTTGTCCGTCACGGCTCACTTTTTTCTTGTTGATTAGTTCTTGTTTTTCTTGAATTAACGCATTAATTTTTGATGCTGTGTCTTCACCTGGTGTCGATGGGTTTGTTGGAGTTGTTGTACTGCCTGTTGAACCACCTGTTGTGCTACCATTTTTCAAGGCTTGGATTTCACGTTCGATTTCACCAATGCGGATACCTAATGCTTTTTGTTCTTGCCAATCGTGGCTTACTTTTTTCTTATTGATTAATTCTTGTTTTTCTTGAAGCAACGCATTGATTTTTGCTGCATTATCTTCTACTGGTGTAGATGGTTTTGTTGTGTTTCCAATTGAACCACCTTGTTTCAACACTTGAATCTCACGTTCGATTTCACCGATACGAATACCTAATGCTTTTTGTTCTTGCCAATCGTGACTTACTTTTTTCTTGTTGATCAACTCTTGTTTTTCTTGAAGCAACGCATTGATTTTTGAAGCGTTATCTACAAGTTCAGTAGAGTTAGCGTGCGCTTTTGTAGCTGTTGCTAAAAAACCTGTCCCTCCGATAGATAAAGCTAGACCAGCAACTACTGCACCTTTTACAAATTTGTTCATTATAAATTCCTCCAATTTGTTTTTTATTCGAATACTACTGTTCATAAAATAATAGTTCCGATACACAGATTATACCCACTGTTTTAAAAAAAGTAAACTATTATTTTATAAATAGTAGTATCAAATATTTATATATATCTAGAAAAAAATGAAAAAGACTGATCTATCAACGTTTCTACCTCCTGATTTTTCAAATATAATTTATAGAAAATAAAAAAATCTAATTTTTTTACTCAAAATAGAGCAAAAAAATTAGATTTTATTATTCATTTATTCAAATAATTCCTACATTGAGCCTTTAAAGACATCGGTATTTTTCACAAAATAATCGACACCAGAATAAATCGTGAACAATAAGCACACATACAACATGATTTGATCTAACGGCAATCCAATTGCCGTAAATGGAATATTATTGATAAACAACAATATGATAGCAATCATTTGTGTTGCTGTTTTTACTTTTCCAGGCCAAGCGGCAGCCATCACTTCGCCACCTTCTACTAATAGCAAACGCAATCCAGTAACTGCTAATTCTCTACAAACAATGATTGCGACTACCCAAGTAGGTGCTTTTTGCTGCCCAACTAAAACTATAAAAGCCGTCATCACTAACATTTTATCTGCTAATGGATCAGCAAACTTGCCGAAGTTTGTCACTAATCCTCTTGCCCGAGCAATTTTTCCATCTAACCAATCGGTAATACTTGCAACGGCAAAAATAATGGCTCCAACCAATTGAGTGACTGCTAAAGATGTTCCTGCAAATGTAATTGTGCCCCAGTCCATGGGAATGCTGACAATAGCGATAAAAATTGGAATCATAAATATTCTAATAACTGTTAATTTATTTGGTAAGTTCAATGCTTGTTTCCCCTCTCTTGTCCTACTCATTTTACGTTATCTTATGGAAGGTGTCACGAAAAACGATGCTATTTTTAGTTTAAGTCTATTTAATCATATTCGTAATAAATGAGCGAGAAAAAAGTTTACTATGACTCATCGTTCATCGCAAATTTTTCTCGCTCATCTCTCTTATCTGTGAACAAATAAAACGGATTATTTTTCTATTATTGCGGCTGTTGTGACTGTTGCGACTGCCCAGTTTGTGACTGTTGTGCATAAGCTAAAGTCATATTGATATTTCTTGGTCCAATTCCAGTACTGTTTGGATTGAAATCTGCTTTTTGCCCATCTAATTTGAATTCCATATATTCAGATGCACCTAAACTAATCACCACTTGTGTCGTTCCAGCAGGAATCTCAACAGACTTAGGCTGTCCAGGTTGAATGGTTTCTTGGAAGAAGTATCCATTGTCATTGTTCGCTGCTGTAGCAATATAAATGCCTACCCAACATGGACCAGTTACCGCACTAAATTCAAATTTAGCTGGATTCGCTACGTTTACTGCACTCATATTCACTGTCACACCAGATTCATTCTCGAATTTAACTTCTGTTGGTGCTTTGGGTTCTGAGGAGGAGCTAGTCGAAGACTCTGTACTGCTTGAAGCAGGCGCTTGACTTGACTCAGAACTTGATTCAGAAGAAGATTCTCTGATTATCTCAGACGCAGGCGGTTGAATCATCGGGCTTGACTGACGATCTTGCCATGTAATGTAAAAAACAACGACTGCAATTGCTAATCCGATTAAAGAAAAAATAATCGCAGGTAAACTACTCATAAAGCGTTTCGTTTGGCTGTCTTCGTCGTACATTTGTGTCCTTGACTCATCTAACGTTTGATATTGAATCGCTGTCTCTATATCTTCTGGTTCGTCTATTCCATCATAAATCTCTACTAATTCATTACCATCTAATCCTACTGCACTTGCGTACTGACGAATAAATGCACGCACATAAAAGGTTCCCGGCATAGAATCAAAATCATTTTCTTCAATTGCTGTCAAATAGCGCTTTTGTGTTTTAGTAATTTGTTGCAGCTCGTCTAATGTCATATTCTGCTGCAGTCTTGCATCTCTTAATTTTTTTCCTATATTTACGCTGGCCACTCGTCCATCTTCTCCAGTCTCTCTATTTTATCAGTTTCACCCGATTATATCAGGCGGGAATTTCAGTCATACATGTTACCACTTTATGTAAAAATGTTGAGTAAAAATACTCTAATTTATTCAAATAAATCAATTGAAACGTCAGAAAACTTTCTTTATCCAACTTATCTAAGGATACCATAAAAAAATACAGATGAGGGGACTATTTCTGAAAGTTTTTGACTAACTATCGGACTTTTTTTGATTCTAGCAATAGTATCTGGAGCAAGCCTTCTGAATGATTGCTGAAATAGAGACAGCACGCACTTCAAACACTTGCTCTCACATACTAACTTAACTGTTTCAAAAATCTATTTTTTAGGATACATATAAAAGCGGCTTAAACCTTCTTTATTGATAAATGTTTTTGCCAAATCTTTCACATCAGACAGTTCAACACTTTCAATGACTTCTGGTGTATCAAATAATGTTGTTTCCCCATAAAGAGATTGTGAAAATTGATTTGCGATATATTCCAGTGAATTTAAAGACTGGAAATATTTACCAATCATTTTTTTCTTCAAGAGCGATAAGTTCTCCTCTGTTATTTCAGCACTTTGATCAACCGTTAAAAGAATCTCTTCGATACGCTCGGCTAACTGTTCAGGATGGTCACTATCCCCGCCAAAATCAGCAAAATGAAAGCTTCGATCTAAACTAAATTCATAGCCAAAACTATCGTCTAGCAATCCTTCATTATATAAGTTCAAATAATTTTGTGACGTATTGCCAAATAGCAATTGTAATAACAGATTTGCTGTCGTTTTGTATTTAAGCAGTTCTTTTCCGTCTGTAGGCACTTCGTCTAAGCCTTTTAAACCAACAATAACTTTTGAACGGCTGATGGCCATTGAAAGAGAACTTTCTTTAATGATATCTGAAGCTGTTTCTTTTGGAAAATGGCGTTTAATCGGTTCAGCTTTAGCAAATGTTTTGGCAGATTGATTGTTGCGGATAAATGCCATCATTTCTTCTGGGTCCATCTTTCCAACCACAAACAATGTCATATTGCTTGGGTGATAAAATGTGTTGTAACATGTATACAAATCTTCTGCAGTAATGTCTGCTATGCTCTCTACAGTCCCTGCAATATCAATGTGTAATGGATGTTTCGGATACAGGTTTCCTAATGTACCGAAAAATAATCGCCAATTAGAATCGTCTAAATACATTTGGATTTCTTGTCCGATAATTCCTTTTTCTTTGTCCACAGTTTCTTTTGTAAAATAAGGATCTTGAACAAAGTCTAATAATGTTTCAAGATTTTTTTCCACTTGATCTGTTGTTGAAAACAGATAACTAGTTTTTGTAAAACTTGTAAAAGCATTGGCAGAAGCACCTTGTTGTCCAAATTGTTGGAAAATATCTCCCTCTTCTTTTTCAAACATTTTATGTTCTAGAAAATGAGCAATTCCGTCTGGTACTTTTACAAAGTCTTTTTCGCCGATTGGCACAAACTCATTATCAATCGAGCCATAATTTGTCGTAAATAATCCATATGTTTTGTTGTATTCTTTTTTTGGCAGCAAATAAACAGTTAATCCATTTTCTAGGACTTCTGTATAGAGAACTTCGTTGATTTGCGGATATTCTTTTTTATTCATCGACTTTTTCTCCTTCCAAAAAGAAAATGGCTTGCAATTGTATCAATTTAGCAACTCGTTGAACATCAGCTACTGTTACAGCCTCCATACGACGAATCCATTCATCATCTTTTAAGCGAAGGTGAGGAATCAAATCATTCAAATACTCATTCTCCAAAACAGCTCCTGCATTGTCTAAAGATAGTAAATATTGATTTTTCAACATTGCTTTGGTCTGTTGGATCTCTAAGTCTGTTACCCTGCCTTGACGGATATTTTCTAATTCTGCTGAGATCAAGTGTAATACTTGGTTCCGATTTTTCCCATCGATTCCAGTTTGAACACTTAACAGCCCACGAAATGTATCGATACTGCTAGATGCATAATAAGCTAAGTTTTCTTTTTCACGGACATTCATAAATAATTTAGAATGGGGAAATCCGCCAAATACACCGTTAAAAATTTGCAGCGCAAAATAGTTCTCGTCGCCATAGTAAACATCTGTATGGTAGCCTAAATTCAATTTTGACTGCGCTATTTTTTCTTGTTCAGAACGTTCTTCAATCACATTTCTAGAAGGCTGTGTATAAAAAATATCAGCGATGCCTGATGCACGATCTTCAAATGGTAATTTACTAAATAATGTCGTTACGATTGATTCATCCACATCGCCAAGGACAAAAATATCCACTTGATCTTCTCGAATCATTTGTTGATAATAGGATGCAATACTTTCGGCTGTTTCCTTTTCTAAGTCTGTAATAGTCCCGAAACTTGGAATTCTTTGATCTTCTGAGCGACCGAAATATAGACTTTGCAAAGCCAACGAAGAATAAACTTGTTTGTCTTCTGAGATACTTTCGTAATAGGCTTTTAGATTTTCTTTTTCACGTTTGAATGTTTCCCCTTCGAATTTCCCATCAATGATGTTAGGATAGAATAAAATTTCTTTTACAAAATCCACTGCATCAGCTAAAACATGGCCGCTTTCTAGATATTTATCATTAACTAAATTCAATGAAAGGTTCAACCAATGTAAATTACCTTTTTTGTTCACATTGATTCCAAAACTGGCACCATATAATTCTGCTAATTTTTCACTTAGCTTCACTTGATCTGGATAGTTCAAACTATTAGTCTCCAATAAACTGGATAAAAGTGTCCGCTTCGTGAGTATTTCTTTATTCAAACGCGTATTAAAACGAACTAAAATACGAACTGTTTTATATTTTTCTGTTGGAACAACATGTAAGTTGACTCCTTTTGCTAATTCAATCGGCATCTTGTCAGCTCCTCTTTGTTTTTTATCATAATAAAGACCAGTCTGAAATACAATCATCTGGCTGTTTTTAAATGTTTTTTTAAGATTTTCTGCATCTATTTAATTATAGCACAGCTCAGCAGTCTTTCCTTTATGTAAGAGTCTTTCATTTCATTTTTTTTTACTTTTTATGTATACTGAAATCTGAGAAAGGATGGGGAAACTTATGATTAAAGAATTTAAAGAATTTATTATGCGAGGAAGCGTTATTGATTTGGCTGTTGGGGTCGTTATCGGTTCTGCTTTTACTGCAATTGTTACACAAATCGTTAATGGCTTGATTACACCGTTAATAAGTCTAATATTTGTCTTAACTACTGGGAAAACAAGTGCAAACGATGCATTAGGCGCCTTAGTGCTAAAAGTAGAAGGTGTAGCATTTAACTTTGGTGACGTGATCAGTGCTATTATTACATTTTTAATTACCGCCTTTGTTTTATTCTTGATTGTCAAAGCTGTTAATAAGATGAAACGAATTCCAAAAGAAGACGAAGCAGATAAAATTGAAGAAGCACTTCTTACAACTGATGATTATTTAGAGCAAATCCGTGATTTATTAGCGGCTCAAAATGCTGAAAAAACATCTGTTGCAACAAAAGATTCTGTCGAAAAATAACAAAAAAGCTGGCACCTATATATGTGGGTGCCAGTTTTTTGTCACTTTCTCATCTGAATATGAGGAATGTCATCTTCTAAATAAACTTCAGAAATCGGTTCAAATCCAAAAGCACCATAAAAAGCTGTAAGATGCGCTTGTGCGCCAATAATGATTGGTCGATTTGGATATTTTTCCTCTATCACTTTTAGTGTTTCTTCTAAAAGTTTATTACCTAGTTTCTTGCCACGATACTTTGGATTTATTATGACTCTACCAAAAGTTACCGTTTCTCCTTTGTCGATAATCCGAGTATAGCCGACAATGTCTGTTCCTTCTTTAAGCCAAGTATGCCATGCTTTTTCATCGGCATCATCCACTTCTTGATACGGACAATTTTGCTCCACCACAAAAACTGCGATACGCAGCTTTACGATCTCATAAAATTCTTTGGTCGTCAATTCCGAAAATGGCTTTACGTTATAATCCATACTAATTAACCTCCTAAATGAATAAGCGTAGACCGTTCCATAAATTAAGCAGTAATACCAAAAGAATGACAACTTGATAAACTTCAGTCACTCGTTTGGAGGAAATCTTACCACTAATCAACGCCCCCATGAACCCACCAACAATTGCCGCTGGAATCACATAAAACAACATAGATAAATCGAACCGACCAAAACCAGTTACATTTGCGATTGTAAATAATTTTGCTGCCTGTGAGAAGAAAATCGTAATGATCGAATAAACCGTGGCTTCTTTGATTGGAATGCCAAAACATAACATTAACAAGGCTACATTGATGGGTCCGCCGCCAATTCCTAATAAAGTAGAAACAAATCCTAAAAACAAGCCGACCACCACATACCAAATTGGATGAGACAAATCAACTGAATACTCATTTCCAAATTTTGTATAGAAAAAAGCCAACAAGAGTGTGATAATCGTTAAAATAATTTGAATTAGTTGGACATATTTTTCATCAGAAAACATTCGTAACAATGCCTCAAAAACCGTATTCCCTAAAATTCCGCCTACTACAGAACCTAAAGATACAAATACAGCAATCGGAATTTGTAGTTTCACTCCATTTTTCATCTGCCTCAAAGTAGAAACAATCGACATTGTAAAAACAGCTACGCTAGAATAAAAAGAAATAACCACTAGCGAATGAAAATGTAATGTGTCCAATATAGGTTTGATAATCACTCCGCCACCCATACCAGAAATTGAGCCAACCGTATTGGCTAAAATAATCACAATGAAGTAGATTATACCAATGTACATAGTTCTTTCATCTCCTAAAAATAACTACTCGTCATCTTATGCTTTTCTTCGTCTAGCAAAATCCACAAATTTGAATTTGTCCAATCGATGTCTAGATTCTGTATATTCAAAACAACGTGTATCTTCCAAACTTACGACACTGCGGACAACTACTACATGGGTATCTTCTTGAATATCCATCAAACGCTGATCATCTTCTGTCACCGCTTCAACCGTAATCTCTTTTTGAGCATAGCTGATGGCTAATCCTAAGTCGTTCTCAAAATAATCATAGATAGAATCTTCTGCTCGCTCCACTGGCAACTCATGGATGATTTCTTTTAGTAAATAATCAATATCGACAATGACCACTTCACCATTGATTTCTCTTTGACGAACTAACCGCCACACGGCTGCGTCTTTTTTCCAGCCAGTCAATCGTGCTAATGTCTCGTTGACTTTTTCTTCCTCCAACTCCACAACTTTAGTTACACTATGTATTTGTTGTGCTTCTTGTAACTCTTTATAACTGATTACTCCTGAAATCGGCAAATCAAATTTCCTTACATTTAAGACAATTGATCCTTTACCTTGTTTCTTTTGGATATATCCTGCATTGATTAGTAGATTCAATGCTTTACGAATTGTTTCTCTTGAAACTGAATATTGTTCAACCAACTGATTTTCACTTGGCAGCAATGTTCCAGGTTGATATTCCCCTTCTAAAATCGCTTTTTCAAGTTCTAAAAATATATCATGAAATTTATTCATGTCCATCCCTCCACCTTAGGATACTCAAAGAAAATGATAGCATACTCTCCTTTAAAAAAATAGCATTCTCCATAACTAAGCTCTCTATCTCCTACAATTCTTTTCTACGATCCCACTTGTATTTACAAGCAATCCATACTATAATGAAAACGAAAACACAAACATGTATATACAACTTAAAATATATCTTAGTTAGGAGCACTTATAATGAACTTTCTACTACTTACACTGACTCAAAATACACTGCATATTCAAGAAAAAGATGAACAAAAGATCCTTTCCCAACACGATTTGCCCTTTTCTGATTTTGATTTTCCAAAAACTACAGATTCTTTGATTTCACAAATAAAAAAGCTATTTCCAACAATAAAAGGAGCTATTTTTAACAAAATACCAACTGAGTTTTATACCAAAAATACCTTAACATCTCCATTAAACGTCGGATTAGAGAGTTTAATCAAGCACTTTTCAGAAGGATTGAATCTTCCAATCATCACAAATTCTGAGCTGGAATCATCCGTAGATTTAGTAACAGCCTTTAAGGAAAAAGAAGAACAATTAACTTGGAATTTAGATTATTATGGCTACACACCAGGAAAAGAAGAATATTCTGTCGAATCATTATTAACAATTGGTAACGGTTTTATGGGTTTACGTGGGACACTTCCTGAAATGACTCTATCAAAAGACCATTATCCGGCCACTTATATTGCAGGTCTTTACAATGAAGAAACATCAGAAGTCGCTGGTCAAATCGTAGAAAATGAAGACTTCGTCAACACCCCAAATAATCAATATATTAGTATTCAAGTAGACGGAACAGACGAATGGCTATCTCTAGAAAATACAACTTTACATTATCTACACAGAAACCTAGATTTAAAAACAGGTTTGTTTACTGCCGAGATGATTATTGAGGATACCCATCAGCATCAATTAAAAATCACCGCTCATAAAATAGTGAACATGGCTAAAATGAATAATTACAGTATCAAATACTCGATCGAACCAATCAATTTTTCTAAAAATATCACAATAAAAACTACAACAGATGGCTCTATCTATAACTTTAACGTAGAGAGATATCGTAACTTAACAGCCAAACATTTCCATATCACTCAGTTACATGCAGAAAATAACCAATCAATAATCGAAGTTCAAACCAATCATTCAAAAATAAATGTGCAGCAAACAGCGAAGATCACAGGAGATTTTTTTGAAGCTAATGCTGTAAAAAATTCCGTTAGCGAAGAAATCATCCAACAAGAAATCTCTTTTTATGGGGAACAAAATAATACTTACACGTTGGAAAAACAGGTACAAGTTAAAGCCTCTATCGCTGAGGCTAACTGGAAAAGTCCTGCCCCTCTAGCAACTTCTTTTGACAAAGAATTCGCTGAAAGTAAAGCAGCTTGGGAAATTCTATGGAAAAAATCAGATATCCAACTAACTGGTGATTTGATGTCACAAAAATTACTACGTATCCATACTTATCACTTATTCGTGTCAGCTTCTCCATTTAGTAACAACGAATTAGATGTTTCTGTAACTGCTCGCGGACTACATGGTGAAGCTTATCGCGGACATATTTTTTGGGATGAAATCTTTATCCTGCCCTTTTACATTCTTCATTTCCCGGAAACAGCGAAACAGTTATTGATGTATCGATATAATCGTTTAGGTAAAGCGAAAGAGAATGCACGTGAAAGTAACTATGAAGGTGCCATGTATCCTTGGCAATCTGGTCTCGATGGGAGTGAAGACACACAAAAACTTCACTTGAATCCTTTAAACGGCGAATGGGGTGAAGATCACAGCATCCTTCAACGTCATGTGTCCTTAGCAATTGCATACAATATCTGGATGTACTGGAATAGCTCTAATGATGAGGCATTCATCAAAAACTACGGCGCAGAAATGTTATTAGAAATCGCTAATTTCTGGCGTAGTGCCACAACTTTCGATGAGACAACGAATCGTTATTATATCGATAAAGTCATGGGACCCGATGAATTTCATGAAGGCTATCCAAATAGTGCACAAAGCGGCTTAAAAAATAATGCCTACACCAACTTGATGGTGGTTTGGCTATTTGAAGAATTGGAACAAATTCTTTCACTATTAAATACGCAAGAAAAAGAAGAATTATTTAATAAAACCGGAATCAGCCAAGAAAATTTAGAGACCATGCAAGATATACGTAAACGTCTATCTATTGAAACAAACGAAGAAGGAATCATCGCCCAATATGAAGGCTATTTTGACTTAAAAGAAATTGATTGGGCAAAAGCAAAAGCAAAATACGGCAACATTTATCGGATGGATCGCATTTTAAAGGCGGAAGGTCAGTCACCTGATGATTATAAAGTATCTAAACAAGCAGATACCTTAATGCTATTTTATAATTTAAACAAAGAGAAGATTGATGATATCCTAGAGGAACTTGGCTACGACCTACCTTCAGATTATTTAGAAAAAAATCTTATGTACTATCTCAATAGAACATCACACGGTTCAACACTTTCAAGAATCGTGCATGCTCAATTAGCAGAAGAAGTAGCCTTTCATGAGTTGTCGTGGACCTTATATCAAGAAGCTTTATACTCTGACTATCAAGATATCCAGGGAGGAACCACGGCTGAAGGAATTCACACCGGCGTAATGGCTGCAACAATTTATGTTACATTAACCACCTATGCTGGAATTGATATCAAAAAGAATCAGCTGAACATTCAACCAAATTTACCGAAAAACTGGACGGATATGACGTTTACTATTGATCACAAAGGCATTCACTACCAATTAACTGTTTCAAAAAATTCTATTCAAATTTGTCCTTCTAAAGAAACAGTCGTGATCGTAAAAGATCAACCTTATCAGTTACATGCAGATAAAAAAACAACGATTACCTACTAAAATAAGAGACAGGAGTATTCTCATGACAAAAGGATTTGTATTTGATTTAGATGGCGTTATTACTGATACGGCTAAGTTCCATTACATCGCCTGGAAAGATTTAGCAAAAAGCTTAGGTATTACAATCGATGAAGCATTCAATGAAACATTAAAAGGAATCAGCCGTATGGATTCTTTAGACAAAATTTTAGCTTATGGACAACGAGAAAATGATTTTACTTTAGCAGAAAAAGAAGCCTTAGCTCAAAAGAAAAACGATGAATATGTGAAACTTCTGTCAGATCTTTCTGAAAAAGACTTATTGCCTGGCGTTCATGACTTTCTAGTTCAAGCAAAAGAGCGCAACATTCAATGTTCAATCGCTTCAGCTTCAAAAAATGCTCCAATGATTTTAGCAAAATTAGGTGTTCTTAGCTTCTTTGGACATATCGTTGATCCAGAAACGCTAAAGAAAGGGAAACCGGATCCAGAAATTTTTATAAAAGCCGCTGAAAGTATCCATGTTGATCCAAAAGATGCAGTAGGCTTTGAAGATGCACAAGCAGGCATTGATGGCATTAAAGCAGCTGGAATGTATGCTGTAGGAATTTCTTCAACAGAGACATTAAAAGGTGCTGACTTACAAGTTGCCTCAATGACTGAACTAAATGTGGATCAATTTTAAAACCGGAGTACCTAAACGCTCGTTCTAAGATTCTCAATTTATTTTACCTATATTTAAATAGTCCAACTACGTTCAAGACCTAACGCCAAACATTAGGTCTTGAACTTTTTTTAATTGCTGTGCTTTTCATATGATCCAATTTTAATTCACTAGCTACATAAAACGAAATTTCATACTTCTAATACAATCTACATTTCATTTAGATTTTAATTAAAACCAACAAAAACAAGCTTTTTAACTCTAAAATAAAAATATATTACTTTTTATTTTCAAAAAACAAATATAAATGATAAAGTTATGTTATGAATTTAAAATAATTCATAGTATGAACGAACAGAAAGGAGAATGTTACAAATGTTAAAGAGACGTTTAAGGAGTTTTTGGTCGTTGCTTATGATTTTTGTTTTGATGGTACCTCTCGGTTTTTCTTTACTCAGTAGTCAGGCTGAAGCAGTTACGGAAAAACCGAAAGAAGGAAAATTGTTTATTCACAAGTTAAAGTTTGGCGGAGCGCTGGATTTACCGTCTATTGCGGGAGATGGAGCTCAGTTAAGTGAATTACCTTCTGGAGCGGTACCTTCTCCCGATGTTGAATTTGCAGTCGTTTCACTAAAAAGAAGTAGATTAAGCGCCAGTCCCAGTCAGGCTGAAGCCATCGCTTATTACAATTCAGTAAAAAACAACCCGAATATTCCTCAAACCACTGGTAAAACGAATGCTGCCGGTATTTTCGAGACTAAAACATTACCTGCAGATAAATATTTGGTTGTAGAGTTAACTTCTGAATTAGGTGCAACAAAAATTGCTGCCCCAGTTGTTGTTTCGCTCCCTACCATGAACTCAGATGGAGCTACTTGGAATGATGAAGTTCATATTTATACCAAAAATGCAGTAACTCTGGGTGCTGCGAAAACACAAAAATTAACGGAAGATAATCAACCATTGATCGGTGCAACATTTTCTCTTTATAAAAAGGGACTTACTGGTCAACCTGACAATTTAGTTCAAGCTAATTTAGTCTCTCATGGCGATGGATATACAGATATCGTTGGTAACTTAGTCGTTGGGGATTATTACTTTATTGAAACAAATGCCCCAGATAATTTCTTATTAAACGGTAGAAAAGTTGATTTCTCAATCAAACCTGAAAATCATGCTTATGATGAAAGCGGTACATTAGATGAAGCTAAAGTAGTTTCAACTAATTTACTTAACTATCTAAAACCAACATTATCAGGTGAGCGATTAACTGACGAAAGTACCGATATCGGTCAAACAGTTACATGGAAAATTACAACAGATGTACCAAAAAACATCACAGAGTATACTAAGTACGTTATTACTAGTACTTTAGAATCACATTTGACGTACATTGGCAATATAACAGTCACACTTGATGGTGTTGTAGTAAATCCTTCACACTATAAAGTAGTTGAATCAGGCGGTGTGATAACAATCATCTTTATTGACGAACTGTTCCCAGGAGCAACGGATCAATTGGTTAATGGAAAACAGCTAATCATTACATTTGAGACAGTCATCAATCATACAGCTATACCGGGTACGCCTATTTCTAATGACTCTATATTGACTGTAAATAACGGTTACGTGGATGCTACCTCCACTCACCCAAAGGCACCAACAGTTGAAACAGGTGGGCGCAAGTTCTTGAAAGTAAACGCTTCTCAAAAACCATTAGCGGATGCAGAATTTCTTATTTACAAAAATGCCAATGGTAAAGGACAGGATGGGTACAAAGGACCTCTTTACCTGAAAAGAAATAATGATAAAACTATTACTTGGACAAAAGAAAAGAACGATGCAACCATTCTTACTTCTGACCAAGATGGTAAGTTTGAAGCCTATGGATTAGGTTATGGCTCATATTTACTAGAAGAAACGAAAGCACCAAGCGGATATAATCTATTAACAGAAGACAAAAAATTCACTATCGATAAGAAAAGTTACTCTGATGAAGCTCAGTTAGTGATTGTGAATACAAATGCACCGACAATTCCCATTACTGGGTCAATCGGGACCATCCTATTTTTTGTTCTAGGTCTAATTCTAATGGGATTAGCATTCCTATTTTACAGAAAAAAGTATAGTCATGCCTAATTGATTTAATTCAGATAAAAAGAAAGCGTGGGGATTCATTTCTCATGCTTTTCTGTCTATTGTTGTAAACAGAGAATGTCTTGAAGGTAGGGAAGAAAATGAGGAAAACACAGCCAAAAAAAAAGAAGGGAAAAAATACAGGTATCAACATCATTATGGGCATTATTTTCCTTGCTGGTTTTCTTATATTTTCCTACCCGATCCTAAGTAATTTATATGCGAATTTTTACCATACTCGAGTGATTGATACCTATCAAAAAGAAGTTAATAAAAAATCGCGTGATGAAAAAATGAAGTTAGTTAAAGATATGATGAATTACAATAAAGATATGGTGACTGGCGGCGAACTAGTAGGTGCAGATCCTTTTGACAATAAAGAGAACGAACCAAAGAAAAAAGACAAAAAACATAGAGTGATTGATGCACTAGAAAATAAACTAGGTGAAGTGTTAGGATACATCACCATTCCGGAAATAAATGCTAAGCTGCCTCTTTACAGCGGTGCCTCTGATTTACAATTACAAAAAGGAATCGGTGTACTAGCAGGAACATCCTTACCTATCGGCGGCAAAAGTACCCATAGTGTTCTTACAGGACATCGTGGACTCCCAAGTTCAAAGCTTTTTTCAGATCTTCCTGAATTAAAAAAAGGAGATACTTTTTTCATTGATATTATAGATGAAACCCATGAGTATAAAATCAATCAAATCAAAACAGTTTTACCAGAAGATATCACTGATTTAAAAGTAGTTCCTGAAAAAGACTATATTACACTACTTACCTGTACACCTTACATGGTAAATACTCACCGCCTCCTTGTCAGAGGTGAACGAATTCCACTGGAAAAGAAAGTAAAGGAGAAAAAGATGCCAAACTGGTGCTGTTACTTAAATACCGTTCTCCTAATCATCATCATCCTGCTTATTTTATTATTCTGGCGTTACGTACACAAAATGAATAAAGAACAAAAGAAACGAGAAGAACAACGACTAAAACGGAAGAAGAATAAAAAAATCCGTACAAAAGAATGACGCATTTCTACCTAAAAAATCACTCACTCACGTTTCCAAAATACCATATGGTTACGTAAGTGAGTGATTCTTTTTTATGCAAAATTATGGATATAACATACTGGTAGAAGACTTGTAGATTGAATAAATAGCTATCTTTACTGACTAATGCGTAAGATCGTTATTTCTTTATTTGTCCCTTTAAAATTTTCTTCACTACACCAAATTCCTTGTCCAAAAGAACTAAATCAGCATCGTATCCTACTTCAATTTTTCCTAATTTCTTTTCTCCTAAAATTACAGCTGGAGTCGTTGAGCCCATTTTAATTGCATCGTTTAACGGAATTCCCATTTCCACACTAAGTTTAAGTGCTTCATTCATCGTAACCGTACTAGATGCCAATGTACCGTCTTTTAATCTAGAAACACCTTTATCTACAGTAACTTGATGTCCACCGAATTCATAAGAGCCATCACCCACACCCATTGCTTGCAACGCATCCGTAATCAAAACAACATTATCTGCCCCTTTAATTTTATGCAATAAGCGTACGATTCCTGGATGTAAATGAATGCCATCAACGATTGCCTGAACACTGACCGCATCATTTTCAAGAGCCGCTACAACCAGTCCTGGCGCCCGATGGTGGATTGGCGGCATTGCATTAAAACAATGGGTAATGTGTGTTGCACCCTTTTGAAAAGCAACTTGCGCCTCTTCATAGGTTGCATCAGAATGGGCAATTGCAACAACAACGTTTTTTTCTTTTAAGAAGGTAATCAGTTCCAGACATCCTGGTAATTCTGGTGCGACTGTCACCATTTTAATTAAATCACCTGCACGTTCAAAAATTAGTTCCATTTCTTTTAAGTCTGGATTTCTCAGATACTTCGGATCTTGCATACCTTTTCTTTTTACATTTAGATATGGCCCTTCCAGATGAATACCTAAAATTTTGGCTCCTTCTTCATGACCAATCACTTCTTTGGTTCGATCAATCATGACTAACAAATCCTCCAAAGAAGAAGTTACAGATGTCACTAAAAATCCTGTACAGCCAGTTTCTAAACATTTTTTAGAAACTTCTTGAATACTTTTAGTAGTGCCATCCATCATATCAAAATTATTGGCGCCATGGATGTGGACATCAATCATTCCGGGAATTAACAATTGGTTGTGACCATCGATGTGTTGATCGATAGTTCCATCGGAAAATGACTGTATTTTTGCTGATTCTATCGCTAAGATTGTGTTATTTTCTATTAGGATATCTACTAATTCTATGCTAGTTTCATTACTTATGGTTACGTTTTGAATGAGTGTTTTCATTTTTTTCCACCTTCTACAAGAATGATTTTTACTTTGTCTTTTTGTAATTGTTCGGTGATTGTTTCTGGTAATGGTTTCTCTGTAATCAGCATATCAATTTTTGAAAAATCTAATTTAAAGTTGGTTGTATTTCTAACTTTAGAACTGTCTAGTAGGACACAAGTTCGTTTAGCGTTTTTGATGATAGTTTGTTTTAATTCTATATCTTCTAACTCAGAGTAAAATAAGCCCGTTTCATTGATACCTGATGCACCGATAAAAGCAATGTCAAAATAGAAATTGGCCAATTGAGCAATCATTGATGTCCCGTGGAGCAAATGAGAGTTAGGATTGAAGTAGCCGCCTAGCAGAAAGACCTCTTGTTGAGTATTGACTTCTGTCGCCGATATAGCATTATCAATGGAGTTAGTAACAATCAGAACATTTTTTTGAGTAAGCTCTTTTGCGATAAACTGAACCGTCGTTGAAACATCCAGCCAAACCGTTTGGTCATCAGCCATTTCGTTGACAGCTTTACGAGCGATTTGGATTTTTTCTTGGCTGTTTACAACTAGACGTTTGGAATAGGCTTCGATTTTGGTTTTGATGATCGGTAAGGCAATGCCGCCGCGATATCTTTCAGCTAATCCTTCATTGACGATCAATAAAATATCTCGACGGATACTGTCTTTGGATATTTGGAAATAGTTCGCTAATTCTGCGGCATCTAGTTTTTCTTTTTCCTGCAGTAACTCTAAAATTTTGGCGATGCGTTCTTTTTGATTCATAGGTTACCTCCTGATTTATTTTTAGTATAACAGATAACTTACATTTTTGCATAATCATAAGTTTTAACCTATAAAAAATAAGTTTATTTAAGCTTAAACAAAAAAAAGACCTCTATATTATAGATGGTCTTTTCAAAAATTGATGCTATACAGATAACTATAGTCATTTATTTAGGAACTCTTTCGTTACTCTTTTCTTCTAAATCTGAACATTTTCCTAGAATTTAAAATAGGATGCGTCCTTCTTATTGCAGATTTCTCATGCCTATCAGTCTGAAATTTTATTCTTTCAAAGAAGGCATTCTTTAATTTATTTTGATTTCTTCTATAGCTTCTGTTGCCTACTAAAATAAAATCAGCAGGATAATTTTCATCATAAACATTGATCACAAATTGAAACGTATTAGGTTCTTGATAAAATTTGTTTCTGATCATATCCCAATAAATTTGATCGGTTTCCCCAAATGACATACCGAAAACTACAAGTAGATCAGTAGATAAAATGACATCATTCGCTGCCTTAACAGAGTCATCATTAAAGTAATCCTTAGTTGTTGGTTTGATCAATTCTTCCATATCAGAGGGATCACTAAAAAAATCATCGATACATTGTTTATCAGAATCGATTCCTAGATACATTCCATCTCTCAAGGTAGCATGTATATGTTCTTCCTTGATATTCACCATCACATTAACATTATTATTATCATTTATACGTTTAGAAGCAATAAGTTGCTGAAAAAAATCAGAAATACTTTTTTTGGCTGTATTATTAATAAGATAAGAAACTGTATCAGTGTAATTAAAATTCAAAAAATTGATATCTACATTTAAAAAATATCGCTCTTGGAAATCACGACCGATTTTTGTTCTGATATTACTAACAAAGTAATCCTCTTCAAACCCATGGAAATCAGCATACATTCCATTCAACGTTTCAGCTATCGTACCACTACAATCTGCTTCTGTTGATAATTTCTCTAACACAGATTTTTGTTTTTCCTCTAAATAACATCTAAATTCATCCTGAAATACATCTAAATCCTCTACAAATTTTTCAGGAAGCTCTTTTTCATCTATTATCATTCCAATTATTTCTTGACTCTCAGAATCTGAAATATCAAAAGCTAATTTTTTTAAATTTGATTCTATAGTCTCTTGATTGTCGCTATATGTAGTTAAAATTCCAAGCATACGTTCGAAATCAGACCATTTTTTTATGTCTTTATTTATTATTTTGGTAAATATATTATCTTGTAACAAGTCATTTTCCTGTAAATACATATAAAAAGAGTTGTATGAAGATTCCATACCTAAACTTACATCAAATCCATTGCCTATCATAAATGTAATATTCATTTGCCCCTCCAAAAAGTTATTGTAGTTTTTATATGCTCTATTCAGTATATCAAAATATACATATAGATGTATATTACAATCTAAATATATTCAATTGCGTTCTTTTAAAAATATACAGACAAATTTATATTATCTAGTAACTCCTCCAGTTCTTAAATTGGATACTTGGTAGATAGGAATATGTCTTTTTGAAAATGGAACTCATACTAACTTAAAAAGCCCTGACATCAACTAATATCAGAGCTTTTTCTATCACTTTTTTTATCATTTCGGCATAACATCAGCCGGAATAGCAGATTGATATTTTTTGCCGCCCACCGTTGCTTGATGTTCTGCTTTTGCTTGTGCAACAAGCTCAGGATTTTTTAGTAAGTCATAGGCTGTGGTTGCAATTGTTTTTCCTGCAGCCAATAATCCTTTATGTGCCACAGAAGATTTACCATTTGCTACCCATTGCCATGAATGAGGCGGTGTTCCTTGTGGCTCACAGCCTACCAACACTTGAGCGGTTGGACAAACCCAACTAACATCGCCCACATCTGTTGATCCAGAAGTTGCTTCTGAGAAAACTAATGGACTGATTTGATCTAGGATTGGCATAGTTCCAAGACGCTTAATTTCTTCTTCACTTGCGGTTGGATTGCTTTGTCTTGCTCTAGTCATTACGCTAGCTTTTGTTGCTTCACTTAAGCTGTCATAATATCTTTGGCTATATTCTTGGTCTTCTTTTGTTAGGTTTAAGTTGCCGAATTCTTTAAAGTTTTCATACATTGCTGTTGTCACTGCACGGTTTGGCAAGTAGTTAGCACAGGCAGAATCGAATACGATTTCTAGCTCTGTTTCAGTCATCAAGGCCGCACCTTCTGCGATTTTATTAACACGTTTGTAGATTTCTTCTGCTTGTTCTAATTTTGGCGCGCGGATAAAGTAATATAAACTTGCAGTCGGTTGAACGACATTCGCTGACTCTCCACCTGCATCCATAAAAGCATAATGAACACGACCTTCATCAATGATATGCTCACGTAAAAATTGTACCCCAATGTTCATCAATTCTGCTGCATCCAACGCACTTCGTCCTTGTTCAGGAGCTGCCGCCGCATGAGCAGAAACGCCTTTAAAGTTATAATAAATTTGATAAACAGCTAAACTACTCAATCCCCATGCTGAACTTGTATCCATTGGATGCCATGAAAGGGCGACATCTAAGCAATCAAAAACACCGTCTCTCGCCATGAAGGCTTTACCATAGCCACTTTCTTCTGCTGGGCAACCAAATAATTTAATTGTGCCTGTTAAATTTTCTTGCGCCATTAAATCTTTGATTCCTACAGCACCTGCTAAAGCACCTGTCCCTAATAGATTGTGCCCGCAACCATGGCCATTTCCGCCATCATGTTCCGCTTTTTGTTCACCTAAATCAGCCACTTGACTTAAGTTTCCTAATGCATCATATTCTGCTAAAATCCCGATAACTGGGTTACCGCTTCCGTATGTAGCAACAAAAGAATGCTCCATGTTAGCAACACCTTTTTCGATTGAGAATCCTTCTTTTTCTAAGATTTCTAGAAACGGTTTAACAGATTCTACCGTGGCAAATCTGGTTTCTGGTGTTCCCCAAATACGATCTGCCGCAGCGATAAATTGGTCTTTTTTTGCATCAATCAACTGTGAAATTTGTTGTTTTGCATCCATTCTTAGCGCTCCCTTTCTAGGTTGTATCTAATATTTTTTTATTATTGATTCATCTTTCTTATAGTCTACCTGTCGATTCCAAATAATTCTTTGGCAATTCTTTTTCCAGTTTTTGTACCTGCCAATCCACCAATCCCAGTTTCACGAATATCAGCGGGCATACTTCTTCCTACCCGATACATGGTTTCTACTACCTCATCTGCTGGGATCTCACTTTCGATTCCTGCTAAAGCCATTTCTGCTGCACTGATGGCATTTGATGTACCTCCTGCATTTCTTTTGATACAGGGAATTTCGACCAATCCTGCAACTGGATCACAAGCTAAACCAATCAAGTTACTTAGAGCAATCGCAAAGGCATGACTTGCTTGTTCTGGTGTACCTCCTGCCATCTCCACTAAAGCCGCTGCAGCCATTCCTGATGCCGAACCGATTTCAGCCTGACAACCACCTTCCGCGCCAGAAATCATAGCATTGTTGGCTGTTACAAAACCAAAAGCTGCTGCAGTAAATAAAAAGTGCAACATTTCTTCACGGGTTGAGGCAAACTTTTCACTGAAAGCCAGCAAAACCCCTGGTACAACACCTGCTGAACCTGCTGTTGGGGTAGCACAAATCATGCCCATTGCAGCATTCACTTCATTTGTTGCAACTGCATAACATAAGGCTTTGACAAAAGTATTATCTGTCAGCACGCGTTTTCCATCCAAGTATGCTTGTAATTTCCTTGCATCATATCCAGTTAAACCAGAATGGGAACGAACACCCTGAACCCCTTTAGCAGCTGCTGCTTCCATCGTTTCTAAATTCAACAGCATTTGGTTCATAATCTCTGCTCTACTGCGTCCAGAAGTTTCGATTTCCTGAGTAATCATGACCTCAGATATTTTGCATTGGTTTTCTTTTGCTCGTTGTACGAGCTCTTCAATTGATTCAAACAAAAAATTCACGTCCTCTAATTTTAACCAGTCGTCGGCAAGACTGCTGTTATTCCCCTTATTTCTCTGATTTTTGCTACTAACTTTTGACTAATATCACTGACTGTTTCAACAAAGAAAATTGTCTCTTTGTTCAACTGTTGAATCTGTATAAATACTGGGCTTTCTAAAGCATCTTCAACAGCTGACATCGTCACTTTCGGCTGATCTGTGGTAAAAACCAATCCATTGCCTTGGTTTTGATTCAATAGCGTTGAATGATGATTGATCTCAGTCAACTGAATACTGCCGCCTCCAATTGAAATCGCCGTTAAGTTTAGTTTTTCTTGTTCATCAATCAATTCTAGATTCACTGTATTCGCATGTTCTGTTTCTTTGGTACTAACTAAAAATTCGATTACAACTCCTTGCTGCTCTGCAATTTTAATCGCATCCGGAATTCGTTCATCATGTGTTTCAAATCCTAAAACCCCTGCAACAATCGCAACGGCAGTCCCATGACCTTTATAAGTTTCAGCAAATGAGCCGAAAAAAGTCACGATCAATTTTTTAGGAGTATGTTTATAGAGTTCTCTTGCCATATTGCCGATCCTGACCGCTCCAGCTGTATGTGAGCTGGAAGGACCGACCATGATTGGGCCAATGATATCAAAGGCGCTTTTATATTTAAATTTTTTGTCTGACATTACGCTTCTTTTTTCACTCCTAATACACAAAGTCCGCACAACAAACTTGCTGCTGCCATGAAACCAAAGGCTAATGTAAATGAACCTCCGGCTGCTTTAATCAATTGTCCTAAAATCAATGGTGCAAAGAACCCGCCTAATGTGCCGCCAGTATTAATGATTCCAATAGAAGAGCCGATAATCGATGGGTCCATGATTTTATGGGGCCATGTAAAGATTGCTGTAAAGGCACTGACTGAAACCATACTTACTGCAATTAAACAAATCATTGATAAAACTAGATTATTTGATGCCACAAAAGCGAGAACTAACATCGCTGCTAAAACAGTCGCACTGATGATAAACACACGCTCTTTGCCTAAAAATAATTTCGATAGTAACGCTCCTGCAAACATTGTTGCAGCTGTTTGGAAAACTGCATTGACTGCTAATAAGTAACCAATCGTTTTAATATTGATCGCAAATTTTTGAGCTAAGTAGCTTGGTAGCCATGACATGTTTCCATATAGTAAAAAATTCAGTAACATCATTGCTACAAACAAAACTAATACATTGCGATTCGTGATTACTTGACTAAATTTGATTGCAGGCTTACTTCCTTGACCCGACTTAGCACTAACTGATTGACTTGGAACAAACACAGCAACCAGAACTAGCGAAACCGCAAACAATGATCCTAACGCTAAGTAACCATAACGCCAATTAGCATTGATTAAATTCGTTCCTAAGGTAAAAGCTAAAATCCCGCCAATACCTGATGTTGAAAGAATCAATGACTGAATAAAGGTTCTGCGTTCTTGGGGAAAATTATCAGCAATTGATTTTGAACAACTTGGCGGATAACCACCATGACCGATCCCAGCAAAAAAGCGGATAACCATAAATAACATCAAACTACTAACTGCCCCAAAGGCAAATGAAAAAATTGAAATAATTGCTAGTGACAACATTAATACCTTTTTTGCTCCGATTTTATCTGCTAACCAACCACCAGGAATCTGCATCATTGAATATCCTAGGAAAAAGAACGACATAATCATCCCTGTTTGACCTGCATCCAAATTAAATTCTTTTGCAATTGGCAAAACTGCTGTAGAAATCATGCTTTTATCCATGTAAATCATTGAATAACCTGCCATTAAGGCAAAAATCAATCCCACACTACTCTTGTTTGTTGTTTTTTCAACTTGTGTCTCCATTTTTTTCCTCCATCGTTCAAATATAAGAAAACGTTTACTTTAAACTTATTATATAAAATTATCTAGAATTAAAAGTTACTATAATTGCCACACACAGTCTTAATATTTTAAATATAGAAAAAAATAAAAAAAGAACGCAAAAAGGACTAGTACATTTTTGCGTTTTTTTTTATTCAACTGATTCATTTTCTTTTAACTTCACCTGAACGACGTTCGTTGATTTCATTCTCTTCAGAAAGATTTTTCTGCTGTTGAGCAACATCATATACGCGCGTCATTCGATCTTGATTCATACCACCGGCTCCAGTATCAACCATTGAACCCCAACCTTTTTTAGTAGGATTTTTCCCTTTTGCACGTAATTGATCATTTTTTTCTCTAATTCTTTTGTGCTTTTTTCTTCGTTGATCATCAAAAAAGTCTGACATTCTATCGACTATTTTCAAAATATCCCCCCTACTTTGATCGCTCCAGATGGCAGCTAACTGATAATATAATTTTAGCTTATTATGAAAGCACTTTTCCGTCAATGATCTCTTCATATTTCTTCTTTTATTTTCGCTAACACGCATGTACTGACATTATCTATTTGAATTTATCTGGAACTCTTGACCTTGATTTAGATAGTCTATTTCTTTGATGAATCTTAATAAAATTAGACAGGAATCAAGTGTATAATAAAAAGACAATGCATAAGGAGGTCTATTTATTTGAAAAAGAATAACCTATTGATTTTAGGAATCGTTTTAGTGGGTGTCATTGGTGCTACTTTTGCTTTCAAGGAACACGTAAGCATCGCTCATAATAAAAGTGAGTCAACTTCGGGTGATCTTAAAAAATCAACGAACTCTTCTTTTCAAAAAATTGAACAAGAATTTGATGCAACATTAGGTGTTTATGGAATCAATACTGAAAACAATCAAGTGGTGGCCTATAAAGAAAATGAACGTTTCGCATATGCATCCACTCATAAGGCTTTGATAGGGGGAATAATACTCAGGGACTTTTCTTGGGAAGAATTATCTAAAAATATTATGATTACAGAAAATGACCTTGTTAGCTATTCACCGATTACAGAAAAATATGTCGGCGTTGGCATGCCTTTAAGAGAACTAATTAGCGCCGCCATTCAATATAGTGATAATACTGCAGGTAATTTTTTATTTAAACAATTGGGAGGTCCTAAAAATTTCCAGTCAAAACTAGAGAGCTTAGGAGACTCCGTAACTAATTCTTCACGAATCGAACCGGACTTGAATGAAGCTGTACCTGGAGATATCAGAGATACGAGCACACCAAAAGCTTTTGCTCAAAATTTCGAAAAGTTGACACTTGGTTCTGAACTGCCAGATGATAAGTTAGCTTTTTTTAAAAAACAATTAATCGGGAATGCTACTGGAGATAACTTGATTCGTGCAGGTGTTCCAACTGATGTTATCGTTGGAGATAAATCAGGCGCTGCTTCATATGGCACTCGAAATGATATTGCTGTCTTATATCCACCTCACAAAAAACCGATTATTTTAGTTGTTTTCTCTAAAAAAGAACAACAAGACAGTCAATACAAGGATGAATTAATTTCAAAAACTGCTAAAGTGGTTAGTGATTATTTTGATCTGTCGTAATGTAGATTCGCAAGATTACCAAAAAATGGGTGAGACAAACTTGATTCTTCGTTTGCCTTACCCATGTTTATACTTCAGTATAAAGGTTGAAACAAGTACAACTGACAAGCATTCAAGGTCAATGTTGCTTCCAACTCATAACCAAAAGAATCAATCTGTTCTTTCTTAAGTTCAAATTTCGGTACAATCTTTTGCTCCAAATATTTCTGCAGCTCATGATCTAACTCCGCTTGACCGCCAACTCTGATCCAATCATTATAAATCCCGCCATGATCTTTATCCAAGACATACTCACGAATCAAATAATTCCCCACAGGCAGCTCGCTTAAATGAACTCTAACTTTTTTTGTCTGATACTGGACTTGAAACGTATCGACTGAATAAAGCGGATTTAGATAGCTAGAATTATAAAGCAAAAGCTGATACTGCCCTTGATTTCGCGTTAAAATATACCCATCTCCACTGGCAAGTAGTTCTCCTTTTAAATGATTTAAAAAACGCAGTGAAAAAAAGAGGGGACGTCGTAACTCTTCATAAAGAAAAACTGATAAACTGCTGTCTTCTCTTGTATGTGTCTGTCGTTCTTTTACTTTGATATTCAACCAAAAAGCAATGCCTGTCACTTCTTTTGACAATTCTACAATCGATTCCAAAATCAATGCCGAACGGAAAAAAGTTCCTGAAAAGGTATTTCCTTCGCCAACTAAAGTATTCCAGTCTGTTAAAAATAATTCCGGTGTCCAATCTGAAAATGCAAGATTCTCTTTTGCTTGATTCATGACGATCACTGATTTTACTCGATTTAAAATATCTTGCTGATACTGTTTAAACCGTAACGCATGTTCCTCTTTAATCAAAGGTGACGCATAAGGGTCTGCATGAAAACTAATAAAATCCGGTAGGCAATGTTGCTCTCTTTGCTCATGAATAAATGCTTGGTATTGCTGATACTCTTTATCATCTAACGAACGCAGCGACATCAATCCTACCTTGGAATTAGGGATCATTTGTTTCAACTTACGATAAAAATAATGATAGCCCCAACGGCTTCCTTCATTCCACATACCACTTGTTTTAGGCAACGACCATTGAAAATACCACTGATTTACTTCACCTCTCCCGTAACGATTCAGAAAATGACGAATGATCTTCAACTGCTTGTCACACCAGAGCTGCACTTCTTCTTTTTCAACATAACTTTCTGGCAAATAAAGCTGAATCATCGGTTTCAATTGAATCTTCACTAAAAAGTCGAACCATTGATTATTTAAAATATACTCAGATACCAATAAAACGTCATTTTCAAAATTAGTCTCTTCACAAAAACCTTCAAATTGAACAAAATCAAACGCTAGATCTTTTTGCAAAATACATAACTCACGTTGAACGCCGTTAGCCAAGCCTTCTCTGGCTGGTCCAATTTTTATAATTTTTTTACTTCCTTGATAGTCGGATTGCTGTTCTTTAGGTAAGCTCAATTTGAGTTGTTGCTCGATTGCAGCGTTCTCATCTTCAATATCTTTTTCCACTAGATACTTCGCTAGCTCTTGTAAAGCAGCACCGCCAGTTATTTCTTGATAATCTGGGTTTCCTGAGGTTTCTTTTATATGTGGATTTTCCAGAGAATAAGTTTTACGAAAATTTGCAGGTGTTAGTCCATATTTTTTTTTGAAAACTTGGTGAAAATTTTTAGTTGTTGAAAAGCCGTTGTTCAAAGCAACTTTGATTACAGATTGAGACGTCAAAACTAAACTTTCCGCTGCATGCATCAAACGGATTTGGTTTAAGTATTCGGTAAATGTAACACCTAACTGTTTTTTGAAAGAACGAGATAAATGATAATAAGATATCCCGCTTTTTTCCGCAAGTGATTCCAATGAAATAGGTTGATCATAATTCTTTTGAATTTCATCCAATAGTTGGCTCATTCGATCATCCGCAAAATCCGTACTAAATTGAGGACTAGGCACTACATCTTTTTTAAATTCTTTGGCTAAATAGTTAAGTACAGTAAATAAGTGCTGATAAATCTCTAATTCTGTTTCCTCATTTTGTTTAAAATAAGCGGCCATTAAATGTACAAGCGCTTCACGTAATTGCTGAAATTTCCCTTCATCTTTCGCCTGTGTGTCTGTTGTTGAACAATCAATATATGGCAGCCAATTTTCTTTAAAATGTGCGATTGGCGGTGTTCTAGAGATACGTAAAGACAGTAGCAAATTCTTATCTTCACTTTTCACTTGATACTGTTGACGGGGATTGATGACTAATAAATCATCTGCATTCAACTGGTATTCTTTTTCCCCAACGGTGACAGTCATACTGCCGCTAAGCATAAGAAACAGCGTGAAATAATCACTAATTTGCGGCGGTGCATAACTAATTTTCATCAATGACAGGTGAAATGGAATTTGTTTGGATTCTACCATATACTTGACCCTCCCTACTTCTTTCAAGCTTATTTAACAAAATATAGCATCAAATCCTTGCTGAAACAAGTTGTCTTTTTATCACGAAAAAAAACTCTCTCAAATATTGAATAAAAAAGGTATACTAAAAGAGAGGTTGGGACAGAAGCATTTAACTCCGAGAAATAAGAGGGAAGTAACGAAAATTGCTTTTCAAATTTTTGTAAATGTCAACTTATTTCCGAACCCTTCAAATCTTAGTGTTTTAGCACTTAGAATTTAACGTGATCGAAGCGAAGGCCTTTAACTCTAGCATGTTTCCTGTGTGGAAGTTAATGAGATCGAAACGAAGTGTAGTATAGTAGTTGCTTCTGCTCCCACCGTTTATTCGGATTCCTTAAGGCTAGGATACAACGCGCAGAGTCATGTCCTAACCTCAGGAATTCTTCTAAAATTACTAACAAAAAAGATAGATCGGAGAGACCAATGACACATACATTTCCAGAAAATTTCCTATGGGGCGCATCGATTTCCGCCCATCAAACAGAAGGTGCTTATCAAAGCGACGGCAAAGGCTTAAGTGTACAAGATACACGGCAAAGAGATAATCATGAGATTGCTGATTTTACGGTGGCAGTCGATCATTATCACCATTACAAAGAAGATATTCGTTTATTAGCTGAAATGGGCATTAAAGTTTTCCGCTTTTCTATCGCTTGGACAAGAATTTTTCCAAACGGGCGTGGAGAAATTAACCAAAAAGGCCTGCAACACTACAATTCTGTAATCGATGAATTGTTAAAATATGATATTCAGCCCTATATCACATTGAACCACTTTGATTTACCTCAAGCCTTAGAAGACGAAGGTGGCTGGAGTGTTCGCAGTACCGTAGATGCCTTTAAACATTATGCTGAAACAGTTTTTGAAGCCTACGGAGACCGAGCAAAGCACTGGCTGACAATAAACGAACCCAACATCATGCTTTTAGTGGATAAAAAAATCCTAGGAAAAGAAATTCCCCTACAGGAAAAATACCAACAGTTTCATCACCTAATGATTGCTGAAAAGTATGCATTTAAACGTTGCCATGAATTGATTGAAGGTGGACAAATTGGACCTGTACCAAATATTTCTCTTGTTTATCCAGCAACTAGCAAGCCTTTAGATAATCAAGCAGCTCTCTATTTTAATAGTGTTCGTAACTGGGCATATCTAGATTTTTCTTGTTTTGGCCGTTATAATGCTGTCTTTAAAGATTATTTAACACGCAATAACATTACCATTGATTTTGCGCAAGAAGATAAAGAATTGATGGAAAACTACTTTCCAGATTTTGTTGCCATGAATTTTTATACCACTGTGACTGTAGAAAAACCAACTGAAAAAGACGGTATGGCTAACGGTATTAGTGATCAGCAAAGCGAAGATATTATGGAATGGGGCTTTTATAAAGGTTTTACTAATCCTTATTTGCAGAAAAATGAATTCAATTGGACAATCGATCCTGACGGGTTAAAAACGACGTTACAAACACTTTATGATCGTTATCACTTACCGATTATTATTACCGAAAATGGCTTAGGAGCAAAAGATGAATTAACAGCTGATGGTAAAATCCACGATACTTATCGGATCAACTATTTGGAACAACATATTACCCAATGTTTACAAGCAATTGAAGCTGGTGTGGACTTGATCGGTTACAGTCCTTGGTCAGCCATTGATCTGGTCAGCGTCCATGAAGGAATCAGTAAACGTTATGGTTTTATTTATGTGGACCGAACAGAACATGACGAAAAAAAATTAGCCAGATATAGAAAAGACAGCTTTTATTGGTATCAAAAATTAATTGAAACCAATCAACTGCCCTCATAAGAAAAGGAGACAACAATGAACAAGTTATTTACATTTTTAGAAACAAAACTGATGCCACCGTTGAATAAAGTTGCGAACCTGCGTTTTATTCGTGCCATCATGCAAGCCGGGATCATTACGGTGCCCTTCACAATTGTGGGTTCGATTTTCCTGATCATCAATAATCTACCTCAAATTATTCCGCCATTAGCACCCTTTTTTGAGAATACGATTTTGAAGTTTGCGCCTATTTATAGCGTAGCTACCACTATGTCCATTGGCTCAATTGCCATTTTTTACTGTTTAGCTACAGCCTATTATTTAACCGATATTTATCGAAAAGAAGAAAATGATGGGTTGAGTAGTTTTGTAGGTGCCATCTTGGGGTTATTTGCCTTTTTAATGACGATTGTCCAAACAGATATAACCGATGGCGGAGCAAAACTGATTCAATCTGAAAGCGAAACGTCAATTGTTTACAATGGTGTGGCTGTGGGTAGTTGGATTACTCGATTTAGTGGTGTGGGTATTTTTATTGGAATTATTACTGCTGTAATTGCTACCCAAATTTATCGTTTTTGTGTGAAAAAAAATATTACGATTCGAATGCCTGAAGGGGTTCCTGATGGTGTAAGTAAAGCTTTTGCTTCATTGATTCCTGCTATTTTCATTACTTTTGTGATGCTATTTATTAATACGATTTTAGCTATTTTCCATACTGACTTGCATGGATTATTGTCAAAACCTTTTGAGTTTGTAAAAGAGTTAACTGGTTCTTGGTTGGGAATCATTGTGATTATGTTGTTGATTCATTTACTTTGGGCAGTCGGAGTACACGGGACAGCGGTGATTAAAAATAGTTTTATCAATCCGATTTTATTAGTAGCATTGACTGAAAATGTGAATGGCGGAACCAATATTTTTGCCGGTGATTTTATTAATATGTATATCTTTATTGGTGGTGCCGGTAGTACACTTGGTTTGGTTTTACTGATGATTTTTGTTGCAAAATCGGATCAGCTTAAGGTACTTGGTAAAGCCGCGGTGCTGCCTGGTTTGTTTAATATCAATGAACCAGTAATTTTCGGGGCGCCGATTGTTTATAATCCTTATTTAATCATTCCCTTTATTGTAACGCCTTTGATTAATGTAACGATTGCTTACTTTGCTTCTTCGCTTGGTTTCGTAAATAAGGTAACTACGGGGATTCCTTGGATTTCTCCAGTGGGGATTGGTGCGTTTCTTGGAACTGGTGGGGATTTCCGAGCGGTGTTGATTGCGTTTATTAATTTGGCCGTTTCGGTTGTTTGTTATTATCCATTTTTCAAGATGTATGATGGGAAATTGTATGGAGAACAAATCGCAACTGTAGAGAAAAGTTAACACTAAACTGCCGTTTAAATCTTAAGGAGACCAGAATAAAACGAAAAACTCGTTTTGTTCTGGTCTCCATTTTACATTACTCCCCATAAATCTTTGATACTGTGTACTTATTAATAAACGGTGTCAGTAAGTTCATAACTAAAATCGCCACACCGATTCCACCAGGCAAGTCCAAGCTGATTCTCAAAACTACAGCTAACACTCCACACCCGATCGCAAAGATGTACTTCCCTTTGTCCGTCAAAGGTGAAGTCGTATAATCCGTCACCATAAATACTGCGGCAAAAATCAACGCTCCACTCAATAAATGTGCATTAGCAAAGGCAAAATTAAATGAACTATACAGCAAAATCGCAATATAAAATGAGCCCAATGTAAGAACTGGAATCAACGGATTGATGATTTTACGTGCAATTAAATAAATCGCCGATAAAAGCAACGCAAATTTACAGGTTTCTCCAATAGGTCCGCCTAATCCGATCCCCATAAACAATTCCAATAAATCAGGCGTTGTAGGGGACACGTCTCTGGCAAAGTTTCCTAAATCAGCTAATGGTGTCGCTGTTGCTACAACATCAGGTTGCGGTGTAACCCAATTTGTGATCCATGGTGAGAAAAATAGTTTCAGCAACACACGCGCTGCTACAGCTGGATTTAACCAATTTCTACCTATACCGCCAGTAAATTGTTTCACGACAATAATCGCAATCACATCTCCTACAAGTAATGTCCATAAAGGAGCTGTCACAGGTAATGACAAAGCTAACAGCCAACCGGTGATAACTGCGCTGTAATCATTTATCGTCACTTTTTTATGAAAAATTTTTTGAAAAGAAAATTCTAGCCCCACACAAGCAACGATGCTGACCAAAACCATCACTAAAGATTGCCAACCAAAAAAGTACGTTGCTGCAATTGTCGGAAAGATTAAGGCAATCAACACTTGCTGCATGATCCACTGTGATGTCCATTTTTCTCTAATATGAGGTCCCATAAAAGGTCCTGTGCTTTTATATTCTGTATTTATCATCATCGACTCTCCAATACTTTTTGCTTCGCGGCTCGGATATCTCCTAAGATATCGATTTTTGACGGACAAATATAAGAACAAGCCCCACAATCGATACAATTTAACACACCTAATCGCTGAGTTTCTTCAATATTTCCTGCTCGATAAGCATTACTGATGGAAATCGGTTGTAAATTTACTGGACAAACATTCACACATTCTGAACAGCGAATACAATTTTGTTCTTCTGGAATATTGGCTTCCTCTTTATTTAAAGCAAGGATCAAAGAGGTTGTTTTGGTTACCGGCTCATCTAGTGTTTGGATCACTTTCCCCATCATCGGTCCGCCATTGATCATTTTCATTGGACTTTCAGTAAAACCGCCGCATGCTTCAATTACATGCTCAATTGGTGTTCCGATTCTAACTCGAAGGTTTTGCGGATGTTTGATTGGTGTCCCAGAAATAGTTACTATACGATCCACTAACGGACGATTTTCTTTTATTGCTTGAAATGTTGCCAATACAGTAGAAACATTCATGATTCCAACATTTAGATCAATCGGTAGTTTCCCTACAGGAAGTTCTTTTCCTAGTACCGCTTTAATTACAATCTTTTCAGCGCCTTGAGGATAATAATTAGGCAATATCTTTAGCTTGATTCGCTCATTATCGATTTTTTCTTCTAGTTTTCCCACAGCTTCTTCTGATGAACTTTCTATTGCGATGACACATTGCTTGATTGATAACATCTCTTGAAGCAAACTGATTCCTTCAAGAAAATCGTTCATTTGTTCGATGATGATTCTTCTATCTGCTGTAACAAAAGGTTCACACTCTACAGCGTTTATAATCAACGTTTCAATCTGCTGATGTTCTTTCAATAAAAATTTTACATCTGTTGGAAAACCAGCTCCGCCCATTCCGACAATTCCATTATTTCGGATCATTTCAACTAAATTTTCATTCCCAACTTGCGGGATTTCATATGTATCTTTGAAGTCATTTTTGATGACAACGACTGTCACTTCACCATTTCCGATGATTCGTTGTTCGATTTTCTCAACAATTCCAGAAACCGAACTATGTATGTTGGCAGAAATCAAGCCATCTTTTTCCCCTACCAGTGTACCTATTCTCACTTCTTGCCCCACTGAAACAACGACTTTTGCTGGTTTACCAATATGCATATTCATTGGTAAAATGATAGATTTAGGCGCGCTTAGGTCTTTGATTGTTTCTAGTTTTGTTAACCATTTATTTTTTGTGACCATTACTCCGCCAAGTTTTCTTTTTATTCTAAAAAGCATTAATTTTCCTTCCTCCTAATCAAATTTTTCGTTATCTGTAAATAAAAAAGTAGTAGACTAAAGCAGCGGCTATAATAACTAATTGTAGCGTTAATCCCCAGATTTCATATCTTTCTCTCTTCATGATTGCTCCTTTTTTATATTTTTACTATGTACAATAAAAGATTACTCACTACTTTTAGCATAGCATCTAACAATAGACTGAATAGTTATTTTTTTCCGCTAACTGCCTAAAATTGAGCTTTTGATTCTACTTAAAAACGGATTATAACTTTTACTTTTTATAAATAAATCAAATAAAACGATTTCTTGTTCTTCTATCTAGTTATCCACCTTTTTATTATTGATATAAAAAACAATAATAAATTTTTTAAAATCAATTTTTCCAGTTATAAAACTAATTTTGATATCTTTTTCGCAAAAAAAAGACAAACATCATTCTTCTGCATTTCTACATACAGAAAAATAATGTCTGTCGACTGTTTATTTATTGGTATTAACGGTGTTTTGTTTCAAACAACGGACTCACTGGTTTATTTTCATGGATACGTTTAATGGCATCTCCAATTAATTCCCCAACACTAACTTCATCAATCTTATCGATTTTTCTATCATCAGAAAGATAGATAGAATCCGTTACAACTAAACGTTCAATGGCAGAATCTTCGATACGTTGTAATGCCGGTCCTGACAATACTGGATGTGTACATGATGCATAGACTTCTTTTGCTCCAGCTTCTTTCAATGCATTGGCTGCTAGTGAGATAGTTCCTGCTGTATCGATCATATCATCGATAAGTACGCATGTCTTGCCTTCTACATGTCCAATAATGTTCATAACTTCAGCAACATTCGCTTTTGGACGGCGTTTGTCGATGATTGCAATCGGTGATTTCAAATACTCTGCTAGTTTACGAGCACGAGTTACTCCTCCATGGTCCGGAGAAACAACGACAACATCGTCACCTTTAATATCACGTTGTAAGAAATAATCCGCAATCAATGGTGCGCCCATCAAATGATCCACAGGAATATCGAAAAATCCTTGAATTTGGACTGCATGTAAATCTAGTGTCAACATTCTAGTTGCTCCAGCTTTTTCAAGCATGTTTGCTACAAGTTTAGCTGTGATTGGCTCACGAGCACGAGCTTTACGATCTTGACGTGCATAACCATAATAAGGCATCACAACGTTGATTGTCTTAGCACTCGCACGTTTTAAGGCATCAATCATAATCAATAACTCCATTAAATTATCATTTACAGGGCTACTTGTTGATTGGATGATGTAAACGTGAGAACCACGAATACTTTCTTCGATATTTACTTGAATTTCGCCATCGCTAAATTGATTGACAGAAGATTTTCCTAATTCTACACCAACAGCTTCTGCGATTTTTTCTGCTAACGGACGATTCGAGTTAAGAGAAAAGATTTTCAATCTTGGATCAAAATAATGTTTTGACATGGGGACCTCCACTTTCTTTTACTGAACAATAGTTTCCTTATAAATAGTAGTCACTTTTCCGAAATAAATCAAGTGATTTTGAGGCATTCCTTTAAATTAATACGATTTTCTAATAAAAATAAGCAACTGCTCGTGGAAAAAAAACGAAAGCAATAAAAATATGTCGTGTTTGTTATTTTCTTTTTAAAAATCATAACATTTTCTAATGACAAGAGAGAAGATATATATTACTATTTAGGTGGTACAAAAAAATGAAAGCGGATTATTTTTTTTATCTAGCTTCGTGGGCTAGCCTCTCATAAAAAGGATAAAATTTAAGTGTGGTAAAAAGAGCACCTTTATATTTTCCTGTTTATCCCGTTAAGGTCGGATGAACCCACTAGGCTTTTACTTTGAAACACAGTGAATGAAATGAACTGATGTTGAAAAGTACAAGAGTTTCAAAAACTGTTGATCATTATTTATTATTAAGGAGGAATTTTGTGAAAAAGTCAGTTTTGAGAAAAGTACAACTTGGTTTACAGGTATTAATGATTTCTACATTATTAGCAGGCACTACTGCAACAACTGCATTAGCTATTGGGGATACACTAAGCAGTGAAACACAATCAACAGATATAACCGTTTCAGAAGGTTCTACGGCTTCAAGTACAATAGAAAGTACGCAAGATACCGTTTCTCAACCAAAAGTGGAAACAGCTGCAACACCGCAAAAATTAACTATTTTAGGGACCTCTGATGTCCACGGTCAATTGTGGGATTGGTCTTATGAAGATGATAAACAAACACCAGTCGGGCTTTCACAAGTGAGCTCTGTTGTAGAAAATGTCCGTTTAGAAAATCCAAATGGTACGATTCTGATTGATAATGGTGATATCAACCAAGGAACTATTTTAACTGATGATCTATATAATAAAACACCACTAATCAATCAGCCTAATCCGATGATCAAAGCAATGAACTACATGAAATATGATGCCATGGTCTTAGGGAACCATGAATTTAATTTTGGATTGGATTTAATCAAAAAACTCCACAGTGAAGCTCAATTTCCAATCTTATCTGCTAACACGTATGTGAAAGAAACAAATAATCGCTTTGTTGGCGGAACAATGAAAAAAGACATCGATTTAGATGGAGACGGTAAAAAAGACTTAACGGTGGGGATCATCGGGCTAACAACACCTCAAGTACCATTATGGGATGGTGCAAAAGTAGATAGTCTTTATTTTGAACCTCTGAGAGAGGAAGCTGAAAAAGCGGTTGCTGAATTAAAAGATGACACAGATATCATCATTGCTTCGATGCATGCTGGTCGAAAAAGTTCTAGTGCAGCTTCAAGTGCCGATGAAGTAATCAGCAAAGTCGCCGGCATTGATGCCTATATTTTAGGTCACGATCATCGATCTTTTGCAGAACAGCTGGAAGGTCCGAATGGTTTAGTCCCTGTCGCTGGTCCTAGAGATACCGGCGTTGAAATGGTACGAATCGATCTTGATATCGAAAAATCGAATGAAAAATGGCTGGTTAAAAGTAGCAATGCTGCAATCATCAATACCAAAACTGTTCCAGCAGATGACGCATTAAAGTCGGAAACACAAGAATATCATGATACAACTAGAAATTTCATCTCAGAAAAATTCGGAACAGCTACAGGCAACTTCTTGCCTCCTGAGGAAGTTAAAGGAATTCCAGAAGCTCAATTACGCCCAACGGCTATGATTTCTCTTATCAATAATGTTCAAAGAAAAGCAACGGGTGCTCAACTAGCAGCCTCTGCCCTTTTTAAAGCAGACAGCAAATTAAATGCAGGAGCCCTCTCTTATTCAAACGTTTTTGATATCTATAAGTACCCTAACACATTGGTCAGTGTCAATATAACGGGAGAAAATCTCCTAACATACATGGAAAATCAGGCAGATTATTACAATACTCCTGGACCTGACGATTTAACGATCAGTTTTAATCAAAATATCCGTGTTTTTAATTACGATATAATTTCCGGTATTTCTTATAAGATTGATATTTCTAAACCTCATGGTGAGCGTATCATCAACCCAACGATTGATGGACAACCAGTTGATCTTGCGGCAAACTATACAATCGCAATGAATAATTACCGCTATGAAGGTTTATTAGCACAAGGTCTTATTTCAGGAGAACCGATAAAATCAACTGATCCTGAAACTATTCGAGGACTAATTGCAGATTATATCAGAGAGAAACAAATCATTGATCCTGAAAAAGAAATCGAAAATAACTGGGAAGTAATCGGCTATCATTTTAATAAAAACTGGCGTGAGTTAGCTGTTCAATTAGTTAATGACGGTACGCTTCAAACAGAACTTGCCCCCGATGGCCGTACACCTAATGTTAAACCTATCACCAAACAAGATGTCATCAACGCAGGTTTTTCGCCTAAAAAGATGACAATTATGCATACTAACGACGTTCACGGACGAATGGAAGGGAACGGCAAAGATGTTTTAGGTATGGCACGTTTGAAAACATACAAGGATTTAGTCGAGCCTGAACTTTTGATTGATGCAGGTGATGCTTTCCAAGGACTGCCTATCTCCAATTTTTCTAAAGGGATGGACATGGTCAATGTAATGAATGCTGTCGGCTATGATGCGATGGCTGTCGGAAACCATGAGTTTGACTTTGGTTTTGATACAGCGATGAAGTATAAAGAAGCATTAAATTTCCCAATTCTTTCCAACAATACATTCAAAGATGGAAAACTTGTATTTGATCCTTATACAATCGTTGAGAAAAACGGAAAAACCTATGCTATTATCGGCGTAACAACACCAGAAACCGCTACAAAAACGCATCCTAACAACATAGTTGGTGTAACTTTCGCTGATCCAATAAGTGAAACAAAAAAAGCAATAGCAGAGATTCAAAAAAATCCGAATCAAACAATCGATGCTTATGTCGTTACCGGGCACCTAGGCATTGACGAAACAACGCCTCACGAATGGCGTGGAGATACGTTAGCAGAGACTTTGAGTAAAGAATTTTCCGATCTAAACATTACTGTTTTGGATGGTCATTCACATACGGCTGTAAATGGCGGAAAACAATTCGGCAATGTCATGTATACACAAACTGGCAATTACTTGAATAATGTTGGTTTAGTAGATGTGGATTTAACTGATTTCAGTAAAAAAACAGCCTCACTGACTCCTGCCAATGAACTAGCTAGCTTAGCAGAAGATCCAGCAGTTAAAACCTTAGTTGACGCGGCAAAAGCAAATTTTGAAGCGTGGGGTTCAGAAGTTGTTATTGAAAACAATCCTTATCAGTTCAACGGTGAGCGCGACAATGTACGAACACGGGAAACTAATTTGGGGAACTTGATTGGCGATGCTATGTTAGCATATGGGCAAGAGGGATTCAAAAACCCAACTGATTTTGCCGTAACAAATGGCGGCGGTATCCGTACAAATATCGAACCAGGACAAGTCACTTTAGGTGATGTCATCGCTGTATTACCATTTGGCAATAGCATCTCTCAAATAAAAGTAACTGGCGCTAAAGTCAAAGAGATGTTTGAATTATCACTACGTTCCATGACTCAAAAAGACGAAGCTGGCAATACCATCTTAGATGAATACAACCAGCCAAAACTTGGTGCCAACGGCGGTTTCTTACATGTATCAAGTTCGATCCGAGTTCACTATGACTCAACGAAAAAAGGTTCATTACTGCCAGCAGATGAAGGCAATGGAACCGATAAAACCCTCGTTGGTGAGCGTGTATTGCATGTTGAAGTCAAAAATCGCAAAACGGGGAACTTTGAACCAATCGATGAAAAAACAACTTATCACATGGCAACTAATGACTTTTTAGCAGCTGGTGGGGACGGTTATGATATGCTGGGCGGCGAACGTGAAGAAGGACCTTCTTTAGACACAGTCTTGATTAATCATTTAAAACAAGGAGCTGCCCTACGTTTATACAATGCTGCTACAAATGTCGATTTGTCACAATACAAAGAAGCCTTTCCAGGAGAACGAATTGTCTCTATTTCAGAAGCTGACTTTAAGAACAAATTCAAACCAGAATCAGTGCCTACTCCAGATCCAAAAGATCCGACTAAGGAACCAGCAGGAGAAATAAAAACATCTACACCTGGTAAATCTGCTACTGGAAAAACAACCACCTATCCGAAAACAGGGGAAAAAATTACCTCGTATGTAAGTTTAGGATTACTTGTGATTGGACTTTCTGGTTACAGTTTTTATGAATATAATCGAAAACGAAAAATAGGCTAAATCATATTGTTCCCTTTGGATGATATTTTACAAAAAAGATGAACAAACACAAAATTAAAAAAAAGATGAATGCCCAATCTCAGCATTCATCTTCTTTTTTATTCTTTATTTTTCATTATTCATATAAGGCATGTTCTTCCCATAACCTTCTTTATTCACTTGTCTTGCCCGAGCAATCGCCAAGTCAAATTCTGCTACATCTTCTGTGATCGTAGAACCTGCTGCGATAACTGAATTTGCGGCAATGTCCACAGGTGCAATCAAATTTGTTGATGATCCGATGAACGCATGATCTCCAACCGTTGTGCGATATTTGTCTTTTCCATCATAGTTAACGAAAACCACACCGCAGCCAACGTTAATATCTTTACCCAAGTCTGCATCACCAACATACGTCAAATGACCCACTTTGGTATCTTCTGCTACGGTTGCATTTTTGATTTCTACAAAGTTTCCGACATGAACACGCTCACCGATTTCAGCTTTCGGACGAATATGTGCAAATGGGCCTACATCCGCATTTTTACGAATAATACTTTCTTCAACGACAGATTGTGTAATTTTTACGTTATCTTCAATCACACTATCCACAATTTCAGAATGGGCGCCGATGAAACAATCTTCACCAATCATTGTTTTCCCTTTTAAACGGACACCAGCTTCAATCACAGTATCTGAACCGATTACGACTCCTTCATCAATGTATGTTGAATCGGAATCAACGAATGATACACCATTTCTCATATGCATTGTATTCAAACGGCGATGCATGATTTTATTCGCCTCAGCTAAAGCCACACGATCATTGATCCCCATCGCTTCTTCAAAGTCAGCCATTTGGTATGCCGCAACGGTCTTGCCTTCTTTTTTAAGGATCTCAATGATATCTGTTAAATAGTATTCTCCTTGTGCATTGTCGGTATTGATTTTAGATAAGGCATTAAACAAGGCTTCATTATCAAAACAAAACGTTCCAGTATTGATTTCCTGCACACGAGCTTCTTGTTCAGAAGCATCTTTTTGCTCCACGATTTTTTCAACGATCCCTACATGGTCACGAATGATTCGGCCATATCCAGTTGGATCTTCTGCGTGAGCGGTCAAAATCGTCGCACTGGCGTTTTTCCCTTGATGATAGTCGAACAGATTCGCTAATGTTTCAGCAGTTAATAGCGGCGTGTCCCCTGTAATAACAAGGGTTGTGCCTTTTTTGCCTGCTAAATGTGCTTCTGCTTGTAACACTGCATGCCCTGTTCCTAATTGTTCTGCTTGTAAAGCATATTGGCTACGCTCACCTAGATGACTTTTGATTGCCTCAGCACCATGACCTACAATCGTTACAACTTCACTTGGATTTGTTTTTTCTACTTGATCCATGATGTGTTCTACCATTGGTTTTCCAGCGACAGGGTGCAACACTTTATAAAGTTTTGATTTCATGCGTGTTCCCTTACCAGCAGCCAGGATGATGACATATCTGTTTTCCAATTGCTTCACTCCTAAGATTTGTTTTATTTTTAATCGTTTATTTTCAATTTAAAATAGCGCCATGTTTTAGTTTAGCTTACTCTTTACGGTTTTTCAACTGAACCAATTGCTTTTTTGCTATACCAATTTATAATTTTGTGTGTTTGCGTTATAATAAAGGAAAATTATGTTAGCGGGGTGATAATATGATACTTAAACAAATACACGTATCTCGATCAAAAGCCCATTCAGGTTTGAAATAATAAAGTGCTTTGGTTGTTGAAGGATTGCCTTTACGCAAAGTACTTTATCACTTGAAAGATAGAGAGGAAATCCATTATGAATAAACAAATACAACCCTATCAATTTAATTTTATTAGAAAACAAGCCCATATTTTGCTACAAGCTCATTTATCTGTAAATGACAAAAATACAGTCAAAACACTGCAGGCGATCGTTCTTGAGAAAATCAATGAGCAATTCGGTACAGATAAAGATGCGTTACAACCATTATTGGAAGGATTCTTAGAAGCAGCGACTTCTAAACCACGGCTAGAGCAGTACTTAGAAGGCTTAAAAGAATCTGTTATCCCATTTGATCCACCTTCAAAACAACAACTGACAAAGCTCTTTAAGAAGACGAAGAAATTGAAAATCCCAGAGTGGGAAACAATGGATTTGAGAGATTATACTTTTTACAGCTGGAATGATAGTGGGAAGCAGCAAAAATTTATTATCGCTTCAATTGACGGACAGCTCGTCGGTGTTTCAGGAACCATTTCCCCTACGACTCAAAAAGGCATCTGCCCGATTTGTCATGAAACGTCAGAAGTTGCGATGTTTCTGTCTAAGGTGAAAGAATCTGGCGATGGTATGTATACGAAGCGTGGGAATTATATTTGCTATGATAGTGAAAAATGCAACCATAATATCGAGCGTAAAGAAGAGTTAGAGGCGTTTGTTCAGAATGTGCAGTTTACGAAATAGAACATTACCTAGAGGAAATCACCTCTAGGTTTTTATTTTTTTGACTTCCTCAATGTTGCTATTGGCAAGAAAAACTTGAGCGGACTTAATGTTTTTATCGAATTTTCTCTCCTTTTGAAAATAAAATGATTTACTCTATCAAAAGAATCTTTCCATTGAATAAAATGCGCATTATTGCGTATCATACTATGTACAAATCTTTGTTTTAAAGCAGCTACTGACTGCCTTTCATTATAAACTCCTTTAGTAATAATAATTCAACTATAATATATAATTGAATAAAAAAATATATTTTTAACAGTAGAAACTTCACCTCTCAAAGCACGCTGAAAAAGTACCATTCTAAACCATTCCTTTGCTCCAGTTGTATCAACTCATTAAAGGCTAGGACATAACTCTGCGAGTTATATCCTAGCCTCAAGAAATCCGAATAAACAGTGGGAGCAAAAGCAACTTATTTCTCGGAGTTAAATGCTTCTGTCCCAATCTCTTTTTAATTTTCATACCTCACTTAAGATAAATACGTCGTTGCCATTTCTTTATAAATATCCACCATTTCCAAATAGTTATCAACATCCACATATTCATCTACTTGATGAGGTGTTTCATTCCCTGGACCAAAAATAATGACTGGAAATACTTGCTTGCCTTTGGTAAATTCAGCTGCATCTGTGGTTCCAGAAATACCAACCATAGGAATGTCTTTACCCACTTGTTTTTTTGCTACTTGTTGGGCAATTTTAGCAATATCTGAGTCTTTTTCACTTTTAACTGAAATTTTATTTGCTTCGATAGTTAATGTTAAATGATAGGTCTCTTTTTGATTCAATTCATCAATCAATTCCTTCATTTTTTTGATAACTATATCGTTGTCATATCCAGGGATCGTTCTAATATTCCCCTGAAGACTAGCTTCACTAGGAATACTATTGATCTGTTCACCACCGGAAATCATCGTTACATTATAAATAAAGTCACCTAGCACTTCATCTGTATGGATTTCACTGCGGAACATGTCATTCGCTCTCGTATAGAAATCATTCAAATGATCGATTGCATTCACACCTAGTTGAGGCATTGAGCTATGAGAATTTTTTCCTTGAGAATTTACTTTAAAGTTTATTGATCCTTTATGAGCATAGACAATACCCGCATATCCAGAAGGTTCACCAATGACCATTGCTGTAACATCATCTACGTAACCCTCTTTTGTTAATTGTTCCGCACCAAGTTCGCCGACTTCTTCACCAACTGTGGCTAATAAACGCAAACGACCATCGAATGCCGCATTTTCTTCTTTTAGTTCAATCATCGCAATTGCCATTGCAGCTAAGCCACTTTTCATATCACAAGTGCCACGGCCGTACATTTTGCCATCACGAATCTCAGGTTTAAACGGATCAGAGGTCCAGTCAGCTATATTCCCTGCTGATACGACATCCATATGTCCAGAAAAAGCTAAAACTTTCTCACTATTTTTATTACCAATCTCAACGATTAAGCTGTCACGATCTTCTTCAAATTCTAAAAAGGTTGAATCAATACCATGTTTTTTGAATAATTTGCTTAAATAGTCAGCGACTTCTTTTTCATTACCGTTGACTGACTTAATTGCAACGATGTCTTTTAAAATTTGTACTTTTTCTTGATTTTCCATTGTGTTGGCCTTCTTTCATTTGATTATCCAAATTTTTAGCTTATTATGTGTGAGAAAACTGGATAAAATTGCTTATAACTTAACTATACACCTAATTAGAAAATTCGTTAAATAAAAAAGGTTGTTTTCTGGCTATGAGGAATAAAAATAGAGACTGGAACATAACTCTACGAGTCATATCCCAGTCTCTTGGAATTCAGATAAACGGTGGAATCAAAAGCAAATACTTCGAAAATCAGCTTCTGTCCCAACCTCTACTTCAACTTTTATTCGCTAAAATAATTCCCAGGAACTACATTAATCGTTTTTGTCCGTGTATCCACATCTTCTACATAAAGCAATGATGTATAATCTTCAATCGCACGTTGTCCTTTGAATTTAGACTCAGCAAATACAGTGATTCCAACAAGCTCCGCCTCAAACTCTTCAATCAAACTCTTCATTCCATTAACGGTACCTCCGCCTTTCATGAAGTCATCAACAACTAAAACTCTAGAACCACGTTTTAAGCTACGTTTTGATAATTCCATTTTTTCAATCCGTTCTGATGAGCCGGAAACGTAATTTACACTAACGGTAGAACCTTCAGTGATTTTTGAATCACGTCGAACGATGACAAACGGTACATTAAGGTAATAAGAAACAGCTTGAGCGATTGGTACACCTTTTGTCGCAACAGTCATGACTGCATCGATTTGTTCCCCTAAATATTTAGAAGCAATGATTCGACCCACTTGACGCAATAACTCCGGCTGTCCCAACAAATCAGAAAGATACACATATCCTCCTGGCAACAGACGATCCTGCTCTGATAAACGTTCACATAAAGCCAATACTAATTCTTTTGATTCCTCATAGGGAATTTCTGGAATAAATCGAACTCCGCCAGCAGCCCCTGGAATTGTTTCAAGAATTCCTGTACCTCGCTGTTTAAACGTTTTTTTAATGATTGCTAAATCCTCACTTATTGATGATTTGGCAGATTTATAGCGCTGTGCAAAATGGGTTAAAGAAACTAATGTATGTGGATGATCCAACAAGTATTGTGTCATATCAATCAAACGTTCGCTTCTCCGAATTTTTGAATCCGTCACTTCTTCTCCTCTTTCCTTTAAGGCTTATTATCACTATCTCTAACAAGGAAACCTCATCAAAATAATTGATACACCTTCTTTTTTATAGGTTCATTAGCCATTATTTATTGATGAACAAAAAATAAGTGGCACTTACTTTTAATCTATCCTTCTTATTATAAGGTGTTTGGCGGAAAAATTCGAGCATTTTTTGAAAAAAAAGGAAAATAGTTCGCAATTTATAAAACAAAAAAGAAGATATGCATAAAAATCTTCGTTTTTCTACATATCTTCCTCTAAAATAAACGTTTTTAGCTCTGACTCATTTTTTTATTCCGCTGCATGGTAACAACTAATTTGCGAATGATACTTACCAGAATAAACAATCCGATAAAAATCAGCGTAATGCTGGCACTTGGGGGCGTTTCTAAATAATAAGATCCTGTTAAACCTGTTAACATCCCAATCAAGCCCATAATCACGCTAATGATAATCACTGCATTAAAGCCTTTTCCAATGCGCATCCCGATTGCAGCAGGTAAGACCATGATTGCTGAAATCAATAGTGCCCCAGCAATTGGAATCATCACTGCAATGGCTACACCTGTAATTACGTTGAATAACATCGACATCCAATGAATCGGCAACCCATCGACATGAGCTGTATCCTCATCAAAGGTCAATACATACATTGGTCGTTTGAATAAACAGAACAAAATAACTAATACCACAAAAAGAACAGCTAAAATAATGACTTGCTGCCACGTAATAGTGACGATTGACCCAAATAGATAAGACTGGATACTGGCAGCTGAATTACCACCACTTAGATTCATTAAAACTAACGCTAACGCCAATCCTCCCGACATTAAAATCGCAATCGAGATTTCCGAATACGTACTATAAATCATCCGCAGATATTCTAAAATAATTGCTGCAATGATCACAACAACAAGTGTCATGATATCAGGATTCCAATTTAAGAAAAATCCTAATGCAACCCCGGCCAACGATACGTGAGAAAGAGTATCTGCCATCAAAGATTGTCTTCTGATTACAAGAAATACCCCCAGCATCGGTGCAATCACCGAGATAAAGGTTGCTGCCAAAAAGGCTTTTCTCATGAACTCATATGAAAGCATCTCCAAATTCTTTTTCCTCCTTGCTATATAAGGCTGTAGAAGCCTATTTTCTTCGCGGAACAATCGTGAGACTATAGTTATCAAACTATAGCCATTTCGATTTACCGTCACAAATCGTAAGAATTACGATTAATAAGCAAGGTATACTTTAGCAGAATAAAAATGACTAGTCAAGAGAATTATCCTAGATAGTATCGTCTAGTCTTTTTAAAAACTCTACATCTTCATTTGATGTAAAGTAAATCACTACTCACTTAAAAATTTCAGCCTTTATACAACTTAATTTAAAGGAGCATCAATTAACGACCACGTTAATTCAGACTTATATTGCCCAATTTTTCCATACATAGGCACCGATAAACGAACTGCTTGTTCAAGAGATGTCTGTTCATCCATAAAAATGGAAGAATAGGTTCCCAAACCATGATTTTTTTCTGCGGAAAATATAAGTTGAGAAGTGTCTGCCGCATTTATAATGACTTCTTTAGTTTCAGGAGGAGCTGATAAATCACCTAGTTTGCTAGTAATGGTTCCTTTAGGGATCGTTAAGCGCCAGCCTTTCAATGTTGCTTCCTGCTCTTTAGCAATTGCAACAAAATCGGTCATAGCCACTTGAACATTCCAACCGCCACCTGTCCCCCGCTTATCGATTACTTCTAAACCGAGCTTTCTATTTACTTCTACTTGAGCCTTTGCCGTTTGACCGATTTGAATTTTATCAAATTTAAAATCAGATACAGCATTTATCGTAAAATTACCTGAGCCAATTGGTGGACCGATTGGTTCTTCTGGAAATTGAACCTCATTTAAATTGGGTGTTGTCACTTCAACTATTGCTTTGCTATTTGGTGATTCCAATGATCGCTCAAATAAATCGTTGTACTTTTCTAAATAAGTGGATCGATTCGGTTCGCTTAAGGCATTAATTGCCATAAAAAGCTGTTTGATGCCATTTAATCCAATCGTATCTTTCGGTATTTCTGAACTGCTGATTTGTGATGCTTGTTCAGTAATTTTATTAATTAACGTAGCTTCCAGATCATTTTTAAGCGTCTCATTTTGCAGTCCTAACTCGGTCATCTTAAATGAATTCGTTTTTGAAGTAGAATCAACGATCCCTTCCTCGTTTGTTAACCGTTTTTGAGTCTCTGCATGAAATAATACCACTCTATATCCTTTTTTCAAGGGAATCACATCCTTGACCACTTGACCATTCATTCCCTCAATTTCTTTGGAATAAATAACCTGACTATTTTCATCATAAACCTTTATTGATGCATATAATTCATTGGCAAAATAGGCATGAGGAGTGCTTGAAATAACGGAGAAAGTAGCTTTTTCTTTATTTATATCTGTTTCAAAATTTGCAAATGTATAGTTACTAAGACCTAAAAATTTGATTGTTTGATTCATTAATTTACTTGAATTCAGTTTCTCTACTTCAATCGTTGCTTCATTAGTTTTTTCTTTGATATGAACGTAGTGTCCACTATATTTATATTCATTCGATTCATTAGAAAATGCGACTGTATACACACCGTTGGGAACATTATAAAAATGAATATTTTCTTGATCAATCTCAACTTCTTGAATTACACGACTGCCTTCTTTAAGTTTCAGTGTTTCTCCCTTTAAAACATTGATATCATCGATTGCTAAATGAATCGTAACGTCCCCTTTTAATCCTAAAGGAGCAATATCTTTATTATTAACCAGTTCAAAGTTTGAATTCATGAGAATGGTCGGATCTACAAGTTTACGCGCGTTAGCCAATTGACTTGAAGGGACAATATTAACCAAGGATGCGACTGCTTCGTAGTTTTGATGACGATTGATCTCATCTTGAAAATTACTAGTTTGGATTTTCCACTTATTTAGTGCAGGCGTAAAATCTAACCCAGTTGTTTCGCTGTAATACTTATTCATCAAGTCAGAGAATAAAATAGTCTCTTTTTTGAAATTTGGTTGTAGCGCTAACTTTCTATATCCTTGATATAGTTTCGCATATGTATTTGTTCCAGCTTTCTGTTTTAACATTGTCAATAGAACTAATTGACTCCTTAAATCAAGTGTAGCGTAACCTTCCCCATTAACAATCGTTCTCTGATATAAATTATTATCTACTGCTTCTCTTTTACCGCTGTTAAATAGCCAGCTAAACCGATCTGCTTCTTTTCCATACTGATCATACTGATATTGAGCCGCTAATAAATTATTTGACACTTCTCCTGTAGATATCCCTCTATTTCTGAAATCTGCTTGATAGCCATGTGCGATTTCATGGAGTGCACCCCAACTGATTTTGTTCAGCCATAGTGTTGTATCATTTTTAGAATTAGCTGTCCAAATTGGGCCATAATAAGCACTACCAGCGCCATGCGTATCAGCTTTCAAAAAGTAACGATTTTTTGATTGTTGATTTTCATACGATGAATTATCTAAGCCAATATATTTATCATATGTATCAAATATATTTTCATAGTGATCAATCAACTCATCAATAGAGTCAAAATCTTTTGATTTTCTCAGTAACTCTTTGTCTATTTGGGGTAAAAAAAATTGAAACTTTTTTGACTTAATTAACGCAAACTCACTATCCATTTGATCCCAGGTATTAAAAAATTGATTTTCGTTTCCTTTTTTCTCATAAATCGGTAATAATTTTTGAACTTGATTATTTTCAACTTGAAATTCAATGGTTGCATTCACATTACCAAATGGTGTATCCACAAAAGGAACTGTTACAGCCTCACTGGAAAGCTCAGTCCATTCAGAACCTACGCTTACGGATTTTTCTTCCTTTGAATCATTAGATAAGAGACGAACGGTTAATTTATTTTTTATTTCTGGATTTGTTTGCCGAACCTTTAAAATAGTGTTTTTAGCTAATATAAAGCCTAAATCCTGACGATCATGATTTTTTCCTTTAGAGATTCCTGATTTAAATAACCAGACAGGTTCTTCAATACTTCTAATTTCCTTTTCTTTCACTTCAGCAACCACTACTTGGCTTGTTGAAAATAGTCCAATTAGTAAAATGATGCCAATAATTATTTTTTGTTTCACTTACTTTCTCCTTCGCTACTGCTTTGGATTAGATGTCGGCTGATTTCACCTAAGTTTCCCTATCTAATATCACGATGTTTAATCTGAAGTTGTTTATTGCTGAAAAAGAGAGAGTAAGATAGAAGTAATCAGATAAACTACTCTTCTTTCTCAAACATTCTTGACTTTGCTTATATATCAAGCATATAGCCTCTTGAACGAACTGTTTTGATAAATCTTGGTCTTGCTGTATTCTTTTCGATTTTATTTCTTAAATGAAAAATAACATTAGCAATACGATAGTTTTCATTATTTAAACTATGTTCTGGATCCCACAAACGTTCTTTAAATTCCTTGTATGAAATTGCCATGCTTGGATTGTTATATAATATCTCTAATGCTTGATATTCTTTTCTAGTCAAAGTAATTTCTCGTTCTCCATCAATTATTGCACTTAGGTTAACTGGATTTAATTCTAAAATTGTTACTTGTGTTTCTTTTTCTTTGCTTGTCATTCGTTCATGCGAATGATGTGACAACACGTTTGTTAGTGTATGAAAAAGTTCTTCTGCATTCGTTGTTTCTGAAAAACAAGTTTTTACACCCAGTTGTAAGTAAACAATATTTGCATCAGAGCCACCACCAGTTGAGCACAAATAAATGGGTAGGTCAAAGCGTTGTCTCAATTCCATCAACCAACAACATGTTATAGGTATCGTATTTTCTTTTATAACAATGGCCGTCATTTTTTCTTCGGTCTCTAGCAGTTTATCTATTTGAATTGGTGAAACATCCCAACCTTTTTCCTTTAAATAGTCAACGTGTTTATTTTCTTTTGAATCATCATCAGTTAAAAACTTAATTGTGTACATCATTGTTTCCTCCAAATAATTTATTTTCTATGTAGTCTTTTGCAGTTATTATGTTTTTTATAGGATACACGAGGCAAAAACTAACGTTTTAGCCTCGCTTTCCTATAAATTTGAATGATAAAATATAAACATTTTCGCTTTATTTCAATTTACTATTGCTTGGGTACATCTTCCAAGATCCATGTTACACTGCCTTTGTAATTCCCAAGATAATTCGATTGGTTAACAGTATAATGAAGACCTTGTTCATCCGTCCATTTTTCAGATATCGGCGTGACTTCATTTGCTTCATCACTGGCGCCACTTTCAATAAGGACTTTTTGCCCCGTCACAATACTATTTCCAGTACCTTTATCATTAACATAATGATACTCTCCCAAAAGTTTTCTTTTTCCTGAAACCAATTCACTTGGCAGAATACTTAGCTGCCAATTCCCTTTACCACGATTATCAAAGACAGAAGCGTGCCCTCCTATTGGTTTAACAGGATTTCTCTCCTCACTTTTTGATGAGATCGAAAATGATAGTTTGTCTGGGATACTATTTAGTTTCAATTCTGGGATCTTACTGTTCACTGTAATTACGTTATTTGGATTTTGATCCGCTTTGTCTAAGACCACAGTGTATGTTGTTCCTTTTTTATGAGGAATTTCTACATTTTTATCTGCTTTCCCTTCATAAAGAATGGTACCTTCAGGATTTTTGATGGTATAAATATGGTCATTATGAAGCAACTGTGGTTTTCCTGTTGCTGAATACACATGTAACAAGAAATAGCTGCTAGACTTTGCATCGAATGGTCGGATCACTGATTCATCCGCCTTAATATTAATTACTTCACTTCCTCTTAATGTAAGTCCCTCAACGAAGGTCTCTTGATAATCGGATAGATCCGCACTTGTTAAAAAGCTTGGTACTTGAGCTGAGTTATACGTTAACTGATTATAATTAATGGTAAATCCTTTCATGTTGTCTCTGAATGTTGGTACCTGACCAACAAGTTTATTATGAGCTACACTCAACCAACTAAGCTTTGGTAGTGCCGCTAGCCCTTCTGGGATTGTTCCTGTTAAGCCATTATTTATTATATACAGTGTTTCCAGATTACTAAGATTGCCTAAACTTTCTGGAATCTCTCCAGTAAAGGTATTCCCATAAATTCTTAAATCTTTCAATTTTGTTAAATTCCCTAATTCCTTTGGAAGGCTGCCAACCATTTTTGCGTCCATTAACAAAAGATCTGTTAGATTCTTTAGAGCATCAATATTTTTGGGAACACGTTGACCTTCAGTAACTTTACTAGGAAAACCTGGATTGATTAACGTAATAGCAGCTAAATCAGATAAATAAACATCTTGATCAATTTGTTTGGGTTTCAGTTGCTTGTTTATTTCATTAATAATCCACGATTGATTTTCAAAGAATTCAGAGGTAATAATCTCTAATTCAACAGGTGTTACTTTAAATACATTTTTTGGATTTTTATCTGCCTGATCCAAAATTACTGTATAGATAGCGCCTTTTTTATGTTGGAAAGAAACATTCTTGTCAGCCTTTCCTTCATAAACAACACCTTCTTGCGTTTTGATGGTATAAATATGGTCATCATATAACTGCTCCACATTTTCTCCATTCAGTGCATGGAGATTGAAATAACTAGATACCTCGGAATCAAAGGGTCTAATCGTTGGTTCGCCTTCTTTGATTTCGATTGTTTCATTTCCTTGCAACGAAAGAGTACTTATAAATGTTGATGTGAAAATTGCAGTTGTCGCACTGTGGATATAGCTTGGTATTTCGTTTGAATTATCGGTTATTTGATTATTATTAATAGAAAGTATTTTCATCTTTTCACGTAATTTTGGTAATTGTCCTACAAGCTGATTCCCATTTAGGAAAAGTGTATGCAGCTTAGATAATTTAGCTAATCCTTCTGGAATTGTTCCTGTTAGCCCGTTATTTGAAAGCAATAATGTTTCCATCTCACTAAGATTTTCTAAGCTTTCAGGAATTCCCCCTGTAAAGTTATTTCCAAAAATTCGTAAATCTTGCATGTTTGTTAAATCACCTAATTCTTTCGGTAACTTCCCACTCATTTTTGCATTCGATAACAAAAGTATTTTTAGGTTTTTTAGAGCACTAATATTTTTTGGAATAAACTGACCTTCGGTAACCGTGCTATTTGAACCTGTATTAATTACAGTGATTTCTTCTAAATCTGACAGATAAACATCATGATCAATTTTCTTCGGTTGTAACTGATCGTTGATGTTACCAATAATCCATGATTGATTTTCAAAGAATTCAGATTTGACTGGCTCTATATCTACCGACCTAATCTTAACTATATTATTTGGATTTTGATCGGCTTTGTCTAATACCACGGTATAGGTTGTTTCTTTTTTATGAGGAATTTCTACATTTTCATCTGCTTTTCCTTCATAAAGCACCATTCCTTCTTGATTTTTGATGGTATAAATATGCTCATCATAGAGCGTTTGCGACTTTCCTTCTGTTTGAGTCGCATGTAAATCGAAATAGGTAGGGGATACTGAATCAAACGGTCGAATAACTGGATCATGTGCCTTAACCGTAAGTGAGTCCTTCCCTTTTAATGTGAGTCCTTCAATAAAGGTAGTTTTATAATCGAAATTTTCCGCACTTGTTATAAAGTTTGGTACTTGGGCAGAATTATACGTTAATTGCGTATTATTAATGTATAATGCTTTCATGTTTTCTCTAAATGTTGGTACCTGACCAACAAACTTATTAGCAATTAAAGCCATCCACTCAAGATTTGGTAGCGCCGCTAGCTCTTCTGGGATTGTTCCTGTTAAGTTACTATTTACTAGATATAACTGCCTTAACTCACTAAGATTACCAAAACTTTCTGGAATCCCTCCAGTGAAGGTATTCCCCATGAGTTTTAAATTTTTCAGTTTTGTTAAATTCCCTAATTCCGTTGGAAGGCTACCAACCATTTTTGCCTCCATTAATATAAGATCTATTAGATTCGTTAGAGCATCAATATTTTTGGGAATGAACTGACCTTTGGTACCTTTACTAGACATACCTGTATCGATTGTAGTAATTTCAGCAAGATCCGATAAATAAACATCTTGATCAATTTGTTTGGGATTCAGTTGCTTGTTTACTTCATCAATAATCCATGATTGATTTTCAAAGAATTCAGAGGTAATAACCTCTAATTCAACAGGTGTTACTTTAAATACATTTTTTGGATTTTTATCTGCTTTATCCAAAATAACCGTATAGTCTGCGCCTTTTTTATGTTGGAAAGAAACATTCTTATCAGCCGCACCTTCATAAACAACACCCTCTTGCGTTTTGATGGTATAAATGTGGTCATCATATAACTGCTCCACATTTGCTCCTTTTTGGGCATGGAGATTGAAATAACTAGATGACGCAGAATCAAATGGTCGAATGGTTAGTTCTCCTGCTTTGATATCGATTGCTTTATTTCCTTGAAGCGATAGACCACTGATAAAAGTGTTCCCTATCCCTAAATTCGTTGCACTTTCCATGAAGCTTGGTACTTTTTCAGCATTATAGGTTAATTGCGTATTACCCACTTGGATAGTTTTGAAATTCTCACCAAAGTCTGGGATTTGTCCAACTAATTTATTTTTCTCTAGATAGAGGCTATTGAGTTTAGGTAATGCTCCTAATCCACTAGGAATTGTTCCAGTTAACCCATTTTCATCTAAAATTAAATTCTCTACCTCTTTTAAATTCGTAAAGCTTTCTGGAATACCACCTGTAAAGGTATTATTGAAAATTCGTAAATCTTTCATTTTTGTTAAACTACCAAGTTCTTTTGGTAATGAGCCAGTCATTAACGTATTTCTTAAATAAAGTAATTCTAGGTTTTTTAGAGCGTTAATATTTTTTGGAATATGCTGTCCATTGAATGGTCGTTTAGCATCTGTATTAACTTGTTTGATTTTTTCCAAATCAGACATATAAACATCCACATCGATTTTCTTTGGTTTCAATTGGTCATTGATATTATTAATGATCCATGACTGATTTTCAAAGAAGTTTGAGGTTACCAAATCAGATTCTACAGATTTAATCGTAAATACATTCTTTGGATTTTGCTCCGCTTTATCCAGTATCACGGTGTAATTTGCACCACTTTTATGAGTGAAAGAGACATTTTCATTTGCTTTCCCTTCATAAACAATCTCATCCTTGTTTTTAATGGTGTAAATATGGTCATCATATAATGACTGTTTCCCTTTTGTTGCTGAATAAGCGTGTAGATCAAAATAGCTATTCGCTGACTTATCAAACGGGCTGATTGTATACCCTGCTTGAACTTGTATTTGTCCATTTCCTTTTAGAGACAGTGTACTAATAAAGGTTTCAGCTATTCCTAAATTCGTTGCACTTTCCATAAAGCTTGGTACTTTTTCAGCATTGTAGGTTAATTGCGTATTACCCACTTGGATAGTTTTGAAATTCTCACCAAAGTCTGGGATTTGTCCAACTAATTTATTTTTATCTAGATAGAGGCTATTGAGTTTAGGTAATGCTCCTAATCCACTAGGAATTGTTCCCGTTAAACCATTTTCATCTAAAATTAAATTCTCTACCTCTTTTAAATTCGTAAAGCTTTCTGGAATACCACCTGTAAAGGTATTATTGAAAATTCGTAAGTCTTTCATTTTTGTTAAACTACCAAGTTCTTTTGGTAATGACCCAGTCATTAGCGTATTTCTTAAATAAAGTAGTTCTAGGTTTTTTAGGGCGTTAATATTTTTTGGAATATGCTGTCCATTAAATGGTCGTTTAGCATCTGTATTGACTTGTTTGATTTTCTCTAAATCTTCTGGATACACATCCACATCGATTTTCTTTGGTTTTAATTGGTCATTGATGTTATTGATAATCCATGATTGATTTTCAAAGAAAGCAGACGTAATAATTGCTATCTCAACGGGAGTTACCTTAAATACATTTTTTGGATTTTTATCTGCTTTATCCAATATTACTGTATAAACTGCTCCTTTTTCATGTTGGAAAGAGACATTCTTATCTGCTTTTCCTTCATAAACAACACCATTTTGCGTTTTGATAGTATAAATATGGTCATCATATAACTGCTCCACATTTGCTCCTTTTAGGGCATGGAGGTTGAAATAACTAGAAGACGCAGAATCAAATGGTCGAATCGTTGACTCGCCTTCTTTGATATTAATTTTCTCATTTCCATTCAATGAAAGACCAGCTATAAATGTTGATGTAATCATATTATGCTGTGCACTCTGTATAAAACTAGGCACTTCATTTGAGTTATACGTTATTTGGTTGTTATGACTATAAAATGTAAGCATATTATCACGGAATTTTGGCAGTTGTCCTACAAATTTATTACCATTCAAGTAAATTGAATGCATATTAGGCAACGTAGTCAGCACTTCTGGTACTGTTCCTGTTAAAAGATTATTTGAAACCAACAAGTATCTTAGTTCTTTAAGATTTCCTAAACTCTCTGGAATTTCACCTGTCAAGCTATTATCAAAAACTCGTAAATCTTTCATTTTCGTTAATTCGCCGAGTTCTACTGGCAATGAACCGCTTATTTCAGCATTGCTTAAATATAATACTTCAAGATTTTTAAGTGCTTTGATATTTTTTGGAATATGCTGCCCTTTGAAAGGTCGTTTAGCATCTGTATGGATTTGTGTGATTTTCTCTAAATCTTCTGGATACACATCGACATCTATTTTTTGGGGTTTCAATTGATCATTGATGTTATCAATGATCCATGATTGATTTTCAAAGAAGGCAGACGTAATGACTGCTATCTCAACGGGAGTTACCTTAAATACATTTTTTGGATTTTTATCTGCTTTATCCAATATTACTGTATAGATTGCACCTTTTTTATGTTGGAAAGAGACATTCTTACCTGCTTTTCCTTCATAAACAACGCCATTTTGCGTTTTGATGGTATAAATGTGGTCATCATATAACTGCTCCGCATTTGATCCTTTTAGTGCATGGAGATTGAAATAACTAGTAGATTCGGAATCAAAGGGTCTAATCGTTGGTTCGCCTGCTTTGATTTCAATTTTTTCATTTCCTTTTAGCGATAGGCTACTGATGAAAGTGTTCCCTATGCCTAAATTCGTTGCACTTTCCATAAAGCTTGGTACTTTTTCAGCATTATAGGTTAATTGAGTATTCCCTAATTGGAGAATTTTGAAGTTCTCTCCAAAAGCTGGGACTTGTCCAACTAATTTATTGTCATCTAGATATAGACTATGCAATTTTGGCAAAGTCTCTAGCCCAGTAGGAATTGTTCCAGTTAAGCCGTTTCCATCCAAGTATAAATATTCTATATTCTTTAATTTTGTCAGACTGTCTGGAATGCCACCTGTAAAGCTATTATCAAAAATTCGTAAGTCTTTCATTTTTGTTAAATCGCCGAGTTCTACTGGCAATGAACCGCTCATTTTAGTATTTCTTAAATGCAATAATTCAAGATTTTTTAGAGCGTTGATATTTTTTGGAATATGCTGTCCATTGAATGGTCGTTTAGAATCTGTATTAACTTGTTTGATTTTATCTAAATCTTCTGGATAAACATCGACATCTATTTTTTTGGGTTTCAATTGGTCATTCAGGTTATTAATAATCCATGATTGATTTTCAAAGAAGGCTGAGGTGATTAAATCATCATTTATTGTTTTAATCGTCAATACATTATTTGGATTTTGATCAGCCTGATCCAAGATTGCCGTATAGACCGAACCTTTTTTATGAGGAAATGACACATTTTTATTCGCCTTTCCTTCATAAACAATGCCATCTTGATTTTTAATCGTATAAATATGGTCATCATATAACGACTCCGTAGTTCCATTAGCTACTGCATGTAGATTGAAATAAGTAGAGGATGTTGAATCAAATGGTCGTACCGTTAAATTGGATCCTTTGAGATTAATTTCTTTGTTCCCATTCAATGAAAGGTCCTCTAAAAAGGTTGTTGTCGTTTGATTATTTTCTGTACTCTGGATAAAACTAGGCACTTTATTTGAGTTATGCGTTATTTGATTGTTATGAATATAAAATGAAGTCATATTGTCCTTGAATTTTGGCAATTGCCCTACAAGTTTATTATTATTTAAAAAAAGTATCGACAATTTAGGAAGTTTAGTCAGCACTTCTGGTACTGTTCCTGTTAATTCATTATGTGAAATGATCAAAATTTCTAATTCGCTAAGGTTTCCTAAACTTTCTGGAATTTCACCAGTAAAGGTATTTCCATTAATTCGTAGTTGTTTTAGCTTTGTTAATTCTCCTAATTCTTTTGGAAGAACCCCAACCATTTTTCCATCTAACACTCTGAGAGATTCTAAATTCCTTAAATAACGTATATTTTTCGGGACTAACTGCCCCTTGTACTCATCTTCTTTTGGGAAAAGAGCGATTTCAGTAATTTTAATTAAATCTGATAGATAGAGATCTCTATTCATTGTCTTAGGTCTCAATTGATATTCTATTTCATCAACGATCCAAGCCTGATTTTCAAAAAAACTAGCCTTGACTATTTCGTCCACCACAGTAACAGGAACACTGATTATTTTGGTTAATTGAGGTATCAACTCACTTTGTATTTTTACATCTATATATTCCCTTCTGGCTCTATCAAATACTTTTTCTGCTACCAAACCAACAACTTTTACTTTATCACCTGGAATATTACTCACTGTGTCTTTTAGTAGCTTATTTATCTTTAAATCTTTTGTTGAACTACCAAGTATTGTTTTTGTGTCAACTGGTGTAGCAGAAATAGCAGGTGTTACCTCAGCAGATGCTTCACTTGATTCTGATTGAATGTCTGTCTGTCTTTGTGTAATATTATAAGTAGTGAGCGGTAGTTTAACCGTCCCAGTAGTCGAATTGAATAGTGATATGGCTTTACTTATATTAATTTTATCAACAGAAACCTCCATTCTAATTGTATTGGTTCCTAATTCTTCTAATAGTGTTTTAGGCAGAGTAATCTTTAATTTATTTGAACCAATAGACTCTATGTTCACCTGACTGGTGATTTCCGTGTCCTTATTGTTAAACAATTGAACTCTAGTCGAATCTAAGCTTGTAAATACCTTTTCTTTGTCCTCTAAAATTACCGACAGAGAACTTGGGAAATTTTTTGAATACGTATTAATCAGGTTTTGTCTAACTGTATAACTCGCAGTAAACGATTCTGTTTTCTTTCCTTCGACAGTTGGACTAGTATAAATTGGCTCTCCAATTGACTTTATACTTGGATCATATAGCAACATATGTGATATATAATTATTCGATGGGCTATATGTTCCAATTACTAGAGGGTTCTTATTGTCAAATACATACGTATATAAATTTTGAGATACACCTTTGCCCGTTTTTTGGTGGGTCGTTCTAAGTGTCGTTCTAGAATTGAAATCACTACTGTTACCTGTATCAATATAAGCCCCGTTGAATACAAGACTACTATTGTCATAAGTTTGTAGATAAACTTTTTTTATTCCTTCTACTCCAATACTATCAAAACCAAATGTACCATTCGGATTTCTATAGTTCTCATTAATAATTAGATTAGAAAGTTCAACATAAATATTCTCAACAGGTGTTTTTGTATCTGTATAAACAAGCTGGTAAGAAGTTGTACCATATCCAGCAGCCTTGTCACCAGAGATGAAAGTTTGGCTGAGTCCCCCACCAACGAATACTTGATTCTTGAAGAAATCCGCATTCATACCACTTCCCCCCGTAATATGACTAATTTCTAAAGAAAGGGAACGATTATTATACTTACCCATATTATTGTAATAAAAATAGGTACCAGCTCCATATTTTATAGGTGTTGAATATTTCCCAAAATAGAGTGCCCCATCATTCTTTTTGATATCAGCTAAAGGGAAATCCCCTTGATAAACTGCCTTGATTGTTGGTTTATCTGGATTGAAGATGGAGCCAGTTGATATACTACCGTCTGGAGCTACTACAGCAAAGCAATCTTCGACCTTCATGTCCTCTTCCGCCTGTACTGTCATTGCTTTTAATACAAAGAAACTACTAAAGAGAAGACAAAAAAGTAGTTTAAAAACAACCTTTGTTCTGTTTTTCATATATTTTTCCTCCTATTTCCCATCAGGGATATTCCTTTTAGGTTTTTTCATTTTTTTACTGATTCAATGGATACCAAGCATTGAACGACATGTTTTTATTCGTTCTACAATATTGACAACTAGTCTATAATTTTGATAATCCACAGTTTAACTTGGCTAGAAAACTCAAAAAATGTCTATTCTAATTTGAAGTAGGCACATCTTCCAAGGTCCATGTAACGCTACCTTTGTAATTCCCTAAATAATTTGAACCATTCATTGTATATTGCAATCCTCGTTTTCCATTCCATTTATCTGATACTGGGATTCGTTCATTTTCAGCATCGCTAACACCTTTTTCGATGAAGGCTTTTTGGTTGGTGATGATACTTGTTTCTGCTCCACTTGAATTAATGTAGCTGTATTCACCTTTGAGTGTTTTTGTTTCAGACTCCAATAGACTAGGTGTAATCCCTAATTTCCAATTTCCTTCATCACGGTTATCAAACACAGCAAGAGCCCCAATCATCTCTACTGGTTTTTTCAAGTCATTGCCTAGCGCAATGTCAAAGGCTAAGGCAGAAGGAATGGTTTCTAATTTTAGTTCAGGAATCTTAGTTTTTACCATACATTGATTGTTCGGATTCAACGCTGCATTATCTAAAATAACGGTGTAACCCATACCTTTTGCATAAGGGATTGCCTGCTCTTTATCCCAATATCCCTCGTAAAGTATCTCATTGGTTGCTTCATCTAAAATCGTGTAGATATGCCCATCAACTAAAGGGATTTCTTTCTCTCCAAGCGCATGCAAATTAAAATAACCTTGATCTGCTTCATCAAATGGTTTAATCATGCTTATGTCCTTACCTTTAATACTAATCGCATTTTTTGCGGCTAGCTGTAACCCTTGGATAAACGTGTCCTCGTAATAAGCATTTGGACCTGTTAAAAAACTTGGTATCTTCTCTGAATTGATCGTTAGTTGATTTTTAGCTACGTTTATTTCTGCAAACGCATCATTAAAATAAGGTAATTCGCCGATAAAATCATTTTCTGACACGTTTAGTTTAGTTAGATTTTCTAAAGAGGTTAGGCTTGTTGGGATTTTCCCTGTTAATTTATTTGATTTAAGATTCAGTGTTTCAAGAGTCTCTATCTCGGCAAAACTTTCTGGAATTCCACCTGTAAAAGTGTTCCCATTAAGTATCAATGCTCGAACTTTACTTAGTTGTCCTAACTCTTTAGGAAGATTGCCAGACAATTGTGTATTCACGAGAGACAATGTTTCAAGATTTCGAATATGATAAATATTTTTAGGAATAAATTGGCCTTTTATTCCATCATCAGCGCTCGTTATCGTAATATTAGTAAGTTTGTTTAAATCAGACATATATAGATTTTTACCAACTTGCTTCGGTGTTAATTGTTCATTTATATTATCAATAAGCCAAGATTGATTCTCAAAAAATGATGGCATGACCAAATCATCCGTCACATTTATAGGAATAGTGATTGTTTTTATTAGTTCTGGTAATCGTTGGCTTTGGATTTGAACAGCCACCGAATCTTTTTTTACTGTATCGAATTTTTTTTCTTCGGTGAAACCAGTAATTGAGACCTTATCTTCTGGAAGATTGCTTGTTATATTTTTGACTAGTTCGTTTAAATCTAAGTCTTTGGTCGAACTGCCAATGGGGACCGTTTGTGGTACAGCATCCGCCGCTAAACGAGCTTCAATCGACATTTCACCTAAACTTTCTTCCGTTTCTATTTTTTCTCCATTGTTTTCTCTAATAGTATAAGCAGTTAGAGGCAGTTTAATCAGACCACTTGAAGCATCGTATAAACTTAGTACTTTTTCTAGTGCTAATTTATCTGTATCTAATTGAATACTGACATTATTACTCTTCAATTCTCTTAATAGACTAGATGGCAACGACATGCTAACTTTATTTGCGGATAGGTTTCTAATAATCGCCCGTTGTGTAAGGTCTCTCTTTTCTCGATCAAATAATTGGATTGCTGCTGGCTCAATTGTTGAGAAAATCTTCTCTTTATCTTCGACTACGATAGTTACATAATCTGGATAGTATTGATCGTAGGTACTGGATAATGGCTGATTGATCGTGTAACTCCCACGAAAGTCTTGAGAATTGCTCTTTCCTTCTATCATCGGAGCATTATAAGTCGGCACCCCTGGAACAGGAACTGAACTTGAAAAAATATTAAAGCTCGTATTGTAGGCAAACGCTGAATAGATTCCTATCGTCATCGGTAAATTGTTATCAGACACCACAACAAAATTTTGTGGAATTAACGCGCTAAAAGCTGGGCTTAGGACAGCTTTGATAAGATTTCTACCTGTGATATTCCCTGTCATGTTGGTTAGTTTTGAATCCATTCCATTTTTATCTGTTTTTTGCAGGTAAACTTTTTTCAATCCATCTAAGCCAAACGTATCGTAGGAATGATTCGGCGCAACTTGACTTGTTGCTTGATGATTGTAGATTATTTGAGGAAATTCAAGATAGACATCCTTAACAACTTCTTTTGTATCAGTATACACAAGCTGATATGAAATCATTCCTTCACCAGATTCTACATCTCTATTCATTGTAGATTGATTGATCGATCCATCCAAATTTAGCTGTACCACATAAGATAGTACGAGATCGGATGAGACTGGCCCTACCAAATAATCAATTTTTAAAGACAACCCACGATTTAAATGAGTGCCGACATTGTTATAGTAGAAGAATTCCCCTTTTTTATATTTTTGTTTCTTCCCATAACTCGTAAAGTATGGTTTTCCAGTGCTATCGGTGATATCTGACAATAAGGACTCCCATGTCCCTTGATATTCCGGTCGAATCGTCCGCTTATCTGGATAAAAAATAGTTCCAGACGTTACCTCTCCATCTGGGGCTACTTCTGTAAAGTAATCAGATGGGGAATTCGCGGATACAGATAAACTATTTATTAAAAATAAGCTTGTGAGAAGTAGGAAGTAAAATGAGACTATATGTATTTTAATGCTGTTTTTCACTTACTATTCCTCCATCTTTCTCTTTTAATTGGTCTTTTTTTTGTTGTTCCAATTGCAGCAATTTCTAAATGTTTTACCATTTTGGAATTGTTGCAATTGGAACAAAAATACTTCATTTATTTTAGTTCCTCTTTGATTGTCTGAAATACGAATAAAAAATGTTTCATAGGAAAAATAACGGAGAAAAAAGAACGACTTTATGATTTTGATTGTCACTTCACTCTTTCCCCGTCGTTATTATTTCTTCTCTTTTTCTTGCTTTACTTTACGTTTTCTTTGTTGTGCTTGTTTTTTAGCTTGTTGCTTTCTCTTCATCGCGGCTTTACGTTTTTTATTACTGATTGCTTTGATAATTAATAGAATAATGATGACTAAAGACACCACAATTGCCGCAATTATTCCACCGATCATCCAGTAATTTGGTGCTTTTACTAATTCAACCGCTTCGTCATTTAATTTTTTACTTTCTTTTGCAGTAATTTCAAAGTCTTTTTTGAATGTCCATTCGTCATCTTTATTGCTGGCTACTAAATTCATTGTGTACTTTCCAGCAACTAGTTCTTGATTGTCCCAGTTGATTGGGAAATCAAAGTTTGAGTTTGGTGCCATATCCATTGCTTCTTTTGTTGTTTCGTGCAGGATTTCTGTTGAGCCTTTTTTACTTACTTTAGCTACAACTTTCAATCCGTTAAGAAATGTTGGTTTTGTATTTTGAAGATTCGCTGTAACTGATGTCCGGTAATTGATCAAGCTTGGCTTGATATCGTTTAATGTCATTTCTGGTGCAATTTTTTCGTCATTTTCTCTTAATTGTAAACCAACGACCATCGCATATTTATTAGTGATCTGTACACCATTTGATTGTTTGCTTTTGTCTTCTTTTTCTTCTTTGTTAATATAAAATCCGCCGACAATTCTTCCTGGAATTTCTTCTTTTGGCATTTCTAAGTTAAAGATTACTTCTTTTTTCTCAAAAGGGGCGACTGTTACTTTTTGTGCTTTTGAAAGGATTTTTGTTATAGGATACTTTAAGGTTGAATCGATTTCACGATCTTTTTCACTGAAATCGATCACACCATTTTGGTTCGTCGTTGCAACATTCGGTACAACGTTTATATTAATTTCTTTGTCTCCTGAGTTGGTAACATTTAAAACGAGTTCTTGCTTGTCACCTGGTTTTACTTTTAAATCAAAATAAGATTGTGATTTATCAATTTGATTTTCTGGTATTTTCGCACTGACTGAATAGTCCATGTCAGCGGCCATAGCTTGTGGTGTGAATAGGGTTAGCAAGATGATTAAGCTAAGTAAACTGTAAAAACTTTTTTTCATGTGTTGCATTTGGTTTCCTCCTATGTAGTATAAATTGAGGCATTATGTGTAAGTATAGTTGAAATATTTAGACTTACTTCTATTAGAATAAATGATTCTCATAGTTGCTAACCTTAGTATCTGACTAAGAAGTACTTTATCTAATGATAGATTTTGTACTTCTCGGTCAATACATCTAAGGTGATTAGCTAATGCTCTTTGATACATCTAAGCTATAAGTTGCTTAGATTAATTATCCCTTTAACCTTTTAGTTCCCTTTAGGAGCTGCTTCAAGATTCCAGTAGACAGTTGTTGAATATTCAGTATTAGCTTTTGCTGTCCCTCCTAGAATAGCGAGTTTGATCTTAGGATTTGTTTTATTTTCGTCTGTTACTGCTGAATTCTTCCATGAAAGCATCCAAGTTCCTTCACCAGTACCTTTAGTTGCACTCATGATCGGTTTAAATGAACTACCTAGAGTTACGCTTTGTGCTACTGGTTTTGTGACAGTATCACCTGCACTAGCTGTAACAGATTCTCCATCGTTTAGTGACAATGCAGCACCTTTTAGTTCAAACTGACCATCAGCACTCTTAAAATTATCTGCCTTTACAGATAATGTCCAACCTTCTGAAGACCCTCTTACATCAGTAACTTGTGCGTATGGATTAGTGTTGACGGCATACTCAGCTTGATCAGAACCGCTGATGTTAATTTCACCAAAATTAATATTCGGCACGCGATCAATGGTCAATACTCCTTTGTTCCCTGTTCCAGGATTATTCTCATCTTCTGGGTCTGTTTCACCAACAGGAGGATGAGTAATTGTTTCATCTCCTTGTAGCATCTTAATTTTAACTTGAGAATCAGCTCCTGCTGGTTCCCCAGCTTTTTCGTCAGCTTTTACTTCTAATTGAAGAGTACTTACCGTTAACAATCCTAATGCTAATGAAGTTAATAATAGTGTGTGTTTTTTCATTTTGTTCTCCCTCTTTTATCCTTAGTTTTTTGGTGCATTTGTTAGAACCCAAATTAAATCTGCTTTATATTTGCCTATTTTTGCATAAGTTGGAATGGAAAGACGAACTGATTTCTCTTCATCTGTTGTTTTGTCATCCATAAAAACATTTGTGTATGTTCCCAAACCAGTATCTTTGTCCGCTGAAAATACAACTGAAGCCGCCATTTTATCAATAATAACTTCCTGAGATTTAGGTGGATTAGCCAAATCTCCAAACTTACTGGTAACTGTTCCTGCTGGAATGACTAACTTCCAACCTTTAGCAATTGTATTTTTATTGCCTTCTTCTGTTGACTTAAATTCAGCCATAACTACTTGAACATTCCAACCAGAACCGAGTCCACGTTCATCAATTACTTCTAATCCTAATTTTCGATCTTTTGCAACAATTGCTTTTCCTAATTTACCCATTTCAATTTTTCCAAAGTTGAAATCTGAGAGTCCATTAATCGTAAAATCGCCAGACCCAATACCAGGTTTTCCTGGTTCACCAATCGGTTCTTCTGGTTCTGTTCCACCACTACCGTTTTCAGGTTTAGTGACTTCAACTTCTGCTATTGACGATTTACTTGTGGGCGTATCTGCAAATGCTGTTGAGGCATTTATTAGTAATAGACTTGCCATACTCATCGTTACTAATAACTTAACTTTCTTCATTAAAAATTTCCTTCCGTGTTTAAGCTTAATCATTTCCAGCTGGTGCAGCGCTGATTGTCCATGTGATTGCTGCTTTATATTTACCAAGCAAGTTTCCACCTGGGATTGTTAATTCTACTTCATCTGCCCAATTATTGACCCAAGAGCCGTTCCCTTTACCCTCAGTTGCAAATAAAATTTTTGATGCAGCATCTTTACCGATAACTGTTCCTGCTGCATTTGCTGCTACTGGTGGATTGTCTGTGTCCCCATCAGCTCTTGTGTAGAATGTTCCTGCTGGTACAGTAATGTATGCACCTCTTAAGATTTGAGTTTCTTTTTTCTCTTCTGTAAAATCAGTAATTTGCGCATGAACTTCCCAACCCTTTGCAGTTCCTAGTTTATCGGTTACTTGAATACCAATTGTTTTGTTCTCTGGAACCTTTACGTTTGTTTTTGTTTCTCCACCTTTGATCTCTGCTGATTTAAATTCAAATTTAGAAACAGCATCAATAATTAGCGGACCTTCCATGGTTGTTGTTGGCTCAACTGGTTTGGTTTCATCTACTGGTGGATTTTTTCCTGTAGGATCAGCTGGTGTAAATTCAAACGTTGCCTGTGAATCTGCTACTAGTGGATTTTTTTCATCTGCATGTGCCGCATTTGCCCCTGCCACTAATAATGCCCCTAAAATAACTGTGCTACTTAAAATAATTGTCTTTTTCATTTTTATTCTGCTCCTTTAGTTTCTTCTTCTGTTCCAGTTGGTGTCGTTGCAATTGTCCAATTTAATTCCGCTTTATAGTTTCCTACTAAAGCATCTTGAGGAATTTTCAGTTCAATCTTGTCTTTACCAAATTCATTCAGCCAGATTCCTGCACCTTCTTTATCATTAGCAACAAATACTGGTTGAGGATCTTTCTTTACAGATTTCACTTCGACAGGTGTCGGTTTTCCATCAGTTAATTTATCTGGTGATGTTGCTTCTCCCATCGGTAAGTACAACTCTGCACCTTTTAATGTAACTTTGTTGTCTTCTTGTTGTACAAAGTCAGACATTGAGACGCTGACAGTCCAACCTTTAGCTGTTCCGCGAATATCTCTTACTTCGATATTTGGCGCTGTATTTTTTGCTTTGATAGTTTCTTGTTGCCCTGTCAATTGGAATATGCCAAAATCTAATGGTGAAACAAACACAAGTGCTAAACGTCCTGTATTACCAGTTCCTCCGCCTTCTTCTCCTCCTGGATTGGTTGGCGTACCTTCTTCTTCATCACCAGCTTTTAATTCAACTGTTCCATAAGATTTTGCATCCTTATTTTCTTCTGTATCTCCGACTGTGTTATCAGCTAATGCCAATGTCGGACTTACAAGTCCACCTAATACAACCGTTGTTACTAACATTGATTTCCATAATTTCATTGTTCTTCCTCCTAATATATATCTGTGAATAATAATGCCGCCTGCGGCTACGATGAGCAGGTATCCAAATGCAATACCTAAAATCGTCAGGATTTCTCCTGTTTGCGGTAATCTCTTTCCATCTCCAATACCTAAGTCCCCTAGAAATTTCCCCATCGTATCAGGAAATTTACCGTTTTTTATTGGTGTATTGTCTTTTAAAAATCTAATACTTACTTGACTGCTTGCTTTATTTCCAGCGTTTTGTTCGACAGCGTCGACAGGTTTAGGGTAAAATATAAAATAGGCCAACACTAGAAATATAAGAAGCAATCGCTCCCTTTTCATAAAAAACACCTCCTTATATTTTTTTCCCTATTCAAAAATCTATTGTGTATGGAAACAGCTCTTTTACTTAAATTATTGATCGTAATTTTTTATGTATCTAAAAGAAGCTATTCTAATACTCTTTAAATACTACAATCTCCAACTTTTTTAAAAAATTCCTTGTAAGCGCTTCATCGTCACTTTCGAGCATTTTTTTGATATTAGTTAGCAAATACTTTCTTTTTTTGTAAATATAATCTAAAATATATTGAAATTATTTAATTAACTCTTTACTTTCAATTATCTTAAACAACGGAGGAGATCGATGACTCTCACTGCAAAAGTCTATATAATAGAAGATGACAATGAATATAGAAAAGGAATTATCCAATCTTTACAAAGCTATCATTCTCGTTTTGTTCATTTTGAAGTCTCTCCTATTGACAATCATTTATTTTTTATGGAGGATCTTCAAATACTTCCGATAAACGATACAGATATTTTTATTTTTGATATCGATTTGAAAACTACTTTTTCGGGAATAGATTTAGCGATGGAAGTTCGAAAAAAAAATACCAAGTGTATGATTATTTTTCTAACTAGCCTTGAGGATCAAGCTATTTCGATCATCAACAGTAATATCTTTCCTTTAGGTTATCTTGTTAAAGACTTCTCAGAATCATCCAACTTGACCGAGTCAATTCAAACATTACTGACTAAAGTAGAGAATAATTTAAGAAGTTATTGGCGACAAGATGAAGATGTTGTCATGTTGACCAATGGAACAGAAAATGTTTATCTTAATTGCAAAGATATTCTTTATATTGAATCGTTAAAAGGAATGAGGGGAAGAATCTTAATCAAGACTTTGTCTGAAGATATTTTAATTGATGGACGAATTGGCAAAATAAAAACATTACTACATCAGCCTTATCTGTTAACATCTTTGAAATCATACATTATTAACTTGTCCGCCATTACATTTGTAGATAGACGACATGGTATGATTACTTTTTCTGATGGTCAGGAATTGCTAGTAGGCATAAAAATTATTGATAAAATAAAAAAAATTTTATAGGAGTCCTTTATTGAATACATCACTACTTACTTCTCTAATTGCTTTAAACTTTCTACAAATCATTTGGTTCATGACCTATAAAAAATTACTAAACTTGCATGAAAGTCTGATTTTAACGAGCTTTGTTCTCTTACAATTTACATTGGCTTTTTTTATTAGTTATGAGTACGTAACCATACTTAAACTCCCCTTCTATTTCTTTCAGTTTACTTTTTCTATGAAACGGTTAAAAAATTGGTTTATCCCTTCATTATTGATTAGTTTTGAAAACTCTTTAATCCTCTTGTCTTGGATACCAACTTTGGATACATGGGATATTTTGTATATTAATCAACAAATTTCTACTAGTACATATATGAATTTTTTAGTTCTATTTATTTTTTTGCAACAATTTCTACTTTTTTTATTTATTATATTGACTAATTATTTAAATGAACGATTTTCATTCACACGTTCAATTGCTTTATTACCTAAAAATTATAAATTCCTATCAACTATCTTTTTATTTTTTCTATTTTTATCTATCAACCTTAAACAGATTAGCGTTTTGAATGGTGACCTTTCTTCCCTTCTATATAGCTCATTCATTGTGATCGGCTATACTTTATTTATCGGATTTACGATCTTGATTTTAGTCAAATACAACAATGAAAAACAATATATTGCTCTTTTATCGGAAACACACAACCGAGAAAAAAAGAAAATTACTCTTTCCCATGAGTTTCGCAAAGAATATAAAGCTCTTTTACTCAGTTTAACTGGTTATTTAGAGGCTGGAGATACAGAAAAAACCCTCGAATTGCTCCATAGTATTATTGACTATTCTGATTCATTACTTACACCGAATTTATATAAGAAAATATCAGTTATAGAAAATTTACCAATCCAAGGACTTTTAACTAGTTTTTTAAATCGTTGTTTAGCGTCAGGTGTCCAGATAGATTTACAAATCACGGAAAAGCTAGTCGATATTGATATGAATGTCGTTGATTTTATTCGCTGCTTCTCGATACTGTTGGACAATGCTTATGAAGCAACAGAAATGTCTACTCAGCCTGAGGTTGCTATTAACATCACCGGAAACACCCAAACACTAACCGTGGAAGTTATAAATACTTTTGAAGAAATGGAATCTATTCCTTTTAATTCTCTTTTACAAAATAATTTTTCTACTAAAAAAGGGCATCAAGGCAAAGGACTGCATATTTTTTTGAGTATTTTGGATAATTATAAGCAAAGTAGTTATAATATTTCTAAGAAAAACAATCATTTTATTGCTAAATTTACTATTCTTAAAAAACACGTTAATCATACGTAAAAGGAGATTATTCATGAACATATCCGTTTTTACTGGAATGCTTGCACTAAATTATCTCCAGACCATTTGGTTTTTAGGAAACAAAAAATTTACTTCTCCATTTCAAACAACTGTTCTTTCTTCATTATTAGTTTTTCAGTTTTTGTTGAGTTTATTCATTAAAGATCCTTATATTTTGGTTGTTTTATTTATTTTTTCAATTCTACATCCTATATTTATTATCCGTTACTCAAATAATTGGCTGTCAATGGGGCTTTTTCTTTATTTAGAAAGTTCCCTAGTTATTCTTGCTTGGTTGTTTACACATGATCTCTTGTTTTTTTTAGCTGAAACAGGAAAAGTTCCAGCTATTCTTTATCGACAGTTTGCTCCTTTGTCTTTAGTCGCACAGCAGCTATTGCTGCTCCTTTTGATTCTGTTGATTCTAAAATTGGAATTCAAATATAAAATTTTTGACTCCATTTCTCAAATTCAAAAAAATTACAAAGTATCAGTAATCATTCTCACTATTATTTTGATTATTTTAAGCATCCTGAGACATCTATCCGTTGTTACTTCTACTCTAATTACTTTTTTATACTTAACCTTTATTCTACTCACACTTAGTACGGTTTTTTTCCTTACAGCTTATTTATATAGTCGCTATTATTTGCAGCAAATAAACAAGACCCTTTTATTTCAACGATATAATAATGAAATGGAACAAATTGCGCTGGCTGATGAATTTAGACATGATTATCGTAATATTTTGGTAAGTTTAATGAGTTATGTTGAGAAAGGTAAAACAGAAGAGGCATTGGCATATATTGCTTCAATTACCAATTACTCAAAGGATTTGTTGGAAGATGATCAATATGAGCAGCTGAGCTATTTATTAATTCCTTCAGTGCAAGGATTATTAATTCATTTTGTCGACAGGTGTAGAACAAAAAATATTAAGCTTACAATTGTTATTCCTCAAACCATCCAGGAAATAGATATTTCTATTCGTTTAATTGATTTTATTCGTTGTCTCTCTGCAAGCTTTGATTATGTACTAACTAAAAAAGACCTTAAACTGGAAGATGAAATCGTTTTGACTGTAAAAAAAGAGAATGCTCATATTTATTTTAATTTAACAAATATAGGAGAACAGCATATGTCGCTTAGTGAATCTGCTGACTACGCGTTGAATAATAAAAGAGCGTTGAAAAATGCAGGGCTTAATAGTATCTCGAAGATTTTGGCTCAGTATCGGGGAACTTCATTTTCTTTTTATGTTGATAAAGAGTATTTTTTAATTGAGTTTATTCTTGAAGTGAGTACTTCGGATTTAGTAGAGATGGCTTAGTTGGGTGAATGTTCGAAGGAAATTTTTATATAATGCTAAATATAACTTAACTACACTTTGCAAGCCAAAAACAGACTAATTTCAATTCAAAAAGAAGACCTACTGAGAAAAGTAGGTCTTCTTTATGTTTATTTCCAAAAAATAAGATTGATAGAAACATTGATTTTATAGTATCTCCGTCTTACTTCAGACTGAATCTGAACTCATATGAAAACATCTCCATTGTGAGTCTTCCTTCCGAACTAAACGAATTTGTCGATCCGCATAAGATTTGATATCTTCATGATCGTGTGTGATCATCAAAATTGCCTTGCCATGATCGTGAGCATTATGTCTTAATAGACGATAGAATTCATTTCTAGAGGTTTCATCCATTCCTGTTGTTGGTTCGTCTAAAATGAATAAATCTGGGTCTGTCGCAAAAATACGAGCTAAACTAATCCGCTGTTTTTGTCCGCCGGAAAGCTCTCCGATTCGTTTATGACGCATCTCCCACATTCCCACAGCTTTCAATGCCTTTTCTACATGCTGATGGTCTCTTTTGGTTAATGGTTTAAACCAACGATTGCGGGGAAAACGACCTGAACGAACTAGCTCGATCACCGTACTTGGAAATCCGGCATTGAACGAAGCCACTTGCTGAGGAATATAACCAATACTAAGCTTTTCTCCTGCTGTATTTTCTTTTGCAATCGTGATTGCCCCTTTTGTCGGTTTTAATAACCCCAAGGTACTTTTGATCAACGTAGACTTTGCGGCGCCATTTTCACCAGTCAAGATCACAAATTCGCCTGGATCAACATAATATGACACATCTTCTAAGACTGGCTCATCATCATAATAAAATGTGAGGTCTTTGACTTCTAAGTAATGCATGACCATTCTCCTTTTATAATAAACTTATACACAACTGAAAGCCGGGATAAAAGCCTAAACACTTTTTATCCCGCCTTTATTTTTTTACTTAATACTTTTTTTCAAAGCCTCAAGATTGGCTTTCATCACAGAAATATAATCTTCACCTTGATCTTGATCTTTTTTCGTAATACTTTCTAGTGGGTTTAGTACCGCTAATTCAACACCTGTTTCACGTGCTAATGTTTCAGCAACTTTTGATGAAGCAGATGATTCAAAATAAATCACTGATACATTATGCTCTTTGATATATGTTTTTAACTCTGCTAAACGACTTGGTGATGGTTCTTGATCTGGAGAAATTCCAGCAATTGATTCTTGCGTCAAGCCGTATTGTTTTGCTAAATAGCCAAATGCAGCATGTTGAGTTACGAATGTTTTGTTTTTCGCATTTAAAAGAGCATCTTTATATTCTGTATCTAATGCTTTTAATTTTTCAATATACGCTGCTGCATTTTTTTCAAATGTTTCTTTTTTCTCTGGGTATTTTTTCACTAAAGCATCGCGAATGGCTTCGACTTCTTTTTGTGCTAAAACTGGATCCAACCAAACATGCGGATCTAACTCATGGTCATGATCGTGTCCATCGTGGTCTGCTTCTTCTTCGTGATCATGGTCATGTTCTTCTCCGGCCATCAAATCAATTGAACCTGCTGCTTCTACAACAGCCGTTTTCTTCTTATCCACATTTTCCAAGATATCGTTAACCCATGTTTCTAATTCATGACTGTTGTAAACAAAGGCATCTGCATCTGTTATTTTCGCGATATCTTTTGCACTTGGCTCGTAGTCATGAGGTTCTGTTCCGGCAGGGATTAGTAATTGAACATCACCAGCATCACCAACCACATTTTTAGCAAAATCGTACATTGGATAAAAAGTTGTTACGACTTTTATTGTATCACTTTTCCCAGATTTTTCTTGTTCTTTTGTTTCTCCGCAGGCCGCCAACATAAAAATTGTGGCTGTTAAAAGTAATCCTACCATATATTTCCAGCTATGTTTTTTCATCTTAATTTCCTCATTTCGATTTATCTTATACAAATCGTAACATTTACGATTTGCTAGCAAGAACTAATTTACCAGAAGGAAAAGAGAACGTCAAGAGAAAACAGAAAAAATGAAAAAAGTATTTTATTCTTCCCTATTTTGTACTAAAAAAATGAAGAGTTGACTGAAATAAGCCCCTCTTCATTTCTTACTTATTTTAATGTTCGCACAATATAGACTTCGTCACAAAAACCTTTCAAACCATTGTAAATACGTTGGGCTCGCGTTTGTTTCTCACATAAAGCAAATACGGTTGGACCGCTACCGCTCATTAACGCTGCATCTGCTCCATATTTTAACATGCGATCTTTAATCTGCTGGATCACTGGATGCCGTTTAATCGTCACATCTTCTAATGTATTTCCGATTTTTTCAGTCATTAACTGATAATCATCCGTTTCAATCGCTTGTTTCAACCCAAGAATATCCGGGTGATGGATACTATTAAATGATAAACTGCCAAATATCGAACCCGTAGAAACACTCATTTTTGGTTTCACTAAAACAACCCAGCATTGTGGCATTGGCGGTAAAAACTCTATTTTTTCCCCACGTCCTGTGACAAACGCTGTTCCGCCATGAATACAGTAAGGTACATCTGAACCAATCTTGCTGCCTAGTTCTGCAAGTTCTTCTAAAGACAAGCCTAGGTTCCATAATCGATTCAACCCTCTTAATGCAGCAGCACAATCGCTACTGCCACCAGCTAAGCCAGCTGCAACAGGTATTCTTTTTTCTATATAAATTTTGACTCCTTGTGTAATATGAAATGTGTTTTTCAGTAATTCTGCAGCCTGATACACATGATTTCTTCTATCTACTGGTAAGAAGGAGCTATCTGTTTCCACCACTATTTCATTTTTAGGCAACAACTTAAAAGTCAGCCGATCGGCTAAATCTACACTAGCCATAATCATCTCTAATTCGTGGTAACCATCGTTTCTTTTATAGAGAGCATCCAATCCCAAGTTAATTTTTGCGGGCGCTTTTTCTATGATTTCCATTCTTTTTCACCTATCTAATCCCATTACCTGACCAACTTCATAATCTTTTAAATTCTAACATATGTTGTTAGAGAAGTATATAATTGTGGAAAAATTGATATATTTTTCATTATGGGTTTGTTTATAGTAGGTTTACTGCCTTTTCCATTCGCTTTTTAGTAGGTGCTATTTACTTTTCATTCCAGCACATTCTTTTTATTAATATATCTCAAAAAAAATAGAGCCAAAGCAAAAACGCTTTGACTCTACTTTAAAAAAAACTAATTTCTTTAAACTGCTTCACTGACAAATTCAATCTCTACTGTGCGTGTTAACACATCTGAATAACTATAAGAAACTCGTTCAAATGAGTTTTCATCTGGATCTAAATCTACAACGAAGACAGATGGGTACGTTTCTGTCAAAATACCTTTACGTTCAGTTTGGCGCTTTCTGCCGGTCTGAGCAACTAATGTGATTTGGCTGCCGATACGACATTCTAGATCTTTTTTAATTGACGCTAAAGTTGTTGGCATTGCATTCACCTCAACTTCCATTATATCATGTAACAACAAAATTAACAAGTTTACCATAGCAGAAAATGAATTGCAACTAATTATAATCTATACTGGATAATTATTTGATGTGAAAATCGCTAAAATTCTCATTTAATCATAAATAATCGCTTTTAACTTCTTTTTTGCTCGATCATAAGCACTTCTAACAATGATTTCACGATTATCTGTATCTTTCGCTATTTCTTCCAATTCTTTGCCATTCATGTATTCTTGAAATGTTACTCGTTCAAATGGAGATAATACGATGGGTAATTGTTCCAACTTCTCTCTAATAATCATTTGTTCTAACACATCTGTCTCTTCCGTCCCAACATAATCAAAAAAGGATTCTCCCTGAATCTCTACTTTTTGATCTAAAGAAACCGATTGAACATCAATCGTGCGTTTGACTGCACATTGTTTTCTAACTAAACTACGAATGTGATTCTCAAAATTCGACTTAAAAAATTTTCCAATAGAAACATTATGAGCTTCCTCATATCTTTCCAGTGACCGATGGAAAATGATTCGTCCTTCCTGCAGCCAGTCTTCACGATCAAAATCTTTCAAATAATACTTTTTCTGAAACTTATAGACTACTGGATAATATTTTCGATATAAACAATCAAATGCCAACATATCTCCCTTTAAAATGTCTTCATACTTATTCATCCCAACCTTCTCCTTTCAAACATTTCACTACTACGCAAAATGCTTGAAAAAAGCGTAACATTCCTTTAAAAAAAAACAGAAGCGAACGGGTGTTTAATCATCATTTTTGGATAATTCGTCCAATTTGTTGGACAATTTCGACAATTGTTCTGAATTCCAAGGAGAATTTCGTCGGAAATCCTGAAAATGAATATCTGTTGCATGAACAGCAATCGTGCGTTCTGATTTTTTAACACTTTTATATAGTTCATTCGCTGATGCCCGTAGTGCACCTTTTGAAAAAACAAGCCATTGTTCCGCCAAATCACTGGTTGCTACAGTCACTTGAGTTAAACGGTCATTTTTTTCACCAGCAATCCGCTCAATATAACTATCAGCCGTTTCCTCTTCTTTAGTAAATATAACAGTCAAAAGATATTTTTTATAGGTCTGCTGAATTCCCGGAACTAGCTGTGCATCAAAAACAACAATCACTTCTAAGTCCTCATATTTTGCATAATTGGATAAACGCTGCAGCAAAACTTCTCTGGCATCTTCAAGTTTATTTTTATTTTTTAACTGAACTAGTTCCGGCCAAGAGCCAATCATATTATACCCATCAACGATTAGTAATTGTTTTTTCATTTTGCTTTGTCACCTTCTTTATTATAGGCGGTCGAGACAATAGTTTTCATTCCCGAGACCCAAGACCTTCAACTCTTAAGAATTGAAGGAATTCTAGTCTACTTTTTCTCGCCGTTTATTCAGATTTAGAGTGGATTCCGTCCTCTATATGCCTCATACATCAATAAACCAGCAGCAACACCCGCATTTAAACTTTGAACATGGCCTGTCATAGGAATTGTCAATAATTCATCCACTTCTTTGTGCAGTCCCTGACTCATACCTCGACCTTCATTACCGATAATCAAAGCAATTGATCCTTGTGTATTCCATTGACGATAATCAGTACCTTTCATATCCGTTCCGAAAATCCAAAAACTATTTTCTTTCAATGTAGCAATCGTTTGAGTTAAATTCGTTACACGTGCAACTGGAATATATTCTACTGCTCCAGTCGATGCTTTTGTAACCACTGGTGTGATTCCTACCGCACGATGTTTCGGAATAATAATACCGTCCACACCTGTTGCATCAGCTGTTCGCAATATCGACCCAAAGTTATGAGGATCTTCGATACTATCCAAAATCAAGAAAAATGGGGTCTCTGTCTTCTCTTTCGTACGATCCAACAATTCATCCAATGTTAGATATTCGTAAGCTGTAATCGCCAATACGATCCCCTGATGCACACCATGGTCAGTCATTGTGTCTAACTTTTGTTTTGGTACCCATTTCACTGGCACTGCATTTTCTTTTGCCAGTAATTTCAGCTGTTCTACCTTTTCACTTTTACTATCTTCTTGGAGAAATAGTTTATTCCCACGACCTTGTTGAATCGCTTCAACAGTGGCATGATTTCCAAAAACAAAGTTGTCTTCGATTGCTTCTTGAGAGACTTCCCGTTCTTTTCTTATAGGTTCTTTTTTAAATGGTTGATTTTTCTTAGGTTTATTGCCTTTAAAAGGACGCTTCTTATCATTTTTCATCTTTTTCACCTACTTTTTTTATACACCAATCAATCAATTCTTCTAAGCGTTCATTTTGTTTTGTTAAATGCAGATAACCCATCAACGATTCAAAGCCTGTTGCAATGCGATACGTTGTGATATCAGCATTTTTTGCTGATGTGTGACTTTTGGCATTACGGCCCCGTTTATACATTAGTTCTTCGTCTTCTGTCAACAACTTTTCTTCCAGCATTTCTTGAATCAAAAAGGCTTGTGCTTTAGCTGAAACGTAGTGTGTCGCCATGCGGTGTAAAATATTCGGTTTAGTTTGCCCTTGTTCAACTAGGTAGTCACGAATATAGATTTCATAAATCGCATCTCCTACATAAGCTAACGCTAAACCATTTAATTGTGTATAATCTCTCATTCACTTCTTCTCCATCTTGTTCCTTGCGCTGTGTCTTCCAAGGTTATTCCTTTATCTTTCAATAAATCACGAATTTCATCACTACGGGCAAAATCACGGTTAGCACGGGCTTGATTGCGTTCTTCAATCAATTGGTCAATATCATCATCCAGTAATTCTTCTGATAAGAAGAAAATACCAAAAATGCTCAACCATTGCGTAAATTTTTCTAATGCTTTTTCCGTAATACTTGCCGAAACCACTTCCTGCTCACTGTATTGATTCATCCATTTAGCCAATTCGTAAACAACAGTGGTTCCATTAGCTGCGTTGAAATCATCATCCATTTCAGTAGTGAAACGTATTTCTAATTCTTGCAACTCTTGTAATTTAGCATCGTCTTCTTCTAATGTTGCGGTTGCATCATTTTTTCTAAATGATAGGTTCTCAAAAGCATTCTTTAATTTTTGCAAATTGACGCCAGCTTCTTTTAACAGCGTTTCACTGTAACGGATTGGACGACGATATTGAGTTGTTGCCATGAAAAAGCGTAGAAGTTGAGGGTCTACTTGCTGAATCAATTCATGAACCGTCACAAAGTTCCCCAAAGATTTGCTCATTTTTTCATCGTCTTCACCAATTGTTACAAAACCGTTGTGCATCCAGTAATTAGCAAATGTTTTTCCTGTTTTTGCTTCACTTTGGGCAATTTCATTCTCATGATGAGGAAATTCTAAATCTTGACCGCCCCCGTGGATATCAATTGTATCACCTAAGTGTTTCGTTGCCATAACAGAACACTCAATATGCCAGCCTGGACGACCCGCTCCCCACGGTGAATCCCAAGAAATTTCGTCTACTTTTGCCCCTTTCCATAGCGCAAAATCTAACGGATCTTCTTTTAGTTCTTTTTCTAGACCTGTTCGTTGACTAGCTCCAATCTCTAATTCGTCAATAGACTGGTGGCTAAGTTTCCCGTAGCCTTCAAATTTACGTGTTCGGTAATACACATCACCTTGGGATTCATACGCGTAACCTTTGTCGATCAAGGTTTGAATAAACGTTAAAATATCCGGCATATGGTCCATTACACGTGGATGTTGTGTAGCAGGTAACACATTTAAAGCATTCGTATCTTCTTCAAACGCATGGATGAATCGTTCAGCTACTTCTGGTGCTGTGATACCTAATTCTTTGGCTACACGAATGATTTTGTCATCAACATCTGTAAAATTTGATACAAAATTCACTTCATAACCACGATACTCCAAATAACGTCTAATTGTGTCAAAGGCAACTGTACTTCGTGAATTACCTATGTGGATATAATTATAAACCGTTGGTCCACAGACATACATCCGGACTTTTCCTTCTTCTATTGGTTGAAAAGTTTCTTTTTCTCTTGTTAATGTATTATAAATTTGAATCATAATTTCCCTCCATTTTTTCTCCTTTGATCCTTACAACTTTCGCTGGTATCCCCACTGCCGTCGCATCATCTGGAATATCTGTTAATACTACCGCCGAAGCACCGATTTTTGCTCGTTCACCAATCGTAACTGGCCCTAAGATTTGTGCATGGGCATGAATCATTGCCCCTTTTTTTACAGTCGGATGGCGTTTCCCCTCATCTTTACCTGTTCCGCCTAAAGTAACGCCATGAAATAAAACTACATCTTCCTCAATCTCAGCAGTTTGACCAATCACAACGCCCATTCCATGATCGATAAAAACTCCAGTTGCGATCTTTGCACCAGGATGAATTTCGATTCCTGTTAAAAAACGCCAGAATTGCGCATGTATTTTTGCTAGTAAAAACAAGTGATGTCGATAAAGAAAATGTGAAAAACGATGCCAAAACAACGCATGTAAGCCTGGATATGTAAGGACTGCTTCCAATGTTGAACGTGCGGCTGGATCATTTTTTTTGACTGCTCTAACTGCTTTTGTTAACCAACCCATATTACCTCTCCTTTCATTCAATAAAAAAATAAGCGTCTCTTAAACGAAATAACTTCGTTTAAAAGACGCTTCTGCGTGGTTCCACTTTTTTTTACAGGTCTCCCTGCCTCAAAACAGATAACGGTTGTTGGCCGTTTTCAGCTACCTATCGCCGAAACTATTCAAAGATGCATTTCAAAAAGTTCTGACAACTGTTTTCACCACCCACAGTCTCTCTTTAGACAAATACTTTTTTACTTCTTCTTCTCTACATATTTTTATTATAAAACGTTATTTAAATGATCTAACGCTTTTTCTTTTCCTAAAAGTTCGATGGTATCGCCTAATTCAGGTCCATGCATTTGTCCTGAAACAGCCACACGAATCGGCATAAATAGGTTCTTCCCTTTAACACCAGTTTCTTGTTGCACTGCTTTGATCCCTGCTTTAATACTTGGCACATCAACAACATCCATTGCTTCTAATTGCGCTTTAAAGGCAGCTAATACAGTTGGGACCGTTTCGCCAGCTAATACTTCTTTCGCTGCATCATCTAGGACAGGATGTTCATTGAAGAACAATTCAGATACATCAACGATTTCTGCGGCATAACTCATTTGAGGTTGGTATAAGCTGACAACTTTTTTCAGCCATTCCAATTTTTCTCCACTAGGTTGAGCTTCAACTTTACCTTCTGCTACTAAATATGGCAGACACATATCTGTTAAGACATCTAGGTCTAATTGTTTCATGTATTGGTTGTTGACCCACTCTAGTTTTTTGCCATCAAACGCTGCTGGTGACTTACTTAAACGTTCTGGATCAAAAATCTTGATTAGTTCTTCTTGTGAGAAGATTTCTTCTTCTCCCACTGGTGACCAGCCTAATAACGCAGTGAAATTGAACATCGCTTCTGGTAAATAACCAAGCTCACGGTATTGTTCAATAAATTGTAAAATTGATTCATCACGTTTACTTAATTTTTTACCTGTTTCAGAGTTGATGATTAACGTCATATGTCCGAATTCTGGTGCTTTCCAACCAAATGCTTCATAAATCATTAATTGTTTTGGTGTATTAGCAATATGATCATCGCCTCGTAATACGTGAGTGATTTTCATCATGTGGTCATCTACTGCTACCGCAAAATTATAGGTCGGCATGCCGTCACGTTTTTGAATAACAAAGTCGCCGCCAATATTGTCTGATTCAAAAACAATTTCACCTTTAACAATATCTTCAAATGTATAAGACGTATTTCTTGGCACACGGAAACGAATCACGGGCTCAAGTCCTTGTGCTTCTTTTTCCGCTTGTTCAGAAGGCGTCAATTCTGCACATTTTCCAGAATAATGAGGCATTTCACCACGGGCACGTTGCGCCTCTCTTTCCGCTTCTAATTCTTCTTCTGTACAATAACATTTATAAGCACGGTTGCTTACCAATAATTGATCGATCAATGGTTGGTAAATTTCGCCGCGTTCTGATTGACGGTAAGGTCCATATTCTCCTGGTTTTTCAGGAGATTCATCCCAGTCCATACCTAACCATGCTAAGTTTTCTAGCTGGCTCTTTTCACCATCTTCAATATTTCTTTTTTGGTCCGTATCTTCAATACGAATAATAAATTCACCATCGTTGTGGCGAGCAAATAAGTAATTGAATAAGGCTGTTCTTGCATTTCCAATATGCAAGTGTCCAGTTGGACTTGGTGCATAACGTACACGTACTTTTGTCATTGTGCATTCCTCTTTCTATTTATCAAGTAAAGCGACCGCAATCGCTCCCATACCTTCTTCTTGACCAATGAAGCCCATTTTTTCCATCGTCGTTGCTTTCAAATTAATTTGGTTCATCTCAATTTGGCACGCTTTAGCGATGTTTTCTTTCATTTGTTCTAAATAGGGTTTCATTTTTGGTTGCTCTGCTAGAATTGTACAATCAATATTGCCAATAGTAAAGCCGTCAGCTAAAACTTTTTGATTTGCAGCTTGTAATAATTTGATTGAATCCGCATCTTTAAATGCTGGATCTGTATCTGGAAACAAATGACCGATATCTCCTAGTCCAGCAGCTCCTAAAATTGCGTCAGTGATTGCATGAAGCAATACATCTGCATCAGAATGTCCCAACAAGCCTTTTTCAAAGGGAAGTTCCACACCGCCGATAATCAGTTTTCGCCCTTGTACTAATTGATGAACATCAAATCCTTGTCCAATTCGTATCATATTTCTTCACCTAACTTCTTTTTCGTTTCACGATTGCTTCGCCAATCAGCATATCTTCTGGTGTCGTTAGTTTGATATTTTCATAACTTCCTAACACCATGGAAACAGGTAAATTGCTGAATTTTTCAATGAGGGAAGCATCGTCTGTTCCTAAATAATCTTCTTGCTGCGCCAATGCATGAACGGCTAACAAATCTTCCCCATAAAAAACTTGAGGCGTTTGGATTTGCCACAATGTTTCACGTGGAACCGTTTCTTGAACGATTCCGTCAACTACACGTTTGATAGTGTCTTTGACTGGAACACCTAAAATAGCTGCTCTGGTTTCTTGTACTTTACGATGCAATAATTTCAATTGTGCTAAAGTGACAAACGGCCTTGCTCCATCATGTACCATCACAATATTTTCCGGATTCAATAAAGCCTTCAATCCGTTATATACACTATATTGCCGCTCGGACCCACCAGAAACAATCGTTACAGGACACTGTTTCTTTTTGGTTTCTTTCTGGACCATCGTAGTTAGTAAATCTTGTTCATCTTCTTGTGTGACCAAGATGATGTGCTGGCAAGCAGGATCATTCAAAAATGTATTTAACGAATAGGAAATGACTGGTTTACCAATCAGATGCAGTAAAATTTTATTACGGCTAGCTCCCATCCTTTTCCCTTGCCCAGCAGCTAACAAGATAACTTCATAATCTAGTGCTTTATTTCTATTGTCAGCTTTTCTCATTGGCTTTATGATCTTCTTTACTATCATCAATCCCGCGTCCAGAGTGCGCAGGTTTAGCAAAAATCATCCGTCCCGCTGCGGTCTGCAAGGCACTAGTAACGACCACTTGAATATGTTCATTCATATAATGCTGACCATCTTCAACTACAACCATCGTGCCGTCATCCAGATAAGCCACACCTTGTTGTCGTTCAGTCCCAGCTTTCACAACCATTACATTCATGGTTTCACCAGGAATTACAACTGGTTTCACGGCATTTGCCAAAGCATTGATATTCAATACAGGAACATTTTGGAATTCAGAGACTTTGTTTAAATTATAATCATTCGTTACAACAACTCCGTCTAATAGTTTAGCTAATTTGATTAATTTGCTATCTACTTCAGAAATATCTTCAAAATCACCATCATACATTTCAACAGAAATACCATCTTCTTTTTGTAATGCATTTAAAATATCCAATCCGCGACGTCCACGTACACGTTTTAAACTATCGCCTGAATCAGCAATATACTGCAACTCATACAATACAAAATTAGGAATCAAAATAACGCCTTCTAAAAATCCAGATTTAGCAATATCGTAGATTCTACCATCGATAATCACACTTGTATCTAAAATTTTATATTTATGAAAATGATCTTCCACTCGACGTTCTAAAACTTCTCCATCGTTTTCAGCTAGAGATTTCTTTTGTCTTGGTGTGAAAATTTTACGCCACTCATCGATCCGAGTCGTTCCCATGCGAAAGCCAAGATAACCAAAAATAATCATGACTAAAATTGGTAATACGCTATTCACAAAAGGAATATTTAAGTTATACATTGGAATAGAGATGATAACACCGATGATCAGGCCAATAATCGCGCCTACACTCCCAAATAAAAGGTAGGTCAAGCTCATCTCATTTAATGTTGCTTCTATTTTTTTTACACCTGAAACAATATACTTTGCTAACCCTAAAGATAAAATAAAGAAAATAAGTGCACCAATCAAACTGTTAGTAAAGTTATTGTTCAGCCATGTATTATCTGCTTGCTTCGCCATATCCCAAGCCATCGGTAACAGTGAGATACCTAGACTTATACCAACGACGATCATCAGCAGTGTGATGACACGTTTTTGCATAGATTCATCCTCCTATAGACTCATACTTGATTTAAAGAATAAAGGTTGAGATCAATCCTAAGCCTTGTATTGATCTCTACCCTTCATCATTTGAAAACTTTTCTTAACGTCTCTCCAATTGTAGCAACACCAATAATTTCAATTCCTTCTGGCGCTGTCCAACCACCTAAATTGTTTTTTGGTACATAAATTTTAGTAAAACCTAGTTTTTGCGCTTCACGTACTCGTTGTTCAATACTATTCACACGGCGAATTTCACCTGTCAAACCAATTTCACCAATAAAACATTCTGTTGGCTTTGTGCCATTTTCCTTATAACTGGAAGCGATACTGACTGCCACTGCCAAATCGATTGCTGGTTCATTGATTTTTACACCACCAGCAGCTTTCAAATAAGCATCTTGATTTTGCAGTAGTAATCCGGCACGCTTTTCTAAAACCGCCATAATCAAGGAAACACGATTAAAATCCAATCCGGTTGTTGTTCGCTTCGCATTTCCAAACATTGTTGGCGTTACTAAAGCTTGGACTTCAACTAAAATCGGTCTTGTGCCTTCCATTGCCACAACAATCGCTGAACCTGTAGCGTCAGCTAGTCGTTCTTCTAAAAATACTTGAGAAGGATTTGCCACTTCTTCTAGCCCATGCTCTCTCATTTCAAAAATCCCGATCTCATTGGTTGAACCAAAACGATTTTTTACCGCTCTTAATATTCTAAAAGTATGATGTTTATCTCCTTCAAAATACAACACAGTATCCACCATATGCTCTAACATTCTAGGCCCAGCAATTGATCCTTCTTTTGTCACATGCCCAACAATAAAAATCGCAATGCCATTTGTTTTAGCAATCTTCAATAATTCAGCAGTTGTTTCCCGTACTTGACTGACACTTCCAGCAACACTAGTTACATCTGGTTGAGTCATCGTTTGGATAGAATCGATAATCACATAATCCGGCTCCAATTTTTCAATTGCTCGGGAAATTTCATTCATATCTGTTTCAGCGTACAAATAAAATTCAGTATCAATCGAACTTAATCGCTCTGCCCGCATTTTGATTTGTTCCGCACTTTCTTCTCCAGAAACATAAAGTACTTTGCCGCCGATTTCTGCAAGTTGTTGTGATACTTGTAAAAGCAGCGTTGATTTACCAATCCCAGGATCTCCACCAATTAAAACGAGTGAACCAGGAACCACCCCACCGCCTAACACACGATTCAACTCCACCAACTTAGTCTTCACTCTAGGTTCTTTTTTAGGAACCACTTCAGCTAAACGCTGCGGCTGTGTCTTTTTACCAGTCAAACTAACTCTAGCACGACGATCAGATGTATCTTGAATCACTTCTTCGGTCATGGTGTTCCATTGTCCACAATTCGGACAGCGACCCAGATATTTTGGGGAAATATACCCGCAAGTTTGACATTCAAATTGAACTTTAGCTTTTTTTGCCATATGCTATCCCCTTGTTTTGATGTATTCTTTATTTTACCATACTATAGGTATCTTAGACTAAGACCAGCCTTTTAAAAAGCTGGTTTATAGCACATTTGACTTAGTTTTTACCTGAAGAACCAAAACCGCCTGTGCGCTCGTTTTCAACATTGTCGACATCCGCTAAAAGAAACGGTTTAAAAATTCCTTGTCCAATCCGTTCCCCTTTTTCGATCACCATATCTTCATAACCGAAATTTAAAAACTGAAACATGATATGTCCTTCATTGCCTTCATTATTATAATAATCACTATCGATCACACCCACGCCATTGGCTAGCATTAAGAAGCGTTTCAATGGATTGGATGAACGGCTCACTAATTCTAAATACTCATTTTCAGACATGTACGCTTTAATCCCTGTTTTTACTAAAACTGGCTTTGGCGCAATTCCTTGTGCTTGTAATTGCCAAATGCTTGGAACAACTACTGTTTCTGCTGCTTCAAAATCGTATCCTGCAGCTCCTTTTGTGGCACGTTGTGGAATCGTGATTCCTTGGTCTGAATAATTAGTTATGACTTCAAATCCTCGTTGTTTCATCAAAAATCTCCTCTACTTGTAAACTATTTTTATTTTAACATATTCCATTGGTTCCCAGTTTAGTTTTATACCATCTTTAATATTCTCTTGTACTTTTTTAGTATTTTCACATCATTTTAGGTCATTTTGTTTATATACTTGGTTTTTATTGATCTTTATCACTTCATATAAAATGAAAGAAAAGAATAAAATTAAGCCAACGACACTGATTATATGAACATGCTCAACCAACTGGATTGCTGCTGAATTAACTGTTCGATGAGCAGTTATTTGCAAAACCGTTTTTACTGGTAAATCCGCTTGTTTTGCAAGTAACCATAACACACTCATTAATAATAGCTGATGGGTCACGCTGCCTTTGGTTTGTGTACTGTATTTAGTGATAATTCGCTGATCTTGCGGCAATAGTTCCTCTTGATAATACCTTTGATTCAAAAAATTACCTGTGGCACTGATACATAAGCTTAGTAAAAAAATCCCTATTGGAAAAAGTGGTCGAAACAGCAAAAAGAGTAACGATACAATAAACGCACTAATCTGAACAATTCTAGGATCAACTTCTGGAAATAGACGATACAAACTTTTAATAAACAAAGCCGAACCAACAATTCCTAAAAGATAAGGAAGATACAAGTTCACCGTCAATCGATCTGTTCCTAAACGCAGTGAAACATAGAATGTACCAAAAAGCAGTAGAAAATTCATACACATGCCCACAGCAAATGGCATCAGATTCAACCACAAAGGCAGCTTCCATGTTTTTCTTTGTCTAGTTAAATACCAAGCAACTATCAGAAACAACGCAGAAAATCCTACAATGCCGATATCTAACAGCTGCGGATTAAACAACAATCGAGCTGAACGAATAAACAGTAGCAACACAAAGAAACTCAAGAATAAAAAGAATTCTTTCACAGAAACAACCTGCTGATTCACTTCATTAAAATCAATCTCATAATCTGGATAGTGGGTAACCGTGTGATAAGCCGCTACATATAACAGAACATACTCACCTAAAACAAAAGGAATTCTCCATTCTTTCGTCATTGTCAGCGAAAAGATCACCCCACCTAATATAAGAAAAATAAATAGATATTTTCTACCTGTTAGAGGGGAATATCCTTGCTGTTTTTCATGATAATTAACTGTCGTATTAGCAGCAGGCAACCAAGAAGCACTTATTCCCAATAAAACGGCTGAAAATAAGTACGCAGGAAAATAAATTTGCCCCATCATTCCAACAAGACAGCCTATCCCACCAATCAAAATAGAAATAATCAAAATATTAAAACTCGTTAATGCGAGCTTAAAACTTTTTAATAGAAAAATTCCAGTCATACGAAAGGTGTAAAAAAGAACAAATGGTAATATCCTCTCCATCGTTGTTCCATCATTTAAACTCAAAAATAAAAAATAAGGGATAAAAATAATTGTATTGGATAAAATAAATGGCGCAACTTGCAGACAATTGCGAGCCAATCCTTTTAGTTTAGACATTTTTTGGTCTCCTTTAAAACGGTTTGTTATGTAGGTAGTCTATCATGTTAATGAGAAAAGTGGAATTGTTCTCCAATTGAAAAAGCGTCTATAACATAAATATATGCAATAGACGGCTTTTTTTATTTAAAGTAAGCAATAAAATGAGATTTTCCTCTTAGTTTAGAAGCAACTATTCCTTATACTCTTCACCTAATTAAAAAGATACTTGCCTTCATATTCTCAAAAATGAAAACCACTGTGAAAAAAATTACGAAACTTACTTTTAATCTTTTTTTAATCTTCTCTTTCTGTTATAATGGTTTTCACATTTACTATACAATAATCCTAGTAGATGAAAGACAATATCAAAGGAGAGATAGATGTATGAAAACTGTTTACAATTTTTCAGCTGGTCCCGCCGTTTTACCTAAAAGTGTATTGGAAAAAGCACAATCCCAATTGGTGAATTACGAGAACAGCGGTATGTCCGTGATGGAGTTGAGTCATCGTTCCTCCCTTTTTGAAGCGATTATTGAAAATGCCGAAACCTTACTCAGAGAATTAATGAATATTCCTGATAACTATAAAGTCCTCTTTTTACAAGGAGGCGCTAGCATGCAATTTACTATGATTCCTTTGAATTTAGCACAACATAAAAAAGCCTTGTACGTTAACACTGGCTCATGGGCAAAAAAAGCGATTAGTGAAGCGAAAAAAATCGATACGGTCGATGTTCAAGTCATTGCTTCCAGCGAAGATAAGAATTTTACTTATATTCCCGATATTCGTAAAGAAGACATCCCACAAGATGCAGCCTATGTGCATATTACCACCAACAATACGATCGAAGGGACAACAATTTATAAGCTACCAGATACAGGCGATGTACCAATCGTGGCTGACATGTCTTCCAATATCTTATCCATCAACTACAATGTCGCTGATTTTGGTTTGATTTATGCTGGTGCCCAAAAGAATATTGGGCCTGCTGGTTTGACCGTTGTTATTGTTCGTGATGATTTAATCGGTCAAGTAGACGTTCTTAGCTCTATGCTGGATTACAATATCCATGCGAAAAACGGCTCCATGTACAACACACCGCCGACCTACAGCATTTATATGGCTAAACTTGTCTTTGAATGGATCAAAGAACAAGGCGGCGTCAGTCAAATGGAAAAACAAAATAAAGAAAAAGCAGCGATTTTATATGATGAAATCGAATCATCTGCTCTATTTTCTTCACCTGTCAATCCAAAAGACCGTTCTATCAACAATATCCCTTTCATTACTGGAAACGATGAACTAGACAAGAAATTTAATCAAGAAGCTTTAGCAGCAGGATTTGAAAATTTAAAAGGACATCGCTCTGTCGGTGGCATGCGTGCTAGTTTATACAATGCCTTTCCAAAAGATGGCGTTCACGCTCTAGTCAACTTAATGAAAAAATTTGAAGCTGAAAATGGAGGAATAAACTAGATGTACGATATTAAAACATTCAACGCAATCGCCCCTGTTGGTTTAGCTCGTTTTAATGAAGAAAATTTTACCATCAATCAAACACAAACACCTGCCGGTATCATCTTACGTAGTGAAAAACTTCATGATTATGATTTTCCTGCTTCTGTTTTAGCTGTGGCTCGTGCAGGAGCCGGAACAAATAATGTTCCTGTCAAACAATGCACCGAAGATGGAATCGTTGTTTTTAATACACCAGGTGCCAACGCCAACGCTGTAAAAGAACTTGTGATTGCTTGCTTACTTTTATCTGTTCGCCCTATTCTAAAAGGCTCAAACTGGGTTCAGACACTAACAGGAACAGACGCAGAAGAACAAGCTGAAGCACAGAAAAAACAATTTGCCGGTACTGAATTAGAAGGAAAAAAATTAGGAGTAATCGGCCTAGGTGCGATCGGTGCCATGGTTGCTAATGATGCCTATCGTTTAGGTATGGAAGTCACTGGGTTTGATCCTTTTGTTTCTGTCGACACTGCTTGGAGCATTTCACGTCGTGTTAAACGAGCACAAAGTATGGAAGAAGTCTTGAAAACGTGTGATTTTATCACCGTTCACGTTCCTCTATCTGAAAATACCCATCATTTGATTGGTAAAGAACAGTTAGCTAAAATGAAAAAAAATGCTGTCCTATTAAACTTTGCTCGTGGTGAATTAGTTGAAACTGCCGCCGTCATTGAAGCAATCGCACAAGGTGAAATCAGCAATTTTGTCACTGATTTTGCTGACGAACGACTATTACACAACGAAAAAATCTTAGTTCTTCCTCATTTAGGCGCATCAACAGAGGAAGCTGAAATTAATTGTGCAAAAATGGCTGCACGCACGCTGAAAAAATTTCTGGAAACAGGTAATATCAAACGTTCTGTCAATTTTCCAACAGTGGAAATGGCCTTCAATTCGCCATTCCGTTTCACCATTGTCCATAGAAATGTTCCCAATATGTTAGGACAAATCTCAACAGGCATCGCAAACTTAGATATCAATATTGATACTATGATTAACCGCAGCCGTGATGATTATGCCTACACAATCGTTGATATTTCTGAAACAGACGAAGCAAAAATCAATGCAGCTGCACAAAAAATTCAAGCAGCCGACAATATCATCCGTGTACGGACGATCAAAAACACTGAGGCGGTGAGTTATTAATGGTTACAATCCATCCATTTAAAGGCATTCGACCAAATGCTGAATTTAGTGAAAAAATTGCGACATTACCTTACGATGTACTCAATTCCCAAGAAGCACGAGAGCTTGGCGAAAATAATCCCTATTCTTACCTGCATATTGATAAAGCAGAAATCGATTTACCTGAAAACCTTTCGCCTTATGACGATCAAGTTTACGAAAAAGCTGCTAGTAATTTACAAGCATTTTTACAAAAACAATGGCTAATCCAAGACTCTCAACCACTCTTATACCTTTACGAATTAACGATGATGGGTCGAGCACAGACAGGTCTTGTAAGCTGTACATCAATTACTGATTACACAGAAGGTAAAATCAAAAAGCATGAATTTACCCGCCCAGAAAAAGAAGTCGACCGCATTCGGCATATTGAAGCTTGTGATGCCAATACTAGCCCGATTTTTCTGACTTATCGTAGAAATGAGCAGATCCAAACATTGATGGACGAATGGAAACACACACACGATCCAGCCTATGATTTCACTAGTTTCCATGAAGTTACACATCGTGTTTGGCTCATAGATAAACCAGAAATCATTGAACAACTAGTCGCGACTTTCGCTCAAGATGTACCAGCTTTATATATTGCAGACGGTCATCACCGGACAGAATCTGCTGTAAAAGTTGGGCAAAAGAAAAAAACAATCCAAACAAATGCAACTGATTCAGCAGAGTTCAACTACTTTTTATCTGTGATTTTTCCTAAAGAAGAATTGGAAATTCTAGATTATAATCGCGTCTTGAATGTACCGATTGAGAGTGATTTCTTTGAACGTTTAGCAACAAACTTCACTGTGGAAAAAACAGCCACAGGTAAACCAACTGAAGCAAAAACCTTTGGGATGTATTTAGACGGGCAGTGGTTTACTTTGACTGCTAAAGAAACGATTTTTTCTACTGATCCAGTGGATGGATTAGATGTTTCTTTGCTTCAAAATCATGTGTTTGCTGATATTTTTGATATTCAAGATGTCCGTACAGATAAACGCATCGATTTTGTCGGCGGCATTCGCGGGATGAAAGAATTGGAACAATTAGTCGATAGTGGACAATGGTCAGTCGCTTTTTCGGTTTATCCTACAACGATGGATGATCTTCTAAACGTTGCTGATGCAGGTAAAATCATGCCGCCAAAATCAACTTGGTTTGAACCTAAATTATTAAGTGGATTATTCGTGCATGATTTAGAGACAAATTAAGCAGAAAGCTGTAGAATAGAGGAATAAAACTCTAGAGGTTGAGACAAAAGCGCCTAGCTCAGAGAAATAAGAGAGGAATTCATAAAAATTGTTCTTCAAATTTTTGTGAATTCCAGCTTTTTCCCGAAGGCCTTCAATTCTTAAGACTTTAGCTCTTAAAAGTTGATGTGATTGAAGCAATGTGCCGTCTGCTTTTTTCTCACCGTTTATTTGGATTTAGAGTACAAATAAATTGCTAGACAGAAACGAGGTCAACAAGAACCATGCGAAAGCAATTAAAAGAAGCTAAAAGAATCGTCATCAAAGTGGGAACAAGTACATTGATTTATCAAAATGGAAATATCAACTTAAGCGCCATCGATCAATTGGCATTTACCTTGACTGATTTACGCAACCAAGGCAAAGAAATCATCTTAGTTTCTTCTGGTGCGATCGGTGTTGGTTTAAATAAGTTAAGCCTAGATAAACGCCCACCCACTATTCCAGAACAACAAGCAGTTGCAGCAGTTGGACAAGCGGAGCTGATGAATATCTATAACCAACGCTTCTTAACTTACAGTCAGCAAATCGCTCAATTATTATTAACTAGAGACGTGATTGAATTTCCGGAAAGCCGCAAAAATGTGACGAATACCATGGAGCAATTACTGCAAATGGGAATTATTCCTGTCGTCAATGAAAATGACACGGTAGCTATTGACGAATTAGATCACTTAACTAAATTTGGTGATAATGACCAATTATCAGCAATCGTTTCCCAACTGATTCAAGCAGATGCTTTAATCATGTTATCTGATATCGACGGTTTCTTCTCTGATAATCCAAATACAAATAAAGAAGCAACACTTTTCTCTGAAATCAACGAGATCAATGATGAACTTTTACAATTAGCTGGCGGAAAAGGCAGCCGTTTTGGAACTGGTGGTATGTATAGTAAACTAAAAGCGGCCGAACGAGTTCTGGAACATAATGGTGCCATGATTTTAGCAAATGGTCAGAATCCAAAGATTATTTTTGATATTTTAGATGGTGAAATGATTGGTACTTTATTCAATTGAAAGGAGAACGTTTAATGACTGACTTAATTCATTTAGGCAAACAGGCCAAAGAAACAGCCTACCAACTAGGTTTGATGGACACAAAAACAAAAAATGATCTATTGTTACATATGGCGGATGAACTAGAAAAACATACCGCCAAAATTTTAACTGAAAATCAAAAAGATTTAGCTACCGCTGCAGAAAATGGCATCACGGAACCAATGCTAGATCGTTTACGATTAACTGATGAGCGAATCAAAGATATGGCAGATGGTATACGCCAAGTAGCGACTTTACCTGACCCAATCGGCGAAGTTGATAAAATGTGGAAAAATGAAGACGGTCTAACAATCGGCAAACAACGTGTGCCATTGGGTGTGATCGGCATTATTTATGAATCTCGTCCAAATGTAACGACAGATGCAGCAAGTCTATGCTTTAAAACAGGAAACGCCGTGATTTTAAGAGGTGGAAAAGAAGCTTTTCATTCAAATCAAATTTTAGTAAGTATTTTACAACAAGCATTAGAACAAAAAGGCGCTTCTCCTTTTGCTATCCAATTCGTTGATGATACTTCTAGAGAAACCGCTCAAAAGTTGATGAAATTAAACGGCTATCTAGATGTTTTGATTCCTCGAGGTGGTGCCAACTTGATCAAAACAGTCCTAACGACTGCAACCGTACCAGTTATCGAAACAGGAACTGGTAATTGTCACGTATATATCGATAAAGATGCACAATTATCCATGGCGACAAATATCATCGTTAACGCAAAATGCCAACGTCCTTCTGTCTGTAATTCAGCAGAAACATTATTGATCCACCAAGATGTAGCAGCAGAATTTTTACCTGTCATCGAAAAAGCACTGAATGAATACAATGTAGAATTACGTGCAGATGAACGAGCACTAGCGATTTTTAAACAATCAATCCCAGCAACCGAAGAAGACTGGGCAACAGAATTTAATGATTATATTCTAGCTGTTAAAGTTGTCGATTCTTTAGATGAAGCAATTCAGCATATCAATCAGTACAACACCAAACATTCTGAAAGTATCATCAGTGATAATTATTTTGCTACACAACAATTTTTACAACAAGTTGATGCAGCAGCCGTTTACGCCAATGCTTCCACACGATTTACAGATGGTTTTGTTTTTGGTTTTGGTGCAGAAATCGGGATTAGTACGCAAAAATTACACGCTAGAGGTCCGATGGGATTAGAGGAACTGACTTCTACAAAATATATTGTTTATGGTGATGGACAATATCGTAAGTAACATGAAATAAGCAAAGTTTTAATAAAGGTACTTCAAAAAAGCAGGTATACTTTTGATACTAACTATCAAAAGTATACCTGCTTTTTATTAGGAGAATGGACAATAATTCCAAACTCCATTTTTATCTAAAATAAACGAGTAGCGAATAGATATTAATAACTATTATAAGTGCTTAAAATAGAAGTAATGATTGTCGCAAAAATAAAAATATAAAATAGAAAAAGAGCAATGGCTAAAATAAACCAAACTAAACCTGCACGATTCCATGTAGCTTGTACAGCTTTAAATGTTTCTACATCTTTATATTCGCCCTTTTGCCATGCCCATTCATTTCCTTTAAATCCGCAAACAAATACCCATACAAAGTTAAATAAGGGAATTAGACACAATAACGGCAAATATGATTTATTACCGATCCCCCACATAACATTAAACATAAATGCTCCCCAGTTCCAACCTTTTACCTCTGCAGGTACCACCTTTGAAGTTTCTTCCATACCTATCTCTCCTTTCTAAAAGATAATCATACTATATTCTATAACTAAATAAAAGAAAAAAATTGCTCTAGCAAAAGAAAACTTTCCAATGAAAAGCTCGTGATCTAAACCTGTGGAAAACTACTTTAATGACTTGAAGTGATAAGAATAAAAGCCTCCTTAACAGCATATGAACCTAACTGCTTTCTCACTTCTCTTTCTTGATGAGAATTGAAGTTTGTATTTAAACACTATCGAATGTTATAAACATGGTTATCCACATAGTTATCCACAATTGTGCATAACTAAAAAACTGCACTTAACAGAAATTTTTACTCGCAGATCTCAGTATTTTATAGCTCTATTTAACACAATAAAAAAAACTGACACAAGTATGTTGTGCCAGCTTTTAAAACTCACTTTTGACTAGCTTTATACAAGCTTTCCGCCTCAGTTAATAACGGTCGTAAATAACTTTCAACCTTCGGATCTACTTTCATACGCATCATAAATTGACTAGGTGTTTCAGTAATTCCATTCACAAGGCTAGCTTTATATTCATCTACCAAGAACTGACTTTCATCTTTTATTTCCTTCATATCCATAATTTCCCCTACCTTCATTTTCTTAAAATTTACTATTTTTTATTTCATTCAACGTTTCATACTGTGGTGTCTTCACTAAATCATAAATCTTGATCTGATTATCATTCCCTACAGCTTCATCAAAACTGATTGTTTGAATCGTGAAATTGTCATACATCTTAATATACATCTGTCCCGTACTTAAATCATAAATAGATGTATATTGTGTATATTGTCGATCTTGACCCTCGGGTTCATCTAACTTGATTACACCTTTGACAATATCTGATGTAGATAAAATATGAAATGCCTTATTTATAATGTCTTTTTCCCCCACAGGATCACTAAACTTCAATAAATAAGCAGCTCGAACAAAACGTGAAGCTGGTGTATAATCGCCTGGAATACCATGCAAACCCGAACCTTTTCCTGCTGAATGAATATTCGCATTCTGGAACACCGCATCTTGTGCATTTGTATCAGCTAATTCCGTATAATTTTCTAAATTAGTCATATGCCAATCAAATTTAGGGCTATTGGTCATCACACCAATGGGATTTTCATAAACAGCAAACCCTAATTTCATTGAAGGTTCAACCACGATTGTACGACCATCCGTATCAGTAAACATGAAGTGCTGGGGCAATCCTGGTGCTTTTCCATTTACCGAAATATCCGCAATTGCTACGTCCAAAATTTTTTCTTCCACTTCTTTTGTATCTTTACAGTTAGCTAATACCCAAAAAACAAACTGTTCAGCTATCAGCGGTAATTTCTCGGCTTGCTTGATTTCTTCCACAGTCGAATATTGATTAAATTCAGCAAAATATTGCGTGATGCCTCCAAGTCCAAACTGATTAACACCGTCAATTACACTTTGACCAGCTTTATGTTGATCTTCTTTGACTCCTACCCCTAATACTGAATAGATTGTCTGCCATTTTTCAATACCTTCCGTAACTTCAAATCTTTGAGGAATCTGAACGCCAACATAATCAAAATCAATATTGTATTCCTGTGTTCGACCTAAATAATGACTCCCTTCTAATGACTTCAAACTTATTCCTGTACACATACTCATTCCCTCGCTTTCTTAACTATAAAAGTATAACTATATCTTCATCTTCAGTTTACGCTAATTATTTGTGTTCTTCCATAAAAGATACAAAAATAGAGCACTAAGCAACTGTAGAAAAATTCCAATATTTTTTTAATGAAATGTTCTACGATAATACTTGGATTCATTTCGCTGTGTTCTTCTTTTTATTATCTTCTATTTTGACATATTTCTAACTTTTAAAAAAATATTTTATCTATTGATAAAGAAGAATTAAATTTTATATTTTTTCTCTTTCTTGCAATCAATTTTCCGATGGATATGCTAAACTATATATATTCTATTTATTACGTTGTGAGGTTGATTATGAAGAAAAAAATACATACATTTATCAAAGAAAACTGGCCATATATGACCGCCAGCTTTTTCATTCCCTTTTTTGTGATGGTCATTATTTATTTAAGCATTGGAATCTATCCTGGAAGCAGCCGTAGTGTAATGGCCAGCGATTCTTTTTCGCAATTCTCAAACTTTCATGCTAGTTTTAATAATGTACTCCATGGGAAACAGAGCATTTTCTATACTTGGAATGCCTCTCTCGGGCTAAACTATCTTTCACTAATTTCGTATTATCTTGGGGGATTGTTTACACCCCTTGTTCTATTCTTTAAAAATCAAAATATTCCTGATGCGCTTTATTTGATTACCTTGTTGAAAATCGGTTCAGCAGGACTGGCTTTTTGGGTCTTTGCTCGAAATACCTATAAAATGCCAAAATGGGGCCATGTGATGCTTAGTGTGCCTTATGCACTGATGTCATTTGCTACAGCACATTCAGAAATCATCATGTGGTTAGACGCTTTTACTTATTTACCGTTAGTTATTCTAGGTATTCATCGTTTGATGGATCAACGAAAACCTACATTGCTGTTCGTCAGTTACCTACTATTATTTATCTCCAATTTCTATATGGGTTTTATGATCGGAATCTTTTCATTCCTTTATTTTATCGCCCGGATGCTAACAAACTGGAAAGTATATAAAAAACGCATTATTCCGTATGGGATTACCTCTCTTTTAGCAGGTGGGGCATCAATGATTTTGGTACTACCCGCGGTTCTTGATTTACGGGCAAATGGAGAAACCTTGTCTGAAGTCACTCGGTTTAAAACAGAAGCGACAGCTTTTTGGGATATCATCATGAAAAATATGATTGGTGTCTATGATACGACGAAATATGGTTCGATTCCATTTATCTATGTAGGATTGCTTCCGCTTATTTTCTGTGTCTTTTACTTTGTTACAAAAGAAATTCCACGGAAAAACAAACTATTATTCGGCAGTCTATTTATCATTTTGATTGCAAGTTTTTATATCACACCATTAAATCTATTTTGGCATGGTATGCATGCACCAAATATGTTTTTGTTCCGTTATAGTTTCTTATTTTCTTTCTTAGTTGTTCTGTTAGCAGGATATGGATTTGAAAAATTCAAGACAGATGATTTAGGTTTATTAACAGGATCCACCATCATGCTGATTGCTGTTTTTGCTTTAGCTGAAGGAACAAAAAACGCAAAAAGCTATGATTATATACCAATCTCAGCATTTATTTTAACTCTTGTATTTTTATTCTTGTACTTGGCTGGAATTGTGTTTTATCAATTGAAAAAAATACCTATGCACTATCTGATTACATTGCTGATATTATTGGTCTCTGCTGAGGCCTTCATTAACACCAATGCAATGTTGAAAGGGATTTTAACGGATTGGAACTATGCCTCCCGTAGCCTTTATTCTGAGCCTTATCCATCCATCAAAAAGCTAGTGGACAAAACAAAAAAAGAAAATGATACATTTTATCGTCTAGAAAACTTAAACCCAGTTTCTTCTAACGATAGTATCAATTATGGATACAGCGGTGTTAGCTTGTTTTCTTCCATCAGAAATCGTCATTCATCTTCTTACTTAAATGATCTAGGATTCCGATCAAGAGGAACTGGCTTGAATATTCGTTACCCGAATAACACTCTGTTGATGGATTCTCTTGTTGGCATCAAATATAATATTTCTGAAAATGATCCATTGAAATTCGGCTTTTTACCAACAGACAAAGCTGGAAAATTTTCACTATATGAAAACAGCAATTCATTACCTTTAGGCTTTTTAGCAGATAAAGATATCTATAAAGTCAAACAACCAGCCAATGATAACCTAAGCAGCCAAACAGAATTATTCAATGCGCTGTCTGATCAAAAACAAAATTATTTTACATTCTATCAACCAACAATCATTGATAAAAAAAATGTAAAAATCGAACAAAATGCCAACTCAGTGACCTATCGTGAACTACAGAACAACGTGGCAAAAGATATTACTTGGACAGTTGACGTACCTGCCAATACTCAAGCTTATCTTAGCCTGTTCCCAACAGATTTTGGTCAACTGGAAAGTTCTACTGCAACCATGTCAGTAAATGGTACTAGTCAAAAATCTCAAATCAATATCACGGGACAATATTACAATATCGGCTATTATGACAAACCAACGACAGTAACCTTTACTGTTAGTTTTTACGGAACCACAGCGGTCAGCTTTATGGCTCCCAAAGTCGTTGGTTTAGATACAACTGCTTTTGAACAGTCTGTTCAGGCAATCCAAGATAAAGGTGCTGACTTAACGGCTAAAGGACGTAAAGCAGTTGGAACAGTGACGGCTGATAAAGACCAGGTCCTTCTAACAACAATTCCTTATGATAAAGGATGGAAAGCCTATGTGGATGGGAAAAAAGTACCGGTCGAAGCATTCAAAAAAGCATTTGTCAGTATTCCTATAACACAAGGTGAGCATACGATTGAGTTTGTTTATCTGCCGGAAGGCTTTGTACCTGGTGTGATTTTGTTTATTGTTTGTATTGGTGGGTTTGTGGTTTATGTACGATTCACGAATAAGCCAAAACTCGCTTTGGTTAAACCGAAGACTCGTAAACGGAAAAAACGTTGATTACATTGAAGGAGCTAGTAACTAGCTCCTTCATTTTTTATTTTGGCTAAGCTGTTATTGTTTGATTTCAGTGGTTGTGAATACGTGTAAAAAGAGTCCCTAATATATAAAACAAAACAATTTCACCGCTACTTTGAAATGGGACAGAACTAACGAGTAAATAGAAAAATAGGCGTGGAACAAATCAAAACCAGATTTGCTCCACCCCCTAATATAAATAACCAATCAACTACACTTCTCAATAGCTTCTAAAAACCATTGTCTAAATAACTGTCCGTCGATATCCACACACACTCGGCTATTTGCTGGTTTCCCTAGATAGCCATCTAAATCAACCAATGTCGCTCCAGCAGTCAACGCACCTTGCGTTTCAACAGCAACATAAGATTCTTTCATTTCAAACATCTCAGGTGCCAACAGGTAAGCAATTGCACATCCATCGTACATCTTCAATCCCGTCTCTAAACTGCCGCCACGATATTTTTTAAATAAATGATCGATCATATCTCCAGTTTTATTCATTTTCTGGATCTCTTCACGCTCTTTTGGTAAAACTAACGCTTTCTCTCCAACATCCAACCCAACCATCGTTAAAGATACCCTACTTTCAAAAACGATTTTCGCCGCTTCTGGATCAGCAGCAATATTGAACTCTGACAATACACCTAGATTTCCTCGTGCTAAAGAACCACCCATAATCACAAGTTCTTCAATTCTTTCCACACATTCTGGATATATTCTAAGTAAGAGTGCAATGTTCGTCAATGGACCGATACCAACAATCGTCGTTTTTTCTTTAGAATCCATCAACACCTTGTACATCTCAATCACCGCATGATTTTTTGTTAATAATTCATACCTAGATTCTGGAAATTCATAACCATCCATCCCTGTACTTCCGTGAATAGCACTTGCATTGATTGCTTCACGAAGCAATGGTCGATCAGAACCGATTGCTACAGGTACATTCTTGTTCCAAAAAGCCAGTAATTTAAGTAGATTTTTTGTTACTTTATCTACACTGACATTTCCTGCAACAGTGGTGAATAATTTGATATCCAACCTCTCATCAAATAATGCTGCAGCAATTGCAACAGCGTCATCGATTCCAGGATCTGTATCGATGATGATTTTTCTTGTTTTTTTCACTTTGTGTTATCCTTCCTTTAGACTTTAGTTAAACAAAAAAGCATTTTTCCGCGCTGATTTTACTTAACTAAAGACTCCCCTTTTTTTATATAAAAAAACAGGAAACAGAAAAAGTGACTGTCCCCCTGTCCTCTTCTATTTTTAATACTCCAATTGTTTTAAATGAAGCAAAAATGATTCTTTACTCAATCGTTTAATTGTATACAAACGTTCAATTTGCTTACGTATTTTTTTATCTTCTTTTGCAGTAGGATCAAAAGCATCCATCAATGTATCGATTCCATATTCTATTAATATACCTATACCACCACTTCCGACAGTAAAACCCATCGTTTCAGTATCATTCAATTGTCCTTTTTTGATTTCTGCAACAGTTTGACTAAAATCACCTTCAACGATAATTTCATCTGTCTTCTTTTCCAACTGTACTGCCAGCTCAGCTTTTGTTTTTACCGTCACCTGTTCAATAGCCATCAAAAAAACCTCCAATATCCTTTTGTAATTATTATACGCTATTCCTATTTTTTTACTAGAGGTACTTTACATTTTTAAAGGTGAGGAGCTAACCATTTTCTGGTTTCTCCTCACCTTTTATTCTATGATACAATCATTACTTCTTCTACCAAAGAAATACCTTTGTTCTTGCCCCGTTCGATTAACAATGCTAACTGAATAAATGCAAACCAAACATTGCTCTGTTTAGAGTAAGCGTAATATCTAGGTTCCCACGTTGTTACATAATGCTCTTTTTCTTTCCTAGTATCCTTAAATCCATATAGTTGATCGCCGTATTTATAGAAAATATTGATTAAACGCTCATTTAAAAATGAATACTTTGTTTCACCGACATTTGATAACGGAGCTGTACCTAAATCGACAGAATGGTATCCTCGTTTTTGATACTCAGCAATAAAATGTGTCAATAAGAAATCTGACATATACTCTGGCGCTTTTTCAGAATAACGCAATAAATCATAGGAGATTTCGTCGTTTTTAATGATAGTCTTCGCTGTGATGAAACCAATCACTTCATAGCCTTGATTCCGCACTATACCGACATCACTTAACGACAAGTAGTCTCGATCAAACTGGCCACCAACAAAATTACGTTCTCGTTGATTACCTAACCACCCCTCTGATACACGTGATAACTCTTGAAACAACTCATCAGAAACAGATTCATGGTACATCGTAAATGTATAACCCAAATTAGTTAAATGCTGCAATTCCATACTGTTCGTTGCTAAAGAAATGGGCGTTGAACCCACAAGGGAAAAATCAATGATCCCTTCTTCTCCAACCTTCATAAAATTATAGCCTAAATCATGTAAAATCATTGTATAACTTTCACTGATTCGATAAAAAGCTACTTGATAACCAAGTAAATCAGCCGCATTCATAAAAGCTAATGTCGCTTGCATCCATCGTTCCTTGTTACCAATGGGGTCCCCTAAAACAAAACATTTATTCGCTTTTATCTGGTAACCAAATAAAACTTCATCTTCTCCATTTTCCTGATAATAATAATAGGCATAATTTTTTAAATACAATACATGACTGCCCTCTGTTCCGCCATATTTATTGATTAACCCTGTTAAACGCGCTTCCTGAAATGATTCACCCAGCCCAATATCCGTATCAGCCAAGTATTGATAAAGAGTGATTAGACCGATCATTGAAATGCCTAATCCAACCAAACCAGAAAACCAAACATCATCTGAAGGAAATAGTAAAAACATATGAGGCAATGGACCGCTTTTATCTGGATGCGAGCTATAATATCCAGCCACTGCATAAATAATAAATAAGAAACTGAACAAAATACCGTCAACGGTTAGCGCTCCCCAAGAATAAACAAATTTTTCTCGGTAAAACTCTTTTCTTGCTAAAAAGACCGCTGAAAGAATCACTAGATAAACCAGAATCAGCTGCCAAGAAGCCGTTCGTAAAATCGTATTAACAATTCCAAAAATCAATAAACAAATTGTTGGCCAATAAGCTTTTTTTACTTTCATGGAAATTCCTCTAGCTAGTCCCAACAGTAAAAAACCAATCAGCATATTAAATGTTTGATCTAAAAAATTAAAAGAAAACGGCATTAAAAATTTAAACAACTGACTAACAGTCGATAAATTGGTGATCGTAGATAATAAAACCATCATAATTCCAGCAAAATACAGGGCTACAACTAAAACAAAATGAGCCGCTTTTTGTGAAAAAATTCGTGGTAAATCATCTAAAAAGCGATTGATTTTAACACCTGTTTGATGAATAAATAACATAATTCCAGTCATAAAAGGTAACACATAATAAAATAGTCTGTAATAAATCAACCAGACAACTGCTGTTGATTGACTCACACTTAACTGAGACAAGCCCAGAATCATTAACACATCAAATGTCCCCATACCGCCAGGTACCATCGTCAGCATCCCGATCAATGTTGCAATCACAAACATAGGATAAACAGAAAGCAACGACACATCGACTTTCATCAAAGTACCCACACTTAAAAAAACAAACATTGCCCCTAACCATTGACCTAATGACGCTGCAAACAATAAAAAAATACCTTTTGGGAAAAAATCTTTAAATAACGTATATTTCTTTAATTGAGTAAATAACAACAAAGCTGGTGCAATCAAACTTCCTGCAAGCAGCCATACCCAGTACTCTCTAAATAGACTATTTGGACGAATAAAAAAAACATCAATAAAAGAAAGAAATGCTAAAATAGAAAGACCCGAAATCATAAATAACGCTACTTTAGAAACCGTTGCTACAACTTTTTTCCGCGGCGCATCTTTCCCATAAAAATTAGCCCGTAATGTCGCTCCTACAACGCCGCCAAAGCCAGCGAGATTATTGATCGTATTTGTGACCCAAGCACAGACAAACCACTCCCAGCGGTTCATTTTCGGCTTTCCTTGCTCTTCCAAAACTTTCACAACGACTAAATCATATAAAAGCATCGGCAGGACACCTAATAAACCTGCTAACACCATTCCCAAGATTCGAAAACGATTTTGTTGTTCCATTGTATGAAAAACATCCTGCCAAGTCATTCCTTGAACAATATGCGTCACTTGATTCGCTACAAATATCAATACCGAACCTAAAAAAATCAGTTTTAACAATAAGCTATGTGTTTTCATCCAATGAAATAGTTGCTTGCTTTTATGTTTCATTCACTCACCACTCTTCTTGTAATCAAGTTTTCTTTTATATGTTAGCGTATAACGAAATATTTTTCCACTTTGGCTCATAGTACCAAAGTACTATAATAAAAATAAGATAAAGTTGAAGAAGAATATTCCCCAACTTTATCTTTAAAGTAATTTTATAAGTTTTGTCTCTCCAATGTTCTTAAAGAAATATATCCAAAAACAACAATGGAAATCACTGTAAGAAACAGTTGAAAAATATAGCTTCCCGTTGCACTAAAGTCAAAAGAAAAAGCAACTGTACTTAATATACCTAATACAATACTGCTAAGGATGTTGAAGGCTATAAAAAGAAGAAAAGAAAGATTTCTACCTTTCGTTATGATGCAAGCTGTTGCAATAACCATCAACATATTTAAATAACCAAGCAACCCTGAAAAGATCATTTTTCCAAAACTCATATCCGTATAATAAAAAATTGAATTAAACCCTTCCACAAAACTGTCCCACGCATTTATCTGTGTTAATTTTATTAAGAATAGGATTACAGGAATCAGTGCAATCATCAACATTAATGCAATCGTACAAATAAAGATTGCACCAATTTTTGCAAAAAATAATTTTCTTCTATTCACACCAGAAGCGACCATCATAGCCATAACATTATTCTTATAATCCATAGAAATCATATGAAAAGGATAGACATACGCAAAAATAATATTACCAAAAAAGACGATTATTCCAACAAAAACCATTGTCCCCATAATTGTTGCAGATACCCCAGATTCATAATAGGACTCTGAGAAACTTGATGCCACACCCAATGCAAATAAAGTCAAAATAATATTCAAAACTCCAATAATTCCAGCCGTAATTAAAAAACTTTTATCCCGTAAAAATTTAAATAACTCCATTTTAAAAATCAATTTTCCAGTCATTATCGCCCCTCCTAATTCAATTTCTCATCTAAAATTTTCACTTTAGATAACTCTGAAATTTCAATTGTTTCCTCTGTCAAACATTGCTTTACAAGTACCCAACGTTCATCAGAGATGTCCAATTTCACACCGTCATCATCTACTCGGTAGTAATAGTTCAACTGATCCAAGATTTCTTTCAGACGGATATTATTTGTAGTGTCGATACGACGAATTTGTTTTTCTTTTTCAGCATTGATATCGATTGTTTCAGAAATACGACCACGATCGATCACATACACGATATCACACAATGCTTCTAAATCATTTTGCACATGACTGGAAATCACCAATGTTAATCCTTGCTCGGTCAACTGTTTTAAATAATTTTTAAACCATTTAACCGTATCAATATCTAAACCGCGAAATGGTTCATCTAAAATCAAGACTTCTGGCGTATGCATTAATGCAATTAGCAAAATCAATTTTTTCTGCATCCCATAAGAATAGCTTTTTACTTTTTGATCCAATACTGCAAATAGATCCAAGTCTCTTGCTAAATCCTTTGCTTTCTCTTCATCAAAATTACCACGCAACCCAGAAAAATACTGAATATTGAACCAACCTGTACGATTCGAGTAAACAGACATACCATCTAAAACGATACCGACATTCAACAATACTTCATTATGTTGTTTTACAGAAATATCATTAATCAAAATGTCTCCTTGATAATTGGTGATGATGTTCGTCATACACTTAAACAACGTTGTTTTACCAGCCCCATTGTGACCAACTAAACCATAAGAAGTCCCTTTTTCAAAGTCTAATGAACGAATGTTCAAGACTTCAGCACGACCATAGCGCATAACTAGATCCCTTACTTTAATCTCCATAATAAACTCCTTTAATTTATTTTATTGTTTTTCTCTTGTTTCCAGTATCCTAAAAATTATAAAAAAGATAACAATAATAGTTTATCATGTTTTTTATTTTATAGTGAAATTATTTTAAATAAAAAGTATTTTGATAACGTTATACGGAAGGACTTTTTAGATATACAATAACTAAAAATTAAAATATATGCTCCCAAAATATGATTGTTATCTTGTATAAAGTACTTGAAATTATTTTATTGTCTGATATCATTTACTGTATGCTTTACTTGTCTAAATGTATATAAATATAAAAGAGTGGAGAAAAAAATGAAATATATAGTTTATTCCTTAATTGGTTTAACTTTATTAATTACTTTAGTTAGTTGCAGTACTAATCTGAAAAAAGAAACCAAAAATAATAATTCTACATTTCTCGGAACTTGGGAAAAAGAAGACCACTCTGGGAAAAAGATTATTATTGAATCGAAAAATGAGAATTCATTTATACTAACTTTCAAAAAATTTGACTTAAATAATGACACTAACTTGACTACTAAAGAACAAAGTAACGAAGAGCTTATCTTGGAATCTAGTGATCAAAATCTAATTTATTCATTCTACATAATTGATAACAACCATTTAGAATTCTATTTTTCAACAAAAACTAAGGAGAAAAACGTTGGTGAGTCTCCTCCAATAAAAGTAAAAAGAATTAAGTAGAACGTCTACTTAATTCTTTTTATTACCAGTTAGTTATTGTTCTTCTCCAAGTGTATGTTCTTGTCGGACTTGCAATATATTTGATCTGTTTAGGTGACGAATCAATTATTTCAGTATAGTTATTCCACGGATTCCAAATAATGTATCCATTCATCTGCTTTCCCATATAGTTCTCTGAATAAGTCCCAAAAACAAGATTAGCTAAAAATCAGCTAACCTCATTCATATTTTATACTTTCAATTACTGTACACCATTTTGTCGTGCAAGATAAGTTTCCAGATACTCGCTTAATCTCTTATATCCTTCCATTTTTTGCTCAACTTCTTTTGGACAATAAATCCATTTCCCCATCACTTTTCGCTTCTTAGAAAGGACATTAATCTCTTCTAAAAAGTCGTGCAAATCGTTGATTAATTGTTGACTGCTTAATTCATTGCCTAATAAAATATCTTTCTTTTCTCGCTCATATACGGATGCCCATAGATAAGGAAGAACTTCGATTTTTCGGATATTGGCATAAAAATCATCTTTGGGCATCATTCCTTTATGTCCCAAACCTCTTCCTTGTTGGAAAAACGAATGGATCTCCCATTCTAATTTTTTCAATCGACGTAAAGAAGGTCCTTCTGAATCTTGGGAATTCCCATTATTTTTATTATACCCTTCATCTAATGCCCATCCATTTCTAGTCTCTTCCTGAGGATGTTTTTCTGACACTCGATCAAGCATTTCTTCAATCGCCAAAGTAACTGTTGGTCTTTCTCCTTCAACTTCTGTTACTGATTTTACAGGTCTGTTGGCTTGTAAGAACGTTTCTTTTGACGGAAAGCTTCTATTTGTTGGCTGTGCCTCTAGATTTGTTTTTGGGGCTGCAGCAGCTGTTGGCAGTGCAGGCGGTCCCACCATTGCATTGTTTGACCTTGTTGTCACAGATACTGGTTGCTGAACTGCTGCTGGTTCTTTCCTAGCCACAGGTGCGGCTTGACGCATCTTTTGTTCTAGCTCAGCAATTTTTTGATGTGCTTTGATTAATTGAACATCTACTTTACCAACGGTCTGTGTCAATTTCTTGATTTCGGTTGCATTTGATTTTAACTGATCCTGATCTTTTTGGTGCTGTTCAGCTAGCTTTTTTACTGAATCGCTTTTAGTTAGTTTGACTACAGGTATATTTTTCTTTGCTACTTGAACCGTTGTCAGTTTGGACTCAACTGTTTGAAGTTTTGTAGCCAACTGATTGATTACTTGGTTCAATTTAACTGTTTCTGATGCTGTTTCTTGCAGCTGCTCGTAATCTTGTTCTATTTTTGCCACTGCTTTAGAATCTGGTTTTGCTTCTAAAACATTTGTTTCTACAGTGCTCAATTTATCGTTAATTTGCTGTAATTGTTGTGCAATAGAGTTAACTTCTTCACTAGTTGTTGCTAATTTATCCGCTAACTTATTTTGTTCATTGTTTACCGTTTTGGCTGTAGAGAAGTTTAGTTTTGGTCTTTTCTTCTGTTTATTTTGTTCAATTGATTTATTTAACTCGCTTACTTGTTGATCAGAATGTTTTATTTTTTGAGATAGCACATCAATTTTCTCTAACGCTTCGTTTAGACGATCTTCCACCGTTGGGCCTGCTTCTTCTCCTGAACCGAAAACAATTTTAAATTTCGGTGGTTTCTTAGGTTTTGGTACATTTGATAGTTTATCATCCACATGGGATTTAAACGTTGAAAATTCTTTCGCTAATTGTTCAATTTTTTCGTTGACTGCTTTTAACTGTTTTGCATTTTCAGATTCTAGTGCTTCTTTAGCCGCTACTTTACTTTGCACGACTTTAACAACAGGTGGTGTTCTCTTGTCTTTAACCGTTTGAACTTCTTTATAAATATCATTCAAGTTCTCACTAAACTGGTTCATCATTTCTGTTAACAGTAAGACTTCACTATTCGTTTCTTGCAGTCCTTTAACCATTTCAAGCGGTATTTCTTCTGAAAAACTAGATAGGTGCTCCAATGGTAATTCTGGAACTTCCAAACTGCTGATCCATGTACGCAAATCACTTATTTGTAATTTGCTCAATGGATGTGCCAAAGCAATAAGTATTGTGATATAAACTGCTTTTTGTGTCACACGTACATAAAGATTTTTTGCCACACAATCTTCAAATTCATGATTAAATTGCTCTGGAAGGTCTTCTAATAGTGCTTCAAATTGCTCCGGCTGATCATAATCTGATGACACTTCAAATTTTCTTAATAGGTAAACAGAGTATTGACTCAACACTTCATCTGAATAGAGCTCTTCGCCTAAACGACTAGCCTCAATCTCTTTTCTTAAAAATACTTTTTTATTTTCTGTGGTAGCTTTTGTATGATTCAACTTTTCCATATGTAATAACGGCCCCTTTTTTACTTGTACCTCACTTTGTTCTCAAAAAACTATATATCATCGTAAAGGTTGAATTAAAAGTTATCCTCTGACTATCAAGGCTAGCAACTCTGCGCTCACTTTACATTCTTTTTATAATACTATGTTTATTACGTTCTTTTTTATACAATCATTTTTAATTTTACCCTAAAAACAACAAGAGTTGTTTTCACAAAATACTTAAATGTACAAAAAAATTGAGAATATTTAAATTAAAAAGTTTATGTTATCATATTTTTTAACATATTTGTCATTTTTATAAATAAAAAGTGAGATAAAACATAACAATTGTCTTATCTCACTCATTATATTTTTTTTCAATTCGTCGATCAGGTATGATCCACATAATTAAAATGCCAATATTTACAATTAACACAAAATAAGGGTGAACCAATCCTCCAAGAACTAAACCTAAAATATTTAGAACAATCGTTGCATAGGATTTATTGTATCTTTGAAATAACTCACTCAACGTTGATTCTTTTCCATTTGCCCGTATCAATTCTTTTGTTAGAATCAGATAAGCAACATTGGCTAGAAGGGTGATGAGACCATACGTCAACTGAGGTACTAAACTGTCAATGAAGTCACCTACCCAAGCAGTAGCAAACGGGAATAAGGTTAAAGTAAAAATAAAGAAGTTATTCGCCCACAAGACTCGCCCATCGATTTTATGAACCAATTGAAACATGTGATGATGATTGTTCCAATAAATAGCCAACATCACAAAACTTACAATATAAATGAATAATTTCCGTTCAACTCCTGCCAAACCGGCTAGTGTATCTGTTGTCGGTTGATGCAGTTCTAAAACTAAAATGGTCATCACAATAGCAATAACTGCATCTGTAAAAGCTTCAATTCTTGATTTTGACATATCTTTTCATCTCCTCTTTTTTATTTTACGTTCTTTTGAAGCAAATGCAATGAATTTGACCCGCCCAAAGGTGGAGAGAAAATCAGCCTTAAGGTGGATTCCTTGAATAAAGATTCTTGCTATACTTTATTCATAGAGAACAAGAGAAAAAATGGAGGTTTTTAAAATGAGACAACGATCAATGTTAATGACTATTTTAATGGTCATCGGGTTATTTTTTGTAGGGAGTATTATTTTAAGTATTGTACTTGGAATTGTGGGCAGCCTATTATGGTTTGCGATTAAAATCATGATTCCAGTAGCGATTGCTGTGTGGTTAGTCCGCATGATTTCAGGACCTTCAAATCGTCGTAGATATTACTAAACAATAGAAAAAAACGTTTCAGTTCGTTTGTTGAGCGCTGAAACGTTTTTTTATCTATTTCCAGCTACTCTGTTTCTGCTGTATGCATCTTATCCTGGTGGAGTAATAGTTGTTCCTTTTTGATTCTATCAATTGCTTCAACAGCATATGCTGCGCCCATATGATAATCTTTGTGTACTTGCTTAGATACGGTTAAAAGATTTGCTTCATGATCGCTTCCACCTTCTGATACAAAGACTAAGTGATGGATTTCTATTTGATGATTACTTGCAGGAATTCGAACGCCAAAACGATTGGTAATTGCTAAATCAGCTCCTGTTACTCTGCAATAAAATCTGTCCCTACTAGCAATTCTATAAGGTAACGTTGAAATGCCTCTCTTGAAAAAAGTCGCTTTACCATAGTTTCGACTGCAGCGATCTGAGCAAAAAGAGGTGCGCCGACCTTCCAATAGTTGATTGCACCATTTACATAGTCGTTTATCTTCTCTAAAATCAATCGTTTCAAATCCTACTTCTTCTCCAAACGCTTTTTCATATTCATAGAGACTTAACCAACGTCTTGTATATGTATCGCTTTTTTCTTCTAAACGTAATTGGCTGCCTTTTGCTTTATAGATATATTTATCGGGAATTTCTTCAACGGCTTCTTGAATTTCTTTTCTTCTTTCAACTGAGAACGCGGAATAATCATTTGACGATAATTCACCCACACCAAATTGCCCAACAGTTTTACACTTAAAACAAATATAAAATTGTGGTGCTTCCAAAGACTCTTCTGAAAAAAGCAATTCTACTTTTCTTGAACATTTCGGACAATACGCTTTAGGCAACTTAAAACGATGATAATTCATAGTGTCATCCCTTCGTGTTTTTCTCATTATAACTCATTTTTGAAATGAAAAGCAGATAAAAAAGTAGAGGGTGGTCTTTAAAAGACCACCCTCTACTTTTAACTTAACCTAACTCATCAGTTTTTTTAATAATTTTTTTGATTTCATGAATGGCTTTCTTTTGTTCCAAGTAGTTTTTCACTTTATTTTCATCGTTATCGATTTTACTCAAAGTTGTATCTAATTTATCGATTTCATTGTTGATTTGACCAACCAATGATTCTTGATTATCAAGCCAGTTTCCAGTATTTTTAACTGCTTTATCATGTGCTTTTTGTTCTTCTTTTTCGATCTTATTTTCTTTACGGATAATTGATTTTACTTCATGCAGTGCTTTTTCTTGTTCATAGAAGTGTTTTATTTTGCTGTCAGTTTCTTCCATTTTTAAAAGAGTCACGTCCAACTTATCCATTTCTTTACCAATTTTTTCTACTAATTTTACTTCTTTTTCTGCATAGTTTGTCATAACTTATTCCTCCCGTTATCTTATCTAAATGCGTAAACGATATGCGTGATACCAAAAAGCATAAAATAAAATCCAACTAGAAAACTTAATGTTAGTGCTGAAGATAAAGGGTTCATCAATAACATGATTCCTAAAATGATCCCCAAAACATCTACGACTAATGTAAACCAGAAGTAACCGGTACTAACTGATTTCGCTAAATCTAAAGCAAATAGTCCAAAAACAGAGTCTAAGATAAACCAAATTGCAAAAACAAATGGTAACGCTGCAACCCCGATATTTAAGTTAAATAAGAAGTACACCCCAATAATAATATCGATAACACCTAAAACGATTGGTCCATACGCTTTGTATCCAGTTAATTCCTTCATTCTATTACGAGCGAAAATTTCAAAGATGCCTTTCAAAATTGCGAATATGGCGAACACCATCACAATTGCAATCAAATTCCCTGCTGGATCTTGAAAAGATAGTAACGATGTTAAAACAAAGAGAATACCCAGAACTAAAGATCCCCAATCTATACCAGTTTTTCTTGTTTCATTCATACTGCCCACTTCTTCCTTTTTTATTTGTTTTTATAATTTTATGGTACTCCTAAAAAGCAATAGGGTCAAAGCAAAACACTCAATAAATAACGATTGTTATTTATCTCTCATAAATTTACAAAAATAAGTTTTTACATACTAAAATCGTTATAATTTTGAATGTAGATAGGTATCAAAACTATATTTGCAAGTAGAAGAAAAATAGCTACTAACTTAAAAATGAGCGAAGCAAAACTTTATATGTTTTGCTCCACTCATTTTTTTATTTTTTTCTACCTATTGATAAAAATGCTCGTTTAATTACATCAAAAAAGCCTAATGATTGCACCATATGATCCGGTGCCACATATTCCTGCATTTCTCTAAGCACTTTTTTAGGCTGCTTAGAGGAGAATGTAAATGTGCCATTTTTTTTCGTTTGAATAGCATATCGCGGAATCCACTTCCCTTTAAACATAACAGAAGCAATCACATAATCCACTTCTTCCCATGGAATCTGAACAAATTTTCGGCTATCACGAGAATTATAAAATTCAAAACCTTTGTCGCCGATCATAATTTTTCCATAATCCGTAAGTCCCGTAAAAGCGGTGGCATCCGTTATGAAATCTACTTTTGTATTCAGTGATTCAACCATTCTATCTGCTCCATTTCCTCAGTGAGTTATCTTATTTATTATACGTTCTTTTTAATGATTAAGCTATGTAAATGAAACTTGGGACAAAACCGAATGGCTTTATCCCAAGCATAAAACGCATAGACAAATTATAGTAATCCGATCACGTGACCAAGTACACCGACTACGAATAAGCCAAGAATGATAACGATTGGAGAAACTTTTTTCTTAAGCAACCACATACATAAGAATGTAAGAAGTAATGCTGCTAAACCAGGAATCAATTGATCCAAGTTATTTTGCAACGTCGTTACTTTCATTGCTGAAAGAGCCTTGCCTGAGCCGACTTCTTCAAATGCTTTTTGCAGCCCTTCACCATTTATCGGAAGTTTGTCCCATTCAACATAGGCACCTTTATCCAATTTAACCGTGGAAACGATTGGTATAAATTTAATTGATACCCACCGTTGTACCAAGGCTGCCAGTACAAACATACCTAGAATCGACGCACCTTTTGTTACATCTTGCAATAATCCGCCTGAAAGATCTTCTGTAATTTTAGAACCTGCTTTGTAGCCAAATTCTTGTGTATACCACATAAATGACCAACGAATAATATTCCATGCTAAGAAGAAAATGATTGGACCAAGAATGTTTCCGCCAATCGCAAGTGACGCACCTAAGGCTCCTAACATCGGACGAATCGTAAACCAGAATACTGGGTCACCAACACCCGCCAAAGGTCCCATCATACCAACTTTGACCCCTTGAATCGCTACGTCATCAACCGGAGCGCCATTAGCACGTTCTTCTTCCAGTGCTAATGTCACACCAAGGATTGGTGAAGCAATGTATGGGTGAGTGTTAAAGAACTCTAAGTGACGTTTTAATGCTGCTGATTGATCTTCTTTTGTTTTATATAATTTTTTAATTGCTGGGATCATTGAGAAAGCCCAACCACCATTTTGCATACGTTCATAGTTCCAAGAACCCTGAATGAATGTAGAGCGCCATGCAACGGCTAAACGATCTTTTTTAGTTAATTCAATTTTTTCTGCCATGTCTCTTCTCTCCTCCTTCAGGATTAATAATCATTTAAGATGTCGCCAAGTGGGTCACCAGTATTACTTCCGCCACCGCTACCATTTGAAGAACCACCCATTTTAGAAAGGTTCAAGTAGATCAATGCTAAAGCAACACCTAATGCACCTAGTGCAATCAATGTTAATTGAGAAATTGCCGCTACGACAAAACCAATGATAAAGAACGGCCATACTTCTTTTGTTGCCATCATGTTGATTACTAATGCGTACCCTACAGCCACGACCATACCACCACCGATAGCCATACCTTCAGTTAACCATGCTGGCATTGATTCCAATGCTGATTGAACAGTTTCTGCTGGAATAAATAAAAGTGCTGCTGCTGGAATCGCAATACGGATTCCTTGCATACATACTGCTAAAATGTGTAACATTTCGATTTTTCTGATATCGCCTTTTTCTGCTGCCGCATCCATCATATGAACGATCGGTACAGCAAGTGTACGAACGATCATTGTTAAGAAAAGACCTGCTACTGCAAGTGGTACAGCAATCGCGATTGCTGATGGAACACCTTTAACGCCTTGTCCACCTAATACTAAAATAATTGCTGATGCAACAGATGCTAATGCTGCATCCGGTGCTACTGCGGCTCCGATATTCGCCCAACCAAGCGCGATCATTTGTAAAGTTCCGCCAAGAACAATACCTGCTTCCAAGTTACCTGTTACTAAACCAATTAAGGTACATGCCACTAACGGTTGATGAAATTGAAATTCATCTAGAATTCCTTCCATACCTGCTAGAAAGGCAACTAAGATTACTAAAATAATTGTTATAATAGACATGATAAGCCTCCTATTTTCATTTGAATTTTTGGATTATTTTGAGTGTGCTTGTGCTAACTCATGCTTCGCTTTTTTAAGAATTTCATCCATATTAGCATTAGAATCATTTGGTACTTTGCGGACATCAAATTTAACGCCTAACTCTTCTAATTTTTCAAAAGCGTCAACGTCTTCTGATCCCATAGACAATACCTTACTTACAACGACTTTACCAACTGAATGAGCCATTGAGCCAACGTTTACTTCTTTGATATCTACGCCGCCTTCGACTACTTTTACCACATCTTCTGGATTTTCAAATAATAATAACGCCTTTGTATTTCCAAAACGTGGATCTTTTGAAATTTCAATCATTTTATTGATTGGAATAACGTTAGCCTTAACACCTGGAGGAGCTGCTTGTTCGATCAATTTTTTACGAAGATCATCTTTTGATACCGCATCTGAAACAACGATAATACGGTTCGGTAAAACCGATTTCGTCCATGCAGTAGCTACTTGACCGTGTAATAAACGAGAATCGACACGAGCTAAAACGAACTTGATTTTGCCATCACCCACAACAGTCCCTTCAGGTAATGACCCTTTAGGTTGCGCATCTTCAACAGCAGCTTTAGGTGCTTCTGCTGGTTCTAATTCCTCTGGTTTGATTCTCACACCTTCTTTAGCTGTTTCAAGAACATGTGCTGCAATCTCTTGTGCTGAATTCATTGAGAAGCGTGACGCATAAGCTTCAATCAACATTGGTAAGTTTAAGCCACTAACAATTGCCCACTTGTCTTTATGTTCTTCAAAAAGACTGTTTGCTTGGTTAAATGGTGTGCCTCCCCATAAATCAACTAAAAATAGTACTTCGTCTTCTTCATCAAATGTCGCGATTGCTGCTTTTAATTTTGCTTTTAAATCATCTGGGCCTTCGCTAGGCATCAATACAACTGCTTGTACTTTTTCCTGTTCACCAAAAATCATGGAACCGGACTGTAAAATGCCTTGAGCAAATTCCCCATGGCTAGCAAGAATAATTCCTACCATAATTTGATACCTCCTATATTTTTTTCAACTACCTTATCACTACCATCATCTGTTGATTCTTCGATATGAAAACATCCACATGAAATATATAAAAAGAAAAAATGCGTTACACAGCTTCGTTTTCATTTTCTACTGTCAACAGAATAATGTTTGATAACCTACTATTATGATTGCTCATAGCAACTTTTGCTTGTTTGATCACCTCTTTCAATGTTATGGGCAATAGCTTCAACCATTGAGATCGATTCTAAAACTTCATTTATATAGAACCTGAAAAAGAGAACGTTATACTAACTGATCTTTTTTCAGTAATTCCATCAAGTCCACTTCGTTATCAGCAACCACTTTACGAATTTCCAATTTAATTCCTTGATCGCTTAAATACTTAAACGCTGCGATATCCTGCTCATTCACAGCAACAGCATTTGTAATCATTCGTTTTCCACCTGTAAAACTCATACCGCCAATATTAACAGAGTTAAAAAGAACATTACCTCCAACCACACGTTTTACATCTTCTGGACAAGTGAACAACAACATCACTTTTAAGCTGGCAAAACGTTCATCTTGAAATATCTCGATCATTTTATCAACCGTGATAACATTTACTTTTACACCAGGCGGGGATGCTTGTACGAGTAATGCTTTTCTTAATGTGTCATGTGCAACAGCATCGCTAACAACTAAAATTCGGTTTACATTGGTACTTTTAGTCCAAACCGTCGCAACTTGTCCATGTATCAAGCGATCGTCGATGCGCACCAGACGAATATCCATCATGAAATGTTCTCCTTTATATTCCTACGATTAGCTGATAGAAAACGCTCCAGTTAGTAATAAAATACTATGTTCAGTCGTATATTGCCAAAATAACGACTACTCTAGTCAGCCAGATCGTTAAAGCATAGATGAACTAAACAACGTGAGAATTTTACCTACCAGTTTATTTAAAGCAAGTTCCGTGCCAGAATTAGTGTATTGTAAAGAAAAAGGAAAAATTAAGGGTTTATTTAATAAAATACACAAAGAAGATACACTAAAACAGTGTATCTTCTTTGTGTATCCCTTCTAGTGTATCTTCTGTATTTTGTTCTTGATTCAATTGCGTGTTTTTAATCAATAGAATAATATAATAGACTTCTTCTATTGGCAACTCTAATTTAAACGTTTGTTTTAAATATTGATTTGCTTTCATCACTACTTCATAATTAGGTTCAGCTGCAAGTTGTGTTAACTCTCCTTCTGTAACCGTTAGTGAACCACCTTGCACTATTCTTTCCAATGCTCCTGCTAAATGCATTACCAAATTAACATAAAAAGAATAGTCTATTTGTAAAGCCAAGTCTGTTCTAATGATATCTGTAAATTCCCAAAGTGGATCGATTATTTTTTTAGGATTAATAAAAGTAAAGCTTTGCTCCATATAATCAATACAAAGTTTTTTAGCAGCCTGTTCATCAATCTCTTGGGTTTTCATAGACATGTCACTTTCCGTCAACAACTGACCGATAACGACTTCCGCTTCACCTGAGAAAAAGGTTTCCATGGGAATAAATGGTGCCGAAATTTTTGGATCAGTAATACCAGTAACGGCAATCACTCGGTATTCTTCTTGAATACTTGTCAACTGCTCTTTCATATCAATAATAGACAATGGTAAAACTTCTAGTTCTAGTCCTAATTGAGGGGGAACAGATGCTTCAATCATTTCTTTCATTCGTTTGGCTGTTCCTTCTCCTGATGCACAAATAGCAATGATTACTCTCTTTTTCCAAGGTTCTAAAGGATCGATCTCTCGTTCTTGATGAATGTCAGCATAACCTTGAAAATTTTTCAAAGAATCGTATAGCGTATCCAATTGCGTATCAATCAAAGTTGTTTTTCTAGCTGTTTCTAAAACGATAGGTGTTGTAACCATATCAACCGTTCGAACTTCGATACCTGTTTGACGTGTTATTTCATCTGAGAAAGTTGCTAAAGAACCCATATCAACTAAAAGAATAACACCACTGTCTTCATTGACTTCTTTCACTACATTGATAATTTGCCTCAATGCTTCTTTAGGTTGCATCTCCAAAGGCATATCGACCGCTCTTAAGTTATCGACATTTAGAAGTTGTGACACCACTTGCACCATGCTTGTGGCGGTGCTTTTTCCGTGTGCGGCTACAACGATTCCGATTCGTCCAGCGTCTTTATTCTCCCGCAAGGAAATCAATAGGACAGCCAAATAATAGGTTTCAAACTCTGGAATTTTCATTTGATAATTCACTTCAATAATCCGTTTGATTTCTTGCGCTGTTTCAAATTCCTTAGGGTAATCCAACACCATATTTCTGATGTTTTCATTCAATTGGTGCTGCCGTTCTTCACCATTTTGGATTCGTTTCAAAAAAGAACTAATGTGCAAACTCATTGCATAAATAAAATTAGATTGAAAATTGTAATTTAGCTTTTGCTTGGCAAAATTATAGATTTCTTTCGTGACATCAATAATCCGCTGATCTACTATTTCAGCTAATTTATTTTCAGTATCAAAAGTAAATCCATGGTCTTTATAAAAAGATTTTAAGTGAACATTAATGTCTGTTGTAATAAAATTATTGATCACTTCTTGTTCTAACCCATCTTCTTTTAATAACGCTGCTTTATCTCCAATAATTTCATATAAATTATATGGTAGCTCATACGAATCTGACTGGATCGTTACAAGAGGTTCATTTGGTGTCACAAGCATCTGAGGTTCTAAATATTTGGATAGCTCTGCCAATGTCTCCCGATTACTTGCCAGTTGCATCATACCTTCTTTAATACTGTCCGTTAGCTCATCAATAGTGATGGTCAGCTCATCTTGATCAATATGATTTAAAAATCCTCTAGCTGTCACTAATTGGACATTTGATTTCAATTGCCCCACATTGCCATAGGAAACACTGCCAATCAACGCTTTCACAACATCTTCCGACAATGAAATTTTCCGCTGAATACGTGATGCTTCCATAGAGATCATTACTCTAAGTAAATCGATTTTTTCTTTTGCAGGACGATCAATAAAATTAGGCAGCTGAATAATGATTGGGATTCTTCTAACAAAGGTGTTCAATAAAGACGAAGTTGGGTTTTCTGTCGTTGCACAAATGATTCGTACATCTGCTCGGCGATTTTTAACACTTTCACCCAACCTTGAGTAAGTACCATGATCCATAAAATAAAATACCATTTCCTGACCTTCTGGTGGTAAGCGATGCACTTCATCCAGAAATAAAATACTACCATCTGCTTCATGAATGATCCCTTCTTTAGCTTTCGTAGCACCTGTAAAAGCACCTTCTGCATAACCAAAAAGATGAGACATCAATAATTCAGGATTATGAGCATAATCAGCGCAGTTAAATACAATCAACTTTTTATCTGAGTCAATCACATGATTTAACAGCGCAAATTGAAACATTGCGTGAGCAAAATAGGTTTTACCCGAACCAGTTGGCCCTGTAATCAAACAGTTCAGCCCTTTAGGTGGATACAATATCGCTGCTTTCGCTTGCTCAACAGGCGTTCTCATACTTCCTGTGGAACCAATCATCCCTTTGAAAATATCCTCTCCTGCAAATTTCTTTGCTTGTTTATGTAAATGATCCATATCTGTTACTCGATTTTCAACAAGGCTGTGTTCGCGATAACTTTTTACTGGCTTGGATAATGGTTGGTATTTAAAAATTACTTTATCTACATATTTAACTGGGCGTCCTTCTGTCTTCTCCAAAACTCCTTCTCTAACAAGTTGATTCAAATCCTTGCTGGCATTCGTTCTTTGAATATCTAAAGCTTCTGAGACCTCACCAGTAGTAACTCCGCCTCCCAAAGAAACATCACTTGGTGTTAAATTTTCAGTTTGTTCTTTTACATAAAGATAGATTCGCTCAATGCGTTTCATCATCATTTCCCCTTAAAAAGATACACTAATTTTATGTGTATCATACAGTGTATTGTTTTAAAAGTACACTGATAACTACTTTATTAGAATGTTTCACATGGAACACTCTTTTTTAAAATCTCGTATTTTAATAAAAACCATAAGGTATTTCTGAAAAAGACTGAAATTCCTTGAAAAAGTAAGGTTTCCTCGCTATAATGCAGAGAGGTTTAACTATTATATATGAAGTGAGGAAAACTATTGATTACTGTAAATGATGTAAGTTTGCTATTTTCAGACCGCAAACTTTTTGATGATGTAAATATTAAATTCACACCTGGTAACTGTTATGGCTTGATTGGCGCGAATGGTGCTGGTAAATCAACATTCTTAAAGATTTTATCTGGTGACATTCAACCAACAACTGGGAATGTTGCATTAGGTCCCGATGAGCGTTTAGCTATTTTGAAGCAAAATCATTTTGACTTTGAAGAAAACACAGTTCTAGAAACTGTTATTATGGGTCATAAACGTTTGTATGAAGTAATGAAAGAAAAAGATGCTGTCTACATGAAAGAAGATTTTACTGATGAAGATGGTATCAAAGCTGCTGAACTTGAAGGTGAATTCGCTGAGCTTAACGGTTGGGAAGCTGAACCGGAAGCTGCTGTTTTACTGCAAGGATTGAATATTCCTGAAAATCTGCATGACCAAAAAATGAGTGAACTAACGGCTGGTCAAAAAGTCAAAGTGTTACTTGCTCAGTCTTTATTTGGTAAACCAGATGTTTTACTTTTAGATGAGCCTACCAATGGTTTGGATACTCGTTCAATCAACTGGCTGGAAGAGTTCTTGATTAACTTTGAAAATACCGTTATCGTTGTTTCCCATGACCGTCACTTTTTAAACAAAGTATGTACACACATGGCGGATCTTGACTTTGGTAAAATCAAATTATACGTTGGTAACTACGACTTTTGGTTAGAATCAAGCCAATTAGCAGCAAAATTACAATCTAACGCAAATGCGAAAAAAGAAGAACAAATCAAAGAATTACAAGATTTTATTGCTCGTTTCAGTGCGAATGCATCGAAATCAAAACAAGCAACTTCTCGTAAAAAAATGTTGGATAAAATTACATTAGATGATATTCAACCATCTTCACGTCGTTATCCATTTGTTGGTTTCACTCCAGATAGAGAAATTGGAAATGATTTACTGCATGTGGAAAATGTTTCTGTCACAATTGACGGCAAGAAAATATTAGATAATATTTCTTTCTCTTTAAACAACGTGGATAAAGTGGCCTTCATTGCCGATAACGATATCGTTACAACAACTTTATTCAAAGTAATCATGGGTGAAATTACACCTGATACAGGTAGCGTCCGTTGGGGTGTTACGACAACTCAAGCTTATTTACCAAAAGATAACAGCAAAGACTTCGATACTAATTTAACGATTTTAGATTGGTTACGTCAATTTGCCAGCAAAGAGGAAGATGATAATACGTTCTTACGTGGTTTCTTAGGAAGAATGTTGTTCTCTGGAGAAGATGTTCTTAAATCAGTTAATGTACTTTCAGGGGGCGAAAAAGTTCGTGTCATGTTATCTAAATTGATGCTGTCTAAATCAAATGTTCTTGTTTTAGATGACCCAACAAATCACTTGGATTTAGAATCTATCACAGCTTTGAATGATGGATTAATGGCATTTACAGGAGCTATTTTATTTGCTTCTCATGACCACCAATTTATTCAAACATTAGCTAATCGTATCATCGCAGTTTCTGATAAAGGTGTGGTTGATCGTGCGGATACAACATATGATGATTTCTTGGAAAATAAAGATATTCAAAAACAATTAGATGAATTGTTTTCTGGTGAGTATTAATTTTTAATACTATTCTAAAGCCTATAAAATAGATTTTGAGTCTATTTTGTAGGCTTTTTTGCCATATAAACATACAAAACCCCAATGAATAAGTGATTTCATTTACTGCCTTTTACTTCAAAAACAGCTCAAAATAAATCGTTTTGTTTCTGCTTTAATCGATATTCTAACTCCTCAGCAAGCGTGGTAACAATAAATCGGTCTTTGTTATTAACTTCATAACGTATATCCTTAGCAAAGCCTTTAGCAGCTTTAAAAGGGATTCCCAGATCCACCTGCATCATTTGAATCAAGCGAACAGTTAATGCGTCCTCAGATATTCCAAAAAAATCGGATAATTGAACTATACTCCAACCTTTTTTTAAAAAATGGACTAAAGTCTTATCCGGAATTAAAATAATTGATGCACCTATATTTGCTTGAAACTCCATTAACAGCTTAGGATAGAACATTTGTAAACTTTTTTGTGTATCTATAAATACAGCATTTTTTGCATTATCATGGAATAAATAGTGAATGATTTCATGACTGATAACAAAATTTTTATTTTTTTCATCTAACTGTTGATTGAAAGTAATTGTCGTCTCCAGATGATCTCGAAGGAGCATTCCAGAAATACGTTCATTTGCACCTTCGTTAAAACTGAATCCTCTAATTGCCACTCCTTGAGATTTCACTAACTCCCAAATAGGAGAGTAATTGTATTCCTCACAACTAATCTCGTTATCAATCATAACTTTTGAAATAAAGTCATTTATCTTAATACAAAAATCAGCATATTCTTTTATATAATTAAACACCTGCTTATCCCCCAATCTATCTTTTGTTGTTCTCTTTTTAATCTGACAAAATATAATAATTTCTCCGACAAACCATTTGTATTTTTTGTTATTTTATTGTTTTTAAGTGCCAGATTTTATAAGAAGTATCTTTTACATTTTTGATTTTACAAAACACACTTTGTAAAGAGATTGTAATTCATTTGTAATATATTTGTAATCAGACTTAAGTCTTATTTTTGTTTGCAAACCAAACCCTACAGTTATCCATCAACCAGATTGACCATATTTAAACGATGAATCTCTTCATAATCAATGAGTATTTGTATTTACATTCTTTCTTATTACTGATCTATAAATAATTTTTTTAAGGATCACAAAGTCATCTTACTGAAAATCATATTTTTTTTATTTGCTGCCAATATCTTATCAAAAGACTTTTACTTTTTTCTAATATGCACAAAAAAACAAGCGTAATCAAGAGAATTTCAAAAGTTTACCTTTCAAAAAATCTTTAGATTAACACTTGCATATATATGTCTTATATTTGTATTTTTTTATAAATTGAACTTTTTCATTTAATCAAACTAAATTATCTATCTTTTCTTTCCTCTTGAAAATACCGCAATACAGCCATTTCCTGTATGACTCGTAATCGTTGGTCCTAGTGGATGTAGGCGGATTTCTTTGACTTGAATTTTTTCTTCGATTAATGATTTTACTTTCTCAGCACTTTCTACATCCCCAGCATATGCGATAAACACCGTTTGTTTTAATGGTTCGATCATTCCCTGAACAGTTTCATCAGCTAGTCTTTTCAATGCTTTCCCACGCCCACGCACTTTTCCAATATTTTGTAGCTTACCTTGTTCATCCACTACAATAATCGGTTTAACATTCATTAATCCGCCAATTGCAGCAGCTGCTTTAGAGATTCTACCGCCACGTTCTAAATGGTTTAAATCATCCACAGTAACCCAGGATTGAACAGTCATTTTATTTTCAGATAACCATAATAAAACATCTTCTAAAGAATGCCCGTCTTCTTTTAATTGGATAACCTCACTAACGAGCAATCCTTCACCTAAACTAGCAGCTTTTGTATCAATAACATAAATTTCTGTATCCTGGTACTCCTCTTTCAGCATGTCTACAGCCTGCATTGCACTCTGATAAGAGCCACTTAAGCCTGAAGAAAAAGCCAAATATAGTATAGGAACTTTCTTTTCTACAAATGGTTTAAAAAATTCAATGTATCTTCCCACATTTACTTGAGAAGTCGTCGGCATACCACCAGTTTTTATTTCTTGTAAAAACCAGTCATAATCAAAGGTTTTACCTAAATCATCGATCAATTCTTTACCATTCAACTGTATTGTCATACTGATAAAATCAACATCGTTTGCTTCTAAATATGTATATGGTAAATCACAACATGAATCTGTCATTAATTTAAATGTCATTTTAAATCCTCCCTAACTGTTTTTCCATTTTAACATATAATTGATAGATACTCATACATTATTAGATAAGTAAGTCATCAAAAAATGAACCTTATTAGAAAAAAATGAATCAAAAAAACGAGAGACAACATTTTCTTTGTCCCTCGTCTGATTTTAGTTTTAAATTTGTGCCCAAACGCTCTCTAACACATTCGTTTGATTACGGTCAGGTCCAACTGAGAATGTTGAAATACGCACGCCTACTAATTCTGAGATACGGTGTACATAGTTTCTTGCATTAGCTGGAAGATCAGCTAATGTTTTACATCCAGTGATGTCTTCTGACCAGCCTGGCAATTCTTCATAAACAGGTTTGCAACGGCTTAACTCTTTCAAGCTGGCTGGATAATGATAAATCAATTCACCATCTAATTCATACGCTGTACAGATTTTGACAGTGTCTAAACCACTTAAAACATCGATTGAGTTCAATGATAAGTTTGTGATTCCTGATACACGTTTTGAATGACGCATCACAACTGTATCAAACCAACCCACACGGCGAGGACGACCTGTTGTTGTTCCATATTCTTTCCCTACTCTACGAATCGTTTCTCCTGTTTCATCGAACAATTCTGTTGGGAATGGACCATCACCCACACGTGATGTATATGCTTTACAAACACCTACAACTTTATTAATCTTAGAAGGACCGACACCACTACCAATCGTAACGCCTCCTGCAACAGGATTTGATGACGTAACGAATGGGTATGTTCCTTGGTCGATATCCAACATAACACCTTGTGCACCTTCGAATAACACGCGTTTACCAGCATCTAATGCATCATTTAAAATAACAGAAGTGTCTGTTACATATTTTTTGATTTGTTGCCCATATTCGTAATATTCTTCGAAAATATCTTCAAACGCAATTGGTTCGCTGTCGAACATTTTGACAAATTGACGATTTTTTTCTTCTAGATTGATTTTCAATCGTTCTTCAAAGATTTCTTTGTCTAATAAATCAGCAACACGAATCCCCACACGAGCGGCTTTATCCATGTATGCTGGACCAATCCCTTTGATTGTTGTACCGATTTTATTCTCACCTTTAGCATCTTCTTGTAATTGATCCAATTGGATGTGGTACGGTAAAATCACATGTGCTCGGTCAGAAATACGTAAATTATCTGTTGTTACATTATTTTCTTTTAAATAAGCTAGCTCTTTTACTAAAGATTTAGGATTGACTACAACGCCATTTCCAATCACACTGATCTTGTCTTTATAAAAGATACCAGAAGGAATCAAGTGTAGTTTATAAGTAACACCATCAAATTTAATGGTATGACCTGCATTATCTCCGCCTTGATAGCGTGCAATGACTTCAGCATTCTCACTTAAAAAGTCTGTGATCTTTCCTTTTCCTTCATCGCCCCACTGCGTTCCGACTACTACAACTGATGACATTCGAACACCTCGTTCTAAATTATTTTGTCCTGATTCATTGTACCAATAAAACAGAACGCTTTCAACAAAAAAATCGAATATTACCATTTCCAAAAAATAAAAACAGGTTAAAACACGAACATTTATTAAAATATAAAAAAACATTAAATAAAAAGGCGAATATTGAAGGGATATTCAATGAATGAAAATCAGTTGTCTTATCCTTAGTGAAATTTTTTTATCTGAAAACAACAAATTTTTGATTACTTTTTTGGAAAATTAGCGTAAAATGTAATACGCAATTCATTTTAAATAGGAGGGTTTTTATTTTGTTGGGTGTTGTATTATTATTTGTTGGCATTACATTGATTAGTAATGGCTATTGCGGATTAGCTGGAGTAGATGGCAAATCGGCAGCATTTATAAATTTATTTACAGGAAGTATTACGTTTATAGTTAACACTGCTTTTTTATTACGGGGAGAGTATTTTTCTGCCGGTACAGGATTTTTATTTGCTTGTACGAATCTTTTAATGGGTGTCCTCTTTCTTTTTGACTTAGACTGGCGAGCATATGGTATTTTTGGATTATTTGTGGCTGTCAATGCCATTCCTTGTGCTTATCTTGCTTATGCTAGTGGTGATTGGCGCTTCGCTATCATTTGGATTCTTTGGGGGATTCTTTGGTTTAGCGGATTTTTGGAAAATGTTTTATCTCTTCCTATTAGAAAATTTGTTTTATATTTAGCAATTTTTGAAGGAATTGTTACCGCTTGGATTCCAGGATTTTTAATAATAGCAGAATTATGGTAATTAAAAAAAGAGCTTTAAACCAGTTTGAATATTGGTTTAAAACTCTTTTTAGTTTTTAGTCTTTAAAAATCATCCGGCCTTTGAGATAAGGAAGCGAACTTATTAAACTCTTTAATAAATAACAACTCTACCGTCCCTCGGGCACCACTTCTGTTTTTCTCAATAATTACTTCAATAACATTATCTATTTCTGGTGGCTCATGATCCCCATCTTCGCCGCCTTCACCACGGTCGTAATAGTCATCACGATAAAGGAAAGCAACGATATCCGCATCTTGCTCGATAGATCCAGACTCACGAATATCACTTAATACTGGACGTTTATCTTGACGTTGTTCTACACCACGAGATAATTGTGATAAAGCAATAACAGGAACTTTTAATTCCTTCGCTAATTTTTTTAATTGACGGGAAATTTCAGATACTTCTTGTTGACGACTTTCTCGGCCAGTTCCTTCAATCAATTGTAGATAATCAATTAAAATCAATCCAAGATTTCCTCTTTCTTGCGCTAGTTTACGGCATTTTGCCCGTATTTCTGTAATTTTAATACCAGGCGTATCATCAATATAAATTTGCGCTCTAGATAAACTTCCCATTGCGATAATTAGATTTTGCCACTCATCTTCTGATAACTGTCCAGTACGTAAATGTCCCGCTTCAATTGAACCTTCTGCACAAAGCATCCGATTAACAAGTGACTCTGCCCCCATTTCCAAACTGAAAATAGCAACAGAACGATCTGTTTTGGTTCCAATATTCTGAGCAATATTTAGAGCAAAAGCTGTTTTACCAACGGCAGGACGGGCGGCAAGAATAATCAATTCTTCCGCTTGTAGTCCAGCAGTCATTTTATCTAAGGCTGGATAACCAGTAGGCAAGCCTGTAATTTCTTCATCATTTTGATACAATTGATCGATGTTTGCGATTGACGTGTTCAAAACATCTGCAATTGATAAAAAGCCACTTCGATTTCTTTTTTCTGATACTTCTAAAATACTGCGTTCTGCATCATCTAGGATTGTTTCAACATCTTCACCTTGTTCAAATCCCTTGGTAACAATCTCTGTAGCCGTTTGGATCAAGTTGCGAAGTAATGATTTTTGCTCAACGATTTTAGCATAGTAAACAATATTAGCCGCTGTTGGTACAGCTAATGCTAAATCTGACAGGTAGCTTAAACCACCCACATCTTCTAATAAATTCTCTTGCTCCAAACGATCTTTGATCGTGATAACATCAATTGCTTCATTTCGATCATTCAAAGTAAGCATAGTTTGAAAAATCAATTGATGATTACGGCGATAAAAATCTTTTGGTTCTATGTATTCTAAAGCATCAATGATAACTTCAGCATCTAAAAAAACCGACCCTAAAACGGCCTGCTCTGCTTCCATACTTTGGGGCGGTACTCGATCTTGCCATACTTCATTCATTTTTTTCTCTCCTATAGCTCAAATTACGCCGTTCAGTCTTTCTATTTTAACAAGAAACGACAGAAATGTACACTGACAATGCTATATCATTTATATGTCAAAATATGAAAAAAACAGAGGAAATCCTCTGTTTTTGCTAGTTATTCTTCTACAACATGAACTTTAATTATTGCTGTTACTTCATGGTGTAATTTTACTGGGACTTTTGTAAAACCTAGTGAACGAATCGGTTGTGATAGTTCCAGCTTACGTTTGTCTAATTTCACCTTATATTGCTTGTTTAAGGCCTCTGCGATTTGTTTTGAAGGAATAGACCCAAAAAGACGTCCATCCTCTCCAGCCTTCGCTTTAAGCTCTACAACAGTCTCTTCTTTTTCCAAGAAATCTTGCATTTTTTTTGCTTCAGCTAAAACTTCAGCATCGTGTTTATCTTGCGCCTTCTTTTGTCCTGCAAGAGCACTGATACTACCTTTATTTGCTTCTTGGGCGTACCCATTTTTTATTAGGAAATTTTGTGCGTAACCTGTTGGCACTTCTTTCACTTCACCTTTTTTTCCTTTACCTTTAACATCTTCTAGAAAAATGACTCTCATATGTTTTACTCCTCCTCGTAGAATAATTATCAACTCATCCAGATCTGACAGACATGATTAAGACAGTTCTTATCACAAAAAAATTTTATCTTTTTTCCGTAAGGTTAGTCTGCGAATCTAAATCATACATCACATCTATATTTTGATAAATCACTTTCAATAGCTGCTCTTTTACTTCTGCTACTGTTACATTAGCTAATTGTACCGCAGCATTCGTAAAATGACCACCTCCGCCCAAATTTTCCATAATCAGTTGGACGTTAATAGATCCGTTACTTCGTGCGCTAATACCAATTTGCTTATCAGTCCGTTTAGTTATCACAAATGCTGCATTGATTCCCACCATCGATAACAAAGTATCCGCTGTTTTAGCCGCAGTCACACTATCATATTCTTTGTCTTCACTACCTGCAATAAGGACTGTATCTGGTGTCACATACTCACTTTTTGCAATCAAACTGTTCATTTCTAAATAACTAGTTAAATCTGAGCTTAATAAGTATTGTACTAAAGATGAATCAGCACCACAAGTTCTTAAATAACTAGCAACATCAAATGTGCGTGCTGTAGTTCGAACACTAAAGCTTTTTGTATCGACAACAATCCCTGCAAGTAATAAGCTTGCTTCCAGTTTATCCAATCGATTTTGTGTACTGCTTTGATATTCAATTAATTCTGTCACTAGCTCTGAAGCAGACGAGGCCGAAGATTCAATATATGAAAGTAATGGTTTTACTGGAAACTCATCTCCACGACGATGATGGTCAATAATTACAACTTTATCAAACTGTTCATATAACTCTTGTGAAATTGAAAGTGATGGCTTATGGTAATCTACCATGATTAGTAAACTACTATCCGTTTTTCTTTTCATTGCTTCTTTTGGGGTAATAATTTGTTTAGCTAAATCTGGATACTTTTGCAGTTCCGTCATGACACGTTCAACATCTGGTATACTCTCATGTTTCTCTAAAACGACCCATGCTTCTTTATCATGAAATTTTGCTAATCTGGCCATACCAAATGCTGAACCTATAGCATCCATATCTGGAAAACGATGTCCCATGATATACACATCTGAAGATTCCGACAAGATTCCTTGGATTGCTGTACTCATCGCACGAGAGCGAACACGTGTTCTTTTTGCGACAGAAGCAGTTCTACCTCCATAAAAAACAGGTTTGGCATTATCTTTCGCTTCTTTAACAACAACTTGATCGCCACCTCTGACTAATGCCATATCTAAATTAGTTTGGGCTGTGTTCCCTGCTTGGCTTAATGTTTCTCCGCCATAAGAAATACCCATACTTAGTGTAATCGCAATCTCCCTTGTACTAGATTCTTTTCGAATTTTATCTAAAATCTGAAATTTCGAATCCATCATTTTTTTGATATCTTCTAGCTGCGCAATAAAAAAGTAACGTTCCGCATTCAGCCTTTTATAAAAAACTTGATATTCATCCATCCAATCAGAAACCATTGTAGTGATAAAACTATTCAAATAAGAAATTTCTTTTTCGTCCATACTATCTGTAATATCATCATAATTATCTACTGAAACAATGCCTATAGCTGTCTGCATTTCTAGTTTTTCTTGATATAAATTACTTTCTTTCGTAATATCTCTAAAGGTAATCGTACTTTGATTTGTGTCAATATTGAAACGATAAACATGATCCTCAATTTTAAAAATATCTTTACCTTTTTCTGCTAATAATACGTATGTCTCAATTAATTCTGGACTAATCAGCGATTGACCATCTTTTCTAAAAATATTTTCTGCAAAGGGATTCAACCATTTTGCTTCTTTTGTATTAGAATCATAATTTATGATCCCAACAGATACTTCATTGAAAGCATAATCCAATGATTTCTCTGCAATTGTACTGGCTTCTCTAATTTTTTCTGTATTAGATATCTCAATGCTTTTAATTAGGTATACTATTCGATTTATTAATATAAGATTGAGTATAACTAGTCCAGCTATCGAAATATATTTATTAGATATAAAGAAAAATAGTACTGCTTCTAATAAAAAGAGAACGAATACAGAACTCAAAATCCGTTTCATTCCATTTTTTCCCATTATAAAGACTCCTCCGTTGTGCTACAGATAAGCTTATTTTAGCATAAAAATGAGTTTTCTGCGAATCGTATATGTTTCACGTGAAACATTCTAAAAAGAGTATGTATTAACAATTAACAGACCCTTCCAGAAATTATAAAACAAGACACGTACTCTACGTTCTTTATTCCAAGTAATATTATCTTTGACCATAAAAAAAAAGGATCAAAGGCATATACCTTTGATCCTTAGTAATTGCTATATTATTGCTCTTCACCAACAAATGGTAATAAGCCCATGATACGTGCACGTTTGATTGCAATTGTTAATTTGCGTTGATTCTTAGCACCAGTACCAGTTACACGACGTGGTAAAATCTTTCCACGTTCAGAAATGAATTTTTTTAGTAATTCGATATCTTTATAGTCAATATATTCAATATGGTTTGCTGCAATATAATCGACTTTACGACGTTTACGTCCGCCTCTTCTTTGTTGTGCCATTCTTATTCCCTCCTATCAAATTCGTTTAGAATGGTAAATCATCATCTGAAATGTCAATAGTTGCTCCTGTTCCACCAAATGGATCAGAATCTCTATCAAAATCAGGCATACCGTTATTGTTAGACTGAGAGGATGATTGATTAAAATTGTTTTGTCCAGAAAAATCATTATTTTGTGGTGTTTTCGGTTGGAAACTTCCACCGCCACTATTAGCACCAGCGTTATATGATGATCCTGATCCTTCTTGTGTTTGTCTTTGTTCTGAAGCAGAACGAGACTCTAACAATTGGAAATTCTCACATACAACTTCTGTAACATACACACGTTGACCTTGTTGATTTTCATACGATCTCGTTTGAATACGTCCAACGACACCTAACAATGTACCTTTACGTGCATAGTTTGCCATTGTTTCAGCAGGTTTACGCCAAATCACACAATTAATAAAATCTGCTTCACGATTTCCATTTGCATTCGTAAAGTTACGGTTTACCGCTAAAGTAAATGTCGCAACCGCTGAACCACTAGATGTATATCGTAAATCTGGATCTTTTGTTAGTCTTCCAACTAATACAACGTTGTTAATCATTTAAACATCTCCTTTCGTCAATCCAATGTTTCACGTGAAACATTTTCTTATGCTTCTTCCTTGATAATCATGTGACGGATAATATCGTCATTGATTTTAGCAAGACGATCAAATTCATTGATTGCTCCTGCAGTTGATGGAGAAGATACTTTAACGATATGATAGATGCCTTCACGGAATCCGTTCATTTCATATGCTAAGCGGCGTTTTTCCCAATCTTTTGATTCGATAACTTCTGCTCCGTTATCTTTCAAAATTGTGTCGAAACGTTCTACTAAAGCAGTTTTTGCTTCTTCATCAATGTTCGGACGAATAATGTACATAATTTCATAATTCGTAGCTTGACTCATTGATTTCACCTCCCTATGGACTTTAGGCTCTTAGATTGCTAAGAGCAAGGAGAGTTATCTAAAATATATAGACTACTCACAATTTTTCATTATACAGCTAAAAGCTGATAAAATCAAGCATTCTTAACAATTTTTGATCTTTTTTTTTATTAAGCAATCATTCTCTCTTATGCCTTACTTTAATATACGTTTAAATCTACTTTTTTCATTTTTTTGTTATTAATTTAGGTTATTTATTTTTCATGGTATACTATCCTTGTTCGTTATTACACAAAGATTTATTACACTAACGTAGTTTGAAAGGATGCATACCTATTGAATCAATTATTAGAATACCAACCACTTAACTTGTATACGAATTATCTTGAAGCCTCACTTAATTTCCCTGAAACTACCATTATTCACGATGAAATCTTACCAGCTTTTCCTGAGCTTGGAACAAAGTACACCTACAAACTAAGCCACGAAGCTATTTTAAATCGTGCCTATAAACTAGCTAGTTTAGGTGTAAAGGCTGAAGATAAAATCATTATTTTTAAAAGCTCAAAATTCGATACGTATTTATTAGCCGTTGCAGCTTCTTACTTAGGTGCTGTTCCCGCAATGATTTCTTATCATTTTCCAGCAGAAACGATTGAAGTTTTTGTTGATCGTTTGGAAAATCCATTTATCTTGTTTGATGAAGAAACAGAAGATAAAATTGCTAAAGTAAAAAATAGTTCACCAGAAAAACAAATTTCAATAATAAAACTTTTACAGGCTCCCACTAAAAAAGTTCCCCAAGAGGAATTATCTAAAGATGCTATTGCTTATATGACACATACCTCTGGAACAACTGGGATTCCTAAATTGATTTGCCACTCTGCTCATTCGATGGGTTGGCGAACAAAATGGCAAAAAACGATTTTTACAAAAATTGCTGAAACAAAACTTGTTGGTTTTCATATTTCACCTGTTCACTCTCGTTTTAATATTGGTGTCTCTTCTTTAATGGCAATGGGTTTTCCAATGATGCCTTTGTCAATTTCAAACAGTGATTCCGTTTCAAAAATGCTCTCAACACATCAACCGATTGCTCTTGAAACACACCCAAACAACTTTGTTCAGTGGACAACCTTAGCAAAACAACAACCTGAAGTTTTTGCCAGTGTTCGTTATTACCACTCTACATTTGATGCAATCAACAATGCAACGATGGCAAGTTTCTTAAAAGCTTCAGAGAAAAATGAACCAATTTTTCTCCAAGTCTATGGACAAAGTGAATGTGGCCCAATGATCTTAAAAGCACATACCTTAGAGTCATTGAAAACATCTGATGCCCGTGATATGGGTATTGGATTACAAGGTTTAACTGAGGCTCGTATTGCAGATAAAGAGGGTAATGTCTTGCCAGCTATGACAGATGGACATATTCAATTTTTATCTAAAGGACGCGCGCTAACATACTATAAAGAAGATGATCGATTCCAAGCGACTGTTTTTGGTCCATGGTGGGATAGTGGTGATTACGGCTTCATGGATGAAAATGGTCATTTATTCCTGAAGGATCGTCAAGTAGATTTGATTGAAAAAATTGATAGCAGTTTAGCAATCGAGGATCATTTGTTGGATTCTCTAGACTTTCTTCAAGAAGTCATTGTTGTCAGAGCTAAAGATAATTCTCCTCAGCCAATTTTAGCAGTTGATCCAAAACTAGGAATGGATTGGGATGCTTGGTGGGAGCAAGTTGCTGATTTGCCTCATTTAAATAAACCTATCATTATGGATTGGGAAGAAATTCCTCGTACAGCTACGATGAAAGTACAACGACTACAGATCGAAAAAGCATTGAAAGAAAAATAAAAAGCATCTCAGACGAAGTGGAAAATTCGTCTGAGATGCTTTTTATTTACTAAATATTGTTTCATAAATCCCATATTTTGCTACTATTTCTCTAGATAAAGAAACACCAATTCCCAATCCATCAGGTACATTTATTTCGCCATTATGGATTTCAAAAGGTTCCATTATAATATCTTCATAATAATAACGATCAGAAGCTGAAATATCACCTGGGAAAGTAAAGATTTTTTGAGAAGCGAACTGTAGATTCAATGCCCGGCCAATACCAGATTCAAACATTCCCCCTAACCAAACAAGTAACTCTTTTTCTTTGCAGAAATCGACTATTTTCATAGCTTCCGTGATTCCACCTACTCTAGGAATTTTCAAATTGATACTTCGGCAGCTCCCTAATGAATAAGCTAATTCACAATCTTTCAACGTCCGAATATTTTCATCCAAACAAATAGCCGTTTTTAGTTCTCTTTGTAAAAGTGCGTGGTCTAAAAAATCATTTGCTGCAAAGGGTTGTTCAATCATAGCTAAATCATACTCATCTAATTGCTTTAAATAAGGTATGTCTTTAATGGTATAGGCTGAGTTGGCATCTACCATCAACGTTAATTCAGGAAATTTTTTCCGAATCGCTTCGATTGGTTTTAAATCATAACCCGGACGGATTTTTAATTTGACCCGTTGATACCCTTGTCCTACATATTCAGTAATTTGATCCATCAATACAGCTAAATCAGTTTGAATCCCAACACTTACTCCAACGGGAATTTGTGTTCTAGTATCACTAAAATACGTTTTCAGGCTCGTTCCATTTCGTTTGGCATATAAATCCCATATTGCTGTTTCAAGGCTGGATTTTGCCATTTGATTACCTTTCACTTCATCAAAGAGAATCGATACATCTTTAGGGTGGTGAATCTCTGCATCTTTCAACAAAGGGATCAGGTGTTTTTCGATAATAATTCGAGCAGTATCTATTGTTTCTTCTATGTAATCTGGCTGTTCAAAAGGAACTAACTCCCCCATCCCTTGGTTACCCAATTCATCTGTGACCAATAAAATATCGAATGCTTTTTCTGTTAGACGACCATAACTAGTTTCAAAAGGAATACGCAAAGGCAGTCTGACACGATAACGATCAATTCGGTGAATTCTCAACGGGATCTCCTCCTTAAATTTAGGTAACAAGCTTTGGAAGCTAGCCTGAAAAACTAGATAAAAATGCCAAAACAATTTTCTCAAATATCTGTGGTTTTTCCAAATGAATACAGTGACCTACATCATTCACGGTTTCAATCGTTATAACTGGATGTTTTTCTTTCATTTTTTGCGCAATTTGTTGAAACTTAGGATCAAATTCTCCCACAATCAACAAAATAGGAACATCTATATTACTTAATGCTGGCCAAAAATTAGGCTGAACTCCCGTCCCCATATACCACAAACTACAAGCAAGACCAAAAGACCGTTGTGATAATCGTCCTTGTCTAAGCATTTTCTGCGTTTGAAGCGGTAGTCTTTTTTGACTATCAAAAAGAGATAACTTCTCCCACTTATCAACAAACGCTTCAATTGGATTGCTCATAATAAAACTGGCTAAATGCTCATCAGAACGTTTGCGAGTCATTCGATCTATCATGCTTTCTAAGCCTGGAGAACCGCTCTCTAAGATTAGTTGTAATACTTTCTGAGGAAATAGGCAGGTGAATCCTAAAGCCACTCTAGCACCCATTGAATAGCCTAATAAAGCAAACTGAAATAGTCCCAACTTTTCTGTCAACAACGCAATATCCTGACACAAACAATCCATCTGATAACGATAAGGATGAACATAACAATCTGTTTGACCATGACCAATTAAATCTATAGTTAATATATTTATATCTTGTTCTTTTTGAAAGACGGGGCTAAATGTCTGGCTCGTCCCAGTAAACCCATGAAAGCAAACTAACGTTGGTCGATCTTCTTTATAGGTTGAAAACCACTCATAATAATAATTCACACCATTTATGTTCGTATTCATTAATTTTTCCCTAGCTTTTCTTTTAAGCCTTCAATCACTTTTTCATACAACAATACGTTCTCTTGACGATCACCGACTACTTCAATTATTTGGAATTCTGACTGTTTTTTCGTCGCTTCCAGCAATTGATTTAAATGTTCTAAACTTTCAGCCTTCACATATTTTGCATCATATAATTGGGCAACTAAAGAAAAATCTAAATCAATCGGCGTTCCGAAAATCGGTTCAAAATCCTCTGTTGTTAACTGACGTTGTGAAAGGAAAGAAAAAATTCCCCCACCATTGTTGTTCAATAAAACAATCGTTAATGGTAAATTGTATCGTTTGGCTAGTAATAAACCGTTCATATCATGATACATGGCTAAGTCCCCGATCAATAAGACATTCTGACGGTCTGGATTTGTTGCACATACTCCTAAAGCTGTTGAAACAATACCGTCAATCCCATTGATACCGCGATTACCGAATAACTGATAGTGATTATTTTCAGCCGTTGAAAATCGGTCTAAAAAGCGAATTGCATTACTGTTTGAAACAAACAACTGACCATCAGTTGCCATTTTTTTATGGACAAGTATACTTGCGGATGTTTCGTTTAGTGTATTCATCTCACTTAGTTCCATTAATTGTTCTTCAGTTGTTCTTTGCCAGTTGATCCATTGACTGCACCATAAATCCGACGTTTTTGTTTCAACTTTAGTTATAATAGCTTTAGCAAAGATTTGTTCTTCGGCCTGGATAGCGACTTGGGTTTGTTTTAATTGATCCTGCCATTCACCTGTTTCATCAATGAAATAGGTTATTGTCGTCTCATTCAGTGATTTCAGCCATAACATTGTATTTTTGGAAATAGGAAGCATCCCAAATCGAACGACTACTTCTGGAATCTGAATCATCGTAACTTCTTGGATAAATAGATCAGCATAACTCATAATTAAAGAGCTGTTTTTGCTGCATGAAGTGATATTTGCTAATGGGTCACTAAGAATCGGCCAGTTTAACGCTTCTGCCAAAGCAATAAATACTTCAGCTTCTTCTGGTGAATGGCTTCCACCAACAATCAAGACGCCTTTTTTCCCCTGCCATGCCTTCACACATTCCATTAGTTGCTCTTCTGACAGTTGTTTTTTACCTGCAAGTATTTCAGTCGTTTTTTCAGCAACCAACGAGTGACTCAAATCAGGTAATAGTGGTTCTCTCAAGGGAAAATTCAAATGAACTGGACCTTTTGGTGTTTGACAGGCTGTATCTGTTGCCCGCATTCCTTGCCAATAGGCATAATCCAACATGTTTTTTGTTCCTTCTGGAAGTGCCATTTCTATAAATGATTTCACATGACTTTGGAATAAGTGAAATTGATCCATCGCTTGTGGTGCACCAACTTGCCGCAGTTCATGGGGGCGATCAGTCGTTAAAACCATCAATGGAATGTGACTGGCATTCGCTTCACAAATTGCTGGGTAATAGTTCGCTGCAGCTGTTCCCGATGTACATAATAAAGCAACTGGCTTTCTGCTAGCTTTACTTAAACCTAAAGCAAAAAATGCAGCTGAGCGTTCATCCACTTCAATAAAAGTCTCAATCTTTTCTTGACGATGTAATAACAACGCTAAAGGGGTAGAACGAGAACCTGGGCTGATCACAGCCTGCTCTACGCCACTGCTGACCATCCCTTCAACAAAAGCTTGTAAATAGTATGTCATCTCACTTTGATTTGTCACGATCATCCCCGCCTATTCCTCTTAACATCGGTTGAAACTTAATTTTTGTCTCAATTCTTTCTTGTTCTGATTGAGAATCTTTAACAATTCCACAACCCGCATATAGGTAGCCAACGTTTCCAGAAAATACTGCGGAACGAATCCCAACTGCAAATTCTCCCACATCTTCTTTGATAGCAACCCAACCAATTGGCGCTCCATATAAACCTCGGTCCAACGGTTCATGTTCCTTGAGCCATTTCAAAGCTAAGTCCTTCGGTTCCCCACCTAATGCTGGTGTTGGATGTAATTGCTTGATTCCTTTTAAGAAACGATAGTCTTTTTGTCGCTGCCCTTCAATAGGCAAATATAAATGCTGAATATCGCGATTTTTTAACAATTGCGGCTGTTGCACCTGAATTTTAGTACCTGTCATCTGTTCTAATTCTTTGATGATTCGGTCAACAACAATTTTATGTTCTTGGCGATTTTTGATATCATGCAATAGGTAATTTCCTAGCTCCATGTCTTCCACTTCTGTTGTTCCACGTGAAACAGAACCGGCAATGCTAGCTGTTGAAAAAGTCCTTGTAGAAGCTTTTAATAAGCGTTCAGGCGTAGCACCAATAAAGAGCTGTTCATCTGATTCTAAAACAAAAAAATACGTATTCGTTTGTTGCTGCTGGAGATTTTCTAAGATGATATCTGCTTGAAATGGAACGTTACTTTTCACTTCCATCTGTCTAGCTAAAACAACCTTCTCTAAAGGTCCCGCTTCTCTTAGTTTTTCAACGGTTTCATCAACAACAGTCATCCATTCAGATACCGCAACTTCCTTGGCTTCTATTTGAGCAGCCTCTTTACTTGCTACAACTTGACTAGCCATCAAATCAGCAAATTGTGACGTAAGATCTGTCCATTTTTTCTGTAATAATTCTTGTGTTTGTACGCTAAAATTAATGGTAAGATATTGTTTTTCCTCAATTTGAGTAATCAAAAAAGTAGGAAGATAAAACAACCCTTGTTCCATAAAACCCCAATCATTGCGTTTGGGCGATTTTGTATCAAAGGCAAATGCACCAAATAAAATAGCACCTGTTCCTGTAATAGAATGATTTTGATAAATCTTTTCTTTTTCATCTAAAATAAATGCATCTACTTGTTCAAAAGATGCCTGATTATACGTTAATTCTTTTTCTTTACCAAAGCCCACTAAAGTAAGGTCTTTGTCAGGTGTTTGCCAATAAAAACGTTCACCTTTAAATGTTTTTTGCCCCTTCTCAAAATAAGTACGCAAAGAATCTGTATATTCATTTAATTCTTTGACCCAACTAAATTGACGATAGCCTTTTTCGTAAGCTTGTTCTAATTCTTTAGGAATGCTCATTTGTTTAAAAAAGCCTCCCTTTCTATTGTTGTTAAACGATGTTTTGCTAATTTTCCACTGGCCGTTTTCGGCAAAGAGTGGCACAGATAAATCCGTTTAGGTAACTTATATTTTGCTAAATAGGTTTGTGCAAATCTATTTATTTTTTCCACTGTAATTGTCTGTTCACCAACGATATAAGCAACAGGAACAGCGCCCCATTTTTCATCAGGTTCGCCAACCACCGCAACTTCTTTTATCCCAGGAAACTCTTGGATTATATGCTCAATTTCTGTGGGATAAATATTTTCACCACCTGAAATAATCAACTCACTTAAACGACTGACCAAATACAGATAGCCATCCTTATCCAAATAACCCATATCCCCCGTTTTAAACCAACCATCTGCGGTCCATTTTACTGTTAGCCATTGTTCACCATTTAAATATTGTTGAACAACGTTATTCCCTTTTAGCAAAACTTCTCCAACTTCGTTTGGTTCAAGTAAACGTCCTGTATCATCAACAATTTTAACCCTCATACCTTTTAATGGTTTACCAGCAGAGCCAATTTTGGTTGCAGCATCTTCAAAGCTCAGAGCAACGACTTGAGAACAGGTTTCCGTCATTCCATATGATTGTATCACAGGAATTCCAAAACTTTCACATTGTTCCAAAGCTTTAGAAGAAATTGGTCCGCCGCCAAGTAACATTGCTTTAAATTTTGAGCTATAGCCATTCTCAGGATACAATTCCAGCAACTCCTGCAACATAACTGCTACAACAGATATCACTGTTCCACGACCTTTAGACAAATCATCCGTTACCGTTTTTGCATCGAATTTACTATATAAACGCAGACTACAACCTAACACCAATTGACGAATCACAATCGATAGACCACTAATATGAAATAATGGTACCGGGCAAAGCCAACAATCATCCGTTGTGATATTCATATTTTCTTGTGTTGCCAAAGCACTTGCTAGATGATTACTAAAACACTGCACCACGCCTTTAGGATTGCCTGTTGTGCCTGATGTATACATAATCGAAGCTGTAGCATCAAGTTGGTATGCAGTATCAGTTTCAACTTCAACATCTCTATGATTTGAACGTGACATTTCAATGGTCGTTACTTGTTTCAACTCTGAAAAAAACGGCAAACTTTCAGTAGAAACCACCACCTGGTTCACCGAAGCATCGGTCAATTGGTAGTGGAGTTCCTGCAAGCTTAAATGTGTGTTTAATAAAACCAGTTCTTTCCCTAATTCCCACAAAGCTAGAATCGAAAAATACATTTCTTTTGAATTACGGCTAAATAAACCGATTCGTTTTTCTTTATTTGGGATTTTTGAAGAAAATTCTGTTACCCAATATTTTACTTCTTCAGCAACCTCAGCAAACGACCATGTTTCATCTTGCCAATAAAAAGCAGGATGGTTTGGTCTTTCGTTTACTTGTTTTTGTAGCCAACTACTCATGTTCTTCATCCTTTTATGGGAATTTAGGGAATTGGTCGAAATCAGGATCACGTTTTTCTTTAAATGAATCTCGGCCTTCTTTGGCTTCATCCATTGTGTAATAAAGTAGTGTTGCGTCACCTGCTAATTGCTGGATTCCGGCAAGTCCATCTGTATCAGCATTTAGAGAAGCTTTAATCATGCGCAACGCAAGTGGACTTTTCTTCAACATTTCTTCTGCCCATTCCATCGTTACATCTTCTACTTCATCCAGAGGTACAACCGTATTAATCCAACCCATATCTAATGCTTCTTCAGCTGAATACTGTTTACATAAGAACCAAACTTCTTTGGCTTTTTTATGACCGATCACACGAGCTAAGTATCCAGAACCGTAACCACCATCAAAACTACCGACATTTGGTCCCGTTTGACCAAATTTAGCGTTATCTGCTGCGATTGTTAAATCACAAACAAGTTGAAGGACATTTCCGCCTCCGATTGAATATCCTTTAACCATTGCAATAACTGGTTTTGGAATCACACGAATCAAACGTTGTAAGTCTAATACATTCAAACGAGGAACACTATCTTCACCAACGTAGCCGCCATGTCCACGGACTTTTTGATCTCCGCCAGAACAAAATGCTTTGTCTCCTGCACCTGTTAAAATGATTACGCCAATATCTTGTCTATCGCGGCTAATATTAAATGCATCGATCATTTCCATAACCGTTTTTGGTGTAAAGGCATTGTGTACTTGAGGACGATTAATGGTGATTTTCGCGACTTTACCTTCTTGTTCAAATAAAATTTCTTCATATTCTTTGATCGTTGTCCAGTTTCTCATGAGGAAACCTCCTTATAATTTTAAAGCGGAACAAACCAGTTAATCCTGTAGAAAATTAGGAAATTGACATTAAAACGCTCTTTGTTTCACTGACAATTTATCTATTTTCTTAAGGATTGATTTGTACAGCTAGATAACATTTTAAAAGCGGAACAGGTTCGTTAGCCTTAACAGAAAATTAGTTTTCAATGCTTCTATTATACACAAATATACGAGTTTTAGAATGATAGACGGTTTAAAGAGCAGTGAAAGATTAAACAAATCATTACTAATTTAATCTTTCGTTTTAGAAGAAATTACAAGTTAGAGTATTGGTGCAGAGAAATATATATAAATGTAAAAAGAAGTTGGACCGACAATTCAGCGCAACTCCTTTTTTCTCATTCCATATAAACACTATTCGTAGGAACCACTTGGGCACCAAAAGGCATCAATGCTAGCTTAGCTAATTTAAATGATTGCATCCCAAATGGAATACCAATAACTGTCACGCATAAAAGAATCCCACTTACACAATGACCGACTGCTAACCAAAATCCACTGAAAACCACCCAAAGAATATTCACTAAAAATGACATACTACTTGTACTATAAATAACTTTTTTACCAAACGGCCAAAAACTCAACCCTGCAAGCTTAAAACACTGCAAACCAATCGGAATTCCGACAATCGTAATACACCAAAGAACTCCTGCCAAGCACCAAGCCAATCCACCAGCGAATCCGCCAAAAATAAACCAAATAATATTTCCTAGACAACCCATTCAAACATCCTCTACTTTCGTTTTTAATAACACTATTATACTACTAAAATTGAAACTTCGTTAAGATAAACAAATCCTTTATCTATGCTATAATTTAATCATCCTCAACAATGAAAGGATTGATTTTAATGCATTTATTAGATTATTTAAAAATAGAAACAACCGAACTCTCTAAAGAAAAAGTCATTTTAACAATGAAAATACAAGATTTCCATAAGCAACCTTATGGCATTTTACATGGAGGAATGAACGGTATTTTAATCGAAACTGCTTGTAGCCTTGGCGCCAATGAACAGCTTGATGCATATTCTTATGCAGCTGGTATCGACCTTCAAATTAATCACCTAAAAAGTGTTGCTAAAGGTACCGTGACCGTGATTGCCACAGCTGATCGTGTGGGACAAATGATTCAAGTTTGGGAAGGCAAAGTATTTAATGATATTGGTGAGTTGACATGTGTTGGACGTTGCACATTGTTAAGTCGAAAAATAGAAAAATAAAGATTCCATGTGATTGAGTATATCTCAATCACGTGGAATCCGAATAGATGATAGAGGCAAAAGTAAAATCTGAACTCTTTTACGCCCATTCAACTCTTTATATAATTTCTCCTGTTATGATTTTTAACTTCATCAACAATGAAGAAATAAGTTCTAATTCCTTATGATCCACTGTCGAATACTTCTGATTAACGATTAACTCTCTTTCATTTTTGACAAGTAAGCGCATGATACTTAATTCTTCTAACGTTAAATTTGATAAATAGCCATGATTTGGTTCTGAATAAGCCGTTGCTTTTATCTCAAATGTTTCTGGATCTCGTTCTAGACTTGTTCTAACTTGAAATCCATTAGAAAACGTAATTAACTCAACATAAAAGTACTCTGAAAAGGTAATCGGTTTACGTTCAGAAACAGTCGTTTTTTCCCCAAATATATCAAGGATATTTTCGATGAAATTTGATAATGCTGTTCCTATATTTAATTGTTTTGAAAAACTTTTAGATAGTAATAATTTTTCTTTTATCATATCGTTACCTCTCACTTCTTATTACTATCTATTATAAACATACTTTTTTTCAAAACAAATAAAATGATAATTAAGTTTTTTTCATATTTATTTATTGTAACTATGCTAGTTCATATTGATTATAAAGTTCAGTAAAGAAAGCCTCTCTCAATAGTAATTGAGAGAGGCTTTCTTCTTTTATTCTTCTGTCGTTGTATCGGCATCCGGTGTTTCAGTTTCAATAACTGTTGTTTCTACACCTTCAACTTCTTCAACTATTTCTTCTGGTTCCGGCTCAACAACTGCCATCGTCACCACTTTTGCATCTTCTTCCATTCTCATCAAACGGACACCTAATGTAGCACGTCCTGTTTGAGAAACTGAATCTACGTTGAAACGAATGATGACACCTTTATTAGTGATTACTAAAATATCTTCATCACCACGAACGGTTGTAAGTCCAGCTAATGGACCATTTTTCGCTGTGATGTTGGCTGTTTTGATTCCTTTACCGCCACGGCCCTTCACAGGGTACTCAGAGGCTTTTGTCCGCTTGCCGTAACCATTTTCCGTCAAGACTAGAACTTCCGTGTCAGCGTCCAATAAAGAGGCTCCTACGACGTAATCATCTTCTCTTAGACGAATACCGCGCACACCAGATGCTGTACGTCCCATATCACGGACAGCTGTTTCAGCAAATGTTACAGAATAGCCGTTGTGTGTTCCGATGATCATGTTTTGTTCGCCATTCGTTAAGATAACATTGACTAATTCGTCCTCTTCTTTCAGACCGATTGCAATCAAACCGTTACTTCTGATATTAGAGAAGGCTTTAACAGCTGTACGTTTCACTGTACCTTTGCGTGTTGTAAAGAATAGGTAGTGCCCATCTTCCGCTTGCCCTTCAACGGCGATGATAGCTTGGATTTTTTCACTTGAATCAATACCTAACATATTAATTACTGGAATTCCTTTAGCTGTTCTACCGTATTCTGGGATTTCATAGCCTTTAGCACGATATACTTTTCCGTTATTCGTAAAGAATAATAAGGTATCATGGGTTGAACAAGAGACAAGGTTTTTCACGAAGTCATCATCATGAACACCCATTCCTTGAACACCACGTCCACCACGGCGTTGCGCTCTAAATTCGCTATTGGCTACACGTTTGATATAGCCATTATTTGTAAGTGTGATAACCACTTCAGCTTCTTCGATCAAGTCTTCATCTTCTAGACTTAGTACTTCACCGACTAATAATTCCGTGCGTCGGGCATCGCCATATTTATCACGGATATCACCTAATTCAGTTTTAATGATTTCAACCACACGTTCTGGACGAGCTAAAATATCATTCAAGTCAGCAATGAATTTCAATAATTCTTGGTATTCATTTTCGACTTTATCTCGCTGCAAACCTGTTAAACTACGTAAACGCATGTCTAAGATTGCTTGAGCTTGACGATCAGAAAATTCAAAACGTTCGATTAAAGAAGCTTTTGCTTCATCATCTGCTCTTGAATTTCGGATAATTGAGATGATTTCATCGATATGATCTAAAGCAATTCGTAAACCTTCTAAGATGTGGGCACGCGCTTCTGCTTTTTTCTTATCAAATTTTGTACGACGTGTGATAACTACTTTTTGATGCTCTACGTAGTTTTCAAGAATTTGTTTCAGGCTTAAAATTTTCGGCACGCCTTTTTCGATTGCTAACATATTGAAACCAAAAGAAGTTTGTAGTGCTGTCATTTTATATAAATTATTTAAAATAACTGACGCACTAACATCACGACGAACATCAATCACGATCCGCATTCCTTCACGAGAAGATTCATCACGTAAATCGGTGATTCCTTCGATTCGTTTTTCACGGTGTAATTCTGAAATTCGTTCGATTAATTTCGCTTTGTTAACCATGTATGGTAATTCAGAAACTAAAATTCGTTCTTTACCATTCGGCATTTCGGTAATATCTACTTTAGCACGGACAGTGATTGAACCACGGCCAGTTTCATAAGCACGACGGATACCAGATTTACCCATAACTAAACCACCAGTAGGAAAGTCTGGTCCAGGTAAAACTTCCATCAATTCATTGGTTGTAACTTCTGGATTTTCCATCAGTAAACCAACAGCTTCGATTACCTCAGTTAAGTTGTGAGGAGGGATATTTGTAGCCATCCCTACGGCAATCCCTGTTGTTCCATTGACTAAAAGGTTAGGGAAACGTGCTGGCAATACATCTGGCTCTTGTTCAGAGTCATCATAGTTTCCATGGAAATCAACTGTATCTTTATTAATATCACGCAGCATCTCCAAAGCAATTTTACTCATTCTCGCTTCGGTATAACGCATTGCGGCTGCGCCATCTCCATCGACAGAACCAAAGTTTCCGTGACCATCGACTAACATACTGCGGTAGCTAAATGGTTGAGCCATACGTACCATTGCTTCATAAATAGATGAGTCACCATGGGGGTGATACTTACCCATTACGTCTCCGACAACACGAGCCGATTTCTTATGAGGTTTATCTGGTGTTACGCCTAACTCATTCATCCCATATAAAATACGGCGGTGAACAGGTTTTAACCCATCACGGACATCTGGCAGTGCGCGAGCCACAATAACACTCATCGCATAATCAATGAAGGATTCTTTCATTTCACTGGTCAGATTGACGTCTTGAATGTTCTCTTTCATTTCTTCACTCATGAATATATCTCCTTCTTAATTAAATATCTAGATTTTTCACATAATGGGCATTTTCTTCAATAAATGCTCGGCGTGGTTCTACACGATCCCCCATCAACATTTCAAAAATTTGATCGGCTTCGATTGCGTCATCCACACTAACACGTGACATCATTCGTCTTTCCGGATCCATCGTTGTTTCCCATAATTGATGATCATCCATTTCTCCAAGTCCTTTATAACGCTGAACACTTGGTTTTGGACTTGCTGGTAAGGATGCCAAAATTTGAGCTAATTCTTCTTCCGCATTTTTCCCTGGTTGAACGTAAGTGATATTTTTCCCTTGTTTAACCCCATATAAAGGTGGTTGAGCGATATACACATAACCAGCTTCAACGACTGGACGCATGAAACGATAGAAGAGTGTCAATAACAGCGTACGAATATGAGCACCATCGACATCGGCATCGGTCATGATTACTAATTTGTGGTAACGGGCTTTTGCTACATCAAAATCAGCACCAAATCCTGTTCCCATAGCTGTAAATAGCGAACGAATTTCTTCATTAGCTAAAATTTTATCCATACTGGCTTTTTCAACATTTAAGATTTTCCCACGAATTGGTAAAATCGCTTGGAATTCACGGCTACGTCCTTGTTTTGCTGAACCACCGGCAGAATCTCCTTCGACGATAAAAATTTCGCATTTTTCAGGATCTTTACTTGAACAATCGGCCAATTTACCTGGTAAATTACTGATTTCAAGTGCGCCTTTACGACGAGTCACTTCACGTGCTCTTTTAGCAGCCATACGGGCTTTAGAAGCTAATAAACCTTTTTCTACGATTTGTTTACCCACAGTTGGGTTTTCCATCAAGAATTTATTGAAATACTCAGAGAATAAGCGGTCAGTAACTGTCCGAACTTCTGAATTTCCTAATTTTGTTTTCGTTTGTCCTTCAAATTGAGGTTCTGGATGTTTGATAGAAATAACAGCTGTTAATCCTTCACGAACATCTTCCCCTGTTAGATTTTCATCATTTTCTTTCATGATCTTTTGTTTGCGGGCATAATCATTGATTACACGTGTTAATGCTGTTTTGAAACCTGATTCATGGGTTCCGCCTTCATACGTATGGATGTTATTGGCGAAACTTAATAGATTTGTATGGTAGCCATCTGTATATTGCATAGAGACTTCCACAATAATGTCTTGTTGTTCCCCCTCAATGAAAACTGGCTCAGGGAATAACACATCTTTATTCGCATTCAAATGTTCTACATAACTCTTGATCCCGCCTTCGTAATGATATTCTTTCAAGACAGGTTTTTCTTCACGTTTATCTTCAATAGAGATTTTTAGACCTTTATTCAAGAATGCTAGCTCTCTAACACGTGTTGCTAATTTATCAAAGTTAAAGATAGTTGTTTCAGTAAAGATTTCTGGGTCTGGAACAAAGTGGACAGTCGTTCCATGACGATCTGTATCACCGATAATTTTTAAATCATCTTTTACAGCACCTTGATGGAACTCTTGGTAGTAAATCTTACCTTCTTTATAGACTTTTACATCTAGTGTCGTCGATAGCGCATTAACAACAGAGGAACCTACTCCATGAAGTCCACCAGAAACTTTATATCCGCCGCCGCCGAATTTTCCTCCGGCATGGAGAACGGTAAAGACTGTTTCAACGGCTGGACGTCCCGTTTTAGCTTGAATACCAACTGGAATTCCACGTCCATCATCGACAACTGTGATACTATTGTCTTCTTCAATAACTACTTGGATACTTGATGCAAAACCGGCCAAAGCCTCATCGATAGAATTATCCACGATCTCCCAAACTAAGTGGTGCAAACCTTCCGAACTAGTGGAGCCTATGTACATACCCGGACGTTTACGAACGGCTTCAAGACCTTCCAATACCTGAATCTGACTGGCATCATATTCTTGTGCACGTTCTTTCATATTTTTTTCTTCTTCTGTCATATAGATGCTTCCCTCTCTATCTCTCCCTGATGAACATAAAATATATCTGGTTCAACAGTTAATTTATTGTTTAAATGATCCAAACTTGTGGTTGTTAAAAAAGTCTGAACCTTTCCTTCAATCGTTTCTAGCAGGTGCAATTGTCGTTCATTATCTAACTCACTCATGACATCATCCAATAACAACACAGGATATTCTCCTGTTTCTGAATACATTAAATCAATTTCTGCAAGCTTTACACTTAGTGCAGTGGTTCTTTGTTGTCCTTGGGAACCATATGTTTGAACGTTTTGTCCGTTTACATTAAAAATCAGGTCATCACGATGAGGACCTAAAAAGGTATTCGCTTTAAACAACTCACGTTTACGGTTGTCAAGAAGACTCTGCAGCAACTGTTTTTGGATCTCTTCTAGTGAAAAATTTTCTTTGTCTAATGGGATACTTGAAAAATATTCAATTGCTAATTCTTCTTTTTCGTGACTGATTTTCTTGTGAAGTAAGTTGGCCCAGTGTTCCAATTTTTTTATAAATTCTAATCGCGCAAATAACACTTTACCACCAAATTCAGCCAATTGTTCAGTCAAAATGTCTAAATAGACAAGATCGGACTGTTTTTTTTCTGCCAGTTGCTTTAAATATTGATTGCGTTGTTTTAAAACAGACTGGTATTGAACCAAATCATATAAATAAATCGGATTAACTTGACCTAGCTCCATATCAATAAATTTGCGTCTCAGTTGTGGTGAACCTTTGACTAGGGATAAATCCTCCGGTGCAAACAAAATGACATTTAATTGACCAATGTATGAACTCAAACGCTTTTGTTCAATATGATTGACCTTTGTTTTGCGGCCTTTGTTAGAAATAATGATTTCTAACGGTACCGTCCCTGTCTTTTTTTCAACAACACCGCTGATTCTTGCTGAATCGCAATCCCAATGAACAAGCTCTTTTTCATTACTTGTTCTGTGACTGCGGGTCATTGCTAAAACATAAATGCTTTCCAGAAGATTCGTCTTCCCTTGTGCGTTTTCTCCTAGAAAAATATTCAATGTTTTGGGAAAATCTAAGGTCAGCCCATCATAATTACGATAATGCTGCACCTCGATTTTATTCAGTCTCATCGATTTGCTCGCCTTTTTTCACCATAAAAAAAGTACCTTCTTCAGGTATCTCGATCATCATGCCGGCATATAATTTTCTTCCGCGGCGATTCTCTAATTCCCCATCAACGAAAACACTATTTTCAGCTAAATACCATTTGGCTTGACCGCCGCTGCCAATAACATTGACTTCTTTTAAGACTTGACCTAGTGTCATAAATTCGGTCTCTAAAACAATTGTCTTTTTCAAAATGCATCCCTCTTTTTTATTTTCACTTTTACTCTAATATTATACCCTTTTTTACACCAGAAAACAAATTTATCCGTCTAATTTTGTTTCTAAGCAATTTTGAATACAATCGACAAAAAATATTCTAACGATAAAAAAAGGCTTAAAATGCATTTTAAGAAGAAATTTACAAGTTCAACCTATTTTATAAATGAAAATTAGTTCTCATAGATTAAAAATCAATTTGAATCCATCCATTCACCTTAAACCTTTATAAAAGCCGTAATAATAGTATTTTGGTAAGAACAAATAACTTACAAAGATTATTTTGCTAGTTAACTGTGTAACCAAAATAATTATTCTGGGTAATTGAATGAGTTATTTTCCAATAAATATATATTTTTCTGCTAAATAAGAAAACCAAAAAAATACCTACCTCAATAATGAGATAGGTATTTTTTTTAATTCGTACGAACAGGTGTAATCAACTGAATAAAGTCCAAATCTGTTTCTGTCGGTTCTAACGTAAATGGACGAATCGCAGAAATAAATTTAACTGTGATACTCATATCACCAAATGCTCGTAATGCATCTTTCATGTAATCTGGATTAAAAGAAATTTCTAGTGGATCACCAGTTACTTTTTCATAATTCAACGGTTCTTCCACTTTACCAATTTCTGGTGAATTTCCATAAAGAACTACAGAATCAGAAGCAATGGCTAAACGAACGATATTATTGCGACCTTCATGTGACAATAATGAAGCACGATCAATCGCTGATAATAATTCTGGTACATAAAAATCGATTTCTGTATTAAAACTTGTTGGAATCAAACGGTTTGTATCAGGATAGTTTCCTTCTAACAAACGAGAATAGAAATACATATTTTGTGTTTTAAACAATACTTGGTTTTCCATAATGCTGATTTCAACCATTTCTTCTTCATTTGTAAATGAACGAGAAAGTTCAGTCAAACTTTTTCCTGGAATAACAATGTTAAAATCTTCAGCTGCTTGTTCAATCGGAATGATTCGTTGACTTAAACGATGTGAATCCGTCGCAACAGCTAATAATTTTTGATTTTCTAAAATAAAATGAACCCCTGTTAAAATCGGACGGCTTTCATGAAGAGAAACTGCAAAACCTGTTTCATTGATAATTTTTGTCAACAGGTGTACTGGTAATTGAATTTGGTTTTTAGCGTCAATAACAGGAAGGTGTGGATAATTTTCTGCATCCAGTCCATTTACTGTAAAATCTGCTTTTCCTGAAGTGATTGCTACTTGATTGTTATCTAATACTTCTAATGTAAACATGTCTTCAGGCAATTTACGAATGATTTCTCCAAAGAAGCGAGCTTGTAAAACGATACTACCTGTTGATTCGATTGTCATTTGAGCTTTTTCATCTTCTTGACTTAGAAAACTTTCAATAGAAATATCTGCATTACTACCTGTTAATGATAAGCCTTCGTCTGTTAAGACAATTTTTACACCAGTTAAAATTGGAATAGTTGTTTTAGAAGAAATGGCTCTTTGAACGGTTTGTAATTCTTGTAAGAATGTATTTCTTTTTACAGTTACTTTCATAATGATTGAACTCCTTTGTAATTGATTTTAAATGAATAAAATTTTGCTAAGACAGGTTTGTATTTATATATAAATAAATAATAAAAGTAGTAGGTCTTGTTAATTCTGTGGAAAAGTCTAGAAACGGAATAAAAGATAAGTTTTCCACCTGTGTATAACTTGTGGAAAACTTTTTGCTTTTTCTCTTTTTTATCCACAGGCTAAGAATTAAGCAAGTTTTTGATTTCTCCAACTTCTTTTTGAATTGCAGGATCTTTTTCCATTAATTGCTGGATTTTTTCATGAGCATGAATAACTGTTGTATGATCTTTTCCGCCAAATTCAGCCCCAATTTTTGGTAATGAATTATCCGTCATTTCTCTGGAAAGATACATAGAGATCTGTCTAGGAACGACGATTGATTTCACACGCTTCTTGCCTTTTAAATCTTTTAATTGGATATGATAATACTTTGCCACTTCTTCTTGGATTTGTAAAATCGATAAATGATTTTGAGCTCCGACAGATTTTAAGGATTTCAAAGCGTCTGCTGCTAGACTTGTTGTGATATCTTCACCATTGATTGTAGCATAAGCTTGAACACGTACTAAAGCACCTTCTAATTCACGAATATTGGAATCAATTTGTCCTGCAATATAACTTAATGTATCATCAGGAATTTCCAAACGTTCAGCATCTGCTTTTTTCCGCAAAATAGCAATTCGAGTCTCTAAATCTGGAGGCGTGATATCAACAGACAGACCCCAAGCAAAACGAGAAACTAAACGTTCTGGTAATTTCGGAATATCATTTGGCGGTCGGTCACTAGTCAGTACGATTTGTTTGTTTTCATTATACAAATCATTAAAGGTATGGAAAAATTCTTCCAATGTTGCTTCTTTTTCTGCTAGAAATTGAATATCATCCACCAAAAGAAGATCGACATTTCTGTACTCTTTTCTAAATTGTTCTGAATTTTTTGTTTGAATCGAATTGATAAATTCATTTGTAAATGTCTCACTGCTGACGTATTTTACTTTGGCATCTGGTCGATTTTGTAACATTTGATGACCGATCGCATGCATTAAATGGGTTTTTCCTAAGCCTACTCCACCATAAAAGAATAATGGATTATAAATTGAACCAGGATCTTCAGCTACAACTAAAGCTGCAGCATGAGCCATTTGGTTTCCTTTTCCGATGACAAAGGTGTCAAAAGAATATTTTGGATTCAATAAGGCCTTTTTACCATGTTCTGCAATTTTTTCTTGTGTCACAGGTGCTTTTTTTTCTTCTTGAACCGTTGGCACTTCTTTTTCACCAGTAATAACAAAATGAGGCATCACTTCAGCGCCAGTTAATTTAAAGCCAGTTTCGACGATTTTTGCGGCTAAATTCTTTTCCCAATAGTCTTTATGGACAGCAGAAGGAACTTCTAACCATAATTGATTATTTTCCAACTTTAATGGTTGAGTCGTTTTTATCCAAGCATCAAAACTTGGTGCGGACAAAACAGATTGGTAAGTATCTTCTAGATTTTTCCAGAAACTTTCCATATCGGGCAT